>CAVXBI010000001.1:0-77500 GCA_963759985.1 uncultured Alphaproteobacteria bacterium
TTACGGTTCATCGCGCCAAACACACCTATGATTCTGCCCGGCCGTTTCGCCAATGGCTTGCCGCGATCGCCCGCCATCGCGCGATCGACGCCTTGCGCAGGAGCCGACTCTCGAGAGCGGCCGAAATCTGCAGCGCGGTGACCAACTCCTTCTGCCAATCCTTCGCCGACCGCACCGTAGAAGGATTTGAAGGCGCATGGGCAACCGCCGATCATCTCAGCAAGGCGATCGCGAATTTGCCGGCTACGCAGCGCGAGGCGATCGAGCTCATCAAACTGAAGGACATGTCGTTGGCCGATGCGGCAAAGCTGACCGGGCGATCGGTCGTCGCTCTCAGGGTCAATACGCACCGCGCGCTCAAGTCGCTGCGGCAAGGATTGCTGCAAGCCTAGCAGGCGCAACTATTTCGCGGGGTCTTTCTTAGGCGCGTCGGCGCCGTCCGGCAGCTGCTGCAAGGCCGCTATGATGTCCTCGGGCTCGGCACGGCGCACAAATGCAGGTTCAACGAATGCGTAGCGGACGATTCCCGTGCGGTCGACGACGAAAGTCGCAGGTATTGGAACGATCCAGCCCTCGTTGCCGTGCAGTTCGGTGAGATCGATGCCGAAGGAGTCGAGCGTTTGCTGATAGGCGGCGGTTATTCGAAATGCCACGCCAAACGTGAGCGCGACCCCATTATCGACGTCGGAAAGAAGATCGATCGAAAGGCCCAGGCCCTTTTTTGCGCGTAGCAGTCTTCCACCCGTATCGGGTGAAATCGCTATGAGTTGTGCGCCCGCCGCCGAGATTGCCGGCAAGGCTTCGTTCAAAGCCTTCAAGGCAATCCGGCAAAACGGACACCAGTCGCCGCGAAAGAAATTGATGACCAGCGATCCCCGCTTGAGCAGTTCGTCGGAATGAACAAGTCTTCCCTCGGCATCGGGCAGCGCAAATTCCGGAGCTTTGGCGCCCACCTTCAAGGCGCGATCGGCGGTCTCGGCGGCTCCAAGGCGCTGTACCAAATCCTCATAGACCGCTTGGGTCTTCTCGTCCCATTGGGTCTGTTGTTTTTCAAGCTCGTCTCTGAGACTCATCTCAAATTGCGCTCCGTCCCGCTTCGTCGCGGCCCGCGGCTGCGGTCGAAGTCCTGTTTTCGTAAAGATTCCCCCTGCCCGCCGATGCAGGGTCGAGATATTCGTCTTGGGAATCCCAATCGCGGGCCCGCGCCAGGTTCAAAAAGCTGGTGACGCCGGGACCATGCTGGCGTCCGGCGGCGGCCGCGAGCGCGACGATCCTTGGCGGCGCCATGGCAAGCTTGCGCGCGGTCAGACCGACCGGCACCGGATAGCGCTCGGCGGCGATGGCTACGCCAAGCGAGGCTTTGATCATTTCGTGAAGATGACCTCTTGCGAGGCGGAATGTTGGATCTGCAAGCTGAGATCGGCGGAGGCGCAGAGTTGCTCGAGCGCCGCCGCAATCGCACAATTCGAAATATCGCGCCGAAGAAGCCGCTGCCGGCTCAATTCGACCGGGGGCACTTCCTCGAGGCCGACGAAAGGATGCGTCGGCGGGCAGAGGACGACAAAGCCTTCGTCATAGAGCTTCCAACGGTTGAGGCGATCGGAGGAACGATCGAATCCGACGACCATTCCGGCATCGAGCGCCCCTTCGAGCAGCAATCGGCAGATTTCCGGAGTCGAATACTGCCGTATCACCAGCTCGAAGCCGCGGATCCGTGCCGCAAGCTCGCGAAAAACCGGCGTCAGGATGGAAGCTGAGATCGAATTATCGAGACCAAGCCGCAAGGGCGAGGCTTCGCGCCGTTTGAAGGCGAGGGCCTGCTCGCGGGCGCTTTGGGCGGCCGTCCTTGCCTGTTCCAGCAAAGGGCGCGTCAACTGGCCCAATTCGGTCAGCTGCGTGAGATTGCGCTCGCGGTAGAAAAGCGGTCCGCCCAACTCCTCTTCGAGCTTTTAAATCGCCCTCGTCAAAGCCGGCTGCGTGACGTTGCAAGCCTCTGCGGCGCGGGTAAAATTCAGCGTATCGGCGAGCGTCAGAAAATATCTGACTTGGTTGAATTCCATTTTTGCTACCGGCCGTTGCGCCTTAAGCCACGCCCGCGCCGGACGCGCGCGGCACATTGGGATGATGGGCGATTTCGCCCGGCGAAGCAACGCACCAGCAGGGGGCCTTCATAAAGTCGCGGCCGAAGTCCTTCGCGGGCCGCTGAAATCAAGGCAGCGGCGTTCTGCAGGGCGGATGGATGTAAATGGAACTCGGGCGCATTCTGCCTCGGGTGGCGTGAATTTTAACGAACGTTTGCGAACCTGGACAAACGAAATGAGGCGACTTACAGAGGACCTCGCCGGAGAGGTCACTCGCGCCAAAGGGCCGAGATTTCCGCTTGAAGACCCCGGCAATCGCCGGATCCCGATCGCGCCAAGGAGAGTTCCCGATGAAATCGAAACTCCTCGTTCTGCTCGCGACAGCCGGCCTTCTGGTGGCTGCGGCGGCCTCGCCATCGGCGGCGCATTGGCGGGCTGCGCGCTGCCGCGTCGTATCTTCGGGCTTGGTGGTCCAGACGAGCGGCTATCAGGATCCGGACGGGACCTATGAGTCCTATTCGGATTTCATCCGAGACGTGAACGGAACGCCTTGTGGGGTCGAGTGCATGCGGCCGTGGCGGAGCGTCGTTTGGCTCGCATCGCCTCCCGGCTACGCCTGCTATTGAGAGCGCGAGAGCGCGTTCGTCGAGCGTTGTCGCAATATCTCTTTCTGTCGCGTCGCGATGGCCGGCCCGAGAGTCGGCGAGCTCTCATCGCCCGCGGACGAAGACAAACTCTACGTATATCCCCCTGACCAGCGGTCGAGCCTTGAGCCTCGCGCCGGCCCTCATCGCATCATTCCTACAATTCGACCGAAGGCGCGAGCGATTGATCAATGATCGCGTCGTTAGGTGATGGGTTGCAGGAAGCTTGATGAGAGAGGAAATCCAATGTCGCATCGAACCGTCATTTCCATTGCAGCCGCCGCTCTCCTTGGCGTCGCGTCCGTTTCGACCGACGCCTCTGCTCGAGGATTCCATGGGGGAGGATATCACGGAGGCTTCCATCACGGCGTCTACGGCGGAGGCTATGGGCGCGGTGGTTGGGGGCGCGGAGGCTGGGGCTGGGGTGCTGCCGGTGCTGCTGCCGTAGGCGCCGCCGCAATCGGCGCAGCCGCAACAGCTCCCTATTATTACGGCAGGCCCGCATGCGGGTATTATCCCTACGGGGCCTGCTATTAATTTTCTCCGCGGGCTTTGCTAGGCGCTAGATGAGCCGCGCAGAGATGTGAGCGGCGCTATGCGGCGTGGCGTCTCGCCGGGTGCGATTAGCAGCAAGGGTGCATGGGCGAGCCGGGCCATTGGCATTGAATTTATCATCATTCGATGATAAATCCGCGCCCGGAGGCCTTTCGCATGCGCACGACCCTTGCCCTTGACGACGATTTGCTTGCCAAGGCGCAGGCATTGACCTCCCTGGAAGAAAAATCTGCGCTCGTGCGCGAGGCGCTCAAAGCCTTGATCGAGCGTGAGAGCGCGCGGCGTTTGGCGCGGCTTGGCGGCAGCGAGCCGAAGCTTCGCGCGCCCCGGCGGCGGCGATCTATGTGATCCTCGTCGACACGTCCGTCTGGGTCGATCATTTCCGCGCCACCGACAAGACGCTCGCTGCCTTGCTCGAATCCGCAAGCGTTCTGACGCATCCTTTCGTCATCGGCGAACTCGCGCTCGGCAACCTGCGGCAGCGTACACTTGTGCTTGAAACTTTGGGAGACCTGCCGCGCGCCAAGGTCGCGACGGACCAGGAAGTGCTCCATTTCATCCAACAGACTGCGCTGTTCGGCCAAGGCATCGGCTATGTCGATGCGCATCTTCTCGCGTCCGTCCGGTTGACGGCAGGCGCCTCTGTTTGGACCCGTGACAAGCATCTTCTCGCCGCCGCCGAACGTTTGGCAATGGCGGCGTACCCAGCGCGGTCGCGCTGATGCGCCTTTCCCGGCTTGCCGCCGTGCGCGCATCAAATTATGCCTCATACTGGCCGATGAAGGATTAAACCTGATATTGGCTCGGATGTATCAGTGATAATGATCATGCCGGCCCTTCGCAAAACCGTGACGACATGAGCCAAACTCATCAATTCGTGCGTGTGGAATTTCACCGCTTCAAAGCCTTTGAAGAATTTACGCTCCGCTTGCACCACCTCAATATTTTGGTCGGACCGAACAACGCCGGGAAATCCACGATCCTTGCCGCTTTTCGAATTCTGGCTGCAGCAATTCGCCGGGCCGCTAGCCGCAACCCCGAAATAGTGCGCGGTCAGCACGGCGAGACGTATGGTTATAAGATCGACCTGAGCGCGATTTCAGTGGCGGAAGAAAATATCTTTTTCAACTACGACGATTCTGAACCCGCGCACGTAGCCTTTGCGCTATCGAACAAAAATACAATGACGTTGTTCTTTCCGGAGCAGCGCAGCTGCTTTTTGGTTCTCGATGCGCAAGGCCGAAGCGTCCTAACCACGTCAGCATTTAAATCAAACTTCAATTGCCCGATCGGCTTCGTGCCAATTCTTGGGCCGGTCGAACACAACGAAAAGTTATATGAAAAAGAAGCAGCTCGGCTAGCGCTTTTTACCTACGGAGCGGCACGAAATTTTCGAAATATTTGGTATCATTACCCAGAAAAGTTCGCGGAGTTTCGGTCCGTATTAATGCAAACATGGCCTGGCATGGACATCGAGCGTCCAACAGTAGATTTTTCGCATTCGAAGCCCAGGTTGCACATGTTCTGCCCAGAAGAGCGAATTCCGAGGGAGATTTTCTGGGCAGGCTTCGGCTTCCAAGTGTGGTGCCAAATGCTCACGCACGTAATTCAGGCGAACGAATTGGCGTTATTTCTCATCGACGAGCCGGACATCTATTTACATGCTGATCTTCAGAGGCAATTGCTCGGCATTTTGAGAACCCTCGGGCCCGATATCCTCATCGCGACTCACTCTACCGAAATGATAATGGAAGCCGAGGCGGACGATATCGTTTTAATCGATAAGAAGCGAAAGCATGCGAGGAGGATCAACAACCCTTCTCAGCTGCAAGAGGTCTTCGGAGCACTAGGGTCTAACCTAAATCCGATATTGACTCAGCTAGCGAAGACTCGCAGGGCGCTATTCGTCGAGGGCAAGGATTTTCAAATCCTCGGCAAGTTTGCTCGGAAGCTTGGGTTTAATTCGGTAGCAAACAGAAGCGACTTTGCAGTAATTCCCGTCGAGGGCTTCAGCCCAGAACGGATTCGTAGTCTAAAGAGGGGGATAGAAACAACACTAGGGGGAAAGATCATTGCAGCCGCACTCCTCGATAGGGATTATCGTAGCGGGAGAGAGTGCGAAAAGATCGCCTCCGAATGTAAGGCTTTCTGCGATTTCGTATTCATCCTTGAAAGCAAAGAAATTGAGAACTTGTTGCTAGTGCCCGCTGCTCTGGATCGGGCGATAACGCGTCGAATTGCGGATGTAGCCGAACGGACGGGGAGAAATATAGTATGCGTTCCGAACTCGGCGGCGTTCTTCGAAAATTATGCTACCGCGAAAAAGACCTACTTAGCAGCTCAGCATTTGGAATTTCGAGAACACTTCGAGCGGGCAACGTCTCCGGGAAAGGACAAGGGAGCGATCAAAGAGGAAGCGCTGAATGAATTTGAGCGAAGATGGGATGGCTGCAATTCGAAATTGAAAATTATTCCCGGGAAGGAAGCTGTGGGTGCTCTCAATAGGCACCTACAAGAGAGTTGCGGCGTTAGCATAACCCCAACTGCAATAATTGACTCCATGAGAATGGACGAAATTCCCGAGGAAGCGAGAATTCTTATCCGAAACATTGCGGCATTCGCTTCTGAGAAGCCTAGCTCGTCCTCCCTCAGTTAAGGCGGGTGCGTACCACCCCTTTGATTTCTGCCCCTTCGGGCAGCTAGATGGTGCTCACCGTTCGTGGCCGCTTACCCACCAATCTTAATGCGCCGCCTTCTCGCCCGGCTTGCCGCCGCGCGCTTCGGCCAGATGATCGAACCGGTGAGCGTAGGAGCCGAGCCCCGTGGTGTCGGCGCGAAGCTGCAAGATGAAATCGTTGAGTTCGGCGGCGGGTACCAAAGCCTCGACATCGTCCCAGCCGGGCCAGCCTTCGCGCTCCGCATAGCCGAGGATCTGGCCCCGGCGCCCGCTGAGCAACCGCTGCGCATTGGCGGTGAAGCGGTTCGGCACGGTGACCGTCACATGTTCGATCGGCTCGAGCAGCACAGGCTCGGCCTTCCCCAAGGCTTCGGCGACGCCGTTGCGCGTGGCGGTGCGGAACGCCATGTCGGAACTGTCGACGGAATGAAAACTTCCGTCGGAGAGAGTGACTTCGACATCGACCACGGGATGGCCGAACGGGCCTTTCTGCATCGCCTCTTCGGCCGCTTCGCCCACCGCCGGGATATATTGCCGGGGGACCGCGCCGCCGACGATCTTGTCGATGAATTGGAAGCCGGCGCCACGCGCGCGCGGCGCGATTTCCAAAACGACATCGGCGAATTGTCCGTGCCCGCCGGTTTGGCGCTTCAGTCGTGAGTGTTGCTGCACGCGTTTCTTGATCGTCTCCTTATAGGCGACTTTCGGCGCGGCGACGTTGATCTGGCAATTATAGACATTGGCGAGCCGTTCGAGCGCCACGTTGAGATGGATCTCGCCTTGGCCGCGCAACAAGGTTTCGCCGGTTTCGCGGCTTTGCTCGACGCTCAGGGACGGATCCTCCTCGACGAGCTTGTGCAAAGCGCCGGAGAGTTTGACGTCGTCCTTGCGGTCCTTGGCGGCGATGGAGAGCGCATAGACGGGCACGGGCGGCTTCGGGAAGGGGAGGCTCGCGCTGTCGCCAGATCCCAAGATCGCGCCCGTCGCCACGCCTTCGAGCCGCCCGATGGCGACGAGTTCTCCGGCTTGCGCCGCTTGCACCCTGACCGGTTCGCCGCTGGCAAAATGATAAAGCCCGCCGATGCGGCCGCCGTCGAGGGAAGCGCCGTCGCGCAAGCTTCCGCGCCAGATTCGTCCATAGGAGAGCTTGCCCGCATAGGCGGCTTGGCCGGCGTGGACCGTCTTGAAGATCTGCACGAGCGGTTGATCGGAAGCGGCGATGCCGCGGCGGCGCGCCGTTTCCGCCGCCGCCGGCACGTCGTGGCGCAGCGCTTTCCAAAGCCGCAGGATTCCATGCCCGCGCTGCCCGGCGCCGATCAGAACCTGGACGATCGTGCCGCTCGCCTGGTCCTTGTGCAGCGTCGCGAAGATCTCGTCCGATGTCGGGACGATGTCTTCGAGCACCTTTTCGAGCAATATGTCGTCGTGGTCGGCAAGCACTTCGGTCAGGCCTGCCAGCGCCTCCTGCTCGCGCTCGCGCATGTCGCTCGGCAAACTCATGAGTTCCGAATCCTGCCCGCAATAGCGATAGGCGCGCTCGCTCACGACATCGACGTAGCCGGTCACCGCGTCCTTCTCGCGGATCGGCATCTGGCGCAGGACCAGGGGAAACTTGGAATAGGGCCGAAGCGCATCGACGGTGTCGCGCACCGCTCCGGCGAGAGAATCGATCTTGTTGATGAAAATCAGATGCGGCAGGCCAAGCTCTTCGATGGATTTGAGCAAGACCGGCAAGTTCGAGAGCCGATCCGGCGAGGACTCGCAGACGACGACCGCAAAATCGACCGCGGCGAGCGCCGCCGAGGCCTCATAGGCGAATTCGACCGAACCGGGACAATCGACGATCGACCAGGGCTCGTCCATGAAGCTGCAATGCCCGAGCCGCAGCTCGGAACTCATCGTGCGGTTTCCGGTCGTGTGGGATCTTTTGGCGGGCACGCCGGCCGCCGCCATCAGGGCATCGAAGAGAACCGATTTGCCGCCGCCGTAAGGCCCGACCAGAGCGACGGAGCGTGGGCCCGCGGGCTCCGCCTTCCATGAGGATCTTGTCATGATGCGCCTCCTCTGCGGTCGTTATTGCGATCCATGAACTGGAAGCCAGTGCGATGTCCGCCCGCGCGGCCTCCTGGCCATGGTCGATTGGAGGCAATGAGACCACATCGGGCCGCGGAGCGAAAGGCTCATTCGCCGCGGGCTTGATCGGCGCCACCCCTTTGCGGTTTGGCCTTGCTTTATGAGCCTCGCGGCCTAGGTTCGGCGCGCTCAGCAACCGCGGGCGGTCCATTTGGGCCGCACGGCGGATTCGTAACCATTGTTCGCACGAGAAAATCGCCATGCCGGCCGCGCTCTCGCCTTTCGCGCCGAAATTCTATCCGGAAATCCCGCCTATCGACGGCGTTCGCTTTGCGACGGGGATGGCCGGCATCAAATACCAAGGGCGCGCCGACGTCATGCTGGCGCTTTTCGACAAAGGCACTAAGGTCGCAGGCGTCTTCACCACGTCGAAATGCCCCTCGGCCCCCGTCGATTGGTGCCGGGCGCGGATGAAGCGGGGCAAGGCGCGCGCGCTTATAGTCAATTCCGGCAATGCGAATGCCTTTACCGGCAAAAAGGGGGCAGAAGCCGCGAAGCGCGTGGCCTCAATGGCCGCCGAGGCGACCGGCGTCGGCACAGCGGAGATTTTCCTCGCCTCGACGGGGGTCATCGGTGAGCCGCTCGAGGCATCCAAATTCGCCGGGCTCTTCGGGAAACTGGTGGCCGAGGCTTCGCCCGGAGGTCTCTTTGCCGCCGCCAAGGCGATCATGACGACGGATACTTTTCCGAAGGTCGCCTCGGCCAAGGCCCGGCTGGGCGATGTCGAGGTTGAAATTGCCGGCCTCGCCAAGGGCGCCGGCATGATCGCGCCCGACATGGCGACGATGCTGGCCTTCGTCTTCACCGACGCGCCGGTCGCCGCCGAACCTTTGCAAGACATGCTCAAGCGAAGCGTCGAAGGCTCCTTCAACGCGATCACGATCGACAGCGACACCTCGACCTCGGACACGCTTCTGCTGTTCGCGACGGGGGCTGCCGCAAAGCGCGGCGCGCCCAGGATCACCAGCTCCGGTGATCGCCGGCTCAACGCCTTCAGAGCGGCGCTCGATGACGTGCTCTTGGATCTCGCGCAGCAGGTGGTGAAGGACGGCGAAGGCGCCCGCAAATTCGTGAAGGTCACGGTCGATGGCGCCATCAGCAAGCGATCCGCCAAGACGATCGCGCGCGCGATTGCCGATTCCCCCCTCGTCAAGACCGCGATTGCCGGCGAGGACGCCAATTGGGGGCGGATCGTGATGGCGGTCGGCAAGGCGGGCGAACCGGCCGACCGCGACCGGCTCGCGATCTGGTTCGGCGACGTCAGGGTCGCCCACAAGGGCGAGCGCGATCCCTCTTACGACGAGACGAAGGTCGCCGCCCTCATGCGCCGCCCCGAAATCGACATCCGCGTCGATCTCGGCCTCGCCAAAAGCTCGGCGACTGTCTTCACCTGCGATTTAACGAAGGATTATGTCGCCATCAACGGCGATTATCGCTCGTGAAGCTGGCGGTGTCGTAGAGGGGACCGCGTTTTTTTGGCCGCGTCGATCCGCAACCAATTACCGTTAGGCCGCTTCGGCCCCGCACAGAAACTCTTTGGCCCGCACGGCGAGAATTTCGTTCTTCAGCCGCCGCCAGGCACGCTCGTCGCAATCGCTGATCGATTCGGTGAGCGCGCAAAGCCGAGAGTAACGGCCGCTCGTGACGACGGCCTCGAAACGTGTCGGATCGTCCCAGAGAGCTTGAATCCATTCGAGGCGCCGCTGCGTCTGAACTTTGCGCCGCAAGGCCGCGTCGCTGCCGAGGTGCACATGCTCTTCGCAGAAGAGATCGAGGTCCTGGCAGAACATATCGACGCCGCCAACACTTTCCGCCTCGCCGAGCCGATCGGCGTCGGATTGCCGGAACGTTTGCATGGATGCACCCCTTGCAGACCCAACAGACCTAATGCGAGTTAAGCATTGGATCTTAAAGCCCGGATGAGTCCATTCACTAAAATGCGCCGGAAAGCGCGCCGGGATCCCCCGCGCGCGAACGAAGGGTAAAACCGCGAGCGGAAGCGGATTCAGGCGGCGACACTCTCCTTGGCGTCGTTCGGGCTGCCGAAATAGGCGATATAGCGCTCCTCGATCTCGGCAATCGGCATGATCGTGAAGACATCGATCGTTCCAAACTCAGAGTCGATGACGGCGCCGGCGCCGAATTTTGCACCGACCCGCACATAGGCCTTGATGAGTGGCGGCAGAGCGGCGATGCCCTTGCGCGCATCGATGGCGGCTTTGTCGAGAATGGCCATCGGCACTGTGCGGCCTTCGCGCGGAAGGACCTGCCAATCCGCCTCGGCCGAGGCCTGATGGTGTAGAAAGCTCAAGGGCAAGGCGAGCGCTAAAGGATTCGTGCCTGGCAGGCTGGCGCAACCGACGAGGACATCGATCTTGTGATGTTTGGCGTAGATCCAGAGCCCCCGCCACAAGAGCTCGATCACGCGTTTCGAGCGGTATTTGGGGTGCACGCAGGAACGCCCGAGTTCGAGGAATCTCTTTTCCCTATGGCGGGCGAGCAGGGGCGCGATGTCGAACTCGGTTTGACTGTAAAAGCCGCCGTGGCGCGCGGCGACCTCCCCGCGCAGCAGGCGATAGGTGCCGACTACGCGCGGTTTCGTCCCGCCGAAGGAGTTGCGCGCCGCTTTGTCGATGACGATGAGATGATCGCAGATCTTGTCGAAGCGGCAGAGATCGCGCCGAACCAGCGCGGCGCCGGGCGGCGCGATCGCGTGGCCCTCTTCGTAGAAGACCCTATAGCGCAGCCTTTGTGCCCTGCGGATTTCCTTCCTCGTGGTCGCAAGACGGATTTCGAACGCCCCGCAACGCCCGAGAACGTCCGCGAGCTCGGCATATTCGGCGTTGGTCTTGCGGGGCTTCTCCTGCGGGAATTCGATGATCGCGCCGAAGTCGAAAGGTGGATTGATGGGCCACATTGCTTTGACGAATCGCTTCGGCTGGGGATAATGAACGAAGCTAGGTCGGGCGGACGAATATTTGATGACGCGTCCGGATCCGGCGCATCGCTGCAAGCGATGCCATAAGCTCAACTCTCGATGTCTTACCCCAGTCCAAGCTTCAAATCACGCTCCGTTTTCCACGTGACGATCGCCTCGGCCGGCATCGCGTTGCTATTGGTCTTCTCCCTGATCATCGCCGCGCCCATCCAATGGCTGATCTTGCAGCTCGATCCGCGCGCCTCGCATGTTCTGCCGCGCCTCTTCAACCGCCTGCTTCTCTCACTGGTGAATGTGCGGGTTGTGGTCCATGGAAAGAGGCCCGACGAGATTCCGCAATTGATCGTTGCCAATCACATCTCCTGGACGGACATTCCGGCGCTTGGAACCCTTTACTCGATCTGCTTTCTTGCCAAGCGGGAGGTCGCGACTTGGCCGATCGTCGCTTCGTTCGCGCGCCTGCAGCGAACGGTCTTCGTCGATCGCGGCAAGCGAACCTCAATTCGCCACACCAACGCGGCCATGGCCGAGCGCATGCTCAAAGGCGCGTGCGTCGCGCTCTTTCCGGAAGGGACGACCTATGACGGGACGAGCCTCGGCCCTTTCCACTCGTCGCACTTCGGCGTGGCGCAGGAACTCTTTTCGGCACATTCGGGCCAAGCGAACCTGCGGATATATCCCGTGGCGATTCGCTATTCCTCGCCGCACGCGGCCTGGTGCGGCGACGCTTTGCTGCTGCCGCATGTGATCGGCCTGCTGCGTGGCGAGCCGGTCGTCTGTGATCTCATCTTCTGTGTGCCGCTCGCTTTCGACGCGGCGGCGGATCGTAAGGCGATCGCGGAAGAATGCCGGCGTCGGATCGCCGCGGCGCTTGCGGCGCCAGGGCCGGCCCCAGACTGAGTCATCAGCTGTGTCCGCTCGTGTGGCTGATTGCCCACACATAAGCGGCAACCGCCGCGACATCGGCCTCGGAGAGATCGGCGCCGCCTTTCGGCGGCATGGCGCCCGTGGAGAATTTGGGTTTGGGCACGCCGTCGTTGATGGTCTGCGTGATCGACGCCAAACTGCCGTCGCCCCAGATCCATTTCGTCCCGGTCAGATCCGGGCCGAACGTTGTCCCCTTGGCATTTAATCCGTGACAGCCGCTGCAGGTGCCGCCATCGACCTCACCGTGGAAGATACGCTCGCCCAGCGCGACTTGATCCTTAGTCGCGCCAGGCGGGACCGGCAGCGTGGCGATATCCGGCAGGCCGGCGTTCGGATTTGTGCCCTCGGGCGGTGCGGGCTCGCCCGTGCTCGAGGCGGCAACTGATTCCGGTGCAGGCGCGATACCCGCATTGGGAGCGCCTTTGTAGACGACGCGCCAGACGCGCCCGTGCACATCATCGGCGATATAAAGCGCGCCATCGGGCCCCGCCGCGAGCCCTGTCGGGCGGAAGGCCGCCGCGCCAGGATCTTTTACGGCGCCGGCAAAACCATCCGCGAAGACGATGAAGTCTCCTGAAGCCTTGCCATCGGCGAGCGGCTGGAAGACCACGTTATAGCCGCCCTGCGGCTCCGGTGCTCTGTTCCAGGATCCATGGAAGGCGATGAATGCCCCGCCGCGATAGGCCGCCGGGAAACTCTCGAAATTGTCGATCAAGAGATCGTTCGGCGCCCAATGCGCGGGGAAAAAGGCGACGGGCGCTTGTTTCTGCGCGCAGACACCAATGGTCTTGCCGTCACCGCCATATTCGGGCGCAAGCATGAGCTTGTTCTGCGAAAGCCCGTCGAAATAGCATTCGGGCCAACCGTAATCAGCGCCCTGCCTCTCCTGCACGAGCTCCTCGGCCGGCAGATTGGCGCCTTGATGGACGGTGTAGAACTTCGGCCAGTTCTGCCAAAGCTGATCGCGACCGTGCTGGGTGGCAAAGAGCCGCCCGGCGGAATCGAAGGCAAAGCCCTCGCCGTTGCGCAGTCCCGTGGTGAAACGCTCAGTGGGCGAGAATTTCTGGCCAAGCTTGTTGGCGTCGTAGCGCCAGGTGCCGCCGCGCGTCGCCAATTCGCTGCAGGGACTGAGGCCGGGCAATTCAAGCATCCGGTTCCTGAGCTGGCAGGAGTTGGTCGCGGAGCCGAGATCGACGTAAAGACGGCCTTGCGTGTCGATCACGAAAGGATGCATCGGGTGATCGCCGGTGAGCGGCAATCCCGAGACAATCACCTCCGGCGGCCCTTTCGGAACGACTGCGCCTGCTGGCAGCGCATAGCGGACGATCTTGTCCTTTTCCTCGGCATAGATCGCATCCTTGTAGAAGGCGATGCCCGTTCCTCCCGCCGCGCCTTCCGTGATCCCGGGACCGAAGCGCTCGATAATATCGGCATGACCGCTGCCCGTGCTGTCCTTCAACGCCAGGAGGAAACCGCCGGCCGGCACTTTGCCGAATTGGTAATAGGCGCCGCTCCACGTGTTGACGTAGACGACGCCGTTGGGGGCGACGACGAGATGCCTGGCATGGCCGAGGTTGTCGGCGAAGACGGTCGCGCAGAAACCGGGGGAGAGCGTGATGCCACCGTTGTCGCCGGGGCAAGCCGTGGCGGAATTGCCGGCAGGCTGAGAACGCGCCGTTGGACCGTTCGACAGAAGCAGAGCGGCGAAAAGTGCCGCAGCCGCGGCCGCGACACCGGCGCGAGATCCTGAATCATGCGTCATGTGAAACTCCACGCTCCATCCAGACCAGTTCTTTGCGCGCAACGGCGGTTGCGGGCAGCTTGAACCGACAAAGCATGTGGCGCGGGACTTTGGCGCGGCAACGGTCAGAAGCTCCCGTTTTCGAAAGTTCATGGAAGTTCGTGTAAAGCCCAAGGCTTGCAATTGGCGTCCCGGAAGGACGCCGGCGCTAGACACACAGAGCCATTGGCGAACAAACAAATGCACATATGTCAGCAGGTTAGCTTATCAGCTAGGTTGCATATGGCTCCGTATGTGTCCTACAGTCTACGTCGGCGACTAGGGAAGGCGCTAGGGAAAGAATTATGGGGCGGCTCACTGCTCGAGGCATCGCGTCGATCAAGAAACCCGGCCGACATGCCGATGGAGGCAACCTTTATCTCAGTGTCTCGAGTGCCGGCACGAAGAGCTGGACGTTCATGTGGTCGCGAGGAAAGAAACAAAAAGAAATGGGCCTGGGTCCCTATCCGCGCGTGGGTCTCGCAGAAGCGCGTAGCAGGGCCGAGGAAGCTCATCGGCAGATTTGCAATGGCATTGATCCCGTCGCCGAGAAAAGGCGCTCTAAGGGGCTGACATTCGGCGACGTTGCCGATCGGTTCATCAAAGAGCGCGTGGCGCTATTCAAGAACAAAGCGCATCGGCGGCAGTGGGTTCGCAGCCTGACGGAACTAGCGCGGCCAATTCGCGGCGTGCCGATAGCCGACATGGACACCAATCACGTCTTGTCAGTCGTCGAGCCCGTGTGGCGCACTCGATGGCCAACTGGGAAGAAGCTGCGAATCCATATCGCCAAGGTTCTCGATTTTGCAAAGCCTCTCGATCTCAGGGACGGCCCAAATCCTGCGGCGTGGGCGGGGAACCTTGCTCTCGTTCTTCCTGACCGCGAAACACCGGAGAAGCACTGGCCGGCAATGGGATGGCGCGACGTTCCGGCATTCGTCGAGAAGCTGCGCCAGCGTCCGGCAATCGCGGCCCGGCTGACTGAATTTGTTGTCCTGACGGCGTGCCGATCTGACGAAGCGCGCGCCATGACCTTCGCCGAAGTCAATCGAAGCGAATCACTGTGGGTCATCCCCCCGGAGCGCACAAAGACGGGCAAGAAGTCCGGCAGACCGACGCGCATTCCGCTATCAAGCCGCGCATTGGAAATTTTAGACGAAGCTGCCCTCCGCGGCGATGGATTCCCCGATAGCCTCTGCTTCCCGAGTCCTCGCGGCAAAAAGCTTTCGGATCAAGCGGCGGCCCAGTTGATGGAGCGCATGGGCGTCAATGGCGCGTGTCTGCATGGATTCCGAACATCGCTTTCAACGTGGGCGCACGATATGACGGACCATGCGCATGAAGTAATCGAAGAAGCGCTCGCGCACAGCGTCGGAACATCCGTCTCGCGCGCCTACAATCGCGGCGATCAGTTGGAGAAGCGGCGCGCCTTGATGAGCGACTGGGGAAAATACTGCGGCTCACGAAGCGGTTAGGGCGGCTTTCCACAAAAAATTTTTCTGTCGATCCATCGGGAGACATAGAGAACCGTGGCGCGTAATATTGAGCCATCAGAAAGGCGACGGCTCATGACAGACGCAAGTGACGATTGGCGGACGAGGGGCGGCCTTCGTGTCAAAGAGACCGCGAAAGCCTTGGACTGCGGCTACTCGACCGTTTGGAAATTGATCCGCGCCGGCAAGTTGAAGACGTTCCCGCTCTCCCGTGAGCAGCGCGTCACAACCGCCAGCATCTCCGCACTGATCGAGGGCAGAGTTGAGGCCGATCGCGAGGCGGCTTGAAGACGACACCAAGAAAAAGGGCGGCAGGCTCACTAGACCTACCGCCCCTAAAGGCAATCATCCAGAACACATCGACGATCAACAAAGGATAGTCAAGATGGAACCCGAGATCGCAAAGGCAACGAGAGCTTAACCGAGATCGCAAAGGCAAACACAACAGAATCCGTGATCGCAGGCGAATACATAAACGAACCCGGAAATATTGTCAAGGGGAGATTCAATGAATCTCTACCTGATCCACCGATACCATGCGATATTGACGTAGCAAAAATGGACTGGATGAAATTCGTTATTAAGCAATGGCTTGACGAGAACAAGTCTTTCCAAGGAAGCGGCGACGAATACAAGGCCCACGTCGCGTTGTTTCTTGCATCATGGACGGAAGTACCTGCGGGAAGTGTCCCGGACGACGACCATTGGCTGGCGCAGAACGCCGGTTATGGCCGTGACGTAACCAGCTGGAAGGCGGCCAAGGCCGGGGCGTTACATGGCTGGCAAAGGTGCAAAGACGGTCGCTTTTATCACCCGATCGTATCGGAAGTTGCCCTCAACGAATTTATGAAGAAACCGGCACGGCGGAAGCAGACCGAAACCGGCCGGCTCGTGCAAGCCGCCATGGGCAATGATGAGGCAGCCTGGGCGGCTCGGGAGAGATTGGAGGAAATGGCGAAGGACGGCCATGCGGGCGCGCGCCTAGCCCTCGACACGACAATCGCGGAAAGTGACCGGAGGCGACACAATAACCGAATGCACTGCGGTCTGGATTGAATCCTGTTAACAGGTCTGTTCATCCGGACAACAGACCTGTCAACCCTTCTAAGTCTAAGTCTAAGTCTAAGTCTAAGTCTAAGTCTAAGTCTAAGTCTAAGTCTAAGTCTAAGTCTAAGTCTAAGTCTAAGTCTAAGTCTAAGTCTAAGTCTAAGTCTAAGTCTAAGTCTAAGTCTAAGTCTAAGTCTAAGTCTAAGTCTAAGTCTAAGTCTAAGTCTGCATCCGCTTAGTAAGAATTTAGATAGGTAGGTTCTATTAGTTTGGAGGCCGCCACTTGCCCTAGCCAGCATCAGGGCGACCCCGCCGCCATTCCGGCTCGCAAAGATCATCGCCGACGGTAAAGCCGAACGGGCGATCATGCGACGACAGCGCCGGCCGGACAAAAAAGCCCCGCGGTTAAACGGGGCAGTGATTGGGGCGCAGAGCCCAAAGGTCCTGAGCACGCCGAGCCTAGCGCCGCTGCATGACCCTTCGTTGACGACAAGCGCCCCAGAAAATGACTACGCCGAAAACCGCGCCGAAATTTCTATGAGCCCGGCGCATAGGCCGGAACTCCCCAGGAAGCCTCGCCTCGTCAGGCCGGACCACCCGTGACGGTAAGTCCCGCCATATCGCGCGGCTCGCTCACCCCCCAACGAAAAAAGTAAGCCTGACATGCCCTGTCAGGCCCAACGCGCGAGCGCCCGCAGAGCCCAGGGCCGATCGGCGATGATGCGCCCGATGGTGCGCCTGCAAACCCTCGTCGCCTTCTCGATCTGGCAATAGCTCGCGCCGGCCTGGATCATCTGATCGATCAGCCCGAGCTTGTCGAGCGTGAAGGTCGGACGCCTGCCGCGATGAATTCCACGGCCCCGGCTTCGCGCAACAGCGGCGCTGGCGACAAAGCGCAATCGATCGCGGAAGAGGGCTGCTTCGGCCATTGTCAGGCCCCCAGAACGCGCGCCACGCCTGCCGCCGTCCATGTCTTCAAGCCACGACTCGTTGGGATGCCTCGCGCCGTCAATTCCCTGGCAAGAGCCCATAGGCTCGTAACCCCAGCTCCGCGCAATTCCCTGACGATCGGCGCAATGTCGCTCATGCGAGCTACGACTCGCTTGGCGATGACGGCGCGCCCGGCTGCGGCGGCTTCGGCAGTGATAACGTGGCCTCGATTGCCGCCTAGCGACGTGGCCTTGCCAGCCTTGCGAAGCTCCGCACGCATTTCTCTGGTAAGCTTGGCGTACCAGTCCCGCTTGGCGGCCAGCGCGGCAATCGTGCGCTCGCTGATTACCCGGCGTTCCTCCTCATTCACAACGGCCAGGACGCCGATTGTAAGTGGCGTTGCGTGCGGGTTGTCGGCGCATACGAAATCAACGCCGGCATCTCTGAGGCCCATTGTGAAGGCCGCATTGCGCGAAAGCCTGTCGAGCTTCGCGATCAAAAGCCTTGCGCCGTAGACGCGGCAAGCCTTGAAGGCTTCGGCGAGCTTCGGCCGATCGTTGTGCTTGCCCGATTCGATTTCCGTAAATTCGGCGACGACCTGCCAGTTGCCGCCGTTCAGGTAGGCTTGCGTCGCGGCGCGCTGTGCATCGAGTTCCAAACCGCTCCGGCCCTGTCTGGCAGTGGAGACGCGAAAGTAGACGACGAATTTGCCCTCAGCCATATCAGAAGCCCCGTATCAAACGTATCGACGAGCGTTGATTAGATTGAGACGCACCATTGCATAGCCTGTCAAGCCTAAATCGGCGATGGCGCTTGCTCGATCCCTGTCCACCTAGACGCGCACTCGACGGCGTATGGGTCTCTCGCCGCTGACATGCCCGCACCGGCACGCTGACATGTCAGGCGACGACCCCCCCTATGACTTCGATTCGGCGGCCTGGAATCCGGGCGCCTTCCACCCGCAGACAGATTTCATTTTTTGAAAAAAGTAAGATTTGGAACCGTTATAAAGCAGCCAGAAAGTCGAGTCCCATCACACCTGTGAAAAATGAACGCTATTTGCTTGCCTAGAACGAACGGGGAACATATCTTATTTTCGAGCGGCCGGGAAATCCGCTCACGGCAAGTCCTTGCCCCGGGCGGCTGACTTTTCCCCGCAAGTCGGCCGCCCATCAACCCGAAAGTCTCCATGCCACGCCGCCGCCCCCCGATCGAGTCTCACCCCAGGAAGCTCGAAATCGACTATCTGCTCGGCGCGCGTGTCACGGGCCGCGAGATCGCCAAGCGCTTCGCCGTGTCCGAGTGCACGATAAGCCGCTACCGGGCGAGGCTTGACTCCGAAAATCCGAGTTATCTCCGCGGCATCGCCGCATCCAAGCTCGACACGCCGTCGGCTGCCCGGCTCTTCGCCGGTTTGCTAGGCGCCGTCCGCGCCTTCGAGCACGTGAAATCCGAACTTTCTCGCATAGGAATTGAAACGTGACCTCAGAAATCCGCCGAAATCGCTCTGAGCGAAAATCCGATGACGCTTGTCTCCAGGCTCAACGACGTGAGGCTTGCGCTCTCCGCGCTTCGCGTGAATCGGCCGTCCGCGTTTCGATCCGAGGCCGATTCCTTCTGGCGCGCCATCGCCGACAAGCCGGCGGCAGCACAGCTTTGCACGGCCACCGATTTTTTTTTGCAGCTTTCCGTCGAGATGTTGCGAATTGAAAATGAAACTTTGACCGCGCGGAAGCTCATCGCCGATCGCGATCGTGGATTCCGGCAACTCGACGCAGAACGGCAGCGCCAGGACCTTTTCCGCGCAAAGAACGCCGGACCAGCGCGCGCCGTGCTTCTCGGGCTTCAAACGCGCATTAACGCGCTCGACGTGGCCCTGGGGACGGTCGGCAGCGTCGCCGATCTTCTCGCATGGCAAACGACCGTCGAGGACAGCTTAGTCGCATGCCACGCCTCTTTAAGCGTCGCGCTCGCTCAGGGCGCCCCGGCGCCGGGCGCCGCTATTGTCGTCGAACCTATCAGCGCCGCGCCGGCGCAGGCCGAGTTTGCCGTTGACGCCCTTGCCGAAGCCGCCGCCGCTCCCGTCGCCTCCGCCGAAGCCGCTGCCAGCGAATTACCCGGCCGGGTCTATGCCGCCGTGCTCCGCGCGCCCACCGCTCAGGCCGCCCCATGACCGACAAGCCCGACAGGAAACTGCCCGACGCGCGCACCTTATCCGCCGCCGAGTTCGCCGCCGCTATTCGGCAACACGACGCCGAAACGCGCCGCCGGCTGCGCGACAAACAGACCGGCCAATTCATCAAATCGTTGGAACGGAAATACGGAAAGGCCGCGTAATGATGGAACAAGAAACATTCGCGAGGAATGCCGGCGGAACCGCCAATGCGCAGACTGCGCAGCTCGCTAACCTCTCGACTCTGGCTGATCTCGTCGGCGTCGAGATTAGCTTTATCGCGCCCGGGACGAACACCGGGCCGACGACGTGGACTTCAGTAATTTCGGCGGAGCCCGGAACCCTGAACCTTAATGTCAATGGGGTGGGTACCGGCGTGACACTCTATGTCCCCGCGACCGCCGTTCCGTCGGGCGGCTCCGGCAACGCTGTCCCAACATTGACGCCGACGCAGATCGTCGCATTCGAAATCAAATATTGAGGAGGCTGAGATGCCGCGCTCGTTTTTGAATCACTGCGCGGCCGGAGATCACGCCGGCCGCGCGCACCGAGAGACGATTACGCGGACTCATAAAGCTGCGAGCCAGGCGCGAGGTCGGCGGACTAGACCGCGTCGCGGCCGGTTACCAGCTCCGACAAAGAATTTCGGCGGTGGCAGCTCTGGCGCAGACGCGCCGCGTTGGCGTGTGGTTGTCTCTTGCCGAAGCTTGACGCCGAAACTGACGACTTAACGCGCCGGTGAGGAACAGGTTCCCAGGGGTTTCGAAGAAAGGATGAATCACTGTGGCTGATTTACTTTTGCGTAGGCTCGACAAGGCAACGCTTGATGCGCTCGACGTGCGCAATCGCGAGCAACTTCGCGAGATCGAGCGGCAGCTTATCGAAGTGGCGCTGGCTGCGGCCCTCGCGATCTATGGCGAGACCCGCTGACATGGCTGACATTAATCCTGACAGGCATTGGTTCATTCAGCATCCCCAGGCGAATTATAGAGTCCGCCCGGCTGCGGCCGGCGAGGTTGAGAGGCTGATGCGCGCGATGTTGGCCGATGGCCAAACCGTCGTCGGCGATTTCATCGCGCCGGAGACATCGAGCTTCGCAGTCATGGCAATAAAACTGCCACGCAAGGCCATTGCTCGGCTGCTGGTCCTGAAAAAAGACGACTCCGAGGGGCCGCCCGCCGACGCCTTAGCTCTTTATGCCTTGGTGAGCGGCTACCGCGTGCCGATCGACACAGAAAGCTGAGAGATGAGCGACGTTTACAAAATTGCCGTTGCGCTTCAGATGACATCGAACGCTCCGGCGTTCCTTTCGATGTTGTCGCGGCAAATTCTCGGGGTCGATGTCGGCGTGAAGGCGGTGACTAGCAGCTTCAATCGATTGCACGTTGCGATCGGCGGCGGCGTGGCCCTCGCGGCAGGCGCGGCCCTGCTCGGCATGTGGAAAAGCATCGGCGACGAAGCCAAGGAACTGACGAAAAACCTTGTCGCGCTTCAAAACTTCAAAATCCCGCAGGCGCAGATCGCCAGCATTGACCAGCTTGCAAAGTCAACCGCTCTCGGCGTGCGCGGCTCGACTGAGGCAAGCAACCTGGGAATCGCGACGCAAGGCTACAGCATTCTCGGTGTTGAGGGCGTTAAAAGGATCATGCCGGAGCTTGCCAAATTCGCAGTAGTTCAAGGCTCAATCACCGGGGATTATGAGGGCGCGCAGAACGAAATCTATTCGTTGCTCCGGTCAGCCGACCTGATGAGCAAGTTCGTTAATCCTGACACGCACAAGGTCGACATAGACCGGCTCGACCGTTACCTCGATCTCGTCGCCAAGGTGGAAGCGGGAACGCACGGCAAGGTCGACCCGGCGACGTTGCTACAGCTCGCCAAGCAGGGCGGGGCGTCGCTGTCGACACTCGACGACAATGGCCTGATGACGATGTTCATGGCGTCTCAGGGGCTCGGCGGATTCCGCGCCGGCACGTCGCTGATGAGCAGCTTCCGGCAATTCGTCGGCGGTCGCATGACCCAGCCGATGGCCGCTGAATTGCAAAAGATGGGTCTCGTCGGCGATTTCAGTGTGGGCCGCGGCGGTCACATCCTCTTTTCCGAGAAGTCTCTCGACACAGAGTTCGGCCGCGATCTCGCGAAAGACCCGCTCTTGGCGGCTGACTATCTCATGAAGACGCTCAGTCAGCACGGCATCAAGGACACCGACGCGCAGATCAAAGAGCTGTTCAGGATGCTCGGTCAGCAGACGGAAATCAGGCTGTTCTCCGATCTGATGCGCAACAATCCCCAGATGCACCGAGAGCGCGCGCGCCTTTTGGCGTCGCTTGGCATCAACGATCAATACACAAACGACATCAACAACAATCTCTCCACCGCCGAGAACGATCTTGGTACGGCGTGGACGAACCTCATGCAGGCCGTCGCCGGGCCGAATGCGTCGATCGAAATATCGCTCATCAACAAGATGACCGACGCCATCAACTGGTTGAGCGCCAGCGTCTATAAAATGAACCCGAAGACGATCCAGGACATCGCCATCGGCATAGGCGTTCTTGGCGTCTCCCTGATTGGCGGCGGCGCGGTGCGCTCCTCGCCGCGCTCGGGCCGGCCGGCTGGATCGCCGCGGGCCTCATAGGTCTTGCCGGCGCAGCGACGGCGCTGAAGAACAGCGATTGGGCCGCGAACTTCCGCAAGAGCGCCGACGCATGGCACGACAATCTGGCGAAGGAAATCCAGACCTTCTTTGTGACCGTCGCCATGAACTTCAAGACCGAACTCATCGCGCTTCCAGGTCTGATAAGCGAATCGATCAAAGCTGCAATCGCGGGGATCGGCGCTGACTTCAAGAACGCCTTCTCCAACTGGCTGACGAATCCGCAAGTCGGCCGAGGCGTGCATCACTCGAGCTATATTGGCGGCGGCGCGTCAGGAGGCATCATCGAAGCGAGCCTGAGCACCCCGAGCGAGATTCGCGCCGAGGCCGACATGGCTCGCGCGCTCCAGGCCAGCGTGCAGGGCTCTGCCAAATGCGAGATCACGATCAACAACACGATGAAGCTCGACGGCAAGGTCATCGCCAAGAACACCACGAAGCGCCAGGTGCAGCTATCGCTTTTCCCGAAGTCGATCTCTGGAGGCCCGGATTCGTTCGGTAGCTATGTCGGCCCCGGAACAACGGTCTACGGCATCTGATCAAAAAATTCGGGCATTGAAACCTCCCTTGCCCGCGATCACTCAGTCATGTCACCGTTTTCCGCCGCCCCCGCCGCCTCCGTGGGAGTGGCTCTCGCGTTCTTCAATAACCGGCGGCTTGCTTTCGACCGGCGCATTTGCAATTGGTTTAGTTACAATCGGTCTTGTTCCAATTGGTTTCGGCCTTGGCTTTTTCACCAGGGGATAGCCCAGGCACCTTTGGTTGTTGAGAATGCAATTGGTATGGCACCACGTATATTGTTGAGGCGGGAGACCTACGCAGCCTTGCAGGCAGACTCTAAGCGAACCCGTGCAATATGAGCCGGTGCTTCCAAGTCCTCCCCCTCCCGGAGGATAGTTGCTCACGGCGCGGGCAGGGGCCGTTAGCATTGGGCTCGCGATGGCGGCTGAGGCAATTAGAAGCGTGGCAAATAATATCCTTCGCATGGCAAAAATCCCTCTTGATGACGCGCAGCCCCTCCCCGGACGTGAGCGGTGACGTTGTCATGTCATGAAGAATTGCGACGGGCGAGATAGCCGAGCAGGAGAGTCGAAAAGTCTAATGCTCAAAATAGTTTTGACTTTTTGATCTCAAATTCGGGGGCCGTAGCGCCTAACAAGCAATCTTTGAATAACCGGGTCGCTAAACCCGACCCCGACCTTGGCTCCAAGCTTTGCTGCCTTCTGACGTATCCGCGAGTAAGCGTCCTTGCGGGCGAGCTTAGACAGATCGACGCCCTCAGCCGTAAGAGCGTCGATAGCCGCCTCTATTTCCGCATTCTTCGAGGGTCGCCCTGGCGGCGTCGGTCCGATTGGAGCGCAGCGGGCGAAAGGCGGCATTCCGGCTGCTCCGCAACGGGACCACAGACTTGCTTTTGTGTTATGGGAGTGAGACGGAGCGACGCGCTCCCGGGGCGGCTCTAACGTGGGTTTCACGGCGATCTCGCGCTGTTGTTCGGCCAGCGAGCGGAGCGCACAAACGAAAAGTCCGGCACAGAAGATGGTCGAGACGAGTAACAGCTCGTCCAGCTCTAGTGTGCGGGGCTTAGAGTCGGTCGGGAACACTTCGACTTCGTAGCACCAGAAAAGTGCCGCTAGGGTCACTATTGCGAGGACCGCGAAGTCGAAAATGCGCGCCGAGCGGCGCCCCATAAATGATCTGAGTTCATATAAAGCCGTGTCTGATAAAGCCATGTCTGAAAATCCTAGGATTTCGGGCATGGATAATCGGAGGTGCCGCAGCTAGGCACTCGAAATCTATTATCCGGCATTCCCCCCGATAGCCCCCGCCCTCCAGTCCAAATTTGCCCCGGCTTGTCGTTATTGGCAAGACAGTCGTCGCGGCCACGGCATCGCGCCTTGCTCGGTGGTGCGGCGTCACTAGCTCGCCAACTGATGACTTCCGAGCCGGGCGATACAGTCGAAAAGTCTAATTGCTCAAAATACCCTCGGGTGCGCCCGAGAGCGTTGCGGTCTCCTGATGGCATGCTACCGTTTTCCCATTGGGGAGAATTGGGAAATGGCGCAGATGACCTCCAAATTGAGTACGAAAATCATCGAGAGAGCCCGTAGCTTGGCTCGGTCCTTCATTCGAGCGCTGGCGATAATAGCCATAGTGGCGACTTATGGGCTAGGCCACGCCGTCAGCGTTATCGGGATTTCGGGTCTCGCAATGACCGCTTCAACGACGCCTGCTCAGGCTTGGAGAGGCGGCAGAGGAGGCAGAGGAGGTTGGGGTAGAGGAGGTTGGGGTAGAGGAAGGGGCTGGGGCGGAGGCAGAGGTTGGTGCCATTGGCACCCCTATGCTTGTCGGTGACGTTTTAAGCCGAGCCTTCCAACGCAGTTAACGGCACCAGCTTCTCGCGCATCGCCTCATCGATCCGGGCTGCACAAGCGTTGAAAAAGGGGCCGTACAGCCTGCCTCGCTCGTCGGTGCCGCTGGCGTCTATGATCGGATTGTCACCGACGGGCTCCGCAAGGGGGCGTAAGATGAAAGCCATCATCATTGGCGTCTGCGTGTCGTCTGCGCTTGTGATGTTGATAACGGCGACCGGCGCAATCGCGAGCACACACGGGGGCGGAAACGGGCACGGCTACTTTCAGCATGGATCGTTCGGATCACACGGTGGCGCTCCTAGAGAGTCTCGGCGTCGCGCGGAAACCAATCATCAGACCGTCTGGCACACCTGGTGTGTCGAGCACCCTCAAGCATGTAGGATTGTACGCAGGCGTTGACGACGAGCTGACTTCTTCAACCTTCGGCTGAAGCATCGTGCGGGTTGACGTTGCCTACAGCAGCCCCAACTCAATCGGCTGCAACAGCGTTGGGTCGTCATCGCCAACGTCGGCCTTGTTCATCCGCCTATCGATGGGCCATTCTCGTAGCGCCAACTCTGAGGCTGGGTGCAGTTCCTTGGCTTCCATCTCGCCGGAAAGCCAGCGGTCGATTTCGGCTTGCTGCAAAAGCACGGGCATTCGGTCGTGATAGGGCAGCATCCATTTGGTCGGCTCAGTGACAATCAACGTACACGACAGAATGTCATCGCGCGTGTGCGGGTCTCGCCAGCGTTCCCAGAGGCCAGCGAGGGCGAGTATCGGATGGCCTTGCGCATCGACGAAGATATGAGGCTGCTTGGCGCCCTTTGGTCCCGTCCATTCATAAAATCCCGACGCTGGAACGACACAGCGCCGGCTTCTGTAGGCGCCTCGGAACATCGGCTTTTCGGCGACTGTTTCAACGCGCGCATTGAATGTCGCCGGCAGGTCTTTAAGGGGCTTCTTCCACCAGTTCGGGATTAGGCCCCAGCGAACGCCGCGCACAAGTTCGCGCCGGCCATCGGCGTCGTGGCGTACCATGTCGATGAGAGTCGTCGGCGCGATGTTATAGCGCGCCTGAAGGTTCTGCGGCGCGCCGAACACGCTCAGAAACTCATGGACCTGGTGCCAAGTGTAGTTTTGGGTGAAGCGTCCGCACATACTTCTTATGTAGCGCCTCTTGGCGGCTTCCGCACCTTGAGCGATGCGCGCGAGCAACTCAGCAAAACCCCATGGAACCTAATGCCGTCGAGCTAATTTCGCCGTAGCGGGCTTCGGCGCAAAAGGACATTGCGGAAGCTACGGTTCAGGTGCGTCGCGCCCTCAACAGCGAGGGAGTGGCTTGATGATTCGAAATGCGAATGACAACAAGCCGTGGTCCCAAATGGATTTACGGGAATTGAGACATGCGCTTGCCTGGGGCGAGAGCATTCAAGAGGCCGCGCACTTGCTTGGCCGGTCCAGCACGCTCAGCGAAGTGAAGCTGAAGGCGGAGGAGCTGGGCTTGCGGTCTAAGACCGACACGCCAGCCGAGTTTAGCTGGCCACGCGACACCTAGAGCCCTGAGCACGTGATTGGCCCGGCTTGGAACCGACCCCGGGCGGGGCGGCCCTTTCCGCGTAACGGAACTTTCGCCAGCAAGTTCAATTCTAGCGTTGCTGATGTGGTCTTCGGGCCGGGGTCGGCTCGAAGGGGAGGCCCGCCCGGCCTGCCCCCACGCCGGGTGGGGCTTGCGTTGCGTTAGTTGTGTTTTGGGCGGAAACCCCTGCCGCTCGAAAAGTAAGGCCCTGCTCGGAGTGCCGCCGGGCAGGGTTTTCGATTCAATGTGGCAGACGCAGCCGATTGACGAAGCGTTGAGGGAGCGCCGATTATTTTGAGCGGCGAATCAGGCCATCGACCTCCGATGCACCAAATGATCGGCTACCACTCCTTCGCGGCGGGCCATCCATGGCTGGCGGCGGCAATTGTGTGGCTGGCCATCGATGCGCTTATCGTTTGCTTCGTAGCGACGAGGGTCATGCAGCGCAATTCTAGCGAAAGACCTTCCGAAAGAGCAGCGCTCTGAAACGACCCGACCAATCGAGTTTTGTGGACCAATAAAAGACCGGCAGCCCCGTGAGCCGCCGGCCGGATCGCTCGCTTAAACTTTGGTGCTGATCAGCGAGCACGCAAGGCCGAGCCGGGCATCGCTACTGGCCTTCGACTGATGCTCCGTTCGGGCCGATGCTGATATGCAGCCCCTGTTTTCGATCCTCGTAGTGCTGGTACGAAAGCACAATAACCGCGACGACAAGCGCGCCGATAACGAAGTAGAGGAGGTTGCCGCGATACATGATCGGCTGCACCGAGAAATTCAAAAACTTTGGTTGTCAATGCTTCGGCAGCCTGCAAAGCACAAGGCCCTCCTCGATTTTTACCTTTGCGCTTAAGTCGTGAACGAGATTGGGGACCGCTGCTCTTACGATTTCAGAAAGCGCCTTGTGAACTCCATGCCGATGCATGCAGACCGGGGACATCCGAGGAATAGACGTAGTAAACTCCCGTCGGGTCATAGCCGACGGTGACGAGATACTTCATCTGCAGGACCCAAGGTGCTCATACGCTCGTGAACTAAATCATTGCCGAAGATGTTCCAGCGCGCCTTCAACGAGACGCTTCTCATCCCGCTCGCCTCGTTTCGCTATAGAGACGATTTGCTTCGCTAGAGCATCGCGAACAGGTTCTCCGTTCTTATCGGTCTCGATGCCATCCGCCAGAGCGCGTCGCACAGCTTCGTCTAGCGCTCGCTTCAGTATGTTGGTGGTCTCAAAATCCCACGCCTCGCCTGGGTCATCGAGATATCGGCTCATTATGGCTCCCGGTTTGAAGGGGGAGAAATAGCATAAGCCGAGCAGTTCGGGAATTAACTAAGACACTCTTACGCCCTCGCCCCAACGTCAAGCACCGCCTCGGAACCTTGGCCCATCCCGGCAGTCTGGGCGGCAGTAATAGTGGCGTCACCGAGTAGTGCTCGGGCGGCAACCGGCTAAGCGCCCGAAGTTCGGGTGGCACCCCGCACCCGAAGGGGCCCTGCTCGGAGTGCTGCCGGGCAGGGCTTTTGATTCAAGATGCCACAGTGAATGGCCTTCGGCGCCTTGGCGCCACACGCTGACAGGCGCTGACATAAGCCAGACGCAAGCTGTCAGGATGGCGGGGCGGGGGATCAAAACCTCGGCGCCAAAGCCCGATGAGCCCTAGCTTGGAAACGATCGAACGTCGAACCCAAATCTCCTAACAATGCTCTCAACACAGTCCCTTTGGAGCGTCGCAGGCTCAAGCAACGCTTCGCATTGACGGAGCCACCACGCTAAATCGGCAGAGGATCGGGACTGCGCCATCGCTCTCGGCTCGATACACTCTTCCGCTAAGTCGATGAGACTAGATGCGTCGCGGAGCATCTTCCTCAGCGTGGGGTTGCTGACCTTGCTTTGCAACACTGCTATTAGCCCTCGTTCGCGCTTAATCGCAGCGCGCAGTCTGATTTCGCTCGTCATGCGCGGTGGCTTCAAATTCCACTTGGAGTCGGCAAGTCAGAGTAGGGCGAAGGGCGGCTCGGCGCCAGTCCGAGAATCCAAAGTCCTGGCGCGGTGGCCAAGCCTCCAACGGCGCTCGACGTTTTCAAAAGCATCTTTGCTCGCTATCCTGCAGACTCGATCGAGCTTAAGCGTGGCGCTCGTGTCGTCGCGACAGCGAATTGCCAAAGCGGGAGGAAACCGTTGTGACAATACGTGAGGGTCTCTACACAGTGGAATTTAGGAGTCCCGGCATCCCGCCCGGCCACGGAGTCATCGTATTGAACGGCGGGCAGGCGCTCGGAGGCGATGGCTTGTTCACCTACGTCGGGTCTTACGCTGCCAACGGCGATACATTGTCGGCAGAAATTCGCGCCCAGCGCTACGTGCCAGGCAGTTCCTTTTTCGGGAAGGACGAGATTGAAATAAAGTTCTCTGGAAACATAGATGGCCCTCACATATTTTGTCATGGAGAGGTGGCGCCCGGGGTTCAGCTCACGGCGGAGCTGAAACTGGTCGCGTAAAGCAGAGATGACCGCCTCCGGGGCGCGCCGCGGCTGCGCGTCGTCAGGTAAGGTCGCCAAGACCGGGCTTCGGCAAACTCGCGGGCGGGATTCCGAATTGCACGTGCATGAGATGCTGGAGGGGCCGAGTACTTCGCATTTCGGGGATGTCGCCGCGACGGCGGGCATCCTCCAATTTAAGCTGTAAGCTCATGTCGGCGAACGGCTGCTTGCGTCGGGCTCATTTGCGGGCCTCCTCTAAGATCGAATTCAAATCGGATTTGCCACGCTATCCGAGCACAACGCTTGCGCGACAGTCGCCGCACCGGCACCCTGCTTAGGGGTCTTCGCCGATCGACGCGGCCATGGACAGTGCCGCCTTGTCATCGGTGCGATTCGGTAACTCGAAGACCTTCCATTTTTCTGGCATAAACTCGAAGACTCCGCCCTCGCCAGCGCTCAATCTCCATAGTTCCGTGGTCTCATCCACACCGAGAAACGTGCCTTTCCTCATTCTGTGCTTGCTCATGATCTTGAGCCTTCTGCCAACCAACGGCTCCCAATCTATGAAGCGTAGGTTTCGCAAGAGCTTCATTGGAGCCTCCTTTCCCGTAGGAGCCTTTCCCCTGCCACTCTCGCCAGAGGGACACCTCGCTCGGCGTCCGAGAGCGATTCCTCTGCATCGAGTTCTGGTAGGAAATTTGCCGAAGGCGCTATCCAGCACTCGCCGAGTTCGCCGCCCTCAGGGAAGACTGTAAATGCGTATTCGTGCCCATGGTCGGACCTCAGCGTTATTCGACGCGCTTCCAAGGAACGAACTGAAAAAGAAATGTCCGCGCTCATCCTGATGACTCCCAATCATGCGATTCGAAGTAAGCATATCGTCAGCGCCACACGCCGACCAGTGCGTCGCTTGCCCTTATAAACAGGCCCCGCGAAAATTGCGGCGACTAGAATCGGAAGGGAGTGTCCTAAGGTGACATTTGCAGAAAAGGAATTGGCAGCGCTGAAGGAGCTGTTCGAGGCTTGGGAGACCCCGCGGAGCCAAGGCGTTCTCCCTGCTTTCGATCGCGGATGGCTTGGATCCAAGATCGAGCGGAGGGAGGCACCCCCACCCCGAAGGCGCCGCCGCGTGTGAGCTAAGGAACCTCGTGCCGCCTGAGACAGGCGACGATTTCTCTTCCTTCACAGCGATGTAATCCCGGAGCCGCGGAACGTAACCATTTTGGCACAATCACCCCTGCTGGGTCTTGACTTAAGCTCCCGCAGATCATGGCGAAGGCGACAGAAGCTGAAGGCGCTCAATCCGGTCGGCTAATTCGTCCATGTAGGCAAACTGTTCGGTCGCAATCATTGGCTGAAACCCCGAATTGAAAAATCCATTGGAGCTATCTTAGCATGTCAGGGCGATGTCAGCCTGACACGATGAAATCGTCGCATCTCTCGATCGACGTATTGGAGCCAGCCTGCCACTCCCGCGTATTCTTTTCGCCATTTCGTCTAGCTGGCTCATTTAACGCGCCGGGTACAGCTGGGGTAATGCCCGATACTTCGCAGTGGCGGCCTAATCTGACGCTCGACGAGCGCATCCAATTCGTAATCGACGATCCCCCTTTCGTCTTGGATCACAAAATCATCTGGGTCACTCAACGCCTGTCGAAGACAAGCTTCAAGGGAGGGCACTTGGATCGTCGGGAAGATCAGCCCGTTCTCTGAAGCCTTCCGTTGGATAAGTGTATAGGGCATTTTGCTTCTCCTATCGCGACTTTGGGCTCCCCTTTGATCAAGACCTGTTTCATGGCGGATTTGGTGGGAGAATGCGCGGCCCTTGAGCCTCAACGCCACGCCCTTAGCAGCGCCAGAATGAACCACACGCAGCCGAAGATGACGAATGTCAGAACGGCCGCGGCGATGATCTTCCAGATTAAGATGCTGAACGCGAACACCGAATGGCAGACGCGCCCAACTCGCGGATCAGCCCAAGAGCGTTGTTCCCATGTCAGCCGGACGCGGCGCGCCGCTGCAGCTCAAGCACAACTCGCTCGCTCTCAATTCTTCCTTTGATGATCCCCGGCCTACGTTTGCCGCGTGGCGGCCAATCCCATTCGGGCGCGGTCATGGCTTGATCCCAAAATAGGGGGCGGCGTTTCGCAGCTCCGCCCTCGTCATGGTGGCCTTGTTCAAGCCGTTTTTAACCCGAAACGCTTCCCATTCCGGGCCGCGCAACGCCCGCTTAATGGCTTCGCGCTCGGCCCGAGTCATCGGGCGATCGAGAGATTGCGGGTTGGGAGGGGTGCCCACGGAAAGGGGTACCCTGGCGGCCCCCCGATTCTGCGTATCCTTCGCCAGCCCCCGTTCGACCAGCCGCCGAACGGCCTCTGCGCGTGGCGGAATGTCGGGCTGGCGCCTCCGCCAGTTGTCGATCAACTCCAGAAATTTACGGTCAACCCTCATCGCGAATCGCTCGTCGCGCATCGTCGAAATCCGTTCCAGGCAACGTCTCCCAGACCCTCATATAGCGGGTGTACGCCACGTTTGCAATGTACCAACAGGCCTAAGAGGTAAAAAGTCGTTGACACCGGATGCGGTTTGAGAGCGATGGTGCTTTTGCGTTGGGCGATCTGCCCGGCGGACTTGGCTGCAAAGGGCGAGATGCCCGCCTCACGGAACGCGGCCCTTTTTGACAGCCTCGAAATCAGCCGGGGCTCGGCACAGGGGCAAAGTGAATGAACATCCATGCGAAGGTCACATGCAAGGCTGCATACGACAAGGCGAGCAAGCGGGCGCTCGCTGACATGCGCAAAGCGTGGGACGATTTCCCCCAGGCGTTGCTATTGGTTTTTGGTGAGGAGCCGGCGAGCCTGACGCAAACGGAAGCTGAGTCACTCGCGCAGGCAGCCTATGACCTCGGCAGCAAAATTCGCGCAGTCGCATTGCTCTGGCCGATCCGGCAAATCAGGTAGCACCACGCATATCAAGAGAAAGAGGCCGCCGCTCGGGCGGCTTTTTCTTTGGCTAGGACGGGCCCTAGGATACGCCTATTCTTGACCGTAAATAGCAATTATATAACAATAGCTTGTTAATATACCTTGGCGTCCCGGAAGGGAGTCGAACCCCTGACCTACGGTTTAGGAAACCGCCGCTCTATCCTGCTGAGCTACCGGGACAGATAACAAATTCAACGGCTTATACGCTGAAACCTCCGGCATGTCGCTTGACCGCGCCGAGAGTCGATACACGCGCGCTGAGGATTTAGCGTTAACGCGGGGGGCGGGCAAGCGGAACGAATTGGAACGCCGCCGACGAGATGCCGAGCGTGAGTCCGCGAGCTTCGATGTCCCTCCGCGCCGTAGGCAGCGCCAAAAATTCCCGCTAAAGGATTGGCCTCAGTGAAAGGGAATCCGCGACAGATGTCCTCACCAAAAGTTGCTCTGATCACGGGCATCACCGGCCAGGATGGGGCTCTCCTCGCCGAGCTTCTTCTCGACAAGGGATACATCGTCCACGGGGTCAAACGCCGGTCGTCGCTGATCAACAGCGATCGCGTCGATCACCTTTATCGCGACCCGCATGAAGCGAATGTGCGCTTCTTCATGTCTTATGGAGACATGACGGATGCGACCAATCTGATCCGCATCGTCCAGGAGGTCCAGCCGGACGAGATCTATAATCTGGCGGCCCAGAGCCACGTGCAAGTGAGCTTCGAAACGCCGGAGTACACCGCCAACTCGGACGCATTGGGGACATTGCGGCTCCTCGAAGCGATCCGGATTCTCAATCTTGGCGGCAAGACCCGCTTTTATCAGGCGTCGACTTCGGAGCTCTACGGCAAAGCCCAGGCGAGCCCGCAGAATAAGTCGACGCCCTTCTATCCCCGCTCGCCTTACGGCGTCGCCAAACTCTATGCCTATTGGATCACGGTGAATTACCGCGAAGCCTATGATCTGCATGCCTCGAATGGGATTTTGTTCAATCACGAGGGTCCGACCCGTGCCGAGACATTCGTAACGCGCAAGATCACCCGTGCCGTGGCCGCGATCCACTTTGGACGGCAGGAAAAGCTCTATCTCGGGAATCTCGATGCGAAGCGCGATTGGGGCCACGCGCGTGATTATGTCGACGGGATGTGGCGAATTCTGCAGCAAGACGAGCCCGACGATTACGTGCTGGCGACCGGCGAGGCCCATACCGTGCGCGAATTTGCCGAACGGGCCTTTGCCGAGATCGGCATAGAGATCGTCTGGGAAGGCAAGGGCGTCGAGGAACGCGGGCGCGACCGCAAGACCGGCAAGACGTTGATCGAGATCGATGTCAATTATCGTCGCCCCACCGAAGTCGATCATCTGCTGGGCGACCCTGCCAAGGCGCGCGAAAAGCTCGGCTGGAGGCACAAGACGACGTTCGAGCAGCTTGTCACCGAAATGGTGGCGAGCGATCTGATGGCGGGGAAGCCGCGCAGTCATTTTTAGAGGCCGCAATCGTTCAAGACGCTGATGCGACGCGGCCCGCAGGTGAAGAAATGAAAGCTTCGCGTATTTTCCTTGCCGGACACAAGGGGATGGTCGGCGCGGCCGTGCTGCGCCGGTTGGCGCGCGAGAATGTCGAGGTTCTCACCGCCGATCGTGAATCGGTCGACCTGCGCGAACAGGCGCATGTGCGCGCCTATATGGAACGGGAGCGGCCGGACGCGGTGATCCTTGCCGCCGCCAAGGTCGGCGGCATATTGGCGAACAACTCCTTCCCGGCAGACTTCCTCGGCGACAATCTCGCGATCGAGACCAACGTCATTGCCGAAGCGCACCGGGTCGGCGTCGAACGGCTGGTCTTTTTGGGCTCTTCCTGCATCTATCCCAAATTCGCCCATCAGCCGATCACCGAAGATGCGCTTCTGACCGGCGCGCTCGAGCCGACCAACGAATGGTACGCCGTCGCCAAGATCGCCGGGATCAAGCTCTGCCAGGCCTACCGCAAGCAACACGGCCGCCATTACATCTCGGTCATGCCGTGCAATCTCTATGGGCCGAATGACAATTTCGATCTGGCGACGAGCCATGTGTTGCCGGCGCTCATCCGCAAGTTCCACGAGGCCAAGCAGGCCGGCCAAAGCGAAGCCGTCGTGTGGGGCTCTGGCACGCCGCTGCGCGAATTTCTGCATGTCGAGGATCTCGCCGACGCCGTCCTTTTCCTTCTCGACAAATATGACGGCGCCGAGCCGATCAATTGCGGCGCCGGCATGGACCTTTCGATCCGCGAGCTCGCCGAGAAGATCGCGCGCATCGTCGGATTTGAAGGCCGGCTCGTCTTCGACCGCAGCAAGCCCGACGGAACGCCACGCAAGCTCATGGATTCGAGCCGGATGGCTGCGCTCGGCTGGAAACCGTCGATCGGCCTCGACGAAGGCATTGCCGACACGTACCAATGGTTTCTTGAACGGATGGGAACCCTGGCCGAATGAGACGACCGGCGTGCTCGCCCACGCCCTTCAAGGAAGGCCGAAAACCACGCACACGTGACGTCGATCGATGTCGTGTTGTAATTTCATGCGCCTCCATCAAACCTTGAGGATCACGTGATTCCATTTCAACTGCGGCGCCGAATCCAATCGACATGGCGACACTCCTTCCGGAGGGGTGCCGATTTTGTCCCAAATGATGTTTGCATTTTATGCGCTCCGACGCCGCAATCGACAATCGACATTATCGATGGCTGGATCTCTATCCTTCCCGCAAATCTCGACGCAAAGACTGGGGGATATGCGCCCCTCTTTGACGATAACCGGGTGACCTGGGCGATAGAGAAGCTGGGCGGCGTGAAAGGGGCCGACGTGCTTGAGCTTGGTCCACTGGAGGGTGGCCACACCTACATGCTCCATCAAGCCGGAGCCAAGAGCATCACTTCGATTGAAGGGAATAAGCGCAGTTATTTGAAATGCTTGATTACGAAGGAATTGCTCGGCATTGGTTCAGCTCATGTGCTTCTCGGCAACTTTATCCCCTGGCTTGAGACCCATCAGGGGAAATTCGACATGATCTGGGCGTCCGGGGTTCTCTATCATATGGCGGAGCCGTTAAAGCTGCTTCGACTTCTGGCCGATCGTACCGACCGACTTCACATCTGGACGCACTTTTACCCGGATGATTATCTGCCGGATCCGCTCCCAAAGCCGATCGTATCGATCGTCGATTGCGAGTTCGAAGGCGAGACTGTGAGGCATTATCTTCGGTCGTATTCGGGCGACGAAAGCACGCTCGGATATTGCGGAGGGGTGCTCTCTGGATCGGCTTGGCTGCGGCGCTCGGACATTTTGCGATTTCTCGGGAAATGGGGTTTTTCAGAAATAGAAATTGCTTTTGAGGCCCCGTTTGCTGGCAACGGCCCGTCCTTCGCGCTCGCCGCGAAACGACCCTAATTCCTCGCGGCCACCGCCTTGTGCCATGCGCTGGAATGGGCTGAATTCAGACCGAAGGATGCCGGGACCATGCCGTGGTGGCATTGTCACGGACCTGGTGCTACCCTCACCAACCATCGCGACCGTCTGCGACACTCGAAGGTTTAAGTCCGGCGAGCGCTTGGCGGGCCACTTCCCTTTCATCTTTTGGAAATGCCGGACCCCAAGACGATACCTGATGCGAGTCTGAAGGATGCGACCGCCGGGCCATGTCCAGTGGAAGAATCCGCTGCTGACAAGGACGCGCGAATTGCGCAACTGACGCGCGATCTCGCGCGCGCGCAAAAGGACGCGAAAGCAACCATCGCCCGCCTCTTGCGCGAGCAGGAGGTCTCCGCCGCTCACAAAAATTCGTACATCGTGCAGGGCTTGTACCATCTCAGGCGCATCAATGCCTCCCCCTGGTGGCGGCTCGGCCAACGCCTGGAACGGCTCATTCTCAGTCCATACCAATTCGTCACAAAATTTGCGTCGCGAAATGTTGCTGCCGAAACTTCGGTGGTCACCGATCGATCCTATCGGAAATGGATCGAACTCTACGACACGCTCACCGACCGCGATCGCCAGGAGATCAAAGACCATATCCGCGCGCTCGACTATCGGCCGTTGATCTCGATCGTGATGCCGGCTTACGAGGCTCCGGAAAAGGCCTTTCGCGAAGCGCTCGATTCGGTTCGGTCGCAGCTTTACCCGAATTGGGAGCTGTGCGTCGCCGACGACGCCTCTCCGTCGCCGCGCGTCGCGGAGATCTTGAAGGAAATGTCATCGCAAGATCGGCGCATCAAATGGGCGCGGCGCAGAGTCGAATGGGAACATTTCCGCAGCCAGCAATTCGGCGCTGGCGCTGGCCACCGGCGAGTTCGTTGCGCTCATGGATCACGACGACGTTCTGCCGGCGCACGCATTATACGAAGTTGCCGTCGAGTTGAATGCTCATCCGGACGCGGATCTGATTTATTCGGACGAAGACAAGATCGACGATCATGGACGGAGGCATTCGCCATATTTCAAGACGGATTGGAATCCGGAGTTGCTTCTCAGTCAAAATATGGTCTGCCATCTCGGCGTGTATCGACGTTCGCTCATCGAAAAGGTCGGTGGATTTCGTCCTGGCTACGAAGGTAGCCAGGACTACGATCTGGCTTTGCGCGCGGCCACCGCGACGCGTGCCGACAAGATTAAACACATTCCGGCCGTGCTCTATCGTTGGCGAGACGGGGAAAGCAGGTTTTCCGAGCGCCAACTGGAACGCTGTATCGACTCGGCGCGCCGCGCGAAAAGAGACTATTTCGTAGCCCGCAAGGAAGCCGCTGAGGTCGAAGAAAATCCGCTCCTTCCGAACTATGACCGCGTCCGCCACCCGCTTCCGGCGCGGCCACCTCTCGTGTCGCTGATCGTTCCCACGCGTAACCGCCACGATCTTCTTGGGCCCTGCATCGAGGGCCTGTTGAATCGGACGACGTATCAGCTAATCGAGATCATTATCATCGACCACCAAAGCGATGATTCCGACACGCTTGCTCTTCTCAAGCGTTTGAGCATGGATGAGCGCGTCCGGATTCTGCGCTATGAGGGGCCGTTCAATTACTCCGACATGAACAACAAGGCGGTTGCGCAGGCGCGCGGCGAAATCATCGGCCTGATCAACAATGATGTCGATGTCATCGAACCCAGCTGGCTGTCGGAGATGGTTTCGCTCGCGGTTCTGCCCGAGAATGGCGCGATCGGCGCAAAGCTTCTCTATGCCAATGAACGTGTGCAGCATGGCGGGGTCGTCTTGGGTTGGGGCCCGGACCATGCGCATACCAATGCCGAGCGGAGCGATGCTGGCTACTTCGGCAGACTTGCGCTGATCTCCAATGTCTCTGCCGTGACGGGCGCCTGCTTGATTCTTCGCAAGAGCCTGTTCGAAGAAGTGGGCGGCCTCAATGCCACCGATCTGATGGTCGCCTACAACGATGTGGACCTCTGCCTGAAAATACGTGCGAGGGGCTATCGAAACGTCTGGACTCCCTTTGCGCTTCTCTATCATCGCGAGTTCGCCTCACGCGGGAACGATGCGGCCCCTGACAAAATCGATCGGGCGAATCGCGAATTGGATTATCTGCGCAAGAGATGGGGAGCGGCGCTGGAAGTCGATCCTTATTTCAATGTGAACCTCTGGCTGCAAAACCCCTCGTTCGTGCTTGCTTTCCCGCCCCGTAGGGTCAAGCCATGGCGTGCCGCAGCCATTCGCGCGGAGCAGGAAGCGTTTGCCTCGCAAGCCTAGCTCCGTGCATGCGGATTAGGCCTCTCGAGACCGCACTTCGGCAATTGTGACCGGGGTGATCAATGGGTATAAGTTTGGCGGAGCCGTTCTGGAGCAAGAGCAATTCCATGCGCATTCTGGTCACCGGCGGCGCGGGATTCATTGGATCTGCCGTTACGAGGTGGATCGTCGAAAAGACGGCGCACAGCGTCCTGGTCTTCGACAAGCTGACTTATGCGGGCAATCTCGCCTCCCTTGCGCCCGTCGCGCATGATCCGCGCTATGCGTTTCGCAAGAGCGACATTTGCGATGCCGCTGCGGTCAAATCCGCATTTTCGGATTTCGAACCGGACATCGTCATGCATCTTGCCGCCGAGAGCCATGTCGACCGCTCGATTGATGGCCCCGGCGCATTCGTCCAGACGAATCTTGTCGGAACTTATGTCCTGCTGCAGGCGGCGCTGGCCTATTGGCGCACTTTGCCGGCGGGCCGGCGCGACAGATTTCGCTTCCACCATATATCGACGGACGAGGTGTTCGGCTCGCTGGGCGAGACAGGGCTTTTTTCTGAAGACACGGCCTATGCGCCCAATTCGCCCTACGCGGCCTCCAAGGCCGGCTCCGATCATCTCGTGCGGGCCTGGCATCACACCTATGGTCTGCCGACTTTGCTCACCAACTGCTCGAACAACTATGGGCCCTACCATTTCCCGGAAAAGCTCATACCCTTGACGATCATCAATGCGCTTGGAAGGACGGGCTCTGCCCGTTTATGGCCGGGGCGACAATATTCGCGATTGGCTGTTTGTCGAGGATCATGCCGAGGCGCTTTTGCTGGTCGCGTTGAGCGGCGCCCCGGGCGCGACCTATAACATCGGTTGCAGCAACGAGCGGCGCAACATCGATGTCGTGGAAGCGATCTGCGATCTCGTCGACGAACTCTCGCCCGGCAGCGATGGACCGCGCCGCAGGCTCGTCGGTTTCGTCGCGGACCGGCCGGGACATGATCTGCGCTATGCGATCGATGCAAGCCGCATCAAACGCGACCTCGGTTGGCAGCCAAGACACGATTTCGAGCAGGGCCTGCGCAAGACCGTCGCATGGTATCTTGCCAATCGCCGATGGTGGGAGGCGATCCGCTCCGACAAGTATCGCGGCGAACGGCTTGGCCTGGCCATCTAACTCTCGGAATATCCCACCAATGCTGAATATCGAGGATGCCGAAATCCCGGACATCAAGATCATCACCGTTAAAAAATTCGGGGATCGGCGCGGTTTCTTTTCGGAAGTCTATGCGCAGCGCGCATTCGCCGAGGCGGGAATCGGCCTCGATTTCGTTCAGGACAATCATGCCTTTTCCGCCGAACGCGGGACGCTGCGCGGGCTTCACTTCCAATCGCCGCCCTTCGCTCAGCACAAGTTGCTTCGGGTCGCGCGCGGCCGCGTTCTCGATGTCGCGGTCGATCTGCGCCGGTCGTCGCCGACCTTCGGCCGGCATGTCGCCATCGAGCTTTCGGCGGAGAATTGGCGGCAGGTGCTGGTGCCGATCGGCTTCGCGCATGGCTATCTGACGCTCGAGCCCGATACCGAGCTGCTTTACAAAGTGACCGATTATTATGCGCCCGATCATGATCGCGGTCTCGCCTGGGACGATCCGGCGCTCGGCATAGATTGGGGGATCGCCGCCAAGCAGGCGATCCTTTCGGACAAGGACCGCCGCAATCCGCGTCTCGCCGATCTTCCCAAATTCTTCGACTGACATGCGGATCGCCGTCACAGGATCGCAAGGCCAGGTCGCTCGATCGCTTGTCGAACGCGCCGCTCTGCGGGACGCGGAGATTGTCACGCTCGCGCGCCCGAGCTTCGATCTCGCTGACCCTTCAACGATCCTGCGCGCCGTCGAATCCGCCGCCCCCGACGTGATCGTCAATGCCGCGGCCTATACGGCCGTCGATAAGGCCGAATCCGACGAAGCGCTGGCCGACGAAATCAACGGCGTCGGCGCCGGCAGCGTCGCGCGTGCCGCGAAGCGCCTTGGCATACCGATCATCCAGTTCTCGACGGATTATGTGTTCGACGGAACGCTCGACCGGCCTTATCGTGAAGACGACCGGACGGGGCCGATCAACGCCTATGGCCGCTCGAAGCTCGCTGGCGAGCAGGCCGTGAAAGAAGCGACGCCCTATCATGTCATCTTGCGAATCTCCTGGATTTACAGCCCATTCGGCACGAACTTCGTGCGAACCATGCTGCGCCTTGCGGAGACGCGTGATAAGATCGGCGTGGTGGCCGATCAGATCGGTCAGCCCACCTGCGCGCTCGACGTTGCCGACGGGATTCTCGCGATCTGCGACAGGTTGAAAGCGTAGCCCGGCGAGGAACGTCTTTTCGGAATTTTTCACATGGCCGGTGCCGGCGCAGCATCTTGGGCGGATTTCGCCGAGGCGATCTTCACGGAGGCCGCGCGCCTCGGCCGAAGGCCAACCGCAGTTCAACGAATTGCGACCGAGCAATATCCGACGCCCGGCGCGCCGGCCGCGGAATTCGAGACTCGACACGCAGAAATTGGCGGAGATCTACGGCCTTGCTCTTCCGCCGTGGCGCAACTCGCTTCCCGCGGTCGTCGCGCGCCTCATCGAGAGCAGCTAGGACGGATCATGCGCGGCATCATTCTCGCCGGCGGCAGCGGCACGCGATTGCACCCGATCACGCGGGTCGTGTCGAAGCAGCTCCTGCCGGTCTACGACAAGCCGATGATCTATTATCCTTTGTCGACCTTGATGCTCGCCGGCATTCGGGAGATTCTCGTCATATCGACCCCGAACGATCTGCCGCTCTTTCAGCGGCTTCTCAAAGACGGCTCGCAATGGGGCATCAAGCTCGCTTATGCCGAGCAGCCGCGGCCCGAAGGACTGGCGCAGGCTTACATTATCGGGGCAGATTTTGTGCGCGGCGGGAATTCGGTCCTCGTCCTTGGCGACAATCTGTTTTTCGGCCACGGCCTTCCGGATCTGTTGCAATCCGCGGCGCAGGCGCAAAGCGGCGCGACCATCTTCGCCTACCACGTCAAAGACCCGGAGCGATATGGGGTCGTCGAATTCGACGCCAACGGGCGGGCGCATTCGATCGAAGAGAAGCCGAAGGCTCCGCGTTCGAACTGGGCAGTCACGGGCCTCTATTTCTATGACGGGCGGGCGCCCGAATTCGCCGCGAAACTGAAGCCTTCCGCGCGGGGCGAGCTCGAGATCACGGATTTGAACAATGCCTATCTTTCGCGCGGCGAATTGCACGTCAAAAAAATGGGCAGAGGCTTCGCCTGGCTCGACACGGGCACGCCCAAGTCTCTGCTCGAAGCGGCGGAATTCATCCGGACCATTCAGGCGCGGCAGACGCATATCGTGGCGAGCCCGGAGGAGATCGCCTATACGGCGGGCTGGATCTCCGAGCATGATTTGCGGCGCATGATCGACGACATGGCCAAAAGCGCCTACGCCGCGAGCCTCGCTTCGCTGCTCGACGAGCAATTATAATTGGGATAGACGCGCGGCCCGAATCTCGGAAGACCGCCGTTCGGCCAGTCCGGCTATATATTGCAAATGACGACGCCTTGACCTGTCGGCAGGTGCATCACCATTTCCTTTTTGTCACGGAAGAAATCGTCGAATGCCTTCCTCGCGCCGGGGCAGGTTTCAAAACCATAATCATCGGAAAGGATGATCCCATGCGGGGACATCCGGGGATAGAAATATTGAAGAGCGTCCAAGGTAGGCTGATGCAGATCAACGTCGATATGTACGAACGAAAACATTTGCTCTGAATTCTCATCGAAGCAGTCGGGAATCCATCCCTGGTGATAGACGATCTGCGCGGCCACATCTTTGAGATTGCTCTGCACCTCGTCTAGGCGGCCGGACAAATCCCCCTTGGTCCAATGTGTACCGTCCAATGATCCGGGCGACGAAAGCCCTTGAAATAAATCATAGAGATGCAGGCGCCGATCGGGTTCGCGTCGTTGCAGTTCCTTCGCTAGAGTGTAGGCGCTTGCTCCCTTGAACACACCGCATTCCGCAAAGGCTCCTTCGCAGTTCATGGCCAAGCGCGCGAATTCCCGCATCGCGAACTTCCTGTCGTAGCTTCTGTAGTTCTCGACCGAGAACTTTTCGTAAAATTGTCTAAACTCATAATCGCAGAACATGCTGCGCTCGATCTCCGAGAGATGAGTGCCGGGAACAAGAACGGCAATCAATTGCTCCAAGACGGAATAGCGCTGGTCGGTGTTCATGGAGCTGAAATCCAGTCTCGCCAGCCCGGAAAGCAAAGCATTCGCTCGCGTATCCGTGGCAGAAACCGGGACTTGCTTTGGGGATTTCCAAATCTTGTGAAGACGCGGAAATCGCGCTGCAAAATCCCAAATCCGGGCGAAGGGAGATTTCGCGATGGCCGACGCGTCGGTTGGAAGCCGCGCCACGGTGCTTGTCGAAATATGGTACGGAGTTTCGCCGACTTTTATCCTGCCCTGCTCCGTGCAAAACAAGCCGACCAAGTTTGGACCAGGCGTCATCGTGATAGGGCGCATCGTTGCAAAAGGAATCTTTAGACGGCGTTCGGCGATGGCCTCGTTCATGGCACCGAAAGATTCAGGCCTAAAATCGATTTGGTGGATCAGCACTTCATGCAGGCCGAATGGCTTCAACATCGCGGTAAGCTTCGCTCGGTCGAACGATCTGACATGCTGCCAGCGGTGGAAGAATAAGCCGGATTGCGGTTCATAGGCCGAGCCTAAGTCCAGATCCTCATTGTTGGGCGTGGTCAGGAACAAAAGGCCGCCCGGCTTGAGCAGCGAGCGAATGAGCCTGTACGTCGGCTCGACATCCTCATCCAGCACGTGCTCGGCCACTTCGATGAGAAAAATTCCGTCAAATCTCATCTCTGTATCGGGGCTGACTGATCCGAGGTAGTTTGCTCCGTAGGCGGAGAGCCGTTGCTTTGCGATGTCGCTGCGACCTCCGGACAGCTCATAGGTCGCAACCCGGAATCCGTGCGAGCATAAGAGAGCGGCGAAGTGGCCGTCGCCGCCGCCGAAGTCCAAGTAAGATTTCGTCTTGTCGAGAAAGGGCTGAAAGACCTCCATGCAGGTCTTTCCATTCAACGCCGAAAAGGAAAGTTCATCCAGCCTGGTTTCGGCTATTCCGTCCCAAAAGCTTGCAACGAGCTCGCGCGTCCAATGAATTCGCCTGGGAGTCATGAGGCCGCGTTCCCGTCCAATGGTGTTGCAATTGGGGATTGACCCCCTGCATTAGGTTACGGATGCAGACTACCATTCTCTCGCTTGCCGGCAAATGGATGAAGACTGCAATCAGCTCTTGCAATTCCACTAGCGCGGCGATGGCCGGCCGGCTATATGCTCGCGAGAGATTGCCGACGCTCGGAGCGATAGCACTTTCTTTTTTTGCCACGCAACCTCATTGAACGGGTCGTCGACATGCGATTTCAATTCGGTGCGAACTGGGCGAAATACGTTCAAACCTCGCTTTCCGAAGAGAAGATCGCTCAATCCATAAAGCGCCTCAAAGATTTTCTTCGGGTCGAAGATCTCCGAGGAAAGAGCTTCCTCGACATAGGAAGCGGATCGGGATTGCATTCCTTGGCCGCATTTCGGCTTGGCGCGGAGCGCATCTTCAGCTTCGACTACGATGAAGAGTCCGTCTCGACAACGGTCAAATTGCGCGAACTCGCCGGATCTCCCGCCATTTGGACCGTCAAGCAAGGCTCGGTTCTCGACGAAACCTATATGAACGGGCTCGACAAATTCGACATCGTTTATTCCTGGGGTGTTTTGCATCACACCGGCGACATGTGGACGGCCATTCGCAACGCGTCGATCCCGCTCAAGCCCGATGCCGTCCTTTATATCGCCCTCTATTCGCCGGAAATCTACGTCTCTCCGCCGTCACATCAGTGGATAGACGTGAAGAGAGCCTATAACGCGGCGAGCGACTTCAAGAAACGCAAGATGGAATTGGACTATGTGTGGCGTACAGTCGTGCGCCCTTCGCTGAAGGCCGGCCGAAATCCCCTCACCATTATTCGCGGTGACTACGGCGGGCGCGGCATGGCTTTCTGGACCGACATGAAAGACTGGCTTGGCGGCTATCCCATGGACTTCGCCGGGTTCAAGGATACGGTCTCGTTTTGCGGGCGCATTGGACTCGACCTGGTCAATTGCCAGGCAGGCGAAGGCAATACGGAATATTTGTTCGCCAAGCTCGCGGCCAATCGGCAATGGAGCGAAATCGAACAAGCGCGCAAACGCATCCTGCTCTCCGGCCCCTATGTTTCGGGCGAACGCTACCTCTATGCAACACGGCTTGAGCATTTGAAAGACGCGGCGGAATTCGCCCGATTTTCCGCGCCGGTCGCGCCTCATGCTTTATGAGGATGGAAATCCTTTGGGCTTGGCCCACAGCGCTCCCGAGACTATTCGCAGCTTCGGCCTCGGCCGCTTTTGCCATTGGGAAGATCAGCTTTATTTCTCGGCTTCGGATTCGACCAACCCGAATTTCAATGACCGGATCTATTCTTACGTCGCAGACTATTGAATCGCTCCGTGCTTTCTTTGCATTGCTCCCAAACTCAATCTAGTGTCGAAGGCGGAAGTATCTCGCCCGACGGGCTCAATTGCGATCGGTGATGGATAGCTCACAAGGTCCCGCGGAGCAGCCTCGCGCGAAAGCTGGCTTTCCAAAGACGCTGCCGCCGTCCGCGACGCCGCTTTTCTTCGTACCGTTTTGGGGGCTCAGCGCCGCGGCGGCGATCATCGGCGTCGGCTATCCGGGAACCATTATCTTCGGCATGTGGGCCGGGGACGCGCTGCCGACGGCGCGATTTTTCACGCTGCATCCGGCTTTGCGGGCCGTTTCTTACCTTGAGCCCTATGCCCCTCTCTGGATCTTGGCTGCTTGCGCATTTGGCGCGCTCCTGTCCTGGGCGGGGAGCGCCAGTATTTTGGACGCGCCACTGATACAAAAATCCGAATACGGATTGGCCCGGTTTTGGCGCTTTGCAGGGCTGCCGCTGCTCATTTTGTTTTTTCTTTTGATGCTGAGCGGGGGCGGATGGAGCGGCATATTTAGACCGCTCGACCAGAACTACATGAGCATCGCGAGCCTGATTCCTCGAGTCGGACGCTTGGTCCTATTTCGAGAGTTCGTTGCGTGTTGCTTGGGACCCCATCGCCGCGCAGCGCCCGCTCGCGCAAGCCTTTCGCGACACTTTGGTCTTGGCGGCCAACTATTCCTACACCACCACGCTTCTGATCCAGGCGATCTTGATCGCCATTGCTTTGTTCTTCGCCGCGCGAAGCATCGCGCGCTGGCGCGGACCCTGGGTCGCAACCGCCTTCGTTGCGTTTGTTCTGATCATTGAGCGGCCTTTCATCTTTACGACATTGACCGAGCCGCTTTCTTCTATCGTTGTCTTGGCGACCATTCCGTCCCTGGTCCAAGCCCTGTCGAGATCGCGACCGCACGCAATTCTGGCAATTTGCGGCATCGATCTCGCCCTCTCGATCCGCATGGGAGCCATGCTGCTCATTCCGGCCATGGCGCTTTGGGCGGCAATTTGTTTTGCCAAGAATTTACGCGCGCGCGTGATCGTCTTCGCGGCTGCGGCGGCTGTCTTCTTGCTCGTGAGCGGCGCCGGCCAATTTCTTGCGAAGCTCCATGCTCCGCCAGGCGTGGCGACTGGAGGCAATTTTGCGGATACGCTCTGCGGCCTGTCGGTTGGTGGCAATTGGAGCACATGCGTTTATGACCGTTATGCCGGGGACATCCGCAGTTTTGCGGACAACCCACGAGAGGTCGCGGCATTTCTCTACGAGGTCAGTTTCAAAAACATCGCCAGCAATCCAGCTGTTTTCCTTGGCTCGCTTTCGCGCAACTTTTCCGTCTTCTCCGATGGCTCCATTCCCTTCTTTCTAAACGGGTACATCAGCTTGAATGCGTTTTCCGCATCCACCGCCTGGCGTCTGGCGCTTTTGCTGATCCCCGGCCTGATCTGGGTGAGCGCGGCACGTTGGAACAGAACGGAAGGGCTTTTCTGGCTGGGACTCATCCTTGCGACGTTCGCGTCGGCGCCGTTCCTCATGGTTTCAGATGGGTGGCGCGTGTTGCACGTCACCAATATCCTGCTGGCTCTCTTGCTGGCGATGGGATTCAGTGCTCCCGGATGGGTTCCCCAAACCGCCGCGGCGGAGAATCCGGTGCGGTGGCACGCGACGGCACTCGGTCTCGGCACGTTCGTCCTCATCCTTCTGCTTGCGCCGGCATGCCTCCACTGGCTCATAAGGCGCGAACTCGCAGATCACGTGCTTCCGCCGGCAAAGGAGGACGATGTTATCCTCGGCGGCGGTCGCAAGATGACCGGATTCCTGGTCGTCCCGGACGAGACGCCGCGTCCACTCGCGACGCCGGCGTTGCCGCTCGGCCAATTTGAACCTTTGCTGCGCGAAATACCCTTCTCGATGGATCCAAAGTCCCGCACGCAATTGGAAAGGTTTGCGCTTCCCTTCGCCTTCGTCTGGGGCGCGCCCATAAAAGCGCCGAACAGCAGCACGACATTCTACGCGCTCCCAACCGAGGTCCTGGTCCAAAGCGATGTTTGGGCCTGGTGGGCGCGCAACCCGCAGCTTTTTGGCGACTCCGCGCGATCCATGCAGGTTCTATCGTCACGCGCGGTCGATCCCGTGCCTTAGCCCGTATAAAGAACTTTCAGCGCGGCGTTGTTATCCGGAGCGCGATCATGCCTTCGCGTCGACTTGCCGGGACGGTTTGAAGAGATAATCGGCATAGCCCGTCGTCGCTCTTTTCCTGGCGGCAGATTCCGGATCGATGTGCACGGGTCCAGATCCACCCAATTCGAACATTTCGTAGCCGAGACGGGAAAGATGATCGACGAGCGCTTTCGCCGAACAGCCGGCCTCTGACAACGCGGCATCATCGATTTCGATGTAGAGAACCGGGCGGCACCGGCTCAGCAGCTCCGCTGCGCCTTTCAACACGCGCATTTCCGCGCCTTGGACATCGATCTTCACGAGGGAAACCGATGGCCAATCACGATCGGACATGATCCGATCGAGCGTAAAGGAGGCAACCGGCACGCCTTGGGCGCCAAGGCGGTGATCGGCAGGATGGTGGGGATTGATCACGAGATTCAGCGTCCCGTCCGAGTCAGCCGCCACGCCCTTGATGACGTCCACGATCCCGGCGCGGTCGCGACGCCGCAGCGCCCTCTCGAGGCGATCGAGATTGCCTTGCTCGGGCTCGATCGCGATGACTTTGCCGGGCGGTGAGGCCCATTCGGAGAACCTCAGCGTAAAGAAGCCGATATTGGCGCCGACATCGATGACCGTCGTTCCGGGCCGCACAAACGGACGCAATTGTTCGACCTCAGTAGCCTCCAGTTTGTCCTTGTAGAAATGATACGCCGTCTCGAATGCGCGCTGCATCAAGGGCAGCCTCAATGCGCCGGACGCGTGCAAAAATCGATAGGCAAGGAGCGCAGCGTTTTGAAGATACGTCTTCACTTCGGCCAACAGCGATTGCCTGGACGTCGATGCCCAGTTGAATTGCATAAGCGTTCGAACGCCGCTATAAAAATTTCGACGGGGCTGAATTTCAGAGATTGATCCTAGCGGCAGCGGCCACGTCGCGCATTACGGCATCGAAGAGCATCTTCGAAAGAGCGTTATGGCCAAAGCGATCATCGCGTTGAAGATCTTGATCTCAGTAGGCCTTTTGGGTTTTCTGGCGTTCAAGGTCAATGCCGGTTCTCTCTGGCGCGAGGTCATGGCCACTTCCGTCCCATATCTCGGGCTCGCGCTCGCTTGCGCCGTCGCACAGGTCTTCATCGTGGGATATCGCTGGCACCGGGTGATCGAAGGCCTCCGCCAGGGCGAGCAGCCGATTCTCACGCGTCGACAGGTCCAACAGGCGAACTGGATATCACAGGCGTTTTCGCAGGTTCTCCCATTCATCGCCGGTGACGCGATGCGCGTCGTGCTGCTGCGCGAGCAGGGCCTGTCGACCCGAGTGGCGATCGAGAGTGCACTCATCGACCGCGGGCTGGCAGTCGGCGTCCTTTTCGCGGTCGCCGCGTGCGGAGTTCTTTTCTCGCCGCTTTTCTGGCAAACGGAGCCTTATGCGACGAGATTGGCGATCCTTATCGGATTCGGACTCGCAGCGAGCATCCTGGGTCTGGCGCTGGCGCCCCGGATCAAGGACGGGCTCGGGCACATCAAAGGGCTGGGAACGATATCGCAGTCTCTGTTCGAGCTCAGGCGGCTGGTGACCAGCAGATGCTACGGGCCGAAACTGCTTCCGATCGCGCTTATCGTGCATCTCATTTCAATCACCGTATTCTGGCTGGTCGCGCGCGGCAACGACGCGAACCTGTCGTTCGCCGACGCCATGGTCATTGCGCCGCTTTTGCTGTTGGTGACCATGATGCCTTTCGCCGTCGGCGGCTGGGGGCTGCGCGAGGCGTTTCTCGTGGCTCTTCTCGCCAAGGCCGGTGTCGCGTTGGAAACATCGCTGCTGCTGGCATTTCTGTTCGGCATGGTCTTGCTCATCGCGGCGCTCCCGGGCTTTTTGCTTCTCGCAGTTTCCGCGTTCGAAGTGAGCAAGAATGTGCGGACCGAATCCGCTCGCTCCGCCTGAGTAACCCTGATGTCTACGGTCGAGTTACGGTTTGCCGTACACGCGCGCAGGGCGGCGTTTCTCGCGCATTCGGAAGAGAACGCGAGCCAAAGACCGGAATGGCGGCGCAAGGCGCGGTTCTTCCACGACGAGGACAACCGCTTTCTCTCATTCCTCATTCCGAAAGGCGCGCGCGTTCTCGAAATCGGCTGCGGAACCGGCGATACGCTCGCGGCTCTTGAACCGTCCTACGGCCTGGGCATCGACTTCAGCCCAAAGATGATCGAACGCGCGCGCGCCAGCCACCCCGATCTTCAGTTCCGTGTCGCCGACGTCGAAAGCAGCGCGGATCTCGAATTCTATCGAAGGCAAGTTCGATTTCATCCTCGTTCTCGACACGCTGGGCGCGCTCAACGACTGCCAAGCGGCCCTGCAACATCTTCACCGGTTCTCCGGGCGCCACACGCGCCTCGTCATCGGGTACTACTCGCATTTCTGGCAGCCGGCTTTGTGGCTTGCCGAGAGCCTCGGCCTGCGCGCCAAGCAGCCCGAAACGAATGTCTTGTCGCCGGCGGATGTCGGCGGTCTGTGTCGGCTTGCCGGTTTCGATCCGGTGCGGCAGGAGCGCCGTCTGCTGTCGCCGTTTTCTCTTTACGGCGTCGGGCGGTTGATCAACCGCTTCGTCGCCACCTTGCCGGGCATACGGGCGCTGGGTTTACGCCACTATGTCGTGGCGCGGTCGAATTGCCATCTCGATGACGGCGTGGCATCTGCGACCATAGTCGTGCCGGCCCGAAATGAGCGGGGCAACATCGAGCCCGCGGTGATACGCCTGCCGCGTTTCTGCGACGACATCGAACTGATCTTCGTCGAAGGCCACAGTCGGGACGGAACCTGGGAAGAAATGGAACGGGTGAAGGCTGCCTATCCGGATTGGGACATGAAGGTGATGAAACAGCCCGGCAAGGGCAAGGCCGATGCCGTATTTACCGCATTCGACGCGGCGCGCGGCGACGTGCTGATGATTCTCGACGCCGATCTCACCATGCCGCCCGAGCAATTGCCGAAGTTCTGGAGCGCCCTAAAGGAGGGGCATGGAGAATTCATCAATGGATCCCGTCTCGTCTATCCGATGGAGAACGAGGCGATGCGCCTGCTCAATCTCGTCGCCAACAAGTGCTTTTCCTATCTGTTCTCCTGGCTTTTGAGCCAGCGCTATACCGACACGCTCTGCGGGACAAAGGCGCTGCGCCGCGCCGATTATGAACGTCTCAAACAAGGCCGCGCTTATTTTGGCGACTTCGATCCGTTCGGCGACTTCGACCTGATTTTCGGTGCGGCGAAACTCAACCTGAAAACGGCCGAGATCCCGATCCGTTATGCCGCACGCGTCTATGGGGAGACGCAGATTTCCAGATTTCGCCATGGCTTGATGCTTCTGCGCATGGCCGCTTTCGCCTATCTGAAAGTCAAAGCGATCTGAAGATGCGGGAAGTCTCGGAACGCTACGAAAGCGCTTGGGACAAAAAGCCCGTGCTGCGCACGGTCTATGGCGAAATGTTCGATCGCATCAGCCACGTGTGCGTGCCGGGCGTGACGCTCGAAATCGGCGGGGGGATAGGCAATCTCAAATCGCGGCTCGCCGAGGTCATCTCATCCGACATCCAGCTCGGCCGCGGATTGGATCTGGTCGCGGACGCGCAACGCCTGCCGTTCCGCAGCGGCGCCCTGTCCAACATCGTGATGCTGGATGTCCTGCATCATATCCAATATCCCGCCCTCTTCTTCCATGAGGCCGAGCGTGCGCTTCGGCCCGGGGGCAGGATCGTCATGATCGAACCGGCTATAACTTGGGGGAGTTCATTATTCTATCGGCTCGTGCACCAGGAGCCGGTCGACATGTCGGTGGATCCGCTCGTCGCCGCCGACCCGGATTCCGCGCGCGACCCGTTTGACGCAAATCAGGCGCTGCCGACGTTGCTTGCGACTCGCTACCGGGATCGTTTCCATGCCATGTTTCCCTTGCTCTCCATGCGGCCGCCGCAATGGTTTGCCTTCCTCGTCTATCCGTTGAGTGGGGGGTTCAAGTCCTGGTCTCTTGTGCCGAATGGAGCAGCCAAGAAAATTCTCGGGATCGAGCGGCGATTTCGAGCCCCTATTGGGCCGCTTCGCGGCATTCCGAATGCAGATCATTGTTGATAGACAGTGACCGCTTCAGGCCGCACATTATCGACATCCGCCAGCGCCCCCGAATTGCGGTCGGGCGCGGTATAGAGGCCCGTCACTTCGAGATATCGCTCCGCCATCTTCTGTGGCGAAAACTGGTCTTTCGCACGGAGCGCGGCGGCATTTTTCATCCGTGCCGCAAGATCGGGGTCGCCGAGAATTCGAAGACAGGAATTGGCAAGCCGCTGCACGTCCCCGATCTCATGGACGAAGCCGGTCTCTCCATCGGCGATGAGGTCCCGCGTCGCACCGGCGTCGGTCGCGACGACCGGAAGCCCGCTCAGCATCGCCTCCATGATGACGTTGGGCATACCCTCTTTCTTGCCGGCGTGGAGAAGGAGGCTTGCAATCGACATGAGCGTACTGACGTCATCTCGCCGCCCAAGGAAATGGATTTGGCTCGATGCGGCGCTGGCATTCACGCATTGACGCATCTCGGCCTCGAGCTGACCAATTCCAACGATGAGGACATGAACAGCCCTGCTTTCTTCGGCGATGCGAATGGCGGCCTTTATGAAATCGAGAGGTCCCTTCTCCTCATAAAACCGGAAAACGCCGAGAACGACAGGCGTGCCTTCCGGCAGGTCCAGTTCCTGCCGGGCGCACCGAATTTGCTCCCGGCTCGCAGGAGCGAACAATTCCCTGTCGAGCGCATTCGGTATCGTGGAGACGCGGCTTTTCGAAATGCCCAGCCAGTTCGCATAATCTTCGTTTGCACCCGAGAAATTGCCAGCAAGCACGACCTTCGGGGATGACGCGAGCGCCCGATATGCCGATTGAAACCACGGCTTGTGAAAGTAATCGAAATTACTCGGATTGTAGTTGCGAAATGAGACGACGATGCGATCTATCCCGCAAATGAGCCCGGCCGTGGCGGCCAGGATATTGGGTCCGTCGAGCTGCGCAAAGACGACGCGAGCGGAAATGAGACGCAGCGCGTTGATCGTGTAGGCAAGTGCATGGGCGTCGGCGAAACCATCGAACCCATTCGGAAACTGTGCGCAAAGCCGTGCCGCTTGCATAGCGCAGGGCAGGTCACAAGCCTGCACCAATTCAACGCCGGCACTGCGGAGGATCGGGAGATAATGCGCGTTTTCTCCCTGAAGCGGAGTTAGGACGATGAAGCACACGTCGAAGCCCATTTTCTGCAGGGCACGGGCCAGATAGACCCATTGACGCTCGGCGCCCCCCGGCGGCAAGGCATGCGTGAACACGGCGACGCGATCGCCTGGAACGAGCGGCGCTTCGCAGCTTGTATCGGGAGCGCCTTTGACGATCTGCGTGAAAAAATCATCGGCGCGAATCCTGGCCTTTTTTGTCATTGCTCCGACCGCGGTCCGGATAAGCTTCCCGGGGGCGCTTGCAAGCGCGCCGATCGGTTCGCGCCACGCGCGTAGGGCGGCGTGGCTGCTGCGGAACGGATGCTTCTGTCGAAGCGAGACGGGGAGTTCAGCGCCGCGCTCGCGCAGCCAAGCCTCGAGAACGACGACGGACCACAATTGATAAGCGTTGAAGCCGTTGGGGGCGCTGTGCCGCGCCAACAAACGATCAATCGGAGCTGCACCGAGTTCGCGTCGCAAGGCGCTGCCGCCTCCGAGCATTGCCGTCGCTTTTGGCAACAGGCTGTTACGGGCCCAATCCGCCATCGGCAGACCAAAGCCCTGTTTCGGCAGGTTGACGAGATGCGGAGGAAGGTAACGGCACGCCAGCTGGCGCAACAGCCGCTTCGTCGCGTATCGCCGGGCGCAAAGCGGTTCCGGCAGCCTTTGCGCAAAATTGGCGACTTCCACGTTGAGATAGGGCGTGCGCACTTCGAGCGAGTGCTGCATGCTCATTCGATCGACTTTCGGCAGGACCGCCCCGGGAAGATAATTCTCGACGTCCGATCTGCGCAAAGCAGCAAGCAGATGCTGCCCCGAAGAATTGATTTCTGCCCTCAGTTTCGCAAGGTGCGATTGGAACTCCGGCGGCAGATAGCCAAGGAGGTCTCTCACGTCGGATTCCGAAGCGATCAGAATGCCCGGACCGTAATAGGACCTTCCGGCATTCCAACCCGGCAATTCTCCGATTTCGTGCAGGTCTCTCTGGAGGAGCGTGTGCGTATATCGGCCGTAGCCCCCGAACATTTCGTCGCCGCCGTCGCCGGAGACGGCGACGGTGACGTCCTGGCGTGCGAAGCCAGAGAGAAGATAGGTCGGAAGGCACGATGTGTCGGCATTCGGCTCGTCCAACACGCGGCCGACCATGTCGAGAAATCCCTCCACGTTCGGCGAGACGATCTCATCGTGATGGACGGTGCCCAAATGCTTCGCAAATTCGCGAGCGACGAGATGCTCGCTCTCGGGCGCATCGTGAAAGCCGATCGAGTAGGTGTTCAACGGAACCCGCAACTTTTGCGTGGCGAGTGCGCAGACGAGCGATGAATTGACTCCGCCGGACAGGAATGCGCCCAGGGGCACATCGGAAATCAGCCGCCGCTCGATGCTGCGAATGAGAATGTCTTCGAGCTCGTCCGCGAGATCCGACAATGATCTTCCGTGGAACAAGTCTTTTCCCGGATCGAACCGATAATATCGATGGGTTTCGGCGCCCGTTTCGGATTTCAGCATCACGTGAGCAGGAGGCAATTTGGCGACATGTTCGTAGATCGCGCGCGGCGCACCGATATATTGGAACATCAAATATTCGGCGACGGCGTCGATACCGATCGTCCGATCGAAGCCGGGCAAAATTTCGAGCGAGCGCAGCTCCGATGCAAAGGCAAACGTACCGTCGGCGAGAGTTGTGAAGTAGAGAGGCTTTTCGCCGAAGGGATCGCGCGCAAGAAGCAATTGACCCGCGTGGGTGTCAAAAGCGGCGAAGGCGAACATTCCGTCGAATTTCTCGATGGCCGATGTTCCCCATTCCGCCAGCGCTTCGACGAGAACTTCCGTATCGCTTCTCGAGCGGAAAATATGTCCCTTGCGCTCCAGCTGCGCTCTGATGTCTTTGAAATTGTAGATTTCCCCGTTGAACGTCACCCACCAGCGCTTGTCATGCGAGGCAAATGGCTGGGCGCCGGCGTTCGATGTATCGATGATGCTGAGCCGCCTGTGGCCGAAGGCGCAGCGCGCATTCGCATCGACCCACGCGCCCGATCCGTCCGGGCCGCGATGCACGATCGTCCCGGTCATCCGCTTGACCAAGGCTTCCAGTTCGGCACGAGTTCGTATATTGGTCTTTTGCCAAAGACCTACTATTCCGCACATGCGATGATGTTTCTCCGAACGTCACGGATGATAGCCGCAAAAACCAAGCTGACGCAAACTCGAACGCAATGCCGTCGCATATCGCGTACCGACGCAATTGTGCGCCTGGGTGGCGACCAGGCCAAAATCATTGGATCCGCGTGAGCCGCGCCGAACCGAGCCTATGACCGATAGTCGTTCGACAGACAGTCGCGCTTGGAACAGCTTTGTCCGCGGGCTCACGAGGGTTGCCGGCAAGCTTTCCCGTTCCGCCTCCGGCTTCTCGCCGAGAGCCGGGGTCTCAAGGCGGCTGCGGGTCCTTTCCTACCGTTGGCATCCGTCGCATCAGTATGAAATCATGCGATTGCCCTGCGATTTCACTTTGGCGACGGGATTCGGCAATCACATCACGGAACTTTGGCCCTATGCGGAGCGGCCATTGCGCGAAAACGTGAAGTTTCGTCCGCGATCGAAAATCGATCCTCGCGACTATAATGTTTGCCTCATCCATTTTGACGAGAATGTCCTATGCCCCGACTTGTCGAATGGAATATTGCCAAACAATTGGGGGGAGCCTTTCGCATGGCTGCTGTCGATCGACAATCTGCCAAAGATCGCGATCTGTCACGGAACGCCTCCGTTCAAGGGCCAATACGCCGGCAACAAAGCAAGAATAACGAACTTCGAGGTTCTCGAAGAGCAGCGCGTGAAGCTGGTCACGATGCTGTCGGCAGCGGGCGCGCTTGTCGTCTGTAATTCCTGGCAGGCCAAGTCGGAATGGGGGTTCGAGAATTGCCGGGTAATTTGGCATGGCTTTGATCCCGACGAATTCCGCATGGGGTCGCACGCGCGCGATGTCTTGACATTGCGTCATGACCACGCGCGTCCGCATTATCGGGGCATGTTCGAGCAGATCGAAGTCGAAAGGCGGCTCGATCCGGGCATAGGGATCGTGCGCGGCGGTCCTGACGAACCGCCGATCAAGGCCCGAAACACGAACGATTTTGCCGCTCGCAAGTTTCGATCCTATGTCGATCACATCGGACAATTCAAATTCTATCTGAACGCGACGTTGCGTTCACCGATGCCCCGCTCGCGCGGCGAAGCGATGATGGCGGGCACGATTCCAGTCACGCTCGCAAACCACGATGTTGGAATGTTCATTGAAAATGGCGTCGACGGGTTCTACGCGGATAGGCCGGAAGATCTGGCCTGTTTCATCAACGATACGATTCTGTGATGACCGCAAGATTGCCGAGATGAGTGCTGCAGCACGGAAAAAAGCCATCGATCTCTTCCATTGCCAGCGCTTTCAGAACGATTGGCGGCAATTGCTGGAAGATCGGCTCGGACGGAAATTAAGCCGTGATAGCTCGAGTGATTGACAGGGCGCCGGGCGAGAATCAAAACCGGATTCGATTAGACCTCAGCTCTGTTGCGCTATCAAGCAAGCTCACGCAGACGCGGAAGCGGGACCCTGGCGAAAATAAACGGCGCTCATCTTATCGTTCAATCCAAATTTTATCGCGATTTTGCCCGCTTCGATCGTAGGTTCTAAGCCGTGCTGCTTAAGATACGTGTAAAGTGCGCCGTGTGAGGTATCGACCGACCGGGCATGAACACACACGACGTCGCCGAGCAAGGCGATCGTGTCTCCGAAGCGCTTCCTGACTTCCGCGCTCAACAGGCTATCGACACACCATCCGCTCACGCATTCCCCGAAGACCCATCCGCATTCCTGAAGCGCTCGGCGTGAGACAACCGGCATCATGATCTCTATCCCCGATAATTGGCGCAGGCCCGTTCCAGCAATGGGTTGCTTAAGCACTGGAAAGAAACATTCCGAATCCTCCGTCAAGGAGGCCTGGAGCAGATCGAGTTGGTGTTTTTCTCGCGCGGCGAACAAGGTTTCAATTTGTTGCTGGGTGATGATCACGTCATCGTCAAGCAGGAGGACTGCGTTGTAGCCAAGCAAGACCTCGGGACAGCATTCGAGGATCGTCTTTATCGCCGTCGTCTTCGTGCCGTTTTGCCGGAAGACGTATTGCACTTCGTCGCTGACACGCGCGCTCGAGTCATAGTAATTGATCAGCGTGTCGAAAGGCGCTGTCTTGTATTGGTAATCTGGAACAAAATCACGACCTGATTGGACGAAGACGAGATAGCGCCTTTGCGGCACGCTTATACGCTTCAGGACTTCAAACTTGATCGCTTTGTGGAAGCGGGACTGGCGCTTTTCCAACTCGGCTATGTTTAAGGGCGTGTCGGGACTGGAGGCGCAAAGATATTCGTAAGCGTAGTCGCGCCTGTCCGCGCGGTCCCGTGCAATCGCGCGTAAGAAAAACTGCATGTCAAAACGCGGGCTCGGATTAAAGCCCATATCGAAACCTTTGCCCCAGAAATGTTGAAGCGGATTTTCGCAAGTCGCGAGATGTGCCGAATATTCGTCGATGTACCAACGCGAGTTCGAAACAGTCCGAAGTCGGATAGGACCACAAGGGCTGTTGGTCCAGGTAGTCGACGAGGCGCCTTGTCCCAGACCGCCGCGCGAAATAGGCCGGATCGAAAAATGCATTCGGTCGGCAACCGCGTTTTTCCCCGAAGAGGATGTAATGTGGTAGAGACAGAAATCGCAGAAATTTGGATTTGAAATAGCGGTGGGCGTAATTCGTATGCGCAAAGATGCCGCTTCCGAGCAGGCGATGGCAGTCTCTCGGGAAATTTACGAGGGTGTGCCACAAACTATCGGACTTCATCCTCGGCCTGCAGCACTCGGCAAGTTGGCGAAATCGTGTCGGGGGAAGTATCGGCTCGTGTGAAAAAGGTTGGGCATCGCTTCAAGTATGGTTCCAGCGCGGTCACGATATGCACCGATAGCGGTTTTGTCCACAGGACCTCGTTGGAACGACCACGCGTCATCGCAACGGGCGAGGCCAGCGCTCAGCCCAGCCGCAACGTGAGAGATCGTCTCGGATTGTCCTGGCTTTACGGCGGCGTGATTTACCCTCTTGAGGTAGATCAAGGCCCTCGGCCGGCCCATGAATGAAGCTTCCTTCATGCAAGAGGGACAGATGCAGCATCTCGTCGTTGTCGCTCATCCCGCCAAAGACAGCTTCACCATACAGTTGGCGCGCGCCTATGCTGACGAATTGGAAAGGCTTGCGCACGCACAGCGGACATATGATCTCTACCGCATGGGATTTAATCCCATTTTGGATGCGAATGAGCTTTTGCCCGTCGGTGCCAATCATCCGGCCCGCGCCGACGTGTCAAAAGCGCAGAATGACATTCGCGCCGCCGATGCGCTGACCACCATCTACCCGATTTGGTGGATGTCGATGCCGGCGATGATGAAGGGCTATATCGACAGGGTGTTCGCACGCGGCTTCGCTTACGAGTTTAGGAACGGAAACGTGCGCGGGCTGCTTTCCGGGAAGAAAGCGGTTCTGATCACCGTCTCGGGCGCGCTGCTCTCGGTTCTGATCAAGAGCGGGAGGTGGGCTGCCGCAGAAACTCTGCAAGACACGCACATCTTTCGCTCGGTCGGATTCGATCTGCTCGAACATCTGCATTTCGGCGAGATTGACCCAGACCTCGCAAAGACCGTCGCCGAACAGCACATCACGCGCGTTCGGTTTTGCGCACGCCAACATTTCTCGGCCGGACCGAACGACCGGACTATGGCCGGAGAGCATTTGGCGAGGTAATTCGATTTAATCAAAGGAGAGTAACCTATGGCAATGAGCACAACCGACTCGCCCGTTTGGTTCATCACCGGCTGTTCCACTGGATTTGGCCGAGAGTTCGCCCGCGCGGCTCTCGCGCACGGGTTTCGCGTTGCGGCAACGGCGCGCAACCCGAAAACCCTCGACAATCTTATCTCCGGACACCGGGACAAGGCGATCGCTCTGGCCTTGGACGTGACCAGTGCGGAGCAGATCAAACTGGCGGTCGGCGAGGCTGAGCGCGCCTTCGGCCGCATCGATGTGCTCGTCAACAATGCCGGCTATGGCTACATGGCGGCGGTGGAGGAGGGCGAGGAGAAGGATATTCGCGCCCAATTCGACACCAACTTCTTCGGCTTGGCCGCAATGATCCGCGCCGTCCTACCGGGGATGCGGGCGCGTCGGCACGGCACGATCGTCAACATCGCCTCGGTCGGCGGAATTGTCGGCTTTGCCGGTTCTGGCTATTACGCTGCGACGAAATTCGCGGTCGAAGGCCTGTCGGAATTCTGGCTCAAGAGGTTGAGCCGTTGGGAATCGAAGTGGTGCTTGTCGAGCCGGGTCCGTTTCGGACGGATTGGGCCGGGCGATCCTTGAAGCAATCGCCCACCTTCATCAAGGACCATGAGAAGTCGGCCGGCGCGCGCCGCCGGGAAATCGCCGGATACAGCGGCAAGCAGGCCGGCGATCCGGCGCGCGCTGCCGAGGCTGTCATCAAGGCCGTGCAATCACCGAAGCCGCCGCGGCATCTGGTGCTCGGACGTGAAGGCTTCGACAATGTCGAACACCAGTTGCAGTCGATGTTGAAAGAGGTCGATCATTGGAAGACAACCAGTCTGAGCGCAGACTATCCAATGGCTTGACCCGCCGGTTCTCCAAGGATCAGCATTCAAGAGGAATTTTCAGGGGGCCGTGCATGTCGCATGGCCCCACTGGTCATGCCGGATAACATCTGCGCCTAGAGCGCGGGATGGGACCATGCGGTTGGTACGCGAGGGAAGAGTTTGCGGCATTCGCTTCCTTGGCGCCTTCTGCACACTTATGCTCACGATTTCCAGACCATCCGCGAACCTGGCGGAAGCAGCGCGGAATGCAGAATTTTGCCCTTCGGCCGGCACCGACCGAGCGGCGGTCGCCAATATCGATGAGAGGCTCGAAATAACGTTGAAAGACGGTCGCACTCTGCGCCTTGCGGGCTTGGAGCCGCCGCGCCCGACCCCCGATGCTCCAGACTTCGACACTGCCGCGCGTGATGCGCTCGCGCAGCGCGTTGGCGGCCAAGTCGCTTTCGTACCTCTGGCAAGAATGTCCGATCGTTGGGGCCGCATTCCCGCCTTTGTGTTTTTCGATTCATCGGTTCCCGACGCGGCGCCGGTATCTGCGGCAGATCTCCTGCTGGCCGGCGGATTCGCCCGCTTCATGCCGGAGCCGGAGGCGCGCCCCTGCCGCGGCGCCTTCCTCGCCGCCGAGGCCAAGGCCCGCGCAGCAAAACTCGGCCTGTGGCGCGATCCTTTTTATGCGATCCTTGCAGCCACCGATCGCCAGGCTTTTGCCGAAAGGGCGGCGACCAACGTGATCGTGGAAGGGCGGCTCGTTGCCATAGACGAGGGACCGCTGCGCACCAACTTGCAATTCGCGCCGCGCTGGGAGCGGAGACTTCTCGGTCACGATCCTGAAACGCAACGTCAAGATATTTGAGCAGGCCGGATTTGACTTTCACGCTCTCATCGGGCGCAGGCTGCGGGTGCGCGGCCTCCTCGATATGCGGTTTGGGCCGCAAATCGAGATTTCCAGCGCCGACGAAATCGAATTGATCCCGGAGGCCGGGGACGATAGGGCCTTGGAGCCCGAGGGTTCCGCTAAACCCAGATGAACGCCCCCGATTGGTCTTTTCACATGCCCCGATGCCAGCTTCGCCGCCGACTGCACATCCGGCCCGTCTGGCTTATTGGCCTCGCCGCATGGATCCTCGCCGGCTGCTCGATGATGGAGCAGCAGGGAACAAATCCGATCTCGGCTGATGTCCCGATCGCGGCGCCGCGGACGCTTGGCGTCGAGAGCCCCGATGCCGCCGAAAATCAAAAGATGGTCGCACTGTTCGGGGGCGAATATGAATATCCCTCGGCCGCGCAATTCGTGGACGACATGCTCGTCAAGCTCGCCAAGGCCGGCGACAACCCCGGGCAACCCTATAAGGTCACAATTCTCAATTCGCCGGTCGTCAATGCCTTCGCTTTGCCTCCCGACAAGATCTATGTGACCCGCGGGCTTTTGGCGCTGGCCAATGACGCCTCGGAATTGGCGGCGGTGATGGCGCACGAGATCGGCCATATTACCGCCCGCCACGCCTTGCTGCGCGCCGAACAGGAAAAGCGCGCCGCCCTCATCAGTCAGGCCGCCGCCGTGATCGAAAGCAGGCAGCGGGGCGCCGAAGTCGAAGCCTCGGAGCGCCTGTCGATTGCGAGTTTCTCGCGTCAGCAGGAACTCGAGGCCGACGAGATCGGCATCAAGGACATGGCCAAGGCCGGTTATGATCCCTATGCGGCGGCGCGGTTTCTGACGACTCTTGGGCGCGATGCCGAATTGCGCGCCAGCTCCCTGGGCCAGAACGGGAATTCCGGGAAGCCGGATCTTTTGGCGACGCATCCCTCGACGCCCGAGCGGATCGCCCATGCGCTCGAGGTGGCGCGGCAGATCGGGCCGCCCGGCACCGGAACGACGGATCGAACCGCCTATCTCGCCGCCATCGATGGGGTCATGTATGGCGACGATCCGGCCGACGGCGTGATCCGCGGCCGCACGTTCCTGCATCCGCGTTTGGGATTTACCTTCGTCGCGCCGGACGGTTTCGTGCTCGAAAATTCGGCGCAGGCCGTGCTCGGCGTCAAGTCCGGCGGCCTCGAAGCGCTGCGCCTCGACAGCGTGCGGCTCGAAGCTTCGACTCCGCTCGAAACCTATATCGCTTCGGGCTGGATCGACGGGCTTCTTCCGAGTTCGGTGGAGACGAGCGAGGTCAACGGAATGCCGGCGGTGACGGCCAGCGCGCGGGCGGGCGAGTGGAATTTCCGCGTTGCCGTCATCCGCTTCGATTCGAATGAGGTCTATCGCCTTATTTTCGCGGTCCGCAACTTGAACGATGAGGCCGACAAGCGGTTTCGCGCTTCAATTGCGTCCTTCCGCCGAATTACCCCGGATGAGGCGAGCGACGTTCGGCCGCTGCGCATCGTCATCGTCACGTCGAAACCGGGCGATACGGCTGAAACGCTCGGGTCGAAAATGGGCGTGCTGGACCGGCCGCTGGAGCATTTCGAGCTGATCAACGGGCTGCACCAGGCAGGGCCGCTGCCGGCGGGCGAGAATTACAAAATCGTGACCGAGTAGGTTGCTGCGCTGCACCCCTGAGACGGAACTCCCGGCCCTTCGATACGTTGGTGCCCTGCCGCCGCGGCGGAAATGCGGAGCGAAGATGGCGGTGCGAACTGGCACAAGCATCGGCTCCACCGAAAAACAAGCGAGGCGTCGCAATCAGTTCACGGCCATCCGTAAAACTGATCGCGAATTTTAGAGACGGCACCTCATCTTTTCCAAGCGCGTGCAGACGCGTTTTGCGACATCCCGCGGCCGGTCGCGGATCGATCACAGGAACGGCAATGGCGCAATATATCGGGCTTGGACGGCAACTGGCGGCGGCGGCGAAAGCGGCACCCTTTCTCGAGCGCGATGAAGAACACGCGTTGGCGCTGCGTTGGAAGAACGACGGGGATGAGGCCGCGCTGCATCAACTCACCCGCGCCCATATGCGGCTGGTCATCGCCATGTCCATTCGCTTTCGGCACTATGGGTTGCCCGTCAACGACTTGATCCAGGAAGGGCATGTCGGCCTGTTGCAGGCCGCCTCGCGCTTCGACCCCGAGCGCGAGGTGCGCTTTTCGACCTATGCAACCTGGTGGATCCGCGCCGCCATCCAAGACTATATTTTGCGCAATTGGTCGATCGTGCGCGGCGGCACGAGTTCGACGCAAAAGGCGCTTTTCTTCAACTTGCGCAGGCTTCGCGCCAGATTGGCGATCGGCGGCACCGGAACGGCCGCGATCTTCGATCAGATCGCCGCCACGCTTGGCGTGCATCGCGCCGACGTCGAACTCATGGATGCGCGGTTCGCGGGTCCTGATGTCTCGCTCAATGCGGCGGTCTCGGAAAATGACACCGCTGGCGCGACTCAGCGCCTCGATCTGCTGCCGGACGATGGTCCGCTCCCGGATGAGATCGCTCGAGGACACAATCGATGCCGACCGGCGCGCGATTTGGCTCGAAGACGCGCTGAAGAGCCTCACCGCGCGCGAACTCGACATTCTGCGGCACCGCCGGCTGGTCGAAAACGCCGCCACCCTCGAATCGCTCGGCGACCGCCTGGGGATTTCCAAGGAGCGCGTACGCCAAATCGAAAGCCGCGCCCTCGACAAGCTGCGGCGGGCGTTGATCGAGGGCCACCCCGAGGAGGAAGCGAAGACGCCGGGGGCAAGCAAGAGGCCCGGCGCGACGGCCGGGCCTCTGCATTATTGAGAGCGATCCTGAACTGAGCGCGATCCTAAGCCGCTTCTTCGACGCCGTCCTCGCTGACGGCCGCCTCGGCCTCGGCCTCTTCGCCCTTGGTCCGGCGCGGGCCTTTTTGCAATTGCGATTCGATCAGCTTCAGCGATTCCGTCTCGGTCAGCTTCTGGACGACGGCCAACTCACGCGCCACTCGATCGAGCGCCGCCTCATAGAGCTGCCGCTCGGAATAGGATTGTTCCGGCTGGGCTTCCGAGCGGTAGAGATCGCGCACCACCTCGGCGATGGCGACGAGATCCCCAGAATTGATCTTCGCCTCATATTCCTGCGCCCGGCGCGACCACATGGTCCGCTTGATCCTGGCGCGGCCGGTGAGCGTGGTGAGCGCCTGCTTGACCACGTCGGCGGCGGCGAGCTTGCGCATGCCGACGCTGACCGTCTTAGGCGTCGGCACCTTCAAGATCATCTTGTCCTTGGCGAAGCTGATGACGAACAATTCAAGCTTGAAGCCGGCGACTTCCTGTTCCTCGATGGCGAGAATCTGGCCGACGCCATGCGCCGGATAGACGATGAACTCGTTCGGCTTGAACCCGAGCTTCACGGAGCCCGGCGGCTTGGGGGCAATTCTTTCGGCAAAGCGAATGTCGCCGGGCCGCATGCCAAAGGCCTGCGGCGCCGCAGGGGCCGTGGCAGGTGCGTTGCGCGACGGCGCCGCAACGGCGGGCCGCGCCGGCTGGGGCGTCGGCCCCTTCTTCTGAATTTTCAGCGCCTCGCCCGCCGTAGCCGATCCGCGCGCCTGAGGCGTGGGCTTGGCCGCCGTCGCACGCAGCGCCAACACCGCCGCTGCCTGCGCACGGCGTTCCGAAAGCGCCTTCTGCGAGGCCGTTTCGTTGCGGGAGGCTGACTGCCGCGCCGCCGCCGCGTTCTTGGGAAGCTTAGACTGGGCAATTCTCTCCCGTCCCGATTTCCCCCGCCCGGCCGTCTGCTTGGCCTTGGCCAGCCGGAGGGCCTGAGCAGCCTTGCCCCGACTCTTGGTTGGGGAAGGGGGTTTGCGCGCCGAAATCTTACTGGGCCGCGCGCCGGCTTTCTTGAGCCGCGCGAGCGCCGATGCATCCCGGTTTGTTCCGCGTCCGGAAGTGGCCGACTTACGGACCTTTGCCTTGGCCGGGCCTGCCCGATTCGCGACCGCTTTCACCGACGACCGGCCGGTGCGGGGCATCGAGGCGCTGCGCGCCTTTCTGGCCTTGGGGGGAGCCTGCCGTTTCGTGGTCTGCACCCCGGCACGCCGCGGCTTGGCCGCCGACCTGGCAGCCACGACCTTGGTTTTGCGGGATTTCCCAACCTTTTTCACGGACGACATACGCGGCGCACTCCTATTTGGCTCCGCTTTGGAGACGGAACAAAGTGGCAACAGAGAGCCTCCGCTGCCGTCAACACAACAATCCGACTTTCCGGACTACGACCTTATGTGGGGATCATCCGCGGCGGGCGCAAACTGGCCTCATTTGGATCGCCGCCTTGAAGTAAAAGGAGAAAACGCCCCCGGTGCTCCCCGCCGAGCAAAAGGGTACGTTTCGGATCATCGAAGCCGAAAACAAATAAAAAATACCACAACAATGAGTGAAAATCAAAGAATTACGTCGCGCCATGCCTAGTGACGCACAGGCGCGCAGCCCCGACGAGCGTGCCGGCCATCCGCCTCTCTTCGCGGCTAATCGCCTAGGCCGGGCTCCGGCGAGAAATAAAGTTCGAATTTGTCGGGTTTGCCGTCGAACTCCTTGGCGTCCGGCGGGTGCGGGCGCTTGTGCGAAATATTCGGCCAGATCTTAGCCATATCGCTATTCAGCTTGAGCCATTTCTCAAGCCCTTTTTCCGTATCGGGCTTGATGGCATTGGCCGGGCATTCGGGCTCGCAGACGCCACAATCGATACATTCGTCGGGGTGGATCACGAGCATATTCTCGCCCTCGTAGAAACAATCCACCGGGCAGACCTCCACGCAGTCCGTGTACTTGCACTTGATGCAATTCTCGACGACGACGTAGGTCATTCAATGTCTCCGCGCGGGCTTATCCGCCCGCGATCATCGGCCTCGCGTTGCTATCGCCTTTGCGGGGCTTAGGCAAGCAATCAACCGCATGACGGCTTGTCGCGCCCGCATTCGCGAACAATCAAGCCATTCGTTGTTCTAAGACTCGGCCGCATCCTTTGCGGTCAAGTCCTCGAACAATAATCGCGCGTCGCAACTAGGACCGCGCCGCTCGGCGATCGCCAGGATGCGCAAGACCCGAACCTGCCGCTTGAGCGCAATCGTCAGAACATCGCCGGGACCGACCGATTTAGCCGGGGCTTCGGCGCGGCGCGCATCGATCCGCACATAGCCATCTTCGACGAGACGCGCCGCTTGCTGGCGCGTTTTGACGAGACGAGCATACCAAAGCCATTTGTCGAGCCGTTGTCGCCCGGTCGCGACAGCGGAAGCCGGATCATGCGCGCTCATCGAGAATCCGGAGTTGCGTTCAAGCTCGAAAGTAAGAGCGCCGCCGAGGCGATTCAAGCTGACTCGTAACAGGCTTGGATTGTGCCGCGTCTGGCCGGAAGCGGCGCGACATGCTAGCTAGCGCCTCCTTCTTCCCGTGGGGGAGGAATCCCGGGTCCCCATGCATGATGCCGTGATCATCGGCGGCGGCCACAACGGCCTCGTCTGCGCCTCTTATCTCGCCGCGGCGGGCCTGAAGACGATCGTGCTCGAACGCCGCAAGAAGATCGGCGGGGCGGCGGTGACGGAGGAATTTTATCCGGGCTTCCGCAATTCGCTCGCCGCCTATACCGTCTCGCTGCTCAACCCCAAAATCATCCGCGATCTCGACCTTCCCGGCCATGGACTTAAGATCGTCGAACGCAAGCTGCAGAATTTTCTTCCCCTCGAGGATGGGCGCTATCTGAAGATCGGCGGGGCGCGGACCAAAGCCGAAGTCGCCAAATTTTCGACGCGCGATGCCGACCGTCTCGAAGCCTATGCGGGCCGCCTCGACGTTCTGGCCGATCTTCTGCGCGAGGTCGCGCTTGAGACGCCGCCCAATATCGTCAGCGGCTCTCCGATCAAAATGCTTGCCGAACTCGTCAAGACGGGGCGCCTCGGCAACCGCCTGCGCCGCCTCGGCCTCGAGACGCAGCGCGACCTCCTCGAAATCTTCACGGCTTCAGCGGGCGATTATCTCGACCATTGGTTTGACAGTGCGCCGATCAAGGCGGCCTACGGTTTCGATGCGATCGTCGGCGCTTATGCGAGCCCCTATGCGCCGGGCACCGCCTATGTGCTGCTGCATCATTGTTTCGGCGAGGTCAACGGGCGCAAAGGCCAATGGGGCCATGCGATCGGCGGGATGGGTGCGATCAGCGAAGCGATTGCAAAGGCGGCGAGCGAACGCGGCGCGGAGATCCGCGTCAACTGTCCGGTCAAAGAAGTGCTTGTCGAGAAGGACCGCGTCGCCGGCGTCGTGAGCGAGAGCGGCGAGATTTTCCGCGCGCCGATCGTCGCGGCCAATGTCAATCCGAAGCTGCTTTACCGCGCTCTCGTCGCGCCAGACGCGTTGCCGGCGGATTTTCGCGAGCGGATCGAAAAATGGCGCTGCGGCTCCGGCACGTTCCGCATGAACGTGGCGCTCTCTGAACTGCCGGACTTCACCGCGCTGCCGGGACGCGAGCTCGCCGAACATCACACCGCCGGCATCATCATCGCGCCCTCGCTTGCCTATATGGAAGAGGCTTATTTCGATGCGCGGCGAAGCGGCTGGTCGAAGAAGCCCGTCGTCGAAATGGTGATCGCCTCGACGCTCGACGACACGCTTGCCCCGAAGGGCGCGCATGTCGCAAGCCTGTTCTGCCAGCATGTCGCGCCGTCTTTGCCGAACGGCGCATCCTGGGACGAACATCGCGAGGGGGTCGCCGATCTGATGATCGCCGCCGTCAACGCCTATGCGCCGAACTTCAAGGCTTCGGTGATCGCGCGGCAGATTTTTTCGCCGCTCGATCTCGAGCGCACCTTCGGTCTCATCGGCGGCGATATTTTTCACGGGCAGCTCGATCTCGGCCAGATTTTTTCTGCAAGGCCTATGCTTGGCCATGCCGATTATCGTGGACCAATACCGGGCCTCTACATGTGTGGCGCCGGCACGCATCCGGGCGGCGGCGTCAGCGGCCTGCCAGGCCACAATGCGGCGCGGGAGATTTTGCGCGACGCAGGGCGGCGATGATGCAGCGCGAGACCTTGGAGAAGCGCCGCTTTGCGCTTGGCCGCAGAGGCAAGGTTGATTAGCATCCTCGCAACTTAAAAAAGAGGGAGGATGCGATGAGCTCAACAGCCTTTCTTGCCCGCCTGCTCGGCCTTTTCACATTGGCGGTCGCGGCTGCGATCCTGATCAACCGGCGCGGCATCATCGCCGCGATGGAGAGCTTGAGCCAGCATGGCGATACGCTCCTCCTTGTCGAAATGATCGGCCTCGGCGTGGGGCTTGCCATCGTCCTCAGTCATGAAGTGTGGACGAGCTTTCTCGGCGTCATCGTTACTCTCCTGGGGTGGTTCATCTTTTTGCGCGCCTTGATCCTGTTGCTGTTGCCGCCGGAGAAGATCGCGGAAATCTTCGCGCTCGTCGCCTGGCCGCAAAGGGCCGAAACCTATGCGATGATCAGTCTCGTGATCGGCATCCTGCTCACCATTGCCGGCTTTGCCGCGTAGGCGGCTGTCACGGGGGACGAGATGGCGGAACGATCCTGGTACATCGCAAACGCCGGCGCTCAGGAGGGACCATATTCTGAGACGCAATTGCTCAATCTCATCGCCGCCGGGCAAGTCAACGCGGACACGCTCGTCTGGACCGACGGCATGGCGGCGTGGCAGAGAGCGGGCGACATACCGGGCCTCATGGGCTCAGGCCACGGGCCGCCGCCGAGGCCCCTCTCGGGCGGGCCCTCGGGCGCGCCTCCCGGCGGAGCAGCGGTCACCGCGGATTTCGGCGTCTGGGCGCTCCTCGGCCGCGTGCTCCTTGCTGGCATCGGTCTCGTGCTGGTCGTCCCGGCGCCATGGGCGATGACGAGCTACTACCGATGGTTCATCGCGCACCTGCAGGTCCCCACAATTCCCGCGCTGGGCTTCGCCGGCCGGCCTGGCGACATTTGGTGGGTCTTCGTGCTCATGGGGCTTTTCACCTATGCGGGCGCGCCGCACCTCCATCATCACGTTCACTATCTGCGCTTCCTCGTCCTTATCATCGAACCGGTGCTCTCCTGGTTGGTCGTCAGATGGCTTGTGGCGAATCTCACCTCGCAGGGACAACCTCTTTCCGTGAGCTTCTCCGGTAGCGTCTGGGGATTTATCGGCTGGAACCTGCTCCTCTATCTGTCGTTCATCGCCGTCATCGGCTGGGCCTGGGTGACCACGGCCTTTCTGCGGTGGGTCTGCCGCAACCTCGTGCAGGCGACACGAACCGTCTCGTTCGATGCCAGCGGATGGCAGGTGCTGTGGCGAACAATCGTGTTCATCCTGGCGGCAGTTTTCATCATCCCCATCCCATGGATGCTGCATTGGTATGTGCGCTGGTACGTCGCGCAATTCTCTATCGCCGAGAAGACCGCATGAGATGCGCCGAAGCCTCTCAATGGCCCTCAAACGCGATGAGACAGCGTACCGGCACGCCCAGCGCTTCGATCTTCTTGGCGCCGCCAAGATCGGGAAGATCTATCACGAAACAGGCGGCCACGACATCGGCGCCGAGCTTTTGCAGGAGCTGCACCGCCGCGCTCGCCGTCCCGCCTGTGGCGATGAGATCATCGACGAGGATGACCCTTTCGCCCGCCGTCACAGCGTCCACGTGCATTTCCATTTCGTCGATCCCGTATTCGAGCGAATAGCCGATCGAGACGACCTTGTGCGGCAGCTTGCCCTTCTTGCGGATCGGCACGAAGCCGGCCGAGAGCTGATGCGCCACCGCGCCTCCCAAAATGAAACCGCGCGCCTCGATGCCGGCAATCTTGTCGATCTTCGTGCCGGACCAGGGCTGCACGAGTTCATCGACGGCGCGGCGGAAGGCGCGGGCATCGCCCAGCAGCGTGGTGATGTCGCGGAACATGATTCCGGGCTTCGGGTAGTCCGGGATGCTGCGGATAGCGTTCTTGAGATCGATGCTCATGTTGAAGAGACTCGCTTGAGGATCGCGTCGAGCTTTTCAAGCAGGCTCGGGTCGCGCGCCGCCGGCGCCGTGATGAGCGCTGTGTCGAGCGCTCGGTCCGAGCCGATCGGACAAGGCTCATGCTCCGCCGGAAAATCCCGCAATAGGCGTGCCAAGAGCCGCCCCGCCTTGCCCGCGTTGGCGGCCACGATCTCCAGAATCGCGGCGACATCGACATCGTCATGCGCCGGGTGCCAGCAATCGAAATCAGTCACCATGGCAACGGTCGCATAGGAGATTTCGGCCTCGCGCGCGAGCTTGGCTTCCGGCATGGCCGTCATGCCTATCACCTCATAGCCCGAATTCTTATAGGTCAAGGATTCGGCAAGCGAGGAGAATTGCGGTCCTTCCATCGCGATGTAGGTGCCGCCTTTCACATAGGCGATGCCTTCCGCCTCGGCCGCCGCAGCGATCCGCGCTTGCAGCAGCGGCGCGATCGGATGCGCCATCGAGACATGCGCGACGCAGCCGTTGCCGAAGAAAGAGGATTGGCGGCCGAACGTGCGGTCGACGAACTGATCGACGAGGACGAAGAGGCCGGGATAAAGCTCCTGCTTGAACGAGCCGCAGGCCGAGACTGAGACGATGTCGGTGACGCCGGCCCGTTTCAGCGCATCGATATTGGCGCGGTAGTTGATGCCGGAGGGCGAGAGGCGATGGCCGCGGCCGTGGCGCGGCAGAAACACGGCCTGCGTTTCGCCCACGCGCCCGAAGCGCAAGGCGTCGGACGGCTCGCCCCAAGGCGTCTTAATCTTCTCTTCGCGCAAATCTTCGAGGCCCGGCAGGTCGTAGACCCCCGACCCGCCGATAATGCCGACGATGGCTTTGGTCATTCCGCGCCCGCCCATTCCGCAAAGCGCCGCAGTCTCAACGCCGCAGACCATTCAGGCAAGAGGCGAATTGCCCCGTTCGATCGGAAGATGACCGCGATCTTCAGTGCGTGATGCCTGCCAGATCCGCTTTTTGGTGAAATAGAGCAGGCTGGCGAAGACGATCAAAAAGATGATGACCCGCAGGCCCATTTTCTTGCGGTCTTCGAGCCTCGGTTCGGCCGCCCAATAAAGGAAGGCCGCGACGTCGCGCGAATATTGCGTGAGCGTCTGCGGCGCGCCGTCAGTATAGGTGACTTGGCCGTCAGAGAGCGGCTTCGGCATGGCGATGACGTGGCCGGGAAAATAAAGGTTCCAATGCGGGTCGTCTGGATGGGTGAAGCCGTTCAGGATCGCAACGATGTAATCCGGCCCCTGCTCCTGATATTGCGTGAACGCGTCGAAGATGAACAACGGGAAAGGCCGCGGATAGGTGCGCGCCTTGGCAAGTAATGACATATCCGGCGGCACCGCGCCGAGCGCGGCTTTGGCCGCCTCCGGATTGGCGAAAGTCCAGGGAAAGTTGTCCGATGGCCGCCCCGGCCGTTGATACATTTCGCCGGCATCGTTGGGCCCGTCTTCGACCCTGTAGGTCGCGGCCAGCGCTTTGACCTGGCCTTCGGAAAAGTCGGGTCCTTCGGGATCGGCGAGGTCGCGGAAGGCTACGAACTTCAGCGAATGGCAGGCCGAGCAAACCTCGTGATAGACCTTGAAGCCGCGCTGCAATTGTTCGGGATCGAATTTGCCGAGCGGGCCGGCGAAGGTCCAGGACTGGCGCGCTGGGATGGCGGAGTCTTGCGGCAAGGAGCGGCGACGCGCAGCCGAGGGCGCCTGCCAGCATAAGCGCAAGCCATGTTTCGCGAAGCCGCAAGATCCGGCGAAGGCGCATGCGCGTGTTTCCCAAGTTTGACGGGTTCCGCTCTGGCGACATCAGGTTTTCAAGCTCGCGGTCTTGCCGAGAACGGCATCGGCGATCGAGGCAGGCATGGGCCGCAGCTTCTCGACGAAGGGGAGCAGAGGCAAGACCACCAGGAAGAAGGCGAAATAAGAGATCGTGAGAATGCGCCCGGCGAGGACATAATTGCCTTCCGGCGGGTTGGCGCCGACGTAGCCGAGCCCGATGGCAACCGCGACGAAGATCCAGAAGAAGATCCGATAGAGCGGCCGGTAGGACGCCGACTTGACCGGCGAGCGGTCGAGCCACGGCAGGAAGGCGAACAAGAGGATCGCGCTGAACATGGCGGTGACGCCACCAAGCTTCGAGGGGATCGAGCGCAGGATCGCGTAATAGGGCAGATAATACCATTCGGGCACGATATGGGCCGGCGTCTGCAGCGGATTGGCCTCGATGTAATTGTCGGCGTCGCCCAGATAGGTCGGGATATAGAAGAGGAACCAAGCAAAGAAGATGAGGAAAATGACGAGGCCGAAACCGTCCTTCACGGTGAAATAGGGATGGAAGGGCAGGGTGTCCTTGTCCGTCTTCTTCTCGATGCCGGCCGGGTTGTTCGAGCCCGGCACATGCAGCGCCCAAATGTGCAGGACGACCACGCCTGCGATCATGAAAGGCAGAAGGTAGTGCAAGGCGTAGAAGCGGTTGAGCGTCGCATTGTCGACTGCATAGCCGCCCCAGAGCCAGGTGGTGATCGTGCTGCCGAAGACGGGGATTGCTCCGAAGAGGCTGGTAATGACCGTCGCGCCCCAAAAACTCATCTGTCCCCACGGCAAGGTGTAGCCGAGAAAGCCGGTTGCCATCATCAACAGGTAGATGATGACGCCGAGGATCCAGAGCACCTCCCGTGGCGCCTTGTAAGAGCCGTAGTAGAGACCGCGCAGCATGTGGATATAGACGGCGAGAAACATCATCGATGCGCCGTTCGAATGCGCGTAGCGCAGCAGCCAGCCATAATTCACGTCGCGCATGATGTGCTCGACCGAGCTGAAGGCGAGCTTCGAATCCGGCGTGTAATGCATCGCCAGGACGATGCCGGTGACGATCTGAAAACCGAGCATGAACGAAAGAATGCCGCCGAACGTCCACCAGTAGTTCAGGTTGCGTGGATTGGGGAAGGCGACGAAGGAGTGATGCAGGAAGCCCAAGAGCGGCAGGCGGCTTTCGAACCATTTCGCGAAAGCGCTTTTGGGGACGTAGGTCGCTTGGCCGCTCATGACTTGGTCTCTGTTCGTGAAGGCAGCGTTCAGCTCAACCTATCGAGAGTTTGCTGTCGGAGATGAACGCGTAGGGCGGCAGAGCGAGATTATACGGCGCCGGCCCCTGGCGGATGCGCGCGGCGAGGTCATAGACCGAGCCGTGGCAAGGGCAGAACCAGCCGTCGTAAGGTCCCTGATGGCCGAGCGGCACGCAGCCGAGGTGCGTGCAGATGCCGATGACCACCAGCCATTCCGGTTTTTGCACGCGCGAGGCATCGGTGGCGGGATCGCGCAAATCACTGAGCGGGACCGCGCGGGATTCGGCAATTTCTTTTGCGGTTCTGTGGCGCACGAAGACCGGCTTGCCGCGCCATTTCAGGGTGACGATCTGGCCTTCGGCGATATGGCTGAGATCGACCTCGGTCGTGGAGGCGGCCAGTGTGGCGGCGTCGGGGTTCATCTGATCGATCAGCGGCCAGACCGCGGCGCCCAGGGCGACAGCGCCGGCGGCTCCCGTGGCGACAAAGAGGAAATCGCGGCGCGAGGGTTCCTCGATGCTTGCGCTTTCGGCCACGGTCTTCCCCCTCATACAGCGCTATAAGCTTTTGTTATCGACTTATTCGCAAGCCGAATGTCGCGGCAATGCGGCCTTTCGCCACTTAGGCTTTTTGACGACTTGCACATTCGCAAAACGCGCCGATGACGCCTAGATTTCGCGCCAGGGCTCAACCCTCAAGGACAAGGCCGATGCAAGGCCAATTGAACGAGAAAGACCTCGAGATCAGGCAGGCCGAGGCGCGCGCCTGTTTCGAAAGGCTGCAGGACAAGATTCTTGCGGTCCTCGAGGCCTTGGAAGAGGAAGCCCCTGGCCCCTTCGCAGAGCCGGGGGAGCTGCCGGGGCGCTTCGCTACCACCGACTGGGTCCGCAGCGACCATGCCGGAGGCGACGGAGGCGGCGGCAGGATGGCTCTCCTTCACGGCCGGCTGTTCGAAAAGGCCGGCGTTCATTCCTCGACGGTCTACGGCAAGTTTCCTCCCGAGTTCGCCCGGCAAATTCCCGGAGCCGAGACGGACCCGAGCTTCTGGGCCTCGGGCGTTTCGCTGATCGTGCATCCTTTCAACCCGCAGGTGCCGATCGTGCATATGAACTGTCGCTACGTCGTCACGCGCAGCGCCTGGTTCGGCGGCGGCGCGGATTTGACGCCGGTGCTCGATCGCCGGCGCAGGCAAGAAGATCGCGACTCGATCGATTTCCACGCCGCCATGGTAGGCGTTTGCGCGCGCCATCCGCGTGTCGCCGATTATGACCGTTTCAAAAAATGGTGCGACGAATATTTCTATTTGAAGCACCGCAACGAACCGCGCGGCATCGGCGGCATCTTCTTCGATTATCTGGAGACGCAAGCGGGCTTCGACGCGGACCTCGCTTTCGCGCGCGACCTCGGCGAGACCTTCGTTGCGATCTACCCCGAAATCGTGCGGCGGAATTTCGCCAAGACCTGGAGCGAAGCCGATCGCGACGAACAGCTCGTGCGGCGCGGCCGCTACGTCGAATTCAATCTGCTCTACGATCGCGGCACGATCTTCGGACTTAAGACCGGCGGCAATGTCGATTCGATCCTTTCCTCCATGCCGCCGCTGGTCAAATGGCCGTGATGCCATGAGCGCCAGCGCCGGGTTGCGCCGCGATCTCGCCTATGTCATGCAACCCGAGCGCTAGCTCGACCTTCATCGAGCGCTCAATCAGGCGCAAGGAGAGGAGACGATCCATGATTGTTCGGCGGCGTTTGCTCCTGCCGGCGGCTTGTGCCCTTTTGGCGCCGCTCTGGCTCGGTTCGATCGAAATGGCGAAGGCGGCTCAAGTCGGCCTGCTGCGTTGCAATGTCTCTCCCTCCGTCGGCTTCATCATCACGTCGAGCAAATCGCTCGCCTGCCGCTTCGCCAGGCACCATTTCCCCCCTGAATTTTATGTTGGCAACATCAGCAATTTCGGCGTGGCCCTCGGTGCCACGGGACCCGGGCATCTCGTTTGGGCCGTCTTTGCGGCAACCCCCGCATTGAACCCCTATGCGCTGGCTGGCTCCTATGGCGGTGCCACGGCCAATGTGACTTTGGGACTGGGAGCCGGCGCCAACGCGCTTGTCGGCGGCAGCGGCAATTCGATTGCCCTTCAGCCGCTTTCGCTCAACGCGCAGACCGGCATCGGCGTGACCGCTGGCTTCAGCAGCCTCATTCTGGACCCGGCGCCGCGCTAGAACTCAAAGCTTGATCGGCCGGTCCGGGAAGGCCAATTGCATCCGCTCGCGCCAGTGCGGCCCGACATAGTTCAGAATGAGCGAGCGGCGCAGCCCGGCGATCGGCCGTTTCTCGAACCCGTGCCAGGTCGCTGCGCCCGGAACGAACATCAGCGCGCCGTTGCAGCGGAAAGGCGCGCGCTTGTGAAGCTGGTTGCGCGGGCCGTAAATATCCGTCCCGAGATCGGCCTGCTCCTCGCCATTCGCCAGCGAAATCAAACCAGTGAATTTCTTCTCGCCTAGGTCGGTATGAGGTTCGAGCCAAAAGCCGTCGCAATCGACGGCATATTCGAGCCGCAAACGGGTGCCTTCGAGCGGCGCCGCCGAGAGCGCGGCGATTGCGCCGGCCGCCCGTTTCGACTGCAAGGCTTCGGCGAGGTGGGCTAAAACTGGAAAACGCCGCGTGCTCGCCGCGTTGACGTAAAATCGCCTCGCGTTCTGATCCTCGCGCCTGCCGAAAAAGCGCGACGGATCGGGCGGTTCGACCGGCAACCGCGCCAAAGCCTCGACCAGCGCCTGCGGCAGCAGATCCTCGGCATAGAAATGTCGGTAGGGCTCCTCATAACGCGCGGCGGCGGAGAGGCTGGCGCTAATCGTGTCAGAGGTTTCGGCTGCGAGATCGGCCATCGCGTCCCATACTACAGGATTGCAATCGGCGTGACATGCGGGCCGGCGCGGCACTTGTCGCATAGGGCTAATGCCCGGCTCGTATCGTTGGTTGTGTGAGCCGCTGGCCTATGGGTTGCGGCAGAGCCGGTCGACCCATAAATTGTGAAGCGCGGGCTGGCATCCGTGCGAGGCGCGCGCCTCACGCCGACCCGCGGCGAGAAAGGCCTTTAAATTGAGCGGCGCAGCCGGCCAGATCCCGTTTCATTCCAAGCTCATCATCATCGGATCCGGGCCCGCGGGCTATACGGCGGCGATTTATGCCGCGCGCGCCCTGCTCGAGCCGGTCTTGATCGCCGGCTCCGAGGCCGGCGGCCAGTTGATGAGCACGACCGACGTCGAGAATTACCCGGGCTTTGCCAAGCCGATCCAAGGTCCATGGCTCATGGAGCAGATGCGGCTTCAGGCCGAACATGTCGGCACCAGGTTCGTCGCCGACCACATCGTCAAGGTGGATCTCGGAAGCCGGCCCTTCATTCTGCATGGGGACAGCGAAAAGACCTATTCTTGCGACGCCCTGGTGATCGCTACCGGCGCCAAGGCCAAATGGCTCGGCCTTCCCTCCGAGACGAGGTTTAGGGGCTATGGCGTCTCGGCCTGCGCCACCTGCGACGGATTCTTCTACCGTGGCATGCCGGTCGTCGTGGTCGGGGGCGGCAATACGGCCGTCGAAGAGGCGCTGTATCTCAGCCATCTCGCCAGCAAGGTGACGCTCGTGCACCGGCGCGAGAGCTTTCGCGCCGAGAAGATCCTTCAGGAGCGATTGTTCAAGACGCCCAATATCGAGGTGATCTGGGACAGCGTCGTCGACGAGATCTGCGGCACGGAGGAAGGGCCGACGCGCGTCACTCACGTCCGGCTCAAGAATGTGAAGACGGGCGTGTTCAGCGAGGTTCCGACCGACGGGGTCTTTGTAGCGATCGGCCATGCACCGGCAACCGAGCTTTTCCTCGGTCAGGTCGAGGCCAGATCGAACGGCTATCTGAAAACCGCACCCTTCTCGACCGCGACCAACATTCCGGGCGTCTTTGCCGCCGGCGACGTGACCGACGACGTCTATCGCCAGGCGGTGACGGCGGCGGGCCTTGGCTGCATGGCGGCGCTCGAAGCCGAGCGTTGGCTCGCGGCGAAAGCCCATCACCGCGCCGCGGCGGAATAAGCGCGCCGCAGACCGCCCATCGACCCGTTGCGCCGCTATTCGACCGCATTCTTCCTCGATTGCCTGGGCGCGGAGGGGAATCCATGGATTGGGACAAGCTGCGCATTTTCCATGCGGCAGCGGAAGCCGGGTCCTTCACCCGCGCCGGCTCAGCTTTGGGGCTGAGTCAATCCGCGGTCAGCCGGCAGGTGAGCGCGCTCGAACAGGAACTTTCCGTTCCGCTGTTCCATCGCCATGCCCGCGGCCTCATCCTGACCGAACAGGGCGAACTCCTGTTCCGCACGGTGCGCGAAGTGATGGCTAAGCTCGAGGCGGTGCAGACCAATTTGGTCGATAGCCGCGAGATGCCACATGGGGAATTGCGCATCACCACGACTTTGGGGATCGGCACCAATTGGCTGACGCCCCGGCTCGGCCAATTCCTCGAGCTTTATCCAGATCTTAAATTGAAAGTTATCCTCTCCGACGACGAGCTCGATCTCTCCATGCGCGAGGCGGACGTGGCGCTACGCCTGCGCGAGCCGCTTCAGCCGGATCTCATCCGCCGGCGCCTGTTCACCGTCCACTACCACCTCTATGCCTCGGTTGACTATCTGAAGCGGCATGGGCACCCGCAAACGCTCGAGGACCTCGACCACCACCGGCTGCTCAGCTATACCGCGCCCGGATTCCTCGACGATCTCAACGCGCTGCTCTATCTCGGCCGCGATGCCAAGAACCCGCGCGAAGCGGCAATGTCGGTCAACAACATCACGGCGCTCTGGCGCGCAGCGGAAAACGGCGTCGGTATCGCCATCCTGCCCGAATATTTGAACAAACCAGACCTCGTGCAGCTGCTTCCGGCCGCCTCGATGCCTGAATTGGAATGCTATCTCGTCTATGCGGAGGAGATGAAAAACGTCGCCCGGGTCCAGGTTTTTAGAGATTTTCTTGTCGCCAATGCGCAACGGTGGCGTTACTAAGAAAGCGTCAGCTCTGCGTCATGAGGCGTACATGCGGCGTATCTTCTTCGTTCTTCTCGTCGCCGTCCTCTGCGGCGGGGGCCTTCTGGCCCGCGCCGACCCTTCTTCAGTTCTGACCTATCACGGCGGCCCCAATCGCAGCGGGCACTTCGTCGTCCCGACCTTGACCTGGGATCGCGCCAAAACGCTGCATTTCGATACGGCCTTCCATGCCGAAGTTTCCGGACAGTTTTTCGCGCAGCCGCTCTATTGGCAGCCGCCCGGCGGCAAGCCCGCCCTGCTCATCGCCGTGACCGAAAACAACGTCGTCTATGCGCTTGATGCGCACAATGGCCAGACGGTCTGGAAGCGGGAACTGGGACCGCCCGTGGCGCGCGAGGCATTGCCTTGTGGTGACATTGCTCCGCTTGGCGTCACCGGCACGCCGGTCATCGATGCGGCGAGCCGGACTTTGTTTCTCGATGCGGCTATCGACCTTGCTTCGGGGCCGAGCCATTTTGTCTTCGCGCTGGCCTTGGAGGACGGAGCCATCAAGCCGGGCTGGCCGGTCGACGTACGAGACGCTTTCGCCGACCAAAATCCTCCTTTCCTTGCGACCATGCAAAACCAGCGCGGCGCTCTGTTGGTCGTCAACAACACGGTTTACGTGCCGTTCGGCAGTTTCTTCGATTGCCGCCCCTATCATGGAACGGTGGTCGGCGTTTCGCTCAGCGATCCGCATAAGGTGACGCGCTGGGCGACGCGCGCGGCGGGGGGCGGCGTCTGGGCTCCCGGCGGCGTTGCTTCCGACGGCAACTCGCTTTTCGTAGCGACCGGCAACACCTATGACGCGATCGACTGGGCGGATGGCGAAGCCGTCATTCGCCTCTCGCTTGGCCTGCAAGGTCCGCCTGATCAAGGCGACTATTTCACGCCCAACGATTGGCGCGATCTCGACGCCCAGGATTCCGATCTCGGCGGAATATCACCCCTGCTCATCGACCTTCCCGACGGAGACAGCCAACGCCCCGTCGTCCTCGCCATCGGCAAGGATGGGAAAGCCTATCTTCTCGATCGGGTGAACCTCGGCGGCGTCGGTGGGGCGCTGGCCGTCGCCAAAGTCTCGACGCATGGGGCCTATGCCGGCGCGGCCGTCTATCCGGTGGCCGATTCCATCTACGTGGCATTCCCAACCGAAGGAATTGGCTGTCCAGCGGACGAGTCGCTGCGAGGCCTCATCGTCCTTTCGATCCACGCCGGCAAGCCCCCGACGCTTGGCACCGCGTGGTGTGCGCAAATGAAAGGCTTCGGGGCGCCGATCGTGACGACCACCGATGGTCATTCCAACGCGATCGTCTGGGCGGTCGGCGCGCAAGGCGACGGTTTGCTGCACGCGTTCAAAGGCGATACGGGCGAGGTCCTGTTCAGCGGACCGCAGCAGGGCTTGGCCGGCTTGCACCGCCTCCAAACGCTCATCGCGACGGAGGATCATCTCTACGTCGGTGCCGACGGAACGATCTACGCGTTCGCGTTCTAAGGCCGCCGCCATTCGTTTCCCGGTTATGGCGTGGGGAAGCGCGACTGCCGATATCTTCGTGCGATCTCCGCGGCGATGATCGGCGTGGCATTGAG
>CAVXBI010000001.1:85000-1269867 GCA_963759985.1 uncultured Alphaproteobacteria bacterium
GCGTGCTGTTCCTCTATGGCCCATACAAGATCGACGGCCGTCATACCGCGCCGAGCAATCGCGACTTCGACATCGATCTTAAAATGAGGAACCCGGCGTGGGGCATCCGCGATCTCGCCGACGTCAAGGACTTGGCTCGACGCCACGGCTTTGACTTGGCGGAGACCGTGCAAATGCCGGCCAACAATCTGAGCGTTATCTTCCGGCGGCGGGCGTGAGCAATCCGTGCGCGCGCCGCCTAGGGCGTATAGGCCATCCGCAGACCGATCAGCACGCAGGCGTTGGCTCCTGTCGGCACCAGCATGATCTGCCCGTTCGAATCCTGCAGCAACGGAATCCCGACGAGATCGGCGACGACCCTTCCATGCGAGGAGATGATCTGACGCAATCTCTCGCAGGGCAGCGGGCTCGGAACCACCTGAACGGAGAAGGCGTCGCATTTGGCGTTCGGCTCGGGCGAAGCGAAAATGTCGGTCGCTCCGTAGGGGACGTTCGCCGCGGCAAATTTTTGCGCGATGACGACGTTCACGGGCCGCTCATTCGGCGCCGCGACAAACCAGCTGGAGACATTGGCCGTCGCCGTCGCACCCTGCATCGTGGCGACGGCGAGTTCGTCGATGCGCCGGGCGCAGGTCGTGGCGCCGGCCTGTTGTAGGCGCGCCGCGAAATTTCGTGATGCGGTCTGCGCGGTGGGCCACGCAGCGGGCTGCGCCTGCGGCGCGGGTTGCTGCGGCTTGGCTTTGCGCGCGGCCAGCTTTCGCGGATGTTTCGCCTGCATATCGGTAGGCTTGGCTTGCTCCGGCTTGGAATCATTATCATCGGCCGTCGTCTTCGTCGCATCCTGGGCCAAGGTCAAAGAATTCGTGGCGATGATGACGTATCCGATCGCGCCCAGGCCGATGAGGCCGAAGACAAGCGCGGCCTTCATCCAACGAGGGATGGCGGCGGGCGGCGAAGACGCAAGATGCACCCGCGATGATCTGAAAAACATGGCATGCTCCTTATGCCGGGCCCTATCCTTTTGCTGTCGTCAGCAAGGTCACGGGCTCGGCTGGTATGATCGGATCCGCAAAATCGGTTCGCATTGGAACGCCCATCACACGCGTCCTTGGGCGCGCAGACTTTCGGCAAGGTCGCCGTTGAAGATGCGTTGGCCCAGATGCTGCAGCCGCGAGTGCATGTCGGCGTAGACGACGCCGCCCATGTCCCGCCAACGGCGGCAAAAGGCGAAGTCCTCCGACAGGTAGCGGCCGGAATTGGGATCGACCATGCAGTCGAAAAAGCGCCAGTGCAGATGCGCCTGGGGATTGTTGGGCGGCCCATCGGGCACGTAATTCAGCTCGGGATAATGCGCCATCATCTTGGTAAAGACGCCGCGCTTGATCGCCATGAATCCGGTCGGCGCCTCGGCAACCTCGATGAAACCATCCTCGTCGACATAAGGTCCGATCGGCGCACGGCTATTATGGTGCACCGGATTGAACGGATAGTCCGTGTATTTGATATCGAACTCTTTGCGGGTCATTCCCGCGGGCGGTCCTTCCGCCGGCCAAGGATCCGACTTCATCGGGTAGATGCCGGCGACGACGTCGCGATCGGCGCGGAGGATGCGGAAGACCGCGTCGCTCTTGAAGGAAATGTCGGAGTCGACCCAGAAGAGATGCGTGAAGCGTTCTTCCTCGAGGAATTTGATGACGATCTTGTTGCGGGCGCGGGTGATCAGGCTTTCGCTGTGCATGTGCAGGATGCAGTCGATGCCGTAATGCGCGCAGTCGAGGGTCAGGCCGAATATGCTCGTCACGTAGTTCATCGAGACGGCCGATATGTAGCAGGGCGTCGCGAACATGACCTTCATCGAGCTCAACGCGGAAACAGGCAGCATTGCTTGCTCGCCCGAAAGGGCGCCATCGGTTCCAGATGCATCAGTTCCAGGTGTAGGAAACGCTTCCCACCGCGCCGACCTCGGGAGGATCGACGGAGGGGGATAGGCCGAATGAAGCGCTCAGCCGCCAGCGGCCGTCGTCGGATGTATAGCCAAGACCGCCCGCGATACCGGCCTGGTCGTTGAAGCCCGCCGCGGAGGCGGCCGTCGAGAACTTGCCCGGACGATCGTCGTAGCGCAGACCCGAGGCCGCGAAGGCCGACGCAATGCCGGCATTGGCCTTCTTGTAATTCTCCTCCACTTCATTCTGCAGATAGGAAAAATCGGTCTGTTCGTAGCCGTTGAGCGCGGCAATGGCGCTGCCGACGTTGTTGTAGTTGACGCCGTCAACCCTGGAAGTGGGCGCCGTGACGACGCCGCCCGTCGTGACGGTCGAGCCGCCGCCGAGAGCGCCCGCAATCGAGGAAGCCGTGCCGTAGAGTTGGCTGCCGTTGATGGCCTGCGTCGATGTGGGCGCGACCAAGCCCGGCGCCACGTTGCCGAGCGTCACGGGGCCGCCGACGCCATAGAGGTTGAGGCTGTTCGAAGGCGTGCCCGGCGTTGCATATTGGAGCGGGCCCGCGCCGCCGTTGGCAAGCGCCTGTTCGCCGGAAACAACGTTGGTAAAGGTCGTGGCCGAGCCGTAGAGATTATAGCTCGGTCCGGTCAATCCGGCGGTCGGTGAATAGCTTGCGCCGCCGCCGATCGCCGCCGCCGTCGCAGTGCCAAGATCGTTGACATTGACCTGCACGGCATAAAGCTGCGAGCCGTTCACCGCATCGGTCGAAGTTTGCGATACGGCGCCTGCCGCGACGTTCTGGATCTGGCGTCCGGCGCCCGGCGCGCCGACCGATACGACATCCCCAGAGCCCGCCGTCACGGCGCCCGCGTTATAGGCGATACCCTGGGCCGCGTTGCCGGCGATCGAACTTGCGGCGCTCGTCGTCGCGTCCTGGCCGATCGCAACCGAATTGCCCAAAGTTGCATCGGCGCCTTGGCCGAGCGCGGTGCTGTCCGCGCCGGTGGCGCTCGAGCCCTCGCCGATCGCGGTGGTGTTGTCGCCGGTTCCCGGCGCGACGCCGGCGGTTGCGTTCGCGCCAAGCGCGGTTGAATTGTTGCCGAGCGCCTGCGCATTCATGCCGCCGGCGAAGGTCGGATCGCCGCTCGCGACCGCGCCCTGGCCGATGGCCGTCGCGCCGACTTGGCTGGCGACAGCGCCTTGGCCGATGGCGGTCGTTTGATTGGCATTGGCAATGCTCGCTTCGCCGACCGCGGTGGCGGTTGCACCGTTCGCGGTGCTGTTCGCGCCCTCGGCCGTCGCATTGGTGCCGTTGGCGAAACTGCTCGCGCCCGTTGCGGTCGATTCATCGCCGACGGAGATGCTGTCTTGCCCCGTCGCAGTGGCTTGCGCCCCATCGGCGATGCTGCCTGAGCCCGTTGCCGTCGCTCCCGCGCCGTTGGCGGTGCTCAACTGGCCGGTCGCAGTGGCGTTGGTGCCATTGGCATAGCTGTCTTGGCCCGTCGCGGTCGCCTCGTCGCCGAGGGCATAACTGCCTTGGCCGGTCGCGGTCGCCGAAATGCCGGTCGCCACGCTGTCCTGGCCGGCAGCCGTCGCATTGGCGCCGTAGGCGATGCTGTGCTGGCCCGTGGCTGTCGCCTGAGCGCCGCTGGCAAGGCTATCCTCGCCGAGCGCCGTCGCCGAAGTGCCGATGGCATTGGCGCTCTGGCCCGTGGCGGTCGCGGTCGCGCCGCTGGCTATGCTGCCCTGGCCGGCGGCCGTCGCAGAAGCGCCATTGGCGGTGCTCCCCTGGCCGAGCGCCGTCGCAAACGTGCCGTTGGCGAAGCTGGATTGACCCGTTGCCGTCGCCTCTTCGCCATTGGCGATGCTGGCCTCACCCACCGCCGTCGCCAAATCGCCAACGGCGACGCTGTCTTGGCCTTCCGCCGTGGCCGAAAGGCCGTTGGCGATGCTGCCTTGCCCTGTCGCCGTGGCTTCGTCACCGTTGGCCAGGCTGCCCTCGCCCGTGGCTGTCGCCGCGGAGCCGTTAGCGGTACTTCCTTGACCGATCGCTGTCGCCGTGAGGCCATTGGCAGTGCTGGCTTCGCCCAATGCCGTGGCGGCCACGCCATTCGCGGCGCTGTCGGCGCCCAAAGCGATCGATGCCGGACCCGTCGCGATGGACGCATTGCCGATCGCGATGCTGTCCGCGGCTTCGGCATTGGCGCCATTGCCGATTGCGACCGCGCTCGCGCCATTCGCGATTGAATTCTGCCCGAGCGCCACGGCGGCATCGCCGGTGGCCGTATCGCTGTTGCCGATGGCGAGCGCGCCGTTTCCGGTCGCCGTATTGTCGGCGCCGACGGCGACCGCGCCGTTTCCGGTCGCGTCGTTCGGATCGCCGATGGCGACTGCGCCATTGCCGTTGGCGACTTGGCTGAGGCCGATCGCGACGGTGCCCGTGCCGGTGCCCGTGACTTGCGATTGCGAGCCCATCGCGACCGAGCCCGCGCCGGCGGTTGCGGCAACTGACGTGCCGTTGCCGATCGCAACCGAGCTCGCGGCGGCTGCTGTTGAATTGTAGCCATAGGCGGTGGCGTCGGCGGCGCCGGCATTCGAATTATAGCCGGTCGCCGTCGTGCCCGCGCCATTGGCCATACTCAAGACGCCGGTGGCTGTGGCCGTCGCCCCGTTGGCGGTGCTGTCGACACCAGTCGCCGTTGCATCGGCGCCGTTGGCGACGGCGTCCGCGCCTGTCGCCGTAGCATTATTGCCCGTGGCGTTGCTGCCTTGGCCCGTCGCTGTCGCCAGGCTGCCGTTGGCGATGCTGCCTTGCCCTGTTGCCGTTGCATTGGTCCCGTTGGCGGTAGCATTGGCGCCGGTCGCCGTCGCATCGGCGCCATTTGCGATGCTGGATGCGCCGGTCGCCGTCGCTGTAAACCCGCTGGCGTTGCTGCCGTCGCCCGTCGCCGTCGCATAGCTGCCGTTGGCGGCGGCATATACGCCCGTTGCCGTGGCGTTGGAGCCGTTGGCGCTGCTGTTTACACCGGTACTCGTTGCGTCTGCGCCGTTGGCGAGGCTGTAGGCACCGGTTGCCTTGGCGGTGGTCCCGTTGGCGTCGCTGTTCTCGCCGGTCGCCGTCGCGAAACTGCCGTTGGCCGTGCTTGCCTGGCCTGTTGCTGTGGCGTCTGCGCCGTTGGCGGTGCTAGCCGCGCCGGTCGCCGTGGCATCGTCGCCGTTGGCGGTGCTCAGCACGCCTTCGGCCGTGGCGTTGACGCCGATCGCATTGCTCGAGACGCCGGTCGCCGTCGCGTTTTCGCCGATGGCATTGGCAGCCGCGCCGGTGGTCGTGGCATACTCGCCGTTGGCGGTGCTGCCTTGCCCCGTTACGGTCGCGTAGGCCCCGTTGGCGGTGCTGCCTTGGCCGGTTGCCGTCGCATTTGCGCCGTTGGCGGTGCTGCCTTGGCCCGTGGCCGTCGCATAAGTTCCATTGGCCGTACTGCCCTGGCCGCTCGCCGTGGCCTGCACGCCGTTCGCGCTGCTGCTGTCGCCAGTCGCAGTGGCGTCGCTACCATTGGCGCTAGCGCTAAAACCAGTTGCCGTGGCGTCGGTGCCGAAGGCGTTGCTAAGGTAGCCGGTTGCCGTCGCGTCGGCGCCGATGGCGTTGCTGAAGGCGCCTGTGCCGGTCGCATTGTCTCCGATAGCGTTGGCCCCGACGCCTGTTGCCGTTGCGGCGACGCCGTCGGCGACGCTGAACGCGCCCGTCGCAGTGGCCTGTAGACCTGTCGCGTTGCTGGATTCGCCCGCGGCCGTCGCAAATTCGCCGTTGGCGGTGCTGAGTGTGCCTGTGGCCGTCGCATCCGTTCCGTTCGCGGTGCTGCCCTGGCCGGTCGCCGTCGCATCCGTACCGTTCGCAGTGCTGTCTTGGCCGGTCGCCGTCGCATCGGTGCCGGTTGCATTGGCGCCTTGCCCGGTGGCCGTCGCGTTGGTTCCATTTGCGACGGCAAGCTCGCCCGTGGCGGTCGCTTGCGCGCCGTTGGCGGTGCTGTCCTCGCCCGTGGCGGTCGCTTCCGTGCCGATCGCGGTGCTGAGCTGGCCGGTCGCGGTCGCAGCGGCGCCATTCGCAGTGCTGAGCTCACCGGTTGCGGTTGCACCAGCGCCATTGGCGGTACTATGCGCACCGGTGCTCGTGGCATCAACGCCATTTGCCGCGCTGAAGCCGCCTGTCGTCGTGGCATCAGCCCCAGTGGCAACGCTTGCCTCGCCGGTGGCGGTGGCGACATCCCCGTTGGCCAAGCTTCCCTGTCCAGTGGCGGTTGCATCTTCGCCATTGGCGGTGCTGCTCTGCCCGGTCGCCGTCGCTTGCGCGCCGTTGGCGATGCTGCTATCGCCCGTCGCGGTGGCGTCGGCGCCGGCCGCGTTGCTGAAATAGCCGGTCGCCGTCGCATCGCTGCCGACGGCGTTGCTGCTGTTGCCCGTCGCGGTCGCTTGGGCGCCGTTGGCGGTGCTGTCCTCGCCGGTTGCCGTTGCCGAGAAACCGTTGGCCGTGCTGAGCGCACCCGATGCCGTGGCCTGCGTGCCGATCGCACTGCTCAAATAACCGGTGGCGGTCGCCTGTGCGCCGTCGGCGAAGCTCTGCAGGCCGGTGGCGGTTGCGGCCGCCCCGTTGGCAACGCTTAAGGCGCCCGTTGCCGTTGCGGAGTTGCCGTTGGCGAAGCTGCCGTAGCCTGCCGCCGTAGCGGATCCTCCTTCGGCGATGCTTGCGTAGCCGGTCGCGGTCGCTTGCCCGCCGTTGGCGAGGCTCGTCTGGCCCGTCGCCGTGCTGTAGTTGCCATTCGCGGTGCTGTCTTGACCGGTCGCCGTCGCATTCGAGCCCAAGGCATAGGCGCTCTGGCCCGTCGCCGTGGCGAATTCCCCAACCGCTTCGGCCCCGATGCCCGTTGCCGTGGCTTGTCCGCCGTTGGCGAGGCTGGTCGCGCCGCTCGCCATCGCACTCGCGCCGTTGGCGGTGCTGCCGTCACCGGTTGCCGTTGCATATTCGCCGTTCGCGACGCTGGCGACGCCGATTGCCGTCGCATAGGTTCCGTTCGCGTAGCTGTTCTGGCCGTAAGCGGTGGCCTCGATACCGACGGCATTGGCAGCCTCGCCCACCGCCGTGGCATAGGTGCCTGCGGCGGTCGCATTCTGGCCGGTCGCCGTCGCGCCGCCGCCATCGGCTTCCGAGTTATTGCCCGACGCATAGGCCAATGCGCCGATGGCCGTGCCGCCGTTGAGACTTTGCTGGGCACGCGCCGGAGCGATAGGTGCGATGGCAAGGCTCGCGGCGAGCGTCAGGCAGAGCAGCGCGCCGCCGCTGAAGGAGGTCGTCGAAAGCAGCCGCGAGCGACCACAGAAAGTTCCGAACGAGATTTCGGGCGCAGCAAAGCAACTCAATGGAGTGACCCCGGCTAACTCCAACCCGCCAGCGAGCGGTACAGGAGATACACGTCAAGGTTGCAGCGTCTCACAAGTGCGGTCCGTCCGCTATAGTATTTTTGCAACTATCGCGCGATCATTCTTCGCCGCCCACTTCAAACGGCAGCGCGATCAATCCGGCAAGAAAGCGGATATTCACAGGGGCCGGCAATCGCGCGCGGCCGCGCCCGCTCGGGAGACGCTTCGAGCGTGGCTTTTTCGCCTCGAAAAAATATCTGCGATCAACGCATGGCACCCGCTTCGACACGCATCGGCCAGCGCGTGCATGACGCTGACTTCTGCAAACCTTAAGCGTCGCACGCGCGCAAGGCCGTTGCGCGTTTTGTCGCTCAACAGACATGCCGTGAATTCTGGGGATAGATCGCCTTTCCTATGGTTCTCGTGCGGCCCTTCTCTTAGTGCTTGCAGGAAGTAGTACGTCCGTGTGGAGGCCAACATGGCACGGGGTCGATTTAGAACGAAGGGAGCTCCGAATTGGGCTCACGTCGAATACGAACCCGGATGGAGCCCGCTGCCGATTACCGAACAAGTCTATCGTGATAGAGCCTACGAGCCGCGCTTCGATGATCTCCCTTGGCGGGAGACTGCGCGCGAAAACGCTCCGCCCGTTCAAGCACTCGAACGCCCCAGCGCTAATGTAGCGCCATAGCTGGCGGGTCTTTGCAGGTCCTCGATTTTCGCTATCGCGATTTCGCCCACCGTGACGGCGCCGCTCGACGGCATTAAATGCCCTCTTCATCGGATTGGGCCGACGCCTGCAGGTGCCGCTCGGTCGCTTTGCGCCTGTCGGCGTGACACGATCCTATGTTAGATGACGCGGCCGCCGGCGGCAGGCCGATGCGGCCAAGCCACGGCTGACCCACTCGCGAAAGCTCTCGGGAGGAGCGCTGCATGTTTGGCCTGAGCGCATTGCAGCTGGCGCGGATCCAGTTCGGCTTCACCATCTCCTTTCACATCATATTTCCGGCGATCACCATTGGGCTTGCGAGCTATCTCGTCGTGCTCGAAGCGCTATGGCTGTGGACGAAAGAAGAGGTCTACCGCGATCTGCATCATTTCTGGGTGCAGATCTTCGCCGTCAATTTTGCCATGGGCGTCGTCTCGGGCGTGGTGATGTCCTATCAGTTCGGCACGAACTGGAGCTATTTCTCGACCTACGCCGGCGGCGTCACCGGACCGCTGCTCACTTACGAAGTGCTCACCGCCTTCTTCCTCGAAGCAGGCTTTCTCGGCGTCATGTTGTTCGGCTGGAACAAGGTCGGGCCCGGCTTGCATTTTTTTGCCACCCTGATGGTCGCCGCGGGCACGCTGATTTCGGCGACCTGGATTCTTGCGGCCAACAGCTGGATGCAAACGCCGCAAGGCTACGCGATCATCGGCGGCCGCCTTGTTCCGGTCGATTGGCTCAAGGTCATCTTCAGCCCGTCCTTTCCTTTCCGTCTCGCGCACATGACGCTTGCGGCCTATCTCGCGACCGCGCTGTTCGTCGGCGCCTCGGGCGCTTGGCATCTCTTGAAGGGGCGCGATACGCCAGCCGTACGCACGATGCTGTCGATGGCAATGTGGATGCTGCTCATCGTCGCGCCGATACAGGTCGAAGTCGGCGACGAGCATGGCCTCAACACGCTGCATTATCAGCCGGCCAAGATCGCCGCGATCGAGGGCCATTGGTTGAACAAGCCCGGGCAAAGCGTGCCGCTGATCCTCTTCGGCTGGCCGGACATGCAAGACGCAAGGACCTTGGATGAGGTCGATCTTCCGCACCTCGGCAGCTTGATCCTGACGCATTCCTGGAACGGCACGATCCCGGGACTCGACGATTTCCCGCCCGCCGATCGGCCGGACTCGACCGTCGTCTTCTGGACCTTCCGCGTGATGGTCGGGCTTGGATTCCTCATGGTGTTTCTCGGCCTATGGAGTCTCTGGCTGCGCGCGCACGGGCAGATGTATCGCACCCGCCTTTTTCTGCGCTTCGCCGTCCTGATGGGCCCCGCCGGCGTCGTTGCGATTCTCGCCGGCTGGATCACCACCGAAATGGGACGCCAGCCTTGGGTGGTCTATAACGTGATGCGGACCGCGGATGCGGTTTCCGATCACTCGGCAATCGAGCTGACGTTCACGCTTCTTCTCTTTGTTGTCTTGTATTTCGCGCTGTTCGGCACAGGCGTCAGCTATATGCTCAAGCTGGTCGCCAAGGGGCCCTTTAGGCAAGGACCGGAAACGGAGGCCGGGATCTTTCAACGTCCGGCCCGGCCGCTTTCGGGCGCGCCGGACATCGTCGATCCGGCGCCGACGCGGGGAGAAGGATAATGGGCGTCGATCTTCCGATCCTCTGGGCGATCATCATCGGCTTCGGATTGATGATGTATGTGGTCATGGACGGTTTCGACCTCGGAATCGGCCTGCTCTTTCCGTTTATCCGCGATCGCGCCGACCGTGACACCATGGTCAACACGGTGGCCCCTGTTTGGGACGGCAACGAGACGTGGCTCGTGCTCGGCGGTACCGCATTGATGGCGGCTTTTCCGCTCGCCTATTCGGTGCTCCTCAGCGCGCTCTATCTGCCGCTCGTGCTGATGTTGGCGGGGTTGATCTGCCGCGGCGTCTCCTTCGAATTCCGCTTCAAGGCGGATGCGGCGCATCGACCGATTTGGGACATGGCCTTCACCGGAGGCTCCTATGTCGCCGCCTTCTCGCAAGGCGTCGCACTCGGCGCCTTCATCAACGGCTTTCATGTGACCGGCCCCTCCTATCAGGGCGGCGCGTTCGACTGGCTGACGCCGTTCAGCCTCTTCACCGGCTTCGGCCTTCTCGTCGCCTATGCGCTGCTCGGTGCCACTTGGCTCATCATGAAGACGGAAGGTGCGTTGCAACAGCGCATGATCACGCTCGCTCAGCCGGTCACGATCGTTCTGCTTGTCGTGATCGGCATCATCAGCATTTGGACGCCGCTCGCCCACGCGAACGTCGCCGCGCGCTGGTTCAGTCTTCCCAACATTATTTTCTTTTCGCCTGTGCCCTTGCTCACGCTGGCGACGACATGGGCAATACTGAACGCGCTGCGCCATGCGCCGCATGCGCTGCCATTTGGGCTCGCACTTTTCCTGCTGTTCCTCGGGTACAGCGGGCTTGGGATCAGCCTATGGCCCGACATCATCCCGCCCGCGGTGGCCATCTGGGACGCGGCGGCGCCGCCGCAAAGCATGGGCTTCGCGCTCGTCGGCGCCTTGTTCATCATTCCGATCATCCTCGCCTATACCGCTTGGTCCTATTACGTGTTCCGCGGCAAGGTGCGGGCGGGCGAAGGCTACCATTGATGCAAGCGCGCAAGCCGTGGCTGCGCCGGATCGGCTGGCTCGTGCTGATTTGGGCCGCGAGCGTCGCGGCGCTTGGCGTCGTGGCGCTGATTTTACACGGGCTGATGTCGTTTGCGGGACTGACCCCGGGATAGCGCTCTATTTCGCCGGCGCCACCAACGCGAACATGGCTCCCTGCGGATCGAGACATTGGATGATCCAGCTTCCGCCCGGCACTTGATGCGGGCCATTGATCACGCGGCCGCCTTTTTCCTTGACGCGCGTTCCGGCGGCGTCGATGGCCGCGACGTTGAAATAAAAGAGCCAATAGGGGACGGGTTCATTTGCGGGCTTGTTGAACATTCCGCCGATCGAGGGGCCGCCTTTGCTAAAGAGCTGATAAGTCCCCATCGGGCCCATGTCGACGGCGTCGGCCTTCTCCCATCCAAACAGAGCGGAATAGAAGGCAAAGGCGCTTGGCCAATCGGCTGCATGCAACTCGTGCCAACCAATTCCTCCCGGCGTGTTTTGTACCAGAGGCGGCTCCTCCTTCTTGGCCTTGAAGAGCGCGAAGCTAGCGCCTTGCGGATCGGCGACGATGGCGAACCGGCCGACATCGGGAATGTCCTCCGGACCGTGATCCAACTTGCCGGCCGCTTGCTGTATGCGCCTGGCGAAAGCATCGACATCATCGACGGCGACATAGCCGATCCAATCCGGCCGAACGCCGGCTTCGCGGGCGAGGGGTGGAAGTTCCATCATCCCCGCAACTGGCGCCGCGCCGTTCTTAAAAACCGTATAGCGCATATCGGGGATCTCCGCGTCCCGTGCGCCCCAGCCGACCACGTCGCGATAAAAACTCCCCGCCGCCGCGGGGTCGGAAGTCAAAAGCTCGTACCAGACGAAATTTCCTGCCATCGGCTTGCTCCGGTCGACCGTAGCCACATTAGGTCAATGCAGCCTATGAATACAGGGTGACGGCCGCATGAAGAAGAGCTTGTGCTTGAGCGTTGCCGCGGCCAGCGGCGGTCTTTCTGGCTTCGCATGACATGGATAGGGTGGGCCGAAACATGGAGTCACGGGGCGGAGAGGCGCGAAGCATGTTGAGCGCAGCGGGCCTTTGGCCGCTCAAAAGATTTGCTCAGCGCGAGAATACGGCCCAGAGCGCGGCAACAACGACGATTCCGACGAGCCCGGCGATGAAGATCATGCGGCGCAACGGCGTGCGCAGGATGATTTCGCCTTGGCGCGCCTTCTCGGCGGGGTACGTTATCTGTTCTCTATCGCCATTGTTGGCCATCGCCTTCGCTCCTTTTTTGATCATTCAAGAACCAAGGAGCGGAGCGATTGTTCCCGGCGACGCCGACGAGAGCCGTTACCAGATGTATGTCGAGGAGAGCGCGATGACATTCAGCCTCGAAAGTCCCGGATTCCGCAATGGCGGAGCAATTCCGCGCGAATATGCCCGTGCCGGCGACAATCTTTCGCCGCCGCTTCATTGGCAAGGCGCACCTCAGGGCACGAAGAGCTTCGTGCTCATCATCGCCGATCCCGACGCGCCGTCCGGGACCTTCTATCATTGGGCGGTCTACGACATTCCCGCGGACAGCACGCAACTGCCGGAAGGCGCGGGAAGCGAATCAGCCGATCTCAGCCAGGGCGTGAACGGTTTCGGCGATGATTATTACGATGGACCCCAGCCGCCCCGGGGTCATGGCGTCCATCACTACCATTTCCGCCTTGCCGCTCTCGATGTCGAAGCGCTTCATCCGAAAGGCAAGAAGGTCGCGGAGATATGGGCGCAGGCGCGCCCGCACATGCTCGGTGAAACCGAGCTCGTCGGCACTTACGAGACGCGATAACTGGCCCCTCTCTCCGCGAGCGGGGAGAGGAATTATCTACTTTTTATCAGGCGGCGGGCTCGCCGCTGCAGGCGCTGGAGTTGTTTGCGCGGGCGTTGGCGCCGCGGCCGGCGCTGGCGGTGCCGGCGTCGGTCCCGCCGCCGGCGCATCCGCCGCCGGGGTGTCGTTGCGCACGATCTTCGCGTCCTTGCGCAATTGCTGAATGAGTTCGGACTGCGCCTGCTGGACCACAAAGGCTTCCACTTGCGCCTTCACCTGATCGAAAGGCGGGAAGGTGGTCTGCCTTTTGCCTTCGACCTTGATGATGTGCCAGCCGAACTGCGTTTTGACCGGATCCGAGACGTCGCCCTCGTTCAACTTGAAGGCGACGTCGGCGAATTCCGGCAGCATGCGATCCTTGGTGAACCAGCCGAGGTCGCCGCCATCCGCGGCCCCGTCTTTCGAGACTTCCTTGGCGACTTTGACGAAATCCTCTCCCGCCTTGATCCGCTTCAATGCCGCCTGCGCCTCGGCTTCGGTGTCGACCAGAATATGGCGGGCATGAATTTCCGTCTGCGGCTTGTCCGTCTTGGCCGCCTGATCGTAAGTCTGTTGCAGCTTTTCGGGCGTCAGGGCGTCTTTTGCGACTTTGCTGAGCAGCGCCTCAGCCAACACTTTGCCGCGGTAGTAGGCGAGGCGTTTGGTGAAGGCCGGATCCTGGTCGAGCTTATCCGCCTCGGCCTTCTGCGCGACCAGTTCGCTGTCGATCAGGTAATCGAGAAGATAGGCATCGCGCGCCTTGCCCTGCAGTTGCTGTGGGATGCTCGAGCCAAGATCTTCTGCAGCGATCTTGAGATCTTCGTCGGTGATATCCTTGCCGTTGACGGTGGCGAGCACTTCGGCTGCCGCGGGGACGGCCGTCAGGAACGCCGGCAAAATGAAAGTCAGGGCGAAGCCGATGCCCAAGGCGCCGGCGCGGAGGGTTTTCTTTGTCATGCTGATGGTCCTCCCTGGACCTCGGGCGAGGCTGAGCCGGCCGGCGGTCCTGCGCGGAAATTCGGGCTTAAATGTGCCAGCCGCATCCGCAACGCCCCGAAAACGCCGAAAAGCCGGAGGGCCAGCTCGATTGACAAGGTCCGACCCCACTCTTATCTCTCGATCTGTCCGCGCACGTCTGATTTTTCTGCAAAGAAGGCCGCTAGGCCGGGCATTTTCGGCTGACGCGGATTGCGGCGCGGGTTCGCCGCCCGAAATACCCGCATTCAGGACGCCGGAGCCCCCGCGGCGAGGAGTGGGAATTCCCCAAAATGCGCCTGGCCGTGCTCACCCGGCCTCACTCGTTGCAAGTTCGTCACGTCTCGTCGGCAATGAGTTGGGTTGCAATTCACCAAAGGAACGGGACTGATCCGGTAGCGCAGCCCGATCGCTCGCATCCGGGGCTCTGCCGCGCCAGTTCTGGTCTGACGGGCGGGCGGCCGCGAAAGGTTTCTTGAATGTTCAGCACAATCGCCATGAAAATTTTCGGCTCGGCCAACGAACGGCGGCTGAAGGCCTATCGGCCGCAGGTTAGCGCGATCAATGCGCTCGAACCGGAGATCGCGAAGCTGACGGATGCCGAACTGCGCGCCCGCACCGATGAGTTCCGCGCCAGGCTCGAAGCGGGCGAGGACCTCGATGACCTGCTCGTGCCGGCCTTTGCGACGGTCAGGGAAGCCGCAAAGCGCGTGCTCGGGCAGCGCCACTTCGACGTCCAGCTCGTCGGCGGCATGGTCTTGCACGAGGGGGCGATCGCCGAGATGCGCACCGGCGAAGGCAAGACGCTCGTCGCGACGCTCGCGGCCTATCTCAACGCGCTTCCGCGCACCGGCGTCCACGTGGTCACCGTCAACGACTATCTCGCCCGCCGCGACGCCGAATGGATGGGGCGCATCTATAACTTCCTCGGCATGAGCGTCGGGACGATCGTCCACGGCCTCGACGATCAGCAACGGCGCGAGGCCTATGCCGCCGACATCACCTATGGCACCAACAACGAATTCGGCTTCGATTATCTGCGCGACAATATGAAGTACGAACTCGCCCACATGGTGCAGCGCGGGCACAAATTTGCGATCGTCGACGAGGTCGATTCCATCCTGATCGACGAAGCGCGCACGCCGCTCATCATTTCCGGCCCCTCAGACGACAAGTCGGATCTCTACAATTCGATCGACAAGGTCATCCCGCGGCTCGGCGCGGAAGACTTCGAACTCGACGAGAAGCAGCGCGCGGTGAGCCTCACCGAAGCCGGCAACGAGCACATTGAGGAGCTGCTCGCCGAGATTGGCGTGCTTGAAGAAGGTTCGCTTTACGACGCGGCCAACGTGACGATCGTGCACCACGTCAACCAGGCGTTGCGCGCGCATAAATTGTTCCAGCGCGACAAGGATTACATCGTCCGCAACGGCGAGGTCGTGATCATCGATGAATTCACCGGCCGCATGATGCCCGGCCGGCGCTACTCGGAAGGCCTGCACCAGGCGCTCGAAGCCAAGGAGCGGGTCACGGTGCAGCCCGAGAACGCCACGCTCGCCTCGATCACCTTCCAGAACTATTTCCGCCTCTACGGCAAGCTCTCCGGCATGACCGGCACGGCGGTCACGGAAGCCAACGAATTCGCCGAGATCTATAAGCTCGACGTGGTCGAGATTCCGACCAATCAGCCGGTGCGGCGCGCCGACGAAGACGACGAAGTCTATCGCACCTACGAAGAAAAGCTCGAGGCGATCGCGCAGGAAATCGATGCCGCCAATGCGAAACTGCAGCCGATGCTGGTTGGCACCACTTCGATCGAGAAATCCGAGCAGCTCGCCGAATATCTGATCAAGCGCGGCTATCACCACATCGATATCACCGAGCCAACCGCCTTGCAGAAGCTCTATGCGGCGGCGCGCTCGGGCAAGCCGTCGAAGCTTTTCGCCGTGCTCAACGCGCGTTTCCACGAGCAGGAGGCCTATATCGTCGCCGAGGCCGGCGTGCCCGGCGCGATCACGGTCGCCACCAATATGGCTGGCCGCGGCACCGACATTCAGCTTGGCGGCAACGTCGAGATGCGCGTCGCGCAGGAATGCGCCAGCCTCCCCGAGGGTCCGGAGCGCGACGCCAAGGAGGCCGAGATCCGCGCCGAGGTCGTGCGTTTCCACGAGCTCGCGGTCGCCGCCGGCGGCCTCTATATCGTCGGCACCGAACGGCATGAGAGCCGGCGCATCGACAACCAGTTGCGTGGCCGCTCCGGCCGCCAGGGCGATCCCGGGCGCTCGAAATTCTTCTTGTCGCTCAAGGACGACCTGATGCGCATCTTCGGGTCCGACCGGATGGACTCGATGCTGGTGAAGCTCGGCCTCAAGGAGGGCGAGGCCATCGTCCATCCCTGGATCAACAAGGCGCTGGAAAAGGCGCAGCAGAAAGTCGAAGCGCGCAATTTCGACATGCGCAAGAACATCCTCAAATACGACAACGTGATGAACGACCAGCGCAAGGTGGTCTTCGAGCAGCGCCGCGAGATGATGGCGCAGACCTCGCTCGAAGAGATGATCACCGACATGCGCCAGGGCGTCGTCGAGGACATTGTCGCCAAACATGCCCCGCCCGAGGCCTATCCCGAGGCCTGGGATATCGAGGGCCTGACGCAGGCCGCCGAGACCACGCTCAATATTGCGCTCCCCTTCGCCGAATGGGCGCAGGAGGAGGGCATCACGGACGATGATCTGCGTGAGCGAATCCAGGCGGCGGCGGACGAGGCCTATGCCGCGCGGGTCGAGAAGAACGGCCCCGATCTCATGCGCTACGTCGAGAAGCAGATCGTGCTGCAGGCGCTCGATCACCTGTGGCGCGAACATCTCGCCACGCTCGATCACTTGCGTCAGGTCATCGGCTGGCGGGGCATGGCGCAGCGCGATCCTTTGAATGAGTATAAGTCGGAGGCCTTCGAGCTCTTCAGCGAACTCATCACCCATTTGCGCGAGACGACGACGGCGCAATTGAACCGGGTCGAAGTCGCCTTCGAGCCGCCCGAGCCGGCGCCGCCCTTGCAGACCGCAAATTTCGAGGCGCTGAACAATTCGGCCGGGCTCATCGAGGCGCTCACGCCCGCGGCGTTCCCGCGCGAGACGCAGGCCTTCGCGCCCGAGCGGCAGGCCGCCGCGCAGCCGGCGCCCCAGCCTGAGCGGCGTTCGGTGCCGGCCCGCGTCGCCAAAGACCCTTCGACCTGGGGCAAGGTCGGCCGCAACGAGCCCTGTCCCTGCGGCTCAGGCAAGAAATACAAACATTGCCATGGCGCCATCGGCTAGGCCGTTCGTCGAGAGCCTGCTCCTTCTGATAAAAATCTTGGCCGCAACGCAACTCCGGCTGCGCTAACCGATTGACGCGGGCGGCGATCGCCATGGCACGGAACTCGCACCTCCGAGCGATGGTGGTTTCTTTGCGCCTTCGCCACCCCGCCGGGACGGAGCCCATGATACGCATCTACGTCGGATCCGAACTCACCTTCGAGTTTCCGCAGCCAACGCCGATGATCGCGATGCTCAACGTGCATTTCTCGCGCTTCTCGGATCTCGAACGCCCGGATTATCTGACGACCAATCCTGCCATCCCGATCGAAGATTATCGCGACAGTTTTGGAAATTGGTGCGCCCGGCTGCTGGCGCCCGCCGGCCGCTTCACGATGAAAGCGAGTACGATCGTGCGCGATTCCGGCCTCGCGGATCAGGTTCATCTCGACGCCATGCAGCATCCTGTCGAGCAATTGCCGTCCGACACGCTGCAATTCCTGCTTGCCAGCCGCTATTGCGAGACCGATCGCCTGTCGGACGAGGCCTGGCGCCTCTTCGGAAAGATGCAGCCCGGCTGGCCGCGCGTGCAAGCGATCTGCGATTTCGTGCATGATCGCATGACCTTCGGCTACGAATATTCGCGCCCGACCAGGACCGCCTACGAGGCCTATGAGGAGCGCCGCGGGGTCTGCCGCGATTACGCGCATCTCACCGCCACATTCTGCCGCTGCCTCAATATTCCGACACGCTACTGCACCGGCTACATCACGGATATCGGTCTGCCGCCGCCTTACGAGCCGATGGATTTCGCCGCCTGGATCGAAGTCTATCTGGGCGGGCGCTGGTACGCCTTCGATCCGCGCAACAATGCGCCGCGGGTTGGGCGCATCCTCGTCGCGCAGGGCCGCGATGCCGCCGATGTGCCGCTGACCCACGTATTCGGCCCCAACACGCTCACCGGGTTCACTGTCTGGGCGGAGGAAGCGCTTCCCGCTTGAGGGGGGGACATATTGGCGGTGGAAAAACTCCCGGATATGCCGGGCAAAGGCAGATTGCGTGCAATTCGGGGGTAATCTCAATATATGCGCTGGCCGCCGCGCCACCTGGTGATCGGCATGCTACCTATCGCGGTAGCGCTCGTCCTATTCGTTCTCGCGCTGTTTGTCCTTCGTCTCGCGATCAAGATCGGGTGAGAGCCCCTTTCGTGGCGGACATGGCGCAAATTTCCCTCGGCCCAGAAATGCTTTAAGCCTCGGCCATGAGCAGGCCCTCGAAATCGTGCGCCTGAGCGCGTCGCCGACGTTCTTGTGCCGGTCGCGATCGATCAGGCCTATTCCTATCGCGTTCCCGCCGATCTCGACCTTACGGAAGGCGATCTCGTCGAAGTGCCGCTCGGCACGCGCGAGACGATCGGCGCGGTCTGGGAGATCCGCCAAGGGACGTCGGGTTCCAACCTGAAAGCGATTGCCGCCCGCTATGACCTTGCGCCGCTCAACGCGTCTTTGCACGCTTTCATCGACTGGGTGGCGCGCTGGACCTTAAGTCCGCGCGGCATGGTCCTGCGCATGAGCATCAAGGCGCCGTTCAATGCCGTCCCGGAGCAGCCGCGCGTCGGTCTTGTGTATGCCGGGCCGCCGCCGGCACGCATGACGCCCGCGCGCGCGCGGGTGCTGGCGGCGCTGGAAGGCGGACTTGCTTTGTCGAAGGGCGCGCTCGCCGAGCTTGCCGCCTGTTCGGCGAGCGTCATCCATACGCTTCTTGATGAAGGCACGCTGGAAGCTGTCGCACTGCCGCCGGAACCCGTTGCCGAGCCTTGCGATCCGGATTTCGCGCCGCCGCAGCTTGAAACAGAGCAGGCGGTGGCCGCGGCCGCACTCGCTGCCGCGGTCAACGCGCGCGAATTCTCGGTGAGCCTGCTCGAAGGTGTCACCGGATCGGGGAAGACCGAAGTTTACTTCGAGGCCATCGCGGCGGCGCTGCGGGCCGGCCGCCAGGCCTTGATTTTGATGCCGGAGATTGCACTTACCGCGCAATTCCTCGATCGTTTCGCCGCCCGTTTCGGCGCGCGTCCGGCCGAATGGCATTCCTCCGTCAGCCCACGCAAGCGCGCCCGCATCTGGTCGGGCGTGGCGGGCGGCGAGGTAAAAATCGTCGTCGGCGCCCGTTCGGCTCTGTTCCTGCCTTTCGCCGATCTCGCGACAATCGTGGTCGATGAGGAACATGAGGCCGCCTATAAGCAGGATGACGGCGTTTCCTATCATGCGCGCGACATGGCGGTCGTGCGCGGCCAGATCGACAAGGCGGCCGTGGTGCTCGCCTCGGCGACGCCGTCGATCGAATCGCGCGTCAATGCCGAACAGGGCCGCTATCGGCACTTGAAACTCGCCGCGCGGTTTGGCGGCGGCAAACTGCCGGCAATTGCGGCGATCGATCTGCGGCGCGAGGCCGCGCCGCGGGGCAAATGGATCTCGCCGCGGCTCGTTGCGGCAATCGGCGAGACCCTGGCCGCGGGCGAGCAGGTGTTGCTCTTCCTCAACCGGCGCGGCTATGCGCCGCTGACCCTCTGCCGCAGCTGCGGGCATCGCTTCCAATGTCCGAATTGCACCGCCTGGCTCGTCGAGCATCGATTTCGCCGCGCGCTCATCTGCCATCATTGTGGCCACATGGAGCGTCGCCCCGACGTCTGCCCCGAATGCGAGGCGGCGGATGATCTCGCGGCCTGCGGGCCCGGCGTCGAGAGGCTGGCCGAGGAAGTCGCGGAGCTTTGGCCGCAGGCGCGCACGCTCATTCTCTCGTCCGATTTTCCCGGCGGCACGGAACGGCTGCGCCAGGAGCTCAATTCCGTCGCGAAGGGTGCCTGCGATATCGTCATCGGCACGCAGCTTGTCGCCAAGGGGCATAATTTTCCGCTTCTGTCGTTGGTCGGCGTGATCGACGCCGATGTCGGGCTTTCGACCGGCGATCCGCGCGCCGCCGAGCGCACCTTTCAGGTGCTGCAGCAGGTGACGGGCCGGGCCGGGCGTTTCGGCCGCGCCGGCCGCGCTCTGGTGCAGACCTGGCAGCCGGATCATCCGGTGATCCGCGCGCTTCTCTCGGGCGAGGCCGAGCGTTTCTACAGCGAGGAAAGCGAGCAGCGCCGCAGGGCCGGGATGCCGCCCTTCGGCCGGCTCGCCGCGCTGATCGTTTCAGGAAAAGACAGGGCTTCGGCCGAAGCGCATGCGCGCGCTCTGGTGCGCACGGCGCATGCCTTGCCGCCGAACCCAAAATGGCGGCTCGCCGCGCTCGGTGGCCTGCCGCACGAGGATGAGATTTCGCTGCTCGGCCCTGCCGAAGCGCCGATCGCGGTGATCCGTGGGCGGCATCGCTGTCGGCTGCTCGTGCGCGCCCCGCGCGCGGCCGATCTTCAGGGCTTTCTGCGCGCCATGCTCGCCACCGCGCCGCCCGAGCGCGGAGGGGTGCGGGTTATGGTCGATGTCGATCCGCAGAATTTTATGTGAGAGGGGCGAACAAATTGCGCTTCGGCCGCCGAGATTGTGTTGCGCCGGGGCCACAAAAGAGCCACCGAATCACGTAAGCATCGGCCCATGTCTTAGGAGAGACTTCGATGTTTGACGACCTGGAAATCCGATACCACTTCCCCGATGAAGTCGATCTTGATCCGGGTGAGCCCGTGATCCTTGAAACGCAGCTGAGGGATACGCCCGTGTTCGTCCAGTGCGGTGTCGCGCCGACCGATGCTCGAGGCATGGAATCGATCCGCGCCTTTGTGCGCCATGTTGCGCTTGCCCGCGGAGGCGAGGCGTGGCGAGCGGTGACCGAACGCGGCGAGGTACTTTGCGCCTTCTCGGTTTATGACTTGGCGGACGAATTGAGCGGCAAGCCCGTCATCACCTTGCACCCGCGCGACCGGCTTTGTCTTGCTGTGGCGCGCGCGAGAATGGGCGTTTCGGTCGGCTGAATCGGTCGAGCCTCGGATGCCGCCTGAACGCGGCGGCGTTCGCGTTATCGTCGATGTGGATCCGCGGAATTTTGTGTGAAAGGCGGCTAGGGCGCCTCGTAATTCGGGTCCTCGGCGTCATGCGCATGCCCGATCGCCTGTTGCAGCCGCGGATCGAGCTTGTTGGCGTTGACGATGACCTTTCCCGCATGCACGTCCACGACCGCATCGAAAGGCACGGTGAAATCGCCGGCATTCTCGACGTAAACGACGAATTCCGGCCGGCGGCGCGGCGCAATCTCGCGCACCGCCCCGAAAGCCACATCGCCGTCATGCGCGAAGACCTCGAACCCTTCCTCGATGTCGTTGGCGTTCATCCGTGTCTCCTCACGCCGCCTTCCACTTGATCGAGCATCCGATCGAGGGATGCTGGTCGGCCGGCGTTGTGCCGGTTTTGGCGATTTCGCGCATGGCTTCCATAAGCTCGCGCCGAGCGCCGGGCGGCGGCGGGTTGGTGCGGCCTTCGTCGAGCCGGCCGCGGTATTTGAGCCTGCGGTTCTTGTCGAAGCCGAAGAAGTCGGGCGTGCAGACCGCATCATAGGCCCGCGCCACCTTCTGGCTCTCGTCGTGAAGATAGGGGAATGGAAATTTATGCTTCTCGGCGAAGCGCTTCATATTGGGGAAGGAGTCCTCAGGATAGGTCGCGAAATCATTGGCGCAAATCGCGGCGAAGCCGATGCCTTCCGCCATCAGAACCCGGGCGTCGGCGACGAGCCGGTCCATCACCGCGATCACATAGGGACAATGATTGCAGATGAAAACGATCACCGTCCCGTTCTTGCCGGCCACGTCGTCGAACGAATAAGTCCGTCCATCCGTGGCGGGCAGAAGGAAATCGACGGCCGGAATGTCGAGTTTGACCGAAGTGACGGTTGCCGCCATGAGCTTTCTCCACTGTTTGCTAACTATATAGCGCTTGCCACGGCTACGGCCAGCGCGCAGGGGCTCAATAACGGCTTTAGCTCCATTCGTCCCTACGACCGAGAGCGATGATTTCAGGAATGTAGGATTCCGGCCAGACCATGCCGAGCTGTGCATCGTTTTCCTGTTTGGTCCAGCGCCGCCCCGAGTAGATCCCAATTAGGCGGGTTTCAAACCGATTGCTCAAAGGCAGGGTTTCCCCGGATTCGAGAACGTGGTTGCTCCAGCTTCGGCGGATAACGGGCGCGCCGGACATACCGGGTCTGGAAGCGGTATCGACCAACATATAACCATAGCCAAGGGGGGCAAGTTGTGGCTCGGATGCGATGCTGCCGCGTTTCCAAACGGGAAAACCCGGCGGCTCAGCGCCGAAAGGATATCCGAGCACAAATACGTCCATCCCAATCTGAATGCTCAGGGGCGAAGATGCGAGAACATTTATTGGGTGCAATTCAAAACCCGGCTCGTCACCTCTAAATCGTAGCGGGATGGCGACAACGTCAACCTTCTTTCGATAGGAGGGATGTACAAACCAGAGTGGCCGATCCTCTGCGTCGCGAATAGGAAGATCGTTTTGTACTTTTCCAAAGTCACGTACGCGAGGATTAAGCCACATACGAAGCATATTTGGGCGGCCTGCGTGCTCCGAAAGCGGCTCGCCTGTGATGGGATTGACGCACGTGACTACGTGCCAATTCGTAATGAGATAGAAAGCGCCGCGCTCTTGCCACAGGAAAGCAGTCGCAGTTCCGAGATGCTGTTCATTGAAGAATTGCTCCACAGGCACGGTTGCGAGGGAGAAAAGGTCGATTGTCGTGGGCATTGTTATCTACAAATTTCGTTAGAGGAGCGCGTTCATGTGCAGCCATTGGGAATTTGGGTGGACGCAGGTCCTCACGATAGCGGGACTCATAATGACTGCGCTCATCTCATTTTTGGGATTGCGCACTTTCGGCAAATGGAAGCGCGAGAAATTGGAAGAGAAGAAAATCGAAATTGCATTTGAGTTCTTAGCCATTGCTTACGAATCGAAGTACGCGTTCGAAGCGATAAGGAGCCCCTTCTGTTCTTCTTATGAATATCAGGATTTGCCGAAAGGCAGATGAATCAGACGATGCGTGGAGTAGGCGCGGGCCATATTATGCAGTTCTGAAGCGGATTGAAGCACACAAAGACTTTTTCGAACGCGTATTCAAGCTTCAGCCGCGGTGCATGGCGGTTTTCGGAGAGTCCGCAGACAAGATTTTTCTGCTAATGCATCAATCCCGGCGGAATATTGAAGTGTCGGCGCAGATGCTCTGCTGGCAAGATGGATTGCCTTCTGAGCTGAAAGAACAGATGCGGCGTGATGTTACAGACCGCAAGGAGTTCGAAGCGGAAAAAGATGAGGTCGGAAGGAAGCTGCGTGAATTCCGCGCGCAAGCACACTCACTATGTCAGCCAATTATCGATCAAGAATACCGGGAAAAGGAGTCGCTCCGGTTTCGTTATGCGGAAATGCTATCGAAGCTTTTGAACAAGGTCTTCAGAAGCAAATAATGGTCCGCGAGCTTCTTATGAGTGAATTAAGCCAGCGCAACCATCGAATGGTCCAGACTTCCCAGAGGGCGGCGAGTAAGCCCAGGGTTGCGCACAAAAAAGTCGTATGTTAGTCACGCTCGCCCTTTGTGGCGGCGGGCTTCTCGCGCCACATCCGGTCTTCTTCAAGCCTGCGCTTTGGGTTACTGCGAACCCGCTCGAAGCCGGGCCCATCACGCCCTGGATTCAAAGGCTTACAGTCTTGGCGCAAGACCAGACGATTGTATCGGGAATGACGGGGCGCTATGCCCTGGCGCTCTACGAGCTCGCCGAGGACCTGGGCCTGACCGACAAGGTCGCCGAAGATCTGGCCAAGTTCGCGGCCCTCGTCGCTGAAAGCGAGGACTTGCAGCGCTTCGTGAGAAGCCCGCTTCATTCGGTCGAAGAGCAGTTGAATGCGCTCAACGCCGTCCTCGAGCGCGCCGGAATTTCCGGAATCTCCGCCAATTTTCTGAAGCTCGTCGCGCAAAAGCGCCGGCTCTTTGCGGTCGCGAAAATGCTCGATGATTTCCACAAGCTTGATGATTTCGCCAAGGGTCGCATCCGCGCCGAAGTCACGGTGGCCGAGGCGCTCAAGGATAAGCACGTCAACGCCCTGAAGACCGCTCTCGCCGAATTGACCGGTGGCAAGTCGGTCGAAGTCACGACGAAAGTCGATCCGGAGATTATCGGCGGCCTCATTGTGAAACTTGGCTCCCGCATGGTCGATGCTTCGCTCAAAACCAAGCTCAATTCGCTCCGCGCACGCATGAAAGAGGTCGGCTGATGGATATCCGCGCCGCTGAGATTTCGGCGATCCTCAAGAAGGAGATCGCAAACTTCGGCAACGAGGCCGAACTGACCGAGGTCGGACAAGTTCTTTCGGTCGGCGACGGAATTGCCCGCGTCTACGGCCTCGACAATGTCCAGGCGGGCGAGATGGTCGCCTTCGAAAGCGGCATCCGCGGCATGGCGCTAAACCTCGAGACCGACAATGTCGGCATCGTCATCTTTGGCAGCGACCGCGAGATCAAAGAAGGCCAGACGGTCAAGCGCACCGGCGCGATCGTCGACGTGCCGGTCGGCAAGGAGCTGCTCGGCCGCGTGGTCGATGCGCTCGGCAATCCGATCGACGGCAAGGGCCCGATCAATGCCACGCGGCGCGCCCGCGTCGACGTCAAGGCGCCGGGCATCATCCCGCGCAAATCGGTGAACGAGCCGATGGCGACGGGGCTGAAAGCCATCGACGCGCTGATTCCCATCGGCCGCGGCCAGCGCGAGCTCATCATCGGCGACCGGCAGACCGGCAAGACGGCGATCGCGCTCGACACGATCCTCAATCAAAAATCGGTCAACCAGGGCACGGACGAAAAGGCCAAGCTCTATTGCGTCTATGTCGCAATCGGGCAGAAGCGCTCGACCGTGGCGCAATTCGTGAAAGTGCTGGAAGAGCAGGGCGCGCTCGACTATTCGATCATCGTCGCCGCGACCGCCTCCGATCCCGCGCCGATGCAATTCCTCGCGCCGTTTTCCGGCTGTGCCATGGGCGAATATTTCCGCGACAACGGCATGCATGCGCTGATCATTTACGACGACCTGTCGAAACAGGCCGTTGCCTACCGCCAGATGTCGCTGCTGCTGCGCCGGCCGCCGGGGCGCGAAGCCTATCCGGGCGACGTCTTCTATCTTCATTCGCGCCTGCTGGAGCGCGCCGCCAAGCTCAATGACGAACACGGCGGCGGCTCGCTCACCGCGTTGCCGGTCATCGAGACGCAGGCGAACGACGTCTCGGCCTATATTCCGACCAACGTCATCTCGATCACCGACGGCCAGATCTTTCTCGAAACCGACCTGTTCTATCAAGGCATAAGGCCGGCGGTGAACGTCGGCCTGTCGGTGTCGCGCGTCGGCTCCTCGGCGCAAACCAAGGCGATGAAGAAAGTGGCCGGCCGGATCAAGGGCGAGCTCGCGCAATATCGCGAAATGGCCGCCTTCGCGCAATTCGGTTCCGACCTCGATGCGACGACGCAGCGCCTGCTGGCGCGCGGCGCGCGGCTGACCGAACTCCTGAAACAGCCGCAGTTCTCGCCCCTGAAGATGGAAGAGCAGGTGTGCGTGATCTATGCCGGCGTCAACGGCTATCTCGATCCGCTGCCGGTCGACCGCGTGAAGCCGTTCGAGGATGGGCTGCTCGCCTTGTTGCGCGCGAGCCACGCCGATCTTCTCGAAACGATCCGCGCCTCGAAAGATCTGTCGGACGGCTCCGCCGCGAGCCTGAAGGCGATCGTCGAGAATTACGCCAAGTCCTTCGCGTGAACGAGAGTTTGAGCCCGTGCCGTCACTGAAGGATCTGCGCAATCGCATCGCCTCGGTCAAGGCGACGCAGAAGATCACCAAGGCCATGCAAATGGTTGCGGCCGCAAAGCTGCGCCGCGCGCAGACGGCGGCCGAGTCCGCGCGGCCCTATGCCGAGCGCATGGCGAAGGTGATCACAGATATTGCCGACGGTTTGGGGGAAGGGGCGCCTGCCCCGGCGCTGCTGCGCGGCACCGGCTACAACGGCATTTATCTTTTCGTCGTCTGCACGGCGGAACGCGGCCTCTGCGGCGCCTTCAATTCCTCCATCGCCCGGCTCGCGCGCGACAAGGCGGTCGCGCTGATGGCCGAAGGCAAGACGGTCAAATTCCTCTGCGTCGGCAAGAAGGGCTACGATCTTTTAAAGCGCCAGTTCGGCGCGCAGATCCTCGAACTCATCGAGTTGCGCGGCATCCGCCAGCTCGGCTTCGAAAATGCCGACCCGATCGGGCGCAAGATCACCGAACTTTTCGAGAAGGGCGAGTTTTCCATCTGCACGCTGTTCTTCTCGCGCTTCCGTTCGGTGATGGTACAGATCCCGACGGCGCTGCAGATCATTCCCGTGGAGCCGGCGGAGAAAGCCGTGTCGAGCGGCGGGTTTGTCTATGACTTCGAGCCCGAACCGGACGAACTCCTCTCCGCCTTGCTACCTCGCAATATCTCCGTGCAGGTGTTCCGTGCGCTGCTTGAGAACTCCGCCTCCGAACAGGGTGCCCGCATGAGCGCCATGGACAATGCGACGCGCAATGCCGGCGAGATGATCAAAAAGCAGACGCTTAAATACAATCGTACCCGCCAGGCGATGATCACCAAAGAGCTGATCGAGATCATCTCCGGCGCGGAAGCACTTTGAGCCAATTAAGAGGACCAATCCATGGCTGACGCCGCCCAATCCCAGGCCACTGGCCATATTACGCAGGTCATCGGCCCGGTGATCGACGTAAAGTTCGATGGCCATTTGCCGAAGATCCTCAACGCGCTCGAGACCGAGAACCACGGCAACCGCCTGGTGCTCGAAGTGGCGCAGCATCTCGGCGAGCATTCAGTGCGCTGCCTCGCCATGGACGTTTCGGAAGGCTTGGTCCGTGGCCAGCCGGTCAAAGATACCGGCGCCCCGATCACCGTGCCGGTCGGCGATGCCTGTCTCGGCCGTATCATGAACGTGATCGGCGAACCGGTGGACGAGGCCGGCCCGATCGAGGCTCCGGCGCAGCGCGCCATCCATCAGCCGGCGCCCTCCTATGCTGAGCAGGCGACGGAAGCGCAGATCCTTGAGACCGGCATCAAGGTCGTCGATCTCCTGGCGCCTTATGCCAAGGGCGGCAAAATCGGCCTCTTCGGCGGCGCAGGCGTCGGCAAGACTGTGCTGATCATGGAGCTCATCAACAATATCGCCAAGGCGCACGGCGGCTATTCGGTCTTCGCCGGCGTGGGCGAGCGCACGCGCGAGGGCAACGACCTCTATCACGAGATGATCAAGTCGAAGGTCAATATGGATCCGCGCGAACATGGCGGTTCGGCCAAGGGCTCGAAATGCGCGCTGATCTATGGCCAGATGAGCGAGCCGCCCGGCGCGCGCGCACGTGTCGCCTTGACCGGCCTCACGGTCGCAGAGGATTTCCGCGACAAGGGCCAGGACGTGCTCTTTTTCATCGACAACATCTTCCGCTTCACCCAGGCGGGCTCGGAAGTCTCGGCGCTCTTGGGCCGCATTCCTTCGGCGGTCGGCTATCAGCCGACGCTCGCCACCGATATGGGCGATCTTCAGGAGCGCATCACGACGACGAATAAAGGCTCGATCACTTCGGTTCAGGCGATCTATGTGCCGGCCGACGATCTGACCGACCCAGCACCGGCCACCTCGTTTGCGCATCTCGACGCGACGACCGTGTTGTCGCGCGCCATCGCCGAGAAGGGCATCTATCCTGCCGTCGATCCGCTCAATTCGACCTCGCGCATGCTCTCGCCGCTGGTCGTCGGCGAGGAGCATTATGCCGTCGCCCGCCGCGTGCAGCAGATCCTGCAGCGCTACAAGGCGCTGCAAGACATCATCGCCATTCTTGGCATGGACGAGCTTTCGGAAGAGGACAAGCTGACGGTTGCCCGCGCCCGCAAGATCGAGCGTTTCCTGTCGCAGCCCTTCCACGTCGCCGAGGTCTTCACCGGCGCGCCCGGCAAGCTCGTGTCGCTCGCCGATACGATCAAGGGCTTCAAGGGTCTCATCGAAGGCAAATATGATCATTTGCCCGAGCAGGCCTTCTATATGGTCGGCTCGATCGAAGAGGCGGTCGAGAAGGCGCAGAAGCTCGCCGCACAGGCTTAGAGGCGCAAGAGATCATGCCGCCACCCTTTCATTTCGAACTCGTTGCGCCGGAAAAGCTCATCTTCGCCGGAGAAGTCGAGGCCGTGGTCGTGCCGGGCGTCGAAGGCGAATTCACCGTGCTCAAGGATCATGCGCCGGTGATGGCGATGCTGAAGCCCGGCGTGCTGGAGATCGATCAGAGCGCCACGCAGAAGGCGAAGGTCTTCGTGCGCGGCGGCTTTGCTGAAGTCTCGCCGGCCGGTCTCACGATCCTCGCCGAGCAGGCGATTGCGCTCGAAGATCTAAATGCGGCTCAGCTCGATGCCGATTTGAAAGACGCGGAAGAGGACATAGCCGACGCGCCGACCGACGAGGCCCGCCGCATCGCCACCGAGACGCGCGACCATCTGCGCGAGTTGCGCGCCGCGCTGCAGATTTAAGCCGCTTCCCCGGACAAGCTCGCGAAGCGAGCGCAGATCCGGGGCCCAGACCAACTGCACCATATCCTCGAATGCCTGTGGATCTCCGCTCAATCCCCCGATCGAGTCCGGGGATCGCTTCGACCGGAAAGACAGACTTTGCAGGACGGCAGTCCCGTGTGACGTTGCCCGTATCGAGGCAATGCGCAGACGCACACGATGGCAGGAGCGTACTTCTATATCCTGGCTAGCCAGCGAAACGGCACGCTTTATTGCGGTTCGACAGTAGATCTGCCGCGCCGGATTTTCGAACATAAATCCCGTTCGCGCCCGGGCTTCACCAGTCGTTATGGGGTGACGCGTCTTGTCTACTATGAAACTTATGACGAGCTGATGGACGCACGATTTCGCGAGTACAAGATCAAAAAGTGGCGCCGCGCCTGGAAACTCGCTCTCATCGAAGCCACGAACCCGACGTGGAAAGACCTTTACGAAACGCTTGCAAATTAGCCGCTTCCCAGGACAAGCTCGCGAAGCGAGCGCAGATCCGGGGTCCAGAGGAACTGCAAATCAAGGTCATGCATTAGCCCCTGGATCCCGGCTCGAAGCTTCGCTTCGGCCGGGAAAGGTTTCCCCCTCACTCCGTCGCGCCGGCTTCGCCCACGAGCTTCGGTTTCTCCCGATAGAGAGCGGGATAGAGGTGCCGCAGGCTCTCGATCTTGGGCAGGTCGTAATAAGCGATGTAGCCGTTGTCGGGGTGCAGCGTCGCGAAGTTCTGGTGATAGTCCTCCGCCGGATAGAAGCCCGTGAGCGGATCGACGCGCGTGACGACCGGACGACCGAAAACGCCGGCCTTGTCGAGTTGCGCGACATAGGCCTTCGCCACCCGCCTCTGCGCGTCGCTGGCGACGAATAAGTCCGACCTATATTGGCTGCCAACGTCCGGTCCTTGATGATTGAGCTCGGTTGGATCCGTCGCCACCGAGAAATAAAGCTGAAGAATCTTGCCGTAGCTGATGACGCGCGGATCGAAGCTGATGCGCACGGATTCGGCGTGGCCCGTTTGGCCCGTGCCCACGAGTTGATAGGCCGCCGTATCTTTTGCTCCGCCGGAATAGCCTGAGATGGCTTCGCTGACGCCCTTCACATGTTGAAACACGGCCTGCACGCCCCAGAAGCAGCCGCCGGCAACGACCGCGGTCTCTGTGCCGGCCGTATTCGTTTCATCGACAGCCGGGGCGGGGACGGCGCGCGCCGGTTCCGCCGCAATGCGGGCATTCGGCCAGAATATTGCGCCGGACGCAAACAAGCCTAAGGAGGTCCAGGCGACGGCATGCAGCAGTTTGGAATTGAGTCTCATAAACGTGCTCCTTTGTCATCGAATTCTACCGCATGCGCGGCATCATCCGAAAGTGAATGCGAAGGCCTGGACACCGGAATCGAGAAACTGAATCTCGAACGTATGATCGGTGATGGCTCCGCTCTGCCGAACGAGCTGGTAGAGGCGATGCTCGGTCACGGTGCCGTTGCCTTGCGCATCGATATCGGCGCCATGCGCGCTGCCCGGTGCTTTGCCGTCGATCAAAACCCGAAAACGCACCGGCTTGCCGTCCGGCCCCGGCCCTAGAACGAGGTGAAGATCGCGCGCGTGGAAGCGATAGGTGATCCAGCCATCGGCTGTATTCAGAACCGCGCGCTCGGCCATCACCGTCCAGTCGCCCGTCAGTCCCCATTGATTCAGCGCAAGCTGCGAGGCAAGCGCATAGAGATGCGGCGTGTCCGACGCGGCGGGGTCGGTAGAGGCGAAGTTTTCGGCGCGCTGATAGCCGACATAGGTTTCGGGGGATTGCACGTCCGTCATGTCGGGGGCGGCTTCGGCGCCATTGGCCGAGACTGTCACCAGACTGCCGGTTACGCCGGTCCTGCCGGCTTCGGCAAGCAGCTGCTGGATGATCCTTTCGGATTCATCGTACCCGCCTTCGCCGAAATGATGATGCCGGATCCGGCCTTCGGCATCGATGAAATAATGCGCCGGCCAATATTCATTGTTGAAGCCGTTCCAGATTGCATAATCGTTGTCGATTGCCACGGGATAATCGATTTTGAGTTCGCCGATCGCGCGCCGGACATTGCCAATGTCCTTCTCGAAAGCGAATTCCGGCGCATGCACGCCGATCACGACGAGGCCCTGGCTCCTGTATTTATCGGCCCAGGCACGGACATAGGGAATCGTGCGCAGGCAATTGATGCAGGAGTAGGTCCAGAAATCCACGAGCACGACCTTGCCGCGCAGGGATTGCGCGGTCAGAGGCGGCGAATTGAGCCATGCGACGGCGCCAGCCAGCGAGGGCAGCTGCCCTTCGACGGGAAGATCGGCCGCCGATGCCGCGCTTCCCCGCATCAGGTTGGGGCCGGTCATGGCGCCGCTCATCATCATCATGTCGGAACTGCCGTTCATGACGACGGAAGAGGCGGGCGCTTCCGGTTTCGCGTGGGCCTTGTCGACCAGCGCCTGCTCGATCGCATCGGTCGGCGCGGCGGAGAGCCGGTTCAGAAACCCGGTGTCGAACCCGAGCGCGATTACCGCGACGCCCGCCAACACCGCAACGCCGAGGCCGCGCCTAATCCATTCGCCCGCCCCGAGCGACTGCTTCATGGCGGCGAAGAGGCGCCCGCCGATCAGAAGGGCGGCGGCGAGTGAGGTCGCAGCGCCAGCGGCGTAGGCGAGCAGGAGCAGAGAGGTTCCGACGTTGGCGCCCTGCAGCGCCGCGCCTGTCAGCACGAGCCCGAGGATGGGACCGGCGCAGGGTGCCCAGAGCAGGCCTGTCGCAATGCCAAGCACGAATGAGGGCAAAACCCTGCCGCCGGCCTGCGTTTCGTCCGCAGCCTTCTGCGAAAGGCGCGCGCCGAGGTTAACGAGCGGCCGCGTCAAGCGGTCGGCGATCTCAGGGATGAGCAGGGTTACTCCGAACAGCGCCAAGAGGACGAGCGCGGCGATGCGCCCATATCGGTTGGCTTCGACGGCCCAGCCGCCTCCGACCGCCGCCAGCGTCGCGACGGCCGCGAAGGTGACAGCCATCCCGACCAAAAGCGGCAGACCGCTTCTGGCGAAAGGTTGGTCCGCACGCGCGAAGACGAAGGGCAGAACCGGCAGGATGCACGGGCTCAGGATCGTCAGAACGCCGCCGAGATAGGAGACAACGAGCAGGATCATCGCAACAGCCTAGGCGCCGGGGGCGAATTTGAGGGCGACGCCGTTCATGCAATAGCGCAAGCCGGTCGGCGGCGGCCCATCTTCGAAGACGTGGCCGAGATGTCCGCCGCAGCGCCGGCACGCGACCGCGGTGCGCACCATGCCGAAGGAATTGTCGTCCGCCGTGATGACGGCGTTGTCGAGCGGCTTCCAAAAGCTCGGCCAGCCGGTGTGGCTGTCGTATTTCGTCTTCGAGGAGAAGAGCGGCAGATCGCAGCCGGCGCAGGTGAATGTTCCGGCGCGCATCTCATGCAGAAGCGGACTGGTAAACGGACTCTCGGTCCCTTGCTGGCGAAGAACATCATATTGGTCGGGCGTGAGAAGCTTGCGCCATTCCGCATCGGTATGCGTGACTTCAAAGGTCAAGGCTGCCTTGGCAGGCTGTGGCCGCCCCAGCCGAGCAAGCGCCAGCGCCGCTGTCCCGGCGGCGCCAGCGGCGAAAATATGTCTGCGCGTCAGCATTCCTCGTCTCCTTGGCCCAAGTCCGCCGCACCGGCGCTGCCGTTGAAAGTTTAATTAAATTCAATTACTTATCTGAGAGAGCCTGGTGCGATCGCGTTTCCCACCTTTATTCCCACTATGTGAGTTACGGATCCGCACCTGATTTGGTTACGGGACGCACAAGGATCACATGGAGTTGATCGCGCCATGCTCGTCCGAGCTTTCGCAGGGCAGACCCAAGCTTCCACTGAAGACTTTCCGTTCAAAAACGCATCGAAATCATGGCCCCGCCGCTCCTCACTCTGCAGTCCATTCGGCTGAGCTTCGGCGCCACGCCTTTGTTTATCGATGCCGAACTCTCGGTATCGGCGGGCGAGCGGCTTTGCCTCGTCGGCCGCAACGGCTCGGGCAAATCGACTTTGCTCAAGATCGCCGCCGGCCTGATTGAGCCCGATGCCGGCCGGCGCTTTGTGCAGCCGCAGGCGAGCGTGCGCTATCTGCCGCAAGAGCCCGATTTCGGCGGTTTCACGACCGCGCTGGCCTATGTCAATGCGGATCTCAGCCAAGGCGAAAGCGCGCATCGCGGCGAGATCCTGCTCGGCGAGCTTGGCCTCAGCGGCGATGAAGATCTGCGACAGCTTTCGGGAGGCCAGGCGCGTTGTGTCGCGCTCGCCCGCGTCCTCGCGCCGGAGCCGGACATTCTGCTTCTCGACGAGCCGACCAATCATCTCGATTTGCCGGCGATCGAATGGCTGGAAGCAAAGCTGATGGGCCTGCGCTCGGCGCTGGTTCTGGTCAGCCATGATCGGCGTTTTCTGCAAAATCTCGCGCGGCGAACCGTCTGGCTCGATCGTGGACGCAGTCTCACCCGCGATTGCGGCTTCGCCGAATTCGAGGCTTGGCGCGATCGCATGCTCGAAGAGGAGGAAATGCGCCAGCACAAGGTCGAACGACGCATTGCCGCGGAGGAGGATTGGCTGCGCCATGGCGTGACCGGGCGGCGCAAACGCAATCAAGGACGCCTCGCGCGGCTGCAGGATTTGCGGCGCGCGCGCCGCGAACATCGTGGCGCGATCGGCGCCGTCAAATTCGCCGCGAGCGATCCGGAGACCGCGAGCAAGCTCGTCATCGACGCGCGCAATCTCGCCAAATCCTTCGACGGCCGCGCCATCGTGAAGAATTTCTCGATCCGCATTTTGCGCGGCGACAGGCTGGGCATTGTCGGTGCGAATGGCGCTGGCAAGACCACCCTGGTCAATCTGCTGACGGGAGCGCTTGCGCCCGATGGCGGCGTGGTGCGGCACGGCGCCAATCTCGCGATGGCGAGCCTCGATCAGAACCGGGCGAGCCTCGATCCGCAAACGAGCCTGAAGGATACGCTGACGGGGGGCGGCAGCGATTATGTCGACGTCGCCGGGCAGCGCAAACACGTCGTGGGCTATATGAAGGATTTTCTGTTCGCGCCCGAGCAGGCGGGAACGCCGATCGGCCGCCTTTCGGGCGGCGAGCGCGGCAGGCTGATGCTCGCCCGCGCCCTGGCGCAACCGGCCAATCTCCTCGTGCTCGACGAGCCGACCAATGATCTCGACCTCGAGACGCTCGACCTTCTGCAGGAGATGCTCGCCGATTACGCGGGGACCGTGATTCTGGTGAGCCACGATCGCGATTTTCTCGATCGCGTCGCCACCTCCGTCCTTGTGGCCGAAGGCGAGGGCCGCTGGAGCGAATATGCCGGCGGCTATTCCGACATGGTGGCGCAGCGCGGCGCCGGCGTGAGCGCCAGGATCGACGCGCGCAAGTCGGTCAAAGCGAAAGTCGCGACAAAGGCGCCGGAGACGGCAAAGCCGAAACGCAAGCTGTCGTTCAACGAAAAGCACGCCCTCGAAGCTCTGCCGGCGCACATGGCAGAGCTTCGAAAAGTGGCCGCCGCTCACAAATCCGCTCTCGCCGACGCCGATCTCTACCGGCGAGACAAGCTAAAATTCATCGAAATCTCCCAGGCCCTTGCGCGCGCCGAGGCGGAACTCGCCCTGGCCGAGGAGAATTGGCTCGCGCTTGAGATCCTGCGCGAGCTAATCGAGGGGTGAACAATCCGGCGTTGGGGCAAAGGGCGCATAGGAAGTTCCGCGGAATCTTGCTAGAGCTTGCGTCAGCCAGCGAGACTCATGTTCAAAAAGCTCTATCACTTCACGCTTTCGCTCGCCGAAAGCCGGCACGCGCCTTGGGCGCTGGGCCTGGTCGCCTTCGCCGAAAGCTCGTTCTTTCCTATTCCTCCCGACGCGATCCTCGTGCCGATGTCGCTAGCCCGGCCGAAGCGCGCGCTTCTCTATGCGCTCATCTGCACTTTGGCTTCGGTCGCGGGCGGCTTGCTCGGTTACGCGATCGGCGCGGTTCTGTTCCAGACGGTCGGCAAATGGTTGATCAATCTCTATGGCTACGGGCCGCGCGTCGCGGAGGCGCGCGCAGTCTATGCGCATTGGGGCTGGGCCTTCATCCTGATCAAAGGCGTCACGCCCATCCCGTTCAAGATCGTGACGATCACCAGCGGGCTTCTGGCCTACAGCCTGCCGCTGTTCGTTCTTTTCTCGCTGATTACCCGCGGCACACGCTTCTTTATTCTGGCGGCGCTGCTCAACCGCTACGGCGCGCCGATCAGCGCGCTGCTCGAGAAATATTTCGGCTATTTCCTGATCCTGATTGCTGCCGCGATTGTGCTCGGCTTTTGGATCGGGACGCATCTGGCCTGACATGGCCATCCACCCCGGCATAAACATGGCGCTGCGCGCCGCCATCGCGATCTTCGCGATCGCCGCGGCGACGATTGCCGGCGCCTTCGTCTTCCAGGCGCTGGGCTATGCACCCTGCGAACTCTGCCTCAAGGAACGCATTCCCTATTATGCCGGCATGGCGCTCGCGCTGTTCGCCGCGCTTTTTGCTGCGCGCTCGTCCTTACGCCTGACGCAGGCGGCCTTCGTCGGCCTCATTCTGATCTTTGCCGCAAGCGCCATCTTCGGCGCCTATCACGCCGGCGTCGAATGGGGCTTCTGGCCCGGACCGTCGAGCTGCACCGGCGCGATCGGCCGCGCGGCTTCGATGCAGGAATTCCTGCATCAGTTGAACAGCATCAAAGTCGTGCGTTGCGACGCCGCCGCGATCCGCATTTTGGGTTTGTCGCTTGCTGGTTGGAACGCGGTGATTTCAGTGGGGCTAGCGGGGCTGGCAATTTTTGGATTTACGCGCGTGAATGTGCCGACTGTCTAGCTGGGTTCGGCTCGGCGCGAACGCGGTGACGTGCGACGTTTGACCGTGAAAGCCTCCACAATACGTAGCTGCCCGTCATTCAAGAGTTTCCCGAGAGTCTTCCCGAATGCCTTGAGATCTCCGTCGCCTCCACCAATCAGTAGCCGGATGATTTTTCTATCGTCCGATTTCCACACTACAATGTCTCGTAAATTCTTACCATTTCCCAACGGCAACGAAAGGTCATCAAATCCTTGACTTCCCGTCGACAGCAAGGGCTCCAAACTCATGAATTGAAGATGTTTAGGTTCATCCGGCAATTCGACGCTCCCCGTCACGTACCGCCGAAGCGGGAGAGTCGGAAAGGCAGTTTCGAGTGCGTCCTTTACGTGCAAACCGGACCTATTAAGAGTGTCCATTGCGTCAATAAGATATTTCTCCGTTACGGAGATCCGATGATCCTTGCCGACGGTGACGTCGGGGTGCTTACGAATGTAATCGGCATCGGGATATCCTGCCCGGTGAACAAAGATGTGGCGCCGATCATGAAGTTCCTCGATGGTCGGAAAATCGGTTTCTAGCGCGACTATGTCGACTCCGAGCCGGTTTTGATAGAATTTTCTGATCTCTCGTAGTCCTCCTCCCGTTAGGATACGGAGCGTGCGGCGTACGAGGTGATTGTAAATTCCTTCTCGCGCGTCGATGGTCAATAATTGCTCTTGGGAGAATTCGACCCGCCCTTCGTTCAAGAACGGAGCATTGGAACGCCGCGAAACCTCCTCGACAGAGTCGACCAGAAATGCCTCGAAGCTTGCGACAAGGCGAATGAGTAGAGTTGACCGCAACATATGCGGATAAACATTTCGCGCATGAAAAGTTACCACCTTTAAAGGCAGTCGCACCGCTACTCCACCGAGTTCAAACTCAATCTTCTCGTTCCGAGCCGCGGGGTCACGCAGGCGTTCCTTCCCGCTTTCATACATATTCATGTACGAAAACATGGTTGCCTCGTACAGCAACCGAATGCGTTGCACCGCCTTATAGAAATCTTTGTAAGGGGGAAAGGGCATCTTAACGGTACAAGAGCGGAGCTAGTATCATAAGAAGAGGCGCCGGCCTCGATTTTTCGGATCCTCGCAAAAAAGGGCCTAATCGCCAACAGTCATCCTCGCCCTTGCGCGCAGCTTCTCCGTCGCGCTCTTCAATTGCCCGCAGGCGGCGAGGATGTCGCGGCCGCGCGGCGTGCGCACCGGACTCGCATAGCCGGCATTGAAGACGATCTCGGAAAAGGCCTCGATCTTCTCCCAATCCGAGCACTCATATTTCGTGCCGGGCCAGGGATTGAACGGGATCAGATTGATCTTCGCCGGAATGCCTTTGAGAAGCCGCACCAGCTCGCGCGCCTCGGCAGGTGAATCGTTGACGCCCTTCAGCATCACGTATTCGAAGGTGATGCGCCGCGCGTTGGAAGCGCCGGGATAGGCGCGGCAGGCGGCAAGCAGATCCTTCAGCGGATATTTCTTGTTGAGCGGCACGAGCGTGTCGCGCAGCTCGTCGCGCACGGCATGCAGCGAGATCGCCAGCATCGACCCGGCCTCAGCGCCGAGCGGCGCGATCTGCGGCACGACGCCGGCCGTCGAGACGGTAATCCGCCGCTTCGAAATCGATAGGCCGTCGCCATCGGCGAGCACGCCGACGGCATCGCGCACATTGTCGAAATTGAACAAAGGCTCGCCCATGCCCATGAAGACCACATTGGTGATCGGCCGCATGCCTTGGCTCGGCAGCAACCCGTCCTTGGGCGCCACGAGGCCGGGAAAATCGCCGAGCTTTTCGCGCGCGACGATGAGCTGGGCGACGATCTCCGCCGTCGCGAGATTGCGCACGAGTTTTTGCGTGCCGGTATGGCAAAAGCTGCAGGTGAGTGTGCAGCCAACCTGGCTCGAGATGCAGAGCGTCCCGCGGTCGCTCTCGGGGATATAAACGCATTCGATCTCGGCACCTTTGTCGTCGCGGCTTACCGGGGCGAGGCGCAACAGCCATTTGCGCGTGCCGTCTTGCGAGACCTGTTCGGTAACGACCTCCGGCCGCGCTAGGCTGTAATGCGCGCTGAGCTCGGCACGCAGCGGCTTGCCGAGATTGAGCATCGAATTGAAGCTTGTCGCGCCCTGGAAATAGAGCCAGTGCCAAAGCTGGCCGGCGCGCATTCTTATCTCGCGCTCCGGCACGCCGCGGCGGCGCAGAATCTCGGCGAGTTCAGCACGCGTCGCGCCGATGAGCGAGGGAAGCGCAGGCTTGGCGTCACAATCCGGCCGCAGTGGCGGTGAGGATGGGCGCGATTGATCGTGAAAATTCATTGCCGCCTTCTAACACGCTTGCCTATCATTCTCCACACCATCACGGGCGCAGCCGGCGCCTCTCGCGCCATTCACGAAGGGGATGCTCATGCGCAAGGGCCATAGTCACATCCTAGCTGCCATTCTGGCGCTTGCGCCGAGTGCCGCCGCCGCGCAGGTGGCTCTGAAGGACGCGGTGCCGCATATTACCGTGGTGGGCCATGCCCGCATGGAAGTCGTGCCGGACGTGGCGATCCTCTCGCTTTCGGTGGTCACCGAACGGCCGAAAGCGGACGACGCGGCGGCCGAGAACGCGCGCACGGCAGATGCGCTCATTGCCGACATCAAGGCGCAGGGGATCGCGGCCTCCGATATCAGAACCACTTCGGTGACTTCTCGCCCGACTATGAGGAAATCAATGAGGGGGCGAGCCCAACGACGAAGCCGCTGTTGCGCGGCTATATCGCGCGCAACAGCCTTGCCGTTCGCATCCATGATCTCGCCGCGGCCGGCGCGCTCGCCCGGCGGATGATCGACAAGGGAGCGAACCAAGTCGACGACATCAGTTTCGGATACGAACACGAGGACGAGGCCTACGACAAGCTGCGCGACGCAGCCATGCGCGATGCGCTGCGCCGGGCCAAGGACTATCTGCCCGCCGCCGACATGAGCCTCGGCCGCGTGATTGAAATCAGCCCGGTCGAGGGCGTCGCAGAGCCGAGGGCCAACCTGGCTTTTGCGGCCGCTCCGGCGCCTCGCGCGGCGGAAGCTCCGATCCCAATCGAGCCCGGCACGCTCACGCTGCAAACCGACGTGGAAGTGACATGGGAACTCTCGCGCTGAAGCGCGTTCAGCCCGGCTTTCTTTCCTTCGTGCCCAAAGCCTCGGCGAGCCGAGCTTGTGCCGAGCCCGGCCTCAGCGGCTTTTGCTGGCTTTCGTGCGGTGCCCAGCCTGAGAGGAAGATCAGCTCAAAGCTTGCCCGCAGGCGTCCATCGGCATCGGCGTGATGCTGCGCATAAATCTCCGCGGCGCGCAGAAAAATTTGCCGCCGCGTCGGGCGCCGCAGGCGTTCGATGAGCGCGTTGGTCGCGCCCATGGAGCGCAGATCGGTGAGCAGCGCGAACATGTTGGTATAGCGTACCGTCAGCGGCTCGACGTCGGCGACGGGCAGCGCGAAGCCCGCCCGCTGCATCAGGCCGCCCATGTCGCGAACATCGGCAAAAGGCGCGACGCGTGGGGAGGTGCCCCCCGCAATCTCGGCTTCCGCGCCGGCGAGCGCCATGCGTAATTCTTCGAGGCTCCGGCCCCCCAGAAGGCAACCGAGAAAGAGACCGTCAGGCCGCAGGATCCGGCGGATCTGCGCGAGCGCGCCCGGCAGATCGTTGACGTTCTGCAGCGCCAGCGCGGAGACGGCGAGATCGAAGGATTGGGCCATGAACGGCAACAGTTCCTCGTCGCCGACGAGGCGCAGGAGCGAGGGCGGCCCGACCGCCTCCGGCAAGGGCGCGAGCCGTGCGACCTCGGCCGCATCCTTGGCGAGCCTTGTCGCGAGCTGCGGCAAAGGCGTGCCAATGTCAGCGATCGCGAGGAAGCGCCGCTTCACTGCGGCAAGCCTGTCGCAGATCTCCTCGCTCGCCCGCTCGAGCAGAAATTCTGCCGGGCCGGCGGTGAGCGCCCGGGCCAAGCGGCGACGCTGCAGCGCGCGATCGAAGATCAAGAAATCTGGCGACATGGGCCTATTCTACCACGCCGCCCGCGGAACTTTATCGATTTGCCGCGTTCGGCATGGGGAGGGCGGGCGTATGCGATCGGAGGAAACTGTCGCTACAGCCTGACGCCGCTGTCCCGCGCCGCGTCGCCGCAGGCGCGTTCGATGGTCTGCCATCTGAATGTTCCGCGCTCGGTGATGACGAGATAGTCATCGAGTTCCAAGCTCGATCAGCGCATCCTCGACCGCCTGAAGGATGTCTTGGATGCTGAGCGCGCTCCTTTCAAGTTGGGCTTCTGGAAGGGCCGGCATGGGACTTGCCCCTCTCTAAGCGAGCGCCGCGCGATGCACGGCCGACGCGAGCGGCAGAAGCACGGCGGCGAACACTGCGGCGCCGATTGCGACCAACAGCCCCATCGGCGCACAGGCGATAAAAAGTACGAGATTGGTCGTCATGGCGGGCTCCCGCGGTTCTGGCCGGCACGGCCTTCCCCTCTTGGTCGCGCGATACCTCGAAGAGGTTCATGCGCAATTTTTCAGGTGCTCTGGCGCACGCCGAAACCTGCTCTATGCTCGGCCGTATGACTTGTGATGAGCGGACGAATGCCCGAGCCGATTTGCGGCCCACGCTGGGCCGGGCGGCGTCGGCGTTGCGCGGCCCCTTCGCGCGGCTTGGCGCGGCCGTCCTCGACCTCGTTTTCCCGCCCACCTGTCTCGCCTGCCGCAAGGCGACGGCGGGACATGGCGCGCTTTGTCCGGCGTGCTGGGGAGGCATCAGCTTCATCGAGCGCCCCTATTGCGAAAGGCTCGGCACGCCTTTTCCTTATGATCTCGGCATCGAGGGCTTGCAGTCCCCGGAAGCGATCGCCAATCCGCCGGTTTATGCCCGCGCCCGCGCCGTCGCGCGCTTCGAGGAGGGCCCGGCGCGGACCCTGGTGCATCGCTTGAAATACAGCGACCGAATGGAGCTTGCCGGGCCGCTCGGCCTCTGGATGGCGCGGGCCGGACGCGAGATTTTGGCCGAGGCCGATCTTCTCATCCCGGTTCCGCTGCACCGCCGCCGGCTTGTCTGGCGCCGGTTCAATCAGGCCAATGTGCTCGCGGCCTCGATCGCGCGCGCCTGCGGCAAAAAGGTCGATCCTTTCCTGCTTGTCCGCGTCAAACCGACCACGCCGCAGGTCGGTCTTTCGCGCGCCCAACGCGCCACCGACGTGCAGGGCGCGTTTGCCGTGCCGGAAGAGGCGCGGCTTTCGGTCGAGGGACGCGCCATCGTTCTCGTCGATGACGTGATGACCACCGGCGCGACGCTCAACGCCGCCGCCCGCACCCTGCTACGCGCCGGCGCGCGGCGCGTCGACGTTCTCGTCTTCGCCCGGGTTGTGACGGGGGCCTGAAATCCCATATGATCGCAGGGAATCCGAAGGTTAATTCCATGCCGAGTCCGGTCGACATCGTCATCTATACGACGCGCTCCTGTCCCTATTGCCGAATGGCCAAGCAACTTTTGCAGGCGCGCAATCTCCTCTTTGAGGAAATCTCTGTCGATGGCGACTTCGAAGCGCGGGCGAAAATGACGCAAAGGGCCGGCGGGTACAGCACGGTTCCGCAGATTTTCTTCGGCGGCAAGCATGTCGGCGGCTGCGACGAGCTCTACGAGCTTCATGCCAGCGGCAAGCTCGACGCTCTTCTCGCCGATCTGGTGCGACGACCAAATATGCTTTGAAATGTCGAAACGGCCGTCGTCCTGCCGGTCCCCGTTCCCGTCAGAAGATCTCAACTGGCGGCGCGCCACCCGCCCGCCAGCTTCGCGCAAGCCGATCCGGGCCAATCTCGGGAAGGCCCGCGGATCTTCTCATGGCTTCCTCCCCAGGCGCGACGTCGAGACGGCAGGCGGCGCAATCGCCGCGCGCTCTTGGCGAGGCTGAACTCGACACGATTCTCAACGCCGCTGCGACGGATCTGCGATCAGCTCGCGCCGAGGCGGCGCGCGAGCGGCTCCTCGCGCTCGATCCGGCTTTCGTCACCAGTCCCGAGCGTTGTCACCTTGCGGGGCTCATCCTCATCGGAGCCAAGGATCCGGCCGAGGCGCTCGGCTGGTTTGCGCGGGCCAGGACGCTTCGTCCCGGCTATGCGGAAGCGGTCAGCCAAATGGGCGCGGTCTTTCAGCAACTCGGTCGCTGCCAAGAGGCGCTCAAAGCCTACGACGAGGCCCTGAACCTCGGACTTCACGACGCGGTGGCCTTCTATAACCGCGGCATCGTCTTGCGCGTCCTCGGACGAAGCGACGAAGCCATCGCCTCCTTCGATCAGGCCTTGCGGCTGAAACCCGCCTATCCCGACGCCTTGCGCGCCGGCGCGGTCCTGCTCAGCGAGGCAGGCCAGTTCGAAAACGCGCTCGAATTTATCGAAGAAGCGCTGCGGATTAAGCCGGATTTTTACGAAGCCCACCTCGATCGAGCCAACTGGCTCCATCGGCTTGGTTCGTTCGAAGCGGCACTCAGCGCCTGCTCGGAAGCCCTCGAGGTTTTTCCCAGCCATTCCGATCTGCTCAACAATCGTGCGATCATTTTTCAGGAACTCGGTGAGCTTGAGGCCGCGCTCGCCTCGCTCGATCTGGCACTCGCGGCCAAACGCGACTTCCCCCAGGCGCTCTTCAATCGCGGTGTGCTGCTCCTGAAGCTGGCGTCTCCGGAAGAAGCACTCGCGTCCTTCGATCGCGCCCTGTTGCTGGCGCCTGCCTATTCGGCCGCGCTCGTCGGCCGCGGCGTCGCGCTCAAGGAACAGGGCCTCTTTGTCGAAGCTGAGGCCGCTTTCGATGCGGCGCTCGGCTATGAACCCGATTCCGCCCACGCAAAGAACAACAAAGGCGCGCTTCGTCTTCTTCGCGGAGATTTCGAACAGGGCTGGGAGGGCTATGAAAGTCGCTGGATCAGCGGGCTCACGCCGAAAGCGAAATTGCAGTTCCCCATCCAAGAATGGAGCGGGAAATATCGGGCGGGCGAGAAACTCATCGTCTTCGACGAGCAGGGATTTGGCGACGCGTTTCAATTCTGCCGCTATCTGCCGCTGATTGCGAGAGCCGGAACCAATGTGACTTTCTTCTGCCGCAGCAGCCTCTTGCGGCTCATGCGAGGGCTCGGGAGCGTATGTTGCCTTGACGATCTTGGCCCGCATGAGGCATTCGACAGCCAAATCGCGTTGCTCAAGCCTGCCACGCGCGCTCGCAACGAGGCTCGAAACAATTCCGGCGGACATTCCCTATCTTTCGCCGGAACCCGAACTCGTCGCGAAATGGGCCGAACGCCTGAGTTCCGACAAGCAGTTCAAGATAGGACTTTGCTGGCACGGCGGCCCCAATGCGAGAGCCGATCCCGCGCGCTCGATGCCACTCGCCTGTTTCGCCGGGCTCGCTCGGGCCGGGGTCGCGCCTCATCAGCCTGCAGCAACGCGACGGCCTCAGCGAACTCGCGAGCGCGCCTTTCGAAATCGGAAAATTTGGGGAGATTTCGATGCCGGCCCCGACGCATTCATCGATACCGCAGCGGTCATGCAGTCTCTCGACCTGATCGTCAGCTGCGATACGTCCGTGGCGCATCTTGCCGGCGCACTCGGCCGGCCGGTCTTCGTCATGTTGAAGAAAATCCCGGATTGGCGCTGGCTGCTCGATCGCGACGATTCGCCCTGGTATCCGACGATGCGGCTCTTCCGCCAAAGGGAGCGCGGCGATTGGGGCGAAGTCGATGGCCCGCGTTGCCGCGGCGATCGAGGCGATGCGCGTTGAGGTAATCCCCCTCCGCGTGCGGGGAGGAGAACTCTCAGGCTCTTCGCTCCGCTGCGATCAAATAGTTCACATCCATGTCACGGCTTTCCGCCACTGCGCGGCTGAGCGGATTGAAGACGACGCCGGTCTCTTCGATGACATGAAGGCCTGCCGCGGTCGAGTGCCGCGGCAAGTTCGGCGTGGCGTGACGAAATGTTCCCATCTGTGCGTGCCTTTCGGCAGCCAGCGCAGCACATATTCGGCGCCGACGATGGCGAACGCATAGCTTTTGAAGTGTCCGGTTGAGCGTTGCCGCGATGCAGAGACCTGTTCGGCTTCACCATGCGGGCGGCGACGGCGATGAAAGCCTTCACGTTCTCGCACGTGTTCGACGACTTCCATGGCGAGCACGACGTCGAAAAGCTCGGCCTTCTTCGGCGAGCGCTTCTGCCGTCGTGCAGAGATAGTCGATGACAAGGCCCGACATCTGCGTATGCCGCGCGCCACCGCGATATTGGCGGGAGCCGGATCGAGCGCCGTCATCTCGGCGCCAAGGCCGCCAAGGGTTCCGACAGAATCCCGCCGCCGCAGCCAATGTCGAGAAGGTCGAGACCTTCGAGCGGGCGCGCGTTGCCATGCGCCGCGCTCATTTGCGGCCGAAGTGCTTGCCGTCAAGAGCCGCGCGCAGATAACGCGACCCGGACGGGATTGAATTGATGCAACGCCCGCATGGGACCGTGCGCGTCCCACCAATCTTCGCGCGAGCCGGTCGAAACGGGCGACTTCTTCAGGGTCTAGGCTCGATTGCGTCCCCGGCATTTTCGCCGGCCATGGCATATCCTCTCCTGTCGAATTGCGGCGTCACTCCGACAGGCTAAATTGACTTGATCTGCCGAGTAGTGTATAGGCGGCCAATCTTTGCGGTGCGAGCGCTCGGGTCGCCGCGACGCCATCCATTTGCCCCACTTAAGAAAGCCCGCCGGACCCTATGGCCCGCCTCGTGATGAAATTCGGCGGCACTTCCGTTGCCGGAATGGATCGCATTCGCAATGTCGCGCGGCACGTGAAGCGAGAGGTCGATGCCGGCTGCCAAGTGACGGTCGTCGTCTCCGCCATGGCGGGCAAGACGAACGAGCTCGTCGCGCTCTGCAAGGAAGCCTCGCACCACTACGACGCCCGCGAATATGATGCCGTCGTCGCCTCCGGCGAACAGGTCACCGCCGGGCTGCTCGCCATCGTGCTGCAAGACATGGGCATTCCGGCACGCTCCTGGCAGGGCTGGCAGCTTCCTATTCTGACGACACGAACCCCGGGCGCGGCGCGGATCACCAGCGTCGACGGAGAACGGATCATTGCTGGGATCGCCGAGCGCAACGAGGTCGCAGTTATCGCCGGTTTTCAAGGCTTGAACAAGGAAACCGGCCGGGTGACCACGCTCGGCCGCGGCGGGTCGGACACGAGCGCTGTGGCGATCGCCGCCGCTATCAAGGCCGACCGTTGCGATATATATACCGATGTCGACGGGGTCTATACGAGTGATCCTCGCGTCGTCCCGAAGGCGCACCGGCTCGATCAGGTCACCTTCGAGGAAATGCTGGAGATGGCCTCGCTCGGCGCGAAAGTGATGCAAGTGCGCTCGGTCGAGCTTGCCATGGTGAAGAAGGTGAAGACCTTCGTGCGGTCGTCCTTCGATGATCCGGAGAACCCGCGGCCGGGCACCTTGATTTGCGATGAGGAGGACATCGTGGAACAGCAAGTGGTCACCGGCATCGCCTTTTCGCGCGACGAAGCGCAGTTTACGTTGCGGCGCGTCGCGGATCGGCCTGGCGTTGCCGCGGCGATCTTCATGCCGCTCGCCGAAGCCGGCATCAACGTCGACATGATCGTCCAGGTCGCCTCCGACGACACGGTCACGACCGATATTACTTTCACGGTTTCGAGCGCCGATTTCGACCGTGCCCGGGCAATTCTCGAAAAGACCAAACCGCAGATCGGCTATGCTGCGCTGCAGGGTCAGCGGGCGATGTGGCGAAAGTCTCGGCGATCGGCATCGGCATGCGCAGCCATGCCGGCGTGGCCGCGATCGCATTCAAGGCATTGTCTGAGAAGGGCATAAATATCAGGGCGATCACCACATCGGAGATCAAATTTTCCGTGTTGATCGATGCCGCCTATACGGAACTCGCAGTGCGGACGCTGCATGCAATTTATGGCCTCGACAAGGCGTGACGGAGCGTCTTGAAAATTTGGTCTGTGGTGGTTCGGCTCACGCTTGCGGTCCAGACTTTGCATTAGCTATAGGAGCGGTGCCGGTACGTCGTTCGCGCGTGTCCGGCAAATGCAATTGGCCCGGGGTCGTAGCAAGTTTACGCGTTGGGCGTAGACTTGCTCGCATTGGGGCGCTCTAACTTTTGCTCCAGGGCGGTTCTAACGGCGAAGCCGCGGAGCGGCCCCAATACCTTGGAATATTCTAGAGACCCGCCTCGCGAGTGATTCGGCTTGCCGATCTCGAGCGTGAGGCTCCTGAAAAGGAAATGGCCATGCGTGGCCCCGTCGGCGGACCGCGACTGCTGTTGCGACGGCTTCGCGAAGTCATGGCGGAGCCGATCAGCGCGCAGGATCGGCTTGACAAGATCGTCGTGCACATCGCCGCCAACATGGTCGCGGAAGTGTGCTCGGTCTATGTGCTGCGGGCTGACGGCCGGCTTGAGCTCTTCGCGACCGAAGGCCTCAATCGCGAAGCCGTTCACTTGACGACGATGCGCAGGGGCGAGGGCCTCGTCGGGCTCATCGCGGAAACCGCCGAGCCCTTGGCGCTCGCCGACGCGCAGCATCATCCCTCGTTCTCCTACAGGCCAGAGACCGGCGAGGAGATCTATTCCTCCTTTCTCGGCGTGCCCGTCCTGCGCGGCGGCATCACGCTCGGCGTGCTCGTCGTCCAAAACCGCGTGCGGCGGCTCTATTCCGAAGAGGAAATCGAAGCCCTGCAGACGACGGCGATGCTGCTCGCCGAAATGGTCGCTTCGGGCGAATTGCAGGCGATCGGCTTGCTCGATACCGAGATGGCGCTGCACCGGCCGCTTGCGCTCAAGGGCGTGGCGATCGCCGAAGGTGTCGGGCTCGGTCATGTCGTCCTGCACGAGCCGCGGGTGATCGTCAAACAGATCGTCGCCGAGGATGCGACCGCCGAAACGGAACGGCTCGAGGCCGCAATCGACGCCGTGCGCCTATCGATCGACCATCTGATCGAAAAGGGCGACGTCGGCCCCGGCGAACATCGCGAAGTGCTCGAAGCCTTCCGCATGTTCGCTTACGACCGTGGCTGGATCAGGCGCTTGCGCGAGGCGCTGGCAACCGGCCTTACGGCCGAAGCGGCGGTCGAGCGCGTGCAGAGCGATGCGCGGGCCAAGCTGCAGCGCCAGACCGATCCCTATATGCGCGAGCGCCTTCACGACCTCGACGATCTCGCCAATCGCCTTCTCTATCAGCTCGCCGGACGCAGCTTCGTGACCGCGCATGAGGATCTGCCGGACAACGCGATCATCGTGGCACGCACCATGGGGCCGGCGGCGTTGCTCGATTACGACCGCACCAAATTGCGCGGTCTCGTGCTCGAAGACGCCGGCGCCTCGAGCCATGTCGCCATCGTCGCGCGCGCTCTTGGAATCGCGACCGTCGGAGAAGTTGCCAACATCGTCGCTGTCGTCGAGCCCGGCGATGCTCTGATCGTCGACGGCACCTCCGGCGACGTGCACGTGCGCCCGCCGCAGGACGTCGAAAACGCCTATGCCGAGAAGGCGCGGCTGCGCGCCCGCCGCCAGGAGCAATATCATAAGCTGCGCGACAAGGCTGCCGTCACCAGAGACGGCGTCGCGATCGAACTTCATATGAACGCCGGGCTGCTCGTCGATCTTCCGCATGTCGCCGAGACCGGCGCCGCCTCGATCGGACTCTTCCGCACCGAGCTCCAGTTCATGATCGCCTCGCAATTCCCCAGCATGCGCCAGCAGCAGGCCTTCTACAAGGCGGCGTTCGACGCCGTTCCCGGCAAGCCGATCACCTTCCGCACCTTGGACATAGGATCGGACAAGGTCCTGCCCTATATGACCAAGGTCGAGGAGGAAAATCCGGCGCTTGGCTGGCGCGCGATAAGAATCGGCCTCGATCGGCCGGCGCTTCTTCGCATGCAGTTGCGGGCCTTGCTGCGGGCGGGCGCAGGCCGCGAAGTGCGCATCATGTTCCCGATGATCGCGGCGGTTTCGGAATTCGAAATCGCCAAGGAGCTGGCGGAACGCGAGGTCGCTTATCTCAAGCGCCACGATCACCGGCTCCCGAGCGACTTCAAGCTCGGCGTCATGGTCGAAGTGCCATCGCTGTTGTGGCAGCTCGACGAGGTCTGCGCCCGTGCTGATTTTCTCTCCGTCGGGACCAACGATCTCATCCAGTACATGTTTGCCGCCGATCGCGACAACAAACGCGTCGCCAATCGTTTCGATTCGCTGTCGCCGCCGGTTCTGCGCGCCTTGAAGATGGTCGTCGGTAAAGCGCAGAAGACGGGCACGCCGCTGACCCTCTGCGGCGAGATGGGCGGCAAGCCGATCGAGGCGCTTGCGCTGCTGGCGATCGGATTTCGTTCTCTTTCCATGTCGCCGGCATCGATCGGGCCGGTGAAGGCGATGATTCTCTCGACCGATCTTGAGGCGGCGGCCAAGTTCGTGGACGACCTTGTCGAGGCGCGCGACGGCGCCCATTCGTTGCGCGACGAGCTGCATCGATTCGCCAAGTCCAACCGCATCCCGGTATAGATTTTCGGGGCCGATTGCGTGGCGAACGGCGAGGGCGGATGAATGCTCTTCTCAACGCAGGCACGAGGCCTTAGTTTCAACCTGCCATCCGCCCCGTGCGATCAAAACCATGCTGCCGCAAGAAAAACTCGATCTCATCCTGCGCCGCCACGCCGAAATCTCGGATCGGCTTGCCTCCGGCCCAGAATCCTCGGTCATCGTCGCTTTGTCGCGCGAACTCGCCGAGATCGACGACGTGGTCGGAGCGATTCGCGATTACCGCAGCGAGCAAGACGAGATCGCCGGGATCGAGGCAATGCTTGCGGACCCCGCGCTCGATCCGGAAATGCGCGCGCTTGCCGAAACCGAGCGGCAGGAATCGCGGGTAAGGCTCGCCGCGCTCGAGCAGAAGCTGCGGGTCGCGCTCCTGCCCAAGGATTCGGCCGATGAGAAGAGCGCCATCCTCGAAATCCGCGCCGGCACGGGCGGCGACGAAGCCGCGCTCTTTGCCGGCGATCTCTTCCGCATGTATCAGCGTTATGCGGAACTCAAAGGTTGGCGCGTCGAAATCCTCTCGGCCAGCGAGGGCTCGCTCGGCGGGTTCAAGGAGATCATCGCCGAGATCGAAGGCCGCGGCGTCTTCGCCCGGCTGAAGTTCGAATCCGGCGTGCATCGCGTGCAGCGCGTTCCCGATACCGAAACGCAAGGCCGCATCCATACGTCCGCCGCCACCGTCGCGGTGCTGCCGGAAGCGCAGGACATCGACGTCGATATCAACGAGGCCGACCTCAAGGTTGACACGATGCGCGCGCAAGGCGCCGGCGGCCAGCACGTCAACAAGACGAAGTCGGCGATCCGCATCACGCATCTGCCGACCAACACGATCGTCTTCGTGCAGGACGAGCGCTCGCAGCACAAGAACCGCGCGCGAGCGATGGCGCTCTTGCGGGCGCGCCTCTATGACATGCAGCGGCAGAAGCGCGATGCCGAACGCGCCGCGGATCGTCGCGCGCAAGTGGGTTCGGGCGATCGCTCCGAGCGGATCAGAACCTATAATTTCCCGCAGGGGCGCGTGACCGACCACCGCATCAACCTGACGCTCTACAAGCTCGACAAGGTTATGAGCGGAGAGGCGCTCGACGAGATCATCGACGCCCTGACCACGCATCATCAGGCGGCTTTGCTGGCGAGCGAGAAATAAGCCGGCTCGTAGCCCCTGTCAGTCCGGGCCGAAAGGCTCGTCCTTAGGCGCAGGGACCGCCGGGCGCGCGATTGAAATCCACCCGGGCAGAAAGCTCACGAACATGCCGGCGAGAAATCCGTCGAGCGCGGCAAAGACGGCGTTTCCGGAAAGCTCCACGGGCGGCCAATTCCGGCCATGCGTGAAGACAAAGGGGGACATGACAAGCGCGGCGGCGAGCAAAGCTGCGAGCGCGCTCAGCGAAGTCGCGCGCTTGAAGAAGCTCAAGCCAAGCAGAGGCGCGACCAGCGTGGAGGAGATCGTAAGCGCGAGGCCGATGGCCTGCCGCGGATCGGCCCGGTCGGCGGCGAGCGCAACGGCGCAGAATGCGATGAGCAGGATCGCAAGAGCCCTTGCATAGGCGAGCCTTCGGCTTGCCAGCCCATATCTGCGGCGCTTTGGATGAAAGACATCATGGCCGAGACTCGTCGCGAAGGATTGCACGCCTGCAGCCGCAACGCCGATGCCCAAGGCGATTGCGAAGACGGCTGCAAGGCCGGAGAGCGTCGGCCCCGATCGCTGCAAGAAAGGAAGGTTCTCGAGGAGATATCCACCGTCCGCGCCGATGTCCTGCAACCGCAAGACGCCGTTGAAGTCTGGTTCTTCGGCGCAGGTGCCGGCGATCACCCTGGGGCTATCGGATTGAACGCCGCAGATCGAGATCCCCCCTTGCTCGCTTGCTGCAAGAATCTCGGCCGGTACTTGGCTTGGGTCGTGGCCGACCAGAATCGCGTCGAGCAGGAGCGTCGAATGGGCCATGGTGAAAGCACCGAGCACGCCGATGATCCAGACGAAAGCACAGGCGAAGAGGCCGCCGCGCAAGGCGCTGCCTCTGTCGTGGCTGGCAACTGCCGGACCAAAGAGAGGCGCGAGAGTTCCAATGCCGAGCGCAAGCGCTGCGACCACAGCAGGTTCGATCGGCAGGCTTTGCTGCGCTCCGCTGACCGCGTCGAAACGCGCCATCGCCGGCGCGAAGACAATCGTTTCGTGCAGCATCGAAAGGCCTTGCGGCAGGCCGAGCGCCGCCAAGGTCACGACGGCGGCCCCGATCGCAAGCCAGACCACGCCCGAGAGACCGCCCGGCACGATCAGCAAAACGAGCAAGACGCCCAACACCGCCGCCCCCAAGGGGCGGCTTATACCGGTTGCGGCGATAAAGGCGCGCAAGGCGATTTCATAGCCGCCCAAAGCGACAAGGCCGGAGCAGGCGGCAACGACTGTGGCAATCGCGATGCGCGCGGCGGGATGAGGAAAGCGCGATCCGGCGAGATCGGCAATCGAAACGGCGCCGCGGTAGCGCAGATAGGGACCCGTTACGAAGAGCACGCAGACGAGCCCGGCGCCAAATCCCGCCGCAAGCGCGTTGAGGCCGAGGTTTTGCGGCAAAGGCGGCAGAAACGGCAGAAAAAGCCCCGCTGTAAGCCCGGCATAGGCCAGCCCCGTATAGGGCGGCGGCAGAGCGCGGCCGCCGGCATAAAATTCGACCGGCCGCATGGTGCGCAGGATTGCGGCAATGATGACGAATTCGGCGAAAACCAGAACGCCGACGGAAGCCTTGAGCGCGGCATCGGGCAGACCGACCCGATCGAGCACGGCGAGCAGGCCGAGCCCGATTGCGAAAGCCGCAAGCGCGAAGCTGAAGCCGCCGTCGATTCGTGTCCGGACGAGAGTGGCGTCAGTATCTTGCGGCGTCACGTAAGATCCCGAGAGAGGCGCTTGCCAGGCGCGGCGCGGCAGCCGAGAATAATGGAAGTCGCGCGGCATCGAAAGAACAGGGTCGCATGCCGCCGGAAAGGAGCACTCGAGACATCGCATGAGTGAGGAAACAAAACCAGCATCGGCTTGGTCTTCGCCGCGACCAGCCAACGCCGCGCGTTGGCGTTCCGAGACGCCGCTCACCCGCTTCCTCGGCGGCAGCCCTTTGGGCGTCGCGCTGAGATTGTTCTTCTTGTCTCTGATCGTCGGCGCTCTGCTGATGTGGCTCGACATCAGGCCGGCCGATCTCGTGCAGGGAATGATCCATTTCGTTCAACGCATCTGGTCGCTCGGCTTCAATGCCTTGCGCGAGATGGGCGATTATCTCATCGCCGGCGCGATGATCGTGGTGCCGCTGTGGCTGATCGCGCGGCTTCTCACGATGCGCGAGCCGAGGTGAGGGCGCGCCCTAGCCTTTGCCCGCAAAGGGGGAGGGAACGGGGTTCAGATCCGCGCCTGTAATTCTCCCCTCGGCCCAATCTTCCGCGGCCCTACCGCGCGCCGCATCTAGCCGCTCCAGGCCGGCGGCATCCAGTTTGGCGAGGAGCCCGCGCTTGATCTCCTCGATCAGCCGAGGTCCCTTGAAGACCAGGGCTGAATAAAGCTCGACGAGGCTTGCGCCGGCTTCGATCTTCGCAAAGGCGGTCGTGGCATCTTCGACGCCGCCTATGCCGATGAGCGGAAATTGATTCTCGACGCGCAGAGAAGCCTGCGCGAGAAGCCGAGTCGAGAGCGCGAAAAGCGGTCGTCCCGAAAGGCCGCCCTGCTCTTTGGCCTTTATCTCATCGATGAGATCGGGCGGCCGCGACAGCGTGGTATTCGAGATGGCGAGGCCGTCGATCCGATGTACGCGACACACGCGGATAATGCCGTCGAGCTCTTCCAGCGTCAGATCGGGGGCAATCTTGACGATCAGCGGCCTGCGTTGCAAGGCCGCGTCGCGGGCGGCGAGGACGCGCGGCAAGAGATCGCTGAGTTCCTGCTGGTGCTGCAGGTCGCGCAGCCCCGGCGTGTTGGGCGAGGAAATATTGATGACGAAAAGCTGCGCGACGTCGGCGAAGGCTTTGATGCCGGCGATATAATCGCCGATACGATCCTGCGAATCCCGGTTGGGGCCGAGGTTCAAGGCGACGATGCCCGGCTTGCCGGCGCGCGCCGCGAGCCTCGCGTGGACGATATCGTGCCCGGCACTGTTGAAGCCCAGCCGGTTGATGATGGCGTGATCCTCGCGCAGACGAAAGAGACGTGGGCGCCGATTGCCCGGCTGCGGCAGCGGTGTCACCGTGCCGACTTCGGCAAATCCGAAGCCGAGGCCGAACATCGCATCGACGACCGCGCCATTCTTGTCGAAACCCGCCGCGAGGCCGAGCGGGTTGGGGAAATCGAGGCCGAAGGCCTTCACCGCAAGCCGCGGATCGTCGGGCGAGGCCGCCGGCGGCGGCAAGAGCGACAGCGCCTTGATCGTCAGCCAATGCGCCAGCTCCGGCCGGAGCCGCAACAGCACGCCGCGCGCCACCGCGTCGTAAATGGAGAGCGGCGCGCTCAAAGGATCAAATCTCGAAAGCAATGCACGCCGTCGGCATCGAGCGGCAGAGGCCGCACGAAGCTCGTGGCGGCGGTCTCGAGCGGCGCATAAAGATGCGGAAAGAGAAAGCCATCGCGCGACGGCTCGAAGCGCAACGCCTCGCCGAGTTTCAGCGGATCGACTCCAACAAGAAGGAGATCATCTTGGCCGGCGAAATGTTTGGCGGCGGTGGCGCGAACTTGCGCCGCGGTCGAAAAATGAATGAACCCGTCGCGGCGATCGACCGGCGCGCCGGCGAATGCACCATTCTTTTCGGCTTCGCGCCAGAGATCCGCCGGTACGATCTTATAGATCAGATCCATGGCGCCCTCCCTCGCTCAGATTACGCGCAAGGCTCTCGCCGGGTTGCATTCACTTTTCATCTCGGTCGAAGCCCGAAAGCTCTTCCTGCGACATATGGAAAGCGTTCTCTTCCGCGGGAAAACGCCGCTCGTGCACGTCGCGGATATAATTTGCCAATGCCACGCCGATGCCGGGGCCTAGCTCGGCATAGCGGCGGTTGTGGCGGAAATCGGCCTCGGTGATCCCGAGCATGTCATGGATCACCAGGACCTGGCCGTCAGTGAAGCGCCCGGCTCCGATCCCAATGGTCGGCGCGGCGATCGATTTCGTGATCCGCGCCGCAACCTCCTCGGGGATCAGTTCGAGCACCAGCATGGAAATTCCGGCGGCGTCGAGCGCGCGTGCGTCGGCGAGCAATTTCGCAGCTTCCTCGCCGGAGCGGCCCTTCAGCCGCTTTTCCGCGTGATGCTGCGGCTCGAGGCCGAGATGACCGGAGCAAGCAATGCCCGCCGCCTTCAAAGCCGCGGCGATCTCCGGGCGCGGCCCCTCGAACTTCACCATGTCGGCGCCGGCTTCCAGCAAGTGTTTCGCGCTGGTGACGGCGGAAGCGGGCTCTTCATAGCTGCGGTAGGGGAGATCGGCGAGGATCGGGGTCTCCGGCGCGCCGCGGCGGACGGCTCGGACATGATGCGCGATATCGGCGAGCGTGACCTCTTGCTCGCTGGCATAACCCAGGACATTGGTGCCGACGCTGTCGCCGACGAGGATCAAGTCGATATGCGCCGCTGCCTCAGCCTTGGCGGTTGGAAAATCATAGGCGGTGAGCACGGCAATCGGTCTGCCCTGCCGCTTCATGTCGAAAAATCGGGCAGCTTGGCTCATACTGACTCTGGGTTGCGTTTTGGGGGCCGCAGCGGCGTGCGCGCTAAATTCTGTGGACAGCTCTTACCCCGTCTGTGCCGCTTATCTATAGTGAGCCGCCGCAAACCTGAAGGCGCCATGCGATTCCCCGCTTCTTTTCTCGATGAGCTGAAAGCAAGGCTTCCGGTCTCGGACGTCGTCCGCAAGCGGGTGAAATTGACCAAAGCCGGCCGCGAATGGCGCGGGCTCTCGCCCTTCAACGCGGAGAAAACGCCGTCTTTTTTCGTCAATGATCAGAAAATGGCGTGGTTTGACCATTCGGCCGGCAAAAACGGCAATATTTTTGATTTTCTGATGGAAACCGAGGGCCTTAGCTTTCCGGAAGCGGTGGCGCGCCTGGCCGAACAGGCGGGGCTTGCCCTGCCGCAGATGTCGCCCGAGGCAGAGGCGCGCGAAAAGCAGCGCGCGAGCCTTCACGACGTGCTCGAATTGGCGGCGGGTTATTTTGCGGCGGAGCTCGCCGGCCGCTCAGGCGCCAAGGCGCGCGCCTATTTGGCAAACCGCGGCCTCAACACAGCTTTGCAAGCCGAATTTCGGCTCGGTTATGCGGGGCCGGAAAAATATGCCTTGCGCGATTATCTCGCGGGCAAGGGCGTTCCGGCCCAAGCGATGATCGATACGGGGCTTTTGATCCACGGCGAGGATATTGCCGTTCCCTACGATCGCTTCCGCGATCGCGTCATCTTTCCGATTGCTGACAGCGCCGGGCGAATCATCGCCTTCGGCGGGCGGGCGCTTGGAGCTGAGGTTCAGCCGAAATATTTGAATTCGCCGGAGACGCCGCTCTTTCATAAAGGCGCGATCCTCTACAATCATCACAAGGCACGCAAAGCGGCGCATGAAAAAGGCGGGGTGATCGCGGTCGAAGGTTATGTCGATGCGATCTCTATGTCGGCTGCGGGTTTTCCCAATGTGGTCGCGCCCCTCGGCACGGCCTTGACGCCGGAGCAATGCGAACTTCTGTGGAAGATGGCGGAAGAGCCCGTGCTCTGTTTCGACGGCGACCGGGCCGGCCGCAAGGCCGCCTATCGCGCCATCGACCTCGCTATGCCTCTGATCGGGGTCGGGCGGTCGCTGCGCTTCGCCCTCCTGCCGGAAGGACAGGACCCGGACGATCTTGTCCGCAGCGGCGGCGGCGTGGCAATCGGCGAGGTGCTTGCCGCGGCCCTGCCGCTCGTCGATCTCCTCTGGCAGAGGGAGACCGAGAGCGAGATCCTTTCGACGCCCGAGCGCCGCGCCGGGCTCGAACGCCGGCTCGCCAATCTCTGCACGGAAATCCGCGACGAGATTTTGCGGCGCCATTATCAGACGGAGTTTCGCAACAGGCTCGCGGCCCTCTTCGGCGAGGGACAATCGGGGCCCAGCCTGGCCGGCAGGCCGCGACGTTTTCCCGCGCCTCGGCGGAGTTCCTACCGGGTCGAGGAGGGGCCGCAGACCTATGTCTTGAAACCATTGTTAAGGTATCAGCTCAATCCCGATCTGACGAAGTCACCCATGTGGCGGGGAACGGCCGCTCCCATTCCGCCTCGCGAAGCGTTGATCCTACGGATTTTTCTCAATCATCCGGGCCTCCTTGACGCCTATGGCGAGGCGCTGGCCGAGCTTGAGCTAGACAATAAGGAGGCCCGGGCGCTGCGGCAGAAATTGCTCGATCTCTGGGCCGACCGGCGGCTTGGCGCGGACGAGATGAAGGTCGAGATCGAGCGCTGCGAGCTTGGCCCCGTCAGGCGGCGTCTGGAATCGATGACCGCCCATTCCTGCGTCTGGACAGTCTCGCCCGACGCGGCCGACCTCGACGCCGAGGAATCCCTCAAACAAGCGTTGGCCTTGCATCGTAAGATGCGGGCCCTAAATAGGGAACTGGTCTCGGCGGAAGCTGCTTTGGCGGGGGATGCCAGCGAGATGAATCTTGCGCGGCTGAAGTCGATCCGGGAGCAATTGTCGGCGCTGGCGGGTACCGAAGCCGTCATCGATGGATTCGGCGCGGCGTCCGGGCGACAAAGCGGTTTGTTGTGACAGATTTTTTGACGGCTCCGCTTGGTCGGGAAGCGGTGAAGACATAGACTTTTGCAACTTGCGCGAGGCGGAGGATCGACGGTTGGCCTAGCCGTTGCAGGCAATCGTGTTGCAACTCTCCCCTTGTTGCGATCGCAAAGGAGATTCCCCACCTGGTTGTGGACTGCTTGGCAGATCGCTTGGCAATTTAAGTCGCAGCGAAGAACGGCGCTTTGGGACGAAACGAAACCGGCTCGGAGAGCAAGAGGATTTGATGGCGAAGAAAGACAACGAGAAAGCCGAAGGCGAAGGCGCCGCCGTCGAGACCACCGACAGTCCCCTCCTCGACCTGTCCGATGCCGCCGTCAAGCGGATGATCAAGCTCGCCAAGAAGCGCGGCTTCGTCACCTATCGCGAATTGAACGCCGTGCTCCCTTCCGAGGAAGTGAATTCCGAGCAGATCGAGGACATTTTGGCGATGCTCAATGAAATGGGCATCAACGTCATCGAAAGCGAAGAGCCCGAAGAGGCGGACGCCGAGGAAGGCGAAGAGGAAGAAATCGAAGGCGGCGAGCTCGTCGAGGTCACCCAGCCTAAGGCGCTCGCCACGAAATCCTCCGAGCCCGCCGACCGCACCGACGATCCCGTGCGCATGTATCTGCGCGAGATGGGCTGCGTCGAGCTTCTGTCGCGCGAGGGCGAGATTGCGATTGCCAAGCGCATTGAGGCCGGCCGCGAGGCGATGATCGCCGGGCTCTGCGAGAGCCCGCTGACCTTCCAGGCGATCATCATCTGGCGCGACGAATTGAACGACGGCAAGGTTTTGCTGCGCGACATCATCGATCTCGAAGCGACTTATGCCGGGCCCGACGGCAAGAACACGCCGAAGATCGACATGACCGCGCCGGGCGCGCAAGAGGCGCTTGCCGCGCAGCGCGCTCCTGCGACCGCGCCGCTCACCCCGCCCGCCGGCCTTCGCCCCGCCGGCGAAGAAGGCGAGACGCCCGTTCTTGAGGAATCCTTCGACGACGACGAGGACCTGGAGAATTCCGTATCGCTCTCCGCCATGGAGGCCGAACTCAAGCCGAAGGTGCTCGACACGTTCGACCGTATCGCCGACGCCTATAAGAAGCTCAACAAACTGCAGGTGCAGAACGTCGAGAACAAACTGAAGAACGAGACGCTGACGCCGGCCCAGGAGCGCCGCTACAAGACGCTGAAGAAAGAGATCGTCACCGACGTCAAATCGCTTTCGCTCAACCAGAACCGCATCGATGCTTTGGTCGAGCAGCTCTACGACATCAACAAAAGGCTGATCGGGCTCGAAACCAAGCTTCTGCGCCAGGCCGAGGAGAGCGGCGTCGGGCGCGAGGATTTCCTCAAGGCCTATCAGAATTCCGAGCTCGATCCGAAATGGCTGCTGCGCGTCTCGAAGCTCGGCGGCCGCGGCTGGAAGGATTTCGTCACCCGCCGCAAGGAGAAGATCCGCGAGATCCGCAGCGACATCCATGGGCTTGCCACCGAAACCGGCCTCGAAATCCAGGAATTCCGCAAGATCGTGCAGGTCGTCCAGAAGGGCGAGCGCGAGGCGCGCCAGGCGAAGAAGGAAATGGTCGAGGCGAACCTGCGCCTCGTGATCTCGATTGCCAAGAAATACACCAACCGCGGGCTGCAATTCCTCGATCTCATCCAGGAAGGCAACATAGGCCTGATGAAGGCGGTCGACAAATTCGAATATCGCCGCGGCTATAAATTCTCGACCTATGCGACCTGGTGGATCCGGCAGGCGATCACCCGCTCGATTGCCGATCAGGCGCGCACCATCCGCATTCCCGTCCATATGATCGAGACGATCAACAAGATCGTGCGCACCTCGCGCCAGATGCTGCATGAGATCGGCCGCGAGCCGACGCCCGAGGAGCTTGCCGAAAAGCTCGCCATGCCGCTCGAAAAGGTGCGCAAGGTTCTGAAGATCGCCAAGGAGCCGATTTCTCTCGAGACGCCGATCGGCGACGAGGAGGATTCGCATCTCGGCGATTTTATCGAGGACAAGAATGCGATCCTGCCGATCGACGCGGCGATCCAGTCGAACCTGCGCGAAACGACGACGCGCGTTCTCGCCTCGCTCACGCCGCGCGAAGAGCGCGTGCTGCGCATGCGCTTCGGCATCGGCATGAACACCGACCACACGCTCGAAGAAGTCGGCCAGCAGTTCTCGGTCACACGCGAACGCATCCGCCAGATCGAGGCGAAGGCCCTGCGCAAGCTGAAGCATCCGAGCCGAAGCCGGAAGCTGCGGAGCTTTTTGGATAATTGATTGCGCTGCACCTGTCGGGGCACAGACGTGAAAACACGCACGATTGAGGTCAATTCCAGAACCGCCGATTTGCTCGAGGCGCGCGCACGCGGGCGCGGGATCAATGTTTCCCAATTGATTGCCGACATGGCTTGCAATGAAGAGGGTTTGCCTGCCGATCTCGCCGACTTGCGCGCCAACGGCGAAGGGCCCTGGTCGCCCGAGGCCTTGGAGGAAGACGCGCAGCGTCTCGCCGATTTCGAGCGCACCCGCATGGGCGTGCCTTGGGATGAGGTCAAGGTCTGGATGGAGAGTTGGGGCACGCCCAACGAGTTGCCGACGCCCAAGCCTCGTAAATTATGAAGCTGATTGTCTCGCAGGCGGCGAGGGCCGACCTTGCGCGACTGCACGCATTCCTCGCAGACAAGAACCCGGCCGCAGCCGACCGCGTCGCATCCGTCCTGATCGCTGCGATTCAATCGATCGAGGCTTTCCCGAAGCGCGGGAGACCGACCGATACGGCCAACGTGCGGGAATTGGTCGTTCCATTCGGTAGGTCTGGCTATGTATTGCGCTACGCCTATTCAACAGAAACGGACGAAGCCATTGTGCTGCGCATCGCGCATGGCGGCGAGGCGCCGTGAGGGAACATCCTAGTCTTCGTTTTTTGGCCTCGCATGCGTCATTCCACACGCGAATCTGTGGGCCAAGCGACAAGCATATCGCGTCAAGGCGACACGGAAGCCGCGCGCTTTCCCGGCCGAAGCCAAGCGGAGGGCCGGGATCCAGGGCAGATGGGACCGGCGCTTTTCTGGGCCCCGGATCTGCGCCTGCTTCGCAGGCTTGTCCGGGGAAGTGGTGCGGAATTGTTTCTCAAAGACGCGCTCCTCATCCTTCGAGACACGCGCAGCGCGCGCTACTCAGGATGAGGGTTAAGGCATAGTTTCCAAATGCAAGCCCCTCATGCTGACGAGCGGCCGAAGGGCCGCGTCTCGAAGCATGCGGCTTTACGCAATTCATTCGCCCACTCCCCCTATCCTTACACGACTGCCGTAGGGGCGCTTTAACCTCTTCCTGCTTTTCTGTTCCGCGAAAAACCAAGCGGAGCAGCCCCTTGAAGACCTACGACGCCGTGATCGTCGGCGCCGGCCCGGCCGGATTGACCACCGCCCACACCCTCGCCAAAGCCGGCCGCAGCGTCCTCGTCGTCGAGCAGGACCCAAACTATGTCGGCGGCATCAGCCGGACGGTGAATTACAAGGGCTTCCTCTTCGACATCGGCGGGCATCGCTTCTTCTCCAAATCGAAAGAGGTGGTCGATCTCTGGAACGAGATCCTGCCGCATGATTTCATCGAGCGTCCGCGCCTCTCGCGCATCTTTTACCGCGGCCAGTTCTATTCCTATCCGCTGAAAGCCTTCGAGGCTCTGCGCAAGCTCGGCCTCGCCCAAAGCCTCGCCTGTCTTGCCTCCTTCGCTTATGCGCGCGCCTACCCGGTGAAAGAGCCGAAGACCGTGCATCAATGGGTGCGCAACCAGTTCGGCGAGCGGCTCTTTTCGATTTTCTTCAAGACCTATACCGAAAAAGTTTGGGGCATGAGCTGCGACGAGATCTCGGCCGAATGGGCCGCGCAGCGCATCAAGGGCCTCGATCTCGGCGCCGCAATCATGGACGCGCTGCGCCGCTCGCTTGGTCGCAAGAAGAGCGGCGCGGTCGCCAAGACGCTGATTGAGTCCTTCCGCTATCCGCGCCGCGGCCCCGGCATGATGTGGGAAGCTTGCGCCGCCAGGATCGCAAAGCTCGGCGGCACGATCCGCATGGACCGCAGGCTCAAGGCGCTGATCTTCGACGAGCAGCGCAAGACCTGGACGGTCGAGGTCGAGAGCGCAGCCGGCGCGCGCGAATGGTTCGTCGCGCGCAATGTCGTCTCCTCTGCCCCGGTGCGCGAACTCGTCAGTGCGCTCAAACCCACGGCGCTGAGCCTGCTCCATGCGCGCGAGCTGAAATATCGCGACTTCCTCACCGTGGTTCTGATCGGCCAAAGCAGCGTCGATCTGCCCGACAATTGGATCTATATCCATGATCCGAAGGTGAAGGTCGGCCGCGTGCAGAATTTCCGCTCCTGGTCGCCGGACATGATTCCCGATGCGAACTCGACCTGCCTCGGCCTTGAATATTTCTGCTTCGAAGGCGACGGGCTCTGGACCTCGGCCGACGAAGAGCTGATCGCGCTTGCCATAGACGAGATCGGCCGCATCGGATTGATGGATCCCGCCGACATTCGCGATGCCTGCGTCGTGCGGCAGAAAAAAGCCTATCCGGTCTATGACGAGGCCTATGCCGACCACATGGCGACGATCCGGCAGGAGCTCGCGCTGCGCTATCCGAACCTTCACCTCGTCGGGCGCAACGGCATGCACAAATATAACAACCAGGATCACGCGATGATGACCGGCATGCTCACCGCCGCCAACATCATCGCCGGCGAGACGCTCTATGATGTCTGGCAAGTCAATGAGGACGCCGAATATGGCGAAGCCGGTGCATCCGGCGCGAAAGAGGCGTTGAAGAGCCTGCGCCTCGTTCCCAAGAAGGCGGCCTGATCTTGAACAGCTCGACCCTGAAACTTTTCGCCCGCGCGCCGCGGCTCGCGTCTCTCGGCCTTTTTCTGCGCGCCGAGGCGCGTGAGGCCGCGCGCGTGTTCGCCGCGGATCTTTTCGGCTATGGCATTTGCAGCGCCGCCGCTTTGGCGCTCGACTGGTCGCTCTTGATCCTGCTCGTCAGGGAGGGCATGAATTATCTCGTCGCGGCGGCGTTGAGCTTCATGGCCGGCATGGTTCTGGCCTATGTCGGCAGCGCCTATTTCGTCTTTCGCGGCCGCCGCGCCCGCCGAATCTCCACCGAGGTTCTGGGCTTTTTCGCCATCGGCCTTGTGGGCCTTGCTCTCAATCAGGTCTTGATCTTCATGTTCGTGCATTTCTGCAAGCTCGACGTGGGCTTGGCGAAAGCGCCGACCGCGGCCTCAGTCTTCATGTTCAATTTTCTGCTGCGCCGCGCCTTGCTCTTCGTGGCTTCTCCGCGCAGACAATCCGCGTGAAGGCGCATATGCCCGGAAATCTTTCGATTGGCCTTGAACGGCGTCGGACCGCCGAAGCCGCCGCCGATTCACCCATCGCGAAAGTCGGCGCCGGGCTCGGCGCCGCCGCCGTGGCGCTCAAGCAATCCTTCACCGATGGCACGATTTTTCTGCCGCTGATCGCGCTGGCGTTCTGGGTGTTGACGCATCCCTATGCGGGAATCCTCGGCGATGCGAGCGTCTACGTGGCGCGCGCGCTCGCCGATCTCGATCCCGCGGGCATCGGCCGCGACATGATGTTCGTCAACGACGGGCAGTCGCGCTTTAGTCTCTATCCTGTGATTCTCGCCAAGCTGGTCGCGTGGTTCGGCACGGGGCCGACAGGACTGATACTTGCCTTGCTCAGCATGGCCGTCTGGGTCGCCGCGCTTTGCAGCTTCGCGCGGCAGTACGTGGCGCCGCGCTATGTTTTTCTCATCGTCCTCTTCGTCGCGGTCCTGCCGGTCTCTTATGGCGCGCCCTGGCGGTTCGGCTATTCGGAAGTCCTGGCGGTGCCCCGCCCCTTCGCGGAGGCTCTGGTTCTGACCGCGCTTGCAGCGCTCGCCGGCGGGCGCACGTTCCTGCCGTTCGCACTGCTCGCCGCAGCGACGCTCATCCATCCGATCATGGCGCTCGCCGGTTGGTGCGTTTTCGGCATCGTGCTCGCCCGCGAGAGCCGGCGCTGGGCGATTGGCTTCGCCTTGGTCGCGACCTTGCTGCTCGTCGGCGCCTTGGCCGGCGTTCCTGTTCTGAGCAGGCTCGTGACATTCATGGATTCGGGCCTCAAAGCTTTCGCCGAGAGCCGCAGCCCGCTGCTCTTTCCGGCCCACTGGCCGATTGATTTTATCGGTCCTGTCGCAGCCGAAGCGACGACTCTCGCCATCGCCGCGAGCTTCTTCGAGGGCCGGCGGCGGATGATCCTCATTGCCGCGATTTTCGCAGGCATCGGCGGGATCGCCGTGCAGGTTCTGTTCGGCGATTGGCTTTCGCTGCTGCTCGTCATCCAGGCGCAGCCCTGGCGCATGGCGTGGCTTTTGGCGGCGATGGGCGCGATCGCGCTTGCGATCGCCACACTCAAACTCTGGCAGCAGGGGCCGCGTGGACAGGTCGTTCTCGCCATCCTTGCGATGGCGTGGCTGTCGAGCGAAGAATCGGCTTATGGTGCCTTGATATGCGTGGCGGCGTTGGTTTTGCATTTCGGCGCGCGCTGGATCACGATTTCGATCACATCCACGATCGTCCGCGCAGTCTGGGGCGCTGCCTTCGCTCTGGCGCTCTTTTGGAACATCCACTATTTCGTCAGTTATGGCCGCTTCCTTGCCGGCATACCCGCCGACGGCCCGCATTACATCAGTTTTTTCTGGAATCGGCGTTACGTTGCCTTCCCGATTCTGGCGGCGGCCGTCGCGCTCGTCTTCGCGCGTCCATCGCGCATCACCTGGGGCTTGCAATGCGCGGCGGCGATCTTGCTCAGCGCTGCCACCATCGGGTTCTTCGATGACAGAGCACAATTCGAAAAGATGATCGATGCCGGTCGTCATCCGCCGGAACTGGCAAGCCTGATTGCCGGCCGCAGCGGCGAAGTTCTTTGGGTCGACGGCCTGGCGGAAGCCTGGTATCTGACCGGCCGGCCGCAATGGGCTTCGCCGCAGCAGGGTGTGAGCACGATCTTCTCGCCGGCGCTCACCCGCGAATGGCGCGAGCGCGTGCAGTTCCTGATCGACGAAAAGTTGGCCGAGAAGAACGCTCTTTCGGCGTTGCACGTGCCGGCTTCGGCCGACCTCCCGCGATTGACGCGCGACGGAATCGCGCATCTCTGTGCGCGCGGCGATGCGCCTGCCTTCATCATCGCGCCGGTCTGGGATGGGATGCAGGTGCCGCCCGAGTTTAAGCCACAATATTGGCATCTCGATCCGCCAAACTTCCGCATGACGGAGGAGCCGGACAGCGACAGCTGGGAATACGGCTGGAAACGGATCTCGGCCTATGCCGTCTTGCCTTGCGCGAAAACCTAGCGCAGGTAAGCATGCCGGCCGGGCTGGCAGGACCGGCAGAGACCACGTAGCTTAAATGAGCGAACTTACCCTTTCCTTTGCGCCGCTGCTGCCTTTGGCGCTGCTCGCGCTCTTCGCGCTGCTCGCGCTGGCGGTCACTGTGCTCGGCCTCATTCGCGGCCGGCGCGGCGCTTTGCTGCGCGGGATCGGCCTCGCGCTGGTGTTGCTGGCGCTTTTCGATCCTTCACTCGTGCGAGAAGATCGCCAGCCGCTGAAGGACGTGGTGGCGATCGTCGTCGATCACAGCGGCAGCCAGACGATCGGCGAACGCGCGCAGCAGACCGACAAGGCCTTGGCCGAACTCAAGAAGCGGCTCCAATCTTTGGGCAACGTCGAGATCCGCGTCATCGACAGCAGCCTGACGGACAGCGAGGAGGACGGCACAAGGCTCTTCGCCGCGTTGAACGAGGGATTGGCGGACGTGCCGGCCGAGCGGATCGGCGGGGTCTTCATGATCACCGACGGCGTTGTGCATGATATTCCCACCGATCCCGCGGCGCTCGGCTTCAAGGCCCCGTTGCATGCCCTGATCACCGGCCACGAAGGCGAACGCGATCGGCGCATCGAACTCGTCAATGCGCCCCGGTTCGGCATCGTCGGCAAGGACGTGACGATCGAGGCGCGCGTCATCGACACGCCCGCGAGCAGCGAACCCGTCGTCATTCACGTGCGTCGCGACGGCAATCCCATTGCGGATGTCACGGCCTCTCCCGGCGAGCGAATCAAAGTGCCCGTGAGCATCGAGCACGGCGGTCCCAACGTCGTCGAACTCGAGGTCGATGGCTTGCCCGACGAACTCACCATGATCAACAACAAGGCGGTGCTGACGGTCGACGGGGTGCGCGACAAGCTGAAAGTTCTGCTCGTCTCGGGCGAACCGCATCAAGGCGAGCGCATGTGGCGCAATCTCTTGAAGTCCGACGCCAACGTCGATCTCGTTCACTTCACTATTTTGCGGCCGCCGGAGAAACAGGACGGCACGCCGATCAACGAGCTCTCGCTGATCGCATTTCCGACCGCAGATCTCTTCGGCCGCAAGATCAAGGATTTCGATCTCATCATCTTCGACCGCTATTCGGATCAGAGCGTGCTTCCGCCGGTCTATCTCGACAATATCGTTCGCTACGTCCGCAACGGCGGCGCGCTGCTGATCGCGGCAGGGCCCGACTTCGCCCAGCCGGAGGGGATCTATTACACGCCGCTCGGCCGGCTCGCGCCGGCCGCTCCCGACGGGACCGTGACCGAGCGCGCCTTTCGCCCGGAGATCACCGCGGACGGGGCCAAACATCCGGTGACTCGCGGCCTGCCCGGCTCGGACCAAACGCCACCCGCCTGGAGCCAGTGGTTCCGCCAGGTGAACGCCGACGTGATGCGCGGCACGAGCATCCTGTCGGGGGCCGACAACAAGCCGCTCCTCGTTCTGTCGCGCGAGGACAAGGGCAGAGTGGCGCTGTTGCTTTCCGACCAGATGTGGCTCTGGGCCCGGGGCTTCGAGGGCGGCGGTCCGCATCTCGATCTCCTGCGCCGGCTCGCGCATTGGCTGATGAAGGAACCCGAGCTCGAAGAGGAGGCTCTGCGCGCCAAGGCCGAAGGCCATGAACTCGCTATCGAGCGTCAGAGCCTGAAGGACCAGATTCCGCCGGTCAGAATCATTGCGCCCTCTGGCAAGGAAATCACGGCGACGCTGACGCCGGCTGAGCCCGGCCTGTCGCGGGCGGAAGTCAAAGTTTCCGAACTCGGGCTCTATCGGGTGACGGACGGCACGCTCTCGGCGCTCGTCAATGTCGGGCCAGAAAATCCGCGCGAGTTCCAGGAGGTCGTCTCGACGACCGAGAAGCTTCGGCCTTTGGCCGAGGCGACCGGCGGCACCGTGCGCCGCATCGGCACCGGCAGCGGCAGCGACGTCACGCTTCCGCGCATCGTCGCCATGCGCGACAGCCCGATCTACGGCGGCTCGGATTACGCCGCGATCCGGCGCACCGGCGCGGCGCAAGTGACGGGCGTCGGGATCGCGCCGCTCGCCATCGGGCTCCTCGGCTTGCTGTTCCTCCTCAGCAGCGTCGTCGCGAGCTGGATTTTCGAGGGACGCGGCGGATCGCGCCGAAGCGAGCCCGCCTAGCATTCTCCGTACGTGCCTGTGCTCAAGGCTTTTTCGGCGCCGGCGCGGTCGTCGTGCGCGCCGATACGAAGAGCCAATTCGCCAAGAGGCCGCCGATCAATCCGATACCCGCCTCATTGATGAGGCTGCCGTATCCGAGATAGGCCCAAGCGCAAGCCGTGATCAGGCCCGTCAGAATCGCGGCGAGCAGCGAGGCGGCCGAATGGCGCCATCCCAACGCCTTGATCATGACGGGTCCGCCGATCGCCGCGCCGATCTTTGAGATGGACCCAATCGCAATCGAGAAAACATTGCCGGGCAGAACCATCGACAGACCAATGGTTGCGAGGCCGATGAGAAAAATCGCCGAAAATGTCGTGGCGGTTCTTCGCTCGGCGACCGACTGGCGAAAGCAAACGAGATCGCGGTAGAGGGCTTGGCCGATCGCAACAAGCAGGCTGTTCGAAGTCGATGCGATCGTCGCATAGACGTCCGCGAAGATAATGCCGCTGACGACGGCGCCCATGTTGCGCTGGAAGAAGAGGCTGAGGCCGGTTTCCGGGTCGGCAATCCCAGGCATAACACCGCGCAGCACGATCCCGAAGAGTGTCATCGCGATCCAGGTTGCCTGGACGAAGCCGATATAGATCCACCAGGCCGCCTGCGTCTCCTGCGGGCTGGCCCCGGCGAAATAGCGGGTGACGATCTGCGGCTGGCCGAGACCGAAGCCGATGGCCGCGGCCGCATAGCCGGCGACGAATCCGAAGGCCGCGAACCCGGCTCCTTTCGGAAAGAGGGTCAGAAAATCGCCGCCGGCGGCTTTGATATTTTGCGCGAATGAAACGGGATTTTCCGTCGCGAACCAAATGACGGCGCAGAGGGCAATCGTGGTGCCGATGATCCGGATCAACGCCTGCAGCGTATCTGCGTAAACAGAACCGCGGAAACCGCCGAGGGCCGAATAGACCACGATCGTCGCAGAGAAAAAGATCAGCGCCGAGAAACCGTTGAGGTCGAATATGCCGGAGAGGAATTTCCTCCCCGCGAGCCATTGCGCCGAGGTGTAGGTTGAAAGGAAGGCGATGAGCAGCAGAGCCACGAGGATCGAGACGAGTTTCGCCAGGCGGCCGCTCAGATCGAAGGTGAGCATTTCGGAAAGCGTGACCGCTTTCGCCTCCCGCGCCAGGGCGTTCAATTTCGCCGGGAAGAGCCGCCAGAAGACGAGATCGCCGAGCATCCAGCCGAAGGGCATCAAGAGCCAGTGGACGCCGCCGGCATAGCCGAGGCCCACCGCGCCCGTGACGATGAACCCGCTGTTGCCCGCAGCACCTGCGCTGAGGCCGATGAACCAGCGGTTCAGATGCCGTCCGGCGAGGTCCTCTTCGCTGTCGGCGCGGCGCGCTCGCAGGCGCCCCAGGATCGCCGTCCCGAAGGTCGCTGCAAGCGTCAGGAAGAAGATGAAGCCCGCTAAGCCCTGTTGGCGCATGTCGGCAGGCTAGAGCAGGATTGGACTGGAAGGAATTCAGCGTTGGCTCTGGGCCCCGGATCTCGCCCGCTTCGCGCGCTCGTCCGGGGAAGTGGCCCACTTTCCCGGCCGGAGCGAAGCTTCGAGCCGGGATCCAGGGCCGCGGCTCTTAAGCGAGACCAGCGATCAGGTCTTCTTTTCGGCTTCCTGATCCATCTCGAACACGCGACTGGCGCGCACGTCGGCCGCGTCGATGGTCATCAAATCATCGAGCGAGACGAGGCCGGGGCGTTCGAAATGCCGGTTGGCCTGGCGCAGCCGCATGCGGTCGAGCGCATTGCGCATCGAGCGCGCGTTGGCGAAATGCGGCTGCTTGCGGCGCGCCGCGATATAGTCGCGGAAGGCGCCCTTGGCCGGCGCATCGAAATGATAACTTTGCGCCGCGAGCATCTTTTCCGCGATCGCCATCAGTTCCTCGTCCGTGTAATCGGGGAAATCGATGTGATGCGCGATGCGCGAGCGGAACCCCGGATTCGAGCGGAAGAAACGATCCATGCGATCGGCGTAGCCGGCAAAGATCACGACGAGATCGTCGCGCTGGTTCTCCATCACGTTGAGCAGGATCTCGATGGCCTCCTGGCCATAGTCGCGCTCGTTCTCCGGCCGATAGAGATAATAGGCCTCGTCGATGAAGAGCACGCCGCCCATCGCCTTTTTCAAGACTTCCTTCGTCTTCGGCGCGGTATGGCCGATATATTGGCCGACGAGATCGTCGCGGGTGACGGAGATGAGATGACCTCTGCGGACATAGCCGAGCTTGTGCAGGATCTCGGCCATGCGCAGCGCCACTGTCGTCTTGCCGGTGCCGGGATTGCCGGTGAAGCTCATATGAAGCGTCGGCGTCTCGGAGGTGAGCCCCATGCGCTTGCGCACACGGTCGACGAGCAGCAGAGCGGCGATCTGGCGGATGCGGGTTTTGACCGGCGCGAGGCCGACAAGCTCCTTGCCGAGCTGATCGAGCACGTCCGCGATATGCGTGTCGGCAAGTTCGCGGCGCAGATCTATGCCGTCGGGCGTCACATCCGCGAGAGCGGCCATTGTTTCAGGTGCCTCCATCAGCAGCGCTCTCCCGTCCGGCGCCAGCGGCCGCGGATCATTCCGCCACGACGGCTTCGGACTGTAGCGTGTAGCGCGTGGTCCGTCCCCGCCCCTCGGAGCGGGTCAAGCGGAAGCCCGGCTCCTTCGCCGGCCGGTTGACCAGGAAGGAGATCCGCACGCTCTCCCAACCATGGCTCGAATCGAAGCCCGAGATGCGGATATAATCGTCCGCATGGACCTTTCGGCAGGCATCGAGTTCGAGCATCACCGCCGCCGCGTCCTTGATGTCGAACATCGGCAGGCCCCACATTTCCCAGAACGTATTGCGCGGATGCGGGTCGTTGGTGAATTCGACGTTCACCGCCCAGCCCTTGTCGATGCAATATTGCACCTGGGTGCGGATACCGGCCGCGGTCAGGTCCGGCAGGAATGAAAAGCAGCCCTGTGTGAGACGCATAGTTCTCTCCTATTCGGCTGCGGTCGCGGTCGGCAGGAAGTCGGGCGTATCCGTCGAGGCGTAATCGAAGGTCACATCCTTCCAGATTTCGAGCGCCTGCTTCAGCGGCAAACACTTTTTCGCCGCCGCCTCAAGGATCTCGTCGCCTTCTCTGAGGATGTCGCGGCCGGCATTGCGGGCGAAGATCATCGCTTCGAGCGCCACGCGATTGGCGGTGGCGCCCGCCGCTATGCCCGCCGGATGGCCGATCGTGCCGCCGCCGAATTGCAGCACGCAATCCTCGCCGAGCATGTCGACGAGCTTATGCATCTGCCCGGCGTGAATGCCGCCGGAGGCGACCGGCATAACTTTGTTCAGCGACGCCCAATGCTGATCGAAGAACAGCCCATGTTCGAGCTGCATCGGGTTGAAATCTTCGCGGCAGATATCGTAATAGCCGCGCGTCATGTTCGGATCGCCTTCGAGCTTGCCGACAACGGTTCCGGCATGAATGTGATCGACGCCGGCGAGCCGCATCCATTTGGTGATGACGCGGAACGAGACGCCGTGATTCTTCTGCCGCGAATAGGTCGAATGGCCGGCGCGATGCAGATGCAGGATCATGTCGTTCCTACGCGCCCATTTGGCCATCGACTGAATCGCCGTGTAGCCGATCACGAGGTCGATCATGACGATGACCGAGCCGAGTTCCTTGGCGAATTCGGCGCGCTCGTACATGTCCTCCATGGTCGCGGCGGTGACATTCAGATAAGTGCCCTTCACCTCGCCGCTCGCCGCCTCGGCTTTGGCCACGGCCTCCATGCAATAAAGATAACGGTCGCGCCAATGCATGAAGGGCTGCGAATTGATGTTCTCGTCGTCCTTGGTGAAATCGAGTCCGCCCTTCAGCGCTTCGTAGACGACACGGCCGTAATTGCGCCCCGAGAGGCCGAGTTTCGGCTTCACCGTCGCGCCGAGCAGAGGACGGCCGAACTTGTCGAGCCGTTCACGTTCGACGACGATGCCGGTCGGCGGTCCCTGGAAGGTCTTCACATAGGCGACGGGCAGCCGCATGTCTTCGAGCCGCAGCGCCTTCAAGGGCTTGAAGCCGAAGACATTGCCGATGATCGAAGCCGAGAGGTTGGCGATCGAGCCAGGCTCGAAAAGATCGAGATCATAGGCGATGAAGGCGAAATAGGAGCCGGGCGCGTTCGGCACCGGATCGACGCGGTAGCATTTGGCGCGATATTTGTCGCAAGCGGTCAGGCGGTCGGTCCATACGACCGTCCAGGTCGCGGTCGAGGATTCACCAGCGACCGCCGCCGAGGCCTCAATCGGATCGACGCCATCCTGCGGCGTGACGCGAAACACGGCGAGAATATCGGTGTCTTTGGGCTCGTAGTCAGGGTCCCAATAGCCCATCTGCCGATATTCCATCACGCCGGCCGAATAGCGGCTGCGCTTCTCGCCAGGGGGTTTCTTTTCGACAACGTTCATCGCCTGCTTCCTATTTCATGCGGTTACGGCGAGGCGGCCCGTAGCGATCCGCTGCCGTGGTCCGCGCAAGTTCCCGTTCTTTCGCCAACGCGCGCCAAAGGCAGAGCGACATTGGCATCCTGGCAAATGCCATGCCCGGCCGGTCGTGGCCCGCTGGTAACCATCCGATGGCGGCCTTTTTACGTCCTGTGGCCAAGCCAAAGACCAAGCGTCATCAGTACAGTAGCGGCCAAGCACGTCTCGTTCGGCTCGGTGCATCAAAGCTATACGACCAGGCTCCATCACAGGCTCTTTATATGGGCCGCAGCCCGCGCCATGACGAGGAGAGAATCGAGCGTTATGCCGAAAGTTTTGTAAAGATCTCCGGCCGGCGCGCTGGCGCCAAAGCCTGTCATTCCGATGAAGCCGTCGTCGGGGCCCAGCACGGCGTCCCAGCCTTGCCGCAGGGCTGCCTCGATGCCGACGCGCGGCGCTTGCCCGAGGACGGAGGCGCGATAGCCCGCATCCTGTTTGGCGAAAAGCTCGAAACAGGGGATTGAAACGACGGCGGCCCTTAGACCCTCGGCCGCCAGGCGTTCCGCCGCGTTAACCGCGAGCGCGACTTCCGAGCCGGTGGCGAGCAACGTCACGTCGCGCGCGCCTTCGACATCCCTCAATATATAAGCGCCGCGCGCCGAAAGATTTTCGGCGGCATGCCCACGCCGCACCAGCGGCACGTTCTGGCGCGACAGGCAGATGGCCGAAGGCGCCTTGGTGCTTTTCAGCGCCAATTCCCAAACCTCCGCGGTCTCCACCGCATCGGCCGGCCTGAAGACCAGAAGATTGGGAATTGCACGCAAAGCCGCGAGATGTTCGACCGGCTGATGCGTCGGCCCGTCTTCGCCCAGTCCGATCGAATCATGCGTGAGCACATGGATCACGCGCAGGCCCATCAAGGCGGCGAGGCGGATTGCGGGACGCGAATAATCGGAAAAGACGAGGAACGTGCCGCCATAAGGAATGAAGCCGCCGTGCAGCGCGATGCCGTTCATCGCCGCCGCCATCTCGTGCTCGCGAATTCCGTAATGGATGTAGCGGCCGGAGAAATCCGCCGCCGTTATCACCCGCATGTCGGCCGCTTTGGTGTTGTTCGAGCCGGTCAGGTCGGCCGAACCGCCAATGAGGTTCGTCTGCACTTTGGTCACGGCGTCGAGCAATTTCTGCGAGGAAACCCGCGTCGCCTGCGCCGCGCCGGCTTCGCTCGCGGCGCGCTTGAATGCGAGGATTGTGTCGTCGAGATTTGGCGCTAGCGTCCCAGCAAGATCGGCCTCAAAACGCGCGAGTTTCTCCGCAGGCGACGCGGCGCGGCGCGCCTTCCAGGCCAGATGTGCTTTGGCGGCTTTCTCCGCTGCCTGCTGCCAGGCCGTCGCAATCGGCGCGGGAATCTCGAAGGGCGCGGCTGTCCAGCCAAGCGCCTGGCGCGCGCCGGCGATCTCGGTAAGGCCGAGCGGGGAGCCGTGCGCACCATGCGTCCCGGCTTTGGTCGGCGCGCCGAAAGCGATGGTCGTCTTGCAGGCGATCAGAACCGGCCGGTCCGCGCTCTGTGCCTTAGTAAGCGCCGCGGCAATTTCCTCAGGTCTCTGCCCGTCGATACGCCAAGCCTCCCAACCGGCGGCTTTGAAGCGGGCGAGCTGATCGACGGAATCGGCAAGATCGACGCGCCCGTCGATCGTGATCGAATTGTCGTCCCAGAGGACGATCAGCTTCGAGAGCTTGAGATGGCCGGCGAGCGCGATGGCCTCATGGCTGATGCCCTCCATAAGACAGCCGTCGCCGGCGATGACATAGGTGCGATGATCGACGAGGTCGTCGCCATAGCGGGTCGCCAGCATCCGCTCGGCGAGCGCCATGCCGACCGCGGCGCCGAGCCCCTGGCCGAGCGGCCCGGTGGTCGTCTCGACACCTGCCGTGTGGCCATATTCCGGATGACCCGGCGTCTTCGAGCCAAGCTGGCGGAAGCGCTTGATCTCCTCGATGGTCATGCCCGGATATCCGGTGAGGTAAAGCAGGGCATAGAGCAGCATCGAGCCATGCCCGGCGGAGAGCACGAAACGGTCGCGATCCGGCCACGCGGGATCGGCAGGGTCGAATTTGAGGAATTGCGTGAACAGGACGGTCGCGACATCCGCCATGCCCATGGGCATGCCGGGGTGGCCGGAATTGGCCTTTTCCACCGCGTCCATGGCGAGCGCGCGGATCGCATTGGCCATGTCCTGATGCGTCACGGCGGCCGGTGATTTCGCCAGAACGTTCATGAATGCTCCTTCATGCGGATCGTCTGGCGCGTTCGACGAGCTGCATGATGATCGGGGTCAGTATCAGCTGCATAGCGAGATCGAGCTTGCTGCCGGCGATGACGATCGAGTTCGCCCGCGACATGAAGCTGTCGTGGATCATCGACAACAGATAGGAGAAATCGATTCCGCGCGGATTGCGAAAGCGGATGATGACCATCGATTCGTCGGACGTCGGGATCCATCGCGCGGCGAAAGGATTGGACGTATCGACGGTCGGCACGCGCTGGAAGTTGATGTCCGTCTCGGTGAATTGCGGGCAGATGTAGTGAACGTAATCGGGCATGCGCCGCAAGATAGTGTCGGTAACGGCATCGGCCGAATAACCCCGCGCCGCCTTGTCGCGATGGATCTTCTGGACCCATTCGAGATTGATGACCGGCACAACACCGATCTTGAGGTCGGCGTAACGGGCGATGTCCACGTCTTCGTTGACCAGTGCGCCATGCAGGCCCTCGTAGAACAAGAGGTCGCTCCTTTCCGGGAGCGCGAGCCAATCGGTGAACTTGCCGGGCGGCGCGCCATAGAGTTCTGCTTCGTCCTGGTCATGCACGTAGTGGCGCGTCTTCGCGCGGCCGGTTTCGCTATAGGTGCGAAACACCGCTTCGAGCTCGGGGAGCAGATTTGCGCTCGGCCCGAAATGACTGAAGTGCCGGTTGCCGCGTGCCTCCTCGTCGATCATCACTTGACGCATCTCGTCGCGGTCGAACCGGTGGAAGGCATCGCCCTCGATGAAAGCCGCCTCGATCTTCTCGCGCCGAAAGATCTGGGCGAAGGTCCGCTTGACCGAAGTCGTTCCAGCTCCCGAAGAGCCGGTGACGGAGATGATCGGATGTTTTGCCGACATCGATGTTCCTTCGCTCACGTCCGCATCAGTCCGCGGCGCGTGAAGAGCGGCGAATGCTCGGCCGAGAACTGCGGATCCGTATGATAACGCGCGATGAGATGGACGAGGTGCGACGAGCCGAAGACGAACGGCGTACGGACATGGATATTGGCCGGCACGGCGTCGAGAATACGGCGTACGGTATCGGTCGCGTTGCCCCCGGCCTGTTCCGCGATGAAGGCAATCGGGTTGGCCTCATAGATGAGCCGCAGCCGTCCGGCGCTATAGCCCTGCCGGAGATCGCCCGGATAAAGGAAGACGCCGCCGCGCGAAAGGATGCGATAGGCTTCGGCGACGAGCGAGGCGGTCCAGCGCATGTTATGGTCGAGGCCAAGCGGTCCTTCGGTTCCTTTCACGCAATCATCGATGAAAGTGCGCACCGACGGCGCCCAATGCCGATAGTTCGACGCGTTGATGGCATATTCGCGCGACTCCCGTGGAATTCGCACGGCTTCGACCGCCTGGCGGAACTGACCGGCGCGGCGATCGAGAATGAAAATGCTGGTTTTGTCGGGCAGCGCCAGAACGAGCGAACACTGCGGACCATAGATCACGAAGCCGGCGGCCAATTGGTTGCGCCCGGGCTGGAGGAAATGCGCCTTGGCGCTGCTCTCTCCGGGCAAGGCCGGAAGGATCGAGAATATGGTCCCGATCGACAGATTGGCGTCGATGTTCGAGGAGCCGTCGAGCGGATCGATGGCCACCGCCAAAGGCGCGTCGGAGTTGAGCAGCAGCGGCTCTGCGAGTTCCTCGGAAAGCGCTGCCGCCACCGGCGCGCGCCGCAAGGCGCCGAGAAACGAGTCGTTGGCGAAGAGGTCGAGCCTCTTTTGCACGTCGCCATCCGGGTTCAGCCCGCCGACTTCCGCATGTCCTTCCGCCCCGAGGCGTCCGAGCGAAATAAACTCCGCCATGTCCGCGGCCGCGCGGGCGATCTCGCCAACCAACCCGGCAACCGGCGCAAGCGCGCTGTCTCGCGCGACGTGCTCTTTCAAAATGCTGCCCAGATCCTTGGCGGGCGCGACTTCGAGCATGACCACCCTGATGTTGAGTTATTGGCCTCGCATCACCATACGAGGCGACCAACTAGCCAATTCGACAGGCGACAGACCGAGATATGACTCAAAAAGCTCCAAAGACAAGCGAGGTCGCATCCGGCCCGTCGGCTTTGCGGGGCGCCGCTTCGGACCGGCGGCCAGGTTTACGGTTTAAACAAACGCATTCTACCGCGCAGCCGGGATTCGATCCAGAGCATTGCCGGCGGAGATTCGGCCGAAGGCTCTACCGCGGCGCTTGCGCCGATTCCGCCCGATTGTTAAGAATAGCCGAAGAACCAAGGGACTGATCAAAGATGGCGTCATTCGAAGACCAGGATGCGAATTCGGGCGTTTCCCGCACGCCGAGCCCTGAATTCCTGCGCGCTTCGCCGCGGCTTTTCGAGAACCCTTTGCTCGATAAGCTATCGCGGGTGCATTGGTCGATGCCGCTGGTCTTCTACATGCCGTTTGTGGCGTTGTTGGCGTGGTTGAGCTTCAAAGCGCTCAATCCGCTCACGATCCTTGGCATGGCTTTGCTCGGCTATCTGATTTGGACGCTCATCGAATATTTCGGCCATCGCTATCTTTTCCACGCCGAATTCCCCGGAACGTGGGGCGCCCGCATTCATCTTCTGATCCATGGCGTCCATCATGATCATCCCAACGATCCGCTGCGCCTCGTGATGCCGCCGCTGTTGAGCGCGCCGATCATGCTGGCGGCGCTTCTCGTCGGGCGCCTGCTCTTCGGCGTGCCTTTGGTCTATCCGGGATTGATGGGATTCATGCTCGGCTATATCGCCTACGACATGGTGCATTATTATGTGCATCACGCCGAGCCGAAGACGCGTCTTGGGCGCAGCTTGCGACGGCTTCACATGCTGCATCACTTCCGCGATCCGGAACGCGGCTTTGGCGTCAGCGCGCCATGGTGGGACAAAGTCTTTGGGACGCAGCATCTCGCCGTCCGGCAAGACGGTGCCCAACCCCACTGAGCACGGGCAGGATCAGCTTTTCTCGATCTTCGGCCGGTCGCCGCGTAACGGGATCGTAGCGCTTTGCATCGCGCCCCGCGCGCCGTTGAAGACGTCGAAGCGGCCATTGGCCCAGACGACGTCGTAAGTGGTCCAGGCGCGCAGCCAGGCGGCCAGAGTCACGATCTCGCGGCCGAGGAAGGCGAGCGGCGACCAGGCCGAGACCTCCCATCCTTTCAGCCAAGCGACGCCGATCTCGCATGAGAACCAGCCAAGCAAGGCCGCGGCAAAGGCCGCACTGGCGGGGAGGCCGAGAAGCGGCGCGGCAAGAGCGGCGGCGAAAGCCGACGGCAGCGCATTTGCGAAGGGTTCGAGCGGAAAGGTCACCTCGTTCGCACGCCGGATCACGCTCCAGCGCACCTGCCGATCATAAATCTCGCGGAATGTGCGTCGGCCGATGAGCTGCCTGACGCTGTGATGCGCGAAAACCGTCTTCAGCCCGATCGCCGCCAAGCCCCTCGAAATGGCCGTATCCTCGGCCATCGTATAGCCCATGGCATCGACGCCCCCCGCGCGTGCGAGATCGCTGCGCTTGAATATCATCGCCTTGCCGACGCCAAAGCCGAGGCCGAGGACGGAGGCCGTCAACAGCACCCTCGCATAGCCGTTGATGAGAAAGGCCTCGACATGGCCTGCAACGCTCTGCGGCTGCTCGGCGACGGGAATGCCGACCACGAGCCCAACTCCCGGGACGAAATTCTGCATGAGAACCGCCGTCGTGTCGGGCTCGAGCACGATGTTCGAAATCTTTGACGAGAACGAAATCATAAGCCGCCGCCGAAAGCGGCGCCGCCAAAGTGTTGAGCTTGGGACTTACCGCAAAATCGGATTGCGATTGCAGGATGCGCGAGGCGATCTCCGGATGGTCGCGCTTGAGCCGCTCGGCCACTTCGAGAGCCGGCGAGTGCGATTCGGCGGCGCTGAAAAGAACCTCATATTCGGGATAGGCCTGATCGAAGATCGAGGCCTGCGCGGTTTCAAATCCGCAATGCGTCAATTTGATCGGCAGGATCGCCGAGACGGGCGGCTGTTCGCCAAACGTCGCGCGCCGCGCCTGGATACGCGGTTGAAGCAAGGTGCAAATGCAGGTGACGGGCAGAACGGCGGCGGCGGCGGCAAACCAGGCCGCGCCGAGATATGAAACGAGAATCAAAAAGCCCATAAGCCTGATCCGTTCCATTCGGGCCAGTCGCGCCAATCCGTTCCAAGCCTCGGCGCCACTTCGGTAGGCTCAGCAGGCGCGGGCAAGCAAATCACACGCCGCCTCGCCCGCGTCAATGATAAAGGAAGCGGGCGTGCCCCAGCGCGCGAAAAAGACGCGCTCTAGCCTTCGAGTTGCTCAAGCTCGGCGATCATCGCTTCGATCATTCCAAGCCCGATCTGCCAAAAGGATGGGTCTTTAGCATCGAGGCCGAAGGGCGCAAGAAGCTCCGAATAATGCTTGCTGCCCCCCGCCGACAACATCGCAAGATAGCGTTCGGCAAAACCTTCGCGCGCATTTTCATAGACACCGTACAGCGAATTCACCAGGCAATCGCCGAAGGCATAGGCGTAGACGTAGAAGGGCGAATGGACGAAATGCGGGATATAGGCCCAGAACGTTTCGTAGCCCGGCCCGAGGCGAATCGAGGGCCGAGACTTTCGGCCTGCACACTCATCCAAAGCGCGCAGATCTGGTCTGTCGTCAGCTCGCCCTCGCGCCGTTCTAAATGCAGCTTGCGCTCGAACGTATAGAAGGCGATCTGGCGCACCACCGTATTGAGCATGTCCTCCACTTTGCCGGCGAGCAAAGCGCGGCGCGCTGCAATGGACGTAGTCTTGGCGAGCAGAGCTCTGAACGTCAGCATTTCGCCGAACACCGAGGCGGTCTCGGCCAGCGTCAGCGGCGTCGGCGCCATCAAGGCGCCGTTGGGCGCGGCGAGAACCTGGTGGACGCCGTGGCCAAGCTCATGGGCGAGCGTCATCACGTCGCGTGGCTTGCCCTGGTAGTTCAAGAGAACGTAAGGATGCGCCGAGGGCACGGTCGGATGCGCGAAGGCGCCCGGCGCCTTGCCGGGCCGCACCGGCGCGTCGATCCAGTTTCGATCGAAGAAGCGCTTCGCGATGCCCGCCATGTTGGGCGAGAAGTCGGCATAGGCGCCAAGTACCGTGTCGCGCGCCTCGGCCCAGGGAAAGGTTCGTGTCTCGGCGTCCGGCAAAGGCGCGTTGCGGTCCCAGTGATCGAGCACATCCTTGCCGAACCATTTGGCCTTGAGCCGATAATAGCGATGCGACAGCCGCGGATAGGCCGCGTGTACCGCGGCAACGAGCGCTTCGACAACTTCAGGCTCGACGCGGTTCGAAAGATGGCGGGAATCGGCGACGTCGGCAAAGCCGCGCCAGCGGTCGGAGATCTCTTTGTCCTTGGCGAGCACATTGGTGATGAGGCCGAATGTGCGCAGATTCTGTTTCAATGTTGCGGCGATCGCATCGGCCGCTTCTTTGCGGGCTTGTGGATCCCGGTCCTGCAGCAAGTTCAGGACCGGTTCGAGTCCCAAGTTTTCGCCGCGCACCTCGAACCGCAAGGCTACGATCGTCTCGTCGAAGAGCCGATTGAAGGCGCTGCTGCTGGTGATCGCCTTGTCGTGAAACAGACGCTCGGCCTCGTCGCTGAGTTCGTAAGGCTTTTCCTTGCGAATGTCCTCGAGCCACGGCCGATAATGGACAAGCGGCCCTTGGGCTGCGAGCTTTGCGATGACGTTATCGTCGAGGCGATTGAGTTCAAGCTGAAAGAACAGAAGATGCGTCGAGGCGGCGGTGATCTTCTCCTGCGCATCGCCGAAGAACTTCGCGCGCGCCGGATCCGTGGTGTCGCCGTAGTAGACGAGTCCGGCATAGGACGTGATCCGGCCGAGCAGGTCTTCGAGCGCCTCGTAGCGCTTGACCGCCTCCGCAACCCGGGCGGAATTCGAATCCGCCAAGTCCGCTTCCGCGAGCGTTGCGAGTTTGCCCTGATAGGCTCCAGCGAAGGCCTTGCATTCAGCTTCCGCGCGTTCGAGATCGCGCGCATAGTCCGTCGAATCCATCGAGGAATAGAGATCGACAAGAGACCATTCCGGCAAAGGACCGAGGTCACTCTGCGTTGCACCTGACGCTGCCGCTGTAGCGACACGTGGAACAAGCTCCGACGCGCCGAACCGATTCGAAAAAACCATTGTGGACCACAATTCGGGGGACCGTCCGCCAGCTGCGGACGCCCCTCATAGCGGATCGGTGGGCGGATGATCAATGCGCAATTGTTGCTTCGGCTCGCGACGGTTACAACAGATCGCGCGAGCTGTCGCAAAATGAAATGGCGGCGGTGTCGCAATCCCCAAGTCGAGCCGGCCACGCTCGACAAATTCCCGTGCGGTGTTCGCAACAACAGACCCCTGCGTTACATCGAGGGCGGAAAAATCATCTCACTTTTTCTTGATGGACAATATGTTGGCGTTTCCGGTAACGCGCTGATCCCTAAATTCGAATCAGACCTGTGCGAGGCCGGTGCAGCTGGTCTGCCGCGGGACGGGCGAAAACCGTCTTTTCCGCGGGTCGCAATGTCCAATTCTCGGGAAAAGGGATCATCGTAATGAACATCACATCAAAGACCGCCGGCATCATCACAACGCCGGGAAAGAGCGGGAGAGGCGTTATGAAGTTTCGTGCAAGAATTGTGGCCGTGTCGATTGGGCTTTTGATGGCCTCGAGTGCCTATGCCGTCAACATCCAGGAAGTCGTCCGCATGATCACGCATACGGACCTGGTGATGACAGACGGCACCAAGATGCACGCCGACATCGTCAAGATGCATGGCAAGATGTATGTGATGATCCCAGTGGATTCCCTACCCGACTATCTGCATCAGCAGATCTTGAAAGTGATGCAATAAGCGGTAGCGGGAAAATAATCCCGGACTGCTTCTATCGATCGTCGCGCGGGCGGGTTGATCTTCAACGCGCCCGTGCCCGCATGAGCGGCCGCGTGGCCTAGGCGGCAATTCGATCGTACGCTTCCAGCTACGTAACGTCAAGCTTTGGCTCCGCCACGACGGACTGGCCGTCGCCGATCCGATGCCGCGGCCAAACCAATATTTCTCCCATTAACACCCCATTTACTCTGATCGGCCAGCATGTAGCGAAGGTGGCTTGCCACTCTCGCTTCGCGCGTGATGTCGGTTCACTCTTGTAGCCGACGATGCGATTCACAACGACGAGCGCAATCGTGTCCGCGTAGGGATCATTGGCGGCATGCCGCCTGCCGAAGAAAGAGCCCATGTCCTGTCTCGTGCTGATCGTCGACGACGACCCGGTCCAACGCCGGCTCCTCGAATCGCTCGTGCGCCGATTCGGCTATGAGGTGGAGAGCGCTGAAAGCGGCGCAGCGGCGCTGGCGCGGCTCGAACCATCGGGCGGCCGCGACATCGATCTCCTGATTCTCGATCTCGTCATGCCGGATCTCGACGGCATGGCGGTGCTGGGGCGGCTGCGCGAGCAGAAGTGCAACATTCCGACGATCGTGCAGACGGCGCATGGCTCGATCGAAACGGTGATCTCGGCGATGCGGGCTGGCGCAATCGATTTCGTCGTCAAGCCGGTCGGCGTCGAAAGATTGCAGATCTCGATCAAGAATGCCCTGCGAGTCGATGCCTTGGAAGAGGAGGTGCGGCGGCTCAACCGGCAGTCGTCGGGGATGCTCACATTCAAAGACCTCGCCAGCAAAAGCCCCGATATGGAGCGGGTTATCAGGCTCGGCGAACGCGCCGCGAAATCGACCATTCCGGTGTTGCTCGAAGGCGAATCGGGCGTCGGCAAGGAAGTCATTGCGCGGGCGATCCAGGGTGCTTCCGACCGGCGCGGCCGGCCCTTCGTCACCGTCAATTGCGGCGCCTTGCCGGAAAATCTCGTCGAATCGATTCTCTTCGGGCACGAAAAGGGCGCCTTCACCGGGGCCAGCGAAAAACATGCGGGCAAATTCGTCGAGGCGCACACGGGGACGCTCTTTCTCGATGAGGTCGGCGAATTGCCGCCGGAGGCGCAAGTCAAGTTGCTGCGCGCACTTCAGGACGGCGAGATCGATCCGGTGGGCAGCAAGCGCCCGGTCAAGGTCGACATTCGCCTGATCTCGGCGACGAATCAGGACTTGATCGAGCTCGTCAAGCGCGGTGCATTCCGCGAGGACCTTTATTATCGCCTCAACGTCTTTCCGATCACGATGCCGGCGCTGCGCTCGCGCCGCGAGGATATTGCCGATCTCGCCCGCCGTTTCGCGGCGCGGTTTGCAGCCGAGGAAGGCAAGCGCCTGCGCGGTCTCAGCACCGAGGCACTGGCTCTGCTCGCAACTTACGAGTGGCCGGGCAACGTGCGACAGCTCGAAAATGCGATCTTCCGGGCCGTGGTTCTCGCCGACGGCGACGAGCTCACCGTGACTGAATTTCCGCAGATTGCCGCGCAGGTGAACGGCTTCGAGGTCCGCATTCCGCCCGCTCCGGCCGCGCTCATCAGGCAGCAGCGGCCGGAACGCGAAGTCGTCCGCGTCGAGGTGCGCGATCCAAATGTCCTGCGGCTTCTTGACGAGTCGGGCAATCTGCGCCAGCTCGATACGATGGAAGCCGAGACCATTCGCTTCGCTCTGGCCTATTATCGCGGCCAGATGTCGGCCGTGGCCCGCAAACTCGGCATCGGGCGCTCGACTCTTTATCGCAAGATGAAGGAATACGGATTCCAGCAGGCCTATGACGAGAGTGTGACCGACGCCGAGGCTGACGACAGCAACGCGGCAGCCTAAATGCAGCCCAAATCATGTGGCCGGTGAGCCACGTTCGCTGAGATAACGCAGCGTCAAGCGCTGCGCCTCACGCAGCGCGATTGCTTTACGAAGGCCGCACGGTTTTCATCAAGGCTCGGGTCAGGTTGCCCTGCGAAGTTGATCGGGCTGCCAAAAGCTTCGAAACCAGTTTCCAGGAACGGGCATGCTGCGTCGCAGGGCTTTTCGGTTGATGTCGCCTGTCTCGGCGCTGATTGTCGCCCTCTTCGTCGTTTCGACCGCGCCGGCGATGGCCCAAGACTTGGCCCAAGACTTGGCCCAAGACTTGGTCCAAGACCAGGGGGGATTGGCGGCGGCCTCGCCCGCCGCGAACGACGTGACCTGGTCCAAAAATAAACCCGAGCAATCTGGCGCGGCTGTCACGGAAGAAGACGTGAAGCGGACCGTTGAGACGCCCGCGAACGCGGCATCCGGATCCACGACGCCTTCAAAAGCCCCGCAATCGCCCGCTCCCAAGCCGCAGGGGACGACATCGGCGGCGCTCCCGACCGGGGCGCAAGGCGATACGCCGGCTGTTTCTCCGCTGCCCGATTCCCTGCCCTCGGAAGACCCTGGGGTGACGTCAACCGGCGAACCGAATGCCGGGACACCAGCCTCGGTGAATACGCCCGCTGCCCCGCTTAGCCCTGCGACGGCGCAAAGCACCGGCCCTTCGGCGCCGAATGGCGCAACTTCTGCTCCTTTGGCGAAAAACTCCCCGCCGAGTCCCACGACGGCGTCGACCGAGAGCGCCGAACCGCCGGTACCGTCCCCGCCCGATACCTCGGCGCCGCCCGCACCCGGCGAAATCCCAGCCACCACGGAGAGCCCGGCTGTTCTGGCTCCCATTCCTCCTGCCGAGATTCCAGCGAAAACGGAGAGCCCGGAACCTCCCGCACCGGCTTCCGCGGCGCCGGAAAACGCATCTCCGCCCGCTCCCGCCGAAGGCGCCGCGCCGGCCGGCCCGCCGGTCCCTGCGGCGATCGCAGCCCCACAAACCCCTGCGCCTGCGATCGCCGACCTCGTCAAAAACGCCGTCGATGCCTTGGTCGCGACGCAGACCAAGGGCAGACAGGCGGCGGAAATGCGCAAGGAACGCGCCGCCATCGCTGCTTATTATGCGGCGCGCGACTATGCCCCGCTGTGGATCGAAAATGGCAAGCCGACGGACGCAGTTGCGATCGTCATGGGCCAGCTCGCCCATGCCGCCGATGACGGGCTCGATCTGGCCGGCACGCCGGTTGCTGTCTTCGAGAGCGGCGCGGACAAGCTTGCGGCGGCCGACGTCGCATTGTCGGCCGAAATCGTCGCGTATGGGCGTGAAGCCTCGGGCAGCCGCGTCGATCCGCAGGAGATCTCAGGCCTGATCGGCGCCAAGCCCAATCTCCCGGATCCGGCCCTCATCCTTGCAGCGGTTGCGGCGGCGGGCGCCGACGGCGGCATGATTTTGCAATCTCTCAATCCGCCGCAAAAAGCCTATGCGGCATTGCGCGAAAAACTCGCTGAACTGCGAAGCAATGAAAAGTCGTCTGCTGCCGAGCCGATCCCGACGGGGCCGACGCTACGGGTCGGTATGAGCGATCCGCGCGTGCCGCTGATCCGGGCACGGTTCGGGCTTGGCACGGAGCAAGGCGGCGATCCGCCGGACCTCGTCTATGACACACGGGTCGCCGCGGCGGTCGCCGATTTTCAGAAAGCGAATGGACTCCCGGCATCGGGCGTTTTGACGGCGCGCACCGTCGCAAGGCTCGCGCAGCCGGTGCGACGCGACGACGAGATCATTGCCAATATGGAGCGCTGGCGCTGGATGCCGCGCGAGATGGGCACAAACCGCATCGAGGTGAACATTCCTGATTTCATGGCGAGCGTCGTCCAGGACGGCGAAGTTGTGGCGCGCCACAAAGTTATCGTTGGCAAGCCGGATACGCCGACACCGGTCTTCTCCAACGCGATAAAATTCCTGATCGTCAATCCTTATTGGAACGTGCCGCCGTCGATCGTGCGCAAAGAGATGCTGCCGCTGGCGGAACAGGATCCCACTTACTTGAGCCGTATGGGTTTCGAAGTCTACATGCAGCACGGCCGGCTTGTGGTTCGCCAACCGCCCGGCGAGCGAAATGCGCTCGGCCGCATCAAGTTTATGTTCCCCAACCAATATTCGGTCTATTTGCACGACACGCCGACGCGCGGCCTGTTCGCAGCGTCGCGGCGCGCCTTCAGCCACGGCTGCGTGCGCGTCGATCAGCCTTTCGCGCTCGCAGAATCCTTGCTCGGTCCTGCCTGGCCGGAGGCACAGAATCAAGCGCCTGATCGGCGGCGCCGAGCGCTACGTCTATCTGCCGAAGCCGCTGCCGATTTACATCGAATATTTCACCACCTACGTGGACGATGCCGGCCATCTGCAAATGCGCGACGACCTCTACGGCTATTCGCGTCAAGGTGAAACTTGCCCTCGGACTCGATACCGGAAGCGAAACCCGCCGCGCGCGTCATTAAGATCGTGGCTTAAATTGCCGTCAAGATCGAAATCCAATATTAACCTTAACGATTTCGCTGCCGGGCAGCGCGCCCCTCTGCGCGATCGCGGTCAAACATCGCAAAGAGGCGCTGCCAAGGGTCGAGCAGCGCCGCGGCGGCCATTTTCGTCGTGCGAACGTTTGTCATTGTAAAACAATTGCTCAGATAGAAATCGTCCGACCTTTGCCTATCGCCCGCCGCGCATGCCGTTGCGCCAAGCGAAAACTCAGGCGACACAGGTTCGCCACATTTGCTGGATTACCTGCACGTCATCTTTCGTCGTTGGCGTATATCAGCGAACGGAAGATGGCCGCGAACGGGGGGACGTTGCCGGCCTGTAGGCTACGCGACGTTAACGGTTCTCGGTAATAAATCAGGGTAGCGGCGTCGATTGCCGGAAGAGCGACATCGGCTTTCGAGCCGCTAATCCGAGAACCGAGGGCCTCCATTGCCGAAACCGCGCCTAACGGACAAAAGCATTTGCGCAGGCAAGCGCGGCCTAAAGTTGATCGGAAATTTCTCCGGTCGCGCGCTTCATCCATAAATTTCGAGGGTTGGTCGCTCGGCGCTGCTGCGGCGCGTCGTTCGAGACGCCTGCCTGCATTGCGGCGCGGCGGCCTTTTCGGTTCTGGCTCTGCGTCATCGTCCCTTCGTCGACCGAAACAGCCATCGCCAATGGCGACACGCGCACCCTTCATCTCTACCACGCTCATACGGGTGAATTGATTGACGCGACGTATCGCGTCGACGGCCATTACGATCCCGCGGTGCTCGAAAAGCTGAATTGGTTCCTGCGCGACTGGCGGCGCAACGAAGAAACCAACATGGATCCCCGACTCTTCGACGCCGTGTGGGAAAGCTATCGTGGAGCCGGGGCGCAGGATCGGATCGTCGTTCTCTGCGGCTATCGCTCGCCGCAAACCAACGCCATGTTGCGGCGCCGCTCGCGCGGCGTGGCTCAACATTCCCAACATATGCTCGGTAAGGCCATGGATACGACCATGCCCGGCATGTCGATGGAAAAACTTCGCGAAGTCGCGATGCGTCTTCAGATGGGCGGAGTCGGCTATTATCCGAGCTCGAACTTCGTGCACATCGATGTCGGCGGCGTTCGCGCTTGGCCGCGCATGAGCTATGATCAGCTCGTTCGCCTTTTCCCCGATGGCAAGACGGTCCATATCGCCGCCGACGGGCGCACGCTGCCAGGCTATGAGGAAGCGCGCGCCGAAATTGAGGCCGACGGCGGCACGGCCAATGTCCCGCCGCCCGCGCAGAGCGGAAACTTCTTTGCTTGGCTCTTTGGCGGCTTTGGCGGGGGCGGCGAAGACGAGCACGAGGATACCGCGGCCGCCGCGGCCGCGACACCTGCCGAGCCCGCCGCCGAAGTGGCCGACGCCAGCAAGGCTGCGGACGAGGAGCCTGCCGCGACCGCTGATGGCGATCAGCCCCAAACTGCGGATGCGGATCAGGCCGGCACCGATGTTGCCGCGCAGCCGGAAAAGACGGCATCTCCGGAAAAGACGGCATCGACGATACGTCGGCCACGGTCGCTGCGCCGATGCCGCCGCGACGTCCCGTCGATCTGGCCTCGCTGGCCGATGTGCCTTTGCGCGCGGCGCGCACGAACGCGCAAATGGCCATGGCTCTTCCCGCCGCCCCGTCAGCCGCGGCGCTCCGGCGAGATTCCTTCGGCGATCTTGCCACCATCCCTTCGGCGGCTCCGACGCCAGAGCTGCCCGGCATCATCACCCAAGGCCCGAACGACGGCAGGAGCGCGCAAAGCCTCACGCGATCAGGTTCGCCACCGCAAGTTCTCGCCTACGCGCCGATGGCGCAGATGGAAGGGTTGCGTTCGGCGGCGCATGGACAAAGGCCGGATGAGCCGGCACGCCTTGCCGATGTCAGTTCCGCCGTCGTTCCGGCGCGGCTCGATCGGTCGAATTTCCGCAGCCTGACGGAAGCGACCGAGACGGCTGAAATGGAGAGCCAGACGATTTTCGGGCCGACGCTCGCCGGCCTGCGCCGGGCGGCCCGCGTCGAGACGGCGGCTCTCTCCAACACATTGGCGTCCGGCTATCTCGCCCGGTTTGGGGCCGACGCCACGGTTCTCGCGGCCGATCATTTCTCCGGGCCGTCCGTCGCTTCGCTCGACGCCGACAAGACGCTGATGGCCGCCGCCGACAGCGGCAATTGATCAAGCCTCAGTTCGAAACGCCAAATCGCAGCGTCTCAGCTTAGATTTGCCGTAACGGCTATTGGCGCGGGCTCGGCGCCAGCCGGCCCGCTCGGCAAGATCCAGCTGAGGATGAGTGCGAAGACGCCGGCGAGCGCCACGGCCCGCGCGATCTGAGCGGGCGAGGTGACGCCTCGATCCCTCAGAAGAATTCGGTCCGGGCCGAACGGCTTAAGAGGGATGACGGATATGATCGTGGCCTCGGGAGGCCTTGGGAGGGATTCCTGGTCGATCATGCAAAATTAACTCTGATTAGTTGCCAATCCTTTACCATGCGGCATCCCGGGGCGTTGAGCCTCGGCGGGACCGGGCCTACGAAACTGAAACCCTTCAACTTGCATTGATTTTGCTAGAAACTGATCGCGGCGGGGATTTGCAGCGCGCCGGATTGCCAACATGCCGCAATGTTTCGATGAGATGACTTTGGCTGACGGCGCGACCCGCGCCGTCTACGGTAAGGTCGCGCGTTGGCTTGCGGAGACGCCGAGCGAGCTTCTTGCCTCGCGCCGCGCCCAGGCGGAGCTTTTGTTTCGCCGCATCGGGATCACCTTTGCCGTCCATGGCGACAAGGACGCGGCGGAGCGGCTCATCCCCTTCGATATCGTCCCGCGTGTGATCGGCCGCTCCGAATGGACGAAGCTGGAGGCGGGGCTGGTGCAGCGGGTGAAGGCTTTGAACCTCTTCATCCGCGACGTTTATGGCGCTCAGGCAATCGTCAAGAGCGGCGTCATGCCGGCCGATCTCGTGCTCGGCAACCCCTATTACGAAGCTAAAATGGCCGGGCGGCATGTCCCGCACGACATCTACGTCCATATTGCCGGCATCGACATCGTGCGCATCGACGAGGGCGATTTCTACGTTCTCGAAGACAATCTGCGCACCCCTTCCGGCGTCTCCTACATGCTGGAGAACCGCGAGGTGATGATGCGGCTCGCGCCCGATCTCTTCGCCGAATATCGGGTGGCGCCGGTCGAAAATTATCCCGACGCGCTGCTTGCCACGCTGCGCTCCGTCGTGCCGCATGCGGCGCGCGCCGAGCCGGTGATCGTGCTGCTCACGCCCGGCCAATATAATTCGGCCTATTACGAACATTCGTTCCTGGCCGATAAGCTCGGCATCGAACTCGTCGAAGGCCGCGATCTCTTGGTGCGCGACGATGTCGTCTATATGCGCACGACCGAGGGGCCCAAGCGCGTCGATGTGATCTACCGGCGGATCGATGATGCTTTCCTCGACCCGCTCGCCTTCCGCCCGGATTCCGTGCTCGGCGTGCCGGGGCTGTTTAATGCCTATATTTCCGGCAATGTGACGCTGGCCAACGCAGTCGGCACCGGCATTGGCGACGACAAGGCGATCTACAGCTATGTGCCCGACATCATCAATTTCTATCTCGGCGAGAAGCCGATCCTGAAGAACGTGCCGACCTGGCGCTGCCGCGAGCCGGACGCGCTTGCCTATGTCGTCGAGCATATGTCCGAACTCGTCATCAAGGAAGTCAACGGATCGGGCGGCTACGGCATGTTGATCGGCCCGCATGCGACGCGCGAGGAAATCGCGCTGTTTCGCGACAAGCTCAGCAGCAGGCCCGACAATTTCATCGCCCAGCCGACGCTTGCTCTTTCAACCTGCCCGACATCGTTCGACAGCGGCGTCGCGCCGCGCCACGTCGATCTGCGGCCTTTCGTGCTCTCGGGTTCCGACGGCATCCGCGTTGTGCCGGGCGGGCTCACGCGGGTTGCCCTCAAGGAAGGATCGCTGGTGGTCAATTCATCCCAGGGCGGGGGCACGAAGGACACCTGGGTGATCGACGACGCCCGCCTCGAAAATCTGCCTTGCGGCGCTCTGGCTCAGTCAGCGCGGGAGCCACAAGCCTCGGATCAATAATTTCGGTCGTTACGGATCGATCATGCTCTCACGTACCGCCGACAATCTCTATTGGCTTGCGCGCTACATGGAACGCGCCGATTTCCTTGCCCGCATCATCGATGCGACGCGCCGGCTCGCGGCGGTGCCGACGTCGCAAAGCGGTCCCGGAACCGAATGGGACAGCATGCTTGAAGCCTCGGGCGCCGCCGAGGGATTCCGCCAGGCCCATTCGGTGCCGGAGGAGGCAAGCGTCGTCGACTATCTGATGTTTTCGACCGACGACCCGTCGTCGATCCGCAATTGCATCGAAAAGGCGCGAACCAACGGCCGCGCCGTGCGCACCGCCTTGACGGTCGAAATGTGGGACGCGATCAACGGCGCCTGGATCGAGCTCAAGCGCTACGTGATGAGCAATGCGCGCGGATACGATCGCGAGCAATGCGCGCGATTCCTGGAGTTCGTCAAAAAGGCCTCGCTCGACTATGACGGGGCCGCGCACCGCACCATGCTGCGCAACGACGCCTATTGGTTCTCGCGCCTCGGCCTCTATCTCGAACGGGCCGACAACACCGCCCGCATTCTCGACGTCAAATACAACATCCTTCTGCCGGAGACGGAGGCGATCGGCGGTTCGGTCGATTATTTCCAATGGGCGGCGATCTTGCGCGCGGTCTCGGCGCTCACCGCCTATCATTGGGTCTATCGCGAAAGCCTGAAGCCCTGGCTGATCGCCGATCTTCTGATCCTGCGGCCGGAGATGCCGCGCTCGCTCATCGCCTGCTATGAGAACATCGTGCGTTTTCTCGATGCGATCGGCAAGGCCTATGGCTGCAAAGGCGCCGCCCAGCGCCATGCCCATGCCGTGCTCGCGCGCTTGATGGGCTCGACCACGAAAGAGATCTTCCAATCGGGGCTGCACGAATTCGTCACGGCTTTCGTCGAGGACAATACCCGTCTCGGCGTGACGGTCTGCGAGCAATATCTGTTCAATTAAGCGTCGCACGAGAGCCGGCTTGACGAAGTCGCCCGCCGCAAATCTCGCATTTTTAACACGGCTCAGCCTGAAACTACCTCAGTCGCCCTCACTTTGCGCATCAAGCCAAGCATCAAAGCATTGGCCGAGCGCGGAGCATGGGAGAAAGGGTGCACCCTCGAGAGCTATGTCGAGCGGTTGAAACTCAAACGCCCAAGCTAATCTTTTTGCACGCCCGTCCGCACGATTTTGAGCGTGTCGTCTGGTAGTGGTCGCTGCAATGCCAGCGCATCCTTGATGGGCGCGGTCATCCACAATTCGATTTCATCTTCAGTTCGCAGAATGACCGGCATGGCCTTTTCGTGAACCGTTCGCACTTCCGCATTTGGTTCGGTTGTCAGGAAACCGAACAATTCATGCTCGGTCTCGATCGAAACGGCCTTACTTCCGCGTATGCCGCGCCACGTGCACCAAATACCGGCGAAGGCAAATAGCGGCCGATCTTCCCCGAGAGCAAACCAGTGCCAAACTTTCTTGCCGGTCAAGGGATCAGGTTTGATCGAAGGCTCGGCAAAGCTCGTCGCTGGGACGATGCATCTATTGCCCACGCCAAGCCAAGGACGCCAATGCGGTGAGTTGAGGTTGCGGATATTTGTCACCCCGTGATCCGCGCCACGTACGAACGCGGGAGGCACAGGCATTCCCCATCGTAAAAAGAGCAACTCACGAACGCCATCGGGTGCGTTCCGTAACACGGGAGCCATCATGTCAGGAAAGATGGCGGGAAGTGACGAAAGATTGCCGGTGCGATCCCGCATGACCCGCGCGAGGCGGCGGATCGCATCTTGACCTTTTGTCTCGCTATAGAGATTGCACATTTAGAAGGTCGGTTGTTTGGCGACTGCCTATCGGCATTAGGATCTGCTGCATAAAAAGGTAATGCGAATTCGTAAAGCCCCGGCCGTCGCAAATAGATGCAAACGGAGTCCGCTCAGGGGGCGGGGAAAATATTCTTGCATGAACCCGTTCCGAATATCCTCGAATAGATTGCTGATCAGGCAATATACTTTGACTGTTTCAAGCATATCTTGAAAGTAGCAAGCCGTCTGACTAGCGTAATTTCTCTTGGAAGTGGTTCGATCGGAAACAAAGTTGGTTTGATTTGCTGGTTCAAAAACAAGTTGATGGATTTTCCGTGGGCGACGTGCTTCAAGTCGCGGCGGATTTCGAGGCGCGTCGCCTATGCAGACACATGAAACCGTCCAGAGCTTCCGCAAGATTGCGGCCGGGTCGAACCGCAAGTTCGGCATCACGCTCGGTCTCGTGCTCGTGTTTCTCGCTTTCTGGCCGCTCGTTCACCACCATGCGCCGCGATGGTGGCTGCTTGCCATCGCGCTCGTCTTGCTGATTGCCGGGCTGCTTTTTCCCGATGTGCTGGCGCCGCTCAACCGCGCCTGGTTCAAGTTGGGGCTCGCTTTGAACGCCGTCGTCGGTCCGATCGTCATGGGCCTTTTGTTTTTTGGCGCCGTCGTTCCGGTCGGGTGGGTTCTGCGCAAGAAGGGCGAAGATCTCCTCGGTCTCAGGCTCGAACCGCAAGCTGCGACCTATTGGACAAGGCGCGACCCTGAAGGCCCGCAGCCCGGAACCTTGACGAAGCAGTTTTAGCGGGGCTCGTCCGGCAGGCGAGCGGGTTTCCTCGGATTAGATCCTGCTTTAAGATGCCACTTCAGCGATCTTCGTCAGGCCGGAGCGTCACCCGGGGGAGATAAATGTCGATCTTTGCGGAGCTTTTCGAATTCCTCGGCACGCGCAAGAAATTCTGGCTGGTGCCCCTCTTGGTGCTTTTTCTCGTCTTTGGCGGCTTGTTCGTCCTGAGCCAGGGATCGGTCGTCGCGCCCTTCATCTATACGCTGTTCTGATCGGCCCCTGATGCTCGTTCTCGGCATTTCGGCCTTCTATCACGACAGCGCCGCCGCGCTGATTTGCGATGGCCAGATCATCGCCGCGGCCCAGGAAGAGCGGTTCACCCGCAAGAAGCAGGACCCGAGCTTTCCGGTCAATGCCGTCACTTATTGCCTCGCAGAAGGCAAAGCCGACGGAGCGGCGATCGACAAAGTCGTCTTCTACGAAAAGCCTTTCCTGAAGTTCGAGCGGCTGCTCGAGACCTATGTGGCCTTCGCGCCGCGCGGTTTTGCGTCGTTTCGCAAAGCCATGCCCTTGTGGATCGGCGAGAAGCTTTTTCAGCGCGATCTTCTTCTGCGCGAACTCGCCGCAATCGATCCGGCGCTCGGCGACAGCGCCAAGCTCGGCTTCTGCGAACATCATTATTCGCACGCGGCTTCGGCCTATTATCCGGCGCCGTTCTCGTCCGCCCTTGTGCTCACCATGGACGGCGTCGGCGAATGGGCGACGACGACAGCGGCCATCGGCGAAGGCGACGATTTGAACATCATCAAGGAAATCCGCTTTCCGCATTCGCTTGGGCTCCTCTATTCGGCCTTCACCTATTACACAGGATTCAAAGTCAACTCCGGCGAATACAAAGTCATGGGGCTCGCGCCCTATGGCGAGCCGAAATATGGAAAGCTGATCTTCGAGCATCTCATCGACGTGAAGCCCGATGGTTCGTTCAAGCTCAACCTCGATTATTTTTCCTATTGCACCGGTCTCACCATGACCGACGAACGCTTCGACGTGCTGTTTGGCGGCCCAGTGCGTCGCGCGGACCAACTGCTTGAGCAGCGTCACATGGATCTCGCCGCCTCGATTCAGGCGGTGACCGATGAGGTGGTCTTGCGGCTGACGCGCGCGCTGTCGGCCGAAACGGGGCTGAAAAATCTCTGCCTCGCGGGAGGGGTTGCGCTCAACTGCGTCGCCAATGGCAGAGTGCTGCGCGACGGTCATTTCGACGAGATCTTCATTCAGCCGGCGGCGGGCGATGCCGGCGGCGCGCTCGGAGCGGCCTTCGCCGCCTATTACGACGACAAGCGCAACAAAAACCGCAAGCTCAACCTCAAGCGGCCCAACTCCATGCAGGGCGCCTACCTCGGGCCGTCCTACACGCAAGCCGACATCGAGCGACGTCTTGCCGCCGTCGGCGCCGTCTATGGCGTGGTGGAGGATGATGAGCTCATCGAGCAGACCGCCGCAGCGCTCGCGGCGGGGCGGGCCGTCGGCTGGCATCAGGGCCGGATGGAGTTCGGCCCGCGCGCATTGGGTGCGCGTTCGATCCTCGGCGATCCGCGCTCGCCGACCATGCAAAAGGCGCTCAATCTCAAGGTCAAATATCGCGAGAGCTTTCGCCCCTTCGCGCCTTCCGTGCTGCGCGAGCGTGTCGCCGACTGGTTCGAGCTCGACGCCGATTCGCCCTATATGCTGCTCGTCGCCGATGTGAAGGCAGCGCATTGCCGGAAGATGACTGATGCGCAACAAGCGCTCTTCGGCATCGACAAGCTGAACGTGCTGCGCTCCGACATTCCGGCCGTCACCCACGTCGATTATTCGGCGCGTATTCAGACCGTTCACAAGGAGACGAATCCGCGCTATCACGCGCTTATCAGCCAGTTCGAGGAAATGACCGGCTGTCCGGTGCTCGTGAATACGAGCTTCAACGTGCGCGGCGAGCCAATCGTTTGTACACCGGAAGACGCGTTCGCGTGTTTCATGGGCACCGAGATCGAGTTCCTCGCAATCGGCAACTGCATCCTTCACAAGGACAAGCAGAATCCCGAACTGGCGCGCGACTACAAAGGCGCGTTCGAGCCGGACTGAATCCCGCGAGCTTAGCATTCTACAGCGGAACCTGGGCAATAGCCCACGTCGCGGTTTTTCAACGATTAGTGACTTCAGCGATGCGCCCAAAAATGCTTACGCTTCGATAGAGGAGAACCACGAGAGGAACGATGTCATCCACTGTTCGGCGCCGGCTGACGATCTATTTTTTCATACCTTTCGTGCTCGTTCTCGCAGCCTATTTTCTGAGTGTCGCTTCCTATTCAAAATATACGCGGGGGCTTTACGAGTTCCTTGCGTTTCTGCTTCTCGCGGATCTGGCCGTGGGCTTGCGGGGCGGATGGCGCAATGCGGCCACCGTAGTTGCAGCGACGGTCTTCGGCCTCGCCGCGATCGAACTGACCTCCGCCGCGATGGAAAAGGATCAGCCAGTCGATCCACGCGGTTTTTCGACCTCGCGTGCCGTTCTCGGCTGGGGCCCGTCGGCGCCGGGCGTGTATCACAGCACGCGCGTGGGGCCGGGCGGTGCTTTCATCTATGACGTCGATTATACGATCGATGACCATTTGCTCAGGCGAACGACATCGGGCTCGGCGGGCCCCTCGGTCGCCTTTTTCGGCGACTCCATGATGTTCGGCCAGGGATTGGCCGATTCCGAGACTTTGCCGCAAGCCTATGCCGATCTTACCGGACGAAAAACGAGGGTGCTCAATTTCGGTTTTCCGGGATATGGGCCGCAGCAAATGCTGCGCGCCGTGGAGACCGGCCTTTTCGATCCGCTCCTCTGGGACACGAAGACCTTCGTCATCCTGACCGTGGGCTGGCACGTCGGGCGAGCTTCTTGCCGAGATGGTTTCATGGCGCGGGCGCCCCGCTATGAATTGCACGATGGCCGACTGGTCTTCGTCGGAGCCTGCGCGGAGGGACTGAGCCGCATCTGGGATGATGTCTTCGTCAGCAGCGCTTCCTTTCGCCGCTTCGCGCGACCCATTGCGGAGGCGGTAACGCGGGCGGACGTCGAAATCTATCTCGCCGAATTGCGGCGCAGCGCCGAACTCGTCAAACAGAACTACGGCGCGCGCCTCATCGTACTCTATCTTTCCGAGAGCGATCCCTATCTGGCGAAGTCCGGATTCACCGACGCGATGATCGAGGCTCGCTTGCGGCAGGCGGGCGTCGAGGTCGTCGACGCAACGCTGTCGCCGAAAGATTTTCCGCCGGGCACTTCGCTGACAATCCCGGGCGACGGCCATCCGAGCGCGATCGCCGACCGCGCCCGCGCCGCATTGTTGAAAGATTATCTTGCCAAACCGGCCGCGGCTTCAACATCGCCGGCTGCCGAATGAGCTAGGGAGCCCGATCCGTGGAAGATCGAGCCGGATAAAGCCGCTCTTACACCCGCATCGGCATCAGCACATAAAGAGCGGACGCGCCCTCGCGATCGAGCACCAGCGTCGGCGAACCTGGATCGGCGAGTTTGAACAGCGCCGTGTCGCCGTCGAGCTGATTGGTGATGTCGAGCAGATAGCGGGCGTTGAAGCCGATATCGAGCGGCGCGGCGTCGTAATCGACTTCGAGTTCCTCGACCGCCGAGCCTGAATTGGGATTGTTGACCGACAACGTGAGCTTACCGTCGGCCATGGCGAGCTTGACCGCCCGGCCGCGTTCCGAGGATATGGTCGAGACGCGATCGACCGCCGCCGCGAATGGGGCACGTTCGACGGTGAGATATTTGTCGTTGCCGGCCGGTATGACGCGCACATAATCCGGAAACGTGCCGTCGATGAGCTTCGTCGTCAGCACGACATCATCGAAACTGAACCGCGCCTTGGTCGGTGAGATCTCGATCGTGACCTCTTTGCCCAGGTCTTCGATGAGCTTCTGCACTTCGTTGACGGCTTTGCGCGGGATGATGATGCCTGCCATCCCCTCCGATCCCGGAGGGGCGGCAATTTCGACCCGCGCCAGCCTGTGCCCGTCGGTCGCCACGGCGCGCAGCATCGGATGCCCCTCGGATTCGACCGAGTGAAGATAGATGCCATTGAGGTAATAGCGGGTCTCTTCGTTGGAGATGGCGAATTGCGTCTTGTCGATGAGCTTTTTCAAATCGGCGGCGGGTAATTTGAACTTATGCGTGAAGTCGCCGGCGGCGAGATCGGGAAAATCCGTTTCCGGCAAAGCCTGAAGCTGAAAGCGCGAACGGCCCGAACGCAACAGCAATTGCGCGGCATCTTCGCCGCCTTCGAGCGAGACCTGCGCGCCTTCCGGCAATTTGCGCACGATCTCGTAGAGAATATGCGCCGGCAGAGTGGTCGCGCCCGGCTGGCCGACATCGGCGGGAAGACGTTCGGTGACTTCGAGATCGAGGTCTGTCGCCTTCAACACCACCGAGTTGCCTTCCGCGGCGAAAAGCACGTTCGACAGGATCGGGATCGTCGTGCGCCGCTCGACAACGCGATGCACATGGCCAAGAGCCTTCAACAGGGCGGCCCTTTCGAGAGTAACTTGCATGAGACGAACCCACTCTGATCTACGCGTCCGTCGCGCCGGCCGTCGCCGAGCTGCGCGGGGGCGCAACTCTGGCGCGGCTATGGGTAAATCGCAAGCGCCACGGGCCACAATGCCCAACATTCCGCGACGTGCCGCCGCGAAGGAGGCTGGCGAAGCGCCACTTTACCCCCCCTTAATCCACCCGGCCTAGGCTCACGGCACGAATGAGACCCGCCACGCTTGCGCGAACGGCGGAATTCGGCGGCAGGCGGCGTAGTTATGGCGAGGGGCAGCGGCGAACGGCGGCGTGAACCGGCCTTCGACGACGAGGACGAGGAAGAGCGCCCGCGCCGTCGGCGCAAAACGAGGTCAAAGAAGCGGCACCCGCTTCTCGGCGCGCTGATCTATTGGTCTTTCATGCTCGGCATCTGGGGTACGGTCGCCGCCGCTGGCCTCATCACCTATTACGCCGTGCAACTTCCGCCGATCGACCAGCTCGCGATCCCGAAACGGCCGCCCAATATCGCCATTCTCGCCGAGGACGGAACCTTGCTCGCCAATCGCGGCGACACAGGAGGCGCGGCGATCCACCTTTCCGAACTGCCGGATTATCTGCCGAAGGCCTTCATCGCCATCGAAGACCGCCGTTTCTATGAACATTGGGGCGTCGATCCGGTCGGCATCCTGCGCGCGCTGTTTCGCGACGCCATCGGCCACGGCTCGATGGAAGGCGGCTCGACCCTGACCCAGCAGCTCGCCAAGAACCTGTTTCTCACGCAGGAGCGCACGCTGTCGCGCAAGATCCAGGAGGCAATCCTCGCGGTCTGGCTCGAGCATAAATACTCCAAGGACCAGATCCTCGAACTCTATTTGAACCGCGTCTATTTCGGCTCCGGCGCCTTCGGCGTGGAAGCCGCGGCGCAAAAATATTTTGGCCATAGCGCGCGCGATGTCAGTCTGCCGGAAGCGGCCATGCTCGCTGGCCTCATGAAGGCGCCGACCCGGCTGGCGCCCAACCGCAATCTCGATGCCGCCATCGATCGCGCCGCCGACGTCATCACCGCCATGGCGCAAGAGGGCTACATTACCGAGGCACAAGCCACGCTCGCCTTGGGCCGGCCGGCCGAGCCGGTCAACGAAAAAGGCGCCGGCTCGCTCAATTATGTCGCCGATTACGTGATGGATCAGCTCGACGACACGATCGGCGCCATCGACGAGGATATCGTCGTCTCGACCAGCATCAGCGGGCGGCTGCAAACTGCCGCGGAAAGGGCGTTGACCGGAGAGCTCGACGCCAAGGGCACAAGGTTCGGCGTGAGCCAAGGTGCGCTTGTCGCGATCGATCCGAACGGCGCGCTGCGCGCACTCGTTGGGGGGCGCAGCTATGCCGAAAGCCAGTTCAACCGGGCCGTCGCCGCGAAGCGGCAGCCGGGGTCCGCCTTCAAGCCTTTCGTCTATCTGACGGCGCTTGAACGCGGTCTCACCCCCGACAGCCTGCGCGAAGACGCGCCGATCGACGTCCATGGTTGGCAGCCGGAGAATTATCACCACGACTATTTGGGCGAAGTGACGCTCACCAAGGCTTTGGCGCTCTCGCTCAATACGGTTGCGGTGCGGCTCGCGCTCGAGGTTGGTCCCGCTGCCATCGCCAAGACCGCGCATCGCCTCGGCATCAGCTCGGATCTTCAGGCCAACGCGACGATCGCGCTCGGCACCTCGGAAGTTACGCCGCTCGAACTCGTGACAGCCTATGCGCCCTTTGCCAACGGCGGCCTCCTGGTTGAGCCCTATGTGATTACCAAGGTTCGCACGGCGACCGGCAAGCTCATCTATTTGCGCAAAGGATCAAGCGACGACCGAATCATCGAGCCCGAATATGTGGCGATGATGAATAGGATGCTGAAGGAGACTTTGCTCACGGGCACGGCGCGCCGGGCGGATTTGCCGGGTTGGGAGGCGGCCGGCAAGACCGGAACGAGCCAAGACTGGCGCGACGCCTGGTTTGTCGGCTACACGAGCCATCTCGTGGCCGGCGTTTGGCTCGGCAATGACGACAATTCGCCGACGAAGAAGGCGTCAGGCGGCAATCTGCCGGTCGAGATCTGGTCCAAATTCATGAAGGTTGCGCACGAAGGCGTGCCGCCGGCTGGCCTGCCGTCCGGGACTTGGGGCGAACCCAGCGACAATCCAGTTGCGAGCCTGTTCAATTTCATCGGCGCGTCGCTGTCCAGGTCAACGCCGGCTAATCGCGACGCGCCCGGCAATCCGCCGAGGCCGATCGCCGTCGGCGAGGCGCGCAATGCGCCGGTGGCGGAGCGCGACGACGCTGGGCTTCTGCCACCGGCCCCCATACCCTGACGGCGGGCGCGCCAGGGGTGAGTGACAGGCCCTTTTTCGGGCTCTTCTCGCACCTTCGAAACGCAAAAGGCCGGACTGGGTCCGGCCTCGAGCGCTGTCAGCCGCAAGGCATTCGAAAGATTTATATCAATGCACACTCACCGTCTGCAGCTCGTTCTGCAGCGCATTGGCCAGCGCGGCATCGCGCAAATCGGTGAGCACGATCGGCACGCCGTCGGCGCCGAGCAAAGCAAAGAGCTGAAGGCCGGGCTGGATCGGCGGCGCCTGCGGGAAAAGCTTGGAAACCTCTTCAGAACGCAGCTCGCGCACATAGGCGAGCGAACCGCCGCCCAAATGGGCAAATTGCTCTTCGCTGAAGGGCGGGGATTTGGTCTGGTCCAACATTGTCACTCCTTCTGCGGTCTCTTGGAGACCCGCTCGGATGCGAACCATCAGTCTCGCATCATGATATCGATCTTCTTAACCAATCGTGCAGTCTCAGGGCGAACCAAGTCTACGGTCAGCAGCCCGTTGGTGAGGTCGGCACCTGCCACTTGCATCCCGTCGGCGAGGACAAACACGCGCTCGAATTGTCGCGTCGCGATTCCGCGATGCAGGAATTGGCGTTCCTTGTCATCCTTTTGACGGCCGCGAATGGCGAGCTGTCCCTCTTCGACCGTGATCTCCAATTGATCGCGGAGGAAGCCGGCGACAGCTAAGGTGATCCTCAACCGTTCGACTTGGCCGCCAGTTCCGGAGATCCGCTCGATATTGTAGGGCGGATAGCCATCCGAGGCGGCGCGCGCCACGCGGTCCACCACCCGTTCGAACTCGTCGAACCCCAACAGAAAGGGCGAATGCAGCGTCCGTGACATGGCGAAGCCTTGTGGCCTTCGATTGGCGGAGGCCCGTTATGGCACCTCCTGCGGCCTAAGCCGCTGAACACAATATGGAGATTTGGAGGCAGCCTTCAAGACCGCCGCCAGCGGGCGCAGGCGCCGCCGGGATCACATGGCGCTCGGCAGGACGCGATCCGGCGGCCTATGGCCGTCCATGAAGGTTTTCACGTTGACGATGACCTTCTCGCCCATGTCGATCCGCCCCTCGCGCGTGGCCGAGCCCATATGCGGCAGAAGCGTAACCTTTCCGGCCGAGGCGAGCTTGACGAGCTTCGGCGAAACAGCGGGCTCGTGCTCAAACACGTCGAGGCCGGCCCCGGCGAGTTCGCCCGCCTCCAACATCTCGATCAGCGCATCCTCGTCGATGATCTCGCCGCGCGCCGTATTGACGACGATCGCCTGGGGCCGAAGATATTTCAGGCGACGCGCCGAAAGCAGGTGATAGGTGGCGGGCGTATGCGGGCAGTTGACCGAGACGATGTCCATCCGGGCCAACATCTGATCGAGCGAGTCCCAGTAAGTCGCCTCGAGCGCCTCTTCAATTGCGGGCGCGACGCGGCGGCGGTTGTGGTAGTGGATCTGCAGGCCGAAAGCCATGGCGCGCCGGGCTACGGCCTGACCGATCCGGCCCATGCCGACGATGCCCAATCGCTTGCCGGTGATCCTTGTGCCGAGCATCCAGGTCGGCGACCAGCCGACCCAATTTCCGGCGGGAATGACCTCGGCGCCTTCGACCAGCCGTCGCGCCACGGCGAGGATCAGCGCCATGGTCATATCCGCCGTGTCCTGGGTCAGAACACCCGGCGTATTGGTGACAGTGATGCCGCGCTTCGTTGCCGCGGCAACGTCGATATTGTCGACGCCGTTGCCGAAATTCGCGATCAGTTTGAGCTGGCTGTCGGCCTGTTCGATCAAAGCCGCGTCGATCCGATCCGTCACGGTTGGGACAATGACATCGGCGACGCGCATCACCTCGGCGAGTTCGGCCTGCGACAGCGGCTTGTCGTCAAGATTGAGGCGCGTGTCGAAAAGCTCGCACATGCGGGTTTCGACGACATCCGGCAATTTACGCGTGAGGATAACGAGCGGCTTCTTCTTGCCCATTCTTCATCCCGTAATTGGGGCGCCGGCGTCGCCTGGAGCGAACGCAAATCGGCCCATGCGCCCGCTTCTGTACTGAGCGCGCCCCGGGTTTTCGGTCAGCCTATCGATCCGGGCGCGGGATTCAACAAAGGCTTCGAACTTCGACCACCAGGTCCGTCGCCAGCTTCGGGCGCTGTCTAGCAGATGGCCATCCAAACACAAGAATGGCAAGGATCGATGATCCGGAGGGGTGATTCGGGTCGCTTCGGGCGAGCCGAAGCCCGAGTGTGGAAAGCCATGCTCGGAGATGCCCATAGGCCACGTTTGGCGCAAGATTAGCCAACATATTCGCGCGGCGGGCGCCGAACCGCGCCGCCCGCGTTGGTGCATGATGTGCTAAGCGGCGTGACACGGAGGCCCGCCATTCTTGCAATCGAAGAGGAGGCAGATCGCATTGCACAAAGCGAAAATGAGCCCCCGACGCAGGGCTATCGTCAATTTCTTGCGGATTTGCGGATTGAGTTTGGCCCTGTTCGGCGCGGCTCAATCGCTCTGCGCCCAGACCGTCAACCCACGGAACGGGCAGCAGATCGGCAGCGTGAGCGGCTTGCCGCTGCCGCGATTCGTCAGTCTGAAATCAGACCGCGTCAATCTGCGCGAAGGCCCGTCGAAGGATCACCGCACCACCTGGATTTATGAACGCGCCGGGCTGCCGATCGAAATCACGGCCGAATTCGGAACCTGGCGTAAGGTCCGCGATTCGGATGGAACGGAAGGCTGGATCCAGCACACATTGCTTTCCGGTCGGCGTACCGCCATCGTCGCGCCGTGGAAGAAAGCGGAGCTCTTCACGCTCTATTCCGGGGCGGCCGAGGATTCGGAGCCTCTCGCCCGTCTTCAACCGGGCGTCATCGCCAACATCAGGACATGCGACGGCAAATGGTGCGAGATCTCGGGCGAGGGTTTCGACGGCTATATCGAGCAGACCCTTCTTTGGGGCGTCTATCCCAACGAGAAGATCGATTGAATTCGCCGCCCCGACTTTCAATCCTCCGGGCGCAACCTGACGACCACTTCGACGCGAGCGATTTGAGTCCCCTTCGGCGGCTCGGGCAAATTTGCCATGTCGACCCCGACTTGCGGGATATCGATCAGCATATTGGTGCCTTCGATCAAGAAATGATCGTGATGCGAAACATTCGTGTCGAAATAGGCCTTCGAGCCGTCGACAGCGACCTCGCGCAACAGGCCGGCCTGCGTGAACTGATGCAGGCAGTTGTAGATGGTCGCGAGCGAAACGGGCACGCGTGAGGCCTGCGCTTCTTCCAGCAGGTTTTCGGCGCTGACGTGCCGATCGCCTTTGCTGAACAAAAGCCAACCGAGTGCGACGCGCTGTCGCGTCGGGCGCAGTCCCGCGGCGCGCAGCTTCATCCGCAAATCGTGGACCGGGCAGCCGGCCAGCGGCGCGCCGATCGCAGAGCCATGCCCGTTTTCGTACGGTTTCGGTTTGTCTTTTGCCTGGGTCATCGGTTCGCCGGCGCCGCTTGCCTTGGAACTGGCCAAGTACTCGGCGAAAGATACGACAAGTTGACGTTCTGACAAAGGCTTAATTGTATTGTTGCGGTCGCGCGCCGCGAACGAATCCCACCACAGGCGCGCATCATACATAGTAGGGGATATTCTTGCCGGCGCTGGCGTGAACCGAAATCCGCGAGTTTGGTTCGCCCCCGATTGCTGCAGCGCAACCCCGCTCGGCTTTCGGCTTCCCCTTGCGAGGGCGGCGCTGTCATACCTATCTTAAGCTGTGGATCTAAAGAAAGCCGCCGGTGGATTTCAGCCTCGAGCCGAGAAACATCGGATTTGAACCGCTTCCGGGAGGCTGCGGCCTATGTTAGAAGCCGCAAAATCCGCTCGCGTCGCTGCGCCGCCTTCGGGGCGAGCACTCTAGAGTGAAAGCGCGATGGACGAGCGACGCTGCAGCTACGACTATGAAGACTTGATCGCTTGCGGGCGCGGCGAACTCTTTGGCCCGGGCAATCCGCAATTGCCGCTGCCGCCGCTGCTGATGTTCGACAAGATCGCGGATATTTCGGAACAAGGCGGTGCCAACGGCAAGGGCACCATCCGCGCCGAATTCGCAATCAAGCCCGATCTTTGGTTCTTCGGTTGCCATTTCAAGGGCGATCCGGTCATGCCGGGTTGCCTCGGTCTTGATGCGCTATGGCAATTGCTCGGGTTTTATCTCGGCTGGCTCGGACTGCAGGGCCGCGGCAGGGCGCTTGGCGTCGGCGAGGTGAAGTTCACCGACCAGGTCCTGCCGACGATGAAAAGGTTGATCTACGGAGTCGATTTGAAGCGCGTGTTCAACAGCAAACTGGTACTCGGCATCGCCGACGGCTGGTTGGAGGCCGACGGGCGCCGAATTTACGAAGCCGCTGACCTCAAAGTCGGCTTATTCAAAGCTGCAATTCCGGCCTGAACGCGCCAATTGGCCGCCGAGTGTAAGCTGTCGAAGCGACCGGGAGACTGAAATGAGACGGGTTGTCGTCACCGGAATGGGCATCGTTTCCCCTATCGGAAACAATACCCAAGAGGTGGTTGCCTCGCTGCGGGAAGCCAAATCCGGCATCGTCAAGGCGGACAAATATGCCGAGCTCGGATTTCGCAGCCAGGTCCATGGCGCGCCGACGCTCGATCCGGAAAACATGATCGATCGGCGCGCCATGCGTTTCCATGCGGCCGGCACGGCCTGGAACCATGTCGCCATGGACCAGGCGATCCAGGATTCCGGCCTCTCCGGGTCAGAGGTCTCGAACGAAAGAACCGGCCTCATCATGGGCTCCGGAGGTCCCTCGGTGAAAACCCTCGTCGAATCGGCCGATGCGGCGCGCACCAAGGGCCCGAAAAAGGTCGGGCCCTTCGCGGTCCCGAAAGCCATGTCCTCGACCTCTTCGGCGACGCTCGCCACTTGGTTCAAGATCAAGGGCGTGAGCTATTCGATCTCGTCGGCTTGCGCGACCTCCAATCATTGCATCGGCAATGCCTATGAGATGATCCAATACGGCAAGCAGGATCTGATGTTCGCCGGCGGCTGCGAGGAGCTCGACTGGACCCTGTCGGTGCTGTTCGACGCCATGGGCGCGCTCTCCTCCTCGTTCAACGACAGGCCCGGCGTCGCTTCACGCGCCTACGACAAGGACCGCGACGGGTTCGTCATCGCCGGCGGGGCCGGCGTCGTGGTCCTGGAGGAATTGGAGCATGCCAAGGCGCGCGGCGCCAAGATCTATGGGGAACTGGCCGGCTATGGCGTCACCTCTGACGGCTACGACATGGTGCAGCCTTCCGGCGAAGGCGCGGTCCGCTGCATGCGCATGGCGCTTGAGGGAGGTGAAGACACCGATCGACTATATCAATCCGCATGCGACCTCGACTCCGATCGGCGACCTGCGCGAGATCGAAGCCATCCGGAAGGTGTTCAACGGAGGATCGCCGCCGATCTCCGCGACGAAATCCTTGACCGGACATTCGCTCGGTGCGACCGGTGTCCAGGAAGCGATTTACAGCCTTCTCATGATGCAGAGCGGCTTCATCTGCGAAAGCGCCAATATCGATGAGCTCGATCCGGCCTTCGCCGACATGGACATCGTGCGCAAGCGCCGCGACGACGTTCAATTGCGTGCGGTCCTGTCCAATTCCTTCGGCTTCGGGGGCACCAACGCCTCGATCGTCTTGAAACATGTCGATGCCTGATCAGCGGCGTGACGGTGGGCTGATGCAAGGCAAGCGCGGCCTCATCATGGGGGTCGCCAACGATCACTCGATCGCCTGGGGCATCGCCAATGCGCTGCATGAGCAAGGCGCCGAACTCGCCTTCACCTACCAGACCGCCGCGCTCGGCAAACGCGTCAAGCCGCTCGTCCAGCGCATCGGTTCTTCCCTCGTGCTGCCTTGCGACGTCGAAGACCTTACCAGCGTCGATGCGACGTTCACGGCGCTGCAGCGCGCTTGGGGTTCGCTCGACTTCGTCGTCCATTGCATCGCCTACTCGGACCGGGCAGAACTGCGCGGCCGCTATTCCGATACGACGAGGGAGAACTTCCAGCGTACCATGCTCATTTCCGCCTTCTCCTTTACGGAAATGGCGAAACGCGCCGCCGCCTTGATGCCGAACGGCGGCGCGCTGTTGACGCTGACGTTCGGCGGCGCCACCCGTGTAATGCCCAATTATAATGTGATGGGAATTGCCAAGGCAGCGCTTGAGGCGAGCGTGCGCTATCTTGCCGCCGATTTCGGAGCGCAGGGCATAAGGGTCAACGCGATCTCCGCCGGTCCGGTGCGCACGCTCGCCGGCGCCGGCATTGCCGACGCCCGGTCAATATTCAATTTCCAGAAGGCCCATGCCCCGCTGGGCCGCCCTGTCACAATCGATGAGATCGGCGGTGCGGCGCTCTATCTCCTGTCCGATCTTTCAAACTGTGTCACCGGCGAGATCCATTATGTCGATTCCGGCTATAACATTATTTCCATGCCGCGGCCGGAGCGGTTGAAGACGGACGAAGCCGTGACGCCGGACGAGGCGGAGAACCCTTGAGCGCATGCGGCTCTATTCTGAGAATTACTCGCCGTTCTCGGCGCCAGTGAGGGTCGCAATCTATGCGAAGGCGCTGGACATCGAGATCGTCGCGCCGCCGGGCGGACTGCGCTCGGCGCAATATCATGTGATCAATCCGCTCGGCACGATTCCCTGCCTGATGCTGGACGACGGCACGCGCCTGCCGGAATCCTCCGCCATCATGGAATATCTGGAAGAGAAATTTCCCGATCCGCCGTTGCTTCCCGCGAGCCCCGAGGCACGCGCGCAGGTGCGCCTTCTGCAGCGGATCGGCGAGCTTCACATCACGACTCAGACGGTCGAGCTTACGCGCTTGCCCGAAGCCGCCGCACGCGATGAGGGCGGGATGGATCGCTTGACGAAAATCGTCCGCGGCCTTGCGGCGCTCCAGAACATCTTAAGCGGCGATGATTTTGCCGCGGGGTCCAGTCTGACGCTGGCGGATTGCCAGCTCGCGCCGGCGCTCTTCAGGGTGCCGCGCGCGGTCGGAGCCTACATGAGCCGGGACTTGATCGGCGCCTACCCGAAAGTCGCCCGTTACGTCGAAACCAGCCGTCGGCACAAGGCCGTGGCGCGCGTGCTCGACGAAATGGGCGCGGCGTTGGCTTGATATGGCAAGGAACCCGGACAGGGGGTCACGAATTCTTGTCTCATAGCGGTCCTTGAACGCCACCGTTGCCTGCCCAGCTCGAGATTAGAAATCCCGGAAGCGTGGCTTGCCGGTCATACCGCAGCGTGCTCTTTTGCCTTAGTAAGGGCGAATCGAACCCAGACTGCAGACCGCCGCTTTAAGAAGCCAATTTTAATTCGTAGGTAAGCTCATGCGCCCAATCACCCGCCGTACGATGTTGACCGGGGCTTCGGCCGCGGGCCTGTCGCTCGCTCTTGCGGGCTGTGTCTCCACCTCGTCGCCCAGTCCGGTCGTTCTGGCGGACGCAAACCCGCCCGAAACGCTCCAATCGCGCGACAACCAGGAGCAATATTCGGGAGTTTACGGGCCGGTGGCGGGCGAGCCCTTTCCCGTTCCGGGCGTCAAAACTACCGACCTCAACTCGGCGTTCTTGCGCACGGAGGTCAGCTATCAGACGAGCGAGCCGGCGGGCACGATCATCATCGATCCCGGCACTCATTATCTCTATCACATTTTGGGCGGCGGCCGCGCCATGCGGTATGGCGTCGGGGTCGGGCGTGAGGGCTTCGGCTGGTCCGGCGTCGCCACGATTCACGACAAGCAGGAATGGCCCGACTGGTATCCGCCGCCGGAGATGTTTGCGCGGCAGCCGGAGATCAAGAAATACATGTCGGACCTGCAGAGCGGGCAGGGCATGCCGGGCAGCGCCGACAATCCGCTTGGCGCGCGCGCCATGTATCTCTGGCAAGGCAACAAGGACACGTTGTTCCGGATCCACGGCACAAACGAGCCCTGGACAATCGGCACGAGTGTCTCTTCCGGCTGCATAAGGATGATCAATCAGGACGTGATCGATCTATATTCCAAGACGCCGGTCGGCACGAAAGTCATCGTGCTGGGGCCGGGCGTTGTTGGTTGATGCGCCTGCGCCGGGCGCAGACGCGCTTGGCAAAGATGACGGAATCGGCATAGAAGTGCCGCCATCGTCAACAATTGAAAGGAGGTGATCCAGTGTCTCAATGTCTGATCGCAAAGCCGCTGGAGTTCACCGCCTCGATCGCATCGAAGGCCTAGAACTCGAGCGGTGGCGCTGACATTGCGGGAGCCATCGGCTCCGCTGCCAAGATCGAAAGCCCCGGCTTCTGCCGGGGCTTTCACTTTGTGCATCATCGTGTCGCCGCCTGCTTCAAAGCGCCGGCCTCTGCCCGCCGGTGGGCCTGGAACAGGTCCGGCCGCTGCGGTAAACTCCGCCCTATGATGCGATTCTTCGTCGCGGGCTCGGTTCTTGCCGGGCTTCTCGCAAACGGTCCGGCGGTAGCCGATTTCCAATCCTGTCTCGGCGAACTGAAAGCGGCGGCCGAGGCCAGGGGCGTTTCTTCCACCGTCGTCGAGAGCGCGACGAGAAACCTGACCTTCAATCCCGACGTGCTCGAATTCGAAAAAGAGCAGCCGGAATTCGTAACGCCGATTTGGGACTATATCGCCGGGCTCGTCGATGACGAGCGCATTGCCGACGGGCGCGCCGCCATGCAGCACTGGGCGCGGTGGTTGGGGGTGGCGGAACACAGATACGGCGTCCCCGCGTCGGTGATCGCGGCGGTCTGGGGGGTGGAATCGAATTTTGGCAGGAATTTCGGCACAAGGCCGATTTTGCAATCGCTTGCGAGCCTGGCTTGTTCGCCAAGCTGGCGGCCGGACTATTATCGCCGTGAGTTTATCGCCGCGATGCAAATCGTCGGAGAGGGAGACGCCGATCCCGCCAATTTCGTTGGCTCCTGGGCCGGCGCCTTCGGGCATACGCAATTCATGCCCTCGACCTTTTTGCGTTTGGCCGTCGATCTCGATGGCGACGGGCGCCGCGACGTCATCAATTCGGTGCCCGACGCGCTCGGCTCGACCGCCAATTATCTGCATCACAGCGGCTGGATTGCCGGTCTGCCTTGGGGTTTCGAAGTCAAGCTTCCCGCAGATTACACTGGCCCATCGGGTCGTCGCGCCAAACAGCCCATGACGGCTTGGGCCGCGCGCGGCATCACCCATATCGATGGTTCGCCGCTTTCGGGTGAGGTCAATGTGGGCTTGTTTCTGCCGGCCGGGCGGCAAGGGCCGGCTTTTCTCGTCACCCGCAATTTCGATGCGATCTATTCCTACAATGCGGCAGAGTCCTATGCGCTCGCAATTGCTTTGCTCTCCGATCGCTTGCGCGGCCGTGGCCCGATCGTGACTCCTTGGCCGACCAACGATCCCGGACTGTCGCGCGCCGGCCGCCGCGAAGTGCAGGCCCTGCTGATCCGTCGCGGCTATGATCTCGACGGCAAGATCGATGGCGTTCTGGGGAGAAAGACGCAAGCGGCCATCGCCGATTTTCAAGCCCATGCCGGGCTCAAGCCGGACGGGCGCGCGAGTCAATCGGTTCTTACTGCGCTGCGCGCTCACTAGTGCGTGAGCTGCAGTTCTTCCTTCGCAAGCGTGTGCCGGAGAGAACTTTGCTCACCCGGAATTGACTGGCGCCACCACCGCGTTGCCCTAAATTCTTTCTTGGAAGATTTCATATGCACATGCAGGCCTGCAAGCTCGCCCGATCCGGTTCGCTCCTCATTGCGCTCACGGCTTGCGGTTTTGGCGCGGCCTCGGGCCAGCCGGCGAACGGGGTTGGCGGCGTCGTCGAATTGTTCACCTCGCAGGGCTGTTCATCCTGTCCGCCGGCGGATCGATTGCTCTCGAGCATGGCGGCCGATCCCTCGATCATCGCGCTCACCTTTTCGATCGACTACTGGGATTTCATCGGCTGGAAGGACACGCTGGCCGCGCCCGAATTCACGGCGCGGCAGAAGGCCTATGCTGCGGCGCTCGGCGAGGGCCGCGTCTATACGCCGGAAGCCGTCGTCGACGGCCTCTTCGACGCTGTCGGCAGCGATCGGGCGGCAATTGATCATGCCGTTAGGTTAGGCAAGCAAAGCAAGGGGGCGCTCAGTGTGCCGGTCCATTTGCATGAAATGGGCGGCGTCTTGCAAATCGACATAGGCGCCGGCGCAGACGTTTCAGCCGCGATCTATGTTCTTCGCGTCGCAAAATCCCGCACCGTCGTGATCGAGCGGGGCGAGAATTCAGGCCGCAGTATTACCTACACGAATGTCGTGCGGGCAATTCACAAGGTCGGCGAATGGGACGGCAAGCCGCAGAGCCTCAAGCTCACCGAGTTGAAGGGCGACGGCGAGGCCTATGTCGTTCTCGTGCAGCGGAACTCGGAACAAGGCCCGGGCGCCATTCTGGCTGCTGCCAAAAGCGTCGGACTTTGAGCGCAAGGGCGTCACGCCGCGTCATCTAACTCGTCCGAATTTTGCCCCGATCCCTCGTTTCATTGCGCGGTGATTTGAAGTCCACCTTTGGCTCACGCCAAGCGGCTGAAAAAGGTATGTTTAGGAATGATTCGCTCTTCACGTCTGGCTTTGATGGCCGGCGTCGTTCTCTTTGGGTTCGGCGCCGCCCCGGCCGTGGCGCAACAATCCACGATGCTGAAACTGGCGGCCGACGACAGCGCGCCGACATCCGCCCATCAGAAGGCCGCCAAAGCAAAATCCACCAAGTCGGCGAAGGCGAAAGCGAACAGGAGCGCCGCGAAAAAAGCCGCGGCCCATAAGAGCGAAGCGAGCGACGACACTGGCGACAGCAAACCCACGCAGATCGCAAGCTTCGGGGATTGGGGTGCATTTCTCGCCCAGGACGGCAGGGAAAAGACCTGCTATGTGCTCGCCCAGCCGCAGAAGCGCGACCCCAGCAAGCTCAAACGCGATCCGGCCTATGTGTTCATTTCGAACCGGCCTCGCGAAAATATCCACAACGAAGTCTCAGTCATGATGGGCTTTCCGATGAAGGACGGCGGCGATGCGGAGGCCGACGTCGCCGGAACGAGTTTTGATCTCGTCTCGAAAGGCACCAATGCCTGGATCAAGAATCCGGCACAGGAAGCCGAATTCATAGCTGCGATGAAGAAGAGCGCGAAGCTCGTCGTGAAGGCCAGCTCGCTCAAAGGCCATTTGACGACCGACAGCTATTCGCTCGCCGGATTGTCGCTGGCTCTCGCGCGCGCCGAGAAGGAATGCCGGTGAGACTGGGCATCTCATCTGTTTCTATCGCCCAGCCTCCACCGATTCCCAGAGTGGTCGAACCAAACGCGCACAGGCCTGCGCCTTTGCACGTATCGCTTCCATTATTCCCCCAAAGCACTTCCTTCCTAGGTCGAAGCATTGGCTATACGCCCTCTCGAGGGCGCATGTAAAAATAGTTTAATGAAGAAGAATTTAAACCAAGGCAGCCGACCTAAATCCGTTTTTACTACCGCAAATTTCAGCAAGCACTATTCAAAGACTGATGAAAACTATCGCGCCTGTGATGAAAACGTTGCGCGTCGGTTTGTTGTTTGCTGCGGCGATCGAGGTGTCCGCGGCTTCCGGGGTCATGGCGCAGAGCGCCCATAATCCCGGCGAGGCGGCAGTAGCAGGTGCCTGCGCCGGCTTGGGTCTTAATCCGAGCGAAGCGCCCTATGCCTTTTGCAAGATGAGCCTTGAAGACAGCGTCGCTGCCGTGGCGCAGGCCCGCGCCATCGACGTTGCGCGTCGTGTTTGTGCCCGCAAAGGCTATCGCGTTGGTACGGCTTCTTTTGCGAATTGCGTGCTCGATCGTGAGGAAAGTGCCGAGAACCAGCCGCCCCCCGCGCCCGCTTCTACCACCGAAGATCCAGGCCGTTTCTATCAGCGGGGCGACCAGAGGACATCGGTGCCACGCGCCTGCGCCCGAACTCGGCCTCGATCCGGGGTCGCCCGCATTTTCGAGCTGTGTCAGCAATCTGAACATCACCCTCGACAACTCCAATATGGTCGGGAGCGACTGAGCGTCCAGGTTGTTGCGCGGGTCCACGCGAACTGCCCTGCTCCAGTTTCCGAGTCTTTGTGGCCTTTTTGCAACATAACCACCCTGGGGTGGTCTTAGGACAACCCCTAACTCATTAAAGATATTTTTAATTTTGGCCCGCGGCGCATCTCACGGCGGGCACATTTTTCCGCGCCATCCTCTTCTTTTTCCACCCAAATCCGCATCGAAGAAGGTGCCGAGGAGCCGAAAGGCTGACAAAATCAATTGACTAAGACTAATAATCTAGTCCATCGATTTAATAGGAAAGTAAGGGGGATTTCGATGTACAAACTGTCTCAGCGCGTCTTATCGACGGTCAAAACCGTTGGAAGGCAGAGCGTTTTGGTTCTCGCGGCTTCGGTAAGCGCGGCAGTCTTGTGCGCACCACCGGCCAGCGCAGACGACGCGCAAATTCAGAAACTCGAAGCCGAGATCCAACAGATCGAAGCGCGCCACCAGGCAGAAATCAGCTCTCTGCGCGCGGAGATCCGCCAGCTGCGCAAGGAAGGGCCCGCCGCCGTCGCGACCGCCGGAACCAGCGGATTTGCTCCCGGACAGCCGCGTCCTCCGGGAGAACCGCTCCCACAACTGCCCCCGAAAATTCTGATGACCTACGACCGCGGCTATCACTTCGGTTTCTCCGACCAAACCGGAAGCAACACGATCGAATTGTTCGGTCGTCTCCACATCGATACCGGCGGTTACGTCGGTTACAAACCTGGACCCAAGACTTTGGACCAAGACGGTCTCGCCAGCGGAATCAACTTGCGGCGCGCGCGTATCGGCGTCGTCGGCAAATTCATGGGCGACTGGCACTACGCGCTCATTTACGACTTCGGCAACACTTCGGACAGCACCAACGCGGCCAACGCTTTCGCGAATGCCAATTCTGGCACCAGTACGACCACCAACAACAACTATCTGTCCGGCGTCGAAAATGCGTTCATCACGTACAATGGTTTCTATAATCACGGCGGCCCGTTCCCCGTCGCGATTGATCTTCCCGGTGTCCAAGACGTTCCGTGGACGCTCGAGGAATCGACCAGTTCTAATGACATCATGTTCATGGAACGATCGTCGGCGCAGGTGGTCGCCACCGAGTTCGGGGGTGGCGATTTTCGCACTGCGGCGGGCGCGCATTCCAACAACAGTCGGTATTGGGTCGGAGCTTATGTGACCGGCCCCAACTCCGGCGCTTTGCATACGGATGGCGCTTCCTGCATAGGCTCGACCGCCGGCACGCCGTGCACCACGACACCGTCCGGATTGGGGCCACAGCTCTCCACCGTCTTCCGCGCTTCCTATCAGCTCGTTCAAACGCCGGACGCGTCGGTGCATCTCGGCTTCAACTACGCCAACCTCTTCGACCCGCGCATCGGCGCCAACATCGAGGGCATCCAGCTTTACGATAGGCCCGAGCTTCGCGTTGATCCGACCTATTTCCTCAACACAGGCAACATCCCCGCCCATGGCGGCGAGGTCTTCGGTGCAGAAGCAGCGGCCGCCTGGCAGAACTTCTTCCTTCAGGGTGAGTATTATCACTACATCGTCGACACTCTGGTTGGCGCGACGCCATTCACCTCGTCTACTGCGGGAATCAGTGGCTGGACGGGCGGCACGCCGGGGCCGGCGCTGAATTTCAACGGCGGTTACGTGGAGGGAAGCTATACGTTCGGCGGCAAGCGTCTCTACAATCCAGCGACGGGCGCCTATACCGGCGTCATTCCCGAACGCCCGTTGCAGTTTGGCAGCTCCGGCTGGGGTGCGCTTGAAGTCGCCGGCCGGTTCAGCACCGTTGACCTCCAGGATCCCAACCTGACGACCAGCGTACTCGGATCCGCCTATTCGGTTCCTGGCTCCAGCGTGAAGACGGGGTATGGCGGCAGCGAGCAAACGTCCTATGGCTTGGGTCTCAACTGGTATCCCAACCTGAACATGAAATTCGTGCTCGATTATGAACATGTCGTCGTCGACAATCCGGAATATTTCAACGGTCCAAACACCTGGCGCGGCGCCACGATCGACTGGATCGCCGGCCGTAGCCAGTTCATCTTCTGAGGCGAGAGTTTCGGCGCGTATCGCTTCAGATGCGCGTCAGAACGCTCCACATCGCCCCCGAAGTGGTGCGCACTTTTTGTCCCGGGCCGGCCGTCGCTGTGCTCCGGGACTTTTCTTCGGGGAGTTTCTGTCTCCCGATCCGGGCGCTGGTAAGCAAGCCGCGCGATCGCCGATCTGCCGCCGCTTGTTCCTTCCAAAATCTGGCGCATAATGATTGCGACAGCCGGGTTAACCGGCTCTTCATCGTGCCAAGTCACGAGTGACGCGGCGCGTCGCGTCACGGGAGGAAGAAATGTCCGCGTCTCTCTATCCCGTCCATCCCGATTGGGCGCGCCGCGCCTTCATCGACGCTGCGAAATACGAAGAGATGTATGCGCGCTCGATCGCCGACCCCGATGGCTTTTGGGGCGAGGAAGGCCGCCGCCGCATCGAATGGATCAAGCCCTTCACCAAGGTGAAGAACACCTCGTTCGGCCCGGGCAAGGTTTCGATCAGGTGGTATGAGGACGGTATCACCAATGTCGCGATGAATTGCATCGATCGGCATCTTGTTTCGCGCGGCAATCAGACGGCCATCATCTGGGAAGGCGACGATCCGGCGCGATCGCTTCACATCACCTACCAAGAGCTGCACGACAAGGTTTGCCGTTTCGCCAACGTCCTGAAAGGGCAGGGCGTCAAGAAGGGCGACACGGTTACGATCTATATGCCGATGATTCCGGAGGCGGCCTATGCGATGCTCGCCTGCGCGCGCATCGGAGCCGTCCATTCCGTCGTCTTCGGTGGATTTTCGCCGGATTCGCTGGCCGGCCGCATCAGGGACTGCGGCTCGAAACTGCTCATCACAGCGGACGAGGGCCTACGCGGCGGACGCAAGGTCCCGTTGAAGGCGAATGCCGACGCCGCGCTCGAAAAGGCCCCCGGCATCGTGACCAAGACGATCGTCGTAAGGCATACGGGCGGCGCGATTGCGTGGCACGGGTGCCGCGACGTTTGGTACGCGGAGGCGGCGGCCGCGGCCTCGCCCGATTGTCCGCCGACGCCGATGAATGCCGAAGACCCGCTCTTCATCCTCTATACGTCGGGATCGACCGGAGCGCCGAAAGGCGTCGTTCATACGACCGCCGGCTATCTCATCTTTGCCTCGATGACCCACCAATATATTTTCGACTACCACGACGGCGACATTTATTGGTGCACCGCCGATGTCGGTTGGGTCACCGGCCACAGCTACATCCTCTACGGGCCGCTCGCCAACGGCGCCACGACGCTGATGTTCGAAGGCGTGCCGAATTACCCTTCGGTCTCCCGCTTCTGGGAGGTCATCGACAAGCACAAAGTCAATATTTTCTATACCGCGCCGACCGCGATCCGCGCCTTAATGGGGGCGGGCGATGCTCCGGTGAAGGCGACGAGCCGCGCCTCGCTGCGCCTGCTCGGCTCCGTCGGCGAGCCCATCAATCCCGAAGCCTGGCTATGGTTCTACAATGTCGTAGGCGACGGGCGTTGCCCGATCGTCGACACTTGGTGGCAGACCGAGACAGGCGGCATTCTGATCACGCCCTTGCCCGGCGCCACGACCCTTAAGCCAGGTTCGGCAACCAAGCCCTTCTTCGGTGTAAGGCCGCAGGTCGTCGATGGCGCCGGCACCGTGCTCGAAGGGCCGTGCAGCGGCAATCTGGTCATTGCCGATTCATGGCCCGGCCAGATGCGCACCATATTCGGTGACCACGAACGCTTCGTGAACACCTATTTCGCCCCTTATCCGGGCAAATATTTTACCAGCGACGGCTGCCGGCGGGATGCCGATGGCGATTATTGGATTACCGGCCGCGTCGATGACGTGATCAACGTTTCCGGCCATCGGCTGGGCACGGCCGAGGTCGAAAGCGCGCTCGTCGCGCACGCCCTCGTCTCGGAGGCGGCGGTCGTCGGCTATCCGCATGACATCAAGGGGCAGGGCATCTATGCCTATGTCACCCTGATGAGCGGTTCGGAAGGCTCGGAGGATCTACGCAAAGAGCTCGTTGCCTGGGTGCGGCGGGAAATCGGTCCGATCGCGACGCCCGACATCGTGCATTTCACACCCGGCCTGCCGAAGACCCGCTCCGGCAAGATCATGCGGCGCATCCTGCGCAAGATCGCCGAACATGAATTCCAGGCGCTCGGCGATATTTCCACCCTCGCCGATCCGAGCGTCGTCGAAGACCTGATCCGCGACCGGAAAATCAACGCGGCGCTCGATCGTCCTGACGCCGTCAAAAAAGCGTAAGAAAACGGGCCGGAGTGCGGCCTCGCCGCCACACGTCAACGGCATTTTAACGCGATGGCGCGAAATATCTTCATGGACTTGCGGCAAGTCCCTATTGTCGTAGGGTTCTTTGTTGAGCAGGGGGCGTTATGCTTAGGTGGGGGCAACGGAGCGGCCTTGCTCCTGTAATGTTTGTGTTTCTTTTGTCCGGCGCGGCCGGTTTGCTCGCTTGCAATTCGGCGAGCGCCCGCGAAATCGTTTCGATCCGCGGCGATTATCCGGCCGGGGAAATCATCATCTGCCAGCACGAGCGCAAGCTCTACTTTACCGAAGGAAACGGCGAGGCAATCCGCTATCCGATCGCAATCGGCAAGCCCGGAAAAGCTTGGCTTGGCGAGACCGCCGTCGAAGGCAAGTACTTGGCGCCCGATTGGTCGCCGCCGGCCATCGTCGCCCGCGACCATCCCGAACTTCCAAGCCTGATTCGGGGGGATCGCCGCACAATCCCATGGGCGCCGCCGCGATCACGCTCACGCGATACCAGGTCGCAATCCACGGCACCAACAGATGGATGCGCAAGAGCGTCGGCACCGCGGCCTCCTATGGCTGTATCAGGATGTACAACGAAGATATGGTCGACCTCTATCAGCGCGTAAGCGTTGGCACGCCGGTTCTCGCCATTCCCTGAGCATCGCGGCACTATCCCGCGCTGATACGCCGCCCTAAAATAGGGGAATGGCGGATCAATCGACGACCTGCTGCATCGTCGGCGGCGGCCCGGCCGGGATGATGCTCGGCTTTTTGCTGGCGCGTGCCGGCGTAGCACGCTCGTTCTCGAGAAACACGCCGACTTTCTGCGCGATTTTCGCGGCGATACGATCCATCCCTCGACACTGCAGGCGATGGACGACCTCGGGCTCCTCGACGAGTTCTTGAAACTGCCGCATCAGGAGGCGCATCAGCTCTCGGGAAAAATCGGCGACGAGACGATCATACTTGGCGATTTTTCGCATCTGCCGAGGCGGGCCAAATTCATTGCCCTGATGCCGCAATGGGATTTCCTCAATTTTATGGCCGCCAAGGCGAAACTCTACCCGAGATTCCATTTGATGATGAGCACCGAGGCCGACGGCCTTATCGAAGAGAACGGCGTCTTCCGAGGTGTCACCGCCAAGGCGTCGGAAGGACGGATCTCCATTCGGGCTGATCTGACAATCGGCGCCGATGGTCGCCACTCGATCGTGCGCGCCAAGGCGGGTCTCATACCCAAGAACATCGGCGCGCCGATGGACGTGCTGTGGTTCCGAGTGACGCGCCACGCCGACGATACCAGCGAAACTTTCGGTCGCATGGACAATGGCCAAATTCTCGTGCTCCTCCAACGCGGCACCTATTGGCAATGCGCCTACGTCATTGCCAAGGGCGGGTTTGAGCAGTTGAAGAACCAAGACATCGCGGTTCTGCGCGAGCGCATCGCCGAACTCGCGCCCTTCCTTGCCGATCGCGTGGCGGAGATCAAGAGCTGGGACGGCGTAAAGCTCTCACTGTGAGCGTTGATCGCCTGCCGCTTTGGCATAAGCCGGGTCTGCTGTGCATCGGCGACTCTGCGCATGCCATGTCGCCGATCGGAGGCGTCGGCATCAATGTCGCAATCCAGGACGCAATCGCCGCCGCCAACATTTTGGCGCCGGCCTTGCGGCAAGGAGGGCCGCCGCCGGACGCCTTGCTTGCCGCGGTACAAAGGCGGCGCGAACCGGCCGTCAAGCTCACCCAGGCCGTGCAGGTCTTCGTTCAGAACCGGGTGATTTCGAATGTGCTCGGCCGAAGCGGCAAGATAAAGCCGCCGTGGATCATGCACCTCTTCAATTATTTTCCCTGGCTACGCCGCCTGCCGGCCCGCTTCGTCGGCTTGGGTTTCCGCATGGAGCGGGTGAAAAGCCCGCAAATTTTGCCGCCAAGGCCCTGACCGACGAGATCCAATCCCGCGATATGATAGATAAAGCGAAACCGTTGGATCACGCGCTCATGCATCAATTCGACCTCTCCGAGGAGCTTTACGCGCTCGAAGCCCATCGCGCCGACCTGGGAGAGGCGACGATTGCCGATCTCTTTGCGCAGGATCCCGCGCGATTCCGAGATTTCCACGTCGAACTCGGCGATATCCTCTTCGATTTTTCCAAACATCGCGTCGATCGCACGACGCTTTCGCTGCTCTTCGATCTCGCGCGCGCGGCGAAGGTGGAAGAGCGGCGGGAAGCACTCTTCGCCGGCGAGATCGTCAATAAGACCGAAGACCGGCCGGCACTCCACATGGCGTTGCGCAACATGAGCGGTGCGCCGATGCGGGCGGCCGGCGTCGACGTTATGCCCGAGGTTCTCGCCGAACGGCGCAAGATGCTCGCCTTCGCGGAAGGCGTGCGCAACGGCGCGGTCAGGGGCGCCACCGGCGCGTCCTTCACCGACATCGTCAACATCGGGATCGGTGGGTCGGATCTCGGCCCGGCAATGGCGGCCGCGGCGCTCTCGCCTTTCATCGCGCCGCATCTCAAGTTGCATTTCGTCGCCAATGTCGACGGCGCCGACCTTGCCGACACGCTGAAGGGCCTGGCGCTTGAGCGCACGCTTTTCGTCATCTGCTCGAAGACGTTCACGACGCTCGAGACGATGACGAATGCCGCTGCGGCGCGCAACGCCGTGGTCGAGGAACTGGGCGAAGCCGCCGTCGCCCAGCATTTCGGCGCCGTCTCGACCGCACCGAAGGAGGTCGCTGCCTTCGGCATCGCCGAGGCGCGCCGCTTTCTCTTCTGGGATTGGGTCGGCGGGCGTTATTCGGTCTGGTCCTCGATCGGGCTGTCGCTCGCCATCGGTATAGGGGCGGCGCAGTTTGAAGATTTCTTGCACGGCGGCGCAGCGATCGACCAACATTTCGTCACGGCGCCGCTGACGGAGAATGTGCCGGTGCTGATGGCGCTCATCGGAATCTGGTATCGCAATTTCTGGGATTATGCCGGCCACGCCGTGATCCCCTATGATCAGCGGCTCAGGCGGTTTCCCGCCTACCTCCAGCAGCTCGAAATGGAATCGAATGGCAAGTCCGTCGATCTTTCAGGCGAGCGGATCGAATCCGCGACCGGCGCCGTTCTCTTCGGCGAGCCCGGCACGAATGCGCAGCACGCCTTCTTTCAGCTCTTTCACCAGGGCACCGAGATCGTGCCCGTCGATTTTCTCCTCGCCGCGCGTCCGACGGCGGCCAATCGGCATCAGCATGATCTGCTCGTCGCCAATTGCCTTGCGCAAAGCGAGGCCCTTATGCGCGGGCGCACACGCGAAGAGGTCGAAGCACGGATGCGTGCCCAGGGCATGCCCGAAGATAAAATCGCGGCGCTGGCGCCGCACAAGACATTCGTGGGGGATCGGCCGTCGAGCATTTTCCTCTACGAACAGCTTACGCCACGCGTCCTCGGCGAATTGATCGCGCTCTACGAGCACAAGGTCTTCGTGCAATCGGTGATCTGGAACATCGATCCCTTCGATCAATGGGGCGTCGAACTTGGCAAGGAGCTGGCGCTTAGGCTCGTGCCGCTCGTCGCCGAGAAGGGCGCTGCCTTGGACAAGCTTGATTCCTCGACCGCCGGGCTGATCGCGCATATGCGGAAGTGGAAGTGAAATCCCTCTCTCTGTTCTTGCGGAGAGAGGGGATCGAAGGAGAACCTAATTTCTTGCGTCCCAGCTACAACCGTATCGCTGCGCAGAGCATCGAGCGCCTCGCGGCCTTGAGCGACGGGGTTTTTGCGGTCGCCATGACGCTGCTCGTGCTCGACCTGCGTACGCCGGCGGCAAGTGCGATCCACGGTGAGAGCGATCTGCGGCATGCCGTGGTTGCGATGGCGCCGAATATCCTCGTCTATATGATGAGTTTTCTGACGCTCGGAATCTTCTGGGTCGGACAGCAGACGCAACTCAACCATTTCAGCCGCAGCGATCGCCATCTCGCCTGGATTCATCTGGGCTTCTTGTTTGCCGTTTCGCTCATGCCCTTTTCGACCTCGCTGATGGCCGCCTTCATCTCCTATAGAACCGCTCTGTTAATCTATTGGGCGAATATTTTTGTCCTTGGCGCCATCCTCTTTGCGGGCTGGCGCTACGCTCTGCGTGCAAATTTAGCGAAGAAGGATCTGCTGCCCGGTACAGCCGAGGCAATCGAACGCCGTATTCTCGTTGCACAGGCGCTTTACGCGCTCGGCGCTCTGCTCTGCCTCGTCAATACCTATTGGAGTCTTGGCTTTATCCTGATCGTGCAGACCTATTACGCGATAGCGCCGCGCTTCGGCCCATCGTCGCGGATTTAAATCCGCGCGGGACGGCACGCCCCGACCGCGGAATTGCCGGCATGCTTTGAGACAGCATGCTCAATGAGGGGCGATCAGGCTATTTCAAATGTTTGGCGAGAAGCTTGTTCATCTCGAACATCGTGACCTTATTCTTGCCGAAGACAGCGGTGAGCTTGTCGTCGGCGAGGATCTCGCGCTTGTTCGCCGGGTTTTGAAGCTTGTGCTTCTTGATATAGACCCAGATCTTGCTGACCACTTCGGTGCGCGGCAGCGGTTCGGAGCCGACGACCGCGCCAAGTTCCTTCGAGGGCTGCAACGGCTTGTTGAAGGCGCTCGGGGCGGCGGCCCCTTTCTTGGCGGTCGAGGCTTTCTTCGGGGCACTCGTCATCGTTTTCTCTCCGATCGAATCTGCGCGAACCGTTTCGGGTTCATGCGGTCTAGTAACTCAAAATCGCCGATATCCGAAATGCTGCAAGGGGGATTTCTGCTCTAGGACTGAATTATACCAAGGCAATTCGCGAGTGCGGCGGCGCGAAGGCAAAACGCGGGCGCAGGGATGGCCTCAGAGGGTGAAATCGAGCCCTTAAGCTATGCATTTTTAGCATAGCTCACTCGCATGCCTGGCGAAGACCGCTCGAAGTTACCCTTTCGTGACCCCCGTCCTCTTACGCTTGCGCCTGGCAAGCGTGCGCAGACGCAATGCGTTGAGCTTGATAAAACCTGCAGCGTCGCGGTGGTCATAGGCCACCGCCCCTTCCTCAAAGGTGACGAGGTCCTGGTCGTAGAGCGAAACGGGACTCGACCGGCCGACGACGATGACGGAGCCTTTGTAAAGCTTCAGCCGCACGCGGCCGGTGACGAATTCCTGGCTGCGGTCGATTGCGGCCTGCAGCATGTCGCGCTCGGGCGAAAACCAGAAGCCGTTATAGATGAGCTCGGCATATTTCGGCATCAGCTCGTCTTTCAGATGCGCCGCGCCGCGGTCGAGCGTGATCTGCTCGATGCCGCGGTGGGCGGCGAGCAGGATCGTGCCGCCCGGCGTCTCATACATGCCGCGCGACTTCATGCCGACGAACCTGTTCTCGACGAGATCGAGCCGGCCGATGCCATTGGCGCGGCCGAGGTCGTTCAAATGCGCGAGCAGCGCCGCCGGCGTGAGCTCCTTTCCATCGACCGCGACCGGATCGCCCGACTGGAAATCGATCTCGATGAAGGTCGGCTTATCCGGCGCTTCTTCCGGATCGACGGTGCGGGAATAGACGTAATCGGGCACTTCTTGTGCCGGATCTTCCAGCACTTTGCCTTCCGATGACGTGTGCAGCAGGTTGGCATCGACCGAGAAGGGCGCCTCGCCGCGCTTGTCCTTGGCGATCGGGATCTGGTTCTGCTCGGCGAAGGCGAGGAGCGCCGTGCGCGAGGTCAGGTCCCATTCCCGCCAGGGGGCGATGACCTTGATGTCGGGCTCGAGCGCATAATAGGTGAGCTCGAAGCGCACTTGGTCGTTGCCCTTGCCGGTGGCGCCATGCGCGACCGCGTCGGCGCCCACTTTCCGGGCGACCTCGATCTGTTTCTTGGCGATCAGCGGCCGGGCGATCGAGGTGCCGAGAAGATAAAGTCCCTCATATTGGGCGTTGGCGCGAAACATCGGAAAGACATAGTCGCGCACGAATTCCTCGCGCAGGTCCTCGACGAAGATATGCTCGGGCTCGATGCCGAGCATCAGCGCCTTCAGCCGCGCCGTCTCAAGCTCCTCGCCCTGGCCGAGATCGGCGGTGAAGGTCACGACTTCGCAGTGATAGGTGGTCTGCAGCCATTTGAGGATGATCGAGGTGTCGAGCCCGCCGGAATAGGCGAGCACGACGCGCTTGATCGTTTTTGTGTCGGGCATTCGGGTCTCTTTGCGGGACTTGGCGATCACGCACTATAATGGCCAAGCTTTGCCGCGCAAAGCCGGCACTGTGGTCCTGCGGCAAGACGGATGATCAAGCTCGGCTAATTTCCTGACCCAGGCGCGAGCGCCCCGACGCTCAGGCCCGTGCGAACCATCGTCGTCAACTCAGCCTGCGCTCTCTTGAACGGAGAAATGATGCCGTGAAGGCGGCTCTTTGCGAGCAGCATGTCATGCAGGGCCAGATAGTCGATGCCGGTGCCAAGGAAACATTCGACCGCGTCGCGCGGCGTTTCCACGATGGGTTCGCCCCTTATGTTGAATGAAGTGTTGAGCAGCACCGGAACGCCGGTGGCGGCCTCGAATTCCTTGAGCAGCCGGTAAAGACGTTCATTGGTGTCCTGACGAACCGTCTGCACCCGTGCCGTGCCATCGACGTGAACGACCGCCGGAATTCTTTCTTTCCATTCCGGGAGAACGCGCTTGGCGAGCAGCATGAAAGGCGATTCTTCATCGCCTTCGAAAATTTCGCTTGCCCTTTCGGCGAGAACGATCGGCGCGAAGGGCCGGAACGCCTGCCTGAACTTGACCCGCTTGTTCAATTTATCCTTCATCTCGGCATGGCGCGGATCCGCCAGGATGCTGCGATTGCCGAGTGCACGCGGGCCGAATTCGGAACGGCCTTGAAACCAACCGATCACCTGGCCGTCGGACAAAACTTTCGCCGTATCGCGGCAGATGTCCGTGCTCGACATGTTTCGTGTCACAAGACGAACCAGCGATTTCTCGGTGGCGGCGCGCGCGTCTTCGTCTTTATATTCCATGCCGAAGTAGGCATGTTTGATAACAAAAGAGCGCGGGGTTTTCTGAAGCGCCAACAGCCCGTAGTAGGCACAGCCGATCGCAATTCCGTCATCGCCCGCCGCCGGCTGAATCCAAACATTGTCGAACCCCGCCTCGCGCACGAGGCGGCCGTTGGCAACGCAATTCAGTCCCACGCCGCCCGCGATACAGAGATTCTTGGCGCCGGTTGTCTCGCGCAGCCAGATTGCGCGATCGAGGAGTACTTTTTCGGTGTCGTCCTGAACCTGCCAGGCGAGGTCCTTCCAATGTTCCGTGGAGGCGCTGGCTTGCCAGCTTTGCTCGCTGTCAGGGAACCAGGGCTGCCTGAATTCATCGATCCAATCGGGGACGGTCAGATTTCCGTCTTTGATTGCGAGCAGCGGCTTGACCCGATCGGCACGCCCATAAGGAGCAAGGCCCATAACCTCGCCGCACTTGTTCCAATCCGCGAAAATATAGCTCGAGACCCGGCTATACAAAGCGCCGAGGCCCGGCATGTTGTAAAACTCATCGCTGAGAAACCCGCGACTTGGCTTCAGCCAAATCTTTTTCAGCGCTTCGATATCGGAACCGCCGAACCGGTAAAAGCTCTCCAATTCACGCGCCAGCGGATCGACCGCGTCCGCTTGCGGATATTTTTCGGTGACGTCTGTGGCGTAGCTGCCGACGCCATCCACCACCATCACGACTCCCTCATCGAAGGGGCAGGCGGCAAACGCGCTATAGGCGTGCGCCAGATGATGCGAGACCGTCACCACGTTCTTCGATTGGGAAAGGTAGAGCGGATTCTTTGCGGCTTGCGCCCGTTCCTCTCGACTAAACAAGTACGGCGCAAATTGGTGCAGGAGCCGCTTTTCAATCTCCTCGACCGGCATGATGTAGCAATTGCGCACCACCAGATCGATGTCGTCCAACGCGATCCCTTCTGCATTCAGGCAGTAGTTGACAACTTCGTCATAAAAGCCGCGGGCGTGTTTTTCGCGCGTAATCCGTTCCTTGGAAATCGCGTAGGCAATCGCACCATCGCGCAGCAAACATGCGCTCACGTCATGATCGTATGCATTTATCCCAAGAATATAATTGCGCTTTTTTGACATTGACCTTTTTCTGACGGAGCATCGCTAAACACGCGCCGCTAAACACATACGAATGTCATCAAGATCTTCTTCACCGTTCCAGATGATTGCCGATGGGTCAAGTCGCGGCAATATTCGTTTGCGGAGTCGCCGCGGCGTTGCAGCGGGCGGCGACGCATGATAGGACTTTGTAGTTTTGGGAGGATTGAAAAATGGCACAGAGCGAGATCTGGGCGAAATTGAATTCCAAATTCTTTGAGATAGCAAACAAGCTGGGTCGCGTTTCCGTCCGCAGCTTGGCGGTCATCGCCATTGTCGGGACTTACGGTCTCGGCCAAGCTCTCAGCGTCGTGGGCATTTCCGGTGTCGGCATGACGGCTTCTTCGACGCCCGCCGAGGCCAGGGGAGGCAGAGGCGGCTGGGGTCGAGGCGGCGGCTGGGGTCGGGGCGGCGGCTGGGGTCGAGGCGGTTGGGGCCGAGGCTGGCACAGAGGATGCCGGGGCTGGCGCGGCGGCAGGTGCTGGTGGTGGTGGTAGGCTTCCTTTTCAGCTTGCCTAACGACAGCGGCCTTTCGCGTTCCTGACTGCGCGAAATTCCTATTTCGCGATTGCAACATTCGAAATGAAAGCGGTGCAAATCTCAGGATTTGCGCCGCTTTGCGATCGCAACGCCAAAAGCCGTTTATCGCGTGCTGAATGCGGGAGCCGAACGACCGCTCGCGGCTCTTGGCTTGAATTCAATTGGCTTGAATTCAAATCGAGACGTTGCTTTCGGCCGCCTGCACCTTGCGGAATCGCTGGAAAAGTGCATATAGACGGTAGCGATCTTCTCATAACGGTCATCCTTGGATGATCGAACATTGAGAGTGGGCCCGGCCGGACCCGCTCTTTTTTATTGCCGGATGGCCGGCCTGAAATACCGCCGTGAAAGCCTTGCGGACCATGAGCTTAGACGTGGCGGAGCGGACCGGGGCCGAACTCTAGGGACGTGGGATTGCAGAACGCGCTGGCCGAACCGCGCTTTACGACCGAGACGGGCGTTGCCGCCCGGATCGCTGCGATTTCCGTCCCCGTGCTCGCCGATCTCGGCTTTCGCCTCGTGCGGGTGAAGCTTTCTGGGCAAGCCGGCACGACGGTGCAGATCATGGCGGAGCGGCCGGACGGCAGCATGTCGGTCGGTGATTGCGAATCTGTCAGCCAGGCCCTATCTCCCGTCTTGGATGTCGAGGATCCGGTTCCTGGCGGCTATCGCTTGGAAATTTCCTCGCCCGGCATCGATCGGCCGCTGGTCCGCAGGTCGGATTTCGAGCGCGCCCGCGGCCATGAGGTGCGGATCGAAATGGCGGCCGCAATCGACGGCCGCAAGAGATTTCGTGGTGTCATCGAGACACTCGAAGGCGAAGGTCGCGAAGCCCGCGTAAATCTTCGCCGCGTCGATGCCAAGCCGGAGGAATCCGCGGCGGTTTTGCTCAAGCTCGCCGACATCGCGGAAGCCAAACTCGTCCTGACGGACAGTCTCGTCCGCGAAGCGTTGCGTGCCGCCAAAGCCGCGGACAAAGGTTCGGAAGAGGATATGCCGGAACCGGCGCCACGGCGCGGACCAGGCCGGTTTGCCGGAAGCAAGTCGAAGCCGGCGCGCCCGCCCGCAGCATCACACAAACCGAAGACGAAACAAGGCGAGAGAAAATGAGCCACGCTTGCGCGTGGCGCCCGCCAAAGCGGGTCACGAGAGGAGAAAATCATGGCCGTCAGCGCCAACAGGCTCGAACTGCTGCAGATCGCCGACGCAGTCGCACGTGAGAAATCGATTGATCGGCAGATCGTGCTTGCCTCGATGGAAGATGCGATGCAGAAGGCCGCCCGCTCCCGCTACGGGCAGGAGACGGAGGTGCGCGCCGAAATCAATCCGAAGACCGGCGAGGTCCGCTTCTCGCGCCTGCTGCTCGTCGTCGAACAGGTCGACAATGACGCAATCCAGATTTCGCTCGCCGAGGCACGCAAGAAAAACCCCGCCGCCCAGGTCGGCGACTGGATCGCCGAGACTTTGCCGCCCTTCGACTTCGGCCGGATCGCCGCGCAATCGGCGAAACAGGTGATCGTGCAGAAGGTGCGCGAGGCCGAGCGCGACCGCCAATATCAGGAGTTCAAGGACCGTATCGGCGAGATCGTCAATGGGGTGGTGAAGCGGGTCGAATATGGCAACGTCATCATCGATCTCGGCCGCGGCGAGGCGACGATCAGGCGCGACGAGATGATCCCGCGCGAAGTCTTCCGGCCCGGCGATCGCGTCCGCGCCTACGTCTATGACGTGCGCCGCGAGCAGCGCGGGCCGCAGATCTTCCTGTCGCGCACCCATCCGCAGTTCATGGCCAAGCTCTTCCGCCAGGAAGTGCCGGAAATCTATGACGGCGTGATCGAAGTGAAGGCGGTCGCACGCGATCCGGGCTCGCGCGCGAAGATTGCGGTGATCTCGCGCGATTCCTCGATCGATCCCGTCGGAGCCTGCGTCGGCATGCGCGGCTCGCGCGTCCAAGCCGTCGTCAACGAGCTGCAGGGCGAGAAGATCGACATCATTCCCTGGTCGCAGGATGCGGCAACCTTTATCGTCAACGCCTTGCAGCCGGCGGAAGTCGTGAAAGTGGTGCTCGATGAAGATTCCGAGCGCATCGAAGTCGTCGTGCCGGACGACCAACTCTCGCTGGCGATCGGCCGGCGCGGGCAGAACGTGCGGCTCGCGTCTCAGCTCACCGGATGGGACATCGATATTCTGACGGAAGCCGAGGAATCGGAACGCCGGCAGAAGGAATTCCTAGAGCGCACGAACACGTTCATGAGCGCGCTCGATGTCGATGAGGTGGTCGGCCAATTGCTCGCCTCCGAGGGTTTCCGTTCGGTCGAGGAGTTGGCCTTCGTCGAACCTGCCGAACTTGCCTCAATCGAAGGCTTCGACGCGGATACGGCGGCGGAGATCCAGGCCCGGGCGCGGGCCTATCTCGCGAAGGTCGAAGCCGAGCTCGATGAGCGGCGCAAGGAACTTGGCGTCGCCGATGATCTCGCAGAACACGGAGGGTGTCACCAAAGCTATGCTGGTCAAGTTCGGCGAAAACGACGTCAAGACCGTCGAGGATCTGGCCGGCTGCGCCACCGACGATCTCGTCGGCTGGAGCGAGCGCAAGGATGGCGAGACGACCCGGCACGCGGGCTTCCTCGACGGAATCGAGATTTCGCGCGAGGAGGCCGAAGCGTTGATCATGCGGGCGCGGCGCAAGGCGGGCTGGGTCGAGGAGGAGGCTCCGGTCCCGGCGGCCGAAGCGCAGGAGGGCGGGTCGCCGAATAAAGTGGAGAGTCTCTTTGAGCAAAAGGATGAAGGCCGATCTCGCATCTGAGCGGACCTGCATCGTCACCAAGACGAAGGCTGGGCCCGATGCCATGATCCGTTTCGTCCTCGGACCCGACGCGCGAGGTGGTCGCCGATCTGCGGCACAAATTGCCCGGCCGCGGCGTTTGGGTCACCGCCAGGCCGACGCGGTGGCGGCGGCGGTCAGGAGCAAGGCTTTCGCGCGCGGGTTTAAGGCGCAGGTGAAGGTTTCCGCCTCCTTGCCCGACGAAATCGAAACTTTGCTGAACGAAATCTGCCTTCAGGCGCTTTCGCTGGCCAAGAAAGCGGGCCAAGTCGTCGCCGGTTTTTTCAAGGCCGAGGCGGCGATCAAGGCGGGCAGCGTGATCGGCCTTATCCATGCCAGTGATGGCGGCTCCGATGGCAGCCGCAAGCTATCGCAGGCCCTGCGGCGCCAGATTCGGCGGCCAAGAAAAGGCGGAAATCAAACTATTTACGTCCCTTCAATTGAGTTTGGCACTCGGCGGCACAAATGTGATACATGCAGCGCTCACCGAAGGGGCGGCGAGCGAGGCGTTTCTTTCGCACTGCCGCAGATTGGAGCTTTATCGCTCCGCGCCCTCTGCGCCATCTGTTGACGGCGCATTGGAAGCAGCTGACGACGGAGCGATCTGACAGGCAGCCAGGCGGGCGACTTCGAGGCGCGGTCAAGGAAACCGGCGCTGGCTGCCTGCTTTGCAAACGAAAATGGGCTTTGCCCTGGAATTTTGTGACATAGTGGGCACTGCCCTGGGATTTGGAACGAATGGCTGAATCGAAAAATTCCGGCGACACGACTTTGACCGTCGCCCCGACCAAGACCTTGTCGCTCAAGCGGCCGGTCGAGGCGGGAACCGTGCGTCAGAGCTTTTCGCATGGCCGAACCAAGACGGTCGTGGTTGAGAAGGTCAAGCGCCGGGCGCTGGGTCCTGGCGAGGCCGCCGCGCGAGATCGCGCCGCCGCCGCCCGTGCCGGTGCAAGCGCCGCCAATACAGGAGCGCCAGCATACCGAGACTCCGCAGCGTCCCGCGACGGCGCGGCCGGCGGCGGGCGTTGTTTTGCGTTCATTGACGGAGGAGGAGCGCGAGGCGCGCAGTCGCGCGCTTTCCGGCGCGCGCGAACGCGAGGAGGAAGAGCGCAGGATCGCGCTGGCCGAGGCGCAGGCGCGCGAACAGCGGGAAAGTCGCGAACGCGAGGAACGCGCCGCCGCGGCCGAACGCAAGCGCGAGGAAGAAGCGCGTCGCGCGCATGAGGCCGAGGCCAAGCGGCGCTCCGAACAGGAGGCCAAGCGCACGGCTCGAACCTGGCGCACCGCCGCTGCCGCCGGCTTCTCCCGCCGCGAGAAAGCCGCTTGGTGTATTCACCGGGCTCACCGCCAGCGCGCGCCAGCAGCCGGTCGAAGAGGAGGAAACGAAGCGGGTCATTCGCCGCCCCGGCATGGCGCCGAAGGTGGTGCTGCCGCGCCCGACTCGACCCGGCGAGCAGAAGAGCCGCGGCCGCCTTACGGTGGCCAGCGCCACGGGGGAGGAGGACGAGCGGACCCGTTCGGTCGCCGCTTTCCGCCGGCGCATGCAACGGCTGAAAGGCCATGTCGCCGAGCAGAAGGAAAAGCTCTCGCGCGAGGTCATCCTGCCCGAGACGATCACCATCCAGGAACTCGCCAACCGCATGTCCGAGCGCGGCGTCGACGTCATCAAGCTTCTGATGAAGCAGGGCGAGATGGCAAAGATCACCGACGTGATCGACGCTGACACCGCGCAGCTCATCGCCGAGGAACTCGGCCACACCGTCAAGCGCGTCGCCGAGTCCGACGTCGAGGAAGGCCTGTTCGACAGCGCCCGACGCGGACGACAATCTGCTGCCGCGGCCGCCGGTCGTGACCATCATGGGCCACGTCGATCACGGCAAGACGTCGCTGCTCGACGCGATCCGCCATGCCAATGTCGTCTCCGGCGAGGCCGGCGGCATCACCCAGCACATCGGCGCCTATCAGATCGTGGCGCCGAACGGCGCGCCCGTCACCTTCATCGACACGCCCGGCCACGCCGCCTTCACGGCGATGCGCGCCCGCGGCGCCAAGGTTACGGACATCGTGGTGCTGGTCGTTGCCGCCGACGATGGCGTCATGCCGCAGACGGTGGAAGCGATCGCACATGCCCGGGCGGCGGGCGTGCCGATCATCGTCGCGATCAACAAGATCGACAAGCCGGATGCGAAGCCCGAGCGGGTGCGCAACGAATTGCTGCAGCACGAAGTGCAGGTCGAAGTCGCTGGGCGGCGAAACGCTCGAGGTCGAAGTTTCGGCGACGCAGGGCACCAATCTCGACAAGCTGCTCGATGCTGATCGCCTTGCAGGCCGAAGTGCTCGATCTCAAGGCCGATCCGACGCGTCCGGCGGAAGGCACCGTCATCGAAGCGCGGCTCGACCGCGGCCGCGGCCCGGTCGCCACCGTGCTGGTCCAGCGCGGAACGCTTGCAGGTCGGCGATCTCATCGTCGGCGGATCGCAATGGGGCCGCGTGCGCGCGCTGATCGACGACAAGGGCGCAGTCCGGGACGAGGCCGGTCCCTCGATGCCGGTCGAGGTTCTGGGATTCTCGGGTTCGCCCGAGGCCGGCGACCGCGTCGCTGTGGTCGAGAGCGAAGCGCGCGCCCGCGAGATCACCGAATATCGCGAGCGGCAGAAGCGCGAGAAGGCGGCGGTGCGCGGCGGCGTGGCGCGCGGCTCGCTCGCCGACATGATGAGCCAGCTGAAGACGGTCGGGCGCAAGGAGTTCCCGCTCGTCATCAAGGGCGACGTGCAGGGTTCGGTCGAGGCGATCGTTGCGACGCTCGAAAAGCTCAACACGGAGGAAGTCGCGGCGCGCGTCATCCATGCCGGCGTCGGCGGCATCACCGAATCCGACGTGACGCTCGGCGGAAGCCTCGAACGCGGCGATCATCGGCTTCAACGTGCGCGCCCACAAAGAAGCCCGCGCGCTGGCCGAGCAGAGCGGGATCGAAATCCGCTATTACAACATCATCTACAATCTCGTGGATGACGTGAAGGCGGCGATGTCCGGCCTGCTGCCGCCGACGCTGCGCGAGGAAATGCTCGGCAATGCGCAGATCCTGGAAGTGTTCAACATCTCCAAGGTCGGCAAAGTCGCCGGCTGCCGCGTCACCGACGGCATCGTTCAGCGCGGCGCCAACGTCCGGCTGATCCGCGACAATGTCGTCGTGCACGAGGGCAAGCTGTCGACGCTCAAGCGCTTCAAGGACGAGGTGAAGGAAGTCGTCGCCGGCCAGGAATGCGGCATGGCCTTCGAGAACTACCAGGACATGCGCGTCGGCGACGTCATCGAATGCTACAATGTGCGAGGAGATCAAGCGCACGCTATAAGCGCCTACCTTCTCACTGTGGGCGAGGCGGCCTGAGCGCGGACGCGAGGCCTATAACGCCTGACACGATCAACGTTCGCTCCAAATCACGATCTACGCGCTCACGTGGAATTGGACCATGTCCAGAGTTCATCATAACGGCGGCGAACCCTCGCAGCGCATGTTGCGCGTCGGCGAAGCTCATCCGCCATACTCTTGTCCGATCTTCTTGCGCCGCGGCGCGGTCAGGGATCCCGTGCTCGAAGGGCATGTCGTCACCGTGCCGACGTGCGCATGAGCCCGGATCTCAAGCTCGCGACCGTCTATGTCATGCCGCTCGGCGGCAAGGACATGGACAGCGTCCTGGCTGCGCTCGAGCGGCACAAGAAATTTCTGCGCGGGGAGATCGCCGGCCGTATCAATCTCAAGTTCGCGCCGGAGGTACGTTTCAAGGCCGACCAGAGCTTCGATTGCGGCACCAAGATCGATGCGCTGCTTAGTTCGCCGCAGGTCACGCGCGATCTCGTGACGGATCCGGAGAAGACGCATGAATGCGCCTCGCTTCGAGCCGCGTCGAAGTTAACGGCTGGGTGGTGCTCGATAAGCCCATCGGCATGACTTCGACACATGCCGTCGCGCGGCTGAAACGCATCTTCAACGGCAAGAAGGCGGGTCACGCCGGCACGCTCGATCCCTTGGCCTCGGGCATCTTGCCGGTCGCCTTCGGCGAAGCGACGAAGACCGTGCCCTTCGTGCAAGACGGCGAAAAAGCCTATCGCTTCACGATTGCCTGGGGCGCGGAGACCGATTCCGACGACGCCGATGGCGAGGATCGTCGCGCAATCCGATCGGCGGCCGGAGATCGGCGGAATTCGTCGCTGCGCTGCCTGCAGTTCATCGGGACGCATCATGCAGCGTCCGCCCGCGTTTTCGGCGATCAAAATCGCTGGCGAGCGCGCCTATGACATCGCCCGCGACGGCGAGAGTGCCGGACCTCGCGCCGCGCCCCGTCGAAATCCATGCGCTCGACCTCGTCACGGCCACGCGCGATGCGGCGACATTCGAGGCGCGCTGCGGCAAGGGCACCTATGTGCGGGCGCTGGCGCGTGATCTCGGCCGCAAGCTCGGCTGCTATGGCCATGTCTCGGCGCTTGAGGCGCACGCGGGTCGGGCCCTTTATCGAAGAGCATGCCGTCACGCTGGAAAATCTGGCCGAAGCGCCCGACGGTGTACTGCTGCGCGTCGAAGCCGGGCTCATGGAAATGCCGCAGGTTGTCGTCGATCGCGAGGCTGCCGGCGCGGCTGCGGCGTGGGCAATCAATCCTGCTGCGCGGGCCGGGACGCGCCGCATGGGCGGCTCGGCCTATGCCTCGTGTGGCGGCGTGGTCGTCGCGGTCGGTGCCATCGAACATGGCGAACTGGTCCCTGGGCGGGTATTCAACTTGCCGTTTTGAGGTTTGGTCCGGCGCGCCGACTGTGGTTTCAGGCGGCCGCGACCGAGCCGGGGACAATAGGCTGAGCATCTTCCAGCAGTGCGACAATGCCCGAGGGCGCGAGCGGCTTGGAGAAGAGATAGCCTTGGCCGAGGCTGCAGCCAAGTCGCTTCAGTTCGATGGCTTGTTCGCGGCTCTCGATCCCTTCGGCGACGACTTCTATCTTCAAGCCTTCGGCGAGGGCCATGATGGTCGTGATGATCTGCGCACTCTCCGGTTTGCTCAGCAGGCCGGCGATGAACGAACGATCGATCTTGAGACTATCGACTGGGAACCGATGCAGGTAACTGAGCGACGAGTAACCGGTGCCAAAATCGTCGATACTCAAAGACACCCCAAGTGACTTGAGTTGCGACAACACATGCACGGCTCGTTCGGGATCGCCCATGGTGCTCCCCTCGGTAATCTCCAGCTTAATCAAGGCCGGATTGACCCCAGTCTCCACGAGCACCGCTTGAACGTCGCGCACAAGCTCGCGTTCGGCGAACTGGCGTGGCGAAAGGTTTATGCTCATGAACGGTGCCCGCGTCTTGCGCAATAGCTGCAATGTTCGCGCTTGTTGGCATGCCTGCCGAAGCACCCAAATCCCGACAGGGACAATGATGCCCGTCTCCTCGGCGAGCGAAATAAAAGCGTCTGGGTAAACCAGTTCGAGACCGGGAGGCTGCCAGCGGACGAGCGCTTCAAGACCTTCGATCTCTCCGCTACCGAGAGAGACGATCGGCTGATAGTGCAATACAAATTCTTCGTTGCGTACGGCGCGGCGCAGGTCGTTCTCCAAACGCAACCGAGCGGTCGCTTGGGCATGCATCGAGGCATCGTAGGCTTCCGCGCGCGCCTCGCCGAGGCTCTTGGCGCGATACATGGCCAAATCGGCATCGCGCAGGATATCGTCCGGGGCGGCGTAACCGGCGCAGCTCATAACGATGCCGATGCTGGCGCTGGTGTAGACGTCCTGGCTCTCGATCGTGAAAGGGGCGACAAGAGCTTGCTGAATACGGGCGGCAACCGCCATTGCGTCTTTCACTGCGTCGATTTCAGTGAGCAGAACAGTGAACTCGTCGCCGCCAAAGCGTGCCAGCACGTCGCTGATTGGTTCACTGCTCATGGGGCCGTGCGCGCGTTCAGTGGCGCGCAACAAGCCGCGGAGTCGGTCCGCTACCTGAGCGAGAAGGCTGTCGCCGGCGCTATGACCAAGGCTGTCGTTGACTCTTTTGAAGCCGTCGAGGTCGAGGAAGAACACGGCGAAATCACTTGCATCCAGGTCCCTTCTCGCGAGCGCCCTCTTCAACCGGTCAAGGAAGAAAACCCGGTTTGGCAGGCCGGTTAGCGGATCATGCAGCGCGTCATGAACCGCAGTCTCCTTGGCGTTCAGGAGTTCGGCTGCCAGCCGCTTCTCTTCGTCGATCGTGCCGGCGAGGGCAGCATTGGTTTCAAGAAGTTCGGCGCGTGCCGCGCTCAGCCCCTCGCGCGCGCGCTCAAGCCCGATCGCCGCCTGTTTGACGCTCTGCTGCAGGGTATTGAAGCTCTCGCCCATGGCGCCGAGCTCGTCGCGCGAGCGCACGACGACTGGGATGATATCGGCGGAGGCGTGCGCAGCCTCGAGGTTGCCTTCGCCCAACGCGTCCATCGCCGTCGCCAAGTCGCGCACTGTGCCAAAGGCGAGCCGTTGAGCCGCCCTTTTTACCTCATCGGCAGAGTGAGCGATGATGCCAGGCAAAACGAGGCCGACGCTGATCGTCAGGATCGCCACCAGGACGAATATGTCTTCCAAGGCGACCACGAAGGCCTGACGGCTGTCAGGGATAGCATTTACCGCCAGCATATAGCCGGCCGCATCCAATGCGAGCACGAGAAGCATAGCCCCTGTGAGCTTGACGTGCAGGCTGCCTCCTAAGCCCGTCAATCCCTGCCGCCAGCGGTCCTCCAGTTTCCGCCAAGCGTAGAGCGCTGCTCCGGAATAGGCCATGAGCATGCCGAAGACGACTGTCGGCAGGCCGAACTGTTCGAAGCCGAGCAGGGCGGCGCATCCCCAGATGCAGGCCGCACCGAGACCGAGTCCGATCGTGCCGCGCGGGGCGCGAAAAGGTCGAACCGTTTCAGGAGCGTCGCGCCGAAGCAAATAGACCGCGACGCTCGGCAGGCAGATGCCGATCAGGTAGGTAAAGTTGGCGGCGGCGATCAACCAAATCGGGTCGCCGATCAGCAGAAAAAGAATGGCAAAGCCCGCCGTCAGAAGCGTCGCGACCCATGGGGCGTCGCTCGGCAGACGCCAGGCGAGGAGGCGCGGGGCGAGCCCATCCTCGGAGATCTGCGACAAAGTCCTGGCGGCTCCGGCCAGCGGCTGCAGCGTGCCATGGAACATGTTGAACATCATGAATCCAATGGCCGCCGACTTTGCCGCGCTGCCAAAGAGCGGAGCAAAAGTAGGGCCGAGAATTTCCAGGAGATTTTGGCCGAGTGCGAAGGGACCGAGTACGCCGAGCCAGACGACCGGCAGGATGGCGAAGTAGACAGCCGCCATGGCCGCACTTGCCAGCACCGCTCTCGGCACGTTGCGTGCCGGCTCGACGGTTTCGCCGACATGGCACGCCGCCGCCTCAAAGGCCGGTGCACCGAAGCCGATCAGATAAAGTCCGGCCATCAGCGATGTCATCGCGCCGAACCAACCGGGGAAAGGCGCGGTCAGATGCAGGTCCGCGACATGCCGCCAGTCCATATCGCCGTGCACGAGCGGAGCGATCATCGAAATGAATGCGAGGCTGACCGAGGCGGCCGCGATTGGCAGGGCGAGGTTGGCCACCCACCGAATGCCGCACAGATTAATGGCCGTGAAAAAGATGACCAGCGCGCAAGCGATCAAAGGAACCGGCACGCCAGGCAGGCACCATTGATTGATGGCGGCTGCCGATAGAATGGCCGTCAGGCCGCAGGTCGGCACCCAACCCCACCAATAGCAGACCGCGGTGAGCGTCGAAAGAATCGGGCTATAGCGGCGAAATGCTGCCGCGCATGCCGCCGCGATCCCGCCGACCCGATCCGGCGACATGAGCACAAGCTCGATCCAGCCCGGCATCGCGGCATAGCTCAGCAGCAAACCGACGATCAGGAGTGGAACGGCCGCGCTACCCTGTCCCGAGATATCGCCTTGACCAACGAAAAGAGCGGTGATGAGGAACAGAGACTGGTTGCTGCCGCCCATTGCCAAGGCAGCGGTTCCAAGCCATCCCAGGCGGCGCGGATGCGGGCTCGGCACGACATCTTCCGCTTGTGTGCAAGCCGAATGAGATGGCTCTTGCTGGCAGGTCTTGGATGACTTCGCCATGCCTGGATTGGCTTCCTTGCGTGGACAGCCACTGGTCCGCGGCCAATCTCCTCACGACGCGCAAATCCGCTGAGCGAGTAGACACAGGGAGCTTTAGGAAAGCTCAAAACAAATTCTAAAAACTCGATAGAGTTCGGTCGATTTGATCTGCGCCCGCGATGCATACAGCGCGGGCCGGCCTATGCCTTGCGAGGCGGCGCGGAACTTTCCCCGCCTAGTTACACTGGACGCGAAAGTCGTTGGGTGCATTGCTGACCCAACTGCATCCGGCGTCGGGCGTTGCTTGTCCCAAGCTGTTGAGGTGGACGTGGGGCGGCAGTGCCGGCGCCGCCGCGGGTGCGGCAGCCGTGGCAGGAGTCATCGCGGGTGTTGCTGTGGGCTCGGGACTTGTGGTGGGAGCCATCGCCGGTGTTGTTACGGGCTCGGGACTCGCAGCGGGAGCCACCGGTGTTCCCGCCGGCTCGGTGCTCGCGGCATCCGACGCGCTCGGCGTCCAATCGGACGAATCGCTTTGGTTGGCCGAAATGCGATTCCATGCCAGGAAACCGAGCCCCAAAATGACGACCATCGTTCCGGCCGCCCACACCCATCCGCGCGGTGGCCGGCCCGCGGCTTCGACGCCGCCGGGAGGGAGAGCCGAACTCGATTGCGGCGATGCCGCGAGCTTCGGCAGATCCGCCGGAAGTCCAGGATTCGCGGCTTCGAATTTAGCGTATTCGGCCGGGAAGTAAGCCTTGGCGAAGACGATCAGATCGACGTAGCGCGACGTCGTGGGCGGAAAGGCGCTCATCAGCCGCGCCAGGAACGCGAAGAAAGTGCCCTTCACCCGGCGCTGCTGTTCGACGATTCCTTCGGGATTGACGGAATATCCGAGCTGTCTTCCAACCAGCAGTTTCTGCATTGCCGAAATGGCGCTCGCGATATCGCCGTTGATCGCGGCGACGGCGAGCCGGTCGCCGGTATAGACCAGCGCCCGCTCGTAAGGCAGAAGAAAGATGTTGAAGATCACGAGGTGCTGCGCGGCGCGGATGACCCAGCCGAGGACCCCCGCCTGCCGGCGCGCGCGCATGTAGCCGACGAACCGGCCGACGAGCCAGCGGACTTCGTCGTCGCTGACGCCGGTTTCGAGCAGTTCGGAATTCAGAAAAACCGCGCGCCTGAAAAAGAAGTATCTCATATATGCGTTGAAATTGCCTTGCTCGTAAACGAAGATAAAAATCGGCTTTTGGTAACCCATCCTCACCTTTAGTTCCTCGGCGATTGTATTGATGCGAGGATAGTTCAGGTTGGAAACCAAGATGGAATTTCCCAGCAGTCGCGCGAAAACGACACGCGAGCCGATCCACAGGAGCAGAGCAAAGAACGGGACGATGAGAAAGACCGTGCCCGCGATCAGAGCGACCGCGATCAGCGGGAACAGAATGATCGAGAACACCAAGGCCAAATAAAAACGGCGGTTTTGTAGGGGATGGGCAAAGGCATAAAATTGGCGATCGCTCATCACCTCGTGATTGGTCGACATCCTTTGCCTCCCTACGAGCCGAGAAACTCAATCCGAGACTCAATCATTCCGCAGGCCGCACTATCTTTCATGCAGCGAACCTGGGACGAGGCACTAAACCACCCATGGAGGGCCATTTCAAATTAATTAAAGGATAGGGACATTGCAGCGCAAACAGCGGGGGCGGGCGCATGGCGGATATTTTCATAAGCTATAAGAAAGAAGACTTCCAGCTGGCTGATCGTGTCGTCAAAGCGTTGCAGACCGAAGGATTTTCGGTCTGGTGGGATGACGGTCTCACACCAAGGACGGCGTGGGACGCGACATTGGAGCGAGAAATCGCCGCGGCCGCCACCGTCGTTGTGCTTTGGACGCCGCGCTCCATCGTTTCGGATTGGGTGCGCACCGAAGCTCATTACGGCGACGATCGCGGGAAACTCATTCCCGTGATGTTGGAATCCTGCACCATCCCGCTCGCCTTCATGCTGAAGCAGACGATCAACCTCTGCGCATGGCATGGCGACCGCAATGACCGGCAGTGGCGCAAGCTGCTGACATGGATCGCCGACCTCACATCCACAAAGCCGGGCAATGCGAATATCCCGCAAGCTCTCGTCGCTGCGCAGCCCAACCGGTTTCGCGACGCTGTCGGGCATTTGGCCTCGGGCGATCCGATCGTCGACGGCGCATTGGTCAATGCATCGACGCCCGCCGCGACCGCCTTTCGCGACGGGGAGAAAATGCCGGTGATGCGAATTCTGCCGAAAGGCGCGTTCCTCTTGGGCTCGCCCGCCAGCGATCCGGATTACACCGCGGTCGAAGGGCCGCAAAGGCGCATCGAAATTCCGACGCCCTTCGCGATCGGCGTCTATCCGGTCCTCGTCTCGGAATATGAGGCCGTCATGGGTGCGCTGCCTAAGCTTCCGGCTCCGCCGCCCGCGCCGCATGGGCTGATCGATTTTTTCAAGCGCGCGCCAGCGCCGGCTTCCGCGACCATCCAGTGGAACCAATCCGCGCCCGTCACTTATGTTTCATTCGATGACGCGGAGGCCTTTCTCGCCCGCATCACAACCGCAACGGGCGAGACCTATCGCCTTCCCTCGGAAGCGGAGTGGGAATACGCATGCCGCGCCGGCTCGCGGACCCGCTATTCCTTTGGCGACACGATCGACGCGACCATGGCTGTGTTCGGCGCCGCGACGGGTCCGGCCGCGGCAGGATCATTTCCACCGAATGCGTTCGGCCTTTATGACATGCATGGCAACGTGCGCGAATGGACCGCCGATCTCTGGCATGAATCCTATGACGCGACGCCGCTCGACGGCAGCCCGGCGATCGAGGGACATGGGTCGATGCGCGTGGTGCGCGGGGGCGGATGGTGCGACGGGCCATCTTTGCTGCGCTCCGCGGCGCGCATGCGCGCGACGGATCTGAGCCAGACGAATGTGATCGGTTTTCGCGTCGCCCGCGCCCTGAGCTGAGGTGGTTCGAAGCCGGGCAAGCGACGCATCACTTGCCCGTGCCTTGTCGGTACCGAGGCTGGTTGAACATATGCAACAGCGCTCCGCTGTCGCGCTTCCCCTTTGCCTGAGGAAAATCAATCGCCATGATGAAAATTACTCGTTTTCGCGCTACCCTCGCGGCATATCACTCGACAACGTGCCGCAAAATTATTTTGCCCGCGATGAGCCTTGACCATGATTTATGTCAAAGACCCCCGCCTATTGCGGGCACAGAATTGACAAGTGAACGCAAGATTACATGCAAGATTACATGATTGATTATTGGGAGGACGAAGATGAAGGTGAAGGATGTCATGCACAAGGGCGCAAACTGCGTCGAACCAAACACACCAATCAAGGAAATTGCCAAGCGCATGCGCGAGGCCGACATTGGCGCCGTCGCAGTGAGAGCGGACGGTCACTTGGTCGGAATAGTCACCGATCGTGACCTTGCCTGCCGAGCTTTCGCACGGGGCGACAATTTGGATAAATTGATGGCTGAAAATGTGATGACAAAAGACGTCGTGTGCTGCTCGCCGGACGACGATGTCGATGTTGCGATCGAAGTTATGGAAACAAAGAAAATCCGCCGGCTGCCCGTGACTGACAGCCACCGGACGATGGTCGGCATGCTGAGCCTTGGGGATATTTCGCACAAAGTGAACAAGGAGCTCTCGGGCGAGGTCCTGCGGGCCGTATCAGGACATCACACATAGGTCCGGGAATCAGACGCGTAGCGCGTGATCCCGTTTCCGGTTCTGATGATTTGGTTAAGGAAAGAAGATTGGTCTCGGCCGAGAGTGACCGATGAATACTTCGCTGGATGGTCTCGTTCGAGCTCAGTTTGGCATCATCGATGGTTTGCGCCGTCTGCAAGGCGATGCCGTTGCCGTGTTGGGGCTTGGACCCGATGAATGCGCCTATGCAACGATAGCTTCCGGGCCGGACTACCGCCTCCGCGATTATGGTGGGCGGGATGAATCACGCTCCGTGTTCATCATACCAGCGCCGATCAAGCGGCCATACATCTGGGACCTTATCCCCTCGGTCAGCGCGATCCGCTATTGCCTAAGGGAAGGGCTCCATGTGTATTTGCTGGAATGGACAGCGGCTTCGCGTCTGACCAGCGACAGCGGCATCGACGGCCATGTGCAGGCGATTTCCGATTGCGTCGCGAAGATTTCAGAGCTGAGTTCGGGGAACAAGCCGCTCATGATGGGTCATTCGCTTGGCGGCACTCTTGCGGCGATCTATGCGGCGGGATCGCCTGAGAGCATCGGCTGCCTCGTTCTACTCGGGGCACCGTTATGCTTTACGGCGAAAACCAGTCAGTTTCGGGATGCCGTTGTCGCCGTGGCTCCATCCGATTTTCTCGATGCGGAACCCTTTCCCGGCTCTCTTCTGTCACTTGTGAGCGCCTTTGCATCTCCTGCTTTGTTCGTTTGGGACAGGCTGATGGATGGCGCTTTAAGCCTGGTTGACCCTTACGCCTTTGATACTCACGCTCGCGTCGAGCGCTGGTCTCTCGACGAGGTGCCTCTTCCCGGCAAATTGGTTCATGAAATCGTCGAGCAACTTTACCGCGACAATTGCCTGTGCCGCGGAAGCTTGAAAGTAAATGGGGTTCCGGTCGGCCCTTCCACCCTCTCAACTCCGACGCTTGCCGTCGTGAACACGGCTGACGAAATCGCGCCTCTTGGCTCCGTAAAGCCGTTCCTGGAAGCGATGGCGACAAAGGATGTGAAGATGATCGAGTATTCTGGAGAACGCGGCATCTGTTTTCAGCATCTCGGGATCCTGCTTGGACGCCAAGCCTATGCGCGACTTTGGCCAAAAATCATCGGGTGGATCAACGCGCATGCTCAACTAGATCATCTGGCATCAACCGCGTAGAGCCAACTCGCTGCCGGCCTTCAGAGCCAATCTGTATCCATCATGCGCCAGGCATGCATCGATGCCATTTTCGTGGCCGAGTTGTCGGATCAACGCATTCATCTTTCGGCCGTCTCCGCGCACGATGGGCGATCCACAATGGGTAAAGATGGCGCGACGGACAGCGGCCTTCTTGCACCAAGTGAGTTGAGACACGATAGGCGCATGACCGATCAATGTTCCGCCTTTATGACGCAGCATCGAACGCCTGATCGTCGCGCCATCGCCAATGTAGATATCGATTCCGCACAACACCTTTGACGCATGCGGGATGCCGGCCACGTCGGGAAGATACATCAGGCAGGCCCCGCGTGCTGAAACGCGATATCCGACGGCCGGCGCTCGGATCGAATGCTGGACCGGAATTGCCTCGAAAGCTATTTCGCCGATCATTACGGATTTTCGCACGGGCAGCCTACGCAGGTCGCGAAGCGGAAAGCGGCGAATCAAATCCAAGGTTTCTTCTGTCGCGAAGACCGGGCATGGCGCTCCCCCTGTAAGGCCAGCGGCGTGATCGCGATGGGCATGGGTGAGCACAATTGCCATCGGTGCAATAGCATCGAGCCTGCCCAGCCAATCCGCTCCGCAGTCGATCATGACTCGCGCGCCATTATCCTCGACGAGCAATGCGCTATGCCGCCGATGCAGCCGTGAGTGGATATCAATCTCGCCCCGCGTTCCTAGAAACGTCAGCTCCATAAGCTTGTCAGAGCGGGGGAGCCTGCAGATCTCCGTCGCCCGCGAATGGCCCTTCTAACTCGGTTTCGGAGGCTTCCTCCTCATCCTGCTCGTCCTGCGGGAGCGCATAGCCGAGCGTCGAAAGGCCTGCCTCGAGCAAATCCGCCAGAAGTGGCGTTGCCAGGAGGAACTCGATCGTGCGCTCATCGCGAGCGCCCGCGGCTTCTTGGCGGACGACCGGCCAATCGCCCTTGGCATCGCCACCCAGGCATGCGAGCGCCAATAGATCGATTTGTTCATCCTCGGAAAGCGAACGAAGCGTTGAAACGAGCTCCATCAAGATGGCGTCATCATCTTCGCCCCCTTCAAGATCCGCGGCTTCCTGCTCGTCGAGATCCGATTCTGCCAATTCGGGCTCGATTTCTCGGGCTTTTGCGATGATGAAATAGACATTCTCGAGCGAGATCGTGAGTGATCCGTCGTTCTTAAGCATGTCAACTTGGCTTGATGTGAATTGCATGGCACCCTCCGGTCTCGACGTTTGTCGAACCCAGCCCTTCCTACTCACGAAGGGCGGAACGTTCCTTGAGCCACGTCAAAGGCGCTTCACGATTTGCCCGCCCAAGCACCGTTTGACGCAAGTCATGGAAAACCACGAACTTTCAAACCAATTGAGCGGTTAGCAATGGAGAGGCATCGTGGAAAGCGCAACATTTAGAAAATGGCTGGCCGAACGCGGCTGCCACTTTGAAGCGGGTCGGGACACTGTCGAAGCCGCCGGACATGCGCATGTCATTGTCCATCGTGGGAACAAGAAAGCTACCCTTCCCAACATCGGCACGAAGACGGCGCTCGATCCGGAAATCGTGCGCCAGATTGTCGATGAGCTCGGACTCGATTGGAACGAATTGCCCGGACCGATGTCGCGGGTTTGAGGAATGGCTTTTGAATTCTTCAACGCCGTGCCGCTTGCGGCCACAAGCTGCGCAGTGGAATTGGAAGCGTATCAACGACCTTGGCGATTTCGCCGGGATCGAGTTCTTTTCACAAGAGATCAAATACGGCTTTGGTCACGCCGAGCGCATCGCGCGGAAACATGGGTGGCAATTCGGCTGCAACTCGTGTGAGAAACTCGTCGACTTGTCGATCGCCGGTCGGCTTCTGCGCCGCATGCCATCCTTCGTAATAGATGCCACGCACAAGAAGAGGCAGTTGGGCCCCGAGATGCGTCGCCTGCTGTGCCGTCAGTCGATCGCGCAAAGCATGCAGCACGGCCCGTAAAGCGCTGTAGGCATTATGCCCCAAGTTGGTGCTCCTCGCCAAGCCTCTTCAGCCATGTATTCGTGAGCTGAATTGTGTGTTCAAGAACCGGCAATTGAGTATCGCTCATTGGCAACCTCATCCTCGATAATCGACCAAAAAATCACAGAAATCCGTCGGTGGAATTGACTTTTCTCAATCGGCAGGGCGCAAGAGACGCTCTCGCGCGTTCCAGCAGGAAAAAAGAGCTTAGGCTGATTCCTCGAGATCGGGCTCGCCGCAATGCGCCAAGATCGCTTTGCGTACTTGCTGCTGAAGGTTCAGGACGGCGGAGAAATCTGTTCCCGCGGGCTTGATGGGCTCTTCGATCCGCAGGTCGATCGGCGCCCATCGCGGGAACCATTGCTCGGGGCGCAGCATCACGCGCGTTCCACGCAAGATCCCGGGCAGGACAGGAAGATCGGCGTCGGCCGCGATTCTGAAGGCGCCAAGATGGAAGATCGCAAGCCCGACCCTACGGGTAAATGTGCCTTCCGGGAACATGACAAGCGTGCGGCCCTCCTGTGCGGCGGCGATGATCGTCTCGATATCGCCGAGGTTGCCCGTAACATCGATGCGTTTCGACGAAGAGAGCACCGAGCCGGCGCAGGAAAGGAATGATTAAAATCTGCCCGACGAATTGCTTTTTGGCGACGAAAGTGGGGGTGCCGGGTAGAAACGCCGCAAGGATGATCACATCCATGTAGCTCGAATGATTGAAGGCGAGCAGCGCTTTGCCGTGCGGGATATGCTCGAGGCCGGCGACCGAGACGGGGATGCCGAGCGCTGCAAGCGCAATGCGGCCGATCCTTCTGGCCGTTGCCCAGCGCCATTCAAGCCGCGGCAGAGCCATCGCGCTGATCCATGCCAGGCCGTAACCAAAGCATATGACGATCCACCACCAAGACGCATAGAGCATCCCGCGCAGACGTGTCCAAAAGCGGAAGAGCTGCGGCCCGAGTCCCGTAAAGTATAGGCGCAGGATCTGTAGCCATAGGGCGCGCTGCGGCTGGCCGATGCGGCCGCTTTCATAAAGTTCTCGCGCGGCACTTCTGCGGATCTTGCCGCTCGATGTTTTGGGTACAGTTTGTGGCGGTGCGAGAACGATCTCGTCAGGCGGCGTGCCGCAGACGGCATTGGCTAGCTCATAGGCGCGCGCCTCGAGGGCTTTACGCAGCGCTGGATCCGTTTCGTGCGTTTCGGCCACGATGACCACGCGCTCGGTTCCCGAAACTCGATCGGCCACCCCAAAGACGGCCACGCCGCCTTTGCGGATTCCCTCAATATCGCCGATCGCGTCCTCGATCTCCGGCGGATAGATGTGGCGCCCGGCGCGGATGATGATGTCTTTGATCCGGCCAGTAATATAAACTTCGCCGCCAGCCATGTAGGCGCGGTCGCCGCTGTCGAGCCAGCCGTTGTGGATGAGTGCTTTGGTTTTGGCCTCATCGCGGAAATAACCGGAGGTCGCCGATGGACCGCGAAATTCGAGTCGACCCTCCTGTCTTTCGCCGATCTCGTGCTCGGCCGTATCGACGATTCTGATTTCATTTTCCGGGAGTGGTCGGCCGCAGGCGACGAGTTCCAGCGGATGCGGATCATCGGGCCTTGCCGGTTCGGCAACTCCCCGGCTCATCAGTGCGTCGTGATCGATCCGGTCGATCACCGGCCTTCGGCCGAGGGGCGGGAAGGCCAAGCCGACGGCGTTTTCAGCAATGCCAAAGGCCGGCATCATGGCCTCGGGCCGGAAGCCATAGGGCGCAAATTTTTCGCTGAAGCGGCGCAAGGTGTGGGCGGAGACAGGTTCGGCGCCATTCATTACCGCGCGCAGCGAGCTGAGATCGAGGCGGGCGAGATTAGCCGTGTCGATCCGCAAGCAGAGCTCGAAAGCGAAATTGGGCGCGGCGCTCAGAGTTCCACGAAAGCGGTGAATGGCCCACAGCCAGCTTTCCGGACGCATGAGAAAGCTCAGCGGCGACATCACATAGAGGGGAACGGCAAAATAGAGGCAACCGAACCAAGCGCCGATCAAACCCAGATCATGGTAGAGCGGCAACCAGCTCACAAAAACGTCGGCGGAACTCGCCTCGAGCGCCAGCCCCATGGCTTTGACATTGGCGAGGAGATTGGCATGGCTCAGCACGACGCCTTTGGGGTCTCCTGTGCTTCCCGACGTATATTGGATCAGAGCAGTCGATGTTTCATCTCCGACACGGGACAAGGAAGTATCGCCCGCTTCGGCGATAAGCCCGGCGACGCTCACGACGAAGTCGAGAGCGCTCACCTGGGCCTGCAGCAGCGCCGCGACGCTGAGCGCTTCGGGCACGGTGATCAGCATGCGAGCCCCGGCGTTGTTCAATATCCCGGCCTGCCGGCGCAGATGCTCTTCGATCTGCGATGGCCGCATCGGCGGATAAATCGGGACCGGAACCGCACCAACATAAAGGATGCCGAAGAAAGCGGCGATTATGCGCTTGACTTAGCGGATATAGCGGAGCATATTTCGAAGTCATTAGAGAAACACCGATGACTGACATTTCCGCCCCCCGCTTTCATGACGAAGACGCCGCCCGCGAACATATCGAAGCTTCGCGCTGGGCAAATGGCGTCAATTGCCCGCTTTGCGGCTCCCTCGATGTCATGCGGATGGCTGGTAAAACTCAGGCCGGTTATTTCCTCTGCCGCGATTGCCGGGGCAAGTTCACATGTCGCACTGGCACCGTGATGGAACGCTCGCACATCCCGCTGCACAAATGGCTTCTCGCTATTCATCTTCTCACGACCTCAAAGAAGGGCATGAGCGCGCATCAACTTATGCGCAACCTCGGCATTGGCTCCTACCGCACCGCTTGGTTTCTCGCGCATCGCATCCGCGAAGCAATGACGGATCGCGACCCGCCCGAACCTTTAGGCGGCGAAGGCAAAACCGTTGAAGTGGACGAGACCTATATCGGCCGCCTGAAAGACGTTCCGAAGCCCCGAGGCGGCTCCTCACATAAGAACGTGGTGCTTACTCTTGTCGAGCGCGGCGGTGCTGCCCGTAGCTTCCATATCGACAGCGTTTCGATTGCCGACATGAAGCCGATCATTGATCGCAACATTGCCCGCGAAAGTGCAATGATGACAGATCAGGCCGCGTCTTATCCGGAACTCGCCAAAGGCTTCGCCAGCCATGACTTTGTAAACCACGCTCGCGAAGAGTACGTCCGTCGCGAAGGTGAGAAGCTGATTTCTACCAATGTGGTGGAAGGCTACTACAGCATCTTTAAACGCGGCATGAAAGGCGTTTATCAGCATTGCAGCGAAAAACATCTGCATCGCTATCTGCGCGAATTTGATTTCCGTTATTCAAACCGCTCGGCGCTTGGTGTCGAAGATACCGAACGCGCCTCCCTCGCTTTGAAGGGTGCAGAAGGTAAGCGGTTGACGTATCGACAGCCTCGTAAAGTCGCGTAAGTTTAAGGCGCAAGCCCGCGCCTTTTTGCGTTGGCGGCGCGACTTTCTAAAGCGTCGTCGAGAGCCTTAAGACACTCCGCTCCTACCTGCGGATAGCGCACGCAGACAAGCCCCGCCAGCGCCACAAAAAGGTCTTTGCCTCCGTTGCCCCGGAGCGAATATGCTTCCGCTAGTGAGGATGCAAAGGCCACCCCCGCCAGCGCCGACGCGGGTAGCTCATTATCGGAGATACCCATGAGCGTAGACCCTCTTGCCGCTAGTGAATGGGCGGCGGCCGGAAAGTCGGCCATTGATATTATTAAAACGTCAATGTCCTTTTTGCCAAAAGGCCCCAACAAGGACGCGGCCGAAGCGAAGATAGGCGAGGCCGAAATCGCCCTAAAGCGGGCAGACGCCAAATTGGCGCAGGAATTAGGTTATAAACTTTGCCGCTGCACTTTCCCTCCGCAGATCATGCTCTGGCGAGAAAGGGAAGGCACAAACATCTGTGAGCTATGCGGATCGAAGAATCCGGCTACCATAAGCGACAAAATATTGGATATGTCTCGCCGTGGCCCGGGCAATTATTGATCGCTAGATTTCTTTTTTGAAGACGGGCGCCCGCGCTTTTTCTGAGTCGCGTTAGGCTCACGCTTCGTCTTAGGATCGGGCGGCGTCGCGAAGACGCTTTAATGTGGCGTCTTCCAACGCGTCGTGGTTTTGATGCGGCGTTTTAAGCTTGTCGTCGCTCACGTGTTTCTCACCGGCTTAGCTATAAGGAACATTTCTGTGCCAGAGCTTGATGGGGTTATATCCCCTTATCGGCCTCCGCGTCGCGTTCGCGCGATGATTGGCGAAATTGTAATGTCTGGCGCTGAAATAGATCACCTCATCAGCTTAGCTCTATTCAAACTCAGCCGCATCGATTTTTCTATTGGTTTCATATTGCTCGATCGGGCTTCAATCGGAACTAAAATAGCGAAGCTAAGATACCTCGTCAGTATTTCGAGCGATATAGAACTAAACGAGCAATTTTTGAAACTAGATGCCGAGCTAACCCCTTTCTTAAAAATCAGAAATACGGTTGCTCACGGCCACTTGCTCGGCAGACAATCCAATGGCGCTTTCGCGTTTCTTGTTACTGCTGATTACACTGATAATCTCGGGGAATTCTGTTCCGCCGCTGAGTTTACAAACGAGGAACATTTATCCAAGACCTCTAAAGGGGGCCAAAGGTGTATCAAACTAATTGAAGAGATTTTTGATGTGCGGCCATTGCACGAAACAACTCAATACAAATTGCTGACGGAGAAACCGCCAACTCTAAAATCTCAGCATAAAAGTAATCCTTCAAAATCTCCGCGCCCGCCGAAGTCATCTCGGGCGTGATTTCAATTTCATGCTCGGGCGCGCCAGCTGATCCTGACGCGACGCGATCGACGCTGTCTTCTGACATGCGACCCCTTGCTAAGTCAAGTGCATAATCGCCAAGAAAGCGCTGAAGAAATCGATTGAGGTCGGCAGCATCAGCGCGACCCGATCCCCTGGATCGATGTCGTGCGCCACGAGGCCAGCTGCGACTTGCCGCGCCTGCGCCGCGAGACGGCCGTAGCTCAACTGATCTATGACTGTTCTATCGTCCTGCAGCAGCGTGATATGCAGGCGGTCGGGATGCCGAGCGGCGTGCCAGTCGAGGACTTCGGTCAAAGTCCGCGCCTCGGTGGCGGCGGGCACTAGAGGCAGGATCGATAATTCTGCGGTGGCCCGGCTCCGGCTACAGGCGTACTCGCATGTGTCTCTTCGACCACCCGAAGCAGATCGGCGATCGTCTCGGCCGCGCCGACGCTCGCTGCGGGGAGCCGCAGGTGGAACTCCCTTTCGATGCGCAGGATCAGCTCGGTCCTGGCGAGACTGTCAATGCCAAGATCTTCTTCCAGCCGGCTCGACAAGGAACAGTCGAATATCGTCCCTCGCTGCGGATGAAGTTCATGGACAAAGGTCCGCACGATGACCAAGAGGTCGTGCGAGAGGTCCTGTGAATCATTGTGCGCTGGCGCTCGGGTGCGCAGCTTTTCACTCGGGTCCATGAGGAAACGCTAGCCTGTTCCTGTTAAGCGGCGTGGATTATAACCTTGACAAAGCAAGAACAAGATGGGGATTATAACCTTGACAAAGCGACTACTGCATATGGCAGAGGAGTTGCTGAGACTAAGCCCCTGTTATGAAGTGACAATTCCAAAATTTGGGAATTGTGGTATGCGATTTCGCATAAATCGCTACGCTTTGTTGCGGATTGCGCTACGTTTTACGGGTGAGCCCGGCCGCTGATTTGGGTCATCGGCCGGGCTCGGGGTGCGCCAGTCGCATGGCACGCAACGCGGGGAGTGGCGGACTCCGAATCGGCCGCTCCCCCTACCCATACGGCGCGCCGAAGCTGACGGGGATTTGGGTAAATCGATAGACCCGTCTTTCAGAATCCCCCTATTTCCTCATAATTCACAGCCTGTTCACAGATGCGAAGCAAGCCGCCGGACCCGAACAAACAAGCGCTTACGGAAAGCCTTTCCACAGGTTGTCCACAAGGCAAAATAGAGCTTGAACCCGAGGCGTGGGATCGCTTTGAGAGCGCCGTGGACCGGGTCATCAAGTCGCCGCCTCGGCACCGGGCGAAGATGTTGCCCAAATCCGCTTTAGCTGAGAAGCTGAAGAACTCGTGAACCGTCCCTGAAGAAAGAACGCCAAGGATCGATGGCCAATCCAAGCCCGCCAGAGAACCAGAAAGTCACCATTCCTGCGATTAAGCTGGAACCAATTGAAAATGCTGCGGTATTCTATGCTAACCACATCGAGGTGGCGAATACCCCGCAGGATTTCAGCCTGATCTGCGCCAGATTGCCGGGTAAGCTTTCTGCCGCCAAAATAGCGGAAATAAAGGAACTTGGGGCGTTGGTTATCGAGCCAGAAGTCCAAATTGTGATCCCAGCGCGATTGGTTCCAGGCTTGATCAGAGCGCTTACGGCACAAAAAGAATTGTATGAAAAGACTTTTGGGGAACCTCTCGAAGAAGTGGGGGCGCGGAAGGCAGTTAGTGGAGTGCAAAAATGAGTAAGGCAAAGTCCCAAGCTTCTGAATCCGTGTCCATATTTGGAACCGAATCCGCTGGAGGCATCGTTGTTTTGGACAGTTCCACCTCCACAACGTTCGTCGTGGGAACATCAGCGATCGGTCATGCTGTCGAAGCTTTGAATATTACAGCGGGGAACATCGAGAACGCGGTTTACGGGCACGTGCGCGCGATCGGTGCGCTTGGACGAACAGTGGTGGACAGTCACCAGATTGCACGCGCTCTCGATCTGCCGCCTGCCGCGGTTGCCCAAGCGCTCAGGCGTTTAAGCGATAAGGGAGTAAAGGTAGTTGAATGACCGAAACGTATGCCCTCCCCATAATCTCGCATGACAAGCAAAAGTGGGGCTGTCTCTCATATCACTCGCATACGGCTGAGATCTGTGGGGAAAAGATAAACACGATTGACAACAATTATTCCTTCAAGGGGGGCCATAGAGTTCGGCTCTTTAAAATCAAAGGGAATGTACATTGGAAAATTCCCGGCGCGATCGTAGTTGACATTAAAGATGTAGAGCCGTCTCCAGATCCGCCTGCGCGCCGTCATCACAAATAAACTCTAGATCACTTTGCGGCGCCATTTCAAAAATCGCTTGGCCTACCTCTTAAAGTCCAGCTTCGTTAGTCCGCCGATAGGTGAGACGCTTTCCGACAATGCCAGCCGCCAGCGTTTTCGGCGCGCATCATGTCGTCAACGCCGAGCGCGACGCGATTTGAATAGCGGAAATCAAATTCGGCCAGATAGCGGTGCAGATGCTTCTCGCTGCAGTGCTGATAGACGCCCTTCATGCCGCGCTTGAAAATCGAATAGTAGCCTTCGACCGTGTTGGTGTGGACGTACCGCCGCGAACGTATTCGTCATTGCGTGTGATCGACGCGTTTCATGGCTTGCGAGCGGCCGTCTTTGCTCGAGGCTTTTGTACCAGCGGCGCTTGATCGGTCATGATCTTGGTTTCACGTGCGACGTTGGCGCTGACGACTGGGATAACGATCGGCAATGCGACGTGCTATCGACATGGAAAGATGCGCGCCTCGCCGCCGCGCTCGACGAGCGTCAGGACCGCGTTCTTGTGCGCATAGCCGTGGCGCTGCTTTCGGAACGCCGGCATGCGTGCCGATGAAGGTCTCGTCAACTTCGACTGTCTTGCCGCCGCCGCCCATAGGGGCTGAGCGCTGCCATGCGCATGGCCTCGCGCAAGGCGGTGCATCATGAACCAAGTGGACTTGTAGCGAGATACCGAGCGATGCGATGCATTTGATGCGCGCTAATTCCCTTCTTGGACGACAGTAAGCAGGAACAGCGCAGCAAGCCATTTGTGGAGCGGGATTTTGGAGCGCTCGAACACGGTGCCGACCGTGACTGTGAATTGCTCGCGGCACTCATTGCACTGGTAGAGGCCGGGGCGGTGAGCTTTGCCCTTTAGGGCCGTGATCTTGTCGGGATCGGCGTATTGCCGCAATGAGGGCAGATTGGGCCGTTCGGCCAAACCCGTGCTTCAAGCCACTCGCGGGCTTTGGTTTCGTCTTGGAAGATCGGGTTTTGGAGATTGGCGGACATGGAAAGAACCTTCGCTGAGCTATTTGTCGAGCTTGCGTGCGGAATAAGGCCCTCGGAGCAGGCCGCCGATGATTTGGGAAGCTCCATATCCTGCGGGGCTCTGCATGGAGGGTCCGAGCGCAGTGAGCGCCTTTTGGAGGACGTTCCTGGCCTCGTCGAGGCTCAGAATTCCCTTGGAATGGAGAGCATCAAGAATTGTGCGGCGAGAACGCCGCCAGCAAGGGCGGTGAAACCAATATCGTCGGGCATGGCGAAGCTCCTTGACTATGCCAGCCATACTATTGCTTGCGTCTGCTTTGTCAAGGTTATAATCCCCTAAGCGGCGTTGATGCGCATCAAACCTCGCACCTTGCAGTGAGCGGGCGAAAGCCGAAAGGCTGTGCGAGCTTGAAGCGTGTGGGCACTGAAACAGGATTTGAAGTCGCTGAACGTCCGTTCCGGGCAGAAACGCGCCTCACGTTGCCGGAGAACTTCCTCTCTTCCCCTCGCGGCAAATTCCTGTATAAGGCCCGCATCGCGGGAATATTCCCCGCGCCGCTCCTCCCCAAACCTTGCTGGACGACATCCCGGCCTGGCCGAGGGCAGGAGAATTCCTGAAACCTGAAAGGACTCCCGATGTCGATTACGGCCGAGCGCAAACAGGCGCTCATTAAGGACTATGCGACGAAGTCGGGCGATACCGGCTCGCCTGAGGTCCAGGTCGCCATCCTGACCGAACGGATCGCCAATCTGACCGAGCATTTCAAGACGCATGTGAAGGACAACCATTCGCGCCGTGGGCTCCTGAAACTCGTCTCGCAGCGCCGCCAGCTCCTCGACTACGTGAAGGCGCAGGACGAGCCGCGCTACAAGGCGCTGATCGAACGGCTCGGCATCCGGCGCTAAAGCTTTGCTGCGCCGCTTCATGGCCAGTTCGGCTGCAAAAGTCCGGCCGCAAGCGGTCCATGCGGGCTCCGGCCGCTAGGGAAATCTGCGAAGCAGCAATAAATTAAGGTCGGGGCCGATCCTGCGATATCGCTGTGCCAAGCGGCCGCGATTCGCCGTCGCAGAATATCCTCGCTCGTTGCGGAAATGCTTTAATATTGCGAAGCGCCAGTGCGCTTTGTTCCCGGATGCGGCGGCAATGGGCCGCCGCCCGAACCGCGAAGACCAACCGCCATGGCAGGATCGCCAGGCGCTGCCTTGCGGCAGCCTCTCGCCGTCTTGCACATGGCCTTGGGTCTTTGCCTCTCGAAGAGAAAGACCAAGCTAGATGTTTGATATTCATCGTGAAGAACTCGAATGGGCCGGGCGCAAGCTCGTGCTCGAAACCGGACGAATGGCGCGCCAAGCCGACGGCGCCGTGCTTGCGACCTACGGCGAGACCACCGTGCTCGCCACCGTCGTCTCGGCCAAGACGCCAAAACCGGGCGTGGACTTCTTCCCCCTTACCGTGAACTATCAGGAGAAAGCCTTCGCCGCCGGCCGCATCCCTGGCGGCTATTTCAAGCGCGAAGGTCGTCCCTCGGAAAAGGAGACGCTGGTCTCCCGCCTGATTGATCGCCCGATCCGGCCGCTTTTTCCCGACGGCTATCGCAACGATACGCAGATCATCGTCACGGTTCTCTCGCATGATCTCGAAAACGATCCCGACATTGTCGCGATGGTCGCGACCTCGGCGGCGCTCACGCTCTCCGGCATTCCCTTCATGGGGCCGATCGGCGGGGCGCGCGTCGGCTATATCAATGGCGAAGCGAAGCTCAACCCGACGCTCGAGGAACTGAAGGATTCCGCCCTCGATCTCGTCGTCGCCGGGACAGCCGATGCGGTGCTGATGGTCGAATCGGAAGCCAAGGAACTTTCCGAAGACGTGATGTTGCGCGCGGTCATGGCCGGCCATCGCGGCTTTCAGCCGGTGATCGATGCGATCATAAGGCTTGCCGAAAAGGCGGCAAAGGATCCGCGTGATCTCGAGGCTTCTGACAAGAGCGAGGTCGAAGCGGCGGTGCGCGAACTGGCCGAGGCGGAGCTTCGGCAGGCCTATAAGATCACCTCGAAACAGGACCGCTACAATGCGGTCGACGCGGTCAAGGTCAAAGTCTTCGCGGCACTCGTGCCGGCCGAAGGCGAGGCGCGTTTTTCAAAAGATCACGTGGCCGAGGCCTTCCACGATCTCCAGGCCAAGGTCGTGCGCTGGAACATCCTCGATACCGGCATTCGCATCGACGGGCGCGATGTGAAGACGGTGCGGCCGATCCGTGCCGAGGTCGGCGTTCTGCCGCGCACCCACGGTTCGGCTCTGTTTACTCGCGGCGAAACTCAGGCGCTGGTCGTTGCCACGCTCGGCACGGGCGAGGACGAGCAATATGTCGATCGGTTGGAGGGAACTTACAAAGAGCGCTTCCTGCTCCATTATAATTTCCCGCCCTATTCGGTCGGCGAAACCGGCCGCATGGGCTCGCCCGGACGGCGTGAAATCGGCCATGGCAAGCTCGCCTGGCGCGCCATCCATCCGATGCTGCCGACGCCCGCCGAGTTTCCCTACACGATTCGGGTGGTCTCGGAGATCACCGAGTTCGAACGGTTCTTCGTCCATGGCGACGGTCTGCGGTTCGTCGCTCGCGCTGATGGACGCGGGCGTGCCGCTGAAGGCGCCGACCGCCGGCATAGCCATGGGCCTCATCCTCGAAGGAAGCCGCTTCGCCGTGCTCTCCGACATTCTGGGCGACGAGGATCATCTGGGCGACATGGATTTCAAGGTGGCGGGCACCGAAACCGGCGTCACCTCGCTGCAGATGGACATCAAGATCACCGGCATCACCGAGGAGATCATGCGTGTCGCCTTGGACCAGGCCAAGCAAGGGCGGCTGCATATCCTTGGCGAGATGGCCAAGGCGATCAGTGGTGCGCGCGCCGAGCTCGGCGAATTCGCGCCGCGCATCGAGACGATGAAGATCCCGACCGACAAGATTCGCGAAGTGATCGGCACCGGCGGCAAGGTGATCCGCGAAATCGTCGAAAAGACCGGCGCCAAGATCAACATCGAGGACGACGGCACGGTGAAGGTTGCTTCCTCGGATGCCAATTCGATCCGCGCCGCGGTCAACTGGATCAAGTCGATCGCCAGCGAGCCTGAGGTCGGCCAGATCTACGACGGCACCGTCGTGAAAGTGGTCGATTTCGGCGCCTTCGTGAATTTCTTCGGCTCGAAGGACGGCCTCGTGCATATTTCGCAGCTGGCGAAAGGCCGCGTCGGCAAGACATCCGATGTCGTGAAGGAAGGCGACAAGGTGAAAGTCAAGCTGCTCGGCTTCGACGAACGCGGCAAGGTGCGGCTGTCGATGCGCGTCGTCGATCAGACGACGGGCGAGGACCTCGAAGCCAAGGAAAAGGCGGAAGTCGCGGAATAGTTCGCCATTCCTGCGTCAGTCGTCGCCGGGCGATCGCGTCACCAGCGCGATCGCAAGCCCATCATAGCCCTTGCGGCCGACCGTCTGGATCACCGTCGCGCTCACCCTTGGTTCCGCGGCCATTGCTTCATAGAGTCGCCGCGTTCCCGTCACCATGGGATCGCGGCTCCCGGCGTCGATCACCTTTCCGTCGCGCACGACATTGTCGACGACGATCAGGCTGCCACGGCGCGCGAGTTTGAGCGCCCAGCGGAAATATTCCGCATTGCTCTCCTTGTCGGCGTCGATGAAGATGAGATCGAAGGGACCCGTGAGCTGCGGCAGCGTTTCGAGCGCCGGCCCGAGGCGCAGATCGACGATCGCAGTCAATCCGGCACGTTCTATGTTGGCGCGCGCCACCGCGGCATGTTTGGGATTGGCCTCGAGCGTGATCAACCGGCCGTCGGGCGGCAGGGATCGTGCCAGCCAGATCGTGCTATAGCCGCCGAGCGTGCCGATTTCGAGGATAGCGCGCGCGTCTTGAATGCGCGCCAGAATATGCAGGAGCTTGCCCTGGTTTGGCGCAACCGCGATGGGCGGCAAGCCGGCCGCATCGCTCGCAGCCAGCGCCGCGGCGAGGATAGGATCCTCGCCGATGAACAAATCGCCGATGTAATCATCGACAGCCAGCCATTGCGTTTCGCCCATAAGGGTTCCCTTATCCGCCACTTCAAAGCCGAAGGGAATCTTCGCGCCGACCTCTCATAGCAATTACTGAGGACGGCAGCGAGACGATCCTATAGGTGCGACGCGGCCGAATTTGGCGGAAATAAGGGTTAAGGATGGGCGAACAGCCATTCTCCGGCCGCATCCCGCCATTCTTGCGCCAAGTCAAAGAGCCGCGCGCCATATCTGCAAACATGTCACAAGTGAGAGGACGGCTCCCGGGCCGAATGTTTGCATGAGATCGCACAGAGTCCGGCGGCGCAGCCTGTCGCTATTTGTGACGGTCATCGTGGCTCTCTGTCACGCGGCGCTTCCCATCGGCGCATTGGCGCAGGAGAATACGTCCAGGCCAAAAGAGGTCGAAAAGCATGCTCAAGCGCCCATTCCCATCCTCACCTATCATCGCTTCGATCCGACGACACCCGGTCCAACGACGGTGACAACGCAGGTCTTCGAGCGGCAACTCGAATGGCTCGGCGCCCATCACTGCAAGATCGTGACTTTGCGCGCTGTCATCGACGGGCTCCGCGGCACGGCGCCTCCGGTGGCAGCACCTGCCGTCGTGCTCACCGCGGATGACGGCCATCGTTCCGTTTACACGGAGCTGTTTCCGATTATTCGAAGGCAGCACATTCCGGTCACGCTCTTCATCTATCCTTCGGCGATTTCCAATGCGAGTTATGCGCTGACATGGGATCAGCTGAAGGTGATGCTGGCCTCCGGCCTTGTCGATGTCCAGTCGCACACTTATTGGCATCCGAACTTTCGCAAGGAGCGCGCTCATAGAAGCCCGGAAAATTATCGCGCCTTCGTCGATGATCAGCTCACACGGTCAAAATCCGTTCTCGAACGCCGGCTCGGCATCAAGGTCGATATGCTGGCGTGGCCCTACGGCATTGTCGATCAGGAGCTCGAGGCGGCCGCCGCGCGAGCTGGATATATCTCGGCTTTCGGTTTCAGCGGCGGGCTTGCCGCGCCGGGCGCCGATCCTTTTGCGATTCCGCGTATTCCGGTTTCGGAAGCGGCGCAGGGCGTAAGCTTCGGCGCGTTGCTGATCGCAAACCCTGCTCGAAAGCCAATCCCATGAGGCGACAGATCCGCTTCGGATGGCTCGCATGCGCTGCGGCTCTCCTGCTTTTCTTCGGCCAGAGGGCGGCGGCGCTCGAGGGCTCCGTGCACGATTCCTCGAACGGTGCTGCAATCGCCGATGCGCGCGTCATCATCGGCGGTCAGAGTGCCGCCACGGACGCGTCGGGTCATTTCGAGCTGGAAGCGCAGGGCGACAAAATCTTCATCCGCTCACCTGGCTATCGCGCCGGCACATTCGCGACCGTGGAGGTGCCGAAATCGAACGCCACTCTCTCGCTTGTGCCCTTCACGCCCAAGGCGCTTTATCTCACCGTCTATGGGATCGGCTCGACAAAATTGCGGGAAGGCGCGCTCGCTCTTGCAAATTCCGGGGCGGTCAATGCTCTTGTGATCGACGTCAAAGGCGATCGCGGCCTCATCCCCTATGCGAGCGCCTTGCCTCTCGCCAATGCCGATGGCGCGCGAAAGGTGACGACCATTCCCGACCTCGCGAATTTGGTCAAAAGCCTGCACGACAAGGGCGTCTATGCGATCGCGCGCATCGTTACCTTCAAGGATCAGCCGCTCGCCACGACGCGACCGGAACTCGCAATCAAGCTCGCCAACGGCGCCTTGTTTCGCGACCGCGAAGGGCTCGCCTGGACCGATCCCTATCAACCTGCAGTGCGCGCCTACAACATCGGGGTGGCGGTCGAAGCGGCACGTGCCGGCTTTGACGAGATCCAATTCGACTACGTTCGCTTTCCCGATTCCGCGAGCCGGTTGCGGTTCGCCGGGCCGACAGACCAACGCGGCAGGCTCGCTACGATCGCCGGCTTTCTCGCCGAGGCGCGACGGGCTCTTGCTCCGTTCAATACCTATCTCGCGGTCGATATTTTCGGCTACGTCTGCTGGAATCTCGACGACACGGGAATTGGCCAGAGGCTCGAGGAGATCGCGCCCAATGTCGATTATCTATCGCCGATGCTTTATCCATCAGGCTTCCAGTTCGGCATTCCAGGCTATCGCAATCCGGTTACTCATTCTTATGAAATCGTGCGCCAATCACTCGATGAAGCGAATCAGCGTCTCAAAATCTCGTCCAAGCGATTTCGTCCCTGGCTGCAGGCGTTCCAGGATTACGCCTTCGACCATCGGCTTTTCGATGCAAAAGAGGTGGCCGCGCAAGTTCGCGCCGCGCATGATTTCGGCTCCGATGGCTGGATGCTGTGGAATCCGCACAATGTCTACGAGGGAGCCGGTCTGATAGCATCCACTCTGAGAGGAAAGATTGCAGCCTCCGGACAATGGCGACCTTGCAACTGAGTTGCTCGCCGGTTGATCCCGCTGGCCTGACGATCGGTTCGTCCGCTTAGACCTGACGTAGCCCACGCTCAAGCGCCTTTATCTGCGCGATGATCGGGGGTTCGGAGAGCGGCATAATGGTTTCGTCGAAATGCGAGGTGCCGAGGAAGCGGGCCCCGGCAAAGAGCGGCTTCTCGCGGAACGAAGCTTTCGTAAACCTCGCATGGCGCGCGAAGCAGGCGCGCAGAAACGAAGTCTTGTTGGAAAAAATACTCTGCTCAAAACCGGCGTTGTCGCAAAACTCTGTATCGGAAAAATCCACGTCTTGCGCGTAGAGGCAATTGCCGAATCCGGCTTCGCCGCCGACCTGCACCTTTGAAAAATCGAGCGGCCCGCGGAAGCGTGAATAACGGAACCAGGCATCCATGCAGAATTGCGCATCACGAAAGCTCATGCCGGCGGAGGCGCTGACCGAGGTGAAACGCGCGCCCTGAAAGAAGACCGTGTCGCGGAAATCCGCATCGCCTTCAAAGCGGCTGTTTTCAAACGATACACGACTGAGGAACTGAGCGCTGCGGAAATTCGTGCGTCCGCCGAAGCGGACGTCGGCAAACCAGGTGTCCTCCGCGAAACTTGCCCGCGCGAATGAGGCGCCAAAGGGAAATTCGAGCGTCCCGAAATCAGCGCAATCCGGGAAAGAATGGTCGGAGAAGTCCGCGAAGCCGAGCAATGCGAAAAGCTGATCGGCGTCGGTTTCGCATTGGAAGCGATCCCGCAAAGCACCCATCTTTTCGGTCCACCCCCGCCAGGCGTCGGCACCGGCATTCCACCGTGCGATCGTTGCCTGCCGCCGCGCCGCTTCGAACCGGGCGCTTTGGCGTTCGGAAGGCTTGACCGCTGGCTCGGTTGAGAGACGCCGCAAGTCTTCGCGATAGGGATTGGCCCAGGGTTCGGCGTCCAGGATCACATCGAAGACGCGGGCAGCACTTTTGACGACGTGGGGCATGATCCCCCGCTGGTGCATGATTAAAAAACGATTAACACCCTGCGGCCCCGATCGGAAGGAGCGCTCGGTGGCGATGACGGAGCATGCTTAATTTCCGGCCTTCTGGAACGACATAAAGACTTGCTTATATCTTTATTGCTTGCCGCCCGTGCTCCTGTTATGAACCGGCGAACTTCCGAGGACCATCCATGACTCATTCTTTCACCGACCATGCCATCGCCGACATCGGGCTTGCCGCCTGGGGCCGCAAGGAAATCGCCATCGCCGAGACGGAAATGCCGGGCCTCATGGCGGTCAGGGCCGAATTCGGCCCCTCTCAGCCGCTTGCCGGCGCCCGGATCGCCGGTTCGCTGCATATGACGGTGCAGACGGCCGTCCTGATCGAGACCTTGAGGGCGCTCGGCGCTGAACTCCGCTGGGCCTCCTGCAACATCTATTCGACCCAGGATCACGCCGCCGCGGCGATCGCCGAAGCGGGTATTCCGGTCTTTGCGCGCAAGGGCGAGAGCCTTTTCGATTATTGGGAATATACACACAAGATCTTCGAGTGGGGCGACGGCGGCGCGCCGAATTTGATCCTCGACGACGGCGGCGACGCGACGCTGTTGATCCATCTCGGCGTACGCGCCGAAGGCGGCGATAGGGGTTTTCTCGATAAATCGACAAACGAGGAAGAGGAGGTTCTCTTCGCCGCGATCAAGCGCAGGCTGAAGGAAAACCCCGGCTGGTACGGACGCTGCGCCGCTGCCGTCAAAGGCGTCAGCGAAGAGACGACCACGGGCGTTCATCGCCTCTATGTGATGCAGAAGGAGGGCAAGCTTCTTTGGCCGGCCATCAACGTCAATGACTCGGTCACCAAGTCGAAGTTCGACAATCTTTACGGCTGCCGCGAATCGCTGGTTGACGGCATTCGCCGCGGCACGGACGTGATGATGGCCGGAAAGGTTGCGATGGTCGCCGGCTTCGGCGATGTCGGCAAGGGTTCGGCGGCTTCGCTGCGCAATGCCGGCTGCCGCGTCATGATCTCGGAAGTCGATCCGATCTGCGCGCTGCAGGCCGCGATGGAAGGCTACGAAGTCACGACCATGGAGGAGGCCGCGCCGCGCGCCGATATTTTCGTGACCTGCACCGGCAATATCGACGTGATCCGGATCGAGCACATGCGGGAGATGCACGACCGCGCGATCGTCTGCAACATCGGCCATTTCGACTCGGAAATCCAAGTCGCCGCGCTGCGCAATTTCAAATGGCACAACGTCAAGCCGCAGGTGGACGAAATCGAATTCCCCGACGGCAAGCGGATCATCCTTCTTTCCGAAGGCCGGCTCGTCAATCTCGGCAACGCGATGGGCCATCCCTCTTTCGTGATGTCGGCATCCTTCACCAACCAGTGCCTGGCGCAGATAGAACTCTGGACCAAGCGGGGCCATTATGGCCACAAGGTCCACGTTCTGCCCAAACATCTCGACGAGAAGGTCGCCTCTCTTCACCTCGGCAAGGTCGGCGCCAGGCTGACGAAGCTCACGCCCGAACAGGCGAGCTATATCGGCGTCCCGGAGACTGGGCCCTTCAAACCCGATCTTTATCGGTACTGAGGTTGCTACGAAGCTGCGGCTGCGGGGCTCGGCCAGATTGCGTAAATTTGCCGTTAACGGTGGGCGCCGGGCTGAGCCGCGGCGGCATCAACCGCTCGCGCTGCTCGCGGCTTGACCCGAACATTTTGTAAATAAGCGATCCGTGCCGGATGACAGCGATTCGCCGCTGGCGCATCATGGGTCTGCGAGAGGTCGAAATGGGCGAGGAAGCGCGGCGTGGCCTTGCCGGGAATGGGCGACGGCAGGACCTGCCGCAGCGTCGCGCGGCGCCATCCGCGTTATGGCAATGCGGGCTTGCAGCGAGCTTCTGCTTCGCCGGCGCGCCGGCTTTCGCTCAGGCGGATTTTTCGCTGCCCGTGCTCGACAACCTGCGTGAGAATCAGGATGTCGTCATCGGGCTCTCGCTCGTCGTCGGCCTTGTGCTCTTCTCGACGATCACCGCGCTTCTTCACCTGCGCGAACACCGCCGTTGGACGAAGTCGGAAGCCGCGTTCTCGCTCGAACTCAACAATCTGCGGGCCAAGCTCGACCGCGCCGAGGTGTTTCTCTCGGCCGAACCGCAGATCATCATTGCTTGGGGCGGCCCGAGCGGGGAGCCTGAAATCGAGGGCGATCTCAGCCTCGTCACCGACGCGCCAATCTCCCGCCGTGTTCTCGGCTTCGGGTCCTGGCTGCCGCCGGGTCCGGCGCAACAGCTCGAATCTTGCGTCGAGAGGCTCAGGGCGCGCGGGGAAGGCTTCCACTTTGCGGTCGAGAGTCTGGGCGGGCGCACGCTCGAGATCGACGGCCGCGCCGTCAGCGGCCGCGCGGTCATGCGCATCCGGGATGTTTCCGGCGATCGGCTCGAAACGGTGCGCTTGCGCGAGAGGCTTGTGCGCACCATCACCGAGCTTGAAGCCTTGCGCGGGCTGCTCGATGCCGTCACCGATCCCGTCTGGCTGCGCGCCGCCAACGGCAAGCTCATCTGGGTCAACGCGGCTTACGTTCACGCGGTCGAAGCGAAGGACTCGGCCGACGCCTTGTTACGCGGGACGGAACTGCTTGAGCGCGCGACGCGGGACGCCGCCGCCGAGGCACGCGGCAACGCCGCGATCTGGCACGGCCGCGCGGCGGCGGTAGCCGCCGGCCAGAGGCGCTTGCTCGACATCGTCGATGTGCCGGTGACTCTGGGCTCGGTCGGAATGGCGACTGACGTGTCGGCGATCGAGACGATGCGGGCCGATCTCGATCGCCAGATGCAGGCGCATGCGCGCACGCTCGACCAGCTTTCGACCGCGGTGGCCATATTCGACCGGCGCAAGCGGCTCGTCTTTCACAATTCGGCCTATCGCCAGCTCTGGTCGCTCGACCAATCCTTCGTCGATCAGCATCCAAGCGATTCGGAGATCCTCGACAAGCTGCGCGCCGCCGGTCTGTTGCCGGAACAGGCCGACTTCCGCGGTTGGAAGGAGAATCTCTTCGCCGCCTATCAGGCGATCGAGACGAGCGAACATATCTGGTATCTGCCCGACGGGCGGACGTTGCGGGTCGTCATCAGTCCCAATCCGCAAGGCGGCGTCACCTATCTCTTCGATGACGTGAGCGAGCGCTTCCACCTCGAATCGCAATTCAATGCCTTGACCCGCGTGCAGAGCGAGACGCTCGACTCGCTGAAGGAAGGCGTCGGCGTGTTCGGCACCGACGGCAGGCTCAAATTCTTCAATCCGGCTTTCGCGAGCCTGCTGAAGCTCGATGCCGCTCTCCTTAACGAGAGGCCGCATATCGATCGCCTTGCTAGCCTCTGCGCCCTGTTCGGCGAGAACGAGAGCTTCTTCGACGAAATCCGATCAAGAGTCGTCGGCCTCAACGATCAAAGGACCGGGTTCGAACGGCGCATCGCCGGGCGCGACGGTTTGGTCCTCGATTGCACCGCACAGCCGCTGCCCGACGGAGCGGCTTTGCTGACCTTCACGGATACGACCGCCAGCGTCAATGTCGAGCGCGCGCTGACCGAACGCAACCAGGCCCTGATCGAGGCCGAGAAGCTGCGCAACGACTTCGTCCACCATGTGTCCTACGAATTGCGCTCGCCGCTCACCAACATCATCGGCTTCATCGAACTCTTGAGCGACGGCTCGGCGGGGCCGCTCAACGAGAGGCAACGCGAATATGCCGGCTACGTGCGCGCCTCTTCGGCCGCTTTGCTGGCGATCATCGACGATATTCTCGATCTCGCTTCGATTGACGCCGATGCGCTGGAGCTCAATCTCGAAGAGGTCGATATAGAAAAAACCATGCATCTCGCCGCCGAAGGCGTTCAGGACCGCCTGGCCGAATCCTCGCTCAATTTGAAGGTCGTGGCGATGGACGGATTGGGCACTTTCGTCGGCGACAGCCAACGCATCCGCCAGATCCTCTTCAACCTTCTTTCCAACGCGATCGGCTTTTCCTCGCCGGGGCAGACAATCCTGTTGGAGGCGCTGCGCCGCGACGACGAGATCGTCTTCACTGTGCGCGATCGGGGAAGCGGAATTCCGCCCGCTCTTCTCGAACAGGTCTTCGAGCGTTTCAAGACGCAGACGACAGGCTCGCGCCATCGCGGCGTCGGACTTGGCCTCTCGATCGTTCGCTCGCTCGTCGAACTGCATGGCGGGCGCGTTCTCATCGACTCGGTCCAAGGCGAAGGAACGACCGTCACCTGCATTTTCCCCGCCGGCGGTGCGAAACTGGACAAAGTCAAATCGGAGCCTTATCGGCTTTCGTAGAAAGCGGCGCGGCGCGCATGATCTTGCGAAGAAATCATGCCCATGGAAAAGGCCGATACTTGTCTGCGGAACCGGAATTCCACGTTGATCGCGGGCTTTGCCTCGTACAATTGTGCCTCGTACAATGAGGGGAATACAGCAGATGGCGGCTGGCGCGCCGCAGAAAAGGGCAGATTGGCGGGTCGAACTTCCCGATGAGGCGACGACGATCGCCTTGGCCGCCGAGATCGGTCAATGGCTGAGGTCCGGCGATGTTCTAACGCTCTCAGGCGACCTGGGCACGGGTAAGACGACGTTCGCCCGCGCCCTGATCCGCAGCCTCACGCGCGAGCAAGAACTCGAAGTACCGAGTCCGACCTTCACGCTCATGCAGGTCTACGAGACCGCCGCGTTTCCGATCCTGCATGCGGATTTCTATCGCATTCGGCACGCCGATGAGCTCATCGATCTCGGCTTTGAGGAGGCTCAAGAGGGCGCTCTCGTCGTTGTCGAATGGCCGGAGCGCGCCGAGTCGCATATCGACGCCAGCAGGCTTAACATCGCTTTCCAGACGGACGCCGGTCGTGACGCCGATTATCGCGTTGCGACGCTGACCGGCAGCGGCACGTTCGCGCCGCGACTGGCGCTGGCACGCGCCATCCACGATATTCTCGCGACCTCCGGCTGGGCCGATGCGGAGCGACGGTTCATGCAAGGCGATGCTTCGACCCGCGTCTATGAACGGCTCATCAAGCCGGATGGCGCGGCGGCGGTGCTCATGATCTCGCCGCCGCGTCCCGACGGGCCGCCGGTGCGCCATGGAAAATCCTATGGCGCTTTGGCACGGCTCGCCGAAAACATCCGCCCCTTCGTGGCAATCGACAAAGGCCTGCGCGCGAGAGGCTTTTCCGCGCCCGACATCCTCGCCCTCGATCTCGACGCGGGCGTGGCCATCCTTGAGGATTTCGGCAGTGATGGTGTGGCCGACAGGCGTGGCGTTCTCGCCGAGCGCTATATCGAGGCGGTCGCGGCGCTCGCCCACCTGCATCATTTGAATCTGCCGGATACGTTGCCGATCGAGGCGGACGCAACCTATCGCATCCCGCCTTATGACGTCGATGCTTTATCCGTCGAGGTCGAATTATTGCTCGACTGGTATGCGCCGCATGTCGCCAAGGTCACGCTGCCCCCAGGCACCAAGGCAATGTTCACCAATCTTTGGCGGCACATCCTGCGCGACATCGTGGCGGCGCGGCCGACCTGGACGTTGCGCGACTATCATTCGCCGAACCTGTTCTGGCTGCCGCAACGCGATGGTCTCGCGCGCGTGGGAATCATCGACTTTCAGGACTGCGTGCTCGGCCATCCGGCCTATGACGTCGTATCGCTCCTGCAAGATGCCCGGGCCGACGTACCGGACGAGATGGAACTGAAGCTTCTCGGCCATTATGCGCAATTGCGCCGCGCTGCCGATCCGAGCTTCGATATGGCCGGTTTTGCGCGCGCCTATGCCGTGCTCGGCGCCCAGAGGGCAACGAAAATTCTCGGAATTTTCGCGCGGTTGGATAAGCGCGATCATAAGCCGCAATATCTCGCCCATCTGCCACGCATCGAAAAATATTTGACCAAAGATCTGGCCCATCCCTTGTTGTCGGCGCTCAGGGGCTGGTATGAGACGCACCTGCCGCGTAGCTTGAACAAGAGCCCGTGATCTCTGCTTTAATTCCTACCCTGTCGCCCCTCCATGACGCGTTCCATGCCCGATAAGGCCATGATTTTCGCTGCCGGGCTCGGCTCGAGGATGCGGCCGCTGAGCGACCAGATCCCGAAGCCGCTCATCAAGGTCGGCGGCAAGGCGCTCATCGACCACGCGCTCGACCGCTTCGCCGCGGCCGGAGTTGCGACGGCGATCGTCAATCTGCATCATCACGCCGGCCAGATCGAGACGCATCTTGCCGGGCGCCGTGCGCCGAAAATCCTGATTTCCGACGAGCGCGCGAAATTGCTCGATCAAGGCGGCGGCATCAAGAAGGCGTTGCCGCAGCTTGGCAACGCGCCGTTCTTCATCTGCAACACGGATTCATTTTGGATCGAGGGCACGCAGCCCAATCTCCAACGCCTCGCCGCCGCCTGGGATCCGAAGGAGATGGACATCTTGCTGCTCGTCGCAGCGGCGGCGTCGAGCGTTGGGGTCGATTGGCCGGGTGACTTCACCATGGACCCGTTGGGCAGGTTGCAGCGGCGCGAGGAACGCAGGGTCGCGCCCTTCGTCTATACGGGAATAGGCATTATCAAGCCTTCCCTCTTTGCCGAAGCGAGCGAAGATGTCTTCAGGCTCGCGCCCTTTTTCTTCCGAGCCGCTCAAAAGGGCCGGCTTTTTGGCGTGAGGCTCGACGGGATCTGGCTCCACATCGGCACGCCGCAAGCGATCGAAGAGGCCGAGCGGTTGATTACACGTTCGGTGCTCTAACGATGTGACCCTTCTCCCGCAGGGAGAAGGGCGCGCACCTCACCTCTCCTTGCGCTGCGTTACAGCCTCGATCCAATCGAGGTAGCCGGCAGAGCCTTGCTCGATCGGCAGGGCGACGATCTCCGGCGTTTCATAGTCGTGCAACGCTCGGATCGCTTGCTCGACTTCGGCATAATCGGCGCGCCTGGTCTTGATGATGAGCAGGATCTCGGAAGCCGCTTCGGTCCGGTCCTGCCACGTATAGATGCTGTCGACCGGCAGCATGTTTACGCAGGCGGCGAGGCGGCGTTCGACGAGCGCGCGCGCAATCCCGCTCGCCCTCTCTTGCGTGCAGCAGGTCGTCAACACGACGCAATAAGCAGCAGCCATTCATTCACCCGCTAAGCGAAGGCCATGCGCAGGTTGAGGGTCGATTCCTTGCCGATCGAATCGTAAGTCTTGTCGAGCCAGTCCTTGGCGGCGCTGCGCCCAAATTCGAAAAATTGACTGATCAAGGACCAGGACGCATCGAATTTGGTCGCCGCCGAATAGGGACGCAGGATATCACCGCCGTCGATGCGATGCACGAAAGGCCGCATGTAATCTTCAGGCGAGAGCTTGCCGGAATCGACCAGCCGGCTGACAAAATCGATAGCGCGCATTTCGCCCATGAGCGCCGCATTGAAGGTGATCTCGTTGAGGCGATTCTGAATATCGCGCGCCGTGACCGGCGTCTCGTCGCGCTCCATCGGGTTGATTTGAACGATTACGATATCGGGGCAACTCGACTCGTAGAACAGCGGAAACAGCGCCGGATTTCCCATGTAGCCGCCGTCCCAATAGGGCACGCCCTCGATTTCGACGGCGCGGAAGAGAAAGGGCAGGCAGGCCGAGGCCATGACATGATCGGCGGTGAGTTCACCGGCATGGAAGACTTTGATCTTGCCCGTATGGACGTTGGTCGCGGCGACGAACAGCTTGAGCCTGTCGCAGGCCCGCACCTTGGCGAAGTCGATCGCCGCGCTCAAATAGTCACGCAGGGGGTTGAGGTCGAACGGGTTGAACTCGTAAGGGCTCGCATAATGCGTGAGGAAGTCCGCCCACCACGCCGTCAGTTGCGAGGGCAATGTGCCGTAGCCGAAGAAGAGATCGAAGAGCCTATTCTGAACCGGCGAGAGTGCGTTCTCGTTCGCCACCGAGTGCCAGAACTGCGCGAGCTTGTCGCCGGCCGCTGACCGTCCGCCTTCCACATATCCTTCGGCCAGCACGACCGCATTCATGGCGCCGGCGCTCGTGCCGGTGATCGCGGTGAAATCGAGCCTCTCGTCTTCGAGCAGAAAATCGAGCACGCCCCAGGTGAAGGCGCCATGCGAGCCGCCACCCTGGAGCGCGAGGTTCACTGACTTCGAGCCGGCCATCGCTCCTCCTGTTCATACGCTTGGCTCAGGCGCGGACGGCCGATCCGATCCCTCAATGCGCCGTCCAGCCGCCATCGATTGCTAAATTCGCACCGGTGATCTGCGCGGCCGCATCCGAACAGAGATAGACGACGAGCGCGGCGACCTGCTCGGGCGTGACGAATTGCTTCGTCGGTTGCGCCTCGAGAAGCACGTCGTGGATGACCTGCTCGCGGGTCATGTTGCGCGCCTTCATCGTATCGGGAATTTGATGTTCGACGAGCGGCGTCCAGACGTAGCCAGGCGAGACGCAATTGGCGGTAATGCCGAAGGTCGCGACTTCCAGCGCCACAGTCTTGGTCAGGCCGGCAAGGCCATGCTTGGCCGAGACATAGGCGGATTTGAATGGCGAGGCGACCATCGAATGCGCCGAGGCGGTCGAGACGATCCGCCCCCATTTGCGCGCCTTCATGCCGGGAACCGCGGCGGCAATGGCATGGAAAGCGGCAGAAAGCGATATGGCGATGATCTTGTTCCAGTCCTCTGTCGGAAATTCCTCGATCGGCGCGACATGCTGAATGCCGGCATTGTTGACGAGGATGTCGAGCGTGCCGAACGTCGCTTCCGCCTCCTTCACCATGCCGCGGACCTCGTCCGGCTTCGTCATGTCGGCTGGCGAATAGAGCGCTTTGACCGCGAAGTCCTTGACGATGGCGCTGCGCTCGGCTTCGATCGCCTGCGCTTCGCCGAACCCATTGATCATCACATTGGCGCCCTCTTGCGCCAAAGCCCGGGCAATGGCCAATCCTATCCCGCTCGTCGAACCCGTGACGATGGCACTGCGTGACTTGAGCGTCATGATACGTTCCTCATTCTGCGGCCGGACAGCGCCGCCTCGATGTCTGCACCCACCCAGGCCAAATTCAAGGCGAAATGGAGCAAAGCGCCCGGGTCGATTTTACAGCTATGAGCGGATATATTGGCGATATGACGCTTTCACGCAGGCCGCAGACGCGGCCCAAACCGACCGCCGCCGCAGCCAAGAGCGCGCTGGCGGCGGCAGAGGATCGATGCCGGCGCGAGGGTGCCAAGCTGACGCCTGCGCGGCGCCAAATTCTCGAAATCCTGGCCGACGAAGGCCGCCCGCTCGGCGCCTATGACTTGATCGAGAGGGTCGCGGCGGCGACCGGCAAACATCCCGCCCCGATCTCGATTTATCGGGCGCTCGATTTCCTGCTCGATAACGGGCTGGTGCACCGGCTTGCCTCGCGCAACGCCTATCTCGCTTGCGCGCATGGGCATGCGCATCAGGATCCCGTGGTCTTTCTCATCTGCGACAAGTGCGGGACGGTCATCGAGGCGACGCCGAAGGCGATTCACCGCGACCTCGCGGCGCTCGCGGCCGCGGTCGCGTTCAAACCCCGCGCCCAGGTGATGGAGATCGCCGGGCTCTGCCGGGAATGCAGCGGATAGCGCGCTCAGATCTTCTCGGCTTTCGAGTTTGTCCGAAGCCACTCCGCGAGTTCGGCTTCAGTTACGCCGCCCTCCGCCACGGCGAGCCAGAGCAGCAGGGCTTGCTCATCCGTAGCTTTGAGATCGCAATCGTTCAAATTGAGAAACGTTTCGCAGACGACAAATGAAGTTCGTTTGTTGCCGTCTAGAAAGGGATGATTTTTGGCGATTCCATAGGCATAGGCGGCGGCAAGATCGTAGATGTCCGGATTCCCGTATGAAAATTGGTTTTTAGGACGATCAAGTGCAGAGTCGAGCAGTCCCTCATCTCGAAGGCCCGACGGGCCGCCGTGCTCCGCCAATTGTTCCTCATGAAGAGAGAGCGCAACGGCTCTGATGATCCAAACCGGCTCGTCCACTTACTTGGCAAGCTCTCTCAGAAGATTGCGGCGCTTCCGCATCACGCTTCGGGCGACCGTCATTTGCTCTTCGAACGCCGGATCGTAAGGGGTTAGCCGCACACCGCCGACGGCCTTGGTGAGATATACTGTATCGCCAAGTCCGGCATTCATCTGTGCCAGCGCTTCAGCCGGAAATACCACGCCAACAGAATTGCCGATTTTGCGGAGCTTGAGTGCAATCATTTTCGTGCCTCTAGATAGCAAGTACGTTATAACAATTGTAATAACTAAGTGCAAGGATGGGATATTTCCCATCGAGCAACCTGCGGCGATTTCATCACCCGGCTCGGCCCGTCATAAGGGGGTCATCCCGGCGGGTTTCTTGACCTTAAGGCCAATCCGCGCCATCTGAGGAAGGCACGATGTCAGGATCTCTTTCCCCCACTTGGCCCTGTTCCGAGGCTCCCGCAACGGGGCCTTCGCCGCGTCATATCTCTGTCGGAGTCCGGGTCGGAACCGGCAAGGGCGCCGTCACGGTGGGCGGCGGCGGCCCGATCATCGTCCAATCGATGACCAATACCGATACGGCCGATGTCGCCGGGACGGTCGCGCAGGTCGCAGCCTTGGCGCGCGCCGGCTCGGAGCTCGTGCGCATCACGGTCGACCGCGACGAGGCGGCAGCCGCCGTGCCTCATATCCGCGAAAAGCTCGACAGGATGGGCTGCGACGTCCCGCTCATCGGCGATTTCCATTATATCGGCCACAAGCTTTTGGCCGATCATCCGGCCTGCGCCGAGGCGCTCGCCAAATACCGCATCAATCCCGGCAATGTCGGCTTCAAGGACAAGAAGGACACGCAATTCGCCGCGATCGTCGAATGCGCGATCAAGAACGACAAGGCGGTGCGTATCGGCGCCAATTGGGGCTCGCTCGACCAGGATCTGCTCACCAGCCTGATGGACGAGAATGCGCGGTCCAACGCGCCGCTCGATGCCGGCACGGTGACTCGCGAGGCCATGGTCCAGTCGGCATTGCTCTCGGCGCAGCGCGCCGAAGAGATCGGCCTCGGGCGCGACCGGATCATCTTGTCGGCCAAAGTCTCGAACGTTCAGCATCTGGTTACCGTCTACCGGATGCTGGCCGAGCGCAGCACCTACGCCATTCATCTGGGCCTTACCGAAGCCGGCATGGGATCGAAAGGCATCGTCGCCTCCGCGGCGGCGCTCGGCGTGCTGCTGCAGGACGGGATCGGCGACACGATCCGCATCTCGCTCACGCCCGAGCCCGGCGGCGATCGCACGCTCGAAGTCAAAGTCGCGCAGGAGATCCTGCAGACCATGGGCTTTCGCACCTTCGTCCCGCTCGTCGCCGCCTGCCCAGGCTGCGGACGGACGACCTCGACCGTGTTCCAGGAATTGGCGCGCGATATCCAGGCCTATATTCGCGACGCCATGCCCGGCTGGAAGACGCGCTACCCCGGGGTCGAGACGCTTAACGTCGCGGTCATGGGCTGTATCGTCAACGGGCCGGGCGAATCGAAACATGCCGATATCGGCATTTCCCTGCCGGGCACGGGCGAAACGCCGGCCGCGCCTGTCTTCATCGACGGCAAGAAGGCCATGACTTTGCGCGGTGAAGGCATCGCTGCCGAGTTCAAGACCCTCGTGCAGGATTATATCGAGCGGCGCTTCGGCGGCGCAAAGAGCGCAGCGGAATAGACGGCATTCACGTAAAATTTAACGAAAAGTCTTTGCGCCCCCTTTGCCGCTGTCAACGATGATTTGATGCGCGTCAAGGGCGGAGCGCCGATTGGCGACCTATATACTGCTTTAGGCAGCTAAGCGATTATCGGGAAGCGCTGCTTTTGGAGATGGCCATGCAAAGGGGTTTGAAGGCAACGGGCCTCGCAATTGCCGTAGCGCTCGCATGTGCATCGGCCGGGGCCGTGCAGGCGGCCTCCAAGACGCACCATAGGCACGCCACTTATGGCGGCTATGTCGGCGCCATGCAGCCCGGCGCCGTCTACACCTCTCGCGGACATTATACCGCGCTTGTCGGCGATCCGGGGGGCGGGCTCGGCTTCTATCCGCTGCCTTACCAATATCGTGTCGGTGCCTGGCGCTATCGGATGGGCACGCCGCCGTTGCCGCCTTGGATCAATCCAAATCCGGTCATCGCCGCGGCGCAGGCCCAGTCGGTTCGCTATTATGGTTGGGGCGACCCCACAGCCGCCGATTCCTATCGCTATGGCGTCTATAACCCGATCGACGGCGTCGGCTCGCCTTTCTTCGCGGGCTATTATGGGCCCGCCGGCGATGGCGATGAAGACGATGACTCAGGTTTTCCGTTCGGCCATCCGTACGGGCCCTAAAGGAACCTTCCCGGTCAATTACGCCCTTCGGTCCATGACGGCGTTGACGCGGCGCGCCGGGATACGTGTCGCGCGCGCCGCGATACCCACTAGAACGGGCATGAGCCGCGCCGCTCTCGCGCCGATCTTCTGCCCGGTGGGATGCACGAGCATCTGCGAGAGCAGCGTCGCACGGCGGACCAGACCGGCAACGTCGCAGGCCAATCGCGCCTGAAACGCGTCCGCACCACCGCCCCCGAAATAGAAGAGTGCCGCGAGCCGCGCCGAATGCAGTGCGATCGACACGCCGTCGCCGGAAAAGGAGGGGATGCATGCCGCCTGGTCGCCAAGACACCAAAGGCCGTCGGCATAGGTTCGTATGAAGCCATAGGGAATGGATGAGGTTGCCAAGGGCCGCGGCCAGCATGGTTCGGCCTTCGCGAGTCTTCGGGCAAGATGCGGACAATCCGCGAGGAGTGCGGGCAGCAACGTCTCCCATCTTTGCCCGAGCGCTGCAAAACGGCTCTTGCGCAGGACCAGACAGAGGTTGGCAATTCCGTCCTCGATGGGTTCGAGACCCGCATAGCCACCGGGAAAGAGGACCAACTCGACCGCGCTGCCGAGCGCCGCTATTTCGCCGGCGGAAAGACGCCAGTGCAGCTTGAATCCGAGGAGGTCTTTCTGCCGCCCTGGCGGCCTCTTCCAGCCTCTTAAGTCATGTTTGCCGCTCGCGAGAAAGACATCCTCGGCTGTCAGCATATGGCCGTCGTCGCATATGACGATCCAGTCGCGGTCTCGTCGCCGCAGCGACCGAACACCGCTTCCGCGCATGACATCGGCCCCGGCAGCAGAAGCTTCACGCAGAAGTGCCTCATCCAAGGCATGCCGCGAAAGACTGAAGGCCGGAAAGGGAAGGCGCGCGGCAACGACCCGCTCATCCGCGCATAACCTGACTTCGGTGATGCCAATGGCGCCGAGCGCCGCGAGATCAATGCCAAGGTCGCGGAGATAAAGCGCAGCCTCGCCGCTGATGAATTCGCCGCAGACCTTATGATGCGGGCCTTGCTGTCGCTCGAGGAGAAGAACGGGCCGCCTCATGCGCGCGATTTCAATCGCCGCTGCGGCTCCGGCGACGCCTCCGCCGATGATCAGGGCCGGCGTGGGCGCGCTCATGGGCTTTTGAAACGCGCGACGCAGAGCCGATACGGAAAGTGCCGGCTGATCTCGGCCCCCGGAACCCCAGCCTTGTCGAGAAAGCCTCGCCAATCCGCGACATCGAAAGCGCGCGCGATGGATATGGGTCCGTCATGCTGGACAAAGGCGTGGAACCGCAGCGCTTGCGCGATTACGCGAAACGCGTGGTAGGAAACAGGATGGCGATGGAGGTCGTTCACGAACCATCCGAGCCTGGCATTGGCTTCCATCCATGCGAGGAATTCGACGACGGCAGAATCCTTCAGATGATGCGTGAAGAGCGAGCTCACGACGATATCGACGGGCTCCGCGGACCAAGCAAAGATGTTCGCGGTCACGAAGCGGATCGGCCGGCCCTGCGCGGTGAGCTCTTCCGCGGTGCGCGCCGACCAGGGATTGAGATCGACGCCGACGAGATCCACCTCATAACCATAGCGCGTCGCCCATTGGTCGATCTTGCGCAACATGTCGCCCGATCCGGAGCCTACGTCGACAATGGTGATAGCGCGGTCGCGCGGCCGGCCTCCCGACCTTCTGAGCCGATCGTGGAAAGCGAGCGTCGGACGATAGGCGAGGGTAAGCCGGTTGACTTTTGCCAGATCGATGAGACAGGCGCGGAACGTCTCGAAGTCGGTCGCGTCGGAGTCCATAAGCTCCGTGAGGGCGTTGCGGCGCGAGAAATCCAACATCTAGGCCGCCGTGCGGAACAGCATGGTTTCGGCTGTTAGGCCCGGCCCGAAAGCCATGGCGCAGCCCGATGCGCCGCCGCGCGGCGCCCGCCGCATCAGTTTTGCGAGCACAAAAATCGTGGCCGAGGACATATTGCCATAGTCGCGCAGGACCGCGCGCGAGGCGGAAAGCGCGGATTGGTCGAGGTCGAAGGCGCCCTCGACGGCATCGAGCACCGAGCGGCCGCCAGGGTGGACCGCCCAAAGATCGATGGCGCTGGAGGATCGGCCCGCAAGCACGCGTTCCGACCCCGAACGCAGGGCATCAGAGATTGTTGCCGGCACCTTGCCCGACAAGACCATATCGAAGCCGCAATCGCGGATGTTCCAGGTGATCTGCTCAGCGGCCTTCTGCACCAGCTCGGCGTGGAATCCGTCAAGCGCGATGCCGCCCGGCTCGGCGCTGACGAGCGCCGCGGCGCAGCCGTCGCCGAACAGCAAAAAGGTGAGCAATTTGTCGAGTTCGTCCGTCTCCTGAAAATGCAGCGTGCAAAGTTCGAGGCAGACGACGAGAACATGCGCCTTGGGGCTCGAGCGAACGATGTGATGCGCGATCTTCAAGGCATTGATCGCCGCATGGCATCCCATGAAGCCGATGACGGTTCGCTCGACGGATGAGGGAAGGCCGCAACGCTCGACCAGTTCGAGATCGATGCCGGGCGCGGAAAAGCCGGTGCAGGAGGCGACGACCAGATGGCTGATGTCACCGGTCGTCTTACCGAGTCCGAGGCCGCCCACGGCGCTTGCGCCAAGCGCCGGGGCCTCCCTCTCGTAGCGGCTCATCCGCTGCGCAGTCGATGGAAATTGCCCCGGAGTATAGAAGCCTTCTCCGTCGAGCGATTCGTTGCAGCCGGGTCGCGGCGCTGTAAGGCAAGACCAGCGGCGCTCGATTTGGGAGCGCGCCACCATGCGCTCGAACAGAAGCCGCGAGCCTCGGTCCGGCAGCATTTGCCCGGCAAAGCGTAAGAAAGCCCCGTGAACTTCGTGCGTGGGAACGGCTGTCGCCACGCGATTGATGTAGGCGGTCGTCACGCTGATGGCTCCTGTGGGATGATTGCTTTGCTGGCGTCGCGATTTGGCTCTGCTTCAGTTGCAGATCCGCGCCCATTCCCAGCCCCAGCGAGTCCAGACGCGGCGATAACAGGCGTCATCGTAGCCGTAATCGTAGTCGTAGTCATACCGGAAGGGGTCGCCGGCGAAGAAGAATCCGTTGCGGAAGCGCCGGCCGCGGAAATGGTCACGAAATGCGAAACGGCCGTCGTGAAAACCGGGCCCGCCGAAATGTCCGAAGCTGCCGGCATGAAAGCTCTCGGCGTGACCGAAGCCCACGCCGCCATGACCCATGCCGCCGCCAAATCCGCCACCGTGACCGCCGCCGCCACCGCCACCATGTGCGGAAACATTGGAGGCAGCGCCGAATGTGAGTGCGGCGACCGCCGCCAATGCAATTTCTATCTTGCGCATCATGATGCTCTCTCCTTTGATCTTGAAAGGCACTTCGAGCCGACCGACATCTTGACGCGCGCCGCTGAAATTCGGCTGTAGCGTCGATGTGCTGCGATGCATTTCGATAAGCGGGCGGCGAAAATACTCAAATGACGAATGATTCAATTTATGACTTAGAAGTCAGTATTCGGATTTGAGATCTGTGTTACGGTCGCGCCGCCGGAGAGCGGAAGGGAGATCGAAGGTTTATGGTTGAAAATCGTCATCGCATACTTGTGATCGAAGACGACCGGGAGACGGCCGATCAGCTTTTGGATTATCTCGCGGACTCCGGCTATCAAGCCGACCTCGCGGCCAATGGCGAAGAGGGATTCGATCGCGCCCGCACGAGCGATTACGCCGTTATGGCGATCGACCGCATGCTGCCGGGCATCGATGGGATCGCCGTCATTCGCCGTCTGCGGGAAGCAGGAATCTTTACGCCGGCTTTGATCGTCAGCGCACTCGGCGAGGTCGATGATCGCGTGCGCGGGCTGCGCGCCGGCGGCGATGACTATCTCGTGAAGCCTTTCGCCTTCACGGAAATGTTGGCGCGCCTTGAAGCGCTCGCCCGCCGCAGCGTCACCGTCGTCAAAGAAACGATGCTGCGGGTCGGCGATTTGACGCTCGATCTTGTCTCGCGTGGCGTGACACGCGGCGGCAGAGACATCGAACTTTTGCCGCGCGAATTCCAGGTCTTGGAATATCTCGTCCGCAACGAAGGCCATGTCGTGCCGCGGGCGATGCTGCTGGAACATGTCTGGGATCTGCATTTCGATCCGACAACCAATATTATCGACGTCTATGTCGGGCGTGTCCGACGCAAGGTCGACAGTTTGCAGGACTATCCTCTTATCCATACCGTCCGCGGCGTGGGATTCTGCGTTCGTGCTCCTCGCTAAGACCCTTCGATCGAAGACGTTCCAGTTGGCGCTGATTTCGATCGGAGCCTTCGGCGCAATCGTTCTCGGCCTCTTCGCCTATGTCTATTGGTCGACGGCCTCCTTCGTGTCGAGCCGGGCGGACCATGCGATCGCGACCGAATATGCGATTCTGCAAAACGCCTATGAACGCGCAGGCCGCGACGGCCTGATTGCGACGATCGACCGACGCATCGCCGACAAGGACTTCGACGGCGTCTATCTGCTTTGCGATACGTCTTTTGCGCCGATCGCCGGCGATCTCGCAGTTTGGCCTTCGATCCTGCGCAGTGAGCAAGGATGGGGCGATTTCGAGGCGACGAAAGCGCCATCCGGCGTGGCGGGTTCTTCGTTGCGCGCGAAATTTACAACTCTTCCAGACGGCTCCCATCTTTTGGTTGCGAAGAACGCCGACGATCTTGACCAGTTTGCGATGCGGATCGGCTTGGCGCTCGCCGGCTGCATTGTGCTGATCCTGATCCTCGCCGGCGTCGCCAGCATTTTCGTGACCCGCCGCACCGTCGGGCGAATCGAAGCCATCAACGCGACGAGCAGGGAGATCATGGAGCGGGGTCTCGATCGGCGGATACCCTTGCGCGGCACGCGCGATGAGTGGGACCAGCTCGCCGAAAATCTCAATCTAATGCTCGATCGCATCGAGGCGCTCATGCGTGAGATCAAGCAGGTCACCGACAATGTCGCGCATGATCTGCGTACGCCGCTGACGCGGATGCGCGGACGCCTGGAAAAGGCGGCCGATAAGCTCCGCGAGCCGGATTACGACCAGATGCTGATCAGCGACATGATCGCGGATCTGGACGATGTCCTGCGCATCTTCTCGTCCTTGATGCGTATCTCCCAAATCGAAGCCGGCGCTCGCACTGCGGCGTTTCGCACGCTGAATCTGGCCGAAATCGCGCGCGAGGTGGTCGAGCTCTTCGACGCAGCGGCGGAAGACAAGGGCCTGCGCCTTACAATTGCCTGCGACGAGCAGGTGTTCGTCACGGGCGACCGAGATCTTCTGTTCGAGGCCATGGCCAATCTCGTCGACAATGCCATCAAACATGGCCGCAAGGGCGGGCGCGTGACTGTTGCGATCTCGGCGCGCGACAACGGCGGCATCGTCGCCGTTGCAGATGATGGGCCGGGAATTCCCGCTGGGGAATTCCAACACGTCTTCAAGCGTTTCTATCGGCTGGAGAGGAGCCGCTGCAGTCCGGGCCACGGTCTTGGCCTCAGTCTCGTCGCAGCCGTCGCGCAACTCCACAATGCCCGCATCGAAATGGACGACAATGGCCCTGGACTGTCGGTGCGGCTTTACGTTCCATGGTCGGGACCGCCGGAAGCCGAGAAGCGCGCTGGTCTGAAGGGCGAGAAGCTCACACCAGCCCCGCCGCGATATTGATCGTCAGCGCCAGCACGGCGCTGTTGAAGAAAAACGCCAGCACGCAATGGACAAGGGCTGTACGGCGCATCGCCGGCGCCCAAATTTCGACGTCGGCGGTTGCGCAGGCGACGCCGATCACGAATGAGAAGTAGAAAAAGTCGAGATAATCAGGCTCTGCGGGGCCGGGAAATTTGAGGCCGCCGTGCGATTTCTCGGTCCCTACACTCGTCGCGGTACGTTCGGTAAAATATTCGTGCGCGTAGTGCAGGGCGAACATCACATGGATGAAAGTCCAGGCGCTCACGATCGTCGCCGCGGCGAGGCTGATGTGAAGCGCCTTCAACAGGCCGCTTGAATCCTTGACGATCGTCAGTTCGGCGAAAATCCCACCGAAAGCGGCACATGCCGCCAGCGTCGCGAGAATCAGAATAGCGAAGCGTCCATCGTCTTGCTGCGCCGCCTTCCGGATCATCGATTCTTTCGTGGCCGTTGCGATCATGACGCCTACAAGCACGAAATAGAGCCAGAGAGCCGCATTCCAACCGATCAACTCCCTCGTCACCAACCGTATGTTGCGAGACAACAGCAAGCCGACCAAGATTCCGCAGGCGCAGCTGATGAAGAGTCGCGGCCGCGATTGGACGATGCGGATCGGCCGCCAATAGCGTCGGCGCGAAGGTGCCGGGGGCGTCATCAACTTTTACGCGCGACGGCGAACTGCGCCGCCTCCCTCAAGATCCTGGCCTTTTCTCCGAAGATTTCGAGAGCGCCGATGGCTTCCTGCGCTAGCCTGTCGCGCCGCGTCCGCGCGGCTTCGAGCCCGAGCGCGGCGACAAGAGTCGCCTTATTGCGGTCGGCATCCTTGCCGGCGCGCTTGCCCAGCGCCGCTTCGTCGGCCTCGACGTCAAGAATATCGTCGGCGACCTGGAAAGCGGCGCCGATGGCCTGGCCGTAGCGGGTGAGGTCGGCGCTCGCTCGCGCATCCGCGCGGGCAAGAATTGCCCCGGCTTCGACCGCATAACGCAGAAGCGCGCCGGTTTTCATCGATTGCAGCATGATGACGGCTTCGGCCGTATGCGGCTCAGCCGCGGCCTCCGCCTCGAGATCCAGGACTTGGCCGCCGACCATGTTGCCGAGCCCCGCCGCGCGCGCCAAAGCCAGGACGAGCGCGGCGCGGATCGCCGGGTCGGCGTCGGTCTGCGGATCGGCCGTGACGTCGAAAGCATAGGTCAAGAGTCCGTCGCCGACGAGGATGGCGGTGGCTTCGTCATAGGCTCTGTGGGTCGTCGGCCGGCCGCGCCGCAATTCGTCATTATCGAGCGCCGGCAGATCGTCATGGACGAGCGAATAGCAATGGACCATTTCGACAGCCGCTGCGGCGCGCAAGACACCCTCACCCTCAATTCCAAAGAGCCGTGCCGTCTCGACCATCAGAAACGGCCGCAGGCGCTTGCCGCCGCCGAGGCTCGCATAACGCATGGCGCCAAGAAACCGCGCCGGCCGGAACGTCTCGCCCGGCAGGGGAGAGGGGGATAAGAGCCGGTCCAGCATCCGTTCGGTCGAGTCGGCCACGGCCGTAAGCCGAGCCTGGAAATCCTGTGCCACCGAAGCCGTCATGCCTTGCCCGTCCTGGCTCGTCCTTTGGACGCTCCGCTTGCCCGATCGCGGAAGATCGGTCAAGGCTCGCGGATGCATCGAAAGCCCGGCAATTTCGGCATCTTCGGCGCGATCTTGCGATGGGTCCCACGCCTCGTTCTGCTGCTTTTGCTGCTGCTCGCGGGTCTCATGATCGTCGAGCGATTCGTCACGCCGGTCTCGACCTTGATGATCGGCCGTATGTTGTTCCACCAAAAGGTTACCCGGGATTACATGCCGCTCGGCCGAATGTCGCGAAATCTTCTCGCCGCAGTCGTCATGTCGGAGGATGGGCGCTTCTGCTACCACCACGGCGTGGATTGGGGTGCGCTGCGCGAGGTGATCGAGGCGGGCGGCATCGGCGGCGCGAGCCGCGGCGCCTCGACCATCACCATGCAAGTGGTGAAGAACCTCTTCCTGTGGCCGGGGCGCTCCTACGTCCGCAAAGCCTTCGAAATTCCGCTGGCTCTTGTGCTCGACCGCCTTTGGCCGAAACGCCGCATCCTCGAAGTCTATCTGAACATTGCCGAATGGGGCGACGGAATATTTGGCGCCGAGGCGGCGGCGCAGACTTATTTCGGCGAGAGCGCCACGGACCTCAGTCCGCATCAGGCGGCGCTGCTCGCCGCTGTGCTGCCCGATCCTTATACCCGTAGCGTGCTGCATCCGAATTGGCGCGTCACGATTTATGCGCGGGTGGTCGAGCGGCGCGTCAAAGAGACCGCGGGATTGCTGGCGTGCATGGAGTAAACCGCAGGAGACAATGGCTTTTTCAGTGGCTCGGCAGGCCGGCCCGAATGGCACTCTGCGGCAATTTTCGGATGGCCAAAGCCACCGTTCCAGTGTATCAGCCAGCCTCACGAAATCGGCCCAAGGGGGCCCTCGAACCTTCGGAGCTGACATGGCCGTCCCGAAACGCAAAACGTCGCCGATGAAACGCGGCTTCCGCCGCTCGGCGGACGCGCTGAAAGCGCCGACCTATGTCGAGGATAAGGATTTGGGCGAATTGCGTCGCCCGCATCACGTCGACCTTAAATCCGGAATGTACCGCGGGCGGCAGGTGTTGAAGCCCAAGACCACGCAGGAGTGAGCACCCGGTCTGCCGCGCTCTGGGCGCTTCAGACCATGTATTGGCCGCCATTGACCGAAATCGTCGCACCAGTGATGAACCCCGCCTCGTCGGCGACAAGGAAGACGACACAGCGTGCGACCTCCTCGGGCTCGCCTAGGCGGCGAACCGGAATTTGCGGCAGGATCGACTTTTCGAGGATCTCTTTCGGCACGGCCTTGACCATTTCGGTCGCAATATAGCCGGGGCAGACGGCATTGACGGTAATTCCCTTGCCGGCATTTTCCTGTGCCAGCGATTTGGTGAAGCCGATATCGCCGGCCTTCGAGGCGGCATAATTCGTCTGGCCGGTCTGGCCCCTTTGGCCATTGATCGATGAAATATTGACGATGCGCCCAAAACCCCGGCTGCGCATGCCTTCGATCAAAGGCCGCGTCATGTTGAAGAGCGAATTCAAATTGGTATTGATGACCGCATACCATTGCTCCGGGCTCATCTTGTGGAGCATCGTGTCGCGCGTGATGCCGGCATTGTTGACGAGGATGTCGATCGGCCCGAGACGGGTACTGACGGCGCCAAGCCCGGCGACGCAGGCGGCATAGTCGGAGACATCCCATTTGAAGACGGGGATGGCGGTCTCCGATTTGAACTTCGCGGCGGCCTCGTCATTGCCGTGATAGACCGCCGCGACCTGGTAGCCCGAGGCCATCAAAGCCTTGCTGATGGCCGCGCCTATTCCGCGCGTGCCACCGCTCACCACCGCGACGCGACCCATCTGTTTCCTACCCTTCGCTTGCGTGATCGCCGAGCGATTTATTTTTTTCAGTCCGCACCGAGATCATAAATTCCGCACCCTGCATAGGCAGCAACGTCCAAAGCTCAGCGCTCGACCGTGAGCGCGATTCCCATTCCACCGCCGATGCAGAGCGTGGCAAGACCTCGGCTCGCTCCGCGCCGCTGCATCTCATAAAGCAGGGTGACGAGAATCCGCGCGCCCGAGGCGCCGATAGGATGGCCGATTGCGATCGCTCCGCCATTTACGTTCACGAGCGCCGTGTCCCAGCCCATGTCCCTATTGACGGCGATCGCTTGGGCGGCAAAGGCCTCGTTCGCCTCGATGAGTTCGAGGTCCTTCGTCTTCCACCCGGCTTTCTCCAGCGCCTTGCGCGAGGCGGGAATGGGACCGCTTCCCATGATGGCCGGATCGACGCCCGCAGTCGCCCAAGAGGCGATCCGGGCGAGCGGCGTAAGGCCACGGGCTCGTGCATCCTCGGCGCTCATCAGGACGAGCGCCGCGGCGCCGTCGTTGATCCCGGAGGCATTGCCGGCGGTGACGGTCCCGTCCTTCGCAAAGGCCGGTCTCAGCTTGGTGAGCCCTTCGAGCGTCGTGCCGGGGCGGATGAATTCATCCTGCTCGACCACGATGTCGCCCTTGCGCGTCGAGATGGTGATGGGAACGATCTCCTCGGCTAATTTGCCGGACTTTTGCGCCGCTTCGGCCTTGTTCTGCGAGCCGAGCGCGAATTTATCCTGATCCTCGCGGCTGATCTGCCACTTGGTCGCGATGTTTTCGGCCGTGACGCCCATGTGGTAACCATGGAACGCATCGATCAAACCGTCGCGCAGCATAATGTCGGTAAACTTAACGTCGCCCATTTTCGTGCCGGAGCGCAGGTGCGCGGCATGCGGCGCCTGCGACATGCTTTCCTGACCGCCGGCTACGATGATTTTGGCGTCTCCGTTGGCAATCTGCTGAAAACCGAGCGCCACGGCGCGCAGGCCCGAGCCGCAGACCTGATTGAGGCACCAAGCCGTCTTTTCCTGCGGAATGCCGGCCTTAATGGCTGCTTGGCGGGCGGGATTCTGGCCTTCTCCTGCTGTTAGGATCTGGCCGAGGATGACCTCGTCGACCTCGTCCTTCGCGACCTTGGCGCGTTCCAGCGCTGCGGTGATCGTAACGGCACCGAGCTCATGCGCCGGCATATTGGCGAAGGCCCCGTTGAAAGAGCCGACGGCCGTGCGCGCCGCCCCCACGATGACAATGTCGCGCGACATTTGGCATTTCTCCTCTGACGACGCGGTTCGATCCTTAAGAGGAGCTTCGCGTGGTTTCATTGATATTAGTCATTCTCAAGCATTTCTGCTTGTCCGCGGTCAAGCATTTGGGTCGGCGGTAACCGCGCTGGCAGAATTTCGGTTTTCGCAAGGCAATAAAACGCTTATGGTCCTTGTGGAGGCCACGCTCCCAGGGCTGTCAGCTTGCCTCGGAAAAAGGGTTTTGATGGATCATGGCCAACGACAAGCAACCCATCACGATCAAGAAATACGCCAACCGGCGTCTCTATAACACGGGCACGAGCGCCTATGTGACGCTCGAAGATCTCGCCGAAATGGTGAAAAAGGGTGAGGACTTCGTTGTTTATGACGCCAAGACCGGTGAAGAAATCACCCGCTCGGTATTGACCCAGATCATCTTCGAGCAAGAAGGCAAGAACGGCCAGGCCCTTCTGCCCATCACCTTTCTGCGGCAGCTCATCCGCTTTTACGGCGACAGCATGCAAATGCTGGTGCCGAGCTATCTCGAATTCACAATCGACAAGCTGACCACCGATCAGCAGAAGTTTAGAGACCAGTTCGCCAACGCCTTCGCGACCGGGCCCACCCGGCAGATGTTCGGTTCGCTGGAAGAGCAGGCGCGCAAGAATATGGCCATCTTCAGCCAGGCTTTGTCCATGTTTTCACCCTTTGGAGCGGCGCTGACGACGCCACCGGCCCAGAAGCCTCAGGAAGGCCAGGCCGAAGCAGGAGCCGAAGCGGGAGCCAAATCGGACCTCGACGAGATGAAACGTCAGCTCGACGAATTGCAGAAAAGGCTGGAAGGGCTCACGCCGAAAGAATGATTGGACGGCGGGAAAGCGCCTCCGTCCTCAAGCCCAGAATTCATCGGATCAAGCCCACGGAGATAGGCTGAGGCGCAGGATGGTCGCATCTCAGGCGACCGAGCGGCCGGCCTGCAGTTCGCTTCCGGCGGCCTGAGGCTCCCCGAAATAATAGCCCTGCAGATAATCGACGCCCCAATTTGTGAGCAGCGCCGCCAACTCGGCATCTTCGACCCATTCGGCGACGGTCGGAATTTCGAGGTGACGCGCCAGATCGACGAGGGTGCGGACGAAGAAACAATCGTCCTCGGAGCGTGCCAAGTTCTGGATGAAGGCGCCGTCGATCTTCAGCAAATCGACGCTCAGATTGCGCAGATTGCGGAATGACGTATGGCCGGAGCCGAAATCGTCCATCGCAACTCTTACGCCGCATGATTGCATGGCGGCGATCGCCCGACGGGTCGCCTCGAGGTCGGCAATCGCGCAAGTCTCGGTGATTTCGACGATCAACCGCTCTGCAACGTTGCTGTGAGCGGCACAGGCCGCCCGCAACCTGTCCGGCCAATGAACGTCGAGGACGGTCGCTCCCGAGGCGTTCATTGCGATCTCGCGCAGCGGGTCCCTGGCAAGCTCGGCCACGACGAGTTCCAGCATGCGATGATCGATGAGCCGCACCAGTCCGGTCTTTTCCGCTACCGGAAAAAGGTTGGCCGGCAGAACGGGCTGGCCATCCTCGCCGCTGAGGCGCGCCAGCGCCTCATAAAAGGCGATCTCGCGGCTTTTGGCGGAGACGACCGGCTGCAGCGCGAGCGTGATCCGCAATTCGTTGAGCGCGGTCACGATCTCATCGGAAACATGCAAGACGTTCAGCCGCCTATCCTCGCGTACGAGGCTTGGCGTATAGGCGATGAAACGATTGCCGCCGGACCTACGCGTTGCGGCAAGCGCTTCCTCGGCGTGATGCAGCGCGGCTTGCGCGTTGCGGCCCTGTTGCGGGATGACGACGCCGCCTATGCGGATCGAGAGCGCAATCTGCCCGGCCTTGGTGGAAAGCGGTGTCGCTTCTATGGCGGAGAGGAAACGCTCCGCCGCCAGGTTCATCTGCTCGCCGGTGCAGCCGTCGAGAAAAAGCGCGAATTTGTTGCCTGCGTAGCGCGCCATCAGGTCCGTCGTGCGCATCTCGCCGCGCAATCTTTCGGCCGCAGCGGCGATCAGTTCGTCACCTACGTCATAGCCATAGGCCTCGTTGAGGATGGCAAGATTGTCGATTCCGGCGAGCAGAATCGCATGCGAGCCGCCTTTGCGCAGGCAATCGGGCAGCAGGGCGGTGACGTGCTCGATGAAGTGGGCGCGATTGAGAGCACCGGTCAAAGTGTCATAGCGCGATTGTCGGGCAAGCTGGCGTTCGGCCTCGTAGCGGTCGGTGATGATCCGGATGAGGCCATGCGCCCGGGCAGGACGGTCGTTCGCGCCCGCGAACCAACGGCCCGTGTCCTCGATCCAAATGATCTTGGCTCGACCGGCCCGCTCGTTCGTCCCACTGACGAGGCCATAGATGACCTTATAGGAAACGCCGCGGCCGCAATCGCGCTCCGCCGAGGAGACGATCGTTTCGAAGCGGGAGCTCGGGCTTTCCGGCGCCAGATGTTCGGCATAGGCCCGACCGGAGGTGATTTTGGCAAATTCGGCGAAATCCGGAATTTCCGCCGTGTTTGGCCCAAAGACCAGCTGGTCGGAGACAATGTCCCAATCGTAGACCGCTTCACCGATCGAATTCAGGATAGCGCGCGGATCGGGCAGGCCGGGCGGCCGGGGCGCTTCGGCGTTATTGTCCGGCGGAGGCGCCATAATCGGCCTTTGGCTGGCAAGTTGTCTGGGATCGAGGGTGGAACTCGATACCGCGTAGCTATCAGCGTCGCGTTAAGAACTTGTATCGCATCGGATGTTCCAACCGCTCCCGCCTCAAGCCCTGTTCTTGCGCTCTCGCAGCGCCGCGAAGACCTCCGCCGGATCGGCGCCGGAGAGCCCGAGGCTCGCTTGAATTTCGGGTTGTGCGACGCGCAGGAAGGGATTGGTCGCCCGCTCAAGGCCCATTTGCGAGGGCAGCGAGAGGCGGCCCTCGGCCCGCAGCGCGGCGACAGTTTGGGCGCGTCGCCGTAAAGCCTCGTTGTTCGGCTCAACGCTCAGGGCGAAACGCGCATTGGCGAGCGTATATTCATGGCCGCAATAGATCTGCGTTTCATCCGGCAGCGCGGCGAGCTTCAGCAAGGACCGGTAGAGAACGGCGGCCGAGGCCTCGAACGGGCGGCCGCAGCCCATGGCAAAGAGCGTGTCGCCGGCAAACAGCACCGCGTCCTTTTGAAACCAATAGGCGACGTGGCCGAGCGTGTGGCCCGGCACCGCGATCACCTTGGCCTCGTGCGGTCCGATGAACACGCTGTCGCCGTTCTCCACTTCGCGGTCGAGCCCGCCGATCTCGGATGCCTCTTTCGCCGGGCCGGTGACGCGCAGGTCGGGGAATACTGCTTTGAGGCCGCCGATGCCCTGGACGTGATCGGCATGATGATGGGTCACGAGAATGTCGGTAAGCGTCCAGCCTTCCGTGGCGAGCGCGGCGAGGATCGGCTCGGCCTGCGGAGCATCGATCGCGGCCGTCGCGCCAGTCTCGGGCGCGTGGACGAGAACGCCGTAATTGTCGGTGCGACAGAGAAACTGGCGGATCTCGAGGCTCATGGATGGGCTCATGCAATACTGCGCGCTTCGCATATTGGGCGCGAACAGGTCTCAAAGCCTGATCGGGCGAAGATCGCCGATCTCGCGTCCGCCGGGCAGAAGCCCGCGCATCCGCGCCTTGATATGCGGGTCCTTGGTCGTGCCATCGATCTCATAAATATTGTAGCCGGCGCGGTGATCAGCCGTGCCGCGCAGCGCCGAAGCCGAGGCGACGCCGACGACCGGTACCTTGCTTCCGGGCCCTTCCAGATACACCACCGACAGACGGTGGTTATGGCCGTGGATCACGAGTTCCGCCCCGGTCCGGCGGATCATAGCCTCGAAAGCGTCGGCGTCGGCAAGCGCGCGGCCGAACCTGGCCCCGCCCCGGTTCGGCGGATGATGAATCATGACGACCCGCACGAGGCCGTCGCGTGCGCATTGGCTGAGCAGGCTCGCGCAGGCCTCGCACTGCCGCCGACCGAGCCGTCCGGAGGCCATGAAAGGCGGCGTCGGCACCGCCGAGGAGAGACCGATCAAGGCGACGCCACCGCGTACACGAAGATAGGGATAGGATGAAGAGCCCGCATCTCCCTTCGTCCAGGGCGCGAAAGTCGCGGCAAGATCCGGCATCATTGCTTTCACATACGCATCGTGATTGCCGGGAACGAAACTGACGTCATGCGTGCCCCCGAGCGATTGCAGCCAAGCGCGGGCGAGCGGATATTCGGCCTTGAGGCCGATGTTCAGAATGTCGCCGGTCATCGCGATGTGATCCGGGTGCTGCGCCTTGATGTCGGCGACGAGCGCCGAAAGAACATCCATGTCGTGGATAAGGGCACGGCCGCGGGTCCAATTGAGATAGCCGGTGAATCTTTTGCCGATGAGTTCGCGACGCCGCGGGCGCGGCAGCGGGCCGATATGTGCGTCGGATAAATGCGCGAGGATGAGGCTCACCTTTGGACGCTCCGGACGGCCACCATTCGATCGCGCTACGCGTTGCCGATGATGATCCCCGCGGCAAGCACGATCACGCCGCCGAGCACGATCTGAAAAATCGCTTGCAGCAGCGGCGTATCCATATAGTGCGCCCGCACCCAAGCGATAGCCCAAAGTTCGAAGAAGACCACGATGCCCGAGATCCCCGTCGCGATCGCGAAGGCGTTTGGCACGCTGTTCGGAACAAGATAGGGCAGAGTGTGGCCAAGGCCGCCGAGCGACGTCATGCCACCGGTGACCGCACCACGCAGCCACGGCGAGCCGCGGCCCGTCAAAGAGCCGTCATCGGAGAGCGCTTCGGCAAAAGCCATGCTGATGCCGGCTCCGACTGACGCGGCAAGCCCCACCAGGAAAGTCGCCCAGGTGTTATGCGTGGCGAAAGCCGCGGCAAACAGCGGCGCGAGTGTGGAAACCGAACCGTCCATAAGGCCGGCGAGGCCCGGCTGCACATATTGCAGGACAAACGTGCGGCGCTGGACGGCATCTTCCTTCTCGCGTTCGGCCGGCGGCAAGAATTCGGTTTCGATGTCGCCGACGATCACCTCGTGGTTTTTTTCGACCTCGGCAAGATCGCTTAACAATTTGCGGATGGCCGGGTCCTTGGCCTGCGTCGCCGCCTTTGTATAAAAGCCGTAAGATTCCGCCTCGCGGATTTCGAGCTCGCTGCGGATCGCTCCGAGCGGCAGATTGCGAACGAGCCAGACGGGGCGGCGCTTCATGAAGCCGCTGACATCGGTGCGGCGGATCGGCAGCAGGCTCGCTCCGAACTTTTGATGATAGGCCTTGAGCAGCGTGTCGTGATGCGATTGTTCGACCTTGGCCATGCTTTCGAACATCGCCGCCGTCGCCGGATAGCGCTGACGCAGATCGTCGGCAAAGGCCATGTAGACGCGATGGTCGTCATCCTCGTTGTCGATCGCGATTGCGAGAATTTCTCTTTCATCGAGTTGCGAAAAGCGCTTCAACGCTCATCTCCTGAGAATTGAGGCCCGGCCGAAGCCGGTGTGGCGACAAATTAGATTTGAATAATTCTAATCTAGCCGATCCTAGGGTTCCTATGCAACCGTTGCGTTAAGGGGAATGGATCTAGCCGCAAATCTGCGGCGACTGGCCGCGCTCGGCGCCGATCGCGCGAAACGCCTCATTTGGCCGCTGCGGCTCGGCGTTCGCGCGCTCGTCATCGACCCGCGGGAGCATGTGCTCCTGGTTCGCCACACCTATGTGTCCGGCTGGTATCTGCCCGGCGGCGGCGTGGAGGCGGGCGAATCGGCCGAGGCCGCCCTTGTCCGCGAACTTTCCGAAGAGGCTGGCGTCGAACTGCTTGCAAGCCCGCGCTTGCACGGGCTCTTTTTCAATCCAAAGACGTCGCGCCGCGATCACGTCGCCTGTTACGTCGTCCGCGATTTTCGCGTCGCGCCGACCAAAGCAAATTTCGAGATCGCAGAGGCGCGATTTTTTCCGGCCGATGCACTGCCTGAAGACGCTAGCCCCGCGACACGCGCGAGACTCGCCGAAGTTTTGAACAATGCTCCGGCCTCCGAAACGTGGTGAGAAATTTGCGGCGCCGGGGCGGCGATGTTAGAGCATGATCCGCAAACATGCGGACCGGTTTCGCGAAAAGATCATGCGATGGCGAGAAAATCTGAGACGGAATCGATTCCGTCGGAAACGATCCCACCCAAAAGCTCGGAGCCATGTCCGATCTGACGCTCGCTCTTGTGCCGCAAGTCGCGGCCGATCAAGCCGCAATCGAGAAACTCGACGAACGCGTGTTCGGGCCGGGCCGGTTTGCGCGCTCGGCCTATAGGCTGCGGGAAAGCGTGCCGGCCGATTTGAGCCTCTCCTATGTCGCGCGTGTCGGCAGGCTGCTCGTTGGCGCCAATCGCATGACACCGATCCTCTGCGGCGGAAAGCCAGCCCTTCTGCTTGGTCCGCTCAGCGTCGAACCGGCCTTCCGTTCCGCCGGCATCGGCGAGGCTCTGGTGACGAAATCGCTCGAAGCGGCGCGCGCCGCGGGGCACCATCTCGTGCTCCTTGTCGGCGACATGTCCTATTATGGTCGAATGGGATTCGAACCGGTGCCGCAAGGCAGACTTGTCTTTCCCGGTCCGGTCGATCCGCAGCGCCTGCTCTATTGCGTATTGACGAAGGGCGCTTTCGACCGCGTCAGCGGCCGGGTCACGCGCGGGGTCTAAAGTTTTGGACCGACCTCTATCTCGACGACCGGAGCGCCCGGAATATTTTCGTCTGTAGGATGCAGTCCCGCTCTTTCCAGCGCCAGAAAAACGGATGCGTTCGGCGGCACCGTATGGTCATACAAAACGATGAGACCCGGTTGGCCGCTGTGGATCCAGTTGCCCGTAACGATTGATACGTCCGCTCCAGCATCCCTCAAAGCGGCCGCCAACTCGTTGGCAAATTCTGCGGGCTCGCCACGCGCCAGCGGGACAATCGAGACGGTTGCCAGGCGCAAGACACGGTGTTTGATGATGTCGCGTTGCTGATCGCTCAGGCTCCTTGCCGCGGAGTCGCCTGCAGCCGCAGCGTTTGCGCTGGCTGCAAGAACAAAGCCGGCGCAGCCAAGCGCGATGATCGCGCTCGCAAATGCCGCTCTTAGGGCGGAGATCTCGCTCACGCAGGCCCGTTCCTTTTCGACGCGAGATGCGCTTGGAAGTCTGCCGTTCGTCGGAGGTAGGGTCGCGCCTACGGCTCGAGGACCGAATCCCAGTAGAGATAGTCCATCCAACTTTCGTGGAGATAATTGGGCGGAAAAAGCCGACCGTTCTGATGCAGATCGTTGACGGTCGGCCGATAAGGGTTGCGGGACGGCCACATATGCGCTTCACGCGCCAGCCGATCGCCCTTGCGCAGATTGCAGCAGGAACAGGCCGCCACCACGTTTTCCCACGTCGTGGTTCCGCCCTTCGAGCGTGGCACGAGATGATCGAAAGTCAGTTCTTCGCGCGCGCCGCAATATTGGCAGCTGAAGCAGTCGCGCAGGAATACGTTGAATTGGGTGAAGGCCGGATGGCGGGACGGTTTGATATAGGTCTTTAGCGAGACAACCGAAGGCAGCCGCATCTCGAAACTCGGGCTGCGTACGGTCCGGTTGTAATGCGAAACGATATTGACGCGGTCGAGGAAGACCGCCTTGATCGCATCCTGCCAGCACCAGAGCGAAAGCGGATAATAGCTCAACGGCCGAAAGTCGGCGTTGAGAACCAGAGCCGGACAGCCTTCCGGCGATACCACGGGCTGGCAGTGAACTGTCAAACCTGGCACCTCGCACGAGCATCGGCCGGGCCGGCGCTCGAATTGCTCCTAACACTGCCGGAGCGCCGAATGCGGGTTAACTTCTGCCCGCCCGCTCTCCAGCTTTTGCCTATCTTCCAGCGGGCGCCGGCTTGGCGGTCCAATTCGCCCAAAAATCCTCTAAATGACCTCCGTCCGTAAGGCAAATCGCTTTAATTTCAGCTGACATGAGTCGGTGACGACAATGTGAAACGCCGGCCGTTCAATCCCAGGTCTCGTTCAGCGGGTCGGAACCGGGGTTCCACTGCGATAATCATAGAAGCCGCGCTGGGTCTTGCGACCGAGCCAGCCGGCCTCGACGTATTTCACGAGCAATGGGCAAGGCCGATATTTCGAGTTGGCCAAGCCCTCGTGCAGGACCTGCATCACGGAGAGGACCGTATCGAGGCCGATGAAGTCGGCGAGCTGAAGGGGTCCCATCGGATGATTGGCGCCGAGCCGCATGGCGGTATCGATGGCCTCGACCGTGCCGACACCCTCATAGAGCGTGTAGATCGCCTCGTTGATCATCGGCAGCAAGATTTTGTTGACGATAAAGGCTGGGAAGTCTTCCGAGACCGTCGCGGTCTTGCCAAGCCGAGCGACGAATATCTTGGCAGCGCCGAATGTCGAGTTGTCGGTTGCGATCCCGCGGATGATCTCGACAAGCTGCATGCGCGGCACCGGATTCATGAAGTGGATGCCGATGAATTTCTCCGGCCGGTCGGTGACCGAGGCGAGCCGCGTGATCGAAATGGACGACGTATTGGTTGCGAGCATGCAGTCCGGCCGCAACGCGGTACACAGGTTCATGAAGATCTTGCGTTTGATCTCTTCATTTTCCGAGGCCGCTTCGATGACGAGGTCGCATTCGGAGAAAGCATCATAATCGAGCGCCGGCGTGATCCGGCCGACGGCGGCGACGCGCGTTGCTTCGTCGAGTTGCTTGCGCTCGACGAGACGCGTGAGATTTCCGCCGAGCGTGGCGAGGCCGGTATTGATCCGTTCCTCGGAAATGTCGTTGAGGGCGATGTTGAATCCGGCGACAGAGCAGACCTGCGCGATCCCGGCGCCCATTTGCCCGGCGCCGACGATGCCGATCGTGTTGATTTCAACCATGAGTTTCTTCCAAGGGGGATGATCGCCGATTGAGTTTCATCAACTCCGAAGGCTTCTTGCCCGACGGGGCGTGTCGTAATCGTCCGGGAGAGGTGAGTCAAACGCGAGCCAACGGCGGGCGAGCCGTAGCGCGCACGCGCGGCCTCGCAGGGCGTTGGCTAGGTGCTGAAATGCAGCGGGATCGTGAAGCTGCCGCCGGGAACGCCTGCAGGCGGCGGCGGCACCGGATTGGCGCGGCGTACGGTCGCGACCGCCGCCTGATCGAGGATCGACGAGCCTGAACTGCGGACCAGCCGGGCGCTGGTGATACGGCCGGCGCGGTCAACCGAAAAGGCGACGGTCGCTGTGCCGCTCGCCGGACGCGCGTCTTCGGGATATTCCTTGACGCTGCTGATCCGCTCGACAATCTCGCTCTTCCAAGATTGAGCGGCTTCGCCGTTGAAGCCCGGCGCCGGCGCCGCGGCCGTCGCGGCGCGGGGGAGGTTGGTCCGCGGGTGCGCACGCGCCTGTGGTTTCGGCTGCTTGACCTGTTTGACGACCGGCTTTTCTTCGACCTTCGGAGGCGGCGGCGCCATCATGACTTCCGCCTGCTGCGCCGGCAGCACGTCCGGGACGATCTGCTGCTGCCGCGGTTGTTCGACCGGCGTTTCCTGCGGCTGCGGCGGCGTATCCACTTCTTCCTGCGGCGGCGGCGCAACGGCAATCGGCGCGAGGTTGATCATCACCGTGTCGGGTGGGTTGCCGGGCGGCATTTCCGATTGCCGCACGAACATGAAAGCGACCACCAAACCGACATGGGCGAGGATGACTGCGAGCGCGGCAAGACCCCAGCGCCTGAGGCCATTATCCTCGCGCCGCGGCAGGACTGTATCGGCGAACATGCTCATGGCGTCGAGGGGGCGGAAGTTGGCGTGGCCGATGGCGCAGGTTCGGCCGGCGCTTGGCCCAAGTCGAGACCGACCAGGGCGATCTTGAGATAACCGGCCTTGCGCAGAAGATTCATCATGTCCATCACCGAGCCGTAGGCGATCGACTTGTCGCCGCGCAAAAAGATTCTCTGGCTCTTGTCGCCTCCGGTCGCGGCATCGAGCGCGGCGCCCAAGGAATCGCGCGGGATCTGCGTGTCGCCGAGGCTCAGCGAAAGATCGGGCTTGATGTAGGAAGATCGGCTGATCGGGCCGCGGCTGGGGTTCCGCAGTCGAGGTCGGAAGATCGACGTGACGTCGACGGTCGCGAGCGGCGCCGCCACCATGAAGATGATCAGCAGCACCAGCATGACGTCGATGAACGGGCGTGACGTTGATCTCGTGGGCTTCGTCGAGATCGTCATCGCCGGTGGTGAGCTTGACGGCCATCGGCGCTTACTCCGCCGAGCGGCGCATGCCGACGACAAGCCACTCTTCTTCATCAACCTGTGGGCCGCGGTCGAGATCGCGCGACAGTGGCGATAATTTCCGCGGCGCGCGTCGGCGAACAGCGGCGCGATAATGCGCGATGCTGCGCGCGAAAAAATTATAGATGACGACCGCGGGAATGGCGGCGACAAGGCCGAAGCCGGTGGCAAGCAGCGCTTCGCGATGCCGGGCGCCACGACGGCGAGATTGGTGGTGTTGCGTCTTCGAAATGCCGATGAAGCTGTTCATGATGCCCCAGACCGTGCCGAACAGGCCGACAAAGGGCGCAGTCGCGCCGATGGTCGGCGAGAATGCCGGTGGCGCGCATCATCTGCCGGCCGGCGCGCGCCTCGATGCGCTCGAAAACGCGCTGCGATGCGCTCCTTGATGCCGTCGACGTCGGGATCGGGCGAGCGCCGGAGTTCGGTTTCGGCCGCGTCGGCCATGCGGCCGACGGCGCCCTTGACGTGCCAAGCTCCGAGCCGCGGCGGCTCGGCTAGCGAACGCGCGCGGCCGCTGAGCAGGCGCTGCGCCCGCCGCTTCGCGGCCAAACAGTTCCATGCTCTTGGCGAGCCAAATCGTCCAGGTCAGGACCGAAGCAAACACGAGCCCGATCATCACCGCTTTGACGATGATGTCGGCCGAAGGAACATGCCCCAAGGCGAAAGATTATGCGGCAGCAGCCGCGCTGGGACCGGCGCGCTGTCATTCGGAGCGGGCAGCTCTGTCGCGCCGGGTTCGGGCAGCGTGGCGCTCGGCGCTTCGGCGGGCGGCGGGGTCAGAGCGGGAGCAGCCGGCGCCGAGGACGCCGGCGCAGCGGATGCTGCCGCAGGCACGGTCGCCGTCGGTGAAGCCAGCGCGGCGGGCGGTGCCGAAGCCGGCGGCGCAACCGCACTCTGCTGCGGGGAAGCGGCAGTTTGCGCAAATCCGGATGGGGAAATTGCCAGGAAGCCCATGAGACACAGGGCCGGTGTGGAGAGTTTGAGCAGCAACGCCATCTTTCGACGCCCACTTACCGAACGCATCTTCCCTGTCCTTAGATGTGTCGCTCCCCACCCGCGACTGATTTCTGAAATCCTGAAATGGCGTGCTGCACTTTGCCTGTCCGCTGCGCGGATTGTTTTCTCGGCAACAGACAGAGATCGTCGATTTTGTCAACGCGTACGTAAAGCCCACGAGATAATTTCGCCGCGCGCGCCGTCATCATAGCTGATTGCGTCGGGCGCATGCGCATTTTTCTGCGCTTCATTTCGCAAAAAAGTTTGCGTGTCGATATGTACCGGAATTGCGCGTGAAAAAATCCTGGTGCTGTTCATGAACTTTTCCAGATGTGTCGCGCGATAATCCCGAACATCCAGGATTTCGCTGGTCGTCGGTTATAAGGAGACGATGCCGATGCGAAGCGACGCAAGAAAGGCATGAGCGCGTGCTTCAAAGTGCATGCGGCGAGCCGACGTTCAGAGTTGGCCGTCGCGCCGCGTGCCGGGAAATGAGGCGCAGCCAATCCAACCGTGCCGGTCGAAGCCGACAGTCACTATCGCGGTGTTCGCTGTCCGAGTTTGTTTCAGATCAATAACATCCGACCGCAATTTCGCTAATGCCGGACCATTGGCAAACCAGCCGCAACTTGCAGCCGTCCGGCTATTCTGGTTCAATTCGGCCGGTGCGCGAAGAAATGGTCCGGCGCAGCCAAAGTTTAGGTTAAACAGGCCGATAGGCCGGGTGCGCTGCAGCATATAAGGTTCGCCTATTCCTTTACCAAAGCTCTGGAGAATGGTTGCCGCTGGTGTGAGCTTCGTGTCGCTTTTTGGTCGGGAGCGGGGAACGCACATAAGAGTTGGTTCTTGTCGAGTTGAGGAGGTGCGAAATGGCGCCACGGGCGAATTGGAAGGGCTATCTCAAGCTGTCGCTTGTGTCTTGCCCGATAGCGCTCTTCCCGGTCGCAAGCAGGACCGAGCGCATAGCATTCCATCTCATCAATCGCGAGACCGGCAATCGTCTGCGCCAGCAATATGTCGATTCCGTAACCGGCGAAATCGTCGAGCGAGACGAGCAGGTGCGCGGCTACCAGATCGGCAAGGGGGACTACATCACGCTCGAAGAAAGCGAGATCGCGGAGCGCGCGCTCGAGAGCACCCATACGATCGATATCGAAAGTTTCGTTCCGGGCGAGGACATCGATCAGGTCTATTTCGACAGCAGCTATTATATGGCTCCCGAAGATAAGGTTGCGGACGAGCCTTTCGTCGTCATTCGCGAAGCGATGAAGAAGAGTGGCATGGTGGGGCTCGCACGCGTCGTTCTCTATGGCCGCGAACGCATTGTGATGATCGAGCCGCGCGACAAGGGACTGATCGCCACGACGCTGCATTATCAATACGAGATCCGCGACGAAAAGCCCTATTTCGACTCCATCCCTGAACTGAAAATTTCGGGCGAGATGCTCGAACTCGCCTCGCACATCATCGACACGAAGCGCGGCAAGTTCGATCCGTCGAAGTTCGAGGATCGCTATCAGGACGCACTCGTCGACTTGATCCGCGCCAAGCGCGCCGGCCGGCCGCTGCCGAAGGCGCCGGAAGCAAAAGAGCCGAGCAACGTCATCAATCTCATGGACGCTTTGCGCCGCAGCGTCGAAAGCGAGAGGCATGGTGGATCGGGAAGGCGGAGCGCGCCGCCGGCGCCGCGCGGAAGGAAACAGCCAAACCGCATACCGACCATAAGAAGGCTGCCGCGCCCGCGAGGATCGGCGCGGCCGCGACGCGTTAAGAAGGCCGGTTGAGCCGCGAGGAGCGGCCAACCGCTCGAAGCCTACCACAAGAAACGCGATTTCGCGGTGACCTCCGAGCCGCGCGGCGGCAAGGCCCGGCGCAAGGGCAATATATTCGTCGTCCAGAAACATGATGCCACGCGGCTGCATTACGATTTTCGGCTCGAACTCGACGGGGTATTGAAAAGCTGGGCCGTGGCCCGCGGGCCAAGCCTGGTGCCGGGCGAGAAAAGGCTCGCCGTGCATGTCGAGGACCATCCGCTCGATTACGGTTCTTTCGAAGGCACAATCCCGGAAGGGCCAATATGGCGCCGGCACCGTGCTGGTCTGGGACCGCGGCACATGGGAGCCGGACGGCGATCCGCACACGGGCTACGCCAAAGGCCATCTCGATTTCACGCTCCATGGCGCAAAAGCTCAAGGGCAAATGGCATCTCGTGCGCATGCGCCCGCGGCGCGGCGAAAAGGCCGACAATTGGCTGCTGATCAAGGCGAACGACGCCGAGGCGCGCACCGCCAAGGATCCCGATATCCTCGAGGAAGAGCCGAATTCGGTCATGACCGGTCATTCGCTGGAGGAAATCGCCGGCGACGCGCATAGCCGGCGCTGGACGTCCGGCAAATCGCGCACGATCGCAGACGGCGACCGCCAAAACACCGCGTGCGCGCGCTTCGGCGCCGCTCACTCCGCCTGCAACGCCGAAGAAACCGACGGCGACGAAGTCAGCCTCCTCGCGGACGCGCGACGAAAAGCGCCAAGGCCGGCGAAGCGGCCCACAACGCATTCAGCTTCACAGCCGCCAAAGGCCGCGAAACGCGCCGCATTGCCGAAATTCGTCCCGCCGATGCTGCCGACGCTCATCGCCGCGCCGCCGCAAGGCGCAGGCTGGATTCACGAGATCAAGTTCGACGGCTATCGCATGGAGGCGTGCTCGATGCGGGGAAGGTCACGTTGCGGACGCGCAACGGGCTCGATTGGACCGATCGCTTCCCTACTATCGCTGAAGCCATCGCCGAACTCCCGGCAAAGAAATGCCTCATCGACGGCGAAATCGTCGTCGAGGACAAGAACGGCATTTCGGATTTTCGGCGCTTCAGAAGCCCTGAAGGAAGGCAAGACGAGCGGTCTTGTCTATTACGCCTTCGATCTCCTTCACCTCGATGGGTTCGACCTCATGGAGGTGCCGCTCGTCGAACGCAAGGACCTGCTCAAGCGACTTCTTACGGCGGAGCCGGGGATCGGATCTTACGGTTCAGCGAGCATTTCGACGAGAACGGCGATTTGATGCTGCAGCACGTCTGCCGCCTCGGCGCCGAGGGCATCGTCTCGAAGCGGCGGGATGGTCCTTATCTCCCGCGCCGAACCACCGATTGGATGAAGTCGAAATGCGCCAATCGGCAGGAATTCGTCGTCCTCGGCTATGTCCCTTCGACGACGGCACATAAAGCGATCGGCTCGCTCGTGCTCGGCTATTACGACAAGGGCAAGCTCGTTCACGCCGGTCGCGTCGGCACCGGCTTCTCCAACAAGGTCGCCGCCGATCTCTATGCTGAATTGTCGCGCGAACGCAGCCCAAGCCGCCTGTGGCGACACCGCTTCCGGCCGAGGCGCGCCGCAACGTCGTATGGGTCGAACCAACCCGCGTCGCAGAAGCAGAATTTCGCGGCTGGACAGCGGACTTAAATTCCGTCAGGCTTCGTTCAAAGGCCTGCGCGAGGACAAGGACCCGAAAGACATCGTGCGCGAGAAAGCCGTGGCCATGCCGATCGAGAGACCCGATGACGACGAGCGTGAAACTAACGCATCCGGATCGCGTGCTGTGGCCTGACGTCGGCATCACGAAACAAGGCCTTGCCGACTATTACATGATGGTCTGGCCGTGGATCGAGAAACATATCGTCGGGCGGCCTCTCGTTCTCTTGCGGTGCCCGACGGGCATCATGCAAGGCTGCTTCTTTCAAAAGCACGCCTGGGCGGGCATCGACAAGCATATCCTGCAAATTCATGATCCGAAAGAGAAGCTGCCGATCGTCGGCATCGATTCGCTCGACGGATTGATCGCTCTGGTGCAATCAGCGGCGCTCGAAATCCATCCCTGGGGCGCAAGGTCGAATGATCTAGATCATCCCGATCGGCTGATCTTCGATCTCGATCCTGGCGAAGGCATGAGCTTTCCCGATCTCGTCGCCGCGGCGCGCGAGATCCGCCAAAGGCCTCGCCAAGACGAAGCTCGAAAGCTTCGTGAAGACGACGGGCGGCAAGGGGTTGCACGTCGTCGCGCCGATTACGCCGCGTGCGAGTTGGGAGGCGGCGAAGAATTTCTGTCGCGCCGATGGCGGAGGCATGGCCCGCGACAATCCGCAGCGCTTTACCGCGACCGCTGCGAAGAAAGCCCGGCCCGGTCATATCTATGTCGATTATTTTCGCAACGCCCGCGGTGCGACGGCTGTCGCGCCCTATTCCACGCGGGCGCGCGCAGGCGCCAGCATATCGACGCCCCTCACATGGGATGAACTCGAATCCACCACAAGCGCGGGCCAGTTCACGCTAAGCAATTTCGGCAAACGACTGCAACACCTCGCCGGCGATCCTTGGGCCGGATTTTTTGACATTCGGCAGGCCTTGCTGACCGCATCCTAACCGTCAACTCTGCGACGGAAAGCTTCAACCGGGCTGGACGAGGTCCGCCTCATCCCTTTGAATGCTGGAAGCGGAAGCTGAGCTTCGGCCAATCGACGCAGGATTGAATTTCCGCTTTGCTCCGATCGAACTTTCGCGTTAGGAATCCGCGACTTTAGCATCACCGGCCGGGTCCGCGGCGAGGTCCGCTCCACGGCTCCCTGGGTGCGGCGACGCTGCGCCGCAGACAACAGGCGCATTCGTGACCCGCGATACGCTCGAACCCGCTTTCAGTCCGGTCGCCAGCTCCAAGTCTCTCGCGCCTTTATATTGGGGTCTCGTCGTCACTGTCGCACTCGTCGCAGTGATCGTCGCCTCCATCTTCTGGGTCAGCGCACGCAATCAGAGCGACAACGTCATGGGTACGTCATACGCTTGCGCTTCGCGGCGAGCTTTGCGACGTGCTGACCTGGTTGCAGAGGGCGGAAAGCGCCCAACGCGGCTATTTGCTTACCGGTCGCGACGAATATCTCACCGCCCTATCACAACGCGGTCGACCAGCTGCCGTCCACGATCGATCAAACTGGCGAACTCATCGGCAACAATCCGACGCAACAGCAAACATTCGCGCGATTGCGCCAGCTCATCAACGAGAAGCTCAAGGAGCTGAATGAAACCATAGATGACCGGAAAGCCGGTCGAGCCGATGCAGCACTCGCACACATCAACACCGACGAAGGCCTTCGGCTTGATGGACGGGATCCGGCAGTCTCTCGCCACAATGGAGGCGGAAGAGGGCCGGGTGCTGTCATGCGGCAGGCGAACGCGGCAACTTCCGCCACTTTGCTGCACGCGACAGTGGCGGCAGCCTTCCTGCTGGTCTGCGGCGTCGGCGGCGATGGTCGGCTATTTCACCCATCGCTCGTTCTCGCAGCTCGCTGCCGCCCATGACGGATTGGCCAGGTCCAATCGCGAACTGGTCAGGGAGGTCAGCCGACGCGAACGAGCCGAAAGCCAGCTGCGTCAGGCGCAGAAGATGGAGGCGATCGGCCAGCTGACCGGCGGGATCGCGCACGACTTCAACAATATGCTTGGCGTGATCGCGGGTTCACTCGACATCATACGCCGCTCCATCAAAAAGGGCGATTTTGGCATCGAACGCTTCCTCGATGCGGCGGCGAAAGCGACGGAACGCGCGGCCACCCTGACGCATCGTTTGCTTGCTTTCGGCCGCCAGCAACCGCTTGCGCCGGAGCCTATCGACGCAAACAAGATGATCGCCAACATGTCGGATTTGTTGCGCTCGACCTTGGGCGAGCACATCCGCATCGAGACGGTCTCTGCCGGCGGCATTGTGGGCCGACAATGCCGACGCGCATCAGCTTGAAAACGCAATCCTCAATATCGCGATCAATGCGCGCGATGCGATGCCGGACGGCGGCAAGCTGACGATTGAAACCGGCAACGCCTATCTTGACGATGCCTATTGCGCGCAAAATGCCGACGTCGAGCCCGGCCAATTCGTCATGGTCGCGATCACCGATACCGGCCTCGGCATGCCAGCAGAGATCTCACGAAAGTGTTCGATCCATTCTTCACCACCAAGGCTCCCGGCAAGGGCACCGGGCTCGGGTTGAGTCAAGTCTACGGCTTCATCAAGCAATCGCGTGGTCACATCAAGATCTACTCGGAGATCGGCAGTGGTACGACCGTGAAGATCTACCTGCCGCGCCTCATCGGCGAGATCAAGCAGATCAAGCCGACGAATGCAGCCGCAGATTAGGGCAGGGACCGCCGACGAGAGTAATCCTCGTGGTCGAAGACGATCCGTTGATGCGCGAGATGAGCGCCGATGCGCTGCGCAATCTCGGCTATTCGGTCTGGACAGCGAGACCGCCGCCGAGGCGCTCGCAATTCTCGACACCAACTCGGGGATCAAGCTGCTGTTCACCGACGTGGTGATGCCAGACATGAACGGCAAAAAACTGGCGGACGAAGCTCTGCGCCGGTCGGCCTGACCTGAAGGTCCTGTTCACGACGGGCTATACCCGCAACGCCGTCGTCCACGGCGGCGTGCTCGATCCGGGCGTGAACTTTTCTGAGCAAGCCGTTCACGTCTGGAGCAACTCGCGACAAAGGTGCGCGCGGTCCTCGACGCGTAAGCTGTTCACGCGCGCGCCTGCGGCCCGAGTCTTCGCGCTCACTCAACGTCCGAAAGCTTTGCGCAGCTCGCTCTTCGCTCGTTCGAGGATGCGCCTATGTGCGGCGGGCAGGTTCTTGCCGGCCCGATTGAGATAAAATGTCAGCATGGACATCGCCGATCGGAACGGGCTCGATTTGCGCCTTGTGCTGTGCTCGGCCGAGCGCTTCAGCGAGCGAGCGATGTGTTTCGGGTCATCCGAGGCGAACACTTCCGGCTCCAGATCGAGCACGTCGCTCTCTCGCGTCACTTGCGCGGACCATTTTCGTGTCGGTTTCCTGGCCATGCGAAGCGGCTCACGGGTGGGCTAGATGATGCACGAGATAGATGACGGCGAAAGCCACGATCACCAGGGCCAATCCCCATATCAGAACATAGCGCGTCACATGCGGCGTGACCGCCTGCCGAGCTTCCGTCTGGGTCAGAACCGGGGCGCTGCCGTGTTGTTCGGCCGTTTCACGGTCTTCGCTTCTGTCGTTCATGATAAATCTCCGAAGAGGAACATGCCTCCAACGCGCCGGGGCCGAGCATGTTGCAATGAGGATTTGTTCTCTTCGACCCAGTTGGATCACGCTTTTCACTTGAGCTGAGGCATTCGCCCGGAACGGGCATCGATTTCAATCGTTTTCCGTGCAGAGCTCAGGGGCCCAACCTGCATGGAGACGCCAATGCCAAGCATTCGAGACGCACGAATTCTCATCATCGCCACCACCGGCTTCGAGCAGCTCGAACTGACCGTGCCGCGCGACGAACTTCGCAAGGCCGGCGCGAAGGTCGATGTGGCGAGCCAGGACGGCAAGCCGATCCGCGGCTGGAACATCAAGGACTGGGGTGCCACCGTACCGGCTGACCTCAAGATCGCAGACGCAAAGCCGGACGACTACATCGCCCTGGTTCTGCCGGGCGGCGTTATAAATCCGGACACATTGCGGGTCGACGAAAACGCGATGCGGATCGTCCGCACGTTTCTCAACAGCGGCAAGATCGTGGCCGCGATTTGCCACGCGCCTTGGCTTTTGATTCAGGCCGATGCCGTGCGCGGCCGCACGCTGACGTCGTTCAAGTCGGTTCGCAAGGATGTCGAAAACGCCGGCGGCAATTGGGTCGACAAGGAAGTGGTCGTCGACAACGGCATCGTCACCAGCCGCAGCCCCGATGATCTGAAGGCCTTCGTTCCCAAGATCATCGAAGAAATCGAAGAAGGCCGTCGCCAAAGACCAAAGGTTGCATAACCGGGATTGAGCCGGGACCGGGCCCCGGGCTCGGTCCCGGCCTGGCTCATCCGAAGCCTATCAACCGATCTTGCTCAGGTTGTCGCGCGCGCGCCAGACAATATTGTCGCTGAGGAGGATCCGGAACCGCGGATCAAGTGCGATCTTTTCCGCCGACAAGTCGAGACGGTCGATCGATTTCAGGAATTCCAGTCCCTCTGTCGGTCGGGCGACCAGCCGTTCGAGCGTGCCGACGGCGCCGTACCGTCTGAGCATTTGATACACCCTGGAGCCCACGCCCTTCACGCCGCGCCGCCTCGCCAGCAGCCGGGAGTAAGCCAGCGTCGAATCGCGAAGAATCGCCTCAAGCTTGCGCTCAAGCGAGACTTTGTCGGTCCCGCCCGACGGTTCGTCGGTCGGCGCCGCTGCAACCCCGTCTTTCAGCAATTCATTGGTAACCGCGAGCTTGACCGCTTCTGTGACCCCGATCGAACGATTTTTGGCCAGTTTTCGCACCAATTTGTCAGTTTCAGGGTCTGAAATGTGAATTGGAGGCATTGATTCTATCTTGTGTCTCTATATAAAGCCACCTACATAGGGCCTGGTTAACAGATACTGCCGGGACGCTAAGTCGGCGCCGCGAGCAGCGCATAGGGAGAGAAAACCGATGAAACACACAATCGAGATCGGCCATCGCCCGGTCGCCATAATTAATGCCCCCTTCACGCGAGCGAAAGAGTGGTCGATGGGAGAAAAGTTCCAAGAAGATTTCAGGGCTCTCAGGGACGCCAGCGGCAAGCCGCTTTTGAACGGCGAACAACCCGTCGTGCGCGCATCTTCCGATGAGGAGATCGCCAAATGGGACGCCGCTCGTGCAGCCGGCAATGCCGACGAAGAGGACAAGGCGGGTTATTTCGCCTTTCTCGTGCCGGTGAGGGATCCCTCGAACCGTCCTACGGAAAACAAGCTGCGGCCGGTCCTCTTTTGAGGCAGGGCCGAAGCGCTTAGGGAGCACACCGGGGGGCGGTCAAGCGGCAGAACGGTCGCAGCCGCTGGCCACAGTCGAACTGTGCAAATGAAAGAGCCCGTCCGGTTCGCCGGGCGGGTTTTTTTATGTCCAGATCGGCGACATTGGCGGCATTGGCGGCCGACTTCGCACTGAGACGCCGGTCCAGGCGGCTCGCGGTGCCAGGGGAGCATCTTACTCTCGGCCACTCACAGGCCGGCGGCTGTTGAAGGAAGTGAGTTGCTCCCGAAAATTCATTCACAAAGTGGCCGTGTTGAGTTCGGTTTCAATGCCCAGCTTCTGAACCATGGCGATGAGCATGGAATTTTGATATTCGAGATGGCGCAGGATCACCTCGATTTCTTCCTCGGCCCTGACGTTCACATTGAGATCATGCTCGGCGCGCGCTTCCGCGTGGCGGCCCTGCACGTTTTGACCGACCATGATCAGCGGCATCAGCAGAATCTGAATCACGTTGGAAATGAACAGCCAGAACACGAACGCCATCGGCGGATCGAACTGCCACGCCCGAGGGGCCAGCAAATTCCAGCCCAACCAACTGACCGTCCATCCCAGAATAATCAGGAAAAATCCCATCGAGCCGACTCGGATGGTGATCCAGAGTGCCAGCCGGTCGAGCGGCGTAATCTTCTCGTCGAGCACGCTCTTGTGGGTATTGCGCAGGGGCCGTCGGCGTTGGATGACCGAGTCCACCGATGGGGGCAGCGGCCTCGCGGGCGATGCAGTGGTCATGACCCAAACTCCATCCTCTTGTGCTGCTGACTCATGGCTATTCTCCAGAATTAAGACGTTGGCCGCGTCGGTGCATGCGCCGGTCCGGCATGACGTTCACGCTGGAACCGCATAGTTTATTTATCGGCTTCGCTGGTATCTTGGCAGATCAATACCTAAGTCATTGGGTATGATAGCAGCTTCCGTGAGCCACCGTTACCAGACCGGGGAAACTGTGACGCTAAATTCGCGTGCGGGATATTCCCTAAAGTCGGACCAGACGTTCGTGGTGGTAGCGCAGTTGCCGCCCCTGGGAAGCGATCTTCAGTACCGAATCAAGAGCATTGACGAGCCCTACGCGCGCGTCGCCTTGGAACATCACCTCGTGCGGGCGTTGCCGCGCAGCGGATCGGTTGCCGACGTCTTCCCTGAAGCTTGACATCGGATTTACGGCGGCGACTTGCGCCATGTGATGACAGGCCTTCGGTTCCGCGCTCTTCGAGCGCGCGATCGTCGACAATCCGGTCATATCGGGACGCTCTAAGGCCACGCGCCAAAGCGCGCGCTCGTGTTGCAACGCAAGGCCGTGGCCTTGGAGATGAGCGCCCGTATCCTAGCACTCCGCTGCCGTGCACGCCGACACGACCTGCTGTGGACGAGTCGTGAGCACGGTAACTGTGACAGCCGCTATGATGGTGAGCACAGTCGCAACAAATAGAGCCTTCATCGTTTCGCCCCCCGGCAAGAAGCTCATTCTTAGCATCTGATTCTGACGCACCTGCAAGGCAATCCGTCTGCCCTTGCACGAATCTCGTTAGATGTTGCGTTTTGGCAAAGGAGATGAAGCGCTACCTGGGGCTCGCCAGTTCAAAGCTGCCCGAGCAGCCAAAGGATCAAGATTATCACGAGGACCAGGCCCAAAACGCCGCCCGCGCCGCGCGTCCCAAATCGACGGTAGCCGTATCCGCCGCCGCCCAAGAGAATGATAAGCAACACAATGATCAGAATTGTTGCCATGGCCGGTTCCCCCCGATTTATTCCCCATCAACTGCCCAGCCGCGCCGGCAGTTCGACACCAGCGCGGCCAAAGCGCTCTAGCGCCTAATAATGATAATAATTTTGATCGAGACCGGCCAGACTATTACGGGCGCGTTCCTTCGCTCGAGGCGAAGACCACTGCCCGGCGCGGGCCGCTTCTTTCGCGAAAAGGTGTCGGCTCACGGAGCGCACGGCCTTAACAAAGATATGATCGCCATCCAAGAGCAGCGCAAGAGGCGGCGCACTTCCTTTGATCCCGGCGCGTCGCCGATTTCGGGCGGTTCCCGTTGAATTTCATGTCGCGTGGAGCTGCCGCGAACATTTTGGAATCAATGGTTTGCCGTTGCAACATGTGCAACATAAAAAATCCAACTCCGGCGTCCCAAATTCGCACTAAGCCATTGATCGGGTTGGTAGCGGAGGAGGGACTCGAACCCCCGACACAAGGATTATGATTCCTCTGCTCTAGCCAGCTGAGCTACTCCGCCACGCAGCCGCCGCGCGCAGTTCTGCGCTGCGCCGATGGAGTTCCGCGTTGCCAATGCCTCGCGTCGAGGCGCCGGGGTATAGGCCCCCCGTCGAGAGAGTGTCAAGGCGCTCCCAGGCGATCCGGACAGGGGATCACGCCGATCAATGCACCACCATCGCGCTGAAAGGCGCGACATAGGCTTGCAGCATGACGAGAATGCCGACGAGGCAGGCGAGCGCGATCGAGTGGAAGAACACGAAGCGTAGGATCGAACCTTCGTGTCCGAACCAACTGGTGGCGGTCGAGGCAACGACGATCGACTGCGCGTCGATCATCTTGCCCATGACGCCGCCGGAGGAATTGGCGGCGCTCATCAAGATCGGCGACAGGTGAAGCTGCTGGGACGTGATCTTCTGCAAATTCCCGAACAATATGTTCGAAGCCGTGTCGGATCCGGTCAAGGCCACCCCGAGCCAGCCGAGCAACGTGCCAAAGAAAGGATAGAGCACGCCGGCGCCGGCGAAGGCGAGGCCGAGGGTCGCGTCAATTCCGGAAAGGCGCGTCAACGTGCCGATCGCAAGCATGGCGGAGATGGTGATCAGCGAATAGGCGCAAACTTTGATTGTCTTGCCGTAGGAGACCACGAGCCGCTGCGGCGAAAATCCCATTAGCAGCCCGGAAATGATCGCGGCGATCAACATTCCCGATCCTGTATAGGTCAGCCAGGTGAAGGAGAAGACCGCCGCCTCCGGCGTCGGATGGAGAACGACCGGCGGCATTTTGTTGATCAGCTTGTTGAGATGCGGAACCGCATAGGCGTAGGTCGCGAACGGGTTGACCGCTTTTTTGAACCAGTCGGTGCCCCAGACCAGCAGCACGATGCAGACGATGATCCAAGGCAGCAGCGCCATCCAAACTTGAGTATGTTGCGGTGGCGCCTTCTGCGGCGGCTGAACCAGGTCCGCGAATTCGTCGCGGCTGCGCAAGGCGGGAGACGTCCAAATGACGGCCGGCCGCCAGAGACGCAAGAAGCCGATGAGGCAGGCCATGGAAATCAGCGCCGCGCCGATATCGACGATCCAAGGATTGACGAAATTCGAAATCAGGAACTGCGGGACCGCGAAAGAGACGCCTGCGACCAAGATTGCGGGCCAGATCTCCAGCATGCCGCGGAAGCCGGCGAAGGCCCAGATCAGCCAGAACGGCACGATGAGCGAGAAGAACGGCAGCTGCCGTCCGACCATCGCGCCGAGCAGACCCGGATCGAGTCCCGTGGCGGTGGCGAGCCCCGCGATCGGCGTGCCGAGCGCGCCATAGGCCACAGGCGCGGTATTGGCGATGAGCGAGAGCCCCGAGGCGGCGAGCGGCGAGAAGCCGAGCCCGATCAGGATCGCGCCGGTCACGGCCACCGGCGTGCCGAATCCGGAAGCACCCTCGAAGAATGCCCCGAATGAAAATGCGATAAGGAGCAGTTGAAGACGCCGGTCCTGGGTGACGCCGCCGATCATACTCTGCAGCCTCGCAAAGGCGCCTCTTTCGACAGTCAGCCGATAGAGGAAAATGACATTGAGCACGATCCAGCCGATCGGGAAGAATCCGGTGACTGCGCCGAGCAGAGTGGCGCGCAGCGACAGTCCGATCGGCATCGTGAAGAAGAAGATCGCGACGAGATTGGCGACGATCAGCGCGATAACCGCCGCGATATGCGCCTTCACTTTGTTTGATGCGATCAAAACAAGGAGCGTGGCGACGGGAAGCGCGGCTGCGAGCGTCGACAACAGAGCGTTGCCGAACGGGTTATAGACCTGGTTCCACACCTGAGTTTCCCCCGGTTCAATCGTTCTCGTTGGGGAAAGCTTAATATGCCGCGCGATCGTGACAAGTTCACAATTCTCACATCGAAGCGAATGCCGGTCTAGGTATTCGCTTGCGCCGCCGGCTTCATGATGCGGACCAAGGTGAAGAGCCCGAATGGCGGCAGCGCGCGACGCTCAGTGAGCATGAGGCCGGCCTTGCTTGCCAGCCAATCGGCGAGGATCCGCCAAGGGAATTCCGGCCGCCAGCCGAGCGCGGCGCTGTTTTTTGCCAGCCGTGCCTCGATCCAGGCCTGCGGGCCGCCTGCAGCGCCGATGTGATTGACGAGCACGATCTCGCCGCCCGGCTTCAGAACGCGGGCCCATTCGTCGAGACTGGCTTCTGGCCTCGGCAGCACGGTCAGCACGTAGGGTGCGACGACGACATCGAAGGTGGCGTCGGCGAAGGCGAGCCGGCAGGCGTCCATGACCGCGAGACCCGCGACTTGGTGGAGAGCCGCAAGATCAATTCGACGCGCCGCGCGGCGCAACATAGGCTCGGAAAGATCGACGCCGACGATGCGCGTCGTCGGCGCAAACATCGGCAGTTCGAGTCCGGTTCCGACGCCGACATCGAGGATGAGTCCGCCTTTGTGCCGGCTCGCCGCCGCCGCGGCAAGTTTGCGGCCCGGGTGCATCGCCGCGGCAAAGGTGAGATCATAGACCGGGGCCCAGCGCGCATAGGCGCGCTCCACATGCGAATTGTCGAAGCCTTGTATGGGATGCGCGCGATCGCGAGTCGTGCGGCGTCGCACGGGCGCGCGTTGGGTCTCGAGTTTGCCCATCTAGCGGCCGGCCGCGGCGAAAGCCGGATCTTGTGCCGTGCGCTCAGAGTGCGGCGTTGCCGGTTCTGTCGCGCTGATGAAACCGCCGCCCAGAACCCGCGCGCCGGCGAGCTCGCTGGCATAGAGCACGCAGGCCTGACCCGGCGATACGCCGTCCTCGTGGCTGGCAAACTCCACCGTGGCCTCGCCGCGCTCGAACCTCAAATAGGCCGGGACCGGCGGTTTCGCCGAGCGCACGCGCGCGAAAACTTCACGCTCCGCCCCCGCGCATTCAGCCAGGTTGCCGTCGCCAATCCAATTGAAGGCACGCAGGTGCACGAGCCGCGTTGCCAAAGCTTGGCGTGGGCCGACGACGACCCGCGCGTTGTCAGCGTCGAGCCTGACCACATAAAGCGGCTCGCCTGTGCCAGGAAGGCTGATGCCGAGACCGCGCCGCTGCCCGATCGTATAATGGATCACGCCGGCATGGCGGCCGAGCACGCGGCCGTCGACATGGACGATATCGCCCGGCACGGCCGCCTCCGGCCACATGCGCTCGATGAAATCGCTATATTTTCCCGCCGGCACGAAGCAGATGTCCTGGCTGTCGGCCTTGTCCGCCACAGGCAGGCCGAGGCGGCGCGCGATGCCGCGAACTTCGGATTTCTGCATATCGCCCAGTGGAAAGCGCACGCGCTCGAGTTGCGTCGGCGTGGTGGCGAATAGAAAGTAGCTTTGGTCGCGACTTATGTCCTTTGCCCGGAAAAGCGCGCGCATCCCATGTTCGTCCAGCCGCGAGGCGACGTAATGGCCGGTGGCGAGAAGATCGGCGCCGAGATCCTTCACGGTCTCGAAGAAATCGGCGAATTTGATCTCGCTGTTGCAGGAAATGCAGGGGACCGGCGTCTCGCCTTCGGCATAGCTGCGGGCAAACCGATCGATGACCTTTTCGCGGAAGCGGTCTTCGTAATCGAGGACATAATGCGGAATTTCGAGCTTTGCCGCGACCCGACGCGCGTCGTGAATATCCTGGCCGGCGCAGCAGGCGCCCTTGCGGTGCTCCGCTTCCCCGTGATCGTAGAGCTGCAGAGTTACCCCGATGACCTCATAGCCCTGCTCCTTGAGCAGCGCGGCGACGACCGAGGAATCAACCCCGCCGGACATGGCGACGACCACCCGCGTCTCAGCGGCCGGCTTCGGCAGGTCAAGGCTGTTGCGGAATTCGGGCATCGCCGCTGTCTCAGAGGGGAGCGAAGTGAATGTCTCGGCAAAACTCCCTAAAGCCGTTCGGAGCAATGGAACTCAATTACGCGATCCATATAGTGGTCGATCGGCATCCCGACATGGGGCGCCAAGCGCCTTCTTGGGGACTGACGGGCAAAAGCTGATTTAATCATCTAAATCATTCCGCCGAGGCGAATGCAACCAAGGGAGCCGACGCCGCCGGGCAATGGCGCGGGTGAAGGCCAATTCCTTAATAATCTTAAATATCCCGTTTCATGTCGATACATATATGAAGCAACTCTTAGCGTATTTATAAATATTCGGCTAATTTATACGTCGATTGTTGTGCTAAAGCGACGCGGCACGCTTAGCCAAATCTTAAGTTGCCCGCTCTATTCTCTGCGGCCAAGGGTCAGTCAAGTATGCAAGTATGTGAGTTGAGACCATGGCCGAACTGCACCGCCCGAGGGTGAAATATGTCATCGGGCCAGACGGGAGCCCGCTGACTGTGGCAGATCTTCCCCCGGTCACGACCAAGCGCTGGGTCATCCGCCGCAAGGCGGAAGTCGTCGCAGCCGTGCGCGGCGGTCTCCTCTCCCTGGAGGAGGCCTGCAGCCGCTATACGCTGACGGTCGATGAGTTTCTATCCTGGCAAATGTCGATTGATCATCACGGGCTCGCCGGGCTTCGGACGACCCGCATCCAGCAATACAGGATGTGAATAAGTCCTGCGTGACGAGCCTTTAGGGCCGTTCCAATCCCTATCGCCGCCGATCAGGTAACATCGGCAGGGTGCGGTTGCCCTTTCGTCTTCTCTCTCGGCGCGTCCGGTCTGCCGGCTTCGGCGGCGTTTGCGCGGCTCAGCGCCTCTCGCAGCTGGCCCCGCTCGAAGATGATCACGGTGATGGTTGCGAAGACGAGCGGCAGGACAAGATAGAAGAAGCGGAACACGAGCAGGGCGGTCAGGACTCTGTGCTGGGCCATGGCCGGCATCGCCCTGATGAAGAGAAGCTCGAAAACGCCGAGACCGCCCGGCGCCTCGGAGACGAGCGCGGCCGAGAAAGATGCCATGAACACGCCGAGCACCACGAAATAGCCCGGATTGCCCTGCTGCGGCAGGGCGAAATAGATGATCGCGGCGGCGCCCATGATCTCCATCGGTGCGGCGATGAATTGGCGAAGCGCGATGCCTGGGCGGGGATATTCGATGCGCAACTTTCCGAAGTTGAGCGGCTTAAGATTGAAGATCGAACCGGCCGCATAAGCGACGACGAGCCCAAGACAGATCACGCCGATCGCACGCGCCGCGGTCGGCTCCGTCAGAACATGCGGCAGCATGCCGGTAAGTCTCTGCAATTGCCGGGGATCGGTGACCAGAAGGAGGCCGCCGAGAAGCAACACGCCCAATCCGAAAGTGAGCGAGCTCAGGCCGACGAGAAGGGCGATTTGGGCCGGCGTCAGGCCCTTTGTCGAATAGGCGCGGTAACGGACCATCGCGCCGGAAAAAACCGAGGCGCCAATGTTATGCGCCAAGGCATAGGTGGTGAACGAGCAGAGCGCGATGAAGGTCCAGGAAATATGCCTCACGCCGAGATGCAGGAGCGCGATCCGGTCATACCAGGCGAGCGCGGCATAGGCGACGAGGGTGGCTATGATCGCCAGCGCATATTGGCCGGGCGGGATGGCTTTGAGGTCGGCCCAGACTTCGGGGCCGATCGCATCCCCACGAAATTGCTCGTGAAGCAACCAGATCGATACGACCACCGCGGCCAAGCCGAGGGCAGGCCAGACGAATTCGAAGAAGCGCTTCATGACTCTCTAAGTGGTCGGCGCCAGGCGCTGTGCAAGACATCCTGTTTGCGTCGATATGCCCTCTAATTTGTTGATTGGGGGCATTTGATGACGTGAAACGGGCACTTTGCAGAAATGCGGCGCAGCTGATCTCGCCCAATCCAAGTCGTGAGCGGGACGAGCCCTGCGCGACGCCGCCGAGCGGGTTCGCTGCGAAGCCGGTCAGGCGCGCGCGGCGCGCAGACCGATAGGGACGATGGCGGGGCCGCGGTCGACCGCTTCGGAGTCGCGTTCCAGGCCTTTTTCACGCCCCTCCAGGCTTGTCATCTTGCCGAGTTCTTCAAGGGCGCTTTCGAGCCGGGCTTTGGCATCATCGAGTTGGCCGCGCAACTCCTCGGAGGAGCGCATCAGGTTGTCGCGACGCGCGCGGGCGGCGCGCGCATAGGTCGGGTAGGCGAAATGCGCCGTGTCGGAGATGCCCGCCCGTTGCTCCTCGAGGGCAATCTCCCGGTCGAGGTCGCCCGCCATGCGGGCGAATTCGCCGATCATCGCCTCGATTTGCGCAAGCTTGCGGCGGCTTTCCTCGACGTGGAATTGCTTCAGGCGAATGAGCGTATCCCGCGATTTCATGATTTTGAAACTCCGAAACGCAGGGCCATCCGCAACCCTCGGTCAATTCCAGTGACGAGACAGATAGAATATGCCCGATCAAAGTTGCTGCTTCCTTACCCATGACCTGCGTGGTGACTGGGCGACAAGCAGCAGGTTCATGTATGATTTGAGCTCTTGTCTGATTCGCATGAAAGAGGCCCGCCCTCCCCCTACCGGGCCCTGCGAGGAGTCTCGTTTTGCCCTGCCTTCGAGGGGCGCCTGGAATGATTTTGTTAACCAATGACCGTTAACTTTAAGAAATCGGTTCGGCTGGATCGACCTTGCCGCCCGCGGCGATGCGTACTTCGCGCTGCAGCGGTGCGTGCGAAAAAGTAGCTTCGCGTGCCGACCAGAGAGGGCAAGGCTAGGGGCCTAATATGCGCGTGTTACTCATAGAAGACGACAGCGCGACCGCGCAAAGCATCGAGCTGATGCTCAAGTCCGAGAATTTTAACGTCTATACGACGGATCTCGGCGAGGAAGGCATCGATCTCGGCAAGCTCTACGACTACGACATCATCCTTCTCGACATCAATCTGCCGGACATGTCGGGTTACGAAGTGCTGCGGACCCTGCGGGTGGCGAAAGTCAAAACCCCTATCCTCATCCTTTCGGGCCTTGCCGGGATCGAGGACAAAGTAAAGGGCCTCGGCTTTGGCGCCGACGATTATCTGACCAAGCCCTTTCATAAGGACGAGCTTGTCGCCCGCATCCACGCCATCGTCCGACGCTCGAAGGGTCATGCGCAGTCGGTGATTACGACCGGCGACCTCGTCGTCAATCTCGATCAGAAGACTGTCGAAGTCGCCGGCAACAGGGTTCACCTGACCGGCAAGGAATATCAGATGTTGGAGCTGCTCTCGCTGCGCAAGGGTACGACTCTGACGAAGGAAATGTTCCTCAACCACCTTTATGGCGGCATGGACGAGCCGGAACTGAAGATCATCGACGTTTTCATCTGCAAGCTGCGCAAGAAGCTAGCCAATGCGAGCCGTGGCCGCAACTACATCGAGACGGTCTGGGGTCGCGGCTATGTTCTACGCGAGCCGAGCGAAGACGAAGAGCTGATGCCTGCCTGAGCGCCGAAGAGAGCCGCTTATTTTTGGAAGGCGGGCCAGTGCCTTGGCCCGCTCGATCATCCCGTCGCCAGCATCAAGGGCGGGCGCGCCGCACGCGAGGCGGGACGCAATATGTTGATCGAGCGATGCTCCTCATGCGGCACGAAGGCTTCGGTCAATCCGACCACGGTCTCGGCCGCGCCCAGAACCAGATAGCCGTCGGGATAAATAATCTGGGCCATGCGGTTCAAGACGTTCTGCTTGGTGGGCACGTCGAAATAGATCAACACGTTGCGGCAGAAGATCACGTCGAAGCGGCCGAGCACCCCATAATCCGAGAGCAGGTTGAATTCCTCGAAGCGGACGCGCGAGCGCAAATGTTCATTGATACGCCAGCGGTCCCCTTGCTCTCTGAAATAGCGCAGAAGCTGTGAGATTGGCAGGCCGCGCTGCATTTCGAATTGGGTATAGACCCCTTCGCGGGCCGCGGCGATGACGCTGCGCGACAAATCCGTCGCCAGAATGTCCACGCTCCATCCGGCGAGCTTATGTGCCTCCCCGTCAAGGAGCATGGCAAGCGAATATGGCTCCTGGCCGGTCGAACAGGCGGCGCACCAGATCCTGATTTGCCTTGATTCCTTCCTTGCCTGCAGCAATTTCGGCAGAATGACCAGGCGGAAATTTTCAAACGGCACCCGGTCACGAAAAAAGAAAGTCTCGTTCGTGGTCATGGCGTCGACCACATCGCGCAGCAATTCGGCGTCGGCTCCGGAGAGCAGCCGCTTGACGAGCGCGCCGAGGTCACCGAGGCCAAGCCTCTGCATGATCGGCTGAAGACGGCTCTCGGCGAGATAGGCCTTCTCCGCATCGAGCGAAAGACCGGAGTTGCGGCTGAGAAGCTTGCGAAGCGCATCAAAATCTGATGTCATGATTGCTTCTCTTGAAAAACGCGCGCTGACAACAAGCGGCAGACGGCGGGACCGATCAAATCGAGCGGCAGCACCGCGTGGGCCAGACCTTCCTGTGCGACCGAGCGCGGCATTCCCCATACGGCCGAGGAAGCGGCGTCCTGCGCGATCACGACGCCGCCGGCTTCGACAATGGCGCGTGAGCCCAACAGCCCGTCGCTGCCCATTCCAGTGAGAATTATCCCGATTACGTCCGCGCCATAAGCAAGCGCGGCGGTGCGAAACAGAACGTCTACTGACGGCTTGCAGAAGTTTTCGGGCGGCGTATCGGACAGCACCACCACCGCCAATTCCCCGAGCCGCGCAACGGAAAGATGCAGATTGCCGGGCGATATGTAGATCCGGCCGTTCCTCACCTCCTCGCCGTGGCGGGCCGTGTGGGCCGGCAGACCGGTGGCTCTTTCGACCTGTTCGGCGATCGTCTCGGTAAATTGCGGAGGAATGTGCAAGGCGATGAAGACAGGCATGCGCTGAAGAACCGGCATCAGTCCTTTGAGGACGATGGGCACGGCCTGCGGACCGCCGGTCGAGGCGCCAATCACGATCACCCGTTGCGACGGGCGGGGCAGGCGGGACCTGTCGCTCTCCCATAGATTTGGGCGCGATACGGACGCGGACTCGGCTTGCGGGTCTGCGAAAACGACTGATTTCGGCATGAGGTGGGCCGATCCAACTAGAATTGCACGCTCACGCGACGGGCTCGATCAGGCCGATCTCTTCCAACTTGGATTGCAGGATCTGTTTGTCGAACGGCTTCATGATATATTCGTCCGCGCCGGCATGAATGGCGCGCGCGATGTGCGCGACGTCATTCTCCGTGGTGCAGAAGACGACCTTCGGCTTCAGTCCCCCAGGCATTTTGCGCAGCTCGTGAAGGAACTCGAAGCCGTCCATCACCGGCATGTTCCAATCGAGCAAGATCGCGTCCGGCATCACATAAGCGCAGGCGCTGAGCGCCTTGCGGCCATCTTCCGCCTCGAGGGTCTGGAAGTTCATGCCTTCCAGAATTCGCTTTGCCACCTTCCTGATGACGGTGGAATCATCGACCACCAAGACCTGTTTCATGTCCAACTCCCGCATCTGCATCACTCTATGTCATCATCCATTGGTCAAATTCGTCGCTGGAAGTCGAAAAGGGATCCAACGTCGAGCAGTGAAAGAATTTCATGATCGAGGCGATAGGCGGCTTGCGTGAGCTTCGCCCTATGTTGATCGAGATGCGGCGGCAGTTGGATTTGCGTCTGCGGATTGACGAATATCACGTCACCGACCTCGTCGACGACGAGCGCGAAATTCTCGCCGCGATGTTCCATTCCGATTGCCAGCGCCGATTTCGTCTGCGGCGCGTCCGGCATTTGCAGCCGGCGGCGCAGACTGACGGCGGTCACGATCTTGCCGCGCAGATTGACGAGGCCGACGATTTCCCGCGGGCCGAGCGGCACCGGCGTTATCGCTTCGATCCGGAAGATCGTCTGAACGCAATCGACGGGAAGCCCGAACGGCTCGCCGCCGACGTAGACGATGAAGCAATGACGCTCGTCGCCCTCGGGACCGGTCATACCATCGGCCGGCTCGGTCTCGCTTCGGAGAAGGAGGTTCATGCGGCGGCCCCAATGACGCGTGACTCGAGATCGTGCTTGTTGAGATGGTAGGATTCGAGGATCCGGCCAAGCATTTCCAGCAGGGCCGGGCGATCGAATTTGCCGACGGCGCCGTACATTCCGCTCTCGGCTGCCGCTTGCAGCACGCTCGGCGCCGCGTGCGCCGCGAGTGCGATCACCGGCAGGCCGGCGTGTCGCGGATCGCTCGTGAGCCGCTGCGCGAGGGCATAACCGCTCATGTTTGGCATATCGGTATCGGTCACGACGGCATCGAAATGTGCGCCCTTCTCGAATATGGCGAGCGCATCCTCGCCCGAGGCCGCAGTCGTCACGCGATAGCCTGCCGCAATGAGGAGCGGCGCCAGCATGTCGCGGAAGAACGGCTTGTCGTCGACCAGAAGAATCCGAAACTGATTAGCAAAGCCGCGGGAATAGGCGTTGGGCCGGCCGATGCGCATGAAATGAGTGGCATCGAGAATTTCCGCGACTTCGCCACGGATCTCAGCGGTCCCGATGATGCTCGAGGAGACGCCGGCAATCTGGATGTCAAGACGCGCTTCGACGACATCGATGATTTCTTCGACGAGCAAGCCCATGCTCTCGCCGCCAATGCCGAGTACCAGAACCGGATTGCCTTCCTCGGGCAATGCCCGGTCGGAAGGAATGAGCGGCACCAACGGCATGAGCTGGTTCTGATGCTGCATGACGAAGACGCCGTCCGAGAGATGGATCTCCGAAGCGGGAACCGATTCAATTCGCGCGACAAGCGAGAGCGGCAAGGCCTTTGGCGCGCCCGGGCCGGCCCGGAACAGAATGAAGCGGGTATTCTCCTCGGCGGGCACAAAGGCCTCGACCGCGCGCCCCACCGTATAATCGCTGGCGCGCTCGAAGCCGATCCGGCCGGCGATTCCGGTCGGATCCAGGATCAGGACCACGGAGCCGTCACCAAGGATCGTATGACCGGAAAAGACTTCCAGATGCGCCAGCGAACCGCCGAGGGGCTTGACGACAATTTCCTGGACATCGCTCACGGCGTCCACAATGGTCCCAAAGGAACGCGAGTTGACGCGCATGACGATGACGAGCGCGCCGGGGGCGAGTTCCTTGGCTTCGAGGCCGAGGACGCTTTCGAGATCGGCGACCGGAAGGACCTCGTCTCGCAGCCTCAACATCAGGCTGCCCTGAATTCTTTCGAGCGAATGCCCACTTTCGGAATCTATCCGGACGACTTCGACGACGCAGTGCTGCGGCAGAGCGAATTGATGACCGCGCGCTTCGACGAGCAGCGCCGGCGCGATCGCCAAGGTGAGCGGAATCTTCAGCGAAAAGCGCGTGCCCTTTCCGGCCGTGGTCGTGAGCGAGATCGATCCGCCGATCGACTCGATATTGTCGCGCACGATATCCATGCCTATGCCGCGCCCCGAAATGCTGGTGACGCTCGACGATGTCGAAAATCCCGGAGCAAAGATGAATCGGCCAATTTCGTCGTTGGAGAGATTCTTGGCATCGGCCGCGTTGACCAGGCCTTTGGCCAAAGCCTTATAGCGGATGCGTTCCAGATCGAGACCGCGGCCGTCGTCAGAAACATTGATCGTGATATAGCCGGCCTCGTGCGTGGCGGTGACTTTGATCGTTCCTTCTTCGGGCTTGCCGATTGCCAGACGTTTGTCGGGTGGCTCTATGCCGTGATCGGCACAATTGCGCAGCAGATGCGTGAGAGGATCGCGGATGAGTTCAACAAGCTGCCGGTCGAGCTCGGTGTCGGCGCCTTCGGTGACGAGGTAAAGCTTCTTCTTGAGCTCGGCGGCGAGCTCGCGCACGAGACGCGGCAGACTGGCGAAGAGACGTCCGACCGGCTGCATTCGGGCGCGCATCACGGCGTCCTGCAGATCGGTCGTCAGGCTCGAAAGCCGCTGCAGCGGGGCTTTGACCGTCACATCCTCCTGATGGCGGGTGATTTCGAGAAGCTGGTTGCGGGTCAGGACCAGTTCCGAAACCAGGATCATGATCCGTTCGAGGGCGCCGACCGCAACCCGAATGGTCTCCGCCCGGCCCGTCGGGCCGACATGGGGCAGCAGGCTGCGCGCTGCGCCGATTTCGACGGATGCCGTCTCCGCCGCGGCTGGCGCCGGGGGGAGCGGGGGTCCGGTCATCATCGGCTCGGGCGGTTTGGCAGAATCCGGTTCGGCTGCCGGGGGTGACGCGGAACCGCTGAGGTTGGCCTGCAAGGCTTCGATCAGGGCGCAGTCGTCGCCTTCCGGTTCTTTGGCGGTGTTCGAAAGCCAAGCCAGAATGAACTTCACCCGATCAACCGCGGTCAGAATGAGCGACACGGTCTCCGGCGTCGCCGGGGCCCCATCCCGCAGGCGGCCAATCAGGGATTCGGTGACATGTGTGAGATGTTCGAGCCGCGACAGACCGAGAAAGCCGCAGGTTCCCTTGATCGTATGGAACAGGCGGAAGATCCTGCCGATAGCACCGCCGTTCGAAGGATCGCGTTCGAACAGAACGAGCTGTTCGCCAACGGCTTCGAGGTGCTCGCCGGTCTCAACCAGAAAGTCGTTGAGTAATTCGTCCATGGCTCCGCCCGGGGCAGTTAGCGCGGCTGCACCCGGCCAGGACTATCGCGCCGATGCGTTAAGGAGCCTTGAACCTCAAACCGTTAAAAGTTTTGAGAAATACGAGCGGTTTGAAGGTTAAATCAGGGGTCCGGTCACGCCGGGGCGCCGGCCAGAGCACTCGCCGTTGCGGGGCACGCCTCGAGCCGCACCAAGTCGGGGCTCGCCGCGACGTTAAGCGTCAGTTTCGCCGCCCGCGCCACAAGGCCGGTATAAAAGGCCTGGATCCCCTGCGCATCGACTTGATTGTTTTCCGGCGTGCCGGCGAGCAGCTGCGGCACATGGCTGGCGAGCCGCGCGTTGGCGCCTTTTGCTTCGACTTCGATCCGCGTGATCAATTCCGCGCCGCTTACTTTCACCGCGATCGCACCGCCGCGTGGGATCGCAGCGGCGGCAATCAGGCAAAGGTTCAAGATGAGCTTCACTTTGTCCTTTGGCATCAGAACGCGCGGCACATCCCATTCGAGTCGCGTCCGTTCATCGGCAAGCAGACCGCGCGCGACGAGTTCGGCGTCGCCAGTATCGATCGAGGCGCCGGCCGAGCCGGCCGCGCCGAAGGCGAGGCGGCAGAATTGAAGCCGCGCCGAGGCCGTACGGGCGCTCTTCTTGACGAGTTCAAGCGCGAAGCCGCGCATTTCGGCATCATTCTCCTCTTCGAGCACTTCGAGCCCATTGACGATGGCGCCGACCGGACTGATGACGTCGTGGCACACCCGCGAACACAAGAGCGCCGCAAGGTCGAGGGGGTTGAGCGCGAAGTCCGTCATGTTTCATCCCTTCGGCAAGCAAGAGTTCGTACGGAAAGCTGGAGCCGCAACGCTCCGCCACGGCTGCGGCAGATCCGCCTCGCTGCGATGCAGCACAAACGGCTCCATTCGCCGCGACCGAGCCGGACCATAAAGGCAGCTCTTTAAGATAAGACGAATCAGGAATGATGGTGCGGCATTCTCGTTACACGCCGTCCCAGCCTTTGCAAAGCATCGCGGCGCCGTGTTCATCTTCTGAAGCTCAGAGACTTGAAACAGCGCCCGATTTGCCGCATTCAGGGGAGAGCCTGCGCTCCAGGATCCCATGTCAGTCAAAACGAGCCATATGCCAGATCGCCTCGACCTCAACTGCGAAGCGGTCGCGGAGATCTTTGCGGAACTCGCCGTGGCCGCCGGCGCGGCGATCATGGGCTTCTATAAAAGCGACAGTCACGCTCAGATAAAAGCCGACAAGAGTCCCGTCTGCGACGCCGATGTTGCCGGCGAGGCGATTATCCTCGCGGGCCTTGCCGCGCGCCTGCCGGATCTGCCGGTCGTCTCGGAAGAGGCCGCCGCGGACAGTGCCAGGGTGCAGTTGGGCGAGGCTTTCATCCTGGTCGATCCAGTCGATGGAACGCGCGAGTTTCTTGCCGGCAAGGGGGAGTTCACCGTCAACATTGGGCTCATCGTGAATGGCCAGCCGAAGGTCGGCGTCGTCTACGCGCCGGCCCTGGAACAGATCTGGATGGCGGGCGAGACGGTCGTCTCTTTTCCGGTTCTTCCAGGTGCGAAACTGCCGCCGCCCGATCAGCGCCGGCACATTCACATCCGCCGCCCGGGCGCGGACGGGCTGATCGCGCTGACGAGTTGGTCGCATACTGACCCGCGCACCACGACATTTCTGGCCAAATTGCCGGTCAAGGAACGCCGCATGATCGGCTCGTCGCTGAAATTCTGCGCGATCGCCGACGGCTCGGCGGATATTTATCCGCGCTTTGGGGCGACGATGGAATGGGATACGGCGGCGGGCGACGCGATCCTGCGTGCCGCGGGCGGAATAGTCCTCGGCCGCGACGGCCAGCCGCTGCGTTACGGAAAGACTGCGACCAAATTCATGAATAGCTCTTTCGTCGCTTGGGGCGACCGCGCCGCGGTGCCTGCCCATCTCGGCGCAAGATTGGCGTAATCTTCCTTTAACCATGTTGGCCGAGATTTGCTGAAGGAGCGGCACGCTCTCTACATCTGGAGGCGTTCATGCACGCATATTCGCGCCGAGAAATCGCGCTCAAACTGGCTTTGATAGCTGCGGCCGGCGCAGCTATTGGCAAGCCGCATGCCGCGTTGGCCACAACCGAACAGCAGCCAAGCCAATTCGACGGCGATGAAGTGATTCGCGCCGGCCATCACTTCTTCGGCACAATTTCGCGCGGTCTCGCCGAGGTCGTCGAGGCCGCGACCCGGCGCTGGGGGCGCCCCAACGGTTATATCCTTGGCCAAGAAGCGAGCGGCGCCTTTATCGGCGGGCTGCGTTACGGCGAAGGCGTCATGTACACGCGCAATGCCGGAGATCTCAAAGTCTTCTGGCAGGGACCATCGCTCGGCTTCGATGCCGGCGCCGATGGTGACCGAACGATGATGCTCGTCTACGGCCTGCCGGCGGTGGGCGCGGTTTTTCGCCGCTTCGGCGGCGTCGATGGTTCGGCCTATTTCGTCGGCGGTTTCGGTATGACCGCGTTGGCCGACCAGAATATCGTCGTGGTCCCGATTCGTTCCGGACTCGGCGCCCGCCTCGGGCTCAATCTTGGCTATTTGAAATTCACGCCCTACGCGACCTGGAACCCCTTCTGAGGCTAGGCGCGCGCTCTCCTGTAAACTGATTGTGGCTGGCCGAATTTTGATCTCGGCCTACTTAAATGCCATAATTCCGCGCTCGGACCGAGTGAGCAGAGCCGCGTGATCGAACAAATCATGATTTTCGCCCTCGGGTTCCTGTTCGCAGGGCTCGCGGCGCTCGCCTTCGCACCCGCCTTCTGGCGGCGGGCGAACCGACTTACCCGTCGGCGGCTCGAGATGCAGGTGCCCCTTTCCGTTCAGGAAATTCTTGCCGAACGGGATCAGCTTCGGGCCGAATTCGCGGTCGAGCAGCGCCGCGTTGAGCTGCGCGCGGCGCAAACGAAGCTTGCCCATGCCGCCGACCGCAGTGAGCTTGGCCGCCGCGCCGCCGAGATCAGCGCGCTCAACGAGAAGCTCGAGCAGCGCACGCGGGAGAATCGCGAATACGAGCAGATGTTGACCGAGTCCGAGGTCGATCTCTCGCAAGCCTTGGCCGAACTGGGCGCCGTCACCAAGGCGCTCTACGATGCCGAGGGCCTTAGTCAACGCAGACAGGACGCGTTCGTCGAGCTTGCGCAGGCGCATGAAGCCATGACGAATTTGGCCGAAGAGAGGCTTGCAAACCATGCCGCGGCCGAGGCTCGCGCCGTTGCATTGGAGCTGCGTCTCGGCGACGTGAGCCGGCAGGTTCTTGAGACGGAAAGGCGGCTCACTGAGCGGATCGCGCAGGTCAGCAAGCTCAGCGATGCGCTCGCGTTCTTGAAGCGCGATCTCGAACATAGCGATGGCAACGGCTCCGCGCTGCAGAGGAAACTCGAAGCCGAGGCCGCTCGCGCCGAACGGATCGCCCGCGAGTTCGAAGCCTTGCGTGTGCAGCGCGAGGGGGATCAGAACAGGCTACGCTTGCTCGCCGCTCAGATCGGCACCCACGAGGCTGCGCTCGAAGATGCAAAGCGCCGCGAGAAGCGGCTTCGCGAGCAACGCGATCAGCAAGTCGAAAAATATGATCGCTTGCAGTCCGAATATGCCGGCCTGCAGGGCCTGATCGACGCCAGCCGGAGGCGCTGCGAAACGCTCGAAGCCGATCTGTCGGCCCTGCGCTCGGGGCGACAGAAAAAGCCGTCTGCATCCGAGCCGAGGGACGAAGCCGGCCTCCGGCAAGACGGCAAGGACATCGGCACCGTTGTGCGACTTTCTCGGGCGCCCGCCGAGGCGCCGCAGAACGGCGCCGCTTCAGAGACTTCGGCCGAAACTGAAAAGCCAACTTTGCGCGTCGTTTCGCCCGCGGCGCCTGCCGATGCGGAACCCGCGGAATAACGCAGCTCATCGGCCGAATCGGGATCGAGAGCATTTCGGCGCGCGAAACCGATCAATGTCGCACCGCACGCGGCGTGCTTCACGTTGCAAAGCAAGGTGACGCGGCGGAATATTCGACGAACTTTCCGGACATCGTCGGCGGCTTTGCATCGCTAAAATGCGATGGGCTGCGCAAGACAGACGTTACCTAATCCGCCTCCAAAATAGAAAGCTGAGCGGTAAGCGCGTTGCAGATCCCGCTGCGCTTCGCTTTCCAGGCGAACCTGTTTCGGGTGACGCGTTTCACCGCCCTTCAGAACTAAGGAGGATGTCATGAAATATTTGGCTCTCGCCGCCGCGCTGGCGGTCGGACTCTCCGGCGCGTGTCTGGCCCAAACCAGCGGAACCAGTGATCGCGAAGGGGGAATGGGCAAAGCCTCGATGTATCCAAACGGCCCGGGCGGTCCGTCAATGACCGATTCCGGCAATGTCAAGCCTTGCGATTCGAAGACCAGCGGAACCAGCGATCGCGAAGGCGGAATGGGCAAGCACAATAGCGCATCGAGCGGACCGGTTGGCACCGTCAGGGGCTCTTGCTGATCTGATCTGCCTTGATTGGAGCGCGCTCGAAATCGTCGAGCGCGCTCCTTTGCTCAGAGATCATGCAATAACGAGCGAATCCGAACAGGCGAATCCGACGCCGCCGCGTGCCGGGCTTGCGGGCTCGAATTCGGCGCTATAGAAGCGCTGAGCCGAGGCCTGCTCCCTTCGTCTAGCGGCCCAGGACGTCGCCCTCTCACGGCGAAAACAGGGGTTCGAGTCCCCTAGGGAGCGCCACAAATTCCAATAGCTTAATTCGTTAGGTCCACGTTAGGGTCCAAAATGGGCCCAATATGAGGGCGGCCAGGAGTTGCTTATGACATTGATAGTCGCGGTTATTGGCCGGGAATCGATCTGGATGCTTGCCGACCGGCGGGTGACCTACGAAGGGCGTCCTCCGAAGGAAGATGCTCTCAAGCTCATGCGTCTAGAGACAACCGATGGCATCGCGCTACTAGGATACGCAGGCCTTGGCGCGACGGCCGGTGGAACAGAACCCTCCGCCTGGATGAACCGCGTCCTGTGCGGCCGAGTGCTTCCATTGGAAGAATGCCTCGCTGCGTTAGCAGCCGCCATCGAGGCGGAACTGCCGCGTCATCTCGATCAACTGCCAAGCGGCGCAAAAACTGGCCACGTCGTAATCGCGGCCGCATTCGTAAGGAATGAACCGCGCCTCTATTCGATCGAATTAACGGGGGCGGTTGATGGCCGGAAGCGGGAATTGCGGTGGAAACGCTGGGTCAACTCACTGCCGAATGGCTCGCAAAGGCCTCTGCGCATAGGAGTCGCCGGGTCCGGAACCTATCTTTCTCTGAAAGATAGAAGTCGGCTACGTAATGTGCTGCGGATGATCAGAGCTCATGAAGCCGAAAGGACCAGCGCCGACGTGGTCGCCGATGTTTTTGCGGATCTCAATATGTCGGTTCATCGCTCGATCAAGTCAGTTGGACCACGCTGCGTGGTGGCGTGGTCCTATGCGCGAGCTGGCAGCAAAGGGGGGGAGGGGATCAGCGATTTTATAACGGCCTTGAGAAAGACGTTTCGGCCGTTCTGCCCGTCAATGCGGGTGGGATCGACGTGACGGCGCTCGCGGAGGCGCATATGCCATGGATTGACCAGTGCTTCGCTGCGATGCGCGCGGGTTTGCCGATTAAAGAGCCCGGCGCAGATGAGATCGAGGCTATTGTCAAGAAGCTTCCGAGTAAGCCCGATACCATGTTTCGTTAGCCGGGCGACAAAGGAATAACCGACCGTGAGAGCCGCACCGTGCCGGTGCCCCCTTTATGCGGACGGCATTTTCCACACGCTCGCGAAAGCCGGCCAGCGCCGCTCGCCCAGCTCCCACTTCCGTCGACAAATGGAATTTCGGCCAGATGGGAGCGCCACGCCCTGCGTCAGAGCGGACCATTCTTCCGCGTAGCCGCCGGAGCTTCCCGGTACTTCACGTTATTGTAGGTCTAAATCTTGATCCACCCGATGATCTTCCAAAGATCATCGGGCTTGGTGATGATGGAACCATAGGCCGGCATGGGCGCGACGATATTTTGGAAACCCCGCCTCGAAAAGCCCTGCTTCTGCAGATCGACGGAGCCAAGCGCAACGAGATGGAACAAAGTGTCGTCGGCATCGCCATAGATCCATACGCCGGTGGTGATCGGCGGGCACATGCCGCCCCCGCCGCCACCCCCATGACAGCCGGGACAGCCAAAGTTGCTGTAGAGCTTATGGCCTTCAGCCGCGAGCACAGGGTCGTGCGCAGCTTCTGCGGCGGCGTAAGGATTGGCGAGGCTGCCTATCTTGGATTTCTGCGCCATTTCCAGAGGCGTCTCAGACGATGCTCCGGCGGCAGGCGCGCCGATAGCGAAAGCCGCAACGAGCGCGAGCCCCAAGCTCAAGAACAGTTCGAGCTTCCTCTCGCCCATGCCATCCTTCTTGGCTTATGACATCGGCATGTCAACGGTCAGCACTTGTGGAGGATGCATATGGAGAAACTTCATCGTCACAGAAGGTTAACGCCGGGTCCCATCGTTCGATTGGCGATCCTTTCAACAAAGTGCGAGCCGCTTGAGGAAACCCAGGGGGCCAGGCACTCGAAGCGGCTCTGACTCCTTCGACGATGGTGATATCGATCGGAGCTGGGCCGAACGCGACCACAATTCCGCGTCCAAATTTTGGAATTCACAAATCAAATCTTCTAATGTCATGCGCCGGAAAAAGGCCAGCCAATGCAACGAGGAAGGCAAATCGATCCCAGGTCGCCTCGATCAATTTTTGTGACAGCGCTCTTGCACTCTGTGATTGATCCGTTAGAGTACCGCTTCGGTTGGCGTCTGTAATTCCTTCGACTTCTACGGGGGCGCCAATTAGTCGGCGGCGTTCAACCGAGGTGATTGGCCTTCCCCCCTGGACGCCGCCGCACCAATTCCCCCAGCCAGGCAAGAATTTCTTCGGCGACCGAACGCTCGCCGTTCGAAATCTTCTTTTCCAAATGTGCGACCTCCGCGGCATGACGTGCAATCAAGAGGCCATCCATCGGCTGTTTGCGATCGTGCGCGATCGCCGAGGCTGCGGATGAATCCCTGGTTCTTTGCTGCGATTGTCTCGTGTATCTTGGCCTTTTCCGTCGCATGCGCTGAAGGGCAAGTCGCTCCGTGCCGCTCAATCTAAAAGCCGAGCAAGCTTCGGAATTCTTCACTTGGTTCCATCTAGCGCCCGTCGGCACGCCGATCGTGGTCGGCGCGTCACAAGCTTGGCACAGTTTCCGTCCGACGGGCTCGGCTTTTCAAGCCTTGGTCGAAGTCGACATTCTGTCCGAGGCCGACGGCAAAATTGACGCCGCGTCCATGGGTTTGGAACGCTCGTTCATCGACAGTCCGTCCAATGGCGTATTTGCCCGCGATATATCCAAGAGCTTTCTGACCTGGACAGTACGAAAGCCTTCACCGCAGATTGCTAATCTGATTGCCAATCTGGCGGATCTTTCAACTGCGGGCTCGACGATCCTCATGCATGGGCCGGCGCCTCAACCACCACCGCCCGACACAACGGGCGGATATGGCGTCTATCTCGGGCGTGACCAGCACGCGAGCTTCGCCGATAATGGCGTGACGCTGGCTTTCACGAATTTTCCCGGCTCGCTGCCGAGCGAACGTGTGTTTGAAGCTGCTGGCGGCCACGGCGTAACGTCCGCGGGCGGCTCGGGATGGCTCAGAATCGACGTTCGCTTCGGAGAAAAGTGAGCAGGGCCTCAACTTATGAAGACGCTGCTCACTTGAGCGGTAAAATTGTTTTAGAGCAGGGTTTCCCTTCGATCCAAAAGAGTCTCATGGCGACCCAAGAAAAATCGCTGATCATGACCTTTCTCATGACCCCCGACATGGCCAATTTCTCGGGCCATGTTCATGGCGGCACGATTCTGAAAATCCTCGATCAAGTGGCCTATGTTTGTGCCGCGCGCTATTGCAAGACTTACGTCGTGACGGCCTCGCTCGATCAGGTGATTTTCAAACAGCCGATCAAGGTCGGCGAATTGGTGACCTTCAAGGCCAATGTCAATTATGTCGGCCGAACGTCGATGGAGATCGGAATCAAGGTGGTTGCGGAGAACCTGACGACCAAAGAAGATCGCCACGCCGTTTCCTGCTACTTCACGATGGTTGCGCGCAATGCGGACGGCACGCCTTGCACGGTCCCATCGCTCGAGATCGAAACCGAGCTCGACCGGCGGCTGTTCGAGGCCGGCAAGATGCGCAAGGAAATGCGCGCCGAGATCATGGAGCGAAACCGGGCACTGCACGTCGGCATGCCGGATTAGACGCGGCAGCTCTCAGCTATCCCGCAGTCGATGGACGTCATGGACGAGGATTCCGCTTTCCGGCAGTTCGAGCCACTTTTTATGCATCAGCGTGCGTTTGGTGTCCTCATAGCCGCTCTGCCAATGTTCGCGCATCGAGGTGCCGGAGAAGTCGTAGTCCTTGGCGTGCCCTTCATAGGCCTTCTGCTGATAGATCAAGTGAAGAATCGTCATGTCGGGCATGTCGGCGAGTTCATTGCGCAACCGGCGGTCCTCGTCCGTCAACAGATCCTCGGGAATTTTCGCCAGCGCCTCATAAGTGCGCGTCTTCCATTCGCGCAAACGCTGATACATATCCGTGTTGTAGCGGGTTCGCGATGAATACATGATATCCTTGTGGCGGCCGAGCACGTCGGCCATGTCGCGCGGCAATTCCCCCCGCGCCGAAAACAGATCGACCTGAAAGACCAGAGAATTGCGCAGGTCGCTCTGGTCGAGCAGGTGTTGCAACGGCGTGTTGGACACAATGCCGCCGTCCCAATAATAATCGGTGCCGATCTTGACCATCGGCAGGGCCGGGGGCAAAGCGCCCGAAGCGATGATGTGCTCGGGGCCGATGACCTCGTTGCGATTGTCGAAATAGATGAAATTCCCGTTCATCACATTCACGGCGCCGACCGCGAAGCGCATGCTGCCGTCGTTGATGAGGGAGAAGTCGACGAATTCGTTCAACGTCTGTGCGAGCGGGGCGGAATCGTAAAAGCTCGTGGCCGTTCGCGCGCCGGCGACATTCAGCCAGGGATTGAGGCCGTGCGGCTTGAAGAAGCCGGGCTGGCCCATGGTCATGGTGAGCAGCGTACTCGTCGCGTTGCGCGCCCGCCGGTAAATGTCGCCGTCCGGCGTATAGGCCCAGACGTGGCGTTCGGTGATCTTCTGCCAGAAAGCTTTCAGCCGTTCGAGGCGCCGCGACCGCGAATTGCCGGCGATGATCGCGGCGTTGATGGCGCCGATCGACACGCCAGTCACCCAGTCAGGCTCGATCCCGCCTTCGTGCAACGCTTCATAGACGCCGGCCTGATAGGCGCCAAGCGCCCCTCCACCTTGGAAAATCAGCGCAATTTGATCGCAGCGCTCCGGTCGCCAGCCGGTGACGCCGTCTGGCTTGGGCGAGTTCACATCGGCCTTTGCATCCATGGCTGCCTTTCCGTCACGTGCATCAAACATAGGCGTGCAGAATTGCGCTATTGTGACATCCTGGCGTCACACCAGCTTCAACGAGACCATCGAGAAGGAACCCGCGGGTCGGACGACGCTTGGCGCGCAGGGGCCGGGTCGGCTAACTCCAGATCTGACGAGATATTCGCCGGACGAAGCCGCGTTCCAGACTTTGCGGAGAAACACGAATGCGCATCGAAGATATTCTTCACCTGCCATCCATGCCGCTCGCCGGGCCGAGCTATCCCAAGGGGCCATATCGCTTCGTCAATCGGGAATATATGGTGATCTCCTACGAGACCGAGGCCGATATCGTCCGCGCCCAATTGCCCGAGCCTTTGGAGCCAATCGACTCGCCGCTCGTCCATTACGAATGGATCAACATGCCGGATTCATCCGGCTTCGGCAGCTACACCGAAAGCGGCGTGGTCATTGCCTGCCGCTATCAAGGCGAGGAGATGAATTTCGTCGCCCAAATGTATCTCGACGACGATCCGCCGATCGCTGCAGGGCGCGAGATCTGGGGCTTTCCCAAGAAATACGCCCATCCGAAGCTCGAGATCATCAAGGACACGTTGACCGGGGCACTCCACTATTCCAATCAGCTCGTCGCCATGGGGACGATGGGTTACAAGCAGAGAGTCCATGGCGGGCGACGGCACGCGCACGAGAGCCATCTTGTCCAAGACGCAGGTCAATCTCAAGTTCATCCCGGGCGTCGACGGCAAGCCGGGTATCTGCCAGCTCGTCGCCTATAATCTCAACGAGATCGCGGTGAAAGGATCCTGGATTGGGCCCGGCCGGCTGCACCTCGTGCCGCATGTCAACGCGCCGGTCGCGGATCTGCCGGTGCGCCGCGTCGTCGCCGCACATCATTTTATCGCCGATCTGACCTTGCCTTACGGCCGCGTGCTTTACGATTATCTGAGGCCCTGACGCTCGTCGAATGGGATCATTCGGCGAGATTTGGAGCCGCATGCGGGGGCGGATTGGAAAGCGGGCGCCGCGCGCCCCGTGTCCACTCCTGGAAGCCGTCGAGGAGCAGGTAGAGCACCGGAGTCGTGTAGAGCGTCAGCATTTGGCTCAGGATCAGGCCGCCGACGATCGATATTCCAAGCGGCCGGCGGATCTCACCGCCCTCGCCGAAGCTCAACGCCAGCGGAACCGCGCCGAGGATGGCGGCGCATGTCGTCATCATGATCGGACGAAAGCGCAGAAGGCAGGCCTGGACGATCGCATCATAGGCGTTCATCCCCTCAATGCGGCGCGCTTCTATGGCGAAGTCGATCATCATGATCGCGTTTTTCTTCACGATTCCGATCAGCAGGATCATCCCGATCAGCGCAATGATGCTGAACTGGGTATTGAACAACATCAAGGCCACCAGCGCGCCGAGGCCGGCCGAGGGCAGCGTCGAGAGGATCGTGATCGGATGAATATAGCTTTCGTAGAGAATGCCGAGGACGATGTAGACCGCCGCAAGCGCCGCTGCCAGCAACAGCGGCTCATTGGCCAGCGAAGACTGGAACATCTGGGCCGTGCCTTGCAAGCTGCCGCGAATGGTCGAAGGCATGTGGAGGCCCTGGACGGTCCGTTCGATTTCCGCCGCAGCCTGGCTCAGCGAGGCGCCCGGCGCCAAGTTAAATGAGAGCGTCGTTGCGACGAAGAGGCCGGAATGATTGACGGAAAGCGGCGTGTTTCCGGGCGCGAAATGGGCGACGGCGGCGAGCGGAATCATGGTCTCGACGTTGGTGCTCACTGCCGCTCCGGCCGAGGTGCTTCCGTGGCCGGTGTTGGCGAGGGCATTGGTCGCGGCATCGCGCGCCGAGTTGAGCGCGTTGGCCGAGGTCGTCGCCGCCGTGCTCGCCGATGTGGATGATTGCGAGCCGACGGCCGGGGCGCTCGTTGCGACGGTCCCGACCGGCGCACCGCTGGTCTGCGTTCCGCTGGGCGTGCCGCCGGCGGTACTGACATAGATGTCGTTGAGCGTCTTCGGATTCTGCCAATAGCGCGGCGCGACCTCCATGATCACATGATATTGGTTGATGGCACTGTAAATGGTCGAGACCTGCCGCTGGCCGAACGCATCATAGAGCGTATTGTCAATCTGGTACGGCGTGAGGCCGAGCCGCGAAGCCATGTCGCGATCGATGTTGACCTCCGACTCCAGGCCTCTTTGCTGCTGATCGGAATTGAGGTCGGCGAGAATTTTGCTTCCTTGCAACGCGCTGAGCAGCTTGACCGACCAGGAATAAACTTCCGTCGGGTCGTCACCCTGCAAAGTATATTGATATTCCGCATTGCTCTGCCTTCCGCCGACCCGGATGTCCTGCACGGACTGCAGATAGAGTTTGGCGCCGGCAATGACGGCCATCTTGCGACGAAGCGATGCAATGATCTGGTCGGCCGATCGCTTGCGCTGCGCGAGCGGTTTCAAAGTCACATAGGCCGACCCCGTATTCGTGCTTGATCGCGCGCCGCCACTGCCAGCCCCGGTAAACCCGACGATGCTTTGAACGCCAGGGTCGGCCTGTACGATCGCCATCAACTGCGCCATTTTCTTCTGCATCGACTGGAAAGATATGCTCTGGTCGGCCTGGATCGCATCCAACCAGCCGGCCGGTATCCTGCTCCGGGAAGAATCCCTTTGGTATGACGAGGAACAAGACGACGGTCATTCCCATCGCGGTGGCCAACATCAGCATGACGATGCCGCGGTGCCGCAGCGCCCAGCCGAGACTGTGTTCATAGCCGCGAACGAGGGCGGAAAACGGATTCCGCCAGCGTCGCGTCCGGCGCGGCGCCCGCACCCGCAAAATCAGCGAGCACAGCATCGGCGTCGCCGTCAGCGAGATCATCAGCGAAATCAGAATCGCCATGGACAAGGTCACGGCGAATTCGCGAAACAGCCGGCCGAGCAGTCCTCCCATCAGCAGGATCGGCGTAAAAACCGCGATGAGCGAAATGCTGATCGAGGTAACCGTGAATCCGACTTCCTGCGCGCCGAGCAGGGCCGCCTGGAAGCGTGGCATGCCCGCCTCGAGGTGGCGGGTGATGTTCTCCAGGACAACGATCGCATCATCGACGACAAAACCCGTGGCGATCGTCAGCGCCATCAAGGAGAGCGTGTCGAGGCTGTAGTTCAAGAGATACATCGCTCCGAACGTGCCGATGATCGATACGGGCACGGCGACCGCCGGGATAATCGCGGAGCGTGCATTGCCGAGAAACAGGAAAACGATGAGGGTCACCAGCACCACCGCGATCACCAGCGTCCGCTCCGTATCGTGCAGCGAGGCGCGAATGGTCACGCTGCGATCGGAGGCCAGCATGATGTCGACGTCGCGCGGCATCGCAGCGCGCAAATAGGGTAGCTCCGCTTTGACGCGCATCGACAGTCGTCGATGATGTTCGCGCCCGGTTGCCGGAACAGGATCACCAAAACAGCCGGCTTGCCGTTTGCGAGGCCTTCGTTGCGGAGATCTTCGACCGAGTCTTCGATATCGCCGAGGTCCGACAGATGGATCGCGTTGCCGTTCCGATAGCCGACGATGAGTGGCATGTAGTCGGCGGCATGCGTTGCCTGATCATTGGTGTAAATCTGATAATGTCGGCCGCCGTCTTCGATGGCGCCCTTCGGACTGTTGGCGTTGGCCGCGGCGAGCGCCGCGCGCACGTCTTCGAGACCCACTCCATATTTGAACAGAGCCGTGGGGTTGAGCTCGATGCGCACGGCGGGCAGGGCGCCGCCGGCGACGATCACTTGGCCGATGCCGCTCAGCTGTGAAAGGCGCTGCTGGAGAACATTGCTTGCCGAATCATAGAGCTGCCCTGGCGTCATGGTCTTGGAGGTCAAGGCAAGGATCAGGATCGGAGCGTCGGCCGGGTTGATCTTGCGATAGGTCGGATTTTGTCTCAGGCTCGCCGGCATATCCGCGAGCGAAGCGTTGATCGCCGCCTGCACATCGCGCGCCGCGCCGTCGATGTCCCGATTGAGGTCGAACTGGAGCGTGATCCGGGTCTGGCCGACGCCGCTCGTCGAAGACATTTCCGTCACATCGGCGATCTGTCCAAGCCTGCGTTCGAGCGGGCTCGCGACGCTCGTGGCAACCGTATCCGGGCTTGCGCCTGGCAGGGAGGCCTGAACGGATATCGTGGGAAAATCGACCTGCGGCAGCGGCGAGACGGGCAGCTGCATGAACCCCAATATGCCGGCCAACGCGATGCCGGCGGTCAGCAAGGTCGTGGCAACGGGGCGTCTTATGAAGGGCGCCGACAGGTTCATTCGCCGGCCTCGCGCGGGCTGAGGCGCCCGGCCGAGCGCGACGGCGAGAGCCACAGCGCCAGACGATCGAAGTAAAGATAGATGACCGGCGTCGAGAACAAGGTCAGGACTTGGCTGAAGATCAGGCCGCCGACGATCGCGACGCCCAAAGGCCGCCGCAGCTCGGACCCCGTGCCGGTTCCGAGCATCAACGGCAAGGCACCGAGAATCGCGGCCATCGTCGTCATCATGATCGGCCGGAATCGAAGCAGGCAAGCTTGGTAGATCGCGTCGCGCGGCGGCAGGCCCTCGTTGCGTTCCGCGTCGAGCGCGAAATCGATCATCATGATCGCATTCTTCTTGACGATGCCGATCAGCAGGATGATGCCGATGATCGCGATGACATCGAGCTCGTCGCCGGCGAGCATCAAGGACAGCAGCGCACCGACTCCCGCCGATGGCAGCGTCGAGAGAATCGTGATCGGATGAATGAAGCTTTCGTAGAGAACGCCGAGAACAATATACATTGTGACGATGGCCGCGATGATCAGCATGAGCTCGTTGCCGAGCGAGGCGCTGAACGCTGCGGCGCTGCCCTGCATCGACGAGATGAAGCCGATCGGCAGACCGATGTCCTTCTCCGCCTGGTTGATTGCCGCAACGGCCGAGCCGAGCGAGGCGCCGGGGGCGACGTCGAAGGAAATATTGGTGGCCGGGAACTGACCGAAATGGGTGATCAGCAACGGCCCCGCGCGTTGATCGACATGCACGATCGCCGAAAGCGGGACCTGCCCGTTCGTCGTCGACAGAGATGAGGGCAGATAGAGCGTTTGAAGCGAGCTCAGAGCATGCTGGAGATCCGGCGAGGTCTCCATGATGACGCGATACTGATTGGACTCCGTGTAGATCGTCGAAATGATGCGCTGGCCGAAAGCGTCGTAAAGCATGTTGTCGACCGTCGCCATCGTGATCCCGAAGCGACTCGCGGTGGCGCGGTCGACCACCAGGTCCACCGCGCGCCCCTGACTCTGCATGTCGCTCGCGACGTTGGCGATCTGAGGAAGGCTTTGCAGCCGAGTAACGACGCGCGGCACCCAGGTCTGCATTTCACTGGTGTTGGGATTTTCGAGAACGAAATGATATTGGGCGCGGGTAATGCTCGTATCGATGGTCAGATCCTGCACCGGCTGCATGTAGAGCTTGATGCCTTGGACGCCGGCCGTTTCCCGCCGCAACCGGCGGATGACGTCGGTGACCGTATCCTGGCGCTCGTCATGCGGCTTGAGATTGATGAGGAACCTGCCGCTGTTCAGCGTCATGTTGGTGCCGTCGACGCCGATGAACGAGGTGACGCTGTCGACGTCCTCGTCCTGAAGGACGACATCGGCAAGCGCCTGCTGCGTCTTTCCCATGGCGGCGAAGGAAATGCCTTGGGCGGCCTCCGTTATTCCTTCGATCATGCCGGTGTCCTGCACCGGAAAGAAGCCCTTCGGAATCGCGATGTAGAGCAGGACCGTCACGGCAAGCGTCGCGATGGCGATCAGAAGGGTCAGCGGCTGATGATCCAGCACGACATCGAGGGCCCGCCCATATTGCCGGATGATCCAGTTGAAGGCGCCTTCGGAGGCAAGATCGAGCCGGCTGCGCTCGGATTCGCGCCGATGACGAAGCATTTTCGCGCAGAGCATCGGGACAAGGGTCAGGGAGACCACCGCGGAGATCACGATCGTCGTGGCAAGCGTGAGCGCGAATTCGTGGAACAGGCGCCCGACGACATCGCCCATGAAAAGCAGCGGGATAAGGACCGCGATCAGCGAGACGGTCAGCGATATGATCGTAAAGCCGATCTGTCCGGAGCCGCGCAGCGCCGCCTGCAAAGGTCCTTCGCCGGCCTCGACATAGCGCGAGATGTTCTCGATCATCACGATCGCATCGTCGACGACGAACCCGGTCGAGATCGTCAGCGCCATCAGCGAAAGGTTGTCCAGGCTGAAGCCCAGCAGGTACATGATGCCGAACGTCCCCACCAAGGACAAGGGAACAGAAAGGCTCGGGATGACCGTCGCCGGCAGGTTGCGCAAGAAGATAAAGATGACCAGAACGACGAGAGCCACGGCCAGGCCAAGCTCGAATTCAACGTCCGCCACCGAGGCGCGGATCGTCGTCGTCCGATCGCTCATCACGGTGATGTTGAGCGCCGATGGCAGTCCGCTCTCGATACGTGGAAGCAGCCGCGTGATTCCGTCGACGACCTGGATGACGTTGGCGCCGGGCTGGCGCTGAACGTTGAGAATGATCGCCGGCGTCTTGTTGGCCCAAGCAGCAATCTTGACGTTTTCGGGGCCGCTCACCGTGGTCGCCACGTCGGCCAGACGCACCGGGTTGCCGTTGCGATAGGCAATGATCACGTCCGGGAATTGATCGGCCGAAGTGAGCTGGTCGTTGGCGTTGATTGTCGATGACTGAGCCGGACCGTCAAAGCTCCCTTTCGGCGTATTCACGTTGACGTTGCCAATCGTGGTGCGGACATCGTCGATGTTCAATCCATAGGCGGCGAGCGCCTGCGGGTTGAACTGGACGCGGATCGCGGGCCTTTGGCCGCCGCTGATGCTGACCAGTCCGACGCCCGGTTGTTGCGAGATCTTCTGGGCAAGGCGCGTTTCGCTCAAATCCTCGATTGTGGTTAGCGGCAGCGTCGTCGAGGTGATGGCGAGGCTCAGAATCGGCGCATCAGCCGGATTGATCTTCGCATAGACGGGCGGGTTGGGCAGATCGCTCGGCAACAGGCTGTCTGCGGCATTGATCGCCGCCTGCACTTCCTGCTCGGCGACATCGAGGCTCAGGTTGAGGTCGAACTGAAGCGTGATTACCGAAGCGCCGGCCGAACTTGACGAAATCATCTGATTGAGGCCCGGCATTTCGCCGAGCTGGCGCTCCAACGGCGCGGTCACTGAGGACGTCATCACCTCCGGACTGGCGCCCGGGTAGAACGTCTGGACCTGGATCGTGGGATAATCCACCTCCGGCAATGCCGAAAGCGGCAGAAACCTATAGGCGAACAAGCCGGCGAGCATGATCGCCGCCATGAGAAGAGAGGTTGCGACCGGACGCAGGATGAAGATCTGCGACGGGTTCATCGCGCCGGTTCTCCTCGACCTCTGGTGCTCACTGCGCTTTGTGGTGGTGCGAATGAGTATGGGTCTTCGGCGTCGGGGCGCCGTTCGTTCCCGTCTCATTCGTCGGAATCATCACGCGCGCGCCATCGCTCAGGCGGTCGGTGCCGTCGGTCACCACGCGGTCGCCCGGATTGAGGCCCGATAGGATTTGGGTCATGCCGTTGTCGCTCGGGCCGACTTTCACATCGCGCACGGAAACCGTGTTGTCCGAATTCACGATATAGACGTAAGTCCCTGGCTCGCCCCTTTGTATAGCGGCATTCGGCACCGTGACGACGCCTTTCAAGGTTCGAACCAACACACGCACGTTGACGAACTGGTTTGGAAACAGAGCACTGTCCGGGTTCGGGAATTCGGCACGGAATTTGACCATCCCGGTGGTGGTGTCGATTTGATTGTCGAGAACGGTGACTTTTCCCGTCGCAAGCTCGGTCACATTGGCGCGATCATAGGCGGTCGCCGTCAACGTCACGCCGGCGTTGGTCTGCGCCGTGACTTCTGGAATATCGTCCTCGGGCAGCGAGAAGATCACCGAGATCGGCTGAAGTTGCGTCAGAACTGCGATCCCGGAGGTATTGGTCGTTTGGACGTAATTGCCCGGATCGACCAAGCGAAGGCCGACGCGCCCGGTGACCGGCGAAGTGATGTGACAATAGACCAGATTGAGCTGCTCCTGAGCGATCTGAGCTTGGTCGAGTTGCACCGAGCCTTCATATTGCTTGACGATATAGACTTGGTCCTCGGCTGTCTGTTTGGCGATTGAATTCTGCGTGGCCAAGGTTTGATAGCGGGCGAGATCCATGCGCGCCTGATCGAGCAGCCCCTGGTCGTGCGCCAATTGGCCTTCGTATTGCTGTTCGAGCAGTTGATAAGGCCGTGGATCGATCTGCGCCAGGAAGTCGCCTTTCTTGACCATTTGGCCTTCTTGGAAGGCGACCTCGGTGAGCTGTCCATTGATCTGGGTCATGACAGTAACGGTCTGGAGCGGTGTTACGGTGCCGAGCCCTTCGAAGATGATCCGTATGTCGCCGGTGCCGACGGTCGCGATGCCGACCGATTGCGCCGCCGAACCGGCGTGCTGGCCGTGCGAAGGCTGGGGGCTCGGCGCAAGCACCCGGTAGGCGCCATAGACAAGCCCGACCAGGATGAGCGCGCCGATGACGAAGCCGATGATCGATCGCCGTCGGCGTGGCGGCGCTTCCGGCTCTTGCTCGGGGGGCGGCTCGGCCGGCGTCGTCTCAGGAGCAGGCCGCTCGCCTTTCTCGCGCGCGAAGGGCTCGCCTGAGACCTTGTCGCGCGCTCTCTCGGGCGTGGGCCGTGCCGGGAGATCCTCGGGCAGCGGCGGCTTGCCGGGATCTTGCGACCGACGCTTGTCGACTTTCTCGTCCATTTTCATCTCATCCGTTCGCTCTATCCGAGCGATGGTCGCAAACGCGGCGGAAGAACTGGGGCTCCGAGCGAGCAGGTCCTTTGGCATTGCCGAGCGCCACCGGCGGTCGGAATTACGCGCGATCTCCTGAACAAAGCCAACGGTTTACCATCGCGGGCCGGGAAACCTGGCGAAGCTTGTGTCTCGCCTCACCTACCGACATGCCCATCGGCAATTATGCCATCAACCTGCATATCCCCGCTAGCCCGAGCGGCCGGACTGCCACACGGGCGTTAGGGTCAAGCGGAGCAAAACAATACATTATCCCCTTCCTCGCAGGTGCGAAAAAGGCAAGTTACTTCTTGGTGAGCCAAAAGACAGAGTTGCTGCACAATTTCCTGCCTCTCAAAGGGGCGGCGTAAGCGTCGGCACGGCCGAGAGCCCGTTGAGGTTCGGCAGGAGCGAAGCATCCCATCCCCCGCCAAGTGCCTCAATGAGCGCGACGCTCGCCACGAAGAGGCTCTGGCGGATGTCGACGACGGTGACCTCATCGGAAAGCTTGATCGCTTGCTCGGTGATGACCGTGGTGAAGGGGACGGTGCCGGCCTCCCATTGGTTCAGGTAAACCTGGACCGCGGTGCTCGCCTCTTTCACCGCCTGTTCTTCGGTGACGAGTTCCTGCGCCAGGATGCGCTCGGCGGCCAGTTCATCCTCCACCTGTTGAAAGGCCGTCAGCACGGTTTGCCGATAATTGGCGACGCTTTGCTGATAAGCGGCCCGTGCCGCGGCAAGTTGCGAACTGAGCAGGCCGCCGTCGAAGATCGTCTGTGTGGCGCTTCCCGCCACCGTCCAGGCCTCGTCCGCGACGGAGATCGGCAGCGGGGTCGCGCCGGCGAAACCGAACATGCCGGTCAGGCTGATCGTGGGATAGAAATTGGCGACGGCAACGCCGATCAAGGCATTTTCCTCCTGCAGCTGGCGTTCGGCGGCGGCAATATCGGGGCGCCGTTCCAGCAGAGCGGAGGGGACAACCAAGGGAGTTACAGGGATCTTTTTGGCAAGAGCGCTCGGCGTCAGTGTCAGGTCGGCCGGCGGGCGCCCGATCAACACCGCGATCGCGTGTTCAAATTGAGCCCTGGTTACCCCCACGGCGATCGCCTGAGCCTGGGTGGTCAAAACCTGATTCGCCGCCGCCGCCACGTCGGCTTGCGAGGCGGTGCCGCCCTTATATTGGTTGCGGGTGATGTCGAGGGTCGTTTTGTATTCGGCAACCGTACTGTCCAACAACGTCTTGAGCGAGTCGGAGGCGCGCAAATTGAAATAGGCGGTGGCAAGCGCCGCCTGTTCCGAAAGCTTGGCATTTTGCAAATCGGCGGCGCCGACCTGCGCGGCGGCCGCCTCGCTTTCGACGTCGCGTCGGACACGGCCCCAGACATCGATGTCCCACGTGGCATTGGCGACAGGATTGTAGGTCACCGCCGTGAACGAGCGGCCGAGGTTCACGCCAAAGCTGTTCGTGCTCGGGCCTTGGTGATTGTCGGTCGCGCTGTAACCGTTGGTGACGGTCGGGAAATATCCAGCCTGCGCTTCCCGGATCATGGCGACCGCCTCTTCATAAGCCGCGAGATCGGCTTTCACCGTCTGATTGGAAACATCGACTTGGCTCATGAGCGATGCGAGTTTGGGATCCTTGTAGACGGACCACCACGGGCCGCGATCGAGCGTGTCGCTCGGCGTTACGATCTTCCAGCCTTTCGCTTCTTTGAATTGCGCCGAAGTTGGCGCGGACGGGCGTATGTAATCCGGCCCAACGCTGCATGCGCTCAGCGAGACGCCCGCGAGCACTGCCAGCGCCACGAAAGGCATCGTGCCAGCGCCGGGCAGGGGATGAAACAGCGATGGCAAATCCAAGGGTTGAGACTCGTCTACGCCGCGCCCCACATCGAAATGCCATTGCAGCCTTTCGATCAGCAGCAAGTCTCCATCGCATTCCTTGAAACAAGTTGGCAAGATTGGCTCCGGGCCGAAAAGCCACGCGTCAAGCGCCCGCCAACCTAGCAGACGAATTTGCCAACTATTTCAAAAGTCTGTGATTGTTCCGTTTTTGCCACGCACAACGCGATCTTGTGATGGGCAGGACTTTACCACTTTAATCACAGGCCCGTCCGCTTTGTCTCGCAGCCCGCCATCGCTCTTCGGCCGGCGCCCACGGCTGATGCTCGAGGGGCAGAGGTGTTTCTCGGCATGCGCGGTTATAGCCTCGTCGCGCACGATCGCCGCACGCTACCCGTTCCGATTCAGACTTGGGACGGCAACGACATGGAACTTGCGCCGACGATCTCGCGGGCTGCGATCAACGTACTCAACGCCGACCTTGTGGCCTTTATCAAACGCTGAATTGGACGAGGCGCCGCCGCTGTTGCAATGTAAGGTGTAGCCACCCGGCGCCGATCGGACAGGAAGGTCTCCATGGCCAATGATCTCACCCAAACCGTGGTTTTCATTCCGGGTGCCTGGATGACGCCGGAGTCCTGGGACAATTTCCGCAAGCCCTTCGAAGCGGCGGGATATAAAACCCACGCGCCGAGTTGGCCCTATCTCGAAGGAAGCGCGGCAGCGTTGCGCGCCAATCCGCCGGAGGCGCTCGGCGGCCTATCGGTCGGGGCGATCGTCGATCATTATCAGGCCTTCATCTCCTCCTTGTCCGAGCAGCCGCTGATCATCGGCCATTCGTTCGGTGGACTCTACACGCAGATTCTGCTCGATCGCGGCGTCGGCGCTGCAGGAATTGCGATCGATCCGGGTCCGATCGGCGGCATCATCCCGGGGCCCGTGTCGCTGGCGGCCGCTCTTCCCGTCATCGTGCGGTGGGAAGGCTGGAACCTGCCCTACACGCTGACACGCGAGCAGTTTGCCAAAAGCTTTGCGAACACCGCTCCGGTTGACATGCAAAACGCCGCCTACGATCGGCTCGTGGTGCCGACCTCGGGGCTTATCTTCTATCAGGCGGCAAGCTGGATCGGGACCTTCGTCCATCCGAGGCGGCGCATGCAGCCTTTGCTCATCACGGCCGCGGAGAAGGACCGCACCGTGACGCCCTATGTCGCGCACGCGGCCTATCTTATTCAGCGCCACTCTCCTTCCCGCACCGATTTCGCACAATTTGCGAACCGCTCGCACTTCCTGATCGCCGAACCCGGCTGGGAAGAAGTCGCCGACTTCGCTCTCAATTGGGCGAAGGGGCTCTGATTCGAGCAGGCCGTCAGGCTCCGCCGACGCCATGTCCGGTCATTTTCCTGGGATCGACGATTTCGTCGAAGCGCTTCGCATCGATGAAGCCGGAGGCGAGCGCAGCTTCTCTGAGCGTCAAGCCCTCCGCATGCGCCTTATGCGCAATCGCCGAGGCCTTGTCATAGCCGATCACCGGCGAGAGCGCGGTCACCAGCATGAGCGAGCGGTCGAGCATCTCGTCGATACGCGCGCGATTGAGCTGCGTTTCCTCCACTGAGAAGCGGCGGAAATTCTGGCAGGCGTCGCCGAGCAGACGCGCCGAGTGGAGAAAATTGTAGATGATGATGGGGCGCATCGCATTGAGCTCGAAATTGCCCTGGCTGCCGGCGAAGGCAACTGCATTGTCTTCGCCGATCACTTGGATGCAGACCATCAGCATCGCTTCGCACTGCGTCGGGTTCACTTTTCCAGGCATGATCGACGAGCCAGGCTCGTTCTCCGGCAAGATCAGTTCGCCAAGGCCGCAGCGCGGCCCCGACCCCAGCCAGCGCATGTCGTTGGCGATTTTCATGAGCGCGACCGCAAGCCCGCGCAGCGACGCCATCGCCGCGACCATGGCGTCGAGCGAGGCTTGCGCGGCAAATTTGTTAGGCGCGGTGACGAAGCGTTGGCCGGTGAGCTCGGCGATCTTGGCCGCCATATCGCGGCTGAAACCCGGTGGCGCGTTCAGCCCCGTGCCCACCGCCGTGCCCCCCACGGCGAGTTCGAAAAGGCCCGTTTCGCAATCGCGGATGCGCTTCAGGGCATCGCGAATCTGCTGCACATAGCCCGACCATTCTTGTCCGACCGTCAACGGCACGGCGTCCTGCAGGTGCGTGCGGCCGGTCTTGACGATGTCGCTCCAATCCTTCGCTTTTGCCTCGATTGCGGTGGCAAGCGCCTCCACATGCGGCAGCAGGCGCTGCTCGAGCTCGAACACGGCGGCGATATGCATGGCGGTGGGAAACGTGTCGTTTGACGATTGCCCCATGTTGACGTCGTCGTTCGGGTGCACGGGTTCCTTGCCGCCGATCCTGCCGCCCAGGAGCTGAGTGGCGCGGTTCGCGAGAACCTCGTTGATGTTCATGTTCGATTGCGTGCCGGACCCGGTCTGCCAAACGTGAAGCGGGAAGTGCTCGTCGAGCTTGCCGCCGATCGCCTCGTCGGCGGCGCGCACGATCGCGTCGGCCTTCCATTGCGGCAGCCGTCCGGCTGCGGCATTGATCAGCGCCGCTGCCTTTTTCACGTAGCCATAGGCGTGGTAAATCCCCTTCGGCATGCGGTCGTCGCCGATCGAAAGATGAATGAGGCCACGCTGCGTCTGCGCCCCCCAATAGCGGTCGGCCGGCACGTCGATGGCGCCGATCAAGTCCGTCTCTTGACGCAGCCCCTTGGCGTCGATGCCGATCGGAACGTCGCGGATCCGTGTCGGGTCGCTCATGGCTTCATTCCTTTCCTGGCCGCGCCTGCGAGCGGCACATTGCCGGGAAGCCTATCCCGATTGCCGGCGCTTGGGGAAATCCCGTTCGCGCCCGCGCCGGATTTTCTCGGTCTTGGCCGGCACGTTGTCATCGCCGCTTGTTCGTGCCAAGCCGGGCCGCACAGCCGAGCCAGCAGATGACAAAGCTCATTCTCACGCGCCACGGTCACGTCGAGGGAATCGATCCTGAACGGTTTCGCGGCCGCACCGATTTGCCCTTAACGGAGCTTGGCCGGATGCAGGCGAAGGCTGTTGCGGCCCGGATCGCAGCTTTGTGGGTGCCCGTTGCGGTCTATACCAGTCCGATGCGCCGCTCAGTGGCGACAGCGGACGCGATTGCCCAGGCCTGCCATGTCGAGCGGCATCTGCTCGAAGACCTCAACGATCTCGATTACGGTTCATGGCAATGGCAGACCTATGAGGCGGTTTCCCGCGCCTGGCCGGAACAGTTCGCCGCCTGGAAATCGACACCTCATCTTGTCAGATTTCCCGACGGCGATTCGCTCCAGGATCTGGTTGCGCGCACCGCCGATGCCTTGCGCTTCGTCATTTCTCGCTACGGGTCGGAGACGGTGGTGCTCGTCGGCCATGATAGCGTCAATCGTGCACTGCTCCTTCAGCTTCTCGATCAGCCGCTCTCGGCCTATTGGCGGCTTGCGCAAGCGCCTTGCGCGCTCAATGAAATCGACATCGTGGACGGCAATATTCGTGTGCAAAGAATCAACGACACCTGCCATTTAGCCTGAACGGCTCGGCGGTTGCCGTTTGCGCTTCCAGTTCAGCGCGAAATCTTCGGAGCGATTGAAGTGTGTGCCCGCGGCCTCATCATCTCCGCTCCTCAATCCGGCGCCGGAAAGACTACAATTACGCTCGCTCTGCTCGCGGCCTTGGCAAAGCGCGGTATCCGCGTGCGTGGCGCGAAATCAGGGCCCGATTACATCGACCCGATGTTCCACGCCGCCGCCACCGGATCGCCGAGTGTCAACCTCGACAGTTGGGCCATGCCGCCGTCATTTCTCGATCATCTCCTGGCGCGTTCCGGGCAGGGGGCCGACCTTGTGGTGATCGAAGGCGCCATGGGCCTGTTCGACGGCATCCCGATTCCCCGGCGTACCGGCGCCGCTGCGGATCTCGCCGCCCGTTTCGGGTTGCCGGTGGTGCTGGTACTAGACGTTTTCGCGCAAGCGCAATCGGCCGCGGCAGTGGCACGCGGATTTGCGACGCATGACTCGGCGGTACGCGTCGCTGGTGTCATTCTCAACCGCGTAGCCGGCGAGCGGCATCGGACTCTCGTCTGCGATGCCCTTGGCGCCTACGGGATGCAGGTCTTCGGTGCTCTGCCGCGTGATGAGAGAATCATTCTGCCCGAGCGGCATCTCGGTTTGGTGCAAGCGGCCGAACAGACCGACTTCGACAAAAGAACGGCGGCTCTCGCCGATTTAGCCGAGCGCCATCTCGATATCGAGGCAATTCTAGCCGTTGCCACACCGTTGCCGATATCGAAGCCGAGCGGGACCCATGCGCTGCCGCCACCCGGCCAACGCCTAGCGCTCGCGTTCGATGAAGCCTTTAGCTTCATCTATCCGCATATCCTTGAGGGGTGGAAGGAAGCGGGCGCCGAAATCTTCCACTTTTCTCCCTTGGCCGATGAACCCCCGCCCGAAAATTGCGACGCATGTTGGCTGCCGGGCGGCTATCCGGAACTGCATGCCGGACGATTGGCGGCGGCGCGACGATTTCAGACTGGGCTTTCGCGCTTCGCGCAGACACGACCGGTTCACGGCGAATGCGGCGGCTATATGGTGCTCGGCCAAACGCTGGAAGACGCAGATGGGTTGACGCACGCAATGGCAGGCTTGCTTGGCCACAGAACCAGCTTTGCCAAACGGAAAATGCAGCTGGGCTATCGGGAAGCGCGGCTGCTATCGGACAGCGCGCTCGGACAGGCAGGCGGCGTCGTGCGCGGCCACGAATTCCATTATTCCTCGTTGATCACTGCCGGGAGGGACGAGCCTCTCGTCGATCTCACCGATGGTCAAAACCGTTCGCTCGGTACGGCCGGCGGGCGATGCGGCCGCGTTACGGGTGCATTTTTCCATGTTATTGCGCGAGTCAGCGAATGAGATCGATCGGGCGAAGGCTATGCTCCTGCACGAACTCGGATGATCGGCAATCGAGGTCGTGTGCTACGTTCATATTGCTCGCACATGATGCAGGAGGAGAACGCACATGATCGATCACATCGGCCTTCGCACCCGCCAACCCGACGCCATGATCACCTTTTATGAAAAGGCGCTGGCGCCGCTCGGCTACGACAGGCTTGTGTCCTATCAGGACGCTGCCGGCTTCGGTCGCGACGGCAAACCCAGTATCTGGATCGGGGTCTCGACCGAGACACCATCCAGCGTGCATCTTGCCATCGCAAGCCCCGAGAGGGCCATGGTCGATGCCTTCTACGCCGCAGCCATGCGCGCCGGCGCAAAGGACAATGGCGCTCCCGGCCTGCGGCGCGACTATGCGCCCACATATTATGCCGCCTTCGTCATCGATCCCGACGGTAACAATCTTGAGGCGGTCTGCCATCAAGCCTGACGAGCGTGAACGGCTGGAAGGTTTTCGGTACCGGTTCTATTCCGCACTGATGAGAATTTGGCGCGCCCGGAGAGATTCGAACTCCCGATCCCTAAATTCGTAGTCTCGTGCTCTAGCCCGGCGCGGTTAGCGAGTCGCCGGCTTGCGGGAACCCCTCCTCGTTTGCCGATTGGGCAGAGCACTACGCCGTCACTATTCTGCGGCTCCCCGATACCCATCGAATTTATATGCCTTCGTCTCCAACTGCCTGACACAGACATTCCAGAGTTGGAGGCGAAAATGAGATCAATTCTGACTGCATCTGGGAGCCACGCTCACACGTTCTCTCTCCAGACGCTTCTTGCCGTAGCCGTGGCGGGCTTCGTTCTATTGGGCGTGCTCGCGAGCTTGACGGCGCCGTCCATAGATCGGACTTGCAGCTTAACGCCCGCAAATCGCGCCGTCGTTGTGCAATGCTTGTCCCATTAGATCTTGGATCTATCGGACTTTCTGATTGGCGGCATCGGCAATCGCGTCGATGCCGCCATAGAAGCAGCTACGCCAGCTTGTTCTCTAATGCCGCAAGGATCGACGGATCATCGTCGCCTTCGCTCGGCGTGTTGAGGCGTTTGGATATGGGCCGGCCGGTGACCAAGATCACCTCACATGGCTTCTTCCAAGCATGAAAGAATTTCGCTTGCGATAGCGGCTTTTGGACCGCCTTTTTCGTCCGCGTTCTCGGCACCCGGAAGATGCCATCGCGACCGGTCTTAACGTCCGCTTTGGGTCAATCGCGTCGCCACCAGCTGCGGGCTTCAGTATGCCGACATCCGCTGCCTCCCAAAAGCAGACGCTTCGCTCCACTCTCCTAAATCGTTGGGATGGAAGCACCATCGCGCTTTTTCGTGGCCCTATAGTATGCCCACCATAGATGCGCTGCGGCCCCCCGGAGCGGGCGCCATTCCTCAGCCAATGGCCCCATCTCCTTTATCGTTGGGCGCAAACCCAGCCCAAGTCCCAAGCGAACTCCTTCTTGCACTGCGAGGTCACCCCCCGGCCAAGCATCGCCGTGACCCAGACAAAAAAGCAAATAGATGTCGGCTGTCCAAGGTCCTACTCCGTGCAGAGCGGTTAGGAGATCATGTGCCTCGTTCGCATCGCGCTCGGCCAGTGCATTTAGGTCTAAGCGTTTCTCAGTGATTGCTCGCGCTATTAATTTGAGCGTTTTGATTTTGGCAGCGGAGAGCCCGAGTTCGAGCAAGTTTATCGTTCCTCGCGCGCAAGAGTGCGTCATGCTCGAATGGATCGAAAGCCGATGTCATGCGCCCCCAAATCGCCGAGGCGCTCGCAGTCGACAATTGTTGTGCCACGATAATCGCCGATAGCCCCACGAACCCGGGTTGACGCCGCCGCAAGACAGGCATCCCTGCGTGTTTCAACACAGGACGAAGTCGGCGGTCGCCCCGTACGAGCTTTTTCAAGGCGCGCTCTAGATCGGCTTGAGTTTCGAAATGATAAATCATGGGTGGCAATTCCCGACGGCGCGGCAAAGCGACGGTCCCCTATCGTGATTTAAGGAGCCAACCCCCGCCATGTGCTAAGGTGATAACTCCTACCTGTGGTAGCCGTTCAGGCGGTGGGAATCATTAGGCTATCTAGTGGACCGGCGGGGCGAACATGAGCGCATCCATCGCGGGCTTATTTCGACGCCTGACGCAAGGCGTTTACGTGGTGGGTGTAGCCCATGGGGAGAAGCGCAACGCTTTCACCGCCGCGTGGATCATGCAGGTTTCTTACGACCCCTTGCTGCTTGCCTTGAGTATCAACCCAAACCATTTATCCTATCGGCTGCTAAAGGAAGGTCGGTCGTTCAGCGTCAACGTGCTTAAGAAGGGCCAATTAGATCTGGCCGACTATTACGGCCGGTCGGCCCGAGCCGACAAAATGGCTTCGACGGATTGGACGATCGATCGCACTGGCCTACCTTTGTTGCGTGCGGCACTAGCTTGGTTCGAGTGCCGAGTTGTGAGTGAGCATCCTGCCGGCGACCACGTGATGGTGCTAGGAAGGGTGTTTGATGGCAAGCTAGGAGATTCCGAGGCCGAGCCCATGCTCTATCGCGAAACGGGTGCAATGGATGGTGCTTCTTCGCTCTATCCCGACGTTCTCGGACAGTCATGACGGCCGGCTACGGCGTAGTTAAGGGCTGAGCGCCGAGTGGACTGGCGTCTGCGTACTGTCCTAAGTTCGGCCCGAGTGTCCTAAGTTCAGGAGAAGAGTGTCCTAATTTTGGCGATTATGCCGGACTTGACATAAGCTCTCAGACATGCCAGTATCCTCTTATCGACAGGGGGATCGCATGGCCAAGAAGCCCAAAGCCGTTCACCAGCTCACCGCCGCTCAGTTCGACGCACTGTTCCCGAACGAAGATGCTTGCAAAGCCTATTTGCAGGCTCGCAGATGGCCTGAGGGCGTCCGCTGCCCGCGTTGTGGCAATCCCGCCGTCTATGACCTGCCGTCCCGCAAATGGCATTGGCAGTGCACGAAATGCGCTCCTGGCGGCTCTACCGGCTATCGCTTTTCCGTCATCGCCGGGACCATCTTCGAAAACACGAATAAGCCGCTTAAAGACTGGTTTCGCGTCGTGCACTTGATGCTCACCAGCAAGAAGGGAATGAGCGCCCTGCAAATCCAGCGTTTCCTGGGCTTCGGCGCCTATAGGACCGCTTGGGAAATGTGCCACAAAATCAGAACCGCTCTTGTCGAGAACATCGATAAGCTCGGCGGGATTGTCGAGGTTGACGAAACTTTCGTCGGCGGTCTCGCCAAGAACCGGCACAAAGACAAGCGCGGCGGCGGTGAAGGCGGAACAGGTGGCGCTGGCAAGGCAGTCGTCGTCGGTGCCGTGCGGCGCAAGGGAAACGTCATCGCTCGCGTCGTCGCCAACGTTCGCGCCGAGACCCTTACGAGTTTCATTCACGAAGCCGTTTCCGACAAAGTAAGTTTGCTCTGCACCGATCAATGGGTCGGCTATAAACACCTCAACAAAGAATATCCGCACGCCACTATTGACCATGCGCGCGGGCAGTATGTCGTCGGTGCGGTCCACACGCAAACGATTGAAGGTTTCTGGTCGATCTTCAAGCGTGGCGTTGTCGGCTCGTTCCACAAGGTCAGCAGCAAATATCTGCCGCTCTATGTCGCCGAATTTCAGTTCCGCTACAACAACCGGGAGAACGCCGATATTTTCGGCGAGGCAATCAAGGGCGTTTAGGTACGGCGTCAATGTTCCGAAAACGGCATAGAACAGTCCATGGCTGATAAGCAAGAAACCAGCAATAGAGGCGGCAAGAGTGGGGTAAATCTTCCTCTTGTTGTCTTGGGAATCATAACTGAGATTTACAGCCATGCGCGTGCAAAAACCGCCGAAAATCATCAAAGACAAACCAATGAAAATGCTCTTGTACGTTCCGCTAAAAGGACTTCTGCAGCTACCATCTGGATAGCTATTTTCGGATTGTGCACGGTCGCCGCCGCTCTTGCTCAGATAATAGTCTTCTATTTCCAATGGCGTGAATTGAATAGAAGCAATGATATTAACTGGAGAGTCTATGTTGGCGGAGAACGTGCCCGCATTGGGCCAACGAGTGGCACCTTTCAGGGAGATTGGTCGAAAGGGCCGATTTCTCTCAAATTTCTGTACGGCAACACCGGCAGAGACGCGGCCCAAATGGCAATTACTTCTCAAAACTCCGATTTCAGTCGAGAATGGTGGAAGAACGGAAACGCGGCTGCGGATATTACCCGATTCCAGCAATCGTGCCTCGCAATGACGAAGCTCCCGCAAGGAAAAGAGGTAATAACTGCTTATCCAACTACCGGGCCAGGGAGCTATCAATTCACTGAGGAACTGGACACCCCTTTCTTCAAAACGCCGGACGCGACCGGAATTGCGAATGGGAATAGAATAATGACTTTGAAGGGATGCATCGTCTATCTCACCATCGGTGAAATCCACCATAGTGCTTTTTGCTATTACTATTGGATCCCTGAAGCACCGAGAACTTTTTGAGCATTTGTCCATGGGGACAACGGGCGGATTGAGTTGATATTCTTCGCAATTGCGATCCCTTCAAATGCCAAAAACAAAAAAACAAAACAGGCAAAAAACGCGATCCAACTTATGTCAAGTCCGGCATAATGGCCCTAATTTTAATGAACGACAGTCCGAACCCCTCCCGCACTAGCCGGGTTGACTGGATGACAGGGGAAAATTTGAGGAGGAAGGATATGATATCTCCTTGTCGCAGCCGCCCTGTCCCTCGGTTTCGGTGGCACCTGCTTCGCAGCAACCATGCACGCTCACGGCGCCGTCCAGGCATCAACGGTGACGCCGCAATATCCGAACGCACGGGAATCACAGTCGCTGAAGTGTCAGACGGAAAAGCACCAGTTTGCCTGCAAACCGGTGTAAACAGGCTCCAAACTTGATGAGGCCGCCTCAGTTGGCGGCCCTCTTTCGTTTGAGGAGTTGAATTCCCGCGCCGCCCGCGCGATGTGCGACGCATCCAAGGGCCGCGCTTTTGCCGAACGTGGCGGGAGGGCCAAGCAGCCCGGCCGCCCCAGCGCGACCCAATTGCCGGCCGATCAGCCCGCGCAATGATTTCGCATCATCGCCCACCGCGCCTGCGCCTCAAGGGTACAATCCTGGCCGCAGGGTATGCCATTCATATCGCGAATATAGTCGGCATAGGAATTGTAGCTCCCGTCCGGGCCTTGATAGGCGGAATATGGTGCAATGTTTGTGGCCCTTTCGCAGCGCATCGCGTGTGCCATTGCTGGCGGTGCCGACGCGAGGAGCGCGCCGGTCGCGAGCAAAGTGAGAAGTTTGTAAGTCATTTTAGGTTGCTTTCATGAACCACGGCGTTAGCGCCGTTGATCGGACAACCGACGCAGGAAGGGCTACGTTCCCTAATATTCAGTTTAAGGACGTCCCGGCGGTGCTGCCCTAAGCTGGAGGTCGAGTTCCTAAGTTGCGGGAGGGAGTGTCCTAATTTACGCTAAGCTGGAGTTCCCTGCCGGGAGTAACGGTGATGACTAACAAAAAGGGAGAGTCAAAATACGAGGCATGGGAGAAAGCAAATCGTGCGCGTAAGGCCCGTCAAAAATTCTGCGATGAATTGGAAAAGAAATACCCGCCCGATGATGTATCGGTAATAGAGGCGAGGCGAAAGTTGGCTGAGGCGATCGTCGAATATGATCGAATAGTTGCTCAGCTTTAGGCCGCCTCACTTGGCGGCCTTTTTCCTTGAGCGCCCATCCTTCAAATCAACATGCGGCGTTGTTCGCCGGCGGGTTCCCGCCTTGGTAATGCCCGACAACGGGACTAGCCTCTATGGGCTCGGAGTGCGGGACTTTCCGGGTGCCGGAGTCGTGCATAATGCTCTGCGCAAAATGCCATGTGGAAGTGCAAGTTATCTCCGATGCGGACGGCAGGCCGACGTCAGTCATCTGCCCTCAGTGCGGGGAGAATGACAGCATCGAGAACGCGATGCGGGAGATTAGAGACTACCTCGCCCGTCAGGCTACGGGGGAGCTTGTCCCGAGCAATTATCGCTTCATCCCTGATTGAACTGTTTGCTCAATCCTAGCTTGCTTCCAAGGTCGGAATCTTCGCCACCGATCAGTCGTAGACCCACCGCGGCCTCGAAGGCCTGTTCGCTCGCGTCTAATCTGCAAGGCGGATGGAAGGTAAGCCCTTTATGCCGGCATTTTCCATTATCAGCTTTAACTCATCAGACTCCAACCACTTGCGGGCCATTGCCACGTCGGTGACATCCGCGAGAATCACAACATCGTTCGGGTTGTCTGCGTTGCGGAATACTTTTTCGTTCGTGATGCCAACGGAAGCGCAATGCTCCTTCCTCAAAATGAGAGTGGCAAGAAATGCGTGATAGTCATAGACCTCGAAATGCAGGATCAGGTTTTCGTTCCCAGCTTGAAAACGCATCGCAATCATCCGCCCGGCGTGACTCTACGTCAGTCGCATTCAACTACGCAAAGGGCAATCTACGCAAGACGAGCTGCCAGCGTCCTGGGGAAAACATCAAGGTCGTTGGTAGGAGTCCGCAAGCGCAATTCCCGCGTCCATGGCCCCCGAGCCTGAGGATCAAAAAGTCAAAACCATTTTGAGCATTAGACGTGCGGCGCGCGAAAGGTGACGGTTCATTCGTGCTGGCGGATTAGCCGGCGACTCGCAACAGCGTGCCGCCGGCGCCCGGCGGTAAACCGATGGGGCTCTGGGCAGCACACCCTGGCAACTGAAAAGCGAGAAGGGAAGGTGACGTGCAGACATCGATTTTTCTTGCTCGATTGCTCCGGCCCCTTCTGGTAGTCCCAGGCATTCCGTCATCTACGGGCCTGGAAAATCCGATGCGGTCAAGATCTGTCCTTGTGAACATCATAAATATCTTTAGCCTCTTCATCATCGTCATCGCCTTATCCGCGTCGCTCCGATCGTTTGCCGCGGACCAACGATCGCACATTCCGGCTTGGCTGAGGACTCATGTCGGCGAAGGCGAAGGTCAAATCGCACAACCGGTTTTGCAGAGGGCGCGCATGCTTTACCTGCAAAAAGTGAGGGAAGCCGCGGTCAAAAATCCCTGCTACTTCGCCATGGACGCTACGCGTCCCAACGATTTAAGCAATGGCACATTGGGGCGCAGGTTTTACGTTATCTGCGAATCCGACCGGTCGTTTCGTGCGATTTGGGCGGGTCACGGCGGCGGTCGCGATTTGAAAGGCATCGCAGATTTCGCAAACGGAAGACGGTGCGCAAAGAACTTCGGCAACGCGATAGGTTCGGACCTGACAGCCGGCGGGGCCTATGTAACAGGCGAGACGAAAACGTCCTTCAAAGGCTATTACCGCGTCTCAGCGAAACAAGACGCGGTTTTGATACGCTCGTTCATTCAGTTTGACGGCGAAGGCGAGACCGCAAACGCCAGAGAGCGCGAGATCGGCGGACATCCGGCGGTTTTGGTAAGGGGGGTATGTCTTCTAAAAGAGTCGGGCAGCCCGTACGCAAACCACGACGGTTACGTTCCGCTTGGGACGCTGGTGGATTACTCTGGCGGCCGCAGCGATGGTTGTACAAGTTGGTCGCCGTCGGATGCCCGGCAAATCATCGCGATGGTGAGGGACGATCCGACGACGCTGTACATCTATCCTGACGCAGCCGACATCGACACCGTGGCGCGAGCAGTGGCCGCTGGCCGATCGCCTTCGCACGCGGGATTATATTGGAATGCTTCCTGTTTGAAAGAAATCGGCTCCCCGAAATTTTGGCCAAAAGAACCCCTCGAGCCGATCCTCGCCCAATACAGGAAGGATCATCCGGCCCCGCCGCAACAGCCAATGCCGATTTGCAAGGGGCGGTGAACTTTGACCGCATCGAAACCACGGATCGTCATCACCTATTGCGCGCAATGCCAATGGCTGCTGCGCGCGGCCTGGCTTGCGCAAGAGATATTGTCGACGTTTGGAACCGATCTCGGCGAAGTGGCGCTCGTACCCGGAACCGGCGGTATCTTCCTCATCACATACAACGAAGAGACGATTTGGGAACGCAATGCCGACGGCGGCTTTCCCGATGCGAGGACGATCAAGCAGCGTGTGCGCGACCGGCTTGATCCTGGCCGCGACCTCGGCCATATCGATGGCCCGGCTCGGCGCGAGTTCGGGCTAAATACGTTAGGCCCCGTATATTTGACGCGAAGTACGGGGCTTAGACCCGTAGAGGCCGCCAACTGAGGCGGCCTCTATAGCGGCAGCTATGCGGCTGCCCTTCCTCCCACGTCCACAACCCGCGCCGCTTCGTAGTCGCATTCGCGACAGCTGAAGATTTGGCGCTCCTGTGAAGGATCGAGACTATTTGGGCCGCGCCGCGTCAGACCCATACGGTTTGCGCATCGCGGACAAACGGGATGGTCATCGGCACCGAAACTGCGGTGCTTAGGGTTCAGCTGAACAAACATCATTACGCCCTCTCACTCTCAGCGGGAATACTCTCCGAGAATCCTTGCTGAAAACCTGAGCGGGATCAGAGAGTTTTATGTAGCAAGCTAACCTAGCAACCTGTCGGTGGCGGCCATCGCAGCCCTTCCGCCAAGGGAAGGGCTAGCCCTTTAATCGCCCGTGTAGATATGAGCACGGGGTCGCTCTCGCCGGCTTGAGTAATTTCTATAATCCTCTTGGCGATGGCTTTAGCCAAGGAGCCGGACCGATCTGCCACCCGAAGCTTCCACAAGGTAAGTTCGAAAGCCTCTGTCATCCGGCTGATTTCTTCAGGACCGAGCGGCGAATTCTGCAATAGATTTGGAGCTAGACGAGGTACTGCCATGATCAGCACTCCTCTGCGGGCGGGAGCGCGAGCAGTCTCTCAGTCATCGAGGCCTAGGAAAAACTTTCGGTGATCTTTGCAACGTGCGCCACTTAGCGCCCGATAGCGAGTCATTTCGAAAGTAGGACACTGCTTTCCGCAATTTAGGACACTAAGGCTGAGCTTGCCCCAAACAAAAGCCCCGCCTCCAAATTGGAAGCGGGGAAGCAAAGTGGCAGCGCGGCCGCGGGCAGCATCACTCGAACAGCCACGGCGCCAAGCGCCTTCTGGCGAGAGATGCTTCGTATCTGATGCGAAGTCGCTGAACGGGAACCGGTTGCTATGCGTCTCGCAGTGTTCTTGGCTTTTGACCCCAATGAAAAGGGAACGTTGCGTACCCAAGCGCGTTCTACTCCCAGGACGGGAGAAACCAACATGCACATCACCAATCCTTTGCTCATTTCAGTCGTAGCTTTATGCTTCAGCGCCTATGCCGCAGCCCTGCTCTATGGCGCTCATCTTCAGTCGGTCGGGATCAACCCATTCAGCTGAGAGCAACATTCGGAACATGAAAAGAACCCGTCCGGCGGACCGGACGGGTGATAATTAGTCATATCCCGTAAGAGAATTTGAAGCGGGGACTGTCTTAGGTCATCGCGCCCGATTTCGTTCCCTTCTATGCTGCTCATGATTTTGAGCACCAAAGCTTAGCGAGCGATCCAGCCGGCAGCTCACGGGGGGCTGCCGGCTTTTCATTGGTCCCACACCGCAAGCTTCTGCCGACGGTCCTAGATGTCGTGAATCGCGGGCCGAATCGTCACGGTCCTTCTCAGCCTGCCGCGAAGAAAAAGACGAAAACCGTCTGCTTCCGCAGAGCGGCACATCATGGCCTCCTTCAAAGCCTTATCGATGTGGGGCAGGTCCAATTTGTATCGGCCGATCAAGGCAGGCGGCATTTATCATCGATGCGACTTCGGAGAATAGGCTGCTGCTTCTCGATCAGGCTACGGATTTGCGTTGGATGTTGTCTCCTGCGAGCGAAGAGGAGGAGGCGCTGGCCCCTCTCGACACGCCAAGCTTGATGCGACAAGTGTGGCAAGTTCGCGCGCACGCCTGACAGAGCACGAGGATGACGCATGCTTTCGGTCAGCCGCGTCTACGTGGTCGGCAATGGCAGGCCACCGAGTTCGGAATGTGCGGCACAAGCAAGAAATGAGGGAGGAAGAAATGAACTTAAGAGCCTTCTTAATTCTCACAGCGGTACTCGCGATCGCGTACGCACTGGGATTCTTGATCGTCCCGAAGTTTGTTACCAGCTTCTACGGAATTTCGGGAGAGCCCGCAGTCATCTTGGGTTATCGATTTTTCGGAGCAGCTCTGCTCGCGATCGGGCTTATTTTTTGGCTTGCCAAAGATTGTGAGGATAGGACTGCCATTCGCGCTCTGCTTGTCGCCGGCGTGGCTAGCAATGCCGCCGGCGCAGCCGTATCGATCTGGGGAAGCGCTACGGGGATCATGAATGCGCTCGGGTGGACCGTTGTTCTGATTTACGCCGTCTTGTTGGCCGGGAGCGTTTACTTCCTTCAACAGCCGCCGGCCCGGTAGTAACCGAGGCTGATGCTTTCCCGTATTGCGAGCTGCCTGCAGGATTTGCTCCAAGCGGCTCTAACTCCCTCGATAGAACCCAACGCATCGAAGGAGCTAGCCCGATGGAAACACGATCCGTCCCTTCCTAAATTTCAAAACTCATACCTCAATTAATTGGTAAGGTTACGTGGGCAGCCGGCATGCGCACACTTTTGGGGGCCGGAGCGGCGACGAGCCATGAAGACTGTTGGGAACATCGCCGGCGCGATTCTCCTCGGGGTCGGCGGGATTTGGTGCGGGCAAGGCGCGGGCTACATCAGGGACAGCTTTATGACCGACGACAAAAAGTGGTTGATCATCGGTGCTATCGTTGCATGCCTCGGCGCAGCCTTGCTGATCTGGACGAACTCTCGCGACCGTGCGGCCTGATCCTCGTCGGCCGCGCACGAGTCTTAGACGCCCAGTCTTGCTATCTCTACCCCTAGGACGAAGAGCAATGCAATTGCGACGTAAACGGACGAATGCCAAAGCGTTATAGAACGTAGTGCGACACCAGCAAACATCCCCATGTCTGCCCAAAACAAAAATGACAAAGCTATCGCTCGTGAGAGATAACGCATGACGAACCCCCGTCGTGCCGCACCTCAGATACAGCGCAACAAAGACCTAGATCTTGGCGATTATAAGGTCGTTGGCCCGCGCTGCCGTCCGACAGAATTTCACTCACAGACATAATTACCTCCGGCTTTCGGGGAACCTCACACTACGCCGGGCGTTGCATTGTCAGTTTCGGCGTTAAGCTTCGGCAAGTGACAGTCTCAAGCCAACGCGGCAAGGTCTGTCCGGAGCTGCTACCGCCGAAATCCTTTGTGGGAGCTGGTAACCGGCCGCGACGCGGCCTAGTCCGCCGACCTCGCGCGTGGCTCCCGGCTTTATGAGTGCGCGTATCCGTAGTTTGTCCAATGGTGGCGCGGCCGGCGTGATCTCCGGCCGCGCAGTGATTCAAACACGAGCGCGACATTTCAGGCGCTTGGTATTTGATTTCGAACGCGACGATCTGCGTGGGGCTCAACACCGGGATGGTGTTGCCCGAATCGCCTGACGGAACGTCGATCGTGGGGACTAGATGGTGACGCCACTACCCACGCTTTTGCAGCCGGGTCCTATATTTTCCATGTCCGCTATGTCCCCGTCAGCGACCGCACAGCCGACAATCCAAAACTGCAGCAACGGGCCATAAGCGGACGCTTCGCGTAGTGTCAGTGGGCCTTTCTTTTCCCATGCCATTCGAGAAAAACATCGCCGGGCATCGGACGGCCTACGAAGTATCCTTGGATCACGTCGCATCCAAGGTTCGCACAGTTGTCCCAATCTCCCTGAGTCTCCACGCCTTCAGCAACCACACTGAGATCCAGTTTCTTGCCAAAACTCACAGCCGATTGCAAAATCACACGCGATTCCTCGTCCCGGCAAGCGCCATCGACAAAAACACGATCTATTTTCAGTTCTGAGAAAGGCACCATATGCAACTCTTCGAGCGAAGAGTGTCCAGTTCCGAAATCGTCAATCGATAAGTTGATGCCTTTTAGACGAAGGCGCAGCAACGTCTCCAGGCTCGCGGCAAACCTTTCCAGCAGGCAGCTCTCGGTAACCTCCAGCGTAAGATAAGGAGGGTCAAGCCTCGCCTTGCGCAACTCAGCCTCAAGGAGATCAGGCAAATCGATGTCTGAAAGCGACAACACCGAGAAATTAACTGCGAAAGAAAGGGGCAGGCCGTTCTTGTGCCAGACGGCGACCTGTTGCAGCGCCTTACGAAAGATGTCTTTGGTCAGCAGATCTATAAGCCCATTTTTCTCCGCCACCGGAATAAACATGTTAGGCGGTATAAGTCCGCGCTCAGGATGATTCCAGCGTGCTAAGGCTTCAACTCCAATAATGGAGCCGGTCTTAACCGCTACCTTTGGCTGAAAGAACGGTACCAATTGATTTTGCTCAATGGCCATGCGCAACGCTTCTGGTGATACTAGCGATGGAGAAAGCGGCAAGCGCGCGCTCTTTTCCTTAGCTCCATTGAAACGCGCCAAAGCGTTCTGGAGCATCGGAGATGTAAAGGGCTTGGCGAGCGCCCCAAGTACATTCAGGCGATGCTCTTCCGCCAGGGTAACCACTGCTTTAAGAATGCGTTTGTCCGTGCCGCTGATCAGCACAATTCCGCCGGCAAACTGCTTTTCCGCGAGATGACGAAGAAAAGCCACCCCGTCGAGTTGCGGCATATTGAGGTCGGAAATAATGATATCCGGCATCTTTCCGCCAGCCTCGATATGTCCGAGAGCGACGGATCCATTTTCGGCAACAGCAACATTGGTAGCACCCATTTTGCGCAACATACCGGCGACAAGGGCGCTTGTGAACGAATCATCATCCATTACAAGATAATTGTAATGAGTACTGTCTGCTTTCAGATCCATGGCAAAACCGTGGAATTGCAAGGTTGAGACCGTAGCCTCTGAATATTAACCGGATCTAAAAAGCTATTACCGAAAATGAAAGCGCCCCCAGCCCGTGTCCCAATCTCATTAAAAACCACTGTTCATCCCAGGTCGGGCGATGACCGCACTCTATGACCAGCGCATACTCGCCATCCTAAAACGCGTTGCCTTGTTTGCGAGCGCCGCAACTACTCTTATCGGCTGTACAGTCATCGTCGGCTGGGGATTCGACATTGAACCGCTGAAAAGAATTGCCCCGGGGATGACCGCCATGAATCCCGGGGGCACAGCGCTACTTTTCGTAGCGAGTGGTGTATCGCTCTGGGGCTACATCGTGCACCCTGGCGAGCGCGTTGCTCTTCTCACCCGTATTGGCGCTTGGTCCATTTTGCTCTGTGCCCTGCTTCTCTTCGGCGGCATTCTGTTTGGTTGGCATAGCGGTCTCGACCAAATTCTTTTCAAAGAAAAACTGGCGCAAGAAGCGTCGCTCGCCGGCCATCCCAATACGATGGCGCCAAACACCGCAGCATCCTTTTTATTGGTAGGTCTGGCCCTGGTGCTTTTCGATGTCAAAATATGGCGCCTCTGGTTAGGACAGTTGATGGGCGTAGCTATCGCTCTCAGCGCGCTCCTGACCATAATCGGATATGCCTATAATTCTCTGCCGCTGGTCGGGGTGCAGCATTTCATCCCGATGGCACTGAGTACGGCCGTCACCTTTGCGCTGGTCAGCACATCGATTTTTTGCGCGCGCCCGGAACGCGGAATGATGGCGGTAGTCAGTAGTGCCGGGGCGGGTGGCACCCTGGCGCGACGCTTGTTGCCTATGGCGATGATCATTCCGGCGGCCTTGGGATGGCTCGCTTGGCTGGGTCAGGATAAGGGCCTGTTTGATCAGGTCGTGGCATTGTCGATCTTTGCGCTTACCAACATCGTCGTTTTTACAGCGCTGATTTGGGGGCACGCTGGATCGTTGGAAAAGGCCGACCAGCGTCGCTGGCTTATGGAACAAGATTTACAGAACGCGAAGGAGATCGCTGAAAGCGCAACCCGCGCAAAAAGCGACTTTCTCGCGGCGATGAGCCACGAGATACGCACCCCGATGAATGGTATCATTGGTCTTTCCGGTCTTCTGCTCGATACGCCGCTTGATAAGGAGCAACAGGACTGCATGCGAGCTGTTTACAATTCCGCCAAGGGCCTTCTCGCCTTATTGAACGACATTCTGGATTTCTCCAAAATCGAGGCGGGCGAATTGGTGCTTGAAGAGGCGGCGTTCGATCTCAAGCAACTGATCAGCACTGAAGAAAAAATTCTGGCCACGCTGGCCGCCGAGAAAGGCATTCAGTTTATTGTCGATGCCCGCGTTGAAACAACCCGCGAACTCATTGGTGATAAATCGCGTGTGCGACAAATTCTGACTAATCTTGTCGGCAACGCGATCAAATTCACGCCTCGCGGCTCAGTCACGCTGCGTGCTCGAACAACGCCGCTGAATGGTTCGAATCTCAACGTGCGCTTTGAGGTCGAGGACACGGGCATCGGCATCAAGGACGAGTATCTGCCGAGGATTTTCGACAAATTTATCCAGGGTGGCAGCTCTATCGGCGCCAATTTCGGCGGCACCGGACTCGGCCTAACCATCAGCAGACAGTTGGCGGAAGCCATGCATGGCACGATCGGCGTCCGCAGCACCTATGGCAAAGGATCGCTTTTTTGGTTCGAAGCGCCTTTTCGGGTGGCGACTTTCAGCAATGCGGTCGAGCATCAGGAAATAAAAAGAGAAGTCGACAACAAGATAAAAAACGCTCGTGTGCTCGTGGCTGATGACCACCCTACGAACCTGCTTTTTGCCACCAAGCTTCTTCAAAGACAGCTGGGCATCGCTGCGGAAACCGCGATCAACGGCAAGGAAGTTCTCGGCAACCTAAGTCGGAAAACGTACGATCTAATACTGCTGGATTGTCATATGCCGGAAGTAAATGGATTCGAAGCTGCAGCCGCTATCCGCAAAAAAGAAAAAGGCACCGGTAAACACGTTCCGATTATTGCACTTACCGCCGATGCTATGAAGACTGTCAAGGAGCAATGTCTACAGGCTGGCATGGACGACTATCTCAGCAAACCTCTCGATCCCGAGCGGTTCGTGCATGTAGTGACCCAGTATCTGAAAGACGGGGTCACCAAAGAACAGACATCGTTTGTCGAAGACAAAAAGACCGCGCGCGATGCAACTTCGCCGCTCAATCTCGACCACATGCGCGGTTTTACGGGCGACAATAAAGAGGAAATGCGCCTACTTTGTTTTATCTTCCTGGATCAGGCAGCGGCGCTGATAACGACTTTGGCAAAAAGCTGTAAGGAAGACCAATACAAGCAATGGCGGGAGACCGCTCATAAGCTCAAAGGGTCGGCTGCCAATATCAACGCGCTTGCACTCTCTGCATTGGCAGAAGAGGCTGAACGGGATGACGACGCGGCGGAAGCAGAAAAAGCCAGGAAAATCTTCGCTATGCAAAAAGAACTGGAAGTCGTGCGCGACTATCTGGCAGAACAGCTGAGCGAATGACCTGCACCAACTTGAATTGCCGCCGAAATTATTTTCAACTGACACCGGCACGCTGTGCAAGTTGCCTGTAGGTCACGTCGGCGTTGCGGCATCATCGAAAGCTATAGGATGATTGTCGCCTTCGCCTCGAAACTGACTTTGCAGAAACAAACAGTCCTTTTGAAAAGCGAACCGATCTCTGGGTGGCCTTTAGGCACGCCAGGCTCGTAAATGAAAAGTTGACCTGTCGGGCCTAAAGATAGGGAGAGTCCAGCCGGCTTGATTGCCAGCCTACCAATTCGGCGCTCCTTGCGGCCGCCTAAGAGCCTAAAATATAAGGGAGAACTGATGTTTCAGCTGCTCCGCCGGAATGCGGCACCTGCCGTGCCGAGCCAGAGCGAGGCGGACGTCGAAGGCCAATTCGCCGATGTCATCGAGGCTTTCGCGGCGACGCATTCGGCGTCGGCGATCCCGCTTGGGCGCTTCGGCCGGGCGCTGGCGACGCTCGTCCGCTCGATCGAGACGCGTGTCCTCGAGGATGTCGCGCTTGTCGCGAGGCTCTCGGCGGAGGCTTCCGAAACCGCTGTCAACGTCGGCTGGATCTCGCACGATATCCACGAGATGACGCATTCGGCCAAGGCGATCTCCGGGGCGGTCGAAGAATTGGCGATTTCGATCAATGCGCTGGCGAAAAATTCCGTCGAAAGCGCGGAAGGAGCCGACCGCACCCGCAATACGCTGGAGAATTGCGTTGCCGACGGCCGCGCGGCGACGAGCGCGATGACCGTCATCGACGACCGCGTGAGCTCGATCGGCGAGCGGCTTACCGTGCTCGAAGCGACCTCGGATCAGATCCGCGGCATGGCCGGCGCGATCGAAGCGATCGCGCGGCAGACCAATCTCCTGGCGCTCAATGCGACGATCGAGGCGGCGCGCGCCGGCAATATGGGCCGCGGCTTCGCGGTCGTCGCAGCCGAGGTCAAGGCCTTGTCCGGCCAGACCGGCAAGGTCACGGAGGAAATCCGCAACCGGCTCGGCACTTTCGCTTGCGAAATGGCGGAGATCAAAAGTGCGGTGTACGACAGCCACAAGGCCGTTGGCGACGGCGGCAAAATCGTCAACCAGGTCGTGGAGCGCGTCATCTCCACCGGCGATGCGATGGTCGAAGTCGCGCAGCGCGCCCGCCATCTCGCCGATCTGCTGGAAGATCAGCGCGCCGCGACCTCCGAAATTGCCGAGAGCACGACGAGGATCGCAGCAAAGATCGGCAAGACCGAGAGCGAGATCGGCGCGATCAACACGCGGCTTGTCGGCTGCGAGAAGCTCGCCCAGGCTTCCTGGGAGGAGGACAAGAGCACCTATCCCGGCGTCGATCTTGCGCGGTTCCCGGCTGAGGCGGCCGTCTTCAAGCGCCATCTCGCGGCCATGCTTATTGGTGCCATGAGTCCGGTGGCTCTGCCGAGCCCGCTTTCTCATGACAAACTTGCCGCCTGCCTCGAACGCTATCCGCTCTTGCGTCAAAGCGAGCGGGCGCTCGTCGCACGGCTCGAACACGCGGCAACAAAGGCGCAGGAACAAGGGCGGCTGGTCGTGGCCTCGGTCGAGGCGAAGAGCTGGGATGCGGCATCCGAAGCCTACGAGATCTGCGAGAAGGCGCTCGCCGACGTCGCCGATGCGGTGCGCCTGATCGTCGAAAGGTTCAAGGATGAACCGAGCGCGGCGCTGAACTCGACTTCATGCCCTGAAAGTGTCGGCCCAGTAGTACACGCCGCCGCTTGAGCGACCAAGGTCTTTCATGTTCTTCACAGAGTGACATGCGACATTCTGATGGACGATTGGAATTGCGATGCGCATCATAGTGATTGAACCAAGCCGAACGGTCCAACGCATTGTCACAGGCGTAATTGAACCGTGGGGCCACGAAGTTTGCTCCTTCACCGATGCCCCGGAAGCACTAACATTTTTGCAAGCAGAGCATGATGTTCGCGCCGTCATATCGAGCATGGAACTTGCTTCGATCTCTGGAATTGAATTTGTTAAGAACGCACGGAAGTTAACCGGACAGCGCCCCCTCTACATCATGTTGATGTCATCAAGAGGCGAGAGGTCCCTGATGATCCAGGCGCTAGACAACGGCGCCGACGATTTCATGTCCAAACCACCCGTGATGGAGGAACTCCGGGCCAGACTTCGCGCCGCAGATCGAATAACGTCGATGCAGGCAGAGCTACTCCGTTTGGCGCGGACCGATCCGCTATCGTGTCTATTGAACCGTCGCGCATTCGTCGAAGTGGGGCAGCGGATGTTGGAACGGGCATATTCCGGGCACCCTTTATCGCTGGTTATTTGCGACCTTGACAAGTTCAAGACGATTAACGACGAGCATGGACATGATATTGGGGACCTTGTCTTAAAAAGGGTCAGCGAAGCACTCCAATCAACCGCTGAGGCCGCCGGTCGGTTAGGGGGAGAAGAATTTGCGCTCTTAGTAGAGGGGCATCTGGACGAGACTATCGAGCTCGCCGAGGATCTTCGTCAGTCCGTCGGTGAACTTGCTATCAACGCCGGCAAGGAGACGATTGGGGTCACCTGCAGCATTGGCGTTGCCGAATGGAAGCCCAGCGATACACTAGACTTGCTCATGCGACGGGCGGATGTCGCGCTTTATGAGGCCAAGCGCTTGGGTCGCAATCGTGTTGTCACCGCCGGCAGTTTTCCCTTGACAAAAGAGCATCAAGAATGGCGAGGCACCGCGAGAATAGCGGCGCGTCGTGCCAAATAGGGCGAGGTTTTCAATGGCCGCGAAACTACTAACCGCTGTAGCAATTGCGAAATTAAATGGCGAGCGGTTGGCGTGACGGCAGAAATGTGCGCAGCAACACTTTGAGCGTCGGCTTTGGGTCATTTTCGACCGATCCATCCGGTTTTGCCTGTCGGTCTGTGTCCGCTTCGCCCCAATTGCTGACTTGAGGCAGCGCCGGAGCAAGTCCAGACCGTATTGAGATCGGTCACAGCCTCGCGATTCGAGCTTCCTATGATGCCGATTGGATTAGAGCCTCCGCCGAGATGCAATCGCAACGAGCCCATCTGCGTGGCTTCGTGTTAATGAGTCCACGCCCTAGGGACGCCTAATAAAGCGAGCAACGTGTTTGGCGGTTTGGGCGACGCGCAATCGCTTTTTAACCGCGGTAGCAACGGTTGTTTTGGTGAGATCGGGTCGTTCAGTCCATATCTCCACGGCGACTTTCTGCCACCGAGATTGCTCATCTCGATGAAGGGTAGCTTTTATTTTCCCGCCCGTGCTGGCACCGGCCCGCGCTCCGGTGCCTGTAATGGCCGCCTTCTCAAACCGAAATCGCCAGTAATATTGCTCGACTAAGCGTCCCAATTCTCCTGAGAGGCCGGAAATTAGAAGAATCACAAAGGGGCTGGCCTTATTCCGCCCGAAATCCCGCTCAATCCAATCCATCAACTGGACGGCGTGAAACTCGTACCAAGGTTTCTGGTACAAAAAGGATGCCGCACGTTCCTCCAACATCCAACGCTCAAGTGATGCGCACTCAGGATGTTGTTCTATTGTATGCTCGCAAAAGCGATCCAGCTGATTTGCAAAATAAAGGCGAAGTCGTCTCAGGACAAAGCGCAACGGCAAAAAATCGGAAGGCGGCGGGACATCATCATTCCAGTCCCAAAACTCATCTGGATAATCTTCGTGGCCATATTCGGAATCAGCTCGAACATAGAAGGAGTGGCGCAGCAGGCCGCTTGAAATTCCGCTTGGTGGCGGCGCGGACCGGTACCCCTTGGCGCCAACGTTCCCAAATCCGTCGCTAAACGCAGCCTCCAAAGCAGCGGTCTCAACTTCGCTCAAATTCTCAAAGCTGTATTCGGCAGTCTTTGGTGGAAGGAGGGCGCGTAAAGCGTCCTCGCGGCTTGACGACATGTCTCGCGCCCGATTGGCCTAGATAGGTCGCGGAACAGCGCAGCAAAGCTGCCAAACCACAGCGCGTGTAGCCCTGGTGCTGCCCCGAATTCCAACAATGTCAAGTCCAGAAAAAACGCGGTAATGCCTCAGTTTGAAATTTTTGCCCTATGCTTTTTATAGGTTTTCGGCCGCCCCGGCTTCGGAGCAGCGGCGTCGATCATGATCGCAATATCTTTAATCGACCATACCTTGTCTGTGACACCGGCAGCCAGGGGGTTCTCGCGAATGCGGTTCCCGCAAACAACGCAAACGGCGACGTTTACATTCCCCAAACCAATATCACGTTCACGAACCAAAATGTGCCGTCTGGCGGTTCCTCCACGCCGTTGCCGACGACGTCGCCCGGTTCGATTCACGTCTACGAGATCAAATATTGAGGCGCGACGACGCACATGGCAGACGTCCAGGTTCAATTTGGCGCTGATATCTCTGCACTCGTAGATGCTGTCAAAAAAGCCGGCGCGACGATCTCCGATTTTGCCGGAGACGCCAAGGCGCAGTTCGATAGTCTCGGCGATACGCTCAAGGGCGCGGCCACGGCCAATGGCAGCAATGGCACCGTCGATGTCCGCGGCACCGTTCTTCGCGCCGAGGATTTGAGCGCCGGAAAGGACACGAGCGGCGCGACCCTCGGCACTTACGAAGCCGATAAAGTCGGCCCTCTCACATTGGCCAGCGGCGCCGGCGGCGCGGTTGGTGGGTCCAGTTCCGCTCAGACGGCTAATAGCCCGGGCTTCACTATTCCTATCGGCGCCATCTCAATCTCGATTTCGACCACGTGTTCGAATTGCTTCACCGAAACGCGCGCCAAATCGACCGTCCTTTTGCCGTGCCAGAAGCTCTGAGGGCGAAGCATGACGAATCCGGTTCAGGTTGCATATCGACGCGACACGGCAGCCAATATTGCCGTATCGACCGGAGTTCAGGGCGAGCTTTGGGTCGACACGATCAATAACCGTCTCGTCGTCAATGACGGAGGAACGCCCGGCGGCTGGGCAGCGGTAAAGATGGCCGAGGTAGGTCTTCTGAAAGCCGCCGCGCGCGCGGTCAATATCGACGCAACGGGCGATACCGCAGTCGCGATTTCGCTTCCCGCCGGCGTCACCAATTATCGCATCGAACGGATCATCGTTCTCAATTCAACCGGAGCGCTGCCAAGCACGGCGGAGCTCGGCGTCTATACGGCGGCGAGCGAAGGCGGCGCGACGATCGCAGCACAGCAAGCGCTTTCCGGCATCACGTCGCAAAGCCCGAACGTCAACGACAACGCTCTATCGCTGACGCTCACCAACAACAACACGACGGTTTTCAATTCCGCCACACTCTACATCCACGTCGGAACCGCGCAAGGCGCTGCGGCGACCGCCGATGTGATCATCCTCCTGCAACCGCTTTAGGATGAAATTCGGCGCAGTTGCCGCTCTGAGGAGCGAAGAAAGTTTGTCGCCGAATAGCGAGCCTGAATCGCCGCAAATGCGAATGAGGCGTTGCGTGGCGCCAGAGAGCCTCGTTTGAAGCCCGCGAAATAGAGATCCCAACACGAGACGTTCGTGCAAAACATCCATTTCGACAGATAGGCCGGCACGTCGATTGAGCGGGCGAAGTCGCTTGCTTCAAGATTCCCATAGTAATCGGAGATCCACGTGCCGTTGCCAATAGGCAGTCCCTCAGATCGCGCCGTGCCATGTTCGGCGCGGCCGGTCGTCGCACACGTCATGATAACGAGGCCACCAGGGCGACAGAGGCGAAGCATGTTCTTGAACGTCGATACCCAGTGCGGATTGTGCTCCATCGCTTCGCAAGACAAAACCACATCGGCAGATCCGTCAGGCGCATCATAGTCCTGGCCCGCACAGACGACTTCGACGCCGGGGCCCGGAAAGAGATCCACGCCGATATAGCGCGCATTCTTGAAATTCTCGCGCGCCGATCCGTTGACGTCGAGAACTCCCGATATCGATGACGCGAGAGTCCTCGAAAAATTGAGGAAATGCTCTCTTTAAGCGCCGCACGAATTGCCGTTGTTGAGCGTGGGACATCAGAAAAATTCCTTCAAGGTCGCGAACATCCCTCCCACGCACCTGATCTGTCAAGCCGCCTCTTCTCGCGCCCCACACACTCACTCCGGAGTACTGATGCTTGTTTCACGCCCTTGCGGTGCGCTGGCGCGCGCCATCCTCGCCCTTGGGCTTGTTCTCTGCTGCGCGGCGTTTGCGCCGGCGGGAGCTCACGCCAGGCATCACCACACCGTTGCGGTGGCGCATCACCATCATCACAAAGGATGGTGGCATCATCATTTCCGCGCGCTGCACCGCGCCGCTCGGCCCGCGCCGCGCCAGGTGACGATCGACAGCGTCGCGCATGGGCTCGCCAACGCGAAGCTCGTGATCGACTATCCGAAGCCGCCGAGCTTCATCGTCTTCGGCAGCCGCGAGATCGAAGAGGCGAATGGCGGCATTGGTCTTTTCGCGGATGCCGGCACGAGCATCGATCTCGGATTGGAACTCGGCGAAAGACGCAATTCTCATGGCACCGGGCACGCTCGGCAAAGGCTATGCGATCGTCGCGGCGACGGCGCGCGAGATCGGCGTGCCCGTCGATATAGCCTTGGCGCTCACGCTGCAGGAAAGCGGCGGCAATTGCCGCGCACATTCATGGAAAGGCGCGCGCGGAATTCTGCAGGTCGAGCCCTATACCGCAGCCAAGGACGGCTTCGATCCGCACCGCCTTTATGACTGCGAATATGGCGCGCGCGCGGGCCTTACCGAAATGCGCCATCTGCTCGCCGGATATGGCGATAGCTGCCGGGCCTTCTCCAATTATGGGGGGAGCGCGTGGTGGACGGAACGCTTTCGTGGAGGCTGCTCGCCCTATGCCCGCGCCGTCATGGCCAATCGCCGCGCGATCGATCGCGCGGGCGGGATCGCCGGCCTGATCGAGGCGCGCTACGTCGCGCATCGGCATCATCATCATCGCCATTGGGCGAATCTGACGTGAGATGGAATTCCTCAAGCTCGCGGGGTTTGTCATCGGCACGACGGCGCTCTTCGCCGGCATCACGACGCTCTTCATCGCGCTCTTCCTGAAATGAACCGAGGCCGTCATGAGCTTTCTCGCCACGCCGAAGCCCTATGCCGTCGAGGCCTTCGCGATCTTCGTCGCGACGCTCGAATGGACGGAATGGCGTCCGAAGTTCATCTGCCTGCACAACACCGGCGTCCCGACATTGGCGCAATGGATGAACCCGGCGACGCCGGAAGAAAAACGCGTCAACGGCCAGATGCTTTACGAGCGCGACGCCGAGCATTGGCATTCGGGCGTGCATCTCTTCATCACGCCGGCGAAGATCTGGAACGTCTGCGACCTGACGCTGGATGGCGTGTCGGTCTCCTGCTGGAATTCGCGCTGCCTCGGCATCGAAATGGTCGGCAATTATGCCATCGCTTCGGAACTCGGCCCGAAAGATCCGCCTGCCGACGATTGGACCAGCGCTCTGGCGCAAGCCGTCCGCGACAATGCCGTTGCGGCCATCGCGATCCTGCACCGCAAGCTTGGATTGCGGCCTGACGGCTATGTGAGGGGCGTCAGCGGGCTGCATTTCCATCGCGAATGCGCCGCCGACCATCACGCCTGTCCGGGCGCCCAGGTCGAGAAGGCCGATATCGTCGGCCGGATCCTCGCCAAGATGGACGAACTCGAGGCCGCGGCATGAACAATCCCGAACGCGCAATGGCGATCGTCGGCGTGGTGCTGGCGCTGTTTGCGATCTTCGCCGGGCATTTTGCGCCGCATGCGCCTGGGCTCGGCGAGCGCGAAGAATAATGGAGCGGCGGATGGCGATCGCGACCGAAGACAGCATTTTCGATCTGCTCGAAAAGCTTTGCGACGAACTCGACAAGCGCCGGCTCTCATGCTTTCCGTGATGGTGGACCCGCTTTCAGGGCGGCAGCTTATTGCTGGGCCGGAGGAAAGAGACGCTACTCAACCGCTCGTTTTTTATCTTACGCAGCGCCTCGGATGGAAGCCGCCGCAGATCATGGCGCATCCCCAATGGCGAGTGCCTAAGACGCCCTCGGGCAATAGGACGGCTGGTTACCCGGTTGACCTCGCAATTTTTGATCGGTCAGAAAGCGTCGGCGACCCGGCTCATGTGCGGATATTGGCCGAGTGCAAGGCCCCGGATATTGAAACGGGAATCGACCAGCTAAAGACCTATCTCAGCTTGGAGCCTGAGGCCCGATTAGGCATCTGGTTCAACGGCCAAAAGCATTGCCTCGTCTACAAACTTCCAGATCGCTTCATCATCAACGAATACGGCGTCATTCCTCGCCCTGGCGATCCACTCACGCCGACAGAAAATGAGCCACCGCTAACTTACCCAAACCTATTGCCGCCGCCCAACATGGGCGAAATCTTTCGCCAACTAAGGGACCAGATCGCAGCTCAGGACAGTCACGTTAATCGCGACGAATTTATCCTGAATGACTTGGCAAATCTGCTCATCTGCAAAATTGCGGATGAGCAATCCGGTGAGCTGAAATCCACAAAGGCCCCTAGCATTCCAACCTGCGGGCGATGCTGCCGCCACGGGATATGCGATTAGAGAGTTTTTTCAGGATGTAAAACGACGGCTGCCGTCTGTCTTTACGGATGAATCCGATCGTCTTCATGTCGATGACGCCAGCATTGAGAGAGCAGTCAAAAGCCTAGCCCACTATCGCCTCTTGGGGTTCGATCGTCACGCTGTTGGAACAGCGTTCCAGGTACTTCGTGGTCGTGCCCTGAAGGGAGAAGAAGGGGCGTATTTTACCCCGCCGCCACTGGTCAATTGCGTGGTGCAGATTATCAACCCCGATCACCAGTCGCGTCTCATTGATCCCGCTTGCGGAACTGGCGGCTTTCTCGCCGCCGCGCTAGATCAGGTCTTTGAAGGCATCGACAATCTATCAGGGGTCTCAGAGGCGGCGAGAATACGAGAAAAGCGTAGCTGGGCTCAGGATCAGCTCTTTGCCGTGGACAAAGACGTTGTCTCGACGAAATTGTGCAAGGCGTATCTGACGCTTCTAGGCGACGGTCGCGCCCACGTTTATCGAGCGAACATGGTGGATAGGCGAGATTGGTCTGGACGATCCGACGACTTGTCACGCCTCGTCACAGCCGGTCAGTTCGATTTGGTTATGATGAATCCGCCGTTCGGGCAAGACCTGACAGTCAGCGAAACCGTTGGCCGCCAAGAGAAGCTTGACACAAGCCGACGCTGGAAATTGCTCGAAGGCGAGTGGAAGATCACTGACACATTCATTGAACAGCAACTGGGGATCGCATTCTTCGAGCGGGGCATGCAATTGCTCAAAGATGGCGGCAGGCTAGCAATTGTCCTGCCGGAAACCTTCCTCTTTTCTTCGTCATTTCGGTGGTTCGTCGACCAGATTTGCCGAAAGCATACGATCACTCATGTAGTCGATGTTCCGATGGTGGCCTTTGAAGAGTTTTGCCGGGCGAAGACCTGCCTCGTGTTCGTGCGGAAGGAGCTTCCGACCAAAGGCCATCGGATTATAATGAGCTATCCTCGATCAATCGGAACCGACAAGAAGGGCAGTCCCCTATATCGAATTGACGAGCGTGGGGAGCGGAACGGCCAATTGGATAATGAAATGGCCGAAGCTACCCTGGAAATTGTTAGCCGCGAGTATCGCGGCGTCGCGCGATCGAAGCCCACGTCTAAGGATTCGCGCCTCTGCTTCTCAGTTTCGCAAAGCAACGCCCAGAAGCGCGGCGTTTTGGTGCCGCGTTTCTGGTGGCGCAAGGAGGCCGAAGGAGCATTGAAGAAATGGTCGAACGCGAACAACTCTCGCCTTGTCACCCTCGGAGAGCTGGCGGATCAAGGAATCCTTGCTACCTTCGATGGGCACGGCTCGCCTCCGGGCAACGCCCGTGCCACAGGGGACATTCCCTATGTGAAAGTTACTGATCTGAAAAATTGGAGGATCAACGAAAACCCTACCAACTTCATTCATAAACACGTTGCGGACAGGCTGCGGCGAAACGGCGTCAAACTACAGTTCGGTGATCTGATAAGTCCCTCCCGAGCCTCATCGAACATCGGCCAATTCAGCCTGGTCCTTCCGTGGCAGACCGATGTTGTCTTGACCAAGGAAATGCTTGTCATCAGGGTTCAAAAAAATTCCGATGGCATCACGTCATTCTTGCTGCTTACGCTTATGTCCCTGAAAGTCGTTCAGGATCAGTACAAAACGCTTGCTCTTATGCAAACGAATAGAGAGCATCTGGGCGATCATTGGCGGGAAGTCATCATACCCATGCCTAAGACTGCAAAAGACTGCGCGAAATTAGAGCGCCCAGTAAGAACGTATTTTGGGGGTGTCGTTAAGGCGCGCGAATCGTGGTCGGCGTTGGCTACGATGATTGACCCGTCGCTTTTCGGGACGCGACCATAATTCCTACTGCTTGGTCTTAGACCATCGACCAGCCGCTGCAATCCGGGCGATTTCGCTCCGTTTTTTCTTGGTGAGGCTCGCGGCTCTGGCGGCGCCGCCCTTGCGGCCCAATTCGGCGGCGGCTTCGTTCTTTGGCGGCCCTTCCGGCGCGCGATCCTCTACACTGCCCGTGCTAATATCGACGATTAGCTTGCCGAGCTGATTAGGATCACGGGGGCGCTTAGCGCTTTTATGGCTTTGGGGCATCTAGCCTCTCCATATGCTTCCCGCCAAGCATATAGGAGGCGCGGCACACAGGCGAGAGCCGGGTCAAGAGCGCCAAATTTCAAACTGAGGCACTACCAAAAACGCGCATAAATTCCGAATTTAATTCAAATACTTGCTGGCGCGCCCGGAGAGATTCGAACTCCCGACCCCTAAATTCGTAGTCTAGTGCTCTATCCAGCTGAGCTACGGGCGCGCGCCGTTCCGGTGCAAGTGAAGCTGCTCTTTAAGTGACCGGAAAGGGACCCTTTAGCGGCTTGCCGGAATCCTGGCAACCGGCGCCAATGCGTCAGGCTCTGCTGCTTGCCGGGCGCGGCGGCAGAATGATGCGGAACCTTGCTCCCTCGTCTTCGCCCTCGGTGACGAGGCTGATCCTGCCGGAATTGGCGCGGACGAGATCGGCGGCGATCGCAAGTCCGAGGCCAGAACCGCCGGGCCGGGCCGAATCAGAGAATGGCGTGAAGAGCTGCGCCCGCACGCTGGGCGGCACGCCGGGGCCCGTATCGGCGACTTCGACCATTGGTCCTTGCGGGGTTTGACTGGCGCTGATGCTTACAACCGCGCGCCGGCCGCGGGCCGGACCGGCGCGGTCCAAAGCCTCGACGCCGTTGCGGATCAGATTCATCAGAACCCGGAACATCTGTTCCGGATCAGCCCAGATTTCGAAATCCTCGGTGACCTTGTTGATGATCTCGACGCGGGCCGGCCCGCAGACCGCAACCAATTCGGCCGCCTCGGCAACGATCGCGCGCAAACCGACGAGACGCGGCTTCGGCGCCTCGTCTGCCGCGCGACCATAAGTCAGGATCGTCTGACAGAAACGGATGGCGCGATCGAGCGTCGCAACGAGCTTCGGCGCCAGCCTCTGCGCCAAGGGATCGGTCACATTGGCGAGCCGGTCGGAAAGCAATTGCGCCGAGGCCAGCATGTTGCGCAAATCATGATTGATCTTGGCGACGGCGAGGCCGAGCGCGGCAAGATGCTTCTTCTGGTTGAGCTCGCGCACCAAAGTATCCTGCATCGTCGCCAGTGCCTCCTCGGCGCAGCCGATCTCGTGCTTGCTGCCGGAGGGAACGATGATGCGCGCGGCGTTTTCCGGGTCGGCGCCGAACTCGGTGATGTTGGTGGTGAGCCGGCGCATGGGACGCAAGACCATGAAATTGATCAGGGCGACCGCAAAGGCCGCAACGATCGCCGATATGGAGAGCGATATCATCAAAATCCGGCCGGCGACGGTATGCAACGCCGCCTTCGCTCCGGCTTCGTCCATCGTCACTTCGATCGCATCGCCGCCCATCGGGGCTTCGCCCAAGACCGTGATCACACGGTTGTCGTCGGCCGTATAGGTTCGATAGGTTGACGCCAGCGCCTGCACAAAGCTCGAACGGCGCAGGTCATAAAATTCGTCGACCTGTGTCGGCATTGTCGTGGCGGCCAGGATGCGCCTTGTGCCGTGGGTTTTCAGCACGATGATCCGCGCGCCGACGCTGTCCAGCAATTCCCGCGACAATTGGTCGGACACCATGGCACGCGGCGCCGCTTCGAGAACGAGCGTCGCCGTATAGGCGGCGCTCAAGCGGTTGCGCAGCCAGTTGTCGCGATAGTTGGCGATGATCGGCACATAGATCGTGATTTCGGCCGCCATGATGAATGCGACGACGCAAACGACCGTGCGGGTGGCCAATCCAAAACGCGGCCCGCGGCGGACACGGGCGCGGGAATTGCCGCTCTCGCCGTCCTCCGGAAAGCGCTTTGGCTCAATCGTCACGAAATCCCGCATAAATCCCCTATCGGATGAGACGCGGCCACAACCAAGCTTTGCCGACTTGCGGGCCGGATGCAAGCGCCGCCGCCCGGCACGTCTGCGTCAAAGTCGCGGCGGTCGAAACGATCGGGTCGAGGTCGGCCGCCTTCATGTGTCCGGCGATCGCCAGACCGAAAATTCCTATTAATTCACGGGCTTGCGGTCCGACGATACCGGCGCCGAGGATATAACCCTGCGAATCGGTCACGATCTTGACGTGGCCTTCCGGGCCGAAAGCGGTTCGAGCCCACTCATTTTCCGAGAAAGGCGCGCGTAGCAGGCGGATCGATTTGTGCTTCGCCCGGGCGTCGGCTTCCGAGAGGCCGACAAAAGCCGCTTCAGGATCGGTGCAGAGAACCCGAGCGAGGGCCGCCGGCGCGCCCTGCTGCGAGCCGAACAGCGCATTGGCGACGCGCTCGCCCTGGTATCGTGCTGCCATCGTCGCATCCCGGCCGCCGACTACGCCGCCGATCGCGCGGATGCGCGGATTGTTGGTCTTGCCATTCGCATCGGCCTTAATTCCGTTCGCGCTGTAGGCGACCCGGGCAGTTTTGAGGCCGAAACCTTCGACGCAGGGCAACGGTGTTGCCGAAACCATGATGCGCGATGCCTCGATGCTCGGAGCGCCCTGGCCGAGATTGACGCGCCCGCCCGCCCGCTGCGGTTCGAGGCTCAGGATCGCGGCGTTCTGATGGATGACAAGTCCTTCGCCAGCAAGACGGGCGAGAACCGGCGCGATCAGTTCTTGATCCTCCTCCGGCAGGATCGCGCCCGGCGCCAGGAGGACAACCCTTGAACCGAGACGCACAAGGGCTTGCGCCAGCGCAAGCTCGTCGAAATTGGCGCCAATCAAGATGAGGTCTTTCGGCACGTCGCCGAGAACGAGCTCTTCGGTAGTGAGCAGGCGCATGAGTTCCACGCCGGCGATGGCGGGTGGCGAGGGCGTTGCTCCGGTGGCGACCACGAAATGCCGTGCATCGATTGCAAAGCCGCCTGCCTCGAGCCGCGCCGGTGTCGTGAAAAGCCCCGCCGCGCGAATGATCCGGATGTTCATCCCGGCAAGCCGCGCCGGCGCGTTTTCGCGCGCAAAATGCGCCGCGATCTCTTTCGTCTGGGCGCGCAACCGGCCGAGGTCGACTTTCAGCTCGCCGCCGAGGCCGAGGTGGCCTGCGCGGACTTTCGCGAGGGTTTGCGCCGCTGCGCAAAAGGCTTGTACCGCTATCGCATGACCTGGAGAGCCAAGAACGCGTTTTTCCACGAGAACCACTTTGGCGCCCAATCCGGCTGCCGTGCTGGCCGCCGCAATTCCGGCTGTTCCTCCGCCGAGCACACAGAGATCCGGCCGTAATATTTCTGTCATGGAACGCGTCCGCTATTGAGCTCGGTTCGGAGCCCTGCGCCGGTTGTGGGGCACGGCAGCATCGAGTTGAATTCACATATGTCAATCAATGGCTTGCTATCATCGCCGAACGTTGACGAGGCCGACGGCTTGAGGGATCGACTTCCGCCGCGGACTGGCCGATGTTGATCCGCCAATGTTGACTTATCCATGCCGAGGATGGCACCGGCAAGCATTCGGCGGCAATCCAATTCGCAGGTTGGGCCGGCCCAGGAGTGGAATATGCAAATTGCTATGGTCGGTTCGGGCTATGTGGGTCTCGTCTCTGGCGCCTGTTTTGCGGATTTCGGACATAAGGTCTGCTGCATCGACAAGGATGCCGCTAGAATAGCAGCTTTGAAGGCCGGAAAAATGCCGATCTACGAGCCCGGCCTCGCCGAAATCGTCATGAACAACGTACGGCAGAATCGGCTGTCCTTTGCCGACGATCTTGCGGCGGTCGGCGGGGCGGAGGCGGTGTTTATCGCGGTCGGGACGCCCTCGCGGCGCGGCGACGGACATGCCGATCTTTCCTATGTCTATCAGGCGGCCCGCGAGATCGCCCAGGCGATCGAGGGCTTCACGGTCGTTGTCACCAAGTCCACGGTGCCGGTCGGCACCGGTGACGAAGTCGAGCGAATCATCCGCGAGGCGCGGCCTGGTATCGATGTCGCCGTGGTCTCCAACCCGGAATTTTTGCGCGAAGGCGCCGCAATCTCGGATTTCAAACGGCCGGACCGTATCCTGATCGGGCTTGAGGACAAACGCGCCGAAAACGTGATGCGCGAGATCTATCGGCCGCTTTATCTCAATCAGGCGCCCATTCTCGTTACCAACCGGCGCACGTCGGAACTCACCAAATATGCCGCGAATGCTTTTCTCGCAACCAAGATCACTTTCATCAACGAGATCGCCAATCTTTGCGAAGAGGTGGGCGCCGATGTCCAGGAGGTTGCGCGCGGCATCGGCCTCGACAACCGCATCGGAGCGAAATTCCTGCATGCCGGTCCAGGCTACGGCGGTTCCTGCTTTCCGAAGGACACGCAGGCGCTGATCAAGACGGCGCAGGATCACGGCGCTCCGATGCGTATCGTCGAGATGGTCGCCGCGGTCAACGAGCAGCGCAAGCGCGCCATGAGCCGCAAAGTGCTCGCCGCCTGCGGTGGTTCGGTACGCGGCAAGACCATCGCCGTGCTCGGCCTCACCTTCAAGCCCAACACCGACGACATGCGCGATTCGCCGGCGATAGCGATCATCACCGCGCTGCAGGATTCAGGTGCGCAGATCAAGGCCTTCGATCCGGAAGGCATGGAGCAGGCGCGTCTCTATGTGGACAATCTCACCTATTGCGGTGATCCCTATTCCTGCTGCCAGGACGCCGCGGCGCTGGTCATCATCACCGAATGGGACGCGTTCCGCGCGCTCGATCTCGAACGCGTGAAAAAGCTGCTTGCCGCACCCATCCTCGTCGATTTGCGCAATATCTATGATCCGGATGAAGCGCAGCGGCAGGGATTTACCTATGTGAGCGTCGGACGCGGCAGTTCGTGAGCTTTGGTCCGCTTACCGGCCACCGCCCCGGGGCGCGGGAGCTGGCGTGAGGCCGGCGCCTCCACCGTCGCTGGCTGCGGCGCTGCCGGGGTTCGTCACGCTGAATTGCGAAAACATCCATGCCACCCCCTTGTTGGGGCCTGCCTCGCTGATCAGACCGAGGTAATTGGCAGTTGGGGTTGGTTGGGCGGCGACGCTTGCGACCTGCTGGCCGTTGATGATGATGGTCGCACTATTGCCTGCAAGGTTCACCTGCAGTTCGTTGTAGACATTGACGCCGGTCTTGAGCGCATTGGACTTCGTCCACGCCACCGGCATTGTCCACTGGCCGTTGTTTTGTTGAAAGACCGAAAATGTTCCCGCGCCGGTGATCATGAGAGCGTAGTAGTCCTTATTGTCCGAAGCCCAGAAGATGAGGCCGCCGCCGTTCACCGTGTTGCCGTTCGCGGCAAGGGACAGGCTCACGCAAACATTGATATTCTGCGCAAAGTTGCGGGTATTGTAGCGAATATTGGCCGCGCCGCCGTTCGTCGCCAGGATTAGGGCGGCGCCCTCTGCGCCGTCGACCGTAAGGGTCATGTCGTTGATCGGCCCCCAGGCGGAGGCATCGAAGCTCTGAAAATTGTCGGCGTAGATGGGCTGGCCCGTGCAGGTGTTGACCGTCGGCGCGGGCGGGGCGGAGGTCGGCATCGGTGAAGCTGCGGGAGCCGGCGGCGGCAGCGTCTTCGGCGCCGTCGAGCCCGACGCCGCCGGAGCCGAACCCGCCGCCGATTGAGTCGGGTCGGTGACGCTCAGATTGAAAAAGCCCCATGCCGTGACCCCTTTGGCGCCCGCTGCAACCCGCAGGCCGATATAGCCGCCGTTTTTGGGCGGCTCGCCTTTGAAACTTCCGATCTGCTGCGCGTTGATCGTGATGGTGGCCTCGTTTCCGACAAGCCCGATTTGCAGCGCGTTGGCCTTGACCTTGCCGGCCACCAGGGCATTTGTCTTCGTCAGCGATACGGCCGTCGACCATTTTCCGCCGCTGTCGCGCAGGACGGAGTATCTGCCGTCGCCGGTGATCGCGAGAAAATAATAGTTGTTCTCATCCGACGCCCAGAAGACGAGTCCGCCGATGTCGTCGGCGCTCGCAGTCATCGAAACGAACATATTGACGCAGACGTCGACGTCCCCGAACACATTTTTGGTATAGAGTCGGCCGTTGGTTTTATTGGACGTAGCGGCAAGCCCGAAGGCGTGATTTGGCGTAACGAAGGCCGCCACGTCGGGTTTGCCCCAGGCCGGGTCCATGGTTGTAAAGTTATCGCTGAAGATAACTTGTCCCGGGCAAGCCTTTGCAACGACTGGGGCAAGAAGGCCGACGACCAGCGTCAGCACGAAAAATGCGGCTCTCCCGCCAGCAACGCCCAACGCATCGCCTCCCTCGAGCGTCAAGCGCTTTCATCGACGGGCAGCGCGCCCCGTGACAGCAAGATCGCGCTCGCGCATGACGATTTAGCCTGCCTTTACGGGAAGCAACGGTCAAGCTGCTTCGCGTGCGCCCCCTCTAGAGAGATGGCGAGCGCTCGCGGCAAGTTCTGGCGGGACATTCAGGAACGCATGCACCTGTTGCCAGGTGTAGTTTTGGGTGAAGCGTCCGCACATTTCGCCCACCTAGGTGTTGAGCGACGCATTCGCTGGTAGACGAAGCGCGGCCCGCTCCAATCAATTTCACTTAGGCTCGGTAACCTCGGTCCAAACGTGTACGGGGAAAATCTCCCCTTGCGCCAGACTGCCCATCGCTTCAGCTCCCGTTCAGCTGAGGTTAAGGTCACTTCAGGATAGTAACCTGGCGGAGCTGCAACTCAGCAGCTCTAGCCTAACAATAAGGGGCATCTCAATGAAGAAAATATGGGTTGCGACGCTACTGGTTTCGGCATTGACGCTTGCTCCCGGGATCGCTCAGGCGACCATGAAAGCGGGAATGACCATGCATCATCATTATCGCCATCACCACAAGGGGAGTTCGGCGATGCCAAAAAATCAATGCCACATTGAAGGGCAGGAACTCATCTGCAAATAGATTTAGTGGCAGTAACACCAAGGCCGCCGCAGTTGGCGGCCTCTTTTTTTGGTCGTGACCGGTTGCCCCTCCACGAGATCGACGCTCCTTAGCGGTTGGGAGACATCGGCTAATAGCACCCCCTCATTCCAACGGCCGCGTCCCGTTTCCGACCGCCCGATAATCCGCCCAGCACGCATGCGCCGTCACCTTGCGCGAGCGCATTTCGTGCAGATGCAGCGGCGATGTTTGGTCACGTCGATGGCATATAGCTCAGGGGAGCCTGAGTGCGTCAAATTCGAACCGCGCCTGATGATAGCGAATCCGTCAATCGGGCAATATGCAGCATATTCGTCTCGAGCTGCTGTTCTCGCAGCATTCGAAAGAAACCCGGAGCAGCGCGGTTGAGTCGGTCAATTCTCTTATCGTTCGTCCCGAACAATTCGGCTTCCCGCTTCCCCCCTGCTTCCCCGGCTCGAAGCAGCCGCCTTGTGCGCCGTTACAACTTATTGATTTTAGTGGTGGAGCTGAGGGGAATCGAACCCCTGACCTCTGCAGTGCGATTGCAGCGCTCTCCCATCTGAGCTACAGCCCCGGTCCGCGGCTCTTTACGTCCGGTGCGACGCGGCGTCAATGCGCCGACAGCCGCCGCCACGCGCGGCGGTCTTGCCCGCGAGCCGAGAGGCCGGTAAACGAATTGATCTTGCCGCCAGCGGGGCTTCCATGCGCGCCATCCTCGATGTCATTCTGATCATTCTTCATATCTATACTTACATCATCATCATCGTGGCCATCCTTTCCTGGCTCATCGCCTTCCACGTCATCAATATTTACAACGACATGGTCCGCTCGATCTGGAACGCTCTGAACGCGCTTACGGAGCCGCTCCTGCGGCCGATCCGCGGGGCGCTTCCCAATTTCGGCGGCATCGACATTTCTCCGGTGATCCTGCTTCTGCTGATCTTCCTGCTCGAAGACATCATCGCCCGTTACATCTATCCCTACGTTATTTAGGGCCGATGCCGGCGTGGAGCTTGCGCAAGGACGGCATTGGCCTGCTGGTGCGTCTGACGCCGAAATCCTCGCGCGATTGCATCGACGGCATTGAACATCTCGCCGATGGGCGCGCCGTCTTGAAAATCCGTGTCCGCGCCGTGCCGGAGGCGGGCGCCGCCAATGACGCGCTCATCAGGGTTCTGGCGAAGGCGCTGGCGCTTCCGGCCTCCGCGATCAAGCTCCAGTCCGGTGCGACCGGCCGGCTGAAATCCTTGCAGCTCGTGGGCGATTTGTCGGTGCTCGCGGCGCGGCTCACGGCCATCTGCGGATCGGACGGCGCCTGATCACCTCGTCCTCGGCAACGGGTCTTCGCGACTTATGCTGTTATGAACCCGCACCATCAGCGCCGCACCAAAGAGTGGAACCAGCAGATTGGCGACGGGGACGGCGGCAAGCGCCGCGATTGCGAGCCCCGCAATGAAGACTTCACGCCAATGCGCGCGGTGCAGACGCCGAACATCTTCGATTTTGCGATAGCGCAACGCTGCGAATTCGAAATAACCGAGTCCGAGCAGGTAGGCATTGACGACAACGAAGATGACGGCGTTGATGAAAGGAACGAGAAGCAGAAAGAGCGCGGCAAGGTTCAGGACCAGCGCGAGCGCGGCAAATCTCGCTGCGACGAGCGCCACCTCGGCAAAGGGCGGCGTCACGCCCGGATGATCGGGGTCGATCTCATTTTCGACGATCTCGGCGAGCTCGTCGAAAAAGAAGCCGCCGACGATAAAGGAGACCGGAGTGATCGCAAAGGCGAAGCCGATCGCGAGCGCGATGCCGGCGAGGACGGTAATGCTCACGGTCAGCAGGGACGAGGGCAGGACCAGAAAGTGGACGAGCAGCCGCTCGACCCCGACGAAGACGAAAACAAGCAGAAGCAGGGTCAGCGCCAGCGTCTTGTCGAAGACGCGGCGAAACGGCCGGCTGAAAACCTGCTGAATGGCGGCGGAGGCGTCGTCGAGGATCATGGCGGGCAGGGGTTGATGGGTGGGGAAGTAATATGCGCCTTCGCGTCGTTTCTCGCGCGTTGCAGGGCTCACCTAAAGGTTTTCCTCGCCCCAGCCAAGTGAGCTCCGCTGAAGTATGACCGCGCCTATCCGAAGGCCTTCACCGCTTTTTCAATCGCGGGTCCCGCCTTTTTCAGATCTTCGGCGACCATGGCGGGCGTCGCCTCGATGCTCGCGTTGAGCGCCAAGAACCACGGCTCGGCAAATCCAGGGATTTCCGATGCGTCCTTGAGATCGACGATGAGGAGGGCCGTGCGCTTCCCGTGCTCGGTGACGAAATAGGCGGCTTCCGGCTTCTGCTCTTCGAGGATTCTTCCGATCACTTTTAAGCCGTCCTTCTTCGCGGCGGCGTTGCCCGCCTCGACCGGAAACGAAACTTTGACGAAGAATCGCATGGTCTTCTCCTCCCGTCCAAACCTGCTTCCACAATCGCGTCGAATGGGTCACGCGATCGGGCGCGCCGAGCTTGGCTGCGGCAAGATGCGCTCTTTGCGTTTCGTGGGCAAGGCGGCGGCCAAGCGCCTGAGATTGCATGTCGATGATAACTGCTTTACAGCGTCATAGCCGGCCCTGTCTCGGCCATAAGGTAAAGATCGGATCACGCATCTACGCACTTGAAAGACCGATCAATGCAAGCAGACATCCGCCACGACTGGACGGTCGATGAAATTGTCGTCGTGCACGATCGTCCGTTGCTCGAGCTGATCGGCGAGGCCAACCGCGTTCATCGACTCTATCAGCCGCCGAACTACGTCCAGAAGGCGAGCCTCTTGAGCGTCAAGACCGGAGCCTGCCCGGAAGATTGCGCTTATTGCCCGCAATCGGCGCATTACGAGGTGGGCCTCGAAAAATCGCCGCTGATGCCGACGGCGGAGGTTCTGGCGCTTGCCGGCCGCGCGAAGGCCGCCGGCGCCGACCGTTTCTGCATGGGCGCCGCCTGGCGCCAGGTGCGCGACGGCGCCGAGTTCGACGCGCTTCTCGACATGGTGCGCGGCGTGCGCGCGCTCGGCATGGAAGCTTGCGTTACGCTCGGCATGTTGACGCCGAGCCAGGCGCAGAGGCTGAAAGAGGCGGGGCTCACGGCTTATAATCACAACCTCGACACCGGGCCTGAGTTCTACAAAAAGATCATCTCGACGCGCACTTATGAAGATCGGCTCGAAACCTTGAAAGCGGTGCGCGCCGCCGGCATCGAAATGTGCTGCGGCGGGATCATCGGCATGGGAGAGAGCGTGCGCGATCGGGCCGCGATGCTCGCCGTGCTCGCCGCCTTCGACCCGCATCCCGAGAGCGTGCCGATCAATGCGCTCGTTGCCGTACCCGGCACGCCGCTGGGGCACCGCGATACCATCGATCCGATCGAATTCGTGCGGATGATCGCGACGGCCCGCATCGTGCTGCCGGACGCGAAGGTAAGGCTTTCGGCCGGGCGCTCGACCTTGAGCCGCGAAACGCAGATCCTCTGCATGGTCGCCGGCGCCAATTCCATCTTCTACGGTGAGACCCTGCTGACGACACCGAATGCGGCGATACCGGAAGACGACGCGCTTTTCGCGGCACTCGGTGCGATCGCGCCCGAAAGCAGCGCGAGCCATCCACAATAGGCTCAATCGGTCGAAATCCAGCCGCGCGCGCAATTTGGCGGCCAGTTCCTGGAAGGAAAACGGCTTGTTGATCAGGTGAGTGTCCGGATCGAGCCGGCCGTGATGGACGATTGCGTTGCGGGTATAGCCGGTCGTGAACAGGACTTTCAGTTGGGGCCGGCGGCGGATCGCTTCGTCGGCGAGCTGGCGTCCGTTAATGCCCCCCGGCATCACCACGTCGCTGAACAAAAGATCGACCTCATCGTTCTTGTCCAAGATCTCCAGCGCTTGCGCCCCGCTCCCTGCTTCCAGCACGCGGTAGCCGAGCTCGCGCAAAATATCGGTCGTATAGAGGCGCAGCGCTTCGTCGTCTTCGGCGACAAGAATTGTTTCCTTCCCGATGGCCCGCACGGCGTCGGGCATGTCGTCGCTCGGTCCGATCTCGGTCGCGCCGAGGTGGCGCGGCAGATAGATCTTGACCGTCGTTCCTTCATCGATTTCGCTGTAGATCTTCACGTGGCCGGATGATTGGCGGACAAAACCATAGACCTGGCTAAGACCGAGGCCTGTGCCCTTGCCGACTTCCTTGGTCGTGAAGAAAGGTTCGAAAGCCTTTTCCAGCGTCGATTGATCCATGCCCATGCCGGTATCGGCGACGGCAATCATGACATATTGGCCGCGCGTCACCGGTTCGGCGAGGCTGCGCACATAGGCTTCGTCAAGGTAGCAATTCGCCGTTTCGATCGTCATCCTGCCACCGTTCGGCATGGCATCGCGGGCATTCAGCGCGAGATTGAGAAGCGCATTCTCGAGTTGATTGGCGTCGGCGAAGGTTGGCCAAAGGCCACCCGCGAGGACGGTTTCGAGCGATATGCTCTCTCCGAGCGTGCGCCGCAAAAGTTCGCAAACGCCGGCAACAAGCTTGTTGGCGTCGATTGCCGTCGGGACGAGCGGCTGCTGGCGCGAAAAGGCCAAGAGCCGCGTGGTGAGCGTCACCGCGCGTTGCACACCCTGCAGGGCCATGTCCTTCGCTTTGACGATCCGCGTCGTCGCGGGTGATTCCGGCAAGTGCGGGGTCTGTCGCGCGATCGTCTCCAGTCCGCCGAGAATAACCGTCAGCAGGTTGTTGAAATCATGCGCGACACCGCCGGTCAGTTGGCCCACTGCCTCCATCTTGTGGGCTTGGCGGAGCGAATCTTCCGCCTTTTGGCGTGCGGCATATTCAGCCTCCAGCTCGCGCGTTCTTTGCTTTATGCTTTCCTCCAACGTCTCGGTGAAGGCGCGCAGCTGCACAATGGCCCGTTTTCGTTCGGTGACATCGACGTTGACGCCGACGACACGCACGGGACGGCGGCGAGCGTGGTAAAAGATGATGCCGTGCGCTTCGATCCATCGCAGCGCGCCGTCATTGGCGCGGGTGATGCGGAACTCGGTGGTGATCTCCCGTGCGCGGGTAGCGAAGGCGTTGTCGACGACATCCCACACGCGGATCTGGTCCTCGCGGAAGACGCGCGCGTACCAAGTCTGGTAACGGCCGTCGAATTCGGTCAGTCCGTAAAGCGACAGAAATGCCGGCGACAGCCGCACCACGCCGGACAAAACTTGCCACTCGAATACGCCAAGCTGCCCTGCTTCCTCGGCCAGCGCCAGGAGGTCTTCGCGTTCCTGCAGCAAGGCCGATTGCGATCCCGCGGGATGGCGACCAATTCCGACAATGCCGATGACTTGTCCCTCCGCATCCCGCCATGCGGCTTTTCTATAGAAAAAGGTCTGACCGTTGACTTTCAGCTCGACCGGAACGGCCGTTCCCGCGCCGATCATCGCCGCATCGTTGGCGCGGATTTCCGCCGCCGTCGAGGCGGCCATGAAGTCCTCGGCGCGACGCCCGATAACGAGGTCCACGCTCGTACAACCGAGCAGATCGGCAAAGGCCTGGTTGGCGATCAGGTAGCGCCCGGTTATGTCTTTGACGAAAGCCGGAGCCTCGGCGACGTCGACGATGGCTTGAAGCAGGGATATCGCAGCCGCGGCTGCGAGATTTTCATGCGCAAGGGAAATTGGTTCGTCGGGTTCGCTACGCACGCGGGACCCCATCACCCGCCAAGAACGCGCTTGGCCTCGGACATCGCCTTCAGCTTGCCGAAAGCGGTTTGCCGCGGCAAGTGGTTAAAACCGCAGGAACTCGTGACGATCGTCTGTTCTGGGGCAAGCCAGCGGCAGGCCAGGATGCGTTCGGCGACCAATTCGCCGGTCTCGACCTTCGGGTCCTGCACATCGACCGCGCCGACACCCAGCTGTTTGTTGCCCAGCAAGCCTTCGTAGTGATGCGCCATGTCATGCTCGATGAGGAGCGAAGAGCACGCGATCCGGCAGATTTTGTCGGCCTTGTAGCGGCCGTGATCGAAATAGCGGTGGCCGATCTGGCCGTCATATTCCTTGCCGACCGCGTAATTGCCTTGGCATGCATGCACCGTGACATGCACGTCCGACGGCAGGCCCTCGATGGCGAGATTGATCGCCTCCACGGCGGCGTCGACCTCATCCTCTTCGGAAGCGGTGAAAAAAGGCTCGTCGAGCTGGAGGTTCTTGCAACCGGCCTGCGCCAGCATCTGAAAATTATGCCTCAGCAGCTTGCCTGCATCGAGCATCATGCGTCCGAGGTCGCCGTAAAATTCGTCATAGGGGACTTTGCAAAATGTGAGCGGCCCGGTCATGGTGATCTTGACCGGCCGTCTTGTCAGCGCCGAGACAATTCTGAATTCGTCCGCGAGGCCGAGGTCGATGTTCTCGGCAATCTTGCCGCGGCAGGTGGCGGCAGGGTGAAAGACATCGGCATCGCGCGTGGTGATCGGTTTCGGCCGGGTGGTGCCTTGGAACGCGGGAACTTTCTGCCAAAAGTAATTCAGCATAGCGTTCGCCGGCGAGTGGCGGTTGTGCGTGCGACGGTGCATCTCTCCGCCGGTGATCACATCGATGCCGGCGAGCTCCTGGTCGAGAACCGCCGCCTGGCTCACGCGGTACTGGGCATCGGCCATCGACGCCATCGCCAACTGGCCGACCGCCATCAGGCGGTCGAGTGCCTCAAACCAATCCGGCACGCTGTGCGCGCCGACGACAGTGGTCGTATATTTCGGATATTTCAAGGGTTCACCGCGTGGCATGGCTCCGCTTCAGCCCTGACCCTATCACGCCGGTCGCCATGCTCTCCAGCGCGATCTCAGGCCTGGCCGTCCGCGCATATTGATCACGCCGCGCTGGCGAATGCGGTCTATAATGGCTGCGGCGCGCGCATGCGCGACTATCCGCTCGCGCTCGAGAAGGCGCTGAAGGCTTGGATGCTGCCTGAGCAGGCGCGGCAGACAATAGGAAGCACGGACGAAAAACTGAAAGCCCGGTTTGATTCGGATCAAGGTTGTGCGAAGCCCTTTGGCGCTTCTCTTGATCTTGAACGTTGGACAATATGGGGAGATTTCAGTTGGCTGGCCTCAGACAAGGCGCGCCCGACAAGCGCGCGATCAGCAATCGCAACATCGAAATCCCGCCGCTTGGGCTTGGCGGTACGCTGACCCTGCCGATTCAGGCACGCGGGCTTGTCGTGTTTGCACATGGAAGCGGCTCGAGCCGGTTCAGCCCGCGCAATGTCACTCTTGCGACGGCTTTGAATGAAGCAGGCTTCGGGACCCTCCTCTTCGATCTGCTCACCCCATCGGAAGAGAATGATCGCGCGAATGTCTTCGACATTCCTCTTTTGGCCGACCGACTTCTCGATGCGATCCGTTGGATCGATCGTGACACGGGACTCTCAAGCTTGCCGCTCGGCCTGTTCGGCGCGAGCACCGGAGCGGCCGCCGCTCTCGTCGCAGCGGCGCGCCTCGGGGACAGAGTGGGCGCTGTCGTATCCCGTGGCGGCCGCCCGGATCTCGCCGGCGCGGCGCTCGCTACCGTGAAAGCGCCGACACTGCTGATCGTCGGCGGCGATGACGACGTCGTCATCGTCTTGAACGAGCAGGCCCTGGCGCGTCTCAACGCCCCCAAGGCCTTATGGATCGTACCGCACGCGACGCATCTCTTCCCGGAGCCGGGCGCCCTCGAGGCGGTCTGCCAATATGCCGTCGAGTGGTTCTCGCTTCATCTCGAACATCGCGCTGCCCAGACGGCTCCGGGCCGCGGCTAGAGGATTGATCATGCCATTTCGTGATCGCAAGGATGCAGGACGGCGTCTCGCCACGGCGCTCAGCGACTACAAGACGGAGCATCCGGTCGTGCTCGCCTTGCCGCGCGGCGGCGTGCCTGTCGCCGCTGAAGTCGCGCGCGCCCTCGAAGCGCCGCTTGATCTGCTGCTTGTTCGCAAGATCGGCGTACCCTTCCATCCTGAGCTTGCCATGGGCGCCGTGGTGGATGGCTCCGCTCCGCTTGTGGTGCGCAACGAAGACGTCATCCGGATGGCGAGAGTTTCGGAAACCGAGTTTGCCGCCGTTCGCGATCGCGAGCTGGCGGAGATCAAAAGGCGGCGGGCCCGCTATGTCGGGGATCGGTCGCATCCAGATTTGAAGGGGCGGGTCGTCATCGTCATCGACGACGGAATTGCGACCGGCGCAACCACGCGCGCGGCTTTGCGGGCGGTGCGAAAGCAGGAGCCGAGCCGGCTTATCCTGGCTGTGCCGGTCGCGCCGACCCCGACGTTGCAAGAGCTGCGTGACGAGGCGGACGAGATCGTGTGCCTGGAAGATTACGAGCCTTTTGGCGCAGTCGCCGCTTATTATGCCGACTTTGGACAGACCTCCGACGAAGAGGTTGCAGCCCTTCTTGCGCGTTCTCCTGCGGGATCTTCGGTTGCAGGCGCCGGCCAGCGCTGATCATTTCCATCGTTGTCAAGTCGAGGCAGACCACCATGCAAGTGCCACTCGAAATCGCCTTCAAAGATTCGGAACCCTCGGAGGCGATCAAGGCCGAGATCGAAAAAGAAGCACGGCGGCTGGAGAAATTCTTCGGCCGCATTACCAGCTGTCAGGTGACGGTCATCGGTCCGACCAAGCACCATAGGCACGGGGTTCCGTTCAAGATCGATATTCGCATCGCGATGCCGGACCACAAGGAGGTCGTCGTCAACAGGACGCATGACGATGTGAAGCAGCACGAATATGTCACGGTGGCGATCAAGGACGCCTTCGCCGCCGCGCAGCGCCAAGTCGAGGATGCGGTGCGCGAGATGCGCGGCGACGTCAAGCCGCATGCGGTCGAGGACCATGGCCGCGTGACGAAATTCGAGGCTGGCGAGGATTATGGGTTTATCGAGACCCCTGACGGCCAAGAGATCTATTTCCATCGCGACAGCGTTCTCGATGGCGCCTTCGACCGATTGACGGTCGGCGCAGAGGTCCGCTTCGTCGCGGAGATCGGCGAAAAAGGCGCTCAGGCGACCACGGTTCGCGTGATCTGCAAGCACCATCTGCATTGAGGCGGGACATGGCTCTTGTCGCTGAAAGGTTTCGCCCCGGGGACGCCGATGCGGCGGCCGCGATCCTCGGCGTCTATTGCGAACCTCTTCCGTCACCCGACGAACCCGAAAGGTTCGGCACATTCTTCGACAGGTTCGCGGATGCAAAACTGGTCCTGCTCGGCGAGGCGAGCCACGGCACGTCGCAATTCTACCGGGCTCGCGCCGCGATCACGCGCCGCCTCATCGAGAAGCATGGATTCAACATCATCGCCGTCGAGGCGGATTGGCCGGATGCCGCGCGTATCGATCGCCACGTGCGCCTCAAGGCGCATGAGCCATCATCCGAAGAAGCCTTTTCGCGCTTTCCGACCTGGATGTGGCGCAATGTCGAAGTGCATGATTTCGTCGAATGGCTGCGAGCGCATAACGAACGTCTTCCCATGGACGCACGCACGGAATTCCGCGGCCTCGATATTTGCAGCCTCGGCAATTCCATCGCGGCGGTCCTCGCCTATCTCGATCGGGTCGATCCGGAGGAAGCCAAGGCGGCGCGCAAGCGCTATGGCTGCCTCACGCCGTGGCAGGAGGATCCCGCCGCCTATGGGCTCAGCGCCGTCCGGCTCGGCGCCTCGCCTTGCGAGGATGCCGTTGTCGCCGAACTCCGCGCGCTACTCGACAAACGCCTCGCCTATGTCGGCCGCGACGGCGAATCTTTCCTGGATGCGGCGCAGAACGCGCGCGTGGTGCGGGCTGCCGAATATTATTATCGGCTGATGTACCGCAGCTCGCGCGAATCCTGGAACCTGCGCGACCGGCACATGTTCGACACGCTCGTGCGCCTGCTCGAGCGGCGCGGCGACACGGCAAAAGCGGTCGTCTGGGCGCATAATTCGCATATCGGCAATGCCGCGGCGACCGCCATGGGCTGGCAGGGCGAGTTCAACATCGGCGAATCCTGCCGCGCGGCGTTTGGCGATCAGGCGGCGCTGATCGGCTTTGGCACCGATCGTGGCACGGTGGCTGCCGCCACCGATTGGGACGGGCCGATGGAAGTGAAGAACGTCTTGCCGGCGCGCCCGGACAGTTTCGAGCGCATCTTCCGTCAGACTTTCATTCCGTCTTCGCTGACCGACTGGCGCGCCGGCAAGAACAGCGAGTTGCGCGATCTCCTGTCCAAGCCCCGGCTCGAGCGTGCCATAGGCGTCATCTACCGGCCGGAAACGGAGCTTACGAGCCATTATTTCCAGGCGGTCATGGCCGATCAGTTCGACGCCTATGTCTGGTTCGAAGAGACGGATGCGGTCACGCCGCTCCCGGGCGGGCGCCCGCATGGCGCGCCCGATACTTATCCGTTCGGGCTGTGAGAGCTCCTCGTCCCGTGCTTCAATGACGGCTATTTCATTGGATAGCTTCTCTCACGCCCCTATGCCGACCCCCGAAATCACGGTCTTTGCCGCTTCTACAAATCATTGCCGCGGCAATAATGATGGATCATTATTCGGCATCGAGCCGATAGTGTTTTCATGCTGGATAGTTACGGGCGAATATCAAAATGGTTCGGGGCTACGTCGATATTTTAGATCATCGGTCCGTAATCGGGTGGGTCGCGGGCGAGGGAGAAGCCGGGGGCAATCGATTTGTATGTGTCCACATTGATGGCGTCGAGCTCGGCAGTATTCGTGCCAACGTTTTTCGACCAGATCTCCGTGATGCCGGAATTTCGGACGGTTATTCTGGCTTTTGCTTTCTGTTTCCCAGCACGCCCAATCCGTTGGTCGATCACGTCATAGAGGTCCGCGATCGCGCCACGGGGACCCCTCTCATTCCTTGCCCTGCCACGCTGCGCTCCGTGGCGCATTCATCGCCCGGGTCGATGCTATCGTTCGATTTTTCGTCCTCGGCGACGCATATCCGCATGGCGACATTTGATAATGGCGTCTGGAACATAGAAGCGGAACTGATCGGTCCGGAAAGGCTCGTCTTTGAGCCCAATGTTCGGAACGGGACGATTGAGGTTCTCGACAAGCGATCCATATCCGACGTGTTCCTGGGCAAGTTCGGCATTTGTCGGCAAAGCGCCGTCTTGCGCTTGGAGGCGGCACAAGGGGCGAGCGTTGTGTTCCTCGACCTCTTGAAAAACCCATTGTCTGCCGGCGAGAGCGGGCCTGTGAGTCACATCGCGCTGCCGGCAGGCGTTCCCGCCTACCTCGATCACATATCGGCGGAGAATATGATTCGCGTCGCTGGTCCACACATCACGCGCGACCTTTTCGCGGCGTCTGGCGTGAACACGGCATATCGGCTCGACTCGCTCGTCAGGCATCACCTGGGAACCGGGCTTGAGGAATTTGAACATATCCTGGACTGGGGAATTGGTCCCGGCCGGGTCGCATTGCCCATCAAGCGAATGATCGCGCCGCGCGCGCGAATCTCCGGTTCGGACGTCGACGAATATAATGTCGCTTTTGGCAAAGCTCATTATCCCGACATCGAATTTCTGCAATCGCCCTTTTTCCCGCCGCTTCCGTATGAAGATCACAGCTTCGATTTCGCATATGGCATTTCTGTCGTCACGCATTTGACGGAAGGCGCACAATTCGCGTGGCTAAAGGAATTGCACAGGTTGGTAAAACCAGGTGCTCTGGTGATTCTCACTGTCCACGGCGAATACGCCATTTTGGATGCGGCGACCCGCGACGCGACGATCCTGCCCAGAGCAAGCGCTCAAGGGATTAGCGACCAGATGATCGACACAATTCTGGGACCGAAGCTTCGCGACAAAACATATTATCGCGCCACATTTCATGCTCGGAAATATGTCGCGCAGGAATGGGGCGAATATTTTGATGTCATTGCTCATTATCCATTCGCAAACGTCGTCATCCAGGATTTCGTGGTGTTGCGGGCTAAATGACTTCGTAGGCGTGACGACGATCACTCATCGGGATGCGAACCGCCGCGTTGCATCGGCGGCCAAATCCCCGATCGTTCGCGCAATGCCCGACCGGAGCGAAATTTTCGGCGTCCATCCAAGGTCACGATGCGCTTTGTCGATGTCCAGCACGCTGACGGGTACATCGAACGCCCGCGCGGGTTTGTATTCCAAATGCAGGGACCGCCCGAGTTCGCTCCTGATCAAAGCCATAATTTCGATAAGGCTCGTTCCTTGACCGCTGCCGATATTGAATATGGGGGAATTGCCGCTGACAAAGCCTGACGCATCTGCCAGCGCGAGGAGGCCTGACACCACATCGGCGATATAAATGAAATCGCGCACGACCTTTCCGTCGCCCCAAATTTCGATGGGGTCACCCGCCAGCGCCCGATGAACGAAAGTGGTCACTGCGCCGTGACGCCGCGCCGGATCCTGCCCCGCGCCATAGGGATTGGAGATCCGCGCTATGCGGGCGTCAACGCCATGAAGAGAGCGGTAGAGCAACAGATATTTCTCGGCGGTGACCTTGGAGGCTCCGTACGCGGCGATAGGCTCAAGCGCATGCAATTCCGGTACGGGGATGGTATGCAACCGGCCATAGACAGTGCCGCCCGATGACGCAAACAGGATTCGGCCGCCGCCGCGGCGCTTGAGGGCGTCCAACAAGCCGATCGTCAGCGCGAGATTGGCCTGAAGGTCGGCCAGGGGCTCGGAATTTGCCGATGCAGGGATCGTCGTCCAGGCATAATGATGGACGACCTCGGCGGCACCAACCAGCGCATCGAATTCGTTTGCGCCCGCGCGCGACAAATCCAAGATCGTTGTTTTCGCCGCCCGGCAACCCGCGGGGAAATCGACGACGTCTACGACCGAGACTTCATCGCCCCGTTCCATCAGCGCCTTCGCGACATGGCGACCGATGAAACCGCACCCTCCGATGACGACATGGGCCGTCATCGCATCGCGCTTTTCACATAGGTGGTCGCGTAGCGAAACCCGGCTTTCTCTGCCGAGAATGGCAGCAGGCGTTCCAGTGCGTGCAGGATGGTTCCGTCTCCAGGCAGCGGCTCCTCCGGGTAGTCCTCCCAGGCAAGCCTGAGATCGAAGAGAGGCTTCAGCGCCGCGGTCCGCGCCCAGAACATGCTCCCGATAGGGAAGTCAAAATGGTTTGGCAGCGGCAGGGTGAGCCCGATGCGCTGGGCGAGCCGATCGGCGTATGCGCGGTTATCGTCCCAGTCGTTGAGGTGAGGGTCCTCCGCGAAAACGAGTCCAAGGTCTCCATCCTCGGCGAACGCCGCCTGCACAACGTCCAGCATCGCAAACTCGCCGCCAATGAGATGCTCCCACAAGAAGCTGCGCCAGCGCTCACCAAATTGCGTATCGAATTGCGGACTGCGCTTGCCGTGGAAATGACCGACAATGTCGTAACCCGACAGCAAGCTCTCACCGAGTTCGCTCAGCATTGCTCCAATGTCGCGCCCGCGATTCGGGACGACGATGATCTTCGTTCGCTCAAAGTGCGCCGCTGCGATGAGCCCGGAGAGTTCTTCCGCCTTGGCGGCGCTCGTCGTCGTCAGATAGAGATCGACGGCCGTCGTATTGCACCTGAGCCGTTTGATGAAGTCCGGGAGCAATTCCGGATAGTGGAAATGACCATGGATGGCAACACGGAGGGCAGTTCCTGTGGCCGGCTGTCTTACGCCGGGTCGGACGACTTGATGCGTCCAACGTCCGGAGGGTCTGCCAGTGCGGATATAGTGCGCGAGCGGATCCTCCCCGCTTACCTCATCAAATTGCGGGTTGTCCGAGGCGTAAATTAGCGGATTGAATCCTTCCAGTGGTCGCTTCAGCAACAGACCAGTACGCGGCCGATGTCGGGGCGCGGCAAGTCGGGAAGTATTTAGATATTTCGACAAGCCCTCGTCGGCACTCAGCGCGTTCGCCGATACTCCCAGATACAGATCCGTGTTGAAGGCATTGTTTTTCGAAATCAGCGCGTGATCGCGTTTGACTTGGCCGCACGCCGCTTTTGCATTGCGCCCAAGTTCATCGATTGCCTCGACATAGCGCGTCATGTCGAAGCGCGCCTCGGCCACGGCGCGGATCGCCTTCGAAAGGTTCGCGAGACGCGCCGGATCGCGCGCGAGATCACATATCAACTGCGCGGCCGCTCCGGCGTCGGTATGAGGCAGCACGAGCTCCCGCGTATCCACAGCCTCTGCCAGGATTTCCGCCATGCCGCTTGCCTGGTCGAAGCAGATGACCGGAATGCCATTGAGCGCCGCATCGATCGCGACATTTGGCAGCGGGTCAAGGCGTGACGACAGAAAGAAGATGTCCGCCTGATCATAGATAGGTTGCAGGTCGTCGACCTCGTCGACGAAGGCGAATGCATCGCTCAGGCCGCTTCGCGCGATTTGCTCTTTCAAATATTCCAGGTAGGGGTGCTCATATGAGTAGCACTTTCCAACCCAGGCAAACCGAATCTCGCGATTTGGCAGAGCGCGATGCACCGTGGCTGCCGCAGAAACGAAAAAGTCCAGGCCCTTCCTGATTTGGATCGCGCCCATGCCGACGACGAGCAGCAAATCCTTGCTGTCTTTCGGCCATAGCCCTTTTATGTCCGTTTTTGCCGGAGCGGTGGCCGCCGACGGATTGGTGCTCGGCGGCAATTTCGAGGGACCTTGCGGCAGGATTCTGAAGTCTCGAACTTCGAGACTTCTATAGTCCCTGACTGCGTTCTCGGCGGTAACTCGGGTGGAAAATACGATCTGCGACGCCGTCTGGAACAGAGAATTCAATATACCCGCAGGCCATGTGTAACACGAGAATTCATGTGCTAGCGCAACCACGGGCACGCCCATCTTCTCGATTTCGGGAACGAAGTCCCTGGTTTCGACGCTGTTTGCGATCGCATAGATTGGCGAATAGGTTTTGATCAATCGTCCGACAAGATCTTGGAGTTCGCGTCCCTGCAACGGAAAATTGTCCGGGAGGCAAACGACCGCTGCGGCACTATCGCGAAACGCCTGTTCGATCGCTCCGCCGCGCTTGAGGAGAGCCACGACATTGTAGCGCCTCCGCAGTTCTTCAATCAGATTCCAGGCAAGGATCGGCGCGCCGGTGCGGGAGGCCTCGTGAGCCATGACGATCACGGTTTCACGATCCGGAGATATCTTCTCGATGGGGAACGCGAAACTCGCCGCGGGCAACTCCCGATATAATTGCCTCGCCCGCGTGAGAATATTTTGCCCGATTGTTTTTACTTTCGAAAGGGCATTCGTTTCGTCCATCGGCATATTGAGAACTCTGCCGGAAGCCGAGGTGTGAATGGGGCGTCCTTCGCTCCACCCGAATTTCATGTAGTGAACGAGAGGATTGACCGCAGCCTCACGAACGTCCGGATACCGCTGCAGATACCAAGATCCGTCGAAGAGAGGCCCCGGCTGACGGCCTTCTCGCCATCCGAAATCGTCATAATGCGTGGCGGGCTCGATGTCCGAGTTGGCAACATCGGGATAGCGCTCAAGGTACCATTCGGCATCGAAGAACGGAGAACGCAATATTATTGCAATATCGGAATCGGTGCTTTTGGTACGGGCGCGTTTTTTTCGTTCGACCAGGAACTGCAAGATCGAACGCGCATCCGAACGCTTGATATCCGCGCTCAGCTGTCGAACACGCGAGGTCGCAATCGCGAACTGTTTCCAAACGGCCTGCAGCTCATTTCGGGCGGCATCGAGGTCGCTCCGCGCGGTTTGCAACTCGCCCTGGGTGGCCTGCAGCTCGGCTTGCCTGGCGCGCAACTCGCTCTGGCTGGCCTGCAGCTCGCCCTGGGCGGTCTGCAATTTGCCGTGGGCGGCCTGTAATTCGCTCTCCAAACGTTGGATCTGGCCGTCACGTTGCGCCGCGACCGCCCTCCAGTGTTTGACCGTATCGCTGGCATCGATGCCGACATCCAAGAAGGAAAGAGGGACTGCGGGGAGCGCCGCATCCGATGCCACGACCAGATTGTAAAGCGCCTCGCTGAGACCCGGGGTTGATGTCGCGCCTTGCAAATCTGCGGAAGTGGCCCCCGCAGCCCCGTCAATGGGGACAATTGCGGAGCCGAACATCACTTTCTGGCCGAGACTGGCAACATTCTTGAAGTGGCGGCGGAAAAGAGTCTCAAATTCCTCTTTGTAGAGTTCCTGCACGTGGAACGGGTTGTGATAATCCGGCTTGTCCGTATAGAGAGCCTTGTCAGGCGACGATACGAGTACCACGCCCCCGGGCCTGAGGACGCGCTTGATCTCTCTCAGCATCTCGTCGTGTTCGTCGTGATGTTCGATCGTTTCGAACGAGACGACGAAGTCGACCGTGCCATCCTCCAGGGGAATTTTCGAACAAGAGCCGAGTCGAAATTCCAGGTTGGATAACCGATAGTTTCGCTTGGCATGCGCAATCGCGTCGGCAGCTATATCAACCCCTATGACGAATGTTGCGCGGCTCGCCAGAAGCGCCGTGCCGTAGCCCTCGCCGGACGCTACGTCGAGGATCGTTTTGCCTTCCGCATACGCCAGCGCATAAATGTAGCGATGCATGTGCTCGAGTTCGATGTTCCCCGATATTCCAGGGACATAACGTTCGCCTGTAAAAACGAGCGGCGCGGAATTCTGCATGGAGCTATTCGCGACTGCGCAATTTCGCTGGAGAAAGGATTTTGAGGAGGCTGAATGGTTTGAGCAAGCTCGAATATTTTCCTACCACAATTCAACCGCGCAATTCCAGCCGCGGTTGACGCGCCAGCCGATCATTGCGTCGCCCAGGCGGCATATCGTGGCAGTAACAGCCTCGAGGGCCCGCCTAAATTCCCGCTCCGGTCACGGCGATCACTTGGCCGGTGATTCCCTTGCCGGAATCGGAGGCAAGAAAGTAGACCGTCTCGGCGATGTCCTCGCGCTTTGCCCAGTGCGCGGTGTCCTTGGGCTTCATCATGGCGATGTTGGAGGCGGTGTCGGTGAGGCCGGGGCCGATCGCGTTGACGCGAATGGCGACGTCGCGTCCCTCGAGCGCGAGCGTGCGCGTCAGCGCCTCGATGCCGGCCTTGGCGCAATTATAGGCGATCATATTGGCCTGCGCTGAGCCGGCGCGGGCAAAGTTGACAATGGCGCCGCCGCCGGCGTCGCGCATAAGCGGGAAGATCGCGCGCGACATCAGAAAGGCGGTGAGGAGATTGTTGTTCAATTCCTCGGTCCAATCCGCGAGACTGAACTCGATCGCCGGCTTGTAGCGCGTGAGTCCACCGGCGAGATTGACCAGAATGTCGATCCTGCCCGATTGACCCAAAGCGCGTTGGACCAGCCGGCCAACTTGCGTTTCGTCGGTCAGAGATGCGGCGAGGCCGAGAACGCTCGCGCCGAGGTTGCGCAGCTCTTTTGCCCGCGCGTCCGCGTCGCTCTCCGTGCGCGCACAAATGACGAGCGCGGCGCCTGAAGCAGCGAGCCTTTTGGCGACGGCCTCGCCGATCTGTCCGGCATGGCTGACGCCCGTCACCAAAGCGGTTTTCCCTTGAAGATCCGGCATGGCGTGCCTCCACTCAAGTTGTCGCCGGCAAGCTTATGAAGATACGCCGGCGACCATCCCATAACCTAGGCCATCTTCCACCCGTGCACAGGTGTCGCCGCGCGCGGCAAATCCGGTTTATCGGTTCAAGAGCCAGAAAACGAAAGAAAGCGCCAGGCTCACGAGAATGCTCGTCGCAATCGGCATATAGAAGGTGAAACTGCCGCGCTAAATCCAAATGTCGCCGGGAAGCCGTCCAAGCCCGAGGCGCACGAGCCATGGCCAGAGAAGCCCGATGGCCGCAATCGCCAGTCCGATGATGATCAGGATGCGGGACATTGCTGTTCGGCCATGTTCGCTCACGCCAATGGCGTCCCTAAGCGACGACAAGCCGGAGCGTGGCGATGACAACAATGCAGAGCGAAACTGGTGGAGCCAGGCGGAATCGAACCGCCGACCTCTTCAATGCCATTGAAGCGCTCTCCCAACTGAGCTATGACCCCACGCCTCTCTGAGAAGCCGTCCATTTGGGGTGGACTTGGCCCCGGCATCGTCGAGCCTCGCGCTCGCGGAGCGGCTATATAGACGCTCTACCTGGCCTCCACAAGCGCGGCAGACCTAGCCTACGGCTCCTCGTCGGGGGCGATGTCGCCGTCGATCAGGCCGGAGACATCGTCGGTGTCTTCTTCCTCTTCCTCGAGGAATGTGTCGTCGGCCGGCTCGTCTTCGATTTCGACATCGTCCTCCGCCACGGCCTCCAGAGTGGTCTCGGCCGCCTCGACGTCATCGAGGGAGACGAGTTCCACGCCCGGCTCGACCAAGACCTCTTCCTTCTCGGGAGGGGCGGCCCGGACCGCGCGCGCGGACACGACTTGCTGAACCGTGCCGCACTTCGGGCAAATGACCGGGCTCCTGTTGAGATCGAAGAATTTCGTGCTGCAATGCTGGCAGTGATGCTTGTTGCCGAGCTCGGGTTTTGCCACGGGTTGACCTCTGAAAGACCGCCGGTCGGCTTGACCGGCGCGGCGCCCCATTCGCCAATCTTAAAGTCCGGCGTGCGGCGCGATCGGCAAGCGGAACGTCGCTCTCGAAATCAGCCCGCAGTCACCTCAGGGGCTCCCGTTAGTGAGCCCGAACGCGCGTGTCAATTGGAAGTTGCGGGTCTTTTAAAGTCACTTTGGACTGGCGATCCCGCCCAAGAAACGTGCAGTGCGGCAGAAGCGAGGATTGGCTCATGACAGGTTCAGACCTGCATGTTACCAGCACGACATCGGCCAACCGGCGATAGGTGGATGGCTTTGGCGGTTTTGACGAAGGCTTCGCCGCAATCCGCGCCGCTCAGCGCCGCGCCGAGCGGTCCGCTGCGCGGCCGGCTGCGGCCGCCCGGCGACAAATCACTGTCCCACCGCGCCTTTATTCTCGGCCTGCTCTGCGTCGGCAGAACGGACATCGAAGGTCTGCTTGAAGGCGCCGACGTGCTGCATACCGGGCAAGCTTGCCGTGCACTTGGCGCAAAGGTCGAGCGCCAGAGCGAAACCCGCTGGAGCGTTCATGGCATGGGGCTCGGCTCGCTTCTGCCGCCATGCGCCACGCTTGATTTTGGCAATGCCGGAACCGGCACGCGGCTGATGATAGGCGTCGTCGGCGGACATGGCATAACGGCGCGTTTCGATGGCGACGCGTCCCTGCGCAAGCGGCCGATGCGGCGGGTGCTTGATCCGCTGGTCGAAATGGGCGCCGAGGTCCTCGAAGAGAATGGCGGGTGTTGTCCGATCCAGCTTAAGGGGACGCCCGAACCTTTGCCGATCGAATATGCAACCCCGGTTGCCTCTGCGCAGGTCAAATCCGCCGTTTTGCTGGCCGGCCTCAATTCGCCCGGGCGCACGGTGGTGATCGAGCCGCAGGCCAGCCGCGATCACACCGAGAAAATGCTTGCCTATTTCGGCGCAACGATCGCAAGCGAGCCCTTCGGGCAAGGCCGCAGGATCGTCCTTGAAGGCAGGCCCGAGCTTTTCCCGTCCCGCATCCTCGTGCCGGCCGATCCGTCGTCTGCAGCATTTCCCATTGTCGCCGCGCTCATCGTGCCGGGTTCCGACATCATCGTCGAAGCCATGATGATGAACCCGTTGCGCATCGGGCTCGTGCAGAGCTTGCGCGAGATGGGCGCCGATATCGACGTGCTGGATCAGCGCGAGGAGGGGGGCGAGACTGTCGCCGATATCAGGGTGCGCGGCTCATCGCTGCGCGGCATCGACGTGCCGGCCGAGCGTGCGCCGTCGATGATCGATGAATATCCGATCCTCGCCGTCGCCGCAGCCTTCGCCGAAGGCGAGACGCGGATGCGTGGCTTGAGCGAACTCAGGGTGAAGGAATCCGACCGGCTTGCCGCCATCGTGACGGGATTGCAGGCGGCGGGCGTCGCCTCGAGCATCGAAGGCGATGATCTCATTGTCGAAGGGCGGGGCGGCGACGTGCCGGGCGGCGGCCTCGCCCTGACCCATCTCGATCATCGCATCGCCATGAGCTTTCTCTGCCTCGGGTTCGCGGCGCGGCGCCAGATGACGATCGATGACGCAAGCATGATCGCAACGAGCTTTCCAACGTTTATGAAGCAGATGACGCAGCTGGGAGCGCGTTTCTCATGATCGTGGCGATCGACGGGCCCGCTGCCTCCGGCAAAGGCACCCTGGCGTGTCGGCTGGCCCAGGACTTGAACCTGCCGCATCTCGACACCGGCCTTCTCTATCGCGCCACGGCGCGGGCGCTTTTGGATCATGGCCAGGATTTGGGCGATGTCGCCGCGGCGATCGCTGCCGCGCGCGGGCTTGCCCTGACCGACTTCGATGCCGAACTTCTGCGCGGCCGGCAGATGGGTGAGGCGGCCTCCATCGTTGCTGCGATACCGCAAGTGCGCGCCGCGCTCATCGACATGCAGCGCAGCTTCGCGCGGCGCCCGGGCGGCGCCGTGCTCGACGGCCGCGACATCGGCACCGTCATTTGTCCCGAGGCGGAGGTGAAAATCTTCGTCACTGCCAGCCCGGAGACGCGCGCCAGCCGGCGCGCGCTCGAACTCAAAAGCCAGGGCGAAACGGTCGACTATGCCGAAATTCTCGACGATATCCGCCGCCGCGACGCGCGCGACGCAAGCCGCACCGCGGCGCCCTTGAAGGCGGCGGACGATGCTGTCGTCCTCGATACGACGAAGCTCGACATCGAGGCTGCATTCAAGGCGGCGCGGGCGATCGTGGAGAAACGGGTCGCGGAAACAAGGCTGGGTGCGTCGCGATAATGCGCGGGTAGCCGGACATTCGCCCCCTTGCCGCCCCGCCTCGCTCTTGCTACATAGCGCCTCGAACCCGCTCTTTCCTGCCGTCCCCGCGCCGGCTCGCCTTTGAGGCGATGGTCCCGTCGCAACGCCGACGGACGCCGGCAGGCCGGAGCACCATTAACCCATCAACCGCCGGCGCCGCCCGAATTCGGGCATTTCAGGAGATTAAATGTCGTCCACTCAAACCTACGCGCCCTCGCGCGAGGATTTTGCCGCCCTGCTCAACGAGAGCTATGGCGGGAACGATGCCCTCGAGGGCACGGTCATCAAGGGCATCGTCGTCGCCATCGAAAAGGACGTGGCGATCATCGATGTGGGGCTCAAGACCGAAGGCCGCGTCGCGCTGAAGGAATTCCAAGGACCCGGCCGCGAAGGCCCGCTGTCGATCGGCGACGAAGTCGAAGTCTATCTCGAAAGAATCGAGAATGCGCTGGGCGAGGCGGTCATCTCGCGCGACAAGGCGCGCCGGGAAGAGAGTTGGGTCAGGCTCGAGCGTGCCTTCGAAAAGCAGGAGAAGGTCGAAGGCGTGATCTTCAACCAGGTGAAGGGTGGTTTCACCGTCGACCTCGACGGCGCCGTCGCCTTCCTGCCGCGCAGCCAGGTCGATATAAGGCCGATCCGCGACGTCAGTCCGCTGATGCATGCGCCGCAATCCTTCCAGATCCTGAAGATGGACCGCCGCCGCGGCAATATCGTGGTGTCGCGCCGCACCGTGCTCGAAGAATCGCGCGCCGAGCAGCGTCATGAGATCGTCGCCAATCTCGAAGAAGGCCAGGTCATCGACGGCGTCGTCAAGAACATCACCGATTACGGCGCCTTCGTCGATCTCGGCGGCATCGACGGGCTCTTGCACGTGACCGACATCGCCTGGCGGAGAGTCAATCATCCGAGCGAAGTTTTGACGATCGGCCAGACGGTCAGGGTGAAAATCATCAAGATCAATCACGAGACCCACCGTATCTCGCTCGGCATGAAGCAGTTGCTGGAAGATCCCTGGCAGAACATCGAAGCGAAATATCCGGTCGGCGCCAGGTTCCACGGAAGGGTGACGAACATCACCGATTACGGCGCTTTCGTCGAGCTCGAGCCCGGCATCGAAGGGCTCATCCACGTCTCCGAAATGTCCTGGACCAAGAAGAACGTCCATCCCGGCAAGATCGTCGCGACAAGCCAGGAGGTTGATGTCCAGGTGCTTGAAGTCGATCCCATCAAGCGCCGGATCTCGCTCGGTCTCAAACAGACTTTGGCCAATCCCTGGCAGGCTTTCGCCGAGAAACACCCGGTTGGCAGCGAGATCGAAGGCGAGGTCAAGAACAAGACCGAGTTCGGTCTGTTCATCGGGCTCGAAGGCGACGTCGACGGCATGGTGCATCTCTCCGATCTCGATTGGAACAAGCCCGGCGAGCAGGCGATCGAAGATTACAAGAAGGGCGACATCGTCCGCGCCAAGGTTCTCGATGTCGACATGGAGAAGGAGCGTATTTCTCTCGGCATCAAGCAGCTGACGCCGGATCCCTTCGCCGCTAAGCCGGTCGAAGCAGGCGCCGCCGCCGATCTCAAGAAGGGCGCGATCGTGACCTGCGAGGTCGTCGACGTGAAGGAGGGAGGCATCGACGTCAAGATCGCGGGCACGGACTTGACGGCGTTCATCAAGCGCGCCGAACTTGCCCGCGACCGCGCCGATCAACGGCCGGACCGCTTCGCCATCGGCGAAAAGGTCGATGCCCGCATCACCCAGTTCGACCGGCGCGCGCGCAAGGTCGGTGTCTCGATCAAGGCGCTCGAAGTTGCCGAAGAAAAGGAGGCGATCGCGCAATTCGGCTCGGCCAATTCGGGCGCCGTGCTCGGCGATATCCTTGGCGCGGCGTTGAAGGCGCGCAACTCCGACGGCAAAAAGCCCAAGAAGAAGAAAGGCGCCGACGAAGACGAATAGGCAGAGCGGGATCGCTTTCCTTGGATCTTCATTTGATCCTGCTCGGCCTTGTGCCGCCCCTCAAGTCCGGGAATCTGTTGCGATGGCAAGCACTTCCAGCGCGGATTACATCGTCGATCGACGCCTGCTTCAGCGCAAGCTTTCGTTCTGGCGCGTCGCGGCGATCGTTCTCCTCGTCATCACGCTCGGCATTATCGGGCTAAAGCTTTCCGGCAGCGCAGGGACGGCAAGCTTTTCGCCGCATATCGCCCGGATTTCGATCAGCGGTTTGATTACCGGCGATCGCGCCACGCTGAAGCTCATCGACGAGGTGTCGAAATCGGGGGCGAAGGGTGTCATCCTGTCGATCGAAAGCCCCGGCGGCACGACCACGGGGGCGGAACGGCTCTATGACGCGATCAGGCGGCTCTCGGCGAAGAAGCCGACGGTTGCCGTCGTCGGCGACATGGCGGCTTCCGGCGCCTATATCGCCGCCATCAGCGCGGATCGGATCGTTGCGCAAGGCAATTCGCTGGTGGGCTCAGTCGGCGTCCTCATCCAATATCCGGATTTGGCGAAATTGCTCGATAAGGTAGGGGTCGAAGTCGACGCGGTGAAGTCCTCACCGCTGAAGGCTGAGCCCAGCGGCTACGAGCCGACATCGCCCGAGGTTCGCGCAGCGCTCGCCGCGCTCGTGGCCGACAGCTATCAATGGTTCAAGGGGCTGGTGAAGCAAAGGCGCGGCATGAGCGATGCGGAATTGGCCGCCGTCGATGATGGCCGGGTCTTCACCGGCCGCCAAGCGCTGGGATTGAAGCTCGTCGATGAGCTCGGCGGCGAGCGCGAGGCGATTGCTTGGATGGAACACGCCAAAGGTGTCCCGCACAATCTTCCCATTCGTGATTGGAAATCCGAAAGCGGCCTTGAGCGGTTGGGAATTCTAAGCACTTCCGCCAGGGTCGCTGATGCCTTGGGCTTCACCGGTCTTGCCGGTTTTCTTGATCGCAGCGCAACCTATGTGCAAGCGCAATTACTTGACGGTCTCGTATCGATTTGGCAGGTTGGCCCGACCGATTGAACCAGGGCTGGCTTCACCAGCTCCGACAATTTTGGATAAATCCAATCGGCTGAAACATTGGTGATTTCAGGGGGCTGAGTCACCGCGAGCATATTGCGCGCAATTCGGATTTTTTGAAGCTTCAGCTTGGGTAGCGGAGCGGCGGGGGCGGGACATGATCAAGTCAGAGCTGGTGCAGCGGATTGCCGATCGCAATCCGCATCTCTACCTGCGCGATGTCGAAAAGATCGTCAATGCCATCCTCGATGAAATCAGCCGTGCGCTGGCGCGCGGCGACCGGGTGGAACTGCGGGGTTTCGGCGCCTTCTCGGTCAAGCGTCGCGATGCAAGGCTTGGCCGCAATCCGCGCACCGGCGCGCATGTTGCCGTCGATGAGAAGGCGGTGCCCTTCTTCAAGACCGGCAAGGAAATGCGCGAGCGCCTCAACGACGGCTATACCGGCTAAGAAGACGATCGGGAGCGATCCTAAGGCCGGCGTCGAAGGTTGCTAGACATGGCGATGAAACGAGCCTTGCAATTCATCGTTCTCGTGCCGTTGGCCTTGGTTTGCCTCGCCTTGGCGGTTGCCAATCGCGGCAATGTCGTTGTTTCGTTCGATCCCTTCTCCAGCGATACGGCCGCCCAGATCCAGGCGCCGCTTTTCGTGGTCCTGATCCTTGCGATCGCTTTCGGCGTCGTGGTCGGCAGCCTGGCGACTTGGCTCGCGCAGGGCAAACACCGCCGCGCTTTGCGCGTCCTCAAGGCCGAGGCTGCACGGGTGCGCGACGAGGCGAGCCACATGAAGATCTGACGGTCACGGCGAATTGAAAATCAGACCCATCCCCTGCGAACCAGAGCACGCTTGCGACGCTCGCGCCGATCTGCAAGACGAGAGCATGGCCATCGCCGTCAAAATCTGCGGGCTTTCGACGCCCGCCTCGGTCGAGGCGGCGCTTGCCGCCGGCGCCGACATGCTGGGATTCGTGCGCTTCGAGAAGAGCCCCCGGCATCTTTCGCTCGAGGCGGCGCAAAGCCTCGGGCACCAGGTTGGGGGACGGGCGCGCAAGGTTTTGCTGACGGTCGATGCCGACGACAAGGCTCTGGCGGCCGCTATCGAGGCCTTGGCGCCACATATCCTGCAATTGCATGGGAAGGAGACGCCGGAGCGGATTGCCGCGCTCAAGGCCCGTTTCGGCCTGCCGGTCATGAAGGCGATTGCGATCGGCGGCCGCGCCGACCTCGGGCAGATCGTGGCCTATGAAGACATCGCCGATTTTCTTTTGCTCGATTCCCGGCCGGCCGAACCGGCGCTTCCGGGCGGCAGCGGCAAGGCCTTCGATTGGTCTTTGCTCGATGGGGTTCGCGTGTCCAAGCCCTGGCTGCTCGCCGGCGGTCTCAACCGGGGCAATATCGGCGCGGCACTCGCCGCGACGCGGGCGCCGGGCGTCGACGTCTCCTCCGGCGTCGAGAGCACGCCCGGCGTCAAGGACTTGGCCAAGATCGCCGCCTTCATTACCGAGGCGCGGGAGGCAGCGGAAAAGCTTGGATCGCGGGTCGAGAGCGGCTAGAGCCAAGCCCTCACTTCCGGGATGCAGATGAGGCCGCAATCGCCCAATTCTTTCCGTACGGGACCCGACGAGCGCGGTCATTTCGGTATTTACGGTGGCCGTTTCGTCGCCGAAACCCTAATGCCGCTGATCCTCGACCTGGAGCGGCATTACGAGGCGGCGAAGCTCGATCCGGCCTTCAAGGCCGAGCTCGACCATCTGCTCACCCATTACGTCGGCCGCCCGAGCCCGCTCTATTTCGCCGAGCGCCTGACCGCCTATGCGCGGGAAAAGGCTGGCGACGGCGCGCGCGGCGCAAAGATTTATTTCAAGCGCGAGGAGCTGAACCACACCGGCGCGCATAAGATCAACAATGTGCTCGGCCAGATCCTGCTCGCGCGGCGGATGGGCAAGAGCCGCATCATTGCCGAGACCGGCGCCGGTCAGCACGGCGTTGCGACCGCCACTGCCTGCGCGCGCTTCGGCCTCGAATGTATCGTCTATATGGGCGCAGTTGATGTCGAGCGGCAAAAGCCGAATGTATTCCGCATGAACATGCTCGGCGCGAAAGTCGTGCCCGTTCTCTCCGGCGCGCGCACGCTCAAGGATGCAATGAATGAGGCTTTGCGCGACTGGGTGACCAACGTCGAAAATACCTTCTATTGCATCGGCACGGTGGCCGGTCCGCATCCCTATCCGGCGATGGTGCGCGATTTCCAATGCGTGATCGGCGAGGAGACGCGCACGCAGATGCTTGCGATGGAAGGCCGGCTGCCCGATTCGCTCATCGCCTGTATCGGCGGAGGCTCGAACGCAATCGGCCTCTTCCATCCCTTTCTCGATGAAAGCCAGATCGAGATCTATGGCGTCGAGGCGGCAGGTTTCGGGCTCGATAAAAAACACGCAGCCTCGCTCGCCGGCGGCAGGCCCGGCGTATTGCATGGCAATCGCACCTATCTCTTGATGGACAACGACGGGCAGATCGAAGAAGGCCATTCGATCTCGGCCGGCCTAGACTATCCCGGCATCGGCCCGGAACATGCCTGGCTGAAGGAGACCGGCCGCGTCATGTATCTTTCGGCGACCGACGACGAAGCGCTTGCCGCCTTCCAGCTCTGCGCCAAGCTCGAAGGGATCATTCCCGCGCTGGAGCCGGCGCATGCGCTTGCCCGCGCGATCGAAATCGCGGCTGAGAAGCCGCGCGATCATCTGATGGTGGTCAACCTGTCGGGCCGCGGCGACAAGGACCTGTTCACCGTCGCCGATCATCTGGGCGGGATGTGAGCGCAAGCCGACGAAGCACGATGGAAAAAGAGTTGCCTGACGGTCTTGAGAATTGGCTCGGCAAGCATTGGGTCACGGGCGCTGGCTTCATGGCCGCGGGGTTTATCTGCTTGGTCCCTTTATTGGCGAAGCTTCTGCCGGTGACCTTGCTCCTAATTTACCTGCACACGCCCGGCTACATGATCCACCAGGTGGAAGAGCACGCGGGCGATAGGTTCCGGCATTTCGCCAATGATCGAATCTTTGGCGGGTTGGACGTCCTGCGCACCATCGATGTTCTCATCATCAACCTTCCGCTCGTCTGGGGGTTGAACCTCGGCGCGCTCTATGCGGCCTTCTTTTTTGGCCCCGGCTATGGGCTGGTTGCGCCCTATGCCATGCTGGTTAACGCGCTGACGCATTTCGGTGCGGCGATCCGCTTCAGGAGCTACAATCCCGGGGTCGTGACATCCGCGATTATCTTCGTGCCTCTCAGTGTCGTGACGATATTTCTCATCAGCTCTTGGGCGTCCGCGTCCATGGTTCAGCACGCAATCGGGCTCGGATTGGCCATCCTCGTCCACCTCCTCATCGCCGCCCAAGCGGCTCGCCGGTTCGCGCTGTTGCGGGGCGAGACGAACTGAGAGGGTGACGCCGCGCCGCAACCGGTTTCATCCGGGGCAGGCCTGTGCTAGTCACCCGCATGCGCTCCCGCATCGAAACCCGCTTCTCCGAACTCGCCCGCCAAGGCCGTGCCGCGCTGGTGCCTTTCGTCATGGCCGGCGATCCCGATCTTGCGACCTCGCTTGCAATCCTGAAGGCGCTGCCGGCGGCCGGCGCCGACCTGATCGAACTCGGCATGCCGTTCACCGATCCCATGGCCGATGGGCCGGCGATCCAGGCCGCGGGCCTGCGCGCGCTCAGGGCCGGGACGACGTTGGCCAAGACGCTGGCGCTCGCCGCCGACTTCCGTGCGCACGACCGGGTGACGCCGCTCGTGCTCATGGGTTATTACAATCCGATCTATATATATGGCGTTCTTCAGTTTCTCGCCGACGCCAAGAAAGCCGGCGTCGATGGCGTGATCGTCGTCGATCTGCCCCCCGAGGAAGATGCCGAGCTTTGCCTGCCGGCGCTCGACGCCGGCGTTGCCTTCATCCGGCTGGCGACGCCAACGACCGATGCGGCCCGGCTGCCGGCCGTGCTCGCCCATACGTCGGGTTTCGTCTATTATGTCTCGATCACAGGCATCACCGGCGCTGCGGCGCCGGATACCAGAAATGTTGCCGCCGCGGTCGGTCGGCTCAAGGAACATACGAATTTGCCCGTCGCGGTCGGCTTCGGCGTGAAGACGGCGGCGAGCGCCGCGGCAATCGCCTCCGTTGCCGACGGCGTGGTGGTCGGGTCCGCCGTCGTCGAGATCTTGCGCAAGTCGCTCGATGAAGCGGGCAGGGCGACGCCGGGCAGCGTCGCGGCGGTCGCCGACCTCGTGCGCGAGCTCGCGGCGGGCGTCCGCTCGGCGGTTCGCGCGCCGACCGGGCGAGGCTTTGCGCGCGCCGGCACGCATGCATAGATTGATCAGATGCTAGCGCCTCTCGTCGTTCTGGTTGCGTCCTAAAGGGTCCCCATGAATTGGATTTCGAATGTCGTCCCGCCGAAGATCCGCTCGTTTCTGCGCCGCGAGACTCCGGAGAATCTCTGGGTCAAATGTCCGGACAGCGGCGAGCTCATCTTCCATAAGGACCTCGAGTTCAATCTCTATGTGGTGCCGGGCTCCGGCTACCATATGCGCATGCCGACCAAGGCGCGGTTCGACATGCTCTTCGACGATGCGTCTTACGACAATCTGCCCACCCCCGAAGTGCCGCTTGACCCGCTGAAATTTCGCGACGTCAAACGCTACACCGACCGGCTCAAGGAGAACCGCCTCAAAACCGGCGCCAATGACGCGGTGCGGGTCTGCACCGGCAGGCTCGAGGGCATCGAGACCACCATCGCGGTCCAGGATTTCGAGTTTCTCGGCGGTTCGCTCGGCATGGCGGCGGGCGAGGCGATCATCACCGGCATCATGCATGCGGTCGAGCGCCAAACGCCTTTCATCATTTTCACGGCTTCGGGCGGAGCGCGCATGCAGGAAGGTATTTTCTCGCTGATGCAGATGCCGCGCACGACGATCGCCGTGCAGCGGCTGCGCGCCGCCAAGCTCCCCTATATCGTGGTCCTGACCAATCCGACCACGGGCGGTGTCACCGCCTCCTATGCCATGCTCGGCGACATCCATATTGCCGAGCCTGGCGCCGTCATCGGCTTTGCCGGGGCGCGGGTGATCGAGCAGACCATTCGCGAACGGCTGCCGGAAGGATTTCAGCGCGCCGAATATCTGCAGCAGCATGGAATGGTCGACATGGTCGTGCGCCGCCACGACATGCGCACCACCTTGGCGCGGGTCTGTTCGTTGCTGACGCACAGACCGGGTTTGGAGCTTGGCGCCGCATGACCCGGCTTCCCTTCGAGACCGGTGCCGAGGAATGGGACGCGATTCTCACGCGCCTGCTCGACCTGCATCCGAAGAAGATCGATCTTTCGCTCGGCCGCGTCACGCAGCTGCTCGACGCCCTCGGTGCGCCGCAGGAACGGCTGCCGTCCGTCGTCCATGTCGCCGGCACGAATGGCAAAGGCTCGAGCATCGCTTTCATGCGGGCGATCCTTGAGGCGGCCGGCAAGAGCGTGCATGTCTATACGTCGCCGCATCTCGTGCGCTTTCACGAGCGCATCAGGCTCGGCCGCAAGGGCGGCGGGCGGCTTGTCGGCGACGCGGAACTCGCGGCAGTTCTCAAACTCTGCGAAAAAGCCAATGCTGGCGCGCCGATCACCTTTTTCGAGATTACGACCGCCGCAGCCCTCCAACTCTTCAGCGAACATCCGGCTGATTATCTTTTGCTCGAAGTAGGGCTCGGCGGCAGGCTCGATGCCACCAACGTCGTCAAAGCGCCCGCCGCGACCCTCGTCACGCCTGTCTCGATCGACCACCAGGAATTCCTCGGCACGACGATCGCTGAGATCGCCTCTGAAAAGGCAGGGATCCTGAAGTCGCATGTTCCGGCGGTTCTCGGCCTTCAACAGCCTGCGGCCCTCGAGATTCTGCAACGTCAGGCGGAAATGGTCGGAGCGCCGCTTCATATTGCGGGCCGCGATTTCTTCGCACGCGAAGAACATGGCCGCCTTCTCTTCGAGGATGAGCGCGGTCTTCTCGATTTGCCGCTGCCCCGCCTTGCCGGCCGCCATCAGCATCAAAACGCTGCCGCGGCGATTGCCGCCCTGCGCTGCATCGAACCGCAACTTTCCGCCGCCGCGACGGAGATCGGGATTGCGACCGCCAAATGGCCGGCACGGCTTCAGCGCCTGCGTAAGGGCCGTTTGGTGGTGCTTGCGCCCGAAGGTTCCGAGATCTGGCTCGACGGCGCGCATAACGAGGACGGGGCTCGGGTTCTCGCCCAGGCCATGGCCGATTGTGAGGACAAAGCCCCAAGGCCGCTCGTCCTCATTTGCGGAACTTTGGCCAGCAAAGACACGGCCGCTTTTCTGCGTGCCTTCAAGGGGCTTGCGCAGGAGGTTCTCGCGGTCCCCGTGACCGGCGAGCACGTCGCGCGGGCGCCGATCGAGGTGGCGGCGCTTGCCAATGCGGCGGGCATTCCCGGAGTCGCCGTCGAAAGCACCGAGGCGGCCTTGCGCTTTCTCGCGGCGCGCGAATGGGCGCTGCCGCCGCGAATTCTCATCGCCGGCAGCCTCTATCTCGCGGGCGAGGTGCTTCGCTTCAACGGCACGCCGCCGCTGTGAAGCAACGCGTCCGCGGCCGATCCATTGTGATGCAGCGCAACACGCGCGAATCACTGCCGTCAGATGCGGCCGCGAGCGCGCCGCCGCGACCAAGATCGCGCGCCGTTCGATGTGTCAGAAAGGCGTAATTTGCTTGTCACGCGCGGCTGAAATTCTGCCGGAAAGAAGCCGCGGAACGCGCCTCGCATCTTGGCGTAAGCGGTTGATTGTAAAACATCTGTAAGAAATGCGAGACCCCTCTAAACTGCCGTGGCGGCGTGTCTTACTTTGTGGAAGCATGAACGTGGGCAGTATCCTGCTGTCCCGTTTTACAACCCGCCAAATGGAGGAAATCATGGCTTGGACAACTCCGATCGTCGCAGAAGTCTGCGTCGGCATGGAAGTCACCAGCTACGAGTTGGCCGAGATCTAATCGGCCATAAAAAGCCGTTGGCTTTTTCTCAAATAATGGACGACCTACTTGCGTATCATCGTCCTCGGATCGGCAGCCGGGGGAGGCTTTCCGCAATGGAATTGTCTCTGCCCCGTCTGCCGACTCGCGTGGAATGGTGACGAACGCGTAAAATCAAGGACTCAATCCAGCCTGGCGGTCAGTAGCGATGGCGAACGTTGGCTGCTGCTCAACGCTTCGCCGGACCTCCGCCAACAGATCATCGCGACGCCGCAATTGCATCCGCGCGGCAAGAGCCGAGGCTCGCCGATCGCCGCCGTGTTCTTGACGAATGGCGACGTCGACCACATCACTGGGCTTCTGACGTTGCGCGAGCAGCAGAGCTTTACGGTGTTCGGCAGCAGGGCCACGCTGAGCGAAGTTTCCGACAGCCGTATTTTCGGTGTCCTGAACAGGGAGCTGGTGCATTTGAAACAGATTGTCCCGGAGAGCAAGGTCGAGACCGGGTTCGGTCTTACAGTTGTGCCCTTCTCGGTGCCGGGTAAAGTGCCGCTTTATCTCGAAGCTGCGAAGGTCGAGATCGGGACGGAAGGCGAGGAGACGTTAGGCCTCGAAATCAGCGACGGCGCGAAGACTTTCTTCTATATTCCCGGCTGCGCAGACGTCACGCCGCGCATTCAACAACGCTTGCGTAACGCCGATCTCGTGTTTTTTGACGGCACCACGTTTACCGATAATGAAATGGTTGACTTGGGCCTATCGACGAAGACCGCCTGGCGCATGGGCCACGTCGCGATGAGCGGCGAGAACGGGTCGATGCGCCGGCTTGCCGATCTCGGCATAAAGCGCAAGATCTATGTTCATATCAACAACACCAACCCGGTTCTCATCGAAAATTCGCCGGAACGCGCGAAAGTGGAAGCGGCGGGATGGGAAGTTTCCTATGATGGGATGGAGGTGAGGCTATGAGCTCCAAAGGGGACCTGTTGAGCCCACAGGAATTGGAGGCCGCTTTGCGCAACGTCGGCGCCGAGCGCTATCACAATCGCCACCGCTTCCACGCCCGCCAATACAGCGGCCAATGCACCTACGAGGAAATTCAGGCCTGGGCGCTCAATCGCTACTATTATCAGTCGATGATTCCGATCAAGGACGCGACCGTTTTGACTCGATTGACCGATACCGAGGATCGGCGCCAATGGCGCAAGCGAATCGAGGATCATGACGGGCTGCAGCCCGGCGACGGCGGCATCGAGCGCTGGCTGAAGCTCACCGACAGTCTCGGCTTTCCGCGCGATTACGTGATTTCGACCGAAGGCATCCTGCCGGCGACGCGTTTCGCGGTCGATGCCTATGTTGAATTCTGCCGCGACCGCAGCCCGCTCGAAGCCGTCGCCTCCTCCCTCACCGAACTCTTCTCGCCGAACATCATCAGCGAGAGGATGAGCGGCATGTTGGCCAATTATGATTTCGTCAGCAAAGAGACGCTCGCTTATTTCTCGCAGCGCCCGCCGCAGGCCAAGCGCGACGCCGACTGGGCGCTGGCTTTCGTCAAAACCCACACCAAGACCCGCGCCGAACAGGAGCAGGCGATCAAGGCGCTCCAATTCAAGTGCAACGTTCTCTGGGCCCAGCTCGACGCCTTGTGGAGCGCCTATGTCGATAAGGCGCTTCCGCCGGACGCCTGGTTCCCAGGCACGAAAGTCGTCGCGCGTGGCAAGGCCGCATGAGCGCCCCTGCTGCGATCAGCGATCAGTCGAAGCCCCGCCTGCCGCGCGGCGTGCATTTGAAGCATGACGAGACGCGCGGCGAATGGCTGCTTTTGGCGCCGGAAAGAGTTCTGAAGACCAACGCTATCGCGGTCGAAATCTTGAAGCGCTGCGACGGCGTCGCTACATTGAATGAGATCGTCGACGATCTCGCCGCACAGTTCAAGGCCGAGCGCGCCCGGATCGATGCGGATGTCCGAGCGCTACTCGGCGAGCTCGCCGCCAAACGGATGGTGGACCTATGAATGCGATTGAGACCACGCCGACGCCCGTTCCGGCTCCGGTCGGCATTCTCGCCGAGCTGACACATCGCTGCCCGCTTGGCTGCCCCTATTGCTCCAATCCGATCGAGCTTGAGTCCCGCGCGGGCGAACTCGACACGGAAACCTGGATGCGGGTTTTCTCCGAAGCCGCCGCCGTCGGCATTCTGCACGCGCATCTTTCCGGCGGCGAGCCGGCTTCGCGGCGCGATCTCGTCGAGATCGTTGCCCATTGCGCCAAAGTCGGGCTCTATACGAACCTCATCACTTCGGGCATCGGTCTCACGCAAGAACGTGTGCGGCAGTTGGCGGACGCGGGCCTCGATCACGTCCAGCTCTCGATTCAAGACGCCTTGCCCGAGTCCGCCGACAAGATTGCCGGTTACAAGGGCGCTTTCGCGCGCAAGATAGAAGTGGCGAAATGGGTCAACGAGGTGGACATTCCGCTCACCGTCAATGCCGTCATCCATCGCGCCAATATCGCTCGCGCCGGCCGCATGGTCGAATTCGCCGTCGAACTTGGCGCGCGTCGCGTCGAGATCGCGCATACGCAATATTACGCCTGGGCGCTCGCCAATCGTAAGGCGCTAATGCCCTCGCACGCGCAGGTCGAGAAGGCGATCGCCGAGGTCGAGCATCTGCGCGAAGTCTACGCCGGGAAGATCGTCATCGATCACGTGGCGCCGGATTATTATGCGAAATATCCGAAGGCCTGCATGGGCGGTTGGGGTAAGCGCACGCTGAACGTCACGCCGCACGGCAAGGTTCTGCCGTGCCATGCCGCCGAAACGATTCCCGGCCTCGAATTCTGGACGGTGCGCGACCATTCGATCGCCGATATCTGGGCGGATTCGCCGGCCTTCAACGCCTTTCGCGGAACCGAATGGATGCGCGAGCCCTGCCGCTCCTGCCCGCGCAAGACGATCGATTTCGGCGGCTGCCGCTGCCAGGCTCTGGCGCTCACCGGCGACGCGCGCAACACCGATCCGATCTGCCACCTCTCGCCGGAACACCACAAAGTGGCCGAGATTGCCGCGACCTTCGACGAGGTCGATGCAAATGTGCCGGCGTCTGACTATATCTACCGCACCCTAAAGACGCGGGTGCCGGCGGAGTGACTGTGGCCTTGCGTCGATCTCAACTCATGAGGTTCGATGATGCAAGGCAAGACAGTGGTTATCACCGGCGCCACTTCGGGAATCGGCGAAGTCGCTGCATTTGAGCTCGCGAGCAAGGGCGCGCGGATTGTTGCGGTCGCGCGCGACAAATCGCGCGGCGAGGCGACCCTCGCGGGCCTTAACGAAAAGGCTCCCGGCCTCGCCCATAAGATTCATTACGCGGATTTGTCGCTGCTTGCGGACATGAAGCGCGTCGCCGCCGAGATCGCCGCCTCCGAGCCGCGTATCGATGTGCTCATCAATAATGCCGGCGCGATGTTTGCGAAGCACGAGCTTACGCCGGACGGGCTCGAACGTACGTTCGCGCTCGACCATCTTTCCTATTTTGTCGTGACCGCGGGTCTGCGCGAACGCCTGCTGGCCTCGGGCCCGGCGCGGATCATCAACAGCTCGTCGGATGCTCACAAGGGCGCGCACTTGGACATCAACGATCTTCAGACCGAGAAATACACAAGCATCAAGGCCTATGCACGCGCCAAGCTCGCCAACATCCTGTTTACGCGCGAACTGGCGCGCCGCCTCAAAGGCACAAGCGTAACCGCCAATTCCGTGCACCCCGGAGTGGTCGCGACGCGGTTCGGCCATGAAAGCGGCGGCATCGTCACTCCCGTTCTCAAACTCGTGCAATTATTCGCCATCTCGCCCGAGAAAGGCGCCGAGACGATCGTCTATCTCGCCTCGTCTCCAGAGGTCGCGAGCGTAAGTGGCGAATATTTCTACAAATGCAAGCCGGCCGTGCCGACGCGCGCGGCGCGAGACGATAGGCTCGCGGCCGCGCTTTGGGAAAAAAGCGTCGCGCTCACAGGCGTCGATTGGAAATAGATTCTCAGATCGGGCCTTCGCGACGAGCGGACGCTTGCTTCAATCGAAGGCAAACTGTGCCGCCTGGAAGGCGAGATCGGTCGTTTCCGGATCGAGCCTGATGAGCTTGGTCTCGTCGACGCAGCTGTCGTCGATGACCGCGACCGAATCGTAGCCAAGGGCGGGAAAACGCTCGATAATCACGCCGTCTCCCCAATAGTCGGTGTGCCGCCCGACGTTATCGTTGATGTAGTCGAGAAATTTCTCGGCCTGATCGCCATCCAGGCGAATTGCCGTTCCGCCCGCCTCCTGCGCCATGGCTTGGGCCCTGAACAGAGCCGCGCTCGGAGGCACGCAGCCCGGTTCGTCGGCTTTCGAAATGGAGACGGAGCCGATAATCCCGGCGAGCGCGAATGTCGTTCCCAGAAGAAGGCTTTTCATCGCTGCACCTCTTTCGTTGCGGTGAAGGCAGCCGGCTGCCCTACGGTCGAGGAGGGGGCCGACAGCATCGCCACCAACGTCGCTTCCGGGGGCGAGTTCCTTATCCCCCATGAAGTGAACCGGCCGCGGGGCTCATGCTGCGCTTCGTCTTGGTCACATGCTCGGTCGCAGCAACGGTGCATCGCCAATGTCACGCCGCCGAAGGATTGCCATAAGCGCTGCCGGAGTTGCATGCGCAACGCGAAGCGCTTAAGCATCAGCTCCAATCCGAGAGAATTTGCGCAACGAGTTGGGATTACCACGACGTGATTGCGGTGCCTCTCGTAAGGAATGAAGGCAGAGGATTTTGCATGCGTCCTTCCAAACGCGCCCCGGATGAATTGCGGGCAGTCACGCTCGAGCGCAACGTCGCGCGCTACGCGGAAGGATCTTGTCTCGTCAAATTCGGCGAGACACATGTTCTCTGCACGGCCTCGCTCGAGGACAAACCGCCGCAATGGCTGCGCGGGCAGGGGCGCGGCTGGGTGACCGCGGAATATGCGATGTTGCCGCGCGCGACGCACACGCGCTGCAAGCGCGAGGTGGCCGCCGGCCGACCGTCGGGACGCACGCAGGAGATCCAGCGGCTCATCGGCCGCAGCCTTCGCGCGGTGACCGATCTGCAACTGCTGGGCGAGCGGCAGATCACCATCGACTGCGATGTGCTGCAGGCCGATGGCGGTACGCGCACGGCGGCGATCACCGGCGCCTGGGTTGCTTTGCGCGACTGCCTCAAATGGATGCACGGGCGCTCCATCGTCAAGGACATCCCGCTGCGCGATCACGTCGCCGCGGTCTCCTGTGGCATTTCGGGCGGCGAGGCCGTGCTCGACCTCGATTATGTCGAGGACACAGCGGCGGAAACCGACGCCAATTTCGTCATCACCGGCGCGGGCTCGCTCGTCGAAGTCCAGGCGACGGCGGAGGCGGCGGTTTTCAGCGAGGCGGAGTTGAACGCCATGCTGAAGCTCGCCCGCGCCGGGATCGGGCGCCTCATCGAATTGCAGAAGCAGGCGATTGCCTGACATGAGCAAACGGCTTGCCGGCAAGCTCGTGATCGCGACGCATAATCCGGGAAAGCTCTGGGAAATGCGCGCCTTGCTTGCGCCGCATGGGGTTGAGGCTGTCTCGGCGGCCGAGCTTGATTTGCCCGAGCCCGCGGAGACGGGGGAAAGCTTTGCGGCCAATGCCGAATTGAAGGCGCTGAGCGCTGCAAAAGCCGCCCGGCTGCCGGCGCTTGCCGATGATTTTGGACTTTGCGTCGACGCGCTCGGCGGCGCGCCGGGGCTGCATTCGGCCCGATGGGCGGAGATGATGCCGAACGGTCCGCGCGATTTCTCCAAAGCCATTGCAAAGGTCGAAGCCGCTCTGTCGCAGGCCGGAGCCAAGCCGGCCTTTCATGCCAATTTTGTGTCGGTGATCGCGCTCGCTTGGCCCGACGGACGGATCGAAAGCTTCGAAGGCAGGGTTTTCGGCACGCTCGTTTTTCCGCCGCGTGGCGGGCTCGGCTTTGGTTATGATCCGATTTTCCTGCCCGACGGACTCGCGCGGACCTTCGGCGAGATGATGATGGCCGAGAAACAAGCCATTCCCCCCGATGGCTCGCCGGCACTTTCGCATCGCGCGAGAGCATTTCAGGCCTTTGCGCGGGCAGTTCTCTAGCTCAGACGATTCGCGCCAATTGTCGCGGGTCGCGGCCCTTGCTGCAGAGCGGCGAACTCGCGATAATTGCGCTCGGAAGAGGCGTGGTTTGATGGCCGACAGCTGGGACACGAAATATGGGTCGCGCCGCGTGCGGCACGATCCACCGACGCTTGAAGAGGCAGTCGCTGCGGCGCAAGGCCTGTCGGATGAATTGAGCGAGCAGATCGAGATTGCCGCCGGACTGATGGATCTGCCGGTCGAGGTGGTGCGCGCCGAGGTCTTGAAGAGCGCGTCGCCGCGCCGCGCGGCCCGCGTCGTCACGGCCAGCGGACGCGAAGGCGCCGGCCGTACCGTGATTGTCGAGCGCAAGACGCGCCGCACGCGCGGCACTGAAGCCTAGCAAACCTTCTCTCGCAGAGGAAGGGACGCGCGATCACGATGGCGCCACCACCTGCGCTTGCGGTGCGAGAGCCTTTACGGCCTCTTCCACGCTGCGAAAAATACGGTCGTCACCCAAGGCGGTGTCAAGTTCCAGACGGCGCATGGCCTGCTGGGCGCGCACCAATTCGAGCCGTGCGATCGCAAAATCGATGCCGTCGGCGTGGCACTGGCGAACGATCTCGCGAAGCGTCGCGGCGGCGGTGAAGTCGATCTGCGAGATGCCGTTGGCCTCGAGGATGATCAGTTTTACCGGCATGCCTTGCAGGACCGCGTCGACGCCGCGTCGAAAGCGATCCGCGTTGAGAAAAGAAAGCGGGGCGTCGAATCCGATGACAGCCACACCGGCCAATCTTTCGCCGCGTTGCTGTGGCGTCGGCGGCCACCAGATCGTCGTGCCCGGAACGCGCACGAAGGTGGTCACTAGGCCGCTGGCCGTGCTCCAGATGCCGTGAATGAGCGAGAGTCCGATGCCGATCGCTACGCCCGGACCGATCGGCAACAAAATGATGGCCGCGGCAGTGGCAACAATCAGCAGGAATTCGAGAGGGGACTGGCGATAGATCGTTGCGACCTGATTAACCCGGACGATCTTGAGCGCGACGAACAGCAAAACTCCGGCGAGTGCCGCTTGCGGGACGTGATGTAGCAGTTCCGCGCCGAACATTAGCAGGACGAGAAGAATGGCTGCCGCAAAGAGCCCCGCGAGCTGTGAGCGGCCGCCGCTTGCCGCCACGATCTCGGTCGTTGGCGGGCTGGCGTCGACCGGGAAAGCGCCGAAGAAGCCGGCGATGATGCTGCCCGCGCCGACGCCAATGAGATCGCGGTCCAAGTCCGGCGGGTCGTCCGGATCCGACGGGAAAGAGCGCGTCGTCGCGTCCGTCTGCACCATCACGACGATGGCAATGATGAGCGTCAACGGGACAAGCGCGTCGACTTCGACCGCCGAAGGCATGGGCGTCGCCAGAACGGGCAAAGCGCTGGGGATCACGCCAAGAACCGCGACGCCATGCCCTTCGAGCCGGAAGGAAATGACCGCGCACGTCGCGATCACCAAGCCGATCAGCGCCGCCGGGATTCGCGGCGTCCATCGCTCCAGAATGATCATCAGGGCGAACTCGCCGATGGCAATTGCCAGCGTGAATGGATTGGCCGCGCTGAGAATGCCGACAATATCGGCGCCTTGCGGCAACGTCGCGGTTCCCAGGATGCCGGGGATTTGCGAGATCAGGATGTGCGCCGCGATCCCGATGAGAAATCCGAGCGTGACCGGAATGGAGAGGAGATCGCCGATCCGGCCGAGACGAAAGAAGCCGGCGGCGACCAGCGCAATGCCGACCATGAGCGCGAGCGCCGCAGCGAGCAGGGCATAGTCCTTCGTCCCGGCCGCGGCGACGAGAGCGAGGCTGCCGGCGAAAATCGGCGTGATGGTCGAATCGGCGCAGCTGCAGAGAGTGCGGTTGTCGCCGAAGAGCGCGAAGCCGAGCGCGCCGGCGAGAAAGGCGAAGAAGCCGATTTGCGGCGGAAAGCCGCCAAGATGTGCCGTCGCCATTTGCGCCGGAATGGCGACGGCTGCGAGGCTGAGGCCGGCAACGAGATCGGCGGCGAGAAATTGTGTTTGGTAGCCGCGAAATGATCGCAACACCGGCCACGCGCGGTCGGATTTGATTCTGGGCGTCGGGCCGCGCGCGTCCCGCATAATGCCTCCCTGAAATTCGGCCCGCCAAGCAAGGGCTCGTTTCAATTTTGATTTTAGGCCCGTTCGGGAATTGCGGCTATTTTCCAGTTAACGTCAATACGCCGTCGACCACGAATTGCACGGCGAGTGCGGCGAGTACGACGCCAAGCATTCGGCTCAGCACCAGATTGCCGGTGGTCCCCAGGAGGCGCGCGATCTGTTCCGACAAACGAAACGCCAGATAGCAAAGCAGCATCACCACGGCGATGATCGCCATGAGTCCGGCGAGCATCTGCCAATCGCCGTTGGCGCGTCCGGCCAGCAATATGGTCGCGGTGATCGAGCCGGGGCCGCTCATCAGTGGGATCGCCAGCGGGAAGGCGGCAACGTTACTGACGTGGTCGATGGCGACGGCATCGCTGGCAAGCCCCCGCTCACGCTGGCTGCGCAGCTCGAAAATCATCTCGAAGGCGATGTAGAACAAGAGCAGGCCGCCGGCGATCCGAAAGGCTGGGATTGAAATGCTGAGCGCCTCCATCAGCGCGCCTCCGCCGAAGGCGAAAGCCGCGAGTATGGCGAAGGCGATCAGGACCGCGCGTAGCGCAACTTCACGCTTGTCGGTCTTACTCATGCCCAAGGTGAGACCGATGAAGACGGGGGCCAGACCCGGCGGATCGATCGTCACAAGCATGGTCGCGAAGGCGGCTTTTAGAAAATCCGGCGGCATTGGCGCTCCCGCGCTCATTGATGACGCGGTGTTGTAATGGAAGTGTTGCTACACTTACAACGAAGGATCACGTCCGCGGGCCTGATACGAGAGAAATTGCAATGACACTCAAGAATGGCGTCGTCGAGGCTGGCGCGAAGCCCGTGCAAAGCGCATTCGCTTTCGTGCTTCTGATCGGAATTCTGAGCTTCTTTGCCGACTTCGCTTACGAGGGATCGCGCAGCATCATCGGGCCTTATCTGGCGAGCTTTGGGGCGAGCGCGGCCGTCGTTGGGGTCGTCACCGGCTTCGGTGAGTTTCTCGGCTACGGCCTCAGGCTGGTCTCCGGCCGCGCTGCCGATCGGACTGGGAAACTCTGGCCGATCACGATTTTCGGCTACGTCATTCAGATGCTTGCGGTGCCGGCGCTTGCCTTGAACGTCAGTTGGCAGACGGCCGCGGTGCTCATCATCCTCGAGCGCGTCGGCAAGGCGACCCGCAACCCGCCGCGCGACGCGATGCTCTCGCATGCGGCTCAGCGGGTGGGGGGATATGGTTGGGTGTTCGGCCTCAACGAGGCCCTCGACCAAGCCGGCGCCATGGTCGGTCCGCTCGTCGTCGCCGCGGTCTTGGCTATCAGAGGAAGCTACCGTGAGGCCTTTGCGATATTGCTCGTCCCGGCCATCATCACGCTCGTCTTCGTCGCCATTGCGCGACTACGCTACCCGCGGCCGCAAGCCCTTGAGCTGACCCCGCCGGCAGCGGCGGTGGAAAGCAGGCGCCTGGGGCGGATCTTTTGGATCTATCTCGCCGGCGCGGCGCTGGTGGCGGCAGGTTTCGCCGATTATCCATTGATCGCCTATCATTTCAGCCGTGCGCATACGGTGCCGGCCGACTGGATTGCGATCTTCTACGCTGTCGCGATGGGGGCTGGCGGCTGCGCATCGCTGCTCTTCGGCCGTCTGTTCGATCGTTTCGGGTTCGGCGTCTTGGTCTGGCTGACGCTCCTCTCAGCCGCCTTTGCGCCACTCGTTTTCCTGGGCAATTTTTGGCTGGCGCTCGTCGGCGCGGCGATTTGGGGTATCGGCATGGGCGCGCATGAATCGCTCATTCCCGCCGCCGTTGCGCCCATGGTGCCGGCAAGTCGCCGGGCCTCGGCGTTCGGCCTTTTTACGGCGGGCTATGGACTCTTTTGGTTTCTCGGCAGCGCCGCGATCGGGTTCCTCTACGATCTGTCGCCTTTGGCGGCGATTGCCTTCTGCGTGACGACCGAACTCGCGGCGGTGCCGGTCTTCCTTTGGGTGGCGCGGCAAAAACCTGATGCCGCCGCAAGTCTCCCAGCTTGACCGAGCCATTCAGGCTCAGTCGACGAACATCACCAACGGCGTCTTCGGAAGAGGCCCAAGATAATCAAGAGCACAATGGCTCCGATCGTCGCAGAGATGATCTCATTTATCAGATGGGAAAAGCCAAGGGAGATGCCCAACCTGGGCAGCAGCCAATTGCCGATAAAGGCGCCGATGATACCTATGCAAAGATCGGCGAGGAGACCAAAGCCTGTACCGCGCACGATCTGGCCCGCGAGCCAGCCCGCCACGATGCCGACGATAATAATGACGATGAGACTTTCACCGGACAAGGGACGTCCTTTCTCAGGTTCGCAGCTTCGCACTTGGCAGGAGCGAAATTCGCTCTGCACGGGCGATGCTAACATGGCTTGCTTTCGCGTCCCAGATTTCTTTGGCTACAGTTTTGTGGCATTGCATGCATTCGCTTGTTGCGCGCATCGATAACGCGCGCTGCGCTGCTCTTGCAGAAAGATCAAAGGCTAATGCGCCATGAACACTGGCAGATTGGCTTCGGCGAGGATCTGGCTCGTTGCGCCGCCGAAGATCATCTGCCGCAATCGGCTCTGCGTGTAGCCGCCCTTGATGAGCAGATCGGCGCCGACCGATCGCGCGGTGACGAGCACCGCAAGGCCCGGCGTTTTCGCCGTCGCATGCGCAGCGATGACGCGGGCCGGAACGCCGTGCCGCTTGAGGCTCTCGACGAGTTGCTCTTCGCTCGGTCCAGGCAGGCTGGAGCCGGGAATGGAAAAGACGGGCACGTCTTTCGCCGTGAGGAGCAAAGGCATCGCGAGAGCGACGCTGCGCGCGGTCTCCGAACTGCTGTTCCAGGCGATTGCGATACATTCGCCGAGTTGCGCCGGCGCCCGCGGCGGTGCGATCAACAGCGGCCGCCCGCTTTCGATCAGCACCGCTTCGAGCGTCGATTTGCGCGGCTGCTGCGGCCCCGCGCCGGGGCGCCCGACCGCGATGATGTCGAAGACGCGGCCATATTCGCCGACGCCGTTGTCGGAGACGAGCACGTCCTTGGTCCAGCCCCAGGAAGGATTCTGCCAATCGCCCGCATGCGGCTCAATTCCGTGGTCGTGCATGAAACTCTCGAACGTCGTGCGCGCGTCATCGAGCAGGTCGCGCCGTACGAGGTCGTCGAAGATCACGCCGTCGAGAGAGAAATCCGCGGCGACGATCTGCGTGAGATCGGGACCGAGCGCGACGCCCTCCATGTAGCTCCCGAAGCGTAGCGCAAGCAGCCGCGCGGTCTCGAGCACAGCCGAGATCGCGGCGTGCGCTTCGACAGGAATCAGAATGGATTTCATTCGAGGCGTCCGACGTTCACCGGCCCATGATGCACGATTTCTCGGCGAGGTACACGGGCCCGATCGTCACAAAACGATCGTCAGCCGCTCCGCCGCCCGGGTGATGCCGGTGTAGAGCCAGCGGTTGCGATGCTCGCGAAAGGCGGCACTCTCGTCGAACAGAACGACCCTATCCCATTGCGAACCCTGCGCCTTGTGAACTGTCAGCGCATAGCCGTAATCGAATTCATCCGAGTCCCGGCGCAGCATATAGGGAATTTCCTCTTCGCCCGTGAAAAACGCCGGCAGCACGCCGATCCGCAGCGGCTTGCGGTTGGAATCCTCTTCCGGCACGACGCTGAGCCGCAGTTTCTTGCGGCGCATCGCACCAGCCGTATTGACCGTCCACAGCGAGCCGTTGAGGAGGCCTTTCTTGCGGTCGTTCTTGAGGCAGACGAGCTTGTCGCCTGGCTCCGGAAACGTGCCGTCGTGGCCGAGCAGCTCGCGCATTCTCTTGTTATAGGCGCGGCGCGTTCGGTTGAGACCGACCAGAATCTGATCGGCCCCGGTTACTTCCGCCGCGTCGATCAGGTCACGATGCACGACGCGGCTCTCGCCGAACCTGCCCGGGCTCAGGCGGCCGCCGCCGCGGATCAGCATGGAAAGCTTGATGATCGGGTTGTCGGCCGCCTGCCGATACACTTCGCTCAGCATCGCGTCGGGCGCGGCTTCGGTGAAATAGCCGCCTCCTTTGACCGGCGGGAGCTGGGCGGGGTCGCCGAGCACGAGCACCGGCTTGCCAAACGAGAGGAGATCGCGGCCGAGCTCCGAATCAACCATTGAACATTCATCGATGATGATAAGGCGCGCCTTGGCTGCGGGGCCCTCCTCGTTCAACTCGAAGACCGGTTCCTCGCTGTCGCTGTCGCGGGCGCGGTAGATGAGGCTGTGGATGGTGCGGGCGTCCTTGCAGCCTTTCGAGCGCATCACCAGCGCCGCCTTGCCGGTGAAGGCGCCGAAGAGGACGTCGCCATCCGAATCATCGGCGATCGCGCGCGCGAGCGTCGTCTTGCCGCTGCCGGCATAGCCGAAAAGGCGAAAGACCTGCGGCTCGCCGCGCTTCAGCCAGAAACTGACCGCTTTGAGCGCTGCGTCCTGTTGCGGTGACCACGCCATGCCGTTCGGACCAATTCGTTTCGCTCGACGTTACTATGGGTTGCCGCGCGGGGGCTGAGGAAAGGCCGATAATCATAAATGTTCTAAACAATGTATTTGTAGAAGTTCTAATCCGAGATCGCGAAGTTGTGCCAAGTAGCCGCAAGTTTATGACTTGCATTGTGACGAAAGATCATAATATTTGAGGCTGTTCAAGCGAGCGGATCGCGGATCATCGCGGCAGGCAAAGCACAGACAAACGCATGCATTTTGGCAATCGTGCGACGACCGTCATTTCGGCTGCCTTGTTCCTGGCACTCGGGATTTGCTGGCTCGTTATGGATGCGCCGGCGCGCGCCGACGTGCCGACCTTCACGATCGAGTTCCACGACGGCAAGCTCGCGCCCGTGCTCATCCAAGTGCCGGCCAACACGCAAGTGAGGATCGAGCTGAACAATACCGGCAAAACGCCGGCGGAGTTCGAAAGCCATGAGCTGCATATCGAAAAGGTCGTGGTGCCGAACAGCAAATCCGTCGTTGTTTTGCGGCCGCTCGACCCGGGCCAATACGGCTACTTTGACGACTTTCATGAAGATGCGCCCAAAGGCGTGCTGATTGCCAAATAGATCTCGGCAGCCTTTTCACGCGGCAAGATGCCGGAAGGCTTCGATCACGCGTTCATAGACAGCCTGTTTGAACGGGATGACGAGTTCGGGGAGCCGATCGATCTGCTCCCAGCGCCAAGCATCGAATTCGGCACGCGCGCCGCCCGCCGGGGCCGAGATGTCGATTTCCGAATCATCGCCCTCGAAACGGAGCGCAAACCACTTCTGCCTCTGGCCTTGATAGCGTCCCTTCCAGGAGGACTTGGCGAAGTCCTGCGGCACGTCATAGAAGTACCAATCGGGCGCCTCGGCGAGCGGGCGCGTCGAGGACACATTCGTTTCCTCGTAGAGTTCACGCCGCGCCGCGTCATGCGGCTCCTCGCCCTCGTCGATGCCGCCTTGCGGCATCTGCCATTCACGGCCCGAAACCTTCTGCCTCTGCTTCTTGCGTCGGCCGATGAAGACAAGGCCCTGCTTGTTGAGCAGCATGACGCCGACGCAAGGGCGATACTTCGCTGGGTCCGGCATGCCCATCATGGCTCGCTGGTAACTAAGGCCGGCGCGGTCTTGCCGACGGCGGCGCTGAGCGGAATAAGCACCAACCCACGCGCCTCCGCATCGCGCGCGAATCCGCTGATCTCTTCGAGGCTTGCCGGCAGAGCGCTCGCCATGCCGATGGCCAGGCCCTTGTCGCGCGCGATGGCTTCGAGCTTGACGAGCGCCGCGTCCATCCCCTCGGGCGTCGCATCGATGATGACATCGGCCTTTGCCGCGGCCAGTCCCAAATCGGCGGCAAGCGAGAGGGCCAGACTCTGCGACGAGGATCCGTCGTCGGCGTAGATGAGGCCGCGTTCGGCGATCTCACGCAGAATCGGCGCGAGCACGGCGGGATCGGCCGTGAATTTCTCGCCGAGAAAATTCGCCACCCCGATATACCCGGTAAATCTGCTCATGAGCCAATGCAGGTTGTCGGTGTTCTCGGCCAGGCTCGCGCTGGAAAGAAGCGTATGCGGACCCGGGTTCGTCTGCGGATAATCGATCGGCTCCATGGGGAGCTGAAGGATCACCTCATGGCCTTGCGCGCGGGCCGCCGCAACATTCGCGTCGAGTTCCTTGCCATAGGGCGCAAAGGCCAACGTTACGACGCCGGGGAGATCCGTGATCGCCGTCTGTGTGGCCGATCGGCTGAGCCCGAGGCCACCGACGACGAGGGCGATCCGCGGCGCATTGGCCTTGAGCGCCGCGCTGGTTATGACCGGCCGGGCATAGACATCGGCAGGACGCGCCCCATCGGCGCCGACGCGTGGCAACGGGCCGTAGCGACTTGGCTCGATGAGCCGCGGGTCCGGCGCGGGGGCGAGCGCTACGCCGAGCGCCTGCGGCACCTCGATGATCGTGGCGGAGGGCGCAGCGCCGCCGCCCGAGCGCACGACTTTGACGCCGCTCCTTTGTTCGAGGTCCGCCGCATCCTCGACCGTCGTCAAAGCGTTTTTGTCGGCGGCCGGTTCGGCGTTGGGCTGTGGGGAGCTCGCATCGGATTGGCTCGGCTTTTCCGGCGTGATCGCCGCGATGGCCTGCGGTTCTCCTCCGGCCGGATCGCCGAAGAAATGCAAAAACCCGAAAGTCGAAAGAAACAGGAGACCCAGAACTGCCAAGAAGATCAATCGAAGCGGAAAGCGCCGTCGCGGCCGGCGCGAACCTATCTTAAGTCCCAGCGGATCGTAGAGATCATCCATCACGCCCCCATCCGTGGGCCGTCGATACTCTGATCGAGCTTTAGCGATTCATGCGGGCAAATCATCATGCCGCGCATCATACACGGCCGAATTCGCCCCCAAACCAGGCCAACCGATGCAAATGGTCCCGCAATCGTCAAGCGATCGCGGGACCAGATGTTGCAGTTCGCGCGCGTTAGCGCTCAGGGAATCTTACTGTTGTCATCGGAATCGGGCGGTCCGCCCGTCTCCGTCTGCGGAATGGCCGGATTGCTCCCGCTCGGCGTCGCCGCGGGGGTGTTCGAGGCCCGCGTCACCCCGCGCAAGATATCTTCGGCGGCGATGAGCTGCTTGTCATTCTTCTCATCCGGCGGAACATAGGCCTGCGAGCCGTGCTCTTCGTCATTGCCGTTCTTGAGATGACCCTTGAGCGAGGCCTCGCCTTTGGTGTCGTCTTTGCCGACCAAGTCTGGCGGCACGTCCTCCAGCACTTCGACGTCCGGCTCGATCCCTTTGGCCTGGATCGAGCGGCCGGACGGCGTGTAGTAGCGCGCCGTGGTCAACCGCAGCGCCCCGTTGGCATCGCCAAGCGGAATGATGGTCTGGACCGAGCCCTTGCCGAAGGAGCGGGTGCCGAGAATGGTTGCGCGCTTGTGATCCTGCAATGCGCCCGCGACGATCTCGGAGGCCGAGGCCGAACCGCCGTTGATCAATACGACGAGGGGCTTGTCTTTCGAAAGATCGCCCGGCCGTGCGTTGTAGCGCATCGTCTCGTCGGCGTTGCGGCCGCGCGTCGAGACAATCTCGCCGTGATCGACGAAGCAATTGACCACCGCGATCGACTGGTCGAGCAGGCCGCCCGGATTGTTGCGCAGGTCGAGGATATAGCCCTTGAGCTTGTCGCCCGGCATATCGTTCTGGAACTTCACGATCGCGTCATGCACGCCGTCGGAAGTCTGCTCGTTGAACTGGGTGATCCTGATATAACCGATGTCGTCGCCTTCCTGATGCGAGCGAACCGACTTGATCTGAATGATCGCGCGGGTGAGCTTGATGTCCCTTGCGTCCTTCTTCGGACCGCGGAGGATTTTCAGCGTCACCGTCGTATCGGGGGCACCGCGCATCTTGTCGACAGCCTGGTTGAGAGTCATGCCATCGACGTCTTCGCCATCGATCGCCGAAATGATGTCGCCTGAAAGAATGCCGGCGCGGGAGGCTGGCGTATCGTCGATCGGGGTGACGACTTTGATGAGCCCGTTGTCCTCAGTGACTTCGATGCCGAGGCCGCCGAACTCGCCGCGCGTCTGCACCTGCATGTCGTTGAAGCTCTTCGCATCCATGTAGCTCGAATGCGGGTCGAGCGAGCTCAACATTCCGTTGATCGCCGCCTCGACCAGCTTCTGGTCGTCCGGTTTCTCGACGTAGTCGGTGCGGATCTTCTCGAAGACGTCGCCGAACAGATTGAGGCTGCGATAAGTATCGGCAGCGGCGGCCCGGGCGCTCGTGCCCGAGGTGAGCCATGTCTGCGTTCCCATCAAGGCGGTGGAAGCGCCGAGAACGGCGCCGACCAAAAGAAGTGAGATTTTGCGCATTATCCGCGAACCCTTTGCATGTCAGGCCTCGCCCACCATGGGCTCGGATCGATCGCCGCCCCGTCTTTCCGAAACTCCACATAGAGGATGGACTGTGCCGCGCCGATTGCGATGGCCGCAGCGGTCTTGACCGACCCGTCACCCATGTTGGCGACAGGCTCCCCGGCAAGGACGAATTGTCCTGCCTCTACGTTTATCCGTTCCATCCCGGCCAAGACCATATAATAGCCCTCCCCGGCATTGATGATCAAGAGTTGTCCATAGCTGCGGTAAGGACCTGCGAAGGCGATCCATCCGTCGTAGGGTGCGGCCACGATTGCGCGCGGCCTGGTCGCGACGAGGAGGCCCTTTTCGGTCCCCCCATAGCCGTCCGGCGAGCCATAAGACCTCACGATCGTGCCGGAGACCGGCATCGGCAACAGACCTTTGACATCGGCAAAGGCCATCGCCGGGGCGAGGCGGCCGGGATCGTTGAACGGCGACACGTTGGTCGGTTGATTGCCGGTTTCCGCCTCCGCGGTTTTGCGCGCCTCATCAGCTTTGCGCGCCAACTCCGCTGCGCGCTTGGCGCCTTCCAACTCGTCCTCCATCCGGGCAATGAGCTGCTTCAAGCTCGTAGCTTGGCTGGCGAGATTGGCGGCGCGATCCTGTTCGGCCGCAAGCGCCGCTTCGGCCACGCCGAGCGCCGCCTGACGCACATCGATGAGCGCTGCGAGCTTTTGTCGCTGCTTGCCGAGGTCAGCGGCTTGCTGAGCGAGCCCCGCCTTTTCAGCCGCGATGGATTGGCGCAGTTGGATGAGATCGGCAAGGTCGGTTGCCAGCGCCTCGGTCTCGGCCCGCATCTCGGGCAATACGGCGCCGAGCAGCATCGAGGTCCGGATCGCTTTCAGCATATCTTCGGGCGCAACCAGCAGGGCGGGGGGCGGCGTGCGTCCCATCCGCTGAAGCGAGGCGAGAACTTCAGCAATGACCGTGCGGCGGCTTTCGAGCGAACGGCGGATTGCTTCCTCGCGGCCGTTCAAGGTTTCGAGCCTGGCTTCGGCTTCGCTGATCTTGGTCTCGGCGGTGCTCACCTGCTGGGTCGTCGCGATCAAGGCTGCGGCGAGGCGTGCCCGGTCACCGCGCAGGTTTTCGATCTCGGCTTCGATCTCGCGCCGCTGCGCTTCGGAAGCTTCGATCGTGTCCTCGATGCCTTTCAGCTCGGTCTGATGGGTGGAAAGAGTGCTGGACTTGTCTTCGACGGTCGCCGCCGGCGCCTGGGTCTGGACTTGCGTGGCGGCCGCAGGCTGAGGCGTTTGGGCGCGAGCGGAGGGCGCAAGCGACGTCAGCAAGGCCGCTAAAATCGAGGCCCTCGGCGCAAAACGCGCGATCAACCTCGCCATCCAAATGCCGCGCCCAATCATGGTCTCCGTCGCGAATTGCAGCTTGCGGGACGTGCAGTGGCGGAAATAAGGCATGGAGCGGCGGGGCGCATTCAGCTCCGATGGTAGGGATGGCCCGCGAGGATCGTGATCGCGCGATAGATCTGCTCGGCCGCCATGATGCGCGCCAGCTGATGCGGCCAGGTCATGGCGCCGAAGGCGAGAACGAGATCCGCCGCCGTGCGGAAATCGGAATCGAGTCCGTCCGGGCCGCCGATGACGAGGCTCACCATCGGGACGCCCTGATCTCGGCTTTTGCCGAGATCAGCGGCAAATTCGGCGCTCGTAGAAGTTCTTGCCGGTTTGGTCGCAGGCGATGAGCCGTGGGGTGTTGCCGAGAGCCGCGCGGATCGCTTTCGCCTCGTCGAGCTTGCGGTCCTGCGGCCGGCGCGCCCGGCTCTCCTCGATCTCGCGCTGCTCGACGGCCAAGCCAAGACCGCGCCCAGCCGCCGCGGCGCGCTCGAGATAACGCTCCGCCAGGTCACGCTCAGGGCCAGCCTTCGCCCGTCCAACCGAGACGAGAAGAAGACGCACCTTGCTTCAGCCGGCGTGGCGCTCGCCCGGCCGATCTCTGCCCCACATCTTTTCGAGATTGTAGAACTGCCGCACATCGGGACGGAACAGGTGGACGATGATATCGCCGGCATCCACCAGAACCCAGTCGCAATGCGGCAATCCCTCAACTCGCGGCGCGTGAAGCCCGGAGTCTTTGAACGCCTTGACGACATGTTCCGCGATCGCCCCAACATGAATGTTGGAGCGTCCGGTGGCAATGATCATTGTGTCGGCGATTGGGGTTTTGCCATGCAGATCGAGGCAGACGATGTCTTCGGCTTTGGCATCTTCAAGGCGCGCCAGGACAGTCTGCGCGAGAAAACCGGCATCGGGTTCAGCCGAACCTTCTACCGGGGGAAACGGTAGAGCTACCGTTTCGCGGGAAATCACACGAATCAGCGCTTCGATCCTCCTGCGGAGCCGATCAACGCGACCGGCTGGCCAAAGCATTCTCGCGGCGAAGCTGGCTTCGTTCGAGACTGCTCACGTGAGCGCATTCGAGCCTTCGTCTGGCGAAACGCGCCCCTTCATAACCCAACGCAGTTAAGATGGCGTAATTCGCCCTTTTTTTCAATCCGGCGCGATGCTGGAATTTCGCCCATTCACGGCCGAGCACGACAAAGCTCGATCGTCAGCGCCAAAAGTCATGGGTATTTCTCGATTGATGGCTGAGCCATCACCAATCGAATCGCGGGTCGAATTTTCGAAAGCGCCGCGCCCTCTGTTCGGCAGCCTGCGCAGCAAATCTTTGCAGGCTTGTCCGAACCGCATCTGGGCTTGGCGGCGCATGCCTGATAGGGATGCTGACGAAGCGCTTGAACTTGCGTCTTGAGAATGTCGCATTGCACGAAGCGCGCCGGCGTATTACTCAATTTCGACCGGTAATCGAAAAGGAACCCAAAGGCCGATGGCCGAACTCGACCTGAACGGCGGCAATCTCGCGGCGCGGCGGCCTTTGTCGCCACATATCTCGATCTACCGCCCGATGCTGACGATGCTGATGTCGATTGCCCATCGCATCACCGGCGCGGCTCTCTACTTCGGGACACTCCTCCTCGTCTGGTATCTGCTTGCCGCCGCGGCGGGTGGTGCGGCATTTGGCACGGCATCTTGGTTCCTGCGGTCGATCTTCGGTCAGTTCGTTCTGTTGGGATTCACCTTCGCGTTCCTGCACCATTTCTTCGGGGGCATCCGGCATATGATCTGGGACGCCGGCTACGGCTTGGACCACCCGATGCGGGAATGGCTGGCGCGCGCTACGCTTGTCGCGAGCCTCACTCTCACCCTTATCCTTTTCACGGCGGCCCACTTCGTTGGCTAGCGAATCAGTAACTCTCGTGCGAGACCGTCCCCAAGGGAAAGTCGGCCGCAATGACCCATGATCCTGCCGCGATCCGCACGATGGCTGGTCGCGTTCGCCATCTCGGCGCGGCGAAATCGGGCACGCGCGAAGTTTGGCTGATGCGGATCACCAGCGTCGCGCTGCTGCCGCTCGCCATCGCTTTCATTTGGATCGTCCTCAAGCTCGTTGGCCAGGATCAGGCGGGCGTGAAGGCGGAGTTCGCGCATCCTTGCGCCGCGATCCTCATGCTGCTTTTCATTCTCGCCGGCATCGTCCACATGAAGATCGGCATGCAATCGATCATCGATGATTACGTCCACGCGGCGCGTCCCAAAGAATGGTTGATGATCGCAAACGTGCTATTTTCGGTCGGCTTCGGAGTGGCCGCCATCTATGCCGTCCTCAAGTTGAGTCTCGCCTGATGCTGAATGAGGGATCGACTGGTGCCAACGCGGCGCCCGCCGTAGGGCGCGCCGCCTATCCGATCATCGATCATGATTTCGACGTGGTCGTCATCGGCGCCGGCGGCTCGGGATTGCGGGCGGTCGTCGGCTGCTCGGAAGCAGGTTTGCGCACGGCTGCAGTCAGCAAAGTCTTTCCGACGCGCTCGCATACCGTGGCGGCGCAAGGCGGCATCGCCGCTTCGCTCGGCAACATGGGGCCCGACAATTGGAAATGGCACATGTACGACACCGTGAAGGGGTCGGACTGGCTCGGCGATCAGGATTCGATCGAATATATGTGCCGCAATGCCCCCGCCGCGGTCTATGAGCTCGAGCATTGGGGCGTGCCGTTCACGCGCACGCAGGATGGCCGCATCTACCAGCGTCCGTTCGGCGGCATGACCACGGAGTTCGGCAAGGGGCCGCCGGCGCAACGCACCTGCGCCGCTGCCGACCGCACCGGCCACGCCATGCTTCATACGCTCTATGGCCAGGCCTTGCGCCACGCGGCCGAATTCTTCGTCGAATTTTTCGCCATCGACCTCATCATGGAGAACGGCCGCTGCCGTGGCGTCGTCTGCCTGAAGCTCGACGACGGCACGATCCACCGTTTCCGTGCGCAGCTCGTGATTCTGGCGACCGGCGGCTATGGCCGTGCCTATTTTTCCTGCACGTCGGCGCATACCTGTACCGGCGACGGCAATGCCATGGTGCTGCGCGCGGGCCTGCCGCTGCAGGACATGGAATTCGTGCAATTCCATCCGACCGGCATCTACGGCGCCGGTTGCCTCATCACCGAAGGCGTGCGCGGGGAAGGTGGCTATCTGACGAATTCCGAAGGCGAACGTTTCATGGAACGCTACGCGCCTTCGGTGAAGGACCTTGCGCCGCGCGACATGGTCTCACGCGCCATGACGCTCGAAATTCGCGCCGGCCGCGGCTACGGCAAGCACAAGGATCATATCCATCTTCACCTCGACCATCTCGATCCGCAGATTCTGCACGAGCGGCTGCCGGGCATTTCCGAGAGCGCCAAAATCTTCGCCGGCGTCGATGTTACCAAGGAGCCGATCCCGGTCCTGCCGACCGTTCATTACAATATGGGCGGCATCCCGACGAATTATCACGGCGAAGTGGTCATCAAACAGGGAGACGATCCGAACGTCATCGTTCCCGGCCTGATGGCGATCGGCGAAGCCGCCTGCGTCTCGGTGCATGGCTCCAACAGGCTCGGCTCGAATTCGCTCATCGATCTCATCGTCTTCGGGCGCGCCGCGGCGCTGCGCGCAGCCGAGGTCGTCACGCCTGGCGCAAAGCAGGCGGAACTCGCCGCCGATTCCGCCGATGGGGCGCTGGCGCGCCTCGATCGCTTCCGTTATGCCAAGGGCAGCATTCCGACGGCGGAGTTGCGGCTTCGCATGCAAAAGGTGATGCAGAACGATTGCGCCGTCTACCGCACCGGCGAAACGCTCGCCGCGGGCTCGAAGCTCATCCACGAAGTCTGGGCGGCGCGCGACCAGCTCTCGGTGACCGACCGATCGCTGATCTGGAATTCCGATCTCGTCGAAACGATGGAGCTCGACAATCTGATCATTCAGGCGGTCGTCACCATGGACGGGGCACTGAACCGCACCGAATCGCGCGGCGCGCATGCGCGCGAAGATTATCCCGAGCGCGACGACAAGAATTGGATGAAGCACACGCTTGCCTCGATCGATCCGCAGAGGCGCACGGTCTCGATCGACTATCGGCCGGTACATAGCTATACGATGACCAACGAGATGGCTTATATTGAGCCGAAGGCGCGGGTGTATTGAATGGTCGAGCTCACCCTCCCGAAGAACTCCCGCGTGGGCAAAGGCAAGACCTGGCCTGGCCCGGTCAGCGCCGCGCCGCTGAAGGAATTCCGCATCTATCGCTGGAATCCGGATGATCGCGCTAACCCGCGCATCGATACTTATTACATCGACACGGCCGATTGCGCGCCCATGGTGCTCGACGCGCTCATTCTGATCAAATCGACCATCGATCCGACGCTGACTTTCCGCCGTTCCTGCCGCGAAGGCATCTGCGGTTCCTGCGCCATGAACATCGACGGCACCAACACGCTCGCCTGCACCAAGGCGATCGGCGACGTGAAGGGCCCGGTCAATATTTATCCGCTGCCGCACATGAGCGTGGTCAAAGACCTCGTGCCCGATCTTACGGCGTTCTATGCGCAACATGCTTCGGTGAAGCCCTGGCTGCAGACGGTCACGCCGGCGCCTGAAAAGGAGTGGCGGCAGTCGCCGGCGGATCGCGCCAAGCTCGACGGCCTCTATGAGTGCATCCTCTGTGCCTGCTGTTCCACCGCTTGTCCGAGCTATTGGTGGAACAGCGACCGTTATCTCGGCCCCGCCGTGCTGCTTCAGGCCTATCGCTGGCTCAGCAACTCGCGCGACGAAGCCAAAGGCGAGCGGCTCGACAATGTCGAAGATCCGTTCCGGCTTTATCGCTGCCACACGATCATGAATTGCGCCAAGGCCTGCCCGAAGGGGCTCAATCCGGCTAAGGCCATCGCCGAGATCAAGGAAATGCTCATCGAGCGCCAGCTCTAAAGTCTGCATTCGGCGGAGCCACACCGCCGCGCCGTCGCCGCATTTATTCGGGAGGAAAGAGCGGCTTGGGGGTAGCGCTCATGCATCGAATCTTGTTCTTTGCGTTGGCGGCGTCGATCTGCTCGGGTTCGCTCGCCGATCCGGCGCATCATTCGCAGGCGCTCGACGATCTGATTGCGCGCTATGCGCACCGCCATGGCGTTCCCGTGCGGCTTGTCCGGCGGGTCATTCTGCGCGAGAGCGGCTATAATCCAGCGTCAGTAAACGGCCGCTTTTACGGACTGATGCAGATCACGTATCAGACTGCGCGCAGCATGGGTTATACCGGCGAGGCCAAAGGCCTCCTCGATCCCGAGGTCAATCTGACCTACGCCGTTCCTTATCCTTGCCAACGCCTATCGGCTCGCCGAAGGCGACGAGGTGCGGGCCATCGACCTCTACAGCGCCGGCTATTATTATTTCGCCAAGCGCAGGAAGCTGCTTTCCGCGTTGCGCACGGCTAAGTCTCCCTCATTGGAGAAGCCGTCGCCCGAGGCCAAGTGAAGCATTTGAGCGCGACGCGCCGTCTCAAATCGCGATCTGCCGGCCGATCTCGACCACCTGGTCCGGCGGCAGTTGGAAGAAATCCGTCACATGTGCGGCGTTGCGGTCCAAGGCGGCGAAGATGGCTTCCTGCCAGCGCGGCAGGCCCTTGCGGTCGGAGCGCGGCACGATCGTCTCGGTTCCCACATAATAGACGAGGTCGCTCAGATCGATCCGCGGCTCCTTCGCTTGGATGGCAAGCATCAGCCGCGGAACATTGGGCCGCTGCATGAAGCCGTAACGGGCCGTGGCGCGCCAGAACTTCGGTCCGATTTCTTCAATATCCAACCGTTTCGCGGCGCTGATATAGGGCACAGATTCCGTCACCACAGTCACCGCGACGACTTGTTCGTGCAGGCTATGGGCGGTTCTGACGTACCAGACGATGATCGGCGGCGTGTTCTCCCGCACGCGAGTGAGGAAGATGGCGGTTCCCGGCACGCGCGTCACCTTTTTTTGGTCGAGCTCGGCGAGAAAATCGGTCATCGGGATGCTGACGGCCGCAATCCTCGTCCCGATTGCGGCCATGCCCTTGTGCCAAGTGTACATGACGAAATAGACGGCTGCGGCGAGCAACAGCGGCACATAGCCACCGTCGAGAATCTTCACGCTGTTGGCCACGACGAAACTACCGTCGACGATCAGAAAGACCGCCGAGACCGCGCCGCTCGCAATGAGGCTCCACTTCCAGATTTCGCGCATCGCGATGAACAGCAGGAATGTCGTCATAAGCATGGTGGCGGAGACCGCGATGCCATAGGCGGAGGCGAGATTGTCGGATTTCTTGAAGCCCAGAACGAGACCAAGTGTCGCCAGCATCAAAATCCAGTTCACGGTGCCGACGTAGATCTGCCCGTAGCCTTCCTGCGAGGTCTGGGTGATCCGCATGCGCGGCATCCAGCCCAGCTGAATCGCCTGTCGCGTCATCGAGAAAGCACCGGTGATGATCGACTGGCTGGCGATGATCGTCGCGGCGGTGGCGAGAATGATGAACGGCAACAGCAAGGGTTGCGGGCAGAGCAGATAGAAAATGTTCTCTCGGCTTGACGCGCCGCTTGCGACGAGCGCCGCTTGGCCGGCATAATTCAAAATCAGGCTCGGAAACACCACGGCGTACCAGGCGAGCCGGATCGGACCGGCGCCGAAATGGCCCATGTCGGCATAGAGCGCCTCGGCGCCGGTTACGCAGAGAAAGACCGCGCCCAGCACGAGAAACGACACCCATCCGCCATGCAGGAGAAAGTTGAAGGCAAATGTGGGGCTGAGCGCGATCAACACCGAAGGATGGCGAACGAGGCCTCCGATGCCGAGCAGACCCATGCAGAGGAACCAGACGAGCATGATCGGGCCGAACGCGCGGCCGATCCGCGACGTGCCTTGCGGCTGAATGAGAAAGAGCGCCACCAGGATCACGACGGTTGCGAGCAGGATATGCCGGCTCAGCGCCGGCGTGGCGATGTTCAATCCTTCGAGCGCCGAGAGCACCGAGATCGCCGGCGTGATTGCTCCGTCGCCATAGATGAGGGCCGCGCCGATGAGGCCGATGGCGATGATCGCCGGCCTATGCTGGCGCTTGACCCCGAGCAGCGACATCAAAGCGAGAATGCCGCCTTCGCCATCGTTATCGACGCGCATCGCGAAGGATACGTACTTGACCGAAGTGACGATGATCAAAGTCCAGATGATCAGCGATAGGACGCCGAGCACAGTGTGCTGGCTCGCCGTCCCGGTCATGGCAAGCACGGTCTTCAACGTATAGAGCGGGCTCGTCCCGATATCGCCGAAGACGACGCCGAGAGCGGCCAATCCGACACGCCCCAGGCTTTGCCCGTTCAAGGGGCTGACGCGTTGATCCGGCGACATGCGCGATATCTAGGGGATTGGCTGCCAGGGTGACAGGCGGGTTTGATCGTTCGATTACTAAAGATTAACGTCCCGCACAATTCAGCCAAAGGTCGCGCCAGATCCCTTCGCTTTGACGGCGGGGGCGCGCTCGTGTATCTCATGGCCGCAATGAGCCCCGGTACGGCCGTTGCAGGCCGCGCCGGGGTTTTGTTGTGCGGATGGGGACGCCTGGCAGACAGATCGGCGACTTATGGCGAACGTCGTGGTGATCGGCGCCCAATGGGGCGACGAAGGAAAAGGCAAAATCGTCGATTGGCTGTCGCTCGAGGCGGACGTCGTGGTGCGCTTTCAGGGCGGCCACAATGCCGGCCATACGCTGGTCATCGGCGACCAGGTGTTCAAGCTCACGCTGCTGCCGTCGGGAATCGTCCGCCCGGGCAAGCTCTCAGTGATCGGCAATGGCGTCGTGCTCGACCCGTATCATCTCGTCGACGAGATCGCCAAACTCGAAGCGCAGGGCGTCGAAATCTCGCCCTTAAATCTACGGATCGCGGAGAACGTCGTCCTGATCCTGTCGCTGCATCGCGAGCTTGACGCCTATCGCGAAGAGGCGATCACCGATGGACTGAAGATCGGTACCACCAAGCGCGGCATCGGCCCCGCTTATGAAGATAAGGTCGGACGTCGCGCGATCCGGCTAACGGATCTTGCCGATCCTTTGGCGCTCGATGAGAAGATTGCGCGCCTGCTGGCGCATCACGAGCCGCTGCGGCGCGGACTGGGATTGGAGCCGGTCAAAGGTGCGGCACTTCGCGAAGAGCTTTTGACGATCGCCCCGAAAGTCCTGCCATTCATGGATGCGACCTGGGATCTTCTCGAAAATTATCGCCGCGAGGGCAAACGCATTCTGTTCGAGGGTGCGCAAGGCACGCTCCTCGACATTGATCACGGCACCTATCCTTTCGTCACGTCGTCGAACACCGTGGCCTCGAATGCCGCGACAGGCTCCGGGCTTGGCGCTAAGGCGATCGGCTACGTGCTCGGGATTGCGAAAGCCTATACGACGCGGGTCGGCGGCGGCCCGTTTCCGACCGAGCTCAAGGACGACGTTGGCCAATTGCTTGGCGATCGCGGCCATGAATATGGTGTCAACACCGGCCGGCGGCGGCGTTGCGGCTGGTTCGACGCGGTTCTCGTCCGGCAGGCGGTGAAGACCTCCGGAATTGATGGGATCGCACTGACCAAGCTCGACATCCTCGACGGATTCGAGGAGATCAAAATATGCGTCGGCTACCGGCTCGACGGCTTTCGCATCGATCGCATGCCGGCCAGTCAGACGGCCCAGGCGCGCCTCGAGCCGATCTACGAATCAATCGAAGGCTGGCGAGCGACGACGGCTGGCGCGCGTTCTTGGGCGAACCTTCCGGCCCAGGCCATCAAATATGTGCGGCGCATAGAAGAATTGATCGAAGCTCCCGTGGCGCTGCTCTCGACGAGCCCCGAGCGAGAAGACACAATTCTGGTTCATAATCCGTTTCAGGACCGCTAGACTGGCCCCTGCCAAGGGCGAGGGCAGCAAATCCATTGAAATCTTTAAGCTCGCGGATCGTTCATTCAATTTCATCGGTCCGCGACAACGCCCCGTTGACCTGACGGACGAGGAATGGTCTTAACGCGCAATGGCTGAATATTATCCCCTGCTCGCAAAGGCCGTCGCGGGCCTGCAGAATTCCACGCCAGAGGCAAGACGCGCAGTCTATGAGCGTGCCCGCAAGGCGCTTCTCACGCAGTTGCAGAATCTTCGGCCGCCGGTGCCGGCCGCCGACATCGCGCGAGAGACACAAGCGCTCGACATGGCTATGGCGCGCATCGAGGCTGAATTGGCCGCGCCAAACGGTTCCGCCGGTGGAGCCCCACGCGTCGAACCGCAGCTTGCGGCTGCGACGCGCGCGGTACCTCCGAACCCGGAGAATTTGAGAACGCGCAGTTTTACGCAGGCGCCGGCGGCTGCGCCGCGCCCGAATGGGGCCGCGCCCGGCACGGGCCCAGCGAGAGCTCGCGCCGCCGACGCGGAAGATCGGGCGACCGGGACGCAAGCCGCGGACGCCGAGCCCGATAAGAGCCCCGTCAATCAGCGCGTCGAACCGAGAATGCGTCCCGAGCCCATGCGCGCGGAAGTTTCGCGTCCCTATGCGCCGCAGCCCGAAACCGATGATGTGCCGCAGAGCCGACGCCTTTGGATCGTTGTCGGCGTCGTGATCATCGTCGTTGCCATGGTCGCCGTGGCGGCATGGAAATTACGCGACCGGCCGGAGGATTTTGCCGCCTTCAAGTCCGCGGTGCAGAGCCAAACGGATCAGGGCGGCGGCAAGATTGTCGCGCGGATTGGCGGTCTGGCGCCACAAGAGCCCTCGTCAAATCCGGCGGCCGCCCCCGTGACGCCGGCTGCGGCTCCGGCCGCGCCGGTTGTCGCTCCGGCTCCGGCTCCGGCTCAAACCCAACCGGCGGCGGCTCCAGCGGCAAAGCCGACCGACTCCAACACGAGCGTTCCCGTAGCTTACCGCGCCGCGCTGCTCGTCGAAGCGCCGGAAGAGCCGAACAAGGTCAAGACTTACGTTGGTACTGTGATCTGGCGGCTGGAAAACGTCAGCACCGACTCGGGCCAACCGCCTGGGACAGCGGTACGCGCCGACGTTGATATTCCCGACGACAAATTGAAGGCCAGTCTGGAGATTCAGAAGAATACCGACCCCAGCCTATCGGCCTCGCACACGATTACGATCGTGTTCACGATTGCGTCCGACAGCCCGACCGGCGGTATCAAGCAGATCAGCCTTCCACAATTGCGCAGCGAAGACAGTCCCAATGGCGAAGCTTTGAGGGGAAGCTTGGTGCCGATCATGGACAATTCTTTTCTGATCGGCCTCAACCGTGGCGATGCCGAAGCGGCCAACATCGAGCTGATCAAACAGCGTGAATGGTTCGACATCCCTATTTTGCTCGTCAACGGCCATGTAGCCAAACTGACTTTCGAGAAAAACGCCTCCGGCGACCGCGCCGTCCAAGATGCGCTCGCTTCTTGGCAAGCGCAGCAGTAGTCTCAACGCACAGCGGGTCAATGGGCCGCACCTTGAATTGCCGCAAATCCGTGCCCGATTAGACCGAAATTCGGCAAGATTCTATTGATGATGTGCATCGATTCGGGAAACACGATCAGGACCTGATCAGTCTATTGCCGAAATGAACTCGCGTCCTGATCGAGCCGTGCCTGATCAAGCTGCAAACGGTGGAGCGAAAGCTGTTGCGAGGGAAGAGATCCGTGCTCGGAAAGCTTACGATTTTTTTCGGCCTTCTCGTGCTGGCGATCGGTCCTGTCGGCGCGCAACCGGCCACCGCGCCGGCATCCGTACCCGACCGCCGCGTCTTCGACATATTGCGCGACGGCAACAAGATCGGAACCGAAGTCGTCGAGATCGATAAGCAGCAGGATACGACAAACGTCAAATTCACGACGCATATCTCGGTCGTCGTGATGTTCATTCAAGCCTATCATTTCGAGCATTCCGCCACGGAAACTTGGACTGGCGGCAAATTCGTTTCCTACAAAGCCTACACCGACGACAACGGCACGAAACACGACGTGTCGGCCGTCGCCAACAACGACAAACTCGAACTCGACGTCGATGGGACGCATAGCGAAGCCGCGCCCGATCTCGTTCCCGCGAGTTGGTGGAATAAGGATTTCGTCAGCCGCACCGATATGCTCGATGCAGAAACGGGCCGGCTCGTGTCGATCAAAGTCGCCGATCTCGGCGACGAGCAGCTTGTGCAGAACGGCGCCACCATCCAAGCGCATCACTACAAGGTCAGCGGCGATCTCGATCGCGATCTGTGGTTTGACGGCGACAGTTTGGTGCGGATCCAACTCGTCGGCTCGGATCATTCGACGATCGTGTCGGATCTGCGCCCCGAACCCGCCCCGGTGCCCGGTGTTGCGCCGCAACAAGGCGCCACGCAAGAGTGACGGACGAGAAATTTTTGTTGGCCGCGCCTGTGATTTGCCGGACGGGCGCGCGGATTTCTCTTCGCTTCGCCACGTTTCTTCCAGTTCACCGTCGGATCTCGCGACGAAATTTTGTCGTCGCGCATCGCGGCGCGATCGGGAAAGCGTCCCGGAGGCGATCGGGAATAAGTCCCGTGGTGTTCCGAAGCGTCTCGTTCTTTATTTCCGGCCAAAGAAAAGCGAGGCGACTGCCGACGTTAGCCCCATTCGGGTTGTCGGAAGCAGGGCTTAAACAAGTCCTCGCAGCAATTTGAGGAAGCTGGGAGACCCTCACAACTTCACGCTTTTGAGAGAGATTTTCGGCTGCGCTTTCGCGTGCCGCACTCTGCTGGTGCGGCGCATGACGCGAAGTTGCGCGCGGTCGGGAATATGCAGATCTGCATGGGAGGAAGTAGCATGAAACTTCGAACACTTCTGCCTATAGGTACCGCGTTGGTGGGCGTATTGGCGTTTTCGAGCGCCGTCTACGCTGCCGGCGTTAATTGGAACGACAGGGACGCCAATTATTGGACCCAAGGGGCTGCCGACAATCAGTTGACCCGCCACAGCGACCTGAAAGACATCAACACGAGCAACGTGGCCAATCTCCAGCTCGCTTGGGATCAATCGACGGGCGCGCTGCGCGGTCACGAAGGCCAGCCGATCGTCGTCGATATCGACGGCACGCCGATGATGTACATCTTCAGCGCATGGCCGAACATCGTTCAGGCGCTCGATCTCTCGGATCCCGACAATCCGAAGGAAGTTTGGAACTACGTCAAGAAGACCGATCGTGACGAATCGGCTGTTCCACGCGCTTGTTGCGACACCGTCAACCGTGGCGGCTCCTATGCCGACGGCAAGATCGTGTACCTCACCCTCGACGGCTGGCTGATCGCTCTCGATGCGAAGACCGGCAAAGAGGATTGGGTCGTCAAGAACAACTATCCGGACAAGGGCGAAGACGGCACGCCGCTTCCGCTCATTGCAGACGGCAAGGTGTTCGTCGGCTTCGGCGGCGACGAGTTCGCAGCGCGCGGCGCCTTCATTGCCTACGACCTGCAGACCGGCAAAGAGATCTGGCACATGTACAGCACCGGACCCGATTCCGATGTTGGCATCACGGCCGATACCAACAAAGCCCATCCGGAATACGGCGGGGCCGGCGACCTTGGCGTCAAGACTTTCCCTGGCGACAAGGATTCTTGGAAGATTGGTGGCGGCGCGGCTTGGGGCTGGTACAGCTATGATCCAGAACTCAAGATGGTCTACTACGGAACCGGCAACCCCGGTCTGTGGAGCCCCGGCTATCGTTGCGGCGAAGAGCCGCTGACGCAATCCGGCTGCAACTCCGGCAAGTATGACAACAAGTGGTCGATGACCATCTTCGCCCGCAAGGCCGACACCGGCGAGGCAGTCTGGGCCTACCAGATGACGCCTTTCGACCAGTGGGACTATGACGGCATCAACGAGACCATCCTCGTCGACATGCCGGACGTGGACGGAAAGCCCGTCAAGGCTCTCGTACACTTCGATCGTAACGGCTTTGCCTACGTGCTTGATCGCACGGACGGCACTCTGGTTCGCGCCCACAAGTATGTGACCGTGAACTGGGCCGAGAAGATCGACTTCAAGACCGGCCGTCCGATCAAGGTGCCGGAGCACTCGCCACTCGAAGTCGGTAAGACAACACAGGCTTGCCCGTCGGCGATGGGCGGCAAGGATCAGCAGCCGGCCTCGGTCGACCCCAAGGATCCGACCAAGTTCTATGTTCCCACCAACAACTGGTGCATGACGGACGAGCCGCAGACGCGGACGGGCACGCAACAAGGCGTGGTCTATGTGTTTGCCAACGTCTTCATGTATCCGGAGAAGCCCGGCGTGACCGGAAGACTGAAGAAGTTTGACGTGATCACGGGCAAAGAGGATTGGGACATTCCGGATCAATATCCGAACTGGGGCGGGACGCTCAACACGGATGGCGGCCTGGTGTTCTATGGCAGCCTTGGCGGCGACTTCCGCGCCGTCGATCGTGACAGCGGCAAGGTTCTCTGGCAGCGCAAGCTTGGCTCGGGCATCATCGGCAACCCGATCACCTACAAGGTGAACGGTGTGCAGTACGTGTCTGTCCTGTCGGGCATTGGCGGCTGGATTGGCCTGCCGGTGACTGCCGGACTCGATCTCAACGACAAGTTCGGTGCGATCGGCGCGACGGCGATGACCAAGGCCGCTGGCCTTGCCATGATCCCGCAAGGCGGAATGCTTTCCACCTTCCGCGTCTACCAGTAAGGGTATATATATCTGAGAGCCCTGTTGACGCCCGAGCCTCTGGCTCGGGCGTCAATTAGCATTTCTCACCAAGGCTGCGTTCAGGCCTTCAAATCACGTCGCCCAAATGAGTCTCTTCCCGCTAAGGAGCGTCAAACCGGCGCTCGAGTTTTTCGTAATCTGTGCAGTCTGCGTCCTCGCCATCCCGTGCTCGGCACAAGAGACTATGTCGCAACAGGACGCGGCGCAGCAGCAGAACGCCATCCAGCAACAGAATACGGCCAGGGAAGAGAAGGCGCTCGCCAACGCGTTGCGCAAGATCAATTCGTATCAGCCGCTCACCGCCGGAGATCGCGCCGCCCTCAAAGCCGCGGCGCGGAAAATGACCTTGCCGGCGCTTCGGGTGTGCGCAGATCCAGGCGACATGCCGATCTCGAACGACCGCCTGGAAGGTTACTGGAACAAGATCCTCGATATTCTCGCTCAGGCGATGAACACGCATGTCGAGTATTATTGGCGGCCATATATCGAGCGCGGCATGATGCGCGAGACTTTCGGAAACGACAAATGCGACGCGCTCATCGACTTGCCGATGGATTACGATGGCGTCGTCATGTCGGAACCGGTCTACAAGACGACCTTCGTGTTTGCCTTCCGAACCGACCGCAATTACCGCTTCAAAGACCTCGACGATCCGCAGCTCAAGAAGTTGAAGATCGGCGCCTATGAGGTCTCGGCGATCCGCGAGGTGCTGAGGCAACATGGCGTCAAAGACAATGTGATAATCCAACCCGTGACTCACGACGCCGATATCAATCCGCAGGATCAGCCTTCATATCAAGTGCAGCAGGTAATCGATGGCCAGCTCGACATCGCGGCGACGTGGGGTCCCTTCGCCGGCTATTACGAGGCGGTGAAGAAGGCGCCGATCACGATCCAGCCGATCAATATGATGGAAAATGATTTCCCGCTTGAATTCGAGCTCGGACTCGGCGTGGAGCCGCAGGAACGCATTCTGAAATACAAGATCGATTTGGCACTCAATGACAAGCGGGCCGACATCGAAAAGGTTCTTCGCGACTATGGCGTGCCGTTGGTACAGTGCAGCGACTGCGTCGTCGAAGGCAATCTACCGGCGCATGGCGATTATACCCAGCCGCCGCCGCCGCCGCCTTCCGACAACAAATCCTCGGTAACGCTTCAGCAACTCCAAGGTTGGCTTGCGGCGGGCGCCGATATCAACGAAGAGCTCGATAACGCGGTTCTTGCGTCCGACATGCAACGCGTCGCGTTCCTGGTTGGCAAAGGGGCGGACGTCAACAAGCCAAACGAGCAAGGCGATACGCCGCTCAACATCGCCGCGCTGCAGAGGGATCCTGAGCTTGTCAAGTTCCTTCTCGATCACCATGCCAACGCGAACGCGCGCGGCAGCGACGGAATGACCCCCTTGCTCGAGGCCGTCATGCAGGATGACGTTGGCACATTGAAGGTGCTGGCGACGCACGGGGCTGATCTGGAAAGCCACACTTCGGACGGGGCTACGCCGCTTTCCTTCGCAATCGCCCAGAACAACTTAAAAGCTGCCTTGGCGCTGATCGATGCCGGCGCTCCGGTTAATACGAAAAGCACCAAGCTCGGTTTGACGCCCTTGATGGTGACCGCGGGCAGGGAGCCGTACGATGTTTCGATCTCCGGCCAGCGGCACGAACTGGAGAACGTCACGCTTGACCCGCACTATCCTGATGCACTGCAGGTCGCGCGCGCCTTGATCGCGCGTGGGGCCGACGTGAACGCCGTGAGCACCTCCGGCGTCACCGCGCTGATGCTGGCAGCCGCGCATAACAACACCCCCCTCGTCGGATTTCTTCTTCAGTCGGGCGCTGACCCGAACAAGAAATCACCGGACGGCAAGACGGCGCTCGACATGGCAGTCCAAAACGGCAATGATACCGTCGTCAGCCTGATCCGGCTGATGCAACAAGCCGGTGGCAACGGCAAATGAGGCACAGGCTGATGTTCCCAAGCAATCGGCGTAGCGTCGCGATGGGCAGATGAACAGAGGCGAGTCATTTACGTTGCAAAATCAATAGCTTAGCAAGGATTCGCCGCAAACGCGGCTGGAAGCGGCCACCGGGAGGCGTTGTCGCAGGCATAACCTGCAACATGATGGAGGAGGGCTTATGGTCCCGTACGTACGCAAAATTGCCTTAGGTTTTGGGCTTGCCATCGGCGCGATGTTCGCGACCTGTGCGCTGGCGCAGAGTACATCGTCAGGGCCGGGGTCCGCACCTCCAAATCCTGTACCGAAAAATTCGTGTACCTTGCAGGGCGGCGCACTCGTATGCAAGTCGACGGCAGCGCCTCAGGCAGCCGGTGCAGCGGGTTCGCCGCTTTTATTGGCCCAGACGGCGAAGGTCGGCTCGCTGGTAAATCCCTACCAGGCCAAAGAAGACGCTCATGATCAGGCGCTCGCCGATGAGGGCCACAAGCTGTTCAGTGGCTACGGTTGTCCCGGTTGCCACGGCTTCGGCGGCGGCGGCGGCATGTGCCCGCCGATCACCAACGGCGTGTGGATCTATGGCGACGCCGACGACACGTTGTTCCGCCTCATCGCACTCGGCTCCGACGATTTGCAGAAGCAGGGCTTTTCGCGACAGGCGATCGAAAACATCGTCGCGCCAATGCCCTCGTTTGGTTCTATCATCACCAGCCCCGACGATCTTTGGAAAATCATCAGCTGGGTCAAGATTACGGCCTACAAAAACACCCATCATTGAACATCTAGAACGATCAGATTTCGCGTACGGCGGGGATCCGAGGCGGAGAAATTGGTGAGAGCCAAGCCGAACGTAGGTGGACATTGGTTGGCGCCGCGTCTCTCGTTTAGGTTACCCGGCGGTGGGTGCCGGTTGGCGGTGAGACTTGTATTGCTGCTGATGGGCGGATCGCTTCCGCTCGTCGGCGTTTCGGGGCCTGGCGCGGCGCAAACACCGCCGGCTGTTGCTGCGCCGTCGGCACAGCCCGCCACCGCGCCGCCCCTTCAGGTGAATATCCTCTACATCGGACGGCAATACGAGGAGCCGCCGCCGCTTTCGTTGGTGCAGAAGATCATCGCCGATAATGGAATCCAAGGCGCGAGGATCGGGATCGAGGACACCAACAGGACGGGCCGATTTCTCAATCAGAATTACCAGCTTTCCGAGACGATCCTGAGCCCCGATGATGATTTCAAGGCGAAGGCCAAAGCGGCGCTCGCCTCCGGCCAGAAACTCATCATCGCCGATCTCGAAAAAGACGATCTTCTGACGCTCGCCGACATGCCGGAGGCGAAGGATTCGATCATCTTCGACGTCCGTTCCAGCGACGACAGTTTGCGCCAGGAAGATTGCCGCTCGAACGTCTTCCACATCTTGCCGAGTTGGGCGATGCGCACCGATGCGCTCGGACAATATCTCGTTTGGAAAAAATGGACGCGCTGGCTGCTCGTGGCCGGCAAGAATCCCGCCGATCTTGGCTATGCGGCGGCGGTGAAGCGCGCCGCCGCGCGGCTCGGCGCCAAGATCGTGGACGAACGCACTTACGCCTATGCGGCGGGCTCCCGGCGGACGGATACCGGCCACCAGCAGGTTCAGCAGCAAATGCCGCTGCTGACCCAAAGCGCCCCCCCTTACGATGTCGTCGTCGTCGCGGATGAGAGCGAGACCTTTGGCGATTATTTGCCGTATCGTACCTGGGATCCGCGGCCCGTCGTTGGAACCCAGGGCCTCTTCGCCGTTGCTTGGGCCAGGCCCTTCGAGGAATATGGCGGCACGCAGTTGCAACATCGTTTCGAACGGGAGGTCGGCCGAATCATGACGGAGCGCGATTATTCCGCCTGGCTCGCCGTTCGGTCGTTTGGGGAAACTGTGATTCACATCAACTCCGCAAAACCGGCCGATATTCGCGCCTACCTGCTTTCCGACCGCTTCGGCGTTGACGGCTACAAGGGCGAGCCGATGAACTTCAGGACCTGGGATCTGCAATTGCGTCAGCCAGTGTTGCTCGTGGACCCGACCGAACTCATCTCGATCTCGCCGCAGGAAGGATTTCTCCACCCGAAGTATCTGACGGATTCGCTCGGCTACGATGAGCCCGAGACGAAATGCCGGCTGAACAAGTGAACCCGGATCACGCCCAGCGATGAGTACAATTCGCAAGACCTCAATTCTCTGTCTCATGTCGTTCTGCCTCGCTTCGCTCCTTGTCGGCGTTTCAGTCGGGCAGGCGAAGGCCTCTCTGATCTTCGTTACCAACGAGAAGGACGATACGGTTTCGGTCGTCGACAGCCAGAGCCTGCAGCTCGTCAAGACGATTCCCGTCGGCCACAGACCGCGCGGTATCATCATTACCCCCGATAAAAAGGATATTGTCGTCTGTCTCGGGGACGACGCGCAGCTTGCCGTGATCGACGCGAACTCGCTGAAAGTGACCCGGCTGCTCAATTCCGGTCCGGATCCCGAGCTCCTCAACATTTCTCCGGACGGCAAGACCCTGTACGTCGCCAATGAGGACGACAGCGTCGTCACCATCATGGATTACAAGACCGGCGAGACCACGCAGGAGGTGCCGATCGGCGTCGAGCCTGAAGGCATGGCCGTTGCGCCCGACGGCAGTATGGTCGTTGCGACGTCGGAATCGACGAGCATGGCGCATTTCATCGATGCCAAAACCTACAAGGTGGTGGCGAATATTCTGGTCGATTCGCGCCCGAGATATGCGGAGTTTATTGCCGACGGCTCGCAGGTGTGGGTTTCGTCCGAGATTGGCGGGACGGTCACGGTGATCGAAACCAAGACCCGCAAGATCGTCAAAGTCATCAATTTCGATATTCCCGGCGTCCGCCCCGAATTGATCGGACCGGTGGGCATCAATTTCACCAAGGATGGCAAGCGCGCCTTCATCTGCCTCGGCAAGGCGAACCGATTGGCTGTGATCGACACCGCCAGCTACAAGGTGACCGATTATGTGCTTGTCGGACAGCGTCCTTGGCATGCGGCGCTGAGCCCGGACGGTTCGAAGCTCTACTCCGCCAATGGTCTCACCAACGACATCACTGTCGTGGATGTAGCCTCGCTGAAGCCCGAAAAGTCCGTGCCCGTCGGGCGCCTGCCCTGGGGTCTCGTCGTAAGGCCCTAAATCAAAGATCTGCCTTAAGCTTTTGGGAGTGTGGCTGCCTATGAATCAAACATCGCTCCGGACGCTGCGGCTGATTTCGCTCGGGTTCATGGCGATGGCTTGCGCGACTTGCGCGTCGTGGGCAATCGCCGCCGGGCAGACGAAGTTCTGGAACATCACCGGCGACACGATCGTGAAATTCGAGCTTGCGCCGGCGGGCAGCGACAATTGGGGTCCCGATCAGTGCAAGAACGACAAGGATGATTCCGTCGACGATGACGAGCGATTGCAGATCAAGGACGTACCCACGGGTTCCTATGATGCGCGCATGACCTTCAACGATGGACGCGTCTGCACCGTCAAGGCGATCAATGTCGTGGATGGGAAGATCTTTTCCATCGAGCGCAACCAGCTTAAGGATTGCAGCAGCCCACAATAGCAAAAAACCGCGCGGGCCCAAGGCCAAGGCCGAAGGTCCGAGAAAGGTCCTTTAACGCGGAAGGAACTCAAGAACAACGCAGAAGGGCTAAGAAAATGGCGACCGTCTTCCTTCGCGGTGATCGGCAATCGACATCCGTTGAACGACCCAGAACTCTCGGGCGCGGCACTTTCGTGTTGGGCGCTTGCCCTCGCAATGTTCTGCTTGCCTCTGCTCGCGACGAGCGGGCGCGGCGCTCAAGCCGGGGCGCCCTTCATCACCCTTTCCGGACATACCGCCGACCTCACCGATGTCGAGTTCAGTCCCGACGGGAAACTCGTCGTGACGGCATCGAGCGACAAGACCGCCAAGATCTGGGATGCTCATTCAGGCACGATCCTTCAGACCCTCGCAGGCCATACGGCGGGCATCAAGACCGCCCGGTTCAGCCCCGATGGAAGCCGCGTCCTGACCGCCTCTCAGGACTCCACGGCCAAGGTCTGGGACGTCAAAACTGGCAAGCTTCTCCTGACGCTCACCGGGCATACGGATCCGCTCGAGGATGCCGAGTTCAGCCGCGACGGCAAATTCATCGTCACGGCTTCGCGCAACTCGACGGCAAGAATCTGGGACGCCGAGACTGGTGCCTCGCTTGCCACCCTGACCGGCCATACGGAACCTGTCATGCGGGCCGTCTTCAGTCCCGATGGCAGGCGGGTCGCGACGGCGTCCGCCGATCATACGGCAAAAGTCTGGGATGCTGCCTCGGGCAACCTGGTCTTCACGCTCGCCGGTCATAATGGCATTGTTTCGGGCGTGGCCTTCAGCCCTGACGGACATCGTATCGCGACCTCATCGAGCGACAAGACGGCGCGCATCTGGGACGCCGATACGGGGGCTTTGGTCGCAACTCTCATAGGCCACACGCGGGCGGTCGAGTTCGCCATCTATAGCCCGGACGGGAAGAAGATCCTGACCGGATCGACCGATAAGAAGGGCATTCTTTGGGACGCGAATACGGGCGCAAGCCTGTTGACGCTTTCCGGCCATAGCCGGGCGGTCATGTTCGCCAGCTTCAGTCCGGATGGGACGCGCATTGCGACGGCCTCCTATGACCGCACGGGGCGCATCTGGGATGCGGGATCCGGGGCAACGCTCATGGTTCTTAGCGGCCATGACGGCGAACTGACCCATATCCGCTTCGGCCCCGACGGCCGCCACGTGGCCGATGCGTCCTTCGACATGACGGCCCGCATCTGGGACGTATCGCATCCGGTGCCTCCGCCAACGGCTGCGACTCCCGCCGGGGGCCAAGCGGCTCTGCCGGCTCAGCCCGCGCCGACACCCGCAACTGGACCGTCGGGGAAATAGCCGGCATCTGTGGCCAGCCGCCCTTCGCGGCGTTAGACTGGCATATCTTTTCTTTGCGCCCGCATTCCCCGCTGGAGAATGCGGGCCGCTTGCTTGATCATGCTCCCAGGCCCATGCAGCAGAAACGCGATCAATTGCTCGGCCTCATCGGCGCGCGATCGGTGATCATGGGAATTTTGAACGTCACGCCGGATTCTTTTTCCGATGGCGGCAAATTCCAAACGCGTGAGGCGGCTCTGGCTCGGGCGCGCAAGCTCGCCGCCGACGGCGCCGACATCATCGATATCGGCGCCGAGTTGACGCGTCCCGGCCATATACCCGTGCCCGAGGAGGTCGAGCTTGCCAGACTCGAGCCTTTGCTCGCCGATATCGTCTATGCGACCGATAAGCCGGTTTCGATCGACACCTACAAGGCCGCTGTGGCACGACGCGCGCTCGCTCAGGGCGTCGTCGTCGTCAACGATGTGTGGGGACTGCAGAAGGACCCGGCGATGGCTGACACGGTCGCCGAAGGCAAAGCCATCGTGGTCGTGATGCATAACCGCGAGAGCGTCGATCCCGAACTCGACATCATCGACGATATGCGCCGGTTCTTCGATCGCTCGCTGGAGCGGGCGGACCTCGCCGGCATTCCACGCCGCCATATCATTCTCGATCCGGGCATCGGCTTTGGCAAGACGAAGGAGCAGAATCTCGCGGCCTTGCGTGGGCTCGATGGCCTGCTCGCGTTTTACGGCTTGCCGCTGCTCGTCGGCGTTTCGCGCAAGTCTCTGTTCGGCCCGATCCTTGGCGCAGGCGTGGACGGCCGGCTCATCGGCACGCTCGCCACCAACCTCATCGCCGCGGCGCATGGCGCTTCGATCTTTCGCGTCCACGACGCGGCCGAACATGTCGCCGCCTTCAAGGTCTATGATGCCATCGAACACGCCTGATCCCGGGGACGGCCGGCGTGGGATGGTCGAGATTGGCTTGGGCCTCGGCAGCAACATCGGCGATGGACCGGCCAATATCGCAACGGCCCTGCGGCTGCTCGAGGAGAGAGGCGCCATCGAACTTGTCGCCGTATCTTCGATCTATAGGACGAAGCCCTGGGGCTATCTTAGCCAACCCCCCTTCGCCAATGCCTGCGCTTTGGCGCGGACGAAACTCGACCCCGCTGCGCTGCTCGCCGCAGTCAAAAAGCTCGAGGCGGATATGGGGCGCAAGGAGACCATCCGCTGGGGACCGCGATTGATCGATATCGACATTCTCTTCTACGGCGAGGCGCCGCTCTCGACGCCGGACCTTGTCCTGCCGCACAAGGAACTCTTCAACCGTGCCTTCGTTCTCGTTCCATTGGCGGAGATAGCGCCTCGTTTGGTGCTCGGCGGCCGATCCGTGGCCGAGGCTGCGGCGCAGGTCGCAGGCGAGGGGATCGAGAAATGGTAAGGCGAAAGGCTCAACCACCGGGGGCAATATGGGGCGGATGATCAAGCTCACGACCAAGGACGGCGCGACAATAGGCGCCTATGAGAGCGTGCCGAGCGGCAATTCGCGCGGCGGTCTCGTCGTTCTCCAGGAGATCTTTGGCGTCAATCATCATATTCGCGACGTCGCCGACGATTTTGCCGGCGTCGGCTATCATGTCGTAGCGCCCGCGCTCTTTGATCGCGTCGCGCCCGGCACCGAGCTCGGTTATGAGAGCGAGGATATTCAAAAGGGCGTCGCGATTCGCGCCAAAACGAAGCTCGAAGACACGCTCGCCGACATCGAGGCGGCGGTCGAGGTCGCGGCGCAAGCCGGCAGGGTGGGCGTCATCGGCTATTGCTGGGGCGGCACGCTCGCCTATGCATCCGCCGCGCGTGTGCGGGGACTTGCCGCAGCCGTCGGCTATTACGGTTCCGGCATCGCCGGCATGCTGGCTGGCCAGCTTCTTTGTCCGGTCATGTTGCATTTCGGCGATCGCGACAAGAGCATCCCCTTAGCCGATGTCGAAAAGATCCGGCGCGCGCATCCGGACATCACGATCCACATCTATCCGGCCGAGCACGGGTTCAATTGTTCGCAGCGCCCAAGCTATAATCCAGCGGCCGCCGAACTCGCGCGCCAACGCACGCTCGATTTCTTCGCCCAGCATATCTGATCGCTTGGCCCGACACGAGGCATCACAACTCCTTCGCGGCGTTGGCGCGCAGCGCCGTCGAGGAGAGGCCGGAACGCGGCCCATGAAGAAACATGATGGCCGGTGGCTTCTGCGTCGCAAAGATCAGGCTTTGGCTTTCGTCGCGTCGGTAGGGCGCGAGCGCGACGGCGGCCGGCGAATGCGTGGCCGAAAGCGTCGATCCCGGTCGATCGACGATGGCGATTGGCACATTTTCGGCGATGTCGCGCCAGTGCTGCCAATGATCGAACGTCAGAAGGTTGTCGGCGCCCATGATCCAGACGAAGTGGACGCCGCGGCAGCGGCTCTTCAAATAGCGGATCGTTTCATAAGTATAGCGCGCGCCGATGGCCGCTTCGATTCCGGTGACCTCGATCCGCGGGTGACGGGCGCGCGCCCTCGCGGCCGCGATCCGCGCCGGGAGAGAAACAAGATCCTGTTTATTCTTCAAAGGGTTGGCTGGACTCACCAGCCACCATACGCGGTCGAGCCCGAGGCGATGAAGCGCAATCAGGCTGGCGGCGCGATGGCCCTCATGGGCGGGATTGAAACTGCCGCCGAAGAGGCCGATTTTCAGCCCGGGCGCATGCGGGGGGAGTCTGGGCAAGCCGCAGGTCACGCTTCGACCGTGGTGCCTGGCGGCGCGCAATTCACGGCCTGATCTGGCCCGTTCCGCGGACGCGATATTTGAACGAAGTAAGCTGATCGAGCCCGACGGGTCCGCGCGCATGCATGCGGCCTGTCGCGATCCCGATCTCGCCGCCGAAACCGAATTCGCCCCCGTCTGCAAATTGCGTCGAGGCATTGTGGAGGACGATCGCCGAATCGACTTCGCGCAAAAAGCGCTCCGCCGCTTCGCTGTTTTCGGTGACAATGCAATCCGTGTGGTGCGAGCCATAGGTCTCGATATGCGCGACCGCGGCCTCGACGCCGTCGACGAGCCGCACCGAAATGATCGCATCGAGATATTCGCGCCTCCAATCCTCTTCGGTTGCCGGGCTGACGCGCGGATCGACCGATTGTGTCGCGTCGTCTCCGCGGACGGCGCATCCGGCGTCGAGCAGCATTTTGATGAGCGGCGCCAGGTGCGTCGGAGCGCAGCGGCGATCGACGAGCAGAGTCTCCGCGGCGCCGCAAATACCGGTGCGACGCAGTTTGGAGTTGCGCAGGATCATCATCGCCTTGGCAAGGTCGGCGGCGCGATCGACATAGACATGCACGATGCCTTCGAGATGCGCGAAGACGGGCACGCGGGCTTCGGCCTCGACCCGGGCAACGAGGCTCGGGCCGCCGCGCGGCACGATCACATCGAGATTGCCTGAAAGACCGGCGAGCATGTCGCCGACCGCGGCGCGGTCTCTGACCGGCACCAGCGTGATCGAGGCTTCGGGCAGGCCCGCGGCGCGAACGCCTGCAACGAGACATTCGTGAATGAGCGAGACGGAATGGAAGCTCTCCGATCCTCCCCGCAGGATCACGGCGTTGCCGGATTTGAGACAGAGCGCGCCTGCATCCGCTGCAACGGCAGGCCGGCTCTCGAATATGACGCCGATGACGCCGAGCGGAGTCGCGACGCGATCAATGACGAGCCCGTTGGGCCGCGAGAAGCGCGCGAGAATCCGGCCGACGGGATCGGGCAGGGCGGCGATCTCCTCAAGGCCCTTGGCCATGCCGTCGATATGCCGCGCATCGAGCTCGAGGCGGTCGAGGTAGGCCGCATTCGTTTCGCTCGCTTGCGCTTCCGCCATGTCTTTGGCATTGGCCGCGAGGATATCGCCGGCCCGCTCGCGGATCTGCTTCGCCGCGACTTGAAGCGCCTTGTTCTTCGTGTCCGTCGCGGCGAGCGCGAGGATACGCGACGCCTGGCGCGCGGAGCGCCCGAGCGCCGTCATCAGAGCATGAATTTTTTCCGGCTCATTGCTGCGGACGAGCTTGAGATCCGTATCTTTTTTCATCTGGCCTGTCCCGGGCTGGCACGCCGGGATCCTCCCTGGCCATCCTGCCACAAAACCATTGACTGGCAACTGGAGGCGTTTGACCTACATTGGTTTTAGCCCCTTGGGAAGCGCTTCGATGAACCCCGTCGTCCTCATCATTTTCGCCGCCATCATCCTGTCCGGCGCGCTCGACATCTATCTGGAGCGCCGCCAGGCCCGTGCCGTCGCTGCCCACCGGGACCGCGTTCCGGCCGCATTCGTCGGCGAGGTGAGCCTCGACGAGCACCGACGCGCGGGCGATTATACTTTGGCCCGCACGCGACTTGCGATGGTGCAGACGGGCTTCGATACGCTTCTGACCCTGATCTGGCTGGCGCTGCTTCTGGGTCCTGTCTATCAGTTGGTCGCCGGGATCGTCCCGCCGGGTCTTTCGCGCAGCGTGGCAACCGTGGTCGCCGTTGGCGCGATCTCCTACTTTCTGCATTTGCCCTTCACCCTCATCCGCACCTTCCGGCTCGAAGCGCGCTTTGGCTTCAACAGAACAACGCCGCTCCTCTTCCTGCTCGATCAGGTCAAGGCCATTGCCCTTCAGCTCGTCCTCGCGGTTCCCTTGCTCTATGGGTTTTTCGCGCTCGAGCGCGCTCTGCCTGGCCTTTGGTGGATCTTTGCCTGGGCCGGCCTGATGGTGGTGATGATCGCAATGATCGTGATCTATCCCGCTTTCATCGCGCCGCTCTTCAACAAATTCACGCCGATGGCGGAAGGACCGATGCGGGCCAATATCGAAGCGCTGCTCAAGAAATGCGGATTCGAGTCGAAGGGGCTTTTCGTCATGGACGCGTCGAAACGCTCGGCGCATGGAAACGCTTATTTCTCCGGCTTCGGCAAGGCCAAGCGAATCGTCTTCTTCGACACGCTGCTCGAAAAACATTCGCCGGCGGAAATTCTGTCTATCCTCGCGCATGAACTCGGCCACTACAAATTCGGCCATGTCTTTCAACGCATCCTCGAATCGGCGATTCTGGCTTTGCTCGCTTTCGCCGTCTTGCATTGGGCCTTTGCCACGAACGCGCTGGCGCGGGCGTTCGGCCTGCCGGACGATCCGGGGCTCGTTCTGATGATCGTGCTTCTCGCTTTCGGGCCGGTCTCGCATTTGATCTCGCCGGTGACGAACTTTCTTTCGCGCCGCGCCGAATTCCAAGCCGACGATTTCGCCAAATCCATGATGGGGCCGGAGCCGATGATCAGCGCGCTCACCAAGCTGTCGCGTGACAATCTCGCGACATTGACGCCAGATTGGCTCTACACGGTTTTCAATTATTCGCACCCTCCTGTGCCCGAGCGAATCGCACATCTGAAAGGATGAGTTGCGGGTTTGTCGGTCGAAAGTACTTGCAAATCAGCCTTGAATTTTCGCTCTGCAAGGCCCATATCCATGAGGTCGATAGACGGCCAGAAGACTTGGCCTTGCGCTGAAGAAATTCGCGCCAAGCTGAAAATTCTCTACCTGAAAACGCGATTTCGACGGTCCGCGGCTTCGCGGGCAAGCAAGACTTAGTTATGAAAGGGTTTCCCATGACTACGGGAACCGTAAAGTGGTTCAATTTCGACAAGGGCTATGGTTTCATTGCACCGGATGACGGCGGCAAGGATGCTTTCGTCCACGTCAGCGCTGTAGGGCGCTCAGGCCTCAACGACTTGCGCGAGGGTCAGAAGGTGGGCTTTGAGCTCGTCTCCGACCAGAAGAGCGGCAAGATGTCGGCCGAAAACCTCAAAGTTTTGGACTGATTGTAGCTCGGCGGCTCGTTAACCGAGCCTGCTGACGCCGCATCGCTGCAAATGAGCCGACCACGGATGTACTGGCGGCTTGGCGGCAATGCGGCAACCTATCCCCAAGGAGGCGCCTGGCGCCGATGGCCCTGCACCTCAAGAAGGTTGCGGGGCTTTTCGTTTTCGGCAGGCAGGCTCAGAGGAGAAATCGATCATGCACTATCTCGGCGGAATCTCAGGAAACGGCGTATTGATGTGCGACGGCAAGGATGTCGCGCGTGCGTCCTATGACTTCGACGGCTATCTGCGGCCGCCGACCGGGATCGTAAGTTGCGGCGAGATCCGGCTCTCTGCGAGTACCCTGCAGAACGTGTTTGGCCGCGGTGACGTCCAAATCCGTACCGACGACGGTCGTCTCCTCGACCTCCGGTTTTCCGAGAAGAAACTCGGTTCGGCAGCGGAGAGCGCGCATGTGGATGTCACGGGCGACCTGCCGGCCGCCTCTCCACAGAATTGGCGGCGCTGAAGGCGCGCTGGCCAATTCGCCGCGCGACAGCCCCAAGACACTTAGCGGTTTTATGGCTATATTCCGCGCCTCCGCGCCCCGAGCCGATGCAACTTAATCCGCCGGCGCGAACCGACGCATGAAGCAGGATCGCTCTATGTCTTCCGATACCCGCCGCGATGACGTGCATGATGATATCGTCTACCCATCCACCGTTCCCTTCGTATTGGTCCACCTCGCCTGCCTTGCGGCGATCTGGTCGGGCGTGACGTGGCATGCCGTTGCAATTTGCATAGCGCTCTACTGGATGCGCCTCTTCGCGATCACGGCAGGCTACCATCGCTATTTCTCGCATCGCGCCTTTTCGACCAGCAGAGCATTTCAATTCATCCTGGCGTTCCTGGCCCAGACCAGCGCCCAGAAGAGCGTTCTTTGGTGGGCGGCCAAGCACCGGCATCACCATCTGCATTCCGACACGCCGGAGGATGTGCATTCCCCCCGGCGCATGGGTTTCATTTACAGCCATGTGGGGTGGATCTTCGCGCGTAGGCATGACGCGACCGAATTCGGAAAGGTGGCCGACTTCGCCCGCTATCCCGAGCTGATTTGGCTGCATCGATTGGAACTGGTGCCGGGTGTCGCCCTCGGCGCTTTCTGCTTTCTCATCGGTGGATGGTCGGGCCTCGTCGTCGGATTCTTGTGGAGCACGGTGCTCGTCTATCACGCCACCTTCTGCATCAACTCGCTGGCGCATGTCAGCGGGACAAAGCGCTATGTGACGGGCGATGATTCCCGCAACAACTGGCTGTTGGCGCTGATGACGATGGGCGAGGGCTGGCATAACAATCACCACGCCTATCAGAGCAGCGTTCGGCAGGGTTTTAGGTGGTGGGAGATCGATGCGACCTATTACATCTTGAAGGCATTGTCCTGGCTCGGCATCGTGTGGAACCTGAAGTTGCCGCCCGTCGAGGTCCTGCGCAACGAACAGCGGTTGGGTTCGCGAGTCATCGCGCGCGCCGCCGAGGAACTCGCGGCGCAATTCAACTCGGAGCGGATCGCGCTTGCCATCTCATCGGCTCTGCACGGACCCGAACTTTCGGCATTGTGGGAAACGCTCGTGCGCGCCGGCGAGCGCACCGGGGCGGCCATTGCTTCCTATCCGCCGCAACTCCCGAGTCGCGAGGAGCTGCTCGCCGAGGCAAAGATTCTGTTTGCGAAGACGAAGTCACTCGACGACATCGTCAACCGTGCTTATGAAATGCTGCTCGCGTCTGTCGGCATGCATCTCGCAACTTTTGCCGGAGACGGGACGTAGGCGGCCCATCGACGTCATTGCTGCGATTTCAGGCCGAGGGGCCACGTCAGGACGGGGCTCCCGGATCGCGCGAGGAAGAACGTTTATCGAACCATTCCTGGATCTCTTCCATCGGAACGATCTCTTCATCCGGCCCTTCGACCGCCGTGATTTCCTTGTCTTGCTGCTGCGCCAATTTCCAAGCCTCCTCCAAGGCCTCCTCCTCCGTCGCCAGGTCGCGTGACAGCATTTCGTGTTTCAAGGCGAGATCCATATAGCGAACATGCCATGCCATATTTGGTCCTCTTTTTGTTCCTGATCCTCGGCCTTTGGGGGGCAGACGTACACCGCGGATGACCGATTATAGGGGCAAAATCCGTTCGTTGGCGGCATGTTGCCGCAACCGGAAGCGCCGACCCGACCGGTGGAAATGAACACCTTAATCGGCATTTAACTAAAATCCGCCTCAATGACACTTCAGCAAGGCTGCAGCGCTTCAGCCGTACGTTCACCGCGTCCGTGAATGGGGCGCATGACCGGCGCAGAGACACCGGACCTTGGTTGAGCCAAAAGGCGTGAGACGGAATCATTCGGACGGGGCGAATGACATATAGCACCGGTACGTCGTACGATTTCAGTCCTTTCGAACGCGGCTCTTTTTCCCGGGAAACCTATCCCCACACCTTTTCCGGTGCCGTCGCTTTCATCCTCAGCATATTGGTGGGTGGCGCGATCCTCTATGTTCATTCCATCGCGACGCCGAACACCGCGTTTCCAAACCTCGATGCCGGGCCGACGGTCGGATCTGAAGTCGCGGCTCTCCGGAGCGTCGATGAAGCGCCGACAGCCGCACCCGCGGTAACGGTGGCCCCCGGGGCCTATGGGGCCTTGCTGGCCGCGCCCGCGGTAACGCCCGCGCCGCGCGCCTATGGCGCGCTACCAGCCGTGGCAGCGGACACGCCCGCCGCAATCGTCGCCTCGAATGCCTATGTGGCGCTGCTCGATCCGACCTATTCCATGGGCTTTGCGCCGATTCCACTCGGACAAAGCACTCCGCTCGCAGCGGACTTCGCGCCGCTTCCGTCGTCGCATCCGGCGACCGTCGTGGCCAATGTCCGGCCAACACCTCTGCCGCCCGCTGTTCCTCAACAACTCGCCCAGAGCGTCCCGTTGCCGACGCCGCGTCCATCCGAGCTTCGTGCGCCGGCAAGCCACGACCAACTTACAACATCCGGCCGTCAATTGGCGCAGCAGGACGAAACGACTGTTCCGCCGTCTGCCCCCGCCGACCACAATTCCTTCTTCGACAAACTCTTTGGCATGCGGCCGCCGCCTTCCGGCCCAATGCTTGCCTATGCGGCTCCGGAAGATGGCGTCGCCGGCGAAGAACAGAAGGGTGCGCCCGGCGCGCTGCCTTACGATCACGCAACCGCCGTTTATGATATTTCCGCGCATACGGTCTACATGCCCGACGGCACGCGGCTCGAAGCCCATTCCGGGCGCGGCGACATGTTGGACGATCCGCGCTACGTCAGCGAACGCATGCGCGGGCCGACCCCGCCCGATGTCTATGATCTTCAGCTGCGGGAACAGCCTTTCCACGGCGTGCAGGCGCTGCGCCTCATCCCCGTCGGCAACAACGACGTCTATGGGCGAGCCGGACTGCTGGCGCATACTTACATGCTCGGCCCGAACGGCGATTCATTCGGGTGCGTGTCCTTCAGGGACTATAAAGCATTCCTGCAGGCCTATTTGCACGGCGAAGTCAAGCGGCTCACCGTCGTCGCGCGGCTGAACTGAACGCACCCGCACCGCCTCAATGGCCGAGGAGAACTGAGATCTTGTCGATGACTTCGCGGAAGTCCGCGTTCGACAAGCCGAGCGCGCCTTCGAACGGGAAGTCGAGCAACCGGGCCACGACAAGAATGCTGGCAATGCCGGCCGCGAAAAAGGCTGAGATCGCGGCGGCCGTCGTTCTATACGGGAATCTCGGAGAGCGACACGAAAAGCGCCAGCGTGATCGTGAAACCGATCAGGACCCACCAGAGCGCGCCCGGTATGCCGGAATGAGCCTGGAAGATCCGCGTCTCGCGCTGCGCGTGCGCCTGCGCCAGAAGCGACAACATCTCGGCCTTCTTTTCGCGCTGATCGGGGTCTGACACAGTGCAGATTCGCCACGTCCTGGATCAGCGCCTGCAGCTTGAGGTCGGTGCCGAGTCCTCCGTGCGGCGCGCGGCCATGACGGGCCATTCCTGAAAGGCGACGCTCACGAGATAGCTTTGCTCTTTCGTGAGAATGGCCTGCGCGTCCGCCGGCGGCAAAGTCGCGCCGATCATGCCGACACCGTGCATGGCGCCGACCTCGAGATCTATGGCGCGCGCCGCCTCGTTATATTGGGTCCAGGCCTCGTCGAACACGAAGGCGAGCAACACCGCGAACACGACGCCGAGCTGCAGGAAGACGGCGGAGCCGACGTCATGGTGCTTGCGGCGCAGGTCAATCGCGACGAAGCTCTGCAGGATCATGGTTACGAGCGCGGCGAGAAGCGCGGCGCTGGCTATCACCAAGATGGCCGCGGAATAGCTCATGCGCGATCAGGCCATCGACGCCGGCGCCGCGAAGAGCACGCGGGATTCTGCGGCGACCGGTTCGCATACGTAGCTCCCGCGGCTCGTTTCACCGAGCGCGCTGAGACGAGGCTCTTGAAGCGTCAGGATTTCTCTGCGCAATGCCATCCGGCCAATTTGTCTTAATCCACGTGTATTGTCCATCTGCAGGGCGGGTTGGCGCGCGACATCGTTAAGGCTCGCGCGGAATATGCGGCGGCGCAGATTTTGGCACGAGATCCTGATGCGCGCGCCGAGCGGTTAGCGAGTCATCGGGACCGGCCGGCCATTCCCGCGGTTGCTTCTATTTACACACCGCGGCCGCCGCCTCGGCGACGGCCTGATCCTGGACGCCGCTGCCGCCGCTGACGCCAACCGCGCCGACGATCTCGCCGTTCACCTTCAGCGGAATTCCGCCGGCGAAAATCATGACGCGATTATGATTGGACGTGTTGATCCCGAAGAACTGGTCGCCCGGCTGGCTGTTCTGGCCGAGTTCGCGCGTCGAAATGTCGAAGGCCTTCGCCGTAAACGCCTTGTTGATCGCAATGTCGATGCTGCCCAGCCACGCGCCGTCCATGCGGGTGAAGGCTTTCAGATTGGTGCCGGCATCCACGACAGCGATATTCATCGGCTGGCCGATTTCCTTGGCTTTGGCTTCGCCGGCGGCAATGACGCGATGCGCTTTTTCGACGGTGATCATGAAGCTTACTCCTCTGGGTGAACTGCCCAGATCAACAAGCCGGAAAGGCGTGCATCCGGAAGGCAGCAAGGCTGTAGATGGCGCTTGATGGCCGCGCGCTCAAGAGCCGGGGTGAGTTTGCGCGCCTCCAGAGCCCCTTTTTATCCCCCTTCAGCAGCATATTGTCGCGATGGATAATCTCGGGGGCGCTTTCATCGCGGATCAGAACGCGCCGCGAAGAGCACGCGCATTTCGAAGAACTCCAAGAGCTAATCGAACCCTTTGGTCTCCAGCAAGAGACTCAATACAACCCCGGAGCTTACACATCCGCTTTTTCCTAACCGTTCATGATCAATCCGAAAGGGCCGCGAGATTTTCTCATGTACAATGTCTTTATGAAGATTCCCCGTGATCATCATTTTGTTCCGGCCTTCTACCTGAAGCAGTGGGCTGGTTCGGACAGGAAACTAGCTGAATTCGCGCTGCGACGAGGCAAGCTCGTCGTAAAGCGCGTCGGACCGCGTGCAACTGGGTTCGAGAAGGACCTTTACGCCTTTCCCGAGCTGCCGCCCGAGACTGCACAACATCTGGAAAACGTCTACTTTAACTACGCGGACACGCTAGGTTCCAAAGCGCTCGACGCGCACTTGAACCCGACTGCAGTTCAATGGCCCGGCGAACTCGTCAGTGCGTGGTCGCGATTCGTCCTGGGCATATATCTTCGCCATCCCGATGCGATGCCCGAGCTTCGCCAAGCAGCGATAGCCGAATGGGATCGAGGCGGGGAAGATCAGCAGGCGGAATACGAAAAGATTCGTAAATCCACCGACCCGCTTACTTTCGACGAATATCTGGCTAACAAGGATCCGCTTGTTCGGCACAAGATGCAGCTCAACCTCGTCATTAAAGCGCTCGATAACCAATTCATATGCCAGCACATAAATCAGATGCCTTTCGCCGTGATCGATCTTTCGGGATCGCCCGTTCCACTGCTCACGTCCGACAGGCCCGTTGAGATTTTCGAACTTGGAAAGCCCAAGGGCACGATCTCTATACCAATAAGTCCGACAAAGCTGTTTGTTGCAGCAAACGACGCTGAATCATTTAAGATGATTGCCCGCTATGACGCGAAGACCGTTGTCAAGAACATCAACGATTACATCGTGACGCGCGCCCGTCGCTTCGTCTGGGCTTCCGATCGATCACAAGAAGAATACATCAGAGCGAAAATGTCGACCGCGATGGAACCGCTACCCCTTTTCCCCGCCTTGAGCCAACGGAAGGGAAGTCTGTCAAACATGGGAAGCCGAAAGCCACAAAGCTGAGCAGGGAAATCGGAGCGGGAGGGGAGCTGCGGAGGCCAAGCCTTTTTCGATGCCAGCGTGAGCACTCCGACATCATCGACTCCCTACGGCGGTAACCATCCGTCCTCGTGGCCTGGCATCTCTTCCGGCCGCATACCCTCTTTATGCAATTGCTGAACGATCGGGAGGACTTCCGTCCAAATGCCCTCAAGTATGCTTGTAAAGCAGTTCCGCATGTCGCTAGCGGCAGCTCGCAACTCTTCCGCTAAATGTTGATCCAAGAGTCCGAATGCGGTTACGCGATCGGCAAGCGGGGGATGCGACCTGCGCGGTGGCGCGTTGTCGAGACCGGTCTTCAGCACCGTCCGTCCGCGACGGACCAGATCCATCATGCCGAGTACGATAATGCCGCCCACACCAGACAGCGCGTACATATTTAGCACCTCGGTCTTTCCGCCCAACGCGATGCTCACAGAACGTGCGAACAGATCGGCCTCGTGCTCATCCTCGAAGATGTTGCGCGTCGTCGAGCTTGAGGTCGCTTGCCCGTGCCTCATGACGTGATGGCCGTACTCGTGGGCGAGCGCAAACCATTCCATCGCATTCAACAGGAGAATACGCGTCACTTGCGCCAACTCGTCAGGCGCCGCGCTTAACCCTCGCGGCGGCCAACCAAGCGCGTGATGGACGACGATTCGGCTCCACTCGAATACGAGTTGCGGAGATTCACGCAGCCTCGCAAGTACGATGCCAGGTTCATTGCAGACCTTGATCATTGAACCGTCTTCGGTCGCCGAACCTTTTTGGTGCGGCAAGGTTCGAGCAAGCGCTTTGCTCACGCCGTTGCAGAACACGACGAATGGCAAACTGACCTCGATGATGCTGACATCCGTCTCCATGACCTCCCGCTGGCTCGCAAGCAGCCCGAATTCAGGCGCGACGCCATAGACGACACCGCCGCGAATCGGAAATCTTATTTTCGCGGCATAGGTTCTCAATGTCCATCAGTATCGGTTGGAGGATCGCGCGTACATTTTTATCATCGTATTCGGAGCCAGGCGACGTGGCAGCAAGACGCGCCTTGTATTCTCCAAGGAGTTGCTCGACATCCTTTTCAGGCGTGCCATTGGCTCTGATGATGGTCCGCAGCAATCTCTCATTGCGTGCGAGCCATTCGTCAACGCTGGCTGCGTCGTAGTCGAATCCGCTTTGCCCGGCGGCCGCGCTCTGGCGCTGACGCCGGTAGTCCTCCGCTGCAGCTTTGTTTCCTTCCGTCATGGCCGCCCCTGCATGCACGAATTTGAGATTCTGATGACAACACAATTGTACAGAATCTTATCGGTTAGGTGCGTCAGTTTTCGGCGCTTAGCCGTCAATTCGTGCCCTAATCCCCCTTCAGAACCATATCATCCCGATGGATGATCGCTGTCCGTCCCGCCATGCCGAGCAAGACTTCTATGTCGCGCGAGTTGCGCCCGGCGATTTTTTGCGCGTCGTCGGCATCGTAATTCACCAGCCCGCGGCCGACTTCGGCGCCTTGCTCGTTGCGGATCAGAACGCAGTCGCCGCGCGCAAAATTGCCTTCGACGCGCCGCACTCCGGCCGGCAGCAGGCTCTTGCCGCTGACGATCGCGCGCACCGCGCCATGATCGACAATGAGCGCGCCGCGCGGTTCGAGCGAGCCTGCGATCCATTTTTTCCGCGCGGTGATCGGATTGGAGCCGGTCAGGAACCATGTGCAGGCCGCGCCGTCCTTGATCCGCGACACGGGATGCGGCACGCGGCCGTCGGCGATCACCATATGCGTGCCGCCCGCGGTCGCGATTTTTCCCGCCTCGATCTTGGTCCGCATGCCCCCGCGGGAAAAGCCCGAGGCGGCGCCGCCCGCCATGGCTTCGATCTCGGGCGTGATCTTCGCCACGACGGGGATCAGCGTCGCATAAGGATCTTGCGCCGGCGGCACGCTATAGAGGCCGGTCACGTCCGAGAGCAGGATCAGGAGATCAGCGGATGCCATGGTGGCGACGCGCGCCGCGAGCCTGTCGTTGTCGCCATAGCGGATCTCGGAGGTGGCAACCGTGTCGTTCTCGTTGATGACGGGCACGGCGCCGAGATCGAGCAGGCGTTCGATCGTCGCGCGCGCATTGAGATAGCGGCGCCGCTCTTCCGTGTCGGCGAAGGTGACGAGAATCTGTCCGGCGGTGATGCCGCGATCGCCAAGCGCCTGCGACCAGGTTCGCGCCAGGGCGATCTGGCCGACGGCGGCCGCCGCCTGGCTGTCTTCGAGTTTCAGCGGTCCTTTGGCGAGGCCGAGCACGCTGCGCCCGAGCGCGATGGCGCCGGAGGAGACGACGAGAACGCCGGCGCCGTCCTTGTGCAGGGCGGCGATGTCGTCGGCGAGCGTTGCCAGCCATTCGCGCTTCACCGCGCCTTGGCCCGGATCGACGAGAAGGGACGAGCCGACCTTGATCATGATCCGGCGGAATTGCGCAAAGCGGGGCAGGGAGGTCGCGTCCTGCCCGGTCACCGGATTGGCCGACTCGTCGCCCGCGCCATTCACGCGTGCCACTCCGGCTCGCGCGCCGTCTGCCGCTGCGCGTCGATTTCAGTGAGCAGCGCGCGCAGAACTTCGTCGACATTCTGATGCGTGACGGCGGAGACGCCGAGGAGCGTGCGTTTCGCCGCGCGTTTGAGGCGCGCCATCTGCGTCTTCAAGCTTTCCGCATCGACGCTATCGATCTTCGAGAGGGCGACGATCTCCGGCTTCTGCGCCAATCCGGCGCCATAGGCTTCGAGTTCGCGACGCGCGGTTTTGTAGGATTCGCCCGCGTGTTCGCCGCCGGCATCGACGAGATGCAGCAGAACCCGGCAGCGTTCGACATGGCCGAGGAAGCGGTCGCCGAGGCCAAGACCTTCATGCGCGCCTTCGATCAGGCCGGGGATGTCGGCGAGCACGAATTCGCGTCCGTCGCAGGCGACGACGCCAAGCTGCGGATGCAATGTGGTGAAGGGATAATCGGCGATCTTCGGCGTGGCGGCGGAGACGGTCGCAAGAAAGGTCGATTTGCCGGCATTGGGCAGGCCGATCAGGCCGGCATCGGCGATGAGCTTCAGGCGCAGGATTAAGATACGCTCCTCGGCCTCCTGGCCCGGATTGGCGCGGCGCGGCGCCCGGTTCGTCGCGGTCTTGAAATGCGCATTGCCGAAGCCGCCGTTGCCGCCGCGCAGGAGCCGCACGCTTTGTCCGACTTCGGTCAGGTCGGCGAGCAAATGCTCGTCCTCGAAGATCTGCGTGCCGACCGGCACTTTGAGGATGGCATCGGCGCCTTTGGCCCCGGCGCGGTTTTTCCCCATGCCGTGCCCGCCGGTCTTGGCCTTGAAATGCTGCTGGTAGCGATAATCGACGAGCGTATTCAGGCCGTCGACGCAAAGCGCGATGACGTCGCCGCCGCGTCCGCCATCGCCGCCGTCAGGGCCGCCGAACTCGATGAATTTCTCGCGCCGAAAGGAGACGGATCCGGCACCGCCGGCGCCGGATCTGACATGGATCTTGGCCTCGTCGAGGAATTTCATCGAAATTTACGCTAAACCAGCTTGAGGCTTCGTGCCTTCGGCCATTTCGGCCGAAAGCGCGGGGCTGGTCAACATTCATGCAATTCGCCGGCTGGATCGGCAACCGGCTCGGGCACCGGCGTGTCGGCTGTGTCGCCGCGCTGGTGGGCCATCGGCGGCAGCCGCCTTATTTTGCCGTCGTGGCGCCAATCGGCGCGATTGAGGCGAAAGCGGTCGCAGGGATGGAGACCGCCGCGCGCGGCAAGCAAATCGAGGCCGGTGTCGACGAAGGCAAAGCCCGATTTCTCCAGGACGCGTCGCGAGGCCAGATTGTTGACCCGCGAATTGGCGAGAATCCGCACCGCCGGGGTCAGCGCGAAGATTGTATCGACGATCATCCGCACCGCCTCGCCGGCAAATCCCTTGCCCCACGTCTCGGGGGCGAGCACATAGCCGATCTCGACCTCGTTTTCGCCGTTGCCGATGGCGGAAATCACGCCGAAAACCGTCCGCGGCCCCGACTTTTTGGTCATGGCGAGGTGAAGCGCCTCTCCGGCTGCGTTTTCGGCCCTGGCCTTGAAAATGAAGCGGTCGGCCTCCTTCGGCGGATAGGGATGCGGAATGGCGGCGGTCATCCGCGCCACCTCCGGCAGCGCCGCGAAGGCGGTTATGGCGGCGGAATCGATGGCGCGCGGCCAGCGCAGCCAAAGCCGCTTGGTTTCGAGGCGGAAGACATCGTCGCGGGTCAGATCCGGGAACATTTTGGGCTCCGTCCCTTGGACCCTCAGGGCCCAAGCAAAAGGGGAAGATGGTCTCCCATCTCCCCCTATCAAAAACCCTGCCGGGTCTTCGGGACTGCGGCGCTTTTCGAATTGGCCTAGCTGTCCACCGGGATCTTGGGAGCCGGTGGGGTCTTTCTGGACTCCACCGTTATTTGTCGGCTTCGGCGCGTTGAGCCGGAAGGACCGATACGGTCGCTCGACAGCTCGGATTGGATTTGAAGGCCACTTTGCCATCGACGAGCGCGAAAAGCGTGTGATCCTTGCCCATGCCGACATTGGCGCCGGCATGCCACTTCGTGCCGCGTTGGCGCACGATAATATTGCCGCCGAGCACGGATTCACCGCCGAATTTCTTTACGCCGAGCCGCCGCCCTTCCGAGTCGCGGCCGTTGCGGGACGAACCACCCGCCTTTTTATGCGCCATCTCTCTGGCTCCGAATATTCCGTTCCGGACTGACCCGGTGGCAAGCGCCTTCGCCGATCCTGAAAGCTATCTGATCTTAACGAGATCCAGCCGCTGGCGAAAGCGAATGTTAGGCCGTCGCCTTGGCTTTTTCGGCCTCGCCGGGCGAGACCCCGGTGATTTTTACGACGGTCAAATTCTGCCGATGCCCGCGTTTGCGTTTCGAATTCTTCCGGCGCCTCTTCTTGAAGGCGTAGACTTTCGGGCCGCGCTCATGATCGACGATGGTGCCGGTCACTTTCGCCCCTTCGAGGAAGGGCGCGCCGAAACGCGCTGCTTCGCCGTCGACCAGCATCAAGACGTTCTCAAAGGTAACCACATCTCCCGGCGAACCGGGCAAGGTCATGACCGTGATCACGTCTTCAGCGGCGACGCTATATTGCTTGCCGCCGGCCTTGATGACTGCAAACATCTCGAAATCCGTCCCCGTTGGAGCGGAGAACCCGCCGGCAAGCCCATCTGAAGGGTGAGTCGAAATCGGGCCGATTTGCGCGCAAATCGCCTCGATTTCAATGAAGCGCACGGCTTGAGCCGCGCGCTGCGAGACTGAGTTAGCCGACCGCCGCAGTCGCGTCAACCATGTGCGCGGGCAAGGTCCGCCCCATTTGAGCCATCTTCCCAAGGCTTCGTTCACCAAACGAAGCGTCGGCCCAGCCTGGGACCGAGCCGATTCCGAACGCCTGATTGAGAAAGCGCCGCGGCAAGCCGATTGGCTTGAGGGACTGCCAAGTTTAAGCTTCGGCTTCCCTCCAAACGAGGGGGAACCTGTCTGGCGTATGCAGACGCTCAGCGCTCATGGTCGCGCGGAATTCTCGGCGGCCCTTCCAGATCTTGGCCTTGAACCCGCCATCGAAACGGCGAGTGGCCGGCATTGGCCGTTGGATGGGCGACGGCGGGTCTCCTTGCGTTGGCTCTGCGGCACCGTTCTGACGGGCCTTGCCGGGGCGGCTCTGATCACCGCCGCCACCTATGCCGCGCTCGACCGGCAATCGAATTTTGCCGAAGCGCCGCTGCCGGCCTTGCCATCCCACAAAGAGGCCTCTTCCGGCATCAATCCGCAAAAAGGCGACCGCCTGGTCAAATCGATCGACATCGTCGCCGACAAGCAGACCTTCAAAGCTCCTACGACGATCAAGATGGGCGACAAGGAAGTCGTCAAAGTCCATTCCTTCACGCATATCGAAACGAATTTGCTCTCGACGAGCGCCGGCTTTGCCGATGACGTTCCTGTCTTCAATCCGCTCCAGCTTCTCGCCGACGCGCGCAATCCGGTCGACGAACCGCCCGAGCCCGAGCAGGATGACGCGGACGTTTCCTGGTCCACGCGCGACCTGCCGGTGCAGGACCTCTCCGCGAACGCCGTGCTTTCGCTCGACGAGGTCGAGGCGCAAGTCACCGAGCAAATCAAAAGCACGCTCGCAGCCGGAAGCGAGCCTTTCACTATGCCGCCGCAACTCCTCCTGATGCGAACGAGCCGCGCCAATCCCCTCGGCGCCCTCGCCTATGCCAACCCCAACGATCCGATCTCGACGCCGTTCTCGCAGATCGAAGTCCGCATGGTGCCTGAAAATGTGACGGTCGTGCCGCGCGATCCCGGGGTTCAGCCGACAGAGATGCAAGAGCGTCTCGTCGTTCTCAGGCACGGTGACACGCTGGAAAGCGTGTTGCAGGCCGCAGGCGTCGCCCCGGAGAGCATCGCGAGCATCGTTACCGCTCTGGCGGCAAAGCGGGGAGAACCCGCGGTGCCGGAGGGGAGGCGGCTAAAGCTGTTAATGGCCGATCTCGACGGCTCCGGCCGCAACATGTCGCTAGCCCGGATCTCGGTCTATAACGATGAGACGCTGGAATCGACCGTCGCGATCACGGATCGCGGCGACTACGTTCGGGTTGAGGACGGCGAAACCGAGGCGAAGAACACAACCGACGATAGCGACGACAATGACGACGATGGGATGCAGCTCTACGATTCGTTCTACGAAACGGCGCTCAAGCAGGAAATCCCCCGCCCCATCATCGACGAGCTCGTCCGAATCTTTGCCAACGACATCGATTTCCAGCGGCCGGTTTCCAGCGGCGACTCGTTCGAGGCACTTTACGACAACGGCGAGGACGGCGAGCAGCGCAACGAACTTCTCTATGCAGCCGTCGTGGCGCACAATGAGACCTATCGCTATTATCGCTACCAGACGCCCGACGACGGGCTCGTCGATTTCTACGACGAGAACGGCAGATCATCGCGGAAATTTTTGATCCGGACGCCGATCATCGGCGCCAGGATGACTTCACCTTTCGGAATGCGCTTCCATCCCATCCTCGGCTATACGCGGCTGCATACAGGCGTCGATTGGGCTGCCCCGAGCGGCACGCCGATCTTCGCGGCCGGCAATGGGACCGTCACTTCGGTTGGCTGGGATGCGGGCTATGGCCGCCGGATTGAGATTCAACACGCCAACGGCTACATGACGACCTACAATCATTTGTCGGCTTTCGCCCGTGGTCTAAAGGAAGGGCTGCGCGTGAAGCAAGGCCAAGTCATCGGCTATCTCGGCGAGACCGGGCTCGCAACGGGACCGCATCTTCACTATGAGGTTTTGGTAAACGGTCACTTCGTCGATCCGATGCGTGTAAAACTCGCGCGCACGCGCGAATTCGACGGCCCCATGCTCGCCGATTTCAAACGCGAACGCGACCGGATCGATGCGCTCGTAGCGCGGGCGCCGAATAGCTCCTCCCTCGTTGCCTCCCGCCAAGACAAGTGACTTGCGAGCTAAATCATAGAACTTAAGTAAAATGGGACGCTGCGCGGAGCGCAAGGTCGTCGGCCTTGATCGTGCCACTTGGGGTGTCAAATCGCCGCGTCGCGCCGCTCCGCAAGCGATCCGCTGTCGCATTCTTGCAGCTAAAACTTGTGCTTCACTAAATTCACCGCCATCGGTAAGGTGCTATAATATTAGTCATGGCTCGCAATCCCAAAACTCCACAGCGAACGGTCCCGGACACGAAATCTGCGGCGCAAGCTTCGGTTTCCGCGCCTGCGCCCGGGATAGGGCATAACCAGATGAAGCCAACGTTGATTATGGTCGGGGCGGACAAGGGCGGGGTCGGCAAGACCACGGTCGCGCGCGCCCTGCTTGATTATTTTTCCGCCAGCAATGTCATCACGCGCGCCTTCGATACCGAGCATCCGCGCGGCACCTTGCAGCGCTTCCATCCGAACATCACCGAGGTCGTGGACATCACTCAAACCCCCGACCAGATGCGCATCCTGGACACGCTCAACACCTCGCAGGTCAAGGTCACGGTGCTTGATACGCGGGCCGGCGCGCTGACGACCAGCCTTGAGGCTCTGAGGGATGTGGGTTTTCTCGACGCGGTGAAAAACGGCGAATTCAATTTCGTGCTGTTTCACATTCTCGGTCCATCGATCGCTTCGCTTGACGAAATCGCCGAGACGGCGCCGTTCGTGACGGACGCGAATTATTTTCTCGTGAGGAACTACGTCAACAACTCGACCTTTTTCGATTGGGATCCCGCCACGTTACAGACCTATTTCGGCAAGGTGAAGAATGCCAGCGAAGTCACGATTTCGAAGCTCAATGCGATGGCTTATGAGCAGGTCGATGTCGCCGGCACTCCTTGGTCCACCTTCGTCGCAAACAAAACCGCCGGCGGAGAGCCGGCTCAATATTCCTTCACCCTACGTGGCTACGTGCGCACATGGCAGAGCAAGAACGCAGAAGAGTTCAACCGGATTCGTTTGCTCGATTCCATCAACGGCCGGGTCTGAGCCGCGACGCTATCGGAGCGGCGTCTTGCATTTGCGCGCCAAAAAGCCGGCGTGAAGCCGGCACTGTCCGAACCTTCCCGACATGAAGAACCGGACGTTCGTCTTCATCGTCTGCTCTCCTGTCGGTCGCGCCGGCAAGACGATGGCCGCGCGTCTTCTGGGCGACTATTTCCTCTTGAGCGGCCGCACATTCGTCGGTTTCGACACCGACGCGCACGAACCGAGCTTTGCCGCGCGATTTCCGCAGGAGGTCATCGTCTCCGACCTCAATACGATCCAAGGCCAGATGGCGCTGATCGATCCTCTGCTCGTGCCGGACGGCGTGCCGAAAATCATCGATCTCTGGCATCGTTCGTTCGATGGCTTCTTTACGCTTTTGGACCACACGGAGTTTGTCGCCGAGGCGCGAAAGCTTGCGATCGAGCCGGTCGTTCTCTATCTCGCCGAGGGTTCCTCCCGTTCGGTCGAAACGGCGGGGCGGCTCTTCACCGGCTATCCGGATCTGCAGATCGTCGTTGTCATGAATGAAGGGACGGCGCCCGGCCTCGCGGGCCATGAGGACCTTGGCAGCAATCCCGCCGGTCGCAGCTTCAAGATCACCGCGCTCGATCCGGTCTTGCTGCAGACCATCGAGGAGCCCGGGTTTTCGCTCTCGAGGTTTATGCTGATGCCCCCGGTCAATATGTCGATCGTCGTGCGCGCCGGTCTGAGAGAATGGTTGTGGCGGATCTTCTCGCAGTTCAAGAGCTTCGAGCTGCGGATGGCGCTCGCCGAGACCGAGCATCTCGGTTAAGCGGCGGTCTTGCCGCGACCACGCGTTGACTGCGGCTAGCCGCGTTCACCACGCTTCCAAACCCCTGGCATTCGAGTTGCCTCGCTTGCGATGCATTCCTCCCGCGTGGCCCAAACCGGGAAACCTGTTTCATTGTGAGCCGCCACGGCAAGCAAGACGAGACTTCGACAGCAATAATGTCAAACAGAACACACCCGCTGCGGCCGAGCGGCGAACCGCGCGTCGCCTGGGTCGATTACGCCAAGGGATTTTGCATCATCATGGTGGTGATGATGCATTCGACCTTGGGCGTCGGCAAAGTGCTTGGCGGGCAGGGGGTCTTGCACGAGCTCGTCGCTTTCGCCAAGCCGTTCCGGATGCCGGATTTCTTCATGATCGCCGGCCTCTTTCTGGCGCAGACGATCGATCGGGACTGGCGCACGTTCACAGACCGCAAGCTCATTCATTTCGGTTATTTCTATCTGCTCTGGCTGGCGATCCAGGTGGTCGTCAAATTTGGCGGCGACGGCCTCGGCGCCATTCTGAACCAATTCAGCTTCGGCCTCGTCGAGCCGCTCGGCACCCTCTGGTTCATTTATCTACTGCCGATTTTTTTCGTGACGACGAAGCTGCTGCGGCCGGCGCCCCGGAGCCTCGTCTGGATCGCGGCGGCGCTGCTCGAAGCCGCACGCATCAATACCGGCTCAACCGTCGTCGACGAGTTCGCGTCGCGTTACATCTATTTTCTTTCCGGTTATTTTTTCTCGGAGGCTGTTTTCGCGCTCGCGGGCTGGGCCCAAACGCACAAGCGCCTGGCGCTCGGCGGCCTTGCGGCCTGGGCCGGCCTGGAGGCGTTCCTCACCTTTGCTCCGGCGCCTTTTGCGAATTCCGCGCATTACGCTACTTTGCCGGCGGTGAGCCTGGCGGCTGGTTTTGGCGGCGCCTGCGCGGTGGTCGTCGGCGCCTCGCTCCTCTCCGACCTACGCTGCGCGGCGTGGCTGCGTTATTGCGGCCGGAATTCAATCGTCATTTACCTCGCTTTCTTTCTTCCCACGGCGGCAACTCGGACAATCATTGTGCGGACCGGATATATCACGGATATTGATCTCGCCGCGGCACTGGTGACGTTGGCCGGCGTGAGCATCCCGCTCATCCTCCATGCACTCGTGCGCAACACGCGGCTCAAGTTCCTGTTCGAGCGCCCGGCTATGTTCCGGCTGGCTTCGGACTTCAAGACCGGGAAGTTGCAGCCTTCGAAACTGGTCTGAGGCGGCGACAAGGGGTGGGCATTTGGTTAGCTTGATCGCACGACTGGACGAGACCGGCGACGCTCCGGCCGAAAGGGCGGCGATCTCGCGTATGGAAAAGCTCAGCGTTGACATCGTGGGCCCCGAAGCCGCGGCGGCCTATATTGGTGAATGGCGTCGACTCGCCGCCAATTGTCTCGAACCCAATTGTTTTCTCGAGCCGGGCTTCGCGCTTCCCGCGGCCAACCACCTCGCCAAGGGCCATCCGCCACATTTCCTTCTTGTCTGGGAAGGCTCCGCCCGCCGTAAGCTGCTGGGCCTTTGCCCGCTGGAGCTGCCAGGGCCTTTCGTGCCCTTTGCTCAGGTGAGGATCTGGACGCATGCGCAAGCGCCTCTGGGCACGCCATTTCTCGACCGCGATCGCGCCGAGGAAGCCCTCGCGGCGATCTTCGCCTTTTTACGGCAGCGCCAGCCAAAGTCGGCCGGGCTCATGTTTTCGTCGCTTCCGCAAGACGGACCCGCCGCTCGCCTTGTGACGGCGTTGGCCGCCGCCGAAGGACGCCCCGTACATCGATTTGCCGTTCATCGCCGCGCTGTGCTCTCGAGCGGCGTGGATCGGGATCAGGATCTCGAAGGATCGTTTCGATCCAAGCGCCGCAAAAATCTCAACGGCGCGCGCCGGCGGCTCGAGGCCGAAGGCGCCGTGAGTTTCCGATTGTTGAGCGAGCCCGAAGAACTCGGCGTTGAGGGCGAACGTTTTCTGGCGCTCGAAGCGCGGGGCTGGAAGGGCCGGCGCGGCACGGCCCTCTTGAAATCGCCGGCACGAGCAAATTTCGCCAACGGCGTCATCGCCGCATTGGCGGGGGAGCGGAAATGTCGGATCGCGAGCCTCGATTGCGGCGGCAAGCCTATCGCTATGGCGATCGTGCTGCAGAGCGGCGACCGGGGCTTCTTTTGGAAGATCGCTTACGACGAAGCCTTCGCCGCTTTCTCACCCGGCGTTCTCCTCACGTTGGAACTGAGCCGTGCGCTGCTCGCCGACGCTGGCTTGGCGCTCATTGATTCCTGCGCCACGGCCGATCATCCGATGATCGATCGCCTGTGGAGGCAGCGCATGACGCTCGCCGATTTCTTCGTCGCGGGCGACACCGATCGCAAGAAATTTTCCGCGGCCGTAGCGTATGAACTTGCCCGCCGCAGTCTGCGCGACCTCCTCAAAGGGGTTGTGCGGCGCCTGCGCCGGCTGACAGCCTCGTGGTCGAAATGAGCCGCGCCGAGGCGTGATTTACCATTTTTAATGAAGCTGCGCATGAGAGGCGCGCCCGGATCGCCGATCCGGACGCGCCCGGGCTCAAATCACGTAAGATTTCAGCGGCGGGAAACCGTTGAACCCGACCGATGAATAGGTCGCCGTATAGGCGCCGGTTCCCTCGATCAGCACCTTGGAGCCGATTTCGAGACTGACCGGCAGCGGATAAGGCTCTTTCTCATAGAGCACATCGACCGAATCACAGGATGGCCCGGCGATGACGCAAGGCTCCATGGGATCAGCATCGAAAGAGGTGCGGATCGGATAGCGGATCATCTCGTCCTGCGTTTCTGCCAGGCCGTTGAACCTGCCGATGTCGAGATAGACCCAACGCATCCGGTCCTCGTCCGCCTTCTTCGAGATCAGCACGACCTCGGCCTCGATCACGCCGGCATTGCCGACGAGGCCGCGGCCCGGCTCGATGATCGTCTCGGGGATGCAGTTGCCGAAATGCTTGCGCAGCGCCCGGAAGATAGCCTGACCATAGGTTTTCACCGCCGGCACGTCCTTCAGATACTTGGCGGGGAAGCCACCGCCGAGATTGACCATCTGGAGGCCGATGCCGCGCTCGGCGAGATCGCGGAAGATCGCGGCCGAAGCTTTCAATGCGGTGTCCCAGCTCTTCGGGTTGCGCTGCTGCGAGCCGACGTGAAAAGAAAGCCCGTAGGCCACGAGACCCAGACTATGGGCGCGTTCCAGAACCCGCGCCGCCATGGCCGGCGCGCAGCCGAACTTGCGCGACAGCGGCCACTCCGCGCCGCCATTGTCGCACAGGATCCGGCAAAAGACGCGTGAGCCCGGCGCAGCCCGGGCGATCTTTTCGACCTCCGCCTCGCAATCGACCGCAAAGAGCCGCACGCCGAGCTCATAGGCCCGCGCGATGTCGCGCTCCTTCTTGATCGTGTTGCCGTAGCTGATGCGCTCCGGCCCGGCGCCCGTCGCGAGCACTTGCTCGATCTCGCTCACCGACGCGGTGTCGAAGGACGATCCGAGCCGCGCCAGGAGATCGAGCACCTGCGCATCGGGATTGGCCTTGACCGCGTAATAGACGCGCGTGTCCGGCAGCGCTTTGGCGAAGGCCAGGTAATTGTCGCGCACGACATCGAGGTCGAGGACAAGGCACGGCCCATCCTCGCGTCGGTTGCGCAGGAATTCATGGATACGGTCGTTCATCGCGGCATCCCTTCGAAGGCGCGGGCACTCCCTGCGCAAATCGAACCAAGCTTCGGGTGATGGCAATGGCCGACACGACGCGTTGTGGAGACGCCGCCCGAGTTCGATTGCACCGCCATCGGTGATCCGCGGCGCGCCATGGGAGACCCAAGGCTCGATGCGGTCAGATGCTGCGCCGTCGGCTATGCTGGGATCGGCGCGGCGACAGCCGTCCGAACCATCATGGCCTTCGCTTGGAATGGGATGGAATCCCGCTCCGCACGCCCGGCAAGAAAGACAAGCCTCTTCGGTAAGCCAGATTTGGAGACTGGCAGAGACGAAAAAGCCCGGTCCGTCGTTGCTTTAAGTCGCGTCCCCCGTTTGGCGGGGTTCGCCGGTTCGCCTCCGGCTGTCGATTTTTACAGACGGTTAACCGGCCTCTTGTCCGGATCCCCGCCTACCGACACACGACCACAGGCACGTGCGAAAATGGGCAAGACGGAAGATAGGAATATCTGCGCATATTACAAGGATTTTTTTCAATCGATCGCGACGGCGGACACGGCGGAGGCGACGTCACAATTTGGACTCCGAAATGTCGGCATCAGAAGACTTGCCGACTGCTTCAAAGCCGAATACGGCTCGGGTCAGGATTGGAGGCTTCTCTCGCAATCCTGACCGCGACCTTCTCAACTCCTGCCTTCGATCCGCCTCATGGCCGAACTGACCCGTCGCAAGCTCGCCAAGCACGTCGCCAACTGCCTTCTTGCCAATTCGCTTCTTGCGCGCGGCGTCATTGCTTCAGGTGCGTTGGGCGTCAGTGCCGACCGGCTCCTCGCTCAGGCCGCGCTCCCAAACCAGCCCCCCAAGTTCGGCTACGATGATGTGGTGCGCCGTGCGCAGGATCTTGCCAGCGCTCCCTTCGACGCTACGCCACCGGTTCTACCCCAGCCGTTGAGCGGCTTCGATTTCGACACATGGCGCGACATCCGCTTTCGCCCCGACAAAGCCCTGTTGAACTTTCCTGGCAGCCTTTTTCGCTTGCAGTTGTTTCATCTCGGCCATCTCTTCCAGCGGCCGGTGACGGTCAATACGATCAGGGGCGGCATCCCGACGCCGATCCCCTATACCGCGGATCTGTTCGATTACGGCCACACCAAGCTCGACACGACGCTTCCGATCAATCTGGGCTTTGCCGGCTTCCGGCTGCATTTCCCGCTCAACGCTCCAACCGTTTTCGACGAGGTGATCGCCTTTCTTGGGGCGAGTTATTTCCGCTTCCTTGGCCGCGGCCAGCGCTATGGGTTGTCGGCACGCGGGCTGGCGGTCAACGCCGGTTCGAGCGTCGAGGAATTTCCGTTTTTCCGCGAGTTCTGGATCGAGATGCCGCTGCCCAATGCCGAACATGCCACGATCTATGGTCTGCTCGACGGCGCCGCGGCGACCGGCGCCTATCGCTTCGACCTCTATCCTGGAGTCGAGTCGGTGCTAGAGGTGGTCATGACGCTCTTCCCGCGCCGAACCGACGTGAAATTCGGTCTGGCGGCATTGACCTCGATGTTCTTCATCGGCGAGAACGATCACCGCTTCAATGAAGATTTCCGTCGCGAATTGCACGATTCAGACGGATTGCTCATCAATTCGGTGACGGGCGAGTGGATCTGGCGGCCTTTGCGCAATCCGCCCCGCCTCGAAGTCTCGGACTTCCTCGATCACGAAGTGCGCGGGTTCGGTCTTTTGCAGCGCGATCGCAATTTCGACCATTATCAGGATCTCGACCTCGCCTACGAATTGCGACCAAGCTACTTCGTCGAGCCGCACGAGAATTGGGGCGAGGGGCAGGTCGAACTCGTCGAGCTGCCGACGACGGACGAGGCCAGTGACAACATCGTCGCCTCCTTCGTGCCCAAGGACGCGCCCGATGCAGGACGCAGCTTCAGCTATCGGGTCACGTCCAGCCTCTCTCTTGCCCGGCGCTCGCCCAACGGTCAGGTCGTCGGCACCTATCAAACGGCGGCTCGCGCCCTCGGCGCACCGGAGCCGATCAGCCCAGGTTCGCACCGTTTCATCATCGATTTCGCCGGCGGCGATCTCGCCTTTTACGCCGAGTATCCGCAACTGGTGGAAGTCGTCCCGAGCACCAGCCAGGGCAAGATTCTGCGTTCTTGGATCGTGTATAACAGCCACATCAACGGATTTCGCGCCACCATCGACCTTCAGCTCGATCCCGGCCAATCGACGGATCTGCGCGCCTTCCTGCGCACCGGCACGAAGGCGCTCACCGAGACCTGGACCTATCCCTGGCATGCGGACTGATCGATGCCGATTAGGCCGAGCGCCAGTTCACGCGCCTGGAGGTTCGCGAAGTCGCGAAAGGTCGAAAGCCTCGACATCCTGCAACAATTCGATGAAGGCCGTCGCGCCATAGTCGGCCGAGGCCTCGCCCTTTTCGGCGCTCGCCGCCGCGGCGTTGCCCGTGGCGCCGGCGGGGTTGAGATCCTGCGTCATCCAGCCGAAGCCGGTCGGACGCCCGACGCGCAGCCAGGTAAAGTCGGCCTCGACCGCGGCGCTTTGCGAGGCGAAATTGTCAAGCGCGTCACGGCGCACGAGGTCGGGGCGGAACGTCAGCATCAGCGATGTCTCGATATCGCCGGCATGGATTCCATGCGCCTGTTCCTCGGCCGAGAAAAGTCCGTCGGGATAGCCGAACCTGTGCCATGTCGCCATAACGACGAACATGTCGAGGCGGGCGCGCAAATCATGCGCGACCATGTCGAGCAGCGGGACGTTGCCGCCATGCGAATTCAACAGGACGAGCTTGCGGCAGCCGGCGCGCTCGACGCATTCGCCGATCTCGGTCAAGAGATGCAGCTGGCTTGTCGCTGAGAGCGTCAGCGTGCCGGGAAAATCGCCATGTTCGATCGAGACGCCGATCGCCTGCACCGGAAGGAACAGCACCGACAGATCCTCGGGCAGGCGCGCCACGACACGCTCGATATAACCCTGCATGAGGAAGAGATCGACGCCGAGCGGCAGATGCGGCCCATGTTGCTCGACGGCAGCCATCGGCAGCACGGCGATCGTCTCGTCCATGTCGGCGCTCTGGAAATCCTTCCAGCTCATCTCGGCCCAAAACCGCGTCGGCAGCATCGGTCGCCTCCCCTGCGGTGGCTTGCTTATGCGGCAAGCCTACGGCCTCGAACCTGCGCCATCAAGTCGGCGGCTCTTGCACAATGGGCGCATACGCGCAAAACATTTCGCACCGCGTCCTGCCGATGGGTGAAACGCATGCAGCCGATGTCGCGGCTTTTGGGGGTTGCTCTTGTCATTCTGTCAGCCAGCCCGGCGTCTGCTCTCGACAAAGTGACATTCGCGACCAATTGGCGGGCGGAGGCCGAACATGGCGGCTTCTATCAGGCGCTCGCCGACGGGACCTATGCGCAATACGGTCTCGACGTGACGATCGTTCAGGGCGGCCCGCAAACCAACAACCGCCTGTTGCTTGCCGCCGGACGGATCGAGTTCGACATGGGCGCCAACATGATCCAGGCTTTCAACGCGGTCGCCGCGGACGTGCCCATCGTTGTCGTCGCGGCGATGTTTCAGAAAGACCCGTTCATCCTCATGTCGCATCCGGGCGAGGGGCTCGATCGCTTCACCGATCTTGCCAAAGCGACGAGCGCTTTCATCGGTACCGACGCGCTCGTCTCGGTCTATCAATGGCTGCACCAATCTTATGGCTTCAGTTTCTCGATCGTGAAACCTTATACGTTCAATTCGGCTCCGTTCATCGCCGATCCGCATTCGATCCAACAGGGCTATGCAACTTCGGAGCCCTATGCGATTGCGCGCGAAGGCGGCTTTACGCCGAACGTCTTTCTCGCCGCCGATTACGGCTATCAATCCTATTCGACGACGATCGAGGCGCGGCGCGATTTCATCGCGGCGCACCCCGATCTCGTGCAGCGTTTCGTCAATGCCTCGATCGTCGGCTGGTATCATTATCTCTACGGCAACAATACAAAAGCGAACGCGCTCATCCGCAAAGACAATCCCGATATTAGCGAGGATCAGCTTGCCTATTCGGTCGCGGCGATGAAGAAATACGGCATTGCCGACTCGGGCGATGCATTGAGCCTCGGCATCGGCGCCATGACCGATCGGCGCATGCAGGCCTTCTTCGCGCAGATGATGGCGGCGGGGCTCTTCAAGCCGGGTCTCGATTATCGGCGTGCCTATACCACGGCCTTCGTCGATCATGGCGTCGGCCTCGACCTGCGGCCGAAGCCATGAGTGGCGCGCTTGTCGTGCTCAAAGATGTCGGGAAGACGTTTGACAACGGCACTCTTGCGCTCGCCCACCTCGATCTCGTTGTCCATGCCGGCGAGCTGCTGACGCTTCTCGGACCTTCGGGTTGCGGCAAGTCGACGGCGCTGCGCCTCATCGCCGGTCTTGAAAGGCCCTCATCGGGAACGATCGCCATGCCGCCGCGCCGGCCGGGCGACATAGGCTTCGTCTTCCAGGAGCCGACGTTGATGCCCTGGGCAAGCGTGACCGACAATGTTCTGCTGCCGTTGCGGCTGCAAAAAGTGCCCGATCGCGAGACGCGGCGGCGCTGCGAAGACGTTCTGGCGCTCGTCGGTCTCTCGACCTTCGCCAAGGCCTATCCGCATCAGCTTTCAGGCGGCATGCGCATGCGCGTCTCGATTGCCCGCGCGCTCGTGCCGCGGCCCGCGCTGCTTTTGATGGATGAGCCCTTCGCCGCGATCGACGAAATCAGCCGTTTCCGGCTTAACGACGACCTTCTGCGGTTGAAGCAAGAGCTAGCGACGACGATCGTTTTCGTCACGCATTCTGTCTATGAGAGCGTCTATCTTGCGACCCGCATTGCGGTGATGGCGGCACGCCCCGGGCGGATCATCGAAGAAATTGCCGTCGCGCCGCCCCTGCCGCGCACGGAGAATCTGCGTGCCAGCGCCGCCTATCTCGATTATTGCAACCGCGCTATGAAGGCTTTGGCCCGCGCCGCGGCCGAGGACCAGCCATGATCGGCCGTCTTGCCAGACGCTATGGGCCGGCAGCGGCGGCTTTCGCGAGTTTCATCCTCGCCTGGGAGGCGATCGTCAGGCTGGAGCACATTCCGCCTTTCGTCCTGCCGGCGCCGAGCCTCGTAGCGATGACGCTGATCACCGACCGCGCAACGCTCTTTGCTTCGCTTTGGGTGACGCTGAGAACCACCTTCGCGGCGCTGGCTCTGGCGATCGTCGGCGGATCCTTGCTGGCGATCCTCTTCTCGCAATGGAAATGGCTGGAGCGGGCGCTGCTTCCCTTCGCCGTCATCCTTCAGGTCACGCCCATTATCGCCATCGCGCCTTTGTTGCTGATCTATTTCGCGCCTTGGCAGGCGGTGCTCGCCTGCGCTTTTCTGGTCGCGTTTTTTCCGATCCTTGCCAATTGTTCCTTGGGCCTCGCATCGGCCGATCGAAATCTGGTCGATCTTTTTCTCCTCTATGGCGCTTCGCGCTGGCAAACGCTCATCATGCTCAAGCTGCCTGCGGCGCTGCCTTATTTCTTCGCGGGCTTACGGATAGGCGGCGGCTTGGCGCTTATCGGTGCCATCGTCGCCGAACTTGCGGCCGGGGCTGCCGGGCGGGAGACCGGGCTTGCGTTCCGAATCGTCGAAGCCGGCTACAGGCTCGAAATTCCGCGCATGTTCGCTGCGCTGACCTTGATCTCGCTGACAGGAATCTCGATCTTTTTTGCGCTATCGGGCTTGTCGCGCTTCGCGCTCAGACATTGGCCAGATAGTGCCGATGTTTAGCGAGATTTAACCGGCCCGGGCGCACATCGGAAGCCGGAGACTTCGCCGCCGCGAGGGAGATCGGACATGGGGATGCACGGAAACCGCGCCGCGGCCTGCGTCAGCTTTGCCGGCTTCGGGCTCGCCATTCTCGTTTGCATGTCATCGCAAGCCGATGCGAAGACTTTTTCCAGTGCCGAGGCGGCGACGGGCCAATGGGACATGTCGCTCGGGGCCGATCGGACGTGCAGGATGACTTTGGAGGCGGGAACCGCCAGCGGCGGCTCCGTCGATATGCCCGCCCTCTGCCGGCGCTCGCTGCCGATTCTCACCAAGGTCAGCCTTTGGACTCTGCCGAAGGCCGGCGACATTGAGCTCGCCGATACATCCGGCAAGCCGATCCTCGATTTTGCGGCGAGATCCGAGTCTGCGCTCAGCGCCCGCGGTCCCGAGGGAGAGACCTATCACTTCGTCCCTGTCAACGCCCCCGGGGATTTGAAGTTCGAGCCGGAAAACGTGGGCGGCGCGCCCGGGTTCGACGTAGTCCAAGCCACGCCCTCGACGCCCAAAGTATCAAACCCTCCGGAGAATCTAGGCTCGACACGGCCCGCAAAGCCCGCTTCGTCATCCGCACCGGCGAAAACTGTCGCGCCCTTGCCAAAGCCTTCTGCCGTCGCCTTGGCCTTGAAGCCTGCTGACGTTGCCGGCCGCTATTCCGTCGAGCGCGAGGCCGGCAAAGATGCGAACTGTCTCTTGATCCTTGATGATCGGGTGAAGGCGCAGGGCGGCTATAAGGCCTCTTTGGCTCCGGCCTGTCGCGACCAGGGCATCATGATCTTCGATCCGGTCGGGTGGCGGCTCGCCGGTGGCCGCTTAGTCCTGACTGCGCGCAGAGGTTATACGACGCATCTCGACCTGCAGCCGGCTGGCACTTGGCTCAAGGATCGCAGCGAAGGCCGGCTGCTCATTCTGAAGAAGCTGTGATGCGGCTTGGCGCGAACGCGACGAACCCTGTGAAATTTGCTAAGCCGATTGTCCGGTGCTACCGGGCGAATGTTCCTCGCAGCCAGGACGGCCGAAGCCCTTAATGACGATAACATTCCACAAAGGCGACTTGCCGGATGGGCTCAATTTCGGCGACAGCGTCGCCATAGATACGGAAACCTTGGGTCTCGTGCCCATTCGCGACCGGCTTTGCCTGGTTCAAGTGTCGCGGGGCGACGGGACGGCGGATATCGTACAGATTGCCGCGGGGCAAAAACACGCGCCAAATATCGAAAAACTCCTCGCCGATCCCGGCGTGACGAAGCTTTTTCACTATGCGCGTTTCGACATCGCGGTTCTCTACAAGGCCTTCGGCGTCATGGCCGCGCCGCTTTATTGCACCAAGATCGCCTCGAAACTGACCAGGACCTATACCGATCGGCATGGTCTCAAGGATCTCGTTCGAGAGCTGCTGGGGATCGACCTGTCGAAACAGCAGCAAAGTTCCGATTGGGCGGCCGCCGCTCTGTCGGAGGCGCAACTCGCTTATGCGGCTTCCGACGTCCTTCATTTACATGCGCTGCGCGCCAAGCTCGACGCCATGTTGGCGCGCGAGGGCCGTACCGAGCTTGCCGCGGCCTGTTTCGGCTTTTTACCGACCCGGGCCACGCTCGATCTCCTGGGCTGGCAGGATTCCGACATCTTTTCGCACGAATAATGCTAAATTAATAAGTAATCCTAGATGCTTGCATGGATCGGCGCGGGTCCCGCGAAATTGATGCCGCGGCGCGATGCGATGCGATAGGCTGGAAGGGAATTGTAAGGCGGCGGCCGGAAGCCTGCAGGCGCTCGGTGGGAGCCGCAGGCATCTCGAAATCTGGGTCCAGCAAAGCAGAAATGGCGGATCGCGCATGGCTGACCTGACACGCGCTTCTCGAGTTCCGGACGGGCGGTTCGATCTGCCTATCGGGAAGTCGCGTCAGGAGGTTCGCGTCGCGCGGCTGCATTCCGGTTTCGTGCGCTATCTCCGCCATTTCATCATTTTCGGATGCAGCCTCGCTCTGGTGATGCTCGGGATCATCGTCTTGTTCGACCCGTTCAAACGGCTGCCGCGCGACATCTCCGTCAGCCAGGTCGGTCTCAAGGGTTCAGTGGTCACGCTGCAGACGCCGAAAACCAAGGGCTTTCGCTCGGACGGTCAACCCTTCGAACTGGCGGGAATCTCCGGCACGCAGGACATTTTGAACCCGCATATCCTCAATCTCGTCGGGGTCGACGCCAAGATCGGACTGGACGATGCCACCACCGCGAAAATTACCGCCGAGAGCGGCATCTATGACAGCAGCCAGGACGTTATCTGGTTGCGTACGAATGTCCGCATCAGGAATAGCGTCAGCGGCTATGACATGCGGCTGCGGAGCGCCACTGTCGATCTCGATTCTAAGCGCTCTGGTGACCGAGGAGCCGGTCGTCGTGAACATGGATGACGGCAGCACGATCTCCGCCGACCGCATGGACATCTCCGACGGCGGCCACAAAATTTCCTTCCAGGGTGAAGTCAAATCGGCTGTCGTCATGGGTGAGGCGGATGCCGATCCGAGCGCGAACCCCGACGAGGCGGCCAAATGAGCCACTTCGGCCGCAGGTGCTTGCCGATTCTCCTCATTTTCTGCGGAGCCTGCTGGTTGGGTGGATGGACGATCTTGCCCGCTGATGCCAAAGCGAAGGGCGAAAAGGACCGCATCAACATCAGTGCCGCCAAGCTCGATTATTACGACAAGGAGCAAAAGCTGATCTATAGCGGCAATGTCGTTGCCGTGCGCGGCGACACTACGCTGAAAACGCCCTTGCTCGTCATATTTCTCGATCCGAAACAACCCAGCGCGCGGTCCGGGCCGCCGTCTTCGACGAGCCAGATGCGCCGCATGGAAGCATCCGGGCCGGTGACGCTGATATCGAAGGATCAGATCGCCACGGGCGATTTCGGGATTTATGAAAAGGCCGCCAATAAGGTCTATATCGACGGCAATGTTAGTTTGATCCAAGGTCCGAACGTGACCAAGGGCGACCATATCGTCTATGATGTGAATACGCATCAAGCGGTCGTCACCGGTCATGTCCGCAGCATGTTCCTTCCGAACAGCGGGATCGAGGACGAAGGCAAAGACTCAATCGAGTAAGGAGGCCGGCGCTGGCCAGCCGGGGGCCCAATGAGTTTGAGCACGGGGGGTGGTTTTGCCTTGCGCGGCAAGTCTGCAGATCGCGTGTCGGCCAAAGGCGCCGATCAACGCGGCGGCGCGGCGACTTGGGCCGGCCGGCTGCGCGCCCTGTTCGGCCGCAAGGAACAACCGGTCGCCGTAGAGAACGCCGGCTGGCTTCTCGCCGGCGCGGACGAGCCCGGCGGGCAGGTTGGCCTCGATTCGGAATGGCCGGCCGAGGAACTGCAAAATTGGCGCGATGACGAGCCGCAGGCGCCGGCCGAACTCTTGAGGCCTTCGGCTCCTCGACAGTCCTTCACACCGCGGCGGCCGGCTCAACCCGTTCCGCCGGTCTCGCCGGAAACGACCGCGATCGGTGGGGTCGAAGGATCGCTCATCGCCGAAGGGCTCAACAAGACCTTCAAAGGACGCAAGATCATCAAGGACGTGAGTCTTCTGGTGCATCGCGGGGAGGCGATTGGTCTTCTCGGCCCCAACGGCGCCGGCAAGACCACGTTATTCTACATGATCACGGGCCTCATAAGGCCCGATGCGGGCGTCATTCTGCTCGACGACTACGACGTGACAAGCCTCCCCATGTATCGCCGCGCCCGGCTCGGCATCGGCTATCTTCCGCAGGAGCCCTCGATCTTTCGCGGCCTCAGCGTCGAAGAGAATATTCGCGCCGTGCTTGAGATCACCCAGCCTAACAAGCAGAAGCGGCGCGAGGAACTCGAATCGCTGCTGGAGGAATTCGACATCGCGCGGGTGCGGAAATTGCCGGCCATCGCGCTCTCCGGCGGCGAACGCCGCCGTTGCGAGATTGCGCGGGCGCTTGCCGGCCATCCCTCCTTCATGTTGCTCGACGAGCCTTTCGCCGGCATCGATCCGATCGCCATCGGCGAGATCCGGCTTCTCGTCCAACATCTCAAGCGCCGCGGGATCGGGGTGCTCATTACGGATCACAACGTCCGGGAAACGCTCGATCTGATCGACCGGGCCTATATCATTCACTCCGGCCAAGTTCTGACCGAGGGCACACCGGAAAAGATCGTCGCTGATCCGCAAGTTCGCCGCCTCTATCTTGGCGAAGGCTTCAGGCTGTAGCAGACGACAGAAGACGGACAGACGAGGGATGATCCTCTGTCTTCCGTCATCTGTCGTCTGTCCTCTGCTATCCGAAATACCGCTCCAATATATCCCGATAGATGTCTGTTAGTGCTTCGAGATCGCCGACGGCGATGCGTTCGTCGACCATGTGCACCGTCGCGCCGACGGGACCGAATTCGACGACCGGACAAGCGGTGCGGAGGAAGCGCGCATCCGAAGTCCCGCCCGAAGTCGAAAGTGCCGGCCGAAGGCCGGTGCGGGCGGCAACCGCCTGCGAAACGAGATTGGTGAAACGGTCGGGCTCGCTGAGGAATGCCAAGGCGTTGCAGGGCTCGAAGGAAAGACCGTAGCGCGCGCCTTCTGCCGCTGCGGCACATCGGCGTGCGATCTCCGCTTCGAGCGTTGCGGGCGTCCAGAGATCGTTGAACCTGACATTGAAATGCGCCTGCGCCGTCGCCGGGATGACGTTCATCGCCGGATTGCCGACATCGATCGTCACGATTTCGAGGTTCGATGGCTCGAAATGCGCCGTCCCTTGATCGAGCGGCGCCGCAATCAGCGCGTCGAGCAGACGGATGAGATGCGGGATCGGATTTTCCGCGCGTCGCGGATAGGCGACGTGGCCCTGTCGGCCATGCACGACGAGTTTGGCGTTGAGCGAACCGCGCCGGCCGATCTTGATCGCATCGCCGAGCCTTTCCGCACTGGTCGGCTCGCCCAAAAGACAATGGTCGAAGCGCTCCCCACGCTCCTGCGCCCACGCCAGCAGTTTGGCCGTTCCGTTGATGGCCGGGCCTTCCTCGTCGCCGGTGATCAGAATCCCGATCGAGCCGTTGATCGCGCCATGCGCGGCGACATAGGCCGCCGCGGCGGCGGCAAAGGCGGCGATGGCACCCTTCATGTCGCTGGCGCCGCGGCCGAAAATCATGCCTTCGGCAACCTCCGCCGCGAAAGGATCGAAGCGCCAATGGGCGCCGTCGCCCGGGGGCACGACATCCGTGTGGCCGGCGAAGACGAGGTAGGGCGCGCCGGTGCCGATCCGCGCGTAGAGATTATCGATATCCGGCGTTCCGGGTTCCGAAAACGTGACCCGGTTTGTGGCGAAACCTATCGTCTTCAACGCGTCTTCGAGCAGCGTAAGCGCGCCGGCATCCTTCGGGGTGACCGAAGGGCGGCGGATAAGTGCGCGGGCGAGGTCAAGCGCAGAAAGCGGATGTGCGGACATGCAGATCGGTTGCGACGGGGCAAATCGGAACGCGATCTTATAAAGCAAGATCCTGAAAGACGGCAGGGTTTTCGGCGTATCGAAGAAAACCACGCGATTCGAGGATGCCCAAGGGGTGCACGGGGCGCCCCTCGGATTTCGCACAATCCGTCAGCCCAGGTTGCGATCGTACTTGTTGGGGCCGTCCGTTCCGGGCAAGCAGCCCGCCTCGACGAAATACCAAATCCAGCCGATGACCGGAATCAAAGCAATCAGCACCCACCAACCGGACTTGTTGCGATCGTGGAAGCGTTTGATGCCGAGGTTGACGCTCGGGTACAGCAGCGCGAGCGCAACGATTACATCGATAGCATGGCCGATAACGCTGGCATGCCCGAACAGGATGTGGGTAACGAATTTTACGACGATCAATATGACAAAGAGAATAACGACACCGATCCAGAAGGGCTGCCGATCCAGCCGGCCGTCGTTGGTCAGAAATAGATCCTTGTAGTCCATAGGTCGTTTCCCCGATTGCGCGTTGCGGGCTTCCCAGGAGGGCTCTGCAACGTCAACTATAACTGGAGCGAAAGCCGCCAAGTTCAACCACATTCCAGATAAAGATCGTGGCAAGCGCAATGTCGGCGGCCACAGGAATGAGATGCGGCATTTCCGGCGCGACCCGCGGCTCAAGCCAGTGCAGGGCTCCCGCGATGCAGGCGAGAAAGGGCAAAAGCCCGGCGAGCGCCGCCGGCCTCCCGACATCGCGCCAACGCTTCGCACTGAGATTGTAATAGCTGATGAGAATCATGATCAGGGCAAAGCCGTAGAGCAAGCGATAGAGATTGGCGAAGAGAATCACGATCGTGAAGAGCAATGTCGTATTGAGGTCGTGGTCGGCATAAGGCTGGATAAGATGCCAGCCGATGGTCAGGACGGCAAAGATGCCGACAAGCAAAAGCGTACCGCGCCACCATGTTGCCGCATCGATCTGTCCGGCATCGGAACGGAAGAGGAAATAGATCCGTGATCGCGGCTCCTCCATCAATCCCTCAGCAATTCGTTGATGGCTGTTTTGGCGCGTGTCTTCGCATCGACGGTTTTAACGATGACGGCGCAGGAAAGCGAGGGACCGGGCGCGCCATCTGGCAGAGGGCCGCCCGGCAGAGAGCCTGGCACGACCACCGAATAAGGCGGAACGTGACCGGTGTAGACCTTGCCCGTCGCGCGGTCGATGATCTTGGTCGAGGCCGAGATGAACGTGCCCATCGCCAGCACCGCGCCTTCGCCGACCACGACGCCCTCGACGACTTCGGAGCGCGCGCCGATGAAGCAATTATCCTCGATGATCGTCGGATTAGCCTGCAAGGGTTCGAGCACGCCGCCTATGCCGACGCCGCCCGAGAGATGCACGTTCTTGCCGATCTGCGCGCAGGAGCCGACGGTCACCCAGGTATCGACCATCGTGCCTTCGCCCACATAGGCCCCGAGATTGACGAATGACGGCATCAGGATGACGCCGGGGCCGATATAGGCCGAGCGCCGCACGAGAGCGCCGGGCACGGCGCGAAGGCCCGCTTCGGCATAATCCTCCGCGCTCCAGCCCTCGAATTTCGAAGCCATCTTGTCCCACCAGAAAGTGCCGCCGGGGCCGCCGGAAATCAGCGTTGTATCGTTGATTCGAAAGGACAGAAGAATGGCCTTCTTCAGCCATTGATTGACGCGCCATCCATCGGGCCCACTCTTATCGGCGATTTTTTCCGCGATCCTAAGCTTGCCCTGGTCGAGGAGCGCAAGCGCCGCCTCGACCGCCGCGCGTATCTCTCCGGGCGCGGCACGATCGATCTTGTCGCGATCCTCAAAGGCCGCGTCGATGATTTTCTCGAGGTCCTGGCTCCGCATATCCCGCTCCGGCTGCAAGGCTCGTGAGGTTTCGGCCGCGGAACCGGCGGTGTCAATGGCCGACAAGGAAGATCCTACGTCGCTGCGCTCGTGGTTGCGGCAATGATGTCGGCCAGGAAGCCTTCGAGATCGGGCGTGACGAAGTCGACGTGCGGCAAGCGCCCGGCGCCCGGAATCTCGAAAGGTTCGCGATGATCGGCCTGACCTGGTTTCGGCACGATCAGCACGGTGGTCATGCCCCTTTGGTGGGGAATGACGAGATTGCGGTCGATATCTTCGAACATCGCGGCTTTCTTCGGATTGACGGCATGTTTGTCGAAGAAACGTTCGTAGGCGGCGATCTCCGGCTTCGGCAAAAGCTCGCCTGCCTCGATGTCGAATATGTCGTCGAACATGGCGGCGAGCCCCAAGGCCTCGGCTGTGCGAAGCGCATGATCGCGCGAGCCGTTGGTCAAGATCAACTTGCGGCCGGGAAGCGCGGTGATTGAAGTTGCGAGCGGCAGATTGGGGATCAACGACGAGCGATCGATGTCATGCACGAAGGCGAGAAATTCCGCCGGGCTGATCGCATGGTCTTCCATGAGGCCGCGCAGAGTCGTGCCGTAGCGCTGGTAATAGTATTTTTGCAAGGCACGCGCCGATATCCCGTCAAGGCCGAAGAGGTCGGCAAGAAACAGAGTGATGCGCTGGTCGATCTTGGGCCAGAGGTCGCAATCCGCAGGATAGAGCGTGTTGTCGAGATCGAAGACCCACGTGTCGATATGCGCGAAGCTCGATTTCTGGCGCGCCGGTTCGGCAGGTGCCAACTCATCTGGCGGCTTCGCTTCATCGAAGCGCAAGCCGCGATCTTCGCCTATCGTCGCCTTGTCGTTCACTGGGTGATCAGCGTTCCGGCGCCGTGGTCGGTCAAGAGTTCGATGAGCACCGCATGCGGCAGCTTGCCATCGAGAATGACCACGCCTTCGACGCCTTGCTCGAGCGCATAGATGCAAGTCTCGACCTTGGGAATCATTCCCCCGGTGATCGTGCCGTCGGCGATAAGCGCGCGGATCTCATCGATCTTCAATTGCTTGATGAGGTTCTGCTTGGCGTCGAGCACGCCCGGCACATCGGTCAGGAAGAGCAGCCGCTTGGCCTTGAGCGCACCGGCTATGGCACCGGCAAACGTGTCAGCATTGACATTGTAGGTCTCGCCGTCGCTACCTTGCGCGATCGGCGCCAGCACCGGGATCAGCTCACGCCCGAGCACCTGATCGAGGACGGTTGTATCGACCCTTGTCGGCTCGCCGACGAAGCCCAGATCGATTTCCTCCTCGAGGCCGGTCTTATCGAACTCGATCGTGTAGACCACCTTTGTGGCGGTCACCATATTGCCGTCCTTGCCGCAAAGTCCGATCGCGCGCCCGCCTTGAGCGTTGATGAAGCCGACGATCTGCTTGTTGATCGAACCGGCGAGCACCATCTCGACGATTTCGACCGTAGCGCGATCGGTGATCCTAAGCCCCGCGGAAAATTCCGACTTGATGCCGAGCTTGGCGAGCATGGCGCCGATTTGCGGTCCCCCGCCATGGACGACCACCGGATTGACGCCCGACTGTTCGAGCAGAACCATGTCGCGGGCGAAACGGCGTGCGACCTCTTCGTCGCCCATCGCGTGGCCGCCGTATTTCACCACGACGATCGTATCGTCATAATGCAGCATATGCGGCAGCGCCTGCATCAGGATCTCGGCCTGTCTTTGCGCGCTCTCCTGTGGCGTCTCTGTCATGGTTTTCATCCGGGCTGGCCCTGGCGCCTTTTAACGTCTTGACGTGACAAGCTCAATGCGAACCGGGCAGGCGCGACCCATGTTCGGCGAGAAGGCGCGCGATTGCGGCGCGAAGCTCGTCGATGCTTTCGCCTTCCTCTGCGGAGGTAAAGAGCACCTTCGGAAAGGCGGCCGGGCGTTTGCCGAGCGCCGCCGTGGTTTCGGCAATCCGCGCCTCCCGTTCGGCCCGCTTTAGCGCGTCGCCCTTCGTCAGGATCACCTGATAGGAGACCGCGACCTGGTCGAGCTTGTCGAGCATTTCGAGGTCAACGGGCTTCAGCCCATGACGGGCATCGACGAGGACGAAAACGCGTAAGAGGCCCGCCCGGCCACGCAGATAATCCTGCATGAGGCTGTTCCAGGCGGCAATCTTGTCCTTGGCGGCTGCGGCGTAACCATAGCCCGGCATGTCGACGAGGCAAAGCCGCGGCGGCAGTTCCGGCGCGCCGAGCGTGAAGAAATTGAGCGCCTGCGTCCGCCCCGGCGTATTTGAGGTCCGCGCCAACGCCTTGCGGTTGGTCAGCGCGTTGAGCAGCGAGGACTTGCCGACATTGGAACGCCCGGCGAAAGCGATCTCGTGCGGGCCAAGCGGCGGCAATTGCGCAAGCTCGGTAACGCCCCGAACGAAAGTGCATTCGGAAGCGAAGAGCTTGCGCCCCGCCTCGCGGAAATCTTCCAAAGGGTCTTTTTGATCATCCATCGCTGCCGACTGGCCATGCCGCGAGCGCGTTGAAAGGCTCAGGTCGTCGCCTTCCTGCGAAACATATTGGCGAGATTGCCCCACAATTCGATCTTGACCCCGGCGCGGTGCATGATCAGCGTCTGCTGGGCAACGGACAAGAGGTTGTTCCAGGTCCAATAGATGACGAGACCTGATGGGAAGCTTCCCAGCATGAAAGTGAAGATCACCGGCATCCAGGCGAACATCTGTTTTTGAACCGGATCCGGCGGTTCCGGGTTCATCTTCATCTGGATGAACATCGAGAATCCCATGATCAGCGGCCAGATGCCGATCGCCAGGAAATGGCCGATGAGCGGCAGCGACGTGGGATCATAGGGCAGCAGGCCGAAGAGCGTGAAGATGTTGGTCGGATCCGGTTGCGACAGGTCCTTGATCCAGCCGAAGAAGGGCGCCTGCCGCATCTCGATCGTGATGAACAGCACCTTGTAGAGCGAGAAGAAGACGGGAATCTGGATCACCATTGGCAGACAGCCGGCGACAGGATTGATCTTTTCGCGCTTGTAGAGCTCCATCAGCTCCTGCTGCTGTTTCACCTTGTCGTCGGCATAGCGCTCGCGCAGCGCCGTCATCTGCGGCTGCACCCCTTTCATCTTCGCCATCGACAGATAGCTGCGGTTGGCGAGCGGGAAGAAGGCGAGCTTGATGAGCACGGTGACGATCAGGATCGACACGCCGAAATTGCCGGTGAATTTATAGATGATGTCGAGGAGCTGGAACATCGGCCGCGTGATGAAGTAGAACCAGCCCCAGTCGATCAGCAGCTCGAATTTCTTGATGCCCAAATCGTTCTGATAGGTGTCGAGCGTCTTGACTTCCTTGGCGCCGGCGAAGACGCGTGCGGTCGTGCCCGCCGTTGCTCCCGGAGCAATGGTCAGCGGGTCGGTGAAAGAAACCGCTTGATAGATCTTTTGTATTACGCCTGTCGCTGAGAACGACCCCTCGAAATGGACGTTCTGATCGGGAACGACGACCGCGGCCCAGTATTTGTCGGTGAAGCCGAGCCAGCCGCCGCTACCGTCGAGACTCTTTGTGGCGTTCGTCTCTTTGAGGATTAAATCGTAGGTCAACTCCTGCACACCGAAATCGCCGATGACGCCGACCATGCCTTCGTGAAGAATCGAATAGCCGGAAGTCTTCGGCTTGCCGTGGCGGGAGATCAGCTCATAAGGAACGAGAGTTACGGCCGCGTCCGATTTGTTCTCGACGCTGTCTGTTACCGTGAACATATAATGGTCATCGACCGCGATGACGCGATGGAAGATGAGGCCTTGGCCGTTGTCCCAGGTGAGCGTGACCGGCGTCTCCGAGGTTAGTTTGTCGCCATCGGCTTTCCAGGTCGTGTCCGGCGTCGGCAAAGCGAGCGATTGGCCGGGCTTATTCACGAATCCCAGCTCGGCGTAATAGGGCGCCGGAGCCCCGGAAGGCGAAAGAAGCACGATATTCGGGCTATGCGGGTCGGGCGTCTCGCGGTAGGCCTTCAGCGATACGTCGTCGATCCGCGCGCCCTTCAAGTCAATCGAGCCGAACAGGCTGCGGCTGTCGAGGGCGACGCGCGGGTTCGCCGCAATCGCGGCCTCGCGCGTCGTGGACGCCGCCGGGCTTTCGCTGGCAACGCCCCCCTGCGGCGGCGCGTCGGGACTTACCGGCGGCGCCGCAGTCGGCGAACCCGGTTGCGGCGCTGTGCTCGGCTGCTGCAATTGCGCCTGGGTCTGGCGCTCCTTTTGGAGTTGCGGCGCGGCGTAGAAATAATTCCAGCCGATGATGACGAGGATCGAGAGCGCGATCGCGAGGTAGAGGTTCTTGGTATCCTGCGACATGACCGGGAAACCTAGCCCTTCATCTTCTTGGTTGTCGCGGCGGCGAACGGCCGCGTCTTGGCCGGACGCAGGCCCTCAGGCGAGCGCGCCGCATGAATTTCTACGAAGGCGCGGGCAAGTTCTTCTTGCAACGCCGGAAAAGCTTGGTCGAGGGCCGCCTGCCGCGCAAGGATCACATAATCATAGCCAGGGCGCGACGAAAGGCTCGGCAAGAGCCGCAAGGCCTCCTTCAGCCGGCGGCGAATGCGGTTGCGGACGACCGAGTTGCCGAGTTTCTTGGTCACGGTAAAGCCGAAGCGCGGGCGAGCCTCGGCCGCGTCGGCCTGCCGCCGGACGGCCTGCAGGGTGAAACTTTTGGCGTGAAATCGCTTTCCTTTGCCGGCGTTCAGAAATTCGGCGCGCGTCTTCAGCCGCGCGAGGGTCGGCGGGGGGGCCTCATCCATGCTGCCGGCGATCATGGTCCGCTCCCGCGGGAGGCGCTGGACTGCGGCTGAGGCGGACTCGAACGTGAGCTTCGAGCCTCAGGCCGACAGGCGCTTGCGGCCGCGCGCGCGCCGGGCGGCGATCACTTTGCGGCCGCCGACGGTCGCCATGCGGGCGCGAAAGCCGTGCCGACGCTTGCGCACCAGCTTACTCGGTTGAAAGGTCCGCTTCACGTTCCACTCCGTCGCGAATGTTCAGCCGCGTCATAGGCCTGGCGCAAAATCCGCCGTCCGGCCGCACCGGCCGGGGGACGCGAAAAAATTGGGAGACACAGCCCTAAGCCGCGCGCCTTATAGGGGCAAGAGGCGAGCGAAGTCAATTTTGGGCACTGTTACAGTTTGAAATCTCGCCAGCCGGAGCCGCCGAATTCTGACGCTTGACCCTGCGCCCGGAATGACCATGCTCAGCGGCAGGCATGGGGCTAACTGTGGAATGATAGCGTGATGGAGAACCCAAAATGGCGGTTCCGGCTGAAATGAGCAGACAGGTAGCTGTCGGGCTTTATCTGGCGGCGATGATAGCCGTCATAGTCGGTATAGATTTCGGGTTCTTCGGAAACCAATTCTGGGAACGGCTCGCAGCGAATATTGGCATTGTTTTGGCGTTCGTGGCTTTTTACTTCAGATTCCTCCGGCATTCGTAAACAAGGCGCTCAATAGTAATGTCGGCATTGCCGATGTCGTGCCCGGGCGTGGCGTGACGGGCAAGCATGGAAAGGCGAGCAACCATGCGCTCGATATTCGGATGCATTCTCATCGGCCTGGCAATGCCGGCACTTGCAGGCGATGCGCGATATTCCGCCATTCCGATCCCATCCGAGCCGCAAAGCATTTGGCTCCTCGACACGTACACGGGAGCGCTCGCGCGCTGTGAAGCGGCTACTCTCGACGCAAGCCCCATTTGCACCCCCTGGACCGCCGCCCAAGGCGGGCAAGCGAAACAAGCGGCCCCGCAGATTTCAAAGTAATCCAAACGGTCACGACAGCTTTCTTGTCTGGCGCCTTAGCCCCGGAAATCGAGCCCGATGTCGAGCGCCGCTGCGCTATGGGTCAGCCAGCCGATGGAAATCAGATCGACGCCGGATGCGGCGATCGCCGCCACCTTTTCGAGCGTGACGCCGCCAGAGGCTTCGGTGATCGCTCTTCCGTCCACCATGGCCACCGCCTGCGCCAACAAGGCGGGCGACATGTTGTCGAGGAGAACGGCATCGGCCTTTGAGGCCAGCGCCTCGGCGAGTTGGGCAAGCGAATCCACCTCGACTTCGATCTTGACCATATGGCCGACATTTTCGCGCGCGCGCCGCAGCGCTTCCGTGACGCCGCCGGCAATTGCGACATGATTGTCCTTGATGAGGACTGCATCGTCGAGGCCGAAACGATGGTTCGTGCCTCCACCCATTCGCACCGCATATTTTTCGACGGCGCGCAGACCCGGCGTCGTCTTGCGGGTACAGACAATCTGCGCTTTGGATCCCGCGACCGCTGCGACAGCCGCGGCGGTGGCGGTCGCAATGCCGCTCAGATGGCAGAGAAAATTCAGCGCCGTTCGCTCGGCGGTGAGGATGCCACGCGCCGGTCCATGCACGGTCGCAATCGTTTCTCCCGGTCCGATCTTGGCGCCATCGGGCTTTGCGACGTGCAGCTCGATTGTCGGATCGATCAGTTCGAAACTCAGTCTCGCGAGGTCGAGGCCGGCGACGACGCCCGCCTGACGCGCAACGAGCGCAGGTTCGGCGCGGGCGCCCGCGGGGACGATCGCGTCGGTCGTCAGATCGCCCGCGCGCCCGAGGTCCTCGAGCAGAGCCGCACGGACGAGCGGCTCGATCATGATCCGCGGCAGGCCGGTCATAGTGCCACCTTCAGGCGGCTTCGGGCAGGAGTTCGCGTGCCGCCTCGAAGGCTTCGTTGGGCGCTATCTCGCGCCGCCAGCTCGAAGCAGCGGCGTGAAGGGGAAAATCCTCGCGATAATGCGCGCCGCGGCTTTCTTCGCGGCGAAGCGCGGCAATGACGATCATCAAGCCGACGAGGGCGGCATCGCTCGCCTCGCGATGCGCGGCCGCGAGTGCATGAAGTTCGCCCGCCGCATGGCGCAGCGTCTCACCGTCGCGCAAAACTCCCGCGGCGCGCGAAAAATCGCCCGCACGGGACCGGCTTCGCTGCGGGACGTGACCGGCTCCGCGCGACCCACCGGCCGCCGCGCGGCTCGCGTTGCTTTGATGCTCGCGGCGGTAAAGCCGGCGCAGACCACCGCTTCGAGGAGAGAATTGCTGGCGAGGCGATTGGCGCCATGCAGGCCCGTGCAAGCGACCTCTCCGCAGGCCCAGAGCCCATTGAGCGAGGTGCGACCGCCAAGATCCACCTTGATGCCGCCCATGTGATAATGCGCGGCTGGGCGTATGGGGATCGGCTCTTTGACGGGATCGATTCCCGCCGCGCGGCAAAGCGCCGTGACGGCCGGGAAACGCGCCGCAAAATCGAGATGCTGTGCCTTGCGCGCATCGAGAAAGATGCGATGCCCATCATGCATATGCCGCCAGACGGCGCGTGCCACGACGTCGCGCGGCGCGAGTTCCGCGCGCGGCGTATCCGCCATGAAGCGCGTGCCGTTCTCATCGATCAGTATGGCGCCTTCGCCACGCACTGCTTCGCTGATGAGGCTCAAGCGCGATCCCGCCGCGTCGAGCGCAGTCGGGTGGAACTGGATGAATTCGAGATCGGCCAGCAAAGCGCCGGCGCGCGCCGCCAGCGCGAGGCCTTGTCCGAAGGAGCCGCCGGGATTTGTTCCATGCAGGAAGAGACCGCTGATGCCGCCGGTGGCGATGACGACGCGGTTCGTGCGCAAAAGGACCGGACCATTCGCTCCGGAAGCGATGAGGCCGGTGATGGCACCGTCTTCGACGCTCAAGCGCCGTGCGGCCAGGCCCTCGATCACCGCAATCGAGGGCGTCGCGCGGACGGCTCGTGTCAAGGCGCGGACGATCTCGTGCCCGGTTGCGTCGCCGCCGGCATGAACAATGCGCTTCCGCCGATGCGCGGCCTCGAGCCCGAGCGCCAATGCGCCGTCCGGGCTGCGGTCGAATTGCACTCCGAAACGTTCGAGATCGGCGATGGCCATAGGCGCAGCCCGGACAATGGCCTCGACGATCGGCGCGACGCAGAGGCCGTCGCCGGCCGCCAGCGTGTCCGCGACATGCTGCGCAGGATCGTCATCTGGCCCGACCGCCGCGGCAATTCCGCCCTGTGCGAGAATGCTCGACGTCTCAAGCCCCAACGGCGCCTTGCTGAGCAGCACGCAAGGCTCCGGCGCGAGCTTGAGCGCCGTCATCAGCCCGGCTACGCCGCCACCGACGATCAGCGGCCGTCCCTTGAGATCGTGCATGTCCATCATCGCACCCCCAGCATGCGTTCGACGGCGCGGCGCGCCCGCGCCGCTGTCACGGGATCAATCTCGACCTCATGCTGCATCGTCTCCAGCGCCCGGCGAATCTTCGGCAGCGTGATGCGCTTCATGTGCGGACAGAGATTGCAGGGGCGAATGAATTCGAGCTCCGGATATTGGATGGCGATGTTGTCGCTCATCGAACATTCGGTGAGCAGCGCCAAGCGCTCCGGCCGGTTCTTGCCGACATAAGACGAAATTGCCGCCGTCGAGCCGGAGAAATCGGCGGCCTGCACGACCTCCGGCGGGCATTCCGGATGCGCCAGGATGACGACGCCGGGATAATCCTCGCGCAATTGCGCGACCTCCTCGACGCCGAATCGCTCATGCACTTCGCAATGGCCGGCCCAGGTGATGATCTCGACGCCGGTCTCCGCGGCAACATTCTTCGCCAGATATTCATCCGGAATCATGATCACCCGCGGCACGCCCAAGGACTCGATCACCGCGCGGGCATTGCCGGAAGTGCAGCAAATGTCGGATTCGGCCTTCACCGCCGCCGATGTGTTCACATAAGTGACGATCGGCACGCCTGGATATTTGCGGCGCAGCTCGCGCACGTTCTCCGGCGTGATCGATTTCGGCGAGCGAGCATCCCGCTTTGGAATCGGGGATCAGAACCGTTTTGCTCGGATTGAGGAGTTTTGCCGTCTCCGCCATGAAATGAACGCCGGCCAGCACGATGACTTCGGCATCGATCCGCGTCGCCTCGCGTGCCAACGCGAGGCTGTCGCCAACGATGTCGGCGACGCAATGGAAGATCTCCGGCGTTTGGTAATTATGCGCCAGGATCACCGCATTCCGGCGCTTCTTCAGCGTCTGAATAGCGTCGATATCGGCGGCGAAGATCGGCCACTCGATGGCGGGAATCTGATGCCGGACCTTGGCATAAAGATCCTCCCGAGGCGCAAGCGCGGTCGTTGCCATGGCATATACTCCGCCTGAGCATTAGTTGGTAATATGCTGGGGTTGAGTATAAGTTTTGTCAAGAGCGCGAGATCGGAAGCTTCGTTCCGACGATGGCGCGTTCGGTCAAGATTTCGCGGCGGAAGCGGAAGAGCTTGGCCGGGCGTCCGCGCGTGTCCTGGCTCATTTGGCCCGTTTCTTCAACGAGTTCCTGCTGTTCCACCAGCCGGCGAAAGTTCTGCTTATGCACCAGGCGTCCGGCCAGCGCTTCGACGCAGCGCTGCAATTGCAGAAGGGTGAACGTGTCCGGCACGAGTTCGAAGACCACGGGATGATATTTGATCTTGGCCCTGAGCCGCGCGATGCCGGTGGCGAGGATGCGGCGATGATCGAGGATCATGCTGCGGCCTTGCACCGGGGCCTGCCCGAGTTCCGGCCTTGCGCGCCGTGCCTCCGGAATGAGGCCTGCTTCGTAGAGGAGCTCATAGCGCGGCAGCACCAGCTCCTCGTTCCAAGCCCGGCCTCCAAGGCCGAAAGTCACAGCAATACGGTTGGCGCGATCTTGGCGCAGAGAAGCGCTCGGCGCCGCTTCGGCGAAGGCTTTGAGGTTTGGCAGCAAATCCTTCTCGATCATCGGCGGGACGCCGAGGCGCCGATCTTCCCAGGGTAGAAAATTATACCAGCTCTGCCAGCTCGCTTCATAATCGCCGGCCGCGGGCTGTTCGCGCGTCAGGCCGAGATAGCTGATCGATATGACCCGCTGATCGGGCCCGAGGCCGCGGTCGCGATCGGCAAAAGTGTAGAGCTGTTCGACATAACCGAGCGGATGATGCGTTTGCCGCTCGACCCAGGCGCGCAGCCCCGATTGCAGCGAGCGATGCGTCAGTTCGAATGGACCGGAGGGGAGGGCGCGCGCGTCTTGAAGCGTCAGCACCCGCGGTTCGCCCGCGGTGACCGCGACGAGCACGGCGATGAGATCGGCGACGATGCCGGGCGCCGCCGCGCCCGCCGCGGTCTCGACGCTGCGCGAACCTTTGTCGCCGCTTATCTCGGCGGGCGGTGTCGGGTGCAAGGCGCGTTCGGGCCTGCTCATTGTCCAATGTCCTGTTGCGCGTCGCCGCGCGCCGGTCGGGCTGCGCGAAGTCACGCCTAAATCAATTCGATCTTTGCTTGTCCATTGTGGCGTAAGACCCGTCAAACAAAAAGAATTTATCCGATATCCAAGGGCAGCGCAGCAATGGCGTGGCGCGGCCATCGCCAGCGCGCGAGATAGATCGCATCCCCACGTAGCGTCAAGCGCGCCGCCCAGGGGTTTGCGGCAAGCCAATGGCAAGCGGCGCGCGACATCCGCCGCCGCTTTTGAGCATCGATCGCCGTCATGGCTTCGACGAGCGTCGGCCGCATCTTCACTTCCACAAAGGCGATCGCGTCGAATTTTCGCGCAATGAGGTCGATCTCGCCGCCGTTAACGTAAAAACGGCGCGCCAAGATGCGGTAGCCCTTGAGCCGCAGAAACAAAGCGGCCGCGGCTTCGGCGCGGCGCCCGGAGAGAAGCGCCTGGCGGCGCTTGCCCGCCTTAGCGCTCGCGCGCTGCAAGTTCGATCGCCCGGGCATAGACTTTGCGGCGCGGCTGACCGGTCTCGGCCGAGATCACGGCCGCCGCCTCCTTCACCGAGAGGGTCTCGAGCGCTTTGCCGATGCGCAGATCGAGATCCGGGCCGTCGATCTTGGGCGCTCCTTCCAATGGCGGCCCTACAATGAGCACGATCTCGCCTTTTGGCGGCTCCGCTCCCGAGACCGCGGCGGCAAGGTCGGGAAGCTTCCCGCGCCGAACGGTTTCGAAAACCTTGGTCAACTCGCGCGCCAACGCCGCGTCGCGTGGGCCGAGCACCGTGGCGAGATCGGTCAGCGTTTCGGCGACCCGCCGGGGCGATTCGAAAAAGACCAAAGTTCCGGGGATCGCGGAAAGTTCGGCAATCCTCTGTCGGCGAGCCGCCGCCTTCGGCGGCAGAAAGCCTTCGAAGAAGAACCTGTCGGTCGGCAAGCCCGCGACCACCAAGGCGGTGAGCACGGCGGAGGCGCCCGGCACCGAAGTCACCGATTGGCCATTCGCCAATGCCTCCGCGACGAGCCGATAGCCGGGATCGGAAATGAGCGGCGTACCCGCGTCGGAGACGAGGGCCAGCGCCGCCCCGTTGGCGAGTCGGGCGAGCAAATGCGGCCGCATGACCTCGGCATTATGCTCATGATAGGCAACGAGCGGCGTTGCTATGCCGTAGTGGGCGAGCAGCGTCTTGGTGACACGCGTATCTTCGGCAACGACCACATCGGCGCCAGCCAAAGTTGCGAGCGCACGCAACGAAATATCGGCGAGATTGCCGATGGGCGTTGCCACCACGTGAAGGCCGGGCGCCAAAGGTTCTGCCTCGGCCTTGAGCCCAAAGGCAGTGAATGTCGCCGGGCCTTCACCCGAGGCCTGTGGCCTGACCTCCGGCTTTCTGTTCGCGCTCATGGGACCCGCCGCCTCGAACACCGTTCTATATACCGCCCGAACGTTTCATTTATAGAACAAGACAAAATCGATCACAAGACCACAGGCCATCTTGGCCTTCGTTTACTTTCGGTTGCGTGAAAAGCGATATATGTCTTGAAAGATCGAGGCGGGACTCGGGCTTGGGCCGCGCGTCGAGGCTGTGCGGTTCGTTATGGCAGGCGTTCCGGCGGCATGCGATGCGGCAATCCCCTGCGGATGCGCCGAGAGGAGTTTTCGCCTTGGCCAACGGCTCTTCCGACAGGCGCGCGCGGAATCCCACACCAAGTTTTGGGGCCGACGGCTTGAAGTTCCTGGCCGCTGCGGCGGTGGCCCTGACTTTGGCATCCTGCGGCGGGATGTCGTCGAGTCAAAGCAGCAACGGCGATATCACGGCCTCTGCCCCAGTCACTCCGGTCCAATCGGAGCCATTGCCCGGAGCGCCGGCGACCAACGGCGATCAGATCGGCACGGGGCCCGTCCATGTCGCGATGATCCTGCCTTTGACTCAAGGCGCGGGCGACCCGAGCCTCGTCGGCGCGTCTTTGCGCAATGCTGCCGATCTTGCCCTGTCGGAAGCGGGCGGTACTGATATTACGATCTTCGTGAAGGACGATCGTTCAACTCCAGAAGGGGCGCACGACGCGGCTCAGGCCGCCATTTCCGAAGGCGACGAACTCATCCTCGGTCCGCTGTTCTCGCCCAACGTCCGCGCAGTCAGCCAGATTGCGCAAGGCGCCAGCAAGCCGGTGGTCGCCTTCTCGACCGATGCCTCGACCGCGGGACCCGGCGTCTATCTTCTTTCGTTCCTGATTGAGAACTATGTCGACCGGATCGTCGATTACGCTGCGTCCCATGGCAAGAGATCCTTCGCCGCGCTGATTCCCGACAACGATTACGGCCACGTGGCCGAAGCCGAATTCCAACAATTTGCGGCGCGTCGCGGCTTGCGGGTGATGGAGATCGAACACTACCAGCCGCAAACTTTGAGCGCCTCTGTGCAGAAGATTGCAGCGCTCGGCAATTCGATCGACACGTTGTTCATCCCCGAACAAGCCGACGCCATGCCCGCGATGGCGCAGGCGCTCTCGAGCGCCGGCATCGATTCGAAAAAGCTGCAAATTCTCGGTACCGGCCTTTGGAACGACACGCGTGTGTTAGGTCTGCCGGCGCTGCAGGGTGCTTGGTTTGCGGCGCCGGCCAATGGCGGATTTACGGCCTTCGCCGCACGCTACCGAGCGCGATTCAACGCGGACCCGACGCGCATCGCAACGCTTGGCTATGATGCGGCCTCGCTCGCCGTGGCGCTGGCGCGCAGGCCGGGTACGGATCATTTCTCGCAAGACGTGTTGACCAATCGCGCCGGGTTCAACGGCGTCGACGGTGTCTTCCGCTTTCTGCCCAACGGCTTGAACGAGCGCGCTCTGGCAGTCTTGCAGATCAACAACGGGACGACCGCGCAGCTTAGCGCCGCACCGCGCAATCTCGCGGCAAATTCGTCCGCGACCTGATTGCAGGATTAAGCCGCAAGATCGGCGACCACCGCGTCGAGCACGGGGAAGCCTTCGGCGCTGACTCGCAGACGCCCGGCAGGCGTCACTTCCACCATGCCTTCGGAGACGAGTGAAGAGATCCGTGCCGGATCGAGCTTGCGGCCGGCCACAGCCTCGAAACGGGCCGGCTCGATTCCTTCCGCGAGGCGCAAGCCCATCAGCAGAAATTCATCGCCCTGTTCTTCGCTCGACAGCATTTCGTCCTCGACCAGCGCTTGGCCGTCAGTCTCGACGACCGTCAACCACATTTCCGGATGCCGCTCGGTCGACTGCGCGCGGCGTCCGTTCGGCGTCATGATGCGGCCATGCGCCCCCGGTCCGACGCCAACATATTCGCCATAGCGCCAATAGATGAGATTGTGCCGGCTCTCGGCTCCGGGCCGGGCGTGGTTTGAGACCTCATAGGGCGGCAGGCCGGCCGCAGCGGTCAGTTCCTGCGTTGTGTCCCAAAAGGCGCGTCCCATATCGGCATCGGGCATGGGCAGCTTTCCAGCCGAATTGAGCCGCTCGAAGATCGTGTCGGGCTCGATCGTCAATTGATAGAGCGACAAATGATCGGAACCGCGCGCCAGCGCCGCTTTCAATTCCGTGCGCCAGGCTTTCACGCTTTGCTGCGGGCGCGCATAGATGAGATCGAAGGAATAGCGCTCGAAGATGGAAGCCGCGACATCAAGCGCGGCCGAGGCCTCGGCGGCCGTGTGCAGCCGGCCAAGCATTTTCAAGTCGGCGTCATTGAAGGATTGGACGCCGATCGATACGCGGTTGACGCCGGCGGCACGGTAATCGCGGAAACGCCCTGCCTCGACGCTCGACGGATTGGCTTCGAGCGTGATTTCCACTTGGGGCGCGTGCCGCCAAAGCCGCGCGGTCGCTTCGAGGATCGCGGCGACGCTTGACGCCTTCATCAAGGACGGCGTGCCGCCGCCGAAATAAATCGAGCGGACCAGCCGTCCCGTAGTAAGGCTGGCGCGATGCGCAAGCTCGGCCGTAATGGCGGCGACGAATCTTTTCTCGTCAATGGGCTCGGAACGGACGTGGCTGTTGAAGTCGCAATAGGGGCACTTCGACAGGCAAAACGGCCAGTGCACATAGATCCCGAAGCCCGGATCGGAGCGAAGGGGGGTAGGATTCGCCATGCCGCCTTATGTCATGCCCTGCCGCACCGGTCACTAGCGACAAGCCTGCCGCGCACATGATGTTGGGGCGGCGGTCACGCGGCCTTAACGCGACCCATAGGATTGATGAAGATACTCCATGGTGCCCTGGAGAGGACTCGAACCTCCACGGCTTTCACCACTGGTACCTGAAACCAGCGCGTCTACCAATTCCGCCACCAGGGCAGGGGGCAACCTCCATAGGAGCCGGTTCGGCGCCTTGTCAATTGCCAGGCGAGCCCCGGTCCCGCGCAGGGCCTATGCAGAGCCGCCATCCTTAACTAGAAGAACGTCACGGCAAAGCCTCGCCTGCTCTCGACGGATGATCCGATGAACGAATATGTGAAGCGATCCGGCCGGGTGGTCACTGTCTTTGGTGGCTCCGGCTTTCTCGGCCGGCATGTGGTGCGCGCCCTGGCGAAGCGTGGCTGGCGCATCCTCGTGGCGACGAGGCGGCCCGATCTTGCCTTCCATCTTCAGCCGCTTGGCGGCGTGGGCCAGATCCATCCTGTCCAGGCCAATCTGCGCTACCCGGAATCCGTGGCCGCGGTCCTGCGGAAGGCGGATGCCGCGGTCAATCTTGTCGGAATTCTGCGCCAACGTGGCGGCCAAAGTTTCGATGCCGTGCATCGCTTGGGCGCGCACAACGTCGCGGTGGCGGCGCGCGAGGCCGGCATCGAAAATCTCGTCCATGTCTCGGCGATCGGCGCCGATCCTTCCTCGCGCTCGCTCTACGCCAGAAGCAAGGCTGCGGGTGAACAGGCCGCGCGCGAGACGATGCCGGGCGCGGTGATTCTGCGTCCTTCCGTTGTCTTCGGCGCGGAAGATCAATTCTTCAATCGCTTTGCGACGATGGCGCGGTTCATGCCCGCCCTGCCGCTGATCGGGGGCGGTTTCACCAAGCTGCAGCCGGTCTATGCCGGAGACGTCGCCAAAGCCGTGGCGCTTGCTCTCGACGGCGGGGTCAAACCGGGGACCACCTGCGAACTCGGCGGTCCGGAAGTGCGCAGCCTGCGCGAGATCATGGCCTATATTCTGACTGTCACGGAGCGCAGGCGCTTGCTCGTCCCGATCCCGTTCGGGCTGGCGAAAGTCATGGGCGGGATGATCGAGAGCGCGGCGAAATTGTCGTTCGGTCTTTTGCCGGAGATCTTTGTCATCACGCCCGACCAGGTCGAACTTCTGCGCCGGGACAACGTGGTTTCCGCTGAAGCCTCGGCTGAGGGCCGGACCTTGGCGGGGCTTGGTATGATCCCGGAATCCTTCGAGGCTCTGGCGCCGGCCTATCTCATCCGCTACCGCAAGTTCGGTCGTTTCACCGAACGGCGCAGTGCCTGAGATTGGTCCAGGCTGGAATTCGCCGTCAATCTGTTGAATAGAGGCGGGCAAGCCCGCTTCGCCGAAACGCCGCCGCAAAGGGTTCGGCCGTGACGCCGCAACCGGAATCGCAATGAAGTTCACCCTATCCTGGCTCAAGCGCCATCTCGAGACCGACGCCAAGCTTGAGGAAATCGTCGCAACTCTGACGAAGATCGGCCTCGAGGTCGAGCGTGTGCACGACCCCGCGGCCTCTCTCAAAGGTTTCGTCGTCGCCGCGATTGTCGACGCAAAGCCGCATCCCAATGCCGGTCGGCTGCGCGTCTGTCTGGTCGATAGCGGCGGCGACCGGCCGATCCAAGTGGTCTGCGGCGCGCCCAATGCGCGTATTGGCCTGAAGTCGGTCTTCGCCGCGCCGGGTACCTATATTCCCGGCAAGCAAGTCACGCTCGGCAAGGGCGTCATCCGCGGCGTCGAGTTCGAACGGGATGCTCTGTTCCGGCGCCGAACTTGAACTTTCAGAAGATCACGGCGGCATTCTCGAACTGCCGGAGGATGCGCCGGTCGGCATGGCCTATGTGCAATGGGCCGCCCTCGACGATCCGGTCATCGAAATCAACCTGACGCCGAACCGACCGGATGCCATGGCGGTTGCCGGCATCGCGCGCGATCTGGCCGCGGCGGAACTCGGCCGATTGACGACGCCACCTGTTATCCCTGTGCATGGCCAATTTCCCTGTCCCGCCGGCGTGAAGCTCGATTTCGCGCCAGCCGATCGGCATCTTGCTCCGGCTTTCGCGCTGCGCCTGGTGCGCGGGGTGAAAAACGGACCGAGTTCGGAGTGGATGCAAAGACAGCTCACGGCCATCGGCCTGCGTCCGATCAACGCGCTTGTGGACATCACAAATTTCCTGACCTTCGACCGGGCGCGGCCGCTGCACGTCTTCGACGCGCGCAAGATCCATGGCGATCTCAGCCTGCGTCGCGCGCGCGAGGGCGAGAGCTTGTTGGCGCTCGACGGCAAGACCTATGAGCTCGACGAGGACGTGGTCGTCATCGCCAGCGACGACGGCGTCCAATCGATTGCCGGCATCATTGGCGGCGAGGCCTCCGGTTGCACCGAGGCGACGACCGATGTGCTGATCGAATCCGCTCTATGGGACCCGAAAAACATCGCCCGTAGCGGGCGGCGTCTCGGCATCGTCTCTGATGCGCGCTATCGATTCGAGCGCGGCGTCGATCCGGCCTTCTGCCTGCCCGGCCTCGACTATGCGACGCAGCTCATCCTCGAAATATGCGGCGGCGTGGCCTCCGACGTCGTGCTTGCCGGCCATGTGCCGGAGCCGAAGACCCGCATCGTCTTTCCCTGGAGCGAGGTGCGTCGGCTGACCGGCGTCGAGTTTTCCCCCTCCGAAATGGCGGGGATCCTCGAACATCTCGGATTCAAACTCGGCCGCGTCATTGGCAACAGCGACCTGGTGGCGGTCGAAGCTCCGACCTGGCGCCCGGATATCGAAGGCAAAGCCGATCTCGTCGAGGAAATCCTGCGCATCGCCGGCCTCGAACGGATTCCTTCCGAACCCCTCCCGCCGGACGATGCCAAGGTCGCAATGCCGGTGCTCGATGCACTGCAGAGGCGGGTCGGGACCGCAAAGCGCGCGCTGGCCGCCAACGGACTTGTCGAGGCTGTCTGCTGGTCCTTTATCTCGCATGAGCAGGCGCTTCTGTTTGGCGGAGGCGATGAGGCCTTGCGGCTCGCCAATCCGATCGCCGCGGACCTATCGGATATGCGCCCGAGTCTCCTGCCAGGTCTCATTGGTGCCGCCAAACGCAATGCCGATCGCGGTTTTGGGGATGTCGCCTTGTTCGAGGTCGGGCAGGTCTTCAAAGGCACGGAACCGGCGGACCAGAAGATCGCCGCCGCCGGGCTGCGGCGGGGCAGAGCGCGGCTTGCGGCCGCCGGGCGGCACTGGACGGCCGGCGACGAAAGCCTCGATGTTTTCGATGCCAAGGCGGATGCCTTGGCGCTGCTGGGAGCCGTCGGCGCTCCACTCGGCGCATTCGAGATCGTGCCGGGAGGGCCGCCCTGGTTTCATCCCGGCCGTTCCGGCGCGCTGCAATTCAGGCCGAAAAACGTCGTCGGTCATTTCGGCGAACTTCATCCGCGCGTGCTCGACGAACTTGGCATCGCCGGGCCGCTCGTTGCCTTCGAACTGCGGCTCGACGCCATACCGCCGCCCAAATCGAAACCGACGAAGACCAAGCCGAAGCTGGAGCTTTCGGAATTCATGCCGGTCGAACGCGATTTCGCCTTCGTGGTCGAGCGCGGCGTGAAAGCCGCCGACATCGTAAACGCGGTGCAGGCCGCCGATCGCCTGCTCGTTACCGAGGTCACCATTTTCGATGTCTACGAAGGCGCGGGGATTCCCGAAGGCAAGAAATCGATCGCCGTGGCGGTGACGTTGCAGCCGCGCGATCGGACGTTGACCGAGGCCGAGATCGGCGCCGTGGCCGCGCGGATCGTCACGGAAGTGGTCGAAAAGACCGGGGCCTCCTTGAGAGGATAAAAGCTTTGCGACACTTCATGCCGATCTTCGTCGCGCTCAGTTTCAACCTAGCCGCGACAACGCTTTACGCGGCGCCGGCGACAATCAAGGACTGCGAGAAGATTCAGGAAGCCGATGCTTATAATCGTTGCCTCGCGGACTTCGGCCCCGTCGCCCATGAGCGCCACCTCATGCCGGTGCCGCCCGGCGCAAACCAACACACTTACGCCTACCGCCATCGGCACCACGGCGTGGTGATCGTGCAGCACGGGCGGCGCAAGCGGATGATTCTCAGCGTCGATCCGAACGGCGTCGATTAGAACCTTCTCCCACAGGGAGAAAGATACTCTCAAGCCTTGGCGGGCAAAGCCGCCTTCGCCTGTTCGACGATCGCTTTGAAGGCCACGGGCTCGCGAATTGCAAGCTCCGAGAGAACCTTGCGGTCGATCTCTATTCCGGCGCGGGAAAGACCGTCGATAAAGCGCGAATAGGTCAGGCCGAATTCGCGCGCCGCGGCGTTGAGCCGTTGGATCCAAAGGGCGCGGAACTCGCGCTTCTTTGTCTTGCGGTCGCGCGTCGCATATTGCATGGAGCGATCGACCGCCGCCTTGGCGGCGCGGATCGTATTCTTACGCCGGCCGTAGAAACCTTTGGCGGCGCGCAGTGTCTTCTTGTGTTTGGCATGCGAGGTAACGCCGCGCTTGACGCGAGCCATGGCAGATCTCCGAGTGAACGACAACCAGAGTGGATGGGCAAAGACTTTCAGGCGTTGGGCAGAAAGAATTTCTTCACGTTCTCGCCGTCGGTCTTGAACAGGACGTTGGTGCCGCGCAGATTGCGGATCTGCTTGTTGGTGCGCTTGATCATGCCATGGCGCTTGCCGCGATGCGCATAGATCACCTTGCCGGTCGCCGTCAGCTTGAATCGCTTCTTGGCGCCCGATTTGGTCTTCAACTTGGGCATTTGCTCGTCTCCATCGGGCAGCCGAATTCGGCGCCGTCATTGTTTTCGAGCGGGGATATCCCCGCTCCGTTCGTTGCCGAACGAGCGAAAGAACCGCCACGGCAGCCCTCGCCGGGCGGTTCCAAGAGCGGGGTTTATAAACGCAAAGCCGCCGCCAATGCAACCGGCGCCAAACTATTTGGGCGCCAGGATCATCACCATCTGGCGCCCCTCGATCGAGGGTTCGGTCTCGACCTTAGCGAAGGGCAGGGTTTCGCTGCGAACCCGTTCGAGGAGCTTATATCCAAGCTCCTGGTGCGCCATCTCGCGGCCACGAAAGCGCAGGGTAACCTTGACCTTGTCGCCTTCCTCGAAAAAACGGCGGACCGATCTCATCTTCACGCCGTAGTCGTGGTCGTCGATGCCCGGCCGCAGTTTGATTTCCTTGATCTCGACGACTTTCTGCTTCTTGCGCGCCTCGGCGGCTTTCTTCTGCTCGAGAAAGCGGAATTTGCCGTAATCCAGGATCTTGCAAACGGGGGGATCGGCGGTTGGGACAATTTCGACGAGGTCCAATCCGGCCTCGTCGGCCAATTGCTGCGCTTCGGGAGCTTGAACGATGCCGCGGTTATGTCCTTCGGCATCGATGAGTTGAACTTCGCGAGCGCGGATTTCACGGTTGATACGAGGCCCGTCCTTTTGCGGGGCCTGAGTGCTCTTCATGGGACGGCGAATGGGTTGGTCTCCTCTAATAAATGATCGAATCCGGCGATTAAGGCGGCGATACGTAGATCCCGTTCCTGCACCGCGGCGGACCCGCCTTGCAGAATCGTTGCATTGTGCGGCGAAGTCAATGGAGCGAAGAAGGCGCGCGAAAATCCCTTGGGCATCTTGCCGGGTCTCAAAGCGGGATTATCGCCAATTCTGCATCAAACTCGCGCATCAGCTCCGCGGACGGAGTAACGCCGCATAGGTTGCGAGGGTTTCCGCTTGCATGCGTTCCACGGAAAACCGGCGCAGAACACCGGCGCGCGCGCGAAGCGCAAACGCATCGCGTGCCGCCGCCCCCAGTTTCAAAACTTCAAAAATGGCTGCGGCGAGGGCTTTTGCATCGCCCGCCGGGACGCGCCAGCCGGTCCGCAGCTTTATATCGGCATCGGAAGGCTCCGAAACCAGTTCGGATAAGCCACCGAGGTCGGAAACGATGACCGGCGTCCCCATCGCTTGCGCCTCTACCGCGACCCGGCCAAAACCTTCCGGCCGCGTCGACGGCACGACCGCGGCGGCTGCGGCGAGCAACGCGGCCGGGACATCGCCGCAATGGCCGGTGCGCAGCACCGTACCTTTGAGCCCGGCTTGGGCGATTGCCGCGTCGACCTCGTTGACATAGGAGGTGCGACCTTGGTCGTCGCCGGCCAGCACGAACTTCGTCCCCGATAGGCCGCCCGCCGCGAGGAGTCGGGCCGCTTCGATCAGGGTTTTGTGGCCCTTCCAAGAGGTGAGCCGCCCCGCGAGGAGAATGATTCTCTCTTCCGGCGCAACGTTCCAAGCTTGGCGCAGGCTTTTCACGCGGCTTGGATCGACGTCCTGCGGATTGAAGACGCGAAGATCGATTCCGCGTTCGATAATGCGGATATTGTCGGTCGCAAAGGGATAGAGTTCCGCAATACGCCGCGCCGTATAGGTGGAATTGGCGATCACGGCATCGCCCTTGGCCATGATCGAATTGTAGAACAATTTGAATGGGCCCTTGGCGGAGTAGGCGCCATGATAGGTGGTTACGAAAGGAATCTTCTTGCGCCGCGTCACGCCGTGAGCGACCCAGGCCGGAGCGCGGGACCTTGCATGAACGAGGGCGACCGATTCGCTTTCGATCAGCTCAGCCAGGCGGCGCCGGTTGAACGCCATCGCGAGCGGATTTTTCGTCCGCGCCGGGAAAGGCAGCCAGATACCCCCATTGGCCCGCAATTCCCCCGCCATCCGGCCGCCTTCGCTCGCAACAAGCGCTTTGGCGCCGACTTCGGCGAGCGCCGCGGCAATGTCGATAGCCGCCGTCTCGGCGCCGCCGGTGCTCAGCTCCGGTATGATCTGCAGGATCGTGAGCCCGGCGAGCGGATGCCTACCGTGGCCGCTTAATTCGCCAGGGCTCGATGCTTGCCGTATCACCTGTAACATGGCTTCCGATCTCGCCTGGGACTCCTGGAGCGGGCTCTACGAGGCTCAGAACTCGTAAGGCGGAGCATAAGGGCGAAAGAGATGCAGCGGCAATTCGAGATCGCCGAGGGGGAGCTTCATCCACAATTCCTCGTCGTCGGAGGCCCTCCAGACCGGAAAATCGCCTATCTGCGGCGCCCGTCCGATGCCCGGCTCGATGCCGATGCGCGGCCCGGCATCGTCTGGCTCGGCGGCTTCATGTCCGACATGCGCTCGACCAAGGCGAGCTTTCTCGACCAATATGCCGCACGGCTAGGGCGCGCCTATCTGCGCTTCGACTATTCCGGACATGGCGAATCCGACGGTGCATTCGAAGATGGGACGATCGGCGCCTGGCTCGAAGAGGCGCTCGTCATGATCCGCGCCATGAACGCCCGTCCGCAGATCCTCGTCGGCTCCTCGATGGGCGGATGGCTGGCGCTGCTCTGCGCGCGGGCGCTGGCTGCGGCCGGCGAAGCGGAACGTCTGGCCGGCCTCGTTCTGATCGCGCCCGCCGTCGATATGACCGAGCGACTGATTTTCGAGAAACTCTCGCCGGAAGCGCGCGCGATGCTTCAAACCGAAGGCCGCTGCCTGATCCCTTCGGCCTATTCCGATCGGCCCTATCCGGTTACGCGCAGGCTTATTGAAGAGGGCCGGCACCATCTCTTGCTTGGCGCGACGATCAGGACCCATTGTCCCGTTCATATCCTGCAAGGCATGAAGGATGAAGACGTGCCCTGGCAATATTCCATGATCCTCGTCGAACATCTGGCCGGCGACCCCGTCGTGCTCAGCCTCGTCAAGGACGCAGACCATCGCCCGTCGCGCCCCAGCGACCTCGCTCTTCTGGCGCAGGCGATCGAGACGGTCGTCGAAACACGTTGAGCTTTACCGGCGGTCAGTTCAGCGCCGGCTGGGGTCGAATTCGATCACGGCCGCGAAGGATTTCTGCGCGCCCGGCGGCGGCTTAGGAAATGGCGCAGCCCGTTCGACGACCGCGAGGCTTTCGACATCGAGTTCGGTATCGCCGCTCGATCGCAGTAGCTTGACGCCTTTGACCGTTCCGTCGTCGTTCAGGTCGAATTGGATGAGCGCCGAGCCGCGCGCGCCGCGTGCACGGGCATCCTGCGGAAATTGCTTGGCGAGTTCCAGCTTGCTGAACACGACCGTCTTGTAGCTCAGGTCCTCGTCGCCATCGTCGGAAGGTGCGGGAACCGCAACGGCCTGCCAATTGTCTGGCATCAGCCCATAGGGAGATTGGCCGCCTGCCGCTGGCAGCGCCAGCAGCGGTTGAAGCGCTGCCATAACCGCTGGATTGACAGCCGGCGCTGGCTTTGGCGGCTGCATCGCTTGTTGGACAGGCGCCGGTTTGGGTGGTTCGACCGGGGCCACTGGCTTTGGCGGCTCGGTCATGGTGGAGGGTTTCGGCGGCTCCGGCTGCGCCATCTGTTTCGGCGGTTCGGGTTTTGCCGGGCTCGCGGCGGGCTTGCTTTCAGCGACAGCCGGTTTCTCGGCCGGCGGTTGCGATGGCGGCTTTGGCGCCGCTGCTGCCGAGTCCTTCGGTTTTTCCAGCTGCGGCGGTTTTGCCGCCTCGGCTTGAGGATTTGTCCCGGATTTTGCAGCCTTGTTGGCCTGCTCCCCCGTGGCCGCACTTTGCTGGTTCTTGTCGCCTTTCTCCGCTTTGCCCTTTTTGATTGGGTTGGGATCGCTCACCAGCTCGACCGGGATTTCGACTCCCACATCAGGCCGGGTGGGCGGCGCTTGTTCCAAAAGATTGAGGATGAAGAGCCCAAGAAGGTGCAGCGCCAGGCTGCCAGTCAAAATGGCCGCGAAGATTGGGCGGCTTTGCGCCATGCGCATGACGCCGCCCGGGGTTTCGAGAACGCGTGCTAACGGATCAACCGCGAGGCGATAATCGTCGATGCCCAATGCCAGCGAGCGAGCCGGGACAATTATACCGCTATCCTTGGTCAATTCTCGCAACTCGCAGCTGCGATTGTCGAAGCCGAAACTTTAGCGCACAAAACCGAGGATGTCTTTGACCGCCTGCATCGTCTCGTTGGCGAGGACACGCGCACGCGCCGCCCCTTGCTCCAGCACGCCATCGATATAGGCCTGATCCTGCGTGAGCTTGGCCATGGCCTTGCCGATCGGCACGAGCTTGGCGACGGTGAGATCGACGAGCGCCGATTTGAAGGTCGAGAAATTGCTGCCGCCGAAGGTTTTAAGCACATCGGCTTTCGAGCGCTGCTCGAAGGCCGCGAAAATACCGACGAGATTGTCGGCCTCCGGCCGCTGCGCGAGACCTTGGACTTCGCTCGGCAGAGGCTCGGAATCCGTCTTGGCCTTGCGGATCTTTTGGGCGATCGTATCGGCGTCGTCGGAAAGATTGATGCGCGAATAATCCGACGGATCGGATTTCGACATTTTCTTGGTCCCGTCGCGCAGGCTCATGACACGGGTCGCCGGGCCCTAAATCAGCGGCTCGGGCAGGGGAAAGAAGGTCTCGCCGTGCCCGAGCGCCGCGATCTCCTCGCCGAAATCGAGGTTGAATTTCTGCGCGATGTCGCGGGCGAGTTCCAAATGCTGCTTCTGATCCTCGCCGACCGGCACATGGGTTGCCCGATAGACGAGAATGTCCGCCGCCATGAGGATCGGGTAGGCATAGAGCCCGACCGAGACATTCTCGCGATCCTTGCCCGCCTTTTCCTTGAACTGCGTCATGCGGTTCAGCCAGCCGAGCCGGGCGACGCAATTCAAGACCCAGGCGAGTTCGGCGTGTTCTGCCACCTGGCTCTGGTTGAAGACGATGTGCTTCTCAGCGTCGATGCCGGCGGCGATGAAGGCGGCGGTCACTTCACGGATGCTGGCTTTGAGTTCCGCCGGCTTCTGCGGCACCGTGATGGCGTGCAGATCGACCACGCAATAGATGCAGTCATGCGTATCTTGCAGCGCCACGAATTTGGTGATCGCGCCGAGATAATTTCCAAGATGCAGATTGCCGGTCGGCTGCACGCCGGAAAAGACGCGTGGTTTGAATTCGGCCATAAAGACTCCGCGGATTGCGATGCTTATGACGCCGGGGGTGATTCCTGGCAAGCCTCGCCGTCCGGCCTCCAGAATGAGCGGGCGAATCTAGAGAATGAAGCGGCTCAAATCGGCGTTGCGGGCGAGATCGCCGATGTTCTTCTCGACATAGGCGGCGTCGATCCGAATGGTCTCGCCGAACCGGTCGGGCGCCGTGAAGCTCACCTCGTCGAGCACCCGCTCCATCACCGTCTGCAAGCGCCGCGCGCCGATGTTCTCGACGCTGGCATTCACTTGCACCGCGATCTTGGCGATCGCGTTCACGGCGTCCGGCGCGAACGAGAGATCGACGCCCTCGGTCCGCAGCAAGGCTTCGTATTGCTTGATGAGGCTCGCCTCGGTTTCGACCAGAATGCGGCGGAAGTCGTCCTCGTTGAGCGGCGAGAGCTCGACCCGGATCGGCAGGCGGCCCTGCAGCTCGGGGAGAAGATCGGAAGGCTTGGCCGTGTGGAATGCGCCCGAGGCGATGAACAGCACGTGGTCCGTCTTCACCGCGCCGTGCTTGGTTGAAACAGTCGTTCCTTCGATGAGCGGCAGAAGATCGCGCTGCACGCCCTCACGCGAGACATCGGCGCCGCTGCGGCCTTCGCGCCCGCAGATCTTGTCGATCTCGTCGAGGAACACGATGCCGTTGTTCTCGACCTCGTGGATCGCCTCCTGCACGATCTGATCCTGGTCCATGAGCTTGTCGCTCTCCTCCGCGATCAAAGGCTCATAAGCGTCCTTGACGAGCGTACGGCGAGGCTTTGCCTGTTTGCCGAAGCCCTTGCCAAAAATGTCGCCAAGCGAAATGGCGCCGATGGCGGCGCCGGGCATGTTGGGCAGCTCGAACATCGGCATGCCGGACGAAGGCTGCGCCAATTCGATCTCGATTTCCTTGTCCGCCAGTTCTCCGTCACGCAGCTTCTTACGAAAGGCATCGCGTGTCGATGGCGAGGCACTCGGGCCGACAAGCGCATCAAGCAGCCGTTCCTCCGCCGCGAGCTGGGAGCGTGCCTGCAGCGCTTTGCGCTTGTCCTGTTTCACCATCGAAATCGCGATCTCGACGAGATCGCGGATGATCTGCTCGACGTCGCGGCCGACATAACCGACCTCGGTGAATTTTGTCGCTTCCACCTTGAGGAAGGGCGCATTGGCCAATCGTGCGAGGCGACGCGAGATTTCCGTCTTGCCGCAGCCCGTCGGACCGATCATCAAAATGTTCTTCGGCATGACTTCCTCGCGCATCGCTCCTTCGAGGCGCAGCCGCCGCCAGCGGTTGCGCAGCGCGATCGCGACCGCGCGCTTGGCCTGCTTCTGGCCAACGATGAAGCGATCGAGCTCGGAAACGATCTCGCGGGGCGAAAATTCGGTCATGATTGCGGGGACAGCGGATGAGGGAGACGTCGGGTCAGCCCGTCCGGCAGAAGACGCAGGATCAGCATCCGCAGCGGCCGCCAGCCGGCGCTGAGCAGGAGAATGAAGCTGCCGAGCGCCAGCACGGTCGCGGGAATCGTTTTGTCGGCCAATGCCGTCTGGCCTATCAGCGTGCCGAAGGCGAGACCTGCATAAACGAGACCTGAAACAAGCAAGGCGCGCCGGTCGATGATCACCGAGATGACGCCGAGCCCAAGGAAGATCGCTAGGATTGCAAGTGCGGTTGTCGTCGTGAGCCGTGTCTCGATCGCGTAGCCTTGCAGAAACGCGGTGATCAGCGGATGGACGATGAGCGGCGCGGCAAGAAGATGCAGCCAGAAGGCGATATCGGTTCGCCGCGTTCGCCTCTGCGGGTCCGACATGTCGAAGCCCATGGCAAGGGCGAAGACGCACAGCCCGCAGACGAGCATGAGGCCGTTGTGGATCGTCCAGCTCGTCTCAGGCATGGCCCAGTCGAGCGCGGCTATGACGGCGGCCACGACTGCAGCAGCGCCCGCCGCAACGGTGATCGGGACCCGGAAACGCCAGTAATGCGCACCGACGAAAACCGCTGTTACCAGCGCCGCCGGCAGAATGATCGGCGCATTTTCGATGAACCACAGCCTTGTTCCCCAGACGTGCAGCCACCAAGGTCCATTTGCTGCCTCCTGCGGGTGCGACACGATGCGGAACACGCAGGCAAAGACCGCCGTCGCAAACAGCGATAGAAGCACGATGCTCGGCAGCGCCATGCGCCGGCGCCGGGTGAAGAATTCAGCCAGGATCCAGGCGAGAAGGGCGATGATCGCCCATAATGTGGCGCCGCTGAACGTGAAGCTGATGAGGTAAGCGGCCGCGCCGAAGAAGAGCGCAAGACCGAGAGTGACGAATATGTCGGCAAAGCCGGTGACGAAGCGCAGCTGCTCGTCGTCGGGCTCGGCCGCATCGTCGCGGAGTGCGGGGGGCAACGGCGGCGGCAGACTGTGCGGAGCGGCCGGCGGCGCGGTTTCGTTTGCCAGGGCCCGCAGCCCTTCCACCTGGGCGGCGGTGAGCAGGCCGCGATCGACGGCGAGCGCGAGCACCGAATTGGAGATCATGGAATGCTCTCGATCACGACATTGCGGTTGGTATAGACGCAGATGTCCGCGGCGATCTCGAGAGCACGCCGGGCGATGGCCTCGGCGTCGAGCTCGGTTGGAAGCAGCGCCCGCCCCGCGGCCAGCGCATAATTGCCGCCCGAGCCGATCGCCATGATGCTGCCGTCCGCGGTCGCCTCAGGTTCAAGCACATCGCCGGTGCCGGTCAGGACGAGGCCGGCGTCCTTGTCGGCCACCAGCATCATTGCCTCCAACCGGCGCAGATAGCGGTCGGTGCGCCAGTCCTTCGCCAATTCCACGCAGGCGCGGACGAGCTGGCCCGGATATTGTTCGAGCTTGGCTTCGAGCCGCTCAAACAAAGTGAAAGCGTCGGCGGTGGCCCCGGCAAAGCCGCCGATGACGTCGCCCTTGGCGAGCCGGCGCACCTTCTTGGCATTGCCCTTGATGATCGTCTGCCCGATGCTGACCTGGCCGTCGCCGCCGATCACGGTGCGGCCGCCCTTGCGGACCATGACAATCGTGGTCGCATGCCAGCTGTCGCGGCTCGGCGAAGGGTCAATCATGTCGCGGAAAACTCGCAGGGGCAGGCAGGATGAGCAGGCTTTTCCATCTATGGGGTCGCGGCAGCCCTTGCAAGGGGCGGGCGCGATGCGATGGCCTCGCGTTACGCCGGCCGAGGAGCGTAGATTTCCCTGTCAAGACAAGGACTTTTGGCACCTTGGTTTTCCCTTTACCCGAAAATGCTCTAATCTCCGCCGGTGCCCAGGTGGATCCAGATCGAGCCCATGCGAAAAGCTTTCATATCCCGCAAGACCAAGGAAACGGCCCTCGAAGTCCGCGTCGATCTTGACGGCACGGGGCTCGCCAAGATTGCGACGGGGATCGGCTTTTTCGACCATATGCTGGAGCAGCTCGCCCGCCATTCGCTCATCGACATCGAGATTGCGGCTAAAGGCGACCTGCATATCGATCCGCACCACACGGTCGAAGACACCGGCATCGCGCTTGGCCAGGCTCTGCGTCAGGCGCTGGGCGATGCGCGCGGCATCAGCCGCTTCGCCGACGTGCATCTGCCGATGGACGAGGCTTTGACCCGCGTCGCGGTCGATCTGTCGGGACGGCCCTTTCTCGTCTTTCGGACGAAGTTCACGCGCGCCAAGATCGGCAGCTTCGATACCGAGCTGGTGCGCGAATTCTTCCAGGCCTTGGCTACGCATTTGGGCATGAATTTGCACGTCGAAACACTATATGGGGAAAACAGCCATCATATCGCCGAGTCCGCGTTCAAAGGTCTCGCGCGAGCGCTGAGAGCCGCGATTGCGATCGACGCGCGGCAGAGCAGCGAAATTCCCTCGACCAAAGGGTCGCTTACCGGCTGATGGAAACGAAGCATGCCCGTCTATACGGTTCACCTCCCGAGCCGCGGGTTACGGGACGATAGGATTCCGCTCGCTCTGCCGGGCGCCGCGATGGCATCGTCTCAGCCGGTTCCGGTGACGAAAGCCGAACTCATCGAAGCTGTCTTCGTGCCAGAAGGCTTTTCGCGCGCCGCCTTTTGGCTGGGGCCGTTCTGGCTTGCCTGGCATAGGCTCTGGCTCGAACTCCTGGCCTGGGCCGCTGTGTTCCTTTTGCTGGCGAGCGGTGAAGTCCGGTTCGTCGCAGGGTGGGCGATTTTCTTGATCGCCGTTCTGCTCGAACTTCTGCTCGGGCTCGAGGCGAACAATTTACGCCGCTTGCGCCTTAGGCGGAACGGCTATCGGCTGGCCGATGTCGCGGCCGGCGCCACGCTGGACGATACTGAGCGCAGCTTCTTTCGGCGCATTCTTGAGACGGGCGCTGCGCCTTCCGAACTCGCCACGGCGCGCGCTCAATCCTCGCCGCCGCCGCTTCCCTCTCTGTCTCCTCCGCATGGCGATGTGCTCGGGCTCTTTCCTCTGCCGGATGATCCGAGATGATCGCCATCGTCGATTACGGGTCCGGGAATCTTCATTCCGCGCACAAGGCTTTCGAGCGCGCCGCGCGCGAGGCGGGCATTGCCGCGGAGATCAAGGTCACGGGCGAAGCGGGCGAGGTTGCGAAAGCCGAGCGTATCGTGCTGCCCGGCGTCGGTGCCTTTGCCGATTGCCGGCGCGGGCTCGATGCGGTGCCAGGCATGATCGAAGCGCTCAATGAAGCCGTCATTGAGAAGGGCCGGCCTTTTCTCGGCATCTGCGTCGGCATGCAGTTGATGGCCGCGCGAGGCCTCGAATACGAAACCACCTCGGGGCTCGGCTGGATCGGCGGCGATGTCGCCGCGATCGCGCCGTCCGATCCGCAGTTAAAAATCCCGCACATGGGCTGGAATACGCTTAACGTCAGCCAGGCTCACCCGCTGCTCTCTGGAATTCCGACCGGACCCGAGGGCTTGCACGCCTATTTCGTGCATTCCTATGCTTTCACGGGCGTTGCCTCCGACAATGTCGTTGCCGCGACGGATTATGGCGGCCCGATCGTCGCTGTCGTCGGCCGCGACAATATGGTCGGCACGCAATTCCATCCGGAGAAGAGCCAGAAACTCGGCCTGGCGCTGATCGCCAATTTCCTGCGGTGGCGACCGTGATCCTATTTCCGGCTATCGATCTCAAAGGCGGCACATGCGTGCGCCTCGTGCAAGGCGACATGGCCAAGGCCACCATCTTCAACGCCGACCCGGCGGCGCAAGCGGAGATTTTTGAGCGGCAAGGCTTCGAATATCTTCACGTCGTCGATCTCGATGGTGCCTTCGCCGGCCGGCCGATGAATGCCAAAGCCATCGAGTTGATTCTCGCCTGCGTAAAAATGCCGGTGCAGCTTGGCGGCGGGATTCGCGATCTGCGCACGGTCGAAGGCTGGCTTGGCAAGGGCGTCAAGCGCGTCATCATCGGCACGGCGGCGGTGCGCGATCCCGAGCTCGTGCGGCAAGCAGCGCGGCGCTATCCCGGGCGGATCGCTGTCGGTATCGATGCGCGCGACGGAAAAGTGGCGGTCGAAGGCTGGGCGGACGAGCACGGAAATGAGCGTGATCGAGCTTGGGCGCAGGTTCGAGGATGCCGGGGTCGCCGCCATCGTCTATACGGACATCGGCCGCGATGGCGCGTTAAAAGGATTGAACGTGGAGGCGACGCTCGCTTTGGCGGGCGCGACCTTAATTCCCGTGATCGCCTCCGGGGGACTTGCTTCGCTCAAGGACGTGGAGAGATTGCTGATGCCTGATTGTGGGAAGCTCGAAGGTGCGATCGCCGGCCGCGCGCTCTATGACGGGCGGCTCGACGCCAAGGCGGCACTCGCTTTGATCCATGTGTCCGCGGAGAAGAACCTTGCTTAAGTCCCGCCTCATTCCGTGTCTCGACGTGAAGGACGGCCGCGTGGTCAAGGGTGTCAATTTCGTCGATCTGCGCGATGCCGGCGATCCGGTCGCCTGCGCCATCGCCTATGATGCAGCGGGGGCCGACGAACTTTGCTTTCTCGACATCACCGCGAGCCATGAGAATCGCGGCATTCTCCTCGATGTCGTCAAGCGCACGGCGGAAGCCTGTTTCATGCCGCTCACCGTGGGCGGCGGCGTGCGCTCGGTCGAAGACATCCGCAATCTTCTGCTCGCCGGCGCCGACAAGGTTTCGATCATGACGGCAGCCGTGAACGATCGCGATCTTGTCCGCATCGCAGCGGAAAAATTCGGCAGCCAGTGCATCGTCGTGGCGATCGATGCCAAAGAGGCCCGCCCCGGGCATTGGGAGATCTTCACCCATGGCGGGCGAAAGCCGACAGGAATCGATGCCCTGGCCTATGCGCGCGAAGTCGTGAGCCTTGGCGCGGGCGAAATTCTTTTGACCTCCATGGACCGCGACGGCACGAAGTCCGGGTTCGACCTTCGCCTCACCCGCGCCGTCGTCGATGCGGTCGGCGTGCCGGTGATTGCTTCGGGCGGTGTCGGCACGCTCGATCATCTCGTCGAGGGCTTGCGCGACGGCGGCGCCAGCGCGGTGCTCGCCGCATCGATCTTCCATTTCGGCGAATTCAGCATTTCTGAGGCCAAGCGCCATATGGCGCGCGCCGGAATCGCCATGCGGCTCGACGGCGTAACCGTCGCTGCGGCAGCCTGAGGAGCGCCCATGAGCCAGTTTACCCTCGACGATCTTGCAGCGATCATCGCCGCGCGCGCCGGCGCGAAGGCGGAATCCTCTTACACGAAATCCCTGCTTGATGGAGGGATGCCGCGCGCCGCGAAGAAAATGGGCGAGGAGGCGGTCGAGGTTGTCATCGCCGCGCTGCAAGAGAGCCCTGAGGCGCTTATCAACGAAAGCGCGGACCTTCTCTATCATCTGCTCGTCGTTCTCCAAGCGCGGGGCATTAGTCTGTCGGAGGTCCTGGCAGAACTGGAGCGGCGGACGGCCCGCTCGGGCCACGAAGAAAAAGCTTCGCGAAAAGGCTAAATTGCGGGAAGATATTCCTAGGTAAGATTGGCCCTGGGGAATTTCCGCCACTTCATCCAGACGAACGAATGGACGATCGCGTCAAGCAGGAGGATCCTCTCGCCCTATCATCGCTTCACGCGAAGCGAATGGGCGGCCTTGCGCGCCGACACGCCTCTGACCTTGACGCTGGACGATCTGAGCAAGCTCAAATCGCTCAATGATCCGATCTCGCTCGAAGAAGTCGTCGCGATCTATCTGCCATTGTCGCGTCTCTTGTCTCTTTATGTCGCGGCGACCCAGGGCCTGTTCAAGGCGACGCAGCGCTTCCTCGGCGCCGAAGACGGCAAGATGCCCTATATCATCGGCGTCGCCGGTTCGGTCGCGGTCGGCAAATCGACGCTCGTCGCGAGTCATGCGCGCGCTGCTCTCGCGCTGGCCGAACACGCCGAAAGTCGAGCTCATCACGACCGACGGGTTCCTCTATCCGAATGCCGTGCTCGAAGCCGAAGGCCTCATGGAGAAGAAAGGCTTTCCCGAAAGCTATGACGGGCCCGCCCTGCTGCGGTTCTTGCACGACGTCAAGGCCGGCACGCGCAACGTGCGCGCCCCGGTCTATTCGCATTTGATCTATGATGTCGTGCCGGACGAGAGCGTCATCGTGGATCGGCCCGATATCTTGATCGTCGAAGGCCTCAATGTGCTGTTGCCTGGCCGTCCGCCGAAGGATGGGCGGGGGACGGCCTTCGTGTCCGACTTCTTCGACTTCTCCGTCTATCTGCACGCCAACGAAGCCGATCTCGAACAATGGTACGTCGAGCGCTTCCTGCGGCTGCGGCAGACTTCGTTTCGCGACCCGCGCTCTTACTTCCGCAAATATGCGGAGGTTCCCGAGGCTGAGGCGGAGGCCGTGGCGCGCGACATCTGGACGAGGATCAACCTGCGCAATCTGCACGAAAATATTCTGCCGACCCGAGCGCGGGCAAACCTCGTGCTGACCAAGGGCGCGAGCCATTCGATCGAGGCGGTGGAATTGAGGAAGCTGTAGGCGGCGTGTTTGGGGCCTTCGCTTGGCTCGCAATGACGTTGCGGGCATTTGCTCACCCCAACCCATTCTCCGCCGCGAGCGCCAGAAGGTCCGTCTGCGGGCGCGCGCCGTAATGCTGGATGATCTCGGCCGCGGCGAGCGCGCCGAGCCTTGCGCAGTCGATCAGATCCCGATCCTTGGCGAGGCCTGCAAGGAATCCGGCGGCGAAAAGATCGCCCGCTCCCGTGGTATCGATCACCTTCTCGACGGGAAAGGCCTTGACGGCGTGCGTCTCTTCGCGCGTTACGACGAGCGCGCCGCGTTCCGAGCGCGTTATGACGGCGAGGACGTCTTCGTTGCGCACCTGCGCGACGGCAGTGTCGAAATCCGCCGTCTGATAAAGCGAATGAAGTTCGCTCTCGTTGGCGAAGAGGATATCGATGCTGCCTTCACGAACGAGGCTCAAGAATTCGTCGCGGTGGCGATCGATACAGAACGCATCCGAAAGGCTGAGCGCGACACGGCGTCCCGACGCGTGGGCGATCTCGGCGGCCCGGAGGAAAGCGGATTTCGCCGCGGGGGGGTCCCAGAGATAGCCTTCGAGATAGGTGATCCGCGAGGCGGCGACGAGCGAAGGATCGACATCGGCCTCCGTGAGGGCCTGGCAGGCACCAAGATAAGTGCTCATCGTGCGCTGCCCGTCCGGCGTGACCAGCACGAGGCAGCGTCCGCTCGCCGGACCGTCTTCGGCCGGCAAGGCGGTGAAGGCCACGTTCGCGGCGCGAATATCATGCGCAAAGATCGCGCCAAGCGGATCGGCCTTCACTTTGCCGATGAAGCCCGCGCGGCAGCCGAGCTTTGCCACGCCGATGATCGTATTGGCGGCCGAGCCGCCAGAGACAATCGTTGTCTGCCCCATGGCGCGGTAGAGCTTCTCCGCCGTCGCCTCGTCGACGAGCCGCATCGTGCCCTTATGCAGGCCGTGGGCGACAAGGAAATCGTCGTCGCTCGGCGCGATGACGTCGACGATCGCGTTGCCGAGGCCGACTGTGTCGTAGCGGCTGGTATCCATGCCCCCCTCGCTCACCTGACTGAAGCGAAGCCGTCTGGCACTCTGCAAGGCCAGGGTCAAGCTGCACAGAGCTTCGAGATCGGCGGCAGCCGACTCACAGCCCGTCGAACAGCGCCGTCGAGAGATAACGTTCGGCGAAAGAGGGGATGATGAGGACGATGTTCTTGCCAGCGAATTCCGGGCGCAGGCCGACTTCGACCGCGGCGGCAACCGCGGCGCCCGAAGAGATGCCGACCGGAATTCCTTCGACCCGCGCGACGAGCCTCGCCGTATCGAAAGCGGTCTGATTGCCGACCGTGACAACTTCGTCGATGAGGCTTCGGTCGAGGATCGAGGGAATGAAACCGGCGCCGATGCCCTGGATCTTATGCGGACCAGGCTGCCCGCCAGAGAGGACGGCCAAATCCTCCGGCTCGACCGCGACGATCCGCAGACTGGGCCGGCGCGGCTTCAACACTTGCGCGACGCCGGTGATCGTCCCGCCGGTACCAACGGCGGAGACGAAGACGTCGATTTCACCATGCGTGTCGTTCCAGATTTCTTCCGCCGTGGTGCGCCGATGGATCTCGGGATTAGCCGGATTGTCGAATTGCTGCGGGATCGCCGCGCCGGGAATCGTTTGTGCGAGTTCCTGCGCCTTGGCGATGGCGCCCTTCATGCCATGCGGGGCCGGGGTCAGTACCAGCTCAGCCCCGAGAAGAGCCAGCATCTTGCGCCGTTCAAGCGACATAGACTCGGGCATGACGAGGATCAGCCTGTAGCCGCGCGCCGCGGCGACGAAGGCGAGCGCGATGCCGGTATTGCCGGACGTCGGCTCGATCAGCACCGAGCGACCAGGCGCAATCTTGCCGGCGGCTTCCATGGCGGTGATCATGCTCACCCCGATGCGGTCCTTCACGCTGCCGATCGGGTTGAAAAATTCGAGCTTGGCTAGGAGGTTCGCCTTGACGCCCTTCTCCGCCGCAATCTTGTTGAGGCGCACAAGGGGCGTATCGCCGATCGTGTCGATGATCGAATCGTAGATGCGTCCGCGCCCTGGGGCTTGCGCCGGGTTGCGGGCATCCTTTACTGCGGCTTGCGCCATGATCTTCCTCCTCGTGCCGGATTTATCTTAAGGGACGCGAACGGAATACGCGAGGGATTCGCGAACCAGTTTGGAGGCGGACGACGACGCGGATGGGGCGTATCGCCCTCCTATCCTCTCGGCTGCGGGATGATGCGCAGATAAGGCCGCGGCGCCTTCCAGCCGGCGGGGTATTTCTTTTTAGCGTCCTCGTCGCTGACGGAAGGAACGATGATCACGTCATCGCCGTCGCGCCAGTTGACCGGCGTCCCGACCTGATGTTTCGCCGTAAGTTGAAGAGAATCGATAACGCGAAGGATTTCATCGAAATTGCGCCCCGTGCTCGCCGGATAGTTCAACGTCAGCTTGATCTTCTTGTCGGGTCCGATGACGAAGACCGACCGCACGGTCAACGTGTCGTTCGCATTGGGGTGGATCATCCCGTAGAGATTGGCGATCTTGCGCTCGGGATCGGCAATCAAGGGGAAGTTGAGGCTGTAGCCCTGCGTTTCCTTGATATCCTGCGCCCATTTGTCATGCGCCGTCAGCGGGTCGACGCTGAGGCCGATGACCTTGACGCCGCGCTTGTCGAATTCGGGTTTCAGCTTTGCGGTGTAGCCGAGTTCGGTCGTGCAGATCGGCGTAAAATTCTTCGGATGCGAAAACAAAACGACCCAGGAATTGTCGATAAAATCATGGAATTTGATCGGCCCTTGCGTCGTCTGCGCCTCGAAATCAGGGGCGATATCGCCAAGTTGGAGTCCCATGTGGCACCTCCTAAAACGCCGCCTCGGCAGCGCGCATCACCGCCTGCCGCTCATGAACTTCGGCTTTCCGGCAAGAATTTTCCAGGGATCAGCGAAGGAAAATTGCCGAAGCCGCTCGTTGCGTGACAATAGGCATATTCTCCATCAATCGCAAGGTTATACGAGCCATACACATAGTCAGATCGTAAAATCCGGCTTGGCGCCTTCGTCGAGAAAGATCTTCTTTTCGCCGGCCCGCCGGCAAATATCATCGATGCTGACGCCTTCGAGCTCGCCGAGAAATGCCTCGCCGGCGTGTTCGATAATCGGGCTGATCACATTTTCGACGAATCGGCTTTCGGCTTTCGCACCGGCGCTCTCTTCGTTCAGGATGGCGCGGACGACCTCGGCAGCGCTGATGCGGCGGCGCTCACGCGCCAGCTCATAGCCGCCACGCGGACCCCGCACGCCCTTCAGGATGTCGGCGCGGACGAGCGCTTGCAGCAGAGTCTCGAGATGGCGCGGCGGCAGGTCGAGGCGGCTCGCCAACGTCTTTGCTGCGACCGGTTGCGGCCGCGCGTGAATTGCTATGTCGGCAACGGCGGCGAGCGCCAGCATGCTGCGGCGGCAGAGAAGGATCATCTCTTCTCCTCCCCGAGGCATCCGGTCGAACCATAGCCGTTTGCCCCGCGCGCGGTCTCGTCAAGCTCGGGGGCGGCGACGAAGGCGACCTGCACGACCGGCGCGACGACGAGCTGCGCAATGCGGGCACCGCGAATGACTTCAAACGGTTCGCTGCCCAAGTTGATGAGAAGCACGCAGATCTCGCCGCGGTAATCGCTATCGATCGTCCCGGGCGCGTTCAGAACCGTGATCCCATGCTGCAAGGCAAGCCCGGAGCGCGGCCTGACCTGTGCCTCGAAACCCGCCGGCACTTGCACGGCAACGCCGGTTGGCACGAGAATCCGCGCACCGGGCTCTATGACCATTTTCGCATCCGGCGCAATCGCCGCATAGAGATCGGCGCCCGCCGCTCTGGCGCTCTGATAGGCGGGCAGAGGCAGGCCTTCGCCATGCGGCAACCGGCGGATCAAAACAGCGAGCAAGGCATCTTCATGCATCGCCGCTTCCCTCCAGCACATTTGCCAAATAGGCGACGAGCTTCACCGCGACCGCATCCTTGCGCATGCGCGGCCAGGCTTCAACGCCGCCGCGTGCGACGATCGTCACCTGATTTTCATCCTGCCCCATCACACCCGCGTCCGCGCCCACGTCGTTGGCGATGATCATATCGCAGCCCTTGCGCGCCAATTTGGCCCGCGCATTGTCGATCATGTTCTCGGTCTCGGCCGCGAAACCGATGACGAGGCGCGGCCGCGTGGAGCTCTTTTGCGCGACGCGCGCGAGAATATCCGGGTTTTCGACAAGCGGAAGAGCCGGGGCCTGTTCTCCTCTCTTCATCTTATGCGCCGCAACTTTCGCGACCCGCCAATCGGAGACCGCGGCCGCCGCGATGAAAATATCGGCCGGCAGCGCTGCTTCGACGGCGGCAAGCATCTCAGTGGCCGTCGTGACATGCTGCGTTGTGACGCCGGGCGGATCCTGCAACTCGACCGGCCCGCTGATGAGCACGACATCGGCGCCCGCTCTTGCCGCGGCGGCCGCGATCGCATGCCCCTGTTTGCCGGAGGAATAATTGCCGAGATAGCGCACCGGATCGATCGGCTCGCGGGTGGGGCCGGATGTCACCACGACGCGCCGGCCGGCAAGCGGCCTCGGCGCCATCGTCAAGGGAATCTTTGTCTCGCCTTTGAGCACCGCTGCGATGGCTGCCAGGATTGCCGCGGGTTCGCTCATCCGGCCGGGGCCATATTCGCCGCAGGCCATGTCGCCATCCTCAGGCCCCACGAGACTGACGCCGTCCTGGCGCAGCAGAGCAAGATTGCGCTGCGTCGAAGGATGCAGCCACATCCGCAAATTCATCGCCGGCGCGACGAGGATCTTCTTGTCGGTGGCAAGCAGCAGCGTCGAGGCAAGATCGGAAGCCTGCCCCTGTGCCATTTTGGCGATGAGATCAGCGGTTGCCGGTGCGACGACGACGAGATCGGCATCGCGCGAAAGCTGGATATGTCCGATCTCCGTTTCATCGGTCAATGAGAACAAGTCGTCGAAGACCTTGCTGCCGGAAAGACTGGCGACTGACAGCGGCGTGACGAATTGCTTCGCCGCTTTGGTCATGACGGTGGCGACGCTCACGCCCTGCTCGCGCAGGCGGCGGATGAGTTCGAGAATTTTATAGGCGGCGATGCCACCGCCGATGACGAGGAGAATGCGTTTGCCTTGCACGCCTCGTTCTCCGCTGACCGCGCTTTGGCCCTTACTCGAATGCTGCTCTTCCTTCCGCACGGGCAGTATCGCGGCTCAATGCAAGAGGAAGAAGATCATTATAACGACGATGAGCCAAAGCGCGAAATGGCCGAGCCTGGCGCCGCGCGCCTCAGCTTGCCCGATCTTTTCGATCGCCCCCTCGGAAAGCTCGAATCCTTCCTCAGCCATGCGCTCCATTTGCGTCACGATGTTCTCGGTGCGCAAAAGCGCGGCCGGCAGATGCGCGGCGAATTGGCCGAGCGCGGCGAGGCCACGACCGGCATCCTCGATCTTGCCGACCGGTCCGAGGTTCTTCTCGATCCAGGTCCGCACCACGGGCTCGGCGGTCGACCACATATCGAGCTTCGGATCAAGGCCGCGGGCGACGCCTTCGACGACGACCATGGTCTTTTGCAAGAGCACCAGCTCGGTGCGGGTTTTCATGTCGAAGAGGGCGGTGACTTCGAACAACAGCGTGAGCACGCGGGCCATGGATATCTGGTCGGCGGTTCGCGCATGGATCGGCTCGCCGATGGCACGGATCGCCTGCGCGAAATCTTCGACCTTGTGGCGGCGGGGCACATAGCCCGCCTCGAAATGCACTTCCGCGACGCGCCGATAATCCCTGGTGATGAAGCCGAAGATGATCTCGGCAAGAAAGCGCTGCTCCTTGATGCCGAGCCGTCCCATGATGCCGAAATCGACCGCGATCAGCCGGCCTTGCGGGTCGACGAACAGATTGCCCTGGTGCATGTCGGCATGAAAGAAGCCGTCGCGCACCGCGTGGCGCAGGAAAGATTGAATGATCGTGCGGGCAAGCGCCGAGAGGTCGAGTCCAGCCGCGACGAGCGCGGCTGTGTCGGACAAGGGGACGGCGTCGATCCATTCGAGCGTTAGGACTTCCCTTTCGGTTCGGTCCCAATCGACGCGCGGCACGCGGAAGTCGTCTTCGTTGGCGGTGTTTTCGGCAAATTCCGATGCCGCCGCGGCTTCGAGCCGGAAATCCATCTCGATCTTGACGGTCCGGGCGAGCGTATCGACAACTTCGACCGGCTTCAGCCGTTTGGTTTCAGGAAACCAGCGTTCGGCGATCCGCGCCCCGAAATACATATCGGAGAGATCGCGCCTGAAGCGCCGCTCGACGCCGGGACGCAAGACCTTGACGGCGACATCGTGTTCGCCTCGCAGGTCGCGCACGCGGGCGCGATGCACCTGCGCGATCGAAGCGGCGGCGACCGGTTCGCCGAAACTTATGAACAGAGTCTCGATCGGACGGCCGAATGCCGCTTCGATCCCTTTCACCGCCAACTCGCGCGAGAACGGCGCCATGTGGTCTTGGAGAAGTTCGAGACGCAGCGCGACCTTCGGCCCGACGACGTCAGGCCTGGTGCTCAGGAACTGGCCGAGCTTCACATAAGAAGGGCCAAGCTCGCTGATCGCGGCCGGCAGAAGATCGAGACCTTTCTCTCCGCCGCGTTTGGCGATGAGCTTCGCCAGCCCGAAAGGCAGCCGCGCCGTTATCGGCAAGGCCATGATGTCGATGTCGCTGAAGAGGCCGGCGCGGGAGAGGACGTAGCCGGCGCGCGCGATGCGCAACATATGCCCGAAGGGAAAACGCACGCCTAAAGCTTCCAGCCCGAGTGAATCGCCACGATGCCGCCGCTCAGCTTGGTGAACGCGGCGCGGGAAAACCCGGCCGCATCGATCGCGCTGCGGAAGGACTCGGCCGAGGCAAACCGGCGGATCGACTCGACGAGATAACGGTAGGCCTCGGCGTCGCCCGTCACGATCTGGCCGAGCTTCGGAATGGCGTGAAAGGAATAAGTGCGATAAAGCCGATCGAGGGCGGCGCTATCGACCTGCGAGAATTCGAGGCAGAGAAAACGGCCGCCCCGCTTCAAGACGCGATAGGCCTCCTTGAGCGCCGCGTCGATGCGCGGCACATTGCGGATGCCGAAGGCGATCGTATAGGCGTCGAACTCACCGTCGGGGAAGGGCAGGGACTCGGCATTTGCCTCGACGAAGGCGAGCCTGTCTGCCAGGCCCTTTTGCGCCGCGCGCCGGCGGCCGATCTCCAGCATGTCGGGATTGATGTCGAGAACGGTAACGCTCGTCTCAATGCCGCCGGCTTTGGCGACGCGCAGGGCGACATCGCCGGTTCCCCCGGCGACATCGAGATGATTGAAGGCCCGCGTCTTCGAAGCGTGCAGCATGGCGACGAGCCGATCCTTCCACAGCCGATGGAGGCCGCCGGACATGAGATCGTTCATCAGGTCGTAGCGCGCGGCGACGTTGTGGAAGACTTGATCGACGCGGCTTTGCTTCTCGGGCAAAGGCACGGAGGCAAAGCCGAAATGCGTCTCTTCCACGCTATCTCTACGTGACACGGTCCTGCTCCGGCCTCAACATAGCGCGAGGCTCCCACGGTGGCTATGAGCCGGCCACGGCTCCTGGGTCTCTTGCCGGTTTCACCCGCGACCGTCAATTCGGCTCTGGATCGAAGCTTAACAGAGGCGCCGAGCGGCGTGGTATTCTGGTTGTTTGAGAGCACGTGACGCATGCCCGAATTGCCGGAAGTGGAGACGGTTCGCCGCGGCCTCGCAGATGCGATGGTCGGCGCGCAATTCACCCGCGTCGATCTGAGACGGCCTGATCTGCGCTTTCCGTTCCCAAAGAATTTTGCCGGCCGCCTCAAAGGGCGGCGTATCGAAGACCTGCGGCGGCGGGGAAAATATCTCCTCGCCGATCTTGATGACGCGCGGATCCTCGTGATGCATCTCGGCATGTCGGGATCGTTCCGGATCGAGGATGAGACGGATGCGAAGACGCCGGGCGTCTTTCATCAAGCGCGCTCGAAAGATCCCGCGCATGACCATGTCGTCTTCCATCTCTCGAACGGCAAAAGCATCGTCTACAATGATCCGCGCCGTTTCGGCTTCATGCAGATCATCGACCGCGACAAGATCGCCGAACATCCCTTGTTTCGCAATGTCGGCGTCGAGCCGCTGGGCGGCGAACTCAATGGCGCGACTTTGGCGCGGCTCTTTGCCGGCAAAACCGCGCCGTTGAAAAGCGCGCTCGCCGATCAACGTCTCATCGCCGGCCTCGGCAATATTTATGCGAGCGAGGCCCTGTTCCGCGCGGGCCTGTCGCCGCGCCGCCGCGCCGGCTCTCTAGCGCGAAAGGACGGTACGCCGACCGAGCGCGCCGAGTGTCTCGCGCAGGCGATCCGCGAGGTTCTCGAAGAGGCGGTTGCGGCGGGCGGCTCGTCGCTGCGCGACCACCGCCAGTTGAACGGCGAACTCGGCTATTTCCAGCACAAGTTCCGGGTCTACGACCGCGAAGGGCAAGCCTGCACGCGGCCGGGATGCAGCGGCACGGTGAAACGCATTGTGCAATCGGGCCGCGCGACGTTCTTTTGCGGCACGTGCCAGAAGTGACGCGCGTGAACCCTCTCTCGGTTGGCGTCACGTCTCCAGCACTTGCCCCGGCACGACCTTCAACATCATGCTCTGGCCCTCAAGCCCGGTGAAGGCGGCGCGATCGGCGCCGGTCAGAAAGACCTGCGCATCGAGCCCGGCGAGCCTTTCATAAAGTGCGCTACGCCGCGCCGCATCGAGATGCGCGGCGATCTCATCGAGAAGAACGAAGGGCGCAATTCCCGAGAGATCGGCAACGAGCCTGGCATGCGCCAGCACGAGCCCCACGAGCAGCGCTTTCTGCTCGCCGGTCGAGGAACGCGCTGCATCCGCCTGTTTCACGCCGTGGCGGACGAGAAGATCGCTCGTATGCGGGCCGATGAGCGTTCGTCCCGCGCCAGCATCGCGCGCCCGGTTCTGCCGCAACAGGCGCCGGTAGATTTCCTCCACTTCGAGCGCCGGCCGATTTGCGATCAGGTCTTCGATCTCGCCCTTCAGCATCAGCTCGGCAAAAGGGAAGGGCGAAGCCGCGTCCTTGGTCGTGGCGATGACACTGGCAAGATGCGCGATCGTCTGTTGGCGTGCCGCAGCCACTGCGACGCCGAGTTCGGCGACTTCCCGCTCCGCCGCGTCGAGCCAGCGCGCGTTTGCGCCATTCTCTTCGAGGAGACGATTGCGGTTGCGCAAGGCGCGTTCGAGCGCGTTGACGCGGCTGCCGTGCTCGGCATCGACCGCCAGCACGAGACGGTCGAGAAAGCGGCGCCTCTCGCCCGCCGGCCCGGCGAACAGGCCGTCCATGGCGGGTGTAAGCCAGACGACGCGGACGTAATCGGCGAAGCGCCGGATCGAGGCGACGGGCTCGCGGTTCAGCCGATAGCGGCGCAGTAGCGTTTCGTCCGGCTGCATTTCGGTGCCGGTGCCGAGTTGGATCAAGCCCTCTCGGGTCGCGACTTCGACAGAAATGGCAAACGTGCCGGCCCCGCCGATCCGGGCGCATTCGGCAAGCTCGGCGCCGCGCAGCCCTCGCCCGGGGCAAAGCAGCGAAATTGCCTCGATGAGGTTGGTCTTGCCCGCACCGTTCTCGCCGGTGAGCACGATAATGCCAGAGTCAAGGCGAAGATCGAGCGCCGGATAGGTGCGGAAATCGGCGAGCACGAGGCGGTGAATGGCCGGAACTGAGCCCTGTGAAGCCGAAGATGCCATGATCTCATCCATCTTCGGTTCTTAAATCACGCGGCTGGCCGTGGGAATTGCATGATGGCGCGCGTCGTGAGGCAAAAGGCAGGATCTTCCTTGCGGCTGGCGCGCCGGGGCGATGATTTGGGGCGCCTCGCCGATCTTTGGGTCGCGAGCTGGCAGGCGGCCATGCCCGGCATCGATTTCACCGTGCGGCGGGACTGGTTTCTCGCTTACCTGAGCGACATCGAGGCACAAGGCGGCGAGACGATCTGCGCCTTCGCGGGGAAACATCCGCTGGGCTTCATCCTGCTCGATTGCGAACGCGGCGTTCTCGAACAGATCGCGATCTGGCCGGCGCTCTTCGGCACGGGGATCGGCACGCTGCTCTTGGACGAGGCGAAGCGGCGCTGTCCGTCGGGTCTCAGCCTCGAGGTTAATGCCGACAATGCGCGGGCGCTGCGCTTCTATGAAAAATCGGGCTTCGAACGGGCCGAGTCCGGCGTCAATCCAGCCTCCGGCCTGCCAACCTGGCATATGCGTTGGCCAGGCGTGACAGGCTGAGATCCGAAGGCCCGCTTTGCCTCTGGCAATTGCCGCCGGGCGGCCCTAGATTGACCGGGCGGAGCTGCGGGGTGCGTGCGGATCGTATTCCCCGGGGCCTTATCGATCTCGAAGGGAGCTGTCCCTGGCCTTGCCCGTGGGCTCGGTCACACGGCGCCCACCTACTCTGTAGGTTCCCGGGATCGGAATCCCACGGCCATCGCGGCCCCGCGCTTTTCCTCTCGCTTCCCCCAATCCCGAGGTCATGAACGTTATCTCGACCAAAGCCGCCTTGCGCCGCGAAGTTTTGGCGCGGCGCGCGCTGGTGGAGGAGGACGCTGCGCGTGCCTTCGCGCGAAGGCTGGCCGATATCGGCGCTGCTTTCGCCGCGGAGAAGGCCGCGAAAATTGTTTCGGCCTATTGGTCGATCAATGATGAGGCCTCGACCTTTCTGCTGCTCGACAGGCTCGCCGCCAAGGGCATTGCGACGGCTCTGCCGGTAATGCAAGGCCGCGGCGCACCGCTCGGCTTTCGATTGTGGAAGAAAGACGAGCCGCTCGGCGAAGCCAAATGGGGAATCAAAGAGCCTTTTCCGGCCGCTGAGGTCTTCCCCGATCTTCTCTTCGTGCCGCTTGCCGGCTTCGACCGCGCCGGCAATCGTCTCGGCTATGGCGCCGGCTTCTACGACCGGACGCTCGCCAGATTGCGCGCATTGCAGCCGATCCTTGCCGTCGGCGTCGCTTATGCTGGTCAGGAACTGCCGGCCATTCCGAGCGAAGCCTACGATCAGAAGCTCGATTACGTGCTCACCGATCGTGAATGGATCGTCTGCGCATGAGTTTGGCCCTTCGATGCCGGCGCATTATGCTGCAACGAAGGGCGAGCCGGGACCTCTGAATGCGTCTTCTCTTCATCGGTGACATCGTCGGGCGTTCCGGACGCATCGTGCTCGGCGAGGAACTGCCGGAGCTTCGGCGAGCCTGGAAGCTCGATTGCGTCATCGTCAATGGCGAAAACGCGGCTGGCGGATTCGGCATCACTGAGGCAATCCTCGCCGATTTCCTCGCCGCTGGCGCCGATTGCATCACGCTCGGCAATCATGCCTTCGATCAGCGCGAAGCGCTCACCTTCATTGCGCATCAGCCGCGGCTGATCCGTCCGCTCAATTATCCGCGCGGCACGCCGGGCTCCGGCACCGCTCTGATCGAGACGGCCAAGGGCGAACGTGTGCTTATTATCAATCTCATGGGCCGCACCTTCATGGATGCGATCGACGATCCTTTCGCGGCGGGGGAGCGGGAGATCAGCGCTTGCCTGCTTGGCGAAGCCTGCGACGCGATCATCGTCGATTTCCACGCCGAGGCCTCGAGCGAAAAGCAGGCCTTCGCGCATTTCGTCGACGGCCGCGTCTCGCTCGTCGTCGGCACCCACACGCATGTGCCGACCGCCGACCACCAGATCCTGCCGCAAGGTACCGCCTTCATCACCGATGTGGGCATGACCGGCGATTACAACTCGATCATTGGCATGGAGAAGGAGGAGCCGATCCGTCGTTTCATCCAGAAGACGCCGGGCGGCCGGCTCGAGCCGGCGGGCGGCGTTGCGACGCTCTGCGGCATCGCGGTCGAGACCGACGCGCACGGGCTTGCGGCGCGGATCGCGCCGGTCAGGATCGGTGGCAGGCTCAGTCCGGCACGACCTGATTTTTGGGACTAACCATGGACAATGACGTTGACATGCTCCCGGCGCGCACCGATCGCCAATTCATCGCCACCTTGAGATTCGTCGTTCTCCTGAATCTCTGCGCCTTCGCCATCGAATTCGCCATCGCGATCCTGATCGATTCCGTGGCGCTTTTTGCCGACAGCGTCGATTTCCTCGAAGACATGGCGATGAGCGGCCTCGTGCTCGCCGGGCTGCGCTTCTCGGCGCGCATCCGCGCCAGGTTCGGCATGGGATTGGCGGGTCTGCTGCTTCTGCCGGCCGGTGCCATGCTGATCGCGCTCGCGCAGAAATTCAGAACGGCATCGCCGATCGTTCCGGCGGCGGGCGCATTGAGCCTTACGGGCGCTGCCGCTTTCGTCGTCAACGTCGCCTGCGCGCTGCTTCTGGCGCGCGTAAAGAACCGCGCCGGAAGCCTGACCAAGGCTGCCTTTCTCTCCGCCCGCAACGACGTCATCGCCAATGTCGCGATCATCGCCGCGGGCGGGTGGACCGCGCTTTGGCCGAGTATTTGGCCGGATATCGTCGTCGGCCTCGGCATCGCCGCGCTCAATGCCAATTCCGCCTACGATGTCTGGAAGGCGGCACGGCGCGAACATCGCGCGTCGAGCCCCGCTGGCCAAGAGTAATCCGCCGGCTTTCTTTATTTCCGCAAATCCTCGGACTATAGACGAACCGGCGCCATGGCGCGCCGCAGGAACGTGAGGCGTCAAGGAAACGCATGGCCGGGCATAGTCAGTTCAAGAACATCATGCACAAGAAGGGGCGGCAGGATGCGATCCGCTCCAAGCTGTTTTCCAAGCTCGCGCGCGAAATCACGGTCGCTGCCAAGCTCGGCCTGCCGGATCCGGGCATGAATGCGCGGCTGCGCTCCGCGATCATCGCGGCGCGGGCAGAAAACATGCCGAAGGACAATATCGATCGGGCGATCAAGAAAGCCGCCGGCGCCGATGCCGAGAATTACGAAGAAGTGCGCTACGAAGGCTATGCGCCGGGCGGCGTCGCGGTCATCGTCGAAGCCTTGACCGACAACCGCAACCGGACTGCCGGCGAAGTGCGCTCCTATTTCTCCAAGGCCGGCGGTTCGCTGGCCGAAACGGGTGCGGTGTCCTTCTTGTTCGATCACATCGGAATGATCGCGTTCGACGCGAAAGAGGCCTCCGAGGAGGGGATGCTCGAGGCGGCGATCGACGCGGGTGCCGAGGATGTCGTCTCGACGAAAGAAGGCCACGAGATTACGACGACGCTTGAAAGCATGCGCGATGTCGCGCAGGCGCTCGAAGCAAAATTTGGCGAACCGCGCAAAGTGGGATTCATCTGGAAGCCACAGGCCACGATAGCCGTCGACGACGAGACGGGCGAAAAGATCCTGCGCCTCATGAATTCGCTCGAAGACAATGACGACGTGCAGAACGTCTACGCCAATTTCGAAGTCTCGGACGCGCTCGTTGCGAAGATGAGCTAACTTTTCAGTGCGCCTTCGAGACGGGCAAGATCGATGGGCTTCGTCAGGAAAGCATCGACGCCCGCGGCGCGCGCCGCGTAGGCCGCCGCATCGAAGGCATCGGCGGAAACGGCGATCAGTCGGCAGGCAGCGATCCCCGCCGCGGCTTCAGCGGCGCGGATGCGGCGGGCCGCCTCGAGCCCGTCAAGCCCCGGCATGCGGATATCGAGGATAATCGCATCGAAGCGCTGGCGTCTCCATTCGATGGCCGCCTGTGCCTCGGCAAGCGCCGCATCCCCATCCTCGGCATGAACGACATGCGCGCCGCGCTTCTCCAAATGACGTATGACGATCAGCGCGTTGATCTCGTTATCTTCGGCGAGCAGAACTTCAAGACCGCGGAGATCGGTGGGCGCTGCGGCGGGAGCTTGGGGCGTGGCGCTCTTATCGGGCGCGCCGAGCCGGGCAAGCAACGAACCAGCGCGCAGCGGCTTGACCAGCCAGCCGTCGAAATCGCGCAACGCGTTCTGACCAAAGGCACGGCGTTCGAAGGCCGAGAAAAGCACCAGCCTGCGCCCGACACCTGCGCTACGTGCGGCCTCTGCGAGGCGATGTGTCGCCTCCTTGCCGAGCGCGCAGTCAAGGATGACTGTGTCCGGGACGCGGCCGCCCGCCCGTGCCTCGCCAAGGAAATCAAGGCCGGCGGCGAAATCCTCGCCGCGGAAAACTTCGCCGCCCGCTTGCCTCAGCCTCTCGGCAAGATAGGGCGCTTCGAAAGGCGAATTCGCGACGATGAGAATGCGGCGGTTGTCGAGACTGGGCTGCCGCGCAGCCTCCGATGTTGCTTCGGTCCGCAAGGGCAGGTCAAGCACAAAGCGGGATCCCTGCGGCGAGGTTGCTTCGAGACGCAGGCTGCCGCCCATGCGTTCCACCAGCCTTCGCGAGATCGCAAGTCCAAGTCCGCTGCCCTCCGATTCCGATGACCCGCCCGCTTGCTCGAACGCATCGAAAATAGCCGGGCGACTTTGCTCGGCGATGCCGCGGCCCGTGTCGATCACCGCGAATTGCAGCTGATCCGCAACTTTGCTGACGCGCAGGCCGACTCCGCCGCGTTCGGTGAATTTCACCGCGTTGCCGACGAGATTGATCAGAACCTGACGCAGCCGCGCCGCATCTCCGATGACGCGAGGAGGAACGTCGGACGCAATTAAACTCGCAATGTCGAGTCCTTTGCCGTGGGCGCGCGGTGCCAGAAGCTCGACCACGCTTTCGACGAGGCCGATGAGATCGAAGGGTGCTTGCATCAGTTCTAGCTTGCCCGCCTCGATCTTCGAGAAATCGAGGATCTCGTCGATCAGCGCGGCAAGGCCCTCGCCTGAGGCCCGGATCGCTTCGACATAGGACCTTTGTTCGGGATCGAGATCGGTCGCGCTCAACAGGCCGGCCATGCCAAGGATGCCGTTGAGCGGTGTGCGGATCTCGTGGCTCATCGTCGCGAGAAAGCGCGACTTGGCCTCGTTCGCGGCTTCGGCGCGTTCGCGCGCCTCTTCGGCCTCTATGAGATCGAAGCTTTGATACTCCAAGCTCTCGGCCTTGCGATGCGGACTGAGACGGGAAAGGAGAGCGCCAAATCCGGCGCCCGCGGCAAGCACAAAGCCGGCCGCGGAACCCATTGCCTCGATGATGGCCTCGTGCATGCGCGGAGGCTAGCCGCGAGGCCTTGAGATTTCCTTGCCCAAAAGGAGCGATAAAGCCGTTTACTTAATGAGTTTCGAAAGGGCTAACCCAGCCTTGCTGTGCAATTCCTTGGCATCGACCGTCCCGTCGCTATTCGCGTCGGCGGCCGCGAAGTCCTTGTCGACCACTGCGGTATATTCGGCCTTTGTCAAAGTTTTATCATTGTCGGTATCAGCAGCGGCGAAATCGGCCTTGCTGAGGCGCTTGCCGACCTCCGCTTTGGTCAGCGTGCCGTCCTTATCCTTGTCGAGCGTGTCGAATTCGGTGCTGGCGGCGGCATCGACTTCGGCCTTGTCGAGCGTACCGTCCTTGTCCGTATCGGCGGAGGTCAGCGCATTGGCGAATGCATGCGTCGCCGGCAGGAGGACGACAGGTGCGGCGAGAATCTGCGGCAACGCCGAGAATTGTGGAAACGGGATGTTTGGACATCAGATCTCTCCGTCTGATTGTGCAGTGCGAAATTGCGCTGCGGAATATAGAAGAAGCTTCGCAACAATCAATGCTTGAACACGAGAGGAGTTCAAACTTTGGAAGATCACCTGAAGAAAAATTCCCGGAGATGGAAATAAACTTCTGCGGGTGCGCAGCAAAAGAAAAGAGTCTCTTTCTTCGAGCTTGCACGGCAAATCTTTGAATTAGCTGGTTGCTTAGGACGCGGGCGAGCCTACTTGCCGCAAACTTACGCACGCAGGTCGATGCGCATCGGCGACGACTTTCGTCGAGGCGGCTGCGCGCGAGGCTAAGCCGCTCGCAATTGCCGCGTCGCATCAATGCGATAGGAAAGCGCCTCGGCCAGATGTGAGCGGCCGACGGTATGGGCGCCATCGAGATCGGCGATTGTGCGGGCCAGTTTCAACACGCGATGGAAACCGCGCGCCGAGAGCGAGAGACGCTCCGAGGCTTCCCGCAAAAGCGCCGTTCCGGAGGAATCCGGCCGGGCAACATCCTCGATGAGGTGCCCGGGGGCCGCGGCATTCGAGCTGACGTTCGGTAGACCGAGTTCCGCGTAGCGGCGAACCTGGATGCGCCGCGCCGCCGCAACGCGCGCCGCGACCTCGGCCGAGCCTTCCGTGGCCGGCGGCAACATCAGATCCGCGGCGCTCACCGCCGGAACTTCGATCATAAGATCGATGCGGTCGAGGAGCGGACCCGACAGGCGCGTCTGGTATTGCGCGATGCAGCGTGCAACCGGCTGCCGGTTGCAGCTGAAACCGGGGTCGAGCGCATGGCCGCAGCGGCATGGGTTCATCGCTGCCACAAGCTGGAAACGCGCCGGATAAATGATGCGGTGATTGGCGCGTGCGACCGCCACTTCACCGGTTTCGAGCGGTTGGCGCAGGCTATCGAGAACCTGTGGCTGGAACTCCGGAAGTTCGTCGAGGAACAGCACGCCTTGATGGGCGAGCGATATTTCGCCGGGCTTGGCATGCGTGCCGCCGCCGACGAGCGCCGCCATAGAAGCCGAATGATGCGGCGCGCGAAACGGGCGACGGTCGGTGAGCGCGCCGCCCGCCAATTGGCCGGCGACCGAATGGATGAGTGAGACTTCGAGAAGCTCGCGCGGATTGAGCGGCGGTAGGATCGAGGGCAGGCGCGCGGCGAGCATGGATTTGCCGGCGCCCGGCGGCCCGTTCATTAATAGATTGTGCCCTCCGGCCGCGGCGATTTCGAGCGCCCGCTTGGCGCTCTCCTGGCCCTTGATGTCGCGCAGATCGGGTTGCGGGCCGGCCTGCGCGCGCATTGCCGGCACGGGGCGTCCCATGACTTGCGCACCCTTGAAATGATTGGCGAGCTGAATGAGCGATGCGGGCGCCAGCACGTCCATGTCCTGTGAAGCCCAGGCGGCTTCGCCGCCGCTCTCGCGCGGACAGATTAGACCGTGCCCGCGGGCATTGGCGGTGATTGCCGCAGGCAAGACGCCGGCGACAGAGGTGATCGTGCCGTCGAGCGCGAGTTCACCGAGGACCGTATAATTGCTCAGAGCATCCGCCGGGATCGCGCCAATCGCCGCCATGACCGCGATCGCGATCGGCAGATCATAATGGCTCCCTTCCTTCGGCAGATCGGCCGGTGCAAGATTGACCGTGATGCGCTTGGCCGGCAAAGCGAGGCCTGCGGCATTGAGCGCGGCCCGCACGCGCTCACGCGATTCGGCGACGGCTTTGTCCCCCAGGCCGACCACAGTGAAGAGAACGGTGCCGTTCGAGATCTGCACCTGGACGTCGACCGGCCGGGCTTCGATTCCCTCGAAGGCAACCGTCGCAACCCTCACCACCATCGGCCCCTCCAAGCGGCAGAGAGATTCCCGAACCCATCTTGCACCCGCACGTGTTCCCGCGGACGCCTCCAACCATGGGGATTATGTACTTGACACACCACGACGGATGATATAGCTTAAGAGTCAAGGAGCTAAGCTATGTCCGTCCTTTCAAAGCCCTACTTTCACGATGAAGCTAAGGCCTTCAAACATCTTGAAGATATTCTGTGGCCTGAAGGCCCTGTTTGCCCGCATTGCGGCTCGATAAGCGGTAAGCATTACGATCTTGGCAAAACGCGCCTCGGGCTTCGCAAATGCTCCGATTGCCGCAAGCAATTCACGGTGAAGGTCGGCACGGTTTTCGAGTCCGCCCATGTCCCGCTGCACAAGGTGCTGCAGGCCGTCTATCTGATGGCTTGTTCCAAAAAGGGCGTGAGCGCGCATCAACTGCACCGCATCCTTGAGGTTCAATACAAGACCGCCTGGTTTCTGGCGCATCGCATTCGCGAAGCCATGCGCGACGGCAGCCTTGCTCCCATGGGCGGCGCTGGCGGGATTGTAGAAGCGGACGAAACTTTCATCGGTCGCCTTGAGGGCGTTCCGAAGCAGCGCGGCGGCTATGCTCACAAAAACATCGTGCTTACGCTAGTTGAACGCGGTGGCGCGGCCCGTTCCTTCCATGTCGATAGCACGTCAATTGCCGATGTTATCCCTATCGTCAATGCGAACGTAGCACGTGAAACTGCCATGATGACCGATCAAGCGGGCTGGTACAAAAACCTGAATAAAGATGGCCGCTATGCGAGACACGAGACGGTCGATCACAGCAAGGAGGAATATGTTCGCGGAGACGTGAGCACGAATACCGTTGAGGGCTACTACTAGCATCTTTAAGCGCGGCATGAAGGGTGTGTATCAGCATTGCTCAGAGAAGCATTTGCACCGCTATTTGAGTGAATTTGATTTCCGCTACAGCAACCGAGCTGCGCTGGGTGTCGAAGACCAAAAGCGCACGAACGTCGCGCTCAAGGGCGTGGTCGGCAAGCGCCTCACTTATCAAACAACTCACCCAAAAGGTTTGTAGCTCCGTGGCGGCCGCCAGACCTTCCGTAAAACGTGAGCCTTGGAGACCAAGGCTAGTCCTGCCGAACTATCAAGTGCAGGAGGCTGCGCGTTACGCGCAAACCTCTCCGCAAACGATACGCCATTGGCAGGCCGCGGACGACCTAATTCAGAGAGCTATATCCTCGCGTGATCCGCGCGCCGCTCTTTCTTATATGCAACTCATAGAAATTGCGGTTGTCGCCGCCTTCCGAAAGGCGGGCATTTCTCTGAAGAATATCAGAGCAGCGCGCGACTATATTGCTGTTAAATTGAAAAGCGAGTTTCCATTCGCTGAATACGATTTCAAAACGAATGGGCGCACGATCTTGATGGATTATGCGCAAGTCGACAAAAAGGCGGGGAAGGGAAAACTTCTGGACGCTACCCGCCAAGGGCAATTGGTCTGGGAAGAGATAGTCGCAGCAAGGCTTAAGGAATTTGAATACGACAAAGCTCTTGCGTTGCGCTGGCACGTCGCTGGACGCGGGGAACCGATCATAATTGATCCCCGCGTGTCCTTTGGTGCGCCGAATATTAAAGGCGTTCCGACGTGGATCATAAAGGGGCGCTGGGATTCTGGTGAGGCAATCAATGATATTGCCGAAGATTTCAAGCTTTCTAAGAAACTTGTCACTGACGGGTTGCGATTCGAAGGAATTGACCCGGGGGGCGAACGAGTGCGTGGGTGAACTAACGTTCTTCTTTGACATTTGTTTTGGGAAGCGCTTTCCAGAAGCAATCTTGAAAGCGAAGCCACCTTTTTTGGTCGAATATCACGGTGGTAGAGGCAATAAATTCAGACAAAATATGCCCGATGATAAGTGGCTGCAAATCGTGGGTCAAAAGGGCTGGATCGTGTTCAGTCACGATCGAAGGTTTCACAATGAGTCCGCCGCGGCAAGCGCAATTAGATTTCATAAGATCGGTTGCTTTTATCTGTATGGCGCGAACTCAAACACGTGGTCAAAATTATATATGTTCATGAGAGCGCACGAGAGAATTATAGATTTGGCAAAAGCGACTGAACGGCCGTATGTTTTCCACCTGAACGCGCTCAACCGCATAGAGAAATTGGAATTGACAAGATGAAGGTAAAGGCGCGCGGCGGCCGATCCAACGGAGACCAACGCGCCAAATTTGTCGAGGGTGCCCGCGACCTTGGCTGCGATGAAAGCGAAGAGCGATTTGACGCCGCGCTAAAGAAAATCGGCACCCGTCAAAAATCAAAGGACACCAAACCTAAAAAGGCGACCTAAGGTGGACCGCCCTTTCGGTCGAGCCGCACCGCGCCAAGGGCGACCGCTTGTCTAATTGTGTCAAAGGAGTCTGGGGTAACACCGAGGGGAACTGCCAATAACTCATATCCAGTAGGCGATACGCCATGAGTCAATTCATCAACAAACTTTGCATTCCAAGAAATCTCTATTTGCATCTCCCGCGGTTCTATATCGTACAATCCACTTTTTGAAATGTTTTGCTCGTCCAATACGTCGCCGCTTCTCAGGTGATGAAAGCAAATCCCGATAAGTTTGTAATTCTTATTCGCCCAATCGCCGAGCTTTGAGCCGTCCACCAAGAACAGACTGGCGCGCGGCCCTTGGTACGATTGTGGATCCCCAAGGACGAACATTGATCGGCCAGCGGGTCCCCACTGCAGAACTATTTGGGGTGCAGACTCTTTCGCTGAAATAGAAGCCAGCGGCACTCGAAATGAAGGACAGCGCGGCGAGTACCGCCATCACTTTTTCTCGGGTGCTGTAGGGGGTCGTATTTCGCTGCTCTGCTCCTCGGCGCCACCATTGATAGATAACCATGGCGTCAACGCGGAAAAACGTGGCGATGACCCCGAAAGCAGTGATCGCAGCAAACAAGAAAAGCCAACTGTCGCGGCTCATGCTTGGGGCAATAGCAAATCCGCCGTGGTTCGTAAACTACATAATCGCCTCCAACCATAACAGAACATAAAGAGAACGCAAGAGCGGCGGTGTGGGGATTTCTAGCGGCGCGCTTCTTACATGGGCCGCGTTTCCATGGGGCTTGATGTGAGGCCAGCCGCCCTTGCTACGGGCGGCACGTCCTCGATCTCCCCCTCGCGATCTTGCCGACGCGGCGGCGCCGATCACGTCCCCGGACGGCGCCCGGCGTTAGGACCTCTGGGCGTTGTCGGGCCACCGCTTGGGATCATAACGCCCCTGGAAATCTAATTTGAACTGCTCAACTCTTTCTTCAGTGTCCGGGATAAGCACGCCTCGACAGGCTTTAATCCCTTCCTCTGTTCTTTTGAATTTGGGATAGGCGTATTCGGCTTTCGCATGATCCCATCGCTTAAATGCATGAACAGTTATCATTTGGCGCTCCTGCTTTCCGCTAGCATACAGGAAGCCCGGCGTAGAGGCGAGCGGGCGTAGCGAGGTCTGATGAATGGCTGCCGTTCGCCCTCGACTCGGTGACCCGGCTGCGGAAGCGGCCCGGCTTCTTTGCCGGCTGGCGCTCATCATCCTGATGATCGTTACCCCTGTGGCTGAACTTTTCTCGTATGGCGCGCTTTATGTCTTGCTGCCGGTCGGCGCGACGATCCTCGTCATTGCCGGCTGGCTGTTGAGCGGCCTACGCGAGCTGCATCTCGGCGATGCACTGCTGACGTCGATCGGCCTGGCGGCTCTGTTTCTCGTCCTCTGGTCCGGCCTCTCGCTGGCCTGGACGCCGGTTCCGACCGAAAGCGCCGCGCGATTTGCCAGCGTGCTCAGCACAGGCTCCGTGGTCTTGCTGGCGATCGCCTTTCTGCCGGGACGTACGCGGGCACCCAATCTCTATCTTCTGCCGATCGGGCTCGCCATGACGGCCATCGCAACCGGCTTGCTTGTCCTGTTCGGGCCGCAATCATTCTGGAAGGGGCCCGATCCCGACCATACATTGGCGCAACGTTGCCTCGTCTCGATCTCGATCCTGCTTTGGCCGGCGCTCGGCGCCTTGGCTTTGCGGGAGCGCTGGCTGCTGGCGGCTTTCCTGGCGCTCGCCGTCGCCGCGGCGGCATTCGCGGCCTTCTTACAGATTGCCCTTGTGGCGATTGCTCTGGGCGCGGTCGTCTATACGATTGCCGTCGCAAACGCAAAGCGAACCGCAGGGGTCGCGGCCTTCCTTTTTGCCGCTCTCGTGCTTCTGGCCCCGATCCTCGTCGTCTTCGCGGTTCTCCTGTCCGACTGGGGGCAGCTGCCGGACAGCGCGGCGGCGATTGGCGACATGGTCGTCACGCAATGGCCGCGGCTCGTTACGGGCCATGGGCTCGGCACCGCGGCGCAAGGGATTGAATTCGGCGCCCTGCCGCCCGATACGCCGCGCAGCATCCTCTTCACGATCTGGTATGAGCTCGGCTTCCTCGGCGCTGTCGCTTTTGCCGTTCTCGGCGTTCGGGTATTTGTCGCAGCCGGCCGTGCGCAGCCGCATGTCGCTCCGCCGCTGCTCGCCGGCCTCGTCGCAGGCCTAACCATCGCCCTATCGGGCACCGAGACGACACAGCTCTGGTGGATAGCCCTCAACGGGCTCGACGCCATTGCCTTCGCGCTTTTGTTAAAAGCCCATCCGCGCTTCAGACGCCCGCCTGCTCCCGTCTTCGTGGAGGAGGCGGAGTTCGAGAGCTGACCTCAGACAGCAAGACTCTGCGCATCTGCAAGCTCGAACTGCGTCCGGAAAAAGCGTGTATAGGTGCCGCCGCGCGCGATCAGTTCCGCATGGGTGCCGGCCTCAGCCGCACGCCCCGCCTCGATCATGGCGATGCGATCGGCGCCGATGATTGTCTGCAGCCGATGCGCGACGACGATGGTCGTGCGGCCGCGCCGCAATTCGTCGAGCGCCGCCTGGATGGCCTGCTCCGATTCGGGATCAAGCGCCGCTGTCGGCTCGTCGAGCAGCAGGATCGGCGCATCCTTCAGAATGGCGCGGGCAATTGCGATGCGCTGCCTCTCTCCGGCTGACAGATGCAATCCGTGCTCGCCCACGGGAGTCGCATAGCCGGTGGCAAAGGACATGATGAAATCATGTGCATTGGCCTGACGCGCGGCGGCAACGATCTCCGCTTCGCTGGCGCCCGGCCGTCCGAGCCCGATGTTCTCGGCAATCGATGCGTGGAACAAAAAGACGTCTTGGCTGACAAAGGCAATCGCGCGGCGCAGGGAGGCGATATCGACCGAGCGAATGTCCATCGCGTCGATCGCGATACGTCCGCGCGACGGATCATAGAAGCGTTGGATCAAGGCAAGCATGGTCGATTTTCCGCCGCCGGAGTGGCCGACGAGCGCCGTCGTCTTCTCCGGCTCGCCGAGGAAATCCAATCCGTCGAGCACCAATTCCTTGTCGCGGTAGGCGAAGCTCACGTTTTCAAACGTGATGCGCCCGTAAGTCAGGGAAAGCCGCGGCCGCGCGGGGCCGGCGGTCTCCGGCGCCGGGCGGTCGATGATCTCATAGACGAGCTTGGCGCCGACGAGACCGTTCTGGATTTCGAGATGGAAGCGGGCGAGGCGCTTAGCCGGCTCATAGGCCATGAGCAGCGCGGCAAGAAAGGAGAAGAACGAGCCGGCATCGGCGTGCGCCACCGCAACCCGCCATCCGCCGTAGAAGATCACCACGGCAATGGCCAAGCCACCGCAGAGGTCCGCCAGCGGACTGGCAATCGCCATGCTGGCGGCCATGCGGTTGGCGGCGGTCTCGACACGCGCCACGGCGCTGCGCATCCGTTTTTGCATCACCTGTTCGAGGTTGAAGCTCTTGACTATGCGCAGGCCCTGAATCGTCTCCTGCATGATCTCGAGGATTTGCGCCGTGCCGTCGAAAGAAGATCGCGCCAGGGCGCGCACGCTCTTGATGAGACGCGCGAGCCCATAGGCGCCGATCGGCATCAGCGCCAGTGCGATGACCGACATGCGCGCGTCCTGGATGAACATCACGATCACGAGCCCGGCCAAGGTCAGCGCGTCGCGCCCGGCGCTCATGATGATGACTTGCAACGTGTCGCGTATTCCAGCGGCCGCAACGCCAATTCGCGTGGCGAATTCGCTCGAATGGCGATCCTGGAAGAAGGCCATGTTCTGGTTGAGCAGACGATCGAAGAGGGTGACCTGCACCCGTGCGACGATGCGGTTGCCGGCGCGGGCAAGCAGCACGAGGTAACTGTAAGTCGCGAGGCCACGCACGAGAAACAGGCCGGCAATGGCCAAGGAGAGAAGTTCGAGCGCCCTGAATCCGTTCTTCTCGACCATATGGTCGAGAACCGGCTTCAGCAGATAGGCCGAGAGTCCGGTCGCCGCGGCGGAGGCCGCCATCAGAATCCCGGCGAGGAGATAGGCGCCAATGTGTCGGCGGCCGTGATCGGCGAAGAGCCGCCGGATTATCGCAATCGAATCGCCGTGAAAAACCCGAACAAGCGCCGGAACGCCCATTGAATTCTCGCTCTCCTCAAGCTGAACCAACATAGAAATCTCCTGATTGGGCAGGCTAGTCTTGGTCCAGTGAGTGAGCAGGATTGATGAGGGAGTTTGATGCCGACTCGCAAAGAATTGTTGCTTGCAGGAATTTCAAAGCACGCCAGGATCACAGAAATCGGGCCGAGCTTTAATCCGGTCGCATCCAAGGCCGAAGGATGGAATTGCTGGTCTATCGATCATCTCGACCGCGATGGATTGGTGGCAAAATATGCAAAGGATCCAAGTGTCGATACGACTCGAATCGAAACGGTTGACTTCGTCTGGACGGGCGGCGCGCTCAGCGATGCGGTACCGCTGGAGCTTCATGGATCTTTCGACGCCTTCATCGCCAGCCACGTCATCGAACACACCCCGGATTTGCTGGCCTTTCTCACCGGTGCGGAGACGCTGCTCAAGCCCGACGGAGTCGTCGTCCTCGCGATCCCCGACAAGCGCTACTGCTTCGATTATTTCCAACCGCTGACGACAACGGGCCAAATTATCGAAGCACATGCTGAGCGCCGGTCTCGGCATACCCGGCGCCTTTCCTTCGATCACGTCGCGTACTCCGTTTCCAACAATGGCAGGATCGCGTGGGAACAGAGTTCCGGTGGGGACGCTCCAGTTTGTGCAAACAATGGAGGAGGCGCGGACGGCCTTCGAGACGGCGCCTGAGACAGGATACTTTGACATCCACGCCTGGCGCTTCACGCCTGCGAGCTTTGAGCTTCTGCTGCTCGAACTGGCTTGGCTTGATGAGACCGACTGGCGCGCCCAGCGCCTGTCAACCACCGCCGGTTGTGAATTCTACGCTTGGCTTCGGCGTGGCGGTAAAACGGCAGCGAAGACGGAGGAGCTGGCGCAGCGTCGCTTAGCGCTTCTGGAAAGGACGTTGATAGAGACGAAGGAGCAAATTGATTGGTTCCTCGCCCGCAATAGAACGCCAACGACGTCTCCGCTTCGGCGGCTTCTTGCTCCGGCTTGGCGACATGCCGCTCGCTTCAAAGGTCATGGACAAGCTTAGGAAAGCGACAAGGGCGCCCCGCCGGAGGCCGAGCTGCGCGGCGCGCACGGGAGATCGGTCAAATCGCAACGCCTTCGCCGTTGAAGACAGGGGTCTGTGCGAGGGCCTCAGCCTCGGCGTCGGTGAAGAGTCGGCTGCGGGTGAGGAAGCGGACGTTCTCGGGAGCTTCGAGCGAGAAGCCGGAACCGCGGCCCGGAACGACGTCGATCGTCAGATGCGTGTGCTTCCAATATTCGAATTGCGCCGCGCTCATATAGAACGGCGCGCCGCCGATTTCGCCAAGTTTCACGTCGCTCTGTCCGATGCGGAATTCGCCGCGCGGGTAGCACATGGGCGAGGAGCCGTCGCAGCAACCGCCGGACTGATGGAACATCACCGGCCCATGGATCGCTTCGAGCTTCGCGATCAGCTCAAGCGCCTTTGGCGTTGCGGCGACGCGTTTGGCCATCGCGATACTTCCCAACTGCCCGGACATAATCGTTCCCGCGGGCTCCTTCTCCCGCTTGCGGGAGAAGGTGTCATGCGAAGCATGACGGATGAGGGAGGGTGCCGCTTGCGAGGTCCCTCACCCGGCCGGCTCCACCGGCCACCCTCTCCCGCAAGCGGGAGAGGGAGCAGCTCGCGCAGCCTTTCTTCAGCCGCTCAGAAGAAGCCGAGCGCCTTGGGGCTGTAGCTCACCAGCAGGTTCTTCGTCTGCTGGTAGTGATCGAGCATCATCTTATGCGTCTCTCGCCCGATGCCGGATTGCTTATAGCCGCCGAAGGCGGCGTGCGACGGATAGAGATGATAGCAGTTGGTCCAGACGCGCCCGGCCTGAATGCCGCGCCCCATCCGATAGGCGCGGTTAATGTCGCGCGTCCAAAGCCCGGCGCCGAGGCCGTAAAGCGTGTCGTTGGCAATCTTCAGCGCCTCTTCCTCCGTTTCGAACGTGGTGACGGAGACGACTGGCCCAAAGATTTCCTCCTGGAAGACGCGCATCTTGTTGTTGCCTTCGAGGATCGTGGGCTTGACGTAATAGCCCTCGGCCAATTCGCCTTCGAGCTTGTTGCGCTCGCCGCCGATCAGCACTTTCGCGCCTTCTTTCTTGCCGATGTCGATATAGGAGAGGATCTTCTCCATCTGATCATTCGAAGCCTGCGCGCCGATCATGGTCTCGGGATCGAGCGGATGGCCTTGTTTGATCTTCTTCACGCGGGCGATCGCTCTTTCCATGAACTTGTCGTAGATGGACTTCTGGATCAAAGCGCGGCTTGGGCAGGTACAGACTTCGCCCTGGTTCAGCGCGAACATGGCAAAACCTTCGAGCGCCTTGTCGAAGAAATCATCATCTTGGGCCATCACATCGGCAAAGAAGATGTTCGGCGACTTGCCGCCGAGTTCGAGCGTGACGGGAATGATGTTCTCGGACGCATATTGCATGATGAGCCGGCCGGTGGTCGTCTCGCCGGTGAAGGCGACCTTCGCGATGCGCTTGTTCTGCGCCAGGGGCTTGCCGGCCTCGACGCCGAAGCCGTTGACGATATTGAGCACGCCGGGCGGCAGAATGTCCGAGATCATGTCGGCGAAGACCATGATGCTCATCGGCGTCTGCTCGGCCGGTTTCAGGACGACGCAATTGCCGGCCGCTAAAGCTGGCGCGAGCTTCCAGGCCGCCATGAGGATCGGGAAATTCCACGGGATGATCTGGCCGACGACGCCGAGCGGCTCGTGGAAATGATAGGCGACGGTATCGTTGTCGATCTGCGACAGCGTGCCTTCCTGAGCGATGATGCAGCCGGCGAAATAACGGAAATGATCGATGACGAGCGGAATGTCGGCCGCGGTGGTCTCGCGGATCGGCTTGCCGTTGTCCACGGTTTCGGCCAAGGCGAGCAGATTGAGTTTGCTTTCGACGCGATCGGCAATCTTGTTCAGCAATTTGGCTCGCGCCGCGGCGGGGGTCTTGCCCCAAGCCTCGCGCGCCTTATGCGCGGCATCGAGCGCCAGCTCGATGTCTTCGGCCGTGGAACGGGCGATCTGACACACCGGCTTGCCGGTGATCGGGCTGATGTTGTCGAAATATTGGCCTTTGACCGGGGCGACCCATTTGCCGCCGATGAAATTGTCGTAGCGCTCGCGCAGCGCCACCTGCTGTTTCAATTCCGCAAGGCTTTTCGCAAGCATGATGTCCTCCCGGGGGTTTGGAGCTTTAATTCTTATCGGCCAATTATGCGCGCAGACTTGATCGAGAGCAATATTCTCCGGTGTCGCGACGCCTAAAAGGCGCAACACCCAAGCCTGCGGTCGCCCTTGTTTCTCGGTCAAATGGAACTGGCGGCTTTCACGCGATGCGGGGAAGAACCGACGCCTTTCACCTGCGGCACATCTTCCTTGTATTCGTTTTAAACTGGGAAGACTTGATGGAGCTTCTTTGGAACCTATATAAAGTTTGCCGATTCACTTGCTCTATTTCGCCTCCAACATTAGAACCCGGGCACCGACGAAGGCCCTCAATGCGCAGCGAATTGCAAACCCGATGATCGTCTGTTCCTGCAACGCCATTTCCGAAGAGAAAATCAAGGATTCGCTCAACAGCGAAAAGTGCCCGCGCACGCCGGGCGCGGTTTATCGCTGCCTCGGGTGCAGCCCCAACTGCGGACGCTGCTATACCGCCGTGCAATCGATCATCAAGGAAGCGCTCGGACATGCCGGGGATCTGACGCATCGGCATGCGGCTACGCTCGATCATTTCAAGGACGAATGGGCGACGGCCGAACCGGATGCGCACGACTTCGGCCTCTGCCCGGCCGGATGCGAAGGCTGCGCGGCGCGCGCCGGCACGCACGAATCCTGAAATTTCGCTGCGCTGATTTCCCGAACAGGGCCGCGCTGTTGCGCAATCGCGGCAACGCCCCTAGTCTGCCGCAAATACAAGCGTGGCGACCGCGCGCATGACGGAGCGATGGGATGAGGGGCGACGAGAGGGTTCTCGAATATTTGAATCGCGGCCTGCGGAGCGAATTGACCGCCATCAATCAATATTGGCTGCACTACCGCATCTTCGACAATTGGGGCTACAAGGAACTCGCCAAGAAATGGCGGGCGGAATTGATCGAAGAAATGCAGCATGCCGATCGTTTCGTCGATCGCATCCTGTTCCTCGAAGGCCTACCCAATATGCAGGTGCTTGATCCTTTGCGGATCGGCCAAACGGTCGAGGAAATCCTAGCCGCGGATCTGGCCGCCGAACGCGACGCACATCGACTCTACACGGAAGCCGCCGATTATTGCTTTTCGATCCGTGATTATGTGTCGAAGGAACTTTTCGACGACCTCCTGGAGGACGAGGAAGGGCACATCGATTTCCTCGAGACGCAGCAGGAACTTGTCCGCCAAGTCGGCGTCAGCCTCTACGCCCAGAAACATATCGGACATCTCGAGGACTAGCCGCGAGCTTCGGCAAAATTCGTCCGAGGCCGGGAGATTACCCGCCTGCTATCTCACCGATTGGACGTCACACCAAGCCTTTGGTTGCTCGTTCCGGTATCGGCTCTCGCCGCCGTTGTCGATGAGGCGAGCCTTATCCGGGACTCGGTTCTGCCCGCTGTCAGACTATGGACTGCAGACCTGCGTGAGAAAGTTGCGCCTGAGTCCCCGATTGCAATGATGCCGATCGCGGGATCCGGGCGAATCCTCACGGCAAGCCCTCGGTTTGCGCTGGCTGAACCGCGAGACCCGGTGAGCCCGATCGAACCCGCGCCAATGCCGGCTTCTGCGGCGCGACGCGTCCCCATAGCGATATGATACGCACCGGCTGAACCGCGAGAGCCGGTCAGCCCGATTGATCCTGAGCCCATGCCGGCTTCTGCCGCGCGGCGCGTCCCCATGGCGATATGATAGGCGCCAGTCGAACCGCGGGCTCCCGTCAGCCCGATCGAACCAGAACCCATGCCGGCTTCCGCCGCGCGACGCGTTCCCATGGCGATATGATACGCACCGGTCGAGCCGCGGGCTCCCGTCAGCCCGATAGAACCAGAACCTATGCCGGCCTCTGCTGCGCGACGTGTTCCCATGGAAACATGGTTCGCGCCGGCTGGACCGGCAGATGCCACCGTGCCTCCCGAATGTTGTCTTGCAGCCACGGTCGCGGAGCCCCGCAGTTCCGTCTTTTTGTCGGCTTTCGAGCCATCCGCCAGCGCTTTGATGCTTCCGGGTGCAGGAGCGAAGGCGAATACCGCGAATAGAGCTCCGGCGGGCAGGGCAACACGCCAAGAAACTGATGCTAAAATCCCTCTCCGAAATGAAAATGCCATCTGGGCCTCCTTATGCGATGCCCCCAATTCGTGGAATCAGTCCGTCCATGAAAGAATGATCCGCAAGGCGGCGTTTTCAAGGCTTACAAACCTCGCCGTCCAGAATCCTCTAGGGGCGCCGACGCGTAGCTGGCTCGCCGGCTTATGGTCCCGCCGCCGCGAAAAATTGGAAATTCTCGAACGCGAATGTCCCGCTCACTCCGGTCCCCAAACTGCCGCTGAGGCCGATCAAACCGCCGCCACTGGGAGGCGATCCGTTGAGCTGGGTCAATTGTTTGCCGTTTATGATGATCGTTGCCGTGTTGCCCTTCATCTGGACTTCCACCGCATTCGTGTCTCCGAGGCCAGCTTTGATGACCGCGTCGGGAGTCCAGCCGACGGGCGTGAGCCATTTTCCGTTCGACAATCTCTGTACTTGGTATTCGCCCTGAGTGTTATAGGGGCCGATGCTGAGCAAATAGAGATTGTTATAGTCGACGCCCCAAAAGATGACCCCCGCGCTTGCGTTGTTGGGATCGCTCGCGGCGGTGATAATGGCGCTCACGCAAAGGCTGCCATCCCCATAAAAATTCGACTGGCTGAGGGCAAATTGATCATAACCCGGCTGCGGCTTTATCATGAAGGCGCCATTCTGCACCGAAAGTGCGGTACCAGGCGCGCCCCAGCTCGGATCAAGAGTTTTGAACTGGTCCTGGAAAGTCGGCGTGCCCGTGCATGCGGCCCGCGCCGATGCCGAAAATCCGCATCCGATGATCGCAGCACACAACAAAATCACATAATATTGAATACGCATTTTCCCTCTCCCGCCATTCTCGCACGGACCGCTCGACTCAGCCGCGCACACCGCCTCCAAATTCCAAACGGCGAACACTCACCGGCTCCTCGGTCTCACGAGCTGGTAGATTGCCAACTGTAGACTTTCATTGTGAACGACGAATCCTGATCGGGCCCGACGACGACAAGCGACCAAGCCCCCGCGGCGGTCGGCGTATAGGATACGCTCGGATACCATTGCGAGTTCGTGTTGTCGGCGTCCGTGTCGTTGTTGGCGTCCTTGAGATAGATCTGAAGTTCGGTCTCATCCGCCCCATAGACAAAAATAAGATAATGGACCCCCGCCGAAAGGTTTACCTTTTCAACCTTGATGCGTTGCCTCTTCTTGGTCACCGGGTCGACGCTCAAGTCGCTCGACTGGAGCTTGTCGTCCGTCTGAGAAACGAGCAGCGCGGTGGCCTTCGGATCCGGTTTAGCCTGTTGCAGAACCCAGGCGCCGATGAGATCGATGCCGTGTTGGAAGTTCGCCATCTGCTGCGTCCAATAGGCCTTCTCCGCCTTGAGATCAGTTTTGGACTGATCATTGAGCAGCTGCGTCACAAGATCGGCGCGTTGGGCATAATTGATCTGCACCGCGCTCGGCGTGCGCGTCAGATCGCCCACGCCCGCGGTGAAATTGCCTGAGCTGACAACGGCTACGATATGCCCGGATGCGTTGACGATCGGGCTCCCGGAAGCGCCGCCGGTGATCGGGACGGAATGCTGTACCAGCTGGCTGTGGGCCGGATCGGTCGGCAAAAAGAAGAAATCAGTCAGTGCGCTGATGTTTCCGTAATGCACCTGCGGAACCGCGCCGAGCGGAAGCACGTCGCTGTTGAAGATGCCTTCGGCCGGATAGCCGGCCGAAGCGATGGGCATTCCCGCCTTGAGCGCCAAGAGTTCATCCGGCGAGGCGACTTGCAGAGCCAGGCCCGGAGGTAGGTTCTCGCTCACGCGGAGCAAGCCGACATCGTAGCCGTCGATCTCACCGAGTTCGATCGGCTGTCCGCCCCCGAAGGAAGCGATGGTCGGATCCTGGGCTAGGGCGAACTTCGGAAAAGCGACATAGCCGGGATCGAAACTATGCCCTGTCACTTCATACGTCTTGCCGCCAACCCCGGGCTGGCGAACAAACAGCTTTTCGCCCGGTTTGTAAGTGTTGCACTCGATCAGTTCCTTTGTGATGAGCGGCTGGTCGTCCGGCTTGAGGTCGGCGCAATCGGTCGATATGTGCGCGTTGGTCGCCAGAACATTTGGCCCGATCACCCAGGCCGTGCCCATCGCGAATTGGCGGCCCTTCGCATCCTGCTGGAAAACAAGGAAAGTGGCGCGAACCAATTTGTCGATAACGCTTTGATCGATGCTTGCGGCCGCCGCAGCATCGATGCGCGCCATGTCTGCCTGGGCTTTCTGCTGGTCCCGGCTGAGGCTCGCGACCGTTGCCGCTACTTCCTTCTCGTGCAGATAGGTGGCTATCATCGAACCGCCGACTGCCAGGATCAGGATGACAGCGAGCGCGCCGCCTGCGATTGCGAGGTGGCGAATCTGGACTGGTAACGGCGTCACCACCGGTTGGGCGATGGTGACATCATTGGCGGCCTGACCGGGGGCTCGTTCGATGCTCACCGCAAAGCTCGGACCCGTGGCGGGCCCAAGATGAAATTTCTGGCCTGATTTTACCGGCTGGTCCTGTTGGGCCGGCACCTTATCGACGGCGACGAAATGCGTGCCGTAAAGATGCAGCATCCAGTCGCTTGAAGAGCCGTCACGGATCAGGGCGCAATGTCTGTGGCCGACGCTCGTTTCTTGTTCCGGATAGACCACGTCACAATCGGGAGCGCGCCCGAATTCGATCCGATCCTTGGTTGCATCAAAGGTCTGAGTTTTCCCAGCGAGGGGACCAGACTCGTGAGTTATAGCGATCATGACAATACTCTAACAATATAAAAGCGCGCGTTCTAACCTTGGCCTATAGTGTAACCGAGCCCCGAAAAAAGCAAGCGCCGCGCGGCAGAATGTTCGCTCGGATCAAGTCGAGTTGAAGCGGATTTTTCTGCGGCGCAAAATGACCGAGGGATGCGCATCAAGCACGTTTAGCTTTTACGCCTTGACGGCGCTTTTCTGACGCGGAGGGCCCATCAAAGCCGGCTGGAACAGAACCGCCGCAGCGAGCGTCGTCAGGAGTGAGATCGCCAGCAATTTGCCCATGCTCGACGTGCCCGGATGATGCGAGAGCCACAAGCTGCCAAAGGCCGTGGCCGTGGTCATGGCGCTGAAGAAAACTGCGCGGGTAAGGCTCGACTGCAGAAGATTCGTTGTCCCCGCTCGCCAGGCCATCACGAAATAGATTTTGAACGCAACCCCCAGTCCAAGCATCAAGGGCAGGGCGATGATGTTGGCAAAATTGAGCGGCATGTCGATGAGCACCGTCAGCTCCAAGGTCACGAGCCCGGCGAGGAGCAGAGGGATCAAGGTCAACAGGACGTCGGTGACGCGCCGCAGGACAATGTAAAGAAGGATGCTGATCGAGACGAGCGCCGTAATCCCGGCCTGGATAAAGGCTTTGACGATCGTATCGCCGGACTTCTGCACGGCGACGGGCTCGCCGGTTGCGTTGGGCGCCACTTTCTCGACCGACTTGGCGAACCGGATCATGACATCGTTGTTGTTTGGATCGCCTTTGGGCGCGACCTCGATCAGGGCCTGGCCGTCGGCGGCGATCCAATCGCGCCGGATCGACTGCGGAATATCTTCGAGCCCCGTCGGCTTGGCTTCCAGCGAATGCTGCAGGAGACCGAGCAAGGTGTGGAGGCCGGGCAGCAGCAACGCCCGAGCCGCGTCGCGCTTCGCCTGCGGCGCGGACGCGAGTTGTTCCAACAGACTTGCCAAGCTTCGGGCGTCGTCGGCGCCTTTGCCCGAGAGGTTTCGCGCCGTGTTCGAGAACTGATTGGCGGCCTTTTTCAATTCGGCGATGTCCTCCGCATCGGTCGGAGGTGTGAGCAGCCTGTTTGGATCGAACAAGGGCAACAGAATCGAGGCGGCGTGCTGGATGATCGGCAGCTTTTGATTCTGGTCGGGTGGCACGAAGCTCGCCAGCGTCAAGGTCCGGGAAACTTCCGGCAGTGTCTGCAGCTTGCCGATGATCGGAGCGGTCGCGTCAAGATTGGGCGCGAGAATGTCGATCGTGTTCGTTTGCGTCTCGGCACTCTGCATCAGATCGAGAAGGGTCGCGACGGCCTCGGTCTTCTTGCTGCGCAGGTTAAGCGGATTGAAGTCGAAGTGGACATGCGCCAGAAGCGGACTGCCCAACAGGGCGACGCCGAGCGTGCCGATCACGATCGCGTGTCGGTGGCGGCTGAGGAAATGGTCGATGGGAGCGAGGAATTTATAGCCGACCCGATCGTGCTCGGCAGGCGGCCGCAACAAGGTCAGCAAGGCCGGCAGGACGGTCACCGCGGTAAAGAAGGCCAGGATCATGCCGGTGCCGGCAATGAGTCCCAGTTCGGACACGCCGCGATAATCGGTGGGAAGGAAGGAATAGAAGCCGCATGTCGTCGCGGCGGCGGCGAGCGCCAGCGGCCGACCGACTTTTGCCGCAGCCATCCGCAGGGCCTTATGGAAATCAGGTTCGTCGTGTCGTTCAGCTCGGTAGCGGACGCTGAACTGGATCGCGAAATCGACGCCTATCCCGACGAACAGAACCGCGAAGGCGACCGAGATGAGGTTGAACGCATGCACCATCATCAGCCCGACAGCCGCCGTCGCGGAAAGCCCGCAAATGACGCAAAGCGCCACCGCCAACACGATGCGCAATGATTTCAATGCCCACCAGATGATGAACAGAACGACGAGCGCCATGATCGTGGCGTTGAGACCGGAGCCTTCTTTCACGGTCGAATATTCTTCATCCGCGAGGGGCACGCGTCCGGTAAGGCGAACAGTGACCCCTTGTCCGGGTCGCAGGCCAAGGTCGCGGGCGCTTTGGCGAATGAAGTTCGAAGGGACGCGTCCCGGCTCGATGGCATTGAAATCAAGGATCGGCTTCACCGACAGGAAATGCCGCAATTCGCGCGGCGCGGGCTTCTCGCCGGTGAACAAGGCAGTCCAGGAGAAAAATGTTTTATGGCCTGTCAAAGCGCCGTCGATGACCGAGGAAAGCGAAACCATGGGCCGGTCGAAGTCGTCGAATGTCCCGGCTTTCGACTGCACGCCGCGGTTGATATAGGAAAATCCGTCCGCCACGCCGCGCAGCGTCGGGTCACTGGCGAGGACTGCCAGGAAAGGTTCAGCCTTCAAAAGTCCGCCAATGGTGCGCTGAACTGCGGCGACGGGTTGGAACAAGAGCGCGTTTCGTTCAAAATAAAGGCCCGTATCGGGCTGACCGACGCTCTCGAAGAGATCAGGCCGCGTTCTCAACTTCGCAGCGAGTGCCGCCGTTGCGCTTCCGGCGATTTCCGGCGTCGCGCCATCGATCACGACGACGATTTCCTGGTTGCGCTGTGGAAACGCCTTGTCGAGTTCGGCAAGCTGCTGCCGCCAAGGCAATTTCATCGACAGATAATCGTCGGTATTCGCATTTATGGCGAAGTGGGTCGCGGTGTAATAGCCGGCGGCGCAGGCCAGCAGCACCGCAATCACCAGCACGAGCCAAGCCAGCCGCGAACAGAGCTCCACAAGCCCGATGATGGCTTTGCCGATCAATCCGATCGCCGGAGCCGAAGCCGGTGTCGGGGGCGCTATTTTGTAGGGGGAGGCGTCCATGATCTCCGAGCACCAATCAATGAAAAGTGTGGCAACTTTACAAGGGCTTCATCGTTTCGCACGATAGCGTGATTTTGCGTTGGCATATTTGCGCCATACGGCGCTAACTGCACTGTTTTGCGGCTATATTCAAAGGTTTGACATCGTCTGCGCGACCCTTAAAAGCTTGGCCCCGGGTAGAAAGCAAGTTTGGTCTTAAAACCCAATTGTGTCATAGCGTGCGATACTTGAGGTATCAATGAAGGTCATCTTGGCTCAACCCCGTGGTTTTGTGCCGGCGCGGTCCGCACCGACGATATTGTCGAGCGCGCCTTCGAAGAATATGGAGCGCCAGTCTGCGTGCGGCATGAGATAGTACATAACGGCCATGCGGTCGAGAGTTTGAAGACCAAAGGCGCCCGCTTCGTCGAAAGCTTGGCCGATCTGCCGGTTCTCGATGCCATCCGTCCGCTGGTTGCCAAAGTCCATATTCAAGGCGAACATTACGTCCGCCAGGGCCGATCGGTGGTGCTGGCCCGCTGCGCGGGACATCCTGAGGTTGAGGCAACGATGGGCCGCGTTCCGGGGCTCGCTTACCTCGAGCAGACGGAAGATGATGTCCCTGCTTGCTGCCGACAGCCAGCTCGCCTATGTGACACAGACGACATCAAGCATTCGATGACACGATCGCCATCCGAACTTCTCGACGCGTGAGCCGCGGCGAAATCACCGCCTAATTCGATAGGAGCCGGCGTTTATGGGCATTCCGATCCTGCAAATGGCGCAAATAGGCGCTTATGTGCTTGGCCAGAAGCTAAAAGGGCGCAAGCGCTTCCCGCTGGTGCTCATGCTCGAGCCTTTGTTCCGCTGCAATCTGGCCTGTGCCGGCTGCGGAAAGATCGATTATCCCGATGCCATCCTCAACCAGCGCATCCCGCTCGACGAATGTCTCGAGGCGATCGACGAATGCGGCGCTCCGGTGGTCGTGGTCGCTGGCGGCGAGCCGCTTCTGCACAAGGAACTTCCGGAAATCGTCAAAGGCGCCATAGCGCGGCGCAAATTCGTCACGGTCTGCACCAATGCGCTGCTGCTCGAGAAAGTCATCGACCGTTTCAAGCCCAACCGCTATTTCAACTGGTCGATTCATCTCGATGGCGACGAGGAGATGCATGATCACTCGGTCTGCCAGAAAGGTGTTTACGATCGCGCGGTCGCGGCTCTGAAACTCGCGAAGTCGAAGGGCTTCCGCGTCACCATCAATTGCACCTTGTTCAACAATGCCGACCCGGAGCGCGTTGCGCGTTTCTTCGACGAAGTCAGCACGATGGGCATCGAAGGCATCACGGTTTCGCCGGGCTATGCCTACGAGCGGGCGCCCGATCAGAAGCACTTCCTCAATCGCAGCAAGACGAAGCAATTGTTCCGCGACATCTTCAAGGGCGGCCGGGGCGGCAAGGCGTGGCCCTTCTTCCAGTCCATGCTCTTCCTCGATTTTCTCGCCGGCAACCGAACCTATCGAATGCACGCCTTGGGGCAATCCGACCCGGACCGTCTTCGGCTGGCAGCGGCCCTGCTATCTGCTTGGCGAGGGCTACGCCAAGACCTTTACCGAACTGATGGAGACGACCGACTGGGATTCCTACGGCGTCGGCAAATATGAAAAATGCGCCGACTGCATGGTCCACTGCGGATTCGAGGCGACCGCCGTCACCGAATTCTTCGCCCGCCCATGGCAGATTCTCGGCGTCGCTTTGCGGGGCATCCGTACGGAGGGAGCGATGTCGGCGGATATCCCGCTAGACCGGCAAAGACCCGCCAATTACGTCTTCACACGGCACGTCGAGCACAAGCTCGCCGAAATCAAGGAAGCCGAAACCGCCCGCAACCATCTCTCGGCTGCGGAATAGGGCGTCGAAGGCGGCTCTCGTGTCGAGAGCCGTGCGGAAAAGATGCGGGATTTGGCGGGGCTCGCTCAACAGCGAGCGCATCACGCGCCCGATCGCGACCTCGCCGTCCTGACGAATGCCGACGAGCGCCGCCGGCGGCAGCGGCCGCTCCGCTGGATCCGCAACTACACGAAATGCCGTGAAAGGCAGATTATGCGCGGCGGCGATTCGCGCCGCGATATGCGATTCCATGTCGGCGGCGACGGCGCGGGTCGCCACATGCAGGGCCCGCTTGCCTGCCGGATCGGCGACCGGAACGTCGATCCCGGCCATGTCGACGATCGGCACGTCGCCCAAAGCCTTAGCGAGCCGCTGCGACCAACCGCGATGGCATTCGAAATATTCGTCGCCTTCCGCGATGATTCCCCGTCCCACGAGTGCGGTGCCGGGCCGTACTCCGGGCGCGAGGCCGCCGGCGATCCCGAAGCTGACGATGCCTGAAATATTCGCCTGCACCGCCTTTTCCAGTCGGGCCTTGAGATTCGAACTGTTCCCGCCGCCGGTCACGACGCGAATATCGGACCCCGCCGCGACGCGCGCCTCGGCCGCCAAGCCGGTAACGACGAGAACGCTGCCCGATCCCACGTCCCCAAAGCCGCGGCGTGACGACGGGTCCGTTTCAAGGTCCTGAAACGGGCCGTCGCTCAGAGCGGGAAGAATTTCGCATAGCCGTGATAAGGCAGATAGAACACACGCGGAAAACCGGTTCCGGTAGATCTTTCCTCGTGCCAAGTCGCGTCCCCCTCTGAGCGCCGAGCAAATACTGGATTCTTTATCCCCGTTGGGTCCTCGATCCGGTCGGCAGCCATTGAGCCAAGCAATGCCCATGCCGTTTGCGGGGCCGTGCTCACTCTTCTTTCATAAGCCTTGTCATCGAGCGTGCGGCTTGCGCCGCCCTTCCCCCAAAAGCCATCCTCCTCCCAGATGACTTTGAGCCAGACGGCGGCGCATTTGAAAGCTTCGGCCTGATGGCCGACCCCCGGCACAGTCGCGTCGGGCGCACAAAGCGCCGATTATGTTGCTGCCTTGCATGCCCTCGATCCATTCGCGCCCGTGGCGGCGGCGTGATCGGCGTCCACGAGTTCCGCGCTGGCTGCGCAATCTATGGCTAGCATGATAACCGCAGCCTCGTCGAGGTCGGGCAACAAGTGTTGATATGGACTTCAGGCGCTCTTGGTTTGGCAAGATTGACGGCCTGCCGCGAGCGCCTTCATCGTTCAAACACGAATTCCCAGCCCAATTGTAACAGCCTGATTCCCGATCATCCAAGCCCAATCCTTTCGCAAACCGATCTTATTCGCACTGAAGAATAGATTCGGCGGCGGCGACGCCGGAGCGGATGGCGCCTTCGATCGTCGCGGGCAAACCAGTCGCCGTCCAATCCCCGGCCAGCAGAAGATTGGCGAAATCCGTCCGCGTCTGCGGTCGGCGCGTCTCTTCCTCGACGGTGGCGGCAAAGGTCGCCCGCTTTTCCTTGATGATTTGCCATGCGGGCAGCGGCTGCGCGATCTGTGTCGCCCGTGTCACATCCGTCCAGATTCTTGCTGCGAGCTCCTCACGCGGCACGTCGATCAGGCGGTCGGCGGCGCTGATCGTCACCGACAGCCGGTCGGGAAAGGCAAACAGCCATTCGATCGTGCCATTGACCACGCCGAGAATAGGCGGAAGACCGGCCGGAGGGGCGATCTTGAAATGGCCGTTCACAATTGCGCGATAAGCCTGCGGAGCCTTGAGTCCCGGCAGAAGCGAAGCGGCAACCGCAGCGGGCACGGCGAGAACGACGCGCTCGCCGGCTGCAACCTCGATCCGGTCGCCGCCGAAATCGAGGCCGTTCACCCGATCGTCGGCAAGTTCAAGCGCCGAGAGTCGGCGTTCGAAGGAAACCTCGACGCCCTTCGCCTCGAGGTGGCGCAGAGCCGGGTTCACGAAGGCGCTCGATAGGCCCTTGACCGCGACCAAGGGGCGGCAGGCTCTTCCGCCTTTGGCGAGCGTCTCACGTAGGATCGTGGCGGCCAGGCTCGCCGCGCCTTCTTCGGGCGCGGTGTTGAGCGCGGCGAGGAAGAAGGGCCGCCAGAGCCTCTCATAGAGCAAACCATCGCAAGCCATGGCATCCTTGATCGGCTCCCCTTTGGTCGCTCGCAGAAGACCAAGAACGCCGAGATAGTCCCGCGCGCGCGTTCCCGGCACGCGTCTTTTCGGACGCAAGATCCACCAGGGGATTGCTGCATCGTTCGGCCGCAAGACCCAGCTTTGCCCCGAGGCCAGATCGATGAAGGGATATTCGGCGCTCGCCGGGCCGACGAGCTGATCCTCGCTTCCCACCTCGCGCAGAAACGCCAGCGCCGCGCGGTTGCCCGACAAGAGCAGATGATTGCCGTTGTCGATCATCATCCCAAGCGTCGAGTCGAAATAAGAACGGCAGCGGCCGCCGGCCTGCGGCGCGGCTTCGTAAAGCGCAATGCGTCGCGATCCGTCGGCGAGGCGGAGCGCCGCGGCGAGGCCGGCTAGGCCCGCGCCGATGATGTGGATCTTTCCTGTCATCAGATGAGGCCGTGACGCAGCAAGGCCAGAAGAATGAGCCGCCGGCGCACCCGCACTTTCGTGCGCGGCGGAGCAAAGCCACGCGCCGCCACGCCTCTAAGGATCGCCTGATAGACCTCGCCCATCAGCCGTGGGGCGCGCACGCTCGGGCGTGGACATCGCCCCATGATCTTTGCCGCCTCGGAAAAATGCTCGCGCGCCCGCGCGATGACCGGAGCGCAGGCTTCGGCAAGGTGCGGATCGGCGAGGACCTCGCGTGGCGCCATCGCCTTTATGCCGGCGGCCTGCAAAGCCTCGCGCGGAAGGTAGAGCCGCGACATCGCCGCGTCTTCGTCGAGATCGCGCAGAATATTGGTGAGTTGAAAGGCACGCCCGAGATGATGCGCGAGCCCCGGGCCTTCGGCGCGTGGCACGCCGAAGACGCGCACGGAAAGCCGGCCGACCGCACTTGCGACCCGATCGCAATAAAGATCGAGCGTCGCCCAATCGGGCGCTTGGATGTCGGGCACGACATCCATCTCCATGCCGTCGATGACGGCGAAGAAATCCTCGCGTTGCAGATCGAAAGCGCGGATCGCTTCGGCAAGAGCGCGGAGCCGCGGCGGCGGCTCTTTGCCGGCGCAGAGAGAGGCGATGTCCGTGCGCCACTGCGCCAAAGCGGCGCGCCGCGGCGCGATCTCGCCGCCGTCATCGGCAATGTCGTCTACGGCGCGGCAAAAAGCATAGATCTCGAACATCGCCTCGCGCTGCTTGCGCGGCAGGACGCGCATAGCGGCGTAGAACGAGCTGCCGCTCGCTCGGGCCTCGGCGGTCGGCGGCGGGGATTCGGCGGTCGAAACGCTCATGCGTCCCTCATGGCGTGGCGCGGGTTCGCGCGCTTGCCGCGATCGATGAGGCCGGCGCCTATTCCAAAGAGCGTGAGCGTCAGAACGCCCGGCTTCGTCAGATGCACGCGTTGGCTCAGCGGATCACGCTGAAGCAGCAGCGTCACGAGCCTCTGCGCAAGCCGCGCGATCACCGCGGTCTCGAGGCCGAGCCGCAGATCGCGCACTTGGCGCGGCAATTCGCCCCCTTCGCGAACCAGCGGCTCAGTTCGTGCCGCGAGCTGATGCAGACAGGCGAGCAAAGCGGGCGAGGCGCGCGGCGCGGCGAGTGCGGTGACCTCGACGCCTTCCTTCGCCATTCCGTCGAGCGGCACATAGACCCGGTTGAGATTGCGGTAGTCGGCGCCGCAATCCTGGATGTGATTGATGATCTGCAGCGCCGAGCAGAGCGCGTCATTGGCCGGCCAGGTCGTCTCGCTCTCGCCATGCACGTCGAGGACGAAACGGCCGACGGGCGCCGCCGAATAGGCGCAATAGTTCATGAGCTCGTCGAAGTTGGCGTAGCGCTGCTTGACAGCGTCCATGCGGAAAGCATGCAGCAGGTCCTGCGCGTGGCGCGGCGAAAGGCCATGCTCGGCGAGAGCGGCCCGCAGCGGCCGTGCGGCGGCAACGTTATCCGTCTTGCCAAGAAGCGCAGCCTCGAACTGATCGAGTCCGTCGAGCTTCTCTTGCGGACTCAGCGCCGGACTGTCGGCGATGTCGTCGGCGCCGCGCACGAAATAATAAAAGGCAAGGACCGTCGGCCTATATTGGCGCGCGATGAGCCGCGAAGCGACGGGAAAATTCTCGTCGCGATGCGTCTTTGTCGGAGCGACTTGATCCGCGCTCATGCGAGATACCCATTTTCGCCGAACCAGGCGAGCGCATCGCCCAGCCCCTGCTGATAGGGGCGCGCGCGGTAGCTAAGATCGCGTTCAGCCTTGGCAGAGGAGAAGAACATCCGATGTTCGGACATGCGCAAGCCGTCGCGCGTGAGAAAGGGCTCGTGACCGGTCGCGCGGGCTCTCGCCTCGGCGAGGAAGGCCAAAGGATAAATCAGTTTGCGCGGCATGCGCAGCCGGGGAGCCCGGCGGCCGCTCAAAGCCGCGATTTCGGCGAGCATCTCGGCAAATCCCACGTTTTGACCACCCAGAATATAATTCTCGCCGATCCGTCCTTGTTGCAGTGCGGCAACATGGCCTTGGGCGACGTCATCGACATGGACGAGATTAAGCCCCGTGTCCACATAGCCGGGAACTCGCCCGAGAGCGGCTTCGATGATGATGCGGCCGGTCGGAGTCGGTTTGACGTCGCGCGGTCCAATGGGGGTCGAGGGATGAACGATCACCGCCGGCAGGCTTTGCTCGGCAATCATCGAGGCGACGATCTGCTCGGCGACAACCTTGCTCTTCTTGTAAGCGCCAATCGCCGCATCGACGCTCAAAGGCATAGTCTCGTCCACGCTCTCGCCGTTCGCCGAGACGGCGAGCGTCGCAACGCTGCTCGTATAGACGATCCGTTCAACTCCGGCCTTCAAGGCAGCCTGCATGAGGTTGCGCGTGCCGTCGCGATTGGTGCGCAGGATTTCTTCGGGATCGCGCGCCCAAAGCCGATAGTCGGCGCCGACATGCATCAAGAAACGCGCTCCGGACATGGCGCGCGCCACCGCCGAGGCATCGCGCATGTCGCCGTCGGCGATCTCGACATCGAAGCCTTCGAGATTTTTGCGCGGACTCGTCGGACGCACCAGAGCGCGCACTCTGTAGCCTGCCGCGATCAGAGCATGCGCAACGGCCGAGCCTACGAAACCGGATGCGCCGGTGACCAAGATCGTGTCGTCCGCCACGCTGCACCTTGGGTTAACTTTATTTGGCTGCCGGCATATCATTTTCCTCGCGCCGCCGGCAATTGAAGCAGCGCCGACTGCGCTTGTCTCGACGGAAGCGCAGACGCAGGGGGCTCGTGCGGAGGCGCGGCGACTTCCCAAAACCGTGATTTGCGAAGTCCACGCTCAACCCGCGTCCTGACGCCGCATGTCCGCCTCAAGGACTACCAGCGCCTTTGAATCCGACGATTTTCTGGCCAGTGGGAAAGATCCAGGTTAAAGGCATTCTAAATGTCCTCCGCTACCACCGTTCAGACAGAAGAAGAACCCGCCGCGAAACAGCGGCCTTCGCCGCGCGCCCTGTTGACGCTCGTTCCTTACGTCGCTCGTTACAAGTTTAGGATCGCCGGCGCGCTCGCTGCGTTAACCATTGCCGCCGCCGCCACTCTGGTCGTGCCGCTCGCGGTTCGCTTCATGATCGACAACGGCTTCTCGACGCAGAGCGCGGGAACCGTCAATCGCTATTTCGCCGCGATGATCGTCGTGGTCGGCGTGCTCGCGCTGGCTTCGGGCAGCCGCTACTATCTCGTCATGACCCTCGGCGAGCGGGTCGTTGCCGATCTGCGCACGCACGTCTTCAGGCATCTCTCCGGATTGGATGCTTCCTTCTTCAATTCGGCCCGAACCGGCGAGCTTGTCTCGCGCCTCACCGCCGATACGACTCAGTTGAAATCCGCCTTCGGCGCATCCGCATCGATTGCGCTGCGCAACTTTTTCTTGTTCATCGGCGCTGTCGCGCTGATGGTCTATACGAGCCCGAAGCTTTCGGCCTTGGTACTGATCGCCATTCCGGTCATCGTGCTGCCGCTTTACGCGGCGGGCCGATCGGTGCGCAAACGCTCGCGCGCCGCGCAGGACACGCTAGCGGATGCGACCGCCTATGCGGCCGAAAACCTCGGTGCGGTTCGCGTGATGCAGGCCTTTGGTGCAGAGGCCGCGACCAATGCGCGCTTTTCCGCCGCCGTCGAGAATTCTTACGACGCGGCGCGGGCGGCAACGGGCGCGCGCGCCGTGGTGACCGCGGGCGCGATCTTCCTCGCCTTCGCGAGCGTTGTCGCGGTCCTCTGGCTCGGCGCGCAGGACGTTCTCGCCGGCCGAATGACCGGGGGGCTTCTGTCGCAATTCGTCCTCTATGCGGTCCTGGCGGCGGGGGCACTCGGCGAATTGAGTCAGGTCTGGAGCGAAGTCGCGGCCGCCGCGGGCGCCGCCGGCCGTATCGGCGAGCTACTCGCGATTGCGCCGAAGATCGTCGCGCCCGTGCCGGCCGTGCCGCTGCCGAAGCCCGGGCGCGGCGAGATCGTCTTCGAGCACGTCGAATTCGCCTATCCGAGCCGCCCCGACGTATCGGCTTTGCATGATCTCTCCTTCAAGATCAGGCCGGGCGAAAGCGTTGCCGTCGTCGGTCCGTCGGGGGCGGGCAAATCCACCATCTTTCATCTTCTGCTGCGCTTCTATGATCCGACCCGCGGCCGCATTCTGCTCGACGGGGTCGACATCAAGACGGTCGACCCGGCGGAGCTGCGCCGGCGCATCGCCTACGTACCGCAAGATACGGTGGTCTTTGCCGCCTCCTTCGCCGAGAATATCCGTTACGGGACGCCCGAGGCGAGCGATGCGGCGGTGCGCGAGGCGGCCCGCAAGGCGGCGGCACGGGATTACATCGAAGCGACCGCCGCGGCCTATGCCACTGAGATCGGCGAACGCGGCGTCACGCTTTCGGGCGGCGAGCGCCAGCGGCTCGCGATCGCGCGCGCGATCTTGCGCTCGGCGCCGGTTCTGCTCCTCGACGAAGCGACCTCGGCGCTCGATGCCGAGAACGAAATTCTGGTGCAGCGCGCGCTCGAAGAATTGAAAGCCGGGCGCACCACGCTCGTCATCGCGCATCGGCTGGCAACCGTTCTCTCGGCCGACCGTATTCTCGTTATGGACGGCGGCAGGATCGTCGAGGAAGGCACGCATGCTTCGCTCGTCGGCAAGGATGGGCTTTATGCGCGCCTCGCCCGGCTACAGTTCGAATCCGGCGCAGTCGCCTTGCAGAGCAGCGCGGCGGAATAAAGATGGGCTTCAAATGCGGCATCGTTGGTTTGCCGAATGTTGGCAAATCGACCCTGTTCAACGCGCTGACGCAGACGGCGGCGGCGCAAGCTGCCAATTACCCGTTTTGCACGATCGAGCCCAATGTCGGTGACGTGGCGGTGCCCGACCCGCGGCTCGAAAAGCTCGCGGCGATCGCCCATTCGAAAGAGATCATCCCGACGCGGCTGACCTTCGTCGACATCGCCGGCCTCGTGCGCGGCGCCTCGAAAGGCGAGGGGCTCGGCAATCAGTTCCTCGCCAACATCCGCGAATGCGACGCCATCGCGCATGTCATGCGCTGTTTCGAGGATGACGACATAACCCATGTCGCGGGCAAGATCGCGCCACTCGACGACATCGAGACGGTCGAGACGGAGCTGATGCTTGCCGATCTCGAAAGTCTGGAGAAGCGCGTCGTCGCCTTGGAGAAGAAAGCGAAGGGCGGTGACAAGGAGGCGAAAGAGGCTTTCGACCTGATGAGCCGCAGCCTTGTCCTGTTGCGCGAGGGCAAGCCTGCGCGGCTCGTCGAGGTGAAACCGGAAGAGAGAAAGGCCTTCAATGGGCTCGGCCTCTTGAGCAGCAAGCCTGTCCTTTATGTCTGCAATGTCGAGGAGGCGGCTGCTGATCGCGGCAACACCTATTCCGATGCGGTCAAGGCGCGCGCGGCCGAAGAAGACGCGGGCGCAGTGGTGGTCTCGGTACGCATCGAGAGCGAGATCGCGCTGCTGCCGGCAGATGAGCAGAAGGATTATCTGGAGGCCGTCGGCTTGAGCGAGCCGGGGCTCAACCGCGTTATCCGCGCCGGCTACAAGCTGCTGCATCTCATCACATTCTTCACCGCCGGCCCGAAGGAATCACGCGCCTGGACGGTGCCGGCCGGCACCAGGGCGCCGCAGGCGGCGGGCGTTATCCATACCGATTTCGAAAAGGGTTTCATCCGCGCCGAAGTGATTGCTTATGAGGATTATGTCGCGGCGGGCGGCGAAGCCGGTGCGCGTGAGGCGGGCACGTTCCGGCTCGAAGGCAAGGATTACATTGTCGCCGATGGCGACGTGATGCATTTCAGGTTTGCGAATTAGTGTATGCAGGGAACGCCAGCTCTTGCGGTAGGTGCCCCCTCGATTTTTGTAGCTTATAAGCTACATAGTCTGATGGTCGAAATAAGACAAACTGATGCCTATTCCGACTGGTTTGACGGGCCGAACGACCAGCGGGCTAAAGCGCGCATAGTTGTTCGTGTTCGGCGGCTGTCGCTTGGAAATCCGGGTGATGTTGCGTCGGTCGGCGGAGGGATCAGCGAAATGCGTATCCCTTATGGCCCAGGCTACAGGGTGTATTTCGTTCAGCGTGGAGCAATGCTCGTTGTGCTGCTGTGTGGTGGCGATAAATCAACGCAAGCTGCCGATATCAAACGCGCGAAGGAATTGGCGACTGAGTTGGGGACATAATCATGGGACTTAGGACAAAGGCGTGGGATGCTGCCGAGCATCTTGATAGCCCTGCCGCAATTGCTGCCTATCTCGAAGCGGCCTTTGAAGATGGCGACCCGCACCTGATTACTGCTGCGATCGGTGACGTGGCGCGCGCGCGCGGAATGAAATCCCTTGCTGACGAAACAGGACTGTCAAGGGAAAGCCTTTACCGCGCGCTTTCCGAAGACGGCAACCCGGGGCTCGACACCGTCATCAAAGTGCTGCACGCATTTGGCGTGCGTCTGGAAGCGAAAGCGGAAATCCTCTGAGTTTGCCTCGTGCTTCGGGACGGCGCCTGCGGGCGCCTCCTCAGCATGAGGAGCGGTGCTAGTGCCGTCATTGCGAGCGAAGCGAAGCAATCCAGATTCGGTCCGAAGCTCCTGGATTGCTTCGTCGCTCCGCTCCTCAGCATGACGAGCCCTCACTCCTTCGTCCGCACCGTCCCCATGAAATCGCGTTTGCCCACGGGCACGCCCTTCGTCCGCAGGATGTCGTAGGCGGTCGCGGCGTGGAAATAGAAATTGGGCAGAGAGAATGACAGGATAAATCCTTCCGCCGTGAAGATCCGCTTGGAATCGCGTGTTTCCATGACCACCTCGGCGCCTTCGCGGCGATCGATCTCGTCTGGCGTCAGCTTCTGCAGGCTGTTGCGCGCGTCGATGACCAGCGCTTGCAGGGCGGAATAGTCGTGCTGCGGCCTTTCGCCGGGGCGCTTGAAGCTGCCGCTTTTGATCGCCTCGACCGCGCCGACTGAATGAAGCACGACCTGCTGGATCTGGAAACGGAAAGGATGCATGTCGGGGAAAAGACGCGTCTCGACGATCTCCGCCGGGTCGATGCCATTCTCGCGGCAACGCGAGAGCCCCTTATCGAGAAAGCCGCTGACCGCGCCGAGCGTCTGCAGGTAGGTCGCAACACTTATGTCATAGAGCAAAATCGCCATCACCTTCCCTCCACACGGCTTCGCAGCGCCGCAAGATGCTCGTTGTTCTGGAACAGGATCATGATGAGCTCGGTGACAATCCGCGCCGTTATGAGGCCGGCCGCCGTGCCGATCAGCGCGCAGAGCAGCCAGGCGATGCCGGTCAGCAGCGAATAGGCCATCGCGACAAAGGCGCCCAAGATGCTGACCAAGCCGAAGAGGGCGATGAGTGCCACCTGCAAAAGATAAAAGATACGGATGATCGACGGCGTGAGATAGCGGTCGAAAGTCAAAAAGTCTTGAATGGTCGGCATCGTCCCCTCGGTTGTTCAAGTTGGCATTTTTGCCTTGGCGGCCTTTCCGATATCTTAGATTAAGACGGGGCAGGGGAACAGCCGCCGGGCGGAGAGTCGATGAACAAATCAGGGAAATGGATTCTCGTCATTCTCGGGCTTGTCACATTTGCCGGCCAGCTGCGGGCCGAACCCAAGTGGCCCGACACATTTCTCAGCCGGGTCGAGGCCTTGGCGCTCATCGAGACGCTGAACGCGACTTTGCTTACGAGCAACAGCGCCACGAAGACCCTCGAAGATTGGTGCGCAGCACACCACATGGCGAGCGCCGTGGCGCTTCATGCGCATCTCCTGCGCGACGAGCAAAAGCCACTTCCCGCCGCCGAACGCGAGCGGCTCGAGATCGGCCCCAATGAGCCGGTGATCTACCGCCGCGTCGAACTTACCTGTGGCGATCACATTCTGTCGCGCGCCGACAATTGGTATGTGCCGGGCCGCCTCACGCCGGCGATCGAAAACACTCTCGAGACAAGCGATGTTCCCTTCGGCCGCGCCATCCGGAATTTGCAGCCACGCCGGCAAACGTTCGCGGTCACAATTCTGTGGCATCCGTTGCCCGAGGGCTGGGAGATGGCGCCACCACTAGCCGAACATCCCAATGCGGACCTTGCCATTCCGCCGGTGCTCTTCGAACATCGTGCCGTGGTCTATCGAGGTGACGGCAAGCCGATCTCCGAAGTCGATGAAAATTATACGCGCGACATTCTCGATTTTGCCCATGGCCAATGAGAGTCGCGTCTTGCACGGCAAAGAGCTAGGCTGCGGCATGACCCATGGCAGAGACGAGAAAGGCGCAGACGCACCGCCGCGTTTCGACGCAGAATTCGCTGACCTGCTGACCGAACTCTTCCGTTGGCGGCGCGACGTGCGCCGCTTTCGTTGCGATCCGGTCGGGAGCGGCGTTATTGAAGAACTTGTAGCGCTGGCGGCGCTTGCGCCATCCGTGGGTCACAGTCAGCCTTGGCGCTTTGTCAGCGTGGAGAGCGAAGAGCGGCGCCGCGCCGTTATCGCCAGTTTCAACACGTGCAACGCAGCCGCACTCGCCTCCTACGACGGCGAGAGCGCGGCGCTTTACGCGCGGCTCAAATTGGCTGGGCTTTGCGAAGCGCCGGCTCATCTCGCAGTCTTCTGCGACACCGCGACGGAGATCGGCCGCGGCCTCGGCCGCATGACCATGCCAGAGACGCTCTGTTATTCCGTCGTCGCGGCGATCCAGAATTTTGCGCTTGCGGCGCGCGCGCGCGGCCTCGGCGTCGGCTGGGTGTCGATCCTCGATCCGCGCGAGATCGCAGCGATTGTCGATGTTCCGTCCGCGTGGCAGCTCATCGCTTATCTTTGCGTCGGCCGGCCGCAGGAGGAACACTTGGATCCCGAACTCGAAAGGCACGGCTGGCAGGCGCGCCTGCCGCAGAGCGGGATGTTGCTGCGGCGGTGAGAACTCCCTCTCCCCGCTTGCGGGGAGAGGGCAGGGTGAGGGGCTGGGTGATTTGCACCGGCGTGGCCAATCCCCTGGCCCCTCACCCCAACCCTCTCCCCATTTCGCTTTGCTCATGGGGAGAGGGGGTTGTCTCGCCGCTTTTGGGGCACGATCTGATAGAGCAACATTCGTTCTTCCCATGAAACATGACATCCTGATCATCGGAGCCGGAGCCGCGGGGCTGATCGCCGCGCGCGACCTCGCGCAAGCGGGCAAGAAAGTCGCGGTTCTCGAGGCGCGCGGCAGGGCAGGCGGGCGGATCTATCCGTTACCGGAAGAAGACTTCGGCTATCCGGCGCAAGGCGGCGCCGAATTTCTGCATGGCGAAGCGCCAATCTCCAAAGAGATTTTGAAGGCGGCCGGCGCGACCGTCGAACATGCGGGCGATTGGTGGAGCGTGGTCGATGGCGAGTTGCGGGCGAACGAATGGGTCACGCCGCAAGAGGCGGTGCTCGAATCGAAGTTGAAAGCGCTGAAACATGACATGCCGGTGGCGAAATTTTTCGATGAATATCTCGCGGGAGAGCGCTATGCCGATTTGCGCGAGCATATCTTCAGAAGGATCGAGGGCTACGACGCGGCTGATCCTGCCCGCTTCAGCGCCTTTGCTCTGCGCCAGGAGGTCCTCGGCGAAGGAAGTTGGGGACAATTGAATATCAGGGAAGGCTACGGGCTGCTCGTGCGCTTCCTCGAAGGCCAATGCACAAAATATGGCGCCGAAATCTTCTTCAACAAAGACGTGAAAGCCGTTGATTTAAGCGCGGAGCGCGCGAGCCTTCGATGTGCCGATGGCGCACAGCTTGACGCAGCGCAAGCGCTCATCACCGTGCCTCTGCCTGTGCTGCAGCATATCGCCTTTACCCCGGCGCTGCCGCGGAAGCTGGAAGCGGCAAAGCAGATCGGCTTCGGCCCGGTCATCAAGATCCTGCTGCGCTTCAAGAGCAAATGGTGGGCGCATGCGCGCGGGCAGAATTTGGAGCACATGTTCTTCATGTTTTCGAATGAAGCGATTCCGACCTGGTGGACGCAATATCCCGAGCCGTATGCCACGCTGACGGGTTGGCTCGCCGGGCCGAGGGCCGAGGTGCTTTCCCAGCTTTCCGAAGCGGAAATCCTCGAGCGCGCGCTTCAATCGCTCTCCAACATTTTCGACGTCGGGCGTGACGCGCTGCGCGGCGAAATGCTCGTCTCTCGAATCATCGATTGGGCGGCCGATCCCTATGCGCGCGGGGCTTATAGCTACCCCACGCCTCAATCTGACGCAGCGGTCGAAGAGCTTTTGCAGCCCGTTGAGGGCAGGCTCTTCTTCGCCGGGGAAGGTCTCTATCGTGGCGAGGCGGCCGGGACTGTGGAAGCGGCGCTTTCAAGCGGCAAAGCGGCGGCTGCGAGGATGCTTGCGGGTTAGCGTCATGGCCGGGCTTGTCCCGGCCATCCAGGCGGTTCGACTTGAGTAACGCCAGCAAGCCCGAGCACTCGGTCAATATCAAACGGTCATTTGAGCCCGATAGAAATTCATCCGCACGACGGCGTGGATGGCCGGGGCAAGCCCGGCCATGACGTGAATAAAGGAAACCGATGTCCCGCTCGTATGCCGCAGGCGCGGCCTTCTTGTTCGTGAGCTTTCTCGATCTCGCTGCCACTTGTCTTGCCGCAGGCGGCCGCGACGCTCTGTGGAAGATCATGCATGATCGCTGCGTGCCGGATGAGCAGGCCCACGGCAATCCGGCGCCTTGCGCGCGCGTCGATCTCGATGGCGGCCTCGACAAGGGCTATGTCATCCTCAAGGATCGTGTCGGCGTGGCGCAGTATCTGCTGATCGCGACACGCAAAATCGCCGGGATCGAGAGCCCGGATATCCTGGCGGCCGGCTCGCCCAATTATTGGGTCGAGGCCTGGCAAAACCGAACCTATGTCTCGGCGGCCGCCAAGCACGATCTCGCCTGGGATAGGATCGGCCTTGCCATCAATTCGCAGCCGGCGCGAAGCCAGGATCAGTTCCACATCCATATCGATTGCTTGCAGCCGGACGTCCGCGCCTCGCTTGCCGCGCATGGGGGCGAGATCGGCACGGCATGGGCCGAACTTCCTTTCGACCTGCATGGCGGGCATTATTTCGCGCGGCGGCTCGCGGCTGCGGAGCTAGCGAGCGAGGATCCGTTCACACTCTTGGCGAGCGGGGTGGCAGGCGCTGCGCAACACATGGGCGAAGAAACTCTGGTCGTCGCCGGAGTTTCCTTTGGCGTAGGCCGGAATGGGTTTGTCCTCTTGGCCTCGCGCGCCGCTCCCGGCCATCCGGCGCATGGCGAAGATCTGCTCGATCACAGCTGCGCTTTGGCGGGCAGGTGATGGTTACGGCGCGAAAGATGTCCGCAGATGCGGTCCGAGACTGGAGGCGGCCTTCTCCGCCTCGCCCTTGGCGAGCCAGGCTGTCGCCGCGGCGCGGCCGTTGTCCCTGAGATTTCGACAGAAAGCGCCAGTCGAGGTTGCTGGCGCTTGCCTCGGAAAGTCCATTGAATTCCTCTTCCGCGGCGATGCGGTGCAAGGTCAGCCGCCGCAGCTTGCGGCCCTCGCGGGAAAACAGACCCGAGAGCTTGCGGCTCCGCGCCGCATGCCAGGCGAGCGTCTCGATCTCGGTCTGCAGCGACGAATTGAATGTGATCTGATCGAGGCGACGGATGATATCGCGCGAGGTCGTCGGAACCTCGGCGCTCCGCATGGGCGTGATCTGCACGACAAGAATGTCCGGCGCTTCGCTTGCGGTGACGAGGTCGAGGAGGGGCGGATTGGCGGAATAACCGCCGTCCCAATAAGCCACGTCGTCGATCGTCACCGCGTGATGATAGAGAGGCAGGCTGGCCGAGGCGAGGACGGTCTCCGCGTTGATTTCGGCATTTGTGAAAATGCGGGCGCGGCCGTCGCTGACGCGCGTTGCGGCAATCAAGAGCCCGATGGGCGCGGCTAGCCGCAGCCGGTCGAAATCCACCTCTTCATTCAGAAGCGCGCGCAAGGGATTGAGATCGAGCGGATTATATTGGTAGGGCGAGAGCAGCCGCGTCCAAAACGAAAAGCTGCCCGCGCCAGGCCCGAATCCGCCGGCAGCTCCGAAAGGGCCGAAGGCCGCGGTCCGACTCAAGCGTTCCCAAAATCGGGCGAGCTTAGCGCGCGCCGCGCGCGGACCGCCTTCGGCCAGTCCGGCCGCCAGCAGAACCGCGTTGATCGCGCCGGCCGATGTGCCGCTCACCGTATCGAATGTGACGTTCGGCTCTTCAAGCAGCCGATCGAGCACGCCCCAGGTGAAAGCGCCAAAGGAGCCGCCGCCCTGCAGCGCCAACGACACGCGCGGCGGGGGCCAGCTTGCGCCGCTACCCAGCTCACGCCTGAGGACTTCGAATATCTGCATCATGCCGCTCCGCCGATCGGTCGATTCCGCCGGGAAAGCACCCGGTGATCCCGGCATATAGTGCGCCGCAATATCAATTTCGACAGCCGGCTGGCATCAAATTCCAGTGGATTTTTCATGATCTTATGATGAATACTGATTTCTGTCGGCCCTTGGCTCCGGCGGCTATCTGTCGCACTGCAGCGTAACTCTTTCCCGGAACCATCCGCGCTTCGCACAAGCTCGCGAAAGAAGTACTCAGGCGCGGCGCCGCCCGTCCACATAGCTTCGCGCTGGCCGGCGCTTTTTGCTGGCGCCAACCCATTCTTCTCTGGCAAAACCCGCCATGCCCTTGACCCATCGCCCGGTAAAGGCCGGAGATCACGTCTTTCTCGTTGACGGGTCTTCCTTCGTCTTCCGCGCCTATTTTCAGTCGATCCGCCAGGATCCGAAATATAATTACCGCTCGGATCAGCTGCCAACGGGGGCGGTGCGCCTGTTCGCGACCAAGCTCTTTCAGTTCATCCGCGAAGGGGCTGCAGGCATCAAGCCGACGCATCTGGCGATCATCTTCGACAAGTCGGAGAACTCGTTTCGCCGTGAAATCTACCCTGAGTACAAATCCAATCGCTCCGAGCCGCCGGAAGATCTTATTCCGCAATTTCCGCTGATGCGGGCCGCGGTCCGCGCCTTTGGTCTGGTGCCGCTCGAAAAGGATCGCTACGAGGCCGACGATCTCATTGCGACCTATGCCTGCCAGGCGCGCGCGCGCGGCGCGGATGTGCTTATCATTTCCGCCGACAAGGATTTGATGCAGCTCGTGGGCCAAGGGATTGCCATGTACGATCCGGCCTCCGGCGAGGCGGGGGCCAAGGGCGCGCGCGAAGAGCGCAAGATCGGCGTGGACGAAGTCCTTGCCTATTTCGGCGTGCCTCCGGAGAAGGTGATCGACGTCCAGGCGCTCGCCGGCGATTCGACCGATCACGTGCCGGGCGCGCGCGGCATTGGCATCAAGACGGCGGCGCAGCTCATTGGCGAATATGGCGATCTCGACACGCTTCTGGCGCGCGCCTCCGAGATCAAGCAGCCGAAACGGCGCGAAGTCCTGACCGATCCGGGAAGCGTTGCGCTGATCAAACTCTCGAAACAGCTGGTCACGCTCGACTGCGACGTTCCGGTGGACGTGCCGCTCGATGAAGTCGGCGTGCCTTCGCCCGATCCGAAAACGCTTGTCGCCTTTTTGAAGGCCATGGAATTCACCACGATCACGAAACGCGCCGCTGAATATTTCGGTATCGCCGCCGAGGCGGTCGAGCCGGATCCGGCCTTTGCGGGCGCGGCCGGTTGGCGCGACCGCAATGGCGAGGCCACCGCGAGCCCGGATGCGCTTGAGGCGACTGCGACCGTGCCCACGATTGAGGCGACGCCAGCGCCTGCAGGACCGCGCAAAAATGCACGCTATGGCGAGCCGCTGCAAAGGCAAGCCGTCGCGACGGGCCCCGGCGAACTCGCCGCGGCGCGCGCCGCAGCCGCCGCCACCATACCTTTCGATCGCGCGGCCTATGCCACGATCACCACGTTCGATCAGCTCGATCTTGTCATCGCTGCCGCATTTGAGGCTGGCCATGTTGCGGTCGATACGGAAACTTCGTCGCTCGATGCGATGAACACCGACCTGATCGGTGTTTCGCTTGGTGTCGCACCTGGCAAGGCCTGTTACATTCCTCTGCGGCACAAGGGCGAGGGAGGCGACGATCTCTTCGGCGGCGGGGACCTTGTGCCGGGCCAATTGCCGGCCGATGACGTCCTTGCGCGGCTCAAACCTCTGCTTGAAGCCGACAGCGTGTTGAAGATCGCGCATAACGCCAAGTTCGACACGCTCGTCTTCAAGCAATATGGAATCGCGCTCCGGCCGATCGAGGACACGCTGCTCTTGTCTTATGTGCTCGATGCAGGGCTGACCGATCACGGCATGGACGTGCTCAGCGAGAAATATTTTCAGCATAAGCCGCTGGCCTTCGGCGCGGTCGCGGGATCGGGCCGAACCTTCATCGGATTCTCCCGCGTTGCGATCGACAAGGCGACGGAATATTCGGCCGAAGACGCCGATGTTACCTTGCGACTCTGGGACGTCCTGAAACCGCGTTTGCCGGCCGAGCACATGACCAATGTCTATGAGACGCTGGAGCGGCCGATGATCGAGACCTTGGCGCGAATGGAAGCGCGCGGAATCTCAATCGACCGCGAGATCCTTTCGCGCCTCTCCGGCGAATTCGCCCAAGACATGGCGCGGCTCGAAGCCGAGATCTTTTCGCTTGCCGGCGAGACCTTCAATCTCGGCTCGACCAAGCAATTGAGCGATATATTGTTCGGCAAGATGGGACTGGCCGGTGCCAAAAGGACGGCGACGGGCGCCTGGTCGACGGCGGCCGGCGTTCTCGAAGACTTGGCAGAGGAGGGCAATCAATTCGCCGCGCGCATTCTCGAATGGCGGCAACTCGCCAAGCTCAAATCGACCTACACCGACGCGCTACCGAATTACGTCAATCCGAAGACACATCGGGTGCATACGTCCTATGCGCTTGCCGCGACGACCACGGGACGGCTGTCTTCTTCGGAGCCCAATCTGCAGAATATTCCGATCCGCACCGAGGCCGGCCGCAAGATCCGCCGCGCCTTTATTGCGAGTGCCGCCCATAAGCTCATCTCGGCGGATTATTCGCAGATCGAGCTGAGGCTGCTTGCCCATATCGCCGACATACCGCAGCTGCGCCAGGCATTCGCCGACGGACACGACATTCATGCAATGACCGCTTCCGAGATGTTTGGCGTGCCGATCGCCGGCATGCCGCCGGAGGTGCGCCGCCGCGCCAAGGCGATCAATTTCGGCATCATCTATGGCATATCCTCATTCGGCCTCGCCAATCAGCTCGGCATCCCGCGCGAGGAGGCGGGCGCCTATATCAGACAATATTTCGAGCGCTTCCCCGGCATCCGCGCCTATATGGACGAGACGAAAAGGATCGCGCGTGCGCGCGGCTATGTGACGACGATCTTCGGCCGCAAATGCCATTATCCGCGCATCAACGCCTCGAACCCCTCGGAACGCGCCTTCAACGAACGCGCCGCGATCAACGCGCCGATCCAGGGGTCTGCCGCCGACATCATCCGCCGCGCCATGGTGCGCATGGATGCGGCGCTTGAGAAGGCAGGCCTTTCCGCGCAGATGCTTCTGCAGGTGCATGACGAGCTGGTCTTCGAAGCGCCGGACGACGAGGTCGAGGCGACGATTCCGCTGGTCCGCGCCGTGATGATCGATGCGCCGCATCCAGCCGTTCAGCTCAGCGTGCCGCTGCAAGTCGATGCCCACGCGGCGCAGAATTGGGACGAGGCGCATTGACTGCCGAAGTACTCGACGGTGCGCATATGCCGCTCTGGCTCGCTCTTCCTTTTCCCGGATTGCTTCTCTCAATCGCGCTTGGGCCGATCTTCGCCAGGCGAATCTGGCACGTGCATTACGGTAAGGCGGCGGCCTTCTGGGCGGCGTTGGCGCTCATTCTGCTCGTCGCCGGCGAAGGATTCGGACCGACGCTGAGGGCCTTCGCCCATAGCATGCTGACCGATTATCTGCCGTTCATCCTCATGATCTTTGCGTTCTATACGGCGGCGGGCGGCATCGTCGTCTCGGATCTGAACCGCGCAACGCCGCTCACCAACACCGGCCTGCTTGCTGCGGCCACGTTGGCAGCGAATCTCATCGGGACGATCGGCGCGTCGATGATTGTGATCCGGCCATTGCTGCAAGCCAACGCGGGGCGCAAACACCAAGCTCACATCATTATTTTCGTCATCTTTCTCGTCGCGAACATCGGCGGCGTGTTGAGCCCCTTGGGCAATCCGCCGCTCTTTTTCGGCTTTCTGCGCGGCGTCGACTTCTTCTGGCAGCTGCGCAACCTTTGGCCCGAAATGCTGCTGACTTCGGGCCTGCTGCTTTTCGTCTTCTTTTTGCTCGACAATTATTTCTTCCAAAAGGAGCACAAGGCGGCGGATTATGAGGAGACGCGGCTCGAAATCCGCGGCCTTACGAATCTTGCGCTCATTGGGGCGACCGTGGCGGCGATTCTCGCAAGTGCCGTCTGGCGCCCACGCATTGCCCTCACGTTTCTCGGCACCGAGCTCGAATTGCAGGACATTTTGCGCGATGCCGCCATGCTCGCAATCGGCCTCACGTCGCTTGCAGCGACGCCGCGCGCCGACCACGAGGCCAATCACTTCGTCTGGGATCCGTTCGAGGAAGTGGTGAAGCTCTTCGCCGCGATCTTCGTCTGCATCATTCCGGTGATGGCCATGCTGGCGGCGAATGCGCAGGGACCATTCCGGCCCATCGTCGTGGCGCTGTCGCATCCTGACGGCACGCCGAACAATGCCGCCTATTTCTGGGCTACGGGGCTTTTGTCATCGGTGCTCGACAATGCGCCGACCTATATCGTTTTCTTCGGCCTCGCCGGCGGCCATCCGCCGATGCTCATGGGGCCGCTCGCACGGACGCTCGCGGCGATCTCGGTTGGCGCAGTCTTCATGGGGGCTTTGACCTATATCGGCAACGCGCCGAATTTCATGATCTACGCGCTGGCGCGGCGCGCCCGCGTGCCGATGCCCGGCTTCTTCGGCTATATGGCCTGGTCCTGCGTGATCCTCGTGCCGGTGTTCATTCTGGTGACGCTGGTGTTTTTCAGATGAGGGAAGCAACAGCATCCTTGCGCTTTGACGCGCCTTTACTTCGCGCTTTCCTCCTTCAGCTCATGTCGCACCATCAGCGGCACCTGCGTGAGCGTGAAGAGGAAGATGATGATCACCGTGCCGGGGAATTTGAACGCGACCCAGACATTGGTCGATTGCGTGCGCCAGATGATCTCGTTCAGGATCGCGAGCGCGAAAAAGAAAATCCCCCAGCGCAGCGTGAGAATGCGCCAGCCGCGCTCGGTTAAGGGCATCGCATTGTCGAGGATGATCTCAAGAATCGGTTTCTTGAAGATGAGCCCGCCGATCAGTGCGATACCGAAGGCGAGATAAAGAATCGTCGGCTTCATCTTGATGAACCGCGGATCCTGGAAATAGAGGGTCAGCGCGCCGAAGATAATGACGAGCACGGCCGTGACAAGCGGCATGATAGGCAGGCGATTCGTGCGCAGATAAGAGATGACGAGCGCGATGACCACGGCCGGAATGAGAACCGCGGTCGCGGTGAACAGGCCGGCGTTTTCTCCGGTAAGCAGATGCGGGGGCAGAACCAACGACGCATAAGGCGCGAAGAGTTTCGGCCGCGCATTGGCAAAGAAGAAGAGAATGAGCGGACCCAGTTCAAGCGTGAGCTTCAGCCAAGGCGCCGGCGTCTTTTCCGCCGTGGCCGCATGTTCGGCGGTTTCGGTCATTGCCTATCCTTGAAGCTCGCCCCGCCGGAAGGCCACTAGCCGAGGTCGCAAGGCGGCGCAAGGGGCGGGGCGTTCGATCACGCGTCGAGCCCGGCGATGGCGCGGGCGAAGTCGCGCGCCACAAAGGGCTGAAGGTCGTCGGCGCTCTCGCCGATGCCGATGAAATGAATGGGCAGGCGGAATTTCTCTGCGATGGCGACGAGAATGCCGCCGCGCGCGGTTCCGTCGAGCTTGGTCATGATGAGACCGGTGACGCCGGCGCTTCGGCCGAAGAGCTCGACTTGGGCGATCGCGTTCTGGCCGACGGTCGCGTCGAGCACCAGAAGCACGGCATGCGGCGCTTCCGGGTCGAGCTTCTTCATCACGCGGATGATCTTTTCGAGCTCGGCCATAAGCTCGGTTCTGTTTTGCAGCCGCCCTGCAGTGTCCATGATGAGGATGTCGGTCCCTAAATCCGGCGCGGCCTTCAGCGCGTCATAGCAGAGTCCGGCGGGATCGGCGCCGCTTTCGCGCGCGAAAACCTCGCAGCCGAGCCGCTTGCCCCAGATTTTCAATTGTTCGATTGCCGCGGCGCGGAACGTGTCGCCCGCGACCAGCGTGACGTGCCGGCCTTCGCGGCTGAATTTGGCGGCGAGCTTGCCGATGGTCGTGGTCTTGCCCGATCCGTTGACGCCGATGACGAGAATCACAAACGGATGCCGGTCGTCGATCTCGAGAGGCTTGGCGACCGGCGCAAGCAGGCGTTCGATCTCGGCCGCGAGGATTTCTTTCACCTCTTCGACATCGACGTCCTTGTCGTAGCGGCCCCTCGCGACCTCGTCCTTGATCCTCGTCGCGGCGGCGACCCCAAGATCGGCGCGGATCAGCACATCCTCGAGATCGTCGAGCATCGGGGCATCGAGCCTGCGCTTCGAGAAGATCTCGGTGAGGCTCTTGCCGATCGTCTGCGACGAGCGCGAGAGTCCAAGGCTCAGCCGGTTCCACCAGCCAGATTGTGGAGGCGGCTCGGCAGCCGGGGCCTCGGAAAGCGGGGGCGATTCCGCTTTGCGTCCCAAAAGCCGCTTGAGAAGCGGGGCTTTCTCCCCAGTCTTGTCCGGGTCCGGCAATGTGCAATCCGCGATGATGGAATCAAGCGATGCGTTGATCGGCCCTATATGGGCATGGATCGCTTGCACACCAAGAATTCTCAGGTTTGGCCAAATCTTCGGTGCGCCAAGGCGCCGCGGGTTGCTTTCACTGCCAGGCCACGGTTTCGGGCTCGGCCGCCGCCACAAAGCGCGCCACGATATCATGGCCCTCGGGCGGCGGGGCGGCGAGCCGGGCTCGAAACAGGACACTTTCCCCGGCCGCGAGCCGGTGCCTTTGCGGTGTCGCCGTCCAACTGTAAAGAACGTGCCCATCCCGGTCGCGGATCGTGAGCTCGATTGGCGGCACTTCGGTCTCGGCGGAGCGGACATTGGCGACCTCGCCTTCGATGCGGAGAACAGGCCCACCGGTGTCACGAGTTGAGACGGTACGGAGATCGCGCAGCTCGAGTCCGCGCAGATTGACCGGCAGGCCGAGCGCCGCATAGCCGGTGCCACATTCCGGCCAAAGCCTCACGATCTCGGTGCGAAATCCGATGAAGCCCATGCCGAATGCCAACAGCGCCGCGCCGGTGCAAAGGTTCTTGAGGAACAGGAAGAGCCCGCCTGGCCGGGGACTTGCGGCAGAGGGCGCCGGACTCGCGTTGAAGCCGCTTTTTTTGCGCGGCCTTCGCAGAACGATATCCTCCGCGGGAATCTCGATCGTTGCGGACTGGTCCGGCTCAATTCTCTCAGCCGAAGCAGCGACAAACCAGATCGTGTCGCAGCGTGGGCAAGCGACGCGGCGTCCATTCGGGCCGAGCGCAGCCTTGATAATGTGATAGGATTTCGCGCAGCCGGGGCAATCGATCAGCATGATTCCGCCGGGTTCTGCTCTCTCGCGAAAAGGCGGTGCGAGGCAATGATGGTCCCCTGCAATGCTCCTCTGCTATGGTTAATGCGGCGTTAAAGGTGCGATTCGCGCAAAGCGTGCAGGCTGAAGGGCTTGGTCCGGTCCGAAAGGGCGCACCGCCCGTTTGCGGGCTCGGCGCAAGAGGCGAGGTTCATTTGGTCCGATTTGAGAATGTCGGTCTGAGATATGGAATGGGAGCCGAGATCCTCAAAGATATCAGCTTCGAGATCGAGCCGCGCTCGTTCCAATTCCTGACCGGCCCTTCGGGCGCCGGAAAGACGACTTTGCTGCGGCTTATTCTCCTTTCACTAAAACCGACCCGCGGCCTCATTGCACTCTTCGATGCCGACGCCGCACGTCTCAGCAAGGATGCGATCACCAGTCTGCGCCGCCGGATCGGCGTCGTCTTCCAGGATTTCCGCTTGCTCGACCATTTGACGACCTATGAGAACGTCGCTCTGCCCCTGCGCGTACAAGGTCGTGACGAATCCTCCTACCGGGCCGAGGTCGTCGAGCTTTTGCGTTGGGTCGGCCTCGGCGAACACATGCATGTCCTGCCGCCGGTTCTTTCGGGCGGCGAGAAACAGCGTGCCGCGATTGCCCGCGCCCTCATCGTACGCCCCGAACTCCTGCTTGCTGACGAGCCGACCGGCAATGTCGATCCCACTCTGGCGCGCCGGCTCCTGCGGCTCTTCGCCGAACTGCACAAATCCGGCACTGCCGTCGTCATCGCCACGCATGATCTCGCATTGATGGATCAATTCGATACGGCGCGCCGTCTCGTTCTCGGCGACAGCCGCCTGCACATTTACGAGTGAGGATGAATGATCCTCGTCCAATCCGAGCGGCGCAGAAGTGTGGAGCGGATCGCCGACGACACGGTGCTCAATCTGCGCCGCGAACAGCCGCTCGTGCCGGCCGCCTCGATCGCCGGCCGTGCGCTCGTCACGGTCATCGCCATCATGACCTTTTTCGCGGCTCTGACCGCGGGCACTGCGATGCTCATCTCCGATGCAGCGCAGGGCTGGCGCGGCGCTGTTTCCCGCGAGATGACCATTCAGGTCATGCCGGTGGTCGGCCGGGACATCGAGGCCGACACCGCGGGCGCGGTCGAGGCTGCGCACGGGATCGCCGGCGTCGCCGAGGTCTATGCCTATACCAAGGCGCAATCGGAGGAATTGCTGCAACCCTGGCTCGGCAGCGGCCTCGATCTCTCCGAACTCCCGGTGCCGCGGCTCATTGTCATCAAGCTCAAGCGCGATGCCAATCTCGACGTCGATGCCTTACGCAAGGCGGTGACCGATAAGGTTCCCAATGCAATGATTGACGATCATCGGCTCTGGCTCGAGCGACTTTCGATCATGGCCGGAACGGTGGTTGTCATCGCCACGATCATTTTCATCCTGGTGATGATCGCGATGGTGTTGGCCGTCGGTTTTGCAACGCGCGGAGCCATGGCGGGCAATCGTGAGATCATCGAGGTGCTTCACCTTGTCGGCGCAGCGGACGGTTATATTTCGCGCCAGTTCCAGAGACATTTCTTCCGCCTCGGCCTGCGCGGCGGCGCAATCGGCGGGGGCGCCGCGATCCTCGTCTTCATCCTGGCAAGCTCGCTCTCCGCCATGATGCACGCAACGGCCGGCGGCGATCAGATGGAGGCCATGTTCGGCAGTTTCGCACTGGGCGCGAAAGGTTACGGCGCCATTGCGCTGATCGCCTGCGGGATGGGCATCGTTACCGGGCTGGTGTCGCGCATCATCGTCTTCCGGCATTTGCGGCGCCTGACGTGAAACACAGCACTCAGGCGATTGACATGAGCCCAATCCGTCGCCACGTCTTCACATTCACCGATTCGAGCCTATGACCAAACCTGATCCCGTCGCGCGGCGGCGGACCTTCGCCATCATCTCGCACCCCGACGCGGGCAAGACGACGCTTACCGAGAAGCTTCTGCTGTTCGGAGGCGCGATCACGCTCGCCGGCGAAGTGCGCGCCAAGGCCAACCGCCGCCGCACGCGCTCCGACTGGATGGGCATCGAGCGCGAGCGCGGGATCTCCGTCGTCACCTCGGTGATGACTTTCGAATATGACGGCTGCGTCTATAATCTCCTTGATACGCCCGGCCATGAAGATTTTTCCGAAGATACTTATCGCACCCTGAGTGCGGTCAATTCGGCGGTGATGGTAATCGATGCGGCGAAAGGCATCGAGGCGCGTACCCGCAAATTGTTCGAGGTCTGCCGGCTGCGCGACATTCCGATCATCACCTTCATCAACAAGCTCGACCGCGAATGCCGCGATCCTTTCGACCTCCTCGACGAGATCGAGAAGACGCTTGCGCTCGATGTCGCGCCGCTGACTTGGCCGCTCGGCAGCGGCCGTGATTTCGCCGGTACCTATGATCTTAGCCGCAATCTCGTACGCCGGCTCGACGCCGACGAAGTGCCCGTGGCCGTAAAAGGGCCGGCCGATTCTTATGTTGAGAATCTTCTGCCGGCGCCGACATTCGCCGCGGTACGCGATCAGATCGAGCTTGCGCGCGCCGCTCTCAAGCCTTTCGATCGCAAGAGTTTTCTCGAAGGTCACCTGACGCCGGTCTTGTTCGGCAGCGCCTTGCGCAATTTCGGCGTCCGCGATCTGATCGCGGCCTTGGCCGACCTGGCGCCCGCGCCGCGCGGGCTTGAAGCGAATTTGCGCCATGTCGATCCGCGCGAGCCGAAAATGACCGGCTTCGTCTTCAAGATCCAGGCGAACATGGATCCCAATCATCGTGATCGCATCGCCTTCATGCGGGTCTGTTCCGGCAAGCTCGTCCGCGGCATGAAGGCGAAGCTCGTCCGCAGCGGCAAGATGCTGACGCTCAACGCGCCGCAATTCTTTTTCGCCCAGGACCGTCAGCTTGCCGAAGAGGCCTATGCCGGCGACGTTGTCGGCATTCCCAATCACGGCACGCTGCGGATTGGCGACACGCTGACTGAAGGCGAGGATCTCGTGTTTGCCGGCGTGCCGAGTTTCGCGCCGGAGATTCTGCGCCGCGTCAGGATCTCGGATGCGATGCGGGCCAAGAAGTTGCGCGAGGCGCTGCATCAGATGGCGGAAGAAGGCGTCGTCCAGGTTTTCCAGCCGAATGACGGGTCGAGCGCTATCGTCGGCGTGGTCGGCGCCTTGCAGCTCGACGTGCTCGCCGAAAGGCTCACGGCCGAATATGGATTGGATGTGGGTTTCGAAACGTCGCGGTTCGAAATCGCCCGCTGGGTCGAGGCAAAGAGCCAAGCCGAGCTTGAGGAGTTCGTCCGCGCCCATTCAAGCTCGATGGCGGCCGATCTCGACGGCGCGCCGGTCTACCTCGCCGCCTCGCCCTTCGATCTGCGCTACGAGCAGGAGAAATGGCCTAAGATCGGTTTTTCCGACGTGAAGGATTATCAAAGAAAGGCCGAGCCGCACGCTCAAAAGGCGTTGGTATAGGCCTGCTTCGAGGTCAGCGTCAGCCACAGGATTTTGATGTCGAACCAAATCGACCAATGGTCGATGTAATAAAGGTCATGCTGCACGCGCGCCCGCATGCGCTCCTCTTCCATCCCGCCGCGGAATCCATTGATCTGCGCCCAGCCCGTAATGCCCGGCTTGACATTGTGGCGACGGGCATAAAGCGCGATCCGTTGCTCGAATAGCTGATCCATGACCAGCGCGTGCGGCCTCGGTCCCACAAGCGACATCTCGCCGCGCAACACGTTGATGAGCTGTGGCAGCTCGTCGATGTTCACACACCGGATAAGATTTCCGACACGTGTCACCCGTGGGTCGTTCCGTCTGACGAGGGTCAGCTTCGCATCATCTTCAAGCGTGTGCATGGAGCGGAATTTCAACATTCGGAACGGCTGCTGGTTGAAACCGTATCGGCGTTGCTGAAATATCACCGGCCCCGGACTGTCGAGCTTGATCGCGATGCTGACGAAGATGAGCAGTGGAGCGAGCAGGACCAGACCAAGCGATGCGAAGACGATGTCAAACACGCGTTTGGCGATCACCTCCGACGACGACAATGGGTCGCGCACGAGGTGGAGGCCCGACATGCGGCCTATTTTCGAGACCCGGGCGTCGGAAAATCGATCGAGCACGCGTTCGGATCCGAGATGGATTGAAGTCGGAATGTGCAGAAAGGCCTGGATCGCTGCGTCGATCACCGTCTGGTGCGACCAGGGCACGAGGATGAAAACATCCTCGGGTTCGAGAACGCGTGCCGAGGCGAGCGCCAGCGCGAGGTCCTCTTTGAGGCTTTCCGGCCCACGCAGCACCGAAGCGGCGGTGACGTGGATGCCGAAGAGCCAAGGTTCGTGACTCTTGGCAAAGGCTTCGAGCTCCGATTCGTAGCCGACGAGGAATATATGGCGCACGGCAAGCCTGCCCATTCTGGCGTGGCTCCTAATGCCGTTAGTGATTCCGAGGCGCGCAAGGTTCAAAGCGCAGAACCCGCCAACGAAATAAGTTACGAACGCGAGCGCCAAAGAGCCGACCAGCGGCCGGGCCGAAAGCGTAATCACCAGCGTGCCGAGGATCGTCATGCACCAAGGAAGGACCGAGCGTCCGACCTGATTTTCGAAGGTGAGATATTTGCCGATTGCATATTCGTTGCGTATGGCGCTCATGAAGGTGAAGAGCACCGCCACCAGAAGGCCGAGCCGGATATGCGTATCCGCCGCAACGTCGGCCGCGTGGGCATAAGTAACGTTGGCCAGCACGCCGATGCTCAAAATCGCCAAGAGATCGGCGAGAACGGCGACGACGGAGAAACCCCCGCGAAACAGTCCCCTGTTCTTTCGCGGCAGCGCGGTGGCCCAACGCGCCCGCGCGAAGGATCTCGACAGGTCTGCCGCTGTGTCGGCGCGAAACATCCTGGTCGGCTCCGAAAATGCCTGCCTTCGTGCGCAGTTCCAAAAAAGCACAACCGCGGGTCCGAATGACACGCATCGCGATCCGCGGCAGGCTTTTGCGGGTTACGCCGCAACCCGCATGCCGCGTGGCGACAAGGTCGCGGGGAGAGTGAGATTGTGATTGGGCAGTGGGCCGATCGCGCCTCACGACCCCTTGACGCTGCTGATGCGCCGAAGCATCGTCTGTCGACCGGAGCTTGGAGGGTCGAGACGATGAGATTATGTGGTGCGGCTCCGATTGCCTGCACGCGGGGGCTGCGCCTGGCGAGCGTGGCCTTGATTGGGCTTACCTTTGGTTATGTGTCGCCCGCAGCCTTGGCGCGGCCGCAGGTGCCGGCCGAAGACCGCTACGATTCCTATCAAGGCATCTTGCCGAGCTGCGCCGATCCCTCGGTCTTTGAGAGGATTCAGTCGCGGTTCCATGCGCGTGAGGCGGAGTTCTGGAAATCAGGCCTTGAGATCGTCGGCCTTGATCAAGTGCGCGAGATCGGCTTTCGCCCGAACGGACTCGATCTGATCCCACGACGCTATTGCACCGCCAAGGCTCAAATGAACAATCAATCGGTTCGCAATGTTTCTTATTCCATCGACGAAGACCTCGGCATCATCGGCTGGGGTTTCGATGTCGAATGGTGCCTCGAAGGGCTCGACCGCAATTATACTTATGCGCCGGATTGCAAAATCGCGCGACCTTGACCGCGCCGGGTTGGGGAGATCGCAATCCATGGTTTTCCCTTCTGCCTCCCGTGGCGTGGCGATTGCAGGTTTCGTCGTGCTTTGTCTCACCGGCTTGGCGAGCGGCGTCGCAGCGCAAGCGGGCGGGCCGAACAACGGGTGCGTGTTCGACAATTGCGCCGATAAGAAACCGCCGTCGGCGGGCGTGGCTGAGGCGCCCGGCGCGCCGCATGCAAATCTACCGGGCGACTTCGATTTCTACGTTTTGGCTTTGTCATGGTCTCCCGGGTTCTGCGACACCAGCGGTGCCGAGAAGGCGCATGCGCAATGCGCGAGCGGGATGGATTTCGGCTTCGTCGTGCATGGGCTCTGGCCGCAATATCAACATGGCTATCCTTTGGATTGCGGCGGCGTCGGGACGCCCTCGCACCTCGTCTTGCAGGCCGTGCGAGGGCTCTATCCCGACGAGGGGCTTGCCCGTTTCGAGTGGCGCAAACACGGGACGTGTTCGGGCAAAAGCCCGATGGGTTATTTTGCCGACGTGCGCAAGGCGCGCGGGACGATCAACATTCCGCCGGCGTTTCGCGATGCAGAGCACGTCCAAATCATGACGCCGCTCGACGTTGAGCGTGCCTTCATCGCCGTCAACCCACGGCTGAGACCGGGCATGCTTGCCGTCGAATGCAACGAAGGCGAACTGGAGGAAGTGAGGATCTGCTTCTCGAAGGATCTGCACGATTTTGTCGTTTGCCCAGAGGTCGCCCGCCACGTCTGTTACACGCAGCAACTCACTGTGTCGCCAATGCGCTGACGCATGATGCCGAACTTTGCGGATGAGATCGGCGCACAATAAAGACTTAAAGCCTTGGGGCGAACTGCTCCGACAGGATCATGCTTTAGCGTGGATATGGGCGAATGAACTACCGCCACGCGTTCCATGCCGGCAATTTCGCCGACGTGTTCAAGCATGTGATCCTGACGCGCATTCTTCTCTATCTCATTCGCAAGGACACTGCGCTTCGGGTGATCGACACCCACGCCGGCGACGGCATGTATGATCTTTCCGCCAGCCCGGCGGAAAAGACGGCGGAATGGCGAAACGGCATCGGCCGGCTCGTTGCGAGTTGCCCTCCGGTCGAGGTCCAATCTATCCTTGAACCTTATCTCGCCGTCGTCACGCCGCTCCTTGCGGGGCAACCGCCGCTCTACCCCGGTTCTCCGGCGCTTGCCTGCCGATTCTTGCGCCGCCAGGACCGGATGATTTTTTGCGACGCGCACCCGGATGCCGTCGCGGCGTTGAGGGCGAGGCCCGTGTTTGCCCGCGACCGCCGCGTCAAGATCGTCGAAATCGACGGGTTCACCGCGCTCAAAGCCTTTGTTCCGCCAATTGAACGCCGCGGCCTCGTCTTGATCGATCCGCCTTTCGAACAGAAGACGGAATTCGCCGCGCTGCTCACGGGTTTAACGACGGCGGCGCAAAAATGGCCGACCGGCGTCTATATGGCCTGGTTTCCGATCAAGGATCACGTCGGAGTGAACGGCTTTCTCGACGCCCTCGTTGCGGCCACAGCACAAGCAGGGATAAAGAAACTCCTGCGCCTTGAACTCCAGGTTGATACGCCGCGCCCGGACACGCCGCTCGTCGCAAATGGCCTCATTATTATCAACCCGCCGCATCCGCTTGCCGTAGAAGCACGCGCGGTTTTGCCTTATCTTGCGCAAACCATGGGAATAAAGGGCCGATGCGGCGCCGACATCGCTTGGCTTGCCGCCGACTGAACTGCGAGACGGGATGAGTTCAACTCATTCTCCCCGCGGCGCATGGAAAAATGGAGCCGCCGGTTTTCATGCCGGAGAGCCCGCAAGGGGGAGGGAACGCCTAATGCCACAGATGGGGACTGTGAAATTCTTCAACGTGAACAAGGGCTTTGGCTTCATCACGCCGGATGACGGCGGACCCGACATATTCCTCCATGTCACCGCTGTGGAACGTGCCGGCCTCACCGCCTTGAATGAGGGTCAGAGAGTAAGTTTCGAGACCGAGCCCGACAAAAAAGGAAAAGGACCGAAGGCGGTCAATCTCCAACTGATCTGAGCCCCGCCTTATTCGATCCGGGGCCGCCGCCTCGATGCATCTGCAATCGCGACCGGCGGTGCGACGACGTGGGCGGTCGGAAGGAATCCATTGCATGATGATTTTGCGTTCGTCGCCGCCTTCGCCCTTTGGGCGCAAGGTCAAGATAGCGGCGTCGATTGTTGGCCTGACGGGGGAGATCGAAGTCGTTAGGGCCGATACGAGCGATCCGAACGATCCGCTGCGGCAGCAGAATCCGCTCGGCAAAATCCCGGTGCTCATTCTCGAGGACGCAACCGCGATTTTCGACAGCCGCGTGATCATCGAATATCTGGATATGCGCGCCGGAGGCAATCTGCTCATCCCCTCGGAGCCAAAGGCACGCGCGAAAGCCTTGACGGCCGCCGCTCTTGCCGATGGCATTCTCGATGCGGCCTTGCTGCAGATCTATGAGCAACGTTTCCGCACGCCCGACGCGCATTCGGAGAAATGGTTGGCCTGCCAAGCTGAAAAAATCGCGCGTGCGCTTGCCGTTTTCGCCGCCGCGCCGCCGAACGGGCGCCGGGACGCGGCGCATATCGGTCTCGCCTGTGCCCTCGGCTATCTCGACCTGTGCTTCAACGGAGCTTGGCGCGACGAGCATCCTTCGCTCGTCGCCTGGCTCGATACTTTCGCGGCGGATGTGCCGGCCTTCGCGGCGACCGGCGTCAAAGCGTGAGGTTTGAAAGCCGCCTCTTCGCGGCGCGCTATGGCGGGATCGCCGATCCGACCATCAAGCCCTAAAAGTGGTAATTAAAGCCGGCGCGCAGCGTCGACAGAAGCATGCCGGAACTGATGCTGTCGCGTGTGCCGCCGAAGAGTCCGCTGCTGCCGTAATCGTTGAAGAGATATTCCGCCTTTACCGAAATATTCTTGGTCACCGCGTATTCGATGCCGCCGCCGACCACAAAGCCATTCAGATAGGTCGACTGGCTGACATAGATGTTCGGAGAAGCGGAAAGATCGGAAACGCTGGCGTTGAGATTGGCGCCGGTATAGCCGCCGGTGATGTAGATGAGCGTGCGGTCGAAGGAATAGCCGAGCCGGGCGCGCAGCGAGCCCTCACCGTTGAGGTTGCCTGTGGCGCTGCTGTTGGCACCAGGATGACTTGTGCCGCTGATGCCGCCGAAATCGATGTCGCCTTCGATGCCGGCGACGAGCGGCCCCGATTGAAAATTATAGCCGGCTGTAATTCCAAAGAGTCCGCCGTCGGCGCCGCCGAAAAAGGAATCGCCGGCTCCAGTATAGGTCCCGAAGCCGAAGCCCGCGTTGGCGCCGATGTAGGCGCCTGACCAGGTGAAGAGCGGCGGCGGCGGGTAATAAGGCGCACCCGATTCCGGCAGATCGGCCGCGATCGCCGGGAAGGCCAGGGCCGTGGAAGCCAGAACGGCCAGGAGACTGCGTCTCATTGGAACACCTCGTCGCTGTTTGATCACTCGACGAGGAAGCTTAGTGTTACCAGGTTACTTATGAATTAAATAAAATAACCGTAAAAGAGTAGCCGCGCTTGGAGCAATTACCTCGATCTAGGATATATAGATTTATCAATATTGTATGATTAAGCGATCATAAAGGGAAGTTATGGACAGTTAACTTGCTCAAATCCATGAAATACTTCATGGTTAAAAATATCCAAACGTCGCTTCGCAAGCCTTGGACTCCGTTACGAATTGCGGCCGGTTTTCCTAGCGCGCGAAATTGCTTAAAGCTCAGGTTTCGGCCGTAGCGCGGCGGAGTACGGCATGGCAGTGGCTTTGGTGAGCGGTGCGGCAAGGCGGATTGGCCTCAAGATCAGCGAGCGTCTGGCAAAGCAAGGCTATGATCTTGCGCTTCACTGCAGCGAGACGTCCTACGAGGAGGCGAAAGAAGCGGCGGCTCGCTTGGCGAAGAATGGGGTCGAGACCTTCGTCATCGCTGCCGACCTGGGGGATCCCGCCGCGCCCGCGCGTATTGTCCAGGCTGCGGCAAAAGCCTTGGGTCCGCTCGATCTGCTCGTCAACAATGCCTCGATCTTCGAGGAAGACAGCGCTTTTGCGATCGATCTCGATCTTTGGGACAGGCATTTCGCCATCAACCTTCGGGCGCCCGTGCTGCTGGCGCAGGAATTCGTCCGCCAAGTGCCCGAAGGACGCGCGGCGGCAATCGTCAACATCATCGATCAGCGGGTTTGGCGGCCGACGCCGCAATTCTTCTCCTACAGTTTGAGCAAGTCAGCACTGTGGTGGGCGACACAAACCATGGCGCAGGCGTTTGCGCCGCGCGGCATCAGGGTCAATGCGGTAGGGCCGGGGCCGGTGCTGCCGAACGAGCCGCAGGGCCAGAGTGGATTTGCGACCGAAGTCGCCGGCGTTCCCTTGAAACATGCGGTAAGCGAAGCCGAAATCGCCGACGCGGTCTTCTATCTCGCGCAAGCGCCGAGCGTGACCGGGCAAATGATTGCCGTCGACGCGGGCCAGCATCTCGGATGGGAGACACCGGATATCGCGACAGGCAGAGACAAAACCTGACCTCCGCCTCAATCCGCGCTCGGCAGGCGGCGGATCGTAAATTCGATCCGGCCGTCATCGGTTTCGCGCCAGAATTCGATCTCGGTCATGTAGGCGGCCTTGGGAAATTTGGCGAACCACTCACGGGCTTTGTCGCGCGCCTCGACGCGCGGCAAGGTGAAGGTTTCGCGCCGCCAGGCGCTTGGCGCGCGCTTTGCCCGCTCGCCGAGACGGCGCGCAATGTCGGAAGGCGTTTTGCGCCCGGCACTCATCTTCCGTTCCTGACCCCGAAGTCAAAGATCCAGAGTCAAAGATAATACATGCGCGACCGCAAACCAGATCGATTTACCTCGAGCGGGTAGGCGGCCTCGATTACATAGGGTCCCCCGCCGGTCGAAGCGCGCGACGAGAACAGAACGAAGCGCGTTGCTTCGAAGCGGCGCGACCAAAAGAACCCGCGCGCGGTGAGATAGGCGGCGACCGCCCCGGCGGAGGCATCGCGCAGCCTCGCCAGCGTGACGTGCGGGGTGAACTTCCGCGGCTCGGGCGGGATGCCGATGCGGCGCATCAGCCTTTCCTGCTCGGCCTGAAGCTCGACGAGCGGGGCTGAGGGTTTTGCCCTGGCGATGATGGCGCGCGGCCGATCGCCGCCGAAGGAGCCCAGCCCCTCAAGCGTCACGGTGAAGGGCGCCCGCCGAATCTGTTCGAGCACCGCTGCGACGTCGCACGCGGTCGCATCGTCGATGTCGCCGATGAATCGCAAGGTGAGGTGATAGTTTTCCGCGTCAATCCAGCGCGCGCCGGAAAGGCCGCCGCGCAACATGGAAAGATCGAGCGCGAGATCGGAGGGAATCTCGAGGCCCGTGAACAAACGGGGCATGTACCCTCCTTAAATCGATCGCGACGGCCGGGGACGCGCAAAGGAGCCGGACGAAGTCTTCAGCGAATCGAATCTTCCAGCGTATTTTGAACCGGATTGGATTTTCGAGAAAGATCGCTGCGCAAGATTCAACTTCCATGCAGGGTTGTAAGGAAGGCCTCTACCGCCGGCAGGATCCCGGCGACGATCGTCTTGACGCCCGCCGCGTTGGGATGCAAGCCGTCGGCAAGAACGAGATCGGTGTGGCCTGTGACGCCTTTCAGAAAAAACGGATAGAGCGGGGCGCGATATTTCGCCGCCAGTTCGGGGTAGATGTTATCGAAAGATTTCTGATATTCAGCCCCAAGGCTCGGCGTGGCCAGCATTCCTGCGATCAGCACCTTGATATGGCGCGCCTCGAGCGAAGCGACGATCTGATCGAGGAGCCCTTTTGTGTGGCCCGGATCGAAGCCGCGCAACATGTCGTTTGCGCCAAGTTCGAGAATGACGCCGTCTGCGCCGTCATTTACGCTCCAATCGAGCCGCGCCAATCCGTCCGCGGCCGTGTTGCCGGAAACGCCGGCATTGACCACGCTCACGTCATAGCCGTCGCGCCGCAGGGCTTGTTCGAGCACCATGGGGAAGGCGGCTTCCTGCGGCAGATCGTAGCCGGCCGTGAGGCTGTCCCCCAAGGCGACGAGCGTAAGCGTCCGTGCGACAACATTTTCGCTGAGCCCGAAAAGTGCCGGAATCGAAAGCGCAAGTGCGACGCAACTCTGGATCGCGCAGTTTGCCGCGCGCCCGAAGTCGGCCTGGGCGAAGTTGAGCCGGCCGTCGCCTCGCCGATGGCCGAACATGGACGCGATAATGGATGAAGCGGCAATCATATTGAAGGAAGTCGATCTGAGCCTCGGCCGCGGCGCGGCCCGGGTACATATTTTGAAACAGATTTCATTCACAATAAAGCGCGGCGCGGCGATCGGTCTCACGGGCCCATCCGGCTCGGGCAAATCCACGCTCTTGATGGCGATGGCCGGCTTGGAGAGGCCGAATTCGGGACAGATCGAGATCGACGGCACTGACCTCACGAGGCTCGACGAAGATGCGCTCGCGCGGTTTCGCGGCGCCCGAATTGGCATCGTGTTTCAATCTTTTCATTTGATACCCACCATGACGGCGTTGGAGAACGTGGCCATTCCGCTGGAACTCGCCGGAATTGCTGAAGCCTTCGCGCGCGCCGCCGCGGAACTTTCTTCTGTCGGTCTCGAAGCTCGGCAGGGCCATTATCCGGCCGAGCTTTCGGGCGGCGAGCAGCAAAGGGTGGCGCTCGCCCGCGCCTTGGCACCCAATCCCGCGATCCTCCTCGCCGACGAGCCGACGGGCAATCTCGATGAAGAAACAGGCCGCGGCGTCATCGATCTCATCTTCGCGTTAAAGCGTGCGCGCGGCATGACTCTGGTGCTGGTCACCCACGACGGCGCGCTGGCCGCCAGATGCAACCACGTGATCGGATTGAGGTCGGGTCGGATCGAGGCCGCCGATCTGCCCCCGGCCGGTCTTGCGACGGACGTTGCCAAACGGCGGCGGTAAAGTAACGCCCTTTTCATCGAATTCTTTGAGGCGGATGGCCTCCGTTTAACCGCGATTAATCCCTCGATGGAAAATAAATAACAAAAAAATTACCGTTCAAATTCATAATTCTAATTCGGCAAGTTTCAGAGATTTTAAATATGGACACGCCTAAGCAGCATCGATTTACGATCTGGAACTTCGCGGATCATCAAGGCGCGCGCAAGCCAAGCGCAGCTGATGCCGGCGCGCGTTCGCCATCGCTTCCTTTTGCTGACCGGCGGCGCCGGCCGATCGCGAGTGCCGAGATTCGCGCGTCAACCCGTCCCTTCCGCGGAAGGTGCGTGCTGCCGACCAACGTCAAACTCTCGTGCACGACCATCAAGATCCAGCCCGAGTGGATCGATCTCGTCTACAACCGCAAGGATTCGGTCTTCGAGGCTCTGTCGCTCAACACGCGCATCGGACTAGAGCTGGACTTTTTTGGCCTGATCCACGGGGCTCTGGCCAAAAAGACCAGCGAAGGTTTTTCGATCTCGCCGGAAGCCGCGTATCACGAACTGCTCGTCAGAAAACTTGCCGAACTTCATGCGGAAGCGGTGCGCTTCGAAGACGAAAAGTTCAACCTGGATCGCCTGACCGCCAGAATTACCCTGCGCAATCCGGATTGTGTCTACCGACTCGTCGGCGATGAGACGATACACCGCGCCAAGATCGTCATGCTCTCGCATAAGCTCGCGACCCTGCGGACCGCACGCATTCAACGTGCCGGAACGCGCATGGTGCTCGGCGCCAGCCCAAGCCATGGGGCGACCGTCCTGCGGAGCTTCGAGACCGGATTTACGGTCGAATTCGATTGTATGCTCGAAATGCTGAGCGAGGACCTGACCTTTTGTTAGGCCGGCTCGTCCGGCTTCCCTCTGCAGGCCGGGCGCAATCCCACTCATCCACGCCGACCATCGGGAGGATCCATCGACTCGCCACTTTCTGATGAAACAGGCTGGGCGATGAGCACCGCGCCTGCGCCCCTTTTGTCTTTAGGCCGCTTGAGAGCTTTGCCTCTCGCTTTGCGGGTGGCGCTGCGCGATTTCCGCGGCGGCTTTTCCGGATTTTGGATTTTCATCGCCTGCCTGGCACTTGGATTGGCGGCCGTCACCGGCGTCGGTTCGGTTTCGCGCTCGCTGGCCGAAGGCCTCATGCAACAAGGCCGCGTCATCCTGGGCGGCGATCTCTCCTTCGAACTCGTGCAGCGCGAGGCGAACGCGAACGAGCGGAATTTTCTTGCCGCGCATGGCCAGCTTTCGGAAATCGCGCTGATGCGTGCCATGGCGCGGCGCGCCGACGGGCCGGCCGCGCTCGTCGAAATCAAGGCGGTCGATGCCGCCTATCCGGTTCATGGCATTGTCGAGCTCGCGCTGGCGCAGGATCTCCAAGAGGTGCTTGCCGAGCATGACGGGGTCTATGGGGTCGCCGCCGAACTGGCGTTTGCCAACAGGCTCGATCTTCACCCGGGCGATCATTTCAAGATCGGCCTCCAGGCATTTGCGCTGCGTGCGATTCTCACCTCTGAGCCCGACAAGCTTGCCGGCGCCATAGGCTTCGGCCCGCGCGTCCTGATGTCGGAGGCGGGACTTCGCGCAACCGGCCTGCTGCAGCCAGGCTCTCTCGTCAAATGGGTCTATCGCCTGTCGCTGTCGCACGGCGAGCAAGTCGAACTCCATCGCCGCCGCGGCGCGCGCCGCCTTTCCCTCCGCCGGTTTCGAGATTCGGAACTGGAAGAATGTCTCGCCGCAATTCACCCGCGACCTTGGCAAATTCAGCCAATTCCTCACTCTCGTCGGGTTGAGCTCCCTCCTCATCGGCGGGGTTGGCATAGCCAATGCGGTGACGGGCTTCGTCGCGCGCAAGCGAGAGACGATCGCGATATTGAAGGCGCTGGGCGCGCCGGGAGGCTTCGTATTCGGCGTGATGCTGGCCGAAGTTTTGGGCATGGCCGGCTTGGCCATGGCCGCCGGCATTGCCTTCGGTGTCGCGCTCCCCTTCGCTCTCAAGGCGGCATTCGGGACGCTCCTTCCGTTTCCGCTGGCGCCTTCCATCTTTCCGCGTGAGATCGGCGCCGGTCTTCTTTATGGCTTTTTGACCGCGCTCGCCTTCTCGCTCCTGCCTCTCGGCCGTACGCATGACGTGCCGGTCTCGGCCCTGTTTCGCGATGAAGTGGCGCCCGATCGGGTTTGGCCGAGGCGCCGCTATCTGATCATGCTGCTGGCCGCCGCCATGGCGCTCGCCGTGAGCGTGGTGGTGCTCTCTGCCGATCGTCGATTGGCGCTGATCTATCTCGCTGCGGCGATTGGCGCCTTTGTTGTCCTGCGCGCGGTGGCGGCGTTCGTCATGGCTCTGGCAGGCAGATCTCCACATCCGCGCGATGTCGAAATGCGGCTTGCCATCGGCAATCTTCACCGCCCGGGAGCGCTCACGCCTTCGATCGTCCTGTCGCTCGGCTTTGGTCTTGCGCTCGTCGTCGCGCTGGCCGTGATCGACGGCAATCTCTATCAGGCGCTCGACCATTCGCGGTCAGAAACGACGCCAAGCTACTTCTTTCTTGGAGTCGCGCGCCCGCAGGCGGCGGATTTTGGCAAGTTTCTGAGAGAACAAGAGCCGGACGCGAAGCTCGAATTTGTTCCGATGTTGCGCGGCCGGTTCGTCGAGATCAAAGGCCGGCCTGTCGGCACGGTGAAAGCCAAGGACAATGTCGCCTGGGCGCTCGAAGGCGATCGGGGGATCAGTTTCGCCGAAACCATGCCGCCCGGATCGACGCTGGCGGCCGGAACGTGGTGGGCCCCCGATTATTCCGGGCCGCCCCTTGTTTCGCTGGACTCGGAGGTCGCGGATGGGCTTGGCCTCAGGCCCGGCGATGACATCACGGTCAATGTTCTCGGCCGCAACATCCGGGCGCGAATCGCCAACCTGCGGAAAGTCGACTGGCGCAGTCTGGGCATCAATTTCTTCCTCGTCTATTCGCCAAACAGTTTTGCCGGCGCGCCCTACAGCGATCTCGTCACGCTCACTTTCGCCGCCGGTCGGCAGGGTGATCCGGCGCTGGTGGGCAATGTCGCAAAGGCATTTCCGGACGTCGCGAGTCTGAGGGTCAAGGATGCGCTCGACGCGGTCAAGGATATCGTCGACAAGCTTGCCCTCGCCATGCGCGGCGCTGCCAGTATTGCGCTTGTCGCGGCAACCCTCGTTCTCGGCGGCGCAATCGCAGCGGCCCAGCGGGCGCGTCTCGCCGACGTGGTGATCCTGAAAGTGCTGGGCGCGACGCGGCGGCGGCTACTGACGGCCTTCCTTTGCGAGTTCGGCCTCGTCGGTTTCGCGGCCGCGGTTTTCGGGCTGGTCGCCGGGGGGGCCGCGGCCATTGCCGTCGTCCGTGTCGTGATGGATCTCGACTTCGTTTGGCTTTGGCCACAGGCTTTGGCGGCGGCGGGCGCCGCCTTGGCTGCGGCGCTTCTCCTCGGGCTGCTCGGAACTTGGCGCGTCCTGGGCCAGAAGCCGGCGCAATACTTACGAAATTTATAGGTTTGCCTGAGCCGGGGCGGCGCTATCGACCCTTGTGCCGCTCAGGCCCAAGGCCATATTATCGGCAATCTCTCGTTCGCGTCGAAGAATGCGGGCGACCGGAGGCGATCAAGCCTCCTGAACCAACGAGGAACCAATGTCCAACTTCGACCCCAATGCGGGCCGCTGGGGGCAGAGCGTCGCTCAACCCGGTCGCGCTGCCGAGATCGACCAGGGCCTTCGCTCCTATATGCTTGGCGTCTACAACAATATGGTGATTGGCCTCGCCATTACGGGCCTTGTCGCTTACGGCGCCAAAATGCTGGCGACGACGACCGATGCCTCCCTGGCCGTCGCTCAGTTCGGTCACACCTATCTTACGTCGTTTGGCGAAGCGATCTATCTGAGTCCGCTGCGTTGGCTGGTCATCTTCGGCCCGCTTATCTTTGTGCTCTTCATGTCGTTCGGCATCGACCGGATGGCGGCGGCCACGGCACGTGCTTTGTTTTTCGTATTCTCGGCGGCCATGGGCCTGTCGCTCTCGACCTTGGTGCTGGTCTATACCGGCGAATCGATTGCCCGCGCCTTCTTCATCACGGCCGGCGCTTTCGGCGCGCTCAGCCTCTACGGCTATACGACGCCGCGCTCGCTCTCGGCGATGGGATCCTTCCTGATCATGGGCCTCTTCGGCCTCATCATCGCGAGCGTCGTCAATCTTTTCGTCCACAGCTCCGCCTTCCAGTTCGGCCTCTGCATCCTGTCGGTGCTGATCTTCTCCGGCCTGACGGCCTGGGATACGCAGTCGATCAAGGAAATGTATTTCGCCTCGGATGATCATGAGACGGCGACGAAGAAATCGGTCAATGGCGCGCTGCGGCTCTATCTCGACTTCGTCAACATCTTTACGGCGCTCCTGCAACTCACCGGCTCCCGCAACAACTAGCGCCGGTATCTCGGAAGCAAAAAGCCCCGCTTCGTGCGGGGCTTTTTTCGTTCTGTCTAAGATCTTGCCGCGGCCGGATTCAGCCGGATACAATCTTCAACTTCTTGTCGAGCACGTTGATGACGCGCTTCAAGTCATGGCCGCGGCGCAGGACGAGGCCACCCGCCGCGATGACGCAATAGGCGCCTTGTTTGCGCGCGCCCTTCGGGATCTTTTCGATACGGTAGAGAGGAAATTCGGCGGCGCGGCGATAGATCGAAAACACCGCCTTCTGGCCGCTCGCTGCAATCGCATAATCGCGCCATTCACCCTCCGCGACTTTGCGGCCGTAGAGATCGAGGATCTCGCGCAACTCTTGTCGGTCGAACGAAACGAGGAAGGCGCCGGCGGTTACACAACCATTTTGCCAAACGGGTCTAAAGCCGCGACCTGCGACGAGCGAAACGACGCTCGCCGCGCTCCGATTTTCTTCCGTTAACTCCAGGTCCATCCGCTCCTCCCCAGGTCATGATTGCGGAAAGCGGGCCAGGCGGCAAGCCTTTCAATCAAGGCTGCGCAACCTTCCGAGCGCGGACGCGACCTGATTTTTTTTGGGAAGAAATTCGAGAGAAATCCGCGCTGTCCCGGCCAAGCGGCTGGAGAAACTTGGATTTCGCACGATGAAACGTCCATGTGGAAAGATGGCCGAATTCACAGTTTTGCCTTTTTGGGGCCTAGCGCGCGCCGCGAAACGGCGAGAAGATTACGGTCGTCGCCTTCGGACCTGGCTCTGATCCTTTCGGACTCGTCAGCCCCCCAGCCCCCCGTGGGGTCAGGGACCAGTGCTCCGTTAAACTGAGATGCAGGCGACGATAGAGCCGGTTTGAAGCTTTGCTTCAGCCGGCTCTTTTTTGTCGTTCTGCCGATCGGGCGCGGAAAGGATTGTAACAGGCGCCGTTCAGTGGGGAGCAAGACCCGGCCATGAGGTGGCCGACACGCGCCTGGCGCGACTTGAATTTACCTCCCGCAAAGGCGATATCGAAACCGCCGCGGCGGCGCTGGTCAGGGCAGCGTTTATGACGTCGGGTGTGTTCGATCGGAGGTCATCGGGAATGGCGGCAAGCCATGCTTTTCAAGCCGACGTGGCCCGGCTCCTCGATTTGATGGTCCACTCGGTCTATTCGGAACGCGATATTTTTCTTCGCGAGCTTGTGTCGAACGGCGCCGACGCCTGCGAGAAACTGCGCTACGAAGCGCTCGCCGATCCCTCGCTCCTCGCTGGCGATCCCAGCTTTCTCATCACGGTGAGCCTCGACAAACATGCCCGAACGCTGATGGTCGCCGACAATGGAATCGGTATGTCGGAGGCGGACCTCGCCCAGTCTCTTGGTACGATCGCCCGCTCCGGCACGCGCGCCTTCCTCGACAGCGTGGGAGCACAGGATGATGCGGCGATCGGCAAAGACCTGATCGGGCAATTCGGCATCGGCTTTTATTCGGCTTTCATGGTCGCCGAGCGGATCGACGTCGAGACTCGAAGGGCAGGGACGAACGAGGCTCACCTTTGGAGTTCCGACGGGAAGGGGACATTTTCGATCGCGCCTTTGGCGCTCGAAGCGGCGCCGCCGCGCGGCACGCGCGTCATCCTTCGTTTGCAGGAACAGGCTGGCGAATATCTCGAGCCGGCGCGCGTCGAACAGATCCTACGCGAACATTCGAGCGCGATCACGGTGCCGATCGTGCTCATCGAGTCGCTCGGCAAGGAACCGCGCCGTCTGACCGATGGCTCGGCGCTTTGGAGCAGGCCGAAGAGCGCGATCAGCGCGGAAGACTATGCCGAGTTCTATCGCAGCCTCTGCGGCCAGTTCGACGAGCCGGCGCTCACCTTGCATTGGCGCGCCGAGGGCCGCCACGAATATACGGTTCTGGCCTTCGTGCCGGGCTCGCGCCCCTTCGATCTTTTCGATGCGTCGCGCAAGGGCCGTGGCAAGCTCTATGTGCGCCATGTGCTGGTCGCGGAAGACGCCGAAATTCTACCGGGCTGGCTCAGATTCGTGCGGCTCGTCGTCGATTCCGCCGATCTGCCGCTCAACGTATCGCGCGAGCTGATCCAGCAAAGCGCGGTCTTTGCCGCCATCAAGAAGGGGGTCGCCAATCGCCTCGTCCAGGAACTGACCAAGCTGAACGAGAGCGACGCCGAGGCCTACGCGAAGATCTGGGCAAACTTTGGCGCCGTCATCAAGGAAGGGATCTACGAGGATCCGGAGCGGCGCGACGCCTTGTTCAAGCTCGCTCGTTTCGCCACGACCGCCGACCTCGATGGTAATCGCACGCTCGCCGACTATGTTGCTGGCCTGCGGCCAAACCAGACGGCCATCTATTATCTCAACGGCGACGACATCAAGCGGCTCGATGCCAGTCCGCAGCTCGAAGGCTTCCGCGCCCGCGGCATCGAAGTTTTGCTTCTGCCCGATGCAATCGACGCCTTCTGGGTCTCGAGCGCGGTGGGCTACGAGGGCAAGCCCTTCAAGTCGGTGTCGCAAGGCGCTGCCGACATCAAATCGATCCCCCTCAAGGAGGGCGGCGAAGCGCCGGCGAGCGAACCGCCTTCAGCGGCGCTCGCGACGCTGTTTGCCTTGATGAAGCAGCAGCTCGAAGAGGTCGCTTCGGACGTGCGGGCCTCCGATCGCCTTTCGGAAAGTCCGGCTTGCCTTGTCGCTGCGGACTACGGGCTCGATCGCCGTCTCGAGCGCATGCTGGCCGAGCATGGCCAATTGAAGACAGTTTCGAAGCCGGTGCTCGAGATCAATTCCAAGCATCCGCTCATTGTCGCGCTTGCCGCTCAGGTCGGGCAGGCCGACAAGGAGGCACTCAATGATGTCATCTGGCTCATCTTCGATGAGGCACGGCTCATGGACGGCGAAAGGCCCGCCGATGCCGCCCGCTTCGCGGCGCGGCTGACGCGGATCCTCATCAAGGCGTTCGCCGAGCCTAAGACCGCATGAGAATCTGCTTCGATCCAAGCCTGTCGCGGACCGAGACGCAGCGGCGGCTCACCCAAATCTTCGTTGCAGCCGGGCTCGACGCAGCCGGGCTCGATGCCCGGCTCATCGTCTGCGCGGCGCTCGGCATAGATCACGTCGCTCTCTTGCGTGATCCCGATCAGCCGATCGGAACGGCGGCGGATTTGATCGGCGAACTCGCAAGCCGGCGGTTGCATCATGAACCCACATCACGAATTCTCGGCAAGCGAGAATTTTGGGGCCTCGATTTCACGGTTGGTCCCGCTGTCCTCGATCCGCGCTCTGAGACGGAAGGGCTGGTCGAGGCCGTGACGGCTGCTTTGGCATCGCGACGCGAAGCGCCGTTGCGCATCCTCGATCTCGGCACAGGTTCGGGTGCCATTCTCGGCGCTCTCTTGAGCGAATTCAAAAATGCGTTCGGGATCGGCGTCGACATTTCGCCGGCCGCGTGCCGGATCGCGCGATGCAACCTCGAACATTTGGGCTTCGCGTCGCGCGCGCGCGTCGTCTGCGGCGATTGGACCAATGCGCTCCGCGGCGCTTTCGACGTTATCGTCTCGAACCCGCCTTACGTTGGAAGCTCCGAACTCGAGAGCCTGGCACCGGAGGTGCGCGACCACGATCCGAAGCTGGCGCTCGACGGCGGCAAGGACGGATTTGCCGCCTATCGGGCGATCCTGCTGGGCCTGGCGAGGCTCGCCACGCCCGACACATGTGTTGCGCTTGAACTCGGCGTCGGCCAAGCCGGCGGCGTTGCTCGGATCCTCACGTCGGCGGGGTTTGCCGTTCTGGCGACCGGCCGCGATCTCGCCGGCAGGGAGCGGGTCGTGACCGCGCGTCGAGGGGCTTGAATTAAAAGAAAGTTTGTTTTAGCACGTGACATATGTGCCACAGACAGATGCCCCGCGCGGAATTATTTCGTGAAAGTCCTTGGCGAGTGGAGCAAAAGCGACTAGGTTTCGGACTCAAAGATTACCTTTCGCGATTGACGTAGCATTGCGGCGGCGTTGAGATCCTCCTCCGGCCGAACCTATAAGGGCCAAAGGGATTTCCGCTTCCGGCGAGCCTGATGTGCTCAGCGCGATCAAGGTAATTGTTCCCCAAGTCTGAGGTCCCGGAGCTGCGGGGCCGGCTCTGCAGGTGGCTTTGCCGCGAGCCTATACGTTAACAGCTGGAGAACCGTTGCCAGCTTACTTTCGTGTTTGAAATAACGGAGGAAACGCCAACTCGGCTCATGCCGGGGGTCGCGTTGGGGATGCTACGCAAGGGACATCGATGAGACCAAATCAGAACAACAAGCGCATGCGCGGCCGCAACAACAATCGCAAAGGGCCGAACCCGCTTTCCCGCTCCTTTGAATTGAACGGGCCCGACGTCAAGATCAGGGGAACGGCACATCATATAGGCGAAAAATATCTGCAATTGGCGCGCGATGCCCAATCGTCCGGCGATCCGGTAATGGCGGAGAGCTATCTTCAACACGCCGAACATTATTTCCGCTTGATCGCCGCCGCTCAGCAGGCCCAGCAGACGCCGTTCGGATATAACCGCCCAGCTGGCGAGATCGAGGCCGAAGACGTCGATGACGAAGATGACTTCGTCAGCATTCCTGACCGGTTTGCTTCGCCGGTCGAGCGTATGAACCAGCCTCAGCCAAACCAGCCCTATACGCCGCCGCAGCCCGCGCAAAATGGCCAACCCAGCTATCCCGAGCGCGATCGCGTGGCCTTCAGCGGTGGTGAGCGACCCGCCTATGAGCGCCCGGAGCGGCGGCCCGAACGTGGGTTCTCTGAACGGCAGCCTTTTACCGAGAGACCCGCTCAGCCCAATCGCGAGCCCGATACACGCGGGGGACGCGGGCGCGGTCCGCGCGATTTTCGCTCCGACAATGCGCCCCGTTACGATCGCCACGAACCCCGTGCCGAAGACCTAAACGGCAAAAATCTTCCGGCCTTCATCACGGCCCCGGTTCGGCTGCAGCCCGAGACCAATCTCGCCAGCACAGATCTCGCCAGCACAGATGAGGAGACGCTCGGTTCCGAGGTCATGGATCGGCCCGAGGCCGAGAACGAGGCGACAGGCTATCATCTGCGGCCGCGTCGGCGCCGGCGCGGCAGGGAAGATTTCAGCGAGACGGATAGCACCAAGGATACCCTCGAGGATTGATGCTTGGACGCGCCGTTGCGATGGCGCCGGGCCGAAATAGCTTGCCGCGAGAGCTTCGCCAGTGGCTCGCGCACGCCCTAAAAATTCCTTTCCGCTTGCCTACATTTCGGAGGAGTCCGTCGTCGTGGACCAATCCGGGTCCGGGTTCCGTCGGGAATGCTCTAATTATTGATCGAGAGCATGTTCAGACGGGTCTTCATTCCTGAGAATGCTCTTCTCACGTCGCGGCCTCGCCGCCGCGAGTTTGGGAGTGATCGATGAATTTTGAAAAATATACCGAGCGGGCGCGCGGTTTCGTGCAAAGCGCCCAGTCCCTGGCCGTCCGCGAAGGGCATCAGCAATTTACCCCCGAGCATCTGCTCAAAGTCCTGCTGGACGATCCCGAGGGTCTGGCGAGCGGGCTGATCGACAGGGCCGGCGGCAATTCGCGTGAAGCGCTGCTCCAGACCGAACTCGCTCTCGGCAAGCTGCCGAAAGTGCAGGGCGCCGGCGCCGGGCAGCTTTACATCGCCCCCGCCATGGCACGGGTTTTCGACAATGCCGAAAAGATCGCCGAAAAGGCGGGCGATTCCTATGTGACCGTCGAACGGCTGCTCCTCGCCTTGGCGATGGAAAAGGGCACCGAGTCCGCCAAGATTTTGGAGCGGGCAGGGGTCACGCCGCAGGTCCTCAATGCCGCCATCAACGATCTGCGCAAGGGCCGCACGGCCGACAATCCGACGGCGGAAAACGCCTATGACGCGCTGAAGAAATATTCCCGGGATCTGACCGAGGCGGCGCGCGCGGGCAAGCTCGACCCCGTCATCGGCCGGGACGAGGAGATCCGTCGCGCCATTCAGGTCCTCTCGCGGCGGACCAAGAACAATCCCGTCCTCATCGGCGAGCCGGGCGTCGGCAAGACCGCGATCGTCGAGGGGCTTGCTTTGCGCATCGTCAATGGCGATGTGCCAGAGAGCCTGCGCGACAAGAGCCTGCTCGCGCTCGACCTGGGATCATTGATCGCCGGCGCCAAATATCGCGGCGAGTTCGAGGAAAGGCTGAAAGCCGTCCTGAATGAGATCACCGCCGCCGAAGGCCGGGTCATCCTCTTCATCGATGAATTGCACACGCTGATCGGCGCCGGCGCGGCGGATGGCGCGATGGATGCCTCGAATCTCCTGAAGCCGGCCCTGGCGCGCGGCGAATTGCACTGCATTGGCGCAACCACGCTCGACGAATACCGCAAGCACATCGAAAAGGACGCCGCGCTCGCGCGCCGTTTCCAGCCGATCTATGTTTCCGAGCCGACGGTCGAAGACACGATCTCGATCCTGCGCGGCCTCAAGGAAAAATACGAGCTTCACCATGGCGTGCGGATCACGGATTCGGCGATCGTCGCGGCCGCCACCCTGTCGCACCGCTATATTGCCGACCGTTTCCTGCCCGACAAGGCGATCGACCTCATCGACGAGGCGGCCTCGCGGCTGCGCATGCAGGTCGATTCGAAGCCGGAAGAACTCGATGAAATCGACCGCCGCATCATCCAGCTGAAGATCGAGCAGGAGGCCCTGAAGAAAGAAAAGGATCCGGCCTCTCAGGATCGGCTGCGCAAGCTCGAGGCCGAACTCGCAGAGGCTGAGGAAAAATCCGTGGCCTTGACCACACGCTGGAAGGCCGAGAAGGACAAGCTCGGCACCGCGCAAAAGCTGAAGGAGCAACTCGAAGCGGCCCGCAATGAGCTGTCACAGGCGCAGCGTCGTGGCGAGTATCAGCGCGCCGGCGAACTCACCTATAGCGTTATTCCCGAGCTCGAGAAGAAGCTCGCCGAAACGGAGGCCAAGCGCGGCGATATTCTGGTCGACGAGGCGGTCACCGCCGACCATGTGGCGCAGATCGTCTCACGCTGGACGGGCATTCCCGTCGACAAAATGCTGGAGGGCGAGCGCGGCAAGCTGCTGCGCATGGAGGAAGAACTTTCGAAACGCGTTGTCGGCCAGGAGGAAGCGGTGGCCGCCGTTTCGACCGCCGTGCGCCGTGCCCGTGCCGGGCTGCAGGATCCGAACCGGCCGATCGGCTCGTTCATGTTCCTCGGGCCAACCGGCGTCGGCAAGACCGAGCTCAGCAAGGCTCTGGCGGCTTTTCTGTTCGATGACGAGACGGCGCTGCTGCGCATCGACATGTCGGAATATATGGAAAAGCATTCCGTCGCCCGGCTCATCGGCGCGCCGCCGGGATATGTCGGCTACGAGGAAGGCGGCGCACTGACAGAAGCGGTACGCAGGCGTCCCTATCAGGTCGTGCTTTTCGACGAGATCGAGAAAGCGCATCCGGATGTCTTCAACGTGCTGCTCCAGGTGCTCGATGACGGCCGCCTGACGGACGGGCAAGGCCGCACAGTCGATTTCCGCAACGTCCTCATTATCATGACCTCGAACCTCGGGGCCGAGCTCCTGGTCATGCAGAAGGAAGGTGAAGATTCGGCGGCCGTGCATGACGAGGTGATGCAAATCGTTCGCGCCCATTTCCGGCCGGAGTTCTTGAACCGCATCGATGAGATCATCCTGTTCCACCGTCTGCGCCGGCAAGATATGGCGGCAATCGTCGATATTCAGATTGGCCGGCTGCAACGCCTGCTCGAAGACCGCAAGATTATCCTCGATCTGACGCCGGAGGCTCGAGCCTGGCTCGCTGACAAGGGCTATGATCCGGCCTATGGGGCAAGACCGCTTCGGCGGGTGATCCAGAAGGCCTTGCAGGATCCGCTTGCCGGAAAGATCCTGGCGGGCGAGATCCATGACGGCGAGACCGTGGTCATCGGCGCCGGCCCGCAGGGGCTCACGATTGGCTCGCAGGGCAAGCTCGGCGGCAAGGGCAGGGCGAAGGTCGCCTAGTCCCAATCGCTCGAATTCTACCGGTCCGGGAGAGGCGTTTTTGACGCGCCGACGGTCCCCGCGGCAGGGGCGAAAATAGTCGCCGGAATTGCGGAAAACCGCCTCCAAAACCATGCATTTGGCGGCGATTTGGACTATATATTCTCTAGGACGTAAACGCCCGTTCCAGCCCGCAAATCTCAATCAGAGAAAGTTCACGCTCTATGGCTCAAAGAGCTCCCGCCAGGTCGGATTCCACTCCCGATAATGGGCGCGACGCGATGCTGCCAGAGCAGGATTCCTACGGCGCCGATTCGATTAAAATCCTGCGCGGCCTCGATGCCGTGCGCAAGCGGCCCGGCATGTATATCGGCGACACGGATGACGGGTCGGGCCTGCATCACATGGTCTACGAGGTCGTCGACAATTCGATCGACGAGGCGCTCGCTGGCTATGCGAGTTGGATCGCCGTGACTCTCAATGCCGATGGTTCCGTCACGATCACGGACAACGGACGTGGCATTCCGACCGACATCCACACCGAGGAAGGTGTTTCCGCCGCTGAAGTGATCATGACCCAATTGCATGCCGGCGGAAAATTCGACCAGAACGTCTACAAGGTCTCGGGCGGTCTTCACGGCCTCGGCGTGTCCGTCGTCAACGCGCTCTCGGTCTTCCTGCGGTTGCGCATTTGGCGCGACGGCAAGGAACATGTGGTCGACTTTTCCAATGGCGACGTCGTCGCTCCGCTCGCGGTCGTCGGTCCGGCGCCGCTCGAAGGCGGCAAAGCCAAACGCGGCACGGAAATCACGTTTCAGCCCTCGCCCACAGTCTTCTCCGCGGTCGATTTCGACTTCGCGACGATCGAACATCGGCTGCGCGAACTCGCTTTCTTGAATTCGGGTATCAGGATCGAACTCACCGACGCGCGCAGCGCGGAAGTCAAGCACGAGGAGCTTTTCTACGAGGGCGGTATCGAGGCGTTCGTGCGCTATCTCGATCGCGCCAAGACGCCGCTCACGGCGACGCCGATCCTCATCAAGGGCGAGCGCGACCGCATCACGGTCGAGGTCGCGCTGTGGTGGAACGATTCCTATCACGAGCACGTGCTCGCCTTTACCAACAACATCCCGCAGCGTGACGGCGGAACCCACCTCGCCGGTTTCCGCGCCGCCCTGACGCGCCAAGTGGCCGCCTATGCGGAGCGCTCCGGCATCAGCAAGCGTGAAAAGGTCGATCTTACGGGTGACGATTGCCGCGAAGGTCTGACTTGCGTGCTCTCGGTGAAAGTGCCGGACCCGAAATTCTCCTCACAGACGAAGGACAAGCTTGTCTCCTCGGAAGTGCGCCCGGCCGTCGAAGGCCTGGTCAACGAAATGCTCGAGAGCTGGTTCGAGGAACATCCGCAGGAAGCAAAGGTCATCGTCGGCAAGGTTGTCGAGGCCGCGCAGGCGCGCGAAGCGGCCCGTAAGGCGCGCGAACTCACCCGCCGCAAGGGTGCGCTCGACGTGGCCAATCTGCCGGGCAAACTTGCCGATTGCCAGGAGCGCGATCCTGCCAAGGCCGAACTTTTCCTGGTCGAAGGCGATTCGGCCGGCGGCTCGGCCAAGCAGGGCCGCAACCGCGAATATCAGGCGGTCCTGCCGCTGCGCGGCAAGATCCTTAACGTTGAGCGCGCGCGTTTCGACAAGATGCTATCGAGCCAGGAGATCGGCACGCTGATCACCGCGCTCGGCACCGGCATCGGCCACGACGACTTCAATGCCAACAAGCTGCGCTACCACAAGATCATTATCATGACCGACGCTGACGTGGACGGCGCGCACATCCGCACTCTGCTGCTGACCTTTTTCTTCCGGCAGATGCGCGAATTGATCGAGCGCGGCCATCTCTTCATCGCCCAGCCGCCGCTCTACAAGGTCAAGCGCGGCAATTCCGAGCAGTACCTCAAGGACGAGCGCGCCAAGGAAGATTATCTGATCGACAATGGGCTCGACGGCGCTTTGTTGCGGCTCGAAACCGGCGAGGAACGAGCCGGAGCGGATCTGCGCGCCGTCGTCGAGGAGGCGCGCGTCGTTCGTCAGGTCCTCGCCGGGCTTCACTCGCGCTACGATCGAACGATCGTCGAACAGGCGGCAATCACCGGCGGGCTCAGGCCGATCTCCAGCCAGAACGAGGAGACGCTGGCGCGCGAGATCGCCGAACGGCTCGATCGTCTGGCGGACGAGTTGGAACGCGGTTGGACGGGCCGCGTCGAAGGCGGCGGCTATATTTTCACGCGCGAACTGCGCGGCGTGCGGCAGGCCTCGGTCCTCGACGCCGCGCTGCTTGCTTCCGCCGAGGCGCGCCGCATCAACGATCATGCCTATTCGCTGCACGAGATCTATGCGCGTCCGGCTCGCTTCATCCGCAAGGGCGAGGAGAGGCAGGTCTGCGGTCCTTCGCAGCTCGTCGATGTCGTCATGGCTGCCGGACAGAAGGGCATTTCGCAGATCCAGCGCTATAAGGGATTGGGCGAGATGAACCCCGAACAGCTCTGGGAGACGACGCTCGACCGCGAGGCGCGCTCGCTGCTGCAGGTGAGGATCAAGGAAGGCGATGAGGCGGACGATATTTTCGTCAAGCTTATGGGCGACGTCGTCGAGCCTCGGCGCGAATTCATCCAGGAAAACGCGCTCAACGTCTCCAATCTCGACGTGTAACGATCTGGGCTTGCTGGACGTAAGGTCTCTTAAACTAGCCTCTCCCTCACCCTGAGGAGGCCGCGACAGCGGCCGTCTCGAAGGGTGAGAAGGAAGACGGGCGCTCTCATCCTTCGAGACGCAGGCTTCGCCTGCTCCTCAGGATGAGGATCAGCAGGAACGGAGCGCAGCATCATGGAAACCAAAGAATTTCCCGTCACGCACACCGATGCCGAATGGCGCAAGCTTCTGACGCCGGAGCAATACGACATCATGCGCGGGCACGGTACCGAGCGCCCCGGCTCCTGCGCGCTGAATTATGAGAAGCGCGCCGGCACGTTCACCTGCGCCGGCTGCGGGCAGAAGCTTTTTGTCTCGAAGACCAAGTTCGAGAGCGGCACAGGCTGGCCGAGCTTCAACGATCCGGTTCCCGGCTCGTTCGAAGAGACCGTCGATCGCAGCCATGGCATGATCCGCACCGAGGTCCATTGCAGCCGCTGCGGCAGCCATCTCGGCCACGTTTTTCCTGACGGGCCGCCGCCGACGCACCTGCGCTATTGCATCAACGGCGTGGCGATGAATTTCATGCCGGAATGAGAGCGGCTCTGGGCCCGCTTTCCCGGCCGAAGCGAAGCGGAGAGCCGGGATCCAGGAGACCATGCTGGACCCGGATCTTCACCCGCTTCGCGGGATCGTCCGGGGAAGCGAAGCGTGGTCGGTCAGGGAATATACACCGCCTCGATGACTTTCAGTTCCTCGCCCATCGGGTCGAGTTCGAGGCGAACCACTTCGGCCATCAGCTTGTCGCGGAATTTATAGGCGCGCCGCCAGCCGTCCTCGGTCGTGGGCGGCCAGGGGGTATAGCTCTTCTTGTCGACCATGAGGGCTTCGCAGCGCAAATGCCGGCTCTTCACCGGGCCATTGATGTTGCGGGCGATGATATACATACGTCCCTCGAAGGACGGCCTTCGGTCGGCCGAACGGAATTCTAGCGGCCTTGGCGCCTGCTGACCATGGTCAAGAGTCCATTTTCAGCGCCGCGATGAAAGCCTCCTGCGGAATCTCCACTTTCCCGAACTGGCGCATGCGTTTCTTGCCGGCCTTCTGCTTTTCCAGGAGCTTGCGCTTGCGGGTTGCATCGCCGCCGTAGCATTTGGCCGTCACGTCCTTGCGCAGCGCGCGCACCGTCTCGCGCGCGATGATCTTGCCGCCGATCGCAGCCTGGATCGGGATCTGGAACATGTGCGGCGGGATTAATTCCTTCAGCTTCTCCACCATGGCGCGGCCGCGCATCTCGGCCCGTTCGCGATGCACAAGCATGGAGAGCGCATCGACCGGCTCGGCATTGACGAGGATCGACATTTTGACGAGATCGCCTTCGCGATAATCCGTGATCGTGTAGTCGAAGCTCGCATAGCCGCGCGAAATCGACTTCAGCCGGTCGTAGAAGTCGAACACCACTTCGTTGAGAGGCAGATCATAGATCGCCATGGCCCGCGCCCCGACATAGTTCAGATCGACCTGCACGCCGCGCCGCTCCTGGCAGAGCTTCAAGACCGCGCCGAGATAATCGTCGGGGGTCAAGATCGTGGCGCGGATCCAAGGCTCTTCGATCGAAGCGATCCGCGTCGGATCGGGCATGTCGACGGGATTATGCAGCGTCATCACCTCGCCCGAGCGCAGCAGGATGCGGTAGATGACCGAGGGGGCGGTGGCGATGAGATCAAGGTTGAATTCGCGCTCGAGTCTTTCCTCGATGATTTCGAGGTGCAGCAGGCCGAGAAAGCCGCAGCGGAAGCCAAAGCCCAGCGCCGCCGAACTCTCCATTTCGTAAGAGAAGCTCGCATCGTTGAGCCGCAGTCTGCCCATCGCGGCGCGCAGATCCTCGAAATCGGCGGCATCGACCGGAAAGAGCCCGCAGAAAACCACTTGCTGCGCCGGCTTGAAGCCGGGCAGGGCGGCAACGCACGGCCTTTTCTCGTCGGTGATAGTGTCGCCGACACGGGTATCGGCGACCTGCTTGATCTGCGCCGTAATGAAGCCGATCTCGCCGGGACCGAGCTCGTCGATTTCCTTCATCTTCGGCCCGAAGATGCCGATACGGTCGACCTCGTAATGGGCATTCGTGCCCATCATCAGGATCTTCTGGTGCTTCTTCAGCGTGCCGTCGATGATGCGGACGAGGACGACGACGCCGAGATAGGCGTCATACCAGGAATCGACGAGCAGCGCCTTCAAGGGCTCCGCCGCGTCGCCCTTCGGCGGCGGCAGGCGCGTGATGATGGCTTCGAGCACCTGATCGACGCCGAGTCCGGTCTTGGCCGAGATCAAGAGCGCCTCCGAAGCATCGAGGCCGATCACGTCCTCGATCTGTTGCTTGATTCGCTCCGGCTCGGCCGCCGGCAGGTCGATCTTGTTGAGCACCGGCACGATCTCATGGCCGGCATCGAGCGCATGATAGACATTGGCCAGCGTCTGCGCCTCGACGCCCTGGCTCGCATCGACGACGAGCAGCGAGCCTTCGCAGGCGGCAAGCGAGCGCGAGACTTCGTAGGCGAAATCGACGTGGCCGGGTGTGTCCATCAGGTTGAGCACATAGATCTCGCCATCCTGCGCCCGATATTCGAGACGCACCGTCTGCGCCTTGATGGTGATGCCGCGCTCGCGCTCGATATCCATGGAGTCGAGCACTTGCTCGACCATTTCGCGTTCGGGCAACCCGCCCGTCATTTGGATCAGCCGGTCGGCGAGCGTCGATTTTCCATGATCGATATGGGCGATGATCGAAAAATTGCGTATATTTTCGAGTCGGGGCATGCGGCGGGATAGCAGGCAGGGGAGTGGAAGGAAAGGCGAGGCACTTGGCCGCGGTCGCGAACGGCCCGCCGGTTCCTTTCCATAGGCGCTTGTTGCGACTGGATCTCTTGGCCGTTCGCGGTCTTTTCACGACCGGCGGACGGGTCCTTTGACGGCAACAAAGGAACGATCTGGCCCTTGACAAATAGGTAAGTGAGTGATCACTAACAGGCATGATCGCCCCTCGCCTCACGCGCGACACCCGCCGCCAGCAGATCCTCGACAGGGCCCTGCCGCTGTTCGCGCGGCACGGATTCGCCAGCACGACGACCAAGAGCATCGCCGATGCGGCGGGAATCTCGGAAGCCCTGCTTTTCAAGCACTTCCCGACCAAGTCCGCGGTCTACGCGGCCATGTTGGCCGATGTCTGCGAGGCCGATCCGGGCCTCACGCGGTTGCGTGCGCTGCCACCTTCGACGGAAACCCTTGTCATGTTCGTGCGCGGCATGGCGAGCTGGTTTCTTTACAAGGCCGGTCGCGCCGGTCAGGAACCGAACGAGAAGCTGCGTCTGACGCTTTACAGTCATCTTGAGGATGGAGAATTCGCGCAAATCCTCTTCGACAAAGTCGAGCAGCTCATCAAGCCTATTTTCACCGATTCTCTGGCGGAGGCGATTGCCACGGGCGACGCCAGGCGGGGCGAGGCCTCTTCCCGTGATCTCTTCTGGCTCGCCCATCACACTCTCTGCATGCTTGCCACCACGCAGCTGCCACAAGCGCCGGCCCTGAGTTATCCGCCGGTCGCCCAGCTCGAGCGCGAAGCTTGCGAGTTCATTTTGCGCGGCATCGGCCTCAGCGATGCCGCGATTGCCGCACATGCCGACTGCGTGATGCCGCGCGAGCTTTCGGATTTCCCTACCTTGGAAAGTGCATGAGATGACGATTTCGAGCGAGACCGATATTGGATCGCGGGCGAACTATGAGGCGCCCGCACGAGCGCGTCCGGTGCGGGGCAAGCTCTGGTTTTCGATCGTCGCCGTGCTGCTGGCGCTGCTGGTCGGCGGGATCTGGGGATTCAATCAATTCCGCGAACATATGATCGCACAGTTCTTCGCCAACATGCGCCCGCCGCCGACGCTTGTCACCGTTGCCGAAGTCAAATCCGAAGTGCTTCCGCATTTATTGACCGGCATCGGCGACGTCGTCTCCGTGCATCAGGTCGACGTGACAACCGATGTCAGCGGCCGGGTCGTCAAGATCATGTTCGAGCCCGGCTCGCGCGTCAAAGCCGGCGAGCCGCTCGTTCAATTGTTCGACGATCCGGACCTTGGCGATCTGGCGAGCTACCAAGCGCAGGCGCTTGGCGCGCGGCTCGCGCTTGACCGCGCCAAGGCGCTTGCCCTTCGCGAATATGGTCCGCAGGCGACCGTCGATCAGAATCAGGCGCTTTATGACCAGGCCGTCGCCGGTGTCACCAAGACGCAGGCGATCATCTCGCAAAAATTGATCAGGGCGCCTTTTGAGGGCGAGCTCGGCATGCGGCATGTCGAGGTCGGGCAGTTTGTCAATACCGGCGCGCAGATCGTCACGCTCACCGATCTCTCGCAGGTCTATGTGAACTTCACGGTGACCGAAAAGAACAGCGCGCTCCTGCGAATAGGACAGACTGTACGTGTCATCGTCGACGCCTATCCGGGCCGGACCTTCGAAGGAAAGATCACCACCATCGAGCCGCAGATCAGCACCGATACGCGCAACATTTCGGTGCAAGCGACGTTCGACAATAGCGACCATGCGCTGAAGCCCGGCATGTTCGCAACGGCTACCGTGGTTCTGCCGCCGCAGGCGCCGGTTCTCACCGTGCCGGAAACCGCGGCCGACTACACGCTTTACGGTGATTCCGTCTTCTTGATCACCAAAACGACGGATAGCGATGGCAAGACCAAGCTCACCGCGGTGCGCACCTTTGTGACAACCGGCGAGCGTGTCAACGGCCGCGTCGTCATCACCGGCGGGGTCAAGCAGGGCGACAAAGTGGTCGCCGTGGGCCAGCTTAAATTACAGTCGGGCTCCGAAGTGGCGATATCTTCCGATGCGCCGCCGCCCATCCCAGCTCAGCCGAGCCCCTACTGAGCTGGAGCGCAGCGCATGGCCTTCACCGACATCTTCATCAAACGTCCGGTTCTGTCGCTCGTCGTCAGCCTCTTGATCCTGTTGATAGGACTTAAAGCCGGCACCAGCCTTCCCGTTCGGCAATATCCGAAGCTGTCGAACACGGTCATCACCGTGACGACGACCTATCCGGGCGCTTCACCGGAATTGATGCAGGGCTTCATCACGACGCCGATCGAGCAGGCTGTCGCCTCGTCCGAAGGCATTGACTATATGACGTCCTCGTCCGTGCAGGGGACGAGCACGATCCAGGTGTTCATGAAGCTGAACGCCGACCCCAACCAAGCGCTGACCGACGTGATGGCGAAGGTCAACCAGGTCAAATATCAGATCCCGAAGGAAGCAAACGATCCGATCATCCTGAAATCGACCGGCCAGACCACGGCGGTGATGTATATCGGATTTTCGAGCAACGAGCTCAGCGGCTCGGCGATTTCCGATTATCTGACCCGCGTCGTCCAGCCGCTTTTATCGACGGTCGACGGCGTCGCTTCGGCCGACATTCTCGGCGGCCAGACCTTCGCGATGCGGCTATGGCTCGATCCGGTGCGGATGGCGGGCCGCGGCGTCTCCGCCGCCGATGTCGTCGCCGCGATTCAGGCCAACAATTTCCAGGCCGCAGCGGGGCAGATAAAGGGCTACTACACCGTCTCCAACGTCACGACCAATGCCGACCTGACCGACATGAGTCAGTTCAGGCGGATGATCGTGAAAGCCAAGAACGGCGGTCTCGTCCGCATCGAGGACATTGCAACCGTCGACCTTGGCGCGCAAAGCGAAGATTCCAGCGTCGCTTTCAACGGCGAGCACGCAATCTTCATCGGCGTGCAGGCGACGCCGCAAGGCAACCCGCTGGCCATCGTCAAGGGCGTGCGCGCGCTGTTTGCGGCGATTGAACGCAATCTGCCGCCCTCGCTCAAAATGAAGGTGGCTTATGATTCGACGAAGTTCATCCAGTCTTCGATCGACGAGGTGGTATCCACGCTGATCAAGGCGGTGGCGATCGTTATCGTCGTCATTTTCCTGTTCCTCGGCTCGTTCCGTTCCGTGCTCGTCCCGGTGGTGACCATCCCGCTGTCGCTTGTCGGCTGTTGTACGCTGATGCTCGCCATGGGTTTCAGCCTCAATCTGCTGACGCTGCTCGCAATGGTGCTGGCGATCGGGCTTGTCGTCGACGACGCGATTGTGGTGGTGGAGAACATCTACAGGCACCTGGAGGAAGGCAAAAATCCGGTCGAGGCCGCCCTGATCGGTGCGCGCGAGATCGTCGGGCCGGTGATTGCAATGACGATTACGCTCGCCGCGGTTTACGCGCCGATCGGGCTCCTCGGCGGCCTGACCGGCTCGCTGTTCCGCGAATTCGCGTTCACGCTCGCGGGATCGGTCATCGTTTCGGGCGTGATCGCGCTCACCCTGTCGCCGATGATGTGTTCGGTGCTGCTTTCGCATGGCAGCGGCCAAGGCCGTTTTGCGCAAATCATCGACAAAGTGTTCGGGGCGGTCACGCGGTGGTATGGGCGGCGCCTGGATCGTTCGCTCAATTATCGCGCCGCGACCGGTCTCTTTGCCGTCACGATTCTGGGCCTGATCGTTTTTCTTTACGAGCACACCAGTGCGGAATTGGCGCCGGAAGAAGATCAAGGCATCATTTTCGCGCTGACCAAGACGCCGCAATACGCCAACATCGATTACGCCGATTATTATGGGGCCAAACTCGACGAGGTCTACAAGTCATTCCCGGAGACGGATCTGCGCTTCGTTCTCAATGGAACGCCGGCGCCGAATCAGGGCATTAGCGGCATGCTCTTGAAGCCGTGGAATGAACGCAAACGTTCCGCCATCCAGTTGAAGCCGTTGGTTCAGGCTAAGCTTTCCAAGATCGAAGGCGTGAACGCCTTTGCGTTCAACCTGCCGGCCCTGCCCGGAGGCCCAGGCGGGCTGCCCATTCAAATGGTCATCAGCTCGACCAATGGGTTCCCATCCGTCTTCAACGAGATGGAGAAAATCAAGGCGGCCGCGCGCAAGAGCGGCATGTTCATCGTTTCCGACAGCGACTTGCAATTCAACCAACCGGTTGTGCGCATCAGCATCGACCGCAGCAAGGCCAACGATCTCGGCCTGACGATGCAGCAGATCGGCAATACTTTGGCGCTCATGCTCGGTGGCAATTACGTCAATTGGTTCAATCTGGAAGGCCGGTCTTATGAGGTGATCCCGCAGGTCCCGCGCACGCTCCGGCTGACCCCCGAACTGCTCTCCAGCTATTACGTGCCCTCGCTCACCGGCCAGCAAATACCGCTGTCGACGGTCGTAAAGGTTACAACTGCTACCGATCCGAATGCGCTGACCCATTACAATCAGCTGAACTCGGCGACATTTCAGGCAGTGCCGATGCCGGGCGTGACAGTTGGCCAGGCCGTTCAATTCCTGGAAAGCCAGGCGAACCTGCTGCCGACCGGCTTTAGCCATGATTATCTCGCCGACTCGCGTCAGTTCGTGCAGGAAGGCAATCAGCTCGCGATCACCTTCTTCTTCGCGCTCATCGTCATCTTCCTCGTCCTGGCGGCGCAATTCGAAAGCTTGCGCGACCCGCTCGTCATCATGATCAGCGTGCCGATGGCGATCAGCGGCGCGCTCATCCCGCTGTTTTTCGGGATCGCGACCATCAACATTTACACCCAGGTCGGGCTCGTCACTCTGATCGGTCTTATCAGCAAGCACGGCATCCTGATGGTCGCTTTCGCCCGAGACTTGCAGATCAAGGAAGGTCTCGATCGCCGCGCCGCGATCCAAAAGGCGGCGCGCGTGCGGTTGCGGCCGATCCTGATGACCACGGCTGCGATGGTGACCGGCCTCATTCCGCTGCTCCTTGCCAATGGCGCCGGGGCGGCGAGCCGCTTCTCTATCGGTCTCGTTGTCGTCTCGGGCATGTCGATCGGCACCTTGTTTACGCTCTTCGTCCTGCCTGCCGTCTACGTGGCACTGGCCAAGGACCATCGCGCCGAAGCGACCTCGCTCCGGAGCAAGGAGATCGCCGCCTTCGAGATGAGCACGCCGTAGAACGGACCTTCGCGCATAAAATCCGCGGCCGAGCCTTTGCGTCCGGCCGGCGAGACCTCGATCTCGATAGATCGTCGGCAGGAATCTCAGCGATGCGACGAGACCTTGTGAGCAAGCTCAGCCGACCGTTCTGGTTCGTTCTGGCGGCCGTCTTTCTCTTCGAGGCGTGGCTCTGGGACGAGCTTGGCGGGCTGCTGAAGCTTCTCGCGGCGAGCATTCCCTTCGAATCGATGAAGCGGGCGCTCGTCCGCACCATTAATGCGCTGCCTGCACCGGTCGTGCTGCTCGTCTTCCTCATTCCCGTTGCACTGATCGAGCCGTTCAAGATCGCGGGCCTCTGGCTCATCGCGCATCACCACATCGTCTACGGGATCTTCGCTTTCGTCGCTGCAAAAGTCTTCGGCCTCGGCGTAGCCGCTTTCCTCTTCGATGCAACACGCAGCAAATTGCTGTCCATGGCCTGGTTCGCACGTTTCTATGAATGGGTCATGTGGGTTCGCGCGCGCGCTCACGCGATTCTCGAACCTTATAAGCAGCGCCTTCGCGAAGCTCTCGCTCCGTTCAAGCGACGACTCGCAGACATGCTGGCATCGTTCGAAACGCATGCGGGATTGGGACGCAAGCTCGCTCTTCTGCGAGCGCGTGCGCGGCGGCTGCGTGGCCTCACCTAAGAGACTCGCGCGAGATCTCGGACTGCGGTTCAATCGGGTCTCTCTTCAGCAGATCGCTCACGCGCTTCTGCATGTGAGGCGGTATCGGGGCTTCGACGCGTATGGGTTCCCTGTTTTTGTAAAGCGGGATCTCGATTGCTTGGGCGTGCAGCTGCAGCATCTCGCCGGTTTCGTCGCCCGTGCCATAGATGCGATCGCCGAGAATGGGAAATCCCATGGCCGCACAATGGACGCGCAGCTGATGCGTGCGGCCGGTCAGTGGTGCCAGCGCAAGCAAGGCAAACCTGTCGTCATTGCCGAGCACGCGCCAGCGCGTCTGTGCCTTCACGCCCAGGGGATCGACCTTCATCCACCAGCCGCGCGATGAGTTAAGGCGCCCGAGCGGCAGATCGATGAAACCTTCCTCTTCCTTAGGGCAACCTTCAACGACGGCCCAATAGCACTTGTTGACCTTGCCTTGCTTGAACAGAAGACCGAGGCGCTCGAGCGCTTTATGGTGCCGCCCAAGTGCCAAGCAGCCGGAGGTCTCGCGATCGAGCCGGTGCGCAAGCGCCGGATCACGTGGCAAGCCAAAGCGCAAGGCAGAGAAACTGTCTTCCAGACTTTCGCCGCCTTTCGGACCTTTATGGACCGCAATTCCCGCCGGCTTATCGATGACGAGCAGCAGGCCGTCGCGATAAAGAAGGCGAGCCTGAAGTTCCTCCGCTGTCACGGCAATCTCACGAAAAGCTTCGCGGCATTGTCATTGCGCCGGGCGCGCGTCCCGCATCGGCAACTTTCTGTTTAGGATGAGAGCGCAGCCGCCGCAAATACTTAAGCCGAAGTCTTAGATCCGCCTTGCATGAACTTGGCAATGATCGCTGCGGAGCTGCGAAGCGGAACATATTTCCAGGCTGGCGCGTTGACCTGACAAGGGGTTTCCCCAGTGAGGCCACTCCGACCTATGAGGTTGAACAGAATGCAACGTGAAATACGGTCGCATGCCGAATTACGTGAGATATGTTTGCGCGCTTTGAAATCCTATGAGGGTTTCGAGCAAGTCGACGAGATTCTCATCCAACCGCGTGTTGCGCCAGCGGGCGGGAGCAACTGGACCCTGGCCGGGTTTCGGCCGCGCGTGGACAATACAGCCTTGCGAGGTGCACGCGGCGCCATCGATCAGCTACGCCGCTCTTACGAGTTAAGCAGCGAATCCGCCGCCGGCAGCGCGCAAGGCAAGGCAGGACATTGATCGCCTCGACGGGCGATCGCCACCCCCAGGCCGACCTCGGCCAAGTCCGGAATCACGCGAACTTGACCTTCCTAGGCGCAAATCGCGGATGCTAGGGCTCGGGCGCGAACCACTGCGATTTGCGGCATTGTCCATTTCGTCTTATGCCGAAGCCCGCCGCTGACGGCCGCGAACGGGGACGATAATCTTGACCTTTTCGTGGATCGTCGAACGGACGGAGATCAGAGAGCGCCGCAGCCGATCATGAGGCCGAGTTGGATATGGCGGCTGAGGCCGCGCGACGCGCTCTGACCATGGCGGACGCCGATCCTGCCGCGCTCGACATGATCATCGTCGGTACGATCTCGCCCAATATGCAGATGCCCTCTTGCGGTGATCGTCCAATCTCCTGGCGATGATGGCCATCGGGGCGGGGGATGAGCTGGGGCGGCGCGTTGCTGCGCCGGTGATCATCTTCTTTACCGCAGCTGGCGCTTCTTCCTTTGCTTCTCCAGTCCTGCTAAGCTTGGGTTGTCTGATCTCGCCTCATGCGGAATTGGGGGTCAAAGGAGAGGAAGAAAGCCTTTGCTTCCATATCGCGGCTGGCATCGTGATGGTTCGCGCCGTTCGCTCCTACAGCCAAAGCCAATCATCATCGGTTTCGGCGTCCTGATCATGTTGCTGGTCTGCGTCGGCGCCGGCTTGGCGATCCGCGAACTGCGTCTGCGCGACATCAACGACGAAAAACGGGAGCTCACGGCGCTCGACCTCCTGCTCGCGGAGGAAACAGAACGGACCTTGCAGGGCGTCGATCTCGTTCTCACCAGCCTGCAGCAAGATCTGGCTCTCGACGGCATGACTAAGCCGCTGCAACTGATCCGCTCGCAATCCGACAACATCACCTACACGTTGTTAAAATCGCGAATTGTCGGAATTCCGCAGCTCGCCTCCGTGAGCATAATCGGATTCGATGGGCGGCTCGTCAATTCATCGATCCGATATCCTGCGCCGGAAGGCAACGTGGCGGGGAGCGATTATTTCAAAGTCCTCAAGGATACGCCGAACTCCGGCTCCTATCTCAGTATGCCGGTGCAAAATAATAACGGGACCTGGACCATCTATCTCGCGCGTCGCATCAACAGCCCGTCGGGGAAATTCCTCGGTCTCGTCGTCGCGGCGGTCGATCTCGCCTATTTCGAGAATCTCTACAGAACGCTGGGTATCGGCGGCCATGGCGCCGTGAGCCTCTGGCGGCGCGACGCGACGCTGCTCGCCCGCTATCCGAGCATGCAGGGCATCGGCCATGTCTTCAAAGTCGTGGCCTTCAGCGGAATATTGCGCAATGACCAGCCCGTCACCTACGAGACAGGCAAGGGACTCGATGGGCAACCACGCATCGTCGCGACCATGCCTGTCAAGCAATTCCCGCTGGTCGTCAACATCAGCAAGGGGATAGATCAAATCCTCGCGGACTGGCATCAGGCCGCGGCGTTGATTGTCGTCGGGGCTTTGTTCTGCCTCGTCGCTCTCGGTTTCGTCCTCTGGCTGCTGATCCGTCAATTCAATACTTATGAGGCGCTCGCGCTGGCCGACGAGGAGCGCAACAAGGCCGTCGCGGAGCGCGAACAGGCCGAAGCGCAACTGCGGCAAGCGCAGAAGCTCGAATCCATTGGCCAGCTGACCGGCGGCATCGCCCACGACTTCAACAATCTTCTCACGGCCGTTCTCGGAAACCTTGAACTGCTGAAGAAATATACCGAGCGCGGCGAGGTGCGGCTCCACCGCTGGGCGAACAATGCATTCGATGCCGCCAACCGCGGCGCGGTGCTGACGCAGAAGACTCCTCGTCTTTTCGCGCCGCCAACCGCTTGAACCGCACGCCGCCGATCTCGTTGCGATGTTGGCTTCGATGTCGGACCTGCTCCGGCGCACGCTCGGCGAGAACATAGACATCGAGACGCACGTCGCGTCCGGACTCTGGCAGGCTTTCGCCGACATCAATCAGCTCGACAATGCGATTCTCAACATCGCGATCAACGCTCGCGACGCCATGGACGGACACGGCCGATTGACGATCGACGCCGCTAATTGCCAAGTGGACGAACAACCTGAGGCGGGCGAATCGGAAATCGCACCCGGCCGATATGTATTGCTTTCCATTTCCGATACCGGCAAAGGAATTGAGAAAGACGTGCTCGACCGCGTCTTCGAGCCCTTTTTCTCCACCAAGCCGGTCGGGCAGGGAACGGGCCTCGGATTGAGCCAGGTCTATGGCTTCGTCAAACAGACGGGCGGCCACGTTAAAATCGACAGCACGCCCGGCCAAGGCACGACGGTCAAACTCTATCTGCCGCGCGCCAATGTCGAAGAAAGCAGCGCCGCCCCGGGATCGGACTCGGAGGCAAAGCCAAATGAGCAGGCGCAAGGGAGGGTGCTGGTCGTTGAAGACGATCCCGACGTGCGCGCCTATTCCGCCGAGATCCTGCGCGACCTCGGCTACCGCGTGAGCGAAGCGGGCAATGCCAAGACGGCGCTCGAGACGCTGCAGGAGAGTACCGACTTCGCTCTGCTCTTCAGCGACGTCGGATTGCCCGGCATGAACGGAACGGAACTGGCGGAGGAGGCGCTGCGCCTGCTGCCGCAGCTGAAAGTTCTTCTCACGACGGGCTATGCGCAAGATCACCTCATCGAGCGCTGCCAGTTCGAACATGGCATCCTGCTCCTGCCAAAACCCTTCACGCGGGACGAACTCGCGCAGAAGATCAAGCAGCTTCTGATGCCGCGGCAGATTGTGTCAGCTGAAGCTTTGTTGTCGAATTCCGTCAGCCATTCGGGAAGCTGACGCGTGCACGGACCGCGGCGGCGATTTCGGCAAAAACCGTGCTCCATTCGCCGCGCTTGACTTGCCGAAAAAGCCGCATCGTCGGATACCAGGGCGAATGTTCCCCCGCGGCGAGCCAGCGCCAATCGGGCACGTGTTTCAGCGCCAGGAAGACCGGGCGGCCGAGCGCGCCGGCAAGATGTGCAAGCGAAGTGTCGGACGTCACGATCAGGTCGCAATTGACCATCACTGCCGCCGCATCCAGGAATGAATCCGGGCCGGCATCGAAGTCGGTGCCGAGGCTCTCGACCCTAAAGTCGGGGTGGGGCTCCTCCTCCGCGCCGCTTTCCTTTGCGAGACTGATCAGCCTCACGCCTTCGATTGAAGCGAGTTCGGCAAAACATGGCAGGGGCACGGTCCGTTGCAGATTGATCGTCAAGTTGCCCTGACGGCATATTCCAATTCGAAATCCTTGCCGCCCGGTTCGCCTCGCCCATTCCGCGACGCGCTGCGGTTCGGCATGGAGATAGGGCACCGCCGCCGGTACAGTTTCGAGCGACGTGCCGAAGGCATGAGGCAGGCTCATCAGTGCGATTTGACTGTCGTAATGCTCTTGCCTCTCGATGGCATCAACAAAACGCGGCACGGCGGGCAGGGTCCCGAGCAGACGAAACATTGACTTTCGGCCAAGCAAAGTGACGTCCGCGCCGCGATCGATAAGGAGCGGGAGATAGCGGCAGAATTGGATAAGATCGCCGAGGCCTTGCTCGTCCCAGACGAGGATGCGGCGCCCTTTCACCTCTTCGCCATTCCAGGTCGGCAGCGACGAATTGATGGTCTTGCGCGGCGCATTGCTGCGCTCCCAGCGGCTCTCGAAGGCTTTAAACCCTTGTATGAGATCGCCGCCGAGCAGAAGCGCGCCCGAAAGATTGTTGCGCGCATCGGGATAGCCGGGTTTGAGCTTCAACGCGGCCTCAAAGGCGGCACGCGCTTCGTCCAATCGGCCAAGCTCTTTCAGTGCGACGCCGCGGCTCGACAGGACCTCCGGGTAGAGCGGGCGCAACGCCAGGGCGCTCTCGTAGCTCGTGAGCGCCTCTTCAAGCCTGCCCAATTCCTGAAGGACATTGCCGCGATTGAGCAAGGCTTCGGGATAGGCTGGCCGCGCTTGCAAAGCTGCGTCGAGACTGACGAGCGCTTGACCGAGCCGCCCCAAGCGCTGCAAGGCAGCGCCTCGGATGCAAAGCGCTTGCGCGTGAGACGGCTCCTCGCTCAGGATTTCTGAAGCCGCCGCGAGCGCAGCTTCGGGTCGCCCCTGCGCGAAGAGAACATTGGCGCGATTGATCTCGGCCTGCCGAAAGTGCGGCCGCAGTCTAAAAGCGCTCTCGTAAGAGGCAATCGCCTCGCCGAGGCGGCCAAGTTCGCTGAGAACATTGCCGCGGTTGCAGAATGCTTCCGCGTAGTCAGGCTTCTGCGCCAGCGCCGCATTGAAATCGGCGAGAGCGTCGATTGGTCGGCCGAGCCGCTGAAAAGCGATCCCGCGGTTGTAATGCGCCTGCGGATAAACAGGCCGCAGCCGCAGGGCTGCGTCGTAGCAGACAAGGGACTCCGAGAAGCGATTGAGCTTTTGCAAGACGTTGCCGCGATTGAGCTCATTCTCCGGGTGTGCGGCTTCGACAGATGCCACGGCTTCATAGACGGCGAGCGCGGCATCGTATCGGCCAAGTTTCTGCAGAGCGCAGCCGCGATTGAAGAGCGCGGTCGCGTCGTCCGGTCTCAGCGCGAGAACGGCATCGAAAGAGGTCAGCGCCTCTTCCGTTCGCCCCAGCTGATCCAGCAACGCGCCGCGGTTGAGCAAAGCTTCAGAGCAGTCGGGCTTGAGGCTGAGCGCCTTGTCATAGGCATCGAGCGCTTCGGGGATCCGCCCGAGGCCTTGAAGGATTGCGCCACTCAGATGCAGCGCTTCACAGTCGTTGGGATCGTGCCGCAGGATCGTCTCGAACGCGGCGAGGGCGTCGAGCGGGCGACCGAGTCTTTGTAGCGCTACGGCAAGGCCGGCGCAGGCTTGCGTAAAATCCGGCCGCAATTTCAGTGCTTGCTCGAACCAGGTGCACGCAGCTCGCCAATCGCCGGCATTCAGATGGAACAATCCAAATGCGCAAGCGGCGGCGGCGCTCGAGGCGGCGATTTCACGCACGTCCTCAAGATGGGCGCGAGCCTTTGCCGGCTCTCCCGCATTCATGCAGGCGAGCGCTTCCGTAAGGGCCAGGTGCAGCGATGCGCCAGCCTGCTCGGCAGGCGGTGCGTCTCTCTGCTTTTTGGCCGATACGAAACTCATGCGGAAATGCCCGCGTGGACCGGGCCAAATGTTGGGATCAGGTGTACCACTCCATTCCCGTCCATGTTCTGTTGCCTCCTCGCAGCGGGCCAATGGAGGACAATCCGGCCGAAGCGTTCCGCTTGGCATGAGAATCGAAGAATTTTTCCCGGGCCTGACGCCTGGTGGCTCGCGAAGATCGCCGCTTGCGCCAAGGCATCCTCACCGCCATCTTATTGGCATGACCGAGCCTTTCGACCACCCGCACCGTCCGGCGCCGTTCGACGTAAGCACTCTCGGCCGTCTCAACGAGCGGCCGCGCGAGATCTTTCGGCACATCGTCGAATCCTACCTCGCCTACGGCGAGCCGGTCGGCTCGCGGCAGCTCGCGCGCCTCTTGCCCATGACATTGTCGCCGGCCTCCGTCCGCAACGTCATGCAGGACCTCGAAGAGCTGGGACTGGTCTATGCGCCGCATACCAGCGCCGGCCGACTGCCGACCGAACTCGGCCTGCGTTTCTTCGTCGATGCCATGCTCGAAATCGGTGACATCGGGCAAGATGAACGCGCCCAGATCGAGGCGCAGGTCAGGGCGGCTTCGAAAGATCAGGCGCTTGAAAACCTCTTGAGCGAGGCGATGAGCACGCTGTCGGGGCTCACCCGCAGCGCCGGAGTCGTGGTGACGACAAAGGAAAACGTAAGGCTGAAGCAAATCGAATTCGTCCGCCTCGATCCCGAACGCGCGCTCGCGGTTTTGGTCGCCGCCGACGGTTCGGTCGAGAATCGAATCGTGCAGATTCCGCGCGACCTGCCGTCTTCAGCTTTGGTCGAGGCTGGCAATTACCTCAACGCGCGGATCAGCGGGCGTACGATCGCCGAGGCCAAGGCGGCAATCGAAAAGACTCTTGCGGTCGCTGAAGCGGAACTCGGCGAATTAACGGCACGTCTTGTGAAGGCCGGGCTCGCGAGCTGGGTCGAGAACGCAAGCGAAGGTCAACACCTCATCGTCCGCGGCCACGCCAATCTGCTGGAGAATTTGACCGCTCGCGAAGACCTCGAGCGGATCCGCCTTCTCTTCGGCGATCTCGAAACCCAGAAGGATGTCATCGATCTTCTGAACAGAGCGGAAGGCGGGGAGGGCGTGCACATCTTCATCGGTTCGGAGAACAAGCTCTTCTCGCTCTCGGGCTCATCGATGATCGCCGCTCCGTTCCACGACGACCAGCGAAGGATCGTCGGCGTTCTCGGCGTCATCGGCCCGACGCGGATCAATTACGCTCGCATTGTGCCGATGGTCGATTACACCTCAAAACTTGTCGGTCGGCTTTTGCACGGGCGCTGACGAGGCTCAATCCTTCTCCGCTCGCACGGCCTTCAATTTATAGAGCGCTTCGAGCGCTTCGCGCGGCGTCAATTCGTTGGGATCAATCGCATCGAGGCTCGCGGCGAGTTTCGACGAGGACGGCGGTTCCGGTGGGGCGCTCGCCGCCGTGAAGAGCGGCAGGTCGGCGATGAGCCGTTCGACGGGCTTCTTTCGATCCCTCGCTTCGAATTCGGCTAGCAGCGTCTGCGCGCGTTGCACGACTGCGGCCGGAAGACCCGCGAGTTTCGCCACCTGAATGCCGTAGGACTTGTCTGCCGCCCCCTTGACGATTTCGTGCAGGAAAACGACGTCGCCCTTCCAATCCGCCACGCGGATGGTGAGATTGACGATGCGGCGCAAATGCTTGCCGAGATGCGTCAGCTCATGGAAATGGGTCGCGAACAGTGCCCGGGCGCGATTTTTCTCGTGCAGATGCTCCATCACCGCCCAGGCGATCGCGAGCCCGTCGAACGTGGCGGTGCCGCGGCCGATCTCGTCGAGAATGACCAGCGATCGCTGCGTCGCTTGGTTGAGGATCGCCGCGGTCTCGACCATCTCAACCATGAAGGTCGAGCGCCCACGGGCCAGATCGTCGGCTGCGCCGACCCGCGAGAAAAGCCGATCGGCGATGCCGACCTTGCAGCGTGCCGCCGGGACGAAGGAGCCCATCTGCGCCAGCACGGCGATCAATGCATTCTGCCGCAGATAGGTCGATTTGCCCGCCATGTTGGGGCCGGTCACGATGGCGATGCGGCCGGATTCGCCTCCGGAGAGATCGCAGTCATTGGCAACGAAGGGCTTGCCTGCCGAAGCCAGCGCCGCCTCGACGACCGGATGGCGCCCCGCTTCGACGACGAAGGCGAGCGAAGCATCGATCTCGGGCCGGGTCCAATTGCGCTGGTCGGCGATTTCGGCAAGGGCGGCTGCAACGTCGATTGCCGCCAAGCCATCTGCCGCAGCCTTGATCGATCGCTCCGCGGCAAGGATCTGGGCTGCAAGCCGTTCGAAGATCTCGCATTCGCGGGCGAGCGCGGAATCGGCGGCGGTGGAAATCTTCGCTTCAAGTTCGGCAAGTTCCGCGGTCGAAAAGCGCATCGCATCCGCCATGGTCTGGCGATGCATGAAAGTCGCGTTGAACGGCGGCTTTAAGAGCCTTTCACCTTGCACCTGCGGAACTTCGATGAAGAAGCCGAGAAAATTATTATGTTTGACCTTAAGCTGACGTGTCTCAGCAAGCTCGCAATAGCGCGCTTGCAATTCGGCGATGACGCGGCGGCTTTCGTCGCGCAAGGCCCGGCTCTCGTCGAGGCTGGCGTCATAGTCGGCGCGAATGAAGTCGCCGTCGCGGATCTTCAGCGGCAAAGAGGCGGCGAGCGCGTTTGAGAGTGCCGAGGCGATGGCGGGATCGACCGCCGCCGCTTGCTTAGATGCAGCAAGAAGATCAGCAGGCAGATCCGTGATTGCCGCGAGATCGGCGGCGATTTCGGCAGCGGCCAAAAGCCCGTCGCGAATCGCGGCGATGTCGCGTGGCCCGCTCCTTTGAAGTGCCAGTCGGGACAACGGCCTTGCGAGATCAGGTGCGGCCTTGAGGCGAGCGCGCAAATCGGTGCGCAGGCTTCGTTCCTCGCGCAGCAAGCCGACCGCATCGAGCCTGCGTTCGATCTCGTCCGCATCAGTCAAAGGCCCGGCGAGACGCTGCGCAAAAAGTCGCCCGCCACCCGGCGTGAGGGTGAGATCGATGACCGCGATTAAGGATCCTTTGCGGCCGCCCGAGAGGCTGCGCGTCAATTCGAGATTGGCGCGGGTCGCCGCGTCGATCTCCATATGTGCTTCGAATCGCGTACGGGCCGGCAGGCTCAGGGCAGGGCGCGCGCCGCGCTGCGTGCGCTCGATGTAAAAGATCGCGAGCGCCGCTGCGGCGATCTCGGCGCGTGAGAAGGCCCCTAGGCTATCGAGCGTAGCAAGCCCGAAATAATCGACAAGGCGCCGCTCCGCCGCAGCGGGATCGCCCGTCTCGCGGCCGATTGGCGTTAGCGGGACATTCATCTCGCTGATCAGCCGCGCGAAGCTTTCTTCCGTGCAAAGCGCCTCGGGCGCGACGATCTCGGCGGCATCGATCCGGGTGATCTCCGCGCCAAGTGCCGCCCCGGTCACTTCCGTCACGCTGAAAGCGCCGGTCGAAATATCGACGCTGGCGAGGCCATAGACGGATTCAGTTTCCGAAAGACGCAGCCTTACGATGGCAAGAAGAGAATTGGCTCGTGCGGGATCCAGGAGCTTTTCTTCGGTAATCGTGCCGGGAGTCACTAGCCGCACCACGTCGCGTTTGACGACGGATTGGCCGCCGCGTTTCTTCGCCTCGGCCGGGTCTTCGATCTGCTCGCAGACGGCGACGCGATGCCCGAGCGAAATCAGGCGCGAGAGATAATCATCGGCGCGCTCTACCGGCACGCCGCACATCGGAATGTCGCGTCCCAGGTGCTTGCCGCGCTTGGTGAGCACGATGCCGAGCGCGCGCGAGGCAATCTCCGCGTCGGCGAAGAAGAGCTCGTAGAAATCGCCCATTCTATAGAACAGCAGACAATCGGGATTGACCGCTTTGATCTCGATATATTGGGCGATCATCGGGGTGATCTTCGTCGCTGCCTCCGTGCCGCTCGTGTCGTGGGCGGAGCGGTTTGGATCGGACGGACCGCCGGGGGCGCGCTGCTGCATGGCGCAACCTTAGCAAAGGCGCCGCGACGATGCACGGGAGCCCGGCCAAGGCTGGGGATGGATTTGGATACGACCCTGCTCGGGCCGCTAAATCGCCGTGAGAACTAGCGGATCAAACCGCCACTTGCGCGCCGAGTTCGACGACGCGATCCGACGGAATCGAGAAGAATTCGGTTGCATCGATGGCTTGTTTCGAGAGCGTGATGAAGAGGTGATCCTGCCATGCGGGCATGCCCGAATTGGGGGCGGCCTTGATCGTGCGTCGGCCAAGGAAGAACGAGGTCGTCATGATGTCGAACTTAAGCCCGGACTTGCGCAGCAGCGCGAGCGCAGCCGGCACGCGCGGCGATTCCATATATCCATAATGCAAAGTGATGCCGGTGAAGTCGTCTGACAGAGTTTGGATCTCATAGCGGTTCGCCTTGGGCACGCGCGGCGTGTCTTCGGTGCGCACTGACATGATCCAGACGTGCTCGTGCAGCACCTTGTTGTGCTTCAGGTTATGCAAGAGCGCGGAGGGCGCGACTTCGAGCTGATTGGTGAGGAAGATCGCTGTGCCGGGGACGCGCGTCGGCTTGGATTTCTCGAGCATTCGGATGAGGTCTTTGAGGGGGATCGAGTCGCGCAGCATCTTCTGCGAAAGCAGGGAATTGCCGCGGACGAAGGTCCACATCACGATCATCGAGCAGCAGGCGAGCAGGAGCGGCACCCAGCCGCCTTCGACAACTTTCATCAGATTGGCAGCAAAGAAAATGCAGTCGATCAGCAGAAATGCCGAGACGAAAGGTACAGCTGCCCAGAGCGGCCAGTGCCATTTTTTCCAGACGACGACGAAGGCAAGCGCGGTCGTCACCACCATGGTTCCCGAGACCGCGATTCCATAGGCTGAGGCAAGGGCGCTCGAACTCTTGAACAGAAGAACGAGAAGAACCACGCCGATCAGCAGAAGCTGGTTGATCTTGGGAATGAAGATCTGCCCCTCCTGCGTCTCCGATTTGTGCTGAATCTCCATGCGCGGCAAGAGCCCGAGTTGGATCGCCTGGCGGGCAAGCGAAAAGGCGCCGGTGATCACCGCCTGGCTGGCGATCACGGTCGCAACCGTCGCAAGCAGCACCATCGGAAGGAGCGCCCATCGCGGCGCGAGAAGAAAGAACGGATTTTCCATCGCCCATCTATGTTTCAGCACGAGAGCGCCTTGGCCGAGGTAATTCAAGGTGAGCGCCGGCAATATGAAGAACAGCCACGCCAATTGGATTGGCAGCCGGCCGAAATGGCCCATGTCGGCATAGAGCGCTTCGGCGCCGGTCACCGCGAGGAAGACGGAACCCAGAACGATGAAGCCGATGAGCCCGTGGCCGAAGAGGAACATGAGGCCGTAGAACGGGTTGAAGGCGAGGAGGATGCGCGGCGCATCGGGCAGATGAAACGCGCCGAGAAGGCCGATCACGACGAAGAAGATGACCATGATCGGTCCGAAGAAGGACGCGACCTTCGCCGTTCCGTGGCTTTGGACCGCGAAGACCGATATCAGGACGACGATCGTCAAAGGAAGCACGTAGTCGGAAAAGACCGGCGTTGCGACGTCGAGTCCTTCGAGGGCTGAGAGCACCGAGATCGCCGGCGTGATGATTGCGTCGCCGGAGAACAATGCGGCGCCGGCGACGCCAAGAAAGAAGATGGGCGCCACGCGGCGGCTGAAGGCCGTCGCGCGGCCAAATGCCGACTGGGCCAAGGCCATCAGCGAAAGCGTTCCGCCTTCGCCCTTGTTGTCAGCGCGCATGAGAAACAGAACGTATTTCGCGGTCACGGTAAAAAACAACGCCCAAAGCAGAAGCGAAACCGTGCCGATCACATTGTGCTCGGATGCGCCCTCGAAACGCGTATGCCGCAACAATTCGCGCAGGGCGTAGAGCGGGCTCGTTCCGATGTCGCCATAGACAACTCCGACCGAGCCGAGCGCGAGGGCCGCCAGGCTCGTTCTTTTTTCCGATGAACCGTTTGGAATTTGGCCGCTGGTGACCGCGGAATCGGCCTTATCTTGCGCGGTCGACGCCATTCGATGATCCTTCACTCCCCTGAGTTCCCGTAAGCCCGGCTGCCAGCCAAGCACGACGAAAGTACTTCAGAAGCGTGTGTTGCCTATTGCGTTGCGGCATATAGCGCTTTCTCTCGGGCGGGAGAAGAGGCTCGATCTCGACCGGGCGGCGGGAGGCTTGTTGGCTAGGTGCCGAACTGCCATTTCAGCCTGATGCAAGCGGATCTCGCAGCTCTACCCATCCATTCCGTCCTGCCACAGGTTCGCGACATCCTCAGCAGTTGCGCGTCCGCCGTGATCGTTGCCCCGCCGGGGGCCGGCAAGACGACGCTCGTGCCGCTGGCGATCCGGGATGAGCCTTGGACGCAAGGCGAAAAGATTATCCTTCTCGAGCCACGCCGCCTTGCAGCGCGCGCTGCGGCCGAGCGCATGGCCATGATGCTTCGCGAGGGCGTGGGGGAGATGGTCGGGCTGCGCATGCGGCTCATGTCGCGGGTCTCGGCGAAGACGCGGATCGAAGTCGTCACCGAAGGCGTCTTCAGCCGGATGATCCTCGAAGACCCCGCGCTCGGAGGCGTTGCGGCCGTCCTGTTCGATGAATTCCACGAAAGATCGCTCGATGCGGATTTCGGTCTGGCGCTCGCTCTCGATGCCCAAAGACATCTGCGCCCCGACCTGCGGCTAATTGTCATGTCGGCGACGCTCGATGTCGCGAAGGTCGGCCGCCTGCTTGGGGAACATGTGCCGCTGATTGAGGCGCAGGGGCGGATATTTCCGGTTGAAACGGTCTATCTCGGCCGCGATCCGCGCGAGCGGATCGAGACGGCGCTCGCCCGCGCCGTCCTGAAGGCCTTGGCGGCCGAGCAGGGCTCGCTGCTTGTCTTTCTGCCCGGACAAGGCGAGATCATGAGGCTCGCTGCTCTGCTCAAGGAGACGATCCGCGACAAGGCTATCGAGATCGCGCCGCTCTATGGGGCGCTTGACCGGGCGGACCAAGAGCGGGCCATGGCGCCGTCCTTGCCAGGCAAGCGCAAGATCGTTCTCGCCACCTCGATCGCCGAGACGTCTCTGACGATCGAAGGCGTGCGGGTCGTGATCAACTCCGGACTCGCGCGGCTGCCGCGCTACGAGCCGGATCGCGGCTTGACGCGGCTCGAGACCGTTCGCGTCTCGCGCGCCGCTGCCGATCAGCGTCGCGGCCGGGCGGGGCGTATTGCGCCCGGCGTCTGCTATCGGCTCTGGGAAGAGGCGGCGAACGGTGCGCTCGAAGCCTTTGCGCCGCCGGAAATCCTCAACACCGATCTCTCCGGCCTGCTCCTCGACTGCATCGCCTGGGGCGCGCGCGACCCGGCGCACGATCTGCATTTTCTCGATCCTCCGCCCGAGCCGGCACTCAAAGAGGCGCGCGCTTTGCTCATCGCGCTCGGCGCGCTCGATGCCGACGGCGGTCTCACCGAGGACGGTCGCGCCATGCGCCGGCTCGCGTTGCCGCCGCGCTTGGCGCGTATGATCGTTGCGGCAAAGGCGAGCGGGCAAGCCGAACTTGCGGCCGAAGTCGCCGTCGCGATGACCGAACGTGGTCTCGGCGGCGACGCCCCCGATCTCGGCCTGCGCATCGAGCAATTCCGCAAGGAGCGTTCGCCGCGCGCGGAGGACGCACGCCGGCTCCTGAAGACCTTTCTGAGGCAAGCGGGCGTCGCGCAGGCCGGCAAGCTGGACGATCCGGCCATGGCCGGGCGTCATCTTGCTGCGGCTTTTCCCGACCGTATTGCCAAAGCACGCGGAAAGCCCGGCGAATTTCTGCTGGCGAATGGGCGCGCCGCCACGCTCGAACCGCATGAGCCGCTCGCCCGCGAACCTTATCTCGCTATCGGCGAGATCGCCGGTCGTGCCGCGGCGGCACGCATTCTTCTGGCGGCGCCTCTGAGCCTTGGCGAGATCGAAGCTCTCGCAGGCGAGGCGATCTCGATCCATGAAGAGATCGCCTTCGAACCTGCGCGGGCGCAATTGCAAGCGCGCAAGCAGCGAAGACTCGGCGCGCTTATCCTGAGCGAACAGAATTTGACCGCAGACGGTCCCGCGGCGGCATTGATCCTTGCCGAGGGCATTGCCTCATCGGGCCTCGAACGTCTGCCGTGGACCAAGGCGCTGCGCCAATGGCGTGATCGCGTCGCATTCCTGCGCCACAACGAAAGCGAATGGCCCGATCTCTCGGACGAAGCTTTGCGCGCCAGCGCGGGCACGTGGCTTGCGCCCTTTATCGAAGGCAGGACGAGTCTCGCCCAGATTACGTCGGCGGACCTCGAATCCGCCTTGAAAGCACTTTTGCCTTACGACTTGCAGCGGCGGCTCGAAGCCGAAGCGCCGACATATTTCGAAACGCCGGCCGGCTCGCGGATTGCGCTTGACTATGCGGGGCAGGGCGGTCCGCTGCTCTCGGTGCGCGTGCAGGAGCTCTATGGGCTTGCAGCTCATCCTTCTGTCGCCAAAGGCAAAGTGCCGCTGACTGTGGAATTGTTGTCGCCAGCGCAGCGGCCGATCCAGATCACCCGTGATCTGCCGGGTTTCTGGCGCGGCTCTTGGGTGGCGGTGAAGACGGAGATGAAAGGCCGCTATCCGCGCCATCTCTGGCCCGACGATCCGATGAAGGCTGTGCCCACGACCCGCGCCAAGCCACGCCGCACCTGAAGAAATTACGGCACCGTCGCAGTTCCCGGTCTGGACCGCGACGCGCGAAATAGTGGCATTCTTAGCAAATGCCACAAGCTGCAGCGTAACCAGGGATCAAATGTTCCGGATTTTGATCTCCGTCATTGTTCGACCCGCGATGGGCAAGCTTTTCGAAATGCGATGCTGAAACACCCAGTAAGGGACCATGTCAAAACCCCACGAACGCGAGCGCATCAATAATCGTATTCTCCTCGCTCTGCCGGCGGCGACCTTGAAGCGGCTGCGCCCGGCCCTCGAACTCATCGACATGGCGAAGGGCCAAATGATCGACCACGTGGATGGGCCGATCCGCTATATGTATTTCATCAATCGCGGCCTGGTTTCGCTCGTCAAGAGGATGAAAGACGGACGCGCCGTCGAGGTCGAAGTCGTGGGGATCGAAGGCGTCACCGATCCCAACGCGCTGTTCGGCATGGAGATCGCGATCATCGAGGCGGTCGTTCAAATTCCCGGAACGGCCTTCCGCATACGGCGCGAACAGCTGGCGTTGGTCATGGCGGGGGACCACACGCTTCACGATATTATGCAAAAATATACGCGCTTCGCTTTCGGTCAGCTTGCGCAGACTGCGGGCTGCAATCGGTTGCACTCTCTGGAAGAACGCTGTTGTCGCTGGCTTCTCATTTGTCAGGACAATGCGCTCTCCAACTCCTTTCCGATTACCCATGAATTCCTGGCGACCATGCTCGGCGTTCAACGCTCCGGCGTTTCGATTACTGCGAGCTTTCTGCAGAAAGCGGGGCTGATCCGATATGCGCGCGGCCGCGTGACCGTGTTGAATCGCGCCGGGCTCGAAGATGCGGCCTGCGAATGTTACGCTTCGACCCACGCCGAACTCGATCGCTTGTTCGAAGCACGGAAAAAGGAATAGCCCGCGGTCCTCCATGGACTTCAATTCCTGGCGATTTATGTTCGAAATCAGACAGACAGAGATACCGATGATGCCGAATTTGGCTCGTCAAGTGAAGAAGGTCGCGCAGCGGACGACAGAATTCGCAGACGCGTGCATACAACCTCGCCAATCACATCCTTCTTGGCTTGATCGTCCGTCGCATTCCCCCCGGCTTAGTCGCCAATCACACTCTTGTCGCCTTGATTACAAATCGTATTCTTCTTGCCTTACCGGCGTCCACGCTGGAGCGGATGCGGTCGGCACTGGGACTCATCGAGACGGCGAGAGGCCAGATCATCGAACGCGTGGATGCGCCGGTCAGGGATTTGTATTTCGTCAACCGCGGTTTGATTTCACTCGTCAAGACGATGAAGGATGGCCGCACGGTTGAGGTGGGAGCGGTAGGCATCGAAGGCGTCACCGGCTCGACCGCCTTATTCGGCATCGATACGGCGGTGATAGAGAATATCGTCCAAATCCGCGGAACGGCGTTTCGCATTGGGCGAGATCACCTTGAACACATAATGGCGGCGGACGCTGCTTTTCGCGAGATCATGCAGAAATACGCCCGCTTCACCTTCGGCCAACTCGCGCAGACCGCCGCCTGCAATCGGCTGCATTCTCTCGAAGAGAGATGCTGCCGGTGGCTTCTTATCTGCCATGACAACGCACTCTCCGATACTTTCCGGCTCACGCACGAGTTCCTGGCCATGATGCTCGGCGTCCAGCGTTCCGGCGTTTCGATTACGGCGGCTTTGCTGCAGAGGGCCGGACTGATTCAATATACGCGCGGCGAGGTAACCATCGTCAGCCGTACCGGGCTCGAAGATGCGGCCTGCGAATGTTACGCTTCCACGAACGCCGCTCTCGACGAACTCTTCCGAGGTTCGCAAAAACGATAATCAGCCGCGTTCGGCCGAGACCTCGGCTCCACTCCAAAATTCGCTAAAAGATGGTTCGAAATCGGACAGACGTATTTGCTTCTGCGCTCTAGCGTGGGGATATGAAGCACAAGATTTGGCAAAAGGTTAGATTAAATGACGAGCAATCTTGATGAAGTTCAGAAATTTGGCAAGGAGCAGCTTGCGGCTGCGAGTTCGCTGACCGCATCGTTCGCCAAAGGGTTCCAGGGCGTTGCTGCTGAGGCGACCGAGTTCTCGAAAAAGTCGATCGAGGCGAACTCCGCCTACATCGAGCGGCTGATGGGCGCGAAGTCGCTCGACGATGCGGTTCAGATTCAGTCCGAATATGCGAAGTCCGCTTACGAGAGGCTGGTCGCGCAGTTCACCAAGCTCGGTGAACTCTATGCCAATCTCGCCAAGGAAAGCCTCCGGCCGGTCGAAGCCGCTATGGCCAAAGTTAAGGCTACCACTGGCGGCGAAACCCCGGTCGGCAAATAGGCCCGGTGCGCTGGAGGCTTAAATGTCGGAAAAGGAAGCCCGAGACAATCGCAGCGACAAGGCGATGCGGCAATGGATCTGTCACGAAAACATCAAGAACCTGCGTGCGCAATTTGCGTCGGCCCACGATGAGGCGCAGCGTGCCATGCTGTCCACCTTGATCGCGGAGCAGGAAGCAAGCCTCAAGCAGCTGCTATCGACGCCGCAAGCCTAGGAATCGAGGGAGTACGAACGATCGTGAGGATTTCGCAAATCTTGCGCGCAAGCCTCATGCGTCGGCTTATCTGCGCGACTTTTATTGCCGCTGCCAAACTGCGGCACCGTCCGGACTCGTGATTTCGACGTCATGCGCATCGACGACGCGATAAGTTCCCGTGTCTGAGCGGCCGGTCACGGCGGATTTGGCTTGCCATCTCTGATCCGCAAACGCGCAACTGCCGTTGTCCTCGCTCTGTCCCTGATCCTGGAAGGTCCCATCGGAATTGTTCTAAATCGTCCAGGTCCACGTTAAGCCGTCGCGCACGACCGTGGCGCGCCAAATCCCCAGCATGACCGGATTGGCCTGATCGATTGGGGCGATCGGCTCTATCGGTTGGAATACGGCCGTTCCAGCAACGCTCGTCACCGCGATCGCCGTGCTGCCGACCGCGCGATAGGTGCCCATGCGGACGAGGCCGGTTTTGGCTTCGACGGTGCGATAATGGCCGTAGGCTGCTTGGAACGTCCCTGTTTCTTGCAGAGTCGTGACCAGACGATAGGTTCCTTCTGGCGCAATCGAATAGGTGTAGCTTGCATCGTATCCGTCAACAACGCCGGAGCGCACAAACGTCCCGATAAGGGCGGGGTCGACAAAAGCCTTGACGGGCTCAGTCTGAACTTGTGGACTCGTTGGAAGAGATGCAGCGGGCTGCGGTGGCGGCGCCTTGCCGCGGGAAACCCACCAAATTCCGACCGCCGCCGCGCTCAGTCCAAGACACGTCAATGCGACGGCTGCGAGTGCTCGCCAACTGAGTTCATTCCGGAAAGCCGGCGAGGGGAGCGGCCCCTGGCGAGACAATGTGCGGCGGTTTGGGATCGATCTGCAGAAGAGTCTTCACGGTCTCGACGAGCCGCCGCAAGTGATTCTCCAGCGGCGGCGTAAGCGCGTCGAGCCAATGTAAGGTTCCGATAAAAAATTCCAGCGAGTGAGTCGGCGCGATGTTCTCGATGCGCAGAGGAATGATAGGAATACCCTTGCTGACCGCTCGCTCGACCTCTCGCCAAATCTGCGGCGAGTCGTTGGCATGCGCCGAAAAGATCAGGATCAGCACGCGCGAATGATTGATCGCGTCGATGATCGCATCGCCCCATTCGGAGCCCGGCTCGATGTCGCGCGGCGCGATCCAACAGCGGATACCGGATGCTTCGAGCGCCGCGCAAGTGGCGTTGGCAGCCGCTTTGTCAAGGTTCGAATAGCTAATGAACGCGTCGTGCGACATTTGGTGAAGATCGAAAAAGATGGCCGCCAATTCGATGCACGAAGTTGCTAAAGCCTATCCTGGTGAATTCAGATCTGGGCGGCTTGCGATCACTGCTTGGCTTGCTGGTCGTCAATTCTTGCCGCCGATTTTCCGCTCGCCAGCAGTAAGGCGCGATAGGCGTCTACCAGCCCGGCGCCCGACGCGGACCGTCGTGCGGACGAGCCGAGCGGCGCGGCGGAGGTTATGAGAATCGTGCGAATATCTTTGGGCTTCAGCGACGCTTTGCGTTCGAGCAAAAGCGCTGCAATGCCGCTCACGTGCGCCGCAGCGACGGACGTTCCCGTGGTGATCAGATAGGATTCATCGGGCGCGAGCGCGAGAATCTCAACTCCCGGTGCGGCAACCGCGATGTACGGGCCGCGATTGGCCATTTTATACACATCGTTATTGCTGTCGGTGGCCGTTACGGCGATGACATTGGGGTCGGCTGCCGGGTAGAGCGGCGGGGAATTCGGCCCGGCATTTCCGGCTGCCGCGATCAGCACCATGTCCTTCCCGTTGGCGGCCGCCAACAATCGGTGCAACGTGGGGTCCGCGGGGCCTGCAAAGCTCATATTCACGACGCGCGCGCTATTGTCCGCCGCCCACTGCAGGCTCTTGTAAATGGAAAATGAGGTGCCCCTGGCTGTGCCCGGAGCGGCGTCAAACGCACGCTCCGCGAGGATCTCGGCATCCGGCGCGATCCCGAGAAGCTTGCCGTGCGCAGCGATGGCGCCTGCCATGGCGGTTCCATGCTGATCCGGAGTCTCTCCGCTTCCGAGCGCGTCGAAGCTTTTCGTGATTGTTCCCTCGAGATCGGGATGCTTGGCGTCAATTTCCAAATCGATCACGGCAACGAGAATACCTTTGCCCGTTGCAATTTTGTGGGCTTGCTTGATCTGCAGTTTGTCCAGCACGTATTGGGACGCATCACCTTGCGCGTCGGCAGAGGTCTTGAGAGCCTCTTCCTGCAGAGCGAAGACATAGTTGGGCTGCGCGCGCGTGACGATTTGTTCGTTTCGAAGCGACCCGACGACGCCCGGAACCGAACGTCCGCCAAGGATGTGCAAGCGGTAAAGGGTGGCATTGATCAACGGTAGGCTTTGCAACTCGAGCTGTGTCAAACGGTGGCGACGCGCGATTTGATCGATCGATTGAGGCGATGCGCTCGATGAAAATTCGACGATGACCTCGTCGGGAATGAAAGCGGGCTGGCCGCGTGGCGGCGTTCCGTTGCCGCCGTTATTCCCGACATGGCGATTGAGCCGCCGCGGTCCGGATGGTTGATTGCTGGAACTCTCGGGGCCGCCGGGGGGCTGGTAAACGAGCGCGTCGGGGGGCGGCGGACCGGCGGATGGAGCAGGGGGCGGCGGCGGTGGCGTGATCGCGCGCTGCAGCAGAATCCAGAGTATGCCAACGCCGACGCCGATGGCGGCCGCTTCGCCGATGTCGCGTCCGATCGCGTTGCCGCCGCCGCCTCCAGTCGAGGGACCGGACTCCGGCCCTGGCGCCGGCGGGGGTGGCGGCCCCGCAAACTGCGCCGCTGCCGGGTCCGACCAACCGATACATGACGCGGTCAGAAGCAAACCTGAGAGCAGCACCGCGATGGGCCGGCGCGAATTCCTCGAGGTGCTGTTCATGGCAAACCCATCCCCTCAGGTCGCCGCGCAAGGCGGGATTAAGACTTACTTCGGTTCACTGGTCAAACATGACGCCGTTCGCGCGCCGGGCCTTTCGGAGATCATTTGGTCATGGCGACGAAGCCGACCAGCTTGTTGCCTTGCAACGTCTTGACGACGCGCGCCAAATCGCTCTTCGGAAGTTTGCTCGCTGCGACACGCACCCGGTAGAGCCCGCCCGTGGATGGGCCATCGGAGACGTTGAATTTATTGGTCTGCAAGAAATTGGCGATATCGGCGGCATTGGCCTGCGGCTGGAAGCGGATCAGGACATAGGCGCCTTCACCGCTGATGTTCGTCGGCACTGAAGCTGTTTCATAGCTGACGGCGCCCTTCTCCTTGTGCATAATCCCGGTGATCAGCGCGGCCTGCAGCAAAATGACGAGCGCTGCCGCGATTCCCGACCAAGCCAGCGTACGCGGCGAACAATTCGCAAAAAATTCCACGATGCGGGCGCCGAGATTGATCGACGTTGCCGGCCTTCGCGCCGGCTCGGCGTCGATCTTGGCGAACAGCGCCGCCATAGCGCGCGCCGAGGGCGCACCCAACGTCTCGTTGAGATGAGTCGTCTGCGCGAGCTCCTCGCGCACCAATTCATAACGCCGCGCCAGTTCGGGATCGCTAGCAAGCGCGGCTTCGACGCGTTGCGTCTCGCGACGGCTGAGCGTCCCCGCGGCGTGCCAAGGCAGCAGGTTTTCGATATCGCTGCGTTCGTGTTCGTTCGCCGTGTTCATGGCCAACCTCGATCAATTCCTCGCTCCTTCAGGAGTTCCGATAATTTCTTGCGCGCGTAGAACATGCGGGTCTTCACGGTTGCCTCCGGGATGCCGACGATCTTCGCGATCTCCTCCACCGATTTCTCATGGTAATAGGCGAGGTCGACGATCTCACGATGCTCGGTCGAGAGCTTGGTCAGGCATTGCCGCAATGCTGCACCTTTGTCTTTCTTCGCCAGTGCGACTTCCGGATCGTCGGCTTGATCCTCGACTGCGCCGGCCGTCTCCTCGTCCAGTTGTTCCTCGGGCCGCCGCCGCAGCACCGAGAGCGCCTTGAAGCGGGCGATGCTCAACAGCCATGTCGAGACGGCTGACCGCGCCTCGAATTTTCCGGCTTGGCGCCAGACGTCGAGAAACACGTCGCTGATCAAGTCTTCCGCCGCCGCTTCGTTGCGCACGATTCGCAACACGAACCGATAGACCCTGACATGATGGCGCGCGAACAGCACCTGCATGGCAAGCCGATCGCCGTTGGCGATCCTTCCGATCAAAACTTCGTCCGCAATCGTCTGCATCGCAGGGCTATCGGCTCACAACTTAGGTCGCAGCAAGCGGCGCATAGGTTCAATTGAAATCGAAGAAAATTCATGCTCTTCCAATAGCATATTTTGGCAGCTGGGCCGCGGCCATCGTTAACCGAGGTGAACCTTTCTCCGACAACGCCGACCAACGGGCATTGGAACTCAAACGCGGAGAACGATCATGTCACGCAAAATCATCCTAAGTCTTGTGGCTGTGAGTACGATCGCAGCTGCCGGTTTCGCATCCAATTCGACTTATGCGAGGGGGTTTGGAGGGGGCGGATTCGGTCGCGGCCATTTCGGTGGCGGCCATTTTGGTGGCGCCCATCGCTTTGCCGGCGGCGGCCACTTTGCTCGGCGCGGCGGCCGGTTGATCCCGGTTCTGAACCCCGGGCGCCCCGGCCACCCGGGTCACCCGGTCCATTGGGCATGGCATCACCACGATCACGGGCATTGGGTGTTCCGCGACGGCGTCTGGATTGACATCGACGCAGCAGTCGACGAGACGCCGGTCGTCCCACCCGCCGCCGGTTTGTGCACCTGCCTGACCAAGACCTATACGCCCAACGGCCTCGTCGTGTTCGCCGATGTTTGCACCAAGGAAGCGGCCAGCGCGCCGGTCGACGACAAAGCCGCCGACGCGACGCAAGCCCCGACCTCCGGCACAACGCAAACACCGACCTCCGATGCGATCCCAGGGCCGACCGCCAGCACGACGCAGGCGCCACCTGCCGACGTGGCAAAAGTGCCGACGTCGCCGAATTACGCGGGCCGCACCTATGCCGACTACCTGGCGGCCACCCAGCAGGCGTCCCAGACAGCCCCGAAGAACTGAAGACGCCAGACAAAGATCGAAAATCAAGATCGCCTGCGAGACCATCGCAGGCGATCTCTCGGCCGATTGTTTGGGGGCCTGGCGGCGTTAGCGTCACAGTTCTCGGGCGACCGCAGAGTCTGCGCATTCAGCGCGTTCAGTGGCTGTCTTCGGATTGGGATACAGCGGACCGATGCTGGACAGGCATCATAACGCCGAAGGAAAATAGCAAGATCGCGCCAAGAGCCAACCTTCCTGGCGCCGGAAAATCGGCTCTAGCCGCGAAACTCCGTCAGGCTTCCGGCAAAGCGCAGGTCGTGATGCGTGCTCGGTTGGGGTTTGACGTCTTCGATTGGCGCATCGAACCGAAGGAGAAGCCCGAGCGTGAAGGCCGCCAGCGTCAAAATCATGATGAGAACCAGCGAAACTTGAAATTGGCGGCGCGCCGCCTGCGGATCGTAAGACCGAACGAAGCCTGCGTCCGGCGCGCGGCGGAAATGATCGGCGATCGACATGGAAATATCCTCCTACCGGCCATTCGACTGACCGTTAGTTTGTCGTTAACCATCTCTTCGAGGTTCAAGGACCGGCGGGCGAGGGGCTACGATCGGCTCGGAACTTTCGGTCCGACGCAAAGAGAAGAGCATCGTCCAGGCGATCATTGCCCCAGAACATCTCCGTTCCCACAAAGAACGTAGGGGCGCCGAATATTCCTCTGGCACGCGCCTGATCCGTCCGCTGCCGCAGGAGCGCCTTCGTGGGCTCGGCCCGGGCCTGGTCCAAAATGTCCGAGGCTGGAAGACCCAGCTGCCTCAATATCCGCGCCAAGTCGTCAGGCTCGTTGAGGTCCTGGTCCAGCACAAAGTTGCGTTCCATAACCGCCCGGCAGAAGGCGCCGATCCAGGGCCGTTCAGCCCCCAGCAGCGCGATGCGCGAGGCAAGCACGCCGAGCCGGGGAAATCTGCTGGGCTGCGTCCATCGCAGGCCATACTTGCGGCACTGGCGCGCCATGTCCTGCCACACATAGGCACCCTTCTCCTTTTGCACTACGAAGGGGGAAGCTTCCATGCCAAGAGCCCGAAATATCGGGCCCAGCAAAAATGGTTTCCACACAATCCGAACGCTGTGTCGTCGCGCCTCGTCTTCGATGCGCATGACGCTCAGGTAACTATAGCTGCTGCCGAACTCGAACCAGAAGTCGATTTCTGCCGAGGGCTCGGGCGTCGCTTTTACATCCGTCATTATCGAGGCCGGCGTTTCCGAAGTCGAACCGCCCCGAGCTCACGATCCGCTGAGCCAACCCTTCGTTGCACGTGCGATGTTGGTGTGCGGCGCGTTGAGGAAATAGACGAGCGAGGTTGCGCTCGAGAAGCAATAGAGCTTGTGGGTATCCGGGTCCGTCCAGTTGATCGAGCAATCGGCGGGGATCATCTTGCCGGCGGCCAACCCGATCGGATCATGGTCATCGAAGGCGCCCTTCATTTTGACCGGCGGCACGACCGCCTTCCAGATGCCGTTTTGAGAGGCTTGCGCGGCGGCAGAACGTGGATCCAGACGTGGGTCCAGAGGCGTTCCGAAAGCAGCATCCGCCGACTGCTTCGTGGTCTGCGCAAGAGTTTGCTTCTCAAACGCCAGGCCAAGAAGCAGCACCGCTACCGCAGTGGCCGAAAAAGCGAGGCGCTTATGACTCTTATTTGCAACCATGGAACTGGCTCCTTGAGCTGTCACGGTAATCCCGTATTCGTACGTGGCGACGCTGGTGCAGATTTATAATCTCCGGACGCGCGGAGCGCGCGTGAAGATTTCTGACCGTTGCGGCGAGGATTGCTCACGCACAATTTTGCTTCTGACCGGCAGCGATGACAGAATAGGCGCGGAATTCATGTAGGTGAGCCGGGGTCCACATCATGCTTTATGACACGGTCCTGCTGCGGACGTTCGCTGCGATTTGCGAAACGCGGAACTTCACCAAGGCGGCGCGGTCGGTGAACCTCACGCGATCCGCCGTCAGTCTGCATATCAAGCGGCTGGAAGATCAGATCGGCTTACGCCTGTTGGACCGCGGTGCGCGTCAGCTGACGGTGACGGAAGAGGGCGAGGTTCTCCTATCCTATGCGCGGCGCATCCTCGCCTTGAACGAAGAGGCCGAGAGCCGTCTCGGCCGCCACCAGCCGCGCGGATTGATCAGGTTCGGCGCCCCTGAATATTTTGATCCACAGGTTCTCGCATCGCTGCTCGGACAATTTACGGCGAGATATCCGGGCGTGCGGCTGCAAATTGAAATGGCGATCGGCCCCGACATCGCCGCGCTTTTCGAGAAAGGCGCGCTCGATCTCGCAATCGTCAACCGCGAACTCGGCGAAGGAGACGGCATCGTCCTGCGCAAGGAACGCCGCGTCTGGGCGGCGGGAGGGGCAATGCAGCTCAATCCCGAAGCGCCCTTGCCGCTGGCGCTTTTTCCGCCGCACTGCGGCTGGCGGCGCTTGGCGCTCGCGCGGCTCGATGAGATCGGTCGAAGCTGGACGCTCCTCCTTCAAAGCGCCGGCACAGCCGGTATTCTTGCGGCGCTTGAGGCCGGACTTGCAATATCGGTCCTCGCTCGGAGCGGCTTGCCCAAGTCGCTCCGGCCGCTCGGCGAAGCCGAAGGACTGCCGCCGCTGCCCGACTTCGAATATGTGCTGCGGCGGCATGCGAAGGCTTCAGCGGCGACCAACAGGCTCGCCGAGGTGATTATCGATTTCTTCCGGCTTTCCGCGGCCTTATGCGATGGTGTGAATCAAAGTAAACAGGCCGAGCGCTCGCTCCATTCCGGCGCGGGAGAGCCGGGCGTCGCAACTAAATCTTCGAACTGACCGCCGGGATTGCCCAGCGGCGCTTCCACCCCTATAAGGCGCTGCGGCCGGTTTCCGACACCCCTGGAGGCGAGGGCCGCATCTCAAAAGGACACCGAAATGGCCGAGACAAAAACGCTCGCGGCCACGGTGCGCAGCGGGATAGGCAAGGGGGCCGCCCGCAGCACGCGCCGTGAAGGCCGCATTCCCGCCGTCATCTATGGCGGGGGCGACGCCGCCCAACCGATCTCGCTCGATTACCGCGAGGTCAATAAGCTCATCTATGCCGGGCACTTTTTGACGACGATCTACGAGATCGATGTCGACGGCGCAAAGCACCGCGTCATTCCGCGGGATTATCAGCTCGACCGGATCGAAGATCGTCCGGTCCATGTCGATTTCATGCGCCTGAAGCCGGGCTCGAGCCTGCGGGTCAATGTACCGGTGCATTTCATCAACCAGGACGTCAGCCCGGGCATCAAGAAGGGCGGCGCGCTCAACATCGTGCGCCACACGATCGCGTTGAAGGTGCCGGCGGATTCCATCCCCGAAGCGATCACCATCGATCTCAGCGGGCTCGACATCGCCGAATCCATTCATATTTCAGCGGTGACCCTGCCTGCCGGCTGCAAGCCGACGGATACGCGGCACGATTTCACCATCGCCACGATCGCGCCGCCTTTGGCCGTGGTCGAGACCCCGGCTCCTGCCGCCGCTGCTGCGACGACGGCCGCGCCCGCTGCTGGCGCACCGGCCGCCGGCGCGACAGGAGCGCCGGCCGCTGCGGCAACTCCTGCAGCCGCGCCGGCACCGGAGCCGAAGGGCAAGGGCAAGAAATAGCGAGCTTTGACTCCAAAGGACGCTAAGATCGCTGAAGCCAAAGGCAGCAACCCGGCTTCGGCCCTTCTTTGCCGCAGGCCTCAATGAAGCTCTTCGTCGGCCTCGGCAATCCCGGCCGCGCCTATGCCGGCAATCGCCACAACATCGGCTTCATGGCGGTGGATGCCATTGCGCGCCGGCATCCGTTCGCGCCGTTCCGCGCCCGCTTCCAGGGTCAAGCGGCCGAAGGCGCGATCGGCCGCGAGCGGGTGATCCTGCTCAAGCCCGAGACCTATATGAACGATTCGGGCCAAGCCGTCGGCGAGGCGGCGCGCTATTACAAGATCGACCTGCCGGACGTCGTCGTCTTCCACGACGAATTGGACCTCACGCCTGGAAGGCTCAGGGTCAAGCTCGGCGGCGGCAATGCCGGCCACAATGGGCTGCGCTCGATCACCGACCATATCGGCAATGATTATCGTCGCGTACGCATCGGCATCGGCCATCCGGGTGATAAGGATCGCGTGCATGATTATGTCTTAAGCAATTTCGCCAAGGCGGAACTGGCTTGGGTCGAAGCAATCTGCGAAGCGATCGCTGCGAACGCCGATTTTCTGGCCGAGGGTCAGGATGCAAGTTTTCAGAACAAGATCTTTTTGGCGATGCGCGCCTCGGGTCTCCTGCCTGACGACGACGCAGATTAGAACATCGCGAATAGGTGAACGAATGAACCGGAGACGCCCATTGGGGATCGTGATCGTCGCGTTGCTCATGATCGCTTTCGGTCTCGCCGAAGTCGGGACAGGGTTTAGCCATCGCTTTTTCGGCCTTCACACGGCTCAAGGTATCGTTGCCGCTTATGCAGGCATCGCGATCGGCGCTCTTTACGCCCTGGGAGGGGTCTTCATTTGAGGAGGCGCGCGGCTATATTCGCTATCGTGCTGCTCGGTGTTGTTGCCGGGCGTATTGCTATGGTTGTGACCGGCCTCTATCCACTCAACTCTTTCAAACAGAGCATAGCGATAATTCTAGGCACATCTATCGCGGCGGGTTTCGCTATCTACATCGCTTTGAACAGGGCTGTCTTCAGGTGATCATGACCGAAGAACCCGCGATCACGCCCGAGCTCGTCGCCGCGCATGGGCTGAAGCCCGACGAATATCAGCGTATTCTCGCGCTCATTGGTCGTGCGCCGACATTTACCGAGCTCGGCATTTTCTCGGCCATGTGGAACGAGCATTGTTCCTATAAGTCTTCGCGCCTGCATCTGCGCAAATTGCCGACCAAGGGCCCGCAAGTGATCCAGGGACCGGGCGAGAATGCGGGCGTGATCGATATCGGCGACGGGCTCGCCTGCGTTTTCAAGATGGAGAGCCACAATCATCCTTCCTTCATCGAGCCATTCCAAGGCGCCGCGACAGGAGTCGGCGGCATTTTGCGCGACGTCTTCACCATGGGTGCGCGGCCGGTCGCCTGTCTCGATTTGCTGCGCTTCGGCGCGCCGGAACATCCGTTGACGCGCCATCTGGTTGGCGGCGTGGTCGCTGGCATCGGCAGCTACGGCAATAGTTTCGGCGTACCGACCGTGGGCGGCTCGACGCGTTTCGATCGCCGCTATGACGGCAACATCCTGGTCAACGCCATGGCCGTCGGCATCGCGGAGAAAGACGCAATCTTCTATGCCAAGGCGAGTGGCGTCGGGAACCCGATCGTTTATCTCGGCTCCAAGACAGGCCGCGACGGCATTCACGGCGCGACCATGGCCTCGGCCGCCTTCGCCGAAGATGCCGACGAGAAGCGCCCGACCGTCCAGGTCGGCGATCCTTTCGCCGAAAAGCTTCTGCTCGAAGCCTGTCTCGAACTGATGCAGAGCGGCGCCGTCGTCGCGATCCAGGACATGGGTGCCGCCGGCCTCACCTCGTCGGCGGTTGAGATGGGCGCCAAGGGCAATCTTGGCGTCCTGCTCGATCTCGATGCCGTGCCCTGCCGCGAATCCGGCATGAGCGCCTACGAGATGCTGCTGTCGGAGAGCCAGGAGCGCATGTTGATGGTTCTTGCGCCGGGCAAGCAAGCGATTGCAGAATCGATCTTCCGCAAATGGGGGCTCGATTTCGCGATCATCGGGCGGACCACGGACGATCTGCGCTTCAAGGTCATGCATCACGGCGAGATCAAAGCCGATCTGCCGATCAAGGAGCTGGGCGATCAGGCCCCGCTCTATGATCGCCCCTTCGCGCGCGCGCCAAGGCCCGCAATCATCCGGCCCGAGGATGTGCCGGCGCCGATCAGCGATGCCGAAGCTTTTTTGCGTCTCGTCGGCAGCCCCAACCTATCGTCCAAACGCTGGATCTATGAGCAATATGATCATCTGATCCTCAGCAACACCGTGCAACCGCCCGGCGGAGATGCGGCTGTGATCCGCATCGGCGAGGGACCGAAGGGCCTCGCGCTGACGACCGACGTCAACGAGCATTATTGCGCTGCTGATCCTTATGAAGGCGCCAAACAGGCGGTCGCCGAGGCTTGGCGCAACCTCTCAACGGTCGGCGCCGAGCCATTGGCACTCACCGACAATTTGAATTTCGGCAATCCGGAAAAGCCCGAGATCATGGGGCAGTTGGTTGGCGCCATCGAAGGCCTCGCAGCAGCCTGCCAGGCGCTCGATTTTCCGATCGTCTCGGGCAATGTGTCGCTCTATAACGAGAGCCCCGAGGGGGCGATTTTGCCGACCCCGGCGGTCGGCGGCGTCGGCCTTCTCGACGATGTGAGGCTGACGGCGACGATCGCCTTCAAGAGGCCGGGCGAAGCCATCCTTCTCATCGGCGAAACGTCGGGCTGGCTCGGCCAATCGGCCTATCTGCGCGAGATCTGCGGACGCGAGGATGGCGCGCCGCCGCCGGTCGATCTCGCCCTCGAACGCAAGACCGGGGACTTTGTGCGCGGCCTCGTCCGCGATGAGGCGGTCAGCGCGGCGCATGACCTTGCCGAAGGCGGCCTCGGCGTCGCGCTCGCCGAAATGGCGCTGGCCGGCGGCTTCGGCGCGACGCTTGCCATCGAGCCTTCGATACCGCTCCATGCCTTTCTTTTCGGCGAGGACCAGGCCCGCTATGTCCTGACCGCCACCCCCGATGCAGCAGAGGCGATCCGCGAGGCCGCCCACGCAGCCGGCATCGACTGCGTGGTCATTGGCTGGACCGGCGGCGATGCGTTGACCATTCAGGGTGGGATCGCCATATTCCTCGATGACTTACGCCGCCGGCACGAGAATTGGCTGCCCGAATTCATGGCCGGCCGTGCGGCCTGACCGAGACCCTTGGAGACCCTTGATGCCCATGCCCGCCGCCGAAATCGAGCGGATGATCAAACAGTCGCTTCCCGACGCCGAGGTAAAGATTACCGATCTCGCCGGCGACAACGATCATTATGCCGCCGTGGTCGTTTCTTCCGCCTTCGCCGGCAAGTCCAAGCTTCAGCAGCATCGGCTCGTCTATCGGGCCCTGGGCGGCAATATGGGCGGGGCTCTGCACGCGCTGCAGCTGCAGACGTTTGCGCCGAAATCAGATCTCTGAGAACCCCTCGTCGATTCCAGAAAGGACAGAGAACATGGGCATTCACGATCGTCTGAAATCCATCGTCGATGCGAACGATGTCGTGCTCTTCATGAAGGGCACGCCGGATTTTCCGCAATGCGGTTTCTCCGGCCAGTTGGTGCAGATCCTGAGCTTTCTCGGCGTCAAATATGAGGGCGTGAACTGCCTCGAGAGCGACGAGATCCGCCAGGGCGTGAAGAGCTTCTCGAATTGGCCAACGCTGCCGCAGCTCTATTTGAAGGGCGAGTTCGTCGGCGGCTGCGACATCGTCCGCGAAATGTTCCAGTCGGGCGAACTTGCCACGGCTTTGGCGGAGAAGGGCATCGCCTTCAAGGCGCCGGCCGCCGTCAAGGCTTAAGCCGCGCGAACTGGGTTCAGCGCCTTTCGGCTTGATCGGGCGGCCAAATTCGGGCATAGGACGGCTCCCCGGCAGTCTCGGCAGTTGGGACTGGGATGTGCGGTCCAGAATGCTCATCCGCCGGCCGTCTTGGCCGGCAATTTTCTCTTAAAGGCGCGTCATGAAAGTTCGCAATTCGCTAAAATCCCTGCGCCGCCGCCATCGCGCCAATCAACTCGTCCGCCGCAAGGGCCGCGTCTATATCATTAACAAGGTGCAGAAGCGCTATAAGGCCCGCCAAGGCTGAACCTGGGGGCAGAGCTTGGCTCGCGCAGATTTGCCTTGATATTTTGACTTTCCTCGGTCCTGACTTAATTATGACAGCCGCGTCGCGGACGACGGGCGCGTGATCGTGCGTTCCGGCGGCGCCGGGCTGAGTCGAGACGGGAGCCGATGGCGTTGCGCTTTCTCTACTGGCCAATGCTGATTTTCGCCCTGGTGTGTCTGCCGGTGGCGGGGATCGATCGCGCCATCGCCGGCTCCGATGATAGCGGCGCGGCACAGGACGATGATGCTATTCCGCCCGACGATCCTTCGGGCACGGTTTTACACATTCCCGGCATGCCGCCGATGCAATTGCCGCCTGGCGTGCATGTCTTCGGCCCGGAAGGCCAAGAATTGTTGGCGCCCACGGACAGGAGCGAAGGCGGCCCTGCCGATCCCGGTCCGCCCAAGAGAATTCCAACCCAGGGTCCGACGCCGGAACAAAAGGCTGAGGCGGCCAAAGCCGAAGCGTTGAAGAAGGCCATGGAGCCGCAGCCGACGCACGCCGCACTTCGCGCTCAGGCGCTTGATGCTTTGTTCAAACGCCTTGCCACCGCCCCCGACGCCGACGAGGCGACGGGACTCGTGGACGCCATCGAGCGCGTATGGATGGAAACCGATTCCGATACCGCCAATCTTCTGATGACGCGCGCGCTCATCGCGCAACAATCGGGACATTTGCCGCTCGCCCTCATGCTTTTCGACAAGGTGCTCGTTCTCGATCCGGATTGGGCGGAAGCCTGGGACAAGCGCGCGACGACGCGCTTCCTCGGAGATGATCTGCAAGGCGCGATGGCCGACTTGCAGCAGGCGCTGAAACTTGAGCCGCGGCATTTTTCCGCGCTGGTCGCCATGGGATTCATCCTTGAGAAGCAGGGCCTGGACAGGCGCGCGCTCGAGGCCTTCCGCAAGGCGCTGGCGATCAATCCGCAGCAGCCGGAGATCAAGGCGATCATCGACAAGCTTCAGGTCGAGGTTGAAGGCCGCGATATCTAGCCCTCGATATAGGCGATCCGGACCAGATTGGTCGCGCCCGGCGAGCCGAAGGGCACGCCGGCGACGATGATGATCCGCTCGCCCGGACCGGCAAAGCCCTCTTTGCGTGTAATGGTGATGGCGCGCTCGGCCATGTCGTCGACGTCATGTGCATCTTCGGTGACGACGGCATGCACGCCCCAAACGATTGCGAGCCTGCGGGCCGTTTCGCGGTTCGGCGTCAAAGCGAGAACCGGCGGTTCGGGCCTTTCCCGTGCGATACGAAGCGCGGTCGAGCCCGAGGAAGTCCAGGCGACGATTGCCTTCAAGTCCAAGGTTTCGGCGACATTGCGCGCCGCCGAGGCGATCGCATCGGCGCCTGTTGCGTCGGGAACCGCGCGCTGCGCATTGATGATCTGCCGGTAGAAGGCGTCGCGTTCCACCTCTTCGGTGATCCGGTTCATGGTAGCCACGGTTTCGATCGGATATTGGCCCGAGGCGCTCTCTGCCGAGAGCATGATCGCATCGGCGCCTTCGAAAACGGCCGTCGCCACATCGGAGACCTCTGCGCGTGTCGGCACGGGAAGAGCGATCATCGATTCGAGCATCTGGGTTGCGACCACGACAGGCTTGCCGAGCCGGCGGGCGATACGGGTGATGCGCTTCTGCAGACCCGGCACTTTCTCGAGCGGCATTTCGACACCGAGATCACCGCGCGCCACCATGAAGCCATCGGAGATTTCCATGATCTCTTCGAGCCGCGAGATCGCCTGCGGCTTTTCGATCTTGGCCATCACGAGAGCGCGGCCGCGCACCACCTTCTTAACTTCCGCCACGTCCTCGGCACGCTGCACGAAGGAGACGGCGACCCAGTCGACGCCGACGCTCAGCCCGGCTTCGAGATCGGCGCGGTCCTTCTCCGTCATGGAGGAAAGGGGGATCTCGGTGTCGGGGAGGCTCACGCCTTTGCGGTTCGATATCGTGCCGCTGACATCGACGACGGCGACGGCCTTTTTCGGATAGGCTTCAACAACGTGCAGACGGACCTTGCCATCGTCGATGAGGATAACATGGCCGGGTTGCAAGGCGTTCAAAATTTCGGCATGTGGGAGGTGAACCCGGGTTGCATCGCCCGGCGTCGTGTCCTGGTCGAGGGTGAAGAGGGAGCCGCGGGTCAAATGGGCCGAACCGTGCTTCAGGCTGCCGATCCTGAGCTTGGGTCCCTGCAGATCTAACAGGATCGCGATGGGCCTGCCGAATTCCTGCTCAAGCGAACGGATTGTTGCCACCAGCTCGCGCATGGCGTCATGGGACGCATGACTCATGTTGATCCGGAACACGTCGGCGCCCGCCCGGAACAGGTCGGCGATGGCAGAACGTTGAGCCGTCGCCGGACCGAGCGTCGCGACGATCTTGCAGCGGCGGAGCCGTCGCATCGGCATCTCCCTCCTTCAGTCCTGGATCTCCGGCAGAGCGGTGCGATTCAAGATAGGGCACAAAATTACAAAATCGTGCCGGTTGGCTGGCCCGGTTTATAGCGAATTTTTGCGACAGCAAGGGCTCGATGCGAAAAACCGCCGCATTCCCGCAGCGCCGGCTTTACTGTTTGCGACGCGGCAAAGTGGCCTGCGGCGTGGATGACCCGAGACAGGCGCGACCTTCGCGATTTTCCTGAAGGAAACGCGATAGCAGGCAGTGTTCGGTGGCAGAATGCCGTGGCTACCGAGGTCTAGGCGCGCTGGAAAAGGCGCTGACCCAAAAACTCGCCTTGCCTCGCGCCGCAAGGGCAAGCGAACAAACCGCCGCCGACATGGGTCGTGAATTGATTGAGGGCGTCGATCTTCGACATTTGGTCGAAGATCTTGATGAAGCCTGTGCGCGGATCGCGCTGGTAGGCGATGAAGAGTAGGCCGGCGTCATACAACATGCCCTGCCGCCAGGGCGGCCAACGTTCGGCGATGAAGCTGACCCCGTCATTGTAGGAATAACTGCGGCGCAATATTTTGGCGCCATCATTATTGGCGGCGGCGCCAAGCCGCATGTGCGCGTTCTCTGGAATGACAAAATTGCCGTCCTTGTCGGTTGCCTGAAAGTTTGGCGGGTCGAATTCGTCGCTTCCGCCGAGCGGCGCCCCGGACCGCTTGTGACGACCGATCACCTGCTCCTGGAAGTCGACATCCGACCTATCCCAATGTTGCAGCGAGATGCGGATGCGGCGCACGACGAAATAAGTGCCGCCTTGCATCCATGCCGGGGCTTCCGCGCCAGCCCAGATTATCTCCTCGGGGGGAAGAGCGGGGCGCGTCGGCCCCGGGTTACGCCCGCTTGGCGGCGAGGCAACCGGGTTCTGCGTTCCGTCCTTAAAGCCCATCAGATTGCGGGGCGTTTCGCCGCTGGCCGATTCGGACAAGAAACCGGCCTGGGCCCAACGAATCTGTGCCACGCCATCGGCCAGCCGAGCGAGCTGGCGGACGGCATGGAACGCGACCTGGGGATCATCCGCGCAGGCCTGAACGGAAAGATCGCCGCCGGTGTGCTGGGCGACGAGCTGCTCTCCGATGAACGGCGGCATGTCGACGAGCGCCGCCGGCCGCTCGGCGGCCAGTCCGTAGCGGTCCTTGCCGTCCTTGACGAAGAGGCCGGCGCCGAAGCCGAAGGTGAGCGTGAGCCGCGCCGGGCCGAGGCCCAGAGCCTCGCCGGAATCGGAGGCGGGCGTCGAAGAATAAGTGTCCTTGCCGAGATTTGTGACGACATTGCCCGCCGTCAATTGCGCCGCGGCGCTCGTCCAGGCGCGCATCAGAGCTTCGATGTCGCTCACTTTCGTGGTGACGAGATCGAAGGCGGCAAAATAGCTATGCGTCTGAGGGCTGGTCAGAATGCCGCTCTGGTACTCGCCAAAGAACGGCTCTACGGCTGCTGCCGCGCAGCTTTCATCGACGGCCCCGGTTTCGGCCGAGAGCGCCGCCTGGGCGCTGCCCAAACCAACATTGGCGCCAAGCGCGCCGGCAAGCCCGCCAGCCGCGGCAAGAAAGCCGCGGCGCGAGCTCATGGGGCAGCCTCGGTCTTTCGTCATCGGGCGAGAACGAGTGTGTTGACCTCGTCCTCTACATAGTAGAACCCGTCGCCCGGAGGCGTCAGTGCGATCCCGAAGAGATCGCCGCTGCCCGGCGGAGTCTGTGCTTTGTTGGGGTCGACCCATCGGGCGTAGATCTGGTTGCCGGTCGCGGGATCGATCTCCACCACTTGGCCGTTCAAGCCATTGGTGACGATGAGATGCCCGTTGGGCGCGAAGGTCATGGCGAGGGGCCGCTTCAAGAGGCCGTCCTTGGTAACGTCGCGGCCAGTCCCGGCGCTGTCGGTCCGTTTGATTGCATTTGGGATTGCGGCAACCCGGTTGCCGATCGCGTCGGAGACGTAGAGCGTCCCGTCCTTGCCGAGCGCCAGGCCCGTCGGGCCGATCACGAAGACGCCCTTGTCCGCTTGCTCGCCAAATCCGTTGCCGATCACGGTCTCTTTGCTGATCGCCGGCGGCTTGCCCGCAGGAATCTCGAGTTCGATCCGCAGCACAGTTGCTTTCTTCAGGACCGGGGAATCGCCGGTCGGCGCGCCGACGTCAAAGCCGGTGTTGCTCAAGAACAGCGTCGCGGTCGCACCTTTGTCGATTACCGCCATATTGCCCCAAGGCCCGTTGATATTGGGTCCGGCGATGGCGCTGACAATCTTGCCGTCTGGAATCGAGTACGAGAAGACAGCCGCTGCCCTTGGTCGCCGTCGTCCCATCCTCGCTTGGCAGACTTCCGACGATCACCCAGCCGGATTTCAGCAAGGTCATCGCCGTGGTCAGCCCTACGCCGCCCGGGCATTGCGCAAGATGCCGCGGGATCGCGGCAAAGAGGCTCATCTTCTTCGTTGCGGGGTCGACCGAGACGATTGTTGTGCCGAGGCCCTGCAAATTGTTCTTGTCGTTGAAATTGTCGACCAGGACGTCGCCTTTGTGGATCTTGCCGAGCGAGATCGGTGCGACGACGATGGCATAGGGATTCTGATCGCCATTGTCGGGCACCGTCGAGGTCAGTGTCGTCTGCTGATGAAGCGATTCCAGGAATCCTCCGGCGGCATGCGCCGCTGCCGGCATTGCGGCAAGGATCGCCGCGGCGAGGAATCCGATCGTACGAGCGCTTTGCATGTTCGGTGTCCTCAAGCTGGGTCAGAAGGTGACGGTGCTGCGCAGACCGAAGATCGATTCGTCTTTGATGCGGACCACGGGGTTGTCAGGATCAGGAATTCCTCCACCCGGACGGAAGACGTATTGGAAGTCGGGCTGGAGCTGCCACCAGGGCGTGACCTGACATTGATACGTGGCCTCGATGAAAGTCTCGACCGAGGGGATCGGCGTCGGCACGCCGGTATAGAGCACGGCGTCCTGCGCGAGGCCGCTGTCGAAACTGCTGACCTGCGCCACGCCGAATCCCAAGCCGGCCGTGTCGCTGTCGCGTCCCTGAAACGGCGCCTTGAGCGTCACGCCGCTGTTGGCGCTGAAGCTGATCACATTGCGATCGTCGGGAGCTCCCATGAGGCGGGTGAAGGCGTTGAGGGATTGCGTGCTGTCGGCGCTCGGGCGCCAGATCATCTGATCCGCCACGGCGTAGATGCTGAAATTCGTATCTTCCATCTGCGGCACGCCCGTGCTCGCCGGATTGGCGAGCGACAGCCCGGTCGTATCGAATCTCGGATTGGGAAACGGCGCCGTGTCGAACCAGGCGCCGATCTTGTACGTGCCGGGCAGACCGGCCGTCCGCTTGCCGGCGTCCATGTCGCCGGGCGAAGGCTGGTTGATGGAATATTGCGCTTCGCTGATGAAGAGCGCGCCGGTCGACGCAACATGCAGGAAATTACCGCCCCAGGCCGAGCTCCCGCGCACTTGGAAATCATCGTCGAACGGGCCGCCCGGTGGGTTGTCTTGGAACACACCGGCGAGCAATGTCAGCGGGCCCACCGGGTTCGATCGCAGCCGCACGCCGAGCGAGGAGAGCGGATAGGCCGGCCCACCGGCGTAGAGATCCGCTGACGGCACCATGGGCCAACCCATCATGGTGTTGATGAACAAACTCGATCCTTGGCTCACGATGAATTCTGTGTCGATGCTTTGTTGCCCGACCTTCGCGTCCATCTTGCCGTTCAGAAAGCTCTGTTGGTACCAGGCTTCCCATAAGCGGGTGGAGGGCAACGCCGCGACGCCGCTATAGGTCTGCAGATCCAAAAGATTCGTCGAGCTCAGATTGCGACCGCGGATCTGAAAGGCGCTGATATTGGCCGTCCCGCCCTCCCAGCCGAACCCTTTCTGCGTATCGAGCGCGAGGCTCATCACGGTCAGGCCATTGTAATTTGCACCTTGCTTGATTCCGCCGGTCGGATTGCCGAACCCTTCGTTGAGATCCAAAAGAGTAAGGGTCAATCCATATTTGCCGAGCGCCGTTCGCAATCCTCCCATGTCACCCAGCAAATTGGTGCGCGAGGGCGCAAGGAGACCGGTGAAAAAGCTCGGCTCTTCTCCGGTTGCGGCTTGAGTGTTCGATGTTGCGTCTTGCACCGGTTGGCTTGTGTCCTGCGTGTCAGAACTGTTGTCTTGCACCGGTGTGCTCGAGTCTTGCGGACTCGCGGACTTTGTGCCCTGCGTGTCGGATTGCGCCTGGGTTGATTGGTTTGCATCTTGCGCATGGGCGCAGGCGATGGCGAAAACACTGAAGAGCAAAGCGGCGATGCCAAGGCGGCCAGCCCCGCCGCCCGGCATTATACGGACGAGAATCGCAGAGGCAGGCGCGATAGATCCGCGTGCGGTTTGTTCAGTCAGAGTTATAGATTTATGCTGCATTGGCAGCTCCCTCGGACCCGTTAACTCATTGGCTGGCTGCCGACGCCACACGGGCAAAGGTTGCTGGCTGGAAATAGACATTAGATGCGCCTGTCATTCATTGACGCGGCCGCGCATTTGCGCGCTTGAAGATTGCTGTTACTTCGTCAGGATGAGTTTGCCCGTTGCGGTGATTCGAAGCCGATAGTCTTCTTGCTCATGGCGGATGATCACGACTTTGTCGCTGCCCATCAGATCGCGGCTTAAGATCGTCCGCGGCGCCTTGAGCTGTGCATCGCGCGGCATGCTCTCGCTCGATTTGTCCGACATCGTGCCCCCGTCTGGTGCTTTTCACCTCACGCTTTCTGAAACTGGTCGGTTCTTAGGGCGGCGTCGAAGGCAGCGTCAATAATTATCTTTTACAATTATAGTAATTCTAAACTATTGCGCCTTCTTCTGGAAGAATTGTAACTGTTCTAAGCTAGCTAGATCGTGACGAATACATAAGCCGATTTGAAAGATCGTGCCCGTTCTCGCCGACATAATCAAAATCGCTCCCTCAGAAAGCGTTGCATTCAGCCATGTCCCCACAGCATAAAACTGTAGCCAAGGCTACGACGCCGTCAATAGACCAAACTGCGTCTTGGAGCAAAATTTCAATCTGTGTGCCGAATGCAACATGTTCATGGGAAGCGGCTATTTCGACGGGCTTGTGCATTCATCCTTGAGCAATTTGGCTGGCGCGCCGAGCGTCACGGTCCCGAATGCATCGGGCTGGGGTTCGGATTGGGATCCGTCAATTGTACGGTCCAGTTCTTCGCCTCTTTGCCCGTGTCAACCTCGAAAAAACCGGTGCGATCGAAGCCGCGAACGAAGCAATCCCCGCGGCCGCTGATTCGAAACTCGTGGTCGCGCGTGCACATGAAAGCTTTGCCTTTCCATTCCGCGCCGCGTTCATCCATCGCATAGACGTAGTAATATTCCGCCGCCAAGGGGCCGCGCACCAGGGTCTCGCAGCCGCTCGCTTTGAGATTCCACCAGCCTTCGCTGACCCAGCTTGTGCCGTCAGTATAGGCGATGGCGACGCTGACCCTGTTGGTCGTGCTGTTGCAAAGCCGGAAATCGGCATGAGCCGAGGCGCCCACAAGGCTGAGGAAAGTTGCGGCAAGGGCGACGATCGGTGCTTTCATGAGAGGCGCAGCGTTCCGGGCGGAATGAGGACAAGGGTCTGCAGAAACATGCTCGAACGGCGAAAACATGTCGAGGCACAACGCGGCGGTACACCGAAAGGGAGATCCATGATGAGCCGAGATTGGTGCAATGAACATTAACGCGCGGCGAATAAGGCCGAGCCGCAGCGGCCACGCAAGCGAAATTTCATGCAAACCGCCCGGTTGCTCTCAGCGCCCCGCCGCCTCGCATTGACTTGCGGGCGATTCGCGTCTTGGGATTGGCCATGTCAGGCGATCTCGAAACGCCCCGTGGCGCCGATCCTGCCTTCGCTCCGGTTGAAGTCATCGCCGGCCGAAACGATGCTGGACTCTTGCTGCTTTGCGATCATGCGGCCAATGCGCTGCCGGGCGCTTATGGCACGCTTGGCCTTTCGCCCGAAGAGCTTAAAACGCACATCGCCTATGACATCGGCGCGGCGTGGGTCACGCGTCGGCTTGCGGCACGTTTTGCCGCGCCGGCGCTGCTGACACGCTATTCGCGTCTGCTCATCGATCCCAACCGCGGCGCGCGCGATCCCACATCGGTGATGCAGCTATCCGACGGCCGCATCATACAAGGCAATGCGCGGATCGAGGCAACAGAGATTGAGACGCGGCGCCGGCTCTATTGGCAGCCCTACCGGCAGGCGATCGCGGGGCAAGTCTCGGCCATGCTGGCGGGCGGAGCGCCGCCGGCCGTGATCGGGATCCACACATTCACGCCGGTTTGGAAGGGGGCGCAGCGCCCCTGGCAAATCGGCATCCTATGGGATGGCAATCCACGCTTCGCGGCGCTCTTCATCGCGGCGCTTGCCGCAGACGGCATCATTGTCGGCGACAATGAGCCTTACGCGGGGGCGCTTCCGGGCGATACGCTCGATGCCGAGATCACCCCGCGTGGGCTCGCCGGTCTCCTCGTCGAAATTCGCCAGGACCTCGTTGCCGACCCCGCACAAGCGCGTCATTGGGCCGACCGCTTGGCCGTTATCTTGAGACCGATTCTCGATCGGCCGGAACTGCATAAGATCGAACTGCCGTAAAGCCTTGCGGCACGCAATTTCGAGACCGGTCGATCCTAGGATTGCGGGGATTTCGAGGGGCCGTGCTTGACCTTGCGGGCTTGCGCCCGCATCCCTCGCGCGGGCTCCGAGCCCGGTGTGCAGGCTCAAAAGGACAAGGCGTGCCGCGAATACGATGGCGCATGACCGATGCGCTCGGCGGCGCGCGAGTTCGAACAAAGGATGCGGAGATGACGGTACATGTCGCCAAGGCCGGTATCGCGGGCCAGGAACTGAAGCAATTCGTGGAACGGATCGAAAGGCTCGAGGAGGAAAAGAAGGCGCTCGGCGATGATATCCGCGATGTCTATGCGGAAATGAAGGGCCGCGGCTTCGAGACCAGGGCCGTGCGGCAGATCGTCAGGATCCGCAAGCAGGACCACGAAGAACGCAAGGAGATGGAGGCCATTCTCGATCTCTATATGCAGGCGCTGAACATGAATTGAGGCCTATTCCCCTCGAGCGCGCGCCGCTCCCGTTCATTTGAAGGCCAACCGGCTCCTAAAATTCGGCAGACCTCACCCTATCTAGGGAGCGAGGCAATGCTCTTTGCCTCAAGGCCGAGTTCAACGCATCGAGGACAATGATGGCGCGCGACGACATTCTTTTCTCGCCCTTTCGTCTGGGCGATCTCGAACTTAGGAACCGGATCGTCATGGCGCCTTTGACGCGCAACCGCGCGACCAAGGGCAGCGACGCGCCGAATGAGCTCAACGCGGAATATTATCGCCAGCGCGCCTGCGCCGGATTGATCATCAGCGAAGCTACGCAGATCTCCAAACAAGGGCAGGGCTATATCTGGACGCCGGGCATCTATTCCGAAGCACAAGTCGAAGGCTGGAAGAAAGTCACTTGCGCTGTTCATGATGCGGGGGGAAAAATTTTCATCCAACTTTGGCATGTCGGCCGCATCTCGCATGTTTCCTTGCAGCCGGGCGGCCTCCCGCCGGTCGCGCCTTCGGCGATCCGTGCCAAAGGCAAGACCTTCATCGAAACCGGATTCGCGGATATCTCCGAGCCGCGCGCGCTGACGATCGAAGAGATCGCCGGCATCGTACGCGATTATGCGGTCGCCGCCGAGAATGCCAAGAAAGCCGGGTTCGACGGCATCGAGATCCACGGCGCCAACGGCTATCTCATCGATCAGTTTCTGAAGGACGGCACCAACAAGCGCACCGATGCTTATGGCGGCTCGGTCGAGAACCGGGCGCGTTTTGCGCTCGAAGTGACGGATGCGATCTTGAGCATTTGGGATCGCGGCCGGGTCGGCATTCGGCTCGCGCCGGTCTCGCCGTTCAACGATATATTGGACAGCGATCCCGCCAAGATCTTCTTCTATCTCGTGGACAAGCTGAGCGCGCGCGGGCTTTCCTATATCCATGTCATCGAAGGCGCCACCGGCGGCCCGCGCGACATCGCGCCCTTCGATTATCTCGCGCTGCGCAAGGCCTTCTCCGGCGCCTATATCGCCAACAATGGATATACGCGCGAACTTGCCATCGAAACGCTCGCGGCCGGGCGCGCCGATCTCATCGCTTTCGGCAAGCTCTTCATCTCCAATCCCGATCTCGTCGAAAGATTTCGCTTGAATGCGCCGCTCAATCCGTTCGATCAGGCGACGTTCTACGGCGGTGGCGAGAAGGGCTATACCGATTATCCGACCTTGGCGCACAAGGCGATGGAATCGGCCGGCCGCACGGGCGCCGGAATCGGGTGACGCGCCGCTCGGCAACGGCGCCGACGCGATCTATTGTCCCGTTTCGGCACGTCCAGGCGCGCTTCGCTAAGATGGCGTTAACCATGTTTGCCTAACCCTCGTTAAGCGCGGCCGAATTCGGCCGCGTTGAGCGAGGGACGCGTGCCGGTCTGCAGCAAAGACCGCCTCAAGGTCATGGCGACCGCGGCGGCGGCGATGCTCATTGCCGCAGCGAGCGTTCCCGCTTGGGCGCAGACTGCGAACCCGCAGGAGGCCGCAGCACAAATTCCCGCTTCGCAGGCGCCTGAGCAGGCCGAGCAGATGGCCCCGGGCGAGCAGATGCTCGAACAGCAGGGGATAGGTTTGCGCGGGGCCGATCAGCCTTTTCCGGAAACTGCGACTTCCCCCGAGGCGCAAGCGCAGACACAGAACAATCTCAATCCGATTGCCTCCCCGGAACCGGAATATGGACTACCGCCCCCAGTCTCGGATACGTCCGATCACATCAACTACGGCAAGCCGAAGCCGAAGAAGCCGAAGCTCTATCAACTGCCCAAACTGAGGCGGTCTGGCCAACTGCCGCTGCCGCCGCTGACCGCCTATAAGACCGCGCCTTTGACGCAAAAGCGGGGGAGCAATCCGCCGCTCGCGGATCCGGCCAATCCCGCTCCGACCGTCGCGGTCGTTCCGCTCTTGCCGCATCCACTGCGCCCGAAACCGGACCCGACGCCTTTCGTTCCGCTCGGCATCGATGTCGGCTCGCTGCGGCTCTTTCCTTATGTCGAAACCGACACGGGCTACGACAGCGATCCGAACCAATTGTCGACGGATGTCGTGGGCTCGCCCTACGTCCACGGCGAGGTCGGGGGGAGGGCCGAGTCAGAATGGTCGCAGCACAGTCTCACCGCCGATCTGCGCGGCGGCTATTACGATTATTTCCGCGTTCCCAACGCGAACCGTCCGGACGCCGCCGGGACCGTCACTGGCCGGATCGACGTGACCCGGCAAACGCAAATCAATCTTCAGAGCACTTTTCAGGTGCAGACCCAAACGCCCGGCTCGCCAATCCTCGCCATTCCCAACAGCGTCTTCATCACCAACCGTCCGCTGATCGTAACGCTCGGCCAATCGCTCGGCATAACCCAACAGTTCAACCGTTTCGCAATCAGCCTGCAAGGCGCTTTCAATCGCTACCAATTCGGCGATGCGACCCAGTCGAACGGCACGATATTGTTGCTGTCGGAGGACGATTACAATGATTATGGGCTGACCGTGCGCGGCTCGTACGAATTGACGCCGGCCCTCATCCCCTATGTGGAAGTGACCGGCGACGCACGCCGCTACGACAATTACTTCGATGTCTTTGGCTTTGCCCGTAACTCGAACGGAATTGACGGCAAGCTTGGCGCGACGCTCGAATTCAGCCGTTTGCTGACCGGCGAAATCGCGGCCGGCTATGCCGAGCGCGTTTATGTCGATCCGAGGTTGCCCAATCTCAACGCCCCGACCATCGACGCCAAGCTGATCTATACGGCGACGCCGTTGACGACCGTCAACTTGAACGCCGCGACTTATATTTCGGAAACGACGCTCGCCTATGCTTCCGGCGCCGTCAGCCGCAGCGTGAGCCTCAACGTCACGCATGCGCTGCGGCGCGATCTTACGCTTTCGGCAACGGCGACCTATCAGTACAATATCTACGACGGCCAGCCGATTACCGAGCAGCTTTATTCGGGAACGTTCAAGGCCGACTATAATCTCACGCGTTCCGTGATCTTCACCGGCAGCTTTACGCATCAGCGTTTCCTGAGCACGGCGCTTGGGGATAATTATACGGAGAACATTTTCCTCCTCGGCCTCCGGCTGCAGGACTGAGGGGCCTAATAAAGGCAGTTTGCGAGGGAGTAACTTTGACAACGAAACCGCCACAGACGTGAACCAGCCCGTCACATCCGCGGCTCAAGATTGACGTCAGTTTTAATCTGCCACAGATTGACGCTGCAAAGGCGGCCCATTCTGAAATGTTGGGCACCGCAAATTGCCAATTGGGCTATGCGACCGTTCGGCGGAGTAAGTCGATGCGATTTCAAATCTGGGCGCTGATTGCACTTGCGGTCACCGCGGCGACCTCTTCTGCACGAGGTTCCGAGAGATATTGCGAGGATACCGGTCCGAGAACTTTGCGCGTCGAGATGTATCCGTTTGTCCCAAACGCCGATGCAATGGCTTTGACAATAAAGGAGAGCTTTGAAGACGGGTGCCCGGGCCTTAATCTTCAAGTGATAATGAACCAGAATTATTATAGCAGCGACAATACCGGGATACTTTCATCCCAGGCGGATGTTTATGAGGTCGATTTCGGTATTTCTCGCGGATTTTATCAAACACAAAAATCCAAAATTGCCATCACGGGAGCTCATCGATGCTGCCGGTCCGGTCGTTCCGTTTGCGAAAGACATCGCAACGATTGGTGGCGTGCAATTCGGGATTCCGCATTGGATATGCAGTGATTTTCTCATTTTTCCCAAGAAGCTCAGTCAGATCGGCACCGTCAAGACGCCTGTCGACGCTGCCCGCGTTTTCAGACTTTTGGGACGTGGCCTCTTAATGGATTTGGAAGGCTCGTCTACCTTGGGTGAGCTGTATCTTTCCATATTGGTTGCGCACTACGGCTCTGCTTCTGAGGCATTAAAACGGCTCGATCCGGATCACCTCGACAACTATGCTGTAAGCGTGCTGCGAAGCTTCGTTGCAATGGAGCCTGCGGGCTTTGGCAGAGACAAAGACTATCACGAGCGCGATGGATTTTATCCGCGGCAATTCGCGAGAGGGAAAGGCAGCGCGTTTGTAGGATATTCGGAAGATACCTACTATGCGCTCTCAGAAACCGCGCAGTCTTGTCTAAAAGATGAAAAATGCCTGACGCAAGACGATTTGGACGTCGCAGCGTGGCCTTTCGCGGATGAAGGAACAAAGCCGGTTGCCTGGGTCGACCTGTACATGCTGGACAGCGGGCTGGAGAGTACCAAACTTCGCGATGCCGAAGCATTCGTGAAATTCATGACGAGCGCATCCACCTACGACATGCTCCTACTGCCTCCTGATAGTCCGCCCGGGTATCTGCTTCCTGCGCGGGACGACGTGTATTCCGATGGCGCGATTGCGCCAGCAAAGCTCTACGCGAAATTTCGAAGTGTGATAGCTAGCGCAATTCCAGTAACCGCGGAGAATTTGAACTACCGACTGCGTCAGGTCGCGTTAAAGCTTGAGGAGAAGAATCTCCTTGGAAACCATTGATCCGCGTCGATGAAGTGGGCTCGCGCCGCGCACGCAACAAGCTCGTCGATGCACGCGCCCTAAAGCTTGGCCACGAGGCGCTTCAAGAGCACACGAAATTCGCCGGCGATCTCCGGATTGGCGAGGGCGAAAGCGACATTGGCCCCCAAGAAATCCGAGCCGCGAACCGCAATCATAGGTCGTCCCGTCGAAGCGCACGCCATGGAAAGCTTGCTTTCCGGCGAGGCCCTTCATGCCGTCGGTGAGCTGGATTTCGCCGCCGGCGCCCTTTTCGCCCTTCTCGAGAATTGCGAAGATCTCGGGGGAAAGCACATAGCGGCCGGAGATGATGAGATTGGATGGCGCCGTGCCCTTCGGCTTCTCCACCATGCCGGTGATCTCGAAGGTTGCGCCATGGTCCTTGCCGACCGACACGACGCCGTATTTATGTGTCTCCTCCGGCGCGACTTCTTCGACCGCGATGATATTGCCGCCGTGCTTCTCGTAAGCCGCGATACATTGGGCAAGGCAGCGCCGCTTGCCTGCGGCGGCGGCGAGCGTGAGCATGTCGGGCAGGAGAACGGCGAAGGGCTCGTCGCCGATGATGTCGCGCGCGCACCACACCGCATGGCCGAGCCCGAGCGGCGCCTGCTGGCGGGTGAAGCTCATGGCGCCGGGCTTTGGCAAATCGGCCACCAGAGCTTGCAGTTCCTTGGTCTTGCCGCGCTTGAGCAGGATGTCCTCGAGCTCGTAGGCCATGTCGAAATAATCTTCGATGACCGCCTTGTTGCGGCCGGTGACGAAGACGCAATGTTCGATCCCCGCTTCATAGGCCTCCTCGACCACATGCTGAAGAATCGGACGGTCGACGACGGTCAGCATCTCCTTGGGAACGGATTTGGTGGCCGGGAGGAACCGCGTTCCGAGGCCGGCGACTGGGAAGATGGCCTTGCGTACGCGCTTGCTCATGAGAAATGCCAAAAGGGTTCAAAGGCAGAGACGGCGCGACGCATGGCGGAGCGGAACTTCGAGGATGCGATCCGGGCGCGCATGACTAGGACGAGGGTAGCCTCGGCGTCAACTCGGCTGTGAGAATGGGATTAACCCGGCGTTCTGTTCTCGAAGGCAGGATTGGCGGGAAGCGGAGAACGGGAATGGCAGTTTTGGTGACGGGCGGCGCCGGGTATATCGGCGGCCACATGGTTCTCGCGCTGCTCGATGCCGGCGAAGAGGTCGTGGTGCTCGATGACCTGTCGACCGGTTTTTCTTGGGCTGTTCCCAAACCGGCAATCCTTGTCGTCGGCGATGCCGGCGACGCGGCGCGGCTTAGGGCTATCTGCGCCGAGCATCAGATCGAGGCTATTGTCCATTTCGCCGCCAAGATCGTGGTGCCCGATTCAGTCGCCGACCCACTCGGCTATTATTTCAGCAATACGGTCAAGGCCCGAGCTCTCGCCGAATTCGCAGTGCGCAACGGGATCAGGAACTTCATCTTTTCCTCGACCGCGGCCGTTTACGGCGAGCCGGCGGTCAACCCGATCTTCGAAACGGCGCAGACGGCGCCGATCAATCCTTACGGACGATCGAAACTCATGGTCGAGTGGATGCTCGAAGACGCCGCCAAGGCGCATGATTTCTCCTACGTGGCGCTACGCTATTTCAACGTAGCCGGAGCCGATCCCAAGGGTCGGCTTGGCCAGTCGACTCCCAACGCGACTCACCTCATTAAGGTTGCAGTGCAAGCGGCCGTCGGCCTGCGCCCGGGGATCGATATTTACGGGACCGATTATCCGACCGCGGACGGCACCTGCGTACGCGACTATATCCAGGTCAGCGATCTCATCACGGCGCACATGTTGGCGCTCGGGCATTTGCGCGGCGGCGGCGAAAGCCTCGTGCTGAATTGCGGCTATGGCCATGGTCATTCGGTGCGCGAAGTCATCGATGTCGTAAAGCAAGTCTCAAATACGAACTTCGAGGTTCGGCTGAGCGGACGCCGGGCCGGGGATGCTGCCGCGCTCGTCGCCGGCGCTGAAGCCATCCGCAGTCGGCTCGGCTGGAAGCCGCGCTACGATGATCTCAAGGAGATCGTGCGGCAGGCCTATCTATGGGAAAGCAAGTTGCAGCGCGTGGCAATTGCCAAGGCGCGATGATGCTTCGCCGGAAGCTCAGTGAGCAACGTGCTGTTCGCGCATTTGTTTGTTTTATTCGTGTCGGCGCACCATCCCGGCGATACAGCCGACGATGGCGCCCTTGACGGCGTGATGACCGGCGACATGGCCGGCGACGGCGCCCGCCGCGCCATATTTCAGGCAGCCGCCGGGCTTTGCCTCGGCCTCTGAAGCCCCCGCGATCGCGATGCAGAAAAGGCAGAACACGACGGCGGTCCGCATCTAAAATCCTCCCTTCGATGCCAAAAGCAGATGGGCAAGCCCCATGATGGCAACGAAGATATGTGTCGCAGGATCCATACGGAAAGGGCAGCGGCGTCGTCAGCCGGCTTTATCCGCCTAGATCCAGCCCTTGAGCTCGCGCGCGACGACGTCGCAGATGACCGCCATGCCTTCGGGGCTGTCGTTGAGACAGGGGACGGTGGCGAAATTCTTGCCGCCGCTCTCCAAGAAGAAATGCCGGTTCTCCATGTCGATCTCCTCGAGCGTTTCGACGCAATCGGCGGAGAACCCCGGCGTGATGACGACGAGATTGCGACAGCCCTCGCGCGCCAGCGTCCGCACCGTCGCGTCCGTAGCGGGTTCGAGCCATTGCGCCCGCCCGAAGCGCGACTGATAGGTCAACTTCAGCTTCTTTGCGTCAGGGCCAAGCGCCGCTTGCAGCAGGCGAAACGTCTCTTCGCATTGGCGCGGGTAGGGATCGCCCTTGTCGACATATTCCTGCGGAATACCGTGGAAGGAAACGAGGATCGCGTCCGGGACGAAATCGAGTTCGGCCAGGAATTTGTGCAAAGAGGCGGCGAGGGCCGCGATATAAGCGGGCTCGGCCCAATAAGGCGGGGCGATGCGCAGCGCTGGCTGAAGGCGCATGCGCGCCAGCGCGGCAAAGACCGCGTCGCCGACGCTCGCCGTCGTCGCCGCCGCATATTGCGGATAAAGCGGCACGACGAGCAGGCGGTCGCATCCCGCTTCAATGAGGCGCGCCAACGCCGGCGCGATTGCCGGATGACCGTAACGCATCGCCCAATCGACTTTGATAATGGCCTTTGCCGGGCCAAGGCCGCCGGTCGCAATCCATCCAGCAAGCTTCTCGGCCTGCGCCCGCGTGATGGTCTTGAGCGGGCTTTCGTTGCGCTCCCGATTCCATATCGATTGGTAGGCCTTGCCGCTGCGCGACGGGCGTACCGACAGGATCACGAGGTTGAGGATCGGCCACCAGATCAGGCGCGGCGTTTCGATGACGCGCCGGTCGGAGAGAAATTCCTTCAGGTAGCGTCGCACGGACCAATAATCGGTCGCCTCCGGCGTACCGAGATTGACGAGCAGGATGCCGATCGTCCCGCCGGCTAACCCTGACGCAGCACTCATCCTCATCCTTCGAGCGCAGAGCCGCGACGCGACATCTGTTGGCGCCGCGGTCTATGCCAAGTCTCCGCGCTAGGCGAACCAATAGAGGGTTTTGGCTCCGTTCGCCATATCGGCGAAAAGGGAGATATCTCGGACGATTCGCGTTTGCCGCGTCAGGCGTGCGTCAGATGCGTGGTGGCGCGCTGATGTGCGAGGCGCAGTTCGGCAAGCGCCGACTCGAGGACGCTCAACTGATGTTCGAGATGGTGGATCTGCGCGACGATCTGATCCGCCGGAAGATTGAGTTCCAGCTCCGAATCGCCACGCGCGAGAATATCGTGGATCTCGGTCAGCGTGAATCCGAGTTGCTTGCCCTTCAGGATCATTTGAAGGTGACGCCGGTCGCCGCCGGAATAAATCCGGGTCGTTCCTCTTCGGCGCGGATGTAAGAGGCCGCGATCCTCATAAAAGCGCAGGGCGCGAAGGCTGAGCCGAAATTCACGCGCCATCTCGCCGATCGTCCACGAGCGTTCGCCGCCCGGTTCCTCCTTCGCTTCGACGCGATATGAAGTTCCGACGCCGTGATTGACGCGCGTTTCCATGGCACCCCCCCTCAAAGATGACTTCAGACGCCCCGACAAATCAATGTTTACAACTATAGGATGCGCCGTCTATCAATGCAATCCAAAGTCGCGATGATCCCTAACTTGACGGATCGGATCGACTATGACAGTGGATAAGTCCTCAAAAGAGACTTGGTGCGTTGGGATCAAGTCAAAAAGGCCAAAAGTAAACGGCCTTCGGGGAAAATACCCGTGTCTGAGCAACTCGCTTCGACAACAGCGGAAAACGGCCGATTCTCTGGCGGAGACTTGGTCGTGTTGATCTCGTGCGCGCTTTTCGCAGAGCCATTTTGCCACGCGGGCGCCGATGCCTTCTTGCATGGAGATTATAGCAGGGCGGCGCTTGGTTTTGGCATCGGAGTACCGTCCGGGCTCATCGGCGGAAGTTTTCACTGGTGGAAGGGGCGATTAGGGCCAAGCAGCGCGAAGACTTGCAATTCCAGTCGCAATGGGACTCGGAGCAGTTGGAGCCATTTTGGCGTTTGCTTACATAGCCGCTCCGGAAATGTACCGCCGGGCCACTGAGCCTCTTCTTTCGGCGCAAGCCTCCGCGGTCACAGCAACGCCAGTCGAGGCGTCAACAGACGCACAAGCGAGCCCACCTTCTGCAGACGCACAAGGGAGCCCACCTTCTGCGCCTACGGCAGAATCGGTGCATCTAACGCTGAGTTTTTCCGGGACGGCCGCTCCGCAAGAAGTAGAAGCGATAGGAATACATTGGGCCTACGCAATCGTAGGTCCGGACTTGCTGCCCAATGCTTTAGGCGGTACATCTAATACAATTCCCGGTCTGGATCTTGGATCAGTAAACGATACTCATATCACGATCATATTTTTGGTTTTCGATCGTTCAATTCAATATGACAATTTGCGTCTGACCCCATCCGGAGGTGCAACACTTCCGGCCTGGGACATGTCAGAAAATACTGATCGAGTAGTTCTACTAACAATTCACGGCACGATAACCGGCACGGTGACCATAGAGCCGGTCACAACCACAATGTCGCCAGTCAAATGATGAAAGCCGCAGCTACAAAGGCAATTCTAGCTGTTCGGGCTCGCTGGCGTCGTTCGCCTCGGGCTGAGGCAGTCGCCAGTGTTTGTGCCTCAGCATCCTGCTATCGCTTGCTCGAAAATGTCTTCGTTATTGCGATTGTTATATCTGAATTGGAACTCTGCGATGTAAAGCGGCAGATATTTTTTGCTTACCTTGTGATAGCTGCCGACGATCCCGCGTTTGAACAGCGACCAAAAACCTTCAATCGTGTTCGTATGAATTGCGCCGACGACATACTCGCCTTCGGCGTGATTGATCGTCTTGTGCGGATAAACCTTGTTCAAGCCGTGATACGCGTTGAATTGGTCGGTAATCAGAAGGCTCACTTTGTCCGAAACGGTCTCTTGCACGAATGCGACAAGGTTCTTTGCGTTCACGTTATCGATGACGCGGGCGACCACGTTGCCCTTGCGCGTTACCGCGCCGGCAACCGGCGTTTTCTTGGTTGCGCGACCGAACGCGCGCGCCCCCGGCGAACCTTTGCGCGGCTTGCCGCCAATATAGGTCTCGTCAACTTCGACGATCCCCATAAGCTTGCGGAAATCCTTGTCCTGAAGCGCCGCGCGAATGCGATGGCACACATACCAAGCCGTCTTGTACGAGCCGAAGCCCATGTAGCGTTGTATCTGCCGCGCACTGATGCCCTTCTTACTTGTCAACATAAGATGAATGACCTTGAACCAATCGCGCAGCTCCAAATTAGTATTTTCGAAGATCGTGCCAACGAGGTGCGAGAACCGATAAGCATTGCCCTTTCCGCACTCGGGGCATTCCCACTTAAACGCCATCTTTTGAAGGGGATAGACTTTGTCCGAACCGCAGCGCGGGCAGCTAATTCCGCTCGGCCAGCGTCGGGCGATCAAAAAGCGGTCGCAAGCCTCTTCGTTCGGGAAAAGCTTGTCGAATTGCTTGCTACTAAGTTGCTGAACTTGAGCGGACATTGGTTTCCCTCCGACTATCCAAAATCTAGCATAAGTCCGCCTATCCGTCAAGTCAGGGATCATCGCCTCCAAAGTTATACCGTTTGTGCCAGAATTGAGCAGAATTAACCGGCTGTTTACCGCGGTTACGGAAGTTCATGGACAGCAGCGGCACGCGGCAGGCGGATTCGGGCCTTCCCGCTCTGCCGTGAGATTCCCGCTGGAGGGAACATGATCAGAGCGGTTCCCTGGAGCGGCAGGGATGGAGGTGACGGGCGGCGCTCGCCGCCGCGAAGCGAGCCCCGCGTCTCGACGGCAGACATTCCCACGCGCCTTTATGACAGCCAGTTGAACCGGATGGAATCAACGCTCAATTCCTTGCTGACGGCAGTCGCCTCCTCCGCGCGAGAGGCGGAACGGCCAACCCGGCCGCGCGGCAAGGCGCATCCCTCGCTCGGCGCGGCGATCGCCGAGGTTTCCCGTCGGCAGAAAGCATTGGACGATCAAGAGCGGGCGCGTCCCGAGGCGTGGGTGCCACGGCGATCATCCGAGGCTTCGCCGCAAGCCGCGTGGCCCGGATCGCGCGCTGCCGCGACCTCGCTCATCAGTCTGCACGGTGATATAGCGGCGCTCGCCACCAAACTCGACGACATGCGGCGCGAGCAGGCCGCGCGTCACGCCGAAACGCCCGTTTGCAACCTTGACAAATTGCGGACGGAAATCGGCAACATGTCGGCATCGCTCCGCGATCTCGCTTCGCGCGGCTCGATCGCCACGCTCGAGCAGGCGATCCGGGGTCTCGTGCAAAAGATTGAAGCCTCGCGCACCGAAGGCATCAAGGACACGGTGCTGCAACCGCTCGAACAGCTCGTCGGCGAGCTCCGGGATTCGTTGATCGAGATTGATCCCCGCACGACGATCAAAGGGCTCGACGGCGAGCTGAAAAGGCTCGGCGCCAAGCTCGACGATCTCGGTCGGTCGGGGATCGATCCCGCCGCCTTCCAAAATATCCAGAACCAGACGCTGGAGATCCGCGATCTTCTGACGGCGGCTCTGGCACGGCCGCTGCCTGTGGAGCGGATCGAGCGGCAGGTGGCGCAGCTCGCCGAGAGCATCGATCGCAGCCGTGCGGTCGGGGACGAGCCCTTGGGCTATGCCTATGACGATCGTCCATCGGCCTTCGACAAAATCGAGGAACGGCTCGATGCGATCGCGGCGAAAGTCGAGGAAGCAATCGCCGAGGCGCGCGACCAGAGCCAATATCAGGCGCTGTCCCGCCGCATCGACAATGTCCAACAAGGACTTCATGGCGCGGATCGCCGAGGTCCGCTCGGGCCCCGACACGCGCCCGCTCGAAGATCTCGTGCGCGGCCTCGCCCAAAAGCTCGAAGGGGCACAGCACTCGCAGGCCGAGCCGCAAGTGATCGAAGCGCTGGAGCAGCAGATCGCCGAGCTTGCGCACCGATTGGATGCTTCCAACGCCGGCTTTTCCTCTTTGACCTCACTGGAGCAGATGATCAGCCAGCTTTTCGCCGAGCTTGAAGAGACGCGTCGGGGGGCTCTCGAGGCGGCGGAGAATGCCGCGGGCCAAGCTGGTTCGCAACCCTCCGGTATGGGGCAGGAACTGCAAAGAGTGCGTGCCGCGCAGGATGAAGCCGATCGTCGCACGGTCTCGACCTTAAATGCAGTTCACGAGACTTTGGAAAAGGTTGTCGGCCGCCTCGCCATGGTCGAAGAAGAATTATCGCTGCGGCCGAAACAGCCTGGCGAACTTCTCGCCTCGGGTCAGGCGCCGGTCTTCGCGCCGGCGCAGCGCGATTCCTTCAAGGCCGCGCAGGTCGGGGCAGGCGATCCCGCGGCGCGGCGGGACCCCGGCAGGATAGGCGGTAGCCTCTCCGCCGCTGCGCTCGAAGATTTCCTGATCGAGCCGGGCAGTGGCTTTCCGGGGCGGCGCGAAGGCACGAATGGCGAAACGCGGCAAGGACGCGCGGCGGAGCCGGAAGCGCCGACGACGCGCTCCGATTTTATCGCCGCTGCGCGCCGCGCCGCCCAGGCCGCTCAGATGGAATCGGTCGCGGCCGTCGCGCAGAGCAACGCGCGCGCAGTCGCTCCAAAAGACAACGCCGGCCTCATCGGGCAAACGCGTAATTTCATCGCTCAGCACAAGCGGCCCGTGGTTCTTTCACTCGCAGCTCTCTTCGTTGCGATCGGCGCCTATGCCGTTGTCAAGACCGTGGGCCATACGCAACCGACCAGTCTCTCTTTGAACATCGACCCGCCGGCGGCGGCGATGACCGCGCCTCAGGCCGCTTCGCCGCTGATTGCCGCGCCGGCGCAAATGACCGCCGCGGCGCTCGATCCTTTGCCGACGCGGAGCAACGCACAGCAAGCCGCGCCTGGCGTCGACCGCATGGCCACCGGTTCCATCGGAAAACCGCAAGATGCTGGACGCGACATCGCGCAATCCGACCCCGAAGCTGCGGCGGACGCCGGCGATCCCAAGGCGCAATTCCTGTTGGCGACGAATTATGCCGAGGGCCGACGCGTCCCGCGCGATCTCGCGGCAGCGGCGCAGTGGTACGCGAAGGCCGCGGCGCAAGGCCTGGCGCCGGCCCAATATCGGCTTGCCTCTTTCTACGAAAAAGGTCTCGGTGTCGGGCGGGACCTCGGCCCGGCTAAGGCGTGGTATCAAAGGGCCGCAGAGCAGGGGAATATCCGCGCCATGCACAATCTCGCAGTCCTTGCCGCCGCCGGCGGCGAGGACGGCAGGCCGGATTACGCCACCGCCGTGCAATGGTTCAAGAAGGCCGCGGAATATGGCGTGCGCGACAGCCAATATAATCTCGCGGTGCTTCTTGCCCGCGGCCTCGGCGCCCCGCAGAATTTCGTTTCCTCCTACATGTGGTTTGCGACCGCTGCCGCGCAGGGCGATGATGACGCCGCCAGTAAACGCGACGATGTCGGCGCACGGCTCAATGCCAACGAACTCGCCGCAGCGAAAGCTATGGCCGCGGCCTTCCACGCCAAGACACCGGATCCCGCCGCCAACGACGTTCAACCGCCGGCGGGCGGCTGGAGCACATCTTCGCCGGGACCTGCCGCGACGAGCAAGGCGCAAAGGCCGAAGATCACGATGATGTAAGCTCGCGTAGGCCGCGATCCGCGAGTCCTGGTGATTATAGGAAAGGAATGCGGGGTACTTGATGGGAACCGACACGCGCCGCTCTCCCAAGCTTGCCGCCAATCATTCTGGCACGGAAACATCAAGACGGCCGGGCAGGCGAAAATTGCCGCCGGATCGCCGCTCTATTTGGACGTGCTTTGGCGATGCCCGCCCATGCGGCAAGAACCCGCGGGCGTAGAATCTCCCGGCATGAAGATGCGCACCGTCCAACTTCCGCTGACTGCCGATTTCAGCGCAGATTTGGCGGGCGGTGTCGGCCGCGATCTGGCGTTCCTGCTCTTTGCTGAGCGAGGAAACGGTCGGCGTCGCCGCAATAAGGTCGAGAGATCGCGTGCTCGTGTTGATGGTATATTTCGTGATCAGCCGAACGGCTTTGTGCGCGTCACCGATGTTGCCGAGGGTCCTGATGTCGTCGGCGCGGACGAGATCAGTGAGACTGCACGTCGAAAATGTCAGGACGAGGGCCGCAACCTCGGCCCGCAGCAATAACGAGGAGTTCGTCGTCTGACGTTTCGGCATGATTCGGGCTCGATAGTGGCAGTGGGAACCCCGCCAAACGCGCCTTAAGCCGAGGCCCGCGCGGGTGACATGAAATCAATTTCTCATAAGAACAGCGCGGGTTCAATCCGGCAGGCATTGCTTCTGTGACACACGGTAGACCCTGTCGCGGCCGAGGACATGGGCGTAGACCGCCGCATGGGCAAACAGCGCCGCGAAGGCGCGGTCACGCAGATTGAGCCCACCGGCATAGGCGCCGAAGGCCGGCAACACGCAGCGCACGCCATCGCTGACGAAACAGCGCCGCCGCACCGAGCCAAAAGTTCCCGCGACCCGCGCCATGGGGTGAAAATGGCCGGCGATTTCGGTTTCGCCCGCAGCCTCCGGCTTGTGCCGGAACAAAATTCCATCGATTGCGGTCTCGGGCGTGCGCGCGCCGCCGAGGTCCGCGGGAAGAACCGGATCGTGATTGCCGGCGATCCAGACCCAATCGCGACCCTTCTGCAGGCTGCCGAGCATGGCACGGTCCTGCGCCGATAGGCGCCCGCCGCCGCCGACATCGTGGAAAGAATCGCCCAGCGCCAGAACCGCGCGCGGCGCATAGCGGGCGATGAGCGCGGCGAGCGCGGCAAGGGTGGTCGCGGTATCATAGGGCGGCAGGAACAGGCGCCGCGTCGCATAGGCCGAGCCTTTTTCAAGATGCAAATCCGCGACGACGAGCAGCCGCTCCTCCTGCCAATAGAGCGCGCCCATCGGATCGGCGAGGAAGGAGGCTCCTCCGAGAGCGAGCACGGTGACGGCCGGTGACCACGTGTCGCGCGTCAGGCTGTTCATGCGGAATCCCGATGCATCCGTCTCTCAAAAGAACGCATCTCCGCCTCCTGCAGGCGGGAGAGGCAATGCAACTCGGCGACTCGCCCACTATGCTGGCCCGTTAGGTCTCGATCAAGTGCGTGCGCCGTTTCCCGGCCGGGGAGGACGGCTTTGCCGACTTTGATCCCGATGCTATAGGGGCGGCAATTCCGAGGCCATTCCCAAAAAGGTTCTGCGATGGATAAGATCAAGGTCGCAAATCCCGTTGTCGAACTCGACGGCGACGAGATGACCCGGATCATCTGGCATCTCATTCGCGACAAGCTCATCCATCCCTATCTCGACATTACTCTCGAATATTACGACCTCTCGATCCAGAACCGCGACGCGACCGAAGACCAGGTGACGGTCGATGCGGCCAATGCGGTGAAAAAATGGGGCGTGGGGGTCAAATGCGCAACGATCACGCCCGACGAGGCGCGCGTCGCCGAATTCAATCTCAAGGAAATGTGGAAATCGCCGAACGGAACGATCCGCAACATCCTGGGCGGCGTCATTTTCCGCGAGCCGATCATTTGCAAGAACGTGCCGCGCCTTGTGCCCGGCTGGACGGCACCGATCGTGGTCGGCCGCCACGCTTTCGGCGACCAATATCGGGCGACCGACTTCAAAGTGCCGGGCAGCGGCCGCCTCACTATCAAGTTCGAGGGCGACGACGGCAAGGTGATCGAGAAGGAGGTCTTCAACTTCCCCGGCGCGGGGGTCGCGCTCGCGATGTACAACCTCGACGATTCGATCCGTGACTTCGCCCGCGCCTCGCTGAACTACGGGCTACTGCGCAAATATCCCGTCTATCTCTCGACCAAGAACACCATTCTCAAAGCCTATGACGGCCGCTTCAAGGAGATCTTTCAGGAGGTCTACGAGAAGGAGTTCAAGGCACAATATCAGGCGGCCAAACTCACCTACGAGCACCGGCTCATCGACGATATGGTCGCCTCGGCGCTCAAATGGTCGGGGGGCTATGTCTGGGCCTGCAAGAATTACGACGGCGACGTTCAATCCGACACTGTGGCGCAAGGCTTCGGCTCGCTCGGCCTCATGACTTCGGTGCTTCTGACGCCGGACGGCAAGACGGTCGAGGCCGAGGCGGCGCATGGCACCGTGACGCGGCACTACCGCGAATATCAGAAGGGCAGGGAGACATCGACCAATTCGATTGCCTCGATCTTCGCCTGGACGCGCGCGCTCGCCCATCGCGCCGAACTCGACGACAATGCGGAACTGGCGAAATTCGCCCGTACGCTCGAAAAGGTCTGCGTCGAAACAGTCGAGGCCGGGTCTATGACAAAGGACCTGGCCCTGCTGGTCGGCGCCGAGCAGAGATGGCTTTCGACCAACGGCTTCCTCGACAAGATCAGCGAGAATTTGCGCCGGGCGATGGAGCCTGTTGCGGCTTAAGGCGCCGCAACGCGGCCGGCTTTGGCAGCCCGGAGGCTTGGCGCCCAAGCAAGGCCCGGCTCGGCGTCGTCCTTCCCCCCCGACCAAGTCATTGTCTCGCCGCAAGCATCTCGTTATAAGGCCAGCGTTTTGGTTATGGGTGCGGAGATTCGAAACGTGCCGACCGACACGATTGATGCGGACTATCGACCGTCCGAGGACGAACCTTTTATGAACGAGCGCCAGCGCGAGTATTTTCGTCGCAAACTGCTGGCGTGGAAGAACGACATCTTGCGCGAGGCGCGCGAGACCCTGGTCGTCCTGCAAAACGAGAACGAAAACCTGCCGGATCTGGCGGATCGCGCCTCTTCCGAAACCGACCGGGCGATCGAGCTTCGGGCGCGCGACCGGCAGCGCAAATTGATCGCCAAGATCGATTCGGCGCTGGGGCGGCTCGAGGACGGAACCTATGGCTATTGCGACGAAACCGGCGAGCCGATCTCGCTGAAGCGGCTCGACGCCCGGCCGATCGCGACCTTCTCAATCGAGGCGCAGGAGCGCCACGAGCGGCGCGAACGGGTCTATCGCGAAGGATGAATTCCTCTCCCCCGCTTGCCGGAGGGCGAGCGCCACCTGCCGTTCCGCGAAATTGCTTCCTATATCCTATCCGGCTACGCTTATCGGTGCCTCCGTCGCCGCTCGGGCCGCGCCACCCGCTGAATTTTCGAGCCTTTCCGGAAAGAAATAATGTCCCACGCCAAACCGCATGTCGGTGCTGCCGAGCTTACGTCTTCGCCATCCGCTCCTGCCAAACCGGTCGGGCCTTCCATCACCCATGAGCGGCTTGCCAACGGGCTCGACGTCTTGGTCATCCCGGATCATCGCGCCCCTGTGGTCACGCATATGGTCTGGTATCGCAACGGCTCGGCGGACGATCCCATCGGCAAGTCCGGCATCGCGCATTTCCTTGAACATCTGATGTTCAAGGGGACGAAGGAGCATCCGGCGGGCGAGTTCTCCGAACTGATCGCCGACCTCGGCGGCCAGGAAAATGCCTTCACGTCGAATGACTTCACCGCCTATTTTCAACGTGTGGCCAAGGAGCATTTGAAGATCTGCATGGACTATGAGGCCGACCGCATGGCCAATCTCGTGCTCACCGACGACGTGGTGAAGCCGGAGCGCGATGTGGTGCTCGAGGAGCGGCGGATGCGGACCGATTCCGATCCCGCCGATCTTCTGAATGAGGCGGTGCAGGCGGCGCTTTTCACCCGCCACCCCTATGGCACGCCGGTGATCGGCTGGTCCGACGATATCGAAGGGCTCGGGCGCGCCGATGCGCTCGCCTATTACCAGCGGTTCTACACGCCGGAAAATGCGATCCTCATCGTCGCCGGCGACGTCGAGCCCGCCGCGGTCATCGATCTTGCCAAATCGGTCTACGGCCGAATTCCGGCCCGGGGCGAAGCGCCGAAACGGGTCCGGGTGCGCGAGCCGGACCTGCACGCGCATCGGCTGGTGACGCTCGCCGATGCCAAGGTCGAGCAGCCCTCCTATCAGACCGTCTTCGTCGTCCCCTCCTACCGCACCGCCGCGCCGGGCGAGGGCGAGGCGCTGGAAGTGCTCGCCCATTATCTCGGCGGCGGGCAGGCGAGCCTGCTCTTCAAGACCTTGGTCGTCGACAAGAAGATCGCGGTTTCCGCCGGCGCCTATTATGCCGGCACGGCGCTCGACGACACGCGCTTCTATGCCTATGCGACGCCGGCACCCGGCGTCAGCCTCGAAATTCTCGACGACGAGATCGAAAGGATCATTGCCGAGGTGACGCGGCACGGCGTCAACGCGGCCGATCTTGCCCGCGCCAAGACGCGGCTCGTCGCCGATGCCGTCTATGCCCAAGACAGTCAGGTGGCGTTGGCGCAATGGTATGGCGCTTCGCTCGCCGCCGGCCTTGCGCTCAGCGATATCGCCTCTTGGCCCGAGCGGATCGAGGCCGTCAGCGCCGCCGATGTCGCCAAGGCCACGCGCTGGCTCGATCGGCGGCGCAGTGTCACCGGCTTTCTTCTGCCCGACGAGGCCGCCGCGCCGGCGGCTGCGTAAGCGAGGGATCATGACCGTATCGACAGAGACCGAAACAAAAGGCGGCACGCCGCGCTCGCGCGCGGAGACGGTGCAGACCGTCGTCTCGCCGGGCGGCATCAAAGCCTGGCTGGTCGAGGATTATGCCGTGCCGCTCGTCGCGCTCGAATTCGCGCTGCTCGGCGGCGCTGCGCAGGACCCGAAAGGCAAACCGGGCGTTGCGACGCTGCTTGCCGGGCTGCTCGACGAAGGGGCGGGGCCTTATGATTCGGATGCCTTCCATCGCGCTCTCGAAGAACAGGCAATCGAGCTTTCGTTTTCGGCCGACCGGGATTTCCTCTCGGGGCGCATGCAGACGCTCGCCCGCAACACGGAGAGGGCCTTCGAATTGCTTCACCTCGCCGTCGCGCAAGCGCGGCTCGAGGCGGAGGCTTTCGAGCGGGTGAAGACCCAGATCGCCGCCGGCTTGAAGCGCGAGCTCAATGATCCCGATTCCGCCGCAAGCCGGGCCTTAAGAGGCCTTTCCTATCCCGGCCATCCCTATGGCGCGCCGATCCGTGGCGATCTCGAAACGCTTCCCGACCTGACGCGGGCCCATGTCTTCGACATGCGCGCGGCCGTCTTTGCCCGCGACAATCTGAAGATTGCCGTCGTCGGAGCGATCGACGCGGCAACGCTCGGCAAATATCTCGACCAAGTCTTCGGCGCTTTGCCGGAGAAGGCTTCGCTCGCGCCGGTTCCCGACGCCGTTTTCTCCGGCGCCGGCACGCGCCACGTCATCGATCTCGACGTGCCGCAATCGACGATCCGCTTCGGCCGCCAGGGCATCCCGCGCTTCGATAAGGATCTCATTCCGGCGATGGTGGTCAATCACGTGCTCGGCGGCGGCGTCTTTTCCGCCCGTCTCTTCAAGGAGGTGCGGGAGAAGCGCGGGCTCGCCTATTCGGTCTATTCCCGATTGATCGACCAGGACCATGCGGCGATGCTCTGGGGCGGCACCTCGACCAAGAACGAGCGCGCGGCTGAATCGATGCGGGTGATCGAGGCCGAGATCCGCAGCCTCGCCGATTTGGGTCCGACCGAAGAAGAGTTCGACAAGGCGAAGAAATATCTGATCGGCTCTTATGCCTTGCGCTTCGATACCTCGACCAAGATTGCCGGCCATCTCGCGAGGCTGCAGGCCGAAGGCTACGGCCTCGATTATCTCGACGCGCGCAACCGGCTGATCGCGGCGGTGAGCATGGCGGACGCCAAACGCGCCGCCAAGCGCCTCTTCGGCGATGGCTCGCTTCTCGTTGCGGTGGTGGGAAGGCCCGTGGGGATGTAGGGGCGCCTGAGCGAGTTTCTTGAGCCCTCACCCTGAGGAGGCTGCGAAGCAGCCGTCTCGAAGGGCGAGACAGGCAAATCCGATCTTAAGTCATTTCGAATTTCTGCTTGCGGCTCGCCGCGGAGATTTGGTCATCCTCGCCTAATGGCCACTCATGACCCCAAACAGACATTCATTCGCTGAAGCTCGATTGACCACTTAGCGCCTAAGTCGGTCATTCTCGATGCGTTGCCGGCTTCCCTAAAGCGGACATGACGCCGCCGGAAAGCCAGGGGTTGCAGGGGACCTGCAATTCAAAGACAAGTGGGAACGGAGCGCGTGCCGCCGTGTGAGAATGGTTAGCGATTCACGAGCGGCGGACGTTCACGATCTTGGGCGCGCGATGATAGGCTCCCGATGGCTTTTGGAAAGCTATACCCATGACGTCTTCGGTCCCGACTTATGGATCCATCGTCGCAAAATACGATCTCGGCGCAATTCTAGCCGGCGGCGATCTCCAACTGACGGCCTGTGGTGATATCGCGGTTACTCCAGACGGAGACCTCAAATTCGGCAATGACCAGTGCAACGCAATGCACCGGCTGGTGCAGCGCTGGTGCTTCAACGTCCGCGTCCTCGAAACATTGTTTGCATTGGTCATGCAGGAAAGCCAGCGAATGCAGGATGCCGATGCAGAGCGTAACGACATGTTCGGCATTGCCTTCGCAAGCAGGCAAATGGCCGAGAAATTCCATAGGTTGGCGGAGGAAATTGGGGTCGGCGAGTTCGGAGGCGCTGCTTGCGCGGGCGCTATCATGGTCGTACTCAGCAATATGCTGCTGCGTTACAAGGAGGACCTGAAGGCGACCAATCCGAAATGGGAAGGAATTGGGCCGCAATTTCGCGGGTATTCGTTCGGTGAAGTCGTCGCAGCTGCCGCCAACAATTTTCGGCATTATGACGAATGGGCGCGAACCCAAACGCCGAACGCGCAGCAGAAGAAGTCAATCGACGTAATCGAAGCCGCGCTCAATTACACGGTCATTTCGTCCGCTCTCGTTGTCCCGTGGCGCCGTAATGCATGCGCCGATCTTATCAAGGTCATTGGCGGCAGCGATTTTTCAACGCTGGAACGAAGCTTTTTTGAGTTCGCATTATAAAGCTATGTGCGTATAATGGCTCGGAGGCGGAATTCATGGCGGACCCTGGCAAGCGAGGCGACGCTGGGCGGCAGTTCAGCCGGCCGGCATCGCTCCTTATAGATCCGCTAAAGTTTCCCGCGGAAATTCAACGGAATGCTCGCGCAGGAGCGTGATGAAGTTCTTGTACATGGCCGCAGGCATAGTCGAAAAGAATATCATAACAGCCGCGGACAATCGCGTTTCGTTGATCAGCGGCGGATGTAACGCTGCTAATGGACGGTCAGCGAGCGATTTATTGCCAGAGCATGCCAGGAGGCGACCAATGAATGCCTCGTGGAGATCGCCCCGTTCCTTCTCGGCTGCCAAATACAGCTTGCGGCTCTCGACAAAGCGATCCTGACAATCGAATCCGGCTATGTCGCTGATGACAGACAGGCAAAGCTTGTTCACATGGGTCAGCGTCAGATAGCCGACGCGCTGCCGCATCTCGTGATCTCGCTCTGCGGTCCAGAAGCGTCCCATCAGGAAACCTAACCAGATAATCGTTTCCGCCGTCAAAACGTCCTTGTTAGTATCGGCAAATAGCGATCGCGAACCATCCCCAAGCTCGCTGTTTTCCGGATCGAGAGAGCCGTTCACGAAATGGGCTGCGCCGCACATCACAAGGTAACAAAGGAGTTTTGCCCGCTTATGTTCATCCGACGGATCGCCCCGTTGAACGAAATCCGCAATGAAAGCAGGGCTCGACTTCGAGCAGAGATCAGTCAGCGGAAACGAAGGCCGTTTTTTTCGGAAAATGCCGAGCACGCTCCCATCCTGGCAGCAGCAGATAAAAGGGAGGCCGGGCGACAATTGCCTGGTGAGGACGTGGCTATTTCTGAACCATGCCTCAAGCTCAAACTTCTCAATTGTGTAGCCTGTACATAAGTCCGGTAAGAATGTCGACCCTGCCTGCAGGACGACTAAAGGGGACATTCCGCTATCGGCCCATTTCTGCCAATCCGGCGACGACCCCGATGTCGGTTCACGGCGCGCCGCAGCCATTGGGGCGGCGACGGCGAATGATCCCTTGCTTCCTCGTGACCGCAATTCAACCTGACCCGCAACACAAATGTCCGAAAACTCCCCATTTTCGCCCGACTCGTGCTAACGGGAAGGCACGGCTGAATTCGGTTGCGCATACGGTCGAAGTCACATTGTTGACGAATTGCCCGGCAGCTTTGCCCCATTTTCCGCGACCCCTCGCCCTTCGAGACGCGAGCTTCGCTCGCCCTCAGGGTGAGGGGTCCGTTTCCCCGATGAGATCAGCGCCGCCATGCCCGTCCGCCGCCTCGATCCCGTGCTCGTTGACCTGCTATTGCTTCTCGTCGCGGTGGTGGGAAGGCCCGTGGGGATGTAGATATTCCCTCTCCCCGCTCGCGGAGAGAGGGTAGGGTGAGGGGTCGGGTGATTTGCTTCACGCTCGCGGCCGATCCCCTGGCCCCTCACCCCAACCCTCTCCCCATTCGCTTTGCTCATGGGGAGAGGGGGGAGACAAACCCGCCATGCCCGTCCGCCGCCTCGATCCCGTGCTCGTCGATCGCATCGCCGCAGGCGAGGTGGTCGAGCGGCCGGCCTCCGCGGTCAAAGAGCTCGTCGAAAATGCGCTCGATGCGGGCGCGACGCGCATCGAGGTCTCAATCGAATCGGGCGGCAAGCGGCTGATCCGCGTCATCGACAATGGCGCCGGAATGAGCGCCGCCGATCTCGACCTCGCGGTCGAGCGCCATGCGACATCCAAATTGCCGGATGGCGATCTCGCCCACATCGCCACGCTTGGGTTTCGCGGCGAGGCTCTGCCGTCGATCGGCTCGGTCGCGCGGCTCGACATGGCGACGCGCGCAGAGGGGGCTACGCAAGGCTGCGCGATCCGCCTCGATCAGGGTTTGAAGGGCGCGGTTCTGCCGGCGGCGCAACCGCAAGGCACGCGCGTTGACGTGCGCGAACTTTTCGCCGCGACGCCGGCGCGACTCAAATTCTTAAAGAGCGATCGCGCCGAGGGCCAAGCCATCGTCGATGTGATTCAGCGCCTCGCCATGGCGCATCTTGGCGTGCGCTTCACACTCTCCGGCCCCGACGTGACGGGATTCGACTATCCCGAATGCGCGGGCGATGACGCGGGCCTGCTGCAACGGCTTACGCAAATCCTCGGCAAGGAGTTTCGCGCCAATGCGCTGCCGGTCGAAGCGGCGCGCGAGGGCCTGCGTCTTTCTGGCTTCGCCGGTCTGCCGACCTGGCATCGCGCCAATGCCTCGGGGCAATATTTCTTCGTCAATGGGCGGCCGGTACGCGACAAGCTCTTTGCCGGCGCGATCCGCGCCGCCTATATCGATCATCTGCCGGCCGGCCGGCATCCGGCCGTGGTCCTGTTCGTCAGCTGCGATCCGGACGAGGTCGATGTCAACGTGCATCCGGCCAAAGCCGAAGTTCGCTTTCGCGATCCGGGCCTGCTGCGCGGTCTGCTGGTCGGCGCGCTGAAACAGACGCTCGCCTCGGCCCTGCATCTGGCGACGCCTTCGGGCGGGGCCGCCGCGCTTGGCGCCATCACGCGTCGCGAGGCGATGAATGGCGGCGCTTGGCCGCGCGCCATGCCGCAAGCGGACTGGAGAGCGGACCTCTCGCCCGCCAATCCGGGCTTTGCCGAAGAGCAGGCGCGCTTCGAGGGTTTCGTGCCAAGCGCCGACGCGCGGACAGATGCCGAGCAGCCCGACGCCGGTGCGGCACCGCTCGGCGCGGCGCGGGCGCAGATCCACGAGACTTACATTGTCGCACAGACGGAGGATGGGATCGTCATCGTCGATCAGCATGCGGCGCATGAACGGCTCGTCTATGAGCGGCTCAAGGCCGCGCGCGCGAAGAAATCCATCGAGCGCCAGCCGCTGCTCATCCCGGCGGTCGTCGAACTGGATGAAGCGAGCGTCGCGCGCCTCGTCGATGCGGCGCCGCTGCTTGCCGAATTCGGGCTTGCCATCGAGCCCTTCGGGCCGGGCGCGGTTTTGCTCAGCGAGCAGCCGAGCCTGTTGAAGAGCCTCGATGCGGGGCGGTTGCTGCGCGATCTTGCCGATACGCTTGCCGAGGACGATCGGGCGACGGCGCCGCTCGAACGCCGGCTCGATCATGTGCTGGCAACGCTTGCCTGCCATAACTCGATCCGTGCCGGGCGGCGGCTTGCGGCGGAGGAAATGAATGCGCTGTTGCGCGAGATGGAGCAGACGCCCGGCGCCGGCCAATGCAATCACGGCCGGCCGACCTATATCGAATTGAAGCTCGCCGATATCGAGCGCCTGTTCGGGCGCAGATGAGCACCCCTCGAATGGATCGCTCCAAAGGTCGAACGTGAACCTTCTTCTTCTTGGCTCGGGCGGACGCGAGCATGCGCTCGCCAATCAATTGGCGAAAAGCCCCTTGCTCGACATTCTCTACGCGGCGCCCGGCAATCCGGGCATCGCGCGGGTCGCAACGACCATTGGGCTCGATCCGTCTGATCACCGTGCCGTCATCGATTTCTGCCAGTCGCACGACATCGGCTTCGTCGTCGTTGGGCCGGAGGCGCCGCTCGTCGAAGGCATCGTCGATGCGCTGGAGGAGGCCGGCATCAAGGCCTTCGGTCCACGCCGTGCTGCGGCGCAGCTTGAAGGCTCGAAAGGCTTTGCCAAGGAACTCTGCCGAAGCGACGGAATCCCGACGGCGGATTATGCGCGGTTCACCAAAGCTGCGCCGGCGAAAGCCTATCTCAAGAAACATGGCGCACCCGTCGTCGTCAAAGCCGACGGACTTGCCGGCGGCAAAGGCGTCGTCGTCGCCAAAACGCTTGCTGAGGCGCAAAAGGCCGTTGACATGATGCTCGAAGGGCGGCTTCGGCGCGGCGGGACATTCGATCGTCATCGAAGATTTTCTTGTTGGCGAGGAAGTCTCCTTCTTCGCGCTCTGCGACGGCAAGCGGGCGCTCGCCTTCGCTTCGGCGCAGGACCATAAGCGCGTCGGGGAGGGCGACACGGGATCGAACACCGGCGGCATGGGCGCCTATTCGCCGGCGCCGATCATGGATCAAGCGCTGACGGCGCGGGTGATGGCCGAGATCATTGAACCCGCCTTGCGCGGCATGGCGGAGCTTGGCACGCCGTTCAGGGGCGTGCTCTTCGCCGGCCTGATGATCACGAGCGAAGGGCCGAAGCTCATCGAGTTCAACGTGCGCTTCGGCGATCCGGAAGCGCAGGCGATTCTGCCGCGCCTCGAAGAAGATCTGCTTGTCCTGATGCTCGCCTGCGCCGAAGGACGGCTCGCCGAGCGCCGGCTGAAATTCTCAAGCGAGAGCGCTTTGACCGTGGTGCTGGCCGCAGAGGGCTATCCCGGCACGCCGAAAAAAGGCACCGAGATCCGCGGTCTCGCCAAAGCGCAGGCGATCCCGGGCGTGATCGTTACAGAGGCCGGGACGCGGCGCGATGGCTATCGGCTGCTTGCCGATGGGGGGCGGGTTTTGAATGTCACGGGCCTCGGTGCGACGCTTACTGAGGCGCGTGCCCGCGCCTACGCGGGAGTCGATGCGATCGACTGGCTGGGCGGCTTCTGCCGCCGCGACATCGGCGCAAAGGCGCTGAAGAAGGATTAGGTTTGCGCTCGCGCGAACACAACTTGCGTTTCGCCATAAAGGCGCGTCTCGACAGTCTTATAGCCTTCGGGCAAGGCAAGCTTGGCATCCGCCCGCTCTTCGACGATCACCAGCGCGTTCGGTACGAGCCAGCCGCCGTCGCGCAAAGCGATCAGCGCCGGTTCGGCAAGGCCTTGGCCATAGGGAGGATCGAGAAAGGCGAGGCTGAAGCGTTCGCCAGGCGGCGCGTCGCCAAGCTTGCGCGCGTCGCGGCGAAAAATCCGCGTCGCGCCGCCGAGCCCGAGCGCATCGACATTGGCACGGATGAGCGCGCGCGCCTTGGCCGCGACCTCGACGAACAAGGCCTTGCGCGCGCCGCGGGACAAAGCCTCAAGCCCCATCGCGCCGGTGCCGGCAAAGAGATCGATCACCGCCGCGTCACGCACCGGATCATCATAGGCATGCGCAAGAATGTTGAAGATCGTCTCGCGCAGCCGGTCCGATGTCGGCCGGATCTCGCTGTCGGAGGGGCCATGAAGAATCCGCCCCTTCAAACTGCCGCCGACGATGCGCATGGAGCTCAACGGCTCTTATGCCGCTCGTTGCCGCGGCCGCCCGTTTTGTTGGTCTTGTCCCGGGCACCAGGCCGATGCTGCGCGCCTGCTGCCTTCTTCGCCGGCGCTGACGCCGCGACATGGCGCTCGACCGCCACGACGCGGCCCTTACGGTCTGCCGTCTCGGCATGCTCGATCCGCTGCCGGCCGGGTCTGCGGGACTTATCCTTGTGCTTGTCTGACTTGCCCCGCAGCGCCGAGACATGTTTGCGGGGCCCGGGCATCGGCCGTCCCCTCGGCTTTTTCGGCTCGGCGTCGGGCGAGACATGTCGCGGCCGCGGGCGTGTGATCCGCATGGAACCTGGCGCGCGCTCCGGCCTTACTTCCGGGCGCTGCGGCGCATCGATCGGCGCCTCCAAATCGGCTCCCGATTCCCGCAACAAAGTCTCTCCAAGCTGATCGCGCAACACGCGCGTGCGGACCTCGAGCAAGTTGCCCTCGGGGAGTTCGCCGAGCTGGAACGGACCGAAGGAGAGGCGGATCAGCCGATTGACGCTGAGCCCCAGATGTTCGAGGACGCGCTTGACCTCGCGGTTCTTTCCTTCGCGCAGGCCGATCGTCAGCCAGCAATTGGCGCCTTGAATGCGGTCGAGCTTTGCCTCGATCCCGGCATAATGGATGCCTTCGAGCGTAATACCCTCTGCGAGCCGGTCGAGGCTCGCCTGATCGATCGTGCCATTGGCGCGCACGCGGTAGCGCCGGAGCCAGCCGGTGGCCGGCAGTTCGAGGACGCGGGCGAGGCCGCCGTCGTTGGTGAGCAGGATCAATCCTTCGGTATTGATGTCGAGCCGTCCGACGCTGACAAGACGCGGCGCCTCGGGATGATGGCTGGCGAGGTAATCGAAGATCGTCGGCCGGCCCTGCGGATCCTTGTTGGTCGTCACGAGCCCGCGCGGCTTATGGAACAGAAAAAGCCGCGTGCGCAGGCGCTGCGCCAAAGGTTGGCCGTCGACGACCACCTTGTCGTCGGGGCCTATGGTCACGGCCGGCGTGGTCAGAAGCTTGCCATTGACGGCGACGCGGCCTTCGGCGATCCAGGCCTCAGCGTCGCGGCGCGAGCAGAGGCCGGCGCGGGCCATCATCTTGGCGATGCGCTCGGCTTGCGGAGGAGGGGCGTGGGTTTCGCCCGGCCTGCCTCGGTCGCCTATTTTAGGGCGGCGGGTTTTCTGTGGTCTATCTTCGCGCATGGAGCTTGATAGCAGAACGGTTGCGGAGAGCGAAGTTGGAGTGCGACGTGCGTGGCGGCAAACTCGATCCGATGGCTGAAGCACTCGAGGAAGCCGGCACCTCCGGCCGAAACGGCGAGGTGCCGGTCGGCGCCGCCATCGTAAGCGGCGGCGAGGTCATCGCGCGCGCCGGCAACCGCACGCTCGCGCTGAAGGATCCGACCGCGCACGCCGAAATCCTGGCGATTCGCATGGCTTGTGAAAAGCTCGGGACGGAGAGGCTCGTCGGTTGCGACATCTATGTGACGCTCGAGCCTTGCGCCATGTGCGCGGCGGCGATCTCGTTCGCCCGTCTGCGGCGGCTCTATTGGGGGGCCGGCGATCCGAAGGGCGGGGCGGTCGAGCATGGTCCGCGGCTGTTCACGCAGCCGACCTGCCACCATATTCCGGAATGCTATGGCGGCATTCGCGAGAACGATGCGGCACGGCTGCTCAAGGCTTTCTTTGCCGACAGGCGATAGCTTGGCCTATGACCCAACGGAACAACGAAGCCGCACGGCAATTCCGTTCTCGGGCATCGCGTCCGATTTTGCTGTGCGCAAGAGCCGCGCGTGGGGACCGGGTCGCGACTTGACAGAAAACCGCCCCGAGCCCACAAGAAACGATCCTGATCCGGGCTCGCGAGCGGGTGGTGGGTTCTATTAAGACCGCACGAATTCAGAGACTTAATCGATAACCTTGACGGATTGGCCTAAATGCAAGCTGAAGCTGAAATTGGCACCGATTTGGGCACGAAGCCGAAGCTCCGCATCTTTCTCTGCGCGCCGCGCGGCTTTTGCGCCGGCGTGGTTCGCGCGATCGATGCCGTCGAGCAGGCACTGCGCATCTATGGCGCCCCGGTCTATGTTCGCCACGAGATCGTCCACAACAAATATGTCGTCGAAGGGCTGAAGGCCAAAGGCGCGATCTTCGTCGAGGAACTCGACGAAATTCCCGACACGACGCGGCCGGTGATCTTCTCCGCGCATGGCGTACCCAAATCCATTCACGCCGAAGCCGAGGAGCGCCACATCTTCGCCCTCGACGCCACCTGCCCATTGGTTACCAAGGTGCATCGCGAGGCGGAGCTGCATTTTAAGCGCGGGCGTCAGGTCATCCTCGTCGGCCATGCCGGCCATCCGGAAGTGGTCGGCACTCTGGGGCAATTGCCGAAGGGCTCGATCCTGCTGGTCCAGACGCCGGAAGACGTGCAGAAGCTCGAGAATGTCGATGAGAGCAACCTCGCCTATGTCACCCAAACCACGTTGTCGATCGATGATACGCGCAATATGGTCGATGCTCTGACGCGCCGGTTCCCGCATATCATCGGCCCGCACAAGGAAGATATCTGCTACGCCACGACCAATCGGCAGGAGGCGGTCAAGCGCATCGCGCCGATCGTCGACGCGATGATCGTCGTTGGCTCCTCCAATTCATCCAATTCGCAACGCTTGAAGGAAGTGGCGGAACGTTCGGGCTGCAAGCTCGCGCGTCTCGTGCTGCGCGCCGACGATGTTGATTGGGATCTCTTCAAGAATGTCAGTTCGGTCGGCATTACGGCCGGCGCTTCGGCGCCCGAAGTCCTGGTGGAAGAGATCATGGACGCTTTCGCGCGACGTTTCGAGCTCGACGTCGAGATCGTCTCGACGGCCGATGAAAGCGTGTTCTTCCCGCTCCCGCGCGAACTGCGGCCGGGAATCAGCGGAATGGATCGCGCCATTCTCGACGCCGAGGAAAGCATCGAGATCCTCGACGAATAGGCAATCGACACGCTAATTTATTCGTCCGCGATTCGCTGGCCGCTTTGTTCTTTGCCGCCCCGCTGCAGGATCACGCGGCTTGCCTGTTCGACGCCGTCGGCTTCGAAATGGACCTCGCAGTCGATCAGCTTGCCGACAAAATTGTGATCGTCCCTGGCGGAGAGCTCCTGCCGGCCGTACTCGTCCGTCTCCGCGAAAAGCCGCGCGCCGTCCTGCGTGACGCGCAGAATTCGCTCCGGCCCCAAGCGATAGGCGCCGACGTAATCGGCGAGCAGGGCCGGATCGAGAACCACTTCGGGCTCGTCCTCCGCAATACCGAAATAGAGCGCGGCGAGATCGCGCGCGATCTTCTGCACCGGAGCGGCTTGGATATTGGCCAGCAGGATGATGGTGAGATCATCGTCGGGATAATGGCTCGCTACGACGCTGAACCCGTTGATGCCGCCGGCGTGCACATATTGTCGGCGGGAGAACTGAGTTTGGATCGCCCAGGCGAATCCATAAGAATGCCCGTGATCGGCGAACATGAGATCGCGCGAGGCGCGTCCGATCGGCTTTGCCGCGGCGAGCGCTCTTTGCCAGGCCAGGAGATCGTCGACGGATGAATAGATCGAGCCCGCCGCATAGGGCAGGCTCATCGCCAGATAGGCGGCGTTCTCCATGCGGCCATTCTCATAGCGATAGCCTTGGACACGCTGCGGGATGATCGTTTCGACGTGCTCATAACCGGTATTTCGGAGGCCAAGCGGCAGGAGAATCTTCTCTCGTACATAATCTTCATAAGCCAAGCCGCTCAGCCGTTCGATGACCTGGCCGAGGATGACATAGCCGCCGTTGCAATATTTGAACTGCGTGCCGGGCGGAAATTCGAGTGGCTCGTTCTGGGTGAGCGCGATGATGTCGCGCGGGGCAAGATCGCGCTGCGCCATGTCTTGAAAGAAGGCGGGAATGGACGTGTAGCTCGGAATTCCCGACGTATGGGTCAGAAGATGAAATAGCGTGACGCCATTCCAGGCGGCCGGCGCTTCCGGATAATGGCGCACGATCTCGTCGTCGAGCGCCAGCGCGCCGCGTTCCACGAGCTGAAGAATCGCGATCGCGGTGAATTGCTTGGTGAGCGAACCGAGCCTGAATTTGCCCGTTGCGTTATGCGGAATGTTCCATTCGCGATTGGCGAGGCCGAATCCCTGCCGCAGAAGCACCTCGCCGCCTTTCGCGACCAGCGCGTCGCCGGCGAAGAGATCGGCGGCGACGAAAGCCGCGATGCGGGCGGATGCGGATTCGGCGTAGTCGCCGTGCATAGATTAAGTCATGGCCAATCCGTGCGGAGGTGCGCAACCCTCTCCCGCTTGCGGGAGAGGGTGGTCGGCGGAGCCGACCGGGTGAGGGTTGTTGCCGTTTCAATCATCCCTCATCCGCCCTGCTTCGCAGGGCACCTTCTCCCGCAAGCGGGAGAAGGTGCCCTCTCTACGGCTCCCACTGGTTTAATTTCATCATTCATCCCGCCTGCAGCAATTTTACCGCCGCTTCGCGCTCGAAAAGATGCAGCAGCAGAAGCAAAGCTTTGCCTTGCTCGCCTTCGAGCTTCGGGTTGGCCGAGAGGATATGCCGCGCCTCTTCATGCGCAACCTTCAAGAGATCGCCGTGCACGTCAAGCCGCGCGAGCCTGAACCCCGGCATGCCGGATTGTTTGGTGCCGAGCACATCGCCTTCGCCGCGCAACCGCAGATCCTCCTCGGCGATGCGAAATCCGTCTTCGGTCTCGCGCATTATCGCAATCCGCGCCTTGGCCGTCTCGCCGAGCGGGCTCTTGTAGAGCAGGAGGCAGGAGGACTTCGCTGCGCCACGTCCGACGCGGCCGCGCAATTGATGCAATTGGGCGAGGCCGAAACGCTCGGCATGTTCGATGACCATGATCGAGGCTTCAGGCACGTCGACACCAACTTCGATCACGGTGGTTGCAACAAGGATCTGCGTCGTGCCCTTGGCGAAGTTCTGCATGGCGCGATCGCGCTCCTCGCTCTTCATGCGGCCGTGCACGAGCCCGACCTTGTCGCCGAAAATCTCTTTGAGCGCCGCAAAGCGTTCCTCCGCGGCGGCGACGTCAATCTCCTCGCTTTCTTCGACGAGCGGGCAGACCCAATAGGCGCGCGCGCCGGCGCCGATAGCGCGCGAGAGCCGTGCAGTGACCTCGCCAATTCGTTCGAGCGACAGAGCGCGGGTCTCAATGCCCTGACGGCCGGGCGGCTTCTCCCGCAAGGTCGAGACATCCATGTCGCCGAAAAAAGTGAGAACCAGGCTGCGCGGGATTGGTGTCGCGGTCATGATCAGGATGTCGACCGCCTCGCCCTTGGCGCCGAGCGCGAGCCGCTGATGCACGCCGAACCTATGCTGCTCGTCGACCACGGCAAGGCCGAGATCACGAAACGCGACGCTTTCCTGAAACAGCGCATGCGTGCCGATCGCGATATCGATCGTGCCGTCGGCGAGCGCGGCGAGCGTGCGCCCTCGTTCGGCGCTGCGGCCGGTCAAAAGCGCAATTCTCAATCCGGCCGCTTCGGCATATTTGACGATGGTCTCGTAATGTTGGCGGGCGAGGAGTTCGGTCGGCGCCATCAACGCGGCCTGCCGGCCGGCTTCGACCACGTTCGCCATGGCGAGCAGTGCGACGATCGTCTTGCCCGAGCCGACATCGCCTTGCAGCAGCCGCAGCATGCGGGAAGGTGCTGCTAGATCGGCACGGATTTCGGCGAGCGCTTGGACCTGTGCCGCGGTGAGCTTGAAGGGTAGGGCAGCCATAATCTCCTTTGAGCCTCCACCCTCGCCCTGGCTGGCGCGTCCCGGCGCGCGGCGCAGATGCGCGCGCGTCAAAGCGAGCGCGAGCTGATGCGCGAGCAATTCGTCATAGGCGAGCCGCACCCGGGGCGGCGCAGTCGGCGCGATCGCTTCGGGGTCGTCCGGGCGATGCAGCGCGTTCAGCGCCGCGGCAAAGCCCGGGAGCGCAGGCATTTTTGCGATCTGCTGTGTCTGCCATTCCGGCAGATCGGGCAGGCGTGCCAGCGCCGCAGCAATCGCTTTCGTAAGGATACGCGGCTGCAACCCCTCGGTCAGGCCATAGACCGGCTCGACCGCTTGCATGCTGGGGAGGCCCTCGGCATCGAGCACGCGATCGGGATGGACGATCTGCCGATGTCCGTCCCAAAGTTCGAGCTTGCCGGAAATCCAGCGCTTCTCGCCGAGGGGCAGGCTCTTTTCGATCCATTGCCGGTTGGCGAGAAAGAAGACGAGCAGCACGTCGCCGGTCTCGTCCTCGACGAGGACTTTGTAGGGTGCACGCGACCGCGGTCCCGGCGGATAATGCGCAACGACCTGCGCCTCGATCAGGACCACGCGATCGAGCGGCGCCTCGCCGATCTTGGCGCGGGTGCGCCGGTCGATCGTGGCATAGGGCAGGTGGAAGAGCAGGTCGAGCACGCGGGCGCCTGTCCCGCTCTCGGTGACGAGCCGGTCGAGAAGCTGGGCGATCTTTGGCCCGACTCCGGGCAGGCTTGTCGCCGGGGCAAAGAGCGGATTGAGGTGAGCAGGGCGCATGGGGCAAGATTAAGAAGAGCACTTCCCTTGCGCCAGACCCAAGGCCTGCCTTTGCGCGGTCCGGGGCCGGTCTCTATATAGGGGGGAACGGCGCGCTGCGGCGGCTATCACTCTTTCAAAAATCGGAGTTGCCGTGTCCGGCTCGCAGATTTCGAGCGCCGATCTCGATCCCCGCAGGCGGAAAATTCTGTTCCGCTCCTGGCATCGTGGCATGCGTGAGACGGATATTCTCATCGGCCGTTTCGCCGACGCCGAAATCGCCAGAATGACTGAGGCCGAACTTGCCGAGCTCGAGGACCTGCTCGAGGTTGGCGACCACGACATTCTCGGCTGGCTGACGGGAGAGCGAGAAGTTCCGCCGGCTTACGACACTGTCTTGCTCCGGAAGTTGAAGCTCTTCCACAACCATTCCGGGCCGCTCGACCTTTGATCATAGGACTGAACTCTGAAACTGGCGCCCTGTCCCCGCTAGCGGGGAGAGGGAGCAATTCTCTATTGAGCCATTGACCACGTGACCGACCTCAAACGCGCTGTTGCCGAGCTTGCCAAGGGCGGCTCGCTCACGCTTGCTTCGCTGCCTGACGGTTTCGACGCTTTCTGCGTCGCCGATCTTACCCGCGCGCTCGCCCGTGCCGCGGAGGAGCGCGCCGTCGTGCTCGTCCATGTAGCGCGCGACGAGCAGCGCGCGCATGCCTTCAACGAGGCGCTCGCCTTTGCCGCCGCGGAGATCGAAGTCCTCGATTTTCCCGGCTGGGATTGCCAGCCTTATGACCGCGTTTCACCCAATGCGGCAATCTCCGCGCGGCGGATGACGGTACTCTCGCGGCTTGCCCGTTCGCGCAGCGCCGTGGGGCAACCACGCATACTCTCGACGACGGTCAGTGCGGTCTTGCAGCGCGTCCCGCCCTTGGAGAAGATCGCGGCCGATTACTTTTCCGCTGCGCCGGGCAACGCCGTCGATATGGACGGGGTCGTCCGCTGGCTCGAAGACAATGGCTTTCAACGCGCCTCGACCGTGCGAGACACCGGCGAATATGCCGTGCGCGGCGGTATTCTCGATCTCTTCGCCCCTGCCATGGCCGCGCCGATACGGCTCGATTTCTTCGGCGACACGCTCGAATCGATCCGCAGCTTCGATCCCAAATCGCAGCGCACGATCGCGCCTCTGCGCTCGCTCGACCTCGTGCCGATGAGCGAGGTCCAGTTGACCTCGGATTCGATGCGGCGTTTCCGGCAGGGCTATGTCGCCGCCTTCGGCGCGCAGACACGCGGCGACGCGCTTTATGAGGCGGTGAGCGAGGGCCGGCGCCATCCGGGCATCGAACATTGGCTGCCGCTGTTCTACGACAGGCTCGATACGCTCTTCGATTATATCGGCGCCGCGCCCGTGATCCTCGATCCTCTTGCGGAGGAGGCGGCCAAGGAGCGGCTGGCGCAGATCGGCGACTATTACGACGCGCGCCGGCAGGCTTATGAAGCCGATACCGTGCATGTCTCCTATAAGCCACTGCTGCCAGAGACGTTCTATCTCTCCGATGCGCAGTGGGGCGAAAAGCTCGCGGCCAACGGCCTGGTGCGGATCGCACCCTTCGCGCAGCCCGAGGGCAGAGGCCTCGTCGTGGATTGCGCCGGAAAAATCGGCCGCAATTTCGCGCCGGAACGCAGCGACGAAGGAGCCAACGTCTTTCACGCCGCGGCGGAGCATGTGCACGCGCTGCGCGCGCAAGGCAAGCGCGTCATCGTCGCCGGCTGGTCGGAAGGATCGCGCGAACGCCTCGGGCATGTGTTGAAGGATTTCGGCCTCGACGATCTCGAACCGGTGACCACGCTGGCGCAAGCTCTCCGGCTGCCGAAGTCGACGGTGGCGCTCGCCGTCATCGGACTGGAGGCCGGGTTCGAGGCACCGGACCTCGCGGTTATCGGCGAGCAGGACATTCTCGGCGACCGACTGGTCCACGGCCGCAAGCGCGCTCGCCGCGCGCAGGATTCGATCACCGAGCTCACATCTCTTTCGGCCGGCGATGTCGTCGTCCATGTCGATCATGGTATCGGACGGTTCGTTGGCTTGACGCCGATCGAGGCGGCGGGCGCGCCGCATGATTGTCTCGAAATTCGTTACGCCGAGGGCGCCAAGCTTTTCCTGCCGGTCGAAAATATCGAGCTTCTCTCGCGCTATGGATCGGAAGACGCCGAAGTCGAGCTCGACAAATTGGGCGGCGTCGCCTGGCAGAGGCGCAAGGCAAGGATGCGCAAGCGCATCCTTGAAATGGCAGCGGGCCTCTTGCAGATCGCCGCGGCGCGGCAAACTCACGCGGCGCCGAAGCTCACCCCGCCGGAGCCGCTCTACGAAGCTTTCTGCGCCGGTTTCCCATACGAGGAAACGGAAGATCAGGCGGCAACGATCGAAGCGGTGCTTGATGATCTCGCCTCGGGCCGGCCGATGGATCGCCTCGTCTGCGGCGATGTCGGCTTCGGCAAGACCGAGGTCGCGCTGCGCGCCGCGTTTGTGGCGGCGATCAACGGCAAGCAGGTCGTGGTGGTCGCGCCGACAACCTTGCTCGCCCGTCAACACACCAAGGTTTTCCAGGCCCGTTTTGCCGGCCTGCCGGTCGAGATCGCGCAATTGTCGCGTCTGGTCGGGTCCGCCGAAGCCAAGCGCGTAAAGGAAGGTCTCGCGGCAGGCGAGATCGACATCGCCATCGGCACGCATGCGTTGCTTGGCAAGACGGTCGGCTTCAAGGACTTGGGGTTGGTGGTCATCGACGAGGAGCAGCATTTCGGCGTCAAGCACAAGGAGCGGCTGAAGGAACTACGGGCCGAGGTGCACGTGCTGACGCTCTCGGCGACGCCGATCCCGCGCACTTTGCAGCTCGCGCTGACGGGCGTGCGCGAACTCTCAATCATCGCGACGCCGCCGGTCGATCGCCTTGCGGTGCGCACCTTCGTTTCGCCCTTCGACGAGCTGCTGGTGCGCGAGGCTTTGCTGCGCGAGCGCTATCGCGGCGGCCAGAGCTTTTACGTTTGTCCGCGCATCGAGGACATCGAGCAGGCAGCGAACTTTCTGCGTCGCAATGTGCCGGAAGCGAAATTTGTGATCGCCAACGGCCAGATGCCGGCCTCCGAGCTCGAAGAGCGCATGGCCGCGTTTTACGACGGCAAATATGACATCCTTCTGTCGACCGCGATTGTCGAATCCGGCCTCGATATCCCGACCGCAAACACGCTCATCGTGCATCGCGCCGACATGTTCGGCCTGGCGCAGCTTTATCAATTGCGCGGCCGCGTCGGACGTTCGAAGACGCGCGCCTATGCGCTCTTCACCGTGCCTCCCGACCGCACCTTGACGCCGCAGGCGGAGAAGCGGCTCCAGGTTCTGCAATCGCTCGACACGCTCGGCGCCGGCTTCCAGCTCGCAAGCCATGATCTCGACCTGCGCGGCGCCGGCAACCTCTTGGGCGAAGAGCAGTCCGGCCATATCAAGGAAGTCGGCTACGAACTTTATCAGCAGATGCTCGAAGAAGCGGTCGTGGCGCTCAAGGCCGGCATGGAAAAACCGGCGGAGGAGGCCTGGTCGCCTTCGATCTCTATGGGCACGCCGGTCACGATCCCGGAGGATTACGTCGCCGATATCGACGTGCGGCTCGGCCTCTACCGCCGCTTGTCGAAGCTGGAGATCGACGCCGAAATCGAGGCTTTCGCCGCCGAGATGATCGACCGTTTCGGGCCGTTGCCGCGCGAAGTCGGGCAATTGTTGAAGCTCGTCGCCATTAAGGCGTTCTGCCGCAAAGCCAATGTCGAGAAGCTGGAGGCCGGCCCGAAAGGCATCACCATTTCCTTCCGCGACAATACGTTCGCCAATCCTCAGGGCCTCGTGCGCTATGTCGCGGAACAGGGGCCGGACGCGAAAGTCAGGCCCGACATGCGCGTCGTTTTCATCCGTGACTTCGAAGATCCCGCGGCGCGCCTCGAAGGCACGCGCATCATCCTGCAAACGCTCGCGGCGATTGCGACGAAGAAGGCAGCGTAAAGACCCAAGAGCGGCGCACAGATTCTATATTCTAAGGTGACAATGCGGAAAGTGTCGCAGGTCATTTTGATTCGAATTCTATGTTCTTGTGGAAATTTGGGACCGCAATGCACGCGTGACTCCGGCAGCGTAGGCGTGCATGACTTTGGCTTTGTTGCTTTTATCGAGGTTGCGGTGCGCAGCAAGGGGCTTTCGCCGCTGAGTTTGCGCGCTCGCTCGATGTCGAATGGCTTTGCGATTTACTCTCGTCGCAATTTTGTTTTAGATCGGATCGCCTAGTTCTTAGGTGAGCTGGGCTAGCGCCGATTGGGCGTTGAGGAGGATACGCTGATGAAATTACGACGTGTCACATTCGCAATGGCGGCAATTTTGCTAGCCGCTTCCCTCGCTTCGAGCGCCGACGCCCAGACGTCGCGCGGAGCTGTCACGATCAAATCCCAAGCGCAAAACTTCTCGCCAATTCAGAAAGCGGCCTGTGGGCCATTCTGGGGCCGTTGGTGTGGACCCTGGAGTCACCGGGTCTGCGGTTGGGGCAGGTGTTGGTGCGCGCCCTGCTAATCGGGAATCATTTGAGGAGGCCGCCGAACATGGCGGCCTCTTTCTTTCCGGAGCCGATCGCGACAGATCGTTCTCTGTCGGCTAGTACCGGCATTTCTCTGCGACGAGTTTGGCGAAGAGCTGAATGATAGGGTCGCGCCGTTCCGTTCAGGATGGCATGGACTGAAGTTTGAAGACTTTCCTGCCTCTCTTGAAAATGAGAGCCCGGAGTTCATCCTCGCCGATGACACGGCCTATTTCTCGGAACGCGAAGAATGGGATGAGCGAGACAAACAGGATCGCGACCACACATAAAAAGGCTCTCGACGTCCCGTCGCCCAATTGTGGGAAACTCTGGACGACGCTCTTGCCGTGCCAAAACCCCACCAGAATGTTCTCGCAGATATGAAAAACGAGAAACAGGATCGCGAACGCGAGTGCCTTGTACAAAATGGGGTAGATCAGCGGCCGGTCCTCGAACCGACGCGCAAAACCCGTGTCTTCGCCGAGCAGAAGGACTTTTGCCAGAACCAACGCATTGATGATCGCGAACCCCTGAGACGAGAAGCTGATATGCTCTTTTCCCAGAATGACGGTCTCATCAAGCACGTACAATCCGAATATCACCCACAGATATAGCGTGATGACAACGAGCCGCTTGAACTCTCGGGCGGCCTTTGCGGTTAGGTCGTGCGCGCGTCCGCTCTGTGCGATTTGTTCGGCCATATAGCGGCCTCCATGTGTCTGGCGTGCAATCCGAATTGGCCAGCACCATGAACCATGCTCGCTAAAAGCCTGATTGGCGGCATTGCTACAAATCGAGCGATCGCCAAATCGCGAGGCGAAGTTGAGACGGTGGCGTCGCGTCAGGGCTCGAGCACGATCTTGCCACTGACCGACGCGTTGTTCAGCATGGGATGAGCCTCGGCCGCCTTTTCCAGCGGCAGGCGCGCTGCGATCACCGGAACGATCCGGCCATCGGCCAACATGCGCAGGAGCGTCGTTAGATCGGCGCGATAGAGATCGGGGCGAGATTGCTTCCGGAGAGTCACGTTGAAACCGCAGACGCTGAGGCTCTTGCCGAGCAACGATAGCGGCGTATAGAGCGGCATGCCGATGAGAAACCGCAGAATGTTCCAAAAATTGCGGCGGCCGCCGCTCGTCATCGCCGAGGCGCCATAGCAAATCATCACACCCGCCGGCCGCAGCGTAGCGAATGAGCGGCGCCAATTCTTGCCGCCAATCGGATCGAAGACGGCATCGACGCCGGTGCCGGTGAGTTCACGAATACGAGCGACAAAATCCTCGCTGCGGTAGTCGATTGGCACCGCGCCGAGACGCGTAAGCAACTCGTGTTTGGCCTTCGACGCGGTTCCATAGATCGCACACCCGCTGAGCGCCGCGAGCTCCACCAGCGCCGAGCCTGCTCCGCCGGCGGCGCCATGCACCAAAATCCGGGATCCTGCCGTTATCGCGGCGACCCGATGCAGCATTTGATAGGCGGTCAGATAGTTCAACACCAAGGCGACGGCGCTGGCTAAATCGACGCCTTCCGGCACAGCGACGCAATCTTCCGCGGGCACTACGATGTAGCGGGCATAGCCGCCGGTGACTGTCAGCGCGGCAACGCGTTGGCCGACCGCGAGGCCGAAGTCGGGCCCGACCGCATCGATTTCGCCGACCACGTCGTAACCGGGGGCGAAGGGATAGGGCGGCATATGGGGATAAAGTCCTTCGCGCATCAGCACGTCGGCGAAGGCGACGCCGGTCGCGAGAACGCGCAGTCGAACTTGACCGCGGCCGGGTTGCGGCATTGGCTCGTCGACGAGCGTCAGAACCTCCGGGCCGCCACGGTGGGAAATCAGCATTCGTTGCTGGCGCAATCTGTCTCCATTGGCGCTAAAATTCGACGTCAAGCTCCTCGATCTCTTCCGGCTCTTGTTTCGCCGCCTCGATCCATTGCAGCATCGGCGGCCAATTCATGATCGTTTCGCAATAGGCTTTCGCCGCATCGGTCATCCGCACATTATAGGTCACGAAGCGCGTGCAGACAGGCGCATACATGGCGTCGGCGATCGTCGGCGCCGGGCCATAGAGAAACGGGCCGCCCCAGCGTTCAAGACATTCTCCCCAGATCGTCTGTACCCGATCGATATCGGGCTGCGCGCCGGCAAAGATTTTGAAGTTCTCATGCTGCGCTTTGAGGTTCATCGGCAGCGCCGAGCGCAGATTGTAAAAGCCCGAATGGATTTCGCCTGAGATCGAGCGGCAATGCGCCCGCGCCGCCCGATCTTTGGGCAGCATGCCGGCCTGCGGATAAAGCTCGGCCAAATATTCGGCGATGGCGAGCGTATCCCAGACGCTGACGCCGTTTTGGCTCAGCCGCGGCACCAGAACGGACGGCGCGAGCAGCAGCAGTTCGGCCCGGTTGGCCGGATCATCGATCGAAACAACCTCTTCGTCGAAGTCCAGTTCGGCAAGGCGGCAGAGCAGCCAGCCGCGCAGCGACCAAGAGGAGTAGTTCTTGCTAGAGATGGTCAGCACGGGACGGGTCATGCAGCTCACCTGACCGTCGCGGGTTAATTCGTTCACAAGGGCAGTCCCATGATATTGCGACGCAGCATCGAAAGCATTAGCGTTGCTTGCAAGAACCGTGCGCGTTCGCAGAATAAGAGCAATTTGGCCAGCCGCTTATCGGAGAATGCGCGCAGCAGAGATGCTGTACCGAGCTTACCAGACCTATACGACGCGTCGCAGCCGCTTCGTGCCATGGCGCGCGCCATCGTCAGCATGGGCAAGCCCTTCGATGGCGTTCACAACGTCGGCTTTCGCAAGAACCTTCTGGCGCTTCTGGAGCTGACCGCGCGCGGCGGGCTGATCCATGCGCGGCCACCCTATGCCATCCATAGCGTCGTGATCGAGGGTCACCACGTCCCCGTGCGCGAAGAAATCGTGCTCTCCTTACCCTTCTGCGATCTCATTCGCTTTGCCAAGGAAGGGGCGACGCCGCAGCCGAAAATGTTGGTGGTTGCGCCATTGTCGGGCCATTTCGCCACGTTGCTGCGCGAGACCGTTAAAACGCTGCTGCGCGACCACGACGTCTACATCACCGATTGGAAAAACGCCCGCGACGTGTCGCTCTCCGAAGGGCCATTCGGCTTCGATGATTATGTCGACTACATCATCCGCTGCCTGGAGAAGATCGGTCCCGGCGCGCATATGCTGGCGGTGTGCCAACCCTGCGTGCAAGCGCTCGTCGCCGCATCCGTGATGGCCGAGGATCGCAACCCGGCCGAGCCGCGCAGTCTAACGCTGATGGCGGGGCCGATCGATACCCGGGTAAACCCGTCGAAGGTCAATGAACTTGCGACTTCGAAACCACTCTCATGGTTCGAGAGAAATCTGATTTCGACCGTGCCTTTTCCGCTCCGAGGGCCGGGCGCAGCGTCTATCCCGGCTTCGTTCAGCTCTTTGCCTTTATGTCGATGAATATGGATCGGCATATCAAAGCACATCGCGATCTCTATCATCATCTGCGCAACGGCGGATCGAACAGGCCAAAGCGATCATGAAATTTTACGACGAATATTTCGCCGTGCTCGACCTGGCGGCTGAGTTCTACATCGAGACCGTCAAAATCGTCTTCCAAGACGCGTTGCTGGCGCAGGGAAAGCTCACCTATCGCGGCCGCAAAATTAATCCGCGCGCCATCCAGCGCACCGCGCTTCTGACGGTTGAAGGCGAGCGGGACGACATCTGCTCGATCGGCCAGACCGCTGCGGCGCACATCCTGTGCAATGGCCTTCGTCCGCATCTCAAACGTCACCATTTCCAAGTCGGCGTCGGCCATTATGGCACATTCAGTGGCAGGCGATGGAACGCGCAGATTTATCCCGTGATCCGCAATTTGGTGCTGGCGATGAACTGATCCGGCATGACCGAAAGGTGCGCGGACGCTGCATGTCGAACCGAAGGAGGTTGCAATGACAGAAGGGCATTCAGCAACGATAGAAAAGAATTATGAGAAGACAGGAGAAAGCGGGAACTGCTTTTCCCATGTCAAGCCGGGAGACACCGAGTTTCGGAGCGACGGATTGCGGTCGTTCTTTCTTTATCGCGATCTCGGCATCGCCAAGGCGACGAACGGCAAGGTGATCGCCCACCTCGTCAAGGCCAATCTTCCGCCCACGGAAGGCACCGGTTGGCATAAGCATGTCGCCGACTTTCAGATCGTCATCATGATGAAGGGTTGGGCGCGCTTCATGTATGAAGACAAGGAGACGCTCGTTTCGGCCGGAGATTGCGTGCATCAGCGGCCCGGCATTACCCATTATCTTTTCGATTATTCACCCGACATGGAATATCTGGAGATCGTCAGCCCGGCGGACTTCGGCACCGTCGAAGCGGAAGCACCCTGTGACGTGCCTCCCGTCACGCCCTGGGCATGAATTTGGTGCTTCTTCGTCGCGATGAACGGAGTTGGTGCGCGGCGCACGCCTGCGAAGAAGCATTATGATACATTTAGATTTCGTGATTACGCATAGGCTCCGAAGAAAGCTGCATGCCCTCGCGTGATGGGCCAATCCACGACAGGGCGCTGTTCGACGCGCTTGTGGCGCATATGCGCGTGACCGAACCCGAACTGCGGATCGGTTCGATGTTCGGCTGCCCGGCAGCTTTCCTTGGACGGCGGTTGGCATTCTGCGTTTTCGGCGCGGCGGTCGGCGTCAAGGTCCCGGCGGTCGAAGCCGCTCGACTGATCAAGTCAGGGACAGCCACGGCCTTCAGGCCATATGGCCGGCCGCCCATGCGGGAGTGGATCGAGGTGCAGGCGAGACCGGATGACGTGCCGCGGCTGGAAATCTATCCTGGCCTCCGCGCTGCGCTACGCAAGAGGGGTGGCGTAAGGAACCGGCTGCGTTCTGCAAGCCGCATTCTCTCATCTCTTGGCCGCTCTCTTGGCCGCCTCCGTGACCCCAGCGAGCAGTTCTGCAAGCTGGCGCGGATCGTCCGGAAAGCCGGCTTCGATCCAGCGCGCTTGCAGATCCTTCAAGGCTTCGCCAACGGCTTTGCCATCCGGGACGCCGCGCGCCAGAAGATCGGCGCCGGAGAAGGGCAGGCGCGGCTCCTTTGCGACGCGCGCATAAGAGAGCGCCTCGCGCCAAGGCGATGTATCGGCTCCGCTCTCGGCCGCCGCGAGCGCGAGCGCGTCGCAGGCGGCTTGGCGCCCATGGCGGAAGATGAGTCGCAGCAGAGCCGGCGCCGGCGGCGGCGTCTCCAATTCATGCAGCGTTGTGAAAGCCGCCGCTGCTTCCAGAAGGCGCTGCGTCTCTGGATTCGAGAGCCGCAGCCGCTCGCGCAGCCTTTCGGCATCTTCCGGCAGATTGACGCAGAGCGCGGCAAGACCAAGGAGAGGATCGGGCGCCTCGTCAGCGGCGAAGCGCAGCAGATTTTCGAGCCGTGCCGGATGCGGCGCGCAGGCGAGCAGCGGCCCGAGCAGGCCGGTCTCGCAGAATTCGCGCGTGACTTCGCCGGCCCGTCGGGCCGCAAGCAGCTTGAGGATTTCGCTGCGTACCCGCTCGCGTGAAAGCCGCGCAAGCCCTTCGCGTTCGCGCAGGCAGGCGAGCAGGGCGGCAGCATCGAGCGGGCCCTCGGCATAGGCCGCGGCGAAACGGAAGAAGCGGAGAATGCGCAAATAATCTTCGCGGATGCGCGCCGTCGGATCGCCGATGAACCGGAGCTTTCGCGCCTCGATGTCGGCAAGCCCGCCGACATAATCATAAAGCAGGGCCTGCCGCGTCATCGACAGCGCATTCATGGTAAAGTCGCGTCGCTTGGCATCGGCCTCGAAATCGCGGCTGAAGCGGACCTTGGCGTGCCTTCCGTCGGTCTCGATGTCTTCGCGCAGGCTCGTGACCTCGAACGGCTTGCCGTCGACGACGAGCATCACGGTCCCATGCGCAAGCCCGGTCGGCACACTGCGCAGCTTCGCTGCTTCGGCCCGCGCGATCACCGTCTCCGGCGTGGCGGTCGTCGCAATATCGAATTCCGCCACTGGCCGATGCAGCAGCGCATTGCGCAGCGCCCCGCCGACAAGGCGCGCCTCTTCGCCTTCTTGATCGAGCAGCGTCAGGACGCGAACGAGGCCCTTGTGCTCGAGCAGAGCTTTCGCCGCCGCAGGCGCGGCAATCGCGGGCGCGCTCATTGCATATGCCCCGGCACCAATACGCCATTCGCGATATGAGCCGGCACATAGGCGCCGAGATGACGCTCAGCAAAGACCCCGAAGAGAAAGACGCCGACGACGGCCGCAAGGAGCCCGGCAAGCGTCAGCGCCGATACGGTTCCCTGGCTCCAGTTGCGGCTCGCAAAGGGCGTCGAACGGCGAAGCAGGAGCAGAACCGCATAGCCGATGAACGGCAGAAGAAAGAGAAGCACCGGCCTCCAGACAACCCGCCACATCAGGGCCTCACGGCTCGAAGCGCCACTTTGCGGCGCAGGCGCATGCTAAGCCAGTTTCGCAAATGATGGAATCGAGCGCATAACCGCCTTTCTCCGCGGGCGGGGGGAGGGGATTGCGAGGCCGTGTTGCACTCGGCTTTCGAAAACCACATATCGGCACCACATGCCGCGCGTTTGCGTCCAATTCCAAGATTCCGGCGGAAATGATACATCCGGCTGAGCCGGGGAGCCTCTCTTGCTCGCGAAACACGACAGCGTCTTGAATTACGAGATCGACTGGTGCGACCCGTTCGACTTGGCCAAGCGCCTTGCCGAGAGGCCGGGCTTTGCCTTTCTCGACAGCGCCCTTTTTCACCCCAAGCTCGGCCGCTATTCCTACATCGGCATCGAGCCTTTTGGCGTCTTTACCGCGGCTCGGGGCTTTGCAACCTGGAACGGCGCCCCCATGTGGGTGCCCCCGATCGAGGCTTTGCGCGATCTCGTCTCCCGCTTCACGCCGGATACGGACCCAAACCTGCCTCCCTTCCAAGGCGGGGTCATCGGCGCCATTCCTTATGAGTTCGGCTGGGAGCTTGACGGCCTGCGCGCGGCAAACCACCTCAATCGCCAGGAAGAGCCGGTTCACTTCGGCTTTTATGATCTCGTCTTCGCTTTCGATCAGCTGCAGCGCCGCGCCTATCTCTTGTCCTCGGGCCTTCCGAGCAGAAGGCGTGAAGCGCCAGGCGCGTGCGGCGACGCGGCTCGATCATGCGCTTCGCCTCGTTGAACGCGCGCCAGCGGGATATGCGCCGCAGCCGGCGATCACCCGTTGGATGTCGAATTTTTCGCCCGCCTCCTATCATGCTGCGATCGAACGCGTGCAGAGGCATATTTTTGAGGGCGACATTTACCAGGCCAATATCGCCCAGAGATACACGGCGGATCTGCCCGCAGATTTCTCCCCGTTTGCTTTCTACGAGCGGTTGCGGGCGACAAATCCGGCGCCTTTTGCGGCCTATATCGCCTGCGGCGATACGGTGATCGCCTCGTCCTCGCCGGAATTGCTTCTGCGCAAGCGCGGCGCCGAGGTCGAGACGCGGCCGATCAAGGGCACGATGCCGCGTTCAAACCATCCGGTCGAAGACCTGTGGCGTGCCGAGGCGCTCACCAAGTCGGAAAAGGACCGCGCTGAAAACATTATGATCGTCGATCTCTTGCGCAATGATCTCTCGCGCGTCTGCCGGCCCTTCTCGGTCGAAGTTCCGGTCCTGTGCGGGCTTGAGTCCTATGCCAATGTCCACCATCTCGTCTCGGTGGTCACTGGCACGCTCGGCCCGGACAGAGACGCGCTCGATCTCATCGCCGCCACTTTTCCGGGCGGTTCCGTCACCGGCGCGCCGAAGCGGCGCTCGATGGAGATCATCGACGCGATCGAAAAAGTGCCGCGTGGCTATTATTGCGGCGCGATCCTCTATCTCGGGTTCGACGGCACGATGGATATGAATATCGCGATCCGGACCGCCGTGCTCAACGGGCGCCGCGCCAGCCTGCACGCCGGCGGCGGCATCACCTGCCTGTCGGATCCGGCCGCCGAATATGCCGAGACAGAAACCAAAGTGAAGCGCCTCTTCGATGCTTTCGCCGGCGTCAAGGAATTGGAAGAATTGCCGCAATGAACCGACCGATTCTCGTCATCGACAATTACGATTCCTTCGTCTTCAACGTCGCCCGCTATTTCGAGGAGTTGGGGCACGAGGTGGTCGTGCTGCGCAACGATGCCATCGATATTGCGGGAATCAGGCGCATGGCGCCGGCGGCGATCGTCATCTCGCCGGGCCCCGGCACCCCGCGCGATGCGGGCATCTCGCTCGCCGTCGTGGAAGAGCTTTCCGGCGATGTGCCGATCCTCGGCGTCTGCCTTGGCCACCAATGCATGGGCGCTGCCTTCGGCGCGCCGGTCGTGCCCGCCAAACGCCCGCTCTATGGCCGTACCTCGCGCGTTCAACACAATGGCCAGGGCCTCTTTGAAGATTTGCCGCAGCCGCTGACGGTCGCTCGCTATCATTCGCTGATCGTCGAACGCACGCCGGCGCTCGAGGCCGCGGCCTCGATCGATGCGGTTTCGGAGGAGGGCGAGATCATGGCGCTCACGCACCGCTCGCATCCGACTTATGGCGTGCAGTTCCATCCGGAATCGATCCTGACCGAGAAGGGTCACGCGCTCTTCGCCAATTTTCTGCGTCTGGCGGTCGAAAGAAAGCCCCGTGTTCTGGTATGACGGCGCGCTGCACGAAAAGCCGGTTGCACCCTTCGATCTGACCGATCGCGGCCTCAATCTGGGCGATGGCGTCTTCGATACGTCGCTGGCCCGCAACGGCCGCACGTTTCTGCGTCACGCGCATCTCGATCGCTTCGCCGCAGCTGCCAACGCCCTCGCCATTCCCTTCGGCGAAGCGGCGGCTGGCGAAGCGCTCGACCGGCTCGCAGCCGCGATCGGCGACGGTGGGGTGCGCCTCACGCTGACTCGCGGCGGGGGCGCACGCGGCCTAGCTTTGCCGAAAGATCCGAAGCCCTTTCTGTTCGGCTCCGCTGCGTCGCCGCCCCCGGCCTTTCCCGCTTTGGCGCTGGCCACGACCGCAATTCGCCGCAACGAGACCTCCCCGGCCTCGAAATTGAAGGCGCTTCCCTACCTCGACGCCATCCTCGGCCTGGAGGAGGCTCTGGCGAAAGGCGCCGACGAGGCTTTGTTCGTGAACACGCAAGGCCACATCGCTTGTCTCGCAAGCGCCAATATCTTCGTGGTCTTCGGCCGGCAGATCGTCACCCCGCCGCTTAGCGACGGTGTGCTCGCGGGGACGGTGCGGGCCTTTGTCCTCCGGAAGGCGCAAAGCCTCGGTTTGGAGGCGCTAGAGCGTTCGCTCGGTCTCGACGAGCTTTTGCGTGCCGAGGCAATTTTCGCCACGAGCAGCCTCAAATTGATCGCCCCTTGCCGCAGCCTGGATGCGGCGTCCTTCGCCTCGGCCGAAAACGAGGTGGTGAAATTGCTACAGACGGCGGTTCGCGCGGCGATCGTCGCGGAGTGCAGATTTTAAGCCTGATGGGCGATTAGGGATCGAGCCTGATCTTTCCTGCCGCGACCGACTTCCCAACCCAAATTCCTCGGACGATAATGGTCAGGTCCGGCCCTCTCGCGGCCCTTACCAACATCCCCCAATGCTGCGTCTTGCCATTCTGCGCCATGCCGAGGCCGTTCCGCTCGCCGGGGGCGGCGATATCGACCGGGAATTGAGCCAATCCGGCCGCGCGATGGCGGAGCGCATGGGCCGCTATTTCCGCGACGCCGGCTTGCGACCCGATCTCACTCTGGTTTCTCCCTCGAAACGCACGCGCGAGACTTTTGAGGCTATCGAGCGCGGAGCCGGTGACAAGTTTCCTGTCGATTACCTGCCGGCGCTCTACGGCGCCAGCCTGGCGACGCTCGAAGAGGTGCTGGCCGATGCGCCGAAGGAGGCGAAGTTCCTGCTCGTCGTGGGCCACAATCCCGGTCTCGCTGAATTTGCCAATGCGCTCGTCGGCAAAGGCAAGAAATCCCAGCTCGCGCGGATGCGCGGGCATTTTCCAACGCCTTGTCTCGCCGTCATCGATTTCGACGCCAGGAGCTGGAAGAAAGCCGGCCGCGGCGAGGGGAAGCTCGAATATTTCGTAACGCGCGGCACGCTTTCGAAATAGCGCAGAGAGTCCTTTGCCATCCTTCTCCGACATTTTGTTTGAAGCCAGCCTCGCGGCGCGAAGCTTGGCCGAAAGTCTCTCCGGCCGAACGCTGCGGCTTGGGGTCACCGGGCTTGCGGGTGCCGGCAAGACCATATTCGTGACGGCGCTCGTGCAGCATCTAACGCTTGCGGCACGGCTCGCGGCACTCGGCGCGAAGAATCCTCTGCCGGTTTTCCGCGTCCATGCCGAGGGCCGGCTCATTGGCGGCCGGCTAGAGCCGCAGCCCGACGATGCCGTGCCGCGCTTCGCCTATGAAGATCACCTCGATGTTCTGACGGGGCCTGGTGGGCGCAGCGACGACAGGGCGTGGCCGCAATCGACGAAGCGCATCTCGGAATTGCGCCTGACGCTCGAATACGAACGCGTCTCGGGCTTCGGGCGGCGGAGCGGGGCGGAGCTTCCAATCGATATCGTCGATTACCCCGGCGAATGGCTGCTTGACCTGATGCTTCTCGAAAAATCCTATCAGCGCTGGTCGCAAGAGACGCTGGCGGCGTCGCTGTCCGCGGCGCGCGCTCCGCTTGCGGCCGATTGGCGGACCTATGTGCAGGGCTTGGACCCCAATGCGGTGGCAGAAGAGGACGTGGAGCAGCGCGCGGCGGCGCTGTTCAAGGCCTATCTTAAGGCCTCTCGCGCCGAGCCGGTCGCGGCTTCGGCACTGCCGCCCGGCCGATTTCTGATGCCGGGCGATCTCGAAGGCTCGCCGCTCCTGACCTTTTCCCCGCTCAAGCTGGATGTGGGCGCACCGCTCGCGCCGCATTCGCTTGCTGCGATGATGGCGCGACGCTACGAGGCCTATCGCGCGCATGTGGTAAAGCCCTTCTTTCGGGATCACTTCGCGCGGCTCGACCGGCAGATCGTGCTGGTCGATGTGCTCGCTGCCTTAAATGGCGGCCCGCTCGCTCTGCGCGATCTCGAATCGGCGCTGAGCGACGTACTCACCGCCTTTCGCACCGGCAGGAATTCTTTGCTCTCGAGCCTGCTGCGGCCGAAGATCGACAAGATTCTCTTCGCCGCGACCAAGGCCGACCATCTGAACCATGTGAGTCACGACCGGCTCGAAGCCATCCTGCGCCGGCTGACGGCGCGCGCCATAGCTCGGGCGGAAAATCTGGGCGCGGCCATCGATGTCGTGGCGCTTGCGGCGGTGCGGGCGACGCGCGAAGCCAATGTCGGGCGCGGAAGTGCCACTTTGCCGGCCGTCATCGGAACGCCGATGAAGGGCGAGCGTATCGGAAATGAAGTCTTCGACGGGGAAACCGAAGCGGCGATTTTTCCGGGACAATTGCCGAGCGATCCGGATGAGGTTTTCAGCGCTGATTTTGTCATCGCCGAACCGCGCGATTATCGTTTCGTGCGCTTTCGGCCGCCGGTCGCGGCGCGTGACGCAGCGGGAATGCCTTTGCCGCTGCCGCATATCCGCCTCGATCGCGCCCTGCAATTTCTGCTTGGCGACAGGCTGAGATAGGCTTGTCACCAAATTACGCGTGTTGGAGCCATCGTGCCATCCGAACCAAAGATCAAACCGCAGGCCTTCCGTCTCGACAAAGGCCATCCGCTCGCCGCCGAGGAGGAGCCGCGCCGCGCGGCCTTCACGATCGAGCCGGTCGCCGATTTCGTCGAAGCGGAGGCGGATGCCGCGGCCGCCATCGATCCAGCGGAGCAGGCGGTCGAGGCCGCGCAGCGTGGCGGCATCATGAAAAGCGCGCTCATCTCCTGGGGCGGGCTGTTCTTCTCGGCGGCCGGCGGATTTATCCTGGTCGCGCTCGGCAATTGGATCGCGGGGCTGATCGAAGAACTTTTCGCGCGGTCGCCGATTTTGGGTCTTGTCGCGGTCGTCCTCGGCGGCCTGGCGATCTTCGCCCTCGTCGTGCTTGCGGCACGGGAAATCTACGGCATCATGCGGCAGGCGAAGATCGCCCGTCTGCATATGGGATTTGCGGCGGCGCGGGCGGCGGATGATCGCGAGGCGGCGCGGCGCCTCGTTGCTGCGCTCGCAGCCCTTCAGGTCAAGCGCCGGCAGAGCGCCCGGCTCGTCGAGCTGACGCACGAGATCATCGACGGACGCGATCTCATCGACATCGCCGAGCGCGATCTCATTCTGCCCCTGGACGACCAAGTCCGGCGCGAGATCGCGCTAGCCGCCAAGCGCGTCTCTATGGTCACCGCGATCTCGCCGCGCGCGCTGATCGATGTCGCCTTTGTCGCCGCCCAGGCGCTCCGCCTGATCCGCAGGATCGCCGAGATCTACGGCGGACGCCCGGGATTTCTCGGATTTCTCAAGCTCATGCGCTCGGTCGGTGCGCATCTTGCCATTACCGGCGGGGTCGCGGTCGGCGATTCCCTCATTCAGCAGGTGCTGGGACATGGGATTGCCGCCAAACTCTCGGCGCGACTGGGCGAGGGGGTCTTGAACGGCTTGCTCACGGCCCGCGTCGGACTTTCCGCCATGGCCGTCTGCCGTCCGATGCCTTTCGCCGTCGGGCCCCCGCCGCGCGTCGGCGATGTCGCGCCGTTTCTTTTCCAGAAAGCCACGACCTCGAAGGCCTCATCGTGACTTGCCAAATCTTTGAACGCCGCGCGTGACGCGGCGGTTGGCAGAGGACGGGCGCGGGAGTAAATTCGCCGTAGGGGGGTGTCGCAAATATCCTTGAGTCGGTCGGAGAGCAAGGGAGACTATCAATGATCAGGGCGGCAAAACTGGTCGTACCCATCGTTGTCGGCGCGACGGCTTTGGCAATGATGTCGTTAAAAGAGGCGTCGGCGGGCGTTCCTTATATCAACGCTCCGCTTTATTCCCAGGAAGCAGAGCCACCCGGTCTGGTGCAGCATGTCTGGTGGCGTGGCGGCTGGGGATGGTGGGGTCCCGGCGTCGCGGCAGGCGTGCTCGCCGGGGCCGCGATAGGCGCGGCGACGGCGCCGTACTATTATTATCCGCCGGGGTCCTACTATCCGCCGGGCTATTATCGCTATCCTTGTGCGCCCGGCTATCATCTCTACGGGCGTTACTGCTACCCGAATTGATCGCGCGATTTGCGACTCTCGTGCGAGACCCCGAGCCGCTTCGTCGCCGAAGCGGGGCTGAGGCGTTGGCGAATTCTCTCCGATCGGAGAAGACCTAGCCCACGCCCAGCTTCTTCTGCAGGCTGGTCGACGAGGTCGTATATTGAAACACGAGCTTCTTTTCCGGATAAACGTAGTGGTAGACCTTCTGCGCGGCGAGCGAGCCCTCGTGAAAGCCGCAGAGAATGAGCTTCAGCTTGCCGGGATAATGATTGATGTCGCCGACCGCGAATATGCCGGGCACATTGGTTTCGAATTGCGCGGTGTCGACCGGGATCAGATTCTCATGCAGATTGAGGCCCCACTGAGCGACCGGGCCGAGCTTCATCGTGAGGCCGAAGAAGGGGATGAGCCTTTCGACCGCAAGCTCGCTCACGTCGCCCTTCGCGCTTTTGATCTGGGCTGAGGCGAGTTCGCCATCATCGCCGGCAAGCGCCATGATCTGGCCGATCCTGAGCTCCATCTTGCCGGCCGCGACGAGTTCGCGCATCGCTTTGACCGAATGAGGCGCCGCGCGGAATTCGTCGCGCCGGTGCACGAGGGTCAGGTGCTTGGCGACGGGCTGCAAGTTCAAGGTCCAGTCGAGCGCGGAATCGCCGCCGCCGACGATCACGACGTTGCGCCCACGAAAATCCTCCATCTTGCGGACGGCATAGAAGACGGACTTCTGTTCATAGGCTTCGATTCCCTCGATCGGCGGTTTCTTCGGCTGGAACGAACCGCCGCCCGCCGCAACGACGACCGACTTGCACTCGAATGTGCGCCCGATGTCGGTCTTGACCCGAAAGGCCGGCGCTTGCCTCGTGCCGAGCACTTCGAGCTCCGTGACCATTTGCTCGAAATGAAAGGTCGGATGAAACGGCTCGATCTGCGCCAGGAGCTTTTCGACGAGTCCATCGCCGGTGACCATCGGATGGCCGGGAATGTCGTAGATCGGCTTCTCCGGATAGAGTTCGGCGCATTGGCCGCCGGCGCGCGGCAGAACGTCGACGAGGTGGCACTTGATGTCGAGGAGACCAAGTTCGAAAACCATGAAAAGAGCGGCCGGCCCGGCGCCCACGATCACGACATCGGTCATTATGCTTTCTTCCATACACTGCTCCTGAGAAGCATTGAGCGCGTTCGGTTGGCTTGAAAGACGCGGCGCGGCAACTTGATGAATTGTCGCGCGTCAGTCAGGCCAGCTGAAACCTGCCGGGCGAAGCCTCAGCCCTGGCGCGGCGGCGTCGTGACGGTCAATCCGTCGAGCTCCGGCGTCACTTTGATCTGGCAGGAAAGCCGCGAATTGGGCTGCGTGCCATAAGCAAAATCGAGCATATCCTCTTCCTGCGGACTGGGCCCCCCGGTCAACGGTAAAAAGGCCTTGTCGACATAGACATGACAGGTCGCGCAGGCACAAGCGCCGCCGCATTCGGCGGTTATCTCCGGGACGGAATTGCGGATTGCCGTTTCCATCACCGTCGAGCCCTCTTCCGCCTCGACCGTTCGCTTTTCGCCAAACGAGTCGATGAAGGTAATTTTGATCATGAATTGGTCTCGGAGGTCGCGCTGGCAGGAGGTGGGCTCTCTAATACTTAAGAGATTTCATGATGAACAGCCTTGTCTTTGCGGCAGAAGGATTTTTTGCGATCCTGCGCCTAAGGCGAGCGGAATCAATGCCCAGCGCGCCTTTGGAAGCACAAATCGGTCGTGGGAGGGCGGGTCAGGCGCCGCGGTGCGGCGGCAGGTCGCGCAGATAGGCCTCGACCGCGTCGAGCGCTTGATCGAGAGCGGCGGTCAAAGGTTCGAGCGCTGCCACGCCATCGCCGGTCATGAGAGCGCTTTCAAACTCGTCGGCGGCCGCGGCAAGCTCGAATGCTCCGATCGCTCGGGCTGATCCATTCATCTTGTGAGCGAGGTCGCAGGCGGCCGAAGGATCGGCCTCAGCGAGCGCGTGCAGGTGTCCGACGAAATCAACAGCCTGCGCCATAAAGAGATTCAAAAGGTCGCGTTGCAAGGCGAGATCGCCGTTGGTCTGAACGGCGAGATGCAGGCGGTCGAGCGGCTCGCCGCGGTCGCCAAGAACGCCCATTTCGTCTCCCGGAGCGAAAGATCCAGCCGCGCCCACGAGGCTGAGGCCTTGCCTTGCCATCGCACGGTTTTTGCTTGAAATTCGGAGCAGGAGGCCTCTGCCGAGGCCTGACCCTGTGGATATCTTTTCCACTATGGTGAGGGCTTCGTTAACGACGAATCGAAAGCTTCTGTGACCGGCGGTTTCAATCGCTTGAACTGGGATGTAGAGTGCTCTTGGTTAACGCATGGTTTCATCCATGCCGTTGGTTGAGGACCGCGATCGGCGTCGGTCCGCAGTAAGAGGCAGTTATGGCCACGTCCAAGGCGCAAGATCCGGCGGCTGCCGCTCTGTCGGCGATCGAGGAGGCTTTGAACCTCGGCGAGAATGGATCGGCCGAGGCGCCCGAAGGCCCGGAAATCTCGACCCCGATTTTCCCCAAAGCATCCGATCTGGACAAAACCCCGAAAATTGCGAAGCGTTCCCCGCTCGGTGATGCCGAGGGGAACGAGGTCAAACTGCCGCAGTCCGGCACTGAGCCCGAGCACGCGACGCTTCGCTTGCCGGAGGTCGAAGAACATCCGCTTTTCGCCCCCATGAAGCCGGAACGAAACAAGATCGCGGATACGGCCAAGACGGCCGATTTCTCCGCCGAGCGTGGTCCGGTCACGCCCTCGGTCCCACCCGCTAATGACGATCGCAACTCGGTCGGCGCCATGCTGCGGGCCCTCAACAGGAAGCCGAGCCGCGCGCCATTCGTACTCGCTTCGCTCTTTTCCGGCTTATGGATCGCCATTGCGGCGATCTATCTTATCGTGCATCGCGCCGACTTTTTCGGGCATGGTACTCTCACGACGCGGCCCGACATCGCGCTCTTTGCATTGGCGGTCGCAGGGCCGGTGACGTTTTTCTTCGTAACGGCCGTGTTGGCGCGCCGCGCGCAGGAAATGCGTCTGACCGCCGGCTCCTTGGTCGAGATCGCAATGCGCCTTGCCGAGCCGGAATCGATCGCCAGCGAACAGATGGTCACGCTGTCGCAGGCGATCCGCCGCGAGATCGTCTCCATGGGCGATGGTATCGAGCGGGCGCTGGCGCGGGCCGGCGAACTCGAGACCCTGGTCCGCTCGGAAGTGTCGAATCTCGAACGGTCCTATGCCGATAATGAACGGCGTGTTCGGACGCTGGTCGAGGAATTGTCGACCGAGCGCGAAGCCATGCAGGCCAACAGCGAACGCATGCGCAGCGCGATCGGCGGGGCTCAGGATTCCTTATCGCACGAGATCGAGGCAGCATCCACAGGCCTTGCCGAAAATCTAGGCGCCGCGGGCAATCGGATCACGATGTCGCTGGACACCAAGGCCGAAGAGATTCGCTTCGCGCTTGGCCAGGTGGGCGATCAACTCATCGAGAGCCTGACGGCGCAGGCCGAGGACGTTCTCGGCCGTTTGGAGCGTACGAAGGAAAGTGTTTCCCAGGGCCTCGCGCAGCAATTGGGAGAGATAGGCGCGCAATCGGACAGGACCAACGAGCGGTTAACTCTCGCCGCTCAGGATTCGCTTGAGACTTTCGCCTATCACGCCGGAGTGCTCGGCGATCGTTTTTCCGAGACGGCTAGAGAGGCGATCAATGCAATCGTTACGCACAACGAACGCGTCAACGAGACGCTGACAGATCGCCTCGATCAGTTCGAGCAAACGATCGTCGGTCAAAGCAGCATGATTGCGGACCAGCTCGGCGATGATGCGCAGCAATTGTCGACGACACTTGGCAGACAGCTTGAAGCGATCGAATCCGTGATAGGCATGCAGGGTGGGGAACTCGACAGCAAGCTCGAACTGCGCGCCCAGCAGACGGTAGAGGTATTTGCGTCACAGACCCAGCTCTTTGAAGACCGCGCCGCGGCCAAGATGCAGGAGATGGCAGAATTTCTCGACGGGCTGATCATGCGCGTGGATTCCGGTCTCGACGCTCGTGCCAAATCGCTCAATGAAACCTTGGCGGCGCGGGCTCTCGACATCGCCAAGGTTCTCGGCGAAGGCGGCCGCGAAGTCACCAACGCGCTCGAAATGAGAGCCGGCGAGATCGACGAGATTCTCTCCGCGCGCACGACATCGATCACCGAAGTTCTTTCCGCCAAGGCGAATGAAGTCAATGAGGTGCTCGGCGGAAGGGCGGCCGAAATTGCCGAGACGCTGGATGGACGGATCGGCCGCTTCGAAGAGCAGGTGGTCGGCCGGCTTGACGCAATCTCGACCGATCTCGAGGGGCACGGGCGGGCACTTTCCGACAATCTTGCCGCCCGGGCGCACGAGATCGACACCACTCTGGCGCACCACACGAGCAACATCAGCGCCGCATTGGATCATGAATCGGGCGAACTCGCCCGGCTGCTGAGCGGTCGCTCCGATGCGCTCGGAGAGCTGCTCGCCCAGGCCTCAAACGATCTCGATTCGAGGCTTGCCGACCGCATCGGGGATATCGGCGGCGTCCTCGCTGCACGGGTCAACGAAATCGGCTCGTCCCTGGCGGCGCGCCTTTCCGAACTGCAGACCGCGCTTGACGAACGTAGCCACAATCTGCACGAGACGTTGCGCGCACGTTCGGACGAAATTCATACCGTACTCGAGACGAAGGGAACCGATCTCGTCGCGCAGCTCGCGCAGAAGCAGGCTGAACTCACGACAGCCCTCGAACAATCCTCGGCCAATCTGAGTGATGTTCTTCTGTCCGTAGCGGCGGCTTCGGTGGACTCGCTGAAAGCGACCAACGAAAATGTGAAAGAAGAAATGGCTGCCATGGTCGGCATGCTCGCCGACAGGAATGCCGCTTTGCAGGAGACGATCGGCAGCGCCGACGCGAGTTTCGCAGCTATCGAGACCGCCTTGGCCGCGCGCATCCAGGAATTCGAGGCGGCAATTTCGAGCATCGCCAAGGACATCGAAGATCTCGGCACCAACGCCGGCACAACGATCGGGAGCGCCCGCGCGCTTTACGAGACGATCGCCCAGCAGCAGCAGTCGCTCGTCGTGGCTGCGGCCGATCTTTCGCGCTCGCAGGTCGAGCTCGATCGAACCCTGAGCGAGCGTCGCGCCGCGCTCGAAACGCTGCTCGGCTCGGTGCAGGCGCAGCGCGAGGAGTTCGACAGCGTCATGTCGACCTTCGCGTCCGTCGTTGACGATTCCTTCCAGCGGGTCGAAAGCCGGGCTCGTGAAATCGGCTCCTTCCTTGCGGAAACGTCGCAAACGACCGCCGGCATCGTCGAGCAGCAGTTCGGCGACATCCGCACCTCGCTCGGCACCGAGCGCGAGCGCACCACGGCGCTCTTGCGGGCCGCCTATGAACAGGCGAATGCCGAGATCGAGGGCATCCTGGGCCAATCGACTTCGCGTTTCCAGGCGGCGGCGGGCGAGATGCGTGGCCTGTCGCGCGAGATCCAGCGGGAGCTCGAAGCGACCCGCGAGGAACTGCGCCGCAACACCGTAGTCCTGCCGCAGGAAACCGCCGAGCAGACGGCGGCCATGCGGCGCGTCGTGGCGGATCAGATCAAGGCGCTCAACGAATTGACGGACATCGTCGCACGCTCCGGCCACTCGTATGATCTTTCCGATCCTGCGGCTTTTGGTTCGAACCGCGTCGACAGCACTTTGGTCCGTCGTCTCGAAGCGGCTCGGCCGGAACGCGAACCAGCCCTTGCCGAGGCGGCAAGGCCCGAAGTCGTTGCGTCCGCCGCGCGTAGCTCCGCCTGCCAGTCCGTCGCGGCCGGGCGCCGCCGGCGAACGCGGGCCTGGTTGGCTCTCCGATCTTCTCGCCCGCGCCTCGCGTGAGGATGGGCAGCCGCCCGTGCCTCCGACGTTGCCGCGCGGTCCACAGCCGAGCGAGCCCTTGGAGGCGATCTCGCACGATATTGCGCGAATGGTCGACCACAGGGCGATCGCCGAGGCCTGGGATAAGTATCGGCGCGGTGAGGCCAGCGCCTTTTCACGGCATCTCTATATCGGCCGCGGTCAGCAGACCTTTGAGGAAATTCGCCGCCGCTATCGTGGCGATGTCGAATTCCGCAATACGGTCGATCGCTACGTGCAGGAATTCGAGCGGCTTCTGGCCGACGTCAGCCGCGACGATCGCGACGACAGCTTGACCCGCACCTATCTCATTTCGGAAACCGGCAAAGTCTATACGATGCTGGCGCATGCCGCCGGTCGGCTCGGCGGGTAGAGCGCATCGTCATTGCGAGCGAAGCGAAGCATCCAGTTTCCGGATGTGGTTTGCCTCGTTGCGGGTCCGTTGGTTCGTCGCAATGACCGGCCTTGAGAAAGATTGCCAGCCGGCCTGTAAGCCGGGTTCAGTATGGCGCGCGGCTTCCCGCGCGCGCGATGGCCATTCATCTGGGACGGCCGTTGCCGGCCGCCTCAAGCAACCAACCCGGGCGGCGATCCGGAGACGGACCTGCGGCCCTTAACGAGCCGCGTGCGCCCCTATTCGGTCTTGCTCCCGGTGGGGCTTGCCATGCCGCGCATGTTGCCATCCGCGCGGTGCGCTCTTACCGCACCATTTCACCCTTACCTGCCAGAGGCAGGCGGTCTGCTTTTCTGTGGCGCTTTCCCTGGGGTCGCCCCCGCCGGACATTAACCGGCACCGTGTCTCCATGGAGCCCGGACTTTCCTCCGCTTAAGCGGTGGCCATCCGGCCGACTGGCAGAGCCGGGATAGGCGCTTGGCCAGACGGCGTCAACAAAGCCGCGGATCGCCAAAATTTTACGGGATTTATCAGTCGGAACACTCTAGGCCTTTTTGGCTCGGGCCGGCTCGAGGGGGGAGGATGGAATGGCAAAATTCTTCGGCGGCGCGGTAGTGATGGCTATCGTGCTTGTCGGCTGCGGCTACACGCCCGAACAACGCGCGGCATCGGGCGCGGCGCTCGGTGGCGCAACGGGTGCGGCTATCGGCGCCGCCGCGGGACATGGTCCGGGCGCGGCTTTGGCCGGCGGCATCCTTGGCGCCGCGACGGGCGGGATCATCGGGGCCAGCACGACGCCACCGCCGCCGCCGCCTCCGCCGCCGGGCTATTATCCGCCGCCACCTCCGCAGGCAGGCTATGCCGGGCCGCCGCCCGGCTATGCGCCGCCGCCTGGCTACGCCGAAGCGCCGCCTTCTTCGGGCCAAGGTTCGCCGCCGCCCCCGGGCTATGCGCCCCCGCCAGGCTACGCCGGAGCGCCGCCTTCGGGCCAAGGTTCGCCGCCGCCCGGCTGCGCACGAGTGGTATATGACTTCAAACGGCAATCCGGCCTGCGCGGATTAGAGTGAGAGAGCGCGACCGGAGCTGCTGTCGGAATCCATAAGCCTCGGGCGCGCATGACCGGGTTCAAGCCAGACAGCCTGCTTGCCAGGGCTCATCCCTCGCCGAATTACGGCGAACGCAGAGGCATGGCGCCTGGTGCCATCATCCTTCACTACACCGGCATGGCGAGCGGAGCGGCAGCTCTCGCCCGGCTTTGCGATCCGAAGGCGGAAGTCTCGGCGCATTACTTCCTCGACGACGACGGCACGATCTTGCAGCTCGTGCCCGAGGCGCGCCGCGCCTGGCATGCCGGCCAATCCTGCTGGGCCGGCGAGACGGACATGAATTCCGCCTCCATTGGAATTGAGATTCAAAACGGCGGGCACGAGTTCGGCGCGGCGCCCTATCCCGAGGCGCAGATCGAGGCGCTAATCGCGCTCTGCCGCGACATCATGAACCGGCACGCCATCGCCCCGTCGCGCGTTCTCGCTCATTCCGACATTGCTCCCGGCCGCAAGATCGATCCAGGCGAATATTTTCCATGGGGTACGCTGGCTGCGGCTGGTGTCGGCCATTACGTGCCGCCGCATCCGATTGGCGATGACGTGCCGCTCAAGATCGGCGCCGGCGGCGAGAAGGTCGAAGAGCTGCAGGCGATGCTTGCCAGCTATGGCTATGACATCGGCGTCAGCGGCCGCTACGACGAGAAAACGGAAAAAGTCGTCGCCGCTTTCCAGCGCCATTTCCGTCGAGGGCGTGTCGACGGCAAGGCGGATTTCTCAACCCTCGCGACGCTGCGGGATTTGCTGGTGCCCTATTCCGCCGCGACCGGCGCGCCGACGCGATCGTAATTCAGGATCGGCGCGAGCCAGCGCTCGGCCTCTTCGACCGTCATGCCCTTGCGCTTGGCGTAATCCTCGACTTGGTCGCGCTCGATCTTGCCGACGCCGAAATAGTAGGCATCGGGATGCGCAAGATAGAGACCGCTGACGGAAGAACCCGGCCACATCGCGAAGGATTCGGTGAGCTTGACGCCGATGCGCCGCTCGGGTTCGAGCAGGCGGAAGATCGTCGCCTTCTCGGTATGATCGGGCTGCGCCGGATAACCGGGCGCCGGACGAATGCCGCGATAGGCTTCGGCGATGCGTTCGTCGTTGGTGAGCAATTCGTCGGGCGCATAGGCCCAGAATTCGCGACGCACGCGTTCGTGCATGCGTTCGGCAAAAGCCTCCGCGATGCGGTCGGCCAGCGCCTTGACCAGGATCGAGCGATAATCGTCATTGGCCTTGGCGAAACGCTCGGCGAATTTCTCTTCGCGTGCGCCTGCCGTCACAACGAAGGCGCCGATGTAATCCGGCTTGTCGCTTGAAGCCGGCGCAATAAAGTCGGAGAGCGCGAGATTATGCCGCCCCTCGCGCTTGCCCAATTGCTGGCGCAGCGTGAAGAACGTCGCCAGCTCCTCGCTGCGCGACTCGCCCGTATAGAGGCGAATGTCGTCGCCGACGGCATTCGCCGGCCAGAATCCGATCACCGCCTTTGGATCGAACCAGCGCTCAGTGATGATGCGCTTGAGCATGTCCTGCGCATCTTCATAGAGCTGGCGGGCGGCGGGGCCTTGCTCGGGATCATCCAGCACGCCCGGATAACGGCCGCGCAATTCCCAGGTGTGGAAGAACGGCGTCCAATCGATATAGGGAACGAGTTCTTCGACGTCATAGCGCCGGAATACCCGCGTGCCGGTGAAGGTCGGCTTCGGCGGCTCATAGGATGAAAAATCAAGCTTCAGCGCATTGGCGCGCGCCCGCGCGAGCGGCAGGCGCGTTTTGTCGAGTTCGGCGCGCGCATGCGCATCCGCCACCTTGCGATATTCGGCCCGCACCTTGTCGATATAGGGCTCACGTCCTTCAGGCGAGAGCAGCGATTGCACGGTGCCGACCGCGCGGCTCGCGTCCGTGACATAGACCGTTTGCCCCCGGTGGTAGTTCGGATGGATCTTGACGGCGGTATGGACGCGGCTCGTCGTCGCCCCGCCGATCAGAAGCGGCAGATCGAAACCCTGGCGCTCCATTTCGGACGCGACGAAGCACATTTCTTCGAGCGAGGGCGTGATGAGACCGGAGAGCCCAATCGCATCGACGTTTTCGGCGCGCGCCGTCTCGAGGATTTTCGTCGCCGGCACCATGACGCCGAGGTCGATGATCTCGTAATTGTTGCAGGCAAGTACGACGCCGACAATGTTCTTGCCGATGTCGTGCACGTCGCCCTTGACAGTCGCCATCAGGATCTTGCCCGCCGTCTGCCGGCCGCCCGCCGTGCCGTTGATTCTCTTTTCCTCTTCCATGAAGGGGAGGAGATAGGCGACCGCCTGTTTCATCACCCGTGCCGATTTCACGACTTGCGGCAGGAACATCTTGCCGGAGCCGAAAAGATCCCCGACGACATTCATTCCGGCCATCAGCGGGCCTTCGATCACATCGAGCGGACGCGTCGATTTCTGCCGCGCCTCTTCGACATCGGCCTCGATGAATTCGTTGATGCCGGCGACGAGCGCATGTTCGAGACGTTTCTCGACGGGCTGCTCGCGCCAGGCGAGATCCCTCTCCTTGGCCTCCGCCCCCTTGCCGCGATAGCTTTCGGCCAGCGCCAGAAGCCGCTCGGTCGCGTCCGGGCGGCGATTGAGGACAACATCCTCGCAGGCCTCGCGCAGCTCCGGCTCGATCTCGTCGTAGACGGCGAGCTGCCCGGCATTGACGATGCCCATGTCCATGCCGGCAGCAATCGCATGATAGAGGAAGACCGAATGCATGGCTTCGCGCACCCGCTCATTGCCGCGGAACGAGAAGGAGAGATTGGAGACGCCGCCGGAAATATGGACAAGAGGAAAACGCTTGCGGATCTCGCGTGCGGCCTCGATGAAATCGACGCCGTAATTGTTATGCTCCTCGATGCCGGTCGCGATCGCAAAAATGTTCGGATCGAAGATAATGTCTTCGGCCGCGATCCCGACTTTTTCTGTGAGGATCGCATAGGCGCGGGCGCAAATCGCGACCTTGCGCTCGCGCGTATCGGCCTGGCCCTTCTCGTCGAAGGCCATGACCACGACCGCGGCGCCGTAGCGACGCACGGCTTTGGCCTGTTCGATGAACTTATCCTCGCCCTCCTTGAGCGAGATCGAGTTCACGATCGGCTTGCCCTGGATGCATTTTAGCCCGGCTTCGATGATCGAAAACTTCGATGAATCGACCATGACCGGCACCCGCGCGATGTCGGGCTCGGCGGCGACGAGGTTCAAGAATTTCACCATCGCCTGTTCCGAATCGAGCAGGCCCTCGTCCATATTGATGTCGATGACCTGCGCGCCATTCGCGACCTGATCGCGCGCCACGTCGAGCGCCGCGGCGAAATCGCCGTCCTTGATTAACTTGCGGAAGCGCGCCGAGCCGGTGACGTTGGTGCGCTCGCCGATATTGACGAAGCGGATGTCGGGCGTCAGCGTGAAAGGCTCGAGCCCGGAGAGGCGCAGCAGGGGCACGATCTCGGGGATCTGCCGCGGCGCGATGCCGGCAACGCGTTTGGCGATAGCGTGAATATGCGCCGGCGTCGTGCCGCAGCAGCCGCCGACGATATTGACGAGGCCGGAGTCGGCGAATTCGCCGATGAGCGAGGCCATATATTCAGGGCTCTCGTCGTAGAGGCCAAATTCGTTGGGCAGGCCCGCATTCGGGTAAGCGCAGACGAGCGTGTCGGCGATGCGCGAGAGTTCGGCCAAATGCGCGCGCATCTCGCGCGCGCCGAGTGCGCAGTTGAGCCCGATCGAGAGCGGCTTGGCATGGCGCAGCGAATGCCAGAAGGCGGTCGGCGTTTGGCCGGAGAGCGTGCGGCCCGAAAGGTCGGTGATCGTGCCGGAGATCATGATCGGCAGTTTGCGGCCGATCTTCTCGAACACATCGTCGATGCCGACGAGCGCCGCCTTGGCGTTCAACGTATCGAAGATCGTCTCGATCAGCAGGATGTCGGCACCGCCTTCAATCAACGCCTCGGCGGCTTCGGCGTAGGCCGCGCGCAACTCGTCGAAGGAAACGGCGCGAAAGCCGGGATTGTTCACGTCGGGCGAGATCGAGGCGGTGCGGTTGGTCGGCCCCATGGCGCCGGCGACGAAGCGCCGGCGTCCGTCCTTGGCCTCGGCTTCTTCGATCGCTTGCCGGCAGAGGCGCGCCGCCTCGCGGTTCAATTCCGGCACGAGGTCTTCCATGCCGTAATCGGCCTGGGCGATGCGGGTCGAAGAAAAGGTGTTGGTCGCGACAATGTCCGCGCCGGCTTCGGCATAGGCGAGATGAATGGCGCGGATCGCCTTCGGCTGCGTGAGCACGAGGAGATCGTTGTTGCCGCGCAGATCCCGTGGCCAGTCCGCAAAGCGCGGCCCGCGAAACTGCGCCTCGCTGAATTTATGCCCCTGGATCATCGTGCCCATGGCGCCGTCGAGCACGAGAATTCGCTCGCGCGCCAGTGCGCGGAGGTGTTCGGCGGTGTCGGAATGGGGCGGGTGAGCCATGCTTAGGCAGCTTCCGTTTCGCTCTTTGGCCGCAGGCCGAGCAGATGGCAGATCGCATAGACGAGATCGGCGCGGTTCATCGTATAGAAGTGGAAATGGTCGATGCCTTCGTCAACGAGGTCGAAGACCTGTTCGGCGGTGACAGTTGCGGCGATCAGGCGTCGCGTCGTTGGATCCTCATCCAAGCCCTCGAAGCGCTCGGCAAGCCAGCGCGGGATCGAGGCGCCGGCGCGGCGCGCGAACAGCGCCGTCTGCTTGAAATTCTGCACCGGCACGATGCCGGGGACGATCGGGATATCGATCCCATGCGCTTTCACCTTGTCGAGAAAGCGCAGATAGACTTCATTCTCGAAGAAGAACTGGGTGATGGCGCGCGTCGCGCCGGCATCGATCTTGGCCTTCAAGACGTCGAGATCCTGGTCGACCGAGACGCTTTCGGGATGGCCCTCGGGATAGGCTGAGACGGTGATCTCGAAATCGGCGATCTTCTTCAATCCCGCGACGAGCGCGGTCGAATTGGCATAGCCTTGTGGATGTGGTTTGAAGCCGGTGCCGAGGCCGCCCATCGGATCGCCGCGCAGGGCCACGATATGGCGCACGCCCATGTCCCAATAGTCGCGGGCGATCGCATCGACTTCCGAGCATGGCGCGCCGACGCAGGTCAGATGCGCAGCGGGCTTGATCGTGGTCTCTTTCAGGATCCGCGCAACCGTCGCATGCGTGCGCTCGCGCGTGGCACCGCCCGCTCCATAGGTCACGGAGACGAACTCCGGACAAAGCGGCGCAAGCCGCTTGATCGAGGCCCAAAGGATCTCTTCCATCTCTTCCGTCTGCGGCGGAAAGAATTCGAAGGAGACGCCGATGCCCGAGCAGGTGCTGTGGCTGGCGCGCGGATGCGCTTCGGAGAGCAGAGCCATCAGGCGAACTCCCGCGAGGTCAGAGGAAGCGGATCCGAGATGATGCGCCGATCGCGGCCGAGCCAAAGAGACACGGTGAGCTTGCCGCCTTCCTTCTTGTTGGGCACGAGATCGCGCCGCTCGATGAATTCGAGCCCGGCGTCAGTCATAAGGCCAGCGATCTCCTCGCCCGCAAAGCCGAGACGGCGATGCGCGTGCAATTCGCGCAGGCTCTCTTCCGCATGCGGGGCGAAATCGACGATGAGCAAACGCCCGGAGGGGCGCAGCGCGCGCGCCGCCTCGCGCAACGCGCGGGCCGGATCATCGAGATAGTGAAGAACCTGATGGATGATGACGAGATCGTAGAAGTCGCGCTCGACCGGCAGCGCATAAATGTCGCCCTGGCGCAATTGCACATTGCGCAGCCCGGCCTTTTCCAGCCGCGCGCGGGCGACGGAGAGCATTTGCGGCGATTGATCGACGCCGACCGCGCGGGAAGCCAACGGTGCCAGAAGTTCGAGCATACGGCCGGTACCCGTGCCGAGATCGAGCACGGCGTTGAGCGGCGCGGAACCGACGAGATCGGCAATCGCGGCTTCCACCCGCTCTTCCGGAATATGCAGCGCCCGAAGCTCGTCCCAATTGGCGGCATGGGCGGCGAAATAGCGGGCCGCCTGTTCGGCCCGCGCGCGGCGCACCTCGGCGAGGCGCACCCGATCGGCTTTGCGCGTCTCGTCCTCGGCGGGAAGCCGCGCGAGGATGTCGCGCACGAGGCCGGCCGCGGCGCTGCCCGGCGCGACAAAGAAGAAGACCCAGGCGCCCTCGCGATGCCGCTCGACGAGGCCCGCTTCGAGCAGAAGCTTCAGGTGGCGGGAGACGCGCGGCTGCGACTGGCCGAGAATGGTCACAAGCTCGGTGACGGTCAGCTCTGCCTCGGCAAGCAGCGCCAGCAAGCGCAGCCGGGTCGGCTCGGCGGCGGCGGCAAGCGCGGCGAGGAGGGATTCGAAGGAGGTGGTCTCGGGGTTCTGGGTCATGGTTCGGCTCTGGTCTGCCGAACTATATATAAAGATATGTTTATATTGTAAAGCACCTCAGGCAATTGTGTCGAGCGGATTGTGCTCCTCCCGCTTTTTTAGGGTTTGCACTTCACTGCGGGCCTCCTTGGTCCAATTAGCATTCGTGTTGTGTTCTTTACGGCGAGACGGCAATTATGTACTTGAGAAAGCAACGGTCTGAGCTGACAACCAACTTCACATAATATCAATGATTTACCAGCAAAGATTGTCGGCCGTGCCATTTGTTGCGGTTGAGTGCCACCTATTCTGAAATCGGCGCAAAACCGGCCGAAACGGAAATTTCCGCTTGGGTTCGCAGGGGTGAATTGGTTAACGTTTGCTCAGCTCAACACATAAATTGATTCGACGCTTGACAGCTAAACGAATCAAACTTTGTTGGCCGCTCCGAAATGGGGCTCGCTAAAAGTTGGCGATCATAGGTCGCCAACGGCACGACCCACTTAGGCCCCGATATTCGGGGTCGCCAGTCCCATAGCCGAGAAGGCAGGCGAGGCATCTGCCAGGACGCGACTCGCCCCCGTCGAGGAACAGGCCAGATGAGCGATGACAGAGAAACCCGTCAATGCGATTCCACTGTGCATGAACAGGTTTTTCGCAGCACAATTCAGAATTTGCTGAATTCGCCATCGGCGCTAGCGGCAAATAAACGCCCGGCGCCCAGACCCTCTTCGTTTATGAGCATGCGCAACGCCGCGGACGCCAACCAGGGCAGCTCCGAGGAGCCGTGCAAACTAAGATGACAGTTGCCGTTATTGTTGCCGAGGTTGATCGATTCTCTGGCGCGAGCCGAAATTGCTTGGGCGAATTGGTTGATTATGCTAGTGGGCGCGAAATCAAATTTGCGAGTCCTGCTATGGCCAATTCGAAAACGCCACTTGGTGCAGTTCGCGGACACGAAGGCATCGGTGAATGGCTGAAATTTCCCCCTACGGTTGCTGCCCCTTCACCTGAAGATCGAACGGTTCCGTGCATTTACGCGCTTTCAACGCGCGACGCGATCACGCTGGCAAAGGCTGGGCGATCGCAGCTTAATTTCGAGTTGTGGAGCATCGTGCTTGGGAAGCCGCCGCCGGTCCCAGGCGTTTTTCATAGGAATCGGCCCGATGCGGGCAGTGGCCTCATCTCTCTGGCCAGTGCGCACGCCTCGTTCCGGGGAATCAAAAGGCCACTCGCCGACGACAACGACGGTGCAAATGTATTGGTTTACGTGTTGAAGCCACAATGCTTTTACGAATATGCCCCTAATATAGTGAGCGTAGCGCTGAAGTCTGCAGTTCCAGATGACTTGGTCTTTGCTGCCTACGTGCGCCCGGCCGCTTCCAACGGCGGCCAACTTTCAAGCAGGGGAATAGTCACGCATTGGGGGTTCGTCGAGGCCGACAAGGCTGACTCAAGGTTGCCGGTCGAGCATCAAACCCGCTACGTCAGCCAACTGTGGTGAAGGAGCGCCACTCATGACTGGAGAACCGATGGAATTACCGGACCTCAGAGCCGAATACAAACCGACAGCTGTCTATCTGCACGATGCCGACGCGATCGAATACGTGAGGAGAGATGTAGCTTGCGTATATCGACGCGTTGACGGCTTCCTTACACTCGCTTTGGATATGAAATCCAGGGAACTAATCGGCTTCAGATTCAAGGGGTTCAGAAATTTCTTTCTGAATTATCTAAAGCCGAAATATGATTTGCTTGATGGTGATTTCATTTCCTCAGTTAGCGTCTTAGAGGAAGCTTTGCAGGTCATATGCGATGAAACTTTCGGGAGTCAGGAACAAAAACAAGATCGCAAGAATGCGTATCGCGCTGCCAGAAGGATGGCACACGATGACCGAGTTGAATTTGATAGCCCACTTCGCAAAGCTGCTTAACTTTTGCGTCGCACTCCATTGCGCACTTGGCAGGAGGCAGAACTAAGCAGGTCTTCGATACATTAGCCGCTTGCCCTCGGCACCACGTGAGATCATGGCGGTGCGTGCGCTGTCGTCGATCCCGCAGGCAATCCAGTTGCCGGCGTCGCGAGACACCTGAGGAGCTCGCAGCGCGCTTTCTCAACCTTCTGGACCGTCTGAGCAGGATCGATCCTGCCTTCAATCATTGGGTCTGGACCGGAGCCCGAGGAAGCCGATCCAGTTTGAGGATATCCGCAGTGGGCTGCCCGCCGCAATCGCCGCGAGTATCTCGCGGGCCGATAATGGCGATCCCATACCGATTTACGGTTACAGCTTCGGCGTCGTAAATTCGATGCACGTTCAACCACGCGCAATCGGCGTTCGCGTGCACGCTGGATCATGGAATATTTCAAATTATGTCACGAACGATGCCGATATTCACACTCCGTGGCGTGGCACGCCGGACGCGGCGCTTATAAGCTTCCCAATCTTTAAGCCCGCAGTTCTGGCGCTTGCGGAATCGTTTGATGCGACTTGGTGCAGTGCCTATCCCGCCGACATCCACCGCTTTTGGAGCCACAGTGTACCGCCACATTATCGGCTCGCCTGGATTTCTTATGTCGGTCCCCGTTTCGCGCCTCCGATCAGCCCACCGGCAACGGGCATTGTCGAGTACCAGCCCAACGGCGGCCTTCTGATCGCTGCGACCGACGAGCCCTTCGACACATCCAATCCCGCGCATCTCGTCGTTGCCAACGACATCTTGGCGGCGGTTGCGCCGCTCAACGCGCTGCCCTGGCCGCCCGAGATCAAGGCACCCGCCGGCGTCTGAAGCCCCGCGTGGGATACGCCGCCTTAACGCGGTTTCGCAGTCCGAATGACTCCGTTAATCACAACTCGCTGATCGCCGATTTGTCGCACTCCCGCGGTGACGTGCACGTTATGGCGTGAAGTCGATTGCGAAGGTGCAACAATTCTTGAGCGCCCGGCCGGTCGCGAGCGGAGATCCTAACGCGCGAATGACGCCAAAGGGGACTTCTTCCCCGTTTGCCGCAGACGAATTCCCGGATTTCCGGCGCACACGACCTTGCGCGGGCGATGCTCGGCGCTCCGTCGCTTCCGCACCGACACCTCGCGAAATCGTGTGCTCTCAAACGCGTGAGCGCGCTTCAATTCGGATGTGGAGAGACCACGTGTCAGTCGCGGACTGCAACAGAGTTTTAATTCTTTGTGAACACATAATACCAAGGCGTTGTTCAACGCGCGGATGACGGACACATTGTCATCAAACTTGCGCCGTTGAACTCGTAGTAAGGTGATGCTCGCCAAATCACCCGGTTTAAGTCCCGGCGGCACGTAACGGCAGCGCGCGACAGCGCGTATTGAAAATGACCACGAGCGCGTTTGGGGGCGGATGAAGTTCTTCATCCCGGCAGCGCGCCGCAAAGAGAAGAAAAGAGGAAGATTATGCGGATCTTTTTCGACGACGAGATCGACGGCCAGAAATTCACCCCGATCGGCAGGATCCAGGCGGCTTCGAGCTGGCACGGTCCACGTTCGGCGGTCACGCCCGAATTCTACAAGGCCAAGGCGCTGGAAAATCTGATCGACGCGGCGGAGGATTGCGACGCCGACGCCATTATCGAAGTCGATTACGGAATCGATCACGCCGATGTCGGCGACGCGCCCGGCGCCTCGCTGCTGCAAAGGGTGTCGGTCACGGGGCTTGCGGTGAAATTGGCGGCGCGCTCCTGATCGGAGCGGCCTACGGCACTAGCGTGAAAATTTCTTATATTTGATCCGGTGCGGGATCACGCTCTCGATCCCGAGCCGGCGCTTCTTGTCCTGCTCGTAATCGGCGAAATTCCCCTCGAACCATTCGACATGGCTCTCGCCCTCGAAGGCGAGCATGTGGGTGGCGATGCGATCGAGAAAGAAGCGATCGTGCGATGTCACGAGGACGCAGCCGGCGAAATCGGCCAGCGCTTCCTCGAGTGCCCGTAAAGTATCGACATCGAGGTCGTTGGTCGGCTCGTCGAGCAGCAGGACATTGGCGCCCGACTTCAGCATCTTGGCGAGATGCACGCGGTTGCGCTCGCCGCCGGAGAGCTGGCCGACCTTCTTCTGCTGATCGGAACCCTTGAAATTGAAGGCACCGACATAGGCGCGCGAATTGACCTCGCGCTTGCCGAGGCTGATCAGATCCTTGCCGCCCGATATCTCCTCCCAGACGGTCTTTGTGCCATCGAGCGCGTCGCGGGACTGATCGACATAGCCGAGCTGAACGGTGTCGCCGATCTCGATTTTCCCTTTGTCGGGTTTTTCCTGGCCGGTGATCATCCGGAACAATGTGGTCTTGCCGGCGCCGTTCGGGCCGATCACGCCGACGATGCCACCCGGCGGCAATTTGAACGACAGATCCTCGATGAGCAGGGTATCGCCGAAACCTTTGAAGAGATGCTCCACGCTGATGACGTTGGTGCCGAGCCGTTCGGCAACAGGAATGACGATCTGCGCCGAATTCGGCGCGCGTTCGTTCTGCTTGGCGAGCAAGTCCTCGTAGCGCTGGATGCGCGCCTTGGATTTCGCCTGTCGCGCCTTGGGGCTCGCGGCAATCCATTCGGCTTCCTCTTCGAGTTGCCGGACGCGCGCTTCCTCCTCGCGGCCTTCCTGAGCGAGGCGTTTCTGCTTCTGCTTCAGCCAGGAGGAATAATTGCCCTCGTAGGGGATGCCGCGGCCGCGATCGAGTTCGAGGATCCAGCCGGTCACATTGTCGAGAAAATAGCGGTCGTGGGTGACGATCAGGATCGCACCGGGGTAGGCGCGCAAATGTCCTTCGAGCCAGTTTACGGTCTCCGCGTCGAGATGGTTGGTCGGCTCGTCGAGCAGCAGCAGATCCGGCTGTTCGAGAAGCAGCTTGCAGAGCGCAACGCGGCGCTTTTCCCCGCCTGAAAGCTGCCCCACCGACAAATCGTCGGGCGGGCAACCCAGCGCATCCATGGCGAGATCGACCTGCGCATCGAGATCCCAGAGACCCTTGGCTTCGATCTCGTCCTGCAGCCGCGTCATCTCGTCGGCGGTCTCCTCGGAGTAATTCGTCGCCAGTTCATTGTAACGGTCAAGGATCGCTTGCTTGGCGGAGACGCCGAGCATCACATTGCCGCGCACGTTGAGATTTTCATCGAGTTGGGGCTCTTGCGGCAAATAGCCGACCCTTGCCCCCGCTGCGAGGAAGCCTTCGCCGGAATATTCCTTGTCGAGGCCCGCCATGATACGCAACAGCGTCGATTTGCCCGCGCCATTGGCGCCGAGCACCCCGATCTTGGCGGCGGGATAGAAGGAGAGGTTGACCCTTTCCAAGACCTTCTTGCCGCCCGGATAAACCTTGGTCAAACCTTGCATATGGTAGATGAATTGCCGCGCCATCGAGGCTTCGTCTCTCGCTTGAAGGGAAATTAAAGCGCCGGGCTTAGAGCGGCGATCGCCGGAGAGGATCCTGCTCTAAATTCTCAGCTCTTGCCGGCATGATCTTTTCGTAAAACCGGTTTCCACTTTCGGTGTCATGCTCTAAACGGCTTGGTGCGCGCGGTCCAGCGCCGCCGGCATCAGTCAAATCCCCCGCGTTTCGCCGCGCCAGTCTTTTGCTGGTCACAATTGGGATGTTTGAGCTGAATGCCGAAGCGGAACGCCGCGGGCCAATGTTAAATGGGTGTTCTCGAAAGGAACGGCAACGTGACCGATCTTGCGACGCGCGATCTTGGCAGGGAAGGCCGTCCTGAGCCGGCCGCTCCGAGCTTTCCGGCCCTCGCAGCGCAGTCGAACCCCGGCAAGCGAAGCAGTATCTTCGCCGCCGATCTGCCGCGCGGGGCGGATGCGCTTGGACTCGGCAAGGCGCTGCGGCCTTTGGCCGAGCTCGCCGCCCACCGCGATACCGAGACGCCACTGACGATCGCTCTTCTCGGCGAGTCCGGATCCGGCAAGAGCTTTGCGCTTGCCAAGCTTCTCGCCGAAATCGAGGCCCTGAGCGCCGCGGCCGTTGGCGCCGGGGGACCTTTTCTGACCCGAATTGCCACTTTACGGATCGATGTTGGGGGCTTTGACGGCGAGCCGAGCGTGGCGCTTGCTGGCGCCCTCTATGACAGGCTCGGCGTGGAATTTCCGGAATTTGTCCGCGAAGTGGCGCATGCCGTGCGCGATCCGCAGATTGTCGCGCGCGAGGCGGCGGAGCGCCTCGACGAGGCGCGTCGGCGTCTCGATGCCGAGCGCGAAAAGCTTGACGAAATCGAGAGCCGCCGGGCGCGGCTCGCCGAAACCGTCCTGTTCGACTCCGCCGGTTCCCAGGTCGATGCCTATGCCCGCGCCAACCGCGCCAAGATCGAGAGCCGGCTTGAAGGTTTCGGCATCACCGGCGACCCGATCGCCAATTACAAATCGATGGTCCGCGACATTGCCGAATCGGGCGGCTTGCTCGGCCGTATCGGCGGCGCGCTGCGCGCGTTCTGGGCGTTCAAAGGTCAGACCCGGCTGCTCGTCACGGCCGCGATCCTCGCGCTCCTCGGCTTTGGCCTTGACGCCGCGGTCGCCGACCAGGCGAAATGGCTCGCTTCTTTGCGCAGCGCCAGCCAGGGACTGGCGTCGCTCGCAACCTGGATCGAAGCGCATATCGATTGGCTGACGCTTGCCGCGAAGACCGCTTATGCCGCTGCCTTGCTTGCGCTCATCGCCAATTTTCTGCGCGGCGTGCAATTTCTGCGGCCATTGTTTCGCGGCGTAAGCTTCCTTGAAACCGATGTCTTGAACCGCCGTCGTGCCCTCGATGCGCTCTATGCACACCAGATGCGGCGCGTCGACGGGCTCGAAGCCGATGTGGAACTCGCCGCCCGCAGCGCTGCCGAGGCGGATCGCCGCGCCGGAACACCCGCGCCTCTCAAAGCTCAGGCCGAGGCGTCGCCCTTCGCGGACACCACGCTCAAGGCGCAGGCCGAGCGTTTTTTTGCCGCGCTCAGCGCGTTCATGGAGGGCGTTCAGCGCAACGGCGTCGCGGCCGGCGCGGCGGGTGGATTGAAGTCAGTGCCGGAGCGATTGGTGGTTGCTCTCGACCATGTCGACGCTCTGCCGCAAGGAAAAGCCCGCGCCCTTTTCGAGGCGGCGCATCGCGCTTTCGCTGGCCCCGGGATCGTGACGCTGATGGCGGCTGACCCGGCTCGAATCGAGGCCGACGCCGCGGCTTTCGACAAATGGATCCAAGTGCCGTTTCGGCTAGGCGGCGCCGGCGCAGCGGACCATGCGGCATTTGTTGCGCACATCATCGGGCAGGGGGATGCTGAGGGTGCGCAGACGCGTACCGAGGTTTGGGCGCCCCTCGACTGGTCGATTTCAGCGGCGGAATCGGGCCTGCTCGCGTCTGTTGCACCTTTGGCGGGCGGATCGCCGCGGGCGGTCAAGCGCCTCGTGAATCTTTACCGGATCGCGCGCCCACAGGCGCCCGAGGACAAGAGCGTGCGTTGCCATGATGCTGGCGCTTGAGCAGGGGGGCACCTCCCACGAAATCGCGACGGTCAAGGACGCAGTTGGCGATAGAGACAGCGATGCGGACTTCGAAATCGAGCACGCTACGCCGCGGCTCTTCGCAGTCTTCCAAATGCTGCGGGCGGTGGAGGGCAGGGTGAGCATCGAATCCGCCCGCCGCGCTGTCGCAGTTGCGAAGATGTTCTCGCTGCGCGCCTGAGCCGAACGCACCCCGAAGCGCTGCGCGAGCACCGGCGCCCGCATGTCCCGGCGGCGGCGCCGATGCCGGAATGGGCGAATCCCACATAGATCAAAGTCGATTAAGTCTTGCCCGGCGCGCTACAAATGTGCAGTCTGAACATCAAGCGACAGTCATCGAAATGATGACGGCTCAATCGGGGCGGCGTGCACCAAGCAACGCTGTCACAAAAATGTAATTTTGGGAGGCGCAATGAGCACGTTCGCAACTGCCGGCATGCCCGCGGCTGGAGGAAGCATACTCGACCGGGAACGCACGGTCGCGGGGCCAAGATTTAACCGCTGGCTGGTGCCGCCGGCGGCGCTGGCAATCCATCTCTGCATCGGCATGTCCTATGGGTTTTCGGTGTTTTGGTTGCCGATGACCAAGCTCATAGCCAATGCCAATCCCGCCGTTTGCACTTCGCAGGGCTTTTTCGACCAGCTCGTGACGACCTCGTGCAATTGGACCGTCCCAAGCGTTACCCATATTTTCGAGATCTTCATCGCCTTGCTCGGCATCTCGGCTGCCATCTGGGGCGGATGGCTCGAGCACGCGGGGCCCCGGAAGGCCGGCATCGTTTCCGCACTTTGCTGGGGCGGCGGCTTGGTGCTGCTCGGGCTCGCTGTCTCGATACACCAGCTGTGGCTGGTCTTCCTCGTTGCTGTCGTCTGCGGCGTCGGCCAGGGCCTCGGCTATATCACGCCGGTTTCGACCCTCATCAAATGGTTCCCCGATCGTCGCGGCATGGCGACTGGCTTCGCCATCATGGGCTACGGCGGCGGCGCCATGATCGGCGCGCCGCTCGCCGTTTGGCTGATGGCGCATTTCGCTCACGACAAAATTCCCGGCGTGGCACCGGCATTGATGGCCATGGGCGCGATCTATTTCGTCTTCATGTCCGCCGGCGCCCTCGGCTTCCGTGTAACGCCGGCCGGCTGGCAGCCGACGGGCTGGACGCCGCCGGCGGCCGATGCGACCAAAGCCATGATCACGCGGCGCAACGTGCATCTCGAGCAATCCTGGAAAACTCCTCAGTTCTGGCTGATCTGGGGCGTGCTGTGCTTGAACGTCACCGCCGGCATCGCCGTGATCTCGATGGCGAGCCCGATGTTGCAAGATGTGTTCGGCGCCAAACTGGTCGGCGCTGGGGCGGCCACCACCCTGACCGCCGCGCAGAAGGCGGCGATCGTCGCTGCGGCCGCGGGTCTTGTCGGCCTGATCAGCCTGTTCAACGCGCTCGGCCGTATTTTCTGGGCGTCGCTGTCGGACAAGATCGGCCGCAAGAACATGTACTACACGATCTTCATCTTGGGGATCGCGCTCTACTGCCTGCTGCCGACCTGGGGCCATCTGGGACTGCCAGCGCTGTTCGTCGCCTCGATCTGTATCATTCTCAGCATGTATGGCGGCGGATTCTCGACGGTTCCCGCTTATCTCGCCGATATTTTCGGGCCGCAGATGGTCGGCGCCATTCACGGTCGCCTGATCACGGCGTGGTCGGTGGCGGGCGTGGTCGGTCCGTTCCTGATTGCCTACATACGGCAATTCCAGCTCAATCACGGCGTGCCGCATAATTTGGTCTATGACGTCACCTTGTACATCATGGCCTTCCTGCTGTTCTGTGGGCTGGTGTGTAATTTCTTCGTGAAACCGGTCGAAGAGAAACATTGGATGAGCGACGAGGAACTCGCGCGCGAACGCGCGTTGCTGCGCGAAGACCGCGTCGCATCCGATGCCGCGACAGCGGCCAGGGGCGAATTTGGCATCGTCGGCGTGTTTGCATGGCTCGCAGTCGGCATTCCCTTCGCGATCGGTCTCTATATCGCCTTGTCGAAGGCCGCCGCGCTGCTCTAAGCGCGGCTGCGCACCGCAGACATCGAGGCGGCGCTGACAGCGTCGCCTCAATGCGCGCGTTCAGAAGTGTCAGGTCAGTTCGGGTCCTTCGCGGATGAAGCCCGCATCGTTGTGTCCAAGGGTGCGGCAAGCTTCAAAATCAGCGCGACGATCGCATCGATATCGTCGAGATGCGCATGGGGCAGATGCGGCGGCAAGGATGCCGCCGGGTCGGCGAGGTCACTGATGAAGGCCTTGATGTTTGCGTCTTCCGGGAAGAGGAAAGGCTTGCCATTGGCCGCGCGATGCACTTCGACTTTCGTGATTGCATCGGCCTTGTATCCTTCAACGATGGCGAAATCGACCTCGGCGAGATGGGCGAGAAGAGAAGCGAGCGAAGGCTCGGGCGCGCCGCGCAATTCGTGCATCAACGCCCAGCGGTTGGCCGAGGCGACCAGGACTTCCGTGGCGCCCGCCTCGCGATGCTGATAGGAATCCTTGCCGGGCTTGTCGATATCGAAGGCGTGGTGCGCGTGCTTGAGCGTCGAAACACTTGAACCGCGCGCCAGCAGCGCCGGGATCAGCTTGACGATCAAACTGGTCTTGCCGGCGCCGCTCCAGCCCGCCAAGCCGATCACACGCATGAGCTCAGTCCTTCAGCGCAAGTGGTGGGCTTGAAATTTGCTCTCGTTGGCGCGTTGGCGGAATATGGTTCAGGACGATCTCGAGATCCAGCGGTCGCCAAGTTCATGACCCTGACCGGCACGCGTCTCGATCTCAGGGGGCTGAAGTGCCCGCTCCCCGTTCTGCGCACCCGCAAGGCGTTTCGACGCCTGCACCCGGGCGATCTCCTGATCGTCGAATGCACCGATCCGCTCGCGCCGATCGACATTACACATCTCGTCCGTGAGATGGGCGGAACGCTCGAGCATATCTCCGAGAATGCCGGTATCCATGTCTTCCACATCAGGGCGTGACGGCGCGCGGATTCGGGGGATCGCCATAGATCTCCAAGATACGTTCCGCGACGGCAAGATCTTCGGGCTCGTTGATATTGAAGAAGGGATCGAAAGCCGTAAGCGGCCAATCGGCATAAACCACGTTGTAGCGCGACATGAAACTATCGACCTTGCGCAGGCCCTCGTCGACAAGCGCGCGGCGCAATGCGACCCTGATGCCAATCGGCCAGAGCGTGATGACGGGATGCGTCGCGCCACCTGATCGTGCGCTGGCAATATCGGCGCTGTCTGCGGTGCCGCGGGCTGCATGAAGGCGCTCGACAAGGTCGGCTGGAAGAAACGGCGTATCCGTGGCGACACTCACGGCGAAGGCCGCTTGTGGTTGCTGCGTCGCAATGAAATCGAGGCCGGCGAGAATGCCGGCGAGCGGACCGGCAAAGCCGTCGATGTCGTCGACGACCACAGGGAAGCCGAATTGGGCAAATCGCGCGGTCTCGCCGGTGGCGCTGACGAGCAGGGAGTTGCACTGCGGTCGCAGGATTGTGGCGACGCGGGCAAGGAGGGGAAGGCCGCGAATCGTCCTGAAGGCTTTGTCGCCGCCCATGCGCGTCGCCTGGCCGCCGGCAAGCAGAATACCGATCGTCGACTCACGATTTTGCATTGCATTGCGCCCATGGACGACGGTCCGCTTTCGAGCCGCCGTGCTCGCGGCGCCGGAGCGCTGCAGCAAGTCCCGACAAACAGAAGGTTTTTTGAATCAGTGGCATCCGGGCCACGAACCCGCGAAAACGCGGTGCATTGTCGCAGGGTCCCATAGTTGCTTGTAGGGCTTTGTGCTAACCTCCGCCAGGGGCTCGCTTCCGAATGGAACAAGCGCATTCGCAGGGGTGAATGCTGCCCCTAAGAATGAACATATCATTTGAACGGGGAGAGACGTCCATGTCGCAATTACTTGCATTGTCTGTGAGTGTCGCCGTTCTCGGCGGCATTTGGGCATTCATCGCGCTTGGCCCGCTGAGCGGCTATGTGCTTGTCTGGGCGGGGTTCATCACGATCGGCTGCTTTTTCGCCGCGGGGGCTGACAACAAAGGGCTCGTCAGGACTCTTGTTGGTGTCATCTATGGCGCCGTGGTCGGTTGGATCACGCTGTTGATCATCGCCAAGGTCCCGGTGCCGAGCTTGGGCACAGTTTGGCCGGCACTCGTCGTAGGCGTCATGGTCTTCTTTCTGGTCATCGTCGCATCGATCGAGGTGCTCTCGGTCGTCCCGGCCAATGTCTACGGCTTCGCCATGGTCGTTGCTTACACGTTGTCGGCGGGCAAGATGGACGATTTGACAGCGGCGAGTAACGCCAATCCCCTCTTTCTCGTCATTCTCTCCGGGATTTGCGGCGTAATCGTCGGCTATCTGATGAACCAGGCCGCGAATGCCATAAAGGCGAAGTGATCGTCGAAGTCTGAGCGAAGCCTACCAGCCGACTTCCGAGAAGTCGGCTGGCAGAGCATCGACAGCAGAAAGATTTGCGGAAGGGGTCAGCTGACGATCTGGGGCTCGCCTCGATGCGAGACTCGCGATTCCCGGCGCCTAGAAATGGTACCATAAGGCGACCACCGGGCCGAGTTCGCGTCCGGCATTCATGCCGGCAACCGTCTCGAAAACGCCGCCCTGCAGCGCCCAGCTTCGCGAGAGATCGTAGACCAGACTTTCCTGCAGCTTGACCCAAGAATAGCGCGGTATTATGTAGCAAAGGTCCAAAGACAACAACGGCTTACGCGCCTAAATTCGGCGCATGGGTGAAATCCGAACCGTCACGACGCTGCGGGCTAAGGCCCAAGAAATCACCGCCTCGATTGACTCCTATGAGCGCAAGCTAAATCAGGCCCGCGCCGATCTAGCCCATATCAACGCCATCATTCGGATATTCGAGGGCAGCGGCGATCCCAAGGCAATGCCGCGCTACGTCAACCTCCAGCGGCTATTTCGACGCTCGAAAAGACCAAGCTTTGCCTAGAGGCGCTGGCGGAAAACGAACGCTCGACGCGGGAAATCGCCCTCTACATCATGAAGGCCAAAGGCTTTGAAATGGCGGATTCGGTTCTGGCCATCGCCATTACAAAGAAGCTCGTCCAAACCCTCAGAGTCGCTAGCGCAGCAACGCAAGGTCGTGACGGTTGGGAAGCGTGCCGGCGTGTGCGTCTGGCGGCTGCCGAACCCTGGCATTAGGGCGGGGATAGGCACTATTCTGCCCTTGCGGAATTGATTTCGCTGTTCCAGCCGTCAAGGTTGAGCGAGTTGTAAAACAAAGGAGGCCACCTGCCAGCGGCCTCCCCCTGTTTAGTCAAAACCGCTAAAAATCCTGCACCGCAGCAAGTTGCGCAGAAGCCTCCAGAAGCGAATCGATCGTACTAAGAAAAAGAGGCTTTATTCCACCTGCATGATGGTCCTCACCAGAGGGGACTGCAATAATGGACAAGATGCTCAAACGGTCAAATTTCAAAGGAGATAAGCTGACTGCCATTGTGGCACGCGGCGACATTTTCATTGCCGTTAAGCCAGTGGTCCAGGCGATGGGCCTTGCCTGGCAACGGCCAATTGTAGCGCTGGAAGCGGTCTCCAATCCTCCACGGCGGTATAAGTGCTATACTGTATACCTTCGGGCGGCGCGTGGGTGTGCGCTTACAAAAGACCGTATTGTCTTAAGCTTTCGCTTTTGAATGGGTGGCTTTTCACAATTGATTTAACCGACATCAAGTACCACACTCGTTCCGGAATGAAGTGGTCTTGTATCAGCGCGAATGTTTCGAGGTTTTATGGCGGTATTTTTCAGGGCAGCGCTCAGCACCACCTTCGGCACCCAATCCGAACCCCAGGATCTACCTGCGAAGACAGTCTCAAAGTTCGCATGATCCATGAGGTGCGCGATGATATTCGGTCACGCCGCCCGGTTACGGAACAACGGTTCAAGACGGGAACTGCCGATAGAGTGCCTGGAATGGCATGGCGACTTTACGCCCAACTGGAGCTTTTCGATCATTTTGGCGGTGCCTAGGCCGCCATGGCTGCGCTGCCAATATCCGCAGAAATCGACGCTCGGCTTATTCTTTGCTACAAGCGCAATAACCGTCTTGAATTGATCCCCATTCGACATGCGGCGGCGATCTTCGCGGAAACGCCGCTTCTTGCGCGTAGCGCTCTAAATATGCGCCGGCCAAGATGATGATGATGGCCGATCTCGGCCCGATGCATCCGGCTGAAAAATTCCTCTGCTGCGTTCGTGCACGCGCCGTCTAAGCTGTACGCCTCTTGATGATTGATCCGCTTCATCGGGAAGCTCAGGTTGAGCGCGTCCCATGAACCGGCTTCATCGGCTTGGATTGTCGTGCCGCGCTCGACGCGCGACTTGATGAAATTTAGCGACGCACCTTCCGAGCCGAACGTCGCCGGGATCGTGCGGCCATCCTTATCGCGGATCACGACCACGACCTTGCGCTTGCCGTTCTGATTGATCGCAAAGCGGCGATCGCGGCGGTTCTCTTTAAGGTTGGCAGGCTTCACATAGCCGCCGAAATAGCCGCCATCGACCGCAACCTCTCGGCCTTCGCCGCCGAGCTTTACGCCACGGCATTCCGAGGCCATCGCTTCGCGCAATTTGTGAGCAAGGACGAAAGCGGTCTTGTATTGGACGCCAAGATCGCGCGACAACGCGAGCGCCGACTTGCCCTTCACTTCATTGCAGAAGATCGACTACGGCCATAAGGTAGCTGCGCAGCGGCAGTCTTGTGGAAGGCGAACAGAGTGCCGGACGTGAGCGAGAAATAGCCCTTGCAGCCTTTGCAGCGCCAAGCGGGGCGCACCGTTCGGGCGGCGGCAGCCTGATAAGCCTCCAGCGAACCGCAATGCGGGCAAACGGGCTTGCCGTCGGTCTCGGGCCAGCGGATTGCGGCGAAGGTTGTCTCGGCCTCTTGCTCGCTCATCCGCGCGACCTTCCCGACGCTGAGCGTCCGGGCGGCGGCTGAGAGGAGGAAATGCTGAGACATTCATTCCGTGTCAAATGACATTCGTAGCGTCGAATATGAACTAGAATGGACATCTTGTCAAGAGAGAAAATATCGTATTTGATAGCTATCTTAGACGATAGGACTTGCGATGGCACTTGCGAAGACAGAAGAGGAATGGGGAAGCCGCGCGGCCGCTTTCCTAAAAGCGGAACTGAAAAGGCCGAATCACCTATGTAGAACTTGCCAAACGGCTGAAAAAACATGGATTTCAGAGATCCGAGGCCTCGGTCACAATGAAACTAAAGCGCGGGACATTCTCGGCAACATTTTTCCTGGCCTGTCTGGCCGCGCTCGGATTAGATGGCATAAGATTGGAAGACGTTTAGCCAACAAAAGTCGGGACTGCCAAATTCTCAATTACCAGGCGGGGCTGTCTAAAAACCAAGTAGCGGGCTCTAATATGCCCTTTTCCCAAGGCTCGACGAATGCGGCCGAAACATAATCGACAGGCAGCGACATGGCAATAATCGGGGTGACGCACCATGAACACTCCCCGAAAAAGCGGTTTGCGCGTGAAAATACGTTTCGCCCGCCGATCCAATAGTTCGGTTTACTTTCTGGGTTGCCGCTATTCACCGGTCTCCTAACGCTATTTCGGGTTAGTCCAGGCTTGGGCCTAATATACGTCTCGGATCGGCCCTGGGTTGCCAGACGTCTGTCGAATTCGCCCAAGGAAGCCCAAGTGCCGGCGCTCCTATCCAAATAATGATTACGTTCAAGAATGGAGGAAAGGGAGCCGGTTTTCTGGACGACGCTAGGCTCTTGTCGGGAGTCTACCAATGGAGCAATACCCTCCGGGGCACACGGCACGTTTGAGGCATTCTCCGGTTCGTGGCTTGTTGCTCCCGGGAAGCGAAATTCCTAGCCGCTATACCGTTAGCACCCAAGACAATCCCGCCGTGATTTGGTCGAATGAAATGCTGCAGGCCGTCCAGAATGGAACCCTCCATTTCTTCCTGCTTGGATATTTGCGCTACACTCACAGGATTCTCGGCACTTTTACGGTCACAAACGAAACTGGCTTTTGTTACAGATATTCGGTTGCCACATCTAATTCCCCCGCCTTCTTCGCGGGATGCGGAGATCAAGAATATGAATATGCCAATTAGCGCGCACCGCGCCGCCGCCCTCACTTAGGCGACCCCGACGGGGTTTGGACCGTTGCTACAGAATACCGGAATAGCGTTCGCAGACCATCGTGCTGCGGTCCGCAAACGTAGCAAATGATTGCAGCATGACGAGCAGCTCGGGCCGCGGTCGCACGCCGCCAGTAAAGTCGGTGTGCCATTCATTGGGCTCGTCGTCGCTCTGCCAGCGATAGCCGCCTTGCACGTCGATGAAGCCTGCCATGCCGTCAATCTCGAACGTGTGCCCGAGCAGCAGGCGGAGATCGCCGGAAAAGATATCGTCTTCGTCGAAGCCAGCCTGCGGCAACTGGCCGGGATTAAAGGGAATGTGCAAAAGGCCCTGAACAATGGCGACGCCATAAGAACGCGACGAAGACGCACGACAGGCGGCTTTCTCGAATAGCAAGCTCCATCGAAAACGCTGAAGAGATTTCACGCCTTCCCGAGCGGAAACACAATGAGGATGACAGATTTCTTACGCCGCGAACAAATTTCTTACGATTTGAAATGCGCCAGACGACACTTCGGTTGATTGCAACACGCGGCCGGCCTGGCGTGGCAGATCTCTCGCCAATCCACGTTCGAGCGGCTAGAAGCTCGAGGGCGGGCGGGGCGAGATGATTACGCGATATGCAGGCTTGCGTTATGAGTTATCTCGATTATGCGGCTTTGGAAAAAACGGCGCTCGCCGCCGCACCCTTTCCACATCTCCTCGTCCCGAATTTCATTTCGCGCCCGGATGTCGCGCGCATCGGCGCAGATTTCCCGATTCTGCCGGGCCCCGGCGCCTTTCCTCCAGGTAGTTTCACCGCAAAAGGCCATTTCGCAGCCTTGATGGACGAACTCACCGGGCCTCTCTTCCGTGACGCTGTCGCGCGCAAGTTCGACGTGGATCTCTCGGCTTTTCCGCTCGTTTATACGGTGCGCGGCGAAGTCCGCGCGCAAGATGGCCGCGTTCATACGGATTCGGAATCGAAACTGATGACAGTGCTGCTCTATCTGAACGAGGATTGGAGCGCCGCGGGCGGCCGGCTGCGCCTCTTGCGCTCGCCAGACGGATTGGCCGACCCGGTTGTCGAAATCGCCCCTGTCGGCGGCACCTTGCTTGTGTTTCCGCGCAGCGAGAATTCCTGGCACGGTCACCTGCCGCACGCCGGCAAGAGGCGTGCGGTGCAGCTCAATTGGATGCGCGATGCGCAAATCGCCAAGCAGGAGCAGGCCCGGCATCTCTGGTCGGCTCGGATCAAGAAACTGGTTCGCCTTGTGCAGCCCGGGGGGTTTAGATTGGATTGAGACGGCAGTCGGCCGCCGTCGATGCATCGCGCATCTTTGAAGATGGAGACGTTCGTGCCGGCCTTGCCCAAGATGATGCGCCAAGTGATCTTTGATGGCGGCGGCGCCCCGGACGTAATCCGCATCGCCGAGGCGCCGGCGCCGCGGCCGGGTGCTGGAAAAGTTCTCGTCGAGGTCGTCGCCGCCGGCATCAACCGCGCGGACTTGATGCAACGCGCCGGCAATTATCCGCCGCCGCCCGGCGAGAGCGAGGTACCTGGCATGGAGATCGCCGGGCAGGTCGTAGCCCTGGGCGAAGGCGTCACGGGTTTGCGTCTCGGCGATGTAGTCTGCGCGCTGCTTGGCTCGGGCGGCTATGCCGAATACGCGCTCGCCGATGCCGCGCTTTGCCTGCCGGTGCCCTGGGGCCTCAGTCTGATCGAGGCCGCCGCAATACCCGAGACTTTCTTCACCGTCTTCGACAATGTCTTCACCCGCGGCGGGTTGAAAGCAGGGGAATGGATCCTCATCCACGGCGGCTCGAGTGGCATCGGCACGACCGCGATCCAGCTCGCCAAGGCCTTCGGCGCGACCGTGATCGTCACGGCCGGTTCGGCCGAGAAATGTGCCTTCTGCCGCGCGCTCGGCGCCGATCATGCGATCGACTACAAACGCCAAGATTTCGTCGAAGAGGTGAAGAAGATCACCGGCAAACGCGGCATCGATCTCATACTCGACATGGTGGGCGGCAGCTATATTCAAAAGAATCTTTCAAGTCTCGCGCTCGAAGGCCGGCTCGTGCAGATCGCCTTTCTTCAGTCGAGCATCGTCGAGAAATTCAACTTCATGCCGATGCTGCTGAAGCGGCTGAAGCTGATGGGCTCGACCCTGCGGTCGCGGTCGGCTGCGGAGAAGGCCGAGGTCGCGGCGGCGCTGCGCGAGAATATCTGGCCGCTGCTCGAAGCGGGCAAAGTGAAGCCAGTGATCCACGCGACTTTCCCGCTCGAAGATGCGCGCCAGGCGCATGAGCTCATGGAGTCCTCAGGCCATGTCGGCAAGATCGTTCTGCTGACGGGAAAGTAGGCAAACATTCCCAGAGGGAGAGAATGCCCCGGATTTAATCGGGGGGCGAATGAGGGGTTATGCCGGGCAGATTTTCGGCACGATCATAACCCCTCATCCGGTCGGCTCAGCCGGCCACCTTCTCCCACAGGGAGAAGGCATGCTCGATTCCGATCTAGCCTGCTAAACTATACGAATGCGCGCCGGTCCCGGCCAGGTGGCCGCCCTGGACGATCAGATATTCCTCGCGGATCGGCTTTCCGGCAAAGAAGCATTCGAGAATCTCGCGCGTGCCGGCCGCATAGCGCGCCTGCGCGGAGAGCGTCGTTCCCGAAGTGTGCGGCGTCATGCCTTCATGCGGCATGGTGCGCCACGGATGGTCCTTGGGAGCCGGCTGCGGGTACCAAACGTCGCCGGCATAGCCCGCGAGCTGGCCGCTTTTCAGCGCACGCACAATGGCATCTCTGTCGCAAAGCTTGCCGCGTGCGGTATTCACGAGATACGTGCCGCGTTTCATCAGCGCGAGAGTCTTGTCGTTGATCATATGCTCCGTCTCTTTATAGAGCGGCGTGTTGAGCGCGATGACGTCGCAAACCTTGAACAGGTCTTCCCGGTTTTCGTGGAAGGTCAGCCCGAGCTCCTTCTCGACGTTGGCAGGCAGGCGGTGACGGTCAGTGTAGTGCAGCTTCACGTCGAACGGTTTTAGCCGGCGCAACACGGCGAGGCCGATACGTCCGGCGGCCACGCTGCCGACATTCATTCCTTCGAGGTCGTAGGCGCGCTCGACGCAATCGGCGATATTCCAACCGCCCTTGCGCACCCAGTCGTGCGATGGAATGTAATTCCGCACGAGGCTCAGGATCATCATCACCACGTGTTCGGCGACGCTGATGCTGTTCGAATAGGTGACCTCGGCGACCGTAACGCCATGCTTGTTTGCGGCTTCGAGATCGGTGTGATCGGAGCCGATGCCGGCGGTGATGATGAGCTTCAGCTTCTTTGCCTTGGCGATCCGGTCGGCTGTCATATAAGCCGGCCAGAACGGCTGCGAGATTACGACTTCGGCGTCAGGCAACTCGCGGTCGAGCGTCGAATTGGGCGGCTCCTTGTCGGAGGTGACGATCAACTGGTGGCCGTTGTCTTTCGCCCATTTCTTCAGACCGAGCGCGCCGGAGACGCTGCCGAGCAATTCGCCCGGTTTGAAGTCGATATGTTGTGGCGTTGGTGTCGTCTGTCCGTCCGGATAGGATTTGATGACGGGAATGCTGTCGCGTGCGTAAGTCTTGGGATAGCCGTCGACGGGATCGTCATAGAGAACGCAGATGATCTTAGCCATGTGTTCCTCCTCTTGGTGTTCGCCCCCTAACGCTGCCTCTGCAGCTATTGAATACTCACGCGCATTGTGCGTGAGCGCCAATTGATTGTTACGTATGGTGATTGCTTGGCTCTATCAACGAACCGCGTGGATATTTTTACAGGACTTGCGTTTGTGCAGGGGGAAGAAGATGAGAAGTCTTCCAAATTGCAGGCGCGGCGCACTTCATTTACGCCCGCCGCACGAGCTCAAATAAGCAAATTCAACGGCTCCGCTCGCGCCGGCAATAATCGCCGCCGCCAGCCGAGGTTGCATTCCTGGTCCCTTTTACCAAGGCAAATCTGGACGTTTTCAGGGCCACATCGGCTCACATAAGCCTGCCAAGCCATTGCGAAGTCCTGGGTCAGGCGACAAAGCCGCAGTTTGGGCTTCCATAGACGGTGTGAGCAGAGCGTTTGGCCTGATCATCGCTAGTCGTCATGGGTCATGTCCGAGCACGAGGCCTTTCTCTCACGCATTCTCATTTTTCCGATAAAATCGCTCGATGCCGTCGAGGTGAAACAGGCGCGGGTGCTTGCGAGCGGCGCCCTGGAACACGATCGGACCTTCGGGCTCTTCGACGCGAGCGAAAAATTCGTCAACGGCAAACGCTACGCGGCCGTCCACCGGTTGCGCTCGCAGGTCGATTTGCAACGGAGCACCCTTACGCTGCGCGATGAGAACGGCCGCGGTTTGGCTCGCCGCACTTTCGCGCTCGACCAGGGCCGAGATCAGCTTGAGCGGTGGCTCAGCGGCTATTTCGGCTTTCCGGTGTCTTTTCGAAAGAACACGGATCAGGGCTTTCCCGACGATACCGATTCCCCCGGTCCGACCTTCATCAGCACCGCGACGCTCGCCGAGATCGGCCGCTGGTTCGATTTACCGGTCGAGGAAGTTCGCGCGCGGTTTCGCACCAACATCGAAATCGGCGGCGTGCCCGCGTTCTGGGAGGATCGGCTCTTCGCGTCCGCGGGTTCGGTCGTGCGCTTCTCGATCGGCGACGCCGTCTTCGAGGGCATCAATCCTTGTCAACGTTGCGTGGTGCCGCCGAGAAATCCTTTGACGGGCGCGGGCGATGACACATTCGTGCGCCGCTTCACCGAACTGCGCAGCCGAACGCTTCCGTTATGGTCGACGCGCGAGCGCTTCAACCACTTCTATCGTGTCGCCATCAACACAAGGCCGCACGGCGATCAGGCCGGGAAGTGGCTCAGCGTCGGAGACCCGATCGAAATTTTGGATGCTCCGGCCGGAAGTCCCGGCAAGGTTGCCGGCGGGCTTCCCGACTTCTGGTCGGGCGAGCTCGTCGTCGAATCGGTGCTCGATGAGACGCCGAGCGTCAAAACGTTCCGGTTGCGTCATCCGAGCGAAGCCAACATTCCGTTCCGTTTTCTTCCCGGCCAGTTCGTGACGGTCACGACCGGTCATGGGCTCGATGCCGTTCAACGTTGCTACACGATCGCTTCTTCGCCATCCGAGCGGGCCTATTGCGAGATCACGGTGAAGCGCGAGGGCGCCGCATCGGCCCTGTTGCATGATCATCTGGTTCCCGGATCGAAATTGTCGGTATCGGGTCCGATGGGGCGTTTCATCTTCGATGGCGAGGGCGCAGACGAAATCGTCATGATCGCGGGCGGCGTCGGCATCACGCCGCTGATGTCCAAGATTTGTTTTCTCGCAGCGTGCAAATGGGCAGGCAGGATCGATCTCATCTATTCAGTGAAGACGCGCCGCGACATCATTTTCAAAAAGGAGCTTGCCGAGCTTCAACGCCTATTTCCGGCGCTCAACATGCACGTGACGGTCACGTCCGAAGACAAGGAATGGAGCGGCGCGCGCGGCAGGATATCGGAGGAGTGGGTGCGCAGCATCGTGCCCGATATCGTCGGTCGCCGCGTGCATCTTTGCGGGCCGACCCCGATGGCGGCCTCCGTGCAGCAGATCTTGCATCAGCTCGGCGTGCCGGCATCGCGCATCGAAGTGGAAGCTTTCGGTGGGAGGACAGAGAGAAAGAAGGAAGACGCGGGCGAGTACGGCATTCGCTTCGCGCGGTCCGGCCGCGCGGCAATCGTTTCGGGAGACGTTACCGTCCTGGAAGCGGCGCTTTCGGCCGGGGTGGCGCTCGACCATGGTTGCCGCGCCGGCGTCTGCGGCCGCTGCAAAGTGAAGCTGATCGGAGGCGAAGTCGCAATCGATTGCGACTTCGTCTTGACGCCGGAGCAAAAGGCGACGGGCATGATATTGGCCTGCCAGGCGCACGCCTTGAGCCCGGTGGTCGTCGATTGCTAACCCCGTATAGCGTGCGGCTTGACATTCGGCGCCGGTCTTTCTACAGCCTGCCAGTCGGGCGTCCGCAAGGGCGCCCGCATTTCATAGCGGGCCTTGCCCGCTATGACGCACCCGCGGCGGCCTCTTTCGGCATCTGCCCCATGAGAACCGCCTGTCGGCAGAGCCCATGCTTTGCAGAGGAGGGCGCGTACCTCCGCCATTTGCCGGCGGAAGACGCGGTTTGCGGTACGCCCTTCGGGCGTAAGCGCTCTCTCGCGTCCGTCGGCGCAACATTCGAGGACGCGATGACCAAACGCGCAGAATCCAAATATAAACTCGATCGCCGCATGGGGCAGAACATCTGGGGGCGCCCGAAGAGTCCCGTCAATCGCCGGGAATATGGCCCAGGCCAGCATGGCCAACGCCGCAAAGGCAAGCTCTCGGACTTTGGCACTCAGCTCAAGGCCAAGCAAAAGCTGAAGGGCTATTACGGAAATATTTCGGAGCGGCAGTTCCGCAAATATTACGCCGAGGCGATCAGGATGAAGGGCGATTTCGGGCGACAACCTCATCGGCCTTCTGGAGCGCCGCCTCGACGCAGTGATCTATCGCGCCAAATTCGTTCCTACCGTTTTTTCCGCCCGCCAATTCGTCAACCACGGCCACATCAAGGTCAACGGCAGGCGCGTCAATATCCCTTCGTTTCAAGTCAAGGTCGGCGACCTCGTCGAAGTCAAGGACGCCTCGCGCCAGCTCATCCTGGTTCTCGAAGCGGTGGGCCTGCCCGAACGTGACGTGCCGGATTATTGCGAAGCCGATCACACGCGGATGACGGCGAAATTGACCCGCGTCCCACTGCCGCGCGAAGTGCCCTATCCGGTCCTGATGGAACCCAATCTCGTCATCGAGTTCTATTCGCGCTGAGCGGATCTAAAGAGTCTTCAGGAACTCGGCAAAACGCAGCAGCCCTTCAGGCCACGGGCCGTGACCGCTCTCCGCGTTGATGTGGCCGGAGGCTCCCGCATCCGAAATCTCGGCGCGCCAGGAGCGCGCGATGTCCGCAAGCTCGTCATAGTCTGCGTAGGAATCGTCGCGGCTCGCCACGAGGACCGAAGGGAAGGGGAGAGGTGCCATCGGGACGGCGGCGAAGTCGGGATCGATCAGATCAAGGCTCGCGATCACGCGCGGCGAGGGCGGCGCGACGAGAAAGGCGCCGCGCACCTTCCCATTAAGCTCGGCGGCAGCATGCGCGACAGCCACCGCGCCGAGACTATGGGCGACGAGAACCACCGGTTTTTCGGCGGCCTCGACTTCCGCAACGATGCGGCGGCGCCAGTCGGTCAATCGCGGCCGTTCCCAATCCTCTTGGGCGATCCGGCGCGCGGTCGAAAGCTTAGCCTCCCATCGGCTTTGCCAATGGTCCGGGGCGGAATTGCCGAGACCGGGAATAATCAAGATTTCCGCTTCGTTCGTGCGCATCTCAGCGTTGGCTCAAGCAGGCGCGCCTTCGCGCGCCAATGCATCGACGAAGTCGTCATAAAGGCCGGCCTCAAGCGCCTCGAACTCTTGAGATCGCGAAGCATGCTCTGGATCGTCGGCCACAATCCCGGCCTCGACGGCGCGCAAATGCCCGACCTCTTCCGCCAGCAGCGCATTCAGCTTCGGCGCCAGATCGGAATCGCCCAGAACTTTCTTGTAGCATCCATAAACGTCGAGGGCGCGGCGCTCGATGAGCCAGGTCACGTAGAGATAGACGAGTTTCGCGCGTTCCATCTCTCCGAGATGCGCGAACTTCTCGTCACAACCCTGATCGAGTTCCCGAAAATAAGTCTTGGCCGCATCGGGGCAGAGCATCGTTTCCGGTCGATAGAAATCAAACGTCTGCCCGCCGAGCTTCACCGCGAGTTTCTTCAAGAGCAGGGCGTGCCGGCCTTCTTCGAGTGCGTGCATCAGCAGCGAACGATTGAGAACCTCGGCCCTTTGGCTTTTCACGATTTTGCGAAAGCCGATGTATTCAAGGAAAGAAAATGTGTTCAACCAACGGGCGTGAACGTGGTCGTCCTTCACCACGCTGGCGATCACGGCCTCAAGGCGCTCGTCCGTCTTCATCACTTCCCCTTTTCGGTCTCGCCGAACACGCGGTCGAAGATGAAATCGACGTGTTTGACATGATAATCGAGATCGAACAGGGATTCGAGCTCGGCATCGCTGAGCGCCTTTCTGACTTCGGGATCCTTTCGCAGCAGCGTGAGAAAATCGCCTTCGCCGCGCCAAACCGCCATGGCATCACGTTGGACGACTGAATAGGCCGCCTCGCGGCTCATCCCCTTCTTCGTCAAGGCGAGCAGCACACGCTGCGAATTAATAAGCCCGCCCAGCGCCTCGAGATTTCTCTTCATGTTGGCCGGGTAGACGACGAGGTTCTCGATGATTTCGGCGAGCCGGGCGAGGGCGAAATCGAGCGTGATCGTCGCATCCGGCCCGATCATCCGTTCGACCGAGGAATGCGAAATGTCGCGTTCGTGCCAAAGGGCCACGTCCTCCATGGCGGGCAAGGCCATGCCGCGCACCAGGCGGGCGAGGCCGGTGAGATTTTCGCTGAGTACGGGATTGCGCTTGTGCGGCATGGCGGACGAGCCTTTCTGCCCCTCCGCGAAATATTCTTCGGCCTCCAGCACTTCGGTTCGTTGCAAATGTCGGATTTCGATGGCGAGGCGCTCGATGGACGAGGCGATCACGCCAAGCGTCGCGAAATACATCGCATGTCGATCGCGCGGGATGATCTGGGTCGAGGCGGGCTCCGGCGTCAGCCCGAGCTTCTTAGCGACATGAGCCTCGACGCGCGGGTCGATATTCGCAAACGTTCCGACAGCCCCGGAAATGGCGCATGTCGCGATTTCATTTCGTGCCGCCACGAGCCGCGCGCGCGCGCGACCGAATTCGGCGTAGGCTTGCGCCAGTTTGAGACCGAAGGTCGTGGGTTCGGCATGAATTCCATGCGATCGCCCGATCGTCGGCGTCAATTTATGTTCGAAGGCCCGGCGCTTCAGCGCCGCCAGAACCGCGTCGACATCTTTGATGAGAATATCTGCGGCGCGCGAAAGCTGCACGGCAAGACAAGTATCGAGCACGTCGGAGGATGTCATGCCTTGATGCAGAAACCGCGCCTCCGGTCCGATCGTTTCGGCGAGATAGGTCAAGAAGGCGATAACGTCGTGCTTCGTCTCTCTCTCGATGTCCTCGATCCGGGCGACATCGAAGGTGAGCTTGCCGCCTTTTTCCCAAATCGCCTTAGCCGCCTCATTGGGGATGATGCCGATCTCGGCAAGCGCATCGCAGGCATGCGTCTCGATCTCGAACCAGATGCGAAACCGCGTCTGCGGCTCCCAGAGAGCGGCCATTTCGGGGCGGGAATAACGAGGGATCATCGCAATCTGCCGATCTCAGACCAATTCGCCGCGCGCGCGCTGCGCGGCTTTACGAATCGCAGCGATATTGCCGGCATATGCCGCCGAGCCGCCCTTGAATATGGCCGAACCAGCGACGAGCCAATTGGCGCCCGCGCCGGCGACCGCGCCCGCGGTCTCGGGGGTAATTCCGCCGTCGACCTCGATCTCGATATCACGGCCCGCGGTCATGGCGCGGACGATGTTGATCTTCTCGATGCTCGAAGGAATAAAGGCTTGTCCGCCGAAACCCGGATTGACGCTCATGATGAGTACCAGGTCGATGTCATCGAGCACATGTTCGATCGTCGCCACAGGCGTAGCGGGGTTGAGCGCAACGCCGGCTTTCTTGCCGAGCTGGCGGATGAGTGCAAGTGAGCGCTGAAGGTGTGGCCCGGCTTCGGGGTGAACGGTGATGACATCGGAGCCGGCTGCGGCGAAAGTCTCGATATAGCAATCCACAGGCGCGATCATGAGATGAACATCGAGCAGTCGATCCGTCACCTTGCGGATGGCTTTGACCATGTTCGGGCCGAAGCTGATGTTCGGCACGAAATGGCCATCCATCACGTCGATATGGACCATGTCCCCGCCCGCCGTCATGACGCTGTTGACTGCCTCACCTATATGGGCGAGGTCGGCAGCAAGAACGGACGGTAAAATGGAGAGCGCGCGCATGGTTCTCTGTGCCTCGCGGAAAATTCCTGAGCCAGCGCATTCTTTGCTGCGAGGCGAGCGGCAAGTCGCCGGTGAAGACGCTCCAGATCAACCGATTAGAGCACGTTCGCGGGCACAACGGCCGCACTCTTGCTGAGCGCGCTCTAGCACGAGGCGGCGAGGCAAGTCCAGGCGAGGCGGCGCGGCGCCGGTGGATCGCTGGCGATCCCGCAGCGCTAGGCGCCAAACTCTAGACGGCGGCCCGTTTCAAGCCATTCCATTTCGCCAACAGACGAGGGATCTCGCGTGCCGGAACGGCGGGACTGAACAGATAGCCCTGCGCTTCGTCGCAACCGGCGCTGCGCAGCCAGGCGAGCTGCTCCTCGGTCTCCACGCCCTCCGCCGTGGTGCGGATGCCGAGGCTGCCGCCGAGCGCGGTCATGGCGCGGACGATGGCGCGGGAGCCGTCTTTGGCCGACATCATGCGGACGAAGGACTGGTCGATCTTGATCTTGTCGAAAGGAAAACTGCGCAGGTAGCTCAGTGAGGAATAGCCTGTTCCGAAATCATCCATCGAGATCCGGACGCCAAAATTGCGCAATTCATGCAGCTTGGCCATGGTGTTTGCGTTGTTAGCGAGCAGGACCGAACTCGGTAATTTCAAGCTCGAGGCGGCGCGCCGATAATCCCGCGGCGCCGAGCGCGTCGGTGACCGCCTTGACCAGACGTTCGTTCCTGAATTGGACTGCGGAGACGTTCACCGCCACCTTGATATAGCTAGGCCACGATTTCGCTTCGCTGCAGGCATTGCGCAGAACCCATTCGCCAAGCGGAACGATGAGGCCGATCTCTTCTGCGAGCGGGATGAAATCGGCTGGCGACACCAGGCCACGGGTCGGGTGGCGCCAGCGCACTAAGGCTTCGAAGCCGCCGATCTTGTTTTCGGAAAGATCATAGACCGGCTGATAGAAGACCTCGAATTCTTCGTTGGCCAGGGCGTCGCGAAGATCGAGTTCCAAGGCGCGGCGCACTTGCAGCCGCACGTCCATTTCCGGCTCGAAAAATCGCCAGGTGGCGCGTCCATCCGCTTTGGCGAGGTAAAGCGCCACATCGGCATTCTTCAGGAGCTTGTCGTAACTTGTTCCGTCTCCCGGCGCCACCGAGATGCCGATGCTTACGCCGGTCGTGACGCGCTGGCCTTCGAGATCGTAAGGCGTGCTCAGAACATCGACGATGCGCCGCGCCAGACCGGCCGCTTGCTCGGGCCGTTCCAAGTCACATTGCAGGATCGCGAATTCGTCACCACCCAATCGGCTGACCGTGTCGACTTCACGGACGCAGGAGATCAGCCGCTCGGCGACGGCGCGCAGCAATTCATCGCCGACCGGATGGCCGAGCGTATCGTTGACTTGCTTGAACTGATCAAGGTCGAGACTGAGGACGGCGAAGCCTTCGCTGGATCGCCCGATCTGGCTGATCGCTTGGTCGATCCGCTCGGCGAAGAGGAGCCGGTTCGGCAGGCCGGTGAGAGCATCGTGGCGCGCCATGAACACGATGCGCTCCTCCGCGCGCCGGCGCTCGGTCACGTCTTCGTAAGTCGCAACCCAGCCGCCATCCGCGGTGGGCTGCCTAGCGATTGCGACAACTCGGTCGGCGCCGAGCTCGTGGAAGCGCGTATTTGGCGTCCTCTGGTTGATCAGTGGCAATTCTTCGGCCAACAGATCGGACGCGGTCCTGCCAAGGTGGTTGCCGGCTGCGACGCTCAGTTCGAGCACGTCGCGAAAGGTGAGCCCGGGCTTTACCAGCTCGGGCGGAAGGCGGAAGATTTCGCAGAAACGCCGGTTGACGACCTTGAGCCGATATTCGCTGTCATACAGGCAGAGCCCCTGACACATGTTATCAAGCGCCGCATCGAGCAGAAGATTGGCCGCCTTAAGTCTCTCCTCGTGGTCCTTCAACACGCTGATGTCGCTGTATACGGCAATGAAGCCGCCCTCCTGCGTCGCGCTGCGGCTCACCCGCAGCCAGCGGCCGTCCTTGAGGCGCATCTCGAATGGCGCAGCGGAATTGCCATCGAATCGCAAAACGGTTTTTGCAAGCTCGCGAGCCTCGCGCGTCCCCGCTAAATTGCCGGATGCCATTTGCTCCGTCGTGCTGCCGAAGAAATTGGCAGCTTGGGAATTGGCGAGCGCGATCTGGCGACCGGCGTCGACGACAATAATGCCTTCGCGTGAACTCTCGAGAGCATCGGCGAGCCGCACCTGCGCCGTGCGCCGCTGTGCAACTTCGCGTTCCATCATCGCCCGGATGTTGTCGCGCATGACACCCATGGCGGCGAGCAGAGCGCCGAGCTCGTCGGGTCCGCCACGTGGGATGGCGCCTTCCAACTGGCCGCTGGCGATGCGTTTGGCGACTGCAGATGCAACCGCGACCGGCCCGGTGATGCGTTGCGCCAAGAGCCAAGCCACGAGCGCCGAGATCAGCAGGGCGCCGGCGGTGGCGGCGAGATCAAGCTGCGTCGCCACCGTCACGGCTTGGCGGGCGCTCTGCCGGTAAGTGAACCCGTCGCCCGCGGTGTAGTTGATGAGCAGATCAATCTGCTGAGAGACGGTCGACGCATAGGGGTCGAGCATTTCCCAGGCCGCGTTGGGCAGGATGCCCGGCGGCAGGCGCCGGCGGGCCTCGCTCCAGGCGTCAACCGCATGCTGCACTTTTGCCGCCGCACGCGCGGCGCGAGTCGATTGCGAGCGTTCGGCGGCGATCGAAAGGTCTTCCGCCAGTGTTTGTTCGAGAGTCGCGATTTCGTCGTCGAGCCTAGCCTTTACGGCCGGGCTCGAAGCACTCCAGCGGCGCGCAAAAGCTGCCTGCATCTCAGAGAAGTCGGCGGAGGCGGCCCGCGCGTAATTGATCGACATCAAGGATTCGTCGAAGGTCTTGGCGACGAGGACGCCGGCCCGCTTGATGCCCACGGAAGCATAGCCACCAAGCGCGGCGGTGATGATGCTCATGACCAGGAAGGCGAAGAGAATCCGGCCACGGATCGTTCCGGGCAACAACGCCAAACGAACGATTGCTGGCCGCAGCTTTTGCATGGCAGCGCGCAGCGGCGAAGTGACCCCAGACATCAACTGACTCGTTCTTATGCGGCGATATTCTAGAATTGGCTCCTTTCGGGTTAAGACGCTCCTAAGACTGGCTTTAATCCTCCGCGAAGCGCCACTTAAACCTTTATTTAACCAAAAGCGGCGAGGCTGTATTCGCAGCTGCGAATGGGCCGGCCGTGGACGCATACAATGCTACGTGAGCGCATGAAGGTACTGCCGCGCGCACGCTTGGGCGCTGCCATTTGCTTTACTCTCGTGACATTGATCGGAGGCGCCGCCGCCTGGACCAGCCAGCCGCCGCCGCGCTACATGGTCTCGCAAAAGGGGCGTGCTTTCCACCCGCTCACGCTCAGCATCAATCGCGGCGATACAGTGGAAATCGTCAATGATGACGGTGACCTGCTGCATCACGCTTATGTCGAGTCCGATACGTTCAACTTCGATTCCGGCGACCAGCTGCCCGGCAGCCACACGGACGTCATTTTTTCGGTACCCGGGACCTTCAATGTCCTGTGTGGAATCCACCCGAAGATGAAGCTCGTGGTGCAGGTGAAATGATCGTCAGGTGATCTTCGTTCCGAACAGTACTGAGTGCAGGACATAATATATGGCGAGGAATGTTGCGAGGGCGCCGCAATAGCCGGCAGGGACCAGCACAAGGTCCCAAAGCGAGAGCCTCAGATTAAATCTCTCCCACGCATCCTTGATCCCCAAGCGGACACGCGAGAAGCGCGCTCCGACGAAATCATCGCCGATGATCGCCAATAGCACTGCAACGATCGGAGCATGGCCGATTGCGTCGATTTTGCCGAATTGCAATACCGCGCTGATGAACATGCCGCTCAGGATCAGCGCGGCTGTCCGCCGGGCCAACGGCGTCAGCACCAATGCGAAGGACAAGGTGAACTCGACCATGCCTGCCGCGCGCATGAAGAATTCCGGATTATAGCCCAAGGTCATCTGTGGATGGACGTTCAAGAGCGGAAAGCTCCATTCCGGATAGGCCCATTTTTCGATCGACGCCCACATCAGGGTCACCGCCGCGCTCCAACGAAGAATATCGAGCGGCCGCACGCCGAAGAGATCGCGTTGCAGGCCCGCCAGCACCAGATAGGCCGCTATCCCCAGGAAGATCGGATAGTCCATGAGGTGGAAGATGCCGTACTGATAGATCGCGTAGGCGAACAAGCCGACGATTCCCAGGCCCGTGATCGGCAGCGTTCGCCGCCAGATGAGGCAGGCCGCCATGCCGAGTTGCAGCCAAGGGATGACCGGAGAGGTGGTTATCAGCTCGGGCGTCAGAATGATGCCGCCCTTGGTCCAGAGCGCCACGAAGAAGAAGCCGCAGGTCGCGCGCATCAGAACTTCGGTGTTGTCGCGCAGGCCGCTCGTCACTCTGTTGAGCGCCGCCAGCAGCGCCGCGCCGACCACACTCATCTCGATGAGATAGCCGGAGAGCAGCATCAGCAGTGCTGTCAGAGTCAGCACTTCAAAGTCGGGACAGAGAACGTTTTCGAGCCCGCGCGGCTGCCCAGCGACATTGTACGCGCAGAACCATTTGATGTGAGCGCTCGCACGCGAGCAAATCAGTATTAGGCCTAAGGCAGAGACCGCCACGGTCGACAGCCGCCGCCAGCTTCGACGAATACGCATTACTTAAACCCCGCATCTTAGACGGGGATGAATATGCGAATTTTAACTAAGAGTCTTTGCCAATATTAATATTTGGTTAACCTTGCAGCGCAAATCGCCACTTATTAACCTTTCTTCAAGACATGCGTGAAGAAGCGGCGCCGATAATCGCGGCAAGGAACTGCTAATTTTTTCTCTCTAGGCTTTCGCAGACAATCAGGATGGACGTTATGATCCTTGCCGTAAGCCTGACGAGCTTGATCCTCGGAACGACATTCGCGTGCGCGGCGCCGCGCGTGCCTGCGCATAGCGTGAGGCTCGAACAATGCGGCGGCACCCTGTTTGTCTCCGGCCTCACATTGCTCGGCGCGGCCCTTCCCCAACTTTGCTCGGCTATCGCGGCAGGATGGGCAATTCTACAGGCTGCGGCTTGCTCGTGAGAGTTTGGAGGAAGGCGATGAGATCCGCCTTTTCGTCCGCAGTGAGACCGAGGGGTCCGATCAATTCCGAGCGGCTCGGCCGCGCAATCCCGCCTATGTTGTAATTATCGATAACGGCATCCAGCGTGGGCAGTGAGCCGTCGTGCATGTAAGGCGCACGCCGCGCGACGTCGCGCAAAGTCGGGGTCTTGAAGGCATGGCGAAGTTTGACCGACGTCGGAAAGAATTGGCCGCGTCCGATATCGTCCTCGCGTGCGATTCCGATGTCGTGGAATGAGCCGTCGGAAAATGCCCAGCCGCTGTGGCATTCGGCGCAGCGTCCTTTGCCGTTGAAGATCGCAAAGCCGCGTTTGGCGGCATCGTCGATCGCGTTATCGTCGCCCATCACCCATCTGTCGAAAGGCGCCTCCGCGGAGACGATGGAGCGCAGATAGGTGGCAAGTGCCGCTTCGATATGGCTGCGGGTGATCGCTCCGTCATCGAAGGCGGCTGCGAACTCGCGCCGATAGTCTGGCAAGGCGGCGAGACGCGCGATTGCGTCTGGTTCTGTCATATGCATGTTCATGCTCGAAACGACTGGCGCGAAGGCGAATTTTTCCAAGCTCTCGAACTTGCCGTCCCAGCCGAGGCGTTCAAGCCAGGCGACGTTGAGCAAGGTGGGCGTGCGAACGCTCATTACATGTCCGGAATCGCCCAAGGCCAAAGGCAATCCGTCTTGCCAGGAGAGACTGGGATTATGGCAACTCGCGCAGGAATTGGTTCGCGATTCTGAAAGAATCGGATCGAAAAACAACATTCGGCCGAGTTTGGCCTTGGCCGGCGAATAAGGGTCGTCGTCCGGATAGGGAATCGCAGCTGGGCGCATATATTCGGCGCGCAAAGACGCAATCCCGCTGGGCGGTCCGTTGTCGGCGACGGAGGCGGCGACGGACAGCGGTAGAAGCAGGCAGACCAATAGGGTGCTAATCTTCCAATTCATCGTAGCCATCGACCCCCTACATTATCGGGGGGAGACCTTGACGATTTCTTGCGCCAATTGATGCGTCGATGAATGTTAAATGCTCAGTGGTCTTTGAACGGGATCACGGTAATTACAAATTAGCGAATTTACCTTTCCAGCTCGGCAAAGCGCCGTCGAAAGACAGAGCTTCAGCCTCGAAGACCGCACGCGCTATGGCGCGTGCGAGACAATCGGCCGCGAGCGTGCCAATTTCGGTCAGATTCATGAGTGAGGGTGGTTCGAGCGCCGTGCCGGTCGAAACAGCAAAGACGGTGTCGCCGTCGAGAGCCGCATGGGCCGGACGCAGCGCCCGGGCGATTCCATCCTGTGCCATGACGGCGAGCCGCTTGGCCTCGGCCTTGCTCAACGCGGCATCGGTTGCCACGATGCCTATCGTCGTATTTTCTAATGCATCGCCCTTCATGCGCAGCGCTTCCTTCGGCCAAGATTGTGGCCAGCCGCGACCGCCGAATTCCCCATTTTGCTCGTGGGGCGCGGCCCAAAAATGCGGTCCTGCGCCAATGGTCGCCTGGCCCAAGGCATTGACAGCAACGAGCGCACCGACGCGAAAGCCGGAAGGCGAGATGGCGCTCGCCGAGCCAAGGCCGCCTTTGAGGTCGGCGAGCGTCGCGCCGAGGCCCACGCCGACGCTGCCCATGCTGAAATCAACCGTCGCAGAAGCTGCGGCGCCGTAGCCCAAATACCAATAGATCGGCGCCGTGCCCCAGGTCTTGTCACCGCCGTTGAGGAGATCGAAGATGATCGCACCCGGGACGATCGGCACCCTTGTCTTGCCAACCGCGAAGCCGCGGCCCTGCTCACGCAGGAATGCCGCGACACCACCCATCGCGTCGAGGCCGTAGACCGAACCGCCGGAGAGAACGAGCGCGTCGATCTTGTCGACTGTCATTTCCGGTTCGAGCAGAGCGCTGTCGCGCAGTCCCGGCGCGCCGCCGTGAACGGCAATCGAAGCCGTCACCGGCTTGTCGAACAGAACGGCTGTCGTGCCAGAGGCGATCCGCGCGTCCTCGGCGTGCCCGACCCTGATGCCGGGGACATCGGTGATGAGATTGGTGATAGCCGTGCAGCCGCGGTTCCAGGATGACATGAACATGACTATCGCGGCGGTGGGCGCCCAGGTCAATCTGTCGCAATCGGTCTTTCAAGGAATCGCGCCATGCCGGCCACGGCTTAGCTTCTTGTGGAATCTTCGTTCATTCCGCTGCGAGATGAGCCCGATCGATGACTGCAAGCGCCTGGCTCAGGTCCTCGATGAGGTCTTCGACGTCTTCGAGACCGACCGAAAGACGCACGAGCCCGTCGGTAATCCCTAAGGCGGTGCGTGCCTCCAGCGTCAGCCGCTGATGCGTCGTCGTCGCCGGATGGGTGAGGATGCTCTTGGCGTCGCCCAGATTGTTGGAAATCTTGATGATCGACAGTGCATTGGCAAAGGCGAAGGCGGCGGCTTTGCCGCCATGGACTGTGAGGGCGATCAGCGTGCCGCCGGCTTTCATTTGCCGGCGCACGAGCTCGGCTTGCGGATGGTCAGGCCGGCCGGGGTAGATCAGGCGTTTGATGTTTGGATGGCCGGCAAGCGCATCGGCAATCTTTTCGGCGTTGCGGGTCTGCTGGGCGACGCGGAGCGGCAAGGTCTCGAGAGATTTCAGCAGGACCCAGGCATTGAATGGAGATAGGGCCGGACCTGTCTGGCGCAAGAGATTGTGGATGTGCTTGTCGATGAAATCGCGGCTCGCGAGGATCACGCCGCCGAGACATCGACCCTGTCCGTCGATATGTTTCGTCGCCGAGTAAACCGTGCAATCAGCCCCATGCTGTAATGGCTTTTGCAGGACCGGCGAGGCGAAGACGTTGTCGACTACGAGGGTCGCGCCATTCTCATGCGCGATTTTGGCGATGGCCTCGATATCGTAGATTTCGAGGCAAGGATTGGTCGGGGTCTCGAGAAAGAAGACTTTGGTCTGCGGCCTCGCCGCCTTGCGCCATTGCTCGAGGTCGGCGCCGTCGACCAAGGTGGAAGCAACGCCGAAACGCGGCAGCAGCTCTTCCACGATGTAGAGACAGGAGCCGAAAAGCGCCCGTGCCGCAACGAGATGATCGCCGGCTTTGAGCTGGCCCATTAAGGAGGCTGTGACTGCGGCCATGCCGCTCGCCGTCGCGCGCGCCGCCTCCGCCCCTTCGAGCAGGCACATCCGCTCCTCGAACATTGCGATCGTCGGATTGGAATAGCGCGAATAGACGAAGCCCGGCTCTTCGCCCTTGAACCGCGCCTCGGCCGCCTCGGCGGTGTCGTAGACGAAGCCTTGGGTGAGGAAGAGCGCTTCCGAAGTCTCGCCGAATTGTGAGCGCAGCGTGCCGCCATGCACCAGCCTGGTCGCTTCGCGCCAGGTCTCGGGATCGTGGCTTAAGCCCTTGTTTGGCATCCTCTTCTCCTCATGGCCGGCCAAGGCTCGGCGGGAGGCCGACGCGGCAGGACGGGACCATGGGGGCGGGGGATCGCTTCGCGAAAAGCCACGGCCCTTTTAGTCCCTTGTTTAACGTGGCGGCAAGCCGGCCGGCCAAATGACCACGTATCTTCTGCATAACCCTTGCGGCGGCCGTGCTCAAGCGGAAATGCTGCTGGTTCGGCCAGCGGCAAACCCGCTAAACTCCACACTCTTTAACGGGTCTGCAAAGACCCTCGAACGTGAGCGTATAGAGAGCCCAATGCAGACGGCGCCGAGTCCTTTGCCCTTGGAAGATGAGAATGCCGGGCTTTTCGGTAACGCCTTTGGGCTTCTAGGGCGTGAGAAAATCAGGCTGATGTTGCATCGCAAGATGATCCGCAGCTCGGTCGATATCGATCCCTCGCAGCTACAGCCCGCGAGTCTCGACCTGCGGCTCGGCGCCCGCGCCTATCGAGTCCGGGCGAGCTTTCTGCCGGGCAGGGAGCGGACTGTCGAAGAACAGCTCAAGCTTCTTAAGATCGATGAGATCAGCCTCAAGGACCGCGGTGCGGTGCTCGAAAGGGGGGGCGTCTACGTCATCCCCTTGCTTGAATCATTGTCACTGCCGGAAAGCATCTCGGCCGTCGCAAATCCAAAGAGTTCGACCGGACGGCTCGACATTTTCACGCGGCTGATCACCGACCGCAGCGAAATCTTCGATGTCACCGAACGCGGATATGCGGGGCCGCTCTATGCGGAAGTTTCACCGCGCAGCTTCAGCGTGCGCGTGCGCGAAGGCTCGACATTGAACCAGATCCGCTTTCGGCGGCTCAATTCGCAGCAATTGTCCCGCACCGATTTCGCTTTGAACGACAGGGAATTGTCGGCGCGACACCATGAGGAGCCGCTGGTCGATGGAATCCTGAACTTGCGCGCCGGCCTCGTGCTCCGCGTCGCTTTGAGCGACGAAACGCTGGAGAACCCGATCATCGGCTATCGGGCGCAGAAACATACGGACATTATCGAGATCGATCGTGTGAACGCCTATGACGCGACGGATTTCTGGGAGCCGATCTACGCCCGCTCGGACAAGAGGCTCATCCTCGATCCGGACGAGTTCTATATTCTCGCCTCGCAGGAAAAGCTGCATATCCCGCCCGATCTCGCCGCCGAGATGGTGCCGATCGATCCGGCCATGGGCGAATTCCGGGTGCATTATGCGGGCTTCTTCGATCCGGGATTCGGTTTCACCAAAAGCGGTCACCCCGGCAGTCGCGCGGTGCTCGAAGTGCGCAGCCATGAAGTGCCGTTCATTCTCGAAGACGGACAGGTGATCGGCCGGCTGGTCTACGAGAAAATGGCAGAGGCGCCAGAGACGCTCTATGGCGCCGACGGCATCGCACATTATCAGGGGCAGGGCCTGAAACTCTCGAAACATTTCCGCATGCGCTAGAGCCCACCGCTGCATAGGGGCGAAAATTATGGCACCGAACTGGGCGGAGATCGTCGAGGCGATTGCCGCTGCGGGGACCATGGCGGTCGCATTCGGTGGGATTTTCTTCGTGCTGCGGCAGATCAAGCAGGTGGAGCGTACGATACGGGGCACGACGCACGAACGCCTGACGGCCGAGAGTTTCGAGTTGTTGAGATTTCTCGCAAGCGCTCCTCACACCTATGCTTATTTCTATGAAGGCAAGCCGCTTGGCCCGGATGACGAGCATCGCGAATTCATACTCTACGCGACCGAAGCGATTGTGAATTACCTTGACCATGTCATTGCCCAGAAGCCGAATATGAACGCGGAAGATTGGAAAGTGTGGAAGCAGTTTATCGAAGATACGTGTCGAAGGGCGCCGGTCGTTCGCGCTCATCTTGAGAAACATGGCGCGTGGTATGGGCCAGAGCTCATCACGATGCTGGCACGCGCAAGCGGAAAGGACGAGCAGGGCAGTCCTTGAGAGCAGGGGCTTCAAGCTACATAGCGATGGTGCGGGCTTGGCCGGGCGCGCCTCCGCCGCGGCGCACGTCCTTGATCGCGCTTTCGGCATGTCCTAAGACTGCGCTTTCGCGCGGGCGTAGTTCAATGGCAGAACGGCAGCTTCCCAAGCTGCATACGAGGGTTCGATTCCCTTCGCCCGCTCCAAGTTTTGCCTGGAAGGCCGGCGGGATTAGCCCTCCGTGCCGCCTTTTTCTTCCTCGCTGTCGCCACTGATATCGCGCAGGTTCTGCCAATGGCGGAAAACCTCACGCGCGCCGAGCAGGGCGAGGGCGAGGACGAATGGAACGAGGTAATAGATGATGCGAAACAGGAGCAGCGAGGCGAGCATGTCTTCCTGCGAAGGGACCGGCACCGCCTTCAGCATGGTCGCTTCGAAGACCCCGATTCCGCCCGGCGCGTAGCTCGCGATGCCGAGGGCGCAGGCAAAGACATAGACAGCGGCGAAGGTAAAGAAATCCAGCGCCCGAGGCGCCGGCACGAGCGCGTAGAGCACGCCCGCCGCCGAGCACAAATCAATGACGCCAAGGACGATTTGCCCGAGCGTCAGCTTAAATCCCGGCAGTTCGAGCTTGAAACCCTGGATACGCGCCTTGCGGTGGCCGAGCGAAACCCAGGCGAGATAGACGAGCAGCGCGGCCAAAGCGCCGAGGCCGATCAGAATATTGACGTGCGGCTCAAAGTGGTCGATGTCGCTGATCGTCCGGGCGCGGAACACCAGAGCGACGCCGATGATGAGCGTCATGCCCAGCCAATAGGTGACGCCGGCGATGACGGTGAGGCTTGCGATCTTGGCCGCTGACAGGCCCGCTTGCGAATAGATCCAGTAGCGCACCGTCCCGGCGGTGATAAGTGGAAAGCCGAGCGTGAAGCAGATTGCGTAGCTCGTGAATGAGGCGAGCGCGGTCGTCGCATAGGGGACCCGCTGGCGCAGTTGCAACAGCGCCACGCCGTCATAGCCGGTCAAAGCCAGGAACGAAACGAAAGTCAGTCCGAAAGCTGTGAGAATTTGTTCGTCGCTGGTTGCCGCGATCGCATTGCGCAGCTGCACCAGATTGAGATGACTGAGCGTGCGGACGAGAACGAAGATCGCCAGCGCTGCGATGATGAGGCTGAATGTGGCGCCGATATAGGTGCCTATGCTGCGTCGCCGTTGCCGCTCACCGCCGTTGCCCTTGAGGCTTCTGAGCCAAGTTCTCAGATTGCCGGTCCTGCGCCGCGGGATCATGCGCCGGTCGATGTCCGGCCCCGTCTTTTCGGGGACAACCTCTTTGTTTCCGCCCATTCCTCTTTCCGGTTCGTCATCGGCTGCGCCGGCCATAGCTGCGGGTTATGCGGTGCGCAAGCGCCGGCGGCAAGGCCGTTCCAAATGCCTTTGCCATCTCAACTCCCATCCAAGATGAGCAGTGGTCTAACCGATTGATCTGACAGATCAAGAGCGTCATCGTACCGCTCCTTGTGCGAAGACAATTGCCGACACGCGGATCGGTTCTCCCGGCCCGAAGAGGCAGACGCCGGCCCAAACTCCGGATCTCTTAATCTTTGCAAAACGACCACGGAGGTCGCGAAAATTAGGTCATAATGCCATGCCACTCCTGCGGCTTCGGCCGTTCGCGAAAAGGCGCCCGGCTGCGGATGAGCTTCATCAAATCCGTTTAGGATTAGGCCCTGGGAGGTCACAATGCGCAGCGCGATCCTGTGTTTGCTCCTCGCGCTTTCGTTCAGCCTTTCTACGGGCGCGGCACGCGCGGACAAGAGCTACACGAACCCGGATCTCGCAAGCGATGCGATCCGCCTCGTCGCGCAGGTGAAAAAAGACGGCGCGGCGCTGGCCCAAACGCCGGCCGCGCAGTTGCGCAAGGATGCGCAGACGGCACTTGATAATAGCGACGGGCAAGCCGCCTTGAAATCGCTCGCCGGATTGCTCGCCGCCAATCCGGATGACGCTGCTGCGTGGCTCTCCTATTCCCGCGCGATGGTCAGCACAGGGGATTCCGACGACATCGTCCAGACCGCGACGACCGCGGCCTATCTTGCCTATCTGCACGCGCCGGCAAAGCCGGATGCCGCGGCGGCGCTCGCCGTCATCGGCGATCTCTTCGCCAAGCGCCAGCTCTGGCGTCCCTCGCTCGACGCCTATAAGGCGAGCCTCGATCTCGACGAGGTGCCGGCGGTCCGCGCGATCTATGCGAAGGAGCGCGAGACCTACGGCTTCCGCATCCTAGATTATAAGGTCGACAAGGATTCTGCCTCGCCGCGGGCCTGCTTCCAATTTTCCGAACTTTTGGCGCAAGGCCACGTCGATTTCGCGTCTTTCGTCAGTGTCGCAGGCATCGACAATCCCGCCGTTTCATCCGAGGACCAGCAGATTTGCGTCGAGGGCCTCAAGCACGGCGAACATTACACGATCACGCTGCGCCAAGGGATCCCGTCCGCCGTCGGCGAGCAGCTCTTGCACACCGCGAATTACGACATCTATGTCCGCGATCGCGCGCCGCAGGCGCATTTCACCGGCAAGAACTACGTCTTGCCGCGCGTCGGCCAGCAGGGCATCCCGGTCATCTCCGTCAACACCCAGAAGATCGCCATCGAGATCATCCGCATGGGCGACCGCAACCTTCTGTCGACCGTTCACTCCAGCGATTTTCTCTCGCAGCTTTCGTCCTACCGGCTGAAGCAATATGTCGACAGCGACGGCGTCAAGATCTGGTCCGGCACGCTCGCAGTGGCAAGCGAGCTCAACCGCGATGTGACGACGGATTTCCCGGTGCTCGAAGCGCTCGGCAAGCTCGACGCCGGGGTTTACGTCATGACGGCGAAACCCACCGAGCTCGCGGCCAGTGACGATGACGATGCGGATGTCGCAATCCAATGGTTCATCGTCTCCGACCTCGGCCTGACCGCCTTCTCCGGCCGCGACGGCGTCCATGTCTTCGTCCGTTCACTCACCAGCGCCAAGCCGATCGAAGGGATCTCGCTGCGCCTCGTGGCGCGCGACAACGAAGTTTTGGCGACCAAGGAGAGCAGCAGCGAGGGTTATGTTAACTTCGAGCCGGGTCTCGCGCGCGGTACCGGCGGGCTCGCGCCGGAACTCGTGATCGCCGAAGACGGAAAGGGCGATTACGGGTTCCTCGACCTGCAGCAAACCGCTTTCGACCTGACCGATCGCGGCGACGATGGGCGCGAAGTCAAACAGGCTCTCGACGCGCAGGTTTTCACCGAGCGCGGCGTCTATCGTTCGGGCGAGACCGTCTTCATCACCGCGCTTTTGCGTGACGCCAAGGGTACGGCTAAAGAGGGCGTGCCGCTGACCCTCGTGGTCGCGCGCCCCGACGGCGTCGAATATAAGCGCGTGCTGATCGACGATGGGGGCGAAGGCGGACACACCTACACGTTGCCGCTGCTCTCTTCGAGCGCGAGCGGAACCTGGCGTGTCGCAGCCTATGTCGATCCCAAAGGCGACCCGATCGGAGAGACGACATTCCTCGTCGAAGATTATGTCCCCGAGCGGCTCGACTTCACGCTGAAGCCGGAGCAAAGCGCAGTCCGCGCCGGAGATAACGCCGAGATCGAAGCGTCCGCGCGTTATCTCTACGGCGCGCCGGGCGCCGATCTCGACATCTCCGGCGAACTCCGGGTCGAAGCGGTGAAGGACCAGGGCCTGCCGGTGCTCAACGGCTATCAGGCAGGGCTGCAAGACGAAAGTTTCGAAGCGGTCAGCAGCGAGATCGCGGCGAAGGTCACGACCGACGCGAAGGGCGAAGCCAAGGTCAGCGTGCCCATTCCCGATGTCTCGGCATCGCAGCCGCTCGAGGCCAAGATCATTTTGCGTGCCGGCGAGCCGGGCGGCCGCGCCGTCGAACGCAACGTGACCTTGCCGATCTTGCCGAAAGGCGGGCTCATCGGGGTGAAAGAGGATTTCGACTCTCTGGGCGAGGGCGCGATTGCAAGCTTCGACGTCATCGCCATCGATTCCGACGCCAAGCGCGTGGCCCGCAAGGCCGTCGCCTGGTCGCTCAACAGGATCACCACCGACTATCAATGGTACAACCAGGACGGCCGTTGGGATTTCGAACAGGTAAAGTCCTCGCGCCGTGTCGCCGACGGCAAGATCGATCTTGCCGCCGACGCGCCGGCAAAAATTTCGGTCCCGGTCGATCTCGGCTTCTATCGTCTCGATGTGGTGAGCGTCGATCCGAACGATGCACCGACGAGCGTGACATTCTCGGTCGGCTGGTCCGGGGAGGCGACGGCCGATACGCCCGATCTTCTCAGCGTGACGCTCGACAAGAAGGATTATAAGCCGGGCGAGGCAATGAAGCTCAAGATCGCGTCGCACTTCGCCGGCACGGCCACCGTCGCGATCCTCGGCGACGAGTTGAATTATACCTCGCTCATCGACCTGCAAAAAGGCGACAATATCGCCACCGTTCCGGTCAGCGCCGATTGGGGCGCGGGCGCCTATGCCGTCGTCCTCGCGCATCGCCCGCTCGATCAGGCGGCGCAGCGCATTCCCGGCCGCGCCGTGGGGCTTGCCTGGTTCAGCATCGACGCCTCGAGCCATAAGATCGGCATTTCGCTCGGCGTGCCGGTCAAGGTCCGCCCGCGCGGGCGGCTCGATGTGCCGATCACGCTTACCGGGCTTAGCCCCGGCGAAGAAGCCTATGCGACCGTTGCTGCAGTCGATGTTGGCATTCTTAATCTCACGCATTATACCGCGCCCGATCCGAGCGAGTATTTCTACGGCCAGCGGCAACTCGGCACCGAGATCCGCGATATCTATGGTCTCCTGATCGACGGCATGCAGGGCACGCGCGGCGCGATCCGCTCAGGCGGCGATTCTGGCGGCGCGCTCGAAGGCAATAAGCCGACGCAAGCGCCGCTCGCGCTCTTTTCCGGCATGGTGAAGGTTGGCGCTGACGGCAAGGCGGATGTCGGCTTCGATCTTCCCGCCTTCAACGGGACCGTGCGGCTGATGGCGGTCGCTTTCAGCAAGACCAAGGTCGGCGGCGCAAGCGTCGATGTGATCGTGCGCGATCCAGTCGTGGTCGAGGCCACTCTGCCGCGCTTCCTCGACCTCAACGACCGCTCACGCTTTCATCTTGAGATCGACAATGTCGAAGGCGCGGCCGGAGATTATACCTATGATGTCGGCGCGCGCGGCGCGCTGAGCCTGCCCGAAAATGCCGCGCATGGCGTGATCAAGCTTGCGGCAAACGAGCGGACCTTGCTCTCCATTCCGCTGATCGGCTCAGGCCTCGGCGAGGGCGATCTCGATTTCAAGCTGAGTGGACCCGGTTTCTCGGCGTCGCAGAGTTTCGCTCTCAATGTCGAGCCCGGAACGTCGAGCCTCTATCGCCGCATCGTGCGTCGCCTGCTGCCGGGCCAGAGTTTCGTCCTCTCGGATGATCTCCTCGCCGAATTCGTGCAAGGCACGGGACGTGTTTCGGCCGCGGTCTCTAACATTTCGGGCATCGACGTGGCGGCGCTGCTGCATTCGCTCGACGTCTATCCTTTCGAATGTTCTGAGCAGCTCGTGAGCCGCGCCATGCCGCTGCTCTATGTCAACAAGCTCGCCGATCCGCAGCTTTTGGCGCTCGACCCCGGCATTCCCGATCGCATCAAGAAGACCATCGACCGGCTGATGTCGCGGCAGGATTCGAACGGCGCCTTCGGGCTTTGGTCGGCGGATGATGCCAACGACATGTGGCTCGATGCCTTCGTCACCGATTTTCTGACCCGCGCACGCGAACAGAATTACGATGTCCCGCAGAAGAGTTTCGACATGGCGCTCGAACGGCTGCGCAATTACGTGGCCAACACGAGCGATGTCGAGGCCGGGCAAAGCGCCGCGCTCGCTTATGCCGTCTATGTCCTCGCCCGCAACGGCCAGCCGGTGATGGAGGATCTGCGCTATCTCGCCGATGCCGAGATTGGCACGTTCACGAGTCCGTTGGCGCGGGCCCAGATTGCCGGCGCGCTGGCTCTGCTCGGCGATCGCGGCCGGGCGGTGAAGGTTTTCGCCGCCGCCGGCGAGAGCCTTGCAAGCCTACGCGATACGGCTTTTTCGCGCGCCGATTTTGGCTCCCGCCTGCGCGACGGCGCCGGCGTTCTGGCGCTTGCCGTGGAGGGCGGGGCTGATGCGACCGACATCAGTCGCGCGGTGCAAGTCGTCGAAGACGCGCGCGCCGCTACCGACGATACGAGCACGCAAGAGAATGCCTGGATGGTCCTGGCCGCCGAAGCGCTCGCCGATCGCAATGCGTCGATCACGCTCGCGGTCGATGGCGTGCCGCATAATGGCGCTTTCTATGACACATGGACCTCAGCGGCGCTGGCGGGCAAGACGGTGAAAATTTCCAACAACGGGCAAGATCCCGCCGATTTGGCGCTCACGACCACCGGCAATCCCACGACGCCTGAGCCCGCCGGCGGGCAAGGATATCAGATCGAGCGCGTCTATTATACGCTCGCAGGCCAGAGGCTCGATCCTACCGCGATCAAGCAGAACGACCGTTTCGTCGTCACTCTCAAAGTGACAGAGACCGAAGCTGCCTACGCGCATCTCGTGCTCAATGATCCTCTCCCCGCCGGTCTCGAGATCGACAATCCCGATCTCTATGACGGCGGTTCGGTCGATGCGCTCTCCTGGGTGAAGAGCGACATCCAGCCCTCGCATACGGAATATCGCGACGATCGCTTCGTCGCCGCCTTCGATCGTGACAGCCAGGATAAGGCGACCTTCAGTCTCGCCTATATCGTGCGCGCGGTTTCGCCCGGTCATTATCTCGCCCCGGCGGCGACGATCGAGGACATGTATCGGCCGCAGCGCTATGGGCGCACCGCCTATGGCACAGTCGATGTGGGCGCGGCGAAATGAGACGCTGGCTTTCTGTCGCTGCGATCTGTGCCGCGATCGTCCTTGTCGGATTGGGCCTCGCCTGGCGCTCTTATGTTCATGCGCTCGTTCCGCTCGATCTTTCCGAGGCGCAACGCGATTCCGCAATCGTTGTCGATCGCGACGGCCGGCTGCTGCGCGCCTTTACGATGCCGGATGGACGCTGGCGGTTGCCGGCGACGACGGCGGATGTCGATCCGCGCTTCATTGCGATGCTGCTCGCCTATGAGGATCATCGCTTCTATGAGCATAGAGGCGTCGATGCCGCGGCGCTCGGCCGCGCGGCGCTGCAATTTCTCTGGCGCGGCCATATCGTGTCCGGCGGTTCGACGCTCACCATGCAGGTCGCGCGCCTAATCGAACCGCGCACCGAAAAATCCGTCGAAGCGAAATTGCGGCAGATCGCGCGTGCGTTGCAAATCGAAGCGCATCACAAGAAATCCGCCATCCTCGATCTCTATCTCGCGCTGGCGCCTTATGGCGGCAATATCGAGGGCGTGAGAGCGGCGAGCCTCGCTTATTTTGGCGAGGAGCCGAAACGTCTGACGATCGCCGAAGCCGCACTGTTGGTCGCCCTCCCGCAGGCGCCGGAGGCGCGCCGGCCGGACCGTTTTGCGGACCACGCGCGGGCGGCGCGCGATCTCGTTCTCGACCGCGCCTATGAGCGCGGCGTCATCACGCTGGCCGAGCGAGATGAGGCTAAGCGCGAGGGCGTGCCGCACGAGCGCGTCGCCTTTCCGACGCTTGCACCACATGCGGCCGAGGCGGCGTTGCGCTCCGATCCCACGCGCCAGATCCATCGGCTGACCTTGTCGCGCGAATGGCAGGCCTCGCTCGAAGAGCTGGCGCGTGAAAGCGCAATCCGCCTCGGGCCGAAATTGTCGGTCGCCATTCTCGTCATCGACAATGCAAGCGGCGAAATTCGCGTCCACGTCGGCGCGGCGGACTATTTCTCCGCCGACAGGGCGGGGGCGATCGATATGACGCAGGCGCTTCGCTCGCCGGGTTCGGCGCTGAAGCCCTTCATCTACGCGCTGGCCTTCGAATCCGGTCTCGCCCATCCCGAAACTCTGCTCGACGACCAGCCGATGCGCTACGGCCTCTATGCGCCGGAAGATTTCAACTTAGGGTTCGAGGGTACGGTCACGGCGCGCCACGCCTTGCAGATGTCGCTGAACCTCCCGGCGGTGGAACTCCTCGACGCGGTGGGGCCGGATCGATTTCTCGCGCGCCTACGCAGCGCCGGGGCCGACATCGTGCTCCCGCAAGATTCGGAGCCTGGGCTTGCCATCGCGCTCGGCGGGCTTGGCATCAGGCTGACCGATCTCGCGCGGCTTTATGCCGGGCTTGCTCGCGGCGGCAGCATGCCGGTCTTGCACGAGCGCGTCGATGAGGAGGAAGGCCGGCCGCGGCGCATCTGCGAGCCGGTCGCGGCCTGGTATGTCGCCGACATTCTGCGCGGCGCGCCGCCGCCTGAAAATGCGCCCTTCGGACGGCTCGCCTTCAAGACCGGCACATCCTACGGCTTTCGCGATGCTTTCGCGGTGGGCTTCGATCGGAAGAATACGATCACCGTTTGGGTCGGTCGGCCCGACAACGGTGCCGTGCCGGGCTTGGTCGGGCGCGTCGCCGCGGCGCCGATTCTCTTCGATGCTTTCGCCCGCATCGGCAGCACCTATGAGATCGTGCCTCAGCCGGCCGACGCGCTCATCGCCCGGACCTCCGACCTGCCGCCGCCCTTGCGCTCCCTGCGCAAAGATACGCCGCAGACTTTTGCCGGCACGCAAGCGCTGAAGATCGTCTATCCGCCCGACGGTTCGCGAGTCGATCTCGGACTCACGGACGGCGGCGCGGCGGCGAGCGATCTCGCCTTGAAGGCGCAGGGCGGAGCGCCGCCGCTCAGATGGATCATCAACGGAACGCCGCTTGGCCAATCGGATTTGCGCCGCGAATCGGCCTGGGCACCGGATGGGGCAGGGTTCGCGCGCATCTCGGTGATCGACGCCAAAGGCGCGTCGGACAGTGTGGTGGTGCGGCTACAATAATCACGCGACCTTGCGTTCGCGTCGCTAAGAAAAATCCGTCCCCGCCGACACCGGCGCCCATTTCAGGATCTCGGCGGTCAGCGCCCCGAGCTTTTCGCCAGCAAGCCGCAAGGCATCGGGTCCCAACAGCAGATGCAGCGGCGGATCGTCGGATTCGACCGCGAGAATGATCGCCTCCGCCGCCTTGCGCGGATCGCCCGCCTGTTTGCCGTTGCGCTCTGCGAGGCCGCGGCGAAAGGCTCCCGCGGAGGCTTCATAGTCCGGGATGGTCTGGGCGACGTGCATCATGGAGCGTCCGGCCCAGTCGGTGCGGAAGCCGCCCGGCTCGACGATCGTCACTTTGATGCCGAGGTGTTTCACCTCCTTCGCCAAGGCTTCCGAAATGCCTTCGAGCGCGAATTTGCTGCCGTGATAGGCCCCGATGCCGGGGAAGGCGGTCAATCCGCCGATCGAACTGATATTCACGATATGGCCGGAGCGGCGTTTGCGCATATGCGGCAGCACGGCCTGCATCATCGCCACGGCGCCGAAGACATTGACGTCGAACTGGTGGCGGAACTCGGCAAGCGTCGCCTCCTCGACCGCGCCTTCAAATCCATAGCCGGCATTGTTGACGAGAACATCGACGCCGCCCAGCTTTGCCTCGGCGTCTTTGACGCCGCGACCCACGGCCGCTTCGTCCGTTACGTCAAGCAGAATGCCGAAAGCTTTGCCTGGGGCGAGCTTTTCGAATTCGGCCTTGGCCTTTTCGTTGCGGACCGTGCCGGCGACTTTGCCGCCCTTCTTGAAAACCGCCTCGGCGAGCGCCCGGCCAAAGCCGCTGCTGACGCCGGTGATCAACCAATTGGCCATGTCGATTCTCCTTTTGGAATGCGCGGCGCGCTATTGGAATCCGACCACAGGATGCGGCACATAGGGCGCCTCGAGCTTAACGATCTCCTCCGCGCTCAGGTGCAGCGAGAGCGCGGCGACGGCATCGTCGAGATGCTGCGGCTTGGAGGCGCCGACGATCGGTGCAGTGACGCCCTTCTTCTGTAGAAGCCATGCGAGCGCCACTTGCGCGCGCGGAACGCCGCGCGCCTTGGCCAGTTCGCCGACGCGCGCCACGATCTGCCGGTCGGACTCGGAGCTCAAGTCGTAAAGCGTTGTGCCGAAGGCGTCCGTCCGTAGCCTCTCGCTCGTCGCATCCCAGTCCCGAGCCAAGCGCCCGCGCGCCAGCGGACTCCAAGGCAGGATCGCGACGCCCTGGTCGATGCAGAGCGGCAACATCTCGCGCTCTTCCTCGCGGTTGAGCAAATTGAGATGATCCTGCATGCTGACGAATTCGGTCCAGCCGTTGAGGCGCGAGGTATAGAGCGCCTTGCTGAATTGCCACGCATACATCGAGGAGGCGCCGATATAGCGCACCTTGCCGGCTTTCACGATGTCATGCAGCGCTTCGAGCGTTTCGGCGATGGGCACCGTCGGATCCCATCGGTGGATTTGATAGAGATCGATGAAATCGGTGCCGAACCGGCGCAGGCTGTTGTCGATCTCGGCGAGAATGGCGCGCCGCGACAGGCCCGCGCCATTCGGACCGGGGCGCATGCGGCCATGGACCTTGGTTGCGATCACGACCTCGTCACGCGGGACGAGATCCTTGATCACGCGGCCGACGATCTCTTCCGACGTCCCGTCGGAATAGACATTCGCCGTATCGAGAAAATTGACGCCAAGATCGAGCGCTTTCTTGATGATCGGGCGGCTTGCCGCTTCATCGAGCGTCCAAGGATGCGGGCCGCGATTCGGCACGCCGAAGGTCATGCATCCGAGGCAAATCCGCGAGACCTCGAGGCCGGTGTGGCCGAGCTTCACATGTTCCATTCGCAAGACTCCAGGCGCGAAATCGGGCCTCAGACGACGTTGAGGCGGACCGGCACGTTGTTGCGCGTCGCGTTGGAATAGGGGCAGACCTGATGCGCCTTTTCGACCAGGGCTTCGGCCTCTTTATGCGGGACGCCCGGTAGAGATATGTCGAGTTCGATGTCGAGGCCGAATCCGCCCTCCGAACGCGGCCCGATGCCGACGGTCGCGGTCACGGTCGTGTCGGCCGGAACCTTGGGGCCGCCTTGCGAAGCCACGAATTTCATCGCCCCCAGGAAACAGGCCGCATATCCGGCGGCGAAGAGCTGCTCCGGGTTGTTTCCAGGATTGCCGGCGCCGCCAAGTTCCTTTGGCGTTGCGAGCTTGACGTCGAATGTGCCGTCCTTCGTCGCGGCATGGCCGTCCCGGCCTCCGGTAGCGGTCGCGGTGGTCCTATAGAGCACGTTCACGGACATGGAAGCCTCCTGGCTTGGTCTCTTAGAGATAGGTCGAACGGATCGATCGAACAGGCATGGAAAAATTCCCGCATGCCTGCCATGCGCGCGTCCTTTGCTCAGCTCGTCCGTAGCGGGATCGGGCCGATGAAATCGCGCTTGCCGATCTCAACGCCGCAATGGCGCAGGATCGCGTAGGCGGTCGCGAGGTGGAAATAAAAGTTGGGCAGCACAAAGTGATCGAGATAATCGGCGCCTTTCATATGCCCCTCTTTGCCCTGGCCGAGCGGAAAGCTGATCTCGCGGTCGGCGGCAGCGTCGATCTCTTTCAAGTCGAGCGTTTTCAGATAGGCGATTGTTTTGGCGAGGCGCGCCCGGAGCTGATCGAACGTCGTCTCGTCGTCCTCATAGCGTGGCGCCTCGACGCCGGCGAGGCGCGCCGAGCCTTTCTTGGCTTGATCCGTCGCGATCTGCACCTGGCTCGTAAAAGGGAACATGTCGGGCGCAAGCCGCCAATTGAGCAGGACGCCGGGATCGATTTTTTTGGCTGTCGCGAAAGCTTCCGCCTTGTCGAGAAGGCCTGAAAGCGCGCGAAGGCCGATCAGAAAAGCCGGTACGGATGCCTGAGACATCGAGAATGACATGGGGACAACCTCGCTGGATTTGGCGGGGATGCCGGCGGCTCGGCGGGCCGTCGCGGCAACCCCTGGCGTGGAAGGGACAGCGGCCGCCTATAGAGGCCTATGGGGACGCAAGGGCAAGCCATTGCCCTCTTGCGCCGTCGCGATAAAGAATGACAAGCTCGTGATCTCCGGGATTCCCGTAAAGCAAGGATCCGGCCTTGAAAGCGGCCGATTCCAACGCCAAAGGGAGGCCAAAACTGGAGCGTGGCACGGTCGTCTCGCGGTTTGTGCTCGGAAAATGGTCTGGATCCAACCCGGTTTTGGAATGTCGCGCATCTTTCCCGCCTGTTCGTCCATTACCGCCGCGATCCTGGGGATCGCGCTCGCCACGCAGCCGGCGGCGGCCGAGATCGTCAAAGCGCGTTATTCCGTGAGCCTCATCGGGCTGCGTATCGGCGAAGCCGATGCCATTGGCGCGATCGAACGCGCCGCCTATCGAATTGATCTTGACGCCAGGCTCACCGGCATCGCGGCTTGGCTTGCACATTTGAAGATGGCTCTGGCATCTTCCGGCCAGATCCGAAATGGCGTCGTCCTGCCGATGGCATACGCGACGACCTCCGCCAATTCCCACGAGACCCGGACGCTGCGCATGGCGCTCGAAGCGGGCACGGTGAAGGCGGTTGAGATTTCTCCGCCTTTCGACGATGTCGAGGGTCGGGTTCCGGTCACCGCCGCCAACAAGCGCAATATTCTCGACCCGACGAGCGCGCTCATCATGGCGGTCCCACCCGGCGAGGCGCTGGTCGGTCCGGCTGCCTGCAATCGCACATTGCCGATTTACGATGGCGTCGTGCGCTTCGACGTGATGATGGTTTTTGCCGGAATCCGTAATGTGTCGGTCAAGGGCTATTCGGGCCCGGTCTCGGTCTGCAACGTACGCTATCGGCCGATTTCAGGACATATGTTCAATTCGCGATCGGCCAAATTCATGGCTGACAATCACGAAATCGAGGCTTGGCTGGCACCGGTCGAGCGCGCCCATGTGGTCGTCCCCTTCCGCGTCGCGATGCGCACAATGGCCGGAATGGCGGTTGTCGAGGCGACCGAATTTTCGGTCGAATTGGATTCGGCGGCCAAGGCAGAACGCTGAAGGATCATCCACCCGCTTTCCAGGTTGAGACTCCGCTCCCGCGCCGTTGGCCTCGCGGATCTTATTCGGGCTCGAGATTCGGATTGACAAAAGGAGTGTTCGGAGTCCGTCCGATACTTCCGGGTCGTCGGCCGGTGAGGGGCTTCAACGAGGTCGATTTTGCAATCTGTAGGGAAGACTCCGAGTTGGCATCAAGATTTTGTGGTGAACAAAGGAGGATTTGCTGCGAGTCAGTGATTCGGCCGCGATTTGTTCGGCAATCGTTCAAAACCTCAAGATGCTGACGTTGGAGCGGAAATAGTGCTGCAATATGATACAGATCTGCGTCGATCCGCGTTTAAGCCATCGCCCTGCGGAGACGCGCCCAGACGGTTCGCTTCGGGTGCTTTCAACGGAATATCAGCTTCTTATTAGATGCTCGCCCGGGCCGAACGCGACCTTTTCGGGCGAAGCTCGTTGTCCCGCGCCCTTTACCTCATCGTTCAGGGCTCTTACGCGCCTATCCTGAGACGCCGGTCGAATCACGATGAATGTTCCCATCTCAGCCGCAAAACTGCACCCGCTCGAACGTGCCAAAGGCGTGCGCGTGGTGCTTGGGCCGACCAATACGGGCAAGACGCATTATGCGATCGAGCGGATGCTCGGGCACAAGAGCGGCATCATCGGCCTGCCGCTGCGTCTCTTGGCGCGGGAAGTCTATAACCGCGTCGTCGAAAGGGTCGGCGCGTCGTCGGTGGCGCTCATCACCGGCGAGGAGAAAATCAAGCCGAAGACGGCACGCTATTTCGTCTCGACGGTCGAGGCCATGCCGCGCGACCTCGACCTCGGCTTTGTTGCCATCGATGAAATCCAACTCGCCGCCGACCTCGATCGCGGCCACATCTTCACCGATCGCCTGTTTAACCGGCGCGGAAGCGAGGAGACCTTGCTGGTCGGCGCCTCGACCATGCAGCGCCGGATCGAGGAGCTCTTGCCCGGCGCGCCGGTCTTGTCGCGGCCGCGGCTCTCGAAACTGAGCTTTGCCGGCAGCCGAAAGATCTCGCGGCTTCCGCGCCGCACCGCCATCGTCGCCTTTTCGGTTGAAGAGGTCTATGCGATTGCCGAATGGATCCGTCGTCAGCGCGGCGGCGCGGCAGTTGTTCTCGGCGCTTTGTCGCCGCGCACCCGCAACGCGCAGGTCGAGATTTATCAAAACGGCGATGTTGATTATATCGTAGCGACCGATGCGATCGGCATGGGCCTCAATCTCGATGTCGATCACATAGCCTTCGCCTCCGACAGGAAGTTCGATGGTATCCAATACCGGCGTCTTACGCCGGCCGAATTCGGTCAAATCGCCGGCCGGGCCGGCCGCCACATGCGCGATGGGACCTTCGGGACGACAGGGCACTGCCCGCCCTTCGAGGACGACCTTGTCGAAGCGCTCGAGGATCACCGCTTCGAACCTGTGAACATGCTGCAATGGCGGAACACGGCGCTTGATTTTTCGTCGATTGCCGCGCTGCTCGCTTCGCTCGATGAGCCTCCGAAAGAGCGCAGCCTCGTCCGGGCGCCTCTTGCCGAAGATCAGAATGTGCTCGAAGTTTTGAGCCGCGACGAAAAGGTGAAACGCGAAACAAAGACGCGAGCGGATGTGGCGCGGCTTTGGGATACGTGCCAAATTCCGGATTATCGGAAATTATCGCCCAGCGCCCATGCGGAACTTGTGCTTTCGGTCTATGGTTTCGTCATCCGGGCGGGGCACATCCCGGAAGATTGGTTTGCTCGCCACATTTCCGAGCTAGACCGTGTCGACGGCGATCTGGACACTTTGTCGGCGCGGATCGCCCAGATCAGAACCTGGACTTTCATCGCCAATCGGCCCGATTGGCTGCGTGACCCCGAACATTGGCAAGGCGTCGCGCGTCAGGTAGAGGACACGTTGTCAGATGCTCTTCATGAGCGCCTCGCCCAAAGGTTTGTCGACCGAAGGACGAGCGTTTTGATGCGCCGCTTGAGAGAGAATGCGATGCTGGAAGCGGAAATCACCACGAGCGGCGACGTCCTGGTCGAGGACCAGCATGTCGGGCATCTCTCAGGATTTGCTTCGCACCGGACCCGCAAGCCGATGGGGAGGCTGCAAAGGCGCTGAATGCGGCAGCCCAAAAGGCGCTGGCGAGCGAAATCGAAGGCCGCGCCCGGCGTGTCCACGAAGCGGTCGATGAGGCTTTTGTCCTCGCCAATGACGGCATCATCCGCTGGCTTGGCGAACCGATCGGCAAGATCGCGGCCGGTGAAAAGCTGCTTGAGCCGCGGGTAAAAATCCTCGCCGACGAACAATTGACCGGTCCGCTTCTCGATATGGTGCAGCAGCGACTCGATCTCTGGCTTGCCCAACACATCAAGAAGCTGCTCGGTCCGCTGATCGAGATTGAAAAAGGCGAGGGGCTCGAAGGTATCGCTCGCGGCATCGCTTTCCGGATCGCCGAATTTCTCGGCGTTCTGGAACGCACTCAGGTCGCTGATGACGTCAAGAATTTGCCGCAGGAGGCGCGCGCCGCTTTGCGCAAGCTCGGCGTGCGGTTTGGCGCCTACCATCTTTATGTTCCCTCATTGATACGGCCGGCTCCGCGCGCCTTGGCCGCTCAACTCTGGGCTTTGCAAAACGGTGGCGTCGAAGGCAACAGCCAGGTCGAGGTGCCGCATCTCGCGAGCTCAGGTCGAACCTCCTTCATCGCCGACAAGGATGTGCCGAAAGGCTTCTACCGTGCCGCTGGCTTCCACGTCTGCGGCGAGCGCGCCGTGCGGGTCGATATTCTTGAACGGTTGGCCGATCTCATCAGGCCGGCAGTTTCCTACCGCCCCGGCATCACCCAGGGTGAACCGCCGCCCGGCGCAGCCGACGGTGAAGGATTTGTCGTCACCGTCGCCATGACATCGCTTGCCGGCTGTGCGGGAGAGAGTTTCGCGTCGATCCTGCGCGCGCTTGGCTACGTTAGTGATCAGCGCAAGGGACCTGCGATCACCCTGGCTCAGGCCGCGAATGCGCCGGTCGAAGTCGCCACCGACAATGCAGCGCAGACGCCGTCATCGGCGGAGCCCGTTGCGGAAGCAGAGCCGGGCGCCGAGAGCGTTGCAGCGCAGGGGAGCGAAACCGCGGCTCAGATCGAGGCCGGGACCGAGATCGAACCGGCTGTCGCTTCGCCGACCCCTGAGGAAACTCCGCCGGCCCCTTCGCTGGCCGCGAGCGAAGCTCCAACCGCGGAGGCTGCGTCAGCGGATGAGGCCGTAGCGCCGAATTCTTATCGAGGTCTGGCGGCCGCGCCGTCAGCCGCGCCGCGATCAGCGGGCCAAGCGCAGGATGCCGCGCCGCGATGAAGCCCATGCGTTCAAGGCGCGCGAGGCCGGCGTGGCGAAGGCTGAGCCGATCGGAACGCAAAACACGCCGCGGCCCGAACGCAAATATGCTGGCCGGCCGCGGCCTGCCGAGGAGGGGGGAAACGCTCGTCCCGCACCACAGCCGCAAGCCCGGCCGCAGCGCTCCGGCCCTCGAAAGGATAAGGGGCGGGAGGCTCAACTTGGCGAGGCGCAGCGCCATGCCGGCGAAATGCACCGGCACGGCGTATGGGCCTCGACGGAAAAGTCGCGCGAGCGCCAGCCGGATCCCAATTCCCCCTTCGCCAAACTGCTCGTCCTGAAGCAGCAGATGGAAAGCCGGGGCAAAAATTAGCATGATCCGAGAGGGATTTGACTTGAGCGGAAGGCTCCGGCACGTAGAGTCCCGGAAGGCGGCACGACGTGGTATTAGTCGTGAACGGCCATTGGACCGCTCATTATTTTAAGACACTCTCGTAAGGGGGGTACCGGTGGAAGCGCAAGTTCCCGACCAGACTGAACTCGTCAACCAGATCGTCGACGTGATCGTCTCCGAGGGCATGATTGACCGCGACAAAATCAAAATGGACGCGACGATCGAGAGCCTCGGCCTGAAATCCATCGACATCGTGATGATTCTGACGGCGCTTGAAGAAAAGTTCGATGTCTATATCCCGATGGATGGCCCGTTCCACGAGGCAAAGGACGTGAGGAGCCTGATCGACGCCATGGCCGTCTATATCAGCAAAGAAAAGATGAGCTGAATGGCGCAGCGGCGGGTCGTCGTCACGGGCATGGGCGCCGTCTCGGCGGCAGGCGTAGGGGCAAAGTCTTTGTGGCAGGCGGCGCGTGACGGCCGCTCGTGTCTCTCCGAAGTGATGTTCCCGCGACCTTCGCGTGGCCGCATCAAGATTGCGGCTCCGGTGCGCGATTTCGAGCCGAGCGCCTATATCGAACCGGAGATCCTGCCGCTCACCGATCCGGTGATCCGCTATCTGATCGTGGCCGCCGATGAAGCCGTGCGAGATGCCGGCCTCTCGCGCGACACGCTCATGGGACCGCGGACCGCAACGATCATCGGCACCGGCATTGCCGAACTCACCACGATCGAAGACCGCCATCATGCCGTTCTCGTCAACAAAGACCGGCCGGATCCGCTGACCATACTCAAGCTCATCCCGAGCTCCTGCCCGGCGATGATCAGCATGCGCTACGGCACCACGGGCCCGTGCTTTGCCGTGGGCAGCGCCTGCTCCTCGGCAACGCAGGCGATCGGTATGGGCGCCCATATGATCCGCGCCGGATTGATCGACCGCGCGATCGTTGGCGGCACCGAGGATTGCCTGACGATCGGCGGCATGCTCGCCTGGGAGAGCTTGCGTGTGCTGACGCCCAGTCTCTGCCGGCCGTTCTCGAAGGATCGCAACGGCATGGTGCTCGGGGCAGGCGCCGGCGTCTTCATTCTCGAAGCCGAAGAGAGCGCAGCCGAGCGCGGCGCTCGCGTCTTGGCTGAACTCGCGGGCTATGGCACCTCGAGCGACGCCAAGGATCCGGTGCGGCCGGATGCCGAAGGCGCCGCCGCCTCGATGCGCAACGCGCTGGCTGACGCCGGCGTCGAGACGGATGAGATCGACTACATAAATGCACACGGCACCGGCACCACCGTCAACGACATCACCGAAGCGGAAGCTCTCCGTCTCATCTTCGGCAAGCGCACGCCGCATATTCCAGTCTCTTCGACGAAGCCGGTCCATGGGCATGGACTGGGAGCCGGTGGTGCGCTCGAACTCGTGGTGACGATCGGCGCCTTGCGTGAGGGCGTCGCGCCGCCGACGATCAACTGGCGTGTGCCGGATGAGAAGTGTCCGGTCGATGCGATACCGAACGAAGCACGGCCGCTGCCAATTCGAACCGCCATGTCCAATTCGTTCGCTTTCGGAGGAATCAATGCGGTCCTCGTCCTGCGCCGCGTCGAAGCCGCTTAGGGCCAACCTCGGCGTTTCCTCCGTGGGACGCGGCGACCATACGCATGTCAGCCGGTAGCGCTCCGCCAATGCCCGAGGAATCACCGTTCGGTCTCGATCCTTTTGCGGTTCGTACCGATGAAGCGGAGATCGAAGCCTTTGCCCGCGCAACGGGCGGCAGGGTGGGGCGCATTCCGTTCACGTTTCCGGTGCGCTGGTTCGCCCTGCCGGAACTGCGCGCCAAGGCCGCAGAGATCATGGGCGGAGCGGACTGGGTCCCGATCCATAAATCGCAGAGCTTCGATTATCGCAGGCGGCTCGAGCTCGACTGCGACTATCGCATGCGGGTTGAGATGCGGCGCGAGCAAAAGCCCGCTCGACTAGTTCTGCGGGCCGAAATCGCGACGGACGAGAACGAACTCTGTCTCAACATGGAAATGGTCCTGCGGATCGTGACCATGGGCGGCCCGGACGAACCTTTCGGGAGCGTCCCGGAATGAGCCTGCCCGTCGATGAGCGCCCCCGGAACGAGCCGCCGCGCATGGGCGAAAGGAATCCCCTGCGCAGCTTGCGCTTCGAACTGACGGATCTGCAGCATTACGCGGCGGCATCCGGAGACGACGATCCGATGCATCTCGATGTTGCTCTGGCGCGGCGCGCGGGTCTCGAAGCACCTCTCGTTCATGGCATGCTGCTGATTGGCGCTTTCGAACCGGCGCTTAAGGCTTGGCGCACGGATTTCGTGTTGCAACGGCTCTCGACCAAATTCTTGCGGCCCGTCTTCGCCGGAGAAAGCATCGAGATTTCAGGGCGGGTGGTCGAAATCGGCGCGGGCCAAGCGCCCTATGCTCTGCTGCGCCTCCTCGTGCATAACGAGCGGCGCGAAATCGTCGTCATCGGCGAAGCCGCGGTTGTCGAGGCGCCAATCTGAAATGCCCGAACATCGCTCCATTTTGATCACGGGGGCTTCGAGCGGTATCGGTCGCGCCTTGGCGTTGGCCTATGCCGCCCAGGGCACGCGGCTCGCTCTGATCGGACGCAATGAACAACGCTTGCGCGAAACCGTCGAAGCGGTGAAGGCGAAAGGCGCCGAAGTCGCCTCGGCGCAAATCGACGTTCGCGAGTGCAACTCAATGCGCAACTGGATCATGGCGCAGGACGCCGCTCGCCCCTTTGATCTTGCCATCGCCAATGCAGGAATAACCACGGGCCTCTCCGGCGACGGCCTCAGCGAAGATCCGGACTCCGTGCGGGCGCTCCTTGCGACGAATCTCATGGGCGTCTTGAACACGGTCGAGCCTCTGATCGCACCAATGTGCGGCCGCGGCCGCGGCCATCTCGCCTTCATTGGTTCCATCGCGGGCCTCCGGGGGCTGCCCTATTCGCCCGCCTATTGCGCCAGCAAGGCGGCGGTTCATGCCTACGCAAAATCGCTGCGCGGCCGGCTCGAACGACGCGGCGTTCTCGTGAGCCTCGTCGTTGCCGGCTTCGTGAAGACGCCGTTGAACAATTCGATTGCTGCAACAAAACCGCTCGAAATCAGCGATGAACAGGCGGCGAAGATCATCAAACGCGGGCTTGCCCACGGCAAGGCGACGATCGTCTTTCCGCTCGCGCTTTATCTTGCCGCGCGCCTCGCGCGCATTTTGCCGCCGCGCCTCGTCGACCGGCTCTTTACTCAATTTGACGTGAACGTACCGGAAACCAAGGAAAGGATGCGTTCCTGATCGCGATCGCGGCGCTATTCCGCTTGTTTCGGCGGTGCTTTTTGTGTTCAACATGATAGGCATAGCCAGGGAATGCGCTCTTGATCATCATCGATTTGGTGCGGATCTTTTTCGAGACGATACTGACGATCTCCGTCCTCGGTCTCACATTCGTCGGCGGCAGCTTTCTCCTCTTGATTGCCATCAACATCCTCGAACTCCTGGGGGGCGCACGTTGGCGCACGCCGCTGCCGCCGGTGAAGATCGAAGATCGCGACCTGCCGCATGTTCTCGTGCAAATTCCGGTGTTCAACGAGGCCGAGATGGTGGCAGAGGCGCTCAAATCCGCCGCCGGTCTCGATTGGCCGAAAGAGAAGTTGCATATCCAATTGCTGGACGATAGCACCGACGAGACGTCGGCAATCGCGGCCGGCGTCGCCAAGCAATTGCGCGGCGAGGGTCTCGACGTTGTTCATCTGCGCCGCGAAGACCGCAGCGGCTACAAAGCCGGCGCGCTCGCCGCCGGGCTCGCATTGAACGACGCGCCGATCATCGCCATGCTCGACGTTGATTTCCGCCCGCCGCGCAATTGGCTGCGGGCGACCGTGCCTTATCTTCTCGCCGACCCAAGGGCTGCCTTTCTTCAGTCACGCTGCGAATTTTCCAATTATCGCACGAATTGGCTGACGCGCGTGCAGGGCCTCATGCTCAATTCGCATTTCGTCATGGAACAGGCGACGCGCTATCGTGCCGGCTGGCTGTTCCAGTTCAACGGCACGGGCGGGCTCTGGCGCCGCGCCGCGGTGGTCGAAGCGGGCGGCTGGTCGGGGGATTCGCTTTGCGAAGACCTCGATCTCACGGTGCGCGCCGGGCTTGCCGACTGGCATGGGATTTTTCTCATGGAACCGTCGGTGCCTGGCCTCGTGCCGGATCAGGTGCGTCATTGGCGGGTCCAGCAGAGGCGCTGGTCGAACGGTTTCGTTCAGGTGGCGCGCAAGCTATTCAACGAAGTCTGGGCTTCGCATTGGCCGATCCTGCGCAAAACGTCGGCGAGCGCCTTGATCCTCATCCAGGCTTTTTACCCCTTTGCCGCGATCGCGGCGGTCTCCTTCGTGTTTTGTCTTCTGCTGAGGGGGTTGAACCCGCACGCCTATTTGCCGCTTATCACGCTCGTTGTGACCTTAATCCTGCTTGTGGCCGTGGGCATGTCGCTCGTGCCCTATATCGTCCTGCGGCGCGGGAGCCTTGTCCAATATATCGTGACGCTCGCTTCGATACCGCCACTCATGGTCTATGTGAGCGTCTCCAATGCGCCCTCGATCTTAAAGACGCTCTTCGGCCGTCGCGAGCAGTTCAAGCGCACGCCGAAATCGCGGCCGGCAGCCACACGGCCGACAATCGGGAAGTGACAGGCGTCAGGAGTGGCGGGCGAGATTGGCGGCGCTGCGATCGACCCGCGAATAGAGCGTATAACGCTTGTCGAAGATGAAGGTGAAAAACAGCTTCGTCCACGAGCGATGCGCCTTCAGATGGTCATAGAATTCCGGCGCCATCCGCTTCAGCTCGGGCAGCCGCGACCAGGGGATTTCGGGAAAATCGTGGTGTTCGTTGTGATAGCCGATGTTGAGCGCAACCTTGTTCAGGATCCCATAATAATCGTAGGTCTCCTGCTCGGGATCGAAGGTGAAATGTTCCTGGATCCACCGCGCTCCGAGCGGATGCAGCCCGACCGAGAACCAGAATGACGCAAAGAGATAGAGGATCGCGTTGGCGCCGAAGAAATAGAATATGGCGAGATCGTAGAGAATGATGATCGCGGTATTGATATAGGTCCAGCGTCCGCCGAAAGGCACAGTGCCCTTCAAGCGGGCAAGCCTCGTGATCTGGAAGAAGGCGAATCCGAAAAGCCAGAGCGCTTTGCCGTACCAGCGGTTGCCGACGAGCCGCGCCTCCATATGACCGGGCAGATCGGCATCGTAATCGTAATCGCCGAGATGCGAATGATGCTTCTGGTGATAGCAGCGAAAGCCCATCGCGGTCGGAAAGGTGTTGGGCAGATCGGCGATGATAGCGATCCATTTATTCCCGACCGGCGTTTTGAAGATCGTGTTGTGAACCGCGTCGTGAATGACGACGAACATGGCATGATTGGCGAAGGCCCCGATGCCATAGGCGGCGATGATCGCAAGCCACCAATAGCCAAGGCCGAGATGCCCGAAGAAGGCAGCGAGCGCCGTCTGGCAGAGAACCACGGCGACGGTAATGACCGCGGTCCAAAGATCCTGGCCTGCCAGAGAGGCGATCTCCGGATGCGCCGCCAAGATCGCCCGGCGGCGCTGCGGATGCGGGCGCATCGGCTCAGCCGGGAGGAAGGTCTTAGGAGGTAGCTCCTCTGCTTCCGATCCTTGCTCTCGAACCGCAATGTTCATGTGCAGTCCTCATCTTTCAGGATGCTCTTGTGAAATCGATACATCGGCTTTGCCCGAAAGTCGATGCTCGACGCAAAGATTGGAACCGGACCAAAATCACCGCCAACAAAATGCAATGGCAAAATGGAAGTGCGGGTCTTTGGCACCGCTATTGTGCCGCGATTCGAGCTGTCGCGACACTTGAGAGATCCTTCTCATAGATACGGTGGATCTTGTCGATTTTGGCGCCTGAGAGTTCGATCGGCCGGCGCATGCCGAGATTGTCCTCCAGAACCCAACCGAATTCGACATGTTCGACCGCGTATCCGCGGGAGCGCCGGCGGCATTCTTCGACGAAGGCGAGAATGACGGCGCCGCCGGCAGCCTTGCGGTGAAGAGCGCGACGGATGCCGAACAGGCAGAGCCGCCCCGACTTGTAGGAATGATTGCGAATTCGCGAGATCAGCTTCGGCAGGCCGAAAGGCAAAAGCTTGCCGCCGAGATCGGCAGTAATCTCATGCAGATTGGGCAGGATGATGCCGAAGGCCTGCGCTGCGCCGTCGAGCTCGACGATGAAGCCGCCGTCCGGCGGCATGACATATTTCAAGGAATCCGCAGTCGACATGAACTCGTCGTAGGTGAACGGCACGAAGCCCCAGTTCCCGCTCCAGGCGTCGTTGAAAATATCGACGATGAGCGCCGCCTCCGTCTTGATGCCCTTGAGATCGATGTTGCGGATCTTCAGCCGGTCGCGCCACTCGGGGCGGGCGAGGATGCCGGGCGCATCGACCCGGTCCGCCGCCGTAACGTCATAGCGGTAGGAGATGAGATCGCGTGCCTTGCGATAGCCGCGGCTTTCGAGAAAAGTCGGAAGATAGGGCGGATTCCATGGCATGAAGATCATCGGCACGGCCGCGAAACCTTCGACGAGCATGCCGCATTCGCTGTTCACCGAGGGCGAGAAAGGTCCATGAATGAGCCCGGCGCCGCACCCGGCGAGCCAAGCTTCGGCACGTTCAAGCAGGGCATCGATGACGGCCTCATCCTCGATCGCATCGAGAGAGCCGAACTGCATCCGCGAGGCGCCGAGCGGAATGCTGCCGCCCCTATAGACCTGAGCCGAGATGCGACCGGCGAGCTTGCCGTCCTTGCGGGCGATCCAAGCCCTATGATCGACAAGTTCGAAATGCGGGTTGAGCTTGGCTGCGTGCAGGGTCCAGCGCTCGGCGTCGAGCGGCGGCGCAAAGCCCTTCGCTCCCTTGTAGATCAGCCGCGGCACTTTGCAGAAATCAAGGAAGGCTCTGGCGCCCACGACAGGAGTGATCGCGACTGTACTCATGCATCAAATCCATTCATAGAGCCTCGGCACCGAGGCCGCTGCATCGATCGTCTTAAAGCATGCTCCGAAGTCGCTGGCCCAAGATCATGCGGCGAGCAGAAACTTCAAGCGCGATCTTGCGTCGCATCGGCCGCTTTAGGTTGCGGCACTTACCGTTTGCGTCGAGACGGAAGCTTGGCTCGACCGGCGGGCGAGCAGATTGATGACGCCGCGAATCTCTTCGCTCTTATGCGCGGCCGAAAGGAAGAACCGTAGCCGGGGCTGGTTCTTCGGTACCCCGATCTGAATGATTGGCGGCACGTAATAGCCATTGTTCATCAAATGGCGTGAAGCCGCTAGGGTTTCGTGGCTGTCGGAGAAGAGGATCGGCACGACGCCGCGGCCTATGGCCGGACCGGTGTCGAGCCCAGCCTCGCGCGCCAGCTCGATGAAGAGCTCGGCATTGCGACGCAGCCGTTCGATTCGCCAGTTTTCTTTCTTCACCACTTGCAGCGCCGTATGGGCGGCGGCGACAATCACCGGAGAAAGGCCGACACTGAAGACGAACCCCGGCAACGTATAGCGCAGCCAGTCGATCACTGCCGTCTTGCCGCCAACGAAGCCGCCGCAGGAAGCCAGGGTCTTCGACAGGGTTCCGATGATGAGATCGATCTGCGCCGGATCCACGCCCGAATATTCGCAAAGGCCGCGGCCGTCCGGACCGAGCACGCCGATCGAATGGGCTTCATCGATCAGCACCCAGGCTCTGTGCCTCTCCTTGATGTCGACGAGCCGCGGCAGATCGACGATATCGCCGTCCATGCTGTAGAGCGCTTCGGCGATGATCAGCGCATGCCGGTAGGTGCCGCGTTTCTCCCGCAGGAGGTAATCGAGATGATCGAGATCGTTGTGGCGAAAGACGATGGTCGTGGCGCTGGTGCCCTTGGCGCCGCAGATGATGCTGTTGTGGGAAAGCTCGTCGAGGAAAATGGCGTCATGGGTGTTCATGACGTGCGAGATGGTCGTGACATTGGTCAGATAACCGGAAACGAGCGTCAGGACCGATTCCACGCCGAGGAACTGAGCAAGGGTCTCCTCCAAGACGTGATGCGTCGAGCGCTCGCCGCCGACGAGCCGGGAGGCGAGCGCGCCCACTCCCAAGCTTTCGAGCGCGGCAGCGGTGGCAGCCTTGACGGCCGGATGGCCGGCGATGCCCAGATAATCGTAATTGGCGAAACTGACGAAGCGCTGGCCTTGCGCCTCCGCCTCCTGGCGGGCGCTGTCGGTTGCTACGAAAAACGGATCATGTTGTTCGAGATAGCCCTTGCCGGCACGCCGGAGACGCTTGGTCGCATAATCGGCAAGGCTGTTTATCTTAGGGACCAATGCCTTTGTCCAAATCTTTAAGAGCGATTTCGGCTGCCGCATTCGCGGCGGGCGATCGTCCCTGTGACATTGCCGAGCCATAACATCCCCAAGGCCGTGCGGCAAAACGAACGCGCCGATGCCGAAGAGTGCGCCGGCGCCTTCGCCTTGGGATCCGAGCCTACATCTTTAGAAGCAGAAGATTGGAACGATAAGTCAAATCCGGTTACAAACCGTAACAATGGGCTGCTATGGACGCAGAAGATCATCCCTGGGGCGCCGGCCTGTGTAGATCATGATGGCGGATTTGCCCTTTGCGGCGCAACCGGCGGCGAAGATAGTGCAACGCGGAATGCTCCGACGGGAGCGGCGATTCGAGGCGGAGCATGGCGACGATTGCTGTTGAAACCCACGGAAGAGTAGGCCTCATCCGCCTCAACCGCCCGGAGGCACTGAATGCGATCAATGCGGCCTTGATCCGGGAGTTGAACGCGGCACTGGACGCCTTTGAGGGGGCGCCAGAAATCGGCTGCATTGTCGTGACCGGTTCGGCCAAGGCCTTTGCGGCCGGCGCCGACATCAAGGAGATGAGCGCCAAGACCCATATGGAGGCTCTCGGCGAAGATTTCGCCGCCAATTGGCAGCGCCTCGCCAAGGTCCGCAAGCCGACAATCGCGGCAGTCGCCGGTTTTGCCCTCGGCGGCGGCTGCGAACTGGCGATGATGTGCGATATCATCGTCGCCGCGGACAATGCCAAGTTCGGCCAACCGGAGATTAAATTGGGGATCATGCCGGGCTGCGGCGGCACGCAGCGGCTGACGCGCGCGATCGGCAAGGCCAAGGCCATGGACCTCTGCTTGACCGGCCGGATGATGGATGCGGCCGAGGCCGAACGCTTAGGGCTCGTCGCGCGGGTGGTCCCGGCCGAAAAATTGGAAGTGGAAGCCTTGGGCATCGCGGCGACGATCGCCGCCATGCCGCTTCAGTCCGCCATGCTCGTCAAGGAGAGTATCAATCGCGCCGACGAGACGACATTGGCCGAAGGACTTCTGTTCGAGCGCCGCCTGTTCCAGTCCTTGTTCGGGACGCAGGATCAGAAAGAGGGCATGGCGGCGTTTCTGGAAAAGCGGAAGCCGGAGTTCAAGAACAGCTGAGGCGCGCTCACATTGACGCGCGCGGCGGCGCGAACTATAAGCCGGCATTCCAAAGTTTGCAGCTTCGCTCGATTGGCGCCTCTGGCGCGGCAGCGAATTCTTCTCGATCCAGGATCTACAGAATGGCGAATACAGCTTCGGCCAAAAAGGCCACGCGCAAAATTGCCCGGCGCACGGACATCAACCGCTCGCGCCGCAGCCGCATGCGCACATTCGTGCGCAAGGTCGAAGAGGCGATCGCCGCCGGCAACGCGCAAGCCGCGGCGGCGGCGCTCTCCGAAGCCGAGCCGTTGATTGTGCGCGCCGCGCAAAAGGGCATCATCCACAGAAATACCGCTGCGCGCAAAGTCTCCCGCCTGAGCCATAGAGTCAGCGCGCTGGCGAAGTGAACGTATCTCGTCATTGCGAGGAGCGCAGCGACGAAGCAATCCAGAGCCTCCGGAAGATTCTGGATTGCTTCGCTTCGCTCGCAATGACGCAACAACCGACCAGCTTCTTAGTCCCGCCGCGCCATCGCATAGGCGTAATCGAGCCATGGCGTAAGCAGCTCGATGTCTGCCGTCTCGACCGTCGGTCCGCACCAGATGCGCAGACCAGGCGGGGCGAGGCGATAGGCGCCAATGTCATGGCCGACTTTCTCGTTTTCGAGGCGCTCCAAGATCTCGTTCACGAAGGCGCGGCGCGCTTGCGGAGCGAGCCTGGCGACATTCGGATCGATAATTTCGAGGCAGACACTCGTGTTGGAACGGACGGCCGGGTCTTTGGCGAGAAAGTCGATCCATTCCGTCCTCTCAACCCAATCCGCGAGAGCCTGCGCATTGGCCTCGCACCGGGCAATGAGCCCGCCAAGGCCGCCGATATTCTTCGCCCAAGTGAGTGCGTCGAGATAATCTTCGACGCAGAGCATCGATGGCGTGTTGATTGTCCAGCCCTCGAAAATGGCCTCGACGAGCCTGCCGCCTTCGGTCAGCCGAAAGATCTTCGGCAGCGGCCACGGCGGCGCGTAGGTTGAAAGCCTTTCGACGGCGCGTGGGCCAAGGATCAGCATGCCATGCGCGGCCTCGCCGCCGAGCGCCTTCTGCCAGGAGAAGGTGGCGACGTCGAGCTTGTCCCAATCGAGCCGTTGCGCGAACACGGCGGAGGTTGCATCGCAGACCGTCAGGCCCTTGCGGTCGGCGGCGATCCAATTGCCGTTCGGAACGCGCACCCCGGTGCTCGTTCCATTCCAGGTGAAGACGACATCGCGATCGAAATCGACCTCGGCGAGATTGGCGATCTTGCCTGGCGCGGCTTTCAGCACGCGCGCATCGAGGCGCAATTGCGTGACGATATCGGTCACCCAGCTTTCGCCGAAAGCATCCCAGGCCAGCACATCGATGCCGCGCGCGCCAGTGAGCGACCAGAGCGCCATTTCGACCGCGCCCGTGTCGGAGGCCGGCACGATGGCGATGCGATAGTCGAGCGGAACCTCGAGAACTTCGCGGGTAAGATCGATCGCGCGTTTAAGCTTGGTTCTGCCGGCTAGGCTGCGATGCGAGCGGCCGAGCAAGGCGTGCTTAAGCGCCTCAAGGCCCCAGCCGGGCCGCTTGGGACAAGGGCCGGAGGCGAAGAAGGGCCGCTGCGGCCTTGCGGAAGGCGGCGGGGGAATCTCTGTCACGTCCGTCTCTAAGACGGCCGGACCGCGCCGCGCAAGGCCGGCCTAGTCGATCACATAACGCAGGCCGAGGCGGATTTCGTGCGCATCCATCGTTTTCGAGACGATGTTGCCCGAAGGATCGGCAATGCCCGGGAGCGTACCGAGATTGATGTAGCGATAGCCGATGTCGAGCAAGATCTGCGGGGTTATGGCGTAGGAGAATCCGGCCATCAATGCCCATGCGAACTGATAGCGCCAACCGACCGAGCTTCGATCCCAGTTATAGTAGAACCCGTCGGTCGTTATTTGGTAGGGCACGCCATTGCTCATGTACCAATTGACGCCGCTTGAGATCCGCGTGAGGCTGAGGCCGGCGCCGCCACCGACATAGGGCGTGATCCCATACCAAGTGCCGATATCGGCATAGAGGTTGGCGAGCGAATCCCAGCGCTGAATGCCCGAATGGTAATGGGGCGTGCAGGTGTCTGTCGCCGTGACGACCGGAGGAACGCCGTTCAGCTGGGTCACGCAGGTGGCCCCCGCTCCGATTCCGGAGGACGTGTTCGGGTTCCAGTAGTCGACGATCACGTCGGTGCGAAGCCAATTGTTGAACTTGTAGCCCATACCGACATCTAGATTGAGGGTCGCCTGCCGGGCCGAAGAAAGAAATTGGCTCAAGTCGGGGGACAGCGGCGGAATCGAGTCATCCGCGAAGGCGGAGTTGGCGCGAATGTACCAGCCCGTGCCGAATTCGACCGGTTGCGTCGACGTTGGCGAGGGGTCGCCGGAGAACAGGGTCCCGAGAAGATCGGCGGCCTCGAGCTTCGCGGAGCCGGCCACAAGCGCCGCAGAGAAAGCCATCGCCTGCAGAAGAACTTTTCGGCGCCACATCGACAATTCCTTTCGGGCTCGATCGAAAGGAATTGTGAAGGATATTTCTTAAGCGCTGCTTAACCTTAACGAATTCCTTCAGGAAGCTCGCCGGCTGCCGACGGGGACGCATCGTTTCGCCCAAAATAAAAGCGGGCCCATGGCCCGCTTTTGCCTCTCCAGATATCGCCTGATTGCGCCTAGTATTTCGTGACCAGCGGCGGCGCCATCGGCGGCACCTCGGCAAAGATGTAGCGCAGGCCGAGGCGCACGTCGTTCGAGGTCAAGCGGAAGCTTTCGCTTTCGGCCCCATTGCCGCCGCATCCGCCGACGCAGGCGATGGGGTTGCTCTCAACTTTGCCGAGATCGATGTAGCGGTAGCCGAATTCCAATCGGAGATTGGGCGTGATCGGATAGGAAACGCCGGCCATGAGCGCCCAGGCGAGACTTCCGAAGCCGCTGTTGGGCGCCGTGCCATAACCGCCGGTTTCAAGGCCCGTGTCCGTCAGACCGTTGAACATATTATAGGCATAGCCGACGCCGGCGCCGACGAATGGCGTTACGCCCCACCAGGTGCCGAGGTCGACATAGCCGTTGGCGAGAAATACGGCGCTCGAGATATCCGCCGAATATCGGTCGTAGCAGGTGGCAGGGCAATTCGGGCTCGGAAACAGCCCGGCGGGAGTATAGCTCTCGAGACCCCAATATTTCGACGATGTGCGATATTCGCCGGTGATGTCCGCCCTGAACCAGTTGTTGACCTGATAGCCGGCGCCGAGGCCGAGGATCGCCTGTTCGCCCAGGCCCGAGCCGTTGTTGGCGAAACCAAAGGGCACGCTATTGGCGAAGGTTGAAGTCTGTTGGCTCAACTGGTCGATTCCCACGCCAACGTCGCCACGCAGATACCAGCCGCTGCTTTCGATCGGGGCTTCAGGGGCGAGGGGAGGCGGCGGCAACAGATCTGCGGCCGCGGCAAGGTTCGTGGCGCCGACCACGAAGGCGCCCGCGATAAGGATGGCTTTTAGACCGGCCATGACAATCCGTCCCTTCCTAGGCCCAGAGCAGAGTGATGGCCCGGAGCAATTCGACGGAAGGATGCCGCAAAGAGCTTAAAAGCCCCTTAACCGTACATCTTAAGGTTAATGGAGGCAGCCCGATCACGGGCGCAACAAGGGCTTGGAATCTTTGAGATTAAAGCGGGCTAAGCCGCGACGGCGCTGAGAGCGTCACAGACCTCATCCACGATCTGCTCGACGAGATCGGCGTCGTCGCCTTCGCCCATGACCCGGATCACCGGCTCAGTGCCGGATAGGCGGATGACGAGTCGCCCATTGTTTCCCAGTCTTTGCCTGCCATCGGCGATCGCCCGCGCAACGCGCTCTTCTTCGAGCGGCAGCCCGGCCTTGAACCGCACGTTCTTCAAGATCTGCGGCACGGGCTCGAACTTGTGGCAGACTTCGCTGACGGGTTTCATTCGCCGTTTGATGATCGCAAGGAGCTGCAATGCGGCGACGAGGCCGTCGCCGGTCGTGCAATGATCCGTCAGGATGATATGGCCGGACTGCTCGCCGCCGACGTTGTAGCCATGCTCGCGCATATGTTCGAGGACATAACGGTCGCCTACGGAGGTACGGGCGAGCTCGAGGCCGATGCCTTTGAGATAGCGCTCGAAGCCGAGATTCGACATCAGCGTCGCGACGATTCCGGGCCGTTTGAGCCGGCCCTCCTGCTGCCAGCCTTCGGCGATTGCCGCCATCACTTGGTCGCCATCGACGATCTTGCCGCGCTCGTCCACGATGATCAGCCGGTCGCCGTCGCCATCGAGCGCGATACCGATATCGGCGCGCATTTCGCGCACCTTGGCGACGAGGGTCTGCGGCGCGGTTGAGCCGACATCGCGGTTGATGTTGAAACCGTCCGGCTTGACGCCGATCGAGATGACCTCCGCGCCAAGCTCCCACAGAGCTTCGGGCGCGACCCTATATGTGGCGCCGTTGGCGCAATCGACGACGATCCGCAGACCTTCGAGCGAAAGATCGCCGTTGAGCGTTCGCTTGGCAAACTCGATATAGCGGGCGCGGTCGCCTTCGACGCGCATGGCGCGGCCGAGATCGGCCGGTTTCGACAATTTCAGCGCGATTTCCTTGTCGATGATCGCGTCGATCTTGGCTTCGATCTCGTCCGACAGCTTGTAGCCGTCTGGGCCGAACAATTTGATGCCATTGTCCTCGTAAGGGTTATGCGAGGCGGAAATCATGACGCCCACGTCGGCGCGCATGGAATGGGTGAGCATGGCGACCGCTGGCGTCGGCATCGGCCCGAGCAGGAGCACGTCGACGCCGACTGAGGTGAAGCCCGCCACCATGGCGTTTTCGATCATATAGCCGGAAAGCCGCGTGTCCTTGCCGATGACAGCGCGATGACGGTGCTCGCCCCGGTGGAACAGTACGCCCGTCGCCTGCGCGACTCTCATGGCCAGATCCGGCGTAATGACTTTGTTTGCGAGGCCACGGATGCCATCCGTGCCGAAATGCTTACGGACCATTAATGCTCCCGTCCCACGCGGCCAGTCATTTGCCGCGGCAACAAACCCTGTTTCCTAAAATGCATTTTCTGAGGCTCGGAAAGCTCAAAGCGACCGTCTTTTTAGCGTATTTGCGCTTGGATTTCTAACGCGATCCGCCAGCATCGCTAATAGCCAGCAACAAATCCTTGCCGATGTCCAAACTTTGGCCGAACTGTGCCTTATAGTAGTAACCTCATGAACCGCTGGCGAGCATTGCAATGACTCGATTGAACGCAGGTGCGGTCGCCCTGATTGTGGGCGGCACGTTGATTTTAGGCTGTTCTCTTGGGGGGCAGGCCATCGCACAGGACTATGGCGCGCCGCCGGCCGATGTTGGCAGCCCCGGCGCCGCGCCAAGTGGCCCCGATGTTCAGGGAAACAGCCCCGATGCCTCGCCGCCGGGTGGATCATCGGATGAAGCAAGCCTGCTCCTAAGGGTCCAAAGGCTCGAAGAGCAGCTCCGCGACATGAACGGGCAAATCGAGCAGATGCAGTTCGAGAACCATAAGCTCGAAGATCAACTGCGAAAGTTCCAGGAAGACGTGGATTTCCGATTCCAGGAGGGGCACGGAAGACCGCTTCCCAAGCACGAGGACTCCGGCGCAATCACGGCTCCGGTGGCTCCGGCGGCACCAGCGGCTCCGCTCGCCGCCGATACTGGGTCGGCGCCGACGCCTGAGGCATCGCCTTCCCACGGCGACGCCTTCGATCCGAGCGCCGATCCGAATGCGCCCGGTGCGCCGCGCCCTCTCGGTTCGACGCCACCCAGCGCACCTCTCGCTCCCGCGGCGAGCAGCGCAAGCGCCGGCGATTCGGATGCGCCGATCGATCTTCCGAGCAGTGGATACAATGGCGCGCCAGCGTCGCCCGCGCCCGCTCAGCCCCAAGCGGGGCCGCCGGCGGTCCAGCCCCAAACCGGGACGCCGGATCAGCCTCAAGCCGGAATGCCCGCTGCTCCGATTGCGACGCCCGGCGGGACGGTCATAGCCAGCGCGGAAGTCAACCCGACCAAAGAGGAATTCGACGTAGCCTTGGGCTATTTCAAGCAAAAGGATTACGACGACGCGGAAAAGAGTTTCTCCGCTTTCCTCGAGAAGAATCCGAAGAACCGCCTCACTTCGGATGCTCTCTATTTTTTGGGCGAGACCTATTATCAACGCGGCCGGCAGCGTGAGGCGGCCGAGCAATATTTGAAGATTTCCGAGGATTACGCGAGTTCGCCGCGCGCGCCCGAGGCCATGCTGCGGCTGGGCGAATCGCTTCAAGCCTTGGGCGCCAAGGAACAGGCGTGCGCAACCTTCACCGAAGTGCCGCACAAATATCCGAACGCTTCGGCGGCGGTGAAGGCCGGCGCCGAACGCGAGGCCAAACGCGCCCAATGTTGAGTCCCGCCGCATCATCGGCCGAGCCGAGCGCAGGCTTTTCCGGGACATCAATGGATCCGTTCACGGCGGCGGAGATTGCAGCCCTGTTTGCGCCTCTTAAGGAGGCGCACGGCGCCTTGCTCGCGGTCTCGGGCGGTCCCGATTCGGTCGCCTTGATGCTGCTCGCCGCGGCATGGGCAGGGCAGGGAACGCCCAAGCTCGCGGTTGCGACCGTCGATCACGGCTTGCGCTCGGGCTCGCGCCGGGAAGCGGAAGCTGTCGCTCTCTGGGCGCAATCGCTCGGCCTGCCGCACCACATCCTGACTTGGGACGGCGAAAAGCCCAAGACTCGGATTCAAGAGCGGGCGCGCGAAGCACGTTACGAACTCTTGTTCTGCCACGCCCGCGAGATTGGCGCAGACCATGTGTTGACCGCGCATCATGCCGACGATCAGGCCGAGACGATCCTGTTTCGGTTGTTGCGCGGCAGCGGCGTCGCTGGCCTCGCCGGCATGCCGGTGGCGGCGCGGCATGGCGAGATCGTTCATTTGCGACCTTTGCTCGCTTACCCGAAAGCGGCGCTTGTGAAGCTCTGCGAGACGCGCGGACAGGCCTATTTCCGCGATCCCTCGAATGATGATTTGAGCTTCGCTCGAACAAGACTGCGCCGTATTCTTCACGCTTTGGCTGAAGAAGGCCTCGACAGTGAAGCCCTGCTGCGGCTCGGTCGCCGCGCGGCCCGCGCGGAGCGCGCTCTTTCGGCCTGCACGCGGATTGTGCAGGGCACATTGCAGCCGTTGCACACAAACGGCGTATTCTCGGCGCCAATCTGCCATCTTCGCGACGCGCCCGAGGAGATCCTCTTGCGTCTCGTCGCCGCTGAAACGGAGGCTTGCGGCGGCAAGCCGTTGAGGCTCGATCGGCTCGAATCTCTGACTTGCGCGCTTCGCACAGCCTTGCAAAGCGGCGCGTCATGGCGCGGCACGCTCGGCGGCATGACGCTCGTGCTCGATGCGCACGGTCTCCTCACGATTGCCAGTGAAAGGCCGCGCCGGCGCGGTCGCGGCACGCAGGCTGATTTGAAAAGGCAGGCCCTCCCGCAGTCGGTCTCCTCAAGGCCGGGAGGAGGTACGGATATGTTCCCTTGGCAAGCCACCTTGCCGCGCCTAGATTAGTCTAAATGGCGCCGCTTGGTGCGCCTCACGCACGGGTGATTTGCCCTTCGGGCGGCAAATCGGCCCCTCACGGGTCGAATAATGAATCCGAATTTCAGAAATTTCGCTCTCTGGGTGATCATATTCCTGCTCGTTGTCGCCTTGGTTATGCTGTTCCAGAACCCGGGCCAGCATGTGCCGACGCAGGATGTCACCTTCAGCCAGCTGTTGAACGAGGTCGATCAAGGCCATGTTCGCGAGGTGACGATCTCCGGTAACGAGATCACCGGTCACTTCACCGACAATCGCGCCTTCTCGACCTATGCACCGAACGACCCGACTTTGGTGCAGAATCTCTACAAGAAGAACGTGTCGATTTCCGCCAAGCCCCCGTCTGACGGCAACAGCTGGCTCGTCACGCTCTTGGTCAATGGCCTGCCGCTCATCGCCTTCCTCGGGGTCTGGATCTTTCTTTCCCGCCAGATGCAGGGGGCGGGCGGCAAAGCCATGGGCTTTGGCAAGTCCAAGGCGAAATTGTTGACCGAGGCGCATGGCCGCATCACCTTCGAGGATGTGGCTGGCGTCGACGAGGCTAAGGAAGATCTGCAGGAGATCGTCGAGTTCCTGCGCGATCCGCAGAAATTCCAGCGTCTCGGCGGCCGGATTCCGCGCGGTGTCCTGCTCGTCGGTCCGCCCGGCACCGGCAAGACGCTTCTCGCCCGCGCCATCGCCGGCGAGGCGAACGTGCCCTTCTTCACCATCTCGGGCTCCGACTTCGTCGAAATGTTCGTTGGCGTGGGCGCCTCCCGCGTGCGCGACATGTTCGAGCAGGCGAAAAAGAACGCGCCCTGCATCATCTTCATCGACGAGATCGATGCGGTCGGCCGGCATCGCGGCGCTGGCCTCGGCGGCGGCAATGACGAGCGCGAGCAGACGCTGAACCAATTGCTCGTCGAGATGGACGGGTTCGACGCCAATGAAGGCATCATCCTCATTGCTGCGACGAACCGGCCCGACGTGCTCGATCCGGCTTTGCTCCGTCCCGGCCGTTTCGATCGCCAGATCGTGGTTCCCAACCCGGACGTGGTGGGCCGCGAACGCATTCTGAAGGTGCACGTGCGCAAGGTGCCGCTTGCACCCGATGTGGATCTGAAGATCGTGGCACGCGGTACGCCTGGGTTTTCCGGCGCCGATCTCATGAATCTCGTCAACGAGGCCGCTCTGCTCGCGGCGCGGCGCGGCAAGCGCATCGTGACCATGGTCGAGTTCGAAGATGCCAAGGACAAGATCATGATGGGCGCCGAACGGCGCACTTTGGTCATGACCGAGCAGGAGAAGATACTCACCGCCTATCACGAAGGCGGGCATGCGATCGTGGCGCTTAACGTGCCGGCCACGGATCCTGTCCATAAGGCCACGATCATCCCGCGCGGGCGCGCGCTCGGCATGGTCATGCAGCTTCCGGAACGCGACAAATTGTCGATGAGCTATGAGCAGATGACCTCGCGGCTCGCCGTGCTGATGGGTGGGCGTGTGTCGGAGGAGATCGTCTTCGGCAAGGAAAAGGTCACGTCGGGCGCGCAATCCGATATCGAAGCGGCGACCAAACTGGCGCGCGCCATGGTGACGCGCTGGGGTTTCTCGGACCAGCTCGGCACGGTCATGTACGGCGACAATCAGGAAGAGGTGTTCCTCGGCTATTCGATGGGTCGCCAACAGAGCGTTTCGGAAGCAACTTCCCAGAAGATCGATGCGGAAGTGCGCCGTCTCGTCGAGGCAGGGCTTGCCGAAGCGACGCGGATCATCACCGAAAAGCGCAATGATCTCGAGACTTTGGCCAAAGGGCTGCTCGAATACGAGACGCTCACCGGCGAAGAGATCATGGGCCTGCTGCAAGGCCGCCCACCGATCCGCGAGGTCAACGACGAGCCGACGCCGCCGCCGGCTCCGCGTGCCTCGCCGGTTCCAACGACCGGCCGTCAGCCAAAGCCGGGCCCCGAACCGGGGCTCGAGCCGCAGCCGCAGGTGTAAGCGTCACTCTGCTTTGCGGGGAAGAAGCGCCGTATGGCCGGGAGAAGCCCGGCCATGACGTGGAGCCTTTCTCAGCACGAGGCGGGATGCTTGGCATGACACCTTCTCCCGCAAGCGGGAGAAGGATTTTGCACGAGGGCTTTTACGACTGGCTGCCGCCGAGTACGGTGACGGCGCGGCGGTTCTGCGACCAGCAGGAGATGTCGTTGCAGGTCGCAACCGGCCGCTCCTTGCCATAGCTGATCGTCTTGATTCGCGCTGCACTGATGCCGCGGGCCATCAGATAATCCTTGACCGTCTCGGCGCGCCGCGCGCCAAGCGCGAAATTATATTCGCGGGTGCCGCGCTCGTCGGCGTGGCCTTCGATCGTGAAATTATATTGCGAATATTGCTGCAACCACGCCGCCTGCTTGTCGAGCGTCGCCTGCGAGGTCGGCGTAAGCTCGGTCGAATCGGTGTCGAAGAAGACGCGGTCTCCGACGTTGACGGCAAAATCCTGGAAGCTGCCGGGAACGGGGGCGCTGCCGGCCGTCGGCGCCGGGTTTTGGGCGCAGGCCGCCATCGTCAGAACGAGACCCAGGACGGCGGCGAGCTTTAGTCCCCCCGCGCGTTGGAGAAGGCTCATGGTGAACTCCTTTACTGACGACCGATCCCGCCAGTCCTACCGACCGATGGTTAAACGAAGGTTCCGTCAACCTTTATGAGAGCTTCACGACATGCATTGCATTCGCGCGATCGGCTGCAATGGTTAAATTCTGCTGATGGCAGCAATACGGCCACAGTCCCGCTTTGACCCGGGCTTGGTAGCGCATTCGCGCAGGGCCTGCCAGCCCTCCGTCAGGCTTCACTGCGGGCTGCCTCGCTCTTGAGCCGGAATTCATCTGGAGGATAGACCCCGAGGATCTTGAATTCCTTGCAGAAAAACGCGAGCTCCTCGAACGCGCGGTAAAGCGCCGGCTGTTCCGGATGGGCGTCGACATCGGCCAGGAATTGCGTCGCGGTGAATTCACCTTCCACCATATAGCTTTCGAGCTTCGTCATATTGACGCCATTGGTGGCGAAACCGCCGAGCGCCTTATAGAGCGCCGCCGGGACGTTGCGGACCCGGAACACGAAGCTCGTCACCGCCGGTCCCGCCTCGAACTTCGGCCATTGCGGCTCTTTCGAGAGGATGGCGAAACGCGTCGTATTGTGCGTCTCGTCCTCGACGTTGGCGGCGAGAATGTCGAGCCCATAGATCTCGGCGGCAAGCGCCGGGGCGAGCGCGGCCCTGGCTTTGTCCTGCCATTCCGCCACTTCTCTTGCCGAGCCCGCCGTGTCGCCGCTGATATGGGGGGTTAGGCCGAGCCGGCGGATGATCTTGCGGCATTGGCCGAGCGCATGGACATGGCTGTAGACCGATCGCACCTCCTCGATCCGAGCGCCTTTGAGGCCGAGCAACTGAAAGTGGATCGGCAGGAAATATTCGCCGATGATGTAAAGTCCTGCCGTCGGCAGCAGATGATGGATGTCGGCGACGCGGCCGGCGATCGAATTTTCGAGCGGGATCATCGCATAATCGGCAACGCCGTCAGAAACCGCCGCAAGCACGTCTTCGAAGCTCGCCAAGGCGAGCGGCTCTGCCTCGGGATAGACGTTGAGGCAGGCGATCTGGGAATTGGCGCCGGGCTCGCCTTGATAGGCGATCTTTGTCTTCTTCATCTTTGCCTCAGAATGGCGCGCGCGCGTTCGAGATCGGCCGGCGTATCGACGCCAAAGGCGGGTTTGTCGACGAGCGCGACATCGATCCGCATTCCGTTCTCGAGAGCGCGCAATTGCTCGAGCCTTTCACGGCGTTCGAGCGGGGAAGGCGGCAATGCGACGAAACGTTCGAGCGCCGCCCGCCTATAAGCATAAAGGCCGATGTGATGATAGTGGGGACCTGCACCTGCCGCGGTGCGGCCGAAGGTCAGGGCCTTGAGGTGCCCGGAAGGAAGCGGCAGGCCGCTAACCTTCACGACATTCGGGTCGCCCAGCTCTTCGAGGTTCAGGATCGGCGCCGCAAGGGTTGCCATGTCGGCTGCCGGCTCGGCAAGGGGGCGCAAGGCTTGCGCGAGATAGGCCGGATCGATCGTCGGCAAATCGGCCTGAAGGTTGAGGACAATGTCGAAATGGCCTTCGGGATCGAAGGCGAGGAGCGCCTCTAGGATACGGTCGGAGCCGGAAGAATGACCGGGCCTCGTCAGGTGAGCTTCGCCGCCGGCGCCGGCAACGGCCTCGGCAATCTCCACGCTGTCGGTTGCGACCAGAACCGGGCCGAGGCCGGAGGCGCAGGCGCGCCGCCACACGTGCACGATCATCGCCTCGCCGCCGATTTGGGCGAGCGGCTTGCCGGGCAGGCGCGTCGCCGCAAGGCGCGCGGGAATGATGATGATCGGTGCGGACATCGCATGACCGTCGGCCGCGCCCGCCTGGCGGCAAAAGGTAGCAAGTTGCCCGCGCTTATACGTGTTGCCAGGCTTGCCGCAAAGCCGCAAAGCCCCTAATTATCGGCCGATTTCGTCGGGAGGAAGCCGGGGGAGTTCTCGAGCGATGGATCTCTTCCAGCTTAACAAGATCGCCGGCGCCGTTCTCGGCACCTTGCTGTTTGTCCAGGTGGTCGCCCTCACCTCTGATGCGATCTTTTCGCAGCACAAACCCGCAAAGCCGGGCGATAACCTTCCCGCCGCCCCGGAAGCTGCCGCGCCGGAGGCCAAGTCCGCCCCGGAATTGCCCTTGGCACAACTGCTCGCCAAGGCCGACCCTAAGAAGGGGGAGGACGACACCAAGCCCTGCCAGGCCTGCCACAACTTCGAAAAAGGGGCCGGCGTGAAGATCGGGCCGCCGCTTTGGGGCGTCGTCGGCCGTGCGCGCGCCTCGGTGCCGGGGTTTGACTATTCCGCCGCGATGAAGGCCAAAGGCGGAACCTGGACCTTCGACGAGATCTTCCAATTCATCAAGGACCCGCAGGCCTACATACCCGGCACCAAGATGACCTTTGCCGGCGAGCCGGATCCGCAGAAACGCGCCGATATTATCGCCTATCTGCGCACGCTCTCCGACAATCCGCTGCCCTTGCCAAAAGCCGCCGCGGCTGCGCCGGTCCCGGCTGCAGCGCCCGCTGCCCCGCCAGCCGCGGCGCCTTCGCCTAAGCCCGCGCCGGCCTCTGGTCAGTAAGGCCGAACCGCGTTCTGGCGGCAGGGTTCATGACCTTTGCGTAACTTGCCGATGCGCGGCAAAAAGCGACATAATTCGCTGGCACGGCATCGCGTGCGTGAAAGCAAGAGGCAATTTTGGATTTGCGAACCCGCCTGCATTTCTCCCGTCGTTCGCTCCTGCGTCTTGGCTCCGGATTCTTTGGCAGTCTTGGCCTTGCATCTCTTCCGGCCTGGCGCGTTGTCGCGCAAGCGCCGGAGGCAGCGGGCGGGACTGAGACCCATGGACTTTCGACCTTTGGCGATCTCGCGCTGCGGGCCGATTTTCCGCATTTCGCCTATGTCAATCCGCAGGCGCCGAAGGGCGGCCAGATCTTGCTGCAGCCCGGCGGGGGAGGCCCCAACTCAAACCCCACGACCTTCAACACGCTGAACGTCTTTATCCTGAAGGGCGACGGCGCCGCCGGAATGGGGGCAATCTTCGATAACCTGATGGCGGCCAATTCCGACGAGCCCGAACTCGTTCTATGGTCTCGTCGCCTCCAAAGTATGGATTTCGGCGGACAAGAACCTTTATCGCTTCTTCCTGCGCAAGGAGGCGCGTTTCCACGACGGTACGCCACTCACCGCCCATGATGTCGCATTCTCGCTCAGTATCTTGAAAAGCCAGGGCCATCCGGTCATCCGCCAGTCCTTGCGCGATTTCGACAGTGCCGAGGCCGAAGCCGACGACGTGCTGCTGGTGCGCCTGAAGCCCGGCCACATGCGCGAAGCGGCGCTGGCGGTCGTCAGCCAGCCGATCTTTTCGGCCGCCTATTATTCGAAGCAACCCTTCAACGAGACGACGCTCGAATCGCCGCTCGGCTCCGGCGCCTATAAAGTCGGCGATCTCGACCAGGGGCATTTTATCTCCTTCACCCGGGACGCGGATTATTGGGGCAAGGATCTGCCGGTCAACCGCGGGCAGAACAATTTCGACACGGTCCGCTATGAATATTTCGGCGATCGCAAAGTGGCCTTCGAGGCCTTCAAAGCGGCGGTCTACACCTTTCGCGAAGAATTCACCTCTGCCATCTGGTCGACGGGCTATGATTTTCCCGCGGTGAAAGACGGCAGGGTGAAGCGCGAGACCTTGCCGGATGAACTTCCGTTGGGCACGCAGGCCTGGTTTCTCAACGTCAGGCGCGACAAATTCAAGGACATCCGAATTCGTGAAGCGCTCGGCTTCGCCTTCGACTTCGAATGGACCAACAAATACATCATGTACAGCCTTTATCGGCGTACCGTCTCCTATTTCCAGAACTCGCCGATGGCGGCTTCAGGAAAACCTTCGCCGGAAGAGCTGCAAATCCTCGAGCCCTTCCGCAAGCAAGTGCTGCCGACCGTCTTCGACGAGGCCTATGTACCGCCGGTGTCTGATGGATCGGGGGAAGACCGCACGCTCTTGCGCCAGGCCAATGATCTGCTGCTCGCGGCGGGCTGCAAGCGGCAGGATTCGAGCTTGCTTCTGCCGGATGGCAAGCCTCTCGAGATCGAGTTCCTCGATTTCGACAATGGGCTGGAGCCGCATACCGCGGCCTACATCAAGAACCTCAATCTTCTCGGGATCGCCGCCACCTTCCGCGTCGTCGATCCGTCGCAATACAAGGAGCGTACCGACAATTTCGACTATGATGTCGTGACCTCCCGCTTCGGATTGGGGCTGACGCCGGGCGAGGCGATGCGCGAATATTTCGGCTCGGAAGCGGCGAGTTTGCCGGGCTCCGTTAACGTCTCGGGTATCGCCGATCCGGTTGTCGATGCCTTGATCGCGCAGGCGCTTGTCGTCGATACGCGCGCGAAGCTCACGTTCATCTGCCGCTGCATCGATCGCATCCTGCGCGCCGGACATTATTGGGTTCCGATGTGGAACAAGCCCAATCACCTTGTGGCCTATTGGGATCTTTTCTCGCGTCCGGCGCAAAGCGCGAAATATGACATCGGCGTCGGGTCGACCTGGTGGTACGATACGCAAAAGGCCGCCCGCATCACTCTGCCCAGCCATTGAGGCGGCCATGCTCGCCTATATCGCGCGCCGCATTTTGCTGATGATTCCGACGATTTTCGGAATCCTGGCCATCTCGTTCGTCATCGTGCAGTTCGCGCCGGGCGGCCCGGTCGAGCGGATCCTCGCCCAGTTGCAGGGACTGAATACCAGCGCCACCGCGAATTTCAGCGGCGCTTCGGAAGCGCGCATGGGCGGCGGCGCCACCGAGTTCGGCTCGAGATATCGCGGCGCGCAGGGCCTCGACCCGAAATTCATCGCCGAGCTCAACAAACAATTCGGCTTCGACAAGCCGCCGCTCGAACGCTTCCTCCTGATGCTCAAGAATTATCTGCGCTTCGATTTCGGCAATTCCTATTACCGCGACGTGCCGGTCGTCGAGCTCATCAAGGAGAAACTGCCGGTTTCGATCTCGCTTGGGGTCTGGATGACGCTCTTATCCTACTTGATCTCGATTCCGCTCGGCGTGGCCAAGGCGGTGCGCGACGGCTCGCGCTTCGATGTCTGGACTTCGGCCGTCGTCATCGTCGGCTATGCGATCCCGAGCTTTCTCTTCGCCATACTTCTTATCGTACTCTTCTGCGGCGGCTCCTTCTGGCAGATCTTCCCGCTGCGCGGCCTGACCTCGGAAAATTTTGCGACGCTCTCGGTCCTCGGCAAGGTCGAGGACTATCTCTGGCACATCGCCTTGCCGGTTCTGTCGCTGACGCTCGGCGCCTTCGCGACCGTGACCTTTCTCACCAAGAACTCTTTCCTCGACGAGATCCGCAAGCAGTATGTGCTGACGGCGCGGATGAAGGGATTGACGGAACGTCGGGTGCTCTATGGGCACGTGTTCCGCAACGCCATGATGATCGTCGTCGCCGGCTTTCCCGGCGCTTTCGTCAATGCATTTTTCGGCGGCGCGCTTTTGATCGAGACCATATTCTCGCTCGATGGGCTGGGCCTGCTTTCCTATGAATTGATCATCGATCGCGACTATCCGGTGGTCTTTGCCAATCTCTATATCTTCGCGCTTCTGGGGCTCGTCGTGAATCTCGTCTCCGATCTCACCTATACCTGGATTGATCCGCGCATCGATTTTGAGACACGGGAGGTTTGAGGGTGAACCTACCGGCGCTGTCTGGCCAAACTCCGAGCGAATTTCGCTCTCTCGCGCCGCCGTTGTCGCAGCGCTGGCTCGTCAGGCTGACGCCGCTCAACCGCCGCCGGCTCGGCAATTTCCGCCAAAACCGGCGCGGTTTCTGGTCGCTGTGGATCTTTCTCGTCTTCTTCGTCCTGTCGCTGTTTGCCGAATTTATCGCCAACGACAAACCGATCCTCGTCTTTTACAAAGGCGAATATCTCTTCCCCGTTTTTCACGACTATCCCGAGGAGAAATTCGGCGGCTTTCTCGCCAAGACGGATTATCGCGATCCCTTCATCTCCGATGAGATCGATGCGCATGGCTATATGATCTGGCCGCCGATCCATTTTTCCTACAACACGATCGAGCGCGCACTGCCGACGCCAGCGCCCTCGCCGCCGACATGGATGTTGACGCAGGACCAATGCGCGACGGCTGCCGTCCGCGTGCTGCCGCCGGGCAAGCCGAACCATGGCTGCGCCGATATCGAATGGAACTGGCTCGGGACAGACGATCAGGGCCGCGACGTAGTCGCCCGGCTCATCTATGGGTTCAGGATCTCGATCCTGTTCGGACTGGCGCTCGCCTCGGTTTCTTCGATCATCGGCGTGGCCGCCGGCGCGATCCAAGGTTATTTCGGCGGCTGGATTGATCTCATCTTCCAGCGCCTGATCGAGATCTGGTCGTCGCTGCCGCATCTCTATCTGCTCATCATCCTCTCTTCCATCATCACGCCGAGCTTCTTCGTCCTGCTTAGCATTCTTTTTCTCTTCTCCTGGGTCAATCTCGTCTATGTGGTTCGCGCCGAATTTCTGCGCGCGCGCAATTTCGAATATGTGACGGCGGCGCGGGCGCTCGGGCTTTCGAATTTGCGGATCATGGTCAAGCATCTTTTGCCGAATGCCACCGTCGCGACGCTGACGTTTCTGCCCTTCGTCCTCAACGGCTCGATTACGACGCTGACCGCGCTCGATTTCCTCGGCTTCGGCTTGCCCCCCGGTTCTGCTTCGCTGGGTGAGCTGCTGCTGCAGGGCAAATCCAACCTTCAGGCGCCCTGGCTGGGGCTTACCGGGTTCATCGTCATTGCCGCGATGCTATCGCTTCTCGTCTTCATCGGCGAGGCGGTGCGCGACGCCTTCGATCCGCGCAAGACGATCGCATGACCCAGGATATGTCGACTCCCCTTCTCGCCGTCCGCGATCTCTCTGTGACCTTCCGCCAGGATGGAACGGAATTCCGCGCCGTCGATGGCGTCTCGTTCAACGTCGAGGCGGGGCGGACGCTCGCCATCGTCGGCGAATCGGGATCGGGCAAGTCGGTCACGGCGCTCTCCATCCTCCGCCTCTTGCCGCAAGGCGTCGCAATCGGCGGCAAAGTGCTCTTCAAGGGCGAAGACATTCTGCAATTTCGCCCGCCGCAATTGCGCGCCATTCGCGGCAATCAAATCACCATGGTCTTTCAGGAGCCGATGACCTCGCTCAATCCCGTGCATACGATCGAGCGGCAGATCGGCGAGATCCTTGAACTGCATGGCGCGCGCAAAGGTCCAGCGTTGAAAAACCGGATCGTCGATCTTCTCGCCGAGGTCGGCATTCCCGATCCGGCGCATCGTCTTTCAGCCTATCCGCATCAGCTCTCGGGCGGCCAGCGCCAGCGCGTGATGATCGCCATGGCGCTCGCCAACCGGCCCGATCTCTTCATCGCCGACGAGCCGACCACGGCGCTCGACGTCACAGTCCAGGCGCAGATCCTCACGCTTCTGAAGGATTTGAAGGCGCGCTACGGCATGGCGATGCTGTTCATCACCCACGATCTGACGATCGTGCGCAAGCTCGCCGATGATGTCGCGGTGATGCAGAAGGGCCGTATCGTCGAGATGAACAGCGTCGAGCAAATTTTCAAGGCGCCGCAGCATCCCTACACCAAGGCGTTGCTCGCAGCCGAGCCGAAGGGCAATCCGCCCAAGGCTGATCTCACCTCGCCGGTGATTCTCGAGGCTGAGGATGTCCGCGTTCACTTCCCGATCAAGCGCGGGTTTCTGCGCCGCACCATCGGCGCGGTCAAGGCGGTCGACGGCATTTCGCTGCGTCTGCGGCAAGGCGAGACGATCGGCATCGTCGGCAAATCCGGCTCGGGCAAGACGACGCTCGGCCTTGCCTTGCTGCGGCTTATCAAATCGCAAGGGCCGATCGTCTATCTCGGGCGGCGGATCGACGGGCTTACGTTCAAGGCGATGCGGCCTTTGCGCCGCGACATGCAGATCGTCTTTCAAGATCCCTACGGATCGCTCTCGCCGCGGCTTTCGGTCGCCGACATTGTGGCTGAGGGGCTCATCGCGCAGAAGGCGCCTCTCAATTTCGATGAGAGGCGCGAGGTTGTCGCCCGCGCCTTGGCCGACACCGGGCTCGACCCCGCCGCCATGGATCGCTATCCGCACGAATTCTCCGGCGGCCAGAGACAGCGCATCGCAATTGCCCGCGCCATGGTGCTGGAGCCCAAATTCGTCGTGCTCGACGAGCCGACCTCGGCGCTCGACATGTCCGTCCAGGCACAAATCGTCGACCTGTTGCGCGAACTGCAGGAGAAGCGAGACCTCGCCTATCTCTTCATCAGTCACGACCTCAAGGTCGTGCGCGCGCTCGCCAACGAGATCATCGTCATGCGGCACGGAAAGGTCGTGGAACAGGGCACCGCAACAGATGTCTTCGCCCATCCGCAAAGCGACTATACGCGGGCGCTGTTTGCCGCGGCTTTCGCGATGGAAGCGAGCGACGCCGTGGCGCAGTGACGTCAGAGCGGGCGGCGCGACGCCAAACCGAAATGCCGCGCGATGAAATGATCAAGCGAGATCAATCCCGGTCCGCGCGCGATGATAAGAAGAAATGAGGTGGCCCAGACGCCATGCGTCGGCCACGCGTCCGGATAGACGAAGATCTCGATGATCGACGTCATGATCAGAAGCGAGAAGGCAGCGAAGCGGCTGGCAAGGCCGAGAACAAGAAGCACGGGAAAGAAATGCTCGGAGAATGCCGCGGCATGCGCGGCGATCACCGGGTCGACCACAGGCAGCCGATATTCTTCGCGGAAGAGCTCGATGGCGCTCGCCTTCAAATGCCATCCCTCGACCTTCGTTTGACCCGACTGCCAGAAAACGGCGGCCGAAAATATCCGCGCCGCAAGCCCGAGCACCCAATAGGGGATCAGCTCGAGGAGACAAATCGCTTGCGCGGCAAGACGCACGGGCAGGGGCCTTGCGGCCTGCGGCGTCGTGGAAACGTTGCTCATCGATACCCCCAATGGATCTAGGACAGAATGCCGGCGACAAGGCCGCTGGCGAAGAGGCCGGCGAGATTGACGGCAAGATCGAAATCCGGCGTCGCTTCGAACGCCGCCGCGGCGGCGTCGCCGAGACATTCGGACTGCGCGAGTTGCATGAGGAACGCGGCGCCGCCCGGCGGCAGACGCCGAACCTCGACATCGAGCTTGGGTCGCGCCACGAGCGCATCCTCGCCGTGCCAATCAGCAATCGGCGCAAGCGGCATGTCGCCCATATTCATCGCCCAGATCGTCACGATCGGATGCGGCGAGGCGACAATTGCGACGGCAGGATGCAAGGCAAGACGCAGGCTCGCGAGGGCCTCGGGCTTCAGACGCGCGAGCGTCTCCGCGCCGAGCGGCGCCACGTCGGCGGAATGATAGGCGCGTGTGCGGCTTGCTTCGAGCCGCGCGAGATCGCCGAGGTAGGGAAGATCGTCGCAGGCCGGAAATGCATCGATGAAATCGGCGAAATCCTCCCCATAGAAGGTCATGATCGGCGAAGCGGGCGGATGGCGGGAGACGAAGACCCGCGCCAGCTTGGCGAAGAATTCCGCGCCGACCGTCTTGCGGACCGCAGGAAAGCGAGTCGCCAGCGCTTCGGTCAGACCGAGGGTCACATTGTTGCGGTAGACGGCAAAACGGTTGCGGTCGCCAGCCGCAATCGCCTGCGGTGCACTGCAATCGGGATCGAGAAGCGCGGCGGCAATTGCGGCTTCGTGCGGCATCGGCATCCTCACGCGGCCGCAGCTTCGTGCCGCCGGGCACGGGCCGCGTCGAGGATTGCGCCCGCGGCCCGCGCTTCGGCCAACAGGACCGGCCATTCCGGCACGTCGTTGTCGCGTTCGATCAGGCTCGGCAAAGGCCCGGTCTTGCCGAGCACGTAGGCATAGAGCGCGAAAACCGGATCGCCGATCGCTGCGCCATGCGAATCGATAAGCAGGGCCATGCCGTCGGCACCCACCGACGGGCTATGGCCGGCGAGATGAATTTCGCCGACTTCCGCGAGCGGAAAGGCGTCGAGATAGGCCTTTGCGTCGAAGCCGTTGTTGCAGGCGCTGACGTAGACATTGTTGATGTCGAGCAGCAGCCCGCAGCCGCTTCGCTTTGCCAGCGCCGCGAGAAAATCAGGTTCCGACATCGTGGCGTCGTCGAACCTCAAATAGGAGGCCGGATTTTCGATGAGAATGCGCCGGCCGAGCGCGTTCTGCACGTCCTGGACATGCCCGGTCACATGATTGAGCGTCGCCTCATTCAGAGGCAGCGGCAGAAGATCATTGTAATAGATTCCCTCGTGCGTGGCCCAGGCGAGGTGCTCGGAAAAACTCTCCGGCTGGTAGCGATCGCACAACGCCCGGAGCCGGTTCAGATGCGCGCGATCGAGCGGCGCGCTGCCGCCGATTGAAAGGCCGACGCCATGGATCGACAACGCGTGATCGCGGCGCAGTGCCGACAGCTCCGTGTGCGGGCGTCCGCCCGCGCCCATATAATTCTCGGCATGGATCTCGAAAAAGCCGAGCGCGCCCGGCGCCTCCATAATCGCCGCGAAATGTTGCGGCTTGTAGCCGACGCCGATGGCAGCCGGGAGTGAGGTGGTCTTCATGGCAATCGTTCCGCTCGTGCGCTGACCGCGCGGCCTCGGAGAAAGAGGCGCGGGCCAGGGCCGGCCCGCGCGCATCACTCAGGAATTTATGGGCTTCAGCGAGCCGGTCCCCTTCGGGGTTTTGATTGTCTCGCAGGTGCCTTTGGCGACATATTTCCAATAGCTGCCGTCATAATCGATGGGCTGGGTCGCGGCGCAGGTCGTGCCGGCGCCGGCAGCGCAGTCGTTCTGGCCTTTGAGCGAGATGCCGTAACATTTGTCCATGCCGGGCTCCGGCGGTTTCGGACCGGCCGAAGCCTGCTGGATCGAGACGAGGCTCAAGGCGGCGGCAAGAGAGGAGGCAAGCGTGGCGGCGGTGATGGCGGACTTGGTCGTCATGATGATTTCCCTGGTTGGACTGTACGATTGCGGGCCGGCTGCCCCTTGTTGCCTTGGCGGGCCGGAACCGGCTGCATGTCCGCTCTTCGGCTGCGCTTTCGGCGGCGTTACAGGCCCACGCGATTTTTCGATCACGAAGGCGTGAGAAGAGTATATAAGAGCCCGTAACATCCGGCCCGGCGCCTGCGAAGAATGCTTGAGGGAGCGTGCGCGTAGATCGAGAAAGCGAATGGGGTGCTTTGCTACGTGCCGCCAATGCCGGAGACGCGCTGGCCTACCAGCGCTTCTTGAAGCAATTGGCGCCCGTGCTGCGCAACTACGTGCGCCGTTGGCTGGCACGTTCCTTCGTTCCGGAGGGAGACGCCGAGGACATCGTGCAGGAAATATTGCTGGCCATCCATATTAAACGGCACACGTGGATCGAGACGGCGTCGGTCGCACCCTGGGTTTTCACCATCGCGCGCCACAAGATCATCGACGCGATGCGGCGACGCGGGCGGCGGATCGACGTGCCGATCGATGATTTTGCCGAGACCCTGGCGGCGGATGAAGACGAGCCGAACCTGATCGGTCTCTACATCGACCGCAATCTGGAAACCTTGCCCAGCGGTCAGCGCAAAGTGGTTGAAGCCATCGCCGTCAGCGGCGCGTCGATCGCCGAGACTGCAGAGACGTTGTCAATGAGCCGCGGCGCGGTTCGCGTTGCCCTGCATCGCGGGCTCGCGGCCCTTGCCGCGCGAACCGCCAAAGGATCATAGACTGGACCATGAAGACTGACGAGCTCATCCGTGTTCTTGCCGCCGACGACGAGGGTCCGAAGACGCCGCTCGCAATGGCGCTCGTCTACGGATTGCTGCCGGGAATTGTCGTCTCGCTGACGATTTATGCCCTGCGCATGGGACTGCGGCCGCATCTGATCGATCTCATCATGACGCCACGCGTCCTCTTCAAGATTCTCTTCCCCTTGGCAGTCGCGGCTTGCGCGGCGCCGCTCGCCTTGCGGCTGGTGCGCCCCACGGGCGATCCGCGACCTCTCCTGATCGCTCTCGCGATCCTTCTCGCCGTGCTCGCAGCGGCGGTCGCGATAGAGCTCGTCGTTCTTCCGCATGAGCTTTGGCGCGTGCGGCTCATGGGACACAATGCTGCATATTGCATGGTGATGATCCCGACGCTCGCCTTGGCGCCGCTCGTCGGCGCGCTCGTCGGACTGCACTATGGCGCGCCGACGAATCCGACGCTTGCCGGCGCGGGCGCGGGATTGCTCGCCGCAGCCATCGCCGCGAGCCTTTATGCCACGCATTGCCCCGACGATTCGCCGCTCTTCGTCGCGACCTGGTACCCATTGGCAATCCTGGTCGTGATGTCGGTCGGAGCCATCGCCGGATCGCGCTTTCTGCGTTGGTGAGGGCTGGGTGAGGTGATCCGCTCGCTCGGGGACGCCGCCGGACAGAGGGCGATGGGGCACGAGACGAGCGACTGCTTGAGGCCCTCTCCAGTATGGATGAGCGGCCACGGGAAACTCCTACGGAACTTAAGGCGCCTTCCCGAATCTGGCGGATCATCTGCAAGAGTCAAATCCCGTAGCTGCGGGTTGAGTAGACCGATGCCCGTGGGCACCTGCGTCATCAAGCCTTCGCCATCGGGTTTATTGGGTCGCATTGGCCACTTGAGAGCCCGCGTGGCTGACGCCGAGTCCCTTGAGGAGGGAGCCTCATTGACAACGATTGTGCATCGCACCATATCCATTGTGCGGCGCAATCAGCTGCGCTGTGGGCCCTGAAGCCTACGCGACCCCCCACCTTGTAGGAGCATGACAATGATTTCGAATCTTGATCAATGCCAGAAATTCGGCAAAGAGCAGCTTGAGACGGCGAGTTCGGTTGCCGCCTCCCTGGCCAAAGGTCTCCAGACCATCGCCGCAGAGACGCTCGACTATTCGAAGAAGTCGATTGAGAGCCGCTCCGCTTTCGTTGAGGAACTGCTCAGCGCCAAGTCGCTCGACGATGCGATCCAGATCCAATCGGAACACGCCACGTCGGCGTACGAGGGCTTCGTAGCGCAAGCCACCAAACTCGGCGAGCTCTACACGATCCTCGCCAAGGAAGCTTTCAAGCCGCTCGAGAGCACTTTAGCCAAGGTTCAAGCGGCCTCGACACCTCCGCAACCCATCGTCACATCCAAGCCAAGCAGGACGGCAGCCTAATCTAGCTGGCTGCAATTCGACATTCTGTAAGCGAACGAAAAGGCTCGACAAGGTCGAGCCTTCTTCGGCGAGGTCATCTTAATTTAGCCGGGACCGTTGCCCGCAAGCAAGCGCCCCCAATACCCATCGAATTTTTTGATGGCGGCATTGGCAATCGCGTCGATGCCGCCGGCTACTGCTTAACCTGAATGCAGCCCACGAGAAACGCAATCGTTGCGAGAGAGCCGAGAATTGAACGAACCGCGTGCAGGTTGCCCCACTTGACAAACAGCTCCCTCGTTCGGGGAGATGCGGCCGCCGTGTCGGTCGCCATCAGGGCGTTGTTCGTGGGCATGATGCCGAGCAGCGTCCAAGGCCAGTTTGCAATCATCAGGGTGGCGCCGAGCAAGAAGCCAAGCTCTCTTGTCTGCCACCAGGCGATTAGCCCGAATATGCAGCCAACGACCGCGAGAGGAGCCTGCATGGCGGTCCCGCGCTTGTAGGAAGGCTTCCATTCCGCAAGTAGCGCTCGATCATCAAGCATGAGACGCGCAGGTTGCTCAGCGACGCTTACGTAAACGGCAGCCCCCGCAAAAATCGAGGCGCAAATTAATGCAAGATGACCAAAAAGCATGTTTTGGCTCCGATGCAAATATTCAGCATGACATCGCCGGGCGCAACTTCGGTTTGCGATGAATCAAGGCGGCTGTCCGCGGCGGACGCAATATACACGCTGCCGATCCGGAGCGGCTGCAATCACGAGCCAATCAATCACGGCCAATTAGGCTGGTCGATGGTCGATATTTGCGAATGCCGAAATGGAAATCCGGGAATTATCTGCATAGAACCGAAAGGTGCCAAGATGCCGGAAGATCGGATCAGGGTTGCGCCCAATACAGTGGCGTATGGTGACACAGAGAGCGGCAAGCTAGTCGTGGAGTTTGCCATCCCCGGAGCGCCAACAGAGAACATCGATTTGAAGATCATGGAAGACAGCATCCACCTGACAGCGCCAACAAAGGATATTGAGTATGTTTCAACACTAGCCTTGGGTTGGCCTGTGAAACCTGAAAAAGCCGAAGCGACCTACGAGCACGGGTTGCTCCGAGTCGAGGTGCCCCTGAAAGACCCGATGGAAGGTGCCGTTAAGATCGCCATCAAAGCGGGTGGCGCGGGAGCCAGAAACGCGATCAGCGCGACCAAAACGCCCTAAAATCGATTGGCTCCGCCGGCACTTGGCTTGTAAGACTTGTCATTTTAACATCCGGGGCCAAAGCAGTAGCGTCAGCACAATCGCCCAGACGATACCCCAACTGATCCATGTGATGTTGGGATGAGCCGCTTGCCATTCAAGAATTCGCTTGTGAACGGCCATCATGAATCTCCCAATTTGCCTAGGCCAATGTCAGTTATCCCTATCGGCGAGGCATTAGGGCCTGCGCCGCCGCGGAAATGATCCTGGCCGCTTTGGCGGTGACGGCGGGTCTATCGGCATATCTTCTTTTTCTGCGATTTCGACCGCTGCAAGTTCTAAGAGGTAGACGACCGCCGCCCATTCGGGGCGAATTTCCGCAATGCGCCTGGCTTTTGAAATCAGGCGCGACATTTTTTCAAGATCATCATGCGGCATCTAATGCGGCCAACGCTTTCACCATCAAAGCCGCGTGGACCGTTAGGGCATCGTCGCGGCCTGTAATAGCTGGCTGTTTCACATTTTTGATGCGGGAACAAGCGCGCTCGGTTGGCGTTTTTCTTGGAGAAAGGAAATCGTCATGCCTCTTCTCGATCCGACCATTCCTCCACCAAGCCTAGCGATCGCCAACAGCGCTGTACTCATGGCGCTACTGGATGCGCTCATCGCAAATGGCGCCTTGGACAGAAGCGAAGTTCAGAGCCTTGTAAAATCCGCCATGGGCATGGTTGCCGCTCGCGCGCGTCACCGGACGGTTCAAAAGCAGTGGACGCGCTGAACGCGCTTTGGAGCCATTTCTACGAGAACTAGAACGAGCCGACAGTGGCGGCCAAGTCGATCGGCGCAAGGATCGAGGGATCGTCGTCGCCTTCGCCAGACTTATTCAAGCGTTTGGAAACTGGCCACCCCCGCAAAGCTTGCTCTGCCTCAGGCTTGAGGTCATCCGCGCCCATGCTGCCAGGCTTAGCCAGCGCTATGTCGCGTTCCTGTTCTTGATGATCCACAACGTCAGATCCGAAGCGCCGTAGATGCCGATGAACAGGAACAGCACAACCGCGCCCGCGATAGCGAAGGGCGCGAAGGATTTCTCGGCAACCAAACCGATCGCGCGCCGGCGATCAAACTGGCATTGGCCAACGCGGGAAGGCCCCCATACGGAATTCAGTCGAGCCAATGGAGCAGAACAAAATCGACCTTGCGCTGCATGAGTATCACCTTCCCCAGATAGCCAAGGCCTCCCAACCCCCCTCGGCCGAGAATGATGCTGACCGGCCATGCCGACGGCCATGGCACTAGCAGGACCAGGGACTGGAAGAGCACTCCTGCGAAATGTGCGAGCGGTGGCATCAAGAAGGCTTTGATGCCATCCAAAGTGCTGGACGCGGACATATGAGGACTCAACGTGACGACAACGAACAGCAGGCCTATTAGCGTCGCTCCCGCTGTCCCTGCCGTGACGTAGAAGTTATCCCAACCGTGGAGCATTCGTGCACTCGATATGGAACCACCAAATTCCCACTTTACGGCACTGCCGCAACTTTTTTTCATCGCCCCATGCCGCTCGCATTAAGCGTGCGCCAATCCGGTATGACCTTCACGGCGCGTCCGGCGGCCTTCCATTAAAATCAGCTTGTCGAGTGGTGGGCGCGACAGGGATCGAACCTGTGACCCCTACGATGTCAACGTAGTGCTCTCCCGCTGAGCTACGCGCCCGGGCGGCCCGTGAAGGTGCCGTCGTAGGATCGGGTGCCTATATCGGCTTGAGACTGGCGGCGCAAGCCGATGAGATGCGGCGCGTCAGGCGGCGAGCAGGCGCTGCACCTCGTTGACGAGATCCTTCAAGTGGAAGGGTTTCGACAAGATCTTGGCCTGCCGCGGCGCGTGATTGTCCGGGTTCAGCGCGACGGCGGCGAAGCCCGTGATGAACATCACCTTGATCTCAGGGTCGAGTTCGGTTGCGCGGCGGGCAAGCTCGATCCCGTCCATTTCCGGCATGACGATATCGGTCAGAAGCAGTTCGAAGGGTTCTTCGCGCAGGCGGTTATAGGCCGAAAGACCGTTGTCGAAGGAAGCGACGGAATAGCCGGCATTCTGCAGTGCTTTGGCCAGAAAGCGGCGCATGTCGTTGTCGTCTTCGGCAAGCAGGATCTTGGGGTTGGGGGGAAAGGACGAGTCGGTCATCATTGCCTCGGTGTACCCTTCATCAGACCCGGGTTAGGTAAAAATCGAGTGAAAATCGATAATCTTTGCGCTAATCATTCATATTGGGGAGGGTTGGGATCGTCCGAAGCGGACAATGGACGAGACAATGGACAGCGGCTCTGTCTCTTGCCAGAGTGACGCGACTCACATGCAGCGCCGGATGAGTGGCACCGGTCAGGAGCTCAATACATGCCTTCCTGGAAATCCGGGATCCGCCATTCGCCTCAGCAGGGCGCGCAGCCGCACGAACCCGAGCTTGATCCGCCGTTCGATGTGATCGAGCCCGAATCGCTCGCCACGCCGCTTGTCTTTTCTTCGCCGCATTCCGGCTCGGTCTATCCACAGCGTTTCCTGGCCAGTGCGCGTCTCGATGCGATGACTTTGCGTCGCTCGGAAGATGCCTATGTCGATGACTTGTTCGCCGGCGTCGGCGACTGCGGAGCGCCGCTGGTTCGGGCCCGCTTTCCGCGTGCCTATCTTGACCTCAATCGCGAACCTTATGAGCTGGACCCGCGGATGTTCGACGGCCGCTTGCCGGGCTTTGCCAACACGAGATCGGTTCGGGTCGCCGGTGGTCTCGGCACGATCGCGCGGGTCGTCGGCGATTCGCAGGAGATCTATGCGCATCGGCTGAAAGTCGATGAGGCGCTGGCCAGGATCGAGAAGCTCTACAAACCCTACCATCGGGCTCTGCAGGCATTCCTCGCGCGCGCCCGACAGGCCTACGGCCTCGCAGTTCTGATCGACTGCCATTCGATGCCTTCAATTTCGACCTTGCCGTTGCCGGAAAGCGCCGATCGAAAGATCAGGGCCGACTTCGTCCTCGGCGATCGCTATGGCACGAGTTGCGACACGGAATTCATCGATTGCGTCGAATACGAGCTGCGCCGCCTCGGCTACACGATCCTGCGCAACAAGCCCTATGCGGGCGGCTTCATCACCGAACATTACGGCGACCCGGCGAATAATTTCCACGCGATGCAGATCGAGGTGAACCGTGGGCTCTATATGGATGAGCGCAGCCTGATCAAAGCCGAGTGTTTTGAACAGATTGCCGGCGACATTTCCAAGGTCGTCGGAAATCTCGCACGCCGAATTTCCGCACGCTATGGCGACGAGCGGGCGGCGGCCGAGTGATCAAAAATTAGTCGCTGATGATAAAGAGGCCGCTTGCGGAATCGCAAGCGGCCAATTAGTCGCTGATGATAAAGAGGCCGCTTGCGGAATCGCAAGCGGCCCAAGTCTAGGGAGGAAACGCCCAAGGAGGGCATCGGCGACAACCGAGTTGCCGCACCGCAATAATATGCACGTGCATCGCACAAAGCGCAAGTCCTGCTGACCTATTTTGCTCGGCTGCGTCGGCGGGCCGCATCTTTCCGCTCAGTTTATTGTTTTTTAAGCTTTTATTCGGTTCGCTGCCGCTGCGCCAAAGGTGGCTGGAAGTAAGGAAGAGGCCCGATCTTCACAGAAAATCGGGATCGATTCTGCCAGTGGCCGGGGCCAGGTCTTCCAGTTCCGCTCGGACAACGGGTCTATGACAGCCGTCGATCTCGCCGCCTTTATCGAAGAACTCGCCGATGTCGCAGGCCGGACGGTGCTGCCGTTCTTTCGCACGGCGATTGGTGCCGAGGACAAGAGCGGTGGCGCGGCGTTCGATCCGGTCACCGAAGCCGACCGAGCGGCGGAAGCCGCCATGCGGCGTCTCATTCGCGCGACCTTCGCACAGCATGGCATCATCGGCGAGGAGTTTGGCGATGACCGCGCGGATGCCGAATATGTCTGGGTGCTCGATCCGATCGACGGGACGAAAAGCTTCATTTCCGGCATTCCGACATGGGGCTGTCTGATCGGTCTCATCCACAATGGGCGGCCGATTTACGGAGTCATGACTCAGCCCTTCACGCGCGAATTGTTCACCGGCGACGGCAAGGTTTCGACTTGGCGCGGACCCGGCCTTGATCAGGCATTGAGCCGGCGCAAGCTGCACACGCGCGCCTGTCCCGTTCTCGCGCAAGCAACCCTGATGACCACGTCGCCGCTTCTCTATTCGACGCAGGCGCTTTCCGCCTTCCGGCGCGTCGAACAGGCGGTACGGCTCTCGCGCTACGGTTATGACTGCTATGCTTTCGCCATGCTCGCAGCCGGGCATGTCGATTGCGTCATCGAAGCCGGGGTGAAGACTTACGACATCGCGCCGCTCATGCCGATCATCGAAGGCGCGGGCGGCATCGTTACGACATGGGCGGGCGAAAATGCCGCGCGTGGCGGCGACGTCATCGCTGCCGGCGATCCGCGCCTCCACGCCGCCGCCTTGGAATTGCTCGCCGGAACTTAAGACGCCTCGGCCGAAGCCCAGGGCCAGGAGCGCCGCGCTCTCCGCCGCGAGGCCTGCATCGACGTGAGCGATTTCGCGAGCTCATCCTCCGCGCCGGGGATGAAAGCATCGAAGGCCGCCCAGAACTGGCTGCGGAAGGGGTCGCGCTCCATCAGGATGTCGTGCGCCGAATAGGGGATCGTGATGAACCTGCCGGCCTTTAGCCTGCTTGCGAAATGTTCGATCACCGGCGTGGAAATAACGCGATCGGCACCCGCGACGATGACAAGAATCGGAGTCAGCGTGCGGCGCGCATAATCCGGATCTTCGAATTGCCGCATCAAGCGAAAGGCGGCGTTGGTCCAGCCGATAGTTGGATCGCCGATGGCGAGTTCGGGCGCGGCTTGAACGATCGCGGCGGTTCGCGCGTAACGCGCCCGATCGGAAGTCATGATGTTCTCGGCGAAAGGCTTGAGAAAAAGCGATCTGCCGTGACCGCCGGGAACATAGGCGCCGCCGAGACCGACGATGTCGAGCCCTTCGACGACAAGCTGCGCGCCGATCTTGAACGGCGAACGCTTGAGATCGATCATCGGCGAGGTGACCACGATCCGGGCGAAGGGTGAGTGACCACCGCGCGCCTGGCCGATGAGAATTGCGGCCGCCATGCAATGGCCGAGCGCGAACCACGGCCTCGGGCAGAGGGCTTCGAGGACCTGCTCGCGCAGCGCGACGAGATCGCGTTCGTAAATTTCAAAGTCGTCGATATGCCCCTTTCGCCGGTTGCGGAGCTGGCGTTCCGAAAGGCCTTGACCGCGCCAATCCAAGGCAACCACGGCGAAGCCCCGGGCCAGCAATTCGCTGACCGTCTCGAAATATTTCTCGATGAATTCGGCGCGGCCGGGCAGAACCACGACGGTCCCGCGCGGCTGCGGCCCGCCGGCCCAGCGGACGGCGCGAAGATTCGCCCCGTCCCGGGTCGTGAGCCCGGCCAGGATTGCCCCCTCGGGGACGGGGTTCTCCGGCGTTGCGAAAATTTCCATCGGCAGGATTTCCTATCCCGAAAAGGGGTATCCCGGGAGCCTAAGCATTTCCGCCTCCGCCTTCCAGAGCGCGCCGGCGGCGGCGCCACGGTCCACCCCTTGCGGGCGCCAAATTCGACACCCACATCAAGGCTGCGCGGGCCAAATGGACGCGCACAAACCCGAGGGTTGCCAGGGCAGAATGCCGGCCGTCCTCGCACTCGCTTCGCTTAGGAGGATGAAATGCGTCAATTGGATCTTTCACCGCTTTATCGTTCCACCATCGGCTTCGACCGCCTGCTCAATCTCGTCGACCAGGCCTCCGGCTTCGAAGCTGTCCCATCCTATCCGCCTTACAATATCGAGCGGACGGCTGAAGACGCCTATCGTATTACGGTCGCGGTCGCCGGATTTTCCGACAAGGACCTTTCGGTCGAAACCAAAGAGAACAGCGTAATCATCCGCGGCTCAAAGGAGGCACGGACCGAGGCGGAGGCAGGCCAGCGCGAAGTGCTCTACCAGGGCATCGCGGCCCGTGCCTTCGAGCGCCGCTTTCAACTCGCAGACCATGTTCTTGTAAAAGGGGCGACTCTTGAAAACGGCCTCCTGCACGTCGACCTCGTTCGCGAATTGCCGGAAGCCCAGAAGCCGCGCCAGATTCCGATCGGCAAGTCGGGTCCCAGGGTCGTCGAGGGCGATGCCGCCAAGGCCGCCTGATTTTCTGGCGAAGGAATGGCCGGTTTGCCCGGCCGCTCGAGGGCGTCGTAAGCGACGCCCTTTTCTTTGACCCAAGCTTTTAACTAAGTCTTCGATCCAAGCCTTGCCTATTTTTTGTCGGCGGCTTGCTCCGCTTTGTTGTCCGTTGCTTTGTTGTCTACGGTCGCAGCCGCTGATTTCGGCGGTGTCTGCGTTCCCGTCTTTTTCTCCGGCCCGGGCGCAACACTCGCCGCTGCGGCCGAAGGCTTAAGCGGGGGCTTCTTTGGACTTACGGCAAGTTTCGTATCCTCGATGACGTTGCCCTCATAGGCGTCGAAAACGAGCCTGTGCGGCAGACCATGCGCATCCTCGGCTTCGGCAAGATAGATGCGGTTCTTATGGCGCGGCATGGCGATGAGGTGGAAGCCGAGCAGCGCCACCCGGCGCCGAATCTCTGCCAAGGGCACAACGCCATAGCTCATGTCCGATCCGACAACCCGCGGTCCGCTTTCGTCGGCTGCCATGCGCCGCGATGGCATGAGTGTCCCCGGCGGGCGCGGCGGCGGATAACCGTCGTAATAAGGATAGCTCCAGGGGGCCGGGAAATATTGCGCTCGTGCCGCTTGCATAGGCAGCGCTGCAACGACGCCGAAACCAAGGAGGAGCGAAAATCTGAAAAGCGCGGCTTTGGGTCCCGCGCGCTTGCGGGCCGCCGCAATCCTCTCACCGGAGCCAGTCATCGTGTCTTTCTCCGTTTCGGCTTTGGCGCGGCTGCGCCGTATCCACCGTTGGACAAGGAATTCGGCGAAAGTCGGTAGGCATTGCGGCAGCGATGCGGATCGATCCTGTCGAGGGCCGAGAAAGAGCAAAAACTTGGCAGGCGATGCTTCGCGTTCATCGAGGTTCCGGCCGGGGATTTTTTTCTGGAACCGCTGTTTGGCTTGTGTTTTGCTCCTAGAGTAACGATATTGAGCCCGCATCGATAGGACAGCTTTACTGACCTTTTAGAAGGCCGGCGGATTTTCGCTGCGTTCGGACGCCGTGGCGGATTGGCAATCTCCGACGTAGGCTGCGCGGTTTAAGGGACGAGCATGAGGGCTGCAAACGAACACAGAAAGGCCACCGGCGTCCCAAGCCGCCGGCGGAAACGCCGCGTCGCGCCGCAGCTGGCGCGCGATCCCGGCTTCCCGCCGGAGCAGGGTCTTTACGCGCCGCATCGCGAGCATGATTCCTGCGGCGTCGGCTTCATCGTCGACATGCACAACCGCAAGTCGCACGACATCATAGCCAAAGGGCTGGAAATCCTCATCAACCTCGACCACCGCGGCGCCGTCGGTGCCGATCCCCGGGCGGGCGACGGCTGCGGCATGCTGGTTCAAATGCCGCACCGCTTCTTTGCCGCCGAAGCCGAGGCGCTCGGTTTCGTTCTGCCCGAGCCAGGCGACTATGCGGTCGGCCCGGCGTTCCTGCCACGCGACCCTGAGGCACGGGCCGCTGTGATGTCCATCGTTGAAAGGACGGTTGGCGAGGAGGGCCAGCACTTTCTCGGCTGGCGCGACGTGCCTGTCGACAACGCGGGGCTCGGCGAAAGCGTCAAACCAACCGAGCCGGTGATCAAGCAATATTTCGTCAAGCGCGGCGCCAATGCGGGGCAGGGCGGCGCCGAGCAGGATCGTTTTGAGCGCCGCCTCTACATTCTGCGCAAGGTCATTGCGAACGCGGTGCTCGCTCTCCACGATCCGCGCGCAGCCGGCTTTTACACGCTCTCGCTATCCTCGCGCACGGTCGTCTACAAAGGCCTGTTGCTCGCGACCCAGCTCAGCGACTACTTCAAGGACCTGCAAAATCCGCTGTTCGAATCCGCGCTTGCGCTTGTTCACCAGCGCTTTTCGACCAACACGTTTCCGACCTGGTCGCTGGCGCATCCGTTTCGGATGGTCGCTCATAATGGCGAGATCAATACGCTGCGCGGCAACGTCAACTGGATGGCGGCGCGGCAGGCTTCGGTTGCTTCGGATCTATTTGGCGCCGACATCAAGAAGCTCTGGCCGATTTCATATGAAGGACAATCGGACACCGCCTGTTTCGACAATGCGCTCGAATTCCTCGTTCAGGGCGGCTATTCGCTCGCCCATGCGATGATGATGCTGATTCCCGAGGCCTGGTCCGGCAATCCGCTCATGGACGAGGACCGGCGCGCTTTCTACGAATATCATGCGGCGCTGATGGAGCCTTGGGATGGCCCCGCTGCCGTGGCCTTCACCGACGGCCGGCAGATCGGCGCCACGCTCGATCGCAACGGTCTGCGTCCGGCCCGCTACGTCGTCACCGACGATGGCCTCGTGGTCATGGCCTCGGAAGTCGGCGTGCTGCCGATCCCGGAAGAGAAGATCATCACCAAATGGCGCTTGCAGCCGGGCAAGATGCTGCTCGTCGATCTCGAGGAGGGACGCATCGTCTCCGACGATGAGATCAAGACCAAGTTTGCCAGATTAAATCCTTATCGGGAATGGCTGCAGCGCAGCCAGATCAAGCTCGAAGAATTGACGCCCGTCGCGCCGCGCATGACGCGCACCGACGTCTCGCTGCTCGATCGTCAGCAGGCCTTCGGCTATACGCAGGAAGATGTCGCTCTGCTCATGGAGCCGATGGCGGCGACCGGACAGGAGGCGGTCGGCTCGATGGGCAACGACACGCCGATCTCAGCCCTGTCGTCGAAGTCGAAACTTCTCTACACCTATTTCAAGCAGAATTTTGCGCAGGTGACGAACCCGCCGATCGATCCGATCCGCGAAGAACTCGTCATGAGCCTCGTGTCGTTCATCGGCCCGCGCCCCAACATTTTCGATCACGAGGGCAATGCCAGGCGCAAGCGCCTCGAAGTCAAGCAGCCGATCCTGACCAATGGCGATCTGGAAAAGATCCGGGCGATCGGCATGGTCGAGGACACGTTCGATACGCGCACGCTCGACATGACCTATTCCGCCGACGCCGGCGCGGAAGGTATGAGCGAGGCGCTCGCCCGGCTCTGCAGCCGCGCCGAGCAGGCCGTCCATAGCGGCTATACGATCATCATTCTCTCCGACCGGCTTGTCGGAGCGGATCGTATTCCGATCCCATCGCTATTGGCGACGGCCGCGGTGCATCATCACCTGATCCGCAAGGGCCTACGCACCTCGGTCGGTCTCGTCGTCGAGACGGGCGAAGCGCGCGAGGTGCATCATTTCGCGCTGCTCGCCGGCTATGGGGCCGAGGCGATCAATCCCTATCTCGCCTTTGAGACTCTGACCGCCATCGCGGCGGAGTTTCCCGAAGAGGTCGATGCCTACGAGGCTTGCAAGCGCTTCATCAAGTCGATCGACAAGGGCCTGCTCAAGGTCATGTCGAAGATGGGCATTTCGACCTATCAGTCCTATTGCGGCGCGCAGATCTTCGATGCGGTGGGCCTCGCCGAAGATTTCGTGAGGCGCTATTTCACCGGCACGGCTTCGCAGATTGGCGGCGTCGGGCTTGGCGAGATCGCCGAAGAGACACTGCGCCGCCACAAGGATGCCTTCGGCGACGCGCCGATCTATCGCAGCGCCCTCGATGTCGGCGGCGACTACGCCTTCCGCATCCGCGGCGAAGCGCATTGCTGGACGCCGCAATCCGTCTCCTTGCTGCAGCACGCGGTGCGCGGCAACGCGCGGGAAAAATACCGTGCCTTTGCGGAGCTGCTCAATGAGCAGGCGCCGCATCCCCTCAACATCCGCGGTCTCTTCCGCATCAAGGCAGCGGAGGAAGACGGCCGCACGCCCGTGCCGCTCGACGAGGTCGAGCCCGCGGCTTCCATCGTGCGCCGCTTCTCGACCGGCGCCATGTCCTTCGGTTCGATTTCGCGCGAGGCGCACACCACGCTCGCCATCGCCATGAACCGCATCGGCGGCAAGTCGAATACCGGCGAAGGCGGCGAGGAATCGGATCGCTTCAAACCTTTGCCGAATGGCAATTCGATGCGCTCGGCAATCAAGCAAGTGGCCTCCGGCCGGTTCGGCGTCACGGCGGAATATCTCGTCAATTCCGACATGATGCAGATCAAGATGGCGCAGGGCGCAAAGCCCGGCGAGGGCGGCCAGTTGCCCGGCCACAAGGTCGATGCTGTGATCGCCAAGGTGCGCCATTCGACGCAAGGCGTAGGGTTGATCTCGCCGCCGCCGCATCACGACATCTATTCGATCGAAGATTTGAAACAGCTCATCTTCGACTTGAAGAACGTCAATCCGCGCGGCGGCGTCTCGGTCAAGCTCGTCTCGGAAGTCGGCGTCGGCACCGTCGCGGCCGGCGTCTCCAAGGCGAAGGCCGACCATGTGACGATCTCGGGCTTCGAGGGCGGCACCGGCGCTTCGCCGCTGACCTCGATCAAACATGCCGGCAGCCCGTGGGAAATCGGGCTTGCGGAAACGCATCAGACGCTCGTCCTAAACCGGCTGCGCTCGCGCATCGCCGTGCAGGTCGACGGCGGAATCAGGACCGGGCGCGACGTCGTGGTGGGCGCTCTGCTCGGCGCCGACGAGTTCGGTTTTTCGACCGCGCCGTTGATCGCCGCCGGCTGCATCATGATGCGCAAATGCCATCTGAACACTTGTCCCGTGGGCGTTGCGACGCAGGATCCGGTGCTGCGCAAGCGCTTCGTCGGCCAGCCCGAACACGTCATCAATTTCTTCTTCTTCGTCGCCGAGGAAGTGCGCGAATGGATGGCAAAGCTCGGCTTTCGCAGCTTCAGCGAGATGATCGGCCAGATGCAGATGCTCGACAAGAAAGGGTTCGTCGAACATTGGAAGGCGAGGGGTTTGGATTTCTCCAAGCTCTTCCACAAGCCGAAAGCGTCGGATCCGCAGGCGGTCTATAATTCGACGCGTCAGGACCACGGGTTGGAACATGTGCTCGATCGCCGGCTCATCGCCGAAGCGGAGGCCGCGATCGAGCGCGGCGCCAAGGTCGACATCGAGGCGAAGATCCGCAATTCCGACCGCACGACCGGCGCCATGCTCTCGGGCGAGATCGCACGCCGCTATGGCCACGTCGGGCTGCCTCAAGGCACGATCCACGTGCGCTTCAAGGGCACGGCGGGGCAGAGTTTTGGCGCCTGGCTCGCGCATGGCGTCACGCTCGAACTCGAGGGTCAGGCGAACGACTATGTCGCCAAGGGACTCTCGGGCGGACGCGTCATCATCTATCCGCCGATTGAATCCCGCATCGTGCCGGAGGAATCGATCATCGTCGGCAATACCGTGCTCTATGGGGCGATCGCGGGCGAATGCTACTTTCGCGGCGTTGCCGGCGAGCGTTTCGCCGTCCGCAACTCGGGCGCCATCGCGGTTGTCGAAGGCACGGGCGATCACGGCTGCGAATACATGACCGGCGGCATCGTCGTGGTCATCGGCAAAACCGGGCGCAATTTCGCCGCCGGCATGTCGGGCGGCATCGCCTATGTGCTCGACGAGGATGGCAGCTTTGCGCAGCGCTGCAATCTCGCCATGGTCGAGCTCGAGCCGGTTGCCGAGGAAGAAGAGCGGATGCAGAAGAGCTATCACCAGGGCGGCGATCTCGATTTCCATGGCCGCGTCGACGTGATGCGCGACATGACCCGCTACGATGCCGAGCGCCTGCATCAGCTGATCTCGAATCATGCCGTCTACACGGGCTCCGCACGCGCCCGCATGATCCTCGAGCACTGGGACGAATATAAAGGCAAGTTCCGCAAAGTGATGCCGGTCGAATATCGCCGCGCGCTCGCCGAGCTTCTGGCGCGTGAGGACGAGGCGCCGCTTCTGGCCGCTGCCGGAGAATAGACTTCAACGTTGTGCGATCTCTCTTCCTATGGGAGAGGGTGGTCGGCGGAGCCGAGCGCAAACATCGGTCAAGACGAGCATGGGCAAAGTCACGGGCTTCCTGGAGATCGATCGGCGTGACCGGCGCTATGTGCCGGCCTCCGATCGCATCCGCAACTATAAGGAGTTCATGATCCCGCTTTCGGAAGAAGCGACGCGGGACCAGGCGGCGCGCTGCATGAGCTGCGGCATTCCCTATTGTCACAGCGGTTGCCCGGTCAACAATCAGATTCCCGATTGGAACGATCTCGTCTATCGCAATGACTGGGAAGAAGCCGCGCGCAATCTCCACTCGACCAATAATTTTCCCGAGTTCACCGGTCGCATCTGTCCGGCGCCTTGCGAAGCCTCCTGCACTCTGAATCTCATCGACAGTCCCGTGACGATCAAGACGATCGAATGTGCGATCATCGATCGCGCCTTCGCTAATGGCTGGGTCGATCCCCAGCCGCCGGAGCACCGGACGGGCAAAAGGGTGGCGATCATCGGCTCCGGGCCGGCAGGGCTTGCCTGCGCGCAACAGCTCGCCCGCGCCGGCCACGAGGTCCACGTCTTTGAAAAAATCTGAAGCCCGGCGGCCTGTTGCGCTACGGCATTCCGGATTTCAAGATGGAAAAACATCTGATCGACCGGCGCTGCGCGCAGATGGAAGCCGAGGGCGTGAACTTCCATGGCGGCGTCAATGTCGGGGTCGATCTCGACCCTGGCCAACTCGTCGAGGAGTTTGATGCCGTGGTGCTCGCCGGCGGCGCGGAGAAGCCGCGTGATCTGCCGATCCCCGGCCGCGACCTCGCCGGCATCCATTTCGCCATGGATTTCCTGCCGCAACAAAATCGGCGCGTGAGCAAAGAGCCGTTCCATACCAATCTGCCAATCCTCGCCGGAGGCAAACGCGTCATCGTGATCGGCGGCGGCGATACCGGCTCAGATTGCATCGGCACCTCTGTGCGCCAGGGGGCGGTGAGCATCCTGCAGCTCGAAATCATGACCATGCCGCCGGAGCACGAGGACAAGCTCCTCACCTGGCCGGATTGGCCGATGAAGCTTCGCACCTCATCGAGCCATGAGGAGGGCGCAAAGCGCGACTTCGGCGTGCTGACCAAGGAATTCCGCGGCGAGAACGGCGCCGTGAAGCAGCTTATCTGCACCCGCCTCGATGCGAAGATGAAAGAGATTCCCGACAGCACATTTGCGATCGATGTCGATCTCGTGCTGCTTGCCATGGGTTTCGTCTCGCCGATCCACGAGGGCCTGCTCGAACAGCTCGACGTGGAATTCGACGTGCGCGGCAATGTCGCGGCCGACACGGAGAATTACAAATCGTCGGTCGCCAAAATTTTCGCCTGCGGCGACATGCGGCGCGGCCAATCGCTGGTGGTCTGGGCGATCCGCGAAGGGCGCCAGACGGCGCGGGCAGTGGATACATTGCTCATGGGCGCGAGCCTGCTGCCGCGGTAAAGTCGCGGCGTCTCGGCCCGGTTCACCGCGCAACTGTCATCTTTCGGCTCTGATTATTGAGCCCTGCGCCCGGGCGGCGCCATAAGAACAATTCCTTCTCATCTTCTTTTTCATTTGTGCATGCGAAGCATTTCGGCGGCCGCCGGTTTTTGCCTCGCGACGCCTTCGTGATCGGCACGTTCAATTGCGATGTCGATTTGATGAACACCGGGAATGTCACCGGATCGAAACAACAATATGCGAAATCTTTTGAACTTCCAAAAGAGCGCAATCGCCGTTCGGACCGACGGCCGAGCGAGCTGCGCAGACTTCGGCTTGCACGAGCATAGGAGAGGACACATGACCAAACTGAACAAAAAAACCGAAGCCGTTTTGCTCGCCGCCAAGCTGGTCAATGTCCTGAAAGGGATCGCTCTCAACCCGGAATCGGAAGACGCGGATAAATTGAGAGCTGTCGAGCTGATATTGCATCTCATGGATGACGTTCCGGCTCTGCTAGACAAGTTGTCCGAAACAGAAACGCCCGACAAGTCGCCCGAAGCCGAAACAAGCGCCGAGGCTGAATCAGACGAAGATTAATCGTCCGTCGGTCTCGAGGAGACGTCTTGTCTCTAGCGGGATCTCTCCAATACTTAAGACGCCCGTGCCAAATGGCTGTGGGTGCGGCCGTAGAGAAAATAGATCGCCAGCCCGATCACAAGCCAGACGCCGAGCCTGATCCATGTGTCGGGCGGCAAGCCGACCATCAGGAAGACCGCGGCCACCGCGCCGAGCGGGGCGACAAGTCCCACAGCCGGTACTTTGAATGGCCGCTTGATCTCGGGATGGCGGAAACGCAGGACCAGAACGCCAATACAGACGACGGCGAAGGCGAACAAGGTGCCGATGCTGACGAGTTCGCCGACGAGGCCGATCGGTGCCAATCCGGAAAGAAGGGCGACGCCGCAGCCGGTGACGATGGTCGTCACATAGGGCGTGCGAAAACGCGGGTGGACGCGCGCGGCGATCGGCGGCAACAGGCCGTCGCGCGCCATCGTATAGAAGATCCGCGATTGACCGAGCAGTAGGACCAAAATGACGGAGCTTAGTCCGAGGATCGCTCCGAACTTGACGAGCGGCGCGAAAATGCCGAAGCCGATGTGATCGACGCCGACGGCGATCGGATCCGGCACGTTGAGCTGGTCGTAGGGCATAATGCCGGTTATCACCAGCGCGACCAGAACGTAAAGGATCGTGCAGATGAACAGCGATCCGAGGATCGAGCGCGGCATGTCGCGCTGCGGGTCGACCAATTCCTGCGCCGCCGTCGAGATCGCATCGAAGCCGATATAGGCGAAAAACACGACTCCGGCGCCGCGTAAAACTCCGCTCCAGCCGAAATGGCCGGGACCCTGGGGCGGCGGAATGAAGGCGCCATGCGGATTGCTCGGCGTCACCCAATTGGCAGTGTTGAAGAACCAGATGCCGATCGCGATGAACAGCACGATGATCGCGAGCTTGATGGCGACGATCACGTTGTTGACCTTCGCCGAGTCGCGAATCCCCACGACGAGCAGGGTGCTCATGATCGCGATGATTAAGGCGGCGGGGAAATTGAAGACGGCGCCGGTGTGCGTCCAGTTTCCGCTCGCCGGATCGAAGGCGAAGGGCGCGCTCGCATAATCGGCCGGGATGTGGATGCCGAGATCGCGCAGAAAGCTCGCGACATAGCCGGACCAGCCGATTGCGACCGTCGCCGAGCCCAGCGCATATTCGAGGATCAGATCCCAGCCGATGATCCAGGCGATGAATTCGCCCATTGTCGCGTAAGCATAGGTATAAGCGCTGCCGGCGACGGGGACGGTCGAGGCCATCTCGGCATAGCAAAGCCCGGCGAGCGCGCAGGCGAAGCCGGAGAGGATGAAGGAGAGGGCGATTCCCGGGCCGGCATATTCGGCCGCGGCGTGGCCGGTCAGGACGAAAATACCGGCGCCGATGATGCCGCCGATGCCCAACGCCACCAGGCTCGGCAATCGGAGCGTCCGTTTCAGCGGCGGATTGCCATGCGCAACGATGCGCTGGACCTCGGTGTCCGAGGCCTCGGCCTCGAGCGCTTCGATCGGCTTGCAGGCAAAAAGATCACCCATCCGAGCCCCCCGCCATTGTCTGCACCACTCGTTCCGGGAAGGCCGTCGCCAGCGCCTCGCGCTCCGGCTTTATCACGCCGCGTTCGGTGATAAGGCCGGTGACGAGCCGCGCCGGCGTCACGTCGAAGCCCGGATTTGCGGCAGGGCTTCCTTTCGGCGTCAACCGAACGGTCTCGATACGTCCGTCGGCGGTGATGCCGCGCATATGGGTGACCTCGTATTCGGCCCGCTCTTCGATCGGGATTTCCTTGACGCCGTCGCTCAGAGAAAAATCGATCGAGGGCGAAGGCACGGCGACATAGAAGGGTATGCTGTTGTCCTTCGCGGCGAGCGCCTTCAGATAGGTGCCGATCTTGTTGCAGACATCGCCCGCCGCCGTGGTTCGGTCGGTGCCGACAATGACGAGATCGATGCCGCCGTGCTGCATCAAATGGCCGCCGGCATTGTCGACGATGACCCGATGCGAGACGCCCTGTTTGCCGAGCTCCCAGGCGGTCAATGCCGCGCCCTGATTGCGCGGCCGGGTCTCGTCGACGAAGACATGAACCGCAATACCCGCCTCATGCGCTTTGTAGATTGGCGCGGTCGCGGTGCCCCAGTCGACCGTGGCAAGCCAGCCGGCATTGCAATGGGTGAGAATGTTCACCGCGCCGCCGGGTTTCTTTGCGGCGATCTTGCGGATCAATTCGAGGCCGTGATCGCCGATCGCGGCGCAAAGCGCGACATCCGCTTCGGCGAGTTCCGCCGCGCGGGCCATTGCAGCCTCACAACGCGCGGAGGCCGGCAATGGGCGCAAACCATCGCGCATCCTGGCGAGCGCCCAGGCGAGATTGACGGCGGTCGGGCGCGTCGCGAGAAGCGCGGCCGAGGCCGCATCAAGTCCCGCCTCGGACGGATCCTCCCGCATGGCAAGGGCGAGGCCATAAGCGGCGGTGACTCCGATGAGCGGGGCGCCGCGGACCTTCATATCTTTGATCGCAGCCGCCGCGTCGGCGAGCGTTTTCAGTTCGCAGACCACGAATTCATGTGGCAGGCGCGTCTGATCGATGATCGAAATCGCGGCGCCGGTCGGCCAAATCGTGCGCGTGGGGTTTCCATCAACTCGCATCAATCATCCTGGTCAAAGAGGGGAACAACAGGTAAGCAAACGGGCGAAGCCTATCCCGTGCCGCAAAGCTTCCCCAAATGGGCAGCGAAAAGCCGCCTCCTTAACAAGCTTTTAACGAAATCTGATGCAGTCTCTAACCACTTGTTAACCCGTTCGGGGGTGCACTGCCATGGATTTCGAAACGCAAGCCGGACAAAGCCTGGATGCGGCCGCGGCTGCCAGCGCACGCGATGCCGCCAAGGCGGCGCAGGCAAAGGACGGCGCAGTTTCGATGTCGGAACCTGCCGGCGCGCGGGGGAAGAAGGAAAATGCCGGCCCGAGAGTGCCTCCCATCCCCAGTTCGGCGCTCGTTATTCTGCCGCCTGAGAAACGCCGGTTCGATGCCGAAGACGACACAGCCTCGACTGTTGGTCGGGTCGGGTGGGCGAAATGGCTTGCCTATGCGTCCCGGGCGGCCGTGATCGTTATCCTTTGCAGCGCTGCCTTTGTGGCAGGCGGTCATTTCCTCGGATCGACGCCTCCTGCGGAACAGGCGGCCAACCCGACAGGCGCATCGTGGCAGGCCGCCAAAGACAATTCCGACGCCGCCGACATGCGCCGTGCGGCGGCGGCGCTCAGCAATGAGGTCCATGAAATCGAGGCGCGCCTTAATTCATTGCCCGCCACAAGCCAGACGTCCGAGGAGATTGGCGCTCTCAAGAAGAGCCTTGATGGTCTGAGAGCAAGCCTCGAAGCGGAGAAGGCCGAAGCTGATGCTTCGATCGCGCAGCTTTCGGCGAAGTTCGACCAATTACAGCGCGAACCTGCCAAGATCACGCGGGCCTCGCTCGAGAAGGGCGAGCATGCCGAAGGCAATCCCGCGGTCGAGAGAACGATCGATCCCAAGGCCATCCAAGCGGCGCTCGACAAGGCCGCGCGGGCCGAGAAGCCGGACCCGATAACCACGGCCTCAATTCCTGCCGAACCGCAGGGCGCCGAGAGCGCTTCGCCGAGGGCGCAGCCTCTGGCTTCTGCCGAGCCGCCGAAGAAACCCCCGCAATTGCTGACGAACTGGGTGGTGCGCGACGTCTACGACGGCATCGCGCTCGTCGAAGGACCGGAAGGCGCGTTCGAAGTCATGCCGGGCGATACGATTCCGGGCGCCGGCACGGTCAGGTCGATCGAACGGCGCGCCGGGGGCTGGATCGTGGTGACAAGCCGCGGGCTCGTCGACTACGCGCGGTATTAAGGCAATCGCGCCCGAGACAGCTTTTCGTCCCAGCGGCGGAGCAAGGCGCCGCTGCATCGGCGGTCGCGCTAAATATGTTTTGGCAAAAAATAAGCGAGTAGCCCGATCGCTGGCAGGAAGGCCGTGATCCGATAGACCGTCTCGATGCTCGTCGCGTCGGCGAGTTGCCCAAGCACCGCCGCGCCTAATCCCGCCATGCCGAAGGCGAAGCCGAAGAACAAGCCGGCGACGGTTCCGACCCGCCCCGGCAGCAATTCCTGCGCATAGACGATCATCGCCGAAAAGGCCGAAGACAGGACGAAGCCGATGATGAACACGAGCACGCCCGTCAAGGGCAGGCTAGCATAGGGCAGCGCCAGCGTGAAAGGCAGCACGCCGAGGATCGAGCCCCAGATGACATAGCGCCTTCCGATCCGATCGCCGAGCGGGCCGCCGAAAAACGTGCCGAGCGCCGAGGCGCCGAGAAAGACGAAGAGAAAGATCTGCGCGGTCGGCACCGACACGCCGAATTTCGAGATCAGATAGAAGGTGAAATAGCTGTTGAGGCTCGCCAGATAGACGAATTTCGAAAAGACCAGCGCGAGCAGAATGGCGATCGAGGCGGCAACGTGCTTGCGGGTCAGGCCTTCGACATGCAACTGGCGGCGTGGGCGCGGCGGCTTAGCGGCCAATTGCGCAGCGTACCAATTGCTGATGCCGAGCAGGAGCCCGATTGCGACCAGCGGCACTAGCGCCAGCCAAGCAATCGCCCGCTGTCCATGCGGCACGATGATGAAAGCGGCGAGCAGTGGGCCGGTCGCGGCGCCCGTATTGCCCCCCATCTGGAAGAGTGCTTGCGCCAATCCGTGCCGTCCGCCCGCCGCCATCCGCGCGACGCGCGAAGCCTCCGGATGGAACACGGAGGAGCCGACGCCGACCAACGCTGCCGCGATCACGACGAGGCTGAAATGATTGGCCATCGAGAGCAGTAGAAGGCCGGCCAAGGTGGCGCCCATGCCAAGCGGCAGCGAATAGGGCCGGGGATTCCGGTCGGTCGAGAGCCCGACGAGCGGCTGCAGCAACGAGGCCGTGAACTGGAAAGCGAGTGTGATGATGCCGATCTGGCCAAAATTGAGATGAAACGATTGTCTTATGACGGGATAAATCGCAGGCAGAAGCGATTGAACCGTGTCGTTGAGAAGATGCGACAGGCTCAGCGCCATCAGAATGGCGAAAAGAGTAGTCTCTCCCGGCCCTGCGGCGGACCGGGCTTCGGCCTCGGCGTTCATGGTGATTATTATGTCGCGGTTAATGGTACCGCCACCCCGGATCGAACGGGGGACCTCTAGATCCACAATCTAGCGCTCTAACCAGCTGAGCTATGGCGGCGAAGCTGGGCCGGAAACTAGGAGGGTAATACTGCGATTGCAAGGCTTTGGACTGCGATCGATGGCGCAAAGCTGGGGCTGGCTGGGTAAGTTCGCCTGTCTTGGGCCCGGCGGCGTTAAGGATGAATTCGATCGACTTGGGTGGAACCAAAATTGGTGTGTGGACCGCACCTTCGACTATCGATAGGTTTTCATTAAGGCTATCCGTGGCGGCGGAGGGGGGCCGAGATTTGATTCGAGAGCCTCTGCCGCGATGAAGGCTTATTCCTGCGAGCCTGGTGTCACACCCCAGGATATTGAAGGCACGCTGCGCGCCCTATCACTGGGTGAAGCCGAGGTTCCGGTTCTTGCGGCGATCCCTGGCGAACGGAAATTCGCCTTTGCCAATGACAAGATGCTGGCGTTATTTCACGTGCCGGATCTGGCCGGCCTTTCGGCAAGGCTACTGAACGGCGAAGACCCCGGCGCTAAGCGCCTCACGGCACTCTCAACGATGCAGGACGGCGCGCCGCGTCTCGAAAGGCTGAGCTTTTCGCTCGGCGGCGCGGAGGAGACGCTGACCTTTCTTTGCCGCAGGACAGGCGGCACAGAGAGACCGCTGTTCGTGGCGGCAGTGCTGGGTTTCAAGCCGTCGCTCCTGCAAGCTCAATCGAGCGGGACGGCGGAGGACGCGCGAGCCTCGTCCGATATGATTTTGCAGTTCGACGAGGCCCGCAAGATTCTCGCTGGCCGTCTCGGCGCGCGAACCAATATCCGCTTTCTGTGGCGGACGGATGCAGAAGGCAAGATCACTGAAATCACGCCGCCGCTCGCCGAAGTGGTCGGCTCGGCCGCCGCGGATCTTCTTGGTCGCGACTTCGGCGACGTGGCGAAATATCTCGAACGCGAACCCGACGGGCGACTCGGCCGCGCCTTCGCCAAACGCGAGACATTCAGTGGCATCGAGGTACTTTGGCCGGTGACGGGAGCCGCGGCCGCCGTCCCGGTCGGTCTCGGCGGCCTACCCGCTTTCGACCGCGAACGCCGCTTCGACGGCTACAGGGGCTTCGGGGTGATCCACATCGAACGGCTCGTTGCCGCCGAACCGCGTGAATTCTTGGAAGCCGCGCCGGAGGAAGCGAGGCTTTCGCAGCCGACTGGCGGCAGCAATGTCGTCCAGCTGCGATTTCCTGAGCCGGCACGAACGCCCGACTCAATGGAGCAATTGCCGCCGCCCGACGTAGCGCGGGTGGACGAGGATCTCTTGTCCCGCGACGAGCGGGCCGCTTTCCAAGAGATTGCCAATGCTCTGAAGGACGAGGCCGCGGCGCCCGCCGAGATCGACGCTGAGACCGAAGTCACGTCTGCGGCAGGGCCGGCCGAAGGGCCGCGCGCAGAAGCTGCCTCCGATAGGCCTGCGCCTGGACATTTGGATCTCAGCCGCAATGCCACGGCAATTTTCGATCGGCTCGGCATCGGCTTGCTGGTCAGCCGCGACAATGTCGCGATTTATGCCAATCGCGCCTTGCTCGATCTCTTGGGCTTCGCCGACGAGGACGCGCTCCACGCCGCGGGCGGCATGTCGCAAATCTATGAACATGCACCGGCTCCCGGCAACGAAACCATCGGCATACGCACGGCGTCAGGCGATCTTATCCCCGTCCGGGCGCGGATCCAATCGATCGAATGGGACCATCTGCCTGCGACGCTGCTGACCCTGCGTCGCGACGACGAGAAGGAGGTCATGTCCCGCCTCGAGGCCGACGTGCGGATGCACAAGAACGAGGTGCGGGAGCTGAATGCCATTCTCGATACCGCGACGGATGGCCTCGCCGTGCTCGATTTGCAGGGACGGATTCTGGCGCTCAACCGCTCGGGCGAGGCGCTTTTCGGCTACGACCAGAGCGAGGTTGCCGCCCAGGCCTTCACGATGCTGATCGCGCCGGAGAGCCAGGCCAAGGTCGAGGATTATTTCGAAGGCCTGAAAACGGACAGCGTGGCGAGCCTGCTCAACGATGGCCGCGAGATCGTCGGCCGGGCGAAACAGGGCGGTTTGATCCCGATTTTCATGACGCTGGGGCGCGTCGGACCGGCGCAAAATGACGCAGCGGAACAGAAATTCTGCGCGCTTTTCCGCGACATGACGCATTGGAAGAAGGTGGAGCAGGAACTCGAAGACGCGCGCCAGGGTGCCGAGCGGGCCAGCGCGTTGAAATCCGATTTCCTGGCCAAGGTCAGCCACGAAATTCGCACGCCGCTCAATGCGATCCTAGGCTTTGCCGAAGTCATCATGGAGGAGCGTTTCGGGCCGATCGGCAACGAGCGCTATCGCGATTATGTGCGCGACATCCATACCTCCGGTGCGCATGTGATGAGCCTCGTCAACGACCTCCTCGATCTCTCCAAGATCGAGGCGGGCAAGCTGGAGCTCGACTTCGTCTCGGTCGACGTCAACCGGGCGGTCGCGGAATGCGTCGGGATCATGCAGCCGCAGGCCAATCAGGAACGCGTCATCATGCGCCTCTCGCTGGCGCCGCATCTGCCGAAGATCGTCGCCGATGCCCGCTCGCTGCGGCAGATTCTCCTGAACCTGCTTTCCAACGCCGTGAAGTTCAACGAGCCGGGCGGCCAGGTGATCATCGCCACGGCACTCACCGATGTGGGCAACGCGGTGATTCGCATTCGCGATACGGGGATCGGCATGTCGGAGCGCGACATCGCGACGGCGCTCGAGCCATTCCGCCAACTTGCGACCTCGCGGCAATCGGCCGGCACGGGGCTCGGCCTGCCGCTGACCCGGGCGCTTGTCGAAGCCAATCGGGCCTTTTTCACGATCAGAAGCAAGAAGAACGAAGGGACCTTGGTCGAGGTCGCCTTCCCGCCCGCCCGCGTTCTCGCGGAGTAGTCCCCTAGCGCTCGCCCACAATAATAATGCGCAGGTCGCGCGGCCCGTGCGCGCCAAGCTGCATCGTCCGGCCGATATCGGCTGAGCGCGACGGCCCGGTGATGAAATTCACGCTGCGCGGCATCAGGCCCTTGCCGTAAGTGGCGCGAAGCTTTTGCCAGATCGCTTCGTAATCGCCGACGATATCGCTTGCTGCGACGACGACGATATGCGTCTCGGGCAGGAAATTGAGGCTCGTCGGATTTTCCTTGCCGGAGATCAGGACCAGCGTCCCCGACTCCGCGACGCCGGCGAAGGCGTGGCTCAAGGCTACCGTCCCGTCCAGGCTTCCTTCCACAAGTTCGAGACCTTGCCAGGGAAGGGCCGCCAGGTAGGGGTCGGCGCCGATGCGCAGCATGGCGGGAAGGTTACGGCTGCGTAGATAGACCGCCACTTCGGCCGGCACGTCCGCGTCCGAAGCGACTTCCGCGACACTGGCAAAGACCCGCTCGGCCTCAGCGCAAAACAAGGCTTTACGTTGTGCGGGATCGACCCGGCCACGCGCAGGAATCGTTCCCTGCGGTGCGTCTTCGAGCCGATCCGCCACGGCGCGGCGGCGCGGCACCTCGGAGCCGGTGACGCCCAACGCCCGGCGGATGTCGGCAAGAATTTCGGCGCGCGCGCTCATGGCTCGGGCCCCGTGCTTTTTCTTCGCGCGAACTCCGCCTGAAAAGTCCCGCCTTGCGGTGCGGGAAAATCGCGGCTCGCCGTCCAGCTTGACGGCATTTTGCGTAAGCGGCCGTCTTCGCCGCCGATCAAAGCGAGCGCCCGCACCGCCGCTTGCGTTGCGAAACGATAGAGCGCCGGGCGTTTGGCAAAAAAACCCCAGAAGGCGAGCAGGAAACGCTGCCGCGCCGACACAATATGGCGCTCGAACGCGCGCTCGCGCCAAAACCGCATGAGCTTCGGCAAAGGGATGCGAACCGGGACAGACGCTCTCGCAGGCGCCGCAGAAAGCTCGAAGCGTTCGGCAGGTCGCACGGCGTTTTCGATGCCGATGAGGGCCGGCGTCATCACCGCGCCGATAGGTCCCGGATAGACCGAGCCATAGGCGTGGCCGCCGACCGACTGATAGACCGGACAATGATTCATGCAGGCGCCGCAGCGGATGCAGCGCAGGACCTCGGCGAAATCGCTGCCGAGCATGGCCGAGCGGCCGTTGTCGAGCGAGGACCACGTGATATTCCTCTGGGCCGTCGGGATCGTCGGGGCGGCGCGGCCCGGTTGACGAATGTCGTATAGACCGACATGTCCTGCCCGGTCGCCGAGCGGGCCAGCACGCGCAGAAGCTGGCTCGCGTCTTCGAGCGTCGGCACCAGTTTCTCGATCGAGGCGAGCACGATGTGCACCTTGGGCAGCGTCTGCGGCGAGATCGCCATTGCCTTCGTTGGTGACGATGATCGAAGTGCCGGTCTCGGCGACGAGGAAATTGGCGCCGGTGATGCCGACATCGGCGGCCAGAAATTTCTCGCGTAAGCACGCCGCGCGCCTCGGCCAGCAGCGCGCTCGGCTCGGAGAGATCGCGCGCCTCCGGCAGATCGCGATGCATGCGGCGGAAATCCTCGGCGATCTGCTCCTTGGTGAGATGCACCGCGGGCGCGATGATGTGCGATGGCATCTCGTCGCGTAGCTGGATGATATATTCGCCGAGGTCGGTTTCGACCGCGTCGATACCGTTTGCTTCGAGCGCAGCGTTGACGCCGATCTCCTCGCCGACCATCGTCTTGCCCTTGACGATGCGCTTTGCGCCGTGCGCGCCGGCAGATCGAAACCACGATATCGTTGGCCTCTTCGGCGGTACGCGCATAATGGACGATGCCGCCCGAAGCCGCGACCTGTTTCTCATAAGCTTCGAGATAGAGATCGAGATTGCGCGAGCGTATGGGCCTTGATATCGCGGGCGCTGTCGCGCAAAGCCTCGAATTCGGGCAGACGCGCAACTGTCGCAGCGCGTTTGGCGATGAATCCATCGCGCGAGAATGAAAGCGCCCTTTGCAGCTGCTTGTCTTCGAGCGCCACGTGCACATTGCGTGTAAATTGCGAGGCGTTCATGGCTCCGGCGTTTGCTTGGCGCGGCAGATCGCCGGCGTCTCGCTCATTCCCGCGAGGACTTCGGCGAAGTGGCGCACTTCGATGGCGCTCCCTTCGCGCGACAGCCGGCCTGCGATATGCATGAGGCAGCCGAGATCGCCGGCAAGCAGCACGGACGCGCCGCAAGCTTTCACGTTGGCGATCTTCTCGTTGGCGATCGCCGTGGAAACTTCGGCATATTTCACCGCGAACGTGCCGCCGAAACCGCAGCAGCGATCGCGCCCTGCCATCTCGACCAGTTCAAGGCCATCAACGCTTTTCAGGAGCTGGCGCGGCTCCGCTGCGATGCCAAGCTCGCGCAGGCCGGAACAGGAGTTGTGATAGGTGACACGCCGTGCAAAACGCGCGTTGACCCGATTGATCTTCATGACCTCGGTCAGGAACTGCGAAATTCATAAACTTTGGCGGCCAACTCGTTGGCTCTGCCGGCAAGCGCCCGATCGCCGGCAAAGAGCGCCGGGATAATGTTTGGAGAGCATCCCGGCGCAGGAGCCGGAGGGGGCGACCACGTAGTCATAAGAAGAAAAAGCTTCGATGGCCTGAAGCGCGAGGTCCTTGGCGAGTTTCCGGTCGCCGGAATTATAGGCCGGCTGGCCGCAGCAGGTCTGCGATGGCACCTCGACCGTGCATCCGGCGTCCTCGAGGAGCTTGACCGCCGCCCAACCGATCGAGGGGCGGAAAAGGTCGACAAGACAAGTGACAAAGAGCCCGACGCGCGGCTTTTCTGATGCGGTCATGCGCGCACTATCGGCATAGCGCCGCCTGGGTCAACCAGGGTCGTCATGGCTGGAACAGGCCGGCCCATCACGCAAGCCACTCTATTCCGCGGCGCGCCGAAACATGGGATAATCATAGGTCGATGACCAACATTCTCTTCCCTGAGCCCGACCCCAAGATCCTCGCGCGCCGCACGGCGATCATCGCCGGCCTTGCCGCGCTCCTGCCGCCCGAATGCCTGGTGACGAGCGAGGACGAGCGGCGCGCCTTCGAGACCGATGCCTTGACCGCTTATCGCCGCGTGCCGCTCGCCGTCGTTCTGCCGCGCTCGACGCAGGAATTGAGCGCCGTGATGAAATTCCTGCATGCCGAAGGCGTGAAAGTCGTGGCGCGCGGCGCCGGCACGTCGCTCGCCGGCGGCGCCATTCCGCAGGAGGACGCGGTTGTCGTCGGCGTCGGCAAGATGAACCGCATTCTCGACATCGATTACGCCAATCGGACGATCAGGGTCGAATCCGGCGTCACCAATCTCGCCGATCAGCGACGCCGTGGCGGCGGAAGGATTCTTCTATGCGCCCGATCCATCCTCGCAGCTCGCCTGCACGATTGCCGGCAATATCGCGATGAATTCCGGCGGCGCCCATTGCCTCAAATATGGCGTGACCACCAACAACGTGCTCGGCGTCAAGATGGTGCTGGTCGATGGCACGGTCGTCGAGATCGGCGGCGCGCATCTCGACGCCGCCGGTCTCGATCTTTTGGGCCTCGTCGTCGGATCGGAAGGCCAGCTCGGCATCGTCACCGAAGCGACGCTGCGCATCCTGCCGCGCCGCGGAAGACGCGCGGCCGGTCCTCTTCGGCTTTCCGACAAGCGAAGACGGCGGGCGCCTGCGTCGCCGCGATCATCGGCGCCGGCATCATTCCGGTTGCGATCGAATTCATGGATAGGCCGGCGATCGAGATCTGCGAGGCTTTCTCCCATGCCGGCTATCCGCTCGATGTCGGCGCACTGCTCATCGTCGAGGTCGAAGGATCGGAGGCGGAGATCGAAGCCGAATTCGCGCGCATCGTCGCGATCGCCAAAGCGCATGGCGTGACGACGTGTGAGAGAATCGAAATCGGCGATGGAGACCGCGGCGATCTGGAAGGGCCGCAAATCCGCCTTCGGCGCGACCGGCCGCGTCGCCGATTACATCTGCATGGACGGCGTGATCCCGACCGGACAATTGCCCAATGTTCTGCATCGGGTCGGCGAGATCGTCGCCGCGCATGGCTTGCGCGTCGCCAATGTCTTCCATGCCGGCGACGGCAATCTTCATCCGCTCGTTCTCTACAATATCAACGATCCGGTCGAGCAGGCGAAGGCCGAGGCGGCCGGCGAGGAGATTCTCAAACTTTGCGTCGAGGTCGGCGGCTGCCTCACCGGCGAACATGGCGTCGGCATCGAAAAGCGCGAGCTGATGCCGGTGCAGTTCAATCCCGCCGATCTCGCCCAGCAGATGCGCGTGCGCGCTGTCTTCGATCCCGGCTGGCTGCTCAATCCCGCCAAGGTGTTTCCGCTGGAGGGCAGGGTGGCGGCGTGAGTTCTTCTTTTCCCGAAGAGCGAGAAGGGACAGGCCGGTAAGTTCCGTGCTAGCTCGACCGCCATGATCCTCACGCCGACAAGCGAAGCCGAGACCGCCGAGGCCGTCATCGCCGCGCGCGAAGCGCATCGGCCTTTCGCCATTGCATAGGCGGCGGCACGCGGGCGGGTCTCGGCCGGCCGGTTGAAGCGCGAATCCGTACTCGACAACCCGCGGTCTTGCCGGGCATCACGCTCTACGAGCCGGCTGAACTCGTCCTCTCTGCGCGGGCGGGAACACCGCTCGCCGACATCGAAGCCGCGCTGAGGCTGCAGAGGCAGTGCCTGGCTTTCGAGCCGATGGATCATCGCGCGCTTTTCGGCACGAGGGGCGAGCCGACGATCGGCGCGATCGCCGCCTGCAATATTTCGGGACCGCGCCGGATCCAGGCCGGCGCGGCGCGCGATCATCTGCTCGGCCTGCGCTTCGTCAACGGCCGCGGCGAAATTATCAAATCGGGCGGACGGGTAATGAAGAACGTCACCGGGCTCGATCTCGTCAAGCTTCAGTGCGGCGCGCATGGCACGCTCGGCGTCATCACCGAGGCGACGTTCAAAGTGCTGCCCGGAACCCGAATACTCCGGCACGCTCGCTTTGCGCGGCCTCGAAGACGGCCCGGCGATCGCGGCGCTTTCAGCCGGCCTCGGCTCGCCTTTCCAGCGTGACCGGCGCGGCGCATCTGCCGGCGGGTATTGGTGCAGGCGAGGCCCTCACCTTGCTGCGCCTCGAAGGCGGGGAGACATCGGTCGAGCACAGGCTCGCCAAACTAGCCCAGCTGCTGGCGCGGCATGGCGCGGGTGAACGGCTTGACGTCGAACATGCGGCCGGGCTTTGGCGCGCGGTCCGCGATGTGATACCGCTCGCCGACGCCGCGCGAAGCGGCGATCTGGCGGCTCTCTGTCGCACCGACGCAGGCGGCCGAAAATCGTCGAGTGCTCTTTCGCTTGAGGTCGCAGCGCGCCATTTCTACGATTGGGGCGGCGGCTTGATCTGGCTGGCGGTCGAGCCCTGGGACGACGCGCAGGCTGACAAAGATTCGTGCCGCCTTGGCGAAGGCGGGCGGCGGCCATGCGACGTTGGTGCGCGCGGCGGAAGAGATGCGGGCGCGGGTCGATGTCTTCGAACCGCCGTCTCCGACCTTGATGAAGATCACACGCGGGATCAAGGCGGCCTTCGATCCCGACCACATCATCAATCCCGGCCGCATGTACGCAGGGATCTGAGAAAGCCCATGCAGACCTTGTTCACCGAGGAACAGCTCGACGACAGCGAAATGGCGGTCTCGGAAAAGATTCTGCGCACCTGCGTGCATTGCGGCTTCTGCACCGCGACGTGCCCGACCTATCTCCTGGAGGGCGACGAGCTCGATAGTCCGCGCGGGCGCATCTATCTCATCAAGGAGATGTTCGAACAGCGGCAAGCCGGCCTCGGCGGAGGTCGTCAAGCACATCGACCGTTGCCTGTCCTGCCTCTCCTGCATGACGACCTGCCCCTCGGGCGTCAATTATATGCACCTCGTCGATCACGCCCGCGCCCATATTGAAGCGACGTTTCGCCGGCCGTTCGGCGACAGGGCGATCCGCGCCGTGCTTGCGGGAATTTTGCCCTATCCACGACGTTTCGCGCTGCGCGCTTGCGGCGGCCTCGATCTTCAGGCCCTTGGCCGCGCGCCTCCTGCCGCGGCTGGCGAGCGAGAGACCGCGAAGACGCCAACATTCTTCGACCGGCGTTGCCGCGATGGCCTCGCTCGTACCGCACTCGGTCGCATGGCGCGGGGTTCAGCCAGCGACCGCGCTTTTCGGCGCAGGTGCAAAAGCGCGGGCGCGTCGCTCTTTTGACCGGCTGCGCCCAGCCGGTGTTGAACCCGGCGAATCAACGAGGCGGCGATCCGGCTCTTGACCCGCAATGGCATCGAAGTCGTGCTGACGAAGGGCGAGGGCTGTTGCGGCGCGCTCGTCCATCACATGGGGCGCAAGCAACAGGCGCTTGGCTTCGCCCGCGCCAATGTCGATGCCTGGAACGAGGCGGCGGCGGCCGCTGGCGGCCTCGACGCGATCCTCATTACCGCTTCGGGCTGCGGCACGACGATCAAGGATTATGGCTTTATGCTGCGCGAGGACGCGGCCTATGCCGAGAAGGCGGCGAAAATTTCCGGGCTGGCGAAAGATATCTCCGAATATCTCGCGGGCCTCGGTCTTTCTCCTCCGACTCAGCCGAGCGGAATGACCGTCGCCTATCATTCGGCCTGCTCGCTCCAGCATGGCCAGCAAATCACCGATCTGCCGAAACGCTTGCTAAAAGTGGCAGGTTTTCGCGTGCGCGACGTGCCCGAGGGGCATATCTGCTGCGGTTCCGCGGGAACTTACAACATCATGCAGCCGTTCTTCGCGCGAAGGCTTCGCCAGCGCAAACTCGCCAATATCGAAAGTCTGCGCCCCGACATCATCGCGACCGGCAATATCGGCTGCATGACGCAACTCGCAGGCGGCACGAAAATCCCCGTTATGCACATCGTTGAACTTATAGATTGGGCAACCGGAGGTCCGGCGCCCTTGCAAATCGAAAAGCACGGCGCATGATGGGTGTGTGAGAGACGGAGCGCTCAATGGCGGACGAGAAGCTCGAGGATCGCGCAAAGAGGCCATCCGAGGCTGCTGGAAAGAAAGCAGCCTCGAAAAAGTCTGCGAAGAAGGCCGACTTAAAAAAATCGGCCGCCAAGCAAACGTCGCGCAGCGCGAAATCCAAGAGCGTCGTCGCAAATAAAGTCGCGACCCGTAAGCCGGTATCGAGCAGGACCGCGCGGGTGCGAAAGCGCGCCATCCTGCCTCCCTTGCCGCCGCCGACGACCTTGATGTCGAAAGCGACACGCGGCCCGATGCGGCGCGCTTCGCGCGTCAATGCTCTCCTGCGCAACAAGGGCGCGGTGAAATCGGGCCCGGCGGCTTGCGAGGTCGCTGTTTGCACGGAGGCAGCGCTGCGCGAGAAACTGCGAATTGCTGCGCCCTATATCGAAATATGGCTGTCGCGTCGCGATAGCGAAACATCGGCTCTCGATGCACCAACGCCGGAGGCGGCCTTCGTGCGGATCTGGCAATGGCTCACGCTCGAAGCCATGCTGGATGACCGCAGAACCGTGACGGCCGATCTTATCGATGCGTTGTTCGCCGACGTGGTCAGGGGCGAGCGCCTGTAAAGCCCCGCGGGCCCCGCGAGACCTCCCCTCAACGCGCTGTTAACCCTAACGATTTCTAATCAGCCCCGAATCTGCTTCGGGGCTGTGCGGCATGCGTCGTGGCGGGCTCACCCAGATTGACCCCCTCGATGTCCCATGATATCCCAAATCGTCCCATGGCTCTCCTCGCCTAAGCCCATCGGCCAAATGGGCCTTCCGTGCGGCGGATCGCCGGGGATCCTTGGCTCTGCGGCGGCGTGGCGTTGGTTTGGGAGGCGGGGGCTTGGACCGGTTCGTCTCGCGTTTCACCAACCGGCTCGATGCGAAGGGCAGGGTGTCGATCCCAGCCTCCTTCAGGGCAGTTCTGGCGCGCGACGGGTTCGACGGGCTTTTCGTGCATCCTTCACTCGATGCGGCGGCAGTCGATTGCGGGGGCCATGCACTGGTGCGGGAGATCGATCAGCTTCTGGCGCGGCATGCGCCCTATTCGGAGGAGCACGATTTTTTTTCGACGGCGCTTTATGGCGCCAGCGAGATTCTGAAGGTCGATGCGGAGGGCAGGGCGATGCTCACCGAAACGATCAAGGCCTATGCCGGCATTACCGCGGAGGTCACTTTCGTCGGCCAGGGAGACAAGTTTCAGATCTGGGAACCGAGCCGTTTTCACGCGCATTTCGAGGAGGCCAGAAATCGCGTGCGCGATCTCAGAAAGCAGCTCAATTCCCGATACGCGGCGCCCGACGAACCGCGACCACATGGAGCACGGGAATGAACGCGGGCCGCGGCGATATGAGCCATATCGCCGTTGGCGGACTGGCCCGCCACGTTCCCGTGCTTCGTGAGGAAGTCCTCGCTACACTCGCACCCCGCCAAGGGGGGATCTATCTCGACGCAACCTTTGGCGCCGGCGGTTACACCGAGGCCATTCTTTCCTTCGAAGGCACGAAGGTCTTGGCGCTCGACCGCGATCCGACCGCCGTTGCCGCCGGCCGTGATCTCGTCCACGAATTCAAAGATCGGCTCACTCTCGAGCAAGCGCGGTTCTCGGATCTTGAGAGCGTCATGAAAAGCCGCGGCATAGCCGCCTTCGACGGAATCGTCTTAGATATCGGCGTCTCATCCATGCAGCTCGACGAAGCCTCGCGCGGATTTACTTTCCGTCACGACGGCCCGCTCGACATGCGCATGGACTGCGCCGGCCAAAGCGCCGCCGATCTCGTCAATAATGCGGACGAAGCCGAGCTCGCCGACATCCTCTATCATTTCGGCGAGGAGCGGATGGCGCGCCGCATCGCCAAGGCGATTGTCGCCGCGCGTGCACAAGGAGCCGATTGTCACGACGGGCCGTCTCGCGGAGATTATTGCGCGGGCAGTTCCAGGCCGGCCGAGCGGCATTCATCCCGCAACCCGCAGCTTCCAGGCGCTGCGCATCGCCGTCAATGACGAGCTCGGCGAACTTGTGCAAGGCCTGTTCGCCGCCGAACGCGTGCTCAAACCGGGCGGCCGCCTCGTCGTCGTCACCTTTCATTCGCTCGAAGACCGGATCGTGAAGCAGTTCTTCGCCGCGCGCTCCGGGCGTGGCGAGGCCGCCTCGCGGCCGCTGCCGGGTGAGCCGGCGAGGCCGTTGCCAACCTTCTCGATGGCTGGCCGGCAGCCGATCGAAGCTTCCGCAGCGGAGATTGAGCGCAATCCGCGCGCGCGCTCGGCAAAACTGCGCTTTGGGACGAGAACGGCCGAGCCGGCGCGCCCTCCCGAGCCGTCGCTCCTTCAGCTCTCGCGTTTGCCGCAGCAGCAGAAGAGGCGAGGCTGACATGGTGCGCATCCTTAACGTCCTGGCAATAGCGGCCCTGGTTGGCTCCGCGATCTACGCCTACTCGATCAAATACGAGACGATCTTCCGCGCCGAAAAGATCGTCCAATTGCATCAGCAAATCAAATCCGAGGAGGACGCGATCGCCATGCTCCGAGCGGAGTGGGAGCATGTCTCGCGCCCCGAACGGATCGAGGCTTTGGCCAACAAGTTCCTCGATCTTCAGCAGCCCTCCCTCCGACAGATCGTTCCGATTGAGGCCTTGCCCGACAAGAAGGCGACGACCGGCGCTCAGCCGGACGCGGCCGAGCTCGCGGATCCGACCAATACGCCGCATGAAATGAATGCGGGCGTCCAGACGACGCCGGCCACGAATTGACGAGCCGAGCATGAAGGGCGAGACCGATCCCCCCATGGAAAACGGCGCAAGCAGCGAGCCGGGCGATCATCCGGCCGGCGCCATGCCGCATTGGCTTTTTCGCCTCTTCACCTTGAAGCGCGACAAGAGCACGCGGCGCATTAAGCTCATCGCGTTCGGCTTTGTCCTGATCTATTGCATCATTGCCGGCAAGCTCATCTTTTTCGGCATGCACCCCGAGTTGCGGCAACGCATGCAACAGGTCGCATCCGACACGGTCGCTGCGGCACGCCCCGACATATTGGACCGCAATGGCGCAATTCTCGCGACCGACATCAAGGTGACCTCAATCTTCGCCGAACCACGGCGCATTATCGACAGGGACGAAGCGGCCGATCAGTTGACCGCGATATTTCCCGATCTCGATCCGCAGGAACTGCGCAGCAGGCTGAGCTCACGCAAGGGATTCGTTTGGGTGAAGCGGGCGGTGACGCCCGAGCAGCAGCAGCAAGTCTATCATCTTGGCCTGCCGGGCATCGGCTTCATGCAGGAGAACAAACGCGTCTACCCGAACGGCCCGATCGCGGCGCATGTGCTGGGCTATGCCAATCTCGATGGGATCGGCATCTCCGGACTCGAAAAATATATCGACGGCGAGGGCCTTGCTGATCTCCATGACGCCGGATTCGATTTGACGACCGACGATTTGAAACCGGTCGTTACCTCGCTCGATCTCGGCGCTACCTACGCGGTGCGCGACGAACTCGCTCAGGGCGTCGCCAAATTCAAGGCCAAGGCAGGTGCCGCAGCCATTCTCGATGTCAATACCGGCGAGGTCATTGCCATGGCCTCGCTGCCGGATTTCGATCCGAACGATCCCGTCGACGCGCTCGATCCCGACCGCATCAACCGAATTTCGGTCGGCGTTTACGAGATGGGCTCGACCTTCAAGGCGCTCTCGATCGCCATGGCGCTTGACTGTGGAAAGGTCACGCTCAATTCGCAAATCGACGCGCGCGATTCCCTGCGCTATGGCGGTTTTACCATTCATGATTTTCACGCCCAGCACCGGCTTCTCTCCGTGCCGGAGGTCTTCACCTATTCGTCGAACATTGGCGCGGCGCGGATGGCGCTGATGGTCGGCGTCGATGCGCACAAGGCGTTCCTGCGCAAGATGGGACAATTGACCCGGTTGCGCACCGAACTGCCGGAATCCGCCGAGCCGCTCGTTCCTAAGAATTGGGGCGAGCTGAACACGATGACGATCGCCTTCGGCCAGGGCCTCAACGTCGCGCCGCTTCAGGCGCTCATGGCGGTTGGCGCCCTGGTCAACGGAGGCATGCTCATAAAACCGACTTTCTTGAAGCGCAGCGAGGAAGATGCCAAAAAGGGCGCGGTGCAGGTCGTTAAGCCGGAGACTTCGGAGAGCCTGCGCTATCTGATGCGTCTCAACGCGGAAATAGGCTCGGCGAAGAAGGCCGACATTGACGGCTATTTCGTGGGCGGCAAGACCGGCACGGCCGACAAGAGCTTCCGCGGCCATTATTTGAAGGACAAAGTGCTGACCACATTCATGGCCATCGTACCGGCCGACAAGCCGAAATATCTGTTCTTTACAATGCTGGACGAACCACAGGGCCTGCCGGAGACGGACGGCTACCGCACCGCGGCCTGGAACGCCGGCACGGTCACCGGCAAGATCATCGAGCGCGTCGGTCCGTTGCTTGGCGTCGCACCGCGGTTCACGCCGCCGAGCGAGCCCTTCCCGCTGCTCGCCCAGCTTGGTTACACGCCAGCCAACCTTCCGGCTCCCGGGAGCCATTGATGCGTCTGGCCGATCTCCTGCCTGAGGCGGCGATTGCCGAGCCTGGGCTTCGCATCGAAGGCGTCAGCTCCGACAGCCGCGCGATCGGCGAAAACTTCGCTTTTTTCGCTTTGCCGGGCAGCAAGCGCGATGGGCTGGCTTTCGCCGCCGAGGCGGTGGGGCGTGGCGCCACGGCAATTATCGGGGAGCGCGTCCCCGATGCATCGGTTGCGCCGGCCATCTTCATCAAGGTGGAAGATGCGCACCGGGCTTTGGCGCTCGCGGCGGCACGCTTCTTTCCGTTGCAGCCCGCAACCATCGTCGCGATCACCGGAACAAGCGGCAAAACGTCGGTGGCTGCATTCACGCGGCAGATCTGGCTGGCGCTCGGCCACCGCGCTGCCGCGCTCGGTACGATCGGCCTGGTCGCGCCCTCCGGCGCAATCTCCGGCGTCCTGACGACGCCCGATCCCGTGCTTCTGCACAAGACGCTCAACGATCTCGCCAAAGACGGCGTCAGCCATCTTGCACTTGAAGCGTCCTCTCATGGTCTCGATCAACGCCGCTTGGACGGCGTGCGGCTCGCGGCCGGCGCCTTCACCAATCTCTCCCGCGATCATCTCGATTATCATGCCGACATGGAAGCTTATCTTGCGGCGAAGCTGCGCCTTTTCGAGCGCTTGCTGATGCCCGGCCAGCCTGCCGTGATTGACGCCGACAGTGACATGGCCGAAAGAATCATCGCGGCCTGCAAGACGCGCGGGCTCGACGTCGTTTCGGTCGGCCGGAAGGGCGAGGCGCTGCGGCTCGTCGCGGCAAAGCCTGAGGATTTTGCAACCGGTCTGGTCGTCGACTACGCGGGCAAGACTTATGCCTTGCGCCTTCCGCTTGCCGGCGATTTCCAAGCGCGAAATGCGCTTGTTGCCGCAGGGCTTGCCTTGACGACGGGAGGTGCGCCGGATCAGGTCTTTGCGGCGCTCGAAAAGCTCGAAGGAGCGCCGGGGCGCCTGGAACTCGTCGGACGGCGCAAGACTGCGCCGGTGTTCGTCGATTATGCTCACAAGCCGGATGCGCTCGACAAGGCGCTCAGCGCCTTGCGTCCGCTCGTTGGCAGAAGGCTCGTCGTGGTCTTCGGTTGCGGCGGCGACCGTGACCAGGGCAAACGCCCGATCATGGGCGAAGTGGCGGCACGGCTCGCCGACGAGGTCATCGTCACGGACGATAATCCGCGATCCGAAGATCCCGCATCGATTCGCCGCGCCATCCTCGAGGGCGTGGTGAATAAATCCAAGGTGCGCGAGATCGGCGATCGGGGCGGCGCGATCGCGGCTGCGGTCGCCGGGCTTGAAAGTGGCGATGTCTTGCTCATCGCCGGGAAGGGCCACGAAACCGGCCAGATCGTCGGCGACAGGGTTCTGCCTTTCTCCGACCAGCAATGCGCACGCGCTGCCTTGAAGGATAATGCGGCATGAGCATCATGCCGCAGCAATCCACGCCGCAGGAGGAGGCGACGCCTCTTTGGACCGCGCTCGGTCTTGTGGCGCCGCTGCGGGCGCGCGTCATCGGCGCCCTATCCCCGCCGGCCTTCGGAATCTCGATCGATACGCGCACTCTTGTCCCGGGCGACCTCTTCTTTGCCATCAAGGGCGACAAGAATGACGGCCACGATCATGTCGTCGGCGCCTTTGCGAAAGGTGCCGTCGCCGCGGTGGTGGACGAGGCTCATGCCGAGGCGTTGAAATCCTGCGGGCCGCTTTACGCCGTCGACGCGGTTCTGCCGGCGCTCGAAGGGCTCGGCGCCGCCGGACGCGCACGTAGCACCGCACGCATCGTCGCAGTTACCGGTTCGGTCGGCAAGACAACGACCAAAGAAGCCCTGCGCTTGGTTCTGTCGCAAGCAGGAAGCGTCCATGCCTCGCCCGCGTCTTACAACAATCATTGGGGCGTGCCGTTGACGCTGGCGCGCATGCCACGCGACGCGCGTTTCGGTGTCATCGAGATCGGCATGAATCACGCGGGCGAAATCACGCCGCTCGTCGGGATCACGCGGCCTCATATCGCGATCATCACCAATGTCGCTGCGGTTCACCTCGAGCATTTTGACAGTATCGAGGCGATTGCCGACGCCAAGGCAGAGATTTTTTCAGGCCTTGTTCCCGGCGGCGTCGCGATTATCAATCGGGACATCGATCAATACGAGAGGCTTGCCGCTGCGGCACGGCTCTCGGAGGCAGGCTATGTCGCGACCTTCGGCAGTAGCGAGCCGGCCGACGCCCGGCTCATCGATGTAAAGCTTGCTGCGGATCACAGCTTGGTCACGGCGCGCGTTTCCGGCCGTGACCTGACCTATCGTCTTGGCGCGCCGGGGCGCCATCTCGCCGTCAATTCGCTGGCCGTCTTGCTTGTCGCGCAGGCCTTCGGCCTCGATCTCGAAGGCGCGGTGGAGGCGCTCGCAGGGTTCGAAGTGCTGGCCGGGCGGGGACGCAGATTCATGCTCCGGGCTAAAGACGGGCCGTTCACGCTGATCGACGAGAGCTACAACGCCAATCCCGCTTCGATGCGCACGGCGCTGGCGCTGACAGAGACGCTGCCTGCCACCGGCCGGCGCATTGCGGTGCTCGGCGACATGCTCGAACTCGGCGCGAGAGCCAAGGAACTGCATGCGGAACTCGCGGCGGATGTGGCCAAGAACCACATAGATCTCGTCTTCGCGGCAGGTCCATTGATGAAACATCTTTTCGAGGCGCTGCCGGGCGCGGTGCAAGGGGCCTGGCAGCCGAGCGCCGCAGCTCTCGAGCCGACCGTCGTCGCCGCCGTCCGCGCCGGCGACACGGTCATCGTCAAAGGTTCGAACGCGAGCCGTATGCATGCCATCGTCGCGACCCTCAAGTCCCGCTATCATGGCGCCGCTCGCGCCTGAAACCGATCAGCGGCCGATAGGAATCTTTGAATGCTCACCTGGCTCGCCCAATATTCGCATCATTTCAGTCCGCTCAATCTGTTTCGCTACATCACCTTTCGTACCGGCGGCGCGACGGCGACGGCTCTGTTCTTCGTCTTCTTTTTCGGACCGCGAATCATCGCGGCGCTGCGCATCAAGCAGGGCAAGGGTCAGCCGATCCGCAGCGACGGTCCGCCGTCGCATCTGCTTACGAAGAAAGGCACGCCGACGATGGGCGGCCTGATGATCCTCTCCGGTCTCATCGTATCGACTTTGCTCTGGGCCAATCTCGCGAGCCGCTACGTATGGATCGTTCTGCTGGTCATGGTCGGATTCGGTCTCATCGGCTTCTATGACGATTATCTAAAAGTGACGACGCAATCGCAGGGCGGCCTTTCCGGCCGCATGCGCCTGCTTCTCGAAGCCGTCATCGCGGTCATCGCCTGCTACGCGATGATGAAGGTGGGAACAACTGATACGACCGGATTGGCACTGCCGGCCGTCAAGGGTTATGTCGCCGATCTTGGCCTCTTTTTTCTTGTCTTTGGACCTTTCATCATCATCGCGGCTGGTAATGCGGTCAATCTGACCGATGGTCTCGACGGATTGGCCATCGTGCCCGTGATGATCGCCGCGGCCACCTTCGGCATTATCGCCTACCTGGCGGGGAACGCGATCTTCTCGCTCTATCTCGGCATCAATTTTGTGCCGGGCGCCGGCGAACTCGCCGTCGTCTGCGGCGCCTTGATCGGCGCCGGTCTCGGGTTTCTCTGGTTCAACGCGCCGCCCGCGCAGATCTTCATGGGCGACACGGGCTCGCTCGCCTTGGGCGGATTGCTCGGCACGATCGCGGTCGCAATCAAGCACGAGATCGTGCTCGCCATTGTCGGCGGATTGTTCGTGGTCGAAGCGCTCTCCGTCATTGTCCAGGTCGTGTCCTACAAACTGACCGGCAGGCGGGTTTTCAAAATGGCGCCGATCCACCATCATTTCGAACAGCTCGGCTGGTCCGAAGCGCAGGTCGTGGTGCGATTCTGGATCATCGCCTTCGTCCTTGCCCTCGTGGGCCTCTCGACGTTGAAGCTGAGGTGAGATGACGCCGATCACGTGCTTTGCCGGCAAGCGGGTTGCCGTCTTCGGCCTTGGTGCATCGGGGCGGGTCAGCGCCGAGGCGCTGATCGCCGGCGGCGCCGATGTCGTCGTATGGGACGATCATCGACGCGCGCGCGAGGCGGCCGCGGCGATGGGCCTTAAGCTGCAGGATTTCGTCTTTGGGGATCTTTCGGAATTCGATTCCCTCGTTCTCGGGCCTGGGGTGCCGCTCACGCATCCGACGCCGCACTGGATCGTCGTCAAGGCGCGCGAGGCAGGAGTCGAGATCATCGGCGACATCGAACTCTTCTGCCGCGAACGCGCCGAGATCGCGCCTAAATCCTTGTTCGTCGCAATCACCGGCACGAACGGCAAATCGACGACCACTGCGCTCGTCGCCCATCTCTATCGCTGCTTCGGCCATGAGGCGGAGGTCGGAGGCAATATCGGCACGCCGATCCTCGCTCTTTCGCCGCCGCAGGCTGGGCGCGTGGCTGGGCGCGTCCACGTCATAGAATGTTCCTCCTTCCAGATTGATCTCGCGCCCTCTCTCAACGCATCGTTCGGCGTGCTGCTCAACGTCACCCCCGATCATCTAGACCGCCACGGCACGATGGAGAATTACGCGGCGATCAAGGAAAGGCTGGTGGCACAGGCCGACCATGCTGTCGTCTGTCTCGATGACGAGATCTCGATCGCAATCGCCGAGAGATTGCGCAAAGGAACCAAGCCCGTCACATTCGTCTCGATCAATAATCCGACGATCCCGGATGGCATCGCGCTCGAGGGAACGTGGCTCATTCGCCGGAACAAGGGCCGCTCGTCGCCGATCGCGGACCTCGGGGGCATTGCCTCTCTGCGCGGCCGGCATAATGGTCAGAATGCCGCCGCGGCGGTCGCCGCGCTCGGCCCGCACGGCTTTGAGCTCGACACACTCCAGAGGGGCCTTGCCAGTTTCCCCGGCCTCCCGCATCGGCTTGAGGAAATCGGCCGCCGGGGCAAGGTGCTCTATATCAACGACTCGAAGGCAACCAATTCCGATGCGGCGGAAAAGGCGCTTTTGAGCCTCACCGACATTTATTGGATTCTCGGCGGGCGGGCCAAACATGGCGGGATCGAGCCGCTGCGGCCGCTTTTCCCGAAAATCGTCAAGGCCTATCTCGTGGGGGAGGCGGCCGAGGCCTTCGCCAGGACCATCGGTGAAGCGATTCCTTATGAATTTTGCGGCACGATCGACAAAGCAGTCGAAAGCGCGACTAGGGATGCGGAGAAAAGCCTGACGGAAGCGCCCATCGTCCTGCTCTCGCCGGCTTGCGCGTCGTTCGATCAGTTTTCGGATTTCGAAAAACGCGGCGACAAGTTCCGCGAGCTGGTGCTCGCCAAAATGGCGGAATGACCGAAGGCCTGAAGGATGAAGTGATGCTCTCGCGCCTCGAACGCTCGGCTCTGGCCAATTGGTGGTGGACGATCGACCGTTGGCTTATCGCCGCGCTCGGAGCCTTGATCGTGTTCGGGCTCGTTCTGACCATGGCGGCGAGTTCCGCCGGTTGCCGAGCGCCTCGGCCTGCCGACCTTCCATTTCGTGCATAAGCAGGTGCTCTTTCTCATTCCGGCGATCGCGGTGTTCTTCGCAAGCTCGTTCCTTTCGCCGCGGCATGTGCGGCGCGCCGCCCTCATCGTCTTCGTGGTCTCCATGGCGCTGATCATCGCGGCGCTTTTGTTCGGTGCCGAAGTGAAGGGCGCGCGACGCTGGATCTTCGGTGTTCAGCCATCGGAATTTCTGAAGCCGGCGTTCGTCGTCCTCGTCGCCTGGGCCTTTGCCGAGGGCGCGAAGCGTGACGTGCCGGGCAATTTCATCGCCTTCCTGCTCCTGCCTGCGGCGATTCTTCCGCTCATCTTGCAGCCGGACTTCGGCCAGACAATGCTTGTCTCGCTCGTCTGGGTCGGGCTCTTCTTCATCGCCGGGCTGCGCTGGATCTGGGTCGCCGGAATTGGCAGCATCGGTATCGGCGGGATGCTGCTGGCCTACAAGTTGGTGCCGCACGTGCGCGGGCGGATTTTGAAATTCATCGATCCGGGCACCAGCGGCGGTGTCGTCGATACGTTCCAGATCGATACGGCGCTCGACAGTTTTTTCGCTGGCGGCTGGTTCGGCAAAGGACCTGGGGAAGGCACGGTAAAGCGCATTCTTCCCGATGCCCATACCGATTTCATCTTCGCGGTGACCGGCGAGGAATTTGGCATCGTTGCTTGTCTGGTTCTTGTCGCAGTCTTCGCCTTCATCGTCATACGTGGCCTTGCCGGTGCAGCACGCAACGAAGACCCCTTTTGCCGTCTGGCGGCAGCGGGACTGATCATGCTCTTTGGAATGCAGAGCGCCATCAATATGGCGGTCAATCTTCACCTCATGCCGGCTAAGGGCATGACCTTGCCGTTCATCTCCTATGGCGGCTCTTCGGTGATCTCCTTGGCGCTCGGCATGGGATTTCTGGCGGCGGTGATGCGCAAGCGCCCGCGCGCTGAAATCATCTTCAGACAATCCGAGGCGGAGCCGGCATGAGGTTGACGGGCCCGGTCCTCATTGCAGCAGGGGGGACGGGCGGCCATTTGTTTCCAGCCCAATCGCTCGCCAATGCGCTTGTGGCGCGCGGTATTGCGGTCGAGCTTGCAACCGACCGAAGGGCCAAGCAATATGGCGGCGATTTTCCGGCGCCTGTGCATCAGATCGCCGCGGCGACGCCGAGCAACGGCACGATCGCCGCGCGGGCCAGGGCCATTCTGACGCTGATAGCCGGGACTTTCGCCGCATTGTTGCTGCTGCTGAGGCTGCGCCCGGCGGCCGTTGTCGGCTTCGGCGGCTATCCGACCGTCCCGCCGGTCCTCGCCGCGTCACTCCTTGGCATCCCGACGATCTTGCACGAGCAGAATGCCGTCATGGGCCGCGCCAACCGCTTTCTCGCCGGCCGCGTTGATGCGGTGGCCACGGGATTTCCCGCCCTGAAAGGGGCCGATGAACGCATCAAGACCTTTCATACTGGCAATCCGGTCCGCCCGAGCGTCATCGCGGCGGCGGGCATTCCCTATCCGGATGCCGGTCCGTTCACGCTCCTCGTCATCGGCGGCTCGCAAGGCGCTCGAATCATGGCCGATATCGTCCCCGCCGCAATTGCCCTCCTGCCGGAGGCGGCGCGCCGCGATCTCACAATCGTCCAGCAGGCGCGGGGCGAGGATGAGGCGCGGGTCCGGCGGCCCTACGCCGATCTTGGCCTCGCCGCCGAAGTCCTGCCGTTTTTTGCGGATTTGCCAGTGCGCATGGCGGCGGCAAAGCTCATCATCGCAAGGGCCGGCGCATCGACTGTCGCCGAACTCGCCGTCATCGGGAGGCCCGCAATTCTTGTCCCCTTTCCACATGCTCTCGATCAGGATCAGGCCGAAAATGCCGCGCAGCTTGGCGCGGTCGGCGCGGCCATCGTTGTCGCTCAGCAGGATTTCACCCCGCAATGGCTTGCCGCGACTTTTGCCGAGATGCTGCAGAATCCGACCGAACTACGCGCCCGCGCCGCTTCGGCTCGGAGCGTCGGTGTCACCGACGCCGCGGAGCGGCTTGCGGACCTCGTGGTGAATCTGGCGCGACGGGAGGACTCGGAATGAAACTGCCGCGCGAACTCGGCCCCATTCATTTCGTCGGGATCGGCGGCATCGGCATGTCTGGAATTGCCGAGGTTCTGATGAACCTTGGCTATAGCGTGCAGGGCTCGGACGTTACCGAGAATGCCAACGTGCTGCGCCTGCGCGCCAAAGGCGCGAAGATCCACATCGGTCATGACGCAAGCAATCTCGGCGCGGCCGAAGTCGTCGTGGTCTCGACGGCGATCAAACGCGACAATGCTGAAGTGCAAGCCGCGCGCGAACGGCGGCTGCCGGTCGTGCGTCGCGCCGAAATGCTCGCCGAGCTGATGCGCTTGAAGCAATGCGTCGCGATTGCCGGCACGCATGGCAAGACCACGACCACATCGCTCGTCGCGACTTTGCTCGAAGCCGGCAAGTTCGATCCGACCGTCATCAACGGCGGGATCGTCAATGCCTATGGGACGAATGCGCGGCTCGGCGCCGGGGATTTCATGGTCGTCGAGGCCGACGAGAGCGACGGGACGTTTCTGAAGCTCCCCGCCGATATCGCCGTGGTCACCAATATCGATCCCGAACATCTGGATCATTTCGAGACATTCGATGCGATCAAGGAAGCCTTCCGCGCCTTCGTCGAGAACATTCCCTTCTACGGCTTCGCGGTGATGTGCCTCGACCACCCGGTCGTGCAGGAACTCGTCGGCCGGATCGAGGATCGGCGCATCATCACCTATGGCGAAAACCCGCAGGCGGACGCGCGGCTCGTCGATGTCGATCTGGCCGATGGCAAGTCCCGTTTCGACGTGATCATGCGCGACCGCAAGAGCGGCAACGAGGTCAGGTTCGACGACATGCACCTGCCGATGCCCGGTCATCACAATGCGCTCAATGCGACGGCGGCGATCGCCGTGGCGCATGAGCTCGGAATCAGCGCGGCAACTGTACGTGACGCGCTGGCGAATTTCGGCGGCGTCAAGCGCCGCTTCACCCTCACCGGCGAATGGAAAGGCGTGCGCATCTTCGATGATTACGCGCATCATCCGGTCGAGATTGCCGCGGTCTTGCGCGCCGCGCGCGCCTCCACAAAGGGGCAGGTGATCGCCGTCATGCAACCGCACCGCTACACGCGGCTCTCTTCGCTCTTCCATGACTTTGCGACCTGCTTCAACGACGCCGACACGGTGATCGTCGCCGACGTCTATCCGGCGGGAGAAGCGCCGATTGAAGGCGCCAATCGCGACAGCCTCGTCGCCGCGCTTAAAGCGCACGGGCATCGCCAGCCGCTCGCCTTGTCGCGCCCGGAAAAGCTTGCCGAGCTGCTGCGGCCGCTCGCCAAAAGTGGCGACTACATCATCTTTCTCGGGGCCGGCAACATCACCCAATGGGCCTATGCTTTGCCGGGTCAATTGGCGGCGGGCGCTCGATGAGAGGACAACAGGGCACATTTCCTTCTTCCGCAAGCGGGAGAAGGTGCGCGTTGGTCGCATGACCTTTCCTGACCTCACGCCCGAGCTAAAGTCCGCGATGCCAGATCTGCGCGGCCGGCTCGAGGCGAACGTACCCATGGCGGACCTTACATGGTTTCGCACCGGCGGCCCGGCGCAAATTCTGTTCAGCCCAGCCGAAGAGGAGGACCTCGCCTATTTCCTGGGTCGGCTCGCCCCAAACGTGCCCGTCCTGCCGGTCGGCGTCGGCTCTAATCTCCTGGTGCGCGACGGTGGCATTGAGGGCGTCGTGATCAGGCTTGGCAAATCGTTCCATGAGATCCGCATCGATGATTGTCAGATCGCCGCCGGGACCGGTGTGCTCGACGTCAAATTGGCGCTGGCCGCGGCCGAAGCCGGGATCACTGGGCTTGCCTTCTATCGCGGCATTCCTGGTGCGATCGGCGGCGCCTTGCGAATGAATGGCGGCGCCTATGGATCCGAGACAAAGGACGTGCTCGTCTCCTGTCGCGGCGTCGATCGCAGCGGCAAGCTTCGTGCGTTTACGAATGAGGAGATGGGCTTCTCCTATCGTCATTGTAACGTCGCTCGAGAGGTGATCTTCACCGCGGCTCTGTTCGCGGGGCGGCCCAGCGATCCCGCCGCGATAAAGGCGGAGATGGCAGAGATCACCGAGGCGCGGCAGTCAAGCCAGCCCGTCACCTCGCGGACCGGCGGCTCGACCTTCAAGAACCCGCCGGGCTTCAAGGCGTGGCAATTGATCGATGAAGCCGGCTGCCGCGGGCTCGTCATCGGCGATGCGCAGGTTTCCGAACTGCACTGCAATTTTTTGATCAACCGCGGCGCGGCGAGCGCAACTGACATCGAAAATCTCGGCGAAGAGGTCCGAGCCCGCGTCTTCGAAACAAGCGGCATCAGGCTCGAATGGGAGATCGAGCGGGTGGGGCAGGCCGTCTGATCCAGGTCAAGGCCGGGCGGCGATGGGCCGTACGATAATGCGCCGCGAAGCAGACCATCCGGAGAGGCTCATGCGCTATTATTTCGCCAAGACCTTGAACACCGATTTCGACGAAGCGGTTCGACGCACGACCGAGGCCCTGAAACAGGCCGGCTTCGGCATCATCACCGAAATCGACGTCACGGATACGTTCAAGAAGAAGCTCGGCATCGATTTCAGGAATTATCGTATTCTTGGCGCCTGCAATCCCAAGCTTGCGCATGAAGCGCTGGAGATCGAGGACAAGGTCGGAACCATGCTGCCTTGCAATGTCGTGGTTCAGGAGATTGGCGCCGGCCGGGTCGAGGTCGCGGCAATCGATCCGGTGGCTTCCATGCAGGCCATCGAGAATCCGCGGCTGCGCGAGGCGGCGGCCGCTGTTCAGAAGAAGCTCAAGGGCGTCATCGAGATTCTCTAAGAGCAGGTGAGCGAGCCGTCGGCTCAATTGAACACCCTGTTTCTTGACATCTCTCGGAGATCGGCACAGAAGCCGTGCGATATTCGGGAGAATATAGCATTGCTCGATTTCCTCTCGCCTGCAGAATGGACCGCGGTTCTGTTGTCGCTGCGGATCGCCGTTGTCGCGACGCTGGTGAGCCTGCCGTTCGGAATTCTCGTCGCCTATGCGCTGGCGCGCTGCCACTTTCCTGGCAAGACGTTGTTGGCCGCGGTCATCTATCTGCCGCTCGTGGTGCCGCCGGTCGTCACCGGCTATCTTCTGTTGATCGCCTTCGGTCGCAGGGGCATTTTCGGCGAGTTCCTTGCCGATCTCGGCATCGTCCTCGCGTTCCATTGGACCGGCGCGGTACTCGCCAGCGCGATCATGGGATTTCCGCTGATGGTGCGGGCGATGCGCCTGTCGTTTGAGGCGATCGATCCGCGCCTCGAACAGGCCGCCGGCACGTTGGGGGCCAATCCGATCTTTGCCTTTTTTCTTGTCAGCTTGCCGCTGGCGATGCCAGGCATAATCGCGGGCGCCACGCTTGCCTTCGCGCGGGCGCTCGGCGAATTCGGTGCGACGATCACCTTCGTGGCGAATATTCCCGGCGAAACCCAGACCATCGCCGCAGCGATCTACACCTTCATCCAAGTGCCGGGCGGCGATCCTGCCGCCTTGCGCCTGACGTTCGTTGCGATTGTGATCGCGCTTGCCGCCGTCATCGCCTCGGAGATCATTCAACAGCGCGGCGAGAAGCGCATGGCATGATAGATGTCGACGTGGCGCGCCGGATCGGCACCTTCAGCCTGAAGGTCGCCTTCAAGAACAGCGAAGGGATTACCGCGCTTTTCGGCCGCTCCGGGGCAGGCAAGTCGGTGACGATCGGCCTCATTGCCGGCCTCGCGCATCCGGACGGAGGCCGCATTATTCTCGACGATCGGGTGCTGGTCGATACGCAAAGTCGCATCTTCATTCCGGCTCACAGGCGCCGTATCGGCCTCGTCTTCCAGGATTTGAATCTCTTCCCGCATCTCGGCGTGAAGCAGAACCTGCTCTTCGGACGCTGGTTCGCGCCGCGCCGCGCGCGCGCGGTCAGTTTCGATGCTGTGGTCCAAACCTTGGGGATCGAACATCTTCTTGGCCGCGCACCGGCGCATCTTTCGGGCGGCGAGCGCCAACGTGTCGCCATCGGCCGGGCTTTGCTGTCGTGCCCGAGACTGCTTCTGCTTGACGAGCCGTTCGCCGCGCTCGATTTCCAGCGCCGGCTCGAAATCCTGCCCCTCATCGAAGCCTTGCGTGACGAATTCAAAATCCCGATCGTTTATGTCTCGCACGCCGTCGAGGAAGTGGCGCGGCTCGCGTCCTGGGTCGTCGTCCTCGAAGATGGACGCGTGAGCGCGCAAGGCGATCCCGCCGATGTTTTACCAATGGCGGTGGGCGAAGATCCGCGCTTCGGCGGGGCAAGCCTGCTCAATATGCGGGTCGGCAAACGCGATCAAGCCTATGGCTTGACCGAACTCATCCATCCTTCCGGCACGATCTGGCTGGCGGGACCGGCGGGCTCGGAAGGCACGCGCGTGCGCATCGTCGTCAGGGCAACGGACGTTACGCTGTCTGCGGCGCGGCCGCAGGGCCTCAGCGTGCAGAGCATGCTCGAAGGCACGATTGCTTCGATCGAAACGGCGGGGCCGCTCGCACGCGTCGAGATCGCGCTTGCCGGCGAAGGCAGGCTTTCGGCCATGGCGACGCGCCGGGCGATCGACGAGCTCGGACTTCATCCGGGCGATTCCGTCTTTGCGCTCATCAAGACGGCAGCGCTCGACGAGCGGCTCGTGGGGGGCTCTTTTGCGGGTGGGGCAGATTTTGGATAGATGCCGCTTCCCCGGACGAGCCCGCGCAGCGGGCGAAGATCCGGGGTCCAGGCGACCTCTGGAGACGCAACGCAGTACTTTCCAGCTCCTGGATCCCGGCTCTCCGCTTCGCTCCGGCCGGGAAAGGGCTCCAGGCCGTGCTAGATTGCTCGCGGAGACACGCTTATGGCGCAGTCACAACCTGTCACCGCCGCGCTTCTCGTCATCGGCGACGAGATTCTCTCGGGGCGCACCAAGGACAAGAACATCGGCATCGTCGCCGATTTTCTTGCCGATCTCGGCATCGAGCTTCGCGAGGTGCGGATCGTGCCTGACAGCGTCGCGGAAATCGTTGCGGCGCTGAATGCGCTGCGGCATCGCACCACTTATGTCTTTACCACCGGCGGCATCGGCCCGACGCATGACGACGTGACGGCGGAGGCCGTGGCAAAGGCCTTCGGCCTTCCGCTGATCGAAGATCAGCGCGCCATCGCCCTCATGCTGCAGCGGATCAAGAGCGAGGACCTGAACGCGGCGCGCCGGCGCATGGCGCGTGTTCCGCAAGGAGCCGAGCTTATCGAGAACGCGATCTCCAAGGCGCCCGGCTTCTGGATTGGCAATGTGATCGTGATGGCCGGCGTTCCGGCCATCGTTCAATCCATGCTTGCCGCGGTCGCCCCGAAACTGCGCGCCGGCCCCCGGATCATCGCAACGACGGTCGATGTGGGCGATATGCCGGAGGGCGCCTATGCCGAGGACCTCACCGCCGAGGCCGCCCGCCACCCAGAGCTTTCGATCGGCTCCTATCCGTCCTACAAGGATGGAAAATTCGCCAACGAGATCGTGGTGCGCGGCAAGGATGTGGCAAAGGTCGAAGCCGCGGCCGCCGCGATCAGATCCATCATCGCCAAGCTGCGCGCGGCGGGGAAAGACAAGTACACGATCACATGAGCGACACGACGCAAAAGGCCTTTCACGTCTCCTGGGACCAGTTCCATCGCGACGCGCGCGCGCTCGCCTGGCGGCTCGCCGAGACGGGGCCTTATGCGGCCATCGTCGGGATCGCGCGCGGGGGGCTCGTGCCGGCGGCGATCGTTGCCCGCGAGCTCGATCTGCGCCGCGTCGAATGCGTCTCGGTCGTGAGCTACGAGCACACGACCCAGCAAGGTCCCCCGAAGATCATCAAGCCGATCGCGCCGGAGATCGCGCAAGGCGAGGGCGCGGGCATCCTTGTCATCGACGATCTGGTCGATACGGGGGCGACGATGAGCGCGGTGCGCGCGCTTCTGCCCAAGGCGCATTTCGCCTGCGTCTATGCCAAACCCCTCGGGCGCCCGCATGTCGACACCTTCATGACCGAGGTCTCGCAGGACACTTGGATCTATTTTCCCTGGGACCTCGGCCTCGCTTTCCAGGCGCCGATCGCCGGGAAGAAGGAGTAGATTGAGGGCAATGAAATGCCGCGCGCTCCCCTCTCCCCGCTTGCGGGGAGAGGGCTAGGGTGAGGGGCCGGGTGATTAGGGCTTGCGGACCTCATTCGGGACAAGCCCGCCATGACGGCGAATTCCATCGCTCCTGAAACTGCTTTAGGATTAAGCCTTGAGGGCGCCATGCGCGCTCTCGCGCGGGCGTGGCGGAATTGGTAGACGCAAGGGACTTAAAATCCCTCGGCGCGAAGGCGCTGTGCCGGTTCGACTCCGGCCGCCCGCACCAAAGAAATCAACGAGCCTAGCTGCGGGGCATCCAATGCTGCACATGTTGGTTGACGCTTGCGTGTGGTTAGATATCGCAAAGACTTCCATCACAAACAGCGACCTTGGAGCTCATCGAAAAGTTGAAAGCCGAAAAGAGCCTAGCTCTTATTGTGCTGCAGACGCTGATTGACGAGTTTCAGCACAACAAGACACGTGTTATCGATGAATATACCAAAAGCATAGCTACGACTTTGCACCGCGCGCGGGAGATCGTCGTACAGCAGGGTGACCTGCGACGCATTCGGCGCGCTCTCACGTTTTTTAGCGACGCGGGTTACAAAATACGAACGCCGAAGGAAGTGGCAGAGAACGCCGCGAGTTGAATAGAAGCGCTGCTGCAAGCGTCGGATATCACCAAGGTATCAGACGAAATCAAGTTAGGCGCTTCGGAGCGCGCGATACATAATTTGGCGCCATTTCATCGCGGCAAGAACAGCATCAATGACGCAATAATTATCGAGTTGTACGTTGAGTTCATGCGCGCGCATAACCAGCCGAAGGAGCGGTTCGCGTTCGTCACACACAACCACAAGGATTTTAGTGATCCTAATGGCAGCCGCAAACTACCGCATCCGGATATCGCAGCTCATTTTTCGAAAATCAAATCTCGATATTTTATCAACCTTGGCGAAGCCCTTTCCATCTTGAAGTTCCAAACTGCAGTCGACTGGTTATTTGAAGACAATGAGCAGCCGATACGAAGTGTATCGGAGATCGTGGATGCAACGGACGAGCTAGAGACGAAAATCTGGTACGCCAGGCATCAGCTGTTACGGCAGAGGATAGAGCGCGGCCAAGAGAAGGTCGTTGCAGAGCTGCCAAATGGGCCATGGGACAAACGCAGGAACCTTACCCAGAAAAATGTTTGGGATGGTGCGCTCAAATCGGCAGCAAAGGTTGAGAAACGATTTGGTAAGGCAAATTTGGGCCCGTGGTCGAAGTTCGAATGGGGGATGATGAACGGTAAATTATCGGCTCTGCGGTGGGTGCTTGGAGACGAGTGGGATATGCTCGATACATAGGCTATCCCACCCGCGTGATGAGAGCTAAGCGACCGCCGTTCAACTGGGTGGGTGGATATGGCGAGCGATTTAGCAAATCGGTCCGATGATGCCAACATGTGCGTATCGACTACTGCATCTTCATTCCGCCCATCCCACTCATCCCTCCACCCGGGCTCATCGCGCCCATGCTGGCCGCGGCCTTGAAGGGAACATCCACTTTGCCGGCCTTCTCAAAGGTCAGCGTCGTGTGAATCACGTCGCCGGGCTTCACCGGATGTTTCAGATCGACGAACATGATGTGGTCGCCGCCGGGACTGAGCGCCACCGTCGCGCTGGCCGGGATGGGTAGCCCGTCGGTCAGTTCGTGCATTTCCATCACGCCATTGTCCATCTTCATCTCATGGATCTGCGTCTTGGCCGAGATGTCCGATGTCGCCGAGACCAGCCGATCAGGCGTGCTGCCGGAATTGACGATCGTCACATAGCCGACCGCTACCGTCGCGCCGCCGGGCGTCGGTCGGGCGAAGGCATTTTCGATTTTCAACGCGCCGACGCTGACAGTTGGTGCATCGGCCGCGGCGACGACGGTTGACGAAACGAAAGGTGTCGCGGCAAGGACCACGAGCGCGGCGCAGGCGAAAAGCGCATGTTTCATGGATCTCTCCCATGTTTCCGCTCGCAGCCGGCGCCACGTTGAGCGGCCAGCCTCATGCGAGCAATTTGCTGCAAACTTGAAACGAACGTAGAGCCGAGGATCAGCGCGGCGCGCAGCCGCGCTCCGTCAAGCGAGAGCCGGCGGCCCGCGTGCCTGTGGGGTGTGCGCGATCCGCAATGCCGGCGGGATCGCGGCGAAATGCTCCAACGCGATCAGAACCGGCGCGGTGGAGATGAATGCGGGGGCGCGCGCATCGACTGGGGCGAGCGGCGCATGCGCTACCGCGCAGAAGGTGCAGCAATCGCTCGGATGGCGGTCAATGGGCGCTTGATGGCCGCCGCTGGACGTTGTGCAGATCGGCGCCGCCAGCAGGGGGTCGGAGGCGGCGGCCATGGAAATTCCAGCTGCGACCGGCGCAAGAAATTGCACCAGCAGCGCGATCAGAAAAATCGGTGCGACCCACTCAAGCTTGCGTCGCAAGGTTCTGCTCCGTGGCGAGGCGGTGACTTAAAGGCGGCGCGAAGCGGCGGTCAAGTGCCGTTCGCTCATTGAGCCTGCGATTACAGCGCTCAGGTCTTCATCTCGCGATAATAGCGCGAGATGCGGTCGAACCATTCGTGCCGCGCCTGCATATGCCCCATGCCGCGGCCGCGCTCCGGCAACTGAAGCGTGGCGACCAGCGCGTCGATCTCCCGCCGCGCCGAGGCCTGCGAAGCTGAGAGCGCATTGTTGCGCATCGCCTCTTCGATCGGATCGAGTGCGGTCAGCCCGATCGGAAAAAGCTCGCGGAAGATGACCCGGTCGTGCAACCCTTGAGCCGGCCGGAACTGCAGCTCGACGGCCATGCGCGAAAGGCTCGTTATGATCTGCTTGGCATTGTTCGATTGCGTGGACGCCATGCGGTTTCGCACCAGCACCCAATCGATGAGGCCTTGATCGACGAGCCTGCGCTTGCGCCGTGCCTCGAGCACGAGGTCGGCATATTGGGCGACCTGGCCGCGCTGCGTGCGATCGTGGTGCACGCGGGAGAAGACATCGACGTCGATGAAGAATCGTTGATCGGCGAGACCAACGTATCGGCGAGCGAATGGGCGAGCCGCATCAGATAGGAGTCGCTCGCCGGCGTATCGATGACGACGAATTCATATTCGTGTTCGACCTCCGCGATCGCCGACGCGAAGGCGCCGAATTCCGCCGTCTCATTGTCGCGGACGTTCTCGGACTCGGAGCGATCAAGCGCGTGGTGGACGGGCAGTTCGACGTTCCACGGTGCCGTGGCCGCCCAAGAAGCGCGGTTCTCGAAGAAACGGGTGAGCGTGCGCTGGCGGGTGTCGAGATCGATGGTGGCGACGCGAAATCCCGCTTTCAAAAGAGCAATGCTGATGTGGATCGAAAGGGTCGACTTGCCGGTGCCGCCCTTTTCGTTGGCGACGACGATCACATGCGCGGTGCGCAGATCGGGCAGCTCAGAAGTCTTGGCTTGTGCGGTCATCACCAATCCCGCCTGGCATCAGGTCGGCCCGCGCAGAATCGGCCCCGACACAAATTCCGCACGCTCATTCAAGACCTAACGGCCGACGGCACAGCTGGCAATGCGGTGCCGCGGACAAACACACCGATATATCCAAAGCGCAGTGAAAAAATGGCGGAAAATGTGACTGCCGGAAAGGCAGCCAAGATTCTCCGCAAGAGATCCCGCGATTGCGTCGCCTGCTTCGAGCTCTTCGAATGCTACGGGATCTTACGCGAAAAATTCGATTTTAGCACGCGTTCGCGTGTGTTTTTGCGCCGTAGAGCCAATCGTAACGCTCGGTCACCCGCCGAGCGCCGAGCGCCCGAATGGCCAAATCGCGCAGCAGGGCGGTCGGTCCGGATAGATGATAGATCCAAGCTTGGCGGCGCGATTCCCGTTGCACGCGGCTGACGCGGGATCGGCGCGCGGCGGCGTAGTTGGCGAGCGCTGGCGCGATCTCGCGGCCGGGTTCAAGGCAGGTTGCAAGTGCCGCCCCGTCCTCGATGGCCTGAGCGGCGCCTTGCGCAAGGAAAGGCAAGATCGGATGGGCGGCATCACCGATGAGGCCAACGCGCTCGGCGCCCCAGACCGGGTCGCGTTCGACGAGCGGCCATATGCGCCATTCGTCGGCAGCCGCGATCAGTTCGCGGATGCGGCGGTCCCAACTGGCAAAGCGCGCCGCGATCCGACGCGGATCGCCGGGCTCAGCCCAAATGTCGGCAGTCCAATCGATGTCCGCCGCCTCATCGAGGACCGCGACCACATTGGTAATCCTGCCGCCGCGTAAGGGATAATGCACGATATGGGCTCCCGCGCCGAGCCACAGCGTGCTCTCCGGTTGGCGCAGGTCGAGAGCGACGCGATCCGATTTGACAAGCGTCCGCCAGGCGACGTGCCGGGCCTTCCGCGGCATCTCGTCCTTCCGGCCCTGCGGACCGGTCAGCCTTTCGCGCACGAAAGAGCGCAGGCCATCGGCGCCGATGAGACAGTCCGCGGCATAAGTCAGGCTTGTCGCGCCGTGCAGAGCGACGGCGGCGACGCCGTCCTTGGTCGCGGTGAAGTCGGTGAGCGCACATTCCGGCTGGAGCTTGATGGCGGGCGCTTCGATGACGGCCTCGATCAGCGCTCGGTGAAGGTCGGCGCGATGCGCGAGCAGATAGGGTGCGCCCCAACGCCGCTCCGCGTCGCCAAGCGGAAGCCGGGCGATCGTCGCGCCGTCGTTGCCGCGTCTGATGTGAATGGCGGCCGGCGCAAGCGCCGTCGCGGCGAGGCGGGGCAGAACGTCAAGCTCCCGCAGAATTGCGCTGGCATTGGGCGAGATCTGCAGCCCGGCGCCGACGTCCGGCACAAGCCGGCTGCGTTCAAGCAGGCTCACCTGCCAGCCGCGGCGCGCCAATGCGAGAGCGGCGGTGAGACCGCCGACGCCGGCACCGGCGATCAGCACATGCGGTCGATCGTTCATCCGTGAGCCGCCGGCTCAGGCGGCCTCCTCAGCCGAGGTGAAAGCGCATTCGGGCGGAATACATGCGTCATGCGCAAGCGTGGCGTCATGGATGTAATGGGTCGAGCAATAGGGGCAGACAATATCTTCCGCATCGCCCATATCGATGAAAATATGCGGGTGATCGTCCGGCGGCAGCGCACCGATACACATGAATTCCTTGGCGCCGATCCGCACGCGCGCGACGCCCGGCTGGTTGTGGAAATGCGGCGTGCCGTAATCAGCCATCATCAGATTCCGAGATTGTCCCGGGCCCAGCATAGGGGCGGCGCGCGCGCTTGAATAGCACAAATGCGCAAGCGGCCGCGACGCGAGCGCGCATGTGAAACAGCGGGTCTCACCGATATCTTGCCGAGGCATGGAAGAATTCTCCTCAGGCGGCGTGCGGATTGCCTATGTGGACGCGGGCCAAGCGGGAGATCCGATCCTGCTCATTCATGGCTTTGCGTCGAACCATTCGGTCAACTGGGTCTTTCCGCAATGGGTCAAAACATTGACCGGCGCGGGCCGCCGCGTCGTCGCGCTCGACAGTCGCGGCCATGGCCGAAGTGAAAAGCTCTATCGCCCTGAGGATTACGCACTTACGCTCATGGCCGAGGACGTGCGGCTTCTGCTCAATCGTCTCGACATCGCCCGGGCCGACGTCATGGGCTATTCGATGGGCGCACGAATTGCCGCAGTGCTTGCCTTGTCTCACCCGCAGCGCGTGCGCTCCCTCGTGATCGGCGGCATGAGCGACAAGCTCGTCTCTTCCGCCGGCCTCGGCCCGGAAATTGCCGAGGCTATGGAAGCGCCGAGCGCTGCGACTTTGAAGGATGAGGGCGCGAAAATGTTTCGCCTCTTTGCCGAAGCGGCGAGGAGCGATCTCAAGGCGCTCGCCGCCTGTGCTCGCGGCGCGCGGCTGAAGCTGAGTGCCGCCGAGCTCGACCGAACTCGATCTTCCGGTGCTCGTCGCCGTCGGCTCAAGGGACGAGATCGCCGGCGATCCAAATCGGCTCGCGGCCCTCATCCCAGGGGCCCGCGCGCTTGCCATTCCGGAGCGCGACCATAACCGCAGCGTCGGCGACCCGGTGTTCAAGAAGGCCGTCCTCGGCTTTCTCGAGAGCCGGGCGTGAGCCTAAAGGGGCGGCCCTGCCTGCCGCGAAAGGCGCTGCGGCGAGGCTCAAACCGTGTTAGGAGGGAGCGGATCTCTTGGGAGGTTTGCGTGATTCTCGGCAATGCGCCGTTGGCAAGAGTACACACGCTCGATCGGGCGGATTCGGTCTTTGCACGCGTCAAGCTGGAGGCCGAGGAAATCGTGCGTCGCGAGCCGCATATTGCCGGCTGGGTCGCAGCGACGATCCTCGATCAGCCAAGCCTGGAGGCGGCGATCATCCAGCGGCTTTCGGCGCGGCTTGGCCATGACGAGGTCCCGGCCGAGTTCATCCGCCAGTGCTATCTCGATATCATTGCCCGCGAGCCTGCGATCGGCACCGCCTTTCGCGCCGACATATTGGCCATATTGGACCGCGATCCTGCCTGCACGCGGCTCGTCGAGCCGGTCCTCTATTTTAAGGGATTCCACGCGATCGCGACGCATCGCCTGGCGCATGTGCTGTGGATCTCCGGACGGCAGGATCTCGCGCTTTATCTGCAAAGCCGTTCGTCCGAAGTCTTCCAAACCGACATTCATCCGGCGGCGCAAATCGGCAAGGGTATATTTCTCGACCACGCGACGGGCCTCGTCATTGGCTCGACGGCGGTGATCGAAGACGACGTTTCGATGCTTCAGGACGTGACCCTGGGCGGCACCGGCAACGAGGGCGGCGACCGGCATCCGAAGATCAGGCATGGAGTCTTGATCGGCGCGGGCGCCAAGATCCTCGGCAACATCGAGGTTGGGCATTGTGCGCGGATCGCAGCGGGCTCCGTCGTGTTGCGGCCGGTTCCGCCCAAGAAGACGGTGGCTGGCGTGCCGGCAAGGGTCGTGGGCGAAGCCGGTTGCGCCGAACCCGCACGCACGATGGACCAGATTCTCGCCGCGAAACGAGGATAAGGCCGACTTGCCGATCGATGCGATTTCTGCCAAGGGCTCGCTGCACGCAGCGACATGCGGGCGAGCGGCCGTGGAGATGTAAGCTTGGACAAGGTCGAATTGCGCAAATTGCAGGCGTTTCTGCGCGCATCCTTCGGTAACCAGGGCCTGAGGGTCGTGCCGGCCAAGCATAATCCCGACGATGCCGAGGTTTATCTCGGCGAGCGAAGCATAGCCTCCATCGTCGTCGACGACGAGGACGGCGACCGTTCCTTCGCCTTGGCGATGAAGATCCCGGTGGAGCGTCACGTTCTCCAGGATTATCTGCGCCGGCTCTTCGAGAACGACAAGCTGAAGATCGTGCCGCGGCCGAAGAAGAACGATTCTGTCGAATTGAATTGCGGCGAAGACTATCTCGGCGTCATCTCGGCTGACGATCCGCAGGGTCGCAGCTTTACCTTGCAGGTCGCCATTCTCGATTTCGATCTCGAGGATTATTGAGGCCGGCCGGCAATCTCAAAGCTTGATGTTTTCGTCGAACTGGTCCGCCTTGATCACTTTGTCGAAATCGACCGCAAGGCCGCCGTCGAAGATTTGAATCACGTGGGCGGGCGTCTGGCCAAGGACCACCTTCGTGCCGATTGCGGGCTTCGCCGGAGTACTGATCGCCGCGCCCGATACGGAAACATCGATCAGCTTGACCACGTGCTCGCGGTCGCCGTCGATTTTCAATATCGTGTGGCGGAGATGCGGCACGATGCGTTCGTGACGCCGGTCCTCCGGCATGCCGAGGGCGTTGCGGTTGATGAGCCAGGTAAGCTGATTGGCAATCTTCTCCCGCTTTGCGTAGGGAAGGCTGAATTGCACCGCGAAACCGCGCTCCGTGTGGCGCGCGATCTTGCCTTCGATGCGGCCGATTTGGTCGAGATAGGCCACGATCCGCTCGCCGATCTTGCCCCGCACCGACGCGATGAGCGATACGCCGCCCGGCGACATGTTGATTGTCTGGCAGGGGAATTCGCGCTTGTCCTCGAGCATGTAGCGGCCGAGAAGCGAGATCGTGACGCGCTGGTGCCGACGCCGCTCTGAGGGCTTCTGTGATGGCTTGAGCTTCAATTTCATGGGGCGCCGCAGGCAGATAACCGACGCAAGCCGGAGCAAGGGCGTAAAGTGAACGCGACGAGTTAAGGCTGTGTTATCGAATTCGTAGAGACAGCGGGTTTTCGCGGACAAATCTTATTTGCCGCCCTGAAATACCCTCAAATGGCGGCGGATTTCCGCAGCTTCGAGCCGCGGCGGCCCGGACAATTGAGCGCCAAGCGGCGCTGTCAGAGGAGGCGCCGGCTCGTCGATCGCGCGCAGCGAACGTAACGTCAACTGCTCGCTCGCCAAGAGACCGAGCCAAGTCGGCTTTGCCGCCATCGCCAGCAGACCGAGAACGCGTGCTTGAGCATGGCCGTTGTGATGCAAGGGCAGGAGGAGGATTTCCAGATCCGCTTTGGCATAGCCTTCGGGCCTTGCCTCGGCGCAGGCAACGACCGGGCAGGCCGCGTCGATGACGGTCAAGAGCACGGCGGCGATGTTGTGGGCCTCCCGCAGCGGCCAGAGGTCGAGAAACGAACGGCTCTTCTGCTCGGCGCAGAAGAGCGCGTTGAGGTGGCTGCCCGACATCACAAAAGGAAAACGATGGCCGGCGTCGGCCTCAAGCATGAAGATGTCGTGGAGCAGGCCGCGTATCGCGGCGAGATCGATTTCGGAACGCTCCGGCGCGTCGCGCTCGCCGCGCAGCCGGTTCCAATAATCGAAGAGTTCGCGCGTTCCTGCCTGTCTCATTTCGGCCTTCGCGGGTCATTCCGGGATGAGCGCGCGGCCATTTGCTTCGGGATGGCACGGGTTCGTCCGGAATATCTCTATCCGGTTCGAATTGAGCAGCGGCCGTGCCAGGTGGGTGAAGCGTTATGATGAAGAGAGGGGCGATCGATGGTGCACATTCCTTCTCCCGCTTGCGGGAGAAGGTGCCCTGCAAAGCAGGGCGGATGAGGGGAGGTGCGATTGCACGAACCCTCACCCGGCTTGCTCCGTAAGCCACCCTCTCCCGCAGGGGGAATTATGCACTTGACAAACAGGCCCTAAAATGAGACATTTGGCTCCAGAAACGGAGCCAAACATGCCTGTCGATCTCACCGATCCAATCTTCAATGACGAAACCGCCGCCTGGAAGCATTTCGAGGCAATCCGCTGGCCGGATGGGCCGATCTGTCCGCACTGCGGCGTCATCAATTCCGCCGATCCAATCATCGGCAAAACCGCTCGTTACGGCCTCTATCGCTGCCGTGAATGCGTGAAGCAGTTCACCGCGACGGTTGGCACCATTTACGAGCGCAGCCATATCCCGATGCACAAATGGCTGCTTGCGACGCATCTGCTTTGCTCGTCCAAAAAGGGCATTAGCGCGCATCAGCTTTTCCGCATGCTCGGCTTCGGTTCCTACCGCACGGCGTGGTTCATGGCGCATCGCATCCGTGAAGGTATGCGTGATCTTTCGACAACGCCGATGGGCGGCGAAGGCAAAACGGTTGAAGCAGATGAAACATTTGTCGGCGGCAAAGAGAAAAACAAGCACCGCAGGAAACGCAATGCCGACAACATCGGTGGCATGGGCAAGGAGCCGGTATTTTCTCTCGTCGAGCGCGGCGGCAAGGTTCGCTCTGAGCATGTCGCGTCTGTCTCGGCCGAGACCTTGCGTCCTGTCTTAAAAGCTCAACTTGATCGCGCGTCCGTTCTCATGACGGACGGCGAGGGACAATATCGCATCCTCGGACCGATGTTTGCTCGCCATGAAACTGTCAATCATGGAATCGGCGAATATGTCCGAGGCGATGCGCACACGAACACCGTTGAAAGCTATTTCGCTGTTCTGAAACGCGGGCTCAATGGCATTTATCATCACGTTTCGCAACAACATTTGAAGCGGTATCTCTGCGAATTTGATTTCAGGTACAACGAGCGCATGGCGCTCGACGTTTCCGATGCTGAGCGCGCAAACAAAGCCGTGAAGGGCGTCGAAGGCAAGCGGCTAACTTATCGACAGCCTCACAAAGTCGCACAAACCTAAGCGAAAGGCGAAGTGATGAACAAGCCTGAGCTAGAAGTTTATATCGGTGATTTTGCACCAATATTTAATCTGGAGAAGACAGCATTGATGCTTCGCTCTCAGTTAGTCGATCACACACCACACGGCCCGCAACTAAGCGGAAAATATATCCACCTGACCATGAGCACGGAACTGGCAATGCAGCTCCTCGCTGTCCTGCAAGAGGCGCAAAAGACACTTGGCTTGGCGCGGCATCTTGATCAAGTTGAAGTGATAGCCGTTCCCCCGGCAAAAGATCGAAGCTAATCCGCATAGAACCGGCTCTTGTTTATGAGACTGCATGAGGGGTGTGGAGATGACACATATCTTGAACGAGATGCAAACGAGCATCGATGTTTTAAATGACAGAGTCTCCAAGTTGGAGATCGAGTTACATGACTTGCACGGCGAATCTTACATCTATCGAGGCGCTGCCCTTATCGTTCTTATTTTGGCCGCCGAACGGATTTGGCATTTTTTCTTTCATTAGGCCGCGCCATTTTCGGACTCGCACTCTTCTTGGGCTTTGTCTTAGGCTGCGGAAGTGTATTGGCCATACGGCGGATTACCTCGTCGCGGCGACGCGCGGCTTCTTCATCGCTGTAATCTTCGTCAGCTTTGATTTTTCCGTTTTCACCGGAGCCTGACATGACCAATTCTTCCAAGGCAAAACCATCTAAAGGGTTCGAATTCCCACCCGAATTCGCTCAATGTATTTCTCAGGTCATCGCGTGCTGGTCCACACTGGAATATAACATCGATATGTCGATATGGCATCTTGCTGGTGTGTATCCAGCAGTTGGCGCATGCATCACATCGCAAATTTTTACCCTGGACGGTCGGCTAAAGGCGCTTCTTGCCCTTCTCAAACTTCGTAAGGCTTCAGACGCACTCGTCAGCCGCGTCAACAAATTTTCTGAGCGCGTGCGCAAGCCCTTAGAAATCAGAAACAGGATTACGCACGATACGTGGGGCCAAAATCCAGAAACAAAGAAAATGGCGCAACTGAATATCGGTGCGAAGGGGATACTCACCTACGGCTTCAAACCTATCGCGATTGAAGTCTTACAAGAGGATCTGCAAACGGTCAGAACCGCTATGAAGGAAAGCGCCGACATTCGGGAGGCTATTGAGAACGCGCTCCCCACATTGCCAGAAATACATCTGAGAGAACTTCAGCCCACAGTGTTTCGCTCCCAGGACCAGAAACAAACTCGAGCCAGCGACGGGACATTTCTTCTCTTCCCGCCGAAACCATTTGAGACGTGATTATGGGCGCGCCAGCCGCTTCAAATCATCCTCGGTCGTGACGGGCGCAACATCACCCTTGGCCTCACTGTTTGTCAAGTGCATAATTCCCCCCGCAGGCGGGAGAGGGTTCGCGCGCCGAGGTTTGTGATAAAGTCGCCCGGATGATGACATCCGAAACCTACCGCTTCTCGATCGCGCCGATGATGGATTGGACGGACCGGCATTGCCGCTTCTTCCACCGCATCCTGACGCGACGCGCGCGGCTCATGACGGAAATGCTGACCGCCGCGGCCGTGCTCCACGGCGATCGGGCGCGGCTGCTTGGCTTCGATTGCGCCGAACATCCGCTCGCCGTGCAGCTCGGCGGCTCGGAGCCGGCATCACTCGCTAAAGCCGCCGAGATCTGCGCCGACTATGGCTATGACGAGATCAATCTCAACGTCGGCTGTCCCTCGGAGCGGGTGCAAAGCGGCGCTTTCGGAGCATGCCTTATGCGCGAGCCCGAGCTGGTCGCGGATTGCGTCGCGGCCATGAAAGCGCGGGTGAAAATCCCCGTAACGGTCAAATGCCGCCTCGGTGTCGATGACCAAGACCCAGAAGAAGCGCTCTTCACTTTCGCCGATCGCGTGATCGACGCCGGCACTGATGTGCTTTACGTCCATGCCCGCAAGGCCTGGCTGAAGGGACTTTCACCGAAAGAAAACCGCAATGTGCCGGAACTCAACTATGCGCTCGTGCATGCGCTGAAAGGCGCTTACCCGCATGTGCCCATCGTGCTCAACGGTGGGCTCGCCGACATCGCGCAGATGCAAGCCGAACTCGCTTATGTCGATGGGATCATGGTCGGCCGCGCCGCCTATCAGGACCCGGCGCTGTTGCTCGATGTCGATTCCGCGTTCTTCGACGGAGTGCCGCCGGTCGCAAGCCGCCACGCCGCGATCGAGGCTTTCATTCCCTATGTCGAGGCGCGCTTAGACGAAGGCGTGCCGCTCGCGGCGATGACGCGCCACATCCTCGGGCTCTTTAACGGCTTGAACGGCGCCCGCGCCTTCCGCCGGCATCTGGCGACTGAGGCCGTGAAGTCGGGCGCGGGGGTCAATGTGCTGCGCGAAGCCGCAGGCTTTGTGCGAGAGGAGAGCGAGAGGGCGGAGGCCGCGGAGTAAGCCTTGCCCAGAGATCAATTTTGGCCGTCGGTCCGTTTCAATTCGCTGCATCGAAGCTTGAAAGCGCCCCGTGTCTGCATCCGAATTCCCCGACAAAGGCATTCTTTGGCTAAGATGGAATGACGCGACGCAGAGCCTCATCAATGAAAGGCAGCGGCCGGTCTTGCTCTTCGTCGCCGATAAAGATCCGTTCGTCTGGCCTTTCCTGCGTGAAATATTCAAGGAAATGCCCGCCAACACGAAGTTGCAGACCCTTCTGCACGAGGCCTACCCCGCCTTGTATATTGAAGCCGATGCACTGCCCGAGGAACTGAAGGCGCTGGGAGCCGGCAGCCGATACCATATCGCAATTCTGTCGCCTTACGGCCTGACGCCCATTGTCACGATCGATCCAGTGAGCGGAAAGCCGGCGGAGGTCGTCAACGAAATCGTTCTCATTCTCGAGCGTCTTCTTACGGCGTGGCGCTGAACAGAGGAAGGTTCGGAGCGGTCTGGAGCGGGCCACTCACCGACACCGGGCCTATTTCGCCGCTCCCCACCTCGCATCCCCACTTCCCGCCACCGCCTCCTTCAACGCCTCGATCGTCACCTCCATCTCGTGCGCATCGAGGCTGGCGAAGCCAAGCCGCGCGGCGGGTTTCGGGCTGGCCTGCAATTGCGCATTCATTGCTCGTCAAAAATTGCGGGCTCGCCGGCGCAGCGGTGCTCCAATTTGGAAAAGTCCGTCGAATCCGGAAAGCGCACCCAGAAGGCGAGACCGCCGGTCGGCATTTCGAAGTCGCCAGATCCGCCAAGCTCGGCGCGTAGCGCGCTCGCGAAGGCCATGCGGCGCTTGTCGAAGATCGTGTGAACCCGTTTGACGTGGCGGCGCAGCTGGCCGGATTCGATCAGTTCGACGATGGCGAGTTCGGTGATCGGATCGCCTTGCCGGTCGATCGTGCCGATCCAATTGCCGATCTGTTCGATCAGGCGGCTCGGGCCGGCGATATAGCCGACGCGCAGGCTCGGCGACAGGATTTTTGAGAAACGAACCGACATAGATGATCTGTCCCGGCGTGATCGCCGCTCGCCAGCGGGAAACATCGGCTGATGGTCGAACTGGAATTCGTGATCGTAGTCGTCCTCGACCACGACGAAGCCGAATTGCGCGGCGAGCGCGCGTAGTTTCAATCGCGCGCTGGGACGCAGCACCACGGTCGTCGGAAACTGATGGCCGGGCGTCAGGTAGACGGCGCGCACGCGCGTGCGCCGGCAGATGTCTTCGAGATGGTCGAGATCGATGCCGTCGGGCGTCAGCCGCGCCGCCGCGATGCGCGCGCCGGCCAGCATGAAGGCCTGCACTGCCGGCGGATAGGTGAGTTCCTCGAAGATGACGGTATCGTCGCGCGCGACGATACATTGCGCGATGACGTAAAGCGCCATCTGACTGCCGCGCGTGACGCAAATATTGTCCGGCGCCGTACTCAAGCCGCGCGTCATGTTGAGCATTTTGGAGATCGATTGGCGCAGCGGCTCGGTGCCGCGCGGATCGCCATAGCCCAGAAGCCGCTGGCGCGCGGCGGCGCGCGCCGCGCTGGCATAGGCCTGCGCGATCGCGGTCGTCGGGATCAGCCGCTGATCGGGAACGCCGTCGTCGAATCGCACCTTGCCTTGCTGCGGCCAAAGCAGCGGCGGCCGCACTTCGCGGCCGCGCGGCTCGGCGATCGGCGGTATGGGTTCCGGCGCCGCGGCCTTGGTCGGTGCACCGCCAATGCTGCGCGCCACAAAGGTCCCGCGCCGCTGGTCGGTCGTCACCCAACCTTGCGCGGTCAGCTCTTCATAGGCCTGGACGACAGTCTTGCGATTGACCGCCAGATCGCGTGCGAGGTCGCGGGTGCCGGGGAGCGAATTGCCCGCCGCCAGCCTGCCTCTCTGGATCTCTTCGATAATCGCCTGCGCGATCCTTAGGCTCAGGCTGCCGCGGCCTTCGGCACGCACGATCAGATTGGGGACCCACGGACGCAGCATTCTGGCCCTCGACGCCGGTTTTGGCTGTCCGTTCAGCCTTTTGCCTCCTTCTACAAGCAAGAATTACGCTAACGCGCAGAGCCTCTTAACAGGCCTGATTGGACCGTTCAGGGGCAGGCGGGCGCACCGTTGAGCCGGCCGGTTCTCGGCGCGGCGCAAGGCGCGGCGGCCGCGATCGCTCACCGGTCCGGCGCGTTCCTGCATTCCCCGCGACGGTTTCGAGCGCCTCGGCGTCGTCCACATGTTTGTCGAGCGCGCCGATTGGCCGCCGCAGCGAGCCTATCGGGGCTGTCATGAAATTGAAGTTTGGGCGGGGCCGAATTCGGCCTTGGCCCGAGGGAAGAGCCAGTTTCATTTGGTCCACTGGGCCAGCCCGGCGACCCCGTTCTCCCTCTGCTCGCTGGACCAGCGCCAATTTAAAAACTGGATGTTCTCGGCGGGCCAAGCGCTTCTTAGCCTTAGGTCAATTGCGACCCCAGGGTCGCGGGGTAGGGAGGCTCGTGACACGAAGGCCGCAAGAGGCTCAACCTCTTTTGAAGGCTTGTCGTCATGTCCGCCACGACCACTCGAGGGCTGAAACCCAATTGTCTGGGTTTCACCGAACTCCTTGCCCAGAACGTCGCGCTCATCTCTCCTACGATGACCGCGGCGCTCATCGTTCCCGTCATGTATTCGAACACCGGCGATTGGAGCTGGCTCCCCTATGCGCTCGGCACGGTGATGCTGATGTTCGTAGCGTTCAATCTAAACCAGTTTGCGAAGCGTTCGACCTCCGCCGGATCCATCTATGCCTATATCTGCCGCGGCCTCGGCTTGACGGCCGGCGCCATCGGCGGATGGGCGCTCATCTGGGCCTATCTCGGCATCTCGATGGCAGGTGTCACCGGATTTACCGTGTTCGCCGGCAAATTGCTCTCGATGATGGGCATTAACGGTGCATCGAGTATCGTTCTCTTCGCCGTTTGCGCCGGCATAGCCTGGTTCTGCGCGTGGAAGAACGTGCAGCTTTCGGCAAAGATGATGCTCGCTATCGAAGCAATTTCTGTGGCGTTCATCCTCTTGCTCTGCTTCATCGTGCTCGGTCATCACAACTTCGCCGTCGACAAGGCCCAATTCGATGTCAAAACGGTGCCCTGGTCGAGCATTGGTCTCGGCGTCGTCGTCGCAATCTTCAGTCTTGTCGGCTTCGAAGCGGCGACCGCCTTCGGCGACGAAGCCAAAAATCCGCTCAAGACGATACCGCGTTCGATCTATGTGAGCCTGATCATCGCCGGTATCTTCTTTGTCTTCGTCACCTATGTGGAAGTGCTCGGGGTCAGGGGCTATTCGACGACCCTCGACAAGATCGACCAGCCATTGAACGTGCTCGCGCAATTGATCAACATCCCGATCCTGCAGATCCCGCTGTCGCTCGGCGCGATGCTGAGCTTCTTCGCGCTCTGCCTCTCCTGCGTAAGCGCAGGTGGGCGCGTCATCTATGCGATGGGCCGGCACGGCATCTTCCCGGAGGCGACCGCTACGGCGCATGCGACGAACGAGACGCCGCATATCGCCGTGACCATTATGGCGGTGCTTGCCTTCGCGGTGCCGACGGCGGCCACGCTCTTCGGTCATGTCGCGCTGCTCGATTGCTTCAACGATGTCGGCACCTGCGCAGCATTCGGCTTTGTCGTGGCCTACGGCCTCGTCAGCGCCGCGGCCCCCGCATATCTCAAGAAAATCGGCGAGTTGACGGCGAAGGATTGGCTCGGTTGCATCGCGTCTCTCGTATTGCTCGCCGTCCCTGCGGTCGGCAGCGTCTATCCGGTGCCGTCTCCGCCGGTGAACTACTTCCCCTACGCGTTCCTCGTGTATCTCGCAGCAGGCATCCTCTGGATCGTCGCCTTCCACCATCGCCAGCCCACGGCTTCGACGATGATCCGCGAAGATCTCGACCAGAGCCATGCGCGCTACCAGAGCGTGGGAATGGCCGCCGGGGAATAGACTTCGGTTCGAAGAAAGCTGCGTAGGAAGCGCGCCGGCGACGGCGCGCTTCTTTTTGCTCAACAGGCTAGCCGCATTCAACCGAGTTGATGGAGGTCAAGGAGGCGCCCCGCCGAAACCCGGATATTGAGCTTCGACTCAATTCCTGCCGTTTCAGTGGTATGCATGCCCGGAGCGCGTGCTGGACGGCGAAACACGTCAGCAATCGGCGTGGAAGGGAGAGCGGTGAAATGGCCGAACTTCCGACGGGCATTGTGACGGCCGTACATGGCGGCGTTGTCGATGTGGAATTTGCCGCGGGCCTGCTGCCCGAGATCAACGAAGCTCTGATCGTCGAATGGGACAGGCCGCAGCCGCTCGTTCTTGAGGTTCACGCGCATCTTGATGAACTTAGCCTGCGCGGCGTTGCGCTTCACGCGACCGCCGGATTGGCGCGCGGCACGCGGGTCCGCTCGACCGGCCAAACCGTGACTGTGCCGGTGGGAGAGCGGGTTCTCGGACGCCTGCTCGATGTCACGGGATCTTGCCAGGACCGTGGCCCGGCTTTGCCGGAGTTTACGCCGCGCTGGTCGATCCACCGCCCGCCGCCGCCACTCGACGCGCAGAGCGCCGCCAATGAGGTTTTCGAGACAGGCATCAAAATCATCGATCTTCTCGCCCCCATTCCGCGCGGCGGAAAGGCCGCGATGTTCGGCGGCGCGGGAGTCGGCAAGACGGTGCTGCTGATGGAACTCATCAATGCCGTGGTGCGCGGCTATCATGGTATTTCGGTCTTCGCCGGGGTGGGCGAGCGTTCGCGCGAGGGATTCGAACTGCTCACCGAAATGCGCAGGTCCGGCATCATCGATCAAAGCGTTCTGGTCTTCGGGCAGATGAATGAACCGCCCGGAGCACGCTGGCGGGTGGGCCTCTCGGCGCTTACCATCGCGGAATATTTTCGGGATGTGGACCGCAAAAACGTGCTCCTGCTGATGGACAATACGTTCCGTTTCGTGCAAGCGGGCAGCGAAGTTTCAGGATTGCTGGGGCGGCTGTCCTCGCGCGTGGGTTATCAGCCGACGCTTGCCACGGAAGTCGCAAGCCTCGAAGAACGCATCGCCTCGGTGGCGGGCGTGGCGGTGACGGCGATCCAGGCGGTCTATGTCCCCGCCGACGACTTCACCGACCCCGCAGTGACCACGATCTCGACCCACCTCGACAGCATGATCGTCCTCTCCCGGGGCTTGGCGGCGGAAGGCATGTATCCGGCCATCGATCCGCTCAACTCGTCCTCCGTCATGCTCGACCCCATGATCGTCGGTGAAGCACACTATCGGCTCGCCGAAGAGGTGCGCGAGGCGATCGCCCATTACCGGGAGCTTCAGGATATCATCTCGCTTCTGGGCATGGAGGAATTGAGTGCCAAGGACAGGGTGCGCGTTCAGCGCGCAAGGCGCCTGCAACGTTTCCTGACCCAACCCTTTTCCGTCACCGAGGCTTTCACGGGAATACCGGGACGAAGCGTCGAGCTCGCCGACACGCTGAAAGGCTGCCGCGCCATCCTCGACGGGGCATGCGACGGTTGGGCCGAAAGGTCCTTCTACATGGTCGGAGCGATAGACGAGGCGCGCGCCAAGGAGGCTCTGGGAAAATCGAGATGAGACTCCTCATTACCACGCCGACGTCGATCATCGTCGATGTTTCCGATGCGACCTCCATCCGCGCCGAGGACGAAAGCGGCAGTTTCGGGATTCTTCAAGGTCACGCGGACTTTCTCACCGTGTTGACGATCTCGATCCTGCGCTGGCGGCAGGCGGACGCGGCGGAACGCTACTGCGCCGTGAAGCGAGGCGTGCTCTCCGTAAGCGGGGGCCGCGAGGTCATGGTGGCGACGCGCGAGGCGGTCATTGGAACGGACCTCGATCGGCTCGAGGACGCCGTGCTCGCGGGCTTTCGCGAAGCGGCGGAGGAAGAGCGCGGCGCGCGCGCCGAAAGCCTGCGGCTGCAAATGACCGCCATCCGGCGCATCATCCACTATCTGCGACCCGGCGGGTCCTCCATCCTGGATCGCGACCTATGATCGATACCGCACCAATCGACGACAATTTCATCGCCTCTATCCGGCGCAGTCTTGCACGGCTGCGGCGCGGACGCGCCGAAGGCGAACCATCGATGTCGCGGCAGTTGGGTCAGATCGGGGTGCTCGGTTGGATCATCGTCACACCGGCGCTCGTCGGACTGTTCGGCGGTCGTTGGCTCGATCATCATTTCGCGACGGGGATTTTCTATACCGCGGCTCTGCTCGTTTTGGGCGTGACGCTCGGCTTTTGGTCGGCCTGGCGATGGATGCATTCACCATGAGCTTCAGCGCGAGCCTGATCCTCATCGCGTTCGCGAGCCTCGGCATGTTCGCGGGACTGCTGCATCTGACGCTGGTCTCCTGGCAGGTCCGCGCGTGCCTCTCGCAGGCGCATGCGGGCGCCGTCTTGGCTGTTATTCTGGCGCTCGGCCGGATTCCCGCGACCACCGCTTCTTTTGCGCTCGCCGCCTGGCACGGCGCTTTGCCACTTGGCGCCGCGCTTGCCGGCTTTCTCGTCGTCCGCGCCATTCTTATCCGCCGGCCGCAGATCGTGATGCCATGAATTCTCCGCTCACGACGACCACGCTCTTTCATCTGGGACCGGTCCCGGTGAGCACCACGGTTGCGGTGACCTGGGCGATCATGGGTTCATTGACGATTGCGGGCGTAGCCGCCACGCGACGCCTGTCGCTCATGCCATCCGGCTTCCAGGCGACTGTGGAGATGATCGTTGAAGCGATCGATTCGCAGATCACCGACACGATCGGTGCGCCGCCGGGGCCTTATCGGGCTCTGATCGGAACCCTGTTCCTCTTTATCCTGGCGGCGAACTGGTCTTCGCTCGTACCCGGCATCGTGCCGCCAACCGCGCATATCGAGACCGACGCGGCGATGGCGGTCATCGTCTTCTTCGCGGCGATCTATTATGGCGTGAAAGCACGTGGCCTTATCGGCTATCTCAAGACCTTCGCGCAGCCTTCCTTCCTGATGATCCCGCTCAACATTGCCGAAGCCTTCACCCGCACCTTCTCGATGACGGTGCGTCTCTTCGGCAATGTCATGAGCGGCGTCTTCATCATCGGGGTCGTGCTCTCGCTCGCGGGCCTGCTGGTGCCGATTCCGCTGATGGCGCTCGATCTCCTGACGGGGGCCATCCAGGCCTATATTTTCACGATTCTTTCGATGGTCTTCATCGGCAGCGCCGTCAGCGAGAACGTCTCTTCGCAAACGAGCAAAGAAAGGAAAGCGACATGAACTGGATTGAAGTCGTCAGCATCATCGCGGCGGCCGTCGCGGTTTCGTTCGGCGCGATCGGGCCGGCGCTCGCCGAAGGCCGCGCCGTGGCCGCCGCGATGGAGGCGATTGCGCGCCAGCCCGAATCCGCCAACACTTTGTCGCGAACGCTCTTCGTGGGCCTTGCCATGATCGAGACGATGGCGATCTATTGCCTCGTCGTGGCGCTCCTCGTTTTGTTCGCCAATCCGTTCATCCACTGAAATGCATATCGACTGGTGGACGCTGGCGCTTCAGACGGTCAACGTCCTCGTTCTTGTCTGGTTGCTGAGCCGCTTCTTCTACCGGCCGGTCGTCGAGATCATCGAAAAACGGCGTGCGGCGGCGGCCAAACTCATGGACGAGGCGAAGGCGGCGCGCGCTGTTGCCGACGCGGAGAAAGCCGGGATCGCGGCCACGCGGCAGGGTTTTGCAGCCGAGCGTGAGAAACTTCTCGCGGAGGCTCGCAGCCAAGCCGAAACGGAGCGCCAAGCGATGCTCAAGCAAGCGGAAGCCGCCGCCGCCGGGCTTCGTGCAGACGGCGAGGCATCCCTGGCGCGCGACCGCACGGCGATGCAGGAGGCAATGTTGCAACGTGCGGGCACGCTTGCCGCCGATATCGCGCGCAGGCTTTTGGAAAGGCTGCCGGCGGAGGTTGCGACCATGGCCTTTCTCGATGCGCTCTCTCATGAGGTTCAGGCCTTGTCGCCGCAAGCTCGTACATTGCTCGCCGGCGCCGAAAGCGTTGATGTGATCACGGCGGTGCCGCTCAACGATCCGCAAGAGGCGCAGTTTCGCAAGGCACTGAAGGGAATTCTCGCGACGGGCGCGAAGTTTACATTCCATTGCGATCCCGGCCTCATTGCCGGAATCGAGATCCGCGGAGATACGATTGTCCTGCGCAACAATTGGCGCGACGATCTCGCGCAGATTTTGAAGGAGCTTGGAGCTGATGACGGACAGCACCAAACTTCTTGACGCGTGGCTTTCGCGCGCAAGATCGCAGGTTGCGGGGACGGAGCTTCGACCTGCCGCGGAAGAGATCGGCCGTCTCGAATCGGTGGCCGACGGTGTGGCCTTCGTCTCCGGTCTGCCCAATGTGCGGCTTGATGAGCTTCTCGAATTCAAGAGCGGCACCATGGGGTTCGCGCAAACGCTCGACAAGGATCTCATCGGCTGCGTCTTGTTGGACGAAGGCCAAGGGCTCGAAGCGGGCGAAATGGTGCGCGGGACGGGCGCGGTGGTGCGCGTGCCGGTCGGCGAGGCTTTGCTCGGACGCATCGTCGATCCGCTCGGCCGGCCGCTCGACGACGGCGGCACCATAGCGGCGAGCTCTTATGAGCCTATCGAGCGCCCGGCGCCGGCGATCATCGATCGCGATCTCGTGGTCGAGCCCGTCCAAACTGGAACGCTGGTCGTCGATGCGCTCTTCGCGCTTGGGCGCGGCCAGCGCGAGCTCGTGATCGGGGATCGGGCGACAGGAAAGACGGCGTTGGTAACCGATTGCATCATCAACCAGAAGCGCAGCGATATTTTCTGCATCTATGTCGCGATCGGGCAGAAGAGCTCGGCGGTGAAACGCGCGATCGACGCGATACGCCGCTTCGGCGCTCCGGAGCGCTGCATTTTCGTCGTGGCGACGGCATCTTCCGCGCCCGGTCTTCAGTGGATTGCGCCTTACGCAGGGTTCACCATGGCGGAATATTTCCGCGATCGCGGCCAGCACGCCTTGGTCGCCATCGACGATCTCAGCAAGCATGCCGCCACGCATCGCGAGATCTCTTTGCTCACCCGCCAGCCGCCGGGCCGCGAAGCCTATCCCGGCGATGTCTTCTATGTTCATGCGAGGCTGCTCGAGCGCGCGACCCGTCTCTCCAAAGAGAAGGGCGGCGGTTCGCTGACCGCCTTGCCGATCGCTGAAACCGACGCCGGAAATCTCAGCGCCTATATCCCCACCAATCTCATTTCCATAACGGACGGACAGATCGTGTTCGACGCCAAGCTGTTCGAGCAAGGCCAAAAGCCTGCCGTTGACGTAGGCAAGAGCGTGAGCCGGGTCGGCGGCAAAACCCAGGCGCCCGCCTTACGCGCCGCGGCCGAAAATTTGCGGCTCGACTATGCGCAATTCCTGGAGCTTGAAGTCTTCCCGCGTTTTGGCGGAATGACGGACGTACGCATCAAGACACAGATCGAACGCGGCGAGCGCATTCGCGCGGTGCTGACGCAGCCGCAATATTCACCGCTCGATCTCGCCTCGGAGGTCGCCCTGATGCTGGCCTTGCAGGACGGGCTCATGGACGCGTTGCCGCTCGATGCCGTCGCAAGACTCCGGGCAAGCCTTCCCGATTGGCTGGCAGCGCATGCCGATGCGCTTGCCAAAGAGATCAATGCAACGGGCGCACTGGACCCGCCGGCTCGCGCGGCGCTGCTTGGGACGCTGAGGGAACTCTTTGCTTCGCTCGCCCCGGTCACTGGAGCGGCCTCACATGGCTGAACGGCTTGCCGATATCACGGCGCGCATAGACAATGTGAAGCAGCTCGATGCGGTCACGACCGCGATGCGCGGTATCGCGGCAGCGCGCGCCCAGCAGAGCCGGGCGCTGCTGGGCGGAATAAGGACCTATGCCGAGACGATATCGCGCGCCATCGGTCAGGCTCTGAGTTTCACGTCCGCGGTGCCCGCCGGTCCTGGCGATCAGCCGAGCGGTCGGGCGTTGATCCTATTTTGCGCCGAACAAGGCTTTGCCGGCGCGCTCAGCGACCGCATCCTCGACGCCGCCGGACGCGACATCGCTGGCGCGCATATCATGATTATAGGGACGCGCGGGGCAGGGATCGCAGCAGAACGCGGCCTCCTGCCGAACTGGACGACCACTATGGCGAGCCAGATTGGCGCAGTGCCGGGTGTCGCCAATCGGGTCGCCGATGCTCTCTATCAACTCATTGCCGAGAAAACGGTCGCGCTCGCCGAAGTCCTGTTCGCCTGGATCGACGCCGAGCGCAAAATAGACGTGGGGCGCACGACGCTGTTTCCGCTCGATCTCGAACGCTTCCGGCAACCTGAGGCCGCTGTGCCGCCGCTGATGACGCTCGCGCCGGAGACGCTGATCGAGCGGCTGACCGCAGAATATGTCTTTGCCGTTCTTTGCGAGGCAGCCATGGACGCCTTCGCCGCCGAGAATCAGGCGCGTATGGAAGCCATGAGTTCGGCTACCAGCAACATCGAGCGGAGGCTCGGCGAACTGAAACAGCGCGAAAATCAGGTGCGGCAGGAAGAGGTTACCGCGGAAATCATCGAGCTCGCCTCCGGCGTGGAGGCCGCGCGGAGGTAATCACCTCTCTTCGACCGCCTTGCCGGCGCGTCCGACGAGATCCTGAATGTATTGCCAGGCGGTGCGGCCGGAGCGCGAGCCGCGGGTCGTCGCCCATTCGAGCGCCTCGGCTTCGAGCGTCGCGCGATCGATATCGACGCCGAAATATTCCGCGTAGCCTGCGACCATGGCGAGATATTCGTCCTGGCTGCATTTGTGAAATCCGAGCCAGAGGCCGAACCGGTCGGAGAGCGAGACTTTTTCTTCCACCGCCTCGCCGGGATTGATGGCGGTCGATCGTTCGTTCTCGATCATGTCGCGCGGCAGGAGATGGCGGCGGTTCGAGGTCGCGTAGAGGATCACGTTGACGGGCCTGCCCTCGATGCCGCCCTCGAGCACGGCCTTCAGCGACTTGTAGCTCGTGTCCTCGGCGTCGAACGAAAGGTCGTCGCAGAAAATCAGGAACTGATGCGGCGCATCGCGCAGAAGCGGCATGAGCCGCGGCAGGCTTTCGATGTCCTCGCGATGAATCTCGATGAGCTTCAGCGGACGAAAGCTGGGGGTGAGCCGTCGGTTGATGTCGGCGTGCACGGCCTTGACGAGCGAGGACTTACCCATCCCGCGCGCGCCCCAGAGCAGGGCATTGTTGGCGGGAAATCCGCGCGCGAAACGCTCCGTATTGTCGCTCAAAATGTCGCGCACGCGATCGATGCCGCGTAGCAGCGCGATGTCGACGCGGTTGACCTTGGCGACAGGCACAAGCGCGCCATTCTCCGCGTGCCAGACGAAGGCGTCGGCCGCAGCGAAATCCGCAACCGGCGCGCTCCCCGGGGCAAGCCGTTCCAAGGCCCGGGCGATCCGCAACAGCGCCTCGGCCGCCTCGGGTGCCGCGAGCGCGGCAAGAATGTCTTTGTCGTGACTGGTCATCGGCCCGGTCTCACTTCATGAAGGGATGTAACCAGTCAGGCAGGCCGCGTCCAGAAGGGCGAGAAAGGCCCGACGCGAGCAGACGGTTTTTACCCAATCGCGCCTGCGCTCCGGCATTGCTTTCGCGCCCGCGGCCGCTATAGTCCGCCCCGATCCGAGGGGTTTGAAGAGCCCCATCAAGGAGTAAACAGGTGTTCACCCCGGCTTTTGCTCAGGCCGCGGGCTCCGCCTCCGGCGGGGCCGGCGACATGCTCGTCCAGTTCGCGCCGTTCGCGATCATCATCGTGATCATGTATTTCCTGATCATGCGGCCGCAGCAGAAGCGCGCGCGCGACCATGCCGAGCTCATCAAGAACGTTCGCCGCGGCGATACGATCGTCATGACCGGGGGGCTCATCGGCAAGGTGGCCAGGGTCATCGATGATGCGGAAGTCGAGATCGAGATCGCGCCGAACGTGAAAGTAAGGGTTGCCCGCTCGATGATCTCCGAAGTTCGCGCCAAGGGCGAGCCGGTGAAGGATCCGGCCGCATAGAGCGGCGCTGTCCCCCCAACTTGAGATGATGTCCGCCGATGCTGCGTTTTGCGACCTGGAAAATCGTATCGATCTTGACGATGACGGTGCTCGCCTTGCTGGTGATCGTCCCCAGCCTTTTGCCCCCCGACATACGCAGCGGCCTCTTCGATCATCTGCCGAGCTGGATTCCTGTCCGCACGATCGTGCTCGGCCTCGATCTGCAAGGCGGCTCGCATGTCCTGCTCGAGGTCGACTCGAATGAGGTCATCAAGACCGAGGTGCAGAATTTGCGCGACGACGCGCGTCGTCTGCTGCGCGAGGAGAAAATTCCGATCTCGGGCGGTATAGGCGTCCTGCCGCGCGGCATTCAATTGCATGTTCCCGATCCAAGTGCACGCGACAGGATCCTGCCGAAGCTGCAGCAATTGGCGACGCCGATCGGCAATCCGCTGCTGCGCGGACCCACATCGCAAGCCCTCGACGTCAAGGACATGGGCAACGGCACGGTCCAGGTTCTCGTGACCGACGCCGCAATCAGCGACCGAGTGCGTCGCGCTGTCGATCAATCGATCGAGGTCTTGCGCCGCCGCGTCGATGCCTTGGGCACGACCGAACCCAATATCCAGCGCCAAGGCAATGATCGCATCCTCGTCGAAGTGCCGGGCCTGCAAAATCCCGACAAGCTGAAAGAGATCCTCGGCACGACGGCGAAGCTCGAATTCCGCCTCGTCGCCAATCCGGACGAAGACCCGAGCAATTACGAAATGCTTGACCAGACCGATCAGCCGGGAAAATTGCCGGTTGAAAAGGAAGTCATGGTGCAGGGCGAAGACTTGACGGATGCGCAGCTCGGCTTCGATCAGCGCACCGGGGAGCCGATCGTCAACTTCCGCTTCAACATTCGCGGCGGCCAGCGTTTCGGCGAAGTCACATCGCAAAACGTCGGGCGCCTCTTCGCCATCGTGCTCGATGGCAAGGTCATCTCCGCGCCGCGCATTCTTGGGCCCATCACCGGCGGCTCGGGACAGATCTCCGGCCATTTCACCTCGGAATCGGCAAACAACCTTGCCATTCTGCTGCGCGCCGGCGCCTTGCCCGCGAAGCTGACGATCGTCGAGGAGCGCACGGTCGGGCCAGGCCTCGGCCAGGATTCAATCGACGCCGGCAAGCGCGCCGCTTTCGTCGGCGCGGGGCTCGTGCTCTTCTACATGCTCATCACCTACGGCACGTTCGGCATTTTCGCCAATATCGCGCTGGCGGTGCACATCGCCTTCATCTTCGCGGCGCTGGTGCTGCTCGGCGCGACGCTGACTTTGCCCGGCATCGCCGGCATCGTGCTGACGATCGGCATGGCGGTCGATTCGAACGTGCTGATCTACGAACGCATCCGTGAGGAAAACCACGCGGGCCGCTCGATCATCTCTTCGCTCGATGCCGGCTTCAAACGCGCTTTCGCGACGATCGTCGATTCGAACGTCACCATGTTCGTCGCCGCCGCGATCCTCTACTTTCTCGGCTCCGGGCCGGTGCGCGGCTTCGCCGTGTCCTTGGCGCTCGGGATTCTGACCTCGATCGTCACCGCGGTGACCATGACTCGCATGATGATCGCGCTCTGGTATCAATATGTGCGTCCGACCAAGTTGCCGATATAAATCGGACGACGAAGGTATCTTTTAATGAAGCTTCTGCGTCTCGCTCCGGAGAATACAAAATTCCCATTCATGCGCTTCCGGCGCGTGAGCTATCCGTTTTCGGCGATCATGTCGATCATCTCGGTCGTGCTGTTTCTGACGCTCGGCATGAATTTCGGCATCGATTTCGCGGGCGGCACATTGATGGAGCTGCGTGCCAAGTCGGGTCATGCCGATATCGCTGCCGTGCGGACAGAGATGCGGAAATCGACCTCCGGTGACGTCGAGGTCCAAGGCTTCGGCACGCCCGCCGATGTGGTGGTGCGTTTCGGCGGCCAGAAGGAGGACGCAGCGGCGCAAGAGGCGACGGTTGCCCGCATCAAGCAGGATCTCGGCGCGGCCTACGACTTCCGCAGGGTCGAGGTGGTCGGCCCGCGCGTCTCGGGCGAGCTCGTGCAGTCGGGCACGCTCGGCGTCGTCATCGCGATTATCGCGGTGCTCTGCTATCTCTGGTTCCGCTTCGAATGGCAATTCGCGGTCGGCGCCATTATCGCGACGATGCATGATCTGCTGTTGACCGTCGGCTTCTTCTCGATCACCCGGCTCGAATTCAACACGACCTCGATCGCGGCGATCCTGACGATCGTCGGCTATTCGCTCAACGAGACCGTGGTCGTGCTCGATCGTATTCGTGAGATGCTGAAGAAATATCGGCGGATGCCGACGGACCAGTTGATCGACGTTTCGGTGAACGCAGTGCTGCCGCGCACGATCATGACGGCGACCACGGTTTTCCTCGCGCTCCTGTCGCTCGTGGTCTTTGGTGGCGAGGTGATCCGCTCCTTCTCGCTCGCCATGATCTGGGGCATTTTCGTCGCAACCTATTCCTCCGTGTTCATCTGCTCGCCTATGCTGATCTATCTCGGGCTGCGCAACGAGAGCGCCGAAGCGCCGCCGGCGCCAGCGGCCAAAGAGAAGGTGGCCAAACCCGCAACTCCGGCGCGGCCCGTCGCGGTGGTGAAGACGAAGGCACGGGCGTAGGCGCAAGGCCGCAACGTCACTGCGAGGAGCAAAGCGACGAAGCAATCCAGAGGTATCGAGACTGGATTGCTTCGCTTCGCTCGCAATGACGGCATCGGCGGTCAGGAGCGAGCGCGTGTCCACCGAGAAATACGCCGGCTTCCTGCCCGGCAAGCACGTAATCGAAGGCTATGGCAATGGCGGCTTCCGTTTCGCCGGAATGTCGCATCGGGGCTCGATCCTGGCATTGCCCTCCGGCATCCGAGCCTGGGAGGCAGTGAACGCAGAGGATATCTCCATCGATTCGCTCGCCGCGGTCTTTGCGGAGGCTCCCGGCCGCATCGAACATCTCCTGATTGGCACGGGCGCGGATCTCGTGCCGCTCGACAAGGGCTTACGGGAGAAATTGCGCGCCGCCGGCATCCGCGCCGAGCCCATGGCCACGGCGGCCGCCGCGCGCACCTATTCGGTTCTCCTGACGGAAGACCGGCGCGTCGCCGCGGCGCTCATTGCCGTGTAGATTTGCTACATGGAAAAGCTAGCCTCGGACTATGCCACCTGCGACGCGCTGCTGAAGCGCGATGATCGCGACCGCTGGCTTGCGAGCCTTTTCCTGCCGGCACATCTGCGGCCGCATATTCATGCGCTCTATGCCTTCAGTCTCGAAATTGCGCGTGTGCGGCAGCGCGTCTCGGAGCCGGCGCTTGGCGAGATCCGCTTCCAATGGTGGCGTGAGGTCCTGGCGGGCGAAGGCGGGGGCGAGGCCAACCCGATCGCCGCCGCGCTGCTCGACACGATGGCGCGCTTCGGCCTGTCGCGCGATCGCTTGATCGCTCTCATCGACGCGCGGCTCTTTGACCTTTACGACGCGCCGATGCCGTCCGTCGCGGCGCTCGAGACTTATGCAAAAGCCACGGCCTCGAGCCTCTTTCAACTTGCGGCGTCAATTCTCGATCCTAGCGCAGCCGCGCAGGGCGCTGCCGAACATGCCGGGATTGCCTACGCTCTGACCGGGCTTCTCCGTGCCTTGCCCTGGCACCTCGCCGCCGGCCAGGTCTATATTCCGCGCGACATTCTGGCCGCGCAGGGCCTCAAGCCGGAAGATCTGCGTTTGGGCAGCGACAATCTGGCCCTCTTGGTGGCGCTCGCCAATATGCGCGCGCTGACGCGCCGGCACATCCATGCGTTTGCCGCGATTCCGGCGGGAAGCGCCGGAAAAGCGGCCCTGGCCTTTCTCCCCATAGCGCTCTGCGAGCCCTATTTGCGTGAGATGGAACGCCCCGGCTACGATCCCTTGGCGAGCCGCATCGACCTGCCGGAATGGCGCCGATTGTGGCTGTTGTGGCGGGCGGCCCGGAAGATCGGCTGAACGGTTTTCACGTCGACTGGAATGTTCTAGAAGGCGACATGCTTCCGCCTGCAACCCGAAACATGCGCGATGAATGACGAGACGCGGGCGGGCAAGAAAGCCCAAGGCCCCGATTATTCCAAAACGCTTTATCTGCCGCAGACCGATTTCCCCATGCGCGCCGGCCTGCCGCAGAAGGAGCCCGAGCTGCTCGCGCGCTGGCAAGCGATCGACCTTTATCGGCGTCTGCGCGATGAAGGGCAGGGCAGGGCGAAATTCGTCCTGCACGACGGCCCGCCCTATGCCAACGGCCACATTCATATCGGGCATGCGCTGAACAAGATTCTCAAGGATCTCGTCACCCGCTCGCAACAGATGCTCGGCAAGGATTCGAACTATGTGCCGGGCTGGGACTGCCATGGCCTGCCGATCGAATGGAAGATCGAAGAGGAGTACCGCGCCAAGGGCAAGAACAAGGACGAGGTTCCGATCATCGAGTTCCGCCGCCAATGCCGCGCCTTCGCAGCGCATTGGGTCGACGTACAGCGCGACGAGTTCAAGCGGCTCGGCGTCATTGGCGACTGGGATCATCCTTACGAGACGATGAGCTATTTCGCCGAGGCGGCGATCGCCCGCGAGATCATGAAATTCGCCGCCAACGGCACGCTTTATCGCGGCTCGAAGCCTGTGATGTGGAGCGTGGTGGAGAAGACAGCGCTCGCTGAGGCGGAGGTCGAGTATGAGGATCACGTTAGCGACGCGATCTATGTGGCGTTTCCAGTCAAATATGTCGCCGTGGGAGCAACTGGTTTCACAGGTAGTAATCAAGCATCGGCCGAACTTGGAAACAGGTCACTGAAACTTTTCGCGGACTTAAAGGCGGCCAACGTTGTGATTTGGACTACCACGCCTTGGACAATCCCAGCCAATCGGGCGATCAGCCTTTCATCAAAAATCGCGTATGGCCTTTATCGCGTCACCGGCGCACCAGCGAACAATTGGACGAAGGTCGGCGCGACTTATATTCTCGCAGATCTGTTAGCCGACAGCGTTTTCAAGGCGGCAAAGGTTGAAAGCTACGAAAAAATTCGATCGCTATCATCTGCGGAGTTGCTTGGATTGAGGGTTTCCCATCCCCTCGCCGGAAAAATTGAAGGCTATGATTTCGATATCCCGCTGTTCGACGGGGAGCACGTGACGCATGACACGGGCACGGGCTTCGTCCATACCGCGCCCGGCCACGGCCGTGAGGACTTCGAGATCTGGATGGCTCATAAAGCCGAGCTTGAAGCGCGCGGCATCGACACGCGCATTCCTTATACGGTGGATGCCGATGGTTTCTTCACAAAAGACGCGCCGGGGTTCGAAGGCAAGCGCGTCATCGATGACAAGGGCAACAAGGGCGACGCCAACGAGGCGGTGATCAAGGCGCTGATCGAATTGGGCAATCTTGTCGCGCGCGGCCGTTTGAAACATCCCTATCCGCATTCCTGGCGCTCGAAAAAACCGCTGATTTTCCGCAACACGCCGCAATGGTTCATTGCGATGGACAAGCCCATCGGCGGCGCCGCCACCCTGCGTCAGATCGCGTTGAGTGAGATCGCGGTGACGCAATGGTACCCTCCGCAAGGCGAGAACCGCATCACCGGCATGGTGGCCAATCGCCCCGATTGGGTCGTCTCGCGCCAGCGCGCCTGGGGTGTACCGATCGCGATTTTCGTCAACAAAGCGACGGGCGAGATTCTCAAAAACGAACGCGTGAACGCGCGCATCACTGAGGCTTTCGAGAACGAGGGTGCCGACGCCTGGTTCGCGGAGGGCGCTGCGGCGCGCTTCCTGAAACCTGACTATGCGCCCGAGGATTACGAGAAGATCGACGACGTGCTCGATGTCTGGTTCGATTCCGGCTCGACCCATGCCTTCACGCTCGAAGATCCGGTGCATTTTCCAGGCCTCGCCGGCATCAATCGCATCCGCGACGGCGGAGACGACGAGATCATGTATCTCGAAGGTTCCGACCAGCACCGCGGCTGGTTCCAATCCTCGCTGCTTGAGAGCTGCGGTACGCGCGGCCGCGCGCCTTTCGATGCGGTGCTGACGCACGGCTTCGTTCTCGACGAGAAGGGCCAGAAGATGGCCAAGTCGCTCGGCAATGTCGTGGCGCCGCAGAGCGTCATTGCCGATGCTGGCGCCGACATTCTGCGCTTCTGGGTCGCGGCCTCGGATTATTCGGACGATCTCCGCATCGGTCGCGAAATCCTGAAAACCTTCGGCGAAACCTACCGCAAATTGCGCAACACGATCCGCTGGATGCTCGGCTCGCTCGCGCATTATGACAGGCGTGACGGCGTCGCCAAGATACCCGAGCTCGAAAGGCTCATGCTGCATCGCCTCGCCGAGCTCGATGCCGAGATCCACGACGCTTATGATCGTTTCGATTACAAACGTGTCGTGGCGCGCCTCTCGGCGTTCCTGAACACCGATCTCTCGGCCTTTTATTTCGACATTCGGAAAGACACGCTCTATTGCGATCCGCCTTCGAGCGAGAGGCGCCACGCCGCGCTTGAGACGATCGAGCGCATCTTTCGCGCCGTCACCTTGTGGCTCGCGCCGATCCTCGTCTTCACCTGCGAAGAGGCTTGGCTCTCACGCTACCCCACGGCGGAATCTGTCCATATTGAGGGCTTCCCCGAAATCCCCGCCGCCTGGCGTGACGATGCGCTCGCCGCGAAATGGGAGAAGATCCGCAAGATTCGCGCGGTGGTCACCGGTGCGCTCGAAATCGAACGCGCCAAGAAACACATCGGTTCTTCGCTCGAAGCCGCGCCGATCGTCTACATCGCCGATCCCGATCTGCGCCGGGTCCTCGAGGGAATCGATTTTGCCGAGATCTGCATCACGTCCGATATTGCAATTGAAGCAGGCGAGGGGTCGTCCGACGCGTTCCGCCTGCCGGACGTACCGGGCGTCGCCGTTGTCTCAAGACTGGCGCAGGGGCGCAAATGCGCGCGCTCGTGGAAGATATCGGCGCTGGTCGGCAGCGATCCGGAATTCCCCGACGTGACGCCACGTGATGCCGCTGCATTGCGCGAATTGAAAGCCTTGGGGCTTTGGCCGTGAGCGGAAGGGGCGAGACGATTGTCGCGCCGCCGCGCGCCTCAAGGCATGCGATGCGGCCGCGGACGTTGGGCTTTCTCGCGGCCCTCGCCGCGCTTGTTCTCGATCAGGCCAATAAGCTTTGGCTCATTTTCGGCTACGACATTGCCGCCCATCAGCCGGTTCATCTCACGCCGTTCTTCGACGTGGTCCTCGCCAAAAATCCCGGCATCTCCTACTCGCTCCTCAGCTCGCATAGCGCCGTTGGGCGCTGGTCGCTTTTTGGCTTGGCCATCGTGGCGACGGCGCTGCTGGCCTTCTGGCTTTGGAAGGCGCGCACGTGGCTGACCGCGCTCGGCCTCGGGCTCATCATCGGCGGGGCGCTCGGCAACGCCTGCGACCGCTTCGCCTATGGCTATGTCGCCGACTTCTATCATTTCTACCTCGGCCGCTTTTCCTGGTATGTGTTTAATATAGCCGATGTCGCGATCTGCGTGGGTGTCGCGCTGCTCCTCTTGGAACCGCTGGCGAGGCCGGCACCCAAAGCTGGGCCCTCCGCTTGAACGGGCATCCAGCGCCCACAAATTGCCGTGAACTGTGGCATTATGGGAGGATGCCGATCCGGTGAGGGAAAGGTCATGGTCTTGGAAACGCGCATGATCCGCCGCCTTGCGCTGGTTGCGAGCGCAGGCTGGCTGGCGCTGGCTCTGCCAGGACCGGCGAGGGCCGATAACAATTGGTGGAATTCCATGCTGGGCATGATGGGCATGGGGCCCAAAAATCCAGCGGACGATGCCATAGACTACAGTGCGCGGCCGGCGCTTGTCGTCCCGCCGAAAATGGACTTGCCGCCGCCGCAAGCGGCAGTGGCGCGGCCCTCCGATTGGCCGAATGATCCGGATGCTGCTGCGCGCCACAGAGCCGAGGCCGATTCCCGCCGGCCGGCGCCGCGGACCCCAACCCCGGCGGCCGACGACAATTCTGCCGATGACAGTGATCAGGCGACGCAGGCCGCGCCCGCGCCCGACAAGACCAAACCTGCCGTCTCTTCCGCTCCCACGGGAGATTTTAGCAAGAGCATGGGCTTGGCCGGCGGAGGAACGTCAATTTTCAGTGGACCTGGAGGGGCTGTCGACCTCTCCAATTTCAATCTATCGAATTGGAATCCCTTCGGCTCGCATGACGATACGAAGGCCGTGCGGACCTTGAAGGTCGGCGTCGAACCGCCACGCGAATATCTGACCCAGCCTCCCCCCGGCTACCGCGCCCCGGTCGCCGTTGATGATTTGGAACAGGGCGCAAGCGAACCTGCCGAAACCGCGACTCCTGCTTCCGATAACAAATGATTTTGCTGCTTAGGTGGCGTCGCGCGACAAAGCCTTAGCGCTTGTTCGGCCCGCGCCCGAGCAGCTTCGCCATTTCCTCTTCGAGCGATTCCATGGCGTCCGGTGCAGCCGGTCCGTTCGCGGCACTGGGAAATGGCATCGGCGGCGGCGCGGGAGGGGGACCGGGCGGCTTGGGCGCTTCTTCATGGCGTGTCGGCCGTAGGAAACGCTGGGGCGTAGGCTTGGCCGCGGGGGGAGGCGGCGGCGGCGCAGCGGCGGAACTTGGCTCAGGTTCGGCTCTGCGCGGCGGCTCGGGTTGCAAGGGATTGATATCCGGACGCGGCGACATCCGACGCAGCGGCGTGGCGGGCGGCAGCGTCGGCGGTGCCGGACCCCGGGTCACCGGTTGAAGCCGGACAGGAGATGCAAGCTCGCGCGCAGCCGGCTGCTGCGGCTCCGGCATGAGCGGAGGCGGCAATTTCGGCTCCGGTGCTTTCAACGGCGGCATTTGCGGCGGCTCTTTGAATTCCTTGTCGCGAATGTCCTTGTCGCGACCCTCCTTGTCACGGCCCCGCGGCTCGCGTAGATCGCGCGCTTCCGCCCTTACGATCTCCGATTCGATGAGCACGTCGTTGGGGCCCCCGATCATGATCAGATGTTCGACGTTATCGCGCCGGACAATAACGAGCTGACGTTGGCGATCGAGATCGAATGCGTCCACGATGCCCAGCCGGAGCTGCCGTCCTCTGCCGCCTGACATGCGCAGCCGACGTCCGAAAGCCAGGCGGAAGACGAGCAGGATGAGGAGCGCCGCGACAAAGAGAGCGACGGCTCCAGCGGCAACTATCAGGGCTCTATTTTCTGCAAGGCCGCTCAAGGCCGACATGACGCACTCGCTTTACTTAAGTTTTTGATCTAGCCCATTTTGGCAGGGCGAGCCAGCGTCGGGTTCGGTGCCCGGGAGGGTCCCTAACCATATTAGCACGCCGATGCCGCATGGGTCGGCAACGGTTAATAGATGGTTAACGGCGCCGAATTGAGTCGCTTTCGCGCGCCCGGATGCCGGGCTCCAAGGCTCGATGAGCTTACCTGCGGCTCGAATTTAAGCCGAGCAATTGTCCGCCTTTGGACCAGCGGCGCGGCTTGAGCCGTGCCTGAAGGCGGAAAAATATGTGGTTCAGATTGCAATGCCGGGGCGACAGTTCCATTCTGCCGAATCGGGGATGACGCTTTTGCGGTGGCGGCAATCGAAGCGGACACGGCTCGAGTGAGTGCGGTTCACCGGAATTGCGCCAACCTCCAAATCTGATGATTTGAGAATAGTTTTGCGCATCAACTTATTACAGAACTTGACGCGGCAAACGCGTGATGCGCCTGAGGCGTGGCGCCTCGATTTGAGGTGCGGCCTGCGGCGAGGAAGTGGGGCTTTATGACGGACCAGCCGCTGGCTTTCGATCGTACCGAACGCGCCGGCAGCCCGGGCTTGGTTCTGCTTTTTGCCGCCTGTCTTGTCGCGCCTATCGTGGCCTTCTCGGTCTTGCCGAAGGACGCCGCGGGCACGCTCGTCATCGGCCTTCTGACTGTGCTCGCAGTCATCGGCATATTTGGGCTTTTCGGCTACGCGGTCGGATTTCTGCAGTTCTCCGGGCGGGCGCTGCGCAACGATCTGACCAAGCTCGTCTGCGACAGCGGGCTGGAAGGCCTCATCGTCAGCGACGCCGATGGCAAGATCTTTTATGCCAACGAATCCTATATGCGGCTCTCGGGCGCTGGCGCCGCGAGCCAGCTGAAAACGGTGGAGCGGCTCTTTTCCGGGCCGCCGGATGTCTCCGAAGCCATTTACCGGCTCGCTCAGGCAGCGCGCGAGGGCAAGCGCAGCGCCGAGGAATTGCGGCTTGCCCCGCCATTGAGCGGGGAGGGAGAGGTTGGCTGGTACCGCATCAGGGTTCGGCCGCTGAATTATCCCGGTGCTAAGCGGACGACGCTCTGGTCCGTCGCCGATGTCACCCGCGAGCGGGAGAGGCACGAAAACGTCTTTCAGGAATTGCAGCACGCAATCGATTTCCTCGATCATGCACCAGCCGGTTTTTTTTCCTGCGATGCTTTCGGCGCTGTCTCTTACATGAATGCGACCCTTGCCCAGTGGCTCGATTACGACCTCGCGCAGGTCGGCTCGGGCGGCATCGCGCTCGGCGATTTCATTGCGGGCGGAGGGGCAGTGCTGCTCTCAAGCCTCAGCGCCGCACCGGGTGAGGTCGTGACCGAGCAGTTCGACATGGATTTGAAGCGCCGCAACGGCCAGAGCCTGCCGGTTCGGCTCATGCACCGCGTCGCCTTCGGCCAGGACGGACTGCCTGGCGCGTCGCGTACGCTCGTCTTCAACCGCGCTCCGGGAGAAGAACCGGCCGAGGATTTGCGCGCCGCCGAAGTGCGTTTCGCGCGGGTGTTCAACGCGACTCCGATGGCGATTGCCATCGTCGACAAGGCCGGCCGGATCAAACGCTCGAATGCCGCCTTCGCCAAACTGATGCCGGAAGCGCTCCGTGGCACGGATGCCCGCAGCATCTATGCCGGCGTGATCGAGAGCGACCGCGCTGCCCTCGAACAGGCGATTGCCGCCGCCGCGGCGTTGAAGAGCGATATAGCCCCGGTTGACGTAGGCCTCATCGGCGAGCGCGATCGTTCCGCGCGGCTCTTGATCTCGGCGGCCGACGACTCGGACGGCGCCGGCGCCACAGTCTATGCGCTCGACACGACGGAACTGCGCACGCTCAAGCAGAATTTCGCGCAATCGCAGAAGATGCAGGCCATTGGCCAGCTCGCCGGTGGAGTTGCGCATGACTTCAACAATGTGCTGACCGCTATCATCGGCTATTCCGACCTGCTGCTCGCCAATCACCGGCCGACCGATCCGTCGTTCCAGGACATCATGCAGATTAAGCAGAACGCCAACCGTGCCGCCGGATTGGTGCGGCAGCTGCTGGCTTTTTCACGGCGCCAGACCTTGCGGCCGGAAGTGCTTCAACTCGGCGACGTGCTCTCGGAGCTGCAGATGCTGTTGCGCCGCCTCGTCGGCGAGAAGATCAGTCTGGATCTGCGCCATGGCCGCGATCTCTGGCTCGTCAAGGCGGACCTCAATCAGTTCGAGCAGGTCATCATCAATCTCGTGGTCAACGCCCGCGATGCGATGCCGGGCGGCGGCCGGATCGAACTGCGCATCAACAACCTCAATGCGGCAGACTGCGTGCGCCTTGGCGAAGAATTGCTCCCGCCGGCCGATTATGTCGTGATCGCGGTCGAAGATACGGGGTCGGGAATCGCGCCCGAGGTGAAGGAGAAGATCTTCGAGCCTTTTTTCACCACCAAGGAGGTCGGCAAAGGCACCGGCCTTGGTCTTTCGATGGTCTACGGCATCGTCAAACAGACCGGCGGCTTCGTCTTCTGCGACTCAACCCTCGGTCAGGGCACCACTTTCCATATTCTTCTGCCGCGCTATGTGCCCAGCGAAGGGGAAGAAGAGCTGCGCAAGGAGCCGGCCAAAAAAGCCGCCGCGGATCTGACCGGCCACGGCACCATTCTTCTGGTCGAGGACGAGGAGGCGGTGCGGGCCTTCGGAGCAAGGGCGCTGACCGCGCGCGGCTACAGCGTGCTCGAGGCGGCCAACGGCGCCGAAGCGCTCGAGGTCGTCGACCGGAATCCCGGCAAGATCGATCTCATCGTCTCCGATGTCGTGATGCCGGAAATGGACGGGCCGACAATGTTCGGCGAATTGCGCAAGCGCGGCGTGATCGCGAAAGTGATCTTCGTGTCCGGCTATGCCGAGGAGGCTTTCGCCAAGAATCTGCCCGAAGGCGAGGACTTCGGCTTCCTCGCCAAGCCGTTCACTCTGAAACAGCTGATCGAGGCTGTGAAAAGTGCCGCAGCGCCGGCCATGTGACTATCGGCGGGCCTGCCGTAGCGCCTGTCAAGATTTCGGCATGCTCCGACGCTAGAATAGCCCGCGCCTGCGGCGCCAACAATGCCTAAGGAGACGACATGCGCGCCATCGCCGTATATTTCGCAGCTGCGCTTGGTTTTGCTCTCATCGTGCCTGCGGCCATCCTTGCGTCGGGCGCATTGGCGCAGGCGCAGGATTCCGCTCAATCGGGCGAGGCAGTCGAGCAGATCCCGCTCACGGATCAGCAGCTCCAAAACTTCCTCGCCGCAGAGAAAGACATAGAGGAGATCCTGCAGAAAATCCCGCAGGGCGCGGAGGAGCCGGACGCAAAGACCATGGCCGAGCTCGACGCGACCGCGAAAAAATACAATTTTGCCAACTATACCGAGTACGACTTGGTGGGAAGCAATATCGGCCTGGTGATGAGCGGAATCGATCCGCAGACCAAGAAATATGTGGGCACCGAAGCCGTTCTAAAGCAGCAAATCGCCGCGATCGAGGCCGGCACGAGCCTGAGCCCCAAGGACAAGACGGACGCGCTCGGCGATCTGAACGCCCAGCTGAAGTCCGTGCAGCCAGTCAAGATTCCCGGCAACATCGATCTGGTCACGAAATATTACGACAAGCTTCTCACCGCCGCGCCGCAGAACGACTAGGGTTTTTCTGGTCCGCATCTCTGCAGGAAACAAAGGCGCTCGCCCGCGCTTGACCGGCGATGAACTTGCCGGTCAAGCTCGCTCTTTTGAAGAGAGCAGCGAGCAACGATGAGCGATCCCGCGCATAAATTCACGGCCGATTGGTTTCTCCGTTGCCGCCGGCAATTCAAGCGCCATCTCATGCATCTTGCCGGCCGTCGGTGCCGGATCTTGGAGATCGGTTGTTTCGAGGGGCGCGCGACCTGCTGGCTTTTGGAAAATGTCGCGACCGCACCCGCAGCGCGCATCACCTGCGTCGACCTTTCGGTCAACCGCGCCTTCTGGCCGAACGTCTCGGCATCGAAGGGCAAGAGCAAGGTCGATTTGAAGATTGGGCTTTCGCGCGACATATTGCCGAAGCTCAAGCGCTCCAGCTTCGATTTCATCTATATCGACGGCAGCCATTGGACGATCGAGGTGCTCGAAGACGCGGTCGCAGCGTTCCGGCTCGCCAAGGTTGGCGCCGTCATCGCCTTCGACGACTATAGATGGGACGATCCGCGCCACAATCAGCAAGGCACGCCGAAACCGGCCATCGACGCATTCCTGAAGGTCTACAAGGCGAAGTTCACTCTCCTGGCCAAGAATTATCAAGTATGGGTGCGCAAAGAAACGGATTAGGCGCAGTGAAGAATTCCTCGAATTCCAATTCGCGAGCCAAACCGCACCGCGCGCCCCTGCCCAGGCCTGTCTGCATAGAAATGTCGCAAAATGGCGGCTTAGGCTAAAAGAACCGACCTCGTTTGCCCCCTTACAGTTGCAAGCCCAAATGCCCCCCATCATTTCGATAAGCCATCTCTCGAAGACCTATGCCGGAGGCCACGCAGCGCTGCGCGACATCTGCCTCGACATCCGCCGCGGTGAGATTTTCGCGCTGCTTGGGCCAAATGGCGCCGGCAAGACGACGCTGATCAACATCATCTGCGGCATCGTCACGGCGAGCGCCGGCAGTGTCAGCGCAGACGGGCACGACATCCAACGCGACTATCGCGCGGCGCGCTCGCTGATCGGCCTCGTGCCGCAAGAACTCACCATCGATTTCTTCGAGAGCGTTTGGGCGACGGTGACCCTCAGCCGCGGCCTTTTCGGCAAGGCGCCGGACCCGGCCTATATCGAGAAGGTGCTGCGCGACCTTTCGCTGTGGGATCGCAAGGACAGCCAGATCAGGACGCTCTCGGGCGGCATGAAGCGCCGGGTGATGATCGCCAAAGCGCTGTCGCACGAGCCTAAAATTCTCTTTCTCGACGAGCCGACCGCGGGAGTCGACGTGGAACTGCGCCGTGACATGTGGCAGCTGGTGCGAGCGCTGCGCGATTCGGGTACCACCATCATCCTGACGACGCATTATCTCGAAGAAGCAGAGGAGATGGCCGACCGCGTCGGCGTCATACGCAAGGGCGAATTGATCCTGGTTGAGGACAAAAAGGCGCTGATCCATAAGCTCGGCAAGAAGCGCCTGACGCTCACCCTCGCCGTGCCGCTCACGGAAATTCCCGCAAGCTTCGCGGCGCATCCGCTGACTCTCTCGGCCTGCGGGCGAGAGCTCGTCTACGCTTATGGCGAAAATGGCGCAGAGACCGGCATTGATGCGCTGCTGCGCGATCTTGTCTCGGCCGGCATCGTCATCAAAGACCTCCGCACGGAAGAGAGTTCGCTGGAAGATATATTCGTCAGCCTCATCCGGAGATCGTCATGAACCTCTATGCGATCCGCGCCATATACACTTACGAGATGGCGCGAACCCGGCGCACATTGCTGCAGAGCATCGTCTCGCCGGTTTTGTCCACTTCGCTCTATTTCGTCGTCTTCGGCTCGGCGATCGGCTCCCGTATTTCGCACGTCGGGGGGGTGAGCTACGGCGCTTTCATCGTGCCCGGCCTCATCATGCTGGGGCTTCTGACGCAGAGCATCTCGAACGCCTCCTTCGGCATCTATTTTCCGCGCTTCGTCGGGACGATCTACGAGATCCTGTCGGCGCCGGTCTCGGCGGTCGAGATCGTAATCGCCTATGTCGGCGCCGCGGCAACGAAATCGGTGGTCCTCGGCCTGATCACGCTCGCCACAGCGGCCATCTTCGTCGATATCCGCATCATCCATCCCTTCTGGATGCTGGCGTTTCTGTTCTTGACCGGTATCACCTTCAGCCTGTTCGGCTTCGTCATCGGCATCTGGGCCGATAGTTTCGAGAAGCTGCAATTGATTCCGCTTCTCATCGTGACGCCGCTCACCTTTTTGGGCGGGAGCTTCTATTCGATCGACATGCTGCCGCCGCTCTGGCGCGACGTGACCTTGTTCAATCCGGTGGTTTATCTGGTCAGCGGCTTCCGCTGGAGTTTTTACGGCATCTCGGACGTGAGAGTCGGCGTCAGCCTCGGCATGACCTTGGTGTTCCTCGGCGTGTGTCTCGCCATTGTCACCTGGATCTTCAAGACCGGCTATCGTCTGAAGACGTGAGCATTTCATTCGGCCCTGCGGCTGAGCCGAGCCACCTGGAGCCGAGCAATTTTTCGCTGACGAAATCGGGCACTCGCCTTTTATGCTGTTACTTCCGCGCCCGTGGCTGCGCGTTTCGCTTTGTTTTCTTTCGGTGTGCAGCCTGTTTGGCGCGATTTCCGCAAATGGCCATACTGCACCAGCGTCGCGCGCGCCCCGGGGTCCTATCAAGGAAGAAAAGCGTGCAGGTATGGCCCTCGCACGCTTTTATATCCGAGAAATCCTCTGAGCACACCAACTCGGCCATGGCCCTGGCGATTGGAATCAGCAGAACCTTTGGCGAACGCCAACGTTTTCGGACCTCCCATTTGAGGTCTGAGGGTGCCTCGTGATCGTATCTGCGATCGCGCCCCACGATCTGACCGAATTCTTCGTCACGCGCGAGCACTTGATTGAGCGGCTCAAGCTTCTTCAGCGCGTTCCTTGGAAGGCGTTTCCCTCGATATTTGTCTACGAAGCCACGAAACCACTCCCGTAGAGCCCGTGCTTGGGACGCGACAGCGTCGAGTTCGCCTGGAACGGCGTTGTCGCGTAGGGCGGAGAGGACCTCGGCCGGCACGAGTCCAGCACTCTGAAGCCACTGCAGAAAGTCATCTCCGTTGCCGATGAATTCGACAGGCTTATCGACCGGCGTTGCAATCGAATTAAGGAAATCGAGGCCGCGCGAGTCGGCGATGAATATCGCGGGAGGACGACGGTCTGCCATTCGTTCCAGTAAGTGCTCGAAGGAAAGTCCTTCGAAGACAAGTTTCCGCTTGTAACCGTCATAAATGCTCTCGACAAGTTAGCTGTCAGATAACCTCAAAATCGCCATTTTGATGGTTACTGTCACGGCCCAGGCGTTCGAACTGCTCCGGTCCCGCCCGCGCGGGGCTGTTTTGCGTCGCAAATGTGGAACGTAACCATGGCTCAGCTGGCGGCTAATCCTGATCGCTTGCGAACGTTCTCCGACGGCGTCTTTGCGATCATCATGACAATCCTGGTTTTGGAGCTGAGGCCGCCGCGGTCACCGACATTCACGGCCTTTTTGTCCCTTTGGCCGACGGCGCTCAGCTATGCGGTAAGTTACCTGTTTCTCGCGATTGTGTGGGTCAATCATCATCACGTGCTGCGCTATGCCACGACTGCGACGCCCCGGTTGATTTGGGCAAACTTCCCGCACTTGTTCACGGTGTCGCTGATGCCTTTCTCGATGGCTTGGATCGCGACTTCGCACTTGGCGGCCGTCCCCGTGGCTTTCTACGCTGCGGTGTTTGTCTTGGTGAATGCGACTTATATCGCGCTCTACCGGGAAGTCGTCGATCGACCGAACATTACGGACGTATCGCCACGGGCGCGGCGCATGATGCGGATACGGTCGTTTCTCACATTGGCGCTGTTCGCGGCGGCGGCAGTTCTGGCACTCTGGTTTCCAATGGGTGGCCTCGCACTGATCTGCTGCTGCCTGATTCTTTATCTGCGGCCGGAAGCGCCTCTGGTAAGTGCCTGAATGCTCGGCGCGGCGTCAGGCTACCGCGCCAGCGCAAACTTAATTTTGGGTAGCTGATCGCGCGGTTAAGGAAGCTCAGGCTATGGCATTGGATTCCCCGAGTGTCATTCTGACCCACGGCGCGTGGGCCGATGGCTCCAGTTGGAGCAAGATCATTCTGCCGCTAGAGAAACACGGCCTTCGGGTCGTCGCCGCACCGATACCTTTAACGTCGCTCAGCAACGATATAGCCGCGCTGATCCGCGTGATCGATAGGACGAACGGGCCAGTGATCCTCGCGGCGCACGCTTACGCGGGCGCGGTGATCTCCGCCGCGAATCATGCGCGGGTGAAATCGCTAGTCTACATCGCGGCATTGACGCCCGACGAGGGCGAAACGGTCGGTGACGTGTTTTATAGAGGAAAACCACATCCGAAGGCGCCGCAGCTGGCGCCCGACGCCAACGGACTCATTTGGATGCCCGAAGAGGGATTCGGAGATGCCTTTGCGCCAAATGCTCCCCCAGACGTGATCGCAATTTTGGCTGCCGCGCAGCGGCCGATTGCTTTGCCGTGCATCCAAGAACCCGTGCGGAAACCCGCCTGGAAGACGAAACCCTCGTGGTTCCTGGTGGCGGAAGAAGACCGCATGATCAATCCAGAGACGCAGCATTTCATGGCGAAACGGATGGGCGCGAAGATTCGCTCCGGCTCGGTCGATCACACGCCGCTGGTTAGCGCGCCGCAGCCGGTCGTAGACGTCATCCTGGAAGCTGTGGCCGCTACGACAGTCTGAGAAAAAACGCCAAATCACGCAGCGCTAGCTCAACTTGACCGCTGGCATTCAGGCACCAGTTATGTCGCATCACCACGGAAGGAACCGCTGATGAGCAATATCACTTATCGCACCGCCAACGTCGACGGGTTGAAAATCTTCTACCGAGAGGCTGGGCGGACGGACGCGCCGACTCTGCTGCTCCTGCATGGTTTCCCGACCAGCAGCCATATGTTTCGCGATCTTATTCCTAAGCTTGCCGATCGCTTTCACCTCGTTGCGCCGGACCTGACTGGGTTCGGGCAGTCCGATATGCCGTCGCGCGATGTATTTGCTTACACCTTCGCCAATCTGGCCAAGGTGATGGGCCGTTTCACGGAGGTGGTGAACCTTAAGCGGTTTGCGATTTATATCTTTGACTACGGCGCGCCCGTTGGCCTTCGGATTGCGATCGAGCGTCCAGAGCAGATCACCGCGATCATCTCGCAAAACGGCAATGCCTATGAGGAGGGCCTGAGCGACGGCTGGAATCCGATCCGCACCTATTGGCGTGAACCTACGAAGGCAAACCGGGACGCGTTGCGGGGTTTCCTCTCACCCGAAACAACGTTCTGGCAATATACGCATGGTGTCAGCGACCCGTCGCTGGTTTCGCCGGACGGTTATTCGCTCGACGATTTTTACATGGCCCGCCCGGGCGCACACGAAGCGCAGCTCGACTTGCTGCTCGACTATGCCAGCAACGTCGCGCTCTATCCGAAATTCCAGGCCTACTTTCGCGATCGTCAGCCGCCGCTGCTGGCGGTGTGGGGGCGCAACGATCCGTTCTTCTTGCCCGCAGGCGCCGAAGCCTTCCGGCGCGACATCCCGCGTGCGGATGTTCGCTTCTTCGATGCGGGCCACTTCGCGTTGGAAACGCATTGCGCGGAAATCGCAGGCGCCATTCGCGACTTTATCGGACGAACGGCGGCCGCTGCAGCCTGAGGGAACCGGACACGGAGGGTCCCATGTCCAGCGAAGAGCACTACGATGCAATCGTGATCGGAAGCGGCGAGGCGGGAAAATTCATGTCCTGGCACCTCGGCGCGAAAGGCCTTCGCGTCGCCAACGTGGAAGATAGGTACATCGGCGGCGCCTGTCCGAACGTCGCCTGCCTTCCGAGCAAGAACGTCATCCATTCCGCCAAGGTCGCCTCTTATTTTCGGCGGGGCGCAGAATTCGGCATCGTGCAAGGCGACTGGCACGTGGACATGGCCGGCGTTTCGCGACGCCGCAAGCAGATGATCGAGGGCCTGCGGCAGGTCCATCTCGGATATTATGCCAAGACGCATGCCGAGGTCGTTATGGGCTTTGGCCGGTTCGTCGGGCCGAAGAGTGTCGAAGTCGAACTCAACGCCGGCGGAGGCCGCACCTTGCGTGCCGAGCATATCTTTATCGATACGGGTTCGCGCGCGACGATCAATTCGATCGAGGGCCTCGCAAACTCGAAACCCTTGACGCACGTCGAGGCGCTCGAGCTCGACGTCCTCCCCGAACATCTTCTGATCCTCGGCGGCGGCTATGTCGGCCTCGAATTCGCCCAGGCGATGCGCCGTTTCGGCTCGCGCGTGACGGTGATCGAGCGCAATCCGGTGCTGGCGAGCCGCGAGGACCCTGACGTGTCGGAGGCGGTCGAGCAGCTCTTTCGCGACGAAGGAATCGACATCGTGAAAAGCGCAAAGCTCTTGTTCGTTAAAGGCGTCTCGGGCCGCGCGGTCACGCTGCGGGTCAAGACTTCGGCCGGCGAGACGGATCTCGAAGGGTCGCATCTGCTCGTGGCCACGGGCCGCACGCCCAACACGCAAAACATGGGGCTTGAAATCGCCGGGGTGAAAACGCGGGCCTCGGGCCATATCGAGGTCAATGAACGGCTGGAGACCACGGCTCCCGGAATCTGGGCCATGGGGGATTGCGCGGGCTCGCCGAATTTCACGCACATATCCTTCGACGATTTCCGCATCGTCCGCGACAATCTCGCAGGCGCCAACCGTTCGACGAAGGGCCGGCAGGTTCCCTATTGCACCTTCATCGACCCCGAAATTGCCCGCGTGGGTCTCAACGAGACCGAGGCGCGGGAGAAGGGCATCGCTTATCGCCTGGCGAAAATCCCGATGCTGCAGGTTCTGCGCACGCGCACGCTTTCCGAGACCCGCGGCTTTCTCAAGGCGCTCGTCGCTGAAGACGACCAGATCCTCGGCTTCAGCGGTTTCGGCTATGGCGCCGGCGAACTCCTTCCCGCGATCCAGCTCGCGATGAATGCGAAACTGCCCTACACGGCCTTGAGCTCGCTCATCATCGCCCATCCCACGCTGGCGGAGGCGCTGGTCAATTTGTTCTCGTCGGTTGCCGGGGAGGGCCTGAATCCTGGGAGGGCCTCTATCATGTCTAAGTCTGTCGCCATTGTGACTGGCGCGAGCCAAGGAATCGGCCGCGCCACTGCAATTCGTCTGGCGCGCGACTTTTCAGCCATCGTTCTTGTTGCGCGGAACCTTCAGCACCTGAACGAGACCGCGATGCGCGTTAAGTCGGCCGGGGCCGAGCCGCTCGCGCTGGATTGCGACCTGAGAGAGACCGCGTTGGCTCAAACTGTCGTAAGTCGGACGCTGGAGCGTTTCGGCAGGATCGACGCTTTGCTCAATATAGCCGGTGCAGTTCCGCAGATCGATCTCTTCGAGATGACCGACGAGCAATGGCACGACGGATTGGCGCTTAAGCTTCACGGCGCACGCCGACTGACGCTGCTCGCGTGGGATGCCTTGAAGGCGGCGCAAGGTGCGGTCGTGTTCACCTCGGGCAATTCCGCCCTGTTTCCAAAGGCACCCTACGCCGCCGTCGGTACGATCAACGCGGCTATCGTGGCGCTGGCGAAGGCGTTTTCTGATCGTGGCCTGAAGGAGGGCGTGCAGGTCAATAGCGTCCTCCCGGGTCCGGTTATGACCGGCCGGCGACATTCCTATCTTGAGAAGTGGGCGCCGGCTCATAAGGTGAGCTTGGAAGAGGCGACACAAAAGTTCCTGCTTGACGCTGGCATCAACCGTTATGGCAAGCCCGAGGAGATCGCCGACCTCATGGCTTTTCTTGTCTCTCCGGCGGCCCGTTGGATGACGGGCTCGGCACTTCGGATGGACGGCGGTGAAGTCAAATCGATATGAGATCGGCCGGGTCAGAGTTGAGGTCGAGCGAGACACGGGGTCGAAGCTCGCCTGAGTTCCTCGGCCCGCAGGAAGTGGTCCGCTTTTCAGATATTATTGTGCTCCAACGGGAACAAAAAGGGGTACAGCGATATCCGAAAAGTGTACCACCGCCTCGCTTGAACAGATCGCGAACGCTCGGAAGAGCTGGAAGGCGATTCGCCGACATGTCGCGCAGGTCGTTACGCACTGCGAGCCCGGTGATCTGACCTGCCGACGACGGCATGCTCTCTTGCACTAGGCATGTGACAGTCGGAAAATATAATCGTGCTTTTGGGTTGCGGAGACTGGGTCGTTGCTGCTGGCCGATCACGCCGTTTCGTGGTGAGTCTCATCCGGGGGAATTCCAATATGCAAATTTCTTACAAAGTTCGGGCCTGCTTTATCGGGTTGCTCGCTATTTTTGGGGGGAACCATTTCGTCAGGGGCCTATGCCGATAGTGGCACCGTGTGGATTTCAGTCGTGAAGGGTGGTTGGTTCATCGGCGCCAACGGAGGCTCGGGCACTCTAGTGTTTCGCGGACGACGATATCTATTGTCAGTTGGTGGCATAGATGCGGGTCTTGTCTTCGGCCTGTCGCAAACGAGCTTTTACGGGAGGGTTATCCATATTCACAGACCTTCCGACATAACGGGAGTGTATGGCGCGGCAGGAGCCGGCGCAGCTTTGGGGATCGGAGCGCGGGTAATTCAACTTGCCAACCACAAAGGTGCTATTTTGCAGTTGGAAGGACGACAAATCGGTTTGATCGCTAATCTGGATCTGAGCGGTCTCGTACTCTCGCTGAGATGACACTTATCCTGCTCGCTGCGGGAGCGGTGAACAGGGCTGACTGCTGGATTCATGCCTATGTGGCTCGAGGTACCATGGGAGACCACAAATACGTCAAATAGCGATCCCGACCGCATCCCGATATTTTGATTTCAATTCGGCCATGCTGAGCTCCTCTCCAAACAGATTCTCTCTGAGCATCTGCAGAATGTTGTTCCGTCGAGTGAGGTCGGAGACTTTAGAAAAGTCAGAGCTGAGATAGTCCTTGATAATATCCTGCATCGCGAGCGTTAAATTGATCTCCATAAGGTATAAGTGAGCATCTCGATTTCCTTGAAATAGTTCCACCGAACCGAGTGGTTCGTTGATAAGCTGGAGCTCTTTGTTTAACCGAGAAATCGGTCCTTCGAATACGTCGTTGAAGCGGCGGCTTTTCTGAAACCCTTCCGCGGATATGTTCGCAAGTGCATCTTCATCCAAAATGCATTGGCCAACGACATATGGTGTTCCAAAGAACGCCAACTTGGTGTTAAGGCCGTTAGATACGAACGTTGCCGTCTCGTAATTGGAGTCGTCAACAACCCGCTTTATCGATATGTCGTACAAGCGTCTGGTCAAAAAGAAATCGCACGAGATGCTGACCAACGCTATGTTGTTGATCAAAAGGCCGAACCCGCTTGGAATCCTTATGAAGGATTAATTCAAGCCCCAAAATTCCAAGCCGCGCATTTTCTCACTTTTTGTATATCGAGCAATCATCACAACCCTGTCTTTTCTACCGATACGATCTTTGATTCTAAATTTCGGCTCAAGATGAAATTCGTTCGGTCCGGCACCCAAAATCCACAGCAATTCTCATCGCTGGGATCCTTGCGCAGCCGATCTGCAAGAAACTTCTTCATTCAACTAGCCGGCAAAAGCGTCGAAGGCGAAGTCCGATCAATGATCGGCACTGGTCTACTTTTCTGATAGGCGATTATGCACTTGACATAATATGAAAGTTCAGGTAGTGTTCCAAGCATAGGAGCTTGAAATGACTACCGATCTGACAAACCCGATCTTTCATGACGAAGACGCCGCCCGCGCTCATTTCGAAAGCCTGCGCTGGCCGGATGGCAACCCGATCTGCCCGCATTGTGGCGTGGTAGGGCAGGCGACCCGCGTCAACGGCAAATCGCATCGTTCCGGTATGTACCAGTGCAACGCCTGTCGCGAGCCGTTTACGGTGACGGTCGGCTCTGTCATGGAGTCCAGCCATCTACCGCTGACAAAATGGGCGCTCGCTTTTCACTTGATGGCGTCGAGCAAAAAAGGCGTCTCGGCTCACCAACTTATGCGCACGCTTGGCATCGGCTCCTATCGCACCGCTTGGTTTCTTGCGCATCGCGTTCGCGAAGCTATGGCCGACCGCGATCCCGAACCGCTAGGCGGCAAGGGCAAGACGGTTGAGGTTGACGAAACCTATATTGGCAAACCGGGCCAGACGTTCGTCACCGGCAAGGGATGGGTTGGCAAACGCGGTACGGCGACGAAGCGCAAGGTTCTCACGATGGTCGAGCGCGGCGGTCGCGCGGTTTCTGTCAAGGTCGAAGACCTCACAATCCCGACTATCAAGAAAATCTTGGGCGCGCATGTCGTGCTCGATAGCACGCTGAATACCGATGAGGCTCAGTGGTACAAAGAGCCGGGCAAGAAATTCGCCAAGCACGAAGCCGTCAATCACGGCTCAGGCGAATATGCGCGCGGTGAGACGACGACGAACACGGTCGAAGGTTTCTTCGGCATTTTCAAGCGCGGCATGACCGGCGTTTATCACCACTGCGGCGAACAGCATTTGCAGGCGTATTTGAACGAATTCGATTTTCGCTATTCAAACCGCGTGGCACTTGGCATCGATGATGCGGAACGCGCCAATCGGGCGATCAAGGGCGCGGCTGGCAAAAGGTTGACCTATCAAGGACCTCGTAAATCGCGAGCGGCTTAAGCGCGGGATCGCCAAAGTCAGAGCGATTTTGGCTTTGATCGAGCAGATTTTCTGACTCAACTCTTCCGTTTGCTTTGCGCACGTTCTGACTTGCCTACAAGTTCTTTTATCGGCTTGGGCGGCGTACTCAGAGCGCGACGAATCGCATCGTCCCGGCGGCGCGCGATTTCTTCCTGACCAAAGTCGGCTTCGCCAGATAGCTTGTTTTCATTTTGAGGCATGTAGTGCCCAACGAGAGCGTGAAACCTTATGTGCCTCCTCGGCGGGTCCGAGCGGCGATTGGCGAGATTATAACGATAGGGGCCGAAATCGACCACCTCATCAGCTTAGCTTTATTCAAAACAATAAAAATGGATTTTGCCGTTGGATTTGCTCTCTTCGATAGAGCATCGATCGGCACAAAATTAAGTAAGCTGAGGCATTTCATGGAATTTCAGAATGACAATATAATAAGAGAGTCGTTCGCGACAATAACATCTAAACTGGAATAATTTCTAAAAATTAGAAACAGTCTTGCTCATGGCATTATGGTAGGAACGCGGGACGGAAGAATAATGTTTCTTATTACGGCTGACTATACCGATAACAGCGGTTCATTCACAAGTGCAGCAATCGGCTATACAGAACATGAACTATATTACAGTATCGAGCTTGGGAAACAATGCATACAATGGGTTAAGAATCTTTTCGGCGTGAAACCATTGCATGAAACAATTGACTACACAGTTCTTCTGGAGAAACCGGCAACTCTAAAAGCTCAGCGTAAAAGTAATCCCTCAAAAGATCGGCCCCCGCCTCAATCATCCAAGGCGTGAGTTCGATTTCATTTTCAGCTTTGCCAGCCTTTGGACTTGGCAGCCTATCACTTGATTCTTCTATCATATTTGTCCTGTTATGCAGAGTGCATAATTGGGCAAAAAAAGAACTTGGCAGATGAGAACAAAGAGGGTACATTAAATTAAATTCGGGGTTGCGGGGCCCGCCCGGATTTTCAAACGCCTTGCGTTGCACTTTTCGTCGCGCCCGTGCCAGAAGGATCACGTCGATGACCCAAGCAAATCTCCGCCTTGTGGAAGGACCCTCAGTGGACAAGACCAAGGCGCTCGACGCCGCCTTGTCGCAGATCGAACGCAACTTCGGCAAAGGCTCGATCATGCGGCTCGGCAAGAGCCAAAAGCCTATCGAGATCGAGACCATCTCGACGGGTTCGCTCGGCCTCGATATTGCGCTGGGTGTCGGCGGTCTGCCGCGCGGCCGGGTCGTCGAAATCTACGGGCCGGAATCCTCGGGGAAAACGACGCTCACCCTTCACGTCATCGCCGAGGCGCAGAAACGCGGCGGCGTCTGCGCCTTCATCGATGCCGAACATGCGCTCGATCCGATCTATGCGCGCAAGCTCGGGGTCAATCTCGACGATCTTCTGATCTCGCAGCCCGACACCGGCGAACAGGCGCTCGAAATCACCGATACGCTCGTGCGCTCCGGCGCCATCGACGTGCTCGTTATCAATTCGGTCGCAGCCCTTACGCCGCGTGCCGAGATCGACGGGGAAATGGGCGACAGCCAGCCTGGCCTTCACGCGCGGCTGATGAGCCAGGCGCTGCGCAAACTCACCGCCTCGATTTCCAAGTCGCATACGATGGTGATCTTCATCAATCAGATCAGAATGAAGATCGGCGTCCTCTATGGCAGCCCCGAGACCACGACCGGCGGCAATGCCTTGAAATTCTATGCCTCCGTCCGGCTCGACATCCGCCGGATCGGGTCGATCAAAGAGCGCGAGGAAGTGATCGGCAACCAGACCCGCGTGAAAGTGGTGAAAAACAAGGTCGCGCCCCCGTTCAAACAGGTTGAATTCGACATTATGTATGGAGCCGGCATTTCGAAAGTGGGCGAGCTCATCGATCTCGGCGTCAAGGCCGGGGTCGTCGAAAAGTCCGGCGCCTGGTTCTCCTACGACAGCCAGAGGCTCGGCCAGGGCCGCGAGAACGCCAAGGCCTATTTGAAGAACAATCCCGATGCCGCTTCGAGGATCGAACAGGCGATAAGGGAGAATTCCGGTCTCATCGCGCAGCGCATTCTCGAGCCCGGCGAAAGCGACGAGAACGGCGAATTGGAGGCGTGAACGCGGATCCGTTGGCGCTCGACAGGCCGAAATGATGAGACTAGAACAAGCCTTCTCCTTTCCGGCCTGATCGTTGCGGCGTCACGTTCGCCGCGCCGACGGATGCAAAGCCAATGAACGGCGTCAACGAAATCAGGACTGCGTTTCTCGAATACTTTGCCCGCAATGGGCATGAGATCGTCGCTTCGTCGCCGCTCGTTCCGCGCAACGACCCGACGCTCATGTTCACCAATGCTGGCATGGTCCAGTTCAAGAACGTTTTCACCGGTCTGGAGAAGCGGCCCTATAGCCGCGCCGCCACCGCGCAGAAATGCGTGCGCGCCGGCGGCAAGCACAATGATCTCGACAAGGTCGGCTATACCGCGCGCCACCACACCTTTTTCGAGATGCTCGGCAATTTTTCCTTTGGCGATTACTTCAAGGCCGAGGCGATCGAATTTGCTTTCACCCTGATCACCAAACATTTCGACCTGCCGAAGAAGCAGCTTCTCGTCACCGTCTATCATGATGACGATGAAGCCTATGCTCTTTGGAAGAAGATCGCCGGCTTTCCCGATTCAAAGATCATCCGGATCGCGACCTCCGACAATTTCTGGGCCATGGGCGATACCGGCCCCTGCGGCCCTTCCTCCGAGATCTTCTTCGATCAGGGCGAGAAATTCTCCGGTGGCCCTCCCGGCAGCGCCGACGAGGACGGCGATCGATTTCTCGAATTCTGGAACCTCGTGTTCATGCAATATGAGCAGGTGAGGCCGGGCGAACGCATCGGCCTGCCGCGTCCTTCGATCGACACCGGCATGGGACTTGAGCGCATCGCCGCAATTCTTCAGGGCGTGCCGTCGAATTACGATATCGATCTTATGCGCGCCTTGATTCTCGCCGTCGCCGCGGCGACCGGCATCGATCCAGACGGACCGCAAAAGGCGAGCCACAGAGTCATTGCCGATCATTTGCGTGCCTCAGCCTTCCTCGTCGCTGATGGGGTGCTGCCCTCAAACGAGGGCCGCGGCTACGTTCTACGGCGGATCATGCGCCGCGCCATGCGCCACGCGCAATTGCTCGGCGCGGAAGAACCGCTGATGTGGCGGCTTGTGCCGGTTCTGGTGCGCGAGATGGGGCAGGCCTATCCCGAGCTGGTCCGTGCGCAGGCGCTCATCGTCGAAACCTTGCGGCTCGAGGAGGCAAGGTTCAGGGTCACGCTTCTGCGCGGCCTTTCCATTCTCGACGAGGCGAGCCGCAATCTGCCGCGCGGCGCGATCCTGCCTGGCAGCGTCGCCTTCAAGCTCTATGATACCTACGGTTTCCCGCTCGATCTTACGGAGGATCACTTGCGGGCGCGCCAGATCGGCGTCGATGTCGGGGGTTTCGATGCCGCCATGCGGCAGCAGCGCGCCGAGGCGCGCAAGGCCTGGGCGGGGTCGGGCGAGGCGGCGACGGAAACGATCTGGTTCGGCCTCAAGGAAAGGCTCGGGGCGAGCGAATTCCTTGGCTATGAGACGGAATCCGCAGCGGGCATCATTCTCGCGATGCTCAAGGACGGACGCGAGGTGACGCGGCTCGGGCGCGGCGAAAGCGGCCAGATCATCGTCAATCAGACGCCCTTCTATGGCGAGTCGGGCGGCCAGGTGGGCGACACCGGCTTCATCCGCGCGCCGGGCTTTGCCTTCCGCGTCACCAATACGCAAAAGAGGCTCGGCCTCATCATCCATGAGGGCATGGTGGATGGGGGGAGGCGAGGGCGGACCTTGCAGTCGAGCTTGAGGTCGATCATCAGCGTCGCCGCGCCGTGCGGGCCAATCATTCCGCCACGCATCTCCTTCACGAGGCTTTGCGCCAGGTTCTTGGCGATCACGTCGCGCAGAAAGGCTCGCTCGTCGCCTCAGACCGGTTGCGTTTCGACTTTGCCCATCCAAAACCCATCGGCGCGCAAGAATTGGCGCGGATCGAGGACATCGCCAACCGCGCCGTGCTCACGAATGCGCCGGTCGAGACCCGCCTCATGGATCTTGAGGATGCCATAGCCTCCGGCGCCCGGGCCCTGTTCGGAGAAAAATACGGCGATGAGGTTCGTGTCGTCTCGATGGGCCGCGCAGCCGAAGTCTCGAGCGGCGACGAAATCGACGGATCGCGGGCGAATGCACCTTTTTCGGTCGAACTTTGCGGCGGAACGCATGTCGGCCGGACCGGCGATATCGGCCTCATTTCCATCATTTCCGAATCCCCCGTGGCCGCCGGCGTGCGGCGCATCGAGGCCAAGACCCGCGACGAAGCCCGCCATCATCTGAACGCCCAGGCCCGCAAGCTTCAGGAGCTCGCGCATTTGCTCAAGGCGCCCGAGGAAGAGGCGGACGAGCGCCTTGCGCATGTGCTGGAGGACCGGCGCAAGCTCGAGCGCGAGCTTGCCGAGGCGCGCAAGCGCCTCGCCATGGGCGGCGCAGGTGCGCCGGCGGTCGAGGACATCGCCGGCGTGAAATTTCTCGGCAAGGAGGTCTCCGGCGTCGAGATGAAAGATCTGAAGTCGCTGGCCGATGCGGCCAAGGAGAGCCTTGGGTCGGGGGTCGTCGCCATCGTCGGAGTTGCCGCCGACGGCAAGGCTGGCGTCGTCGTCGGCGTGACCGAGGATCTGACCCAGCGCTTCGACGCGGTGGAGCTGGCGCGCCGCGCTTCTGTCAAGCTCGGCGGCAGAGGCGGGGGCGGGCGCCGCGATCTCGCCCAGGCCGGCGGGCCGGACGCCGCCGGCGCGCAAGCAGCACTCGCCGCAGTCGCCGCGGCGCTTCGTGAGCCGGCCGATGCCGCGTGAACGGCACCCCATACCCTGAGTGAGCCTTCCCTGCCGGGCATAAAGCCTCTTTGAGAGAGTTGATGCCGGGCTTGGCCGGTCTGAAGGCGGCGATGCGTGCAAATTCGCCGCTACCTGCGGAACCGGAGCCGTCGCGAAGCCGTTGAGCTACCAACATAAGCGAAGCGGGTTGGCTGCAGTCTCGTCATTGCGGCGACTCGCAGGGAGGGCACATGAATTTCGGCAATCTTCTTTATTGGGCATTGATATTCCTGGTCATCGCGGTCATCGCCGGTGCCCTCGGGTTCGGTGGCCTTGCCGGAACGGCCATGGGGGCCGCACATCTCATCTTCTGGGTCGCGATCGTCCTGCTCATTCTGTCGCTGGTGTTCGGGCTCTTGCGACGCGGATAGAGTTTTTTCATCGCGAACCTGCTGTCGATATTCCTGCCGATACGGTAAGCTCCTGACGATCGCTCTGGTCGCGATGATGTCGCTTGAGACGGCGGAGGAGGACGCGATGGAAAATCAGGATTCAGGGCCGGCCCCTGCCGGCATCGATGTTACGACAAGCAGCTTTTCGGCCGCCGTGCAGAACCTTCAAGTTTTTGCCGAAGAAATCGGCCGAGTCTCGCGCACATCCTTCGAGCAAAATGCAAAATTGATCGATGACTTGAGCACAGCCCGGGAAGTCGGCGACATCGTCGCGATCCAGATGAAGTTCATGACCGGGATGCTTGACACGTTTAACGAACAAATCCAGCTGATGATGTCCCGGATGGCCAATTTTCCGCTCGGTGCGCCCCATCTCGCCGAGGGTTTCACTTGGCCGCTTGCCGATCTTGCACCGAGCCAGGAAAAAGCCGCTGGGCGCGCCGAATCGACGGCGAGCGATGCAGGGCTGAAGCCGAATGGTGCGACAGCCGGCAACACGCATCCGGATTTCGAGACGGTGATGGATTTGCCTCCGGCCGAGTCCCCGCAGACAACAGCCGCGCCCGTCGCGCAGGCCGCGGAGCCCGAACCCGTGGCCGCCGCTGATATGACGCCCGCCTCCGAGGACGCAGCTGCCTCGGCCGCCGCCGACACGGCTTTCACGCAGGCGCAGGAAGCGGGCGACGAATTGGAAGAAGCCGTGGTAGAGGCCGCACGAAAAGCGGAACTGTCTGCCACCGAGGCCACACAACGGAAGGCGAAGGCCAGCCGCGACGCTTGGCAAGAACTGGCGAAGGCCGCCGCCGAAATTCTGAAGGCTGAGCCCTTGCCGGATGAGACCAAGTCCGAGGATGAAGCGCCCGATCGGCGGCGGCCTTCCGGCACCGGCGATCGCAAGGTTTGATTGGCTCGCCGCTCCGGCCGCAACGGTGCCGGACGCGGCAAGCGTTCCTGCGGCGAACGCGCCGCAGACGATATCAGCGCGCAGTAATGGCGTTTCTGAGCTCAAGCGGATGGGCGATGTGCTCGAGTTGCTCGATGCTCGCGCCTGTCCCCCTTATGTTGACGGTGCCATAGTCCAGCATCCGGCCGAGCAGGGATTGGACGACATCGACCAATTCCACTTTGTCCATGTTCATTTCGGCGGTCCGGCGCTGGATGAAGCCGCTTTCATAGACCACGCGCGATGTCGTCACCGCGATCTCAGTGGTAAAGCTGCGCCACCACCCGTGAATCGCAAAGATCAGGGTGAGCAGGCCAAAGACGAGGATAAGCGCGAGCGACGCCGTCCAACGATAATTGGTGTTGCGGAAATAGACCGCGGCGGCCACGGCGAGCAAGGTGCAAACGAGAAAGAAAATCGCCTTTCGATAAATGATCCAGTGCAGGTGGCCGTCGAAAACAACGGTCTCTCCCGGCTGCAAAATCTGTTTCAGATAGGTCATGAGCGGGAACCTCGCGGCAATCTTGCGCGGCCGCACTCTTAGCAGATCAGCGAGCCAGGCGGCAGGGCTGCCGGGGTGCCCGGAATCCAGGAAGTCTCGGGGCTGATTTACAGGCAAAGAATTGTGCCGCGGCTTAAGTTCCAGCTTCAAGCTTTTGTTCTGCCGCATTCTTTTGGCAAGCCATCCTTCGGATTGGCTTTGCCCTATTGCGGTGCCGAAGCTGGAACACTATCCGGTTGCCGTATCGATATTATGGCTTTCGAACCCAATCTGGTCCATGAACTGCAATTCTCAACCAAAGTGAGGCCGTGATGCAGGAAGCCAATACAACTTCGCTCGAAGCCGCTGTGCTGCGCTCGGCCGAGCTGGCGCTCGATCGCATCGCGGCGGCGCGAAAAGCCATCGGCGAGGTTATTTTCGGGCAGGAGCAGGTTGTCGAAGAAGCCTTGGTGACGCTGCTTTCCGGCGGTCACGGCTTGCTCGTCGGCGTTCCGGGTCTTGCCAAGACCAAACTCGTCGAGGCCTTGGGCCGGGTGCTCGGCCTCGATACGCGCCGGGTCCAGTTTACGCCGGATCTCATGCCGGCCGACATTCTCGGCTCCGAAGTCCTCGAAGAGACGGCCGATCGTCGCCGCAGCTTCCGTTTTGTGAAAGGGCCGATCTTCGCGCAATTGCTGATGGCCGACGAGATCAATCGCGCCAGCCCGCGCACCCAATCCGCGCTTCTGCAGGCGATGCAGGAACATCATGTCTCGGTTGCCGGCGAACGTCACGACCTGCCGCATCCGTTCCACGTGCTTGCCACGCAGAATCCGCTCGAGCAGGAAGGCACTTATCCGCTGCCGGAGGCGCAGCTCGATCGCTTCCTGATGCAGATCGACGTCACCTATCCCGACCGTGCCGCCGAAAAGCGCATTTTGATTGAGACGACCGGCGACAAGGACGCCGAGGCGAAACCGGCGATGACGGCAGATGAACTCGTGACAACGCAACGCCTGGTGCGGCGCCTGCCGGTCGGCGAGCAGGTCGTCGAGGCCATTCTAGATCTCGTCCGCTCGGCGCGTCCGGGGGAGGGCGATTTCGCCATCACCCAGCATATCGCTTGGGCGCCGGGGCCCCGCGCGGCGCAAGCGCTGATGCTCGCCACGCGCGCACGGGCGCTCGTCGATGGGCGTCTTGCGCCTTCGCTCGACGACGTGGTCGCGCTTGCCGGTCCTGTGTTGAAACATCGCATGGCACTCACCTTTGCCGCACGGGCGGAGGGCGAAACCGTGCCGGGCGTGATCGCAAGGCTCGCCGACCATGTGACGCATCAATGAGCGACGTGCGGCTGCTCGATTCAACGGAAAGGCAAGTCTCCCCCGCGACTGAAGGGGCTGCGCTCGACCTCGCCGCCCATCTGCCGAGCCTCGTCGTTGCCGCCAAGGAGATCGCCTCAAGCGTGATGCATGGCGTGCATGGCCGGAGGGTGGCGGGAGCCGGCGAGACCTTTTGGCAATTTCGGCCTTTCGTTGCTGGGGAATCGACCGCCGGCATCGATTGGCGCCGCTCGGCGCGCGACGACCGCATCTATATTCGCGAACGCGAATGGGAAGGCGCGCATACGATCTGGATCTGGATTGATCGCTCTCCGTCAATGGGTTTCGTTTCGAAGCTCGCGCTTCAATCGAAGCTCGATCGTGCCCTGGTTCTCGGCCTGGCCGCCGCCGATCTCCTGGTCCAGGGTGGCGAAAGGATCGGCCTCATTGGTCTGACGCGGCCCATCGCGGCGCGCGGCATCGTCGCCAGATTTGCTCAGGCTCTGCTTGCGGAAGAGCGCTCGTCCGGTTTCGTGCCGGCTGAGTTGCCCGTAAGCATGACCTTGCCGCCGCGCACGCAGGCCATCCTGATTTCCGATTTCCTCAGCGATCCCGCCGATATCGCCGAGAAGATCAGAATTCTTTCCTCCCGTGGCGCGCGCGGGCATCTCGTGATGATCGCAGATCCGGTCGAAGAAACTTTCCCCTTCGCCGGACACACCGAATTCGTCGATGTCGATTCCAATGTGAGCTTGCGGGTAGGGCAGGCGGAAAGCTTCCGAAGCGACTATATCGCGCGGCTCGCGGCGCATCGCGACGCCGTCATGACCGCCGCCCGGCGGCGTGGCTGGAGCTTTTTACCGCATCGGACGGATCGGCCGGCGTCCGAAGCCCTGCTGGCATTGCGCATGCGGCTTGAAGCCGATCTTGACGGACCGTTTGCGAGAGTTGCCGTCTGATGTTCGGGTTGCCACTCGCCTTCACAATCCCAGCCGTACTCGTCGCCCTCGCCGGCCTGCCGGTGCTCTATTATCTGTTGCGGATCACGCCGCCGCGGCCACGGCGGGTTCCCTTCCCGCCGTTGCGCCTGATTCTTGATCTACGGCCGCGGGACGAGACGCCGGCCCATACGCCCTGGTGGCTGCTCGTCCTGCGCTTGGCCATCGCAGCCGCAATCATCTTGGCGATGGCCGGTCCTATCTTCAATCCGCTGCCGGCGGGCGAGAGCCGCGGCGGGCCCTTGCTCCTGGTCATCGACGACGATTGGCCGGCGGCTCCGTCTTGGGATCTTCGCATGGCGGCGGCGACAGAGCGGATTGGGGAGGCGGGCCGGCGTGGCGAGGCCGTTGCGATCGTGGCGACATCTGATGGCGGCCATGAAATCATCGCTTCCGACGCCGCGGGCGCGCTGGAGCGCTTACGCGCCGTCAAACCCATGCCCTTCATTCCCGACCGCTTGGCCCTCATCGGACCTATCGCGAGTTTCGTTGCAGGCCAGCCGAAGACGACGCTTGTTTGGATCGCCGACGGCGTGGAGCGCGGTCATGCGCGCGAATTCGGCGAGAAGCTCGCGGGTTTTGTCTCCAGCGCCGTCCTGGTGACGAGCACGCAGGCGGCGCGCGCCCTTGCCGGACCGCAGAACGAATTAGGCGGCCTCGTCGTGCGGGTTCTGCGTAGCTCGGCGCAAAGCCCGACGCAGGGAATCGTGCGGGCGCTCGATCTCAAGGGTCTTGGCCTCGGCGAGGCGCAGTTCGATTTCGCCGGGCCTAGCGCGAAAAGCCCCACCGAGACGCGGGCCAAGTTCGATCTGCCGACCGATTTACGCAACGAAATCGCCCGGCTCGAAATCCTCGACGAACATTCGGCCGGAGCTGTTTCGCTTCTCGACGAACGCTGGAAGCGGCGGCGCGTCGGCGTGGTCAGCGGCGAAACGGCGGACCTTTCGTTGCCCCTGCTCGCGCCCAACTACTATCTGGCCAAAGCGCTTTCTCCCTATGCCGACGTGCGCGAGGCACGGCCGGGGACGCCCGATCCGATTGCCGCGCTCCTTGACGATCACGTGAGCGTGCTGATCCTGGCCGACGTCGGCAATCTTTCGGCGGAGGATCACGAGCGCCTGAAGCAATTCGTCGGGAACGGCGGCGTTCTGTTGCGCTTCGCCGGAACGCGGCTTGCGGCAGCGGATTCTGACGATCTCGTCCCGGTACGGCTGCGGCGCGGCGGGCGCATCCTCGGCGGTGCGCTCTCCTGGGAAAGCCCGAAGAAGCTGGCGCCTTTCGAACAGCAAAGCCCCTTCTTCGGCCTCAAGGTTCCCGACGAAGTGACGGTGCGGCGCCAGGTTCTGGCCGAGCCCGATGCCGATCTGCCGGCCAAGACCTGGGCGCATCTCGTCGACGGAACGCCGCTCGTCACCGCGAGCCAGGATGGCAAGGGCATGATCGTTCTCTTCCATGTGACGGCCGATACGACCTGGTCCAATCTTCCCTTGTCCGGCCTTTTCGTGGACATGCTGCGCAAGATCGTGGCGCTCTCGGGCGAAACGGCGAGGGCCGACCAGGCAAAGGTAGGGCAAGAGCATGAGAGGGCCGAAAGCGTGCCGCCGACCCGAACGCTCGACGGCTTCGGCGTTCTCGGTCCGCCGCCGCCGACCGCAAAGCCGGTCCCCGCGACCTTCGAGGCTGCCGGCGATGCCGATCATCCGCCGGGCTTTTACGGGCCGCCCGATCAATTGCTCGCAGTCAATGCCTTGCGCGCCGACGACACATTGAGAGCTGCCGATTATTCAGGCTTGGGCTTCGTCAAGGAGCCTTTGCGCCAGGCTGCGCCGGTCGATCTTCGCCCGCTGCTGCTTGCCATCGCTTTCCTTCTCTTCATTGCCGACGCGCTCGCGTCATTGTGGCTTGGCGGCAGCCTGCCGCGTCGGCTTGGCCGCGCCGCTGCAACGCTCGCTCTGGTCGGCGTTGCCTTCAGCTTTGCGCCGAACGCGCTGCGGGCCGATCCAAAGCTGGATCAGCCGCTTTCGCAAAGCGATCTTCTATCGGTTCTGAACACCAGGCTCGCCTACGTCATAAGCGGCGATCCCGACGTCGATGCGGAGAGCAAGAGCGGGCTGACGACCCTTTCGCAAGTGCTGGCGCAACGCACGGCTCTGATCCCCGCCGATCCGGTGGGGGTCAATCCGGAGCGCGACGAACTCGCCTTCTATCCGATGCTCTATTGGCCGATCGTCGCAGGCAGTCCGCAGCCCTCGCAAGCCGCGATCGCCAAAGTCGCAGCCTATATGAAGCAGGGCGGCACGATCATCTTCGACACACGCGACGCTCTCTCGGTTCATTCCGGCGGTCCGCCGACGCCCGAGACGCAATGGCTGCGCCAATTGCTCGACGGCGTCGATGTCCCCGAGCTCGAACCGGTGCCGGCCGATCACGTCGTGACCAAGACCTTTTATCTCATCGACGAATTCGTCGGCCGCTACGAGATCGGGCAGACTTGGATCGAGGCTCTGCCGCCGCCCAATCCAGCCGATGGCGCCCGCCCGGCGCGCGCCGGCGATGGCGTCTCACCGATCATCATCACCTCGAACGATCTCGCTGCCGGTTGGGCAAGCGATGCCGAAGGCGACAGTCTTTATCCGCTGGTGCCGGGCGGAGCGCGCCAGCACGAGCTCGCGCTGCGCGGCGGCGTCAATCTGGTGATGTACACGTTGACCGGCAATTATAAGACCGATCAGGTACACGTCCGCGATCTTCTGGAACGGCTGGCGCATTAAGAGCTGGTTTCCGGAACGCGAGGGAGCCCGTAAAAGCCTATGGTGCCTTTTTCGGCTTCCATGTGGCTGCGAGCCGCTGCGCTTCCTTGATCTGCTCTGGCGTCATCCTGTCGGCGATAATGTCGCGGTTCTTGGCGGCATTGTCGCGATATTCGGAATTCGTGGAATCGGAGGCGGCAAGTTCGAACCACTTATAGGCCTGCACGTAATCCTGTGGCGCGCCTTGTCCGTTCGCAAAAAGAAATCCGAGATTGCTTTGGGCAAACGCATCGCCTTGCTTCGCAGCCTTGCGATACCAGGCTGCGGCCTGCGCATAATCCTGCGGCACGCCTTGGCCCTTCGCGTACAAGAGCCCGAGGTTGCTCTGCGCAAAGCGATCGCCGCGTTCCGCCGCCTTCGAGTACCATTTCGCAGCTTCGGCATAGTCTTGTTGAACGCCCTCGCCTTTGGCGTAGAGGAGGCCGAGATTGCTCTCGGCCGCAAGGTTGCCGTGGTCGGCGGCTTTGCGATACCAGATCGCTGCCTGCGCGTAGTCCTGCGCCACGCCTTGGCCGCCCATATACATTTGCGCAAGAGTGCCCGCGGCAGCGATGTCGCCTTGCTCCGCGGCTTTGCGATAATATTTGGCCGCTTCGGCGTAATCCCGCGATACGCCCCTGCCTTCGACATAGAGGAGAGCGAGGTTGCTCTGCGCGGCGAGATCGCCTTGGTCGGCGGCCAGGCGATAATATTTGGCGGCTTCCGCATAATCCTGTGACACGCCTTTGCCTTCGGCATAGATGAGGCCGAGGTTGCTCTGCGCGCCGACATCGCCCTGATCTGCGGCCTTGCGATACCAGGCGGCAGCTTGCGCATCGTCCTTCGGCACGCCCTCGCCTTTGGCGTAGAGCACAGCGAGATTGCTCTCAGCCGCGACGTTGCCCTGATCGGCGGCCTTGCGATACCAGGCGGCGGCTTGCACATAATCCTGCTTCACGCCCTGGCCCTCGGCGTAGAGCAGCGCGAGATTGACCTGCGCGATGACGTCGCCATGTTCAGCGGCCTTGCGATACCAATCGGCCGCCTGCGCATAATCCTGCTTTACGCCCTCGCCTTTGGCGTAGAGCAGACCGAGGTTGGCTTGGGCATAGGTGTTGCCCTGCGAAGCCGCCTTGCCAAACCATGTCGCCGCCTGTGCGTAGTCTTGTGCGACGCCTTGGCCTTTGGCCAACATTGAAGCGAGGTTGGCCTGCGCGGCGACATCGCCTTGCTCAGCGGCCTTGCGATACCACACCGCCGCTTGCGCATAATCCTGCTTCACGCCCTGGCCGTTCGCGGTGAGCAGGCCGAGGTTGCCTTCGGCAAACGCATTGCCTTGCTCCGCCGACTTGCGATACCAGTCTGCCGCTTGCGCATAATCTTGCGGCACGCCCTCGCCCTTCGCATACATGAGGCCGAGATTGGCCTGCGCGTAAGCATCGCCTCGTTCAGCCAGAGGACGCAACAACTTCAGGGCCGTTGCATAATCTTGGTGGGCGTAGGCGGCCGCGCCTTCTTGCAGCGGCTGGGCGACAAGCGGCACGAAAAAACACAAAGACAGCACGAAAGTCGCAAGTCCGATCTTGATGAATTCTTTCATTCCTCTTCTTCCTCCCGCTCGCCTTTGATGCGACGCCGGACCGCTTTTTAGCGGTTCTCTTTGCGGCGGATGCGCAAGATGCGCAAGTCCGTCGCGCCGCAAATGGGCTGCGACGCCGGAGAAAAACTCCGCTTCGGCCATTCTCGGCGGCCTGCCTTTGATGCTCGGCATCGGCACCGGCTCGGAATTGCGCCGCCCGCTCGGCTTTGCCATCGTTGGCGGACTTTGCGTCAGCCAGATTCTGACGCTCTATACGACACCGGTCATCTTTCTCTACATGGACCGGTTGAACGGGCTGTTTCGTCGCCGCAAGAACCCGGTCCTTTCGTCGGCTGCCGAACCCGCGCCAATCCAGCCGATGGTGGGACGACAAACGCCCGAGGCAGCGGAATAAATTGGCCGATCACTTGGCCTGCAAGGCCTGGGCGAGCTCGCGAAAAGCGTCCTTGCTCGGCGGCGAATCCGGGATTGTACGAGAGCATCGTAAAGTTTCGGAACCAGGGCAACGACCTGATCGAGGTCGCTGTCCTGGCCCTGCTGATAGCCGCCCATCAGGCGCAGGTCGCGAGTATCCTCGTAGCGGGCAACCATGGATTTCAGCTTCACGACGAGAGCTTGCTGCTCCTTGGTCCAGACATTCTGGGCAAGCCGCGAAATCGACGACAAGATATTGACGGCGGGAAATCGACCCTGGTCGAAGATGGCGCGGTCGAGCACGATATGGCCGTCGAGCGTGCCGCGAATATTGTCGGCCACGGGATCGTTGTGATCGTCGCCGTCGACGAGAACCGAGAATATGCCGGTGATCGAGCCTTTTCCGTCGGCGCCGGGTCCGGCGCGCTCAAGCAATTTCGGCAGGTCGCTGAAGACGCTCGGCGCATAGCCGCGCGCAACCGCGGGCTCGCCCGCCGCGAGCGCGATGTCGCGTGCCGCATGCGCAAACCTCGTCACCGAATCGACGATCAGCAGGACGTTTTCGCCGAGATCGCGAAAAAATTCCGCAATCGTCATGGCCGTCCGCGGTGCAAGGCGGCGCATCATCGGGCTCTCGTCGCCGGTCGAAACCACTGTCACCGCGAGCTTGCGATTGGCGCCGAGTGAATCATCGAGAAATTCGCGCACCTCGCGGCCGCGTTCGCCGACGAGCGCGATGACCACGCAATCAAACCCTTTCGATCCGGCCATCATGCCGAGAAGCGTCGACTTGCCGACGCCGGAACCGGCAAAGACACCGATCCGCTGGCCGGCGCAGATCGGCATGAAGAGATCGATCACGCGCACGCCGGTCTTCAACGGCTCTTTGACGCGGCTCCAATTCAACGCCGAAGGCGGGGGGCCTCGATCGAACGCAGATCCTCGCCGCGCCGCAGCGGACCGCCGCCGTCGATGGGCCGACGGGCATTTGGAAATCGATGCTCGCCCAGGAATTGGGAACTGATCTTTCGAAACGGGTCGATTTGGGCATCGGGCCAAAACATCTTGGCCGCGAGACCCGCTTCCACCATGAGAGCGAGCTCGCCGCTTCGCTCGCTCGGGTCGGCGAAGTCACCGCGAAACATTCGTAGCGCAAATGGCAAGCCAACCTTTTGCAATGAAGGCCACACAGGCTCAGCCCGAGCCGGCCATGCAGGCGTCCGATGAGCTTCGCGTCGCGGCGGCGCGCGAGGCTTTTGCACGAACGATCGAACGTATCGAGCGCCTCGTCGAATTGGAAACCGTGACGTTGGAACAATATAAGTCGGTCGATTACGCCGACTTCAATCACAAGAAGAGCCATGCGCTCCTCGAGCTGAGCCGCGCCATGCGGGCGCTGGGCCCTCGCTCGCATGATCGTCAGATTCTGTCCGAGCTCAGTCGCCTGCGCGGCAAACTGGAAAAGAACCTGGCGGTTCTCGAAATTCATCTGAAGGCAGTGCGCCAAGTCTGCGCCTTGATCGCGCGTACGATCGAGGACGATGACTCCGACGGCACCTATACTGCTTCGGTCAGCCGGGCGGCGCGGCGATGATCAGGCTCGCTGCAAGCTGCATCTGGATCTGCCTCGTAACCGCTGCGACGGCATATGCGTCGGCAACTTGGAAGCTCACGCGCGCCGAAGCCGAAACCACGGATCATCCGGCCGAGAAAATCCAATATCAGAAATTGCATCCGATCAACGTTCCAATGATCGCAGACGGCGTCGTCCAAGGTTATGTCGTCGCGCAGCTCGGGTTCACATACGTTGACGGTGCCCCGCGCGATACGGTGCCACCGGAGGTCTACCTGCTCGATGAGGCATTCCAGACGATCTATTCCGATCCCAAGCTCGATTTCCACCATCTCCAGAAATACGACGTCGCCGGGTTGACCGCGGCGCTCGTCCAAAAGACCAACCAAAGACCGAAGGGAAACATCGTCAAGGATGTTCTCGTGCAGGAACTCAATTTCATTTCGAAAGGTGAGATTTCGAAATGAAAATCGTTTCGACCGCGACGCGACGCGGATCATCGCGGGCTCGCCAGACATCGGAGGTTTGAGAAAATGGTTTTCGATAGACTGACCTGGATCGGTCTCATGGTGGTAGCGCTCGGTTGGGCACTGCTCCTTTCCGGCGCGCCGTCGATCGAGATTTTGACCAAGCTTCTCGGTCGCGGCGAACTGCCCTTCAACATGGTCGTCATCGCCCAAATGACGATCTTGACCGGTTTCGGTCTCGCCGTTCTTGGCGCTCTGCAAACTGGATTCGGTGCCTTGAAGAATTTCTTCGATACCGTACTCGAGCGGACGGCGCGAAACGGAGAGCAGCAAACCGTGCAGACGAGCAGGATCGTCGAGCGCGGTCGGCTGAGGGACCGCCCCTTTGTTCGCTTCGGAGACGGCACCGTCGAAGTGGAGACTTTGCTTGGCTTGCCGCGTTTTGCATCGCTGAAGGACGCACATGAATTCATCGGTCGCTGAGCTTCGTTTTCCGCTAAGCCGCAAGAGAGAAAGAGCCCAAGATGCCGAGGCAGCTTCCCGGCCCGGGCACTAAAACCGGCATGCACCTATCGCGCAGCGTCCTCCGGCACGGCGCGCGTGGTTTGGCGCGTCATACGTCTCTTGCGCAAAAGGCAGCTCTTTCCGTTATCGACAAGGCCCTCGTCAGCACGGGCGTTCTGACCGCCGTCGTCTCGGCGAGCTTTGCAACCTATATGGTTTCAACCGACCATCCTCATCCGATGTTCGGCGGCATTGAACATCTGATGATCTTTGCACAGCCAAGCCTGGGTTATCCGCGCACCGCGATCGCTACCGTCGAGGGCACGCCCGTCGAGCCACCGGGAATCGATTACAGCGCCACCGGTGCGATTAGGCAGAAACCGCCGGCCTCGTCCGCGGTTTTTGCAAGCGATTTCCCGGAGCCGATCGTCAGCACTTATATGCTGCATGACGTGCATGACGGCGCGGCAATCGTCGTTGGAAAGGACGATAATGTCTATCAGGTCGAGCGCGGCTCGATCCTACCCGGCGTCGGACGGGTCCTGGCGATCAGGCAGCGGGGCGGCAAATGGATTGTCGTGACAGAGCAAGGCCTGATCACCGATGGTTCCTTTTGAGGGCGATCTCCCTCAATCCGTCCGTTCCATCAGCCGGCCGGCGGCGGCGCGCGCCTCTTCCGTGATCGTTGCGCCGGCGAGCATGCGTGCGATCTCTTCGCGCCGCGCCTCCTTCGCGAGGTTCGACACACGGGTTGCGACGCGAGCGCCTTTGTCGGTCGCATCTTTGACGATGCGGAAATGGCCGGCGGCCTGGGCCGCCACCTGCGGCACATGAGTGACGGCAAGGACCTGGACATCGGCAGCAAGTCGCGCGAGCCGCTGGCCGATGGCATCGGCCACGGCGCCGCCGACCCCCGTGTCGATCTCGTCGAAGACCAAGGTCGGGGCCGATCCGCGGTCGGCGAGTACGACTTTGAGCGCCAGCATGAATTGGGCGAGTTCCCCGCCGGAAGCGACCTTGGCCAGCGGTCCTGGTTTCGTCCCGGGGTTGGTTCGCACCCAGAACTCGATCTGGTCGATTCCCTCGGGGCCTGGTGCTGCCGGCTCCGGATGGAATTTGACGCTGAATTCCGCACCGTCGAGTTTGAGTGGGGAAAGCTCGGCATTGACGGCGCCTTCAAGGTCCCGTGCCGCGCTCTTGCGGGCGTCCGACAAATTGCGCGCTTCGCTGGCATAAGTCGCAGCCGCCGCCTTCGCCGCCTCGCCGAGGCTTTGGAGCCGCGCTTCGCCGGCATCGAGTGCCGCGAGATCGACGCCGATCTGCTCGGCCAGGGCCGGCAACGCATCGACGGCAACGCCATATTTTCGGCTGGCCGCGCGTAACGCGAAGAGCCTTTCTTCCACCCGCTCCAGCTCGCCCGCATCGTACTCGGCGCTGCGCAAGGCCTGTTCTACCGCTTGGCTCGCGACGTCAAAAGCGGCGAAAGCGGAATCCAACGCACTCACAACCGGACCGAGCAGATCCGGCGCCTGCGTCTGCCTTCGCTCGAGACGCCGCAGGGCGGATGACAAGGCTGCAAGCGGCGCACCCTCGCCGGCAACCGCGTCGGCGGCGTCGCGCAACTCGGCGCTGACCTTTTCCGCTTGCATCATGGTGGCGCGCCGCTCGGCGTGGCGTGCTTCTTCGCCCGGCTTTGGCGCAAGATCGACGAGCTCCGCATGAGCGTGACGCAGATAATCGGCATCGGCGCGGGCCTTTTCGAGGCGCGTCTGCTCGGAGGCGAATTCGGCTTCGGCGGCGCGCAGGTTCAAAAAGGCGGCACGAACGCGCTCGCGTTCGGCGGTATGGCCGCCATAGGCGTCGAGAAGCTGGCGGTGGACATTCGGATCGACCAGCGCGCGATCGTCGTGCTGACCATGGATTTCGACGAGTTCGCGAGCAATCGTCCGCAAGCTCTGTGCGCTCACCGGCTGATCATTGACAAAGGCGCGCGTGCGCCCGTCCGCCATCTGCACGCGACGCAGGATGAGTTCGCCTTCGGTTTCAATGTCCTGGGCGCGGGCTGCCGCGAGCGCCGGATGATCGAAGGGCAGTTCGAAAACGGCTGTGACCTGGCCTTGCGCCTCGCCCTGGCGCACGAGCGAACCATCCCCCCGAGCCCCGAGGCTCAAGGAGAACGCATCGAGCAAGATCGATTTTCCGGCGCCCGTCTCTCCGGTCAGAACGGTGAGGCCGCGACCGAATTCGAGATCGAGCCTGTCGATCAGAATAATGTCGCGAATGGCAAGCTGAACCAGCATGAGCACCCTTCGCGCGGACGCAACAACCTTTGGAGTGACGAAACAGGCGGGGAAGAGCGATGAAAAACCCGAAATCGCGGCCGAATCAAGCGCATCAAGCAGAGGACTGGGTACGCGTCAAATAAAGCCTAGCCAACACCGTGGAAGACCTTGGAAATCCATGAGGTCGGATCCTCGTGAGGTTTCAGCCCGCCTTGCTGCAAGTCGGCATAGGCGTCCTTGTACCAGGGCGAGTCGGGGAAGTTATGACCGAGCACCGCCGCCGCCGTTTGCGCCTCGTTGGTGATGCCGAGCGCCAAATAGGCCTCGGTCAGGCGCAGCAAGGCCTCTTCGGCATGCCGGGTCGTCTGATATTTCGCCAAGACATCGCGGAATCGGTTGATCGCGGCAGTATAATTACGCAGCTTCAAATAATATCGGCCAACCATCATCTCCTGGCCGGCGAGCTGGTCGTGCGTGACCTGCAATTTGTAGCGCGCGTCGTCGACATATTGGGAATTGGGGAATTTGTCGACGATCTGGGAGAAGACGGCGGCGGCTTTCTCGGCGCGATCCTGATCGCGTGAAACATCCGGGATCTGATTATAATAGGACATGGCTTCGAGATAATAGATATAGTCGAGATCCGGCGCGCTGGCGTAGCGGCCGATGTAGCGCTGCGCCGTGCCGATCGCGTCGTCAAAGCTGCCGTTTTGATACTGACTGAAGGTCTCCATGACCAGTGCTTTGCGCTCCCATTGCGAGAACGTGTATTCCTTTTCGAGGTCCTGGAATTTCTTGGTCGCCTTGTCGTAGTCGTGACCGTTCAAATAGGCGAGCCCTTCGTCGTAGAGCATCTCCGGCGGCGTGTCGGGAATCACTTTCGTCTCGTACTTCTCGCCGTTGAACCAAGTCATCGGGTTGAGCGAATCGAGCGAATCGAAGGAGGAGCAGGCCGCGACCGGCAATGTCAGCCCGACCAAGGCCATCAGAAGCGTGAGCCGACGCCCTGCGCCACGCCCGGGGACAAGCGAATGTCGAACTGAAACCGGGGCAGGAGACATACGGTGGGACTCGAGCAGGACCCGATGATACGGGCGTTGCAGCTGAGCGCCAATTTTAGCGCAAGATGTCGGCGGATGCTACGGCTCGATCCGAGGCATTTCTGTGGCGATCGCGTTCCGGTGCAGGGATCGGCCACCAAGCACAGGGTCGGCGAGGGGCACGGCATGGGCGGGAAGGGGCCCATATTCGCGGTGGAGACTTGGTGAAACATGCGCCGCTTCTACCCACGCGAAGGCCGAGCGATCGCGGAAGAGGGCCTTCAGCACGGCGACGTTCAGCCGGTGGCCGCCGCAATGCGAGCGGAAGAGGCCAAGGATCCGCGCTCCGGCCAGCGCAAGGTCGCCGACCGCATCGAGCATTTTATGGCGGACGAACTCGTCCTCGTAGCGCAGACCTTCGGGATTGAGGATGCGATCGCTTTGTACGGCAATCGTGTTTTCGAGCGAAGCCCCGCGCGCGAAGCCGGCCTTCCAAAGCCGTTCCACGTCGGCCAGAAAACCGAAGGTTCTGGCCCTGGCGAGGTCCCGACGAAATGTTTTGCAAACGAGATCGGCCGCTCTTGCCTGGCGCCCGATCGCGGCGCTGGCGAAATCGATATCGACATCGAGGCGAAGCCCCAATTCGTGCGGTCGCAGCTCACAAAAAGCATCGCCAAAACTGATTCGCACCGGCTTCAAAATTCTAATGTAGCGGCGTGGCGCCGAAAGCGCCTCGATCCCCGCCGCGTCGATCATGTCGACGAACGCTGCGGCGGATCCGTCCATGGCCGGGACTTCGGGGCCGTCGATTTCGACGAGAACATTGTCGATGCCAAGGCCCAGAAGTGCGGCGAGCAAATGTTCGACCGTGGCGACCGCGCCTCGCGCGCCATCGCCGATCGTCGTGCAAAGCTCCGTCATGGTCACTTGCGACCAATGCGCCGAAACCGCGGCCTTTGGACCGCGTTCCGGCCCTGTGCGCTGAAAGACAATTCCGGTGTCAGCTTCGGCCGGATTAAGGATGATCGTGGCGGCGGCATTCGAATGGACACCGACGCCGGATGCAAACACCCAATTCTTGAGCGTCGTCTGTCGCTCGAAATTCATCCGTCCGGCCCGTTCGCCATGAACTCACGCATCGCTGCGGTCGAGAACCCTGGCTCATCGACGAGGCGGACCCTACGCCTGCGTCAAAAAGGCACCAAATCAAGCTTTCTTACGCTCTGTTACACCTTTAAGTCGTGATTAAAGGCCTGTTTCGCGGCGCGACGACGAGTTCCTTCGTCTTCTGCCGCAACTCGTTTGCAAGGTGATGATTCGGCCCGAAGCTTGCCTTCACGTTATTTTGGAATCAGTTCGATTGCCGGCGCAAGAAGGCGGGGATTTCGAGCTGATCCTCTTCGATGGCCCGCGGTACGATGCGGCCCTGCGCGTCGAGAGACTGTTGGCCATTCCGACCCGGCTGCGAGCCACGCTTGCCATATTCAGCGTGGACCGAATTTGGTTGTGCGCACCGCGCCGCCTGCGACGCGGCCTTGGTCTCTCGCGCCATGTGCGGTTCATCCTGGCGGCTCACTCCGAAGGCGGCGAGCCTTTCGAGCAAGGTGCGCCGCTTCGTCTCGTGATGCATCTCATCCGCCTGATCGCCCCGCTGTGCACGGATTTGCTTCTGTGCGGGTACGGGCAGATCCTCGATTTGCGGCATGCGTTGCGGCCGCACGATTGGCGACTCCGGCGCCGGCGGGATGAATGGGCCCGTGCCGTGAGGCTCGCTCTTTGGCGGTGGCGGGGCGCTCGGCTCAGCGTGATCGCGCGGCTGCGGCAAGACCGGTTGGAGGTGGACGCCACGCACCGTGCCAGCCTGAGTGGCCAAGTGTGCCGCGGTCGGCTCGGGATGGGGCGCCGAGCGAGCGGTAATCTGCGGCAGGGACTGAAGCGCCGCATGGCCGGACGAAGTGCGTTGCATGGAGGGATCGGCGTGATGCGTCTGAGATGACACGAGCAAGCGCTCGCCGGCATGGGTATGCGCCTCGGAGCCCTCCAAATCACGGAGTTGCGCACTGGCGTCTATACCTGTCGCCACGACCGAAACACGCACCATTCCGTCGAGATTCTGGTCGAAGGTCGCGCCGAGAATGATGTTGGCGTCTTCGTCGACTTCCTGGCGAATGCGGCTCGCGGCCTCATCGACCTCGTAGAGCGTGAGATCGCTGCCGCCGGTGATCGAGATCAACAGACCACGGGCGCCCTTCATCGAGACCTCGTCGAGGAGAGGATTGGCGATCGCCGCCTCCGCGGCGAGAACGGCCCGCTTCTCGCCGGTCGCTTCCCCCGTCCCCATCATCGCCTTGCCCATTTCGCGCATGACCGCACGGACGTCGGCAAAGTCGAGATTGATCAGGCCTTCCTTCACCATGAGGTCGGTAATGCAAGCAACGCCGGAGTAGAGCACTTGGTCGGCCATGGCAAAGGCGTCGGCGAACGTGGTCTTTTCGTTGGCGACGCGGAACAGGTTCTGGTTGGGAATGACGATCAGCGTATCCACGCAATCCTGCAGTTCAACGATGCCCGATTCAGCGACGCGCATGCGGCGGATGCCCTCGAACTGGAACGGCTTGGTGACGACGCCCACGGTCAGGATTCCCAAATCGCGGGCGATGCGGGCGATGATCGGCGCGGCGCCGGTCCCGGTGCCGCCGCCCATGCCGGCGGTGACGAAAACCATATGTGCGCCGGAGAGATGATCGCGGATCTCTTCAAGCACTTCCTCGGCCGCGGCGCGGCCGACTTCGGGCTGCGATCCGGCCCCGAGGCCTCCGGTCACCTGCAATCCCATCTGGATGACGCGATCGGCACGCGATGATGTGAGCGCCTGTGCATCGGTGTTGGCCACAACGAAGTCGACGCCGATGAGACCGGAGACGATCATATTGTTGACTGCATTCCCCCCGGCGCCCCCGATGCCGCACACCATGATGCGCGGCTTCAATTCCTTCAGTTCGGGCGCTTTGAGATTGATCGACATGGTCTGGCCTCTTGACGTTGGAGCACCCGGTCCGGGTCGCCCGTATTGTTGTGATCACCCTCGAAAAAAACGAATCAGCCGCCGCGCTTTTCCGTATTTTCTTATCACCTAAAAGCTTTCTCTCAACCATTGCCCGACGCGGGCGATGTAGCCGTTTGTTCCCGTCGCCGCTTCCGCTACGCGTCGCCCGGGCCGAAAATATTCGATTTTGGCCGCCTGCGGATAGAGAAGGAGGCCTACCGCCGCGGAAAAACTGGGGTTTTTGGCCGCCTCCGGCAGGCCATGGATGCCGAGCGGGCGCCCGATCCGGATCTGGCCGGCGAGGATCTGTTTGGCCGTCTCGGCCATGCCGGTCAGTTGGCTGGCGCCGCCGGTGAGAATGAAGCGCGACGCGGAACTTGCCGGCCACCCCACACTTTTCAGACGGTCGCGCACGAGCTCGAGAATCTCCTCAACCCGCGGGCGGATGATCCGCAGGAGTTGCGACTTGGGCACGTGCGTCGGGCGATCGCCGTCGTCGCCGGCCAGCATCACGGCGACAGTCTCGCGCTCGTCGGAGGGGGAGCTGAGGGAAGCGCCGTAGAGTGTCTTCAGGCGCTCGGCGTCCGCGAGCCGCGTGTTCAGGCCTCGTGCGATGTCCAATGTCACATGGCCGCCTCCGAGCGCCAGCGCATCGACATGAACGAGGCTGCCGCCGGCGAAGACGCCAATCGACGTGGTGCCGGCGCCCATGTCGATCAAGGTGGTGCCGAGTTCGGCCTCGTCGTCGACCAGGGCGGCGAGCGCCGCCGCATAGGGCGTTGCGACGGTCGCTTCGATCGAAAGATGACAACGCTCGACCGCCAACATCAGATTGTGCGCCACAATCGCGTCGCAGCTCACGACGTGCATGTCGGCGCCAAGCGCGTCCCCAATCATGCCCTTCGGATCACGGATGTTGCGCATGTCGCCGAGCGAAAATCCGGTCGGCAGCGAATGAAGCACCGCCTTGCCTTGCTGCTGCGTGCGAGCGGCACAAGCCTCGAGCACGATCTGGATGTCGGCTTCGTTGACGCCGCGGCTGCCGATATCCACCCGGGCGTTGTAAAGCTGCGATCCGATGCGGCCGCCAGTCACATTGAGGATGACGCTTTCGGCTTCAACGCCGGCCATGCGCTCGGCGGCGTCGACCGCGCGTCGGATTGCATTTTCCGCTTCATCGAGATCGACGACGGCGCCGCTCTTCAGGCCGGCCGAGCGCTGATGGCCTATGCCGAGCACGCGGCAGCGATGCGTGCGCCCGCGCAAGCACTCGGAGGCGTTCATCGGATCCAGACGGGCGATGAGGCAGACGATCTTCGAAGTGCCGACATCGAGCGCACAGAGCAACGCGCTCTTGCGCGCCGGAAGGGCTCGCATGCGCGCCGGCAGGGTACGTGCACTCATGTCTGGCTGCCCTTCGAACTGGACTTATGCATATCGGCGCTGGGCGGCACGGCCTCTTCCGGCAGACGCGCGATGAGCCGACCCGGAAAGCGCAGATCGAGCGAGACGATGTCCTTGTCGAGCACGCCAAAATCGCGCTGCAACCGGGCGAGGCCGGCGACTGCCGCGACTGCCCCGGTCTCGGGCAGCAAAACCTCAATTCCGTTCGTCATCTTCAAGGTCCAACGCCGCTTCGCCACGAGGATGCCTGCCTTGATCCGCGGTCGCAGGGCGCCCGCCGCATCGAGGAGTGCAAAATAGTCAGCGACTCGCGCATTGGCGCCGTCGCCAACCACAAGCGGGAGCATGACGAAACGGGTTTCGTCGAGGGCGGTGATTGGCGTGCCGTCGGCGGCGATGATTTTCACCGCGCCGTCCTTTTGCCAGAGCGCGAAGGGTTGGCGCTCCTCGATCTCGATCATCACCCGGTTGGGATAGAGCTTGCTGACGCTCGCGTCTTTGACAAGCGGCAGGGCCACAAGCTTCTCGCGCAGTTTCGCGACGTCGAGGAAAGGAAGAGAATTGGTGGGTCCAATACCGACGACATCAAGGATTTTCTGGTCCGAGAGTTCGCGCGCACCGGAAATGGTTACGGCCTTGATACCGAAGCCGAGCGTCCGTGCGAGAAAGTCCGGAATTCCCCCTTCGGAAGCGGTGAAGGCCGCATATTGGCCACCGAGAATTGCGCCGTAAATTCCGACCCCGCAAAGGAAGGCAAGCGCGACGAGGGCGCCCGTGCCGCGGGCAGTGAGCAGCATCAGGAGCCGCATGAACCAGAGCCTTGGGCCGCGCAACGTCCGCCGGCCGCGGCGGATCATGCGGCTGTCAGCCTTCCACGAAACGATATGTGGAGCTCCCAGGTAAGCCGGCAAGGAAGGCGAATTTGAAAACGTCTCCTTCACCGGTCGCAGGAGGCGTCTTCTACCATCCATTTGACGAGCTCACCGAACGACAGGCCGGCATGCGCCGCGATTTCGGGCACCAGCGATGTCTCGGTCATGCCGGGCTGCGTATTGACCTCCAGGATGACGAGTTCACCCCCGCCTCCGGGGTGATCGTCATAGCGGAAGTCGGCGCGGCTGACGCCACGACAACCCAGCGCCTTGTGCGCCCTGAGCGTCAACTCTTGGACAAAGTGGTAAATATTTTCTTTAAGATTCGCCGGAAGGACGTGGATCGAGCCTCCCTTGGCATATTTGGCGTTGTAATCGTACCAACCGCCGTCGGCGGCCTTGATTTCGATCACGTCATAGGCCTTTTCCCCAATGACGGCGCAGGTCAGTTCGCGACCCCCGACATAGCGTTCGATGAGCACCTCATTGCCATGAGGCCAGTCGTCGCGCGTTAACTCCTGTGGCGGATGGCTTTGGTCCTCCTTCACGATGAGAATCCCGAAAGACGACCCTTCGGCGAGCGGCTTCACCACATAGGGCGGCGGCATCACATGCGCGCGCGACGCTGTGAAGCGATCCACGGTCACGCCCGCGGCGACGGGAATATCGGCTGCCTTCAACACATCCTTGGCGCGGTCTTTGCGCATGGCGAGCGCCGAAGCGAGCACGCCCGAATGCGTATAGGGGATCCTTAGCATTTCGAGAACGCCCTGGATGATCCCATCTTCGCCATAGGGACCGTGCAGCGCGTTGAAGGCGACGTCCGGTCTCATTCTGGCAAGGAAGTCAGCGATATTGCGATCGACGTCGATCCGCGCGACATCGAAGCCCTCTGCCGCGAGTGCGTCGGCGCAAGCCTTGCCCGAACAGAGCGACACTTCGCGCTCGGCTGAGAAGCCGCCCATCAGCACGCCAACGCGTTTCCTCATATCAGCCATCCGTATCCTGGCCGTCTGCGGGCGCAGATCCAACGAAGCCGCGAAAGTGAACCGTCACCTCGATCGCCCAAATGCCGCGCTACTTCTTGGTGATGATGGTAAAGCCCTGCTCCAGGAGGATCTTAACGGCCGCCTGCGATCTGAGAAAAGCCACGAAAACTGCCGCCTCCGGATCCTTGGATCCCGCGATCACCGCAACCGGATAAACGATCGGGCTGTGGGTTTCAGCGGGAAAGACATCGACCACCTTCACCTTCGGTTCGGCCTTGGCGTCGGTCGCATAGACGATGCCGAACTTCGCTTCCCCGCGTGCGACGAGATTCAAGGCGTCGCGCACATTGCTGGCCTGAGCCAACTTGGGTTCGACCGCGTCCCAGACACCGAGCTTCTGCAGCGCCTCCTTCGCGTAGATCCCAGCCGGACATGAATCGACCGTGCAGACCGCGATCTTGCCGTCGCCGGCGGCCGCGGCGAGATCGAAGCCGGGCGCGATTTTAAGTTCTGCCTGAGCATCGGCCGGCTCGATGAGAACGAGACTGTTACCGAGGAGATTGCGTCGCGTCCCCTGTTCAAGAAGTTTCTTTCCTTCGAGATAGTCCATCCATTTGACATCGGCTGAGATGAAAACGTCAGCCGGAGCACCCCGTTCGATCTGTTTGGCGAGAATTGCCGAAGAGCCGTACGAAATGCTGCCGGTTTCTCCCTTCTGTCGGACAAAGATCGGGGCAATTGCGTCGAGCGCCGTCTGCATGCTGGCCGCGGCAAAAACCACGAGTTTGTGTTGTTCCGAAGCCGCTGTTTGCGCCTCCGCCGCTTGTGCCAGCAGCGCAGAAAGAACAACAAAAACCATGCAACGCAAGGCAAGGGCGCTCCTTTTCGACGCGATCATCCAGTCCTCCTGTCGCCGGTCCCGGCAAAACTGAGTGAGTTGATAAAGCAAAGATTAATATGCTGCTGGCAAATTTGACAGCAACCTAAACTAGATCACGGGGGAACCGAGGGCAGGCGATCCGCTTTGGAGGGCAGCGAGTTTTGCGGGCGCTGGAATACAATGGAGTTAGCCTATGGGTGCTGAGCCACAGAAGGCTGACCTCGGCAGCGACAAACGCTCGGAGCCGCGTTGGCGTACGCGCTTGCAGTCGGGCAGAATTCTTGATTCCCGCAACAGGGTTTTGACCGATTGCCAGGTTCACGACCGATCCTCCCATGGGGCGCGGCTGCGGATTCCGGTGAATGCCACGCTTCCGAGCCGATTCCGCTTTTTCGACGATGTGGCGAAGCAATTGTTCGAAGTTCGGCTCGCCTGGCAGCGCGGCCAGGACGCCGGGATCAGGTTCATGGCGCAGGTCCACGTAACCGCGTCCCAGGGTGCGGCGCCTGCCGCCAAGGGTTCGAAGCCCCAACGGCTAAACGCTCATCCGCATGTACCATGATCTTGAAGATAGTTGCACAAGCACCTGAAATGACGCAATAATATTGCTACAGATGGCGACTGGATCCGCCCGATGGCCTCTCCCCATAAGCCTAAAATCGCCGCTGCTCCCGTCTTGGAGGCCGTCAAGGTCACACGGCAAAATCTCGTTCGCACAAGAGAGGCAAGCTACACAATCATCGAACCGCAGGCCGCTGGCCGGAACAAAAGGCGCGAGGCGCGCCGACGCACGCATCTCCAATACGGCATGGTCCTCGATCAGAATGACCGATTTCTGATCGACTGCCAGATCTATGACCGTTCGAACCGTGGTGCGCGGCTGCGGCTTGCTGCCAATCTCCAACTCCCGCGCCAAGTTCGCTTGTTCGACGACCTCGCCCGGCAAATGCTCGATGCGGAGATCGCGTGGCGGCGCGGCCAGAACGTCGGCGTGCGCTTCTCCCCGGCGGCCGATTTGTCGTCTTTGAGTGAAGCTCAGATCACGGCGCTCCGCAAAAAGTTCTACCTCGGTTCCAGAAAACCTGCTTCCGCCGCGCGCCCCGGCGCCCGCGCGCAATAAGCGATCGGCAGTCAAAACCGGCGCTCCCTGCACGGCTATTCCGCATCATCCCTATGCTCGCGGCCGGCTCACTCCTGCCGTGCGCTGCGCCGATCGTGCAACATGCGGTAGAATTTCCTTGAGCCTTCATCGGTTGATCCCGAGGGTGGAGTTTGATAGCCAGCCCGGAGATCCGCTGTGCGATTTATGTTGGCTCGTCGTTTCGCGAAAATCCTCGTTCCCGTCGTCATTCTCGGCGCGATTGTCTATGTTTTCGAGGCGCCCTACGACAATTGGGGCGGTTTCAAATATTTCTCTCTGGCGGCCGTTCTCGCTATCTATTTTGCCGTCGTCTTGCGTGGCTGGATCCGTGACGTCTTGCTCGTCGTTGCGACCGTCCTGATAGGCTTTGCCGGGATCGAAGCCTATTCGGTGGTTACGCAGGCGCGACCGGTCGAAACCCGGGCGCCAGGTTATTCGGGGTATCGGCCGATTTTGGGCTGGGGCCCCGAACACCCCGGCATTTTCCATCACGTCAAACTCGCGGCGAAGACGCGCAGCGTGATCTTCGACGTGAATTACACGATCGACGCCAATCGCAACCGCAAGGTCATCTCGACTGAAACCGGGCCGGCGGTGGCTTTCTTCGGAGATTCTTTCACCTTCGGGACGGGCCTGCCGGACTCGCAGACTTTGCCGCAAATCTTCGCCGATCTCTACGATCGCAAGCTTGGCGTGCTGAATTTCGGGTTTCCTGGCTATGGCCCGCAGCAGTTCTTGCGTGCGCTCGAGACCGACATGTTCGACTCTCTTTTGCGCGGGCGTGTGCGGCTCTTCGTTTACGAGACCGCCGCTTTTCATGCGGAGCGCACGTCCTGCGCCGCCGGCTTTATGATGCGCGCGCCACGTTATGAAATGGTCGACGGGCGTCCGACCTATCGCGGCGCCTGCTATCAGAGCTGGACAATTCTCAACCAATTGTTCGCCAACACGTCCCTCTATCATGCCTTCGTCGAGCCGGCGATAGGAGGGCCGAGCCGTGCGGATGTCGATCTTTACGTTGCCGTTCTTGCGCGCGCGGCGGAATTGGCGCGGGAGAAATACGGCGCGCCGACGCTCATCCTCTATATTCGCGGCGACGAGCGCTATCTGCGCCGCTCCGGCTACACGGAAGAAGATATTATAAAGCACATGCGGGACGCGGGGCTCGATGTCCTCGATGTCACGCTCGATGCGGCCGCGTTTCCGGGAAAGCCGCTGACGATACCTGGTGACGGCCATCCGAGCGCCGTCGCTAACGCCGCTCGGGCCGCGCTGCTGAAAGCTTATATTGAACGAACCGATCCCAATCTTTTCGCGCGGGCAGAGCAATAGGGATTGTCGCGAGATATTGATATTTTTGGATCTCTCGGCCGCCGCTTTGATCGATACGCAACTCATCTTTTCGTGCGCAGGGATCTGGGCTAATTCTTCGGCATGAAGAGGCCGAAAAGCTTGAAAAAGATCAATCTTGCCGAGGCGCGCATCGAGCATGAGCGCCTGCAAGCGGAGATAGCCCGCCATGACGAGCGCTATTATCGTGAAGACGCGCCGACGATTTCGGACGCCGAATATGACGCGCTTCGCCGCCGCTACGAGGCTCTGGAAAAAGCCTTTCCGCAACTCGTCACGAAAGCTTCGCTGTCGAAGAGGGTCGGCGCTGCGCCTGCAGAGAAATTCGCCAAGGTCCGGCATAAAGTGCCGGTGCTGTCGCTTGGCAACGTCTTCACCGATGCCGAGGTCGAGGATTTTGTCGCCCGCATCCGGCGCTTCCTTGGGCTCGCCGCCGATGTGCCTTTGGCCATGACGGCGGAGCCGAAGATCGACGGGCTTTCTTGTTCACTGCGCTACGAAAGCGGCAGACTCGTTCAGGCAGCGACCCGCGGCGACGGCTATGAAGGCGAAGATGTGACCGCCAACGTCAAGACGATCGCGGAGATCCCGCATGTCTTGAAGGGCGCGGCGCCCGACGTCCTGGAGGTGCGCGGCGAGGTCTATATGACGCGCGCCGACTTCGCCGCGCTCAACGCCCGCCAGGCCGAGGCGGGGAAGCCGCTCTTCGCCAATCCGCGCAATTCTGCCGCGGGTTCGCTGCGCCAGCTCGATCCCACGATTACCGCCGGCCGACCGCTTCACTTCTTTGCCTATGCCTGGGGGGAGGTGAGCAAGATGCCGGCTGCGACCCAAATGGGCATGGTGCACGCCTTCAAAGCCTATGGCCTTCCGGTCAATCCGTTGACCGTTCTCTGCCATTCGGCCGAGGAATTGCTGCGCCATTATCATGACATCGAAAGCCGTCGCGCTTCGCTGCCCTATGACATCGACGGGGTCGTCTACAAGGTCGATAGCCTTGCCTTGCAGGAACGGCTGGGTTTTGTCTCGCGCGCGCCGCGTTGGGCGGCGGCGCACAAGTTTCCCGCCGAACAGGCAACGACAATCCTGCGCGACATCGAAATCCAGGTCGGGCGCACCGGCGCCCTGACACCGGTCGCGCGGCTCGATCCGGTGACGGTCGGCGGCGTGGTCGTCGCCAACGCCACTTTGCACAACGAGGACGAGATCGCCCGCAGGGATATCCGCATCGGCGACACGGTGAGAATCCAGCGTGCCGGCGACGTCATTCCGCAGGTTCTGGGACCGGTTCTGGAAAAGCGCCCCAAAGGCGCCAAGCCCTATCGCTTTCCGACGATCTGCCCGGTGTGCGGCTCGGCCGCGATCCGCGAGATCGACCCAAAGACTGGGACTGCCGATGTCGTGCGCCGCTGCACCGGCGGCCTCATTTGTCCGGCGCAGGTGAAAGAGCGCTTGAAACATTTCGTCTCACGCCATGCCTTCGACATCGAAGGATTGGGCGAAAAGCAGATCGAGCAATTCTATGCGGAAGGCCTGATCGTGAAGCCGGCCGATATTTTCACTCTCGCGGCGCGCGATGCAAAGAGCGCGACGAAGCTGAAGGATCGGGAAGGCTATGGCGAGACTTCCGTGCGCAATCTGTTCGCCGCGATCGAGGCGCGCCAGCAGATCCCGCTCAACCGGTTCATCTATGCCTTGGGGATCAGGCACGTCGGAGAGACCAATGCGCGCCGGCTGGCTCGGCATTTCGGCACGTTCGAAGCGCTTCGCGCGACCGCGCGGGCGGCTAAGGAAGGTTCCGAAGCCCGCGCGGAGATCGACAACATCGAAGGTCTCGGCGAGGTCGTGGCCGAGGCCGTCGCCGATTTCTTTGGCGAAAAGCACAACGAGGACGAACTCGACGCGCTGCTTGAGCACGTGCGGCCGCTGCCGATGGAGGAGGTGGCTTCGACAAGCCCGGTGGCCGGCAAGACGATCGTCTTCACCGGTTCTCTCGAGCACATGACCCGCGACGAGGCAAAGGCGCAGGCCGAGCGCCTCGGCGCGAAAGTGGCGGCATCCGTCTCCAAGAATACCGATCTCGTTGTTGCCGGCCCCGGGGCAGGCTCGAAGCTCGCCAAAGCCGCCGAACTCGGGATCGAAACGATCGACGAAGATGAATGGCTGAAGCTCGCGGCCGCGGATTGAACGGGCCGAACGGGAGAGGTCAATGCCCGACGGCCGATGTCATTTCGGGACAAGGAGGGCGTAGCCGGCAAATCTTCTTAAGGCCGCTCGCTGTTCTTTTGAGATGAAGCACCTGCGAATGCTCGAAGCAATTTTGAGCAACATCGGCAAGCGCATCGGCCGATGGAGGCGGTCACCTTCTTCCGCCAGATAGCGAATTTCTCCAAGATGCCAGCCATGCGCTTCGAAGAATCCGAACCAATCTTCAGGTTTGAACTTGAAAGGCGCATTTCGCATTCTTTTCCGCATCAGGCGCTGACGGAATTTGATCACTTGGGGAGAGAAATAATCGACGATCCAATAGCGAGCATGATCCATCGCCTTGAGATCATCCGCCAAGGAACCGACATCTTCGACGCTCAGGTAGGGCAAGACACCTTCGGTGAAAATCAACAACTTCTTCGCGCGCGCATTGATGCTCGCGAACATCTGCCGACGCTCAGGCACTTTGGCCAAGTCAAGCTTTAGCCGCTCAAGCTGGCAGTGCGGATTTTGGCCCGACAGTTTCTTCTCCTTGAACGCGATAACGTCCGGATAATCGGCTTCAATCCAGAGCAGGGAGCTCGGAAAATCCATGCGATAAGGGCGGGTGTCCAATCCCGCGCCGAGGTTCAGAACGATGTCCACTCCTTCGGAGATCGCGGACCGGAGGTAGTCGTCGATGATGCACGTGCGAATTACGATCGCCCAATTCGTCGCAAACCACCCGGGTATCGATCGCGCGATATCCTTGCCCCGATCTCCGGCGAGAAGGCCGGCCAACGGATCATGAAAAAGGGCATCGGACCTTTGGCTTTCGAGCGCACGGTAGTGGGCAACCCAAAACGCCGTGTCGGACACGTTTTCAATCAAAGCATCGACCACGTTTTTCGTCCCTCCAACCGCGAGATGAGTTTGAAGCTCGCCAAGGCCTACGAACTCGGGATCGACGCAGTCAAGGCGAATGGCCGAGACTTGCCGCTGGGAGCAGGCTAAGCCGCCCTGATACGAACAAGATCTGGCCGGAGCTTAATCTCGAAAAGGTGCAGATCTTTATGTCGGATAAGAGGCTAATGTTGGAGGGCTTTCGCCAAATACGGTTGCCTCCAATGAGGGGGGATGGGTGATGCGAGATCAGTGGCTGAATATAGGTGCGGTTTTTGGCGCGGCGAGTTCGCTCTTGCTGGCGATGCCGGTTTCTGCTCAGGCTCAAGCGTCTCCATCTCCGCCGAGCATGACGCAAAGTCCGGCGCTGACCTGGCCACCGGCTTCCGCGACAGCGCCGGTGCCCGATCAACCCGCGGCGCCGGAGGCAGCACCGGCGCAAGCGCCTGCGACATCGCCGCAGCCCGCGCAAACCGATGAGGCTGCGCCGGCGCAAGCACCTGCAAATGCGGCGGCTCCCGCCGCCGAAACTGCGGCGCCTGCTGAAGCCGCGCCGCCTGCCAAAGTCAGGCGCGTTGCGAGACGCAAGCCGGCCGCGCGCACGCCGCTCGATATCGTCGAGGCGATCTACAAAGTCTCAGCCGGCAAGGATGGCAGCTATTCCGGTCCTTCGGCTTTCGACGACACCAAGATCCGGCAGCTTTATTTTTCGAAGGACCTTCTCGCGGCGGTGACCGCGATGGAGGCGAAGTCGGCGGGTGGACCGATTCTCGATTTCGATCCGGTCACGAATTCCGAAGGGCCGGATGTCGAGGATTTGAACATCGCGGCGGAGGCCGAACAACCGGATCGGACGGTCATCGCGGCAAAGTTCAAGTCCGCGCAGGATTCCTCAATCGTTCATTATGATTTTGTCAAGGAAGGCAAGCTCTGGAAGCTCGATGACATTCGCGGCGAAATTGTCGGCCAAAGCGGGCAATGGTCGCTGCGCGAAATCATCAAGAACAGTTTGCAACGCTCTTGATCATTTCCTGAGCGGGCGCGTCGCGCGCGCGAGCCATAAGCGCAAGGCGGGCTCCAACTCCGGCGAAAGCGCCTTGCGCACCCGCGCGTGATAGGCATTGAGCCAAGTAATTTCGCCCGCGTCGAGAAGCTTCGGCTCGATCAGCGAAAGATCGATGGGAGCGAGCGTGAGCGTCTCGAAGCCGAACATCTCGCATTCGGCGCCCTTGATCTTATGCGGCACGACGACGACGAGATTTTCGATGCGGATGCCGAATTCCCCGGCCTTGTAGTAGCCCGGTTCGTTCGAAACGATCATGCCTTCTTCGAGCGCAGTGCTGCCGGATTTCGCGATCCGCTGCGGGCCTTCATGCACCGAGAGATAGGAGCCGACGCCGTGGCCGGTGCCATGCTCGAAATCGAGGCCGGCCTGCCAAAGCGACAAGCGGGCCAAAACGTCGATCTGCGCCCCTGACGTGCCTTTTGGGAAGACGGCGCGGGCGATGGCGATATGGCCTTTGAGCACGCGGGTGAATTGATCGCGCATATCCCGGCTCGGCCTGCCGACGGCCAGCGTACGGGTGATGTCGGTCGTGCCGTCCTCGTATTGGCCGCCTGAATCAATGAGGAAGATACCCCTCTTTATCGCTCGGTTGGTCGCGACCGTGACGCGATAATGTGGGATCGCCGAATTCGGCCCGGCGGCCGAGATCGTCGGGAAGGAGAGATCCCTCAGCTTATGCGATTGGCGTCGAAAGGTTTCGAGCGCCTGTGCGGCGTCGATCTCGGTGAGCTTGCCCTTCGGAGCTTCGATGCTGAACCAATGGAGGAAGCGCAGCATGGCGATGCCGTCGCGCAGATGGGCGCGGCGCATGCCCTCGATCTCAGTCTTGTTCTTGTGCGCTTTCATGAGCGCGATCGGATCTTGGCCGATTTGCGCCTCGCCGCCGGCCTCCTTCAGCAATCGGGTTAGTTTTACCGGCGCGGTCGCGGAATCGAACAAGACGCACTTATGATCCTTGCCGAGAGACCTGATGTCGGCCTCAAGCTGCGAGGGTTCGGCGAGTTCAGCCAGCGTTTCGAGATAGGTACGCACCTCGGGGCCGAGTTTCGCCGGATCGACATAGAGCCGCGGCTTGCCATCCTTGGGAATCAGCGCAAAGGCGAGCGGCAGGGGCGTATAGGCCACATCCTTGCCGCGGATGTTGAAGGCCCAGGCGACGGCATGCGGATCGCTCACCAGAAGCGCGTCGGCCTTGCCAAGCGCCTTGCCGATGCGCGTGAGCTTTTTCGCCGCGGGCTCGCCGGCAAGCCGCGCCGGATGCCGGCTGACGGCGCCCCCTGGCGGTGATGGACGATCGGCCCAGATCGCATCGATGGGGTTTTCGGCGAGCGCAAGAAGTTCGCCGCCCGCGGCCGCCGCGGCCTTCTCGAATTTTTCGATCTGGCCAGTCGTATGCAGCCAGGGGTCATAGCCGAGCTTTATGCCGGTACCGAGATTTTCTTGAGCCAGTTTTCCGGGCTCGTCTGGGCGATCGGAACAGGCTCGACGACCTTGAGATCGACCTGCTCTTTGACTTGCAGTCTATAGCGGCCATCGACGAAGAGAACTGCGCGATCTTTCAAGATGACCGCGAGGCCCGCCGATCCGGTAAAGCCCGTCAACCAGGCGAGCCTTTCCTCCGAGGGCGGTACGTTTTCGTTCTGATGGCGATCGGCGCGCGGAACGAGAAAGCCGGACATCCCTGCCGTGCGAGTTCTTTGCGCAGAGCCGAAAGCCGCGCCTTGGATTGGGAGGGATCGGCGGTATCGGCGAAGGATTGATAGAGGCTCTCGAACATGCCCGGCTTTCGCCTTAACTCGCCTGCGTCTCTGACGTGTCGAGCTTGTGGTCAGGGCATGTCTTGGCCGGCCAGCGCGGGCCGACGTCGCGAACTTGCGCTTCCAGACATTCGACGTCGAGCCTTACTCCAGCGCCGCCCGAAAAGGTCAGCGTCACGTGGCCCGCCGGTTCGTCCTTGCTCTTATAAGTCACGCTGAGCAGGCTCAGGCAGAGATCCTTGTCGTTTTGATCGAAGCCGGTGCGCGTCACCTTGAGGACCCGCTCGAAATGGAGCCCGGTTTGGCAGCGCTCGTTCTTGCCTTCGGCCGCCGCCAGCCAGTCGAAACGCGAAGCCAGCAGAACGAAACGCTTGGAGCGGGGCAGGTAGGCCATGTCGCCGACCTTGACGCACGAATCCTGAAGATTGGCGGAGACAATTGCGAGGTCTTCCGCGTCGAGCGCGATGAGGCGCAATGTGTCGGGCATCGCAGCGATCCTTGGTTGCCTACCATGTGTGCGCGCCGACGCCCAAGTTCAAGCGGGGGCTAGCCGATTCCGGAAATGCGCTCGACGATTGCGCCGCAGCGGCCGAGCTTCATTTCCAGATGTTCGAAACCACGGTCGAGGTGATAGACGCGGTTCACCATCGTCTCGCCACGTGCCGCCAACGCAGCGATGACGAGCGAGACGGACGCGCGCAGATCGGTCGCCATGACAGGGGCGCCCTGCAATTCGGCGACCCCCTCGACATGCGCGACGTCGCCGTCGAGCTTGATGCGGGCGCCGAGCCGGGCGAGTTCCTGGACATGCATGAAACGATTTTCGAAGATCGTCTCGATGATCCGCGAGCGGCCCCGGGCCCGGGTCATCAAGGCCATGAACTGGGCTTGAAGATCGGTCGGAAAGCCGGGGAAGGGCGCGGTCTCGATATCGACCGGGGATATTCCCGAGCCGTTGCGGCGGACGCGGATTCCCTCATTGTTGACCGAGATCTCGGCGCCGGCCTGGACGAGCACATCGAGCGCATTCTGGAGAAGATCAGGAGAGGCGCGTTCCAACAGAACGTCGCCGCCGGTCATGGCGACCGCTATGGCATAAGTTCCAGCCTCGATCCGGTCCGGCACGACGCTATGGCGGGCGCCGGTGAGCGAGCCGACGCCTTCGATCTCGATCCTCGATTGGCCGGCGCCCTTGATTTTGGCGCCCATCTTGACGAGGCAGGCGGCAACGTCGGCGACCTCCGGCTCGCAGGCAGCATTGGTGATGAGCGTGTGGCCTCTGGCGAGAGAGGCGGCCATGAGCGCCGTATGCGTGCCGCCGACCGTGACCTTGGGGAAGTCGATTTCGGCGCCTCGCAGTCCATCCTTGGCACGGGCATGGACATAGCCCGCTTCGATATCGACCTTGGCGCCGAGTTCTTCGAGCACCATGAGCAGGAGATCGACCGGCCGCGTGCCAATGGCGCAGCCCCCGGGCAGAGAGACGCGGGCCTCGCCCATGCGCGCGAGCAGCGGAGCCACGACCCAGAAACTCGCCCGCATTTTGCGACGAGATCATAAGGCGCAGTGATATCGACAATTCTGCGGGCGGAGAGATGAAGCGTGCGGCTTGCCTGCGGTTCGTCGCCGGGCTTGCGTCCATCGACGCTATAGTCGACTCCATGATGACTTAAGATCTGTAACAGCATGCTGACATCGGCGACGCTCGGCGTGTTCTCGAGCGTCAACGTCTCTTCCGTCAGCAAGGAGGCGATCATCAGCGGCAAAGCCGCGTTCTTGGCGCCCGAGATCGGAATATTGCCCTCGAGCGGCTGCCCCCCCACGATGCGGATGCGATCCATTGTCCCCCCTGCGGAAACGGTCTAGTCGGGTAATCTTCCCGGATCGCCGGCGGCGGTGCGGCGGGCGCGTTCTTGCGCTTTGCGGCGGCGCAGATTCTGCTCGCAAGGCCTCGGCCAGACGCGCGTTCTCAATAGCCTTCGCGGACTGAGATGTCGCCGCGCCGTCCTGCGGCGCCTTATTTTCAGGCTCGGCTGCTATTGCCGCTCCCGACGATTCCCTACATCTTCCCAGATCAATCATGACGAAACTCTAAGGGTTTGCGGGCGAGCCGACAAGCGCCGCCCGCCTGACGTACCGGAAATACCGAAGATCACAGGGCTTTTCAGATTGCGCCGCTGCGCCGTGTTGCCTATCGGGGCCGCCTATGCGAGATAGCCCGGCGCCGCGCATGCGTTTGCCGCCGCGGCGGGCTGCAGTAGCTCAGTGGTAGAGCACTCCCTTGGTAAGGGAGAGGTCGAGAGTTCGATCCTCTCTTGCAGCACCAGCGGCGCGGTTTTTGGGGCCCCAGAGGGGCGACATTCGCCGGCGTCCCGCTTGTGCTCAAGCTCCCGGATCTTTGGCGCAGCATTTTCCTTACTTGCGCAGAATGACGGCTTGGAAACCGATTGTTATCCTTCTCCCCGCTAAATTCCGGCGATCAACCAGACACGGGCCGTCGACAATGGGCGAGGATACTGCCACGAACTTTGGGAAAGCACGCCTTCGTCGGACAGCGTCCGCCAGAAGCGCGCCGAAGCCATCGTCAATCCGGCTTCCGGCCTGGCCAACGACTATCTCAATCTCTTCAATGAAATCGTGATGTTAATCGAACAATTGCCGGTGATGCCTGAATTGATCGACGACATCTTGCAATGGCGCCCCGTTACCTATCAGGACTATTTCGACAATTCGATTTTGCCTGGCCGCGCCTCGGCGCTCGAAGCCTATAGCGCCCTCGATGCCAGCTTCCGGCGCGATTTTGAAGCGGTGGTGGCCGATCTCGACCGGCGCGCCGTCGGCGCGGTCGTCGCCATCCGCCGCCAGTATAAGATGCATGGCGGCTGTGCTTCCCCGGCAATGGCGGAAATCTGTGCGCGGGCCGGCGAAGCCTTGCGCGAAATCCTTCTCAAGGCCACCGATCTCGTCAATCACGGCACACGCACCGCGCGCGAATCCGAGCAGGAACGCGCCGATCGGTTGTTGTATGGCAATTTGCGCAGGGTCAGCTGACCGCACCTGCCGCCTCGGCTGATTGCGCGTTTGGTTGCCATCTCCTTGACGACCTGTATCAAAACTGCGCCTTTGCCCGCGGCGGTTGAGCATGGGCGGCATATGGCTGAACGGAATAGAGAGGGATCCTCGACCCTCGTTCTGGGTGCCGAACCGGCGGATCTGGCCGCGGCTGCGCGGCTGCTGCGCTCTGGCGGGCTCGTCGCTTTTCCAACCGAGACCGTCTATGGGCTCGGCGCCGACGCAACTTCCGACGCCGCAGTCGCCAAGATTTATGCAGTCAAACATCGGCCCGCTTTCAATCCGTTGATCGCCCACGTCGAAAATCGTACTGCCGCCGAGGCCCAAGGCCTTTTCACGCCCGAGGCAGCGGCGCTGGCCGAGGCCTTTTGGCCTGGACCTCTCACGCTCGTTCTGCCGCTTGCGCCCGGCGCCACGGTCTCGGAGCTCGCCCGCGCCGGGCTCTCCAGTGTCGCACTGCGCGTGCCGGCGCATCCCGTTGCGAGAGGCCTGCTGGCTGCGACGGAATTGCCGCTTGCTGCTCCCTCGGCCAATCTCTCGGGCCGGCTCAGTCCGGTGACGGCGGCGCATGTGCGCGAAGATCTCGATGGCGCGATCGATGCAATCATCGATGCCGGGAGCGCCATGGTCGGCCTCGAATTGACAATCGTCTCTTGCCTTGGTGAGCAGCCGCAGCTGTTGCGCCCTGGCGGCATTTCGCGCGCCGCCATCGAATCTGTGCTGGGCCGGCCGTTGGCGATACATACAAGCGATGATGCGCCGCGCGCGCCGGGGATGCTCGTCACGCATTACGCCCCGCACGCCCGCTTGCGACTCGATGCAACGAGCCTCAAACAGCGTGAAGCAGGTCTCGATTTCGGCGGCAGATTCGGCAAAGGCGAAAATATTCTTGATCTCTCGCCGGCCCGCGATCTGACTGAGGCCGCCGCCAATCTCTTTCACCACCTGCGTAGCCTCGATCGCAACGAATATGCGACGATCGCCGTTGCGCCGATTCCTGCAACCGGCATTGGCGAAGCAATCAACGATCGGCTGCAGCGTGCGGCGGCGGGGTGGGACTAAAGCACCTTGCCCGGGTTCAGAATTCCCTGCGGATCGAGCACTCGCTTGAGAGCCCGCATGACCTCCAAGGCGACGGGGTCCTTCACGCGCGGCAGAAGGGCGCGTTTCAGCCGTCCGATTCCATGTTCGGCGGAAATTGAGCCGTGATGGGCGGCGACGATTGCATGCACAACGTCGTTGACCTCGTCCCAGCGCGCAAGAAATGCGGCCTTGTCGGCGCCGACGGGTTGCGAGACGTTGCAATGAATATTGCCGTCGCCGAGATGGCCGAAAGCGACGAGCCGCGCACCCGGTACGCGCTGCGTCACCGCGCGCTCGACCTCCTCGATGAAAGCCGGCACATCGGCCACGGGCACTGAGACGTCATGTTTGATTGAGCCGCCTTCGTGGGCCTGCACGTCGGGGATCTGCGCGCGGATGCGCCAAAATCCGCTACGCTCATCCGGCGAAGCGGCGACCGCCGCGTCTCGAATGATGCCTCTATCTTTCGCCGCTTGGAGAAGGCCAAGCAGGCGCTCGCCGAACCCCTCGCTCTGCCCGGCGAGTTCAAGCAGCACATAGCAGGCAAAGCGGCCGGGCAGGGGCTCGCTCACCTCTTTGCCATGGGCGAGCACGAAATCGACCGCAATGCGCGGGATGAGCTCGAAGGTTTTGAGCTCGTAGTCGACCATCTCGCGAGCAAGCTCAAGAAGTCGCAAGGACTGCTGCGGATCGTCGAGCCCGACGAAAGCCGTCTCGACGGCGCGCGGCCGCGGATAGAGTTTCAGAACCGCTGCGGTGATGATTCCAAGCGTGCCTTCCGAGCCGATGAACAGATTTTTCAAGTCGTAGCCGGTGTTGTTCTTCTTGAGCTTGGAGAGATCCGACAGGATGCGTCCGTCGGCGAGCACAATCTCGAGTTCAAGGGCGAGATCGCGGGCTGTGCCATAGGCGATCGCCGCCGTCCCCCCGGCATTGGTCGCAAGATTGCCGCCGATCGTGCAAGCGGTCGCTGCAGGAAGGGACAGAGGAAAACAGCGATCGACCTTTTCGGCTTCTGCGCGCGCCTGCGCCAAGGTCATGCCGGCTTCGACGGTGAGGGTGTTGGAGGAGAGATCGATTTCTCGGATCCTGTCCATGCGGCGCAGTGAAAGAACGATCTCGTCACCGCGCTCCGAAGGGGTCTGGCCGCCGACGAGGCCGGTGTTGCCGCCTTGCGGCACGATTTTAGTGCCGGTTTCGGCGCAAAACGCGACTACAGCCGCAACTTCGGCCGTCGAGCCCGGCCTGACCACGCAAAGCGCCCGGCCTTTGAAGAGGTCGCGGGGCTCGACGAGATAGGCCGCGGTCTGCGCCGGATCGACGACGACATTCCTTTCCCCGACGATCGAAGCGAGCTTCAGGGGAACATCCATGAAAGGCAATCTGTGGACCGCTTCGCTGTTGGGGGGAACCATGGCGCCTCTATCCTAAATCACGTTTTGAAAGTTTGATGACGGCCCTGGGAGGGCCGAGCTCAAGCCGTCTTAGATCAATCTTGTTACCGATCCTTTGCCTGGACCTGTGATCGAAAAGTTCTATGGGCGCAATTCCAAACCTTTAGGATAAAGAGGCGGCCAAATCGACCAATTTCTGTCGGCATTTGGTGAGCCTGTTCAGCCGAGAAGTCGCCGCGGCCCGGGGGACTTCCCGAGACGACGGAAAACGCCGGTGCACTCGACATGCGGAGAATGGCGGAACTGATCGAAAGCCGTAACGCTTTCGATCTCATAGCCGCCGGCTGAGAGCAGCGCCGCATCGCGCGCAAAGCTTTGGACGTTGCAGGAGACAGCCACGACTGTAGGAACTGCGGAATCGGCCAAGACGCGCGCCTGAGCTTCAGCGCCGACCCGCGGGGGATCGAAGAGAACGGCATCGAACTCAGCCAGTTCGTCTTTGCAGAGCGGGCGGCGAAAGAGGTCCCGCGACTCGATCGTCGCGGGATGCAGCCCCGGTGCTGCCCGCGCCGCCTTGGAGAGTGCCGCCAGCGCCGGCGCGTCGTTGTCCACCGCGCGAATTTGCGCCTTCTCGGCAAGACGCAGGCTGAACGTGCCAATTCCGGCAAAAAGGTCGGCGATGCGGCGGGCACCGGCGAGGCTTTCGCAGACTTTTGCCGCCAGCGCTTCTTCCCCGGCCTGAGTCGCCTGCAAAAAGGCGCCGGGCGGCGGTGCGATTTCGACTTCGCCTATAAGCAGGAGCGGCGTCCGTCGCTCGATAAGGCACAGATGATCGTTTGAAATCCGCGCCAGATCCTGCGTCTCGGCGACTCGGATGAGCGATTGGGTCTCAGTCGGCGTCAAAGCCCCGTGGCCTTTGATATCGACGTCGAGTCCGGAAAGCGTGGCCGTGACACCGATATCGAGGGGCTTCTGCGCTCCACGCAGCGCTGCTGCGACGGCATGGGCCGCGGCGAGCGCACCGCGCATCTGCGGCGCAAGAACGGGACAGACATCAAGATCGATCACGTCGTGCGCGCGTGCCCGCATGAAGCCGACCCGCGCCTCGCCTTGCGCATCGAAACGCGCATGAAATGTGGCGCGCCGGCGCCCTTCGCCATGCGCGTCGACGTGGCGGGCAACCTCCGGCTCCAATCCGGCATGGCGCAGCGCCTCAACGAGAAGAGCGCGCTTCCAATCGACATAGGGCCGAAGCGCAAGCGCCTGCACCGCGCAACCCCCGCAGGTTCCGTAATGCGGACAAAAGGTCGCGATCCGGTCCGGACTTGGTTGAGAGATTTCGATCAGCCTGCCGCGCGCGCCCTCGACATCGGCGACGATCCTGTCGCCGGGCAGGGCGTAGGGCACATAGATCGGGCCATCTGCGTCATGGGCGATGCCTTCACCGCGTTGGCCGAGGCGCGCGATTTCAAGGTTCATGCGCATCAGCGCGAGGCGTTCGTGGCGCCGACGAGGTATTCGCGGTTGCCGTCGGAGCCCTGGATCGGCGATCCGATCAGGCCGGCGATCTGCCAACCAGCGGTGCTGAGAAGCGCCGCAATCCGCGCACAAGCGTTGTCCCGCGCCGCCGCGTTCTTGACGATTCCTTTGACGACATAGGTGGGGCCGACCTCGTATTGCGGCTTGATGAGCCCCACGAACTTGGCCCGCGGCGCTGCGAGCACGAGGAGCGTCGGCAGAACAAGCTCCAACGAGATGAAGCTCACGTCGCAGACAAGAAATACCGGCGGCTCCGAGAAGTCAGCGGGCGTGAGACTGCGTGCATCCTTGCCCTCCTGCAGAATGATTAGCGGATCGGCGCGCAGCCGCGGATGCAATTGCCCGTGTCCGACATCGACGGCGTAAACCTTCGCCGCCCCGTGGGCGAGCAGAACATCGGTGAAACCGCCGGTCGAGGCGCCGACATCGAGGCAGGTCGCGCCGGCGGGATCGAAGCCGAAGGAATCGAGCGCGGCTTCGAGCTTCACCCCGCCGCGCGAGACCCAGGGGTAGGGCAGCTTTGCCTCGACCTTCGCCGTGGAATCGACCGGCTCTGACGGCTTGCGCAGGACTTTCCCATCGACGCGTACGAGATCCGCCGCGATTGCCTGCTGCGCCTTGGCGCGGCTCTCGAAAAATCCTCGCGCGACGAGGGCAAGATCAGCACGCTGCTGCGACATGATTGGCAGTCCCTGCTTTGGCGGCATCCGAGGCCGACCGCCGAGCCGCCAATGATTCGAGGCATATAAAGGCGATGTCGGCACAATACAATGAAACAAGACGGCGCTTTGAGACAAAGCCGCGCAATCGGCGGATCAAGAGGGAAAGCAGTGGCCGAAAGCCAAGAGAAGCCGCGGCGAACCCTTGATGCGAATACGTCGCCGCAGGAGCGCCTGAGACCGTGAGAGCGGCGGTTAAATCGTTGATGCAATGGGCCGCGGGTCAGGCGATCAGGGCCTGCGCGGCGTCCTTGCTGCGGCCCAGCGTCTCCAGCACTTTGGCGACGATGCCTTTCGCGTCGAGCCCCGCTTGCGCATACATCTTTTCCGGCTTGTCGTGCTCCTGGAAGACGTCGGGCAACACCATCGCGCGCAGTTTCAGCCCATACGCGCGCCGGCCGTCGAGCAGGCCTTCCTCGATGATCGCTTGGGCGACGAAGGAGCCGAAGCCGCCGATCGAGCCTTCCTCGATCGTGATCAGAACTTCGTGGTTCAAAGCCAAGCGAAGAATGAGATCGAGGTCGAGCGGCTTGGCGAAACGCGCATCCGCCACCGTCGTCGAGACGCCATAAGTAGCAAGGTCCTCGGCGGCCTTCACGGCCTCGGCGAGCCTTGTGCCGAGCGAAAGGATCGCGACCTTGCTGCCCTCGCGCAGAATGCGGCCGCGACCGATCGGCAGGATTTCGCCACGTTCCGGGATTTCGATGCCGACGCCTTCGCCGCGCGGATAGCGGAAGGCGATCGGTCCCTCGTTATAGGCCGCAGCGGTCGCCACCATGTGCACGAGCTCGGCCTCATTGGCCGCCGCCATAACGACGAAGCCCGGAAGGATGCCGAGATAGGGGACGTCGAAAGAGCCGGCGTGCGTTGCGCCGTCTGCGCCGACGAGCCCGGCGCGGTCGAGCGCAAAACGCACCGGCAGGTGCTGGATCGCGATGTCGTGCACGACCTGGTCATAGGCGCGCTGCAGGAAGGTCGAATAGATCGCGCAGAATGGCTTGTATCCCTCGGTCGCTAGCCCCCCGGCGAAGGTCACCGCATGTTGCTCGGCGATGCCGACATCGAACGTCCGCTCCGGGAAGGCCTTCCCGAAAACATCAAGTCCCGTTCCGGAGGGCATGGCGGCGGTGATCGCGACGATCTTGTCGTCGTGTTCTGCTTCCTTGATGAGGGCTTCCGCGAAAACGCGCGTGTAGCTCGGCGCATTCGCCTTGGGTTTGACCTGCGCGCCGGTTACTACGTCGAACATGTTGACGGCGTGATGTTTGTCCGTCGCCGCCTCGGCCGGGGCATAGCCTTTGCCCTTCTGCGTGACGACGTGGACGAGGATCGGACCGCCCTTGGCGTCGCGAACGTTCTTCAAGACCGGCAGCAGGTGATCGATATTGTGGCCGTCGATCGGTCCGACATAATAGATGCCGAGTTCCTCGAACATCGTGCCGCCGACCCAGAAATTGCGGGCGAATTCTTCCGTCTTCCGGGCCCGTTCATAGATGAATTTCGGCAGATGCTTGGCGAGCTGCTTGGCGGTTTCACGAACGCTGCGATAGGCGCCCCCCGAGACAAGGCGCGCGAGATAATTGGACAGCGCGCCGGAGGGCGGCGCAATCGACATATCATTGTCATTCAGAATAATGATCAGCCGCGAATGCATCGCGCCGGCATTGTTCATCGCCTCATAGGCCATGCCGGCCGACATGGCGCCATCGCCAATCACCGCGACGACGTTCGTCGGCTTGTCGGCGAGAGTGTTTGCGACCGCCATGCCCAGACCCGCCGATATCGAGGTCGAGGAATGCGCCGCGCCAAACGGGTCGTACTCGCTCTCCCAGCGCCTGGTAAAGCCAGAAAGGCCGCCGCCTTTGCGTAAGGTACGGATGCGGTCGCGCCGACCGGTCAGGATCTTGTGCGGATAGGACTGATGCCCGACGTCCCAGATCAACCGGTCCCGCGGGGTATCGAAGACATAATGGAGGGCGACGGTCAGTTCGACGACGCCGAGCCCGGCACCGAGATGGCCGCCGGTCACGGAGACAGCGTCGATCGTCTCGTGGCGCAATTCCGCCGCGACCTGGTGGAGATCGGATTCGGGCAGCCGCCTCAAGTCGGCAGGCGAGCCGATCGTGTCGAGGAGGGGGGTCTTCGAATTTGTCGTCACAGGTGCCTCATTCTTGCAGAGCAGCTCGAACTTAGCTGCGGAAGCCCCAGCTTTGTCGAAAGGTTGAGCGCAACAATTCGCGGCGGAGCTTGCGGGTTGCGGGTCATTAACCTTCAATATCCGGGATTAAGCCATGCGGCAACGCAATGAACTAGCGCAGATCGTGCCAGAGCTCCAGTTTCGGGCGCCTTCTTGGCAGCTTGTGTCTTTCCGGTTACTGGTGCGGGATGCTGGCTCGGCGGCTCAAGCGCCAGGTTGAACCCTTCTCGCGCGCTGAAGTTCCCCCAACCCGTCCTGTCTTGGCACAGCCGCCCTATGGAGCGCCACATGAGCCTGCCAAGCGAATCAGCGTCGGCACACGGGTTGCCGGACAAAATCGGCACCTGCGTCGAGCAATTAAGGCATCGTTGGGGGTGGTTCGTTGCCCTCGGTGTGCTGATGTCTCTCCTCGGCGTCGCGGCCCTGCTGCTGGTCGTCTCGGCTACCATCGCCTCGGTCTATACGATCGCAATTTTCATGATCATTGCCGGTGGCGCTGAAATTGTCCTCGGCTTCAGCTCGCGCTCCTGGAGCCGCTTCTTCCTCTGGGTCATCGGCGGGATCGCCTATATCGTGGTCGGCGCCTTCGCGCTCGCCCGGCCGCTGATGGCGGCGGCGGTCTTCACGCTCGTGCTCGGCGCGGCCATGCTCGTGACCGGCATCATCCGCGTCTACATGGGTACCCACCTTGGAAAAGGCGTACGTGGTTCGGTCATCTTTGCCGGGGTCGTCACGGCCATTGTCGGCTTCATCATCATTCTCGGCTGGCCTGCGAACAGTTTTGTCGTTCTGGGGTTGTTGCTCGGCATCGATCTCATGATCTGGGGCGCGAGTTGGGTGATGCTCGGCTTGCGGATGAGGGCACATGCGGAAGCGATGCTGGCGCTCGGAAATTGAAACCCGATTTTCACCCGAAGACGCTCTAACCAGATGAACGTCGCATGCGAGGGGCGATTTTACCTATCGCCGGCATTCTCATTGCAAAGCCATTGGGGCGGGACATAGGCAATGGCGAAATGGGTCTACACATTCGGCGCCGGAAAGGCCGAGGGCGGCAGCGATTTGCGCGCTCTGCTCGGAGGCAAGGGCGCGAACCTGGCGGAAATGGCCAATCTCGGCCTGCCAGTGCCGCCCGGCTTCACGATCACGACCGAAGTCTGCGCCTATTTCTATGCCAACGGGAAGCGCCATCCGGAAAAGCTTGGCCTCGAGGTCGAAGCGGCCATCGAACACGTCGGCACGCTGACCGGACGCCGTTTTGGCGATGCGCAAAGGCCCTTGCTCCTTTCGGTGCGTTCGGGTTCGCGGGCTTCGATGCCCGGCATGATGGATACGGTTCTCAACCTCGGCCTCAATGACGTGACCGTGGAGGGACTTGCCAAGGCCGCCGACGACCGGCGTTTCGCCTATGATACTTATCGCCGCTTCATCCAGATGTATTCGGATGTGGTGCTTGGCATTCAGCATCATCATTTCGAAGAAATGATCGAATTGTTCAAGGAACGCCGAGGACTTGCCCTCGATACCGCGCTCTCCGCCGAGGACTGGCAAGCACTGATCGTCGATTTCAATGCGAAGATCCTGGCGCTGAGCGGCGAGCCTTTCCCGCAGCATCCGCAAGAACAACTCTGGGGAGCAATCGGCGCCGTCTTCGGCTCTTGGATGAACCCGCGGGCAAAAATCTACAGGCAGCTGCACAACATTTCCGAGACCTGGGGGACGGCCGTCACCGTACAGGCGATGGTCTTCGGCAATATGGGGGAGACCTCGGCAACCGGCGTTGCTTTCACCCGCAACCCCTCGACTGGCTCCAAGGAGCTCTTTGGCGAGTTCCTGGTCAACGCCCAGGGTGAGGATGTCGTCGCTGGACTGCGGACTCCGCAAAATCTCACCGAGGCGGCACGCCTTGCCGCCGGCGCCGATCGCGCGTCGATGGAAACGGCGCTGCCTGATGTTTTCGCCGAATTTGTGCGCATCGCCAATCGGCTCGAAAATCATTATCGCGACATGCAGGACGTCGAATTCACCGTGGAACGCGGCAAATTGTGGATGCTGCAAACCCGCACGGGCAAACGCACCGCCAGAGCCGCACTGCGCATGGCCGTCGACATGGCGCGGGAAGGCTTGATCAGCCAGGAAGAAGCGATCTTGCGCATCGAGCCGGCTTCGCTCGACCAATTGCTGCATCCGACGATCGATCCCGCGGCTTCCCGCAACGTCATCGCAACCGGCCTTCCGGCCTCTCCCGGCGCAGCCTGCGGCGAGATCGTTTTCAACGCGGAGGAGGCCGAAGAACTCAAGAGCAGCGGCCACAAGGTCATTCTCGTCCGCATCGAGACAAGCCCCGAGGACATCCATGGCATGCATGCGGCCGAAGGCATTTTGACCACGCGTGGCGGCATGACCTCGCATGCCGCCGTCGTTGCCCGCGGGATGGGCAAGCCCTGCGTCTCGGGCGCCGGTTCGATCCGCGTCGATTATGCAAAGGCCACGATGAGCGTCGCCGGCACGACTTTGAGGAAGGGCGACTTGATCACGATCGACGGCACGACAGGACAAGTAATGGCCGGCCGAGTTGCAATGGAACAGCCGGCGCTGTCAGGCGATTTCGCCATCGTGATGGAATGGGCCGACAAGCGGCGGCGCATGCAGGTGCGCGCCAACGCCGAGACCGAGGCCGATGCGCAAGCGGCGCGCCGGTTCGGTGCCGAAGGCATCGGCCTTTGCCGGACCGAACATATGTTTTTCGAGGCCGACCGCATCGTCGCGATGCGCGAGATGATTCTCGGCTGGCGACGAGGCGGGACGGCGCACCGCGCTCGCCAAGCTCTTGCCGATCCAGCGCGGCGACTTCGCCACACTTTTCGAGATCATGGCCGGATTTCCGGTCACGATCCGGCTGTTCGACCCGCCGTTGCACGAATTTTTGCCGAAAAGGCCGGCGGAGATCGCCGAAGTGGCCGCCGCCATGGGTATCACTGAGGAGAGGCTCGAGCGGCGCGCGGCCGAGCTTCACGAATTCAATCCCATGCTCGGCTTCCGCGGCTGCCGGCTGGCGATCGCTTTTCCCGAGATAGCGCAAATGCAGGCCCGCGCCATCTTCGAGGGCGCTCTCGAAGCCAAGCGTAAAACAGGAATTGCGCCGGCTGTCGAAATCATGGTCCCGCTCGTCGTTGCCAAGGCCGAATTCGATCTCGTCAAGGCGGAGATCGATTCCATGGCGAGCGCGGTCGCGGCCGAAGCCGGCGAGGCGATCCCCTACAGCGTGGGGACCATGATCGAGCTGCCCCGCGCGTGCCTGGCGGCGGAGGGGATCGCCAAGACGGCTGAGTTCTTCTCCTTCGGCACCAATGATCTGACCCAGACCACGCTTGGTATCTCGCGCGACGATGCCGGTTCTTTCCTCGGTATCTACGAGCAGAAGCACCTGTTGCCCGAAGATCCTTTCGTCAGCATCGACCAGGAGGGCGTGGGCGGTCTCGTCGAAATTGCGGTTGAACGCGGCCGCAAGGCGCGTCCCGACATCAAGCTCGGGATCTGTGGCGAACACGGCGGCGATCCGGCATCGATCGGCTTCTTCGAGAAAGTCGGGCTGACCTATGTCTCCTGCTCGCCGTTTCGCGTGCCGATTGCACGCCTTGCCGCAGCGCAGGCGGCGCTGGGCAAAAGCGGCGCCGACGCGGACGAATGATGCCGCTGACCCATTCTGGAACGCGCCGAACCGACGCCGTCTAAACGCCTCTTCAAGCTTAAGCGACGATAACCAAGAAAGGGCGGAATTGAGAGACTGAGCGTGACAAAATGGGCACGCCGCCGCCCGCGGGGATGCGGCGCGCGCATGAGTTTGTTTCGGGTCTCTTGGGCAATGGGCGTCGTTGCGCCTTGGTGTCTCGGCGTTGGCCTCGTTGTATCCATGTCGGCCGACGCTGGCCAAGATGCGACGAACGGAGCCTCACTCGCGCCGGCGAGCTTCCGCGCGGTAGTCCAACCCGGCGATCTTATCCCAACCGAGGTGAGCGGCGTCGGATTTGGCCTCGATCAAGACGACGATGCCCGCCCCGCGCAGGAAGCCCGGCTGATGCTCGGTGAAGCGAGCGAATTCGACCGGATGGCCGATGAGATCGAACCGCGCGCCGTGATGAAACGCGCCGGCCTGGGCTTCCCCGACATCGACCGAGCCCACAGGGGCGATCCGATCGTCGGTCTGCGTCCGACATTCGACACGAAACTCAGGCGCCCCGGCGGCCTTGCTGCCATGCGCGCGCATGAACTCCTCTTCACCGACGAGACGAACGACGACGCCTGGCCGAGCGGCGATTTTTCACCCCAAGGAGCGGTCGGACCGGACAGCGTCGCGAGCTTCGTGCCCTGGCCGGACGGGGAAACTCCGACGACCGCCCCCAGCAATGCCGACGCTTCGCCCCGGCAGGAGGGTTCGCTGGTCACCATGCGACCCGCCGCCATCAGCGAGCGGATCATGCAGGGGGCGAGCCCCCAGGTGCCGCGCGCCGCGGCACTGGCTTCGACCACGCCGGCGCCGGCCGATGCGACTCCGGTCGAGGTCGTCGCTTTGCCCACGACCCCAAATATGTCGCGCGTTCCGGCTGACCGGCCCAATTACGCGGCGCTGATCGACCAGAACCAATCCGGACGTGAGCAGCGCTGTCTGGCGGAGGCTATCTACTTCGAAGCCCGCGGCGAGAGCGAAGAAGGCCAAGCGGCGGTCGCACAAGTCGTGCTCAACCGGGTCTCGAGCGGTCTTTATCCTGCGACGATCTGTGGCGTCGTCTATGAGAATTGGCAACATTACCACGGCTGCCAATTCTCGTTCGCGTGCGAGGGGCGGTCGCTGCGGATTACCGAACCTGATGCCTGGCGCGAGGCCGAGCAGATCGCCACGGCGGTTACGAGCGGTAAGACCTATTTAGCCGATATCGGCGATGCGACGCATTATCATGCCGATTACGTGCGCCCCTATTGGTCCTACCGGCTCAAGAAGATGGACGTGATCGGTCATCACATCTTCTATAAATTGCGCCCCGGCCAGACGTGACTTCGCCGGCAACAACGGCCGGCCGGACCGGCGGGGATCGAGCTTGGCCGCATAAAGGAAAGGCGCCGCCAGCAGGTTAGATGGAATTCTTGCCGGGGCTTGTGGGCCGAACTTATTCCCGCTTCGGATTTCTTGTCCGAGCGCATTTTTGATTTGCCGCTGCAAAACGGCCATCTTCGCCCGCATAATCGAAGTGCGCAGCAATTATGGCCGGTCGGCCGGCCCCGGGGCATTTCACAAAGTCCATGTTTCGGCGTATAGGTCGGAGCACTTTCGTGCGGCGGTTGCGCGCCGACCGGGTTGAAGTCGCATTGACGGAAAGACTTGCGCAGATCGCAAAGCTGCGGTGGCGCGCCGAAGCCCCATTCATCTTGGAGGGTCTGAGCTTGCATTCGCATCGTCTCGCATCGCACGCGATCATTTCTATTGCCTTGGGCGGGCTCGCCTTCTCGGCCGCACTAACGCCGGCGACCGCGACGACCCACGAAAATCTCGTCGTGGCGACGCCGTTCGAGGTCGGTGACAGTCCTTCCGGCAATTATCTCGCCGCTGTCGTCGCCGGCTCGGAGCGCGATACCATCGCAGCCGCGACCTTCTTTCGCGAGGCCCTGCGCTTCGATCCGAACAATAAGGAACTGATTGAACGCGCTTTCGTGGCGACTGTTTCGAACGGCGACATGCAGGAGGCCTTCGGTCTTGCCGAGCGGCTCGCCGCCCGCGATCCGGACAATGGGCTGGCGCATCTCGCGCTGGGCGTGAAAGCCTTCAAGGCCCGGCAATTTGCTGTCGCCCGCGCGCAATTTGCCAGAGGTTCCGCGCAGCAAGCAGATCTCACCGCGACGTTGCTCACTGCCTGGAGCTATGAAGGCAGCGGCGAGACGAAAAGGGCAATCGAGACCGTCGATAAGCTGCGCGACGAAAACTTCAATGTCTTCCGCGAATACCACAAGGCCTTGATCGCCGAAATCGGCGGCGACGTCGGCGACGCTACGAAATCCTTCAAGGCGGCCTATGCGGCCGACAACAACACTTTGCGCCTCGTCGATGCTTATGCCCGGTTCATGAGCCGGCAGGGCGATCGCGACGAAGCCGTCCGCGCCTATGATGCCTTCGATCAGGTTCTGCCCGACCATCCGGTCATTCGGGCGGCACTCGCGGATCTCAAATCGGGCAAGGAACTTGCGCCGGTCGTCAGGACTGTCGACCAGGGCGGAGCCGAAGTCCTTTACGGTCTTGGCGCCGCCGGTGGTCGTCAAGGCGACGACCTCGCCGCACTCATCTACCTGCGCCTCTCACTTTATCTCGATGCCCAGAACAGCCTCGCGATTTTGACCCTCGGCGACATTTACGAGCGCATCAAACAATACGAACAGGCGATCGACGTCTATCAGACGGTGCCGGAGGCCGATCCGCTGCGCCTGACGGCTGACATAGAGATCGGACAGGTGCTCGAAAATCTCGGCCGCACCGACGATGCGATGAAATACCTGAAGAATTTGGTCGACGAACATCCAAACGACGAAGAAACGCTGACCGCGCTCGGCAACCTGCAGCGCGCCCATGAGCATTACGCCGAAGCGGCCGACACCTATACGCGGGCCATCGAACAATCGACCAAGCCGGAAAAGGCCAATTGGCCGCTCTATTATTTCCGCGGCATCGCCTATGAAAGGCAGAAGAATTGGCCGCCGGCCGAGGCCGACTTCAAACATGCCCTGGAGCTCTTCCCCGATCAGCCGCTGGTGCTGAACTATCTTGGCTATAGCTGGGTCGACAAGGGTCTCAATCTCGACGAGGCCTTCCCAATGCTGCGCCGCGCCGTCGAACTCAGGCCGACCGACGGCTATATCGTCGACAGTCTCGGTTGGGCCAATTACAAGCTTGGCCACTATGAGGAGGCGGTGAAGGACTTGGAGCGGGCCATCGATCTGAAACCCTCGGATCCGGTGATCAACGATCATTTGGGCGACGCCTACTGGCGCGTCGGTCGCAAGCTCGAAGCGCATTTCCAATGGAATCACGCCCGCGATCTCGGGGCCGAGCCGGAGGATCTGCCGAGGATCCTCGACAAGATCGCCCATGGTCTCAGCGACGACAAGCCGGCGGCCGCCACGGACGTCATCAAGCCCGTGACCGACGAGAAGCCTGCGTCCTGCGGATGTGGATCACAAGCAGAACGGCGGTTAAATCCATCCCGCTCCCTGCAATAGAGAACGCGGTAGTGAGCCAAGCCTACGCCGCCCGATGGGCGAAGTAGGCAATGCGATCATAGCCTTGTCCTATCCGCTTACCGAACGCGCCCCCGCCAAGATCAACTTGACCCTGCATGTCGTGGGACGGCGGGCGGACCTCTATCACGAGCTCGAAAGTCTGGTCGCCTTTTCGCGCAGCGGCGACATCTTGTCCTTGGCGCCCGGGGAAGAATTTAAACTCCACGTCGGCGGCCCGATGGCGGAAGCCTCCGGCGATCCGGAAAAAAACCTCGTCCTCAAGGCGGCGCGCAATCTCGCCGAGCGGATCGAAGGCCTGCAGCGCGGCGCGTTCTCGCTCATCAAGAACCTGCCGGTTGCGGCCGGCATTGGCGGCGGTTCGTCCGATGCCGCAGCGGCGCTGCGGCTGCTCGCGCGCGCTAACGATCTCGCAGAGGATGATTCGCGTCTGCTCGATGCGGCGCAGGCGACAGGCGCCGACGTTCCGGTTTGCCTCGCCGCGCGGGCCCGCATGATGTCAGGCATAGGGGAACGTCTTGGCCCGATCCTTCATCTAGCGCCCTTGCCGACCTTGATCGTCAATCCGCGCCAGCCGCTCGAAACGAAGGCCGTTTTCGCGAAGATGAAGATCGCCGCCGGCGCGCGCACGGATTTCGGGCCGCATCCGCAGATCACATCCGGTCTCAGCTTTGAAGCCCTCCTCGCTGCCTTGCGCAAAGGGCGGAACGACATGGAGGACGCCGCCTGTGTGCTCGCTCCAGTTATCGTCGATATGCTCGCGATCCTCGGCGCCGCGCCGGGCTGCCGGCTTGCCCGGATGTCAGGTTCGGGGGCGACATGTTTTGGGATTTTTGCCAGTTGCCGCGCTGTGGCCCGCGCCAAGAAGGCGATCCTCGAAGCGCATTCCGATTGGTGGGCGAAGGCGGCGATGCTGAATTGAGACGGGCTCAATAAAGCCAGGGGATGAGCCGCCATGTGCGCGCATAATAGGCGGCGTAAGCCTCGCCGAAATGGCTGCGCAGCAGCGCTTCTTCCGCATGCATGCGGGCGATGAGAGGGGGCAGATAGAGCGCCGTCAGCAGGACGCCGACCAGCGAGCGAAAGGCGAGCACCCATCCGAGCGCACCGATGAGCAGCCCCAAATAACTCGGATTGCGGATGTGCGCATAAATGCCGCTCGTGACCAAACGATGCCCGGGCTGGATGGCGACGAGGCCGCTGAATTTTTTGCCAAGCACGAAGACCGGCCAGATGCGCAACGTCCCCCCGGCCGTAAAGAGACAGAGGCCAAGCCAGCGCAGGCCGTCACCGTCGAGCGTCCAAAACTCGATACGATCCGTATAGGCCGGCACGAAAGCACTCAACAGAGCGACGGCGGTAAAGGCTATGAACACCCAGCGGTTGCCGCGGTCCTCGCGCTCGCCCGGGCTGAGATTGCCGCGGGTGAACAAGGACACGATGCTGAGTCCGATCGTCACGATCAGAAGACCAACAAAGACCTTGTGTGAAAAGAAGGGGCCAAAGCCGCCCCAGCCGAGGATCGCCAGTCCGAATTGGACCGCGATCGCGATTATTATGCCGAAGAGCAAACGCGGCCTTGGCATGGCACCCGCCTAACTGAACCGCGATACTTTTTTGATCGCCGCATGATCTTGTCCGAAAAGGCTGCGACTATTCGAGATCCTGCACTAATGCACCCGGTCGATGCAGAAATCGACGACATCGATCAATGCCGCCTTCCAGGCCGAAGCGGGAAAGAGTTCGAGCGCATCGCGTGCCATGGCGCCATAATGGCGGGCGCGTTCGACCGTATCTTCGAGCCCGCGATGCTTATGCATGGTGGCGATCGCCAGCTCGAGATCGCCCTCGCCGATCTCGCCTTGCTCGAGCGTGCGCCGCCAGAACATCCGTTCCTTTTCGGAGCCGCGCCGAAACGAGAGGACCACCGGCAAGGTGATCTTGCCCTCGCGGAAATCGTCGCCGACATTCTTGCCGAGCTTGGCCGACGCGCCGCCATAGTCGAGCGCGTCATCGATCAGTTGGAAAGCAATGCCGAGGTTGATGCCGTAGCCGCGGCAGGCGGCGACCTCGGCTTTGGGTCTTCGCGCGAGGATCGGACCGACTTCCGAGGCGGCGCCGAACAGCGCCGCCGTCTTGGCGCGGATCACCGCAAGATAATCGTCTTCGCTCGTTTCCGTATCCTTCGCCGCTGCGAGCTGCATCACCTCGCCCTCGGCGATGACCACTGCGGCCGAGGAGAGAACTTCGAGACAGGGAAGCGAGCCGACTTCGACCATCATCTTGAAGGCCTGGCCGAGAAGATAATCGCCGACGAGCACGGTCGCTTCGTTGCCCCAAAGCATGCGCGCTGCAAGCTTGCCGCGGCGCATGTCGCTTTCGTCGACGACATCGTCATGCAGCAAGGTCGCGGTATGCATGAATTCCACCGCCGCAGCGAGCTTGACATGGCCGTCGCCCGGATAGTTGCAAAGACCTGCCGTTGCCAAGGTCAGCATGGGCCGCAGTCTCTTGCCGCCGGAGGCGATGAGGTGATTGGCGATCTCAGGGATCATCGCCACATGCGAGCCGGCGTGCGACAGGATCGTTTGGTTGACCCGCTCCATGTCGGCGGCAACAAGCGCCAAAAGCGCCTCGGCGTGGCCTTCGTGCGCAACCTCCTCAAGGGGAATGACAACGCCCAAGATCTCGCCCTCCGATCGAACGTGAGCGCAACATGCGTTGCCGCCATAGCGCTGCCGCCCAAATTAAGCTGCTGGCGCGTGCCCTGCAACCTGCGTGGCTCGCGGAGGGATGGCGAAAGACACTTTGTCCCAGGCCGTTGATACGCCAATCGGCTGGACTTTCAGCGGATTTATCGCGCGGAATTCCGGCTGGCCGAATGCATGCGAAGGGTCTAGTTTCATGCCGCGTCATGTCGCCGAAACGTATCAGTCGGAGCTTTCAAACGCGATGAAGGGCGATTGAAAGCCGCGAGGTCAACATTCGTTATGATCGAACTTCTGCGGACCAACGATCTCGTGTTGATTTCGGCGGTGGAAGCCATTCTGTTCGAATGACGGAATCGAAGTTTTCGTCGCCGATCAATTCATGAGTGCGACCGAAGGGTCGCTCGGCTTTCTGCCGCGCCGCGTGCTCGTGCATCGCGAAGACGCCGATGCGGCCCGCAATGCACTCTTGCAAGCGGGTCTCGCTCAAGAGCTGCTGGATGGCTGAGGTCGTGCTGGATGCGGTCACCGAGGATCCTTCCTCGGCGGCCGCCTTTTGTTGCGTCAGCCCGAGAAGGGCCACCGGGCAGGGACCGACGCGATTCTTCTCGGCGGCGGCGGCGCCGGCGGAGATCGCGGGATTGGCGCTCGATATCGGTGCCGGCGTTGGCGCCGCCGGGCTCGCTTTGGCGAAGCTTCGCGCCGCAGATCACCTTCGGTCTTGTCGAAAACGATCCTTTCGCCACGGCTCTGGCGCGCGACAACCTCAAGATGAACAGCCTCACAGCGCGCGGCCGCGTCTTTGAAGCGGATGTGCTGGATGTCGAGAGCCTGCGCGCCGCCGGTCTCGCCGCCGGTTCGGCGCAACTCGTCATCACCAATCCGCCCTTTCTCGATCCGGCGCGCTCGCGGCTCTCGGCGCATGCCGGCAGACGCGCCGCCCGCGCCATGCCGCAGGCAGGACCTGGCCCGCTCGCGGCATGGATCGGCGCGTGCATGGATCTTCTCGAAGAGGGCGGCCTGTTTCTCATGATTCACAGGCCTGAGGCCTTGACCGACATCCTTGCTGCCGTCTCAAGCCAAGCGGGCGCGCTCACGCTGATGCCAATTCAACCGCGGGCCGAGAAGCCCGCGGTGCGCATTCTGATCCGCGCCGCGAAAGGCAGCCGCGCTCCGGTCACTATCGCTTCACCGCTCGTCCTGAATGGCGGGCGAGGCTTTCTGCCTCAAAGCCGAGGCGATCCATCGCGGCGAAGCGCTGATCGACTGGTGAAAGGCCGATCGGCTAAGGCGGCCTTCTGGTCTCACCAATGATGCCAGTGATGCCAATGATGCCAGCCAACAATGATGATGCCACCAGGCTTTTTCGACAAAGGGGGCGGCGCCGTGCGAGGCCTCGGTGGACAAAACCGACGGCGCGGCTTGGCTAAGGCCAGGAGCGGCTTGGGCGAAATTTGCGCCGATCGCAAGGGCCGAGAAGGAACAGGCCGCGAGAGCCAATTTACGTGACGATGTGCATAGATAATCCTCCCAATGGCCGGTGACCGGCCTATCCGAACGAAGTTATTGCCGCTTTTGCGCGCCTCGGCAGTACTACAGCGGCGGTTGAAATGTGCGCAAGACCCATGTCTTGACGCACGTCGGCGAAGCAGGCCTGCTATAACCCCGCAATCGCATACGAGTTCCTAACGACATTATTATGATCCGTTCCCCCCACACGAAGAGTTCGTCTGCCTCTTGGCTCGATCCGTCGCGCTCCTTTCAAGGGCTCATTCTCGCTTTGCAGCAATTCTGGGCGGGGCAGGGCTGCGTGATTCTGCAGCCCTACGACATGGAAGTCGGCGCCGCGACCTTCCATCCGGCGACGGTTTTGCGCGCGCTGGGGCCGCTGCCCTGGAAGGCCGCCTATGTGCAGCCTTCGCGCCGCCCGAAGGACGGCCGTTATGGCGAAAACCCCAATCGCCTGCAGCATTATTATCAATTCCAGGTCATCCTCAAACCATCGCCCGAGAACCTGCAGGATCTCTATCTTGCTTCGCTTGAGGCCATCGGCATCGATCCTTCGATTCATGACATCCGTTTCGTCGAGGACGATTGGGAAAGCCCGACGCTCGGCGCTTCGGGACTGGGCTGGGAATGCTGGTGCGACGGGATGGAAGTCTCGCAATTCACTTATTTTCAGCAGGTCGCCGGCATTGAATGCGCGCCCGTTTCGGGCGAGCTCACCTATGGTCTCGAACGCCTCGCGATGTATGTGCAGGGAGTCGAGAACGTCTATGACCTCAATTTCAACGGCCGCGAAGGCATTGAGAAAATCTCCTATGGCGATGTCTTCAAACAGGCGGAAGCAGGAATATTCCCGCTATAATTTCGAGGCCGCCAACGTCGAGGCCTTGTTCCAGCATTTCAAGGATGCGGAGGCCGAGTGCAGAGCGCTTGTTAGCGAAGGGCGATGGGGGCGATCGACATCTGATGGTCCTGCCGGCCTATGATCAATGCATCAAAGCCTCGCATATTTTCAATCTGCTTGATGCACGCGGCGTCATTTCGGTCACCGAACGGCAGAGCTATATTCTGCGCGTGCGCGAACTCGCCAAAGCCTGCGGCAAGGCTTGGCTGAAGACGAAGGCGGGCGGCGCTGCCGCGGAAAGCCCTTTGCCTGCAGCCTAAAGGCGGCTGCGGAGGTCAAGTCGACTGCGGGCTGTCAATTCGCGTGCGCGCGCAGAGGCAGCCAGGCACAGCGATCGAAGACCACCATTCCGACGATCATCGCGGCTACGAACAGAAGCGGCTCGCGCTTGCCGAAGGCGAGCGCGGTCAAGGCAGGGCCCGGGCAAAAGCCGACAAGCCCCCAGCCTATTCCGAACAGCGCCGCGCCGCAGAGCAGGCGCGCATCGATCTTCGTCTTGCTCGGCAGATGGAAGGACTCGGCCAAGAGCGGCGTCTTCCACGATCGCGCCAGTCCGAACCCGATGGCCGCCACCACGACGGCGCCGCCCATGACGAAGGCGAGGCTCGGGTCCCACGCTCCGGCAAAGTCAAGGAAGTTGAGCACCTTTGCGGGGTTCGACATTTGCGAGATGACGAGGCCCGAGCCCGAAGATCAATCCGCAGACGAAAGAGACAGCGACATTCCGCCAAATCAGGCTCCGAAGATATGGCGCGCGACGAAGACCGTTGCCGCCCCAGTGGCCATGAAGACCAAGGTCGCGACAATTGACGGGGCGACAGTCGGGCTATGCCGCAAACGCCATGTCCGCTGGTGCAGCCGGAGCCCATGCGTGTGCCGAACCCGACCAGGAAGCCGGCGCATACCAAAAGCGCCGCAGAATGGGTCACCCGCATCGGTGGCAGGTGGCCCCAGGAAGCGGCGTAAACGAAGGGCGCGGCGATGAGGCCGGCGATAAAGGCGAAGCGCCATAAAATCTCGCCGCGGCGAAACGAGAGGAGGCCGCCGAGAATGCTGCTGATTCCGGCGACGCGGCCTTGAAGAAGCAGGAGCAGAAGCGCCGAAAATCCGATCAGCAGACCCCCGGCGCTGGCCGAGAGAGGCGTGAAGCTGGTCATGACAAAGCCAAGTCGCAAACGCTGCCGATGGAAAAGCTACGAAACAGCAAGGCCGATCGGCGCGATGATCTTACTCATTGGCCGCGGCCTCGATCGAAAGCTTGCTCATGAGAGCGGTGGGGTCCTTGATGAGCACGAGATCGGCGGCTCCCAGACCGTCGGGAGCGACGGCAACGATGCGCAAATTCTTCGGAGTCGCAATGAATTTCGCGATCGCGTTGCCGACGGTCTTTGCCGCAGGCCCGTCGCCGAGCAGGGTCGGAACGTTGATCGCAGCGGCGGCCACATAGGCTTCGCGAATTTCATCCGGTGATTTGTTGCTCTTCTTCGCAGCCGAGGCGATCAGTCTTTCGAAAAGACCGGCATTTTCCACCTTGATTTCGAAACGGTGGATGAGAACGGAAAGCGCCGCCGCTTCAACCTGCGCCTGGTCCGTGGAAAACAGATCCTTGCTCACGTTTCCGAAGCTGCAGACGATCTTCACCACCCCCATGTCGATTCCGCTCAGCGACAGGTCCTCGAGGCCGAGTTCCTGTTTGGTGACATCGAAATGAGCTTCGAGCCGGCTCGACAGATCGATCCGGTCATAGCCCAGCGCCGCGAGCCCGTCCCATTGCCCGCGCGCGTCCTTCAGATCGAGGGTGAAATGGTCGATGACGGTGGAAAAATGGGCGGGGATGCCGTCGACGGGATCGGCGCTGATAAGGTCGAGCTTGCTAAGCTGGAAGCGCGTGCGGGGCCCCCCTTCTGTCGCCGCTTTCCCGGCATCGACGTCGAGCCCGGCGAGACTGATCTCGCTCGCGATCGAAGCATCTGCGCGGTTGGTGGCCGAATCACGCGCGGCCGTGCTCTCGGCCAGGTCGCGCAACTCGCCGAGATCGATGTTGCGGAACACAAGCGTGCCGATCTTCACGCTCGAACCCTGGGCTTGCACCGCGAAAGTCTCAAAATCCACCGCGGCGATTTTCGAATGGGCCATCTGCGAAAGCGAGATGTGACTGAGCGTGCCCGTGCCGGGTGCGTCCTTGTCGGTGACCGTAAGACGCAGGTCGGCGACGTCGAGCTTGCCCATTTCGAAACTGTCGACAACATCGGCGATAAAGGCTTTGGCCTTCCGCTTGCTGTTGGCATCTTGCGCTGCCAACGAAGTAATCGCCGAGATGGGCGGGATACGCAGCGGACGGGCTTTCACATCCTTGACCGAGAGCGTCCCCATATCGACCTCGAGATTCGATTTATCCATGAGAAATCTTGCCGTTCCCAATTTCGAGGCTTTCATAAAGCGTGTCGCGCGGCTCGCTGTCGCTCTTGCGGGCCTCCGAAACGATCCTGGCGGCAAGCGAAAGATCGAGACCCATTACCTCGATCGGTCCGTAGGTCGCGTGCATGGGCCCCGCTTCCGGCGAGGTCAGATCACTGCTGAGACTGCCAATCGTTGCCTTGCCGACGTGGCCATTGACAACGTCGTTGAGAGCGATGTCGCGATAGGAATCCTTTTCGGTCTCATCGGGAAGCGTCATCTGCATCGCAATTTCTGGGATCGCAATTTGAGATGCCGAGAATTTGCCGATCCGATCGGCGAGGGAGACCGTGTTCTTCGGATCGAGAATTCGATCGAGATCGGCCTTGGTCAGGTTGGCGCCTGAGAGCTCGATGCTTTTGATCGTGTAATGCATTGCACCGACGTCGATCTCGACGTTTTCGGCAGGGATCGTGCTGGAACCCGCCACGACGTCCTTGGCATAGGCCAGTGATGCGAATGCGAGCTGCGGCGTGGTGAAAGGCAGATTTATGCGGCCGACGCGCAGGAAGAAGCCGGCGCGGCGGAACGTCAGGCCCTCGATGGTTGCATCCTGCCGCCAGGGATCGGCGCTGATGTTCGCCGCCTTCAATCCCGGCAGATCGCGCGCCAGCTCGGCGAATTCTTCGCGTGCTGCGTGATCGGCGTCGGAATGAAGAAGTGTCCCGGCAACCGGCGCGGCGACCATCAGAAGAGCCGCGAGAAAAACTGCTGTCCGGCGCATGAGGACCTCGTTGACGAGCCTAATCGCCTCAGCCAAGCACGATTGGCCGAAACCGCAAGTTGATTTTGCCTAAAATGCACGCCGATTCTAAGGCGGCGCCGTATCCTCGAAGGCTTCCGGCTTTCCGCCCATCACCGGAGCATAGGCGCGTTCGATCGCCGCCACATCCGCCAAGCTCGGCAGGCCGGCTTCATTGCCAAGATGCGTGATCTTATAGGCCGCCGCGGCACGCGCGAATTCGAAATGCCGCACGAAGCTTCGTTCGGGCCCGGCAAGGTAAGAGGCAACATAGGCGCCATGGAAAACGTCGCCGGCCCCTGACGTGTCGATGATTTCGTCCTGCGGAACGGGAAGGGCCGGAAGGTGCGAGAGAACGCCCGTCTCGTCATACCAGAGCATTCCGCGCTCGCCCTGAGTGACGCCGCCGATCCTACATCCCTTCGCCTTCAGATGGTCGAGCATGGCGGTTGGCGAGAGAGCCATCTGCTCGCAGAGCCGTTCAGCGACGATCGCCACGTCGATAAAGGCGAGCAGGTCTTGAAGATTGCCGCGCAGGCCGCCGCCATCGAGCGATGTCAGGATGCCGCGCTCGCGGCACGCTTTGGCGTAATAGATGGCCGCATCGCCTTGATGGCCGTCAAGGTGGAGGATGCGGCATTGGCTGAGATCGAGCCTGGGGAAAGCATCAAGAAAGCGATCGTCGCGGGCGCGAAGGATTGCCCGCTTGCCGCCCTTCGGCAGAACGAAGGAGAGCGATGAGCGCTCGACGCGACGAGGGTGAACGGGGATCCCGTAGGCACGCGCCATGTCGAGAAACATGCGGCCGAGCCAATCGTCGGCCAAGGTTGCAAGAAGATCCGGCACGTAGCCGAGCTTGGCGCAGGCAAAGGCCGCGGTGACGGCATTTCCGCCGAAAGAGACGGCATAGTCCTCGGCCACCGTCTTTTCATCGCCCATGGGCATGGCGTCGCAGAGCAGCGTCACGTCGATATAAGTCTGGCCGATGAACAGAGCTTGCAAAGGGCGGCGTCCAAGGGCGATCGAAACCGCGCAGTTGCGGGACTTCTCAGCCCCCATCTAGGGCGAGCGCGGTTGAGAGTTCTCTAGACGGAGAAGCTGGAACCGCAGCCGCAGGAGGCGGTCGCCGATGGGTTGTCGATCTTGAACATGCGGCCCATCAGATCGTCCACGAAATCGATCCGGCTGCCGCGCAGGAAGTCGAGCGAGATCCGATCGATGACGACGGTTGCGCCATCCCCTTCGAGAACAAGATCGTCGTCCGATCGATCCTGGGTGATGGCATAGGTGTATTGAAACCCCGAGCAACCGCCCCCGTCGACGCCGATGCGCAGGACCGAACCTTCAGGTTCGTTCTTCAGAATTTCCGCAATCCGGCATGCAGCGCTTGCGCTCAATCCGACTGGGCTTTCAACTTTGGTTTCGCTCATGCACAACCTCAGGCCTTTTAAGCTCGCAAAGCCGGCTCAGCCGCTTGCACGCCATGTTCATAGGGAAGATATGTCGCAAATGCGCCCGGCGCAATGAAGGGTGACCGGAGCTGCCGGAGGGCGACGAGGCGTCGCGGGAGTGCGCAATTGGGCCTGGTTTCCGAACTAAAGGAAGGCGCGGGGCGGAATTTCACCTTTTCGCGCGCACTGCGCGCCTATGCGGCCGATCCGGGCTTGAGCCGCGGCCGGCTCTTTGCCGAGCCGTCGTCACCGACCCGGACCGAATTTCAACGTGACCGCGACCGGATCCTCCACAGTACGGCATTCCGCCGGCTGGCTCACAAGACCCAGGTCTTCGTTCCGCATGAGGGCGACCATTACCGCACCCGTCTCACCCATACGATCGAAGTCAGCCAGATCGCTCGCGCCATCGCCCGCGCCCTCGGCCTCGACGACGACCTCGCCGAGGCCTTGGCGCTCGGTCACGATCTCGGCCACACGCCCTTTGGTCACACCGGCGAAGACGTTCTCGACGAGCTGATGCGGCCCTTTGGGGGCTTCGACCACAATGCCCAGGCGCTGCGTATCGTCACCAAGCTCGAACACCGCTATGCGGCATTCGATGGGTTGAACCTGACCTGGGAGACGCTCGAAGGCCTCGTCAAGCATAATGGCCCGCTGCTTCAGGCTGACGGGAGCCCAACCCAGCGCTATGCGGCGCGCGGCCTGCCAATCGCAGTTGCCGAATACGCAGCCGCGCATGATCTCGGGCTCCAGTCATACGCCAGTGCCGAAGCGCAGGCAGCGGCGCTTTCCGACGACATCGCCTATAACGCGCATGACATCGACGACGGGCTGCGCGCCGGGCTTTTCGATTTTACCGAGACCGCCGAAGTGGATTTTCTGCGTGAGATTACCGGCGAGATCGATTCGCGCTATCCGGGCCTCGAACGGCCGCGTCGCATCCACGAACTCGTGCGGCGTGTGATCGCCCATTTCATCGAGGATGCGATCGCCGAGAGCAGGCGAAAACTCGAGACGGCCCGAGTTGCGAGCGCCGACGCCGTGCGGGCACAGAAGGAGCCGGTCATCGGCTTCTCCGCGGCGCTGGAGGAAATCGATAAGACCATCAAGCGCTTTCTCTTCGCCAACATGTATCGCCATCCGCGCATCGCCCGCATCCGCGTCGAGGCGGCCGGCGTCATCCGCGATCTCTTTCAGGCTTTTCTCGAAAGTCCCGGCCTGATGCCGATAGAATGGGCGGAAGCCGCAGGCAAGCTCGGTGCGCGCGATGAGGCGCGCCTTGCCAGGCTCGTTTGCGATTACATCGCTGGAATGACCGATCGCTATGCTTTGGCGGAGCACGCGCGGCTTTTTGACGTTACGCCGGAATTGCGTTAGCGCGAAAGCCGTCATTGCGAGGCGCGTCGCGCCGAAGCAATCCAGAGGCTGCTGGCGCCGGATTGCTTCGCGGAGTTTTATCATCGGGCCGGCCGTAGGCCGGACCCGTTGGCTCGCAATGACGAACGGGGCTCGATCATCGAACGCTCATGAACATTTACGCTGAATTCCACACCCGCATCGCGGCGCACCTCAAGCGCATCATTGCAAGCGGCCGCCTGCCCGCCGATCTCGACCTCGCCCGTTTCGTGGTCGAGCCGCCACGCGATGCTGCCCACGGCGATCTCGCGGTCAATGTCGCTATGGTCTACGCGAAAGAGGCGAAGGCAAGCTTTGCCAATCCGCGCCAACTTGCAACCGAGCTCGCCGCCATGCTGGCCGTCGAGGAAGATGTCGCGCAGGCCGAAGTTGCCGGGCCGGGCTTTCTCAACATTCGCCTGAAGCCCTTGGTTTTCGCGAAAGTTCTGCGTGCCGTTCTGGAGCAGGGGCCGCGCTTCGGCGCCGACCCCAGCGTCCACGCGCGGCAAAAGATCAACGTCGAATATGTTTCCGCCAATCCGACCGGCCCCATGCATGTGGGGCACGGCCGCGGCGCCGTCTTTGGCGATGCGCTTGCCAATCTCATCGCCTATGTCGGCCATGACGTAACGCGCGAATATTACATCAACGACGGCGGCGCGCAGGTCGATAGTCTCGCCCGCTCGGCCTTTCTGCGCTACCGGGAGGCCTTGGGCGAGCAGGTTACGATCCCCGAGGGTCTCTATCCGGGCGACTACCTGAAGCCCGTCGGCGCCGCGCTTGCCGCGGAATTCGGAAGATCCTTGTTGGGGCTGCCCGAAAGCGAATGGATCAAGCCCGCGCGCGGCGCCGCGATCGCCGGCATGATGGAGATGATCCGCGCCGATCTCGCCGCACTCGGTATCACGCACGAAGTCTTCTTCTCCGAGCGGTCCTTGACGGAAGAGGGCAAAGACTTGATCGGTGCGGCGATCGCCGAGCTTCGCGCTGCCGGTCTCGTCTATATTGGTCGTCTTCCGGCGCCAAAGGGGCAGCCGAGCGAGGATTGGGAAGATCGCGAACAGTGCCTCTTCAGGTCGACGCAATTTGGCGACGATGTTGACCGGCCGCTGACGAAGTCGGATGGCAGCTATACGTATTTTGCCGCCGACATCGCCTATCACAAGTCGAAGATCGAGCGTGGATTTGAAATAATGATCGACATTTGGGGCGCCGACCACGGCGGCTATGTCAAACGCCTGCAGGCGGCGGTCGCGGCCCTCTCGGGCGGCAGGGCGGTCCTCGACGTCAAGCTTTGTCAGCTCGTCAAGCTGATGCGCGGTGGCGAGCCGGTCAAAATGTCGAAGCGCAGCGGCGATTTCATCACCTTGAGGGAAGTGGTCGACGAAGTGGGCCGCGACGCCGTTCGCTTCATGATGCTGTTTCGCAAGAATGATGCAGTTCTCGAGTTCGATCTCGCGAAAGTCAAAGAGCAATCCAAGGACAATCCGGTCTTCTACGTACAATATGCACATGCGCGCGGAAAATCCGTTATGCGGCAGGCACGCGCCACATTTCCTGGGATCGACTTGTCAACTTCGGCGCTGGCTTCCGGGGATCTGTCGCTTCTCACCGAAGAGGGAGAGATTGGCCTGATCAAGTTCATCGCCCAATATCCGCGCGTAATCGAAGCCGCGGCGGCGGCACATGAACCGCATCGGGTCGCCTTTTATCTACATGACCTTGCGTCAAATCTGCATTCTCACTGGACGCGCGGCAAAGATCAGCCACAATTACGCTTTGTTAATGAAAAACGAAGAGATTTAACCATTGCCAGGCTGGCCTTGGTCACGGCGGTCACGTCGATATTGGCGGCCGGGCTCGCCATTCTCGGGGTCAATGCCCCGGATGAGATGCATTGAGGGATCTTGGGCAGACGGCGATCGTAAGGCGCGGAACTTGGGTCGAACTTGGGGACCCAAGCGAAATCGGCCGCGGAAGGCGCCGAAAAAAGCCGGGTTTTGGGAGCGTGATTTGGCGGGCGGGGGACTGCGACGTAGGCGACGAAGGTCGAGGTGTATGTTATGAGTGAGCCCGCAGCCAAGCAACGTCAGATGATCAATCTCGACGAATTCGAACGGCGGTTGGGTCGGCCGATCAGCCCTGCCAGGAGCGGCGAGGATCCGCTTGCCGAATTGGCGCGGCTCGTCGGCGACACCGAGGATCGGTTCAAGGGCGCGTTCCAAGCGCGCCCGGCAGCGCCAGCACCTACCGAGCCACGGTATAATTCCGACTACCGCGCACCCCGGGCTGGCGCGGCAAATGGCGCCGCTCCCCGTACCGCGCGGCTTGGCGGCGACTTTGCTGCTATCGAAGCAGGTCTGCGCGGGTCCATTTCTCCTGAGTTCCATTCCCGTGATTTCCGTGCCGCGCCTGCAGCCTATTCCGAGCCAGAGGACGAAGACTGGCTCGAAGCGCCCTTTGCAGCGCAGACCCAGGCTCACAACATCGAGCCGCCGCGCTCGCGGTTGCCGCTCTATGCGACGGCGGCGATCATCGTCCTTGGAATGGCCGGGATAGGAGGCAGTTTCGTTCTGAAGCGCAACTCGATCGCACCGCATGACATCGCTACGATCAGAGCCGCAGAAGGCCCCATCAAGATACAGGCCTCCGATACGGGTGATGTCGCAAAGCCCGCTCAGGACGCCTCGATTCTCGACAAGTCGCCGCCGCCGGCACCGCTCGCAGTTGTCAACCACAGCGAGGAGCCGGTTGATTTAGGGGCGGCGCCACAAACTTCGGCCAACGAGATGCAGGCTGCTTCTCCGGCAGCGAGCAGCGCCGCCGTGGTTCCGGTACCCACGCCGCCAGCGCTCGATACGCAGCCTCAGTCTTTCGGTTTGGCTGGAATGATCGAGCCGAAGAAGGTGAAGACGGTGGCAGTGCGTCCAGATGGCACGATCGTGTCCGACGATGCGCCCCAGCAACAAGGGCTGCCATCGATTTCGCCCGTTGTCACGCCGCCCCCGGCACTTGGCGCGCCGCCTCCTGCCCAAACAGTCACGCCAGACACCACGGGAAGCCTGCCGACGACGGCGGGTAGCGCGCCGCCCTCCGAGGATTCAGCCACGGCGAGCGGCGATGTTTCGGCCGAACATCCGCCGGCCGCCGACAAGTCAGAAATGCCGCCGGCTCAGGCAAAGCCGGAGAAGGTCGCCGATGCGGATGTTGGCGCGACCGATGCGGCTCCGCAGTCGGCTGCCGGCAGACCACACGGCTTCGCAGTCCAGCTCGCCGCCCCGCAAACCGAGGCCGAGGCACGCCAAACCATGGCCAAGCTGCAAAAGAAGTTCGCTGGCGAACTCGGCACCTATCATCTCAAATATCGTCTGGCTTCGGTCGCGGACAAATCGGTCTATCGGGTTCGTGTCGTCGGCCTGTCGCACGAAGAGGCGGTTACGCTCTGTCAACAGGTACAGGCCAAAGGCGGCAATTGCTTCGTTGCCAAGAATTGACGCGGCATCGGACCTTTGATGAAGAGAGGGCATGACGCGCGCCTTCGTTTGCGGCTGTAGCGGTGTTGCCCTGACGCGGGAGGAGCGAGATTTCCTCCAGCAGAGCGAGCCCTATGGCCTCATCCTCTTCCAACGCAATGTCGAATCGCCTGATCAGGTCCGCGCCCTCGTCGACAGCTTCCGCGATTGTCTCGGCGATGCGAATGCCGCCGTTCTGATCGATCAGGAAGGCGGACGTGTGCAGAGGCTCGGGCCGCCGTGCTGGCGCGCCTATCCGGCTGCGGCTCGGTTCGACGCGCTTGCCCTGCCATTGGAGCGCAAGGAGCGACTCGTTCGCCTCGCGGGAGCGCTCATCGGTCAGGATCTCATCCGCCTGGGATTGAGCATCGATTGCGCGCCGGTCCTCGATGTGCCTGTCGAAGGCAGCCATGGCGTGATCGGAGATCGTGCCTACGCTTGGGATGCACAGATTGTCGCCAAGCTTGGCCGCGCCGCCGCGCTTGGTCTTATCGATGGCGGCGTGCTGCCAGTCATGAAACATATTCCCGGCCACGGCCGCGCCAAGCTCGACAGCCATTTCGACCTGCCGCTTGTCACGACTGCGCTTGAGACGCTCACCCAGACGGATTTCCAGCCTTTCGCCGCAAACGCCGATTTGCCGCTCGCGATGACGGCCCATGTCGTCTACACGGCGCTCGACCGCGACCAGCCGGCGACGCTATCGGCGCCCGTCATCGCATTTATCCGCAAGACGATCGGCTTTGCCGGTCTCCTTTTCAGCGACGATCTCTCTATGCAGGCCTTGCGCGGCAGCTTGCGGGCGCGTGCCGAGGCGGCCTTTGCCGCCGGCATCGACGTGGCTTTGCATTGCAATGGCAACCTCGCCGAAGCCGCCGAGGTTGCCGAAGCGGCACCGATCCTTGCCGGCCAGCCGCTTGCCCGGGCGTTGCGCGCGGCGGAATGGCGTGGCAAGGCGGCCCCGTTCGATCCTGTGGAAGCCTGGGCCGAGATCGAAGCCGCGCTTGCGGTTGCGGCCTGAAGAGACCAAGTTCGAACGGGCTTGCGTTCCTGGCGCCGCGGGCCCTCTGTGGCTTCGATTTTGAGCCTAATATCTTGACGCAGGGAGATGATTCGCCGGTGGAATTGGCTTTTGAACAGATCGAAAGAAGCGGCGAACCAGCATTTTTGGTGGACGTCGACGGATTCGAGGGGCCGCTCGACCTTCTCCTTGAACTGGCGCGCCGGCAGAAGGTCGATCTCGCCAGGATTTCCGTCTTGGCCTTGGCGGAACAATACCTTGCCTTCATCGAGGAGGCGCGAAACCTGCGTTTCGAACTGGCCGCCGATTATCTGGTCATGGCGGCATGGCTCGCCTATCTGAAATCGCGGCTCTTGTTGCCGCAGGCACAGAAGGACGATGAGCCGCTGGCAACCGATCTTGCGGCGGCGCTCGCCTTCCGCTTGCAACGGCTCGAAGCGATACGCGCCGCCGGCCAGGCGCTCGTCAATCGCCCGCGGCTCGGCCGTGACATATTCCATCGCGGCCAACCCGAGGGGGTTGAGGTCTTCCGCACATCGCAATGGCAGGCAAGCCTGCATGATCTCCTGTCTGCCTATGCGCGGCAAAGACAGAAACACGCTGCTTCGCGCATGCAGCTCAGGCAACGGTTCGTCTGGTCGCTGATTGAGGCGCGCGAGGCCCTAGAAAAGCTTGTCGGTCAGGCGGTCGATTGGACCGTGCTTGATCCTTATCTGATGACCTATTGCTCGACCCGCGAAGCACGGCGCGCGGTTCGGGCCTCCGGCTTGGCCGCAGCGCTCGAAATGGTCCTTCAAGGGAACCTGAGCCTGCGTCAGGATCGCGCCTTTGCGCCACTTTGGATCAAGCGGCGCAGCGAGAGTGAATGCCAGGCCTGATTGCGCCGCCGGCCCGACAGCGACAGCAAAAACGAAGGGGGAATGGATTGGCTGAAGTGGCAAGATTATTTCCGGACGCCGACGACGTGGACAGGGACGCGGCAGATCCAGCTCTTTTTGGCGAAGCGATGCGCATCGCCGAGGCAATGCTTTTTGCCGCTTCGGAACCACTCGAAGAAGCTGAAATCGGGCGGCGCATGCCGGATGGTCTCGCCATAGGCGACGTGCTGGCGCGCCTCAAGCAGGATTATGCGGCACGCGGCGTCAACCTCGTGCGCGTCGGCAGAAAATGGCTGTTTCGTACTGCCGCCGATCTCGGCTGGCTGTTGTCGAAGGACATTATCGAGCCCAGAAAATTATCGCGGGCGGCGCTCGAAACGCTGGCAATCGTCGCCTATCACCAGCCTGTCACGCGCGCCGAAATCGAAGATATCCGCGGCGTCGCTATTTCCAAGGGCACGATCGACGTGCTGATCGAAACCGGCTGGGTTCGGTTGCGCGGCCGCCGACGCACGCCCGGCAGGCCGCTGACCTACGGGACAACCGAGGCTTTCCTGATGCATTTCGGACTTGAGGCGATCGGCGATCTGCCGGGCCTCGAGGAATTGAAGGGTGCCGGCCTGCTCGATGGTCCGTTGCCGCAGAGCTTTGCGATACCACAGCCTCGCGATGATATGACGCTGATGGAAGACGAGGATCCTTTGGAGGGGAACGCGCAGGAAGACTTCGATCCTGATGAAGGCGTGAGCGAGGCAGAGGACAGCCCCGATTCGGAAAATGAATTCTGAAACAGCGGAGGCGCTGATGCGCCGCCGGCTCCGTCCTCAGAATCAAGGCTGAGCGGTGCCAGTGCCGAGCGTTAGCGCTGGCTGTCCCCGCACAAATCCCCCGAAGCGCCCACGACCTCTTCGAGAACGCGTAGTTTCGGCGCGTAGTTCGAGGCATTGGCGCGCCCGGCACAGGCGTCGCGTGAGAACATGATGAGATGATGGGCGGAAACGGCGGTCGCCAGGATCGGTTCGATCTCTCCGCGCCGCAGCAGCGGCAAGGCGAATTTCCAGAAGACCGCGCGATAATCGGCGAGAACGCCGAGGCGCCAGAACACTTTGGCGAGCATGACGAGGCCGCGCCATAGGTTGAGCGGCGAAAGCCTGCGCCGGCTCAACGGCCGCGGCAGCCGATTGGGCCAGGCCTCCCGCATCTGATATTCGTAGCGCGCAAAGAGCCGCTCCGGCACATAAGCTTCCTGCATGCAGCGTTTCCACATTGCGACGACGTCGTCGTAAGGCATCAGGAAGTGCACGTTCAACTCGCGACCCTCATCGTTGTCGATCCTCCCGTCGCGCTCCAACCGATCCCATAACGGCGTGCGCGGCAAAGCCTGGAGCAGATTGATCGTCAGCATCGGGATCTTGGATTCCTCGATGAAGTCGACGATCCGCTTTCCCGATTCCAGCGTATCCGTGTCGAGGCCGAGAATAATGCCGGAGACGACCTGCATGCCGTGGCTGTTGATCGCCCGAATCGAGTCGAGGATCGGCACGGCGAGATTTTGCTTCTTGTCCATGCCCCGCAAGGCTTCGGGATCCGGTGTCTCGATACCGCAAAAAATCGTGTCAAATCCCGCCTCGCGCATGAGCGCCAGGACTTCGGGCGTGCGCGCGATGTTGAGGGTAGCTTCGCAGGCGAAGTTGAGCGGATAGCCGGTGCGTTTCTGCCAGGCCACGAGGTGCGGCAGAAGTTCAGTGATGGCGCGCCGGTTGGCGATGAAATTGTCGTCGACGAAGTAGACTGCGCCGGCAACGCCCTGTTCAAGCAGCTTGTCGAGCTCGGCGATCATCTGCGCTGGCGTCTTCATACGGGGCACCCGCCCATAAAGTCCCGGAATGTCGCAGAACTCGCATTTGTAGGGACAACCGCTCGAATATTGGATCGTGCCGAGAAGGTAGCGGTCGATGCGCGCAAGCTCATAGGCGGGCAGCGGGAAGTCGGCGAGCTCCCGGCGCGCCTTGGTGGTCAGCACGACCTGCCGTTCGGGCCGGCTGATGTCCTGCGCCAGAATCGCGAAAAGCTCTTCGGTCGCATCCCCGAGTTCGCCGACATGCAGATAGTCGAAGCTCGGGTAATATTCGGGACAGGCCGAGACCGACGGGCCGCCGAGCGCGACGACCTTGTCGTGCCGATGCGCCCTTCGGCAAATGTCCTCGATCTGGCGGCGTTGAATGTGCATGCCGCTGACGAAAACGGCATCGGCCCAGGCAAAATCCTCCTCCTTTGCCGGCTCCATGTTTTCATCGATGAAGCGCACCTGCCAATGATCGGGCAAGCTCGCGGCAATCACCAGAAGGCCTTGCGGCGGCATGAAGGCCCGCGTGTTCAAGGTGAGGCAGTAGGAATATTCGAAAGTGCCAAAGGAGGGCGTGTAACGCGGAAAAACGCAGAGGACACGACGCACACAATCAGGCACCGAATGCGTCATGGCGGGACCGTCTATCCTTTCGAACCATCCGAAGCCCGGCCATCAAAGCCGATCAATGCCGATCTGTACAGAGATTATGGATTCGAGGCTCCCGGCTTCGGCGAAAGTGAACGGGCCGAATTGCGGGCGGCCGCAATATCCTCGGTCTTCTTCATGGGCGTTCAATATGTTGCACTCTTGTGCCACGGCGAGACCGTACGCCTGGCACAGGCGAGGCGGGTTCGCACGCGATGCGGCCGCGCCCAAGACCTGCTTGCAACCAAAGATGCCGCGAGCCGTTGAGATGAGGCGAGAAGTCGCATGTGAGCCCATCTTTTGGACTCATTGGTGATGTTATTCGCGCCCAACCCAGGCTGGCGAAGCTTGCGCGCTAGCTCTACCGGTGCGACGCCGCGTCGCGGCGCTGATCGACAACAGGGCCCGCTCGATGGAGCGCCCCGAGGGACAGCGTCGACATCCGGGGTCCGGGAGAATTCCGGAGGGTATTTTTGATCAAGTCGTCGAAAGGGTTCCCGCCAAAATTCAACCGGAAGTCGCAGTTCCCTTCTTCTTCAGCAGCTTTCCGATCCGCATCTCTCGACTGTAAGAGCGCCTCAGGAGTGCGCCGACTGGCGATGTGCCAGGCAGATTGATTGCGCGTGCGCACGCGCTTGGCACAGATGACGCATGCCCCTCTCTGTGCGGCACGAATTCCATTGGATCAGCCTAATTTTCGTAATGAATGGGGCCACGGCGGAACAAGAACTCATGGCACTTAATATTTCGGCCTTATCGATCCGCAAGCCCCTGCCAGCGGTCATTTTCGCCATGACCGTTCTCCTGCTCGGGGCGGCCAGCTTCAGGACATTGCCGATCACGCTTTTGCCGAACGTCGATCCGCCAATCGTCTCGGTGGTCGTCACCGACTTCGGCGCAACCCCGTCCGAACTCGAATCGCAGGTGACTACAAAAATCGAAAACGCCGTCTCCGGCGTCGAGGGCATACATCACATCATGTCTTCGGTCAGCGACGGCATATCGGCGACGACGATCATGTTCAATCTCGACGCCAATACGGATCGGGCTCTGACGCAAGTCAAAGAGGCTGTGAAGCATGTTCGCAGCGATCTTCCGCAGTCGATTTCCGAGCCGCAGATCCGCCGCGTCGACGCAGTAGGGCTGGGGATCCTGACCTATGCCGTCATGTCGCCGGGAAAGACGCCGGAGCAATTGTCCTATTTTGTGGACAACACCGTCATTTCCAGGCTGAAAGACGTGCCTGGCGTCAGTTCGGTCGAGCAAATCGGCGGCGTGGAACGCGAGGTCCAGGTGGCCCTCAATTCCGCTCGCCTTCAGGCCTTGGGTCTGACCGCCGCCCAGGTCAGCCTACGCTTACAGGCGAACCACGTGGACCCGCGCGGCGTCGCGGAACTTGCCGGCACTCTGATCGATCTGCCGCACGGCGGCCAGGTTCGCCTCGGCGATCTCGGCGCAGTCACGGACACGATCGCCGAGCCGCGCACTTTCGCGCGATTGAACGGCGAGCCGATCGTCGCTCTCAGCGTCCTGCGCACCAAAGGCGCGAGCGACGTCGCCGTGGCCGACCGCGTCGAAAAGCTCGTCGCCGAACTCAATGCCGAACATCCCGAATTCAATCTCAAGCTCATCGATACTTCCGTCAGTTACACCCAGAGCAACTATGACGCCGCGCTTCACACCTTCTTCGAAGGGGCATTGCTCGCGGTCATCGTCATCTTTCTCTTCCTGCGCGATTTGCGCGCGACCATCATTGCCGCGATCGCCCTGCCTCTGTCGATCATCCCGGCTTTCTGGGTGATGCACCTGCTCGGCTTCACGCTGAATCTCGTGAGCCTTCTGGCGGTGACGCTGGCGACCGGCATTCTAGTCGATGACACAATCGTCGAGATCGAGAACATCGTTCGCCACACGCGCATGGGCAAATCCGCCTTTCAGGCTGCGATCGACGCGGCAGACGAGATCGGTCTTGCCGTCATCGCGATCAGCCTGACCATCATCGCGGTGTTCGCGCCGGTGAGCTTCATCGGTAATATCGCCGGACAATATTTCAAGCAATTCGGCCTGACGATTGCGGCCGAAGTCATGTTCTCCTTGCTTGCCGCACGGCTCATCACGCCCATGCTCGCGGCCTATTTCTTGAAGCCGGACGGGCGTCAGGAAAAGACGGGAGCTGTGTGCGTCCATTACGGACGGCTCGTCGAATGGTCAGTCGTCCACCGCTACAAAACCGTGCTCATCGGCATCGTTCTCTTCACCTTGTCGATACTTAGTATCGCCACGGATCTCGTCTCGCGCGATTTTCAACCGATCCAGGATTCCGGCAGGTCGCATCTTGCCATCGAAATGCCGCCCGGCTCGGAGCTTGACGCGACGCGACGGGTTACCGACATCGTCTCGCAGCGCCTCCACAAACTATCCGAGGTCACGAGCGTCTTCATCGACGGTGGCCGCATTCCGCCAGGGACGCCGGAAGTGCGCAAGGCGCAACTCATCGTCAATTATGTCCCGAAGAGCGAGCGTCGTCTCTCGGTGCAGCAATTGCAGGCACGGATCAGCAAGGATCTGGCCGATATTCCCGGGATGAAATTCTGGTTCGTCGACGATTATGGCGCGCGGCCGGTCTCGCGCATCGTAACGGGCACGGACGCGGGGATGGTTGCAAAATTCGCCGGCGAACTCGCGGTTGAGATGCGGCGCTTGCCCTCGCTTGCCAACGTCCTTGCTTCGACCTCGCTCGACCGTGCGGAACTGCACATCGAGCCGGACCCCAGCCTCGCCGCGAAACTGGGGGTCTCGAGCGAGGCGCTCGCCCAATCGATCCGCATCGCGACGATTGGCGACGCCGATCCGGGCTTCGACGTGAATTCGGGCGATCAGCTCGTCCCGATCCGCGTGCAGCTCCAAGGCCGCGGCGATCTTCCGGCTATCGAGAATTTGAAGGTACCAAACGCGGCGGGAGGTTCGGTGCCGCTTGGCAGCGTCGCGAAGATCGACTTCCGCCAGGGGCCGGTCAGTATCAATCGCTTCGATCGCGCGCGCGCGGCAGTCGTTGCAGCCGACATCGTCAACGACGCGGCGCTCGGCGACGTCGAGAAATCGCTCAATTCCTTGCCGCTTATGCGACATCTGCCGCAAGGCATCAGCGTGCGGAAATCGGCGACCGCCGAAGCAATGGACGATTTGAGCAGCGGCTTCAGCGAAGCGATGCGCAATGGGCTCATTCTGGTTTACGCCGTCCTCGTGATCCTGTTTGCGAGCTTCTTGACACCGATCACGATCCTCTTTTCGCTGCCTTTGTCGATCGGCGGCGCAGTCCTGGCGCTGCTCGTCACTGGGCGGCCGATCAGCCTGCCGGTGATCATCGGCATATTGATGTTGATGGGCATCGTGACAAAGAACGCGATCATGCTCGTCGATTTTTCGGTCAGGGCCATCGCGAAAGGCATGGAGCGCACCGCTGCCATCGTCGAGGCTGGCAAGAAACGCGCGCGGCCCATCATCATGACGACGGTCGCCATGGTCGCAGGCATGGCTCCGAGCGCATTCGGTTTCGGCGCCGGCGCCGAGTTCCGCTCGCCCATGGCTATTGCCGTGATCGGCGGGCTCTTGGTTTCGACGTTGCTGTCGCTTCTTTTCGTGCCAGCCTTTTTTGCGGTGATCGACGATCTTCGGCTTGTCTTGCAGCGCGGCTGGCGCGCGCTGACTGCCGCCTCACGCGTGAGGTCCAGCTTGGCTGAGGCAAGCGGCATCGGCCACGAGGCTGGCTCCGCAACCAGTCCGGCAGAATAGAGCGGTTTTTTACTGCCGGTTTCCCATGCGGAAATTTTCGCGTTTGCGCGCCTCGGTAGCCGGGCGAAGCTCCTAGCCCATGAAAGAACACTGGCCACGCCACACGCCTGTCGTAACCTTGGATGCGGCGGCCGTCGCCCGGCTGGTTCTGCCTCTATTTCCGGGACAGGCGATTGTCGGCATTGAGCCGGTCAAGGGCGGATTGATCAACACCAATCTCAAAGTCAGGCTCTCCAAACGCCCTGGCGCGCTCTTGCTTCGAATTTATCAGCGCGGCGTCGCGCCGGCGCAAAAGGAGATCGCCGTCTATCGCTTGGTCGGCGCTCACGTCCCGGTTCCGCATTTCATACATTTTTGCGCGGAAAGCCCGGTCACCGGGCATCCCTATGCGATCCTCGATTGGATCGAGGGCTTCGAGCTTCAGGCCATGTTGGCATCGCTCGCGGCCAACATCGTGGTCGATCTCGGCCACGCGATCGGGCGCATGCTCGCCGCGATGCACAGCTTTACCTTCGATAAGTTCGGCTTCCTGGATGCGGATCTGAACGTCCAAGGGCCGATCGATTTCGACAAGAAAGGTCTTCTCGCCTATCTCAACCAATGCCTGATCGAAGGACCGGGCGGCGCCAGGATAGGACCGGAACTCACCGCGGCGCTCATGGCCTTTGCGGCGCGCGAGGGCGATATTCTTTCTGACTGGCTCAAACAACCCTGCCTCGTGCATGGCGATTTCAACGGATCGAATATTTTGATCCGTAAATCGCCGGGCGGTGAGGCTTGGGACATCGCCGCGGTTATCGATTGGGAATATGCGCTCAGCGCCACGCCGGCCTTCGATTTTGGCAATCTGCTACGGGCGCCGCTCGACGACGATGCGGATTTCGCCGCCGCCCTCGCGCGCGGTTATCGCGAGGCCGGCGGGACGTTGCCCGCTCACTGGGAGCGGATCGCGCGCCTCGCCGATATGTTTTCCTTCGCCGACATTTTGAGCCGGCCGGCGACCAATGAGGTCGTCGTCGAAGACGCAAAGGCCATCATCAGAAAGTTGATCGCGAGCTGAAGTAGGGCGGGAACGGCGATTTCGGGCTCGGGTCTCTATTCGGAATCGCCTTTGGCGGCGCTGGCGGGGCTCGGAGTCTTCACCCGCGACCATTGCTGGTCGCCGCAGAATATGCCTCCCAACACGCAGCCCTGGATCTTCAGAACGCTGTCGCTTACGAGCGACATCCGCGCGTCATACCTCATGCCGTCGACCGCATTCACTACCGTGCCGGACCACAAATCTCCATTTGGTTTCATGTCGATCAGGACCTCGCGCCCAACGACGTTGGTAGCGTTCTTGGACCAAGTCACGAAGCCGCAGAGGTCAGGGCCGCAGGGGCGGATTGCGACATTGGCAGTGCCATCGGCGATCTGCCATTCGCCCACGGGCGCCGATGCGTCCGAAGCTGTGGCAGACGCCGCCGAAGTTGCCATGACCAGCACAGCGGCGGCGAACAGGGTCGGAGTATTCATGGCATCCTCCTGTCGGCCGGCAGAAGCTCGACGCTATCCCTTGGCCCGAGAAACGCCGGAGCCACCCCTTCGGTTTCTGCGACGCCTCGGATGACGCCGCTGGAACTCAGGCCTAATGTGTCCAACCCCCGTATGTATTCATAGCGCGGATTGCAGCGAAGCCAAGGCAAAGTCTCACCAAATCCCGCCCAAGATTTTCTCGAAGTCGGCCCGAACATGATTAGTCTCGAAGCTGGTGCCGGGCGTGCCTGGATCGCATTGAACGGCGCCGAGATAAAGGACTGGGCCGTCGGCGGGAAGCCATTGCTCTGGCGGGCGGATCCTGCCGTCTGGAGCGAAACGGCGCCGCTTCTCTTTCCCGTCGTCGGTTGGACAAAGGACCATCAGGTCCGGGTCGGCGGCAAGATATATCCGCTGGGGCTGCATGGTTTTGCCCGCTATCACGATTTTCGGATCGTCGAGCGGGGCGATGATCATGTTCATCTGATTCTCAGCAGCAATTCCGCGACGCGCGCGCTCTATCCCTTCGATTTCAGTCTGACGATCGATTATCGGCTGAGTGAGGAGGCAATTTCGGCGGCCATTCGCGTTGAGAATTGCGGCGCGACGCCTATGCCCTATGCCTGCGGCATTCATCCGGGCTTTCGCTGGCCCTTCGCGGGCGGCGCGCCCGAGGATTACCTGCTGCGCTTTGCCGAACGAGAAGACCCGCTGGTGCCGGTGATAGCGCCGGGCGGGCTCATCTCGGCCGCCAAAAGACGATTGCCTCTCGAGGGTCGAATTCTGCCCCTCGGCCCGGAGCTTTTCGAAAATGATGCGCTTTGCTTTCTCGATGCGGCGAGCAAGGCGGTGCGATTCGAAGCGCCGGACGGCGCCGCGATCATTGTCGAGACCGAGAACTTTCCGCATTTCGGGATCTGGTCCCGCCCGGGAAACGGTTTCCTTTGCATTGAGGAATGGACCGGCACCAGTGATCCGGAAGGTTTCGCCGGCGATCTTTTCGCCAAGCCTTCGATGCTGGTCTTGCCGCCGGGAGCGAATCAGCACCACGCCGCCCGCTTCACTTACGAGGCCGCGTCTCGCTGACCGCGACAGCAACTGCTTGGCAGCGCCACGGAAAACTGACAGATAGGCGGCATTCCAACAGGGAGGACGCAAATTTATGGTTTTGGCGACAGACCAGGCGACGGAATTGGGCGTTTTGCGGCCCTCGGGGCAAAAAGCTCTGCTGATCGACGGCAAGAGGGTTGCCGAATCGGTGCTCGCGGAGGTCGCGGCCGGAGCGGCGCAGCTTGCCGCCAAAGGTGTGAAACCCGGCCTCGCCGTGATACTCGTCGGGGAAAATCCGGCAAGCCAAGTCTACGTCAGGTCCAAGGGCAAGGCGGCGCAGACTTGCGGTTTCCACTCGCTCCAGCATGATCTGCCGGCGACGACCAGCGAGGCCGATCTGCTCGATCTCGTCGATCGGCTGAACGGCGATCCCGCGATCCATGGAATCCTGGTTCAATTGCCGTTGCCGCCGACAATCCACGCGACCCGCGTGTTGGAACGTGTCTCGCCCTTGAAAGATGTCGATGGCTTCCATCCCTTCAATGCGGGGCTTCTCTCGATCGGCGATCTCGACCGCGCGCTGGTGCCGTGCACGCCCGCCGGTTCGATGCTGCTTCTCGAAAGGGCCGCCGCGGCGCTTGGCGTTGAAATTTCCGGTGCCGATGCCGTGGTTGTCGGGCGTTCCAACATTGTCGGCAAGCCGATGGCGCAATTGCTGCTCTCGCGCAACGCGACGGTGACGATCGCGCATTCGCGCAGCCGCGACCTCAAGGGAATCGTCGGGCGTTCCGACATCGTCATTGCCGCTGTCGGGCGCCCCGAGATGATCCGTGGCGAGTGGATCAAGGATGGGGCCATCGTCATCGATGTCGGCATCAACCGCGTCGCAAGCGAAGGCCTCGATGCGCAGGGTCGGCCGAAGACGCGGCTCGTCGGCGATGTCGCTTTCGCCGCGGCTTTGGCGCGGGCAGGGGCGATTACGCCGGTACCCGGCGGAGTCGGTCCCATGACGATTGCCATGCTGATGGCCAATACGCTGCGCGCCGCAAATCTGTCGCGGAGTTGACGTTGCGGTTTACTCCTGCGGAGCGTCGGTCGTTGCGTCGTCGGGCAAGTCGTGACTTTGCTGAGGGGCCGTCGGAAGATGCAGATCAGGCTCGCCTTGGAACAGGCGCAGGGCGTCGATGCTTCCTCTGAGCCGTAAGCTGAGCGGCGTCGATTCGGTCCGCCGTCCGCCTGTTTCCGTCGCCTCGCCGAGCGCCAAGAGATCGAGCGTCCGGCGTCCGAGATCGGCGGTGCCGGCAAAGTTCAGCTGCACGCCCCCTGAACTGAACCGGCCCCGGTCGATGTCGGCAAGGCCGTTGGCGAGGTGAAGGCCGAAACTTAGCCGGTCGAAATCCGTGGTCCCCGCCGCCAACTCGATTGGCGCGCCGGGCGCCTTCGGGCCGGCCTGTTGCAAAGTCGCGGCGAGATCGGTGTCCTTGATCTCGCCGTTCGCGACAAGGATCTCGGCGCGGCCAGCGAGACCCCGGATAAGTTGGTCAAGATCAGCGCCGGTGCTGTCGAGAGCGAGCGAAGCATTGAGCGCGCCGGAAAGAGGACGTTTGCCACCGAGCCACATAGGGGCGATGTCAATGCCCTTGCCGCTGCCAGTCACGTGAAATTCAAGAACCCGGTCTTTCGCCGCGAGCGAGACGCGGCCCTTGAGCGTGCCCTGGTTGGCGTCGGCTTCCGCGAGCTCCAGATCGATGAGGCCCGGCTTCGTGACCAGCGAAAGGGCGGCATTTTCGACCTCCACGTCGTGGAGCCGCAAACGCGTGGCGGAAATCCGCAAGTCGAGATCGGCGAAGCTGAGATCCGAAAGATCGAGAGCCTGATGAGTCCACGGCGCGTTGGCGCTATGCAACTCAGGCAATCCCGTGAGGAATGGCGTCACGTCGAGAAGATCGCTGGCCAGCGTTCCGGAACAGCGCGGCAAGCCGTTTTCATTCTCAATCGCAAAATTTCCCTCGTAGTCGTTGCCGTCGAGGCTCACCTGCAAATCGGTGAGCGCGGCGCTGTCGGTCTCGAAATCCACGTCGCCGCGCAGATCGAAGTCAGCAAAAGTTCCGTGCCGCGGGAAGGAATAGCCGACGATTTCCGCGAGTTTGCGCAGCGAGGGTGCGTCGGCGGAAACTGAACCGGTGTATTGAACACGCGGGCCAGCCGATATGCGCCCGGAGGTGGAAAGTGTCAGCACATCCGACCGTAGCCGCAAGGTCGTGGCGGATTGGCCTCCGCGCAGAAGCTCGCTCGGTTGCGAGAGCCAAGCCTGAACGATGATCGGCACGCCATGCAATGTCAGCTCGCCGCTCAAAGCGGCCGACGCATAAGCGCTCGGCCAATCGATGCTCATGTTGATGGCGTCGATATCCGCGGTCTGCGTGGCACGCGTCTCTATGCGGGCATGGCCGTCCACGATATCGACGCGCCCGAGCTGTATTGCGTCCGCGTCCTGAAAGCCCGCTGACGTCGACTGAGCAAAACGGCTTATGGCACCTTCGGCGGCCATCGGCTTGCGGTCGAGGGCGATGAATATATTGGGTTGATAGAGCGTCGCGTGCCCGACCTCGATCCGTCCGACGAGGAGAGGCAGGATGCGCAAATAGGCAGTGAAGACGGCGGCATCAATCCGAACGGCGCCCGCGCTGTCGGAGAAAGCGACATTCCCGATTTCGATGCGCGGCTGCGGAAAAAGACGCAAGCCTGTAGATCCGCCGATCGTCGTGGCAAAACCCGTGGTGCGGCGGATCTGAGCCACGACGTCCTTGTCGAGAACATCCGTCGAAAGGAAGAGATGCGCTGCGCCGGCCGCCGCGGCGCCAATCGCCAGCAAAGCGGCGACCGCGACCGCGATACGCGCAAATCGTTTCTGCGGCGTGGCTTGCGGCGATATCACGGAGACGAACTCGTTCATTGGCCGCCTCTCTCATCAAACCTTCGTCGAACCCAATTCCCTGTGGAGGGCCGCGGCGAGATCATCGATGTGGAAAGGCTTCTGCAAGACGGTGCGGCGCGCGTGGTTGGGCGGAACCCCGGCTTGCCCATATCCGGTCGTGAAGATGAAGGGGCAGGCGCGTTCGGCGAGAAGATCGGCGATGGGATCGATCTTTTCGCTACCCACATTGACATCGAGCAGTGCGATGTCGACCTGCCCATCAATTAGGAATTCCTTGGCTTGAGAAACTCTCGAAACCGAGGCCGCTACATCATAGCCGAGCTCCTCGAGCATGTCGGTGAGCATCACGGCAATAAAGGCCTCGTCTTCCACAATGAGGATGCGCGGCTTTTGCAACGGGGTCTTACTTTCCACCCTCTGGGCCTGTGCTGTTTCGCGCATGCCGGCTGCCTGCACCTTATCTCTCTGGATGCTTTATGAAATTGGGCGACACGCGTCAAATGATCAAAATTTGCGGTGCGCGCGGGAAATTGAACGATGTTGCGACGCTCAGAATGTCATGTCGGTGTGGAAAGCCTTCGCATCCGCGCCGAGCGCCGCTTCGTAAATGGCGCATAGGCCGTCAAGGTGACGCTCGAGGCTTGGCGGATTGGCCCAGAAAAGATCATAGGCCGCCCGCGACATGTGCCGCGCCGTCGTGTCATTTGACAAATCCTGCAGCGCGGCGGCGAGCGCTGTCGCGTCGTTTGAGCGGAACCAACGGCCGCTCACGCCGTCCTCGACCGAACTCGCGTCCCGCACAAACATCGCTAACGATCACCGGGGTGCCGAGGCCCAGAGCTTCGAGCACGGTCAGCGGCTGACCTTCATACCAGACGGACGGAAAAACAACCGCGCGTGAGTTTCGCAACAACGTCCGAACCTCGGCAGGCTCCTTCCAACCGAGGATCGAGGCTTCAGGATAGCGCGCCTTTAGGTCTGCGCATTGCGGACCATCCCCGACAAAGAGCGCCCGTTGTCCGGCGATGCGCGCTGCCTCAGCAAACAACATCGGACCCTTCTCCGCCGACAGTCGACCGACGAAGACAAAGTCTCCGCGTGCGGGATCCGGCTTCTGCCCGAGAGGAGGCACGTCGATTGGATTGGCCAATTGGTGATAATGCACGTCGACGGGAAGATAGGGTTCAAGAATCTTCCGTTGCAGACGACTGATGGTGATGACGTCCCCGATGCAATCCAAAAGCCCGGTGTGCTGCATGACGGCGTGGCGGCCGACACGCATCAGCTTGCGATAGTAGCTGCGCTGATCGCAATTGCGGCTGATGCAGGCGGACGACATCGGCCGGAGATGGCAGGGATGCGATGCGGGATAATCATAGAAGCCCCCATTCGGGCAGGCGATGAAATACTCGTGCATCGTGAAGACGCATTTGAGCTTTGCGTTCTTGAGCACGGGCCCGATGGAGGGGGACAAAGCTTTCGCCCATCCATGCACGTGCACGATCGTGTCGCCGCGGTCGCAGGGCGCAAGAATGTCGCGCAGCGCTCGTGCGGCCTTTGCATTCCAGAGCCATTGCATGCCGAAACGCGCCAGCGATAATGTGGACATCACGTCCGGCTGGTCGAGCGTGACGGTTTCAACGCCGGCTTTGGCGAGGCCGCCGTCTGCCGGGCCGACAGCCGCGAAAAAGATGACCTGATAGCCACGCGCGGCGAGGCCTTTGGCGCTTTCGATGGCGACCTTGGCCTGACCGCCATTGACGTAGGCGTGATCTGCGACGATGACGATCTTCACGGCGTCACATCCATTGGTTCGCTTTGTTGCGATAAGGGCGCGTCTTGGGCCGCATAGATCTCGAGCAGGCGCCGCGCGTGAGCGGCGGGCGTCGGCGGATTCCCCCAATAGCGTTGATAGGCCGCGCGCCCCATTCGGCTTGCGGCTTCGTCGTCGCGCAGGCGCTCGAACGCCCGCACGATCTCCGCGAGATTTGGTTCGATCACGATGCCCGATGCGGTCCCGATACGTTCCGAGGCGCCACAGCGGTTCGAGACGATCGAGGCAAGTCCAACGGCGCTGGCCTCATAGACCGAGAGCGGCCCGGTTTCCGGCCAAAGCGACGGCGCGACCACGGCACGGACGCGGCTTCGCAGCAGAGCTTCGACCGCTGCGGCGGGAAGCCAACCGGTCATCTCGGCATGCGGGCAAATGGCGCGGATTTCGGCATTGGCCGGTCCGTCGCCGATGAACAGGATTGGCGCGCCGGTTTGCGCCGCCGCTCGGGCGACAAGGATCGCACCTTTTTCCGATGTCAGGCGGCCGATGAATGCAAAGCTGCGGCCGGCCATGTTCTCGATCGGTTGAGCCTTGGCGATCGAAACAGGATTGTCGACGCGGTAATGTCGCCAGGAGAGGGGCACGAGAGGGACAAGAATATCGCGTTCCCGATCGGAGACGTGAATGAGATTGACCTCAGCGCCACGCGTCGCTTGCCGCGTGGCCGCCGTGCGCACGACGCGCACGGCTTTGTGCAGATAGGATTTCGTATCGCAATTGGCGGCGATGCAGCGAAGCGACATCGGATCGAGCCGGCATGGCGCTTCGAGATCGAAGCGAAACAGTACGCCGTTCGGGCAGGCGATGAAATAATCGTGGGCCGTCACGAAGAGCGGCAAATTCGCTTGGCGTAGGACCGGAAATATGGACGGCGACAATGCGCGGGTCCATTGATGCAGATGCAGCACTGTATCGGTCGTGCCGGCATGGGGCGCAAGAGTGTTGCGCAAAGCCTTGGCGGCGCGTTCGTTCCAAACGCCGGCTGCGATCGCATTCACAACTCCAAGAGTCCAGACATCTTCGAGCCCCAGGCAGATCCGCTCGATCGATGGGTGCTCGAGCCGTGCGACGGCGCCCTGGATAGCGTGGATATACGTCACGCGCATGCCCAATTCGGCCAAGGCTCGCGCCGACTCGACCGCAACGCGTTGCGCGCCGCCGCTGAAATCAGCAAAATCGGCGATGATGATTGCGTGCATCCGGGGCTTTGCTGTCGTCATCGGCTTTGAGCATGTTGGAACGTGCTGGCGAATGCCGCGATTGCGGCGATCAGCCAGCCGAGTATCGTCAGCGCGCCGCCGATCGGAGCAACAAGCGGCATCGGCCGCCCCAGGAAGACATGGGCGCTGAGCTCGCCGCTGAACAGAAGGCTTCCGGCAAGGAGCGTGGTCGCGGCGACGAGCAGCCAATGGCCCCGCTGCGTGCCGGCAACTGCGGCCGCGCCGATCGCGATAACGGCGGCGGCGTTGACGACGAGGAAATCGGCAGAAGTCTTGAGCAGCGGATCGGAGATAAGATGTGCCGCGGCGGCGGATTCCATCACGCCAGCAGCGCCGGAAAGCGCAGCGAGACCGGTGAGTGCGTAAGCCCATTTAGACATAGGTCTCGCTCTCTCTGAATGAGGTTGGCGTCTCCGGCAGGCGCTGCTCGCGCTCCCGCCAACGGACGCGCGCGGCTTCGAAACCCCAGATCATACCGACGAGAAGAAAGACCTGGCGCCAATGATCGATATCGATCTGGAAACCCTGAAGGAGGAGAGCGAAAAGCACGGGCCACGCGACTTGAGCCAGCCGCCGGTAGGGCGAGGGGACGAAAATCAGGCGGAAGCCCACCCAGCTCGTCGAGAGAACGATGAAGATCCAGGTAAAGCCGCCGATCCAGCCGTCGTTCGCGAAGCCGCCGATGTAGGAATTATGCGGCTCGATCTCGAAGAAATAGCGAAACTGCAGCGGCCCAAAACCTTCCGGCCGGTCGAGCAACATCGGAATCGAGCGTAACTGATTGCCGAACCGGCCGGTCGCGCCCACGTCGTAATCATGCTCGCCGGCGCGCTCTAAGAAGAACGTGCGAACGTCGTCGTTTGAAAGGATTGCCAGCAGCACGAGCGCGGCGACGCCCACAATAATGGCGCTCATGACCACAATCCGCCGCCGCGCGAATTTGGACCCGCTGGTCGCGAAGGTGAAGATCGTTACCAGAGTAAGCGAAAAGATCGTGGCGCCCCAAGAGCCGCGCGAATAGGAAATGAAAATGCCGATGAGCAGAATCATCAGCCCGATGGCGGAAGCGACCAGCCGCTTGCCCTTTCCGATCAGCAAATCCTGAAAGACAAAGGCGGCTCCCAGCATGAGGTAGGAGCCGAAGACATTCGGATCTTTGAAAGTGCCCGAGACGCGTCCTTCGACGGTGATCAATTGAACGCCAAGTCCGGCAATATCGAAATAGCTCAAGATGCTGATGAAGGCCGAAACGACGGCGCCGAGAGTGAACGCCTTGAGACAGATCTCGGCACGCTCGGTCGTGCGCTCGCCAAAGAACAGCGTGAAGCAAACGACGGTGAAGAAGAGATAGAGAGATTGGAACTGGTAAATGCGCGCGTCCGCATCGTCCCAATGGGGCAAGAGCGCGGCAAAGCCGGAAAGCTCGAAAATGCACCAGAGCATAAGAATGGGGACTTGAACACGGTTCATCCGGAAGCCGCCGAAAAACCAGATCGGGATGGCGACGAGGGCCATGAAATCATAGGGCGACGGTTCGACGAACGAGATGAGCCCGCTGAAGACGAAGATCGCAAAGACCGCGTTGACAATGCTTTGATAGGTCAATCCTGCGCGCCGTTCTCCCGCGCGGGCGGCCGTGGCGCTGTTTCCCATTGTCATTGGCTTGCGTCCGCGCCGGCGACAATCGAAATCCTCTGTCGCATCAACAGGCGGTTGCCGGTCTTGCAGTCATCGACTTTGATCACCGTGAAATAAAGATAAGCATCGTCGCCGACATTATCGAAGTTGCGGCCTTGCGCATCGTTGTCGAGCAGCGAGGGATAGGCGATGACCGCGCGGCCAGCCGCGCAGAGATCCGAAAAAAGCGTCTTGCCGGCACGAAGAAGCCGTGGCGCGCTCCAATGCGTAAGGTCGGTCGCGGTGGCGTAATAAAAGCCATCGACCGGAAAAGCGCCTTCATTCTGGCTGGCCTGGAAGACGGCGATCCAAAGCCGGCTCCCTCGCAGCCGCACGACGGCTCCGACCGGATAAGCGAAAGGCGCGATCGGCGTGCAAGGCTTTACCGCCGTCGCGTCGGTCCCATAGGGATCGGAATAACGGATCGTGAAATCCCGCCCGTCATAGGCACGCCAGGCGCCGGAGTTCTGCGGATCGGCGGAACGGAACAGGCAAGCGCCTGAGTCCTGCCCATCCCAGCCGGTGGTGGCGGCGAAGAAATACTCAAAGGTTCCGTCCGAAAAGATATTCGACGGATTGAAAAAGCCCCGATGCCGCCCCTGGCCGATGTCTTGTCGGAAGGGCGCTGCGGCAACGACCAGAGGTGCGGCTTTGACGAAATCCTCGCCGCCGTTCGTCGAGTGATAGGCCAGGATCGTGTTGTACCAGCAACCCAGCGAAGTCTGCGCCGTGCAGCGCCCATGCGCGTCGGCGTGATATTCGTGATGGACCAGGGCGGCGATGTCGCGGCCATCCGCCGTCCACGTCGCCGTGATGTAGTTGCGGTCGTTGTAATGGGCCGGATCCGGATCCAATCCGCTGCCGAGCACGACGTGGCAATCGATTGCGAGATGCGAAAGATCCTTGCCGCGCATGGCCCGGTTGACGAGGTGAAGGCCGAAAAACACGACATCGCCCTTGGCGTCGCGGAAGGCGCGCGGATTGATGTCCGGCATGTCGATCGACTCGCAGCCGTCGCGGACCGAATTGAAAATGATCTCCGGCTTTCCGATAAGAGCAAGCGCCGCATCTGCCGCCGAGGCTTGATCCACCGCCGGCAGCAGCAATGATGTGACGAGCGCAACGAAGCTAAATGCGGCTTGCGTGCTTGGCTTTGCAGCGACAGGTATCACCGATCTGCTCCATTGGCGGCGCAGGTGCGTCAGGCGCCCCCACGAGAATTACCGACCGGTTCGTCACGCAACTCGCCCGCTCTAATATGCATTCTCGGTATTGAGCAGCGCGAAAGGCGTCGCTAAGAGGATGTAGAGGTCGAGCAGGATCGACCAGTTCTCGATGTAATAGAGGTCACACTCGACGCGGTTTTGGATCTTTTCCGGCGTGTCGGTTAATCCCCGCCAGCCGTGGATCTGCGCCCAGCCCGTTATGCCGGGACGCACGCGGTGCCGGGCGAAATAGCCGTCGACCACCTCCTCATATTGGCGCTCCGCTGCCTTGGCATAGACGGCGTGTGGGCGCGGCCCGACAAGCGAGAGATCTCCCTTGAAGACGACGTTGAAGAGTTGTGGCAATTCGTCGAGGGAAGTCTTGCGAATGAAGCGGCCGACGCGCGTGACGCGTGGGTCGTCCTTGGTCACCAGCTTTACGGCGGCGAAGTCGAGTGCGTCGACGTACATGGATCTGAACTTGAAAACTTCGATCACCTCGTTGTTGAATCCGTAGCGTTTCTGCTTGAATAGGACGGAGCCTTTCGAATTCGAGCTTGATTGCGAGGGCGATGATCGCCATCACCGGCAAAAGCAGCAAGAGGCAGAGGCTGCCGACGATCTTGTCGAAACAATATTTCAGAACGAGATCCCAGTCGGCGATCGGCTTATCGAAGATGTCGATAAGCGGAACCGTGCCGATGTAGGAATAGGATTGCGGCCGGAATTGTAGCTTATTCATGTGCGCCGCGAGCCGAATGTCGATCGGCAGAACCCAGAGCTTGCGCAACATTTGCAGCAGGCGCTGTTCGGCGGTAATCGGCAAGGTAAAGATAACGAGGTCTATTCGCGTGCGGCGCGCGAATTCGATGAGATCGTCGACCGTGCCGAGCTTGGGAAATCCCGCCACAACCTTGGGCGAGCGCTCGTCCGTCCGGTCGTCGAAAATACCGAGAATTTGCAGATCGGCCTGAAGCTGCTCGGAGAGCTGCTGCAAGAGGCTATCGGCGGCCGATCCGCCGCCGACGAGCACGGTGCGCCGGATGAGTTGCCCGGTCCTGATCAAATTGTCGACGGCAAGGGCGAGCGCAGTGCGCTCGAGGCTCAACAGGACAAGGCTGCAGCCGAACCAGGCGAGCATGAAGCCGCGCGAATAGACATCGTCGAGCCGAAAGGCGAGAACTGAGGCAAAGGCCAAGCCGTGGACAATGGTAAGGGCCGCGATGAGACGCAGGCCCTTTGCAGGAAAATTCCTGAATAGGCTGATCTTGTAGAGACCGAAACACTGGAGCGCGAGAACCGTGCAGGCGGCGATCAGCGGCAGGCCGATGACGAGGTCCAACGAATGACCGTGTGAAGGCGTGGCATAGACGAAACGCAAGGCGAGCCCGGCCGACAGGACGAGCAGGAATTCCGCCATCCGGACGAGGCCTTCGAGAACGACTCGCGACATGAAAGGCGGGGCGGCGCTGGATTGCAAATCACGCGCGGCAACCAAAAGCCTATCAGGGTCGGGCTCCACCTTGTTCTGCGTCGTGACGGCGCCGGAAGGTTCGAGCTTCTCGAAGTCGCGGAGTGAGAGCCTGGCCATGCGTCTCTCGCTCATGAGGAGGGGATGGCGAAGGACGCGGCGGCGGCGTCGCTGGGGTGCGATCGCTTGGCGAGTGCGTCGGCATATCCGGCAAGGACGGCGTCAGCCATGTCGGTGATCGTGAAGAGCGTGCCGACAAAGGCGGCGAGGTCCCGGGATTCGCGGCGTAACGCGCGCGGCTCACTCTCGATCGCCGCTTCCAACGCGGCAGCGAGAATCATCGGGGCGTCGCAAGGGATCAGCCTATCGCGATAGGGGCCGAAGATTTCGCCGATTCCGCCGACGTCGGTTGCGACCATCGGAACTTGCGCCGCGGCGGCTTCGAGCACGATATAGGGCAGCGACTCGGCTCGGCTCGGCACGACGAGGATGCGGCCGAGTTGGAAGGCTTCGTGCGCCGGCATGACCCCGGCGAAGGTCACGGCGTCGGCAACGCCACGTTTGGCCGCATAGGCGATGAGCTTTGCTTCGTCAGGTCCCGAGCCGACGAGCACGAGTCGCGGGCGTTCGGGAAGACGCGACGCTAGAGATGCAAGCGCATCGATCAGCGTGTCGATGCCCTTGGCGGCGCGCAACTCTCCCACATAGAGGAATTCCGCCGCGTCGCGCATCGGTTCGACGGGAATGAACTCCGCCGGGCTTACGCCGTTTGCGACGATCCGGACGAGCTTGCGTGTTGGGCCGACACGCTGGCGAAACTGCCTGGAAATATAGGCGCTTTCGAAGAGGAAGATGTCCGTCCCATGGGCGAGCAGCCGTTCCATGGCCATATAGCTGCGCTCGACCAGCGGACCGGCGCGGTAATTGAAGCTGCCGCCGTGCGGCGTATAGGCACGCACCGGCGAACCGAAGCCCGGCAGGAATGCGGGCAGCCGGGCATAGGCGCCGCCTTTCGAACCATGGCCGTGCACAACGTCGACGCCGAGCGCACGAATGTGAAGAGCCACCCGCAGCGCGGCGGAAACATCGAGCAGATGCAGCTCGCGTGGCATCGGCAGGCGCAGAAGCCCGAGCGAAAGCGATGGTTCAAGTTCGGAGAGAACTTCGGCGGCGCGCGCCCCGCCGGTGAGGGAATTGGTTACGAGCCCGACCGCGTGACCCCGCGCGACCTGCTCCCGGGTGAGGTCTAGGACATGACGGAAAAGGCCGCCGAGCGGCGCGCGCAGCACGTGCAGGATGCGCAGCCTGCGATTGCCGTGACTCTTGTCTGTGGCGGCGGCCATGGCACTTGCCTCGTCAAAAAAAGCGTTCGCTGACGATGATCGTATCCCCCGGTTGCACGGGATATTTGATCGGCATTTGGCCGTTCGCTTGAACGCCATTGATCATGCGCGTCACATCGACTGTGTCCTTGTAGGCTCTTGGCGTGAAGCCGCCGGCTATTGCCACGGCCGTCTCTGCCGTCATCCCATTGACGTAAGGATATTGACCGGGCGTCGTGACTTCACCGAGCACAAAGAAAGGCCGAAAGGCTTCGACCTCGACCGAGACATGAGGATCGCGTAGAAAGCCATCGCGCAATTTGGTTTCAATATCCCTTCCAAGCTCGGCCGTTGTTTTGCCTTGCGCCGCCACCACGCCGATCAGCGGCATTTCGATGTGACCGGAGCCGTCGACCGAATACGAATTGCTCAGAGCTTCCTGGCCGAAGACGATGACGCGCACGCGGTCGCCGCTCCCGAGCGTATAGGGCGCATTGGGATCGGTAGCGAATTCGGCCGAATAGGACGCTGCGCAAGCCGTAAGGACAAGCGACAACGCAAGAAAGCAGACCGAAACCAGGATGCGCCGCATGTGAGGTGCCGGAGGATCGAAATCTCGCCAAGGCGTTGCTTCGTATTCTGAATTCTATAAGCAGTCATGGTTAATAAAACTTAACCTTCCGTCTCCGATTTCAGGAAACAATTAACCTCGTTTCAACCTTAAGGCGGCTTGATGCACGTAACCCTGAGAGATCGAGCACTGACGCGAACAAGGTGATCGTGGTCATGTCCTCGCGAGGTTGCGGATGACTGAGGCCTTCGAGCCCGACATGAGCTTCGACGCGCGCTCGAACGACCTCGATCTCGGTGCGCTCGGGTCTGCGATCTATAGGAAGCGTTCTTGGATTCTCATCCCGACGCTTCTCGGCCTGGTCCTGTCCGGACTTTTCATAACGTTGGTCAAGCCGCGCTACACGGCCGAGGCGGAAATATTGCTCGAGAATCAGGAGAACTTCATCACCAGCCCGCAGCACGCCGAGGTTCAGCAGGAGACTCCGGCGGGGCAGGACACGGAACTCGTCGGCAGCGAAATCCAGCTCATCACCTCGAGCGATCTGGCGCGCCGCGCGATCGAGAATCTTGGACTTGTCGGAAATCCGGAGTTCGATCCCTATTCGAAGGGCCTCGGAGTCGCCTCGCGCGTGCTCGTCTTGTTTGGTCTGATGCGGGACCCGATGCGGATCCCGGCCGAGGACCGTGTTCTCGAAACTTTCGAACAAAGGCTGTCGGCCTTTTCACCGCAAAAGACGCGGGTCCTCGTCATCCAATTCTATTCGAAAGATCCGGTTCTCGCGGCCCGCGCCGCCAACGAGATCGCCAGCCTTTATTTGCAGATGCAATCCAGCGCAAAGCGGGAGATCGCGCGACGGGCCGCGGTCTCGCTTGCCGGGCAGATTGCCGATCTGAAGGACAAAGTCACACACGCGGCCGACGAGGTCGAACGCTACCGCGCGACATCGGGTCTGCTTGCCGGCACCAACAACATGACGATCACCGGCCAGCAGCTCGCCGACCTCAGCAGCGACCTTTCGCACGCCCGCACCACCCAGGCGGACAGTCAGGCGAAGGCCGCACTCATTCGCGATATGCTGCAGGAGGGGCGGATCTCGGAAGTGCCGGACGTCGCCAACAACGATCTCATTCGCCGCATCGCCGAACAATTGGTGACGGCGAGGGCGCAGCTCGCTCTTGAGTTCCGGCAGCTTGCTTCCCGGCCACCCGCGGATCAAGGAACTCAATTCCGAGATCGCCGATCTCGAAACTCAGTTACGGGCGACCGCGGAAAATATCGCGCGGGCGCTCGAAAACGATTTAAAGATCTCTGCCGCGCGCGTCGCCAATCTCGAGGCGGCGATCGAACAGCAGAAGACCGTGGTCGCTGTCGCCAATACGGACGAAGTGCATTTGCGCGAGCTTGAACGCGCGGCCCAGGCGCTGCGCGACCAGCTCGACAGCAGCATGACCAAATATCAAGAGGCGTTGGCGCGGGAAGATTTCGACCTCGACGCCGGCGGACGCGCGCATCATTGCGCGAGCGACGCCGCCCGACGAGCCGTCATTCCCGAAGAAAGTGCCGACCCTTGTTTTCGGAACGATTGCCGCCTTTGTCCTTTCCCTGGGCGCCGTGATCGGCAGCGAATTGTTCTCCGATCGCGCTCAGGCAGCGGGTTCGCTTGGCCGGCCGCGCGCTCCGGCGCCGGTCAAACGCTTCGGACGTTCGCGGCAAGACGAAGGGTTTGAAGACGTCGAGATCACCGAGGATTTTGTTGAAGACAATGAAGACAGAGAGGAGGCCATCGCCGAGATGGTTATCGCGCGTGCCGCTCATGAACACGGTGTCCAGATCGTTGCGACGCGGCTGTCCGACAACGAAGCATCCAGCGCTGCTCTCATCGGATTTCGCGCGCAATCTCGCGCGCGAAGGTCGGCCGATCCTCATCGACCTCGATTCGCAGGCGGAGCAGGTCATACCGCTGTTGGGCGCGCGGTCGGAAGCGGAGAAGATGGCGGGGTTGACGGATCTTCTCGAAGGTAAGGCGTCGTTTGCCGACGTCATCCATCGCGATTACGCCTCGCGCCTGCATTTCGTTCCCTTCGGCTCGGCGGAGAGCTTCGACCCGGACGATCTCGACACTATCCTCGATGCGCTGACGCAAACCTATGATTTCGTCCTTCTTGCCGCGCCGACTCTGGCGACGAGCGAGATGCCGAAGGCGCTCGCGCCCTTTGCCGATTTCGTTGTCCTCGCAATACCGGCGGAAAAGGATGCAGCCGCGACAAAAGCCTGCGCCGAACTCGGCGCCGCTGGTGCGGCCGAGGTTTTGGTTGTCGACGGCATGAAGGAAATGGCGCACTTTACGTTTGAGTAAGCTCATCAGCGACGAGACGATCCCTCGCCTTCGAAGCTTGTTCGGCTCGGCCGGGGATCTGGTGTTCAATCCAGATTAGGTATCGAGGTTGCCGAGGAGGCCATCGCGCCATTTTTGCCGCTATGCCGCAGAGCGATGCGCCAGGCGACGGTCAGCCAACCCTCCAAAAACCGATCTCCGATCGGCCGGGATAGAGCAATCAATTCTTTCAAGAGATTCGCGATGTATTCCGCCCGCTCGCGGGCGTCGGCATGCTCACACATGGCAACATCCCCCTTGCCCTAAGGGAACCAATCAACCACAAACTTTGCTCAAACACCATCCGGCTTTTCAGCTAACTGCCTGCTTTCGTGGGATCGCCGGCTCGATCTTCATGGAGCTTGTTTTTCGCGCGGCGATTTTCAGCGAATCATTTGCCCGCAGCATTTGCAGCGCCAAAGCTTCGCGTTATCTTCCGAGGAAATTATGTTGCTCATCGAGCGATATTGCTACGCTTCGTAGGCGTATCGAATCTCGACTATGTCGTCGCCACCCGACACGATGTGGGATGAAGCGATGCCGAACGGCAGCTTTGCCGTGAACCGTTGCAGCAGAAGAAGTGACATCTCTACGGCGCTGTTATGCACAGGCTTGTTGACTATAACGGCTACAATGGAGGTTCGTCGTGAGCGAACACCAAGAACAACGCACATTCTTCGGAATGCCCGTCAATTGGGATTGGAGGAATTTCAATAAGGGCGTTTGGAATCCAGACGACCCGCGGCTCTTCCCGCCTAAGCGCGTCGGTATCGGCTGGACGATCAATTTTTATGTGCTGCTGAAGAAGACGGAGATAAAGAAATAGACCTCGGAATAGGCCGCTGCTCGGTGCTCGACTGACGCGTGCGTGAGCGAACCCTCGCAAGATTTGATCGCGGCCGCCCACAAGATCAAAGCTTGTCGCGGCGACCGGCTGGCTTAGACTGCGCTGCCATGACAGCGCGCCCAAGAATCCGAGATATCGTCGCCGACCCGATCCTTGCGTTGATGCTGGCGCTCGGCTTCTCCTCCGGCCTGCCGTTCCTGCTTGTCCTCGGCACTCAGGCAGCGCGTCTCGCCGAGGCGAAAGTGCCGATCCAAGATATCGGACTCATCAGCTGGGTCGGCCTCTGCTACTCGCTCAAATTCGTGTGGGCGCCAATCATCGACACAATCGATGTGCCTTGGCTTGCGCGCCCTTTGGGGCGGCGCCGCGCTTGGCTTCTCGTATCGCAGATCGGCGTCGCGAGTGGGCTCACCGCGCTCGCTTTCGCGGATCCGGCGCGCTCGCTCATCGGTCTCATTGTTCGCGCCGCGATGACGGCCTTTGCCGCCGCCACGCAAGATGTTGTCATCGACGGCTGGCGCATCGATTCTGCCCCGACCGAGCGCCAGGGCATCATGGCCGCGACCTACAATTTCGGCTATCGGCTCGGCCTCCTCGCCGCGGGGGCAGGGGCGCTTTACCTCGCCGATTTTTACAGCTGGCGGGCCGCCTATCTCGTGATGGCGGCGCTGATGCTGGTCGGCATCGGCGCGGGCTTGATTTCGCCGCGATTGCCCGAGCGCGTACGCGCGCCCGACACGTCGTTGGCCGAAAAATTCCTCGAGCCCTTGACCGATCTCTGGCAGCGGTTCGGACCGCTGCTCGCCGCGATCCTGCTTTTGGTTGCGCTCTATCGGCTGCCCGACTTCCTGAGCGGCGTGATGGCCAACCCACTCTATATCGGCCTTGGTTTCTCGAAGAGCCAGATCGCGACCATGTCGAAGGTCTATGGCGTGTGGATCGGCATCGCCGGCGCCTTTGCCGGCGGCTTTACGATCACGCGGATCGGACTGATGCCGGCGCTGCTCATCGGCGGGATCGCGGCCTCTGCCTCGCATCTCTGTCTCGCGTTGCTCGCCGCGACCGGCAAGAGTCTCCCACTGTTGGCGCTCTCAGTCAGCGTCGAGAATTTCGCCGGCAATTTCGCTGGCGCCGCGCTGATCGCCTATATGTCTTCGCTCACCGCGCCGGCCTATGCCGCCAGCCAATATGCACTGTTGAGTTCACTCTTCGCGCTGCTCGGCAAGTTCCTTGGCGGCCTATCGGGTTTTGCGGTGAAGCAGATCGGCTTCGCTGGCTTCTTTGCCGCAACGTCGACGATAGGCCTGCCGGTCGCGGCACTGTGTTTGTTCTTGTGGGCGCAGCAGGCTGGGGCGGCCAAGCGCGCGGAGGCGGCGGTGGCCGAGTGAAAAGACTTGGCGGACGCCTAGCCGCGATGCACGGCGAGCGGCCCGAACGCCTGCGTTACCGGCATCATTTCAATCGTGTTGATATTGACGCGCGACGGCAAAGTCGCGACCCAATAGATCGCCTCGGCAATGTCGTCCGGCGTCAGCGCATCGGCCCCTTCATAGAGCTTGGCCGCGCGGTCCGCATTGCCGTGGAATCGGACCGTCGAAAATTCCGTGCCGCCGACGAGACCCGGCTGAATGTCGGTCACACGCACGCGGGTGCCGAGCAGGTCGGCGCGCAAGTTCAACGAGAACTGATGCACGAAGGCTTTCGTTGCCCCATAGACGTTGCCGCCCGGATAGGGATAGCGCGCGGCGGTCGAGCCGAGGTTGACGATCAGGCCGCGATCGCGTGCGATCATGCCCGGCAGCGCCGCGTGGGTCACATAGGTGAGGCCTTTCACGTTGGTGTCCACCATCGCGTCCCAATCGTCGAGGCTGGCCTTTTGCGCGAGCTCGAGGCCGAGCGCGAGCCCGGCATTGTTCACGAGTACGTCGATCTCGGCGAAAGCGGCGGGAAGCGCCTCGAACGCGCGCTCGACGGCATGGCGGTCGCGGACGTCAAAGACGAGGGGGAGAATTTTGTCGCGGCCGAGTTCGTCGGCGAGGACTTCGAGACGCTCGCGCCGGCGCCCCGTCACGACGACGCGGTGGTGCTCCTTGGCGAAACGTCGTGCAATCGCGGCCCCGAATCCCGCACTCGCGCCCGTAACGAAGACGATCATGATACGCTCTCCTCGAAAACCCCGGAACTAATCTAGCGCAAAGCGGCGGGAAGGGGAGGGAGCGAGCTCATTTCAGCGCTCGTGCCAAATCGGGCGCGGAAAAGCTGAGAGTTGGCACTCTAGGATACACACGGTACATTGTAGATACGCGACGCCGGGGAAGCTTCCGGATGAAAAAATACCTTGTCTTGTACCTCGTGCCCGCATCGGTGATCGAAGACTGGTCAAAGACCGATCCCGACAAGAGGAAAGCGGCTGAAGAGAAGATGCGAGCCGAATGGAACGAATGGATGAGCAATCATGCCAAAATGCTCACGGACACAGGGGCTTGCGGCAAGACCAAACGTATTTCGTCCAGCGGAACTTCTTATACCAAGAATGATATTCACTTGTACTCGTTCGTTGAAGCGGAGTTGCATGAAGCTGCCGCGAAGTCTTTCGAAGGCCACCCACATCTTCAAATTCCGCAATCATCCATAGAGGTCATGGAAATTAGGCCGATCACCGGAATGTAGCGGGGGCAGGTATGGAGTTGGAGCGCGTTGTCGGACTGAATGCGGACGGGTCGGTCCGCCTGCCGGAGCGATCCGCTGCCGTCAGTTTGATCCTGCTCAAGCTCGCCGCCATGGGCGTCCGGATTCCGACGGACAACGGCGACGAAGAGGTCCTTCACCTGGCGGGCGATCTCTTCGCGCGCTACCGCGAGCAGACGCGGCTGCTTTCCCACCATCTCTGCCCCGCCGACGGGCGAATCCAGCATTACATCGACAGGCTCCTCACGGACGCCGCGGCTGCCAAGCCCGTGCGCCTGCCCGCGGAGACCTTCATCCTCGACCAATACGGGCTGGCTCGGGAGCTGTCGCTTCCGGTCGATGCGGACAGCTGGGCGAACGAGCTCGTGTCGAGCTATCGGCTCGACAATGGAGTCCTGCACAACCCGGTCAACGACCGCCGCACCACGCAGGGGGTCTTTCACGTGGCCGAGGGCGGGCTCCCGATTCCGGCGGATAAAACCCGCGTGCCGCTCGCCACCTACGTCCGCCTGCTCGAGGAGGCGCTCCGGCCGCCGGCCGAGCTCATGCGCCTGCCGTTCACCGCCAACTGGCCCGAGCCGGTGGAGACCATGGTCTCGCTGCTGCTGCGGCCGCTCGTCTGTCCCGCGGTGCCGGGGATCTCGCCCGAAAAGCGCAACGAGATTCGCTATTTCGTCCCGGGCGGATTGGTCTCGAACCTCGACTTTGTGGAAAGCATCTTCGGTAACGCCGGAGATCCCTATCTCCCGGCCAATGATGCCGCGCTCGACGCGGACGGCTGGACCGGGCACAGCGGCTGCGTGATTCTGGCGCCGCATCTCACGAAATTGAAGAAGAAGGACGTCGGCCTCCCGCGCGCCAGCGATGCCACAGAGGCTCAGCGTGCCGCGGGCATGTGCTGGAGCGACGAGAACGAGCTCTACAATGAGGGTCGCCCCTTCAAGATCACCTCGCGCGACATGGACGGCGTGATGGTGACCATCCTGGCCGACAACTATTTCGGTTACTGCAAGAAGGAAGTGAAGACCCAGATCGGGTACAGCGCGAACCTCTACGGCGGGGCCGAAGAAGAGCACGCCGGCGGGGCGCTGGCGTTCGCGACTTTCAGCTTGGGCGACCGCTTCACCCCGGACCTCATGCGGCTTGAGAGCGCCAAGCAGCACCGGTTCGCGGAGGTGGTCGCGCTCTTGGGAGCGCGCGCGAAGGTCCACCCGTCGGGCTACGCCACCGATGGGGTCTATCCCGAAATCCACTACATGCCGGAGGACATGGAGATCGACATCCGCCACCAGGACATCACCTGGACCCGGCACGGTGAGGCGCAGCATCTGAAGCTGCTGCCTGGCCAGATCTACATCCATCCGAGCGGCTACAAGGTCCGCATGGCCAAGTATGGAGCGGCGCCGAGCTGGCGGTTGATCGGCACGGTGCCCGAGGGCGCGTTCTGCCACAAACCCTGCACCGTCTCCGGCGGCGGCAAGTCGGAGATCAGTAAAAGCCTGGTGGACGCCGTGCTGCCCGGATCGTTCTACGTGCGCAGCTTCGAGGAGGACATGGCGCTGGTCGAGGAGATCTTCGGCCGCGACTTTGATGACGCACGCCTGCCCGACCTGCGCGGCGGGAACGGCGGCGGTCCTTCGCGGCCGATCCTATCGCCCGAGCGTTCGCTCGGCTCGGTGATCAAGCTACTCACACCCAACCCCGCCGAGTTCACGCCCAAGTACAACGCCTGGCTCGAGAGCATTCCGAACCACGTGCGCGCGCTCGTGTTCGTGATCAAGCGCTTCTACTGGCCCGAGTGGGGCGATGATTGGCGTCAACACTTCAGCGTGGACATCATCAATGGCGCCCCCGGGCACGAACTCAAATACGAGGGGCGGAAGCTCGTCGCCAATTACCTGCGGATTGGCCGCCAAGAGGACGGTGCCTGGCGGACCTACAAGCTGAGGCAGGACTTCGTCGCGGCCGACAAGGTGCAGATGGAGGACGACATCACCGCCTCGGTGGTGGTCCCCGCGCGGCGCCTGGTCGGACTGCCGAGCGAATATGACGGGCACCCGAGCCTCAAATTGGCGCAGAACTGCGAGTTCAGGCTTTTCCAGCGGCCCGACGACGCCATTCATCCGGGGCTCGACCGGCAGACCGAGGAAGACATGGCGGCCCCCGGGCTCTTCTGCTCCAATTATCAGCCGCTCGCACGCGAGGACGCCCAGCGCATCGTCGAGGACGTTGCCGTGCAAGACGCCTTCACGCTCCCGATGCGCGAACACGTGGCCCGGAACGCCGCCCGCGCCGGCGATGGCTATTCGATCTGCTCGGCCGAGCCCCGCCTCGTCGGCGGCAAGCCCACCAAGAACCCGCGCTACCTGCAGCTCCGGCCTGACTTGGCACGGCCGCGCGACCGCTACGTCGCGGAAATGGGCGCGCGACTGTACCGCCGCCTCCCGCTCGATGCGCCGGTGCTGTTTCCGGTGATCGGCGTGATGTCGGGCCGGCGCAACAACCGACCGGAGGAAGGCATAAGGCCGCTCTGCGTCTACGGGCCCATCCACTACCAAGAGCTGCCGGAGCTGTTCATGGACTACGTGTGCTCGGTGACGGGCACGTCGCCCAGCACCACGGGCGCCGGATCCGAGGGCGCACTCACCAAGGGACCGTTCAACGCCATCCAGACGACGCCCGATCTCAACAATGCGCTCGTCGCGATGCTGCTCACGGGCTACGGGGGCTTCAGCTCAGCCGCCGGCTTCATCGGCCCGCATCTGCGCGTGGACCACGACATCAGCCTGCTGATCCCCGAGATCTGGTGCCGGCTGTTCCCGCACGAGCGCGACCCCAAGCGACTGATCGAGGCGGGGCATCTCGAGAAGCTCGAAGACTATAGCTTCGACGGAAGGCGGGTGCTGGCGAGCCGGCTCGGCTATCGCATCACGGCCAAGTTCGTGCACACCTACTTCGGGCGTGTCTTCGACAATCCCACCGTCGTATTCACCGACGAGATCCTCAAACCCGAGCTGCAGGATCCCGCGGTGTTTGCCGACGGCGTTAACAACATCGTGGAAGCGCAACAGCGCGTCGCGGAATCCTATTTCGCAGACGGCACGATCGATGATGCCTGCCCGCCGCTCAAGGCGCTGCTCCACATCATGGCGCGGGGAAGCTACGAGGGGAAGACCGCGAACGATCCCGAGATACGGGCACTCTTCACCCGCGAGGCGCTGCTCGCGAGCGACTGGTATCGCGAGCGCCTTGCGATGAAGCAGCAGCGGGATGTGGCGCTCTGGGGGCGCCATGTTTGGAGCCTGACGGAGTTCCTGACGCGTGTTGGCCACCGTGAAGAGGCCAAGCGGCTCGGCATCGCCGGCCGGCTGGAGCACGCACACGCCGAGCTGGAGCGGGTGAACGCGCCGGAATATCTGACGGGGCTCGTCGGCACCATCGGCGCCGACCCGATCCACCGGCCGGCGCGCGGGCGCCCGGAGCCGGAAGCGCAACTCGGAGCGGAGGCACGCGGGACGCCGCAGGCGGCGGGCACCGCCGGAGGGTCAGTATAGCGAAGGCTCGGGCTTGAGGCCCGTTGGATTGCGGCGGCGGGCAAAAGCCTGCCGTTGCGCGCTTTCCGTCAAAAAGGCGCTGAGTTAGCCGTCCGTCGAATCCAGGTGAAGGATGGTCGGCGTTTCGTGATAATAATTCGGAATGTCGGCGACGACCTTCTGCCCCTCCGGCGAAGCCAAAGCGTCGTTGATGGCCTTCAGGCTGTCGAACGTGCCGATGAACGTCCAGAAAAACGCGCCTTCACTGCCGTCGAGCGCGCTCGCCGGCCCAAAGGAAAAGCCGCGCAGGCCGGGCAGCTTCTGCGCGAGCGGGGCATGGACCTCACGGAAATGCTTGTCGAAATGTTTGGGGTCGTGGGGCTTTTTGTAGAGGACGATGAGTTTGCTCACGCGGATCACTCCTTCGATACCGGCGGCCGGTTTCAATCGGCGCGCCGTGGATGGGCTTCTTCTATAGAACTCGGCCGTGGATATCGAGGTTCATTGCAAGGGTCAGCGCATCACCAATCGGGTGAAGTGGGTTCCGCTTTATTGTGGCGATCCTGCCTCAAAAAACTGGACCGTCACCATCGGGAAACTGGCCATTGAGCCCCATATACGCTCCTTGGCATTCATAACGGTCGCCGACGAAAACAAGCGTCTTCATGCCGCATTTTGAACAAACACGTAGTTTCGAGATGTCGGGCGACCGACCGGCGTTTCTAAGTTCATCGGCTAACGCGCGAAGACCAGCGGCAATCTTAGGACGGCTTCGCCGTTTGGATTTACGTTCCCAACGAACATCGGCAGCATCGTCACTTATGAGATAGCGCGAAAGACCGGCCGCAGATTCCGTGCAGGCTGCCATTGCATCTGTAACAAGGTAGGTCGATGTGAATACATTGGCTTGTCTTTCAACGGAGACATAGGGAGCAACTATTCGCCGAACGTCCGGTTGCCGCACCCGCGCCAGGGGCGCGGCGTTCCTGTGTAAAACGCCATGCCCGAGTTCATGCGCTGCCGTGAATCGCGCTCGGCGGTCGAGTTGTTCGACACGGGCGAATGTTGTTTTCGCAAAGCGCAGTCGAACGGACGATTGCGTTATAAGCGTGTGAGCCTCGTCGCCGCCGAGCTCTTCATCCGCAACAACGACTAACTCCAGCCGTTTTGCACCGAAACGAGTAAGAAGAGTGTCGCGCGCTAGAACCGCCATTAAATCAGGTGTCTCGACATCGCCGAGCCCTTGCGAGTGACGCAAATCAAGGGCGTAGCGTGCAATTTCATCATCGGAGAGCGGGTCGCCCGTGAAATTGGTGCTCATAGACTGGCCTAGTGCCAGCCACCGGCGCCCCCAAAAGCCGATGGCGTTTTGTTTGAGAATTAAAGAAGTTTCACTCAGGATTTACGAGCACCCCGTCGTTGCCCCGCACGTATCGCACTTCAGGCACGTCCCGTTGCGCACCAAAGTGAAATTGTTGCACTCCGGGCAGGCTTCGCCGGTATAGCCTTTCATCCGCGCTTCGCTGCGCTTTGAGGCGACCGTGGTGCGTTCGGCCGGCACCGACCAATCGAGCTCGCCGAGCTCCGCCTCGATCTCGTTTTCCAGATTCTTCTTCAGCGCGGTGACGCCCGCGCCCGCCTGAGCCGCGCCTTGCACCAGCATCAGCTTGTCAGCCTTGGCGCGCACGAAGCCTTTCGACACAAACTTCGAGGTCGCCGAAGGCACGCTGCCTTGCGGCGGCCGGCTCTGGTCATCGCCCTTGCCCAGCACGTCCGGGCCGATGTCGCTCTGGTCGATATGGGCGAGATCGTTGCGGCCGAGATAAGAAATGGCGAGTTCGCGGAACACATAGTCGATGATCGAGGTCGCATTCTTGATCGCGTCGTTGCCTTGCACCAAGCCGGCCGGCTCGAAGCGCGTGAAGGTGAAGGCATCGACATATTCTTCGAGCGGCACGCCATATTGCAGGCCGACCGAAATGGCGATGGCGAAATTGTTCATGAGCGAGCGGAAGGCGGCGCCTTCCTTATGCATGTCGATGAAGATCTCGCCGATCCGTCCGTCGGCATATTCCCCCGTGCGCAGATAGACCTTGTGGCCGCCCACCACAGCCTTTTGCGTATAGCCCTTGCGCCGATCGGGCAGGCGCTCGCGCTCGCGGGTGCGCTCGATCCGCTCGACGATGCGTTCCACGATCTTCTCAGCCACGACCGTGGCGCGCGCCGGCACGTTGGCGGCGACGAGCGCCTCGACCGCTTCCTCTTCTTCGTCCTCATCCGCGATCAACTGGCTGTTCAGCGGCTGCGAGAGTTTGGAGCCGTCGCGATAGAGCGCATTGGCTTTCAAGGCGAGCCGCCAGGAGAGCATATAGGCTTCCTTGCAGTCTTCGACGCTGGCGTCGTTCGGCATGTTGATGGTTTTCGAGATCGCCCCCGAAATGAACGGCTGTGCCGCCGCCATCATGCGGATGTGGCTCTCAACCGAGAGGTAGCGCTTGCCGGTGCGCCCGCAGGGATTGGCGCAATCGAAGACGGGATAATGCTCAAGCTTCAGATGCGGGGCGCCTTCGACCGTCATCGCGCCGCAGACATGGATGTTGGCGGCCTCGATATCGGCTTTTGAGAAACCGAGGAAGGCGAGCAGATCGAAATTCGGATCGTCGAGCTTTTCTTCCGGCACTTTCAGCACATTGACGAGGAAGTCGGCGCCGAGCGTCCATTTGTTGAAGACAAACTTGATGTCGAAAGCGGTGGCCAGCGTCTTTTCGAGCTCCTCGAGCTTCGCCTCGGTAAAGCCTTTCGCGCGCAAGCTCGTGTGGTTGATGCCAGGGGCCTGGCGCAGCGAAGCGTGTCCCACCGCATAGACCTCGATCTCGGCGATTTCGGATTCACGATAGCCGAGCGCCCGCAGGCCCTCCGGCACCGCGCGGTTGATGATCTTGAAATAGCCGCCGCCGGCGAGCTTCTTGAATTTGACGAGGGCGAAGTCCGGCTCGATGCCGGTCGTGTCGCAATCCATGACGAGGCCGATCGTCCCGGTCGGCGCCACCACGCTCACCTGCGCATTGCGGTAGCCATAGGCTTCGCCGAGCGTGACGGCCTTGTCCCAGGCGGCCATTGCATGGTCGCCGAGGGCGGAGTCGGGCAGCGCCGCGTGATCGAGCGGCACCGGCAGGGTCGCGAGCTTCTCATAGCCCGAGGCTTCGCCGCGCGCGGCGCGGCGATGGTTGCGCATTACCCGCAGCATCGCCTCTCTGTTCTGGGCGAATTCCGTGAAGGCGCCGCGTTCGCGCGCCATCTCGGCCGAGGTCGCATAGGCGATGCCGGTCATGATCGCCGAAAGCGCGCCGCAGATGGCACGGCCCTCATCCGAATCATAGGCGATGCCGGAGGACATCAAGAGGCCGCCGATATTGGCGTAGCCGAGACCGAGCGTGCGATAGTCATAGGAGAGCCGGGCGATCTCCTTCGACGGGAATTGCGCCATCAGCACCGAGATTTCGAGGACGATGGTCCAAAGTCTCACCGCATGTTCATAGGCCTCGACGTCGAAGACTTTGGTTTGCGGATCGCGGAAGGGCAAAAGGTTCAGCGAGGCGAGATTGCAGGCCGTGTCGTCGAGGAACATATATTCCGAGCACGGGTTCGAGGCGACGATCGGCCCGGCCGCAGGGCACGTGTGCCAATCGTTGATCGTCGTGTGATATTGCAGGCCCGGATCGGCCGAAGCCCACGCCGCATAGCCGATCTTCTCCCAAAGATCGCGCGCCTTCATCACCTTGTGCGCCTTGCCGTCGAGCCGGCGGGTCAAGGTCCAATCGCCATCCTCCTCCACGGCGCGCAAAAATGCGTCGGTAACGCGCACGGAATTGTTCGAGTTCTGGCCTGAAACGGTGAGATAGGCTTCCGAATCCCAATCGGTGGTGAAAGTATCGAAGGACACGACCTGGTCGATGTCCTTATAGCCCTGGCGCGCGAACTGGATGATCTTGCGGATCATCCCGTCCGGTACAGAAGCTCTGCGGGCGAGCTTGATCTCTTTCTTCAGGGCCGGATTCATTTCCGGATTGAAGCAATCGTCGCCCGGGCCTTCGCAATTGACGCAGGCGCGCAGGATCGCCTTCAGCGCCTTTTTCACGATCTTCGAGCCGGCGACGAGGGCGGCGACCTTTTCCTCCTCCTTCACCTTCCAATCGATATAGGCCTCGATGTCGGGGTGATCGACGTCGACCACGACCATCTTGGCGGCGCGGCGCGTCGTGCCGCCGGATTTGATTGCGCCAGCGGCGCGGTCGCCGATCTTCAGGAAGGACATGAGGCCGGAGGACTTGCCGCCGCCCGAAAGCTTCTCGTTCTCGCCGCGCAGCTTGGAGAAATTCGAGCCCGTGCCGGAGCCATATTTGAAAAGCCGCGCCTCGCGCACCCAAAGGTCCATGATGCCGCCGTCGTTGACGAGATCGTCGGCGACGGACTGGATGAAACAGGCGTGCGGCTGCGGGTGCTCGTAGGCCGACTTGGACTTCACGAGCTTGGCCGATTCGAAATCGACGTAATAATGGCCCTGGCTCGGGCCGTTGATGCCATAGGCCCAATAGAGGCCGGTGTTGAACCATTGCGGCGAATTGGGCGCCGCGATCTGCTTGGCCAACATGAAACGCAATTCGTCGTAGAAGGCGCGGGCGTCTTCCTCCGAATCGAAATATTTGCCCTTCCAGCCCCAATAAGTCCAAGCGCCGGCCAGACGATCGAAGACCTGGCGCGCCGAAATCTCGGAGCCGAATCGCTCCGCCTTCGGCAATTCCTCCAGCGCCTCCTCATCGGGGACGCGGCGCCAGAGGAAGGCCGGAACTTCGGGTTCCTCGACCGGCTTCAGCTTTGCCGGCACGCCGGCCTTGCGGAAATATTTTTGCGCCAGCACATCGGCCGCGACCTGGCTCCAAGAGGCCGGAACCTCGATGCCGTCGAGCGCGAAGACGGTCGACCCGTCGGGATTGCGAATCTCGCTCCGAGTTGTGCGGAATTCGATTCCGTCATAGGGCGAAGTCTCTGCTTTGGTGGTGCGCCGCTCGATCCGCATGGTGTGTTCCTGAATAGCCGCGAGAAGGCCTCTCGCGGCGGGACCGCTTGGGCGGTCCCTATGCCCCCGCAGATAGAACGCGTAATACGCGTTCTTCCGCTTCTTGAAAGCCTAGCGCGCAGTCCTTCGCCGCGTCAAGAGTTAGTAGTTTGCGTGATGCTAAACACAAAATATTGTGCAAATCCTAAGATTTTCAAGCTGCGATAGCGATGGGATACTTGACGCAGCGGAGGCATTCGGACAAGTCCGGGCTGCGGATGGGGCCTCCTGTCTTCCCGCTATCCCCAGGCTCCAGGGTCGTTGCGCGCATAAGCGCAAAGCTCTGTGGATTGTTTCGCAGACCCGTCAGATCTGAACTCGCGCTGGCTGCTCGCCGATCGGCGGCTGAACTTGGAATGCAGATCTCTCTTTAATCCAACGCTTTGCCGCAGCTCGGCATGGCGTCTCGACGACGGCCCATATCACGAATGCAAGAACAAGCGTGGCGCCGACGCAGATCACTAGCCCCGGATAATCCGGCGCGGTGTGATCGACCTCCCAATGCCTCCTGTAAAATTCAAAGACGGTTGCATGAACCAGGTAAACTGAGAAGCTCATCTCGCCGAGCAATATCATCGGGGCGCTCGCAAACAAACGCGACAGCCATCCCGCTTCGAAAGCAAATATGATGATCAGGAATGGGAATATGACCACATCGCTGCTGTGGCCAAGCCATTGCATTCCGGCGCCTTGAAAATAAGGAGCCAAGAATATAATTGATGCATCAGTAATAATAGAATACCCAGCGATAGTTATTATTATAACATCAAAAACGGTAAAGACATTGTGGTCTATATTCTGAGCGAGAGGTCGGAGTTGCTTAAAAACAGAATAGGCTACTATGCCTGTCACGAATTCAAACAGCCTGCCCAAGGGGTTTATGTAAAGTAGGCTTGCCGCCGTTATCTGATTTTTTTGCGACAAATCTGGTAATTTCAGAGTATTGGAAAGAAAAATTATGGCTATCAGCAATAGAGCTGAAGAGATCCATTTCAACAACCACGATCTATTCCATCTAAATATTATGAAGGGGAAGACGAGATAGAAGAACAATTCAGTTGATATGCTCCATGAAGGACCATTGTACGAAAAATAATACGGCCAAAATGGCACCCAAGCATGCAGGAGCAATGCGTTGGCCACGAGGGTTCGATCAAGCGGCATTTGAAGAAGCACGATGATCAGCAGAAGCGCCACGGCATGTGCTGGCCAGAGTCGGGCAATTCGCGCTACGAGAAAATTCCGGACCTCCCCCTTGTTCTGGAGCTCGGGATAGGCATAGGCGAGGATAAAGCCGGAAAGCACAAAGAAGAACGAGACTGCATGATCCAGAGCCCAGTTGGGTACCGGAATTCGCAATGCGCGTGAATGATGCACAACGATCATACCCGCCGCGACAATCCGCATGCCGGTGAGCGCATTCAGCTTGACGCGATTCATTTGCAGATCCCAGGAGGGCGGTCTTTTCAGGATCAATCATTCCGGGTTCTGGCGTCAACACCAATAACGCGCCAGATTTTCTGGACAAGGCAGGCGGGCCTCGCCATAGTCCGCGCGGCCCCCCTTTGCCACAGGCAGAAAATGCGCTGGCTCCTTCGATTCTTCACCTGGTGGGACAGCGCGACGCTCAACACGCTCGTCTACACGTGGATAAAGGGCGAGTTCGTCGGCACCGATCAATTCGGCAACCGCTATTACCGCACGCGCGGCGGGGCCAAAGACCCGGTGCTCGGCTTTGAACGCCGCTGGGTCATCTATGCCGGTTATGCGGAAGGCTCCATGACGCCGCCCGGCTGGTATGGCTGGCTGCATCACACATTCGATGTGCCGCCGCCGGACGAAAATTACGCGCCGCAGTCCTGGCAATTGCCGTATCAGCCAAATCTGACCGGGACGCCTGAAGCTTGGCGCCCGCCAGGTTCGACAATCGCGGCCGGCGTGCGTCCGCCCGCCACCGGCGATTACGAAGCCTGGACCCCGGAGGGCTAGCTCCGGCCGAGCTCTCGCAACGGATGGTCGACGACGACTTGGTCGCCGACAAGCTTGATCTGCCCGCTCGCCACAGCGGCGAGCGCCGCCGGATAGATGACATGCTCCTGTTCCAGGACACGACGCGCCAGCGTCTGCGGCGTATCCGAATCGAGAACGGCGACCGCCGCCTGCGCGATGATCGGTCCTTCGTCCATGGCGGGGACGACGAAATGCACGGTGCAGCCGTGGATTTTCACGCCGTCGGCAAGCGCCCGCTCATGCGTGTGCAGGCCGCGATAGGCCGGCAGAAGGGCAGGGTGAATGTTGATCAGCCGGCCTTCCCAGGCCCGCACGAAAGACGGCGTCAAGAGCCGCATGAAACCGGCGAGGCAGATGAGTTCGACGCGGTGGAGGTCGAGAAGCACCTGAAGGCTCGCCTCGAAGCTTTCGCGCCCGGCATGAATCTTATGATCGACGGCGGCCGCTGCGACGCCAAGCTCCTTGGCAAGGCTAAGCCCTTGGGCTTCAGGGCGGTTGGACAGGACCAGGACAATTTCGGCCGGATAGTTTGGATCGGCCGCCGCTTCGATCAGGCAGCGCATGTTGGAGCCGCGGCCGGAAATCAAAATTGCGGTGCGCTTACGCGGGCTCACAACCCGAGCCGACCGGCAAAAGTGATGCGAGATCCTTCGACCACTTGGCCAAAAAGGACGGGTTCTTCACCGGCGGCGCGCAGGTCAGCCTCGAGCGCCGCGGCGGTGGCCGGCGCCGTAATAAGCGCCATGCCGATCCCGCAATTGAAGGTCCGCAGCATTTCAGGCTCGCTGACAGGGCCCGTATTGGCGAGCCAACGAAAAACCGGCGATATCGGAATCGCCTCGAGATCGACGCGAAGGCCGAGACCTTTCGGCAGAACGCGCGGCAGGTTATCGGGAAAGCCGCCGCCGGTGATATGCGCGAGACCTTTGATCATCTCGCCCGCATTCAAGATGGGAAGGATCGGGCGGACGTAGATCCGGGTCGGGGTCAGCAAGGCATTTACCAGCGTCGTCTGCGGCGCGAAGGGTGCGGGATCGGAAAGTTTGAGCCCCGCCTCGGCAACAATCCGGCGGACGAGAGAAAATCCGTTGGAATGGAGTCCGGAAGAGCGAAGCCCTAAAACGACGTCGCCCGGCACGATGTTCTTCGGCAATACCCGGTCGCGTTCGACCGCGCCGACCGCAAAGCCCGCGAGATCATAATTGCCTTCGCCATAAAGGCCGGGCATTTCGGCACTCTCCCCGCCGATCAGCGCCGCGCCGGCCTCGATGCATCCTTGCGCGATCCCCGCAATGATCTCAGCGCCGACTTCGGGGTCGAGCTTGCCGGTGGCATAATAGTCGAGGAAGAAGAGCGGCTCGGCACCTTGGACGATGAGGTCATTGACGCACATGGCGACGAGATCGATGCCAATCGTTGTATGAATGCCGCTCGCGACCGCAAGCATGAGCTTGGAGCCGACGCCGTCGTTGGCGGCAACCAGGATCGGATCCTTGAAGCCAGCCGCTTTCAGATCGAAGAGCCCACCGAAACCACCGATTTCGGCCTCGGCGCCCCGGCGCCGCGTCGTCCGGACGATCGGCTTGATCCTTTCGACCATGGCATTGCCGGCATCGATATCGACGCCGGCATCGGCATAAGTCAGGCCTTTCTTCGCCGCCATGTTGCCCTCAACTCGGGGAGGCCTAGCCTCTCGTCCGGCGCAAGGCAAGCGCCGCAGGCCCATCGGGATTTCGGCAATTGGCCCGTTGGCGCTATTGTGCGGGCGGCTGCGGTCGCCTCCTCAAGAATCATGTCTGTCTACGCCAGTCTGCCCAATCTCATCACTCTTGCCCGGCTCGGGCTCGTCCCGGTCGTGATCGCGATGATCTCGGCGGGGCGTTGGCAGGGCGCCTGCGTTCTTTTTATCCTGGCCGGCATTTCCGATGCCATCGACGGCTGGCTTGCGAAAAGCTTCAATCTTCGAACCGAACTCGGCGCCTATCTCGATCCGCTGGCCGACAAGGCTCTCTTAGTATCGATCTATGTCGCCCTTGCGGTTGTCGGCGCGCTGCCGAGCACGTTGGCGATTGTCGTCGTGGCGCGCGATTTCATGATCATCGGCGCCTTCATGATCTCCTGGGTCATGGCAAAACCGATCAAGATCAGGCCGTTGCTGATTTCGAAGGTCAATACGGTGGCGCAGATCGCTTTCGCGGCGGCAGTTCTCGGCGCCAAGGCCTTCCAATTCGCGCTTGGCCCCTGGTTCGATCTTGCCGCCTATTGCGTCGCGGCATTGACGCTCGCGTCGCTGGCGGCCTATTTGCTGAGCTGGTCGCGGCACATGAGCCTCTGATTGCGGCAGGCCACCCGAAGGGCGCGGCAGGATCATGTCCATGCGGATTGAGCGGCAAATCGGCTTTTGGATCGGCGTCCTCGCGCTCTTCATCCTGTTTCTTTGGGTCTTCAACGGCGTTCTCTTGCCCTTCGCGGCCGCTTTCGTGATCGCCTATCTGCTCGATCCGCTCGCCGATCGCCTCCAGCGCCTCGGCTTGAGCCGGCTCGCGGCGACGCTTCTGATCCTCGCCGGCGGCGTGACCCTCCTCGCGCTGATTTTAATCTTGATCGTGCCGGTGCTCAGCCATCAGTTCGCGGAGTTCATCCACGCATTGCCGGATCTGCTGACCAAGCTGCAGGCGCTGATCGTCAGGGCTGGCGGAAAACTTGCCAGGGACTATGCGGGCCCTTTGCTGCAAAGGTTCGGGGTGAGTGCAAACCCTTCCGAGATCCACGCAAGCGTAAGCGACATCGCGGCCGACGCGGCGACATGGACGGCGGCTTTCCTGAATTCGCTCGTCACGCACGGTGTTGCCCTGATCAGCCTCGTCTCCCTGATCGTCGTCACGCCGGTCGTCGCCTTCTATATGTTGCTGGATTACCATAAGATGATCGCCGCGATCGACGGCCTCATTCCGCCGCGTTACCGCGCCGTGGTGCACCAGCTCGCCAGCGAAATCGATCGCGCCATGTCTGGGTTTTTGCGCGGCCAATCGCTCGTTTGCCTGTTTCTCGGCATTTGGTATGGGTTGGGCCTGTCGGTGATCGGCCTGAACTTCGGCTTGCTGATCGGCATTACCGCCGGCTTCTTGAGTTTCATTCCTTATGTCGGTTCATCGAGCGCACTCCTGGTCGCCTCGATCATTGCGATCGTTCAGGGTTGGCCGCATTGGAATTTGCTCGCGATGACCCTGGCCGTCGTCGTCGCAGGCCAACTTTTCGAAGGCAATATTCTCTCCCCGAAGCTCGTCGGCGACAGGGTCGGCCTCCACCCGGTCTGGCTGATTTTTGCGCTTCTCGCCTTCGGCAGCGTTTTCGGCTTCACCGGGCTTATCATCGCCGTGCCGGTTGCGGCGGCAGCCGGCGTGATCATCCGCTTCATAGCCAGCAGGTACCGGGCGAGCGAGCTCTATACCAGCCTGCCGGATCTACACGCCGCCGCCGAGACGCAAACCATAATGAAAGCCGCCTCGGATCAACAGAAAGCCATCGAAGATCGATAGATGTCCGCCGACGTGCCACCAAAGCCGGGCAATGGTTGGCGTCAACTCGGCCTCGATCTGACACCGACGCCGCATTTCCGCCGCGAGGATTTTCTTGTCGCGGAGGCGAATGCTACGGCCTTGGCCATGATTGACGCCTGGCCAGCCTGGCCGGATGACGCGCTGCTCCTTGTCGGGCCGCCGGGCGCCGGCAAGAGCCATCTTGCCGCGATCTGGGCGGCGCGCGCCGATGCCGAAATCCAGTCGGGCCGCGGGTTGGAGGGCGCCGACCTCGCCTTTCTAGCGGGCAAGCCGGCCCTCGTCATCGAGGCCGCCGACGAGATCGGCGCGGGGGAAGCAACTCTATTCCATCTTCTCAATTTTGCTCGCCAACAAAAGACGAGCCTCTTGTTGACGGCGCGGCGCAAGCCGGACGCTTGGGGTCTTGCGACGCCCGATCTCTTGTCGCGCCTGCGGCTTGCGCCCTTGGTCGAGCTCGGCGCGCCGGACGACGAACTGCTCAAAGCCGTGCTCGAAAAGCTCTTTCGCGATCGTCAGCTCATCGTCGATCCGGGCGTCTTGGAACTCATCGCTTTGCATATCGATCGCTCGCTCGATATGGCGCGCTCTTTCGTCAATCTTCTCGATCGCACGGCTCTGGCGCGCGGCCGGCCGGTCACGCGGTCCTTGGTGCGCGAATTTTTGCATGAGCTCGGCGGCGACGATGATCCGGCATGAGGCTACGATAGCGGCGAGGGTCGGGAAAATTTCACCACGTCGGTCCTCGATGTTGACCGATTTGTGCAACCCGCATAAACGCTTTTGCGCTTCTTGGAGCCATCGCCGTTGATCCGGATATTATTGATCGCCCTCAGCCTTACGGCCATCGCGGCCGACCAATCCCTGGCTCAAACGCAGCCAGCGCCAAAGCCGGTCGCTGCACCGCAGCCGGTCGAATTCCGAGCCCGAAACAACAACCGCAACCTATGGCGCCTGGACCCTCCGCTGCGCGCACCGGAAAGTAGGGGATGCCACACAACGCTTTTGCGAAGTCGATCAGAGCGTCGTGCCGCAAGGCCAACAAAATCCGATCGCGCAGATCGGCGTGGGCCGCTTGTCGCCCAAGGACGACTTGCGCATCACCGCCATCCTGCCGACGAACATCACGTTTCAGGACGGCCCGCGGGTGATCGCCTACGACAAGGATCCGGGCGTCGATCTGACGTGGCGTCGCTGTCTGCCTGGCGGCTGCATCGCCGACGCCACATTGAAGGATGAGATTCTGCGCGCCTGGCATGCGGTGGCGGCCGACACGGGACGTCTGTTCTTCACCAAGGCGTCGGGTCAGAGAGTCGCGATCGAATTTTCTTTCCGCGGCTTTGGCCAAGCCATGGACGCCTTCGCCAAGGAGCGTTCATAAGCGCGGACTGCCGCCGCGGCGCTTTGTGCGAACCTGCCGGCGCGACGATTTCGGCATGAAGGAAAGCATGGCCCGACGCCGCTTGCGGGGCCTCGATTGACAGCGGGTCTCTATGTTATGTAATAACATTTCGATAACTCTCGTTCGGTTGGGGGCCGGATGCGTCTTCTGCTTTTCCTATTCTTCTCTGCGGCGCGCCAGAATGTCCCCAACCGGCACGACTGTGCTGTCGGTCGGCGAGATTGGGGGCGGAGATCCTTGATCTTCCCGCGGGTCACCGCAAGCCGTCGCCACGCACTGCTTCTGAGCAGTTTGGCCCTCGCATTACTCTCTTGCTTTAGGGGAACGGCCTTCGCCCAAACGTCCATTACCTTGCCGACTGTCCATGTGATCGCGAGCAAAGCAAAGCCGACGAAGAGGGAAGCGTCGAGGCGGCCGACGCACACGCCTGCGCAGCCGGCCGGTGAGACATCCGAAGGCATCGCGGCACGTCAGCTGGCGGCAAAAGCCAAGACATTCGATACCGCGCGCAGCAACCTTTATACGACCGTTGGCGCCACTTCCTACAAGATCAGCCACCAAACCATCCAGGCGCTTCCACAAGGCACTAATGCGCCGGTCGAGAAAGTTCTGCTGCAGGCGCCTGGCGTTTCGCAGGACTTCGGCGGCCAGCGGCCTGCTGCACGTCCGCAATGATCACGCCAATGTTCAATACCGTATCAACGGCATCATGTTGCCCGATGGTGTCACCGGCTTTGGCAGCGTTTTGGACACCGACCTGATCGGCAGCATCGCGTTGGTCACCGGAGCGCTGCCGGCGGAGTTCGGTATGCGCACGGTGGGCCTCATCGACATGACGACCCGTGACGACGTTTTCAACAACAGCGGCAGCGTCAGCCTCTATGGAGGCACCCAGGGAACTTTGGAGCCCAGTGCCGAATACGGCGGAACATTCGGCGGTAATTGTCCTACGACTGCGCCGGTCGCCGGAGGCTCGGCGCCGCCGCCCTCGACCGCGAATTGCTTTGGCGGCGTCCAATATTTCTTCACCGGCCGCTATCTTCAAACCACGGTGGGAATCGAAAATCCCACACCCGCGTACGACGCCATCCACGACTTCTCCCAGCAGGAGAAGGGCTTTGCCTATTTGTCGGCTTTTATCGATCCCGCCACACGTTTGAGCCTGATCGCTGGAACCGCTAACAGCGCGTTCCAGATTCCCAACGTCCCCGGCCAGCCGGTCGGGCAGATGGGAAATCCGCTGGTCACCAACGCGTTCGGGGTCACTAATTTCAATTCGGCGCTGCTCAATGAGAACCAGATTGAGGACACCCAATATGGCGTGCTGGCGCTACAGAAATCGATCAACGGCTTCGACGGGCAGTTGTCCTATTTCACCCGCTACAACGATCTTCACTTCATACCGGACCCGGTCGGTGACCTGCTGCTCAACGGCATTGCGTCAAACATAAGCCGGGAATCCTATACCAACGGCATTCAGGGCGACGCCTCCTATGTGATCAACCCGGCGAATACGATCCGCGTCGGCTTCACCGCCAGCGGCGAACAGACCAACGTCGACAATTCTTCGCTGGTCGAGCCGTGCACGATCTGCGACGGCACCGACAACGGCGCGCCGGAGACGATAACCGACAACGTCTCGAAGCTCGGCTGGCTCGCCGGCGTCTACGTCCAGGACGAGTGGAAGATCAATAACCAGTTTACGATCAACGGCGGGCTGCGCTTCGACCAGATGTGGCAATATGTCGATGCCAACCAATTGAGCCCGCGCCTGAGCGTTACCTACAACCCGTTCGAGAACACGACCTTTCACGCTGGCTATGCGCGTTACTTCACGCCCCCAGTGCTGGTCGAAGCGGCACCGGCGAATATTGCGCTGTTCAACGGCACGACAGGGGCGCCGCCTGCCGGCCAGGGCAACAGTCCGGTGCTGCCGGAGCGGTCGCATTATTTCGATGCGGGCGTCGACCAGAAGATACCTTTCGGATGCTACACGTCGACAGATCCAGACTGCCCCACCCTCGAGCTCGGGGCCGACGCCTATTATAAGATCGCTACTGACCTGATCGACAACGGAAATTTCGGCCAAGCCTTGGTGCTCAGCGCCTTCAACTACGCGCAGGGAATCACCGAAGGCGTCGAGCTCAGCGCGAAATACCACAACGACAATTTTCAGGCTTACGGCAACCTAGCCGTGGGCCAAGAGAAAGCCACTGACGTGGTGTCGAACCAATATCTGTTCGACAACACAACGCCACTCGCCGATCTCGGCGGGTTGACCGAGTATCAATACATCCAAACGCACTGGATCTACACCGATCACACCCAGATCGTGACCGGCTCGGCGGGTGTCTCCTATCTTTGGAACGGCACGCGGTTCTCAACCGACATGATCTACGGCTCCGGGCTGCGTACGGGCGACGCCAATATCAGCACCGAAGCGCCTTACGCTCAGTTCAATGCCGGAATCAGCCACGAGTTCTCAGGCTGGGACATGAAGCCTCTCACGTTGCGCTTTGACGTGGTGAACCTATTCGATGCGGTCTACCAGATCAGGAGCGGAACTGGCGTCGGCGTATTCGCGCCGCAATATGGACCGCGGCGGGGATTTTTCGCCGGCCTCACGCAGAAGTTCTGAAGGACTTCGGATCGCTACAGGCGCGCAGCCGCCATAGCGATCGTGGTCAGGAGTGCCCTTCGGTGGGAACACAAGGGTCGCCGTCAGCAATTAGCTAGCCCGAGCGGGGGAAATAAATGCGCGATATCGTTGGTGGCAGCTTTTCAGCGCTGCTCATAGTAGTCGCCGTTGTGGGCTCGGTAAGCGCCAGGTCCTCTGGCCCAGGAGTTTTAATCGGAAACACGTGTCATACGGTCGAGAAGGTTGGAGGGGAATACTCTGTTTACGGTGCGGACGGTCGTTATGTCGCGTACTACGCTTCACCCCCTAGGCATACGGGATACTTTGAGTATTACGGTGCGGACGGTCGTTATGTTGCATACTACGCTTCACCCCCTAGGCATACGGAATACGATAGCTGGATAATAAACAAAAGGCGCGATCTCTGCCGCCGTTTTGCAGGAGGGGACTGGTGCTACATCGTCAAAATTGACGGGAGAAACGTGATGATGACGAATAGACGCACAGGTCTCGTCACAAGATGTCAGCTCATGAAAGGGAATCCTCTGCACATGAGCGCGGCAGCTGGCCTTTCGCCATTCGACACGCGAGCTAACTTTTTTCAAATCAATAAACCAGCGTGAGCGGATTCCAATAGTCGCATAGATATCAGTAGTGGCGGTCCGCCAATCGCAATCACGCAATTCAACTTCGCCGCTTCCCACGACTTCGATCATGGCGGAGCGAAAGGTCGCTTACAGCGCGGTTCAGCGTGGTCAAACTTTTCGATACGCTCCATTTGCTGCGCAGCGGAACTAGGATCTGGCATTCGCGCCGCAGTATGGGCCCCGCCGTGCCGGTTGGCCCGAGGACTTGACCAAAAACTGAAGAACGGCCAAAGCCATTTCAATTCCATGAGGTGTGCGCATGCCGCTTTATTTCGCCTATGGTTCCAACATGGATCGCGCCGCCATGCGGCTTCGCTGCCCAGGCTCGCATGCGCTAGGCCGGGCCAGGCTCGCCCGCCACAAGTTCTTCATCATGGGGTCGGGCTATGCTTCGGTAAAATGTGACCCGCGCATGGATGTCCACGGCGTGCTCTACGAGCTCGCACTTTCGGATATTCCAGGCCTTGATCGCTATGAGGATGTCGGGCGCGGGCTTTATAAAAAGCTTACTCAGCCGGTGCTGCGTGACGCAGGCAGCCCCGTGCGAGCGCTCATCTACGTCGGCTCCAGCCAGGTTGAAGGCAAGCCTTCGCCCGCTTATCTCAACGCCGTCATCGCCGCCGCGAAGGACTGGGCGCTTCCAGAGGCCTATATTTCTCATCTTGCGTCTCTCGGCGAAGGCGCGGCCGAGTCCGATCTGACCAAGAGGGGCCGCTGGCGAGCCATCCAACTGAAAGGCGTTTGAACTTGACCGGCGCGCCGCACTGCATCGAGGAGAACGTTGCGATCGCCCGCGATGTCGCGACATTGCAGGCCATCGTCGGGCGATGGCGTGCGGCCGGCGAGCGCATCGCGCTCGTTCCTACGATGGGCGCGTTGCATGCCGGGCATCTCGCGCTCGTCGCCGAAGCCAAGAGACGCGCCAAGCGCATCGTCTTGTCGATCTTCGTCAATCCGACGCAATTCGCCCCGGGCGAGGATTTTGCAGCCTATCCCCGGACCCTCGCGCGCGATGTCGAGACCTTTGCCGCCGCGCAAGGCGATCTCGTTTTCGCGCCGGAGGTCGCAGAGGTCTATCCCACGGGCTTTGCAACGACCGTGTCGGTCGCGGGGCTGGCCAAAGCGGGGCTTGAGGACAAGTTCCGCCCCGATCATTTCAATGGCGTCGCGACCGTGGTCGCCAAGCTCCTCAATCAATGCCGGCCCGATCTCGCGGTCTTCGGCGAGAAGGATTATCAGCAGCTGAAGGTCATCGCACGGATGGCGCGCGATCTCGATCTTGGCGTCGAGATCGTCGCCGCGCCGACCGTGCGCGCCAAGGACGGGCTCGCTCTGTCTTCGCGCAATCAATATCTGTCGCCGCAGGAGCGGGCGAGCGCGCCGCTTCTCTACGCGGCGCTCCTTCGCTGCCGCAACGCATTGCGAGATGGCGCCGCGCGCGATGTCGCGCTCGCCTCGGCGCGTGCGGCGCTTACAACGGCGGGCTTCGCGATCGACTATTTCGAGGCCCGAGATTCCGAAACGCTGGCGCCTGTCGCCGCGATGCACGAAGGCCCGATCCGGTTGCTTGCTGCCGCGCGGCTCGGCGAAACGCAACTCATCGACAATATCGCAATTTAGCCGCATGGAACATGCCGCGCATCTTCCCGTTTGCAGGCAGAAGAGCGCGCATTTGGGCGGGAGATAGGGATGCGGATCGGCGTCGATCTCGGTGGCACCAAGATCGAGGCAATCGCGCTGACGAAAGAGGGCGCGATCCTCGACCGGCGACGGCTGCCAACGCCGTGCGGCGACTATGACGCCATTCTCAACGCGATCGGCGAACTCGTTTCCGGCCTCGAAACAGAGTTCGGTGAAAAAGCGAGTGTCGGCCTCGCCATGCCTGGCTCGCTGTCACCGAAGACCAGGCTGATGCGCAATGCCAACACGTTGGTTCTGAACGGCAAGCCATTCGACCGCGATCTCGAGAAATTTCTCGGCCGGCCCATTCGCATGGAGAATGACGCCAATTGTCTGACTTTGTCGGAGGCAATTGACGGTGCCGCGGCGGGAGAACATTGCGTCTTCGGCGTCATTCTCGGCACCGGGGTTGGCGGCGGTCTGGTGATCGAGCGCAAGCTCGTCTCCGGCCGCAACAAAATTGCCGGCGAATGGGGACATAATCCGATGCCTTTGGACGCGAAAGAACGAAAGGGACCGCCACGGCCCTGTTTCTGCGGCAAGACGGATTGTGTCGAGACCTGGCTTTCGGGCGGCGCTCTGGCGCAGGAGCATCTGCAGCGAACGGGCGAAAGCGCAAACGCAGGGACAATCGCCGAGGCCGCGGCACGCGGCCAACCAGAGGCGGGAAGGACGCTCGAAATCTACGCAGACCGGCTCGCGCGCGCGCTTGCGCTCGTCGTCAATGTCGTCGACCCCGACGCCATCGTCTTCGGCGGCGGCGTATCGAACATCGCCCAGCTCTACGACATGCTGCCGCCTTTGCTCGGCCGTTACGCTTTTTCAGACGTCGTGACGACGCGGGTTCTCAAAGCGATGCACGGCGATTCGAGCGGCGTGCGCGGCGCCGCCTGGCTGTGGCCGGACAACACGTGAAGCGTGCCGTATCCCGCGTGCGGCGAATCCTTCCAAAGCGCCGCCCGCTTCCTCACCTCGCACCAAATGGATAGACTGACGCGTTTCACATGCAGAGCCGGGCGCGATGATTACGACGATCGAAATTCTGATTTTGCTGCTGATCGTCATCGCCGCGGTGGCCGTCATCGCGGCGCGGTTGAAGATTCCGCCGGCCATTCTGCTCGTTCTCACCGGCGTCGTCTTGGCGCTCGTCCCCGGCCTCCCGGCGGTGGAGCTTGAGCCGAGTTTCGTCTTGCTGCTCGTGTTGCCGCCCGTGATCTATGCCTCATCAGTGTCCATGAGCTGGCGCGAGTTCCGTTTCAATCTGCGCCCCATCTCACTGCTGGCGATCGGCTGCGTCATCTTCACGACGATCGCAGTCGCAGGGGCAAGCCATTGGCTGCTGCGCCTTTCCTGGCCCGTGGGCTTTGTGCTGGGCGCCATTGTCTCGCCTCCGGATGCCGTGGCTCCTCTTTCGATTGCCAAGAGAATGCAGCTTCCGAGGCGCATCCTCGTCATTCTCGAAGGCGAGGGGCTGGCAAATGATGCAACCGCCCTCATTCTCTACCGCTTCGCCGTCGCGGCGGTGAGCGCGGGCGTGTTTTCGATCGGCCAGGCCACTGCGACATTCGCTGCGATCCTCGTCGGCGAAGTGTTCTGGGGAATCGGCGTCGGCTGGCTGATGCTGCGGCTGCGCCGGTGGGTCCGCGATCCGCGGATCGAGATCCTGCTTTCGATCGTGACGCCATTCATCGCCTATTGGCCGCCCGAGCAATTGGGCGGCTCCGGCGTGCTCGCAACCGTTACCGCCGGGCTCTACATCAGTTGGAACGGTCTCCGGCTGATCAGCGCTGCGACGCGCCTGCAGGGCATATTCTTCTGGGATTTTCTCATCTATCTGATTGAAGGCATGGTGTTTCTCATCACCGGCCTGCAAGCGCGCCGGCTGCTCGGCGGCATCGACCATTATTCAATGCACGAGTTGGTTGTCTCTGCGGCCATCGTCAGCGCGGTCGTCATCGTGACCCGCTTCGTCTGGATGTATCCCGCCACCTATATTCCGCGCTGGATTCCGGCAATTGCCCGCAGGGATCCGGCGCCTCCGTGGCAATACCCGTTCGTGCTGGCCTCTGCCGGGATCCGCGGCATCGTCTCTTTGGCTGCGGCGCTGGCAATTCCGTTCGCAACCGAAAGCGGCCGTCCATTTCCCGGCCGCGATCTCATTCTCTTCCTGACGTTCTCCGTCATCCTCGTGACGCTGGTCGGGCAAGGGCTGCTGCTGCCCTGGATCATCCGTGCCCTCGGTCTAGCCAATGCCGGGCGCCGGGAGCGGCGTGAGGACAGAGCCGAGGAATTCAAAGCCAGGCGCCAAGCGGTCGAAGCCGCGGCGGAACAGTTCGAGCAGCTTGTCGCCAACCGCAAACTTCCGGAGGAGGTCGTCGCTCCAATTCGGGCCTATCATCGGGAGCGGCTCAAGCAAGTCACGCATCGAAGCGACGGCGATGATGCTCATGGCAAGCTCGTGCAGATTCGCGACGAGGTCGATCTTCAATTGATCGGCGCCGAGCGCAAGTTGATCAACGATCTCTACCGCACCGGCCAGCTCAAAGATGAGGCACGCCGCCGGATCGAGCGGGAACTCGATCTGCGCGAAGCGCATCTCGCCAGCATACGCGCCGAAGACGAATACGCGGGGCCTTAGTGTGTTTCGGCCTCGCGCAACAACTTGTCATATTCTGCGCGGACGAGTTCGGCTCCGTAAAGGCGTTCAAGCCGCCGCACGGCGAAATGGCCGCGCGCGATCGTCTGGAAATGGTCGATGAAGGCATAGTTCACGCCGCCACCGCCGGCTGCGCCGATGAGCGGCACCGCCTGCGCGGCGATCTTTTGCGAGACCACGACGCCGAAACGGGTCGCAATCTGCGAGACGAGCCGCAGGATTGCGGGCGCGCTTTCCTCGGCAAGGCCGCGCTCGATCACGAAACGGGCCGCCTCGGTGACCGACTTGGCCAGGATGCTGCGCATGGCAAAATAGCCGCTCTCGAGGAACGGCTCGTTCTGCCGGCCGGTTCCCAGGGCGAAGACCTGAAGACAGGCGAAGGCCGTCTCGGGCGCGGCGAGGTCCTCGCCCTCGGCCTGGGCGATGGCGGCGATCGATCGAAGCATGACCACGGTCGAAAAGGGCAGCTCGACCGGCAGGCTCGCCAAGCCGAAGGCGCCGCCGACAGCGCCCGAAATTGTGGCCAGAGCCTTGTGCAGCAGGCGCCGCTCACCGGCGGAACGCGGCCCGAGCGTGCGCAGCGCCGCATAGAGCGCTGCCTTAATGGCCGCCTCCGCCGTCCTGTCGATCACCTCGGCGACCTCGGCCGGCACCAATTTCCCTAGGCGGCCGATCTGTTGCCCGAGCGCCTGCGACAGACGCGCCGCGAAGCCCGTGTGCTCGAGCCGGAAGACAGCCTCGCGCAAAAGCGCGTAATCCGCTGCCGAGAGACCCGTGCCTTCGGCATCATTTATCTCAATGGAAACAGGTACTGAAGGCATATTGTTCGTCCCATAAGTTCAGGCAATCATTCAATATCCTGGTATATTCCCCTTGGGAAAGCATCCCGCAAGAGGCTCTGCAGAAATAGGCCGTTTTCCGCGGCGACCAAGCCCGATCCCACCTTGCGCACGTCAACGCGGTCATCAAGCATTTCGAGCGCGCGTCACGCGATATGTGGAAATTCAGCTTCTGTCCGAGCGCGTGTCAGTTCGTAGTCAGGTCGTTATGGTCGGCAAGCGGAATGGAAGGCGTGCTCGGCGCCTGCCGCCCTTGACGACTTGAAGCAACAGATTTTGGCTTAACTTTTGGCTTGGCTTTTGGCTTAAGCGTTTCTTTTGGCTTGACGACTTCTTCTCGCTGCCCCGTCCAAACCTCATCCGTGAAATATCGATGCCGACGGCGCGGCCACGCCGCGTAAATCTGCAGTGTGGTGCCGAGCGAAGCGAATACAACAGTGATTGCAATCTTCAAATATCGCAGGATATCGCTGGCTGGGGCGCCGAAAGCGACAAGAATAATACTTAGGGCGATGAGGGTTCCGCCGCCGGCTAGGGCTACTCTTTTGTTCATGGCTGATACCCGAAACTTTGGAGTGCGACGCACAATATTTATAGCGCATTTGTGCGTTGTGGATAGCGGTGACACCGTCGCATCAAGATCTTGGGCCGGATCCTCGGCAAATACACAAAATATCGTAGAAACAATTCTCGTTACGGCTCAGCGTCGCGCCGCCTAGGGAAATCGACACTCGGCTTGCTCCTCGGACAGCTTCTCGCGCATAGCGCTGGCAAGCATGAAAGAACAACTTAGAAGAAACGCACCAACCTTTACGAGAGGGCGCGGACGGCTTGTGGCGACGACTCCAGAATTCTGAAAATTGGAAACGTTGAGCATACCAGACCAAGGCGGTTCGGTCGAGGTCGATCGCCGATGTGCCGCTTCATCCGTTCTCAGATATAGGCAAAAGCCGCACCGAGAATGCCGGCAACGCCGAGCGCGAGCGCAACATACCACGGCCATCTGGCTCCGCGCCGCACGATCGAGATCGTCGCGATCGCAATCGAGATCTGCAGCAGCGTGACGGCGATCGTCAGCACGCCGTGACGATGTTCGTGGCGTTCGCTCGCCATGAGTTTGGCGTCACGCTGCGCCTCCAGGATTTTGGCTTGCGGCTCGTATTTCTTCTCGTCGTCGCCGTTGCGTTGGGCCTCTTGTTTGAAATCCGCGGCTCCCGGACCGCCGGCTGCGGCAGCGATTTCATACATGTTCTTTTTGATGCTCTTCGCCTCGTAGAGGTTCCAAGCATCGGTCGCCTTGTCCTGCAAAAGAACGGCATCGTTCTTGGAATCGATCGTCGCCTGCGTCTCGATCGTCTCCAGGCTGCCGACACTGGCCGCGATCACTGCCAGGACTGCGATCGTGAGCGCCACGATGGGAAGGAAAGGATTTTCGGAATGGGCGGCGTGTTCGGCATGTTCGGCGTGCTCGAAATGCTCGGTCGGAGAGGCATCGGTCATGCGGTCGTCGTCCTTGCCCAGGTTCAGCGTCTATTTCGCATCTTGACCTTTGCCACGCAATCCTCATGGAATTGGCCGTTGGATGGACGGGCCAGGGGTCTCCACCTATAGACTCGCGTGATGCCCGAGACATCGGCCGAACGGAATGAGGGTGCTTTGCCGACTCCCGAACCGAAGCCGGACTTCGCCCAGCTGCGCCGGACGATGGTCGACTGCCAGATCCGCACCTTCGGCGTGACCGACCATGCCGTGATCGCCCGCTTTCTCGAAGTTCCGCGCGAAATCTTCGTGCCGGCCCCATCGAAAGCGCTGGCCTATTCCGATCTCGCCGTCAGGATCGGCACGCCGAAACCCGGGCGCGAATCGCGTCGGTTGCTGACGCCCATGGTGCTGGCGCGCCTCATGCAGGAAGCGGAGGTGAACAGCGATGACAAGGTTCTCGATATAGCTTCCGGCACCGGCTATTCGGTCGCGATTCTCGCCGGTCTCGCCAAAGACGTGACGGCGCTCGAGGCGGATGCCGACTTGCAGGCGACGATGAAATCCAATCTCGCAGCGATCGGGCTCGATAAGATCGCGGTCTTCACTGGCGCGCTGCCGGATGGCGTCGCCGAGAGGGCCCCTTTCGATCTCATCTTTGTGAACGGCGCGGTCGAAGGACATCTCGACCACCTGTTCGAGCAATTGCGTGAGGGCGGGCGGTTGATCACACTTGCGCGAGCCGCGCGTGATCCCGACCGATGGGCGTGCCGCGCAATCCTCTTCGAAAAAATTGCCGGCCAGACGAGTTCGCGCGTCTTGTTTGACGCTACGGCACCGCTCTTGAGCGCGTTCCGTGAAGAGCCCCATTTCGTGTTCTGATCACGCCTTTATTCACAGGCGGTCTTTGGAATAGCAGGATGAGTGGCGTCCCGAATGTGTCGCATTTTTGCGGCACTTTCCCGAATTCGGGGCTCATGGGTTGGCGCTTGCCGCGCAGCAGGAATATGAGCAGGATGTAGAGGAGCGGATGGCCGGCGGCGTCCAAGCGGCTCTGAAGCCGACGGAAAAGCCCGTTTCGCAGCCCCCTGCCAGATCTTGACCCTGGTGCGTTTTGGAGCTTCGAGGATTGACCACACGCTGGATTCGAGCGCGCGCTCCTTCTGCAGGAGGCCGCACGCTCCTGTACGCTCCTTTTCCGCTCGCGCTGGCGGCAGTCGTCGCCTTCGCCTCAGCCGAGCTTCCGTGCGTCACACCGGCGGCGGCGGAATCGATGTCGAGCGCGCTCGCGCGTGCCTATCAGGCCAATCCCGATCTCAACCAGCAACGCGCCGGGGTCCGCGCCCAGGACGAGAACATTCCCCGCGCCACCGCCGCCTATCGTCCGACGGTGAGCGCCACCGCGCAATATGGATTCAACAATCTCAGCGAGGCTGGCAATGGCTCAGCTAATGTCGGCGCGGGTCTCGCCGCGACCGGCACCAACACGCAGTTCGAATATAATACCGAGCCGGCCACGCTCGGCCTGTCGGTGACCGAGACCATCTTCAACGGCAACCGCAACGTGAACGGCGTGCGGCAGGCCGAAAGCAATGTGTTCGGCGCCCGCGAAAATCTGCGCAACACCGAGCAGAACGTTCTGCAGGACGGCGCCACCGCCTATATGAACGTGTTGCGCGATACGGCCATTCTCGACCTGCGCAAGAACAACATCATCGTTCTCGAAGAGCAATTGCGGCAGACGCAGGATCGCTTCAACGTCGGGGAAGTCACGCGCACCGATGTGGCGCAAGCCGCCTCGAGCCTTGCCTCGGCGCGCGCGGATTATTTCACGGCGCAGGCCAATCTCGATACGAGCATCGCCAATTACCATCAGGTGATCGGCGTCGATCCGAGCCGGCTCGAGCCGGCGCGCTCGGTCGAAGGCCTGCTGCCGCATTCGCTGGACGAGGCGATCAGTGTAGGCCTCGCCGAACATCCGAGCATCGTTGCCGCTTTACATGCAGTCGATGCCGCCGCCTTGCAGGTGAAGCTCGTCGAGGGCGAGCTTTACCCGACGGTCTCGGTCGTGGGATCCGTCTCGCAGAACTATAATTACGAAGGTTTTCCCGGGCTGCGCTTTTTCAATGGCTCGGTCATGGGCCAATTGTCGGTGCCGATCTACACCGGCGGTGAAGTCGATGCCCGCGCCAGGCAGGCCAAAGAGCTGCTCTCCCAGGCGGAGCTTCAGGCCGATCTCCAGCGCGAGGCGGTGCGCGCCAACGTCGTCTCGGATTGGGGGTTGCTCGACACGGCAAAGGCGGTGATCAAGTCCGACGAAGCCGCCGTCAAGTCGGCTGAGATCGCGCTTGAGGGGGTGCGGGAAGAAGCCAAGGTCGGGCAGCGCACCACGCTCGACATCCTTAACGCCCAGCAGACGCTTCTAAACGCGCGGGTCAGCCTCGTTTCGGCGCAGCGCGACCGGGTCGTTGCCTCCTACGCGACCTTGGCTTCCATTGGCGAGCTTTCCGCAGCGAATATCAGCCTCGACGTCCAGCAATATGATCCGACCGTCCATTTCGATCAGGTGAAGGACAAGTGGTTTGGCTTGCGTACCCCTGACGGCCGCTGAACTTCACGCGTTTTTAAGTGCAAAAGTTGAAGGTGAGGGGGAGCAGCCTTGCCCGAGGCGATGGGCCGGAATTAGAATCCCAGCCGCAGCGTGTACGGATCGGATGCGCTGAAGGGCCTATCGAAAATCCGAGGGACTTGCTCTAATAGGTCCGGGCGCTTTGCGAATCAGGGCGGCGCTCGTCTGATACGGGAAACCATTTCTGGCGCGAATGCGCCTTTGAGTAGAAAGCGGCAAAGGCGATGAATGCGCCGAACTCCCTATCGGAGGATGAGCGGGCAACCGAACGCAGGGGCTATGAACCCTCGATGGAAGAAATTCTCGCCTCAATTCGGCGGATCATCGCCGACGATCAAGCAGTTGGGTCGCAGCAACCACCGGCACCGAAGGAGGCAACGCCTCGGGCACCTTTTGGGACGGCGCCCGCCGGCGTGACGGTGAAGGCCTGGGATCTGCGGACTGAGACGCAGCGCGGCGAGGCCGCGGCGAAGTCGATGGCTACGGCCACGGTCGAGGCTGCCGTTACGGACGTGGACAATGTGAAGGAGAATCCGGAAGCGGATCGCATTGCGCCGCCCCCGCCCCCGCCGCCGGTACGCGAACTCAAACCGAAGATCGAGACTTCTCAACCGGACCGGGGCGCGGAACACCTTAGTTCCCAAGCTATCGGCCGCGACAAGGCGCCGGATCGTTGGCGCCCGGTTCCGGCTCCGGCCGCGCAGGCGGCCGCGGGCGAAGATCCGCTTGTCTCGCCGGCGACCGATGCGGCGGTATCTGCTGCCTTCGACACGCTGATCGCCAGCCGCTTTCTCCCGTCGAACGAGCTTATCAGCGATATGGTACGTGAAATGCTGCGGCCGATGCTGAAGGCCTGGCTCGACGACAATCTGCCGATCCTGGTCGAACGGCTCGTACGCGCCGAAATCGAGCGGGTCGCGCGCGGCGGGCGCTGAGCTCCCCGCCTTTATCAAAGCTGGATCAGCCCGCTTGCCGCGTTGACTTTGCGGCGGCGCTTGGCTTTCTAAGCGGCAATCATGGAAAGAACCTTCGATCCTGCAACGGTGGAAAGCCGTATTTCCGCGCTTTGGGACGAGGCGCAGGCCTTTCGCGCCGGACGGCCGGAGCGCGCGGGCGCACCGCCGTTCTCGATCGTCATGCCGCCGCCGAATGTCACCGGCGCACTGCACATGGGTCATGCGCTCAACAATACGCTGCAGGACATTCTCTGCCGCTTCGAGCGCATGCGCGGCAAGGACGTGCTCTGGCAGCCGGGCACCGATCACGCCGGCATCGCCACGCAAATGGTCGTCGAACGGCAATTAGCGGAACGCGGAAATGAAGGTCGCCGCGAACTTGGCCGTGCGAAATTCCTCGAAGAAGTCTGGAGATGGAAAGAGGAATCCGGCGACGAGATCGTCACACAGCTCAAGCGGCTCGGTGCCTCCTGCGACTGGTCGCGCGAGCGCTTCACGATGGACGAGGGGCTTTCACGCGCGGTCGTGAAAGTCTTCGTGCGACTTTACAACGAGGGCTTGATCTACAAGGACAAGCGGCTCGTCAATTGGGACCCGAAACTGCAGACGGCGATCTCGGATTTGGAGGTCGTGCAGGTCGAGACCAAGGGCCATCTCTGGTATTTCCGCTATCCGCTCGCGGACAGAGATTTCGATGCGAACGATCCTTCGACCTATATCGTCGTTGCGACGACGCGGCCAGAGACGATGCTCGGCGATACGGCGGTTGCCGTGCATCCCGACGATGAGCGTTACAAACATCTGGTCGGGAAGAAGGTGCACTTGCCGCTCGTCGGTCGGCTGATCCCGATCATCGCCAATTCTTACTCAGATCCCGAGAAGGGAACAGGCGCGGTGAAGATCACTCCGGCGCATGACTTCAACGATTTCGAAGTCTGGAAGCGGCACGAGGCAGAAATACTGTATCCACCGATTACCGTAATCAGCGAAGATGGACAAATATTTTTCCAAGCGGTCGAGGCATTCGGAGTCGATCGGACAAATCCGATTACAATTGCTGAAGCACAGAGGACTGAGAAGGCTCTCAACTTTCCCATCCTTGATCGTTTAAAGGCGCGGGAACGAATCGTCGAATTGATGGAGCAAAGCGGGCTGCTCGACAAGATCGAGCCACATACACACATCGTGCCGCATGGAGATCGCTCCGGTGAGATACTTGAGCCGCGGCTTACAGATCAATGGTGGGTAGATGCGAAGGTTTTGGCTGAGCCCGCGCTCAGCGCGGTGCGTCAGCGCAAAACGAAATTCGTGCCGGAGAATTGGGAGAAGACTTATTTTCAATGGCTCGAAAACATTCAGCCCTGGTGCATCTCTCGCCAGCTCTGGTGGGGCCATCAAATCCCAGCTTGGTACGGGCCGGGTCACATCGGGCCGGATGGTCTGGCAACTGGAATTCCCGTCTTTGTCGCCGCTTCCGAGGAAGAAGCGCGTGCCTTGGCGTTTGAATATTACAATAAGCCTTTTCTTCCTAATGGTGCACCGGGCTGTCCAAATCTGAAGACCGTGGTGATCGAGGAGGGCCGCGTTGGCGTTTGGCCTCCACCGCCCGAAGAAATCGATACGGTCATAATCCGGCGCGATCCCGACGTTCTCGACACTTGGTTCTCCTCCGCCCTCTGGCCCTTCTCAACTCTTGGCTGGCCGGACGAGACAGCGGAACTCAAGCGCTATTATCCGACAAATACGCTCGTAACCGGCTTCGACATCATCTTCTTCTGGGTGGCGCGGATGATGATGATGGGCCTTCATTTCATGCACGACGTGCCGTTCCACGATGTCTATATCCATGCGCTCGTGCGCGACGCGACCGGCGCCAAAATGTCGAAGTCGAAGGGCAACGTCATCGATCCCATTCATCTGATCGACGAATATGGCGCGGATTCGCTACGCTTCACGCTCGCCGCCATGGCGGCGCAGGGGCGCGACATCAAGCTTTCGACGCAGCGCGTCGAAGGCTATCGCAATTTCGCGACCAAGCTTTGGAACGCGGCGCGTTTCGCCGAGCTGAATGAATGTGCGCGCAATGAGGCGTTTGATCCGCGCAAGCTCTCCGTCACCCTCAATCGATGGATCGTTGCCGAAGCCGGCAAGGCCGTGGCCGAGGTCACGGCTGCGATTTCTGCCTATCGCTTCAACGATGCCGCGAACGCCGCCTATCGTTTCGTCTGGAACATTTTCTGCGATTGGTATCTCGAACTCGCAAAGCCCTTGCTGCAAGGCGCGGACGAGTCCGCAAAGCGTGAGACGCAGGCTGCGACCGCTTTCGTGCTCGATGAGATCCTGAAACTGCTGCATCCTTTCATGCCCTTCATTACTGAAGAACTCTGGAGCATCGAGACTTTGGGCGGGGCAGGGAGCAAGACATGTCTCGCGCTCGTAGCTTGGCCGGAGCTCCAAGGCCACGAGAACGCGGCCGCCGAGGCCGAAATCGGTTTCGTCGTAGATGTCGTCTCGGAAGTGCGCTCGGTGCGATCCGAAATGAATGTGCCGGCCGGCGCGCAAATCCCGTTGGTGCTGATCGGCGCCGATCCCGAGACGGCGGCGCGCGCCAAGACTTGGGAAGAGACGATCAAACGCCTTGCCCGGCTTTCGCAAATCTCCTTCGCCGCCGAGCCGCCGGCACATTCTGCGCAAATGATCGTGCGCGGCACGCTTGCCGCATTGCCACTCGAAGGAATCATCGACTTCGCCGCCGAGAAGCTGAGGCTTCAGAAGGAGATCGAGAGATTGGCAAACGACGCCAAGAAGATCGAAGCCAAGCTTGGCAACGCCGATTTCGTCAACCGCGCGCCCGAGGACGTGGTCGAGGAAAACCGCGAACGGCTGCAAGAGGCCGAGGAACGGCGAGCCAAGCTCATTGCGGCGCTGAAGCGCCTTGGTTGAACATAGCCTGCCCGAAGCTTAGATCTGCAAGTCCAGGAGCCGCGAAAAATGGTCGCCGAGCAGGACGTGCTGAAGGCTCTCCAATCGGTCGCCGGGCCGGACGGCAAGACGCCCTTGCCGGAAACGGGCGCCATCGCCGGCCTCTCGATCAAGGATGGCAAGATCTATCTGTCGCTGGCGGTCGAGCCGCAGCAGGCCGCCTCTCTCGAAGCCATGCGGCTTGCGGCGGAAAAGGCTTTGCGTGGGCTCGAAGGCGTCAGCACCGCGCTCGTCAGCCTCACGGCTCAGAAGGCGAGCGAGACGCGTCTTTCGGCGCAGCGGCGGGTGACGGGAACGCGCAGCATCGGCATTCCCGGCATCGAGCGGATCATTGCGGTCGCCTCGGGAAAAGGCGGCGTGGGCAAGTCGACGACAGCGGTCAATCTCGCGCTCGCATTGTCTTCGCTGGGCTGGCGCATCGGTATCCTCGATTGCGATATTTTCGGGCCCTCGCTGCCGCGCCTTCTCAACCTGAAGACCAAGCCGCAGGTGGAGAACCGCGCAATTCAGCCGCTCGTCGCCTATGGCGTGAAGGCCATGTCGATTGGCTTCATGATCGACGAAGAGGAGCCAGTGGTCTGGCGTGGGCCGATGGTGATGGCCGCTGTCCAGCAGATGCTGCGTGAGGTCGCCTGGGGCGAGCTCGATTGCCTAGTCGTCGATATGCCGCCGGGGACGGGCGATGCGCAATTGACGCTGGCGCAGAACGTAGCCCTTGCCGGCGCGGTGATCGTCTCGACGCCGCAGGACCTCGCACTCGTCGATGCAAGGCGCGGCATCTCGATGTTCAACAAGGTCGACGTGCCGGTGCTCGGCATTGTCGAGAACATGAGCTATTTTCTCTGCCCGCATTGCGGCGCCCGGTCGGACATTTTCGCCCATGGCGGCGCCCGCCACGAGGCTGAGAGGCTCGGCGTGCCCTTCCTTGGCGAAATTCCGCTGGCGCTTGGCATTCGTGAAACATCCGACGCCGGCAAGCCGATTGTCATTGCGGAGCCGGAAAGCGCCTATGCCGCCGCCTATCGCGAAATCGCCGCGCAGGTTCGCGCCGGCCTCGAAAAGGGTAGCGTGCGGGCAGCGCCAAAAATTTTGATCGAATAGAATCCTTCCTCCGCAAGCGCGAGAAGGATCAGCCCCCCGTCACGCTCATGTGCCGCTTGAGCGCAGGTCTGGCATGGGCACGGTCGATGATGAAATCATGCCCCTTTGGCTTATGCGCGATCGCCGCTTCGATCGCCGCATCCAAGAGATCGTCATTGGCCGCGGCGCGCAGCGGCGCGCGCAGATCGACGCGGTCCTCTTGGCCGAGGCACATGTAGAGCGTGCCGGTGCAGGTGATCCGCACACGGTTGCAGCTCCCGCAGAAATTATGGGTGAGCGGGGTGATGAAGCCAAGCCTGCCGCCGGTCTCTCCGACTTCGACGTAACGCGTAGGTCCGCCCGTCCTATAGTCGAGATCGCGCAGGCGGAAATGCCGTGCGATATCGGCGCGCACCTTGTCGAGCGGCAGATATTGGTCGATGCGCTCCGCCTCGACTGAGCCGAGCGGCATGACCTCGATCAAGGTGAGGTCCATGCCGCGCTCATGCGCCCAAGCGATCATCGGAATGATCTCGGCCTCATTGACGCCCTTGAGCGCCACCATGTTGATTTTCACCTCGAGCCCGGCGTTTTGCGCGGCGTCGATGCCCGCCATCACCTTGTCGAGATCGCCGCGCCTTGTGATTGCCCTGAATTTCTCCCGCTCGCGCGTGTCGAGCGAAACATTGATGCGGCGTATGCCGCAGCGGGCGAGGTTCTCGGCATGCGCCTCAAGCTGTGAGCCGTTGGTCGTCAGCGTCAATTCGTCGAGATCGCCCGACCTAAGGTGGCGCGACAGAGCCTCGAAGAGGCTCATGATGTTGCGGCGGACAAGGGGCTCACCGCCGGTGATCCTGAGCTTGCGCGTGCCGCGCGCGATGAAGGTGCTGCAGAGGCGATCGAGCTCCTCCAGCGTCAAGAGATCGCGCTTGGGCAGGAACGCCATGTCTTCCGCCATGCAATAGATGCAGCGGAAATCGCAGCGATCCGTCACCGAGACGCGGATGTAGCTGATCCGTCGGCCGAAAGGATCGATCAGCGGCGGCTTTCTGGCTGGCGCAGGCGCTGCCGGCCTAAGCTCGGCACAAGGGCTGTTCATTGGCGTAATATAGGGTGGATTGGATGGGCAGGGAATGGCTGAGGTCGCGATGCACGAGAAGCGATGGCCGAAGGAATTACGGGTCTCCGAGGCAGGCAAGGTCCTCAAAGTGACGTTTGAGAACGGGCCGGCCTTCGATCTTTCGGCGGAATATCTCAGAGTCATGAGCCCCAGCGCCGAAGTCAAGGGCCATACCGAGGCGGAGCGCAAGACCGTGGGCGGCAAGCGCGCCGTCGCCATCACCGAAATCGTGCCGGTCGGCACCTATGCTGTGCGGCTCACATTCGACGACCGCCATTCGACCGGCATTTACACCTGGGATTATCTTTATGAGCTGGGTGCCGGCCATGCCGAGATATGGCGGGCTTACCTCGCGGAATTGCAGGCCAAGGGTTTGAGCCGCGATCGGCCCGGCGAGAAGTGAGCGCAAAAAAAGGCCCGGGGGTGACCCGGGCCAAGGAGAGCCGCCGAGGTTTCCTGGGAGGAGTGCGGCTCGATGGTCGGCGTAAAGTGAGAACTCAGGTCCCCGCCATGTCACAGAAATCCCGTGCGCTCATCGATCATCGAAGAGCGCTGCACGCTGTTACGGTACAGACTGCAGTGCTTGGCGAGGTGCAGCTCGCAACGGCCAAGCCCATCAAGAAAGCCGAATTGCCCGGCGACACTTCTGTCATAATCCGACCAACGTCGTGGCTTGGCAATGGCGTGTCGCGTAAAGGTTGTGACAGACTCTTAATTCGGCCGCTTACGTGACCATGCTGCAACAGAACCAGCAGCGTGACTATAGGAAATGGATCGTCTAGACCGACGCGAAAGGCACGCCAAACATGCCCTTGCCGATACCTCTCGCCGTTGTCCTCTTTCTCACGATCTGGTTCGTGGTCTTGTTCGCGGTCTTGCCGTTCGGCGTTCGCTCGCAACGTGAATCCGGCGATTTTGTTCCCGGCACCGATCCTGGAGCGCCGGTCGAGCCGCGCCTCTTCGTCAAGGCTTTGTGGACCACCTTGCTTACGCTGGTCGTCTTCGGCCTCGTCATTGGTTTGATGCTGCTTATGAAGTGAGCGGCCATTCGGGCCGGCCTCATGGGTTCGCAAGGCTCTATTGACCCGTTCGTCCCATACGGTTAGGTGCAGGCTTCCTCCTCGACGAGCGCGTAGCTCAGTTGGTAGAGCATCTGACTTTTAATCAGGAGGTCCCGGGTTCGAGTCCCGGCGCGCTCACCAACGGAATCAATGATTTAGCTCCAAATTTCAGACAGAACTTGCGCAATTGGGTGATGTTTTAGGTAATGTGCCGCAGGCGAGGAGTGGCGTCATGACGCCGAACCAGAGCATCAGCGACGACGGTCGCGCGATAGCGCAGCAGTTGGGTGAAACATTCGCGCGGTCGGCTCGTGTCGAAACGATATTCGGACAGCCGGTGGTTCAGGACAGTTGCAGTGTAGTGCCCGTTGCGCGTGCGCGCTGGGGGTTCGGCGGAGGCCAAAAAGCTTCAGGCGAGGGCAGCGGTCAGGGCGGTGGTGGCGGGCTGCGGGTCGATCCCATGGGGATCGTCGTGTTGCGCGGAGGCGACGCGGAATTTCGTCCGATCCGGCGAATTTCGCCGCTCGTTGTGCTGGGCATTGGAATTGCCGCTGGCCTTCTAATCAGTCGGCGCAGGAAGGCCTGAGCTTCGGTGCTTAAGACTCCGCCGCCGATCCATCGTCTCCGCGACGGCCGGGATCATTTCCCCACCAACGCAAGCTATGATTGTCATTCCCCGATGTGCGGGACGCTTCAACCTTGTCGGAGCCGATAAAATCCGGCTGCCTTTGGACTGGGATCGAACGGCATGACCGAGAGACCCGATCAACCAATAATATTAGTTTGCTGGGTCGTCTTAATCGCCATGTGCGTTGCTCTGGTTATGACAGTGCTCTACTTCGCGTTTATCGGACGATTCATGTGAATATAAATGTCGTACTGCTTTCGTATGCCTCCGGTCCATTCTCCATTAGAATATGAAGAATAGCGAATGTCGTCAGTAGGCAGATGTTCCGATCCGCGTCCGAAATGAATTTCATGGCGCGACGGCGAAATCCGGTACTCGCGCTGATTTGTTTTCTTCTCGCGATTTACAGCTTCAATATCGCATCGAAGCTGGGACCTTGCCAATGCGAGGCTGGCCGCGCTCTATCATATTCAATGTCGCCGAGCGCTGTCGCTTCAAATGCACGAAATGCGGCTCGCGCAAGGTGACAGCGCATGCGTGTTGGGCGGATTATTCGGCGCCGGGGAACGGAGTGCCACCGGCCGGGCGTTGATGCCTACTGGGCGCGTTGGTGCGCACGTTGTCGATTCTCGCATCCGTTGTTTGCGCTCAGGCTCAAGTGGACGCGTCGCCGCGCCCCATATCACCTGCCAGAACATAACCCACGCTAGGAACAGTGGCATATCTCGGCTCCTCAGCGTGGCGAACCCGCCGACATGCTCGAGAGTTCCATGCCAAGCCTAGGCGGGAGCGGCGCGCCGGCAGCGGCGACGGGAACTGCGCCTCGCAATAACCTCATTAGCGGCTCACTTGTCTCAGCTATCCGAAGAGGGGATGATTACCATGCAAAGCAGGATAGCGAAGATCGCGCAAATCGTCACTGTGGCGGCGTTCGCAGCCGCGCTGAGTTTGCCGGCGGCTGCCGAGACTCATCATTGGCGAGCGAGGCACCATCAACAAGCCTACGACCGCCCGCTTACCATAACGAAACGGCGAGAGCGCGAGGCGATTGTTGCTCGACCCGATCCCTTCCATGGGCCGGCTGCGATCGTAACCGCTCCAAACGCCGCTGCTGCGACGATAGTCAGCTTACCCTTCCGCGCAGCGGCCTTGGTCTTCCCGCCTTACGGAGACCCCGCAAGGAATCCGCTGGTCCTGATCGGAGTTCCTGTCCATGCCGCAGGCTATGTGGCGGAGTTTCCGTTTTTTGTTGTCGGCAGCGCGTTCGGTGCGGCCCCGAACGTCTACTGATTACCGCCTGTTTTCTTGATGTGATTCGCGCCGTCGATGGCCGTCAAGGATGGCTTGAGAGGCGAGCGCCTGCGAAAACGCCCCGCCTCCAGATTGGAAGCGGGGCGGCGAAACCATACGCGGCGCGATGGCGCGCGCACGCGCTGGCGCTATCGTGTAAATACCCCCGAAGGAGGCGAGCTGCCTGCGCTCGGCGCAGGGGCGCCGTTCGAACTCCGTGCCGACCTCGCCGTTCGGTCCGGAAATTCCGGGCGGCGTGGACGTAGCTGGCGTTGGTGCTCCCAGCGTACCTCCTGCGCCCGTTCCCGGTGCCATCAGGAACACCCGGGGCGCAACGTCGCCAGATCCGCTGCCCTGTGCAGCTTGCGTCGCTGTGGCGAAAAGTGGCATCCCCAAGAGGGATATGAGAATTAAAGCTCTGAACATAGTTGTCCTTCCAAGTTCGTTGGACGCGCGGAACGCGTCGATCTGGGCTTTCCCGTTGGAAAGGAATTGAGGATTGAGGCCGCGCCGATCAACGAGTTTGTGGGCTGCTCTTGGTCGGGCTCAGGAGAACGTGATCCGTTATGCGCTTCGCGCAACTTGGCTATGCGCAACTATGATCAATGGGTGGATGCCTGAGAGGACGCACAGTTACCGGCACCCAGCAAAAACATTCACTTTGTACTTTTTCTGAAAGGATCATTGTCTAAATAGTCGTTTCGTTTCACGCGCGAGTTCCTATTTGCCCGCTGCGCTAACGCTGTTGCGGAGGATCCTAAATGAATTCGCCTGCTACCGCCGCCCCCGCCGCTGTTCCGCCTAGGCCCGCATCGGGACCTGTGGCCACTGAGCGGGGAACGGCTGCAGCGCCTGGTATCCGGCGTGCCGGCGTTGTCGGAATCGGACGCATGGGCGAGGCCTACGCCCAAAACCTCCTTGCCGACGGTTACGAGGTGACGGTCTACGATCGCGGTTCGGGGCGGACGGCTTCGCTTGCGGGCGCCGGCGCCGAGGTCGCGTCAAAGCTTTCCGATCTCGCTCCTTGCGAGGTCGTTCTGACGGCCTTGCCCGATGATGCGGCGGTCACCGAAGTCGCGCTAGAGGCGGGAGGATTGATCCACGTCCTCGCGGCGGGCGCGATCCATGTGTCGATGAGCACTGTTAGCCCGACCTTGTCCCGGCACCTGGCTGAGCAGCACAAGCTCGCTGGACAGTCCTATGTGGCGGCGCCGGTGCTCGGCAATCCCGATCTCGCGCATTCACGGAAGCTCTTCGTGATGGCTGCTGGCGTGGCGCAAGCAGTGACGAGCGTTTCGCCGCTACTCGAACGGCTCGGCCAGCGTCTCTTCATGCTGGGCGAGGATGCCGGTGCGGCTAGCCTGATGAAGCTTGCGGGGAACGTACTTACTGCTCTCACGCTGCAGGGCATGGGCGAAATCATCGCCCTGTTGCGCAAGGGCGGCATCGACCCCCACGTCGCGTTCGACGTGCTTACGGGTTCACTGTTCGACGGCAAGGTGCACAAGACTTATGGCGGCAAGATCGTCGACGAGCACTATAGCCCGGCCGGCATGACAGTGCCCCTTGCTCTGAAGGATGTTCGGCTCGCGCTAATGGAAGCCGAACATGAAGCTGTGCCGATGCCTGCCGCAAGTCTCGTTCATGATCGCTTCGTCGCTCTGATCGCATTGGGATGGGCGGAGCTGGACTGGTCGGCGCTCGGACTGCTCGCAGCTTCGGAGGCCGGTCTGCCAAGCATCAAGGGCTTCATACCTGAAAGAAAACAGGGGCCGGCAACGATAAGCCCATAAGCCTTGAACGATTATTCGCTGGAGAATCCGTGCCACGAGCCGTCTATGGGCCGACCTCACCCCGTCGCTCTGACCTGCCGTGGCCTTACCCACTTGCTGTCAGTATCCGCAAGGGACGCACCTCCCATGCCGGAATTTCTTGTGCCAGGGACAAGAATCGACATGCTTGGGCGTGCACCATGCCTCTTAAATCGGCATGTAATTTTCGCCAGCGGCACGGACGCCGGCATTCTCTGGCCATGTTGCGGCCTCAACCCACGGCACACCCATACTCAGGATCGCGGCCGCTATGAGCATGATCGCAAGCTCGCGCGTTGACCTCTCCCTTATTTTCAATAGGCAGGAGCTCCGCTCGTCTCGTCAATCCGTTTTAATATGACGGCAACGACCTACGCGCCTTGCAACCAGAGGAGTTTCGAACCTTCGCGCTAGCCTGAGCCGCAAGATCGCGGTGGATATTCTTGAAAGAATGGCAATTAGTTCGCTGCTGGCATCCCATGATAATAGATCGCAAGACCATGCTGCTCTTCCGGCGTTAGTTGATGTGCGATGGTTCGCATGCGCTCAAAAAGATCATTGTGGCGCCCGTCGGTCGCGAAGTTTTTGAGTTGTTTTTCGAGGTAAGAGGGTGACTGACCTAAAAGCAATGGAGCGCCCTCCGGGCCACTACGGCTTGGTCCGTGGCACGAATCGCAGGGAGGAATCGCGCGCAGAGGATCACCTTCTTGCGCCAAGTTTACGATGTTGGGCGAGACGCTGGAATCGGCCGTCCGTACGTTAGCTGAAGGTTGGGTGGCGTAATAGAATGCCACATCCGTCATCTGCTCGTTCGTCAGAAGCTGCGCTATCGGTTGCATGGTGTCGGACTTTCGGTCGCCGGATTGAAAATCGCTAAGCTCTTTGAAGATGGCAGCTTCCGGCTGTCCGGCGAGATCTGGAAATTGGGTCGGATTGACAGACCTTCCATCCACGCCGTGGCAAAAGCCGCAGGTCCCCTTGGCGAGGACGGCGCCGCGTGCCGCGCTCGCATCGGAAAGGCGACGGAGAGTCTCGACCGTCCAGACGACATCGGAGACGGGGGCGCTCGCCGTCGCCGCGCCGGGGTCCGGTGGGACTTTCTCGTAGCCGGGTATGCCGAGCGCGCGACAAATGGCGGTAAAGGGGTCAAATTTGGATTCGCTCCGCGCTGGCAGAACGATCAGCGCGACGATGAGGCTGAGCAGGACAAAGCCGCCGATGAAACTGCCAGCCCAGAACCCCCAGGAGCTATCGGCGGCATGGGGCTGGGCGGGCAGACGAGAAGGAGCTCTGGGCATAGAAACTCAGCCTTCACCATCGACGTGATGAACGAGCGCCGGATAGCTCTTGATGAAGAAAAACTGTCCGATAGGATATCCGTAGGCCATCAGCATCAAGAACAGAATCAGCACGTTGCAAAGCGCAAATCCATTGAGGGCACGAGGCACCCGCTCTGGCGGATATACGGCAACGGCGTAATGCATCTGACGCTCGGCCTGTGGACCGCGATAGAGGGTCAAAAGATTCCCCACGAACAGAAGGCCGGCCGCGAGCATAATGTAGCCGCCGATCATCGAGACGATCGTCCAAGGCTGCCAGTAGGCGATCGCAGGATTGGCGTAATCAAACGCCTCGACGCGGCGCGGTTGACCTAGCAAACCGAGGACGTGCCAGGGAAATGTCGTGATGACGATCCCGATAGCCCAAAGCCAGAGCTGCAGGCGAATGGGTTTGAGCGAGAGGGGTTGCCTCCCGATAAGCTTCGGCCAAAACTCGTAAGCGATGGCAAAATACATAATCACAACTGCGCCGCCGTAGATCAGATGAAAATGCGCGGTCACCCAGGAAGTGTTGTGGACCATAGAGTTCATGCCATAAGACATGTTGACGATGCCGCCGAGGCCGCCGAAGCCAAGCAGAACAAAGCTGAGGCCGGTGGCGAGCACCATCGGACGGTCCCAGGGAAGCGCTCCGATCCAACCGAACAGGCCGCGACCGCCGCGCAGTCGCCCGGCGATTTCCATCGAGGCGCCGATCGTAAAGATCGTCAGCAACGTCGGCACAACGACAAGCGCCGTCAGCATCATCTGCAGGAACTTGAAGCCTGTTCCGTGCTCGGGATCGGCGAAGAGATGATGCATGCCGACGGGCAGGGAGTAGAGCACCAAAAGCAGGAAGCTGAAGCGTCCCATCAAGTCGCTATAAAGTCTGCCGCCGGCGACCTGCGGCGCAATCGTGTAGAACGCGATATAGGCGGGCAGTAGCCAGAAGTAGACGATCGGATGCAACGTCCAGGCAAACAGCGTCCGAGCGAGCCCAACGTCGATCGCCTGAGTCCAGCCGAGCGCGGCGGGAATTACCTGAAACAGAAGCTCGACGGTGACGCCGGCCGTGGTCCATAGCCACAGGAATGCGTTCGCGACATTGCCAAACATGACGAGCGGAACGGGTTTGTCGGGATTATCCTTCTTCCAGACCGCCATTGCCCAGATCATCAACGCGACCCAGAACCACGAGCCGACCACCACGAGAACGACGCCGAGATAATAAAACACGCTTCCGGTGAGCGGTGGATAGAAGGTATACAGGACGCTCGCTTTGCCTGCGAAAATCGGCGGCATTGCCGTCAGAATGCCGATGATGACGAGCCAGAAGCCAACCCAGGCGAGGCGCATGCTGGGTAATGGCCTGTCCAGCGAGGTGACAGCGACAAAATAGCCAAAGCCCATGATGAAGAGCGTCGGCGTGACGTAACCCATAATCGTGCCATGCGCTGTCACTGAAGCAAAATAGTGCTCTGGCGAGGTAAAGAGCGGATGGAGCCCGCTTCTTACCGTCATCTGCCAAGCGCCCAGCACAATGGCTATGGCGAAGGTCGTGAACGCGACCCCGAAATGGGCGAGAATCAGCCGTTCAGCGCGATATGTCACAGCTCGCCTTCCCGTTATTGTCGTTGCGCCACAGCGCGACTGGAATGACGCGGACCACGCTCCACATCTCGCTGTGCCCCAACCCGCAATATTCGTGGCATGGCATCAGATGGTCGCCCGCCTCATTGAATATTGTGCGGACCTCAGAAACATACCCGGGCACAACCATGGTATTCGCGTTTGTGCCGGTAATCAGAAAGCCGTGAATGACATCGGGACTTGTAACGCGGAAAGTCACCTGCCTGCCCTGCGGCACCGGAATGCAACGCGGCACAAACTCGAACTGAGTCGCGATGATCCGTACCGTCACCGAGCCATCCGGGTTGACGCTTGTACCGAGATTGCTTTCGGCGAACTCTTTGTTCTTGCTGAGAGTGGTCGGGTCGATCGTCTCGACGTGGCTCGGCGGGTGCATCGCCATGACGAAGCTCGAGACGGCAATGATTGCGACGATGAGCGACACCGCGCCGGCGACGACGGCACCCCACCGAAGCTCCATCTTTCGAATGTGTTCTTCATTCATGACGGGAGAGCGCTAGCTGATTGGGCCACGCGGCAAAAAGATAAGGAAATAGATGGCAAGCCAAGCCAGCACCAAAAGGCTCAGAGCCGCGCCGGCCAAAGCGAGCGCGCCCTTCGGTACGATTTTGAGAACTTGCTCCAACTCGGCATCGGTGACGGGGTCGGAGGAAGCACTCGTGGAAGGAATTTCCGAGGACTGATCAGAACTTGGCATGCCTCACTCCACAGCCGCTGAAATGGACGCCTGAGTTGCCCGCGACGTCCTTCCGACCAACCTTATTCAATGCCCCGCAGAAGACAGCTTGAAGATGGCAAGCGCATCTCCGTAGGGAAACGTCAGTTGGAAGTTACCGCCAGCGGCGACCGCGATATATTGCTCGCCATTCACTTGGTACGTGATGGGTGGAGCGTTCACGCCGGCGCCCAGGTTATAGCGCCAAACGCGATCGCCGGACGTCGCATTGAAGGCATCGAACCAGCCGTTGCCTTCGCCCATGAACACGAGATTTCCGGCCGTTGCCAAAACCCCGCCGATCAGCGGCTGCGGCGCTTTGTACTGCCACGCGATCTTTCCCGTCTCGACATCCAGCGCGACAAATGGACCGTCCTGAATCCCCCCTGGCGCGACGTTCGTGAATGCGCTCCCCAGACGAATGAGACCCGGTGCGGTCGTTGCAGGCTTCGTCGTAAAGCGCATCAACTGGTCCATCGCCATGATGTAAAGATAGTGCGTCTGCGGAGAATAGGCGGGGGGCGACCATTCCGCGCCGCCATTGGCGCCCGGCAGCATGACGACACCTTCCTTCGTCGGCGTGCTGAACATGTTCTTCGACATCATCACGTACGGATCGGATTTGCGGATCAGAGCACCGGTACGCCGATCGAGGATGAATACCCAACCGACCTTTCCCGCCTCCGCGGCTGCCGGAATCGTTTGGCCGTTTTGATGGACATCGAAGAGCACGACGTTGCTGACGGCGTCGTAATCCCAGACGTCATGCTTGACTTCCTGGTAGTACCACTTGAGCTGGCCGCTGTGCACATCGAGCGCGACGATGCTGTCGGTGTACAGATTGTCGCCCTGTCGATTCGTTCCGTCGAGGTCGGGGTTCGGATTGCCGGTGCTGAAGATGACGAGGCCCAGCTTTGGATCGATTGCGGGCGTCGTCCACGCCATCCCGCCACCGGTCTTCCAGGAATTGCCCGCATAGCTCTTCGGATCCGTGCTCATCCACCGCCAGCGTTGCTGCCCGGTCTTCACATCGTAAGCCGCAACGAAACCGCGCAGCGCCCATTCTCCTCCGGCGCTGCCGACGATGACCATGCCGTCGTAGATCGCCGGTGCGAGGGTCTCCGAGTAACCGTCTTGCGAGTCGACGATGGTCGCATCCCAGACGGTGTGGCCATCGGAAGCGTCAAGTGCCAGCAAATGATCGTCGAGGGTCACGACATACACTTTGCCGTAGCCGACCGCCACGCCCCGGTTCACCGGACCGCAGCAAATCAGGAATGTGCCGAGATTATAGGTCACCTCCCAGAGACGCTCGCCCGTCACCGCGTTGAGCGCCATGATCTTCATCTTGCCGTCGACGACCGGCGTCGTGATGTACATCACGCCATTCGCGACGATGGGGGTCGTCTCGAAACTCGCTGTCATCCCAGTCTGAACCAAGGCCACCAGGCTGAGAGACTTTATGTTATCGGCCGTAATCTGCTTGAGGGACGAATATCGCTGGTTATCGTAGGTGCGGCCGTGCAAAAGCCAATCGTTCTCGTCGTTGCCTGCGTTAAGCATCATCGAGTCGGTGACGTTCACATTCGCTCCCGCCGGAAGCGCTCCGTAAACGTGGCGGGTCGGAGGTGCGACGCGCACGATCTCGTTGGTATTGGATGGCGTCGCGGCTCCTTTTGATTGCATCCCCGACAGGCTCACCTGACTGAGCGAGGCCATGCTCAACGGCGTATCACCGGCGGGGAGACCGTTTCGCGACAGCACATAGGCGGTCACATCGAGATATTGCTGCTGGCTCAAGCTGCCGGGTGCATTCTGAGGCATCTGCCGGCTGATGAAGTCGTAGAGCGGTGCAGCTGTGCCTGCGCCATATGCCTGCGAAAAAGTCTGGCCTGAGAGCGGAGGCCCAGCCCCGCCCTGGAGATTTGCGCCATGGCACTGCGCGCAAGACTGGGTATAGACAGTCGCTCCGCTTGTGGTTTGCGCGGCTGTGTAAGCTCCGGCCGCGTTGGCTTGAACGCCTCCGCTGAGCACGATGATTGCCGCGGCTGAAAAAATGGATCTTAAGGCGCCTCTCTTATCGCCGCGAATAGATCGATCCTTGGCCGAGAGAGGCGGTACGACTCGCCGGTGGTCTTCAAGGCGATGAGCGGAGATCATGATCTAACCTCCAACGCTTTAGCAACGACTGCGCACGGTATAACGCACGTTGGCAAACGTATCACGACAAGTCGGTCAGACAGAAGCGTCGCAGTCCGAAAAGTTGGGCAGACAGAAGCTTCGCAGTTGCAGCCGACCTTTGCGTGCTACGCCGAGATTCCGCACCAACAGAAGGCCAGAGGGGTCTGGGTTCCCTGCGAACAGAAGGCTGCCCGCGAGCATAAATTAGCCGCCGATCATCAAGACAATGGTCCGCGACGGTGAAGTGAGCGGCTGCGAGTTGCTCACGCCGGGCGAACGCCGTCATGCCGGACATGACTTCGTCACACTCACCGTGGCCTTCGAGGAACGGCGGCAGTTTATTAGGGTCTGCAATTAACAGCGGTCGTTCGGTTCTCTATGCTTCCGACAAGCGCGCGTCTATGACACCTTGTCTAAATCAGAAAAGAGCCCAGCCGGCAGAAGCCGAGCGGGGCTCTTCGCTTCGACGGGCCGGGGGGCAACCCGACGAGCAGTAACCAAATCTAAGGAATGAGTTTTGAACGGCCGATGAACGAGCCTTGTTCTCGGCCCATTGTTCGTCGGCAAAAGTTTCGGAAGTCAAGTGAACGGTTGATGAGCTGCCTGTCCATGTTCGCCAGGGAGAGCTCACTCGCGGCAATTGGTTAAAAGAGCGACTAACTACCGAGAGCAACATTGGCTCAAAAGGTCTGGTACGGACCACGAGCTTTGCCTCGGTGGTGAGAAAGTCCCGCGGGACACGGCCACGCACGAGTGAGGGCGAACAGCGCGATCGAAGCCATTTCAAGATGAAGCATTTCCGGATGATCGTTCGCATATTTGTAAACGACCAGGTTTTCGTCGCCGTAAGTCACGCCGGCCGGAATGCAGACACCTAACTGGCTGGCATTATCGGTGATCGCTTCGACGATTCCGGAACACAGCCCCGAATAAAACAGATTGCCAAAATTTCTCGTATTGCAAAACGGAATGACCAAATTCGCTGAAGTACCAAAAGCCGAATTGATAATGAAGACCGCAAAGAACGTTCCTAGAAGAATCGACCGCATGGGCGTTCTCTCTGCTACACCATAGACAGATGTTTTATATCAGTTTGGCGTTTTTATTCATCCCGGGATTCCGCGAGAGACGGTGGAGCGGCATCCATTGTCGCGTGGCGTGCAACTTCGCCGCGATCGCCTTTGAGCGCCCTGAGCGGGAGGCGGCTGCGCCCTTAGTACCTGTTGCCAGAATGCAGCGGCGGTCCTGGAATCTCGCCCAGTTGGCTCATTTGGTCTCGACCCTGAAAAGGTCGGGACTAATGTGCTCGGGTCTTTGAGGCCAGAATTTTTGGTCGCCCCCGCATTGGTGCTAAGAAGACGATCAAATACGGCCAAACCGGAGCTTAGGTGTGGGCCCGACAATTCTTCCCGAACGGTTTCGAGCTGCGGGCCGGTATTTTATCGCCATAGGGCTTCCCGTTGCCCTTGCATTGGCATTGATCTGCATCCTCGTGCTCCCCAAAAATGCCCATCAAACAGAGCTTGGGAACCCGGTCGAGCAATCCATTCCGCGCACTGATGAGCGCCCGACTGCCGCCGAGAAATTAGAATTGCAAATTGCGATTCTCGAGCAAAGGGTCGATGACCAATTCACGACCCTTGGTAGGGGCTTGGAAGCGGCCAGCCATTTGATCTCTCATGATGAGAGTTCAATCGCCGCTGTTAACGCGCGGCTGGATAGGGAGGAAGCTGCTATCAATGCGCGGCTAGATCAAGAAGCTGACTCTAACGCGCGTGTAGACCAGCAAGAACAAGGTTCGGGCACGCTAAGAGTTGCAGTGCTCGCGAAGACGGTCTTCATGACGCGCAGAGTCGAACAGCCAAATGCAAGCGTTCCGCATCTGGGGATCGGACTTACCGAAGCGACCGGATTGGCGAACGAGGGCGGTCTCGTTGTCGCCGAAGTCGACCCAGGTAGTCCGGCAGCGAGAGCGGGAGTGAGGCAGCTCGATTTATTGTTGAAGGTCGATCACACGGCGGTCAACAATTCGGATCAAATGAGTGCGGCGCTGCTTTCTCTTAAGGGAAGGCATACTGTCCTCTTGACGCTTAAGCGTGAGGGCAAGACGCAACATGTGAAGCTGAGCCTCGGCTAGACCGGCATCATTGCAATATATATTATCTTGGTGAGTAGCTTTCGAGGTTTGAGAATACCCAGATGATGATGTGGGATGGGCGGTTTCGGGTTGTAGAGCCGTATTTGATAGGCCTAGGGCTGCCCGCTGCGGCGGTGGTCACTATCGGCGTGCTTGTGGCACATGAGAGCGCCAACCGACAAACTAATCTCAAGCAGGTTGAGCAACCGGTTCGGCGAACCGACGATCACTCGAATGCCGCGGAGATATTGAAATCCAAAATCGTTATCCTTGGGCAACACCTTGATGGTCGAGTTGCGGCACTCAGCAAGGAATTAGAGACAGTCAATCAGTCGATTGCGCGGGACGATAGTTTAATAGCTGCCATTAATGCGCGGCTAAATCAGAAAGATTCGGGCGCGCCCAGCTTGGGTCGGCAATCCACTAAATCCACGCCGTCGGATCAGCAACCGGATACAAATGCTGGTCAGCAATCGGATAGCACTCCCCGGGTGGATCAGCATCCGGATGCAGACGCCCAGATGGACCAGCAGCCGGATGCAAATACCGAGGCAGATCGGCAATCGGGCGCGACTACGGAAGTAGATGACAAATCCGGCGAGATAAACACGGGGACGCCTGACACGAAAATCACACCAGTTAAAGTTGAGGAACCGCCGAATCCGGGAGTTCCGCATCTCGGAATTGGGGTTGCTCAAGTCGCCACGAGATTCATCGAAGCAATTGGATTGGCGAAGAAGCGCGGTCTCCTTGTCGCTGAGGTTGATTCTGGCAGTCCCGCCAAAAGGGCAGGATTGCGACCCTATGATTTATTGTTGAAAATAGACGACACCCCGGTGAGCAATCAGCGTCAAATGCGTGCAGCGCTGCGTTCTCTCAGGGGGGCACATTCAGTCGTTCTGACGCTTAGGCGTGATGGCAAGACGCGTCATGTCAAATTGTATCTCGGGTAAACCCGAGGTTGCCCTGTCGGCGCGACAGTTCGAATTGTCCCACGCATCGAAGGAATTCCTCTACCGCGATTGAGAAGCTCTTCAACGGTTCTGCGCGGACCGCGTGGATAACGAAGAACGAAGGCCGACGTTGCGAGCTTGCCGCTGGGGCGCTTTCCGTCGCGACAGTCACAGCCTGCTCATGAAGCCCGTGAACGTGTTGGCGACGAATGCGAAGGGCTTCAGAAGGGTGTGCGGCGACGTTAGTTGCGATGTAAGGGTAGCGAGTCCGTTCGGATGCGGCGCCGGTTGCGGAGCGGGCGGACCGACATCAGCCGGAGGCAAAGGCAGATCGCTGGTGGCAGTGGAAGGTGAAGCGCCGGGGGCCGGAGGAGCAGCAGCGCTGGCAGCCGCGACAACCGGCGCAGCATTATCCGGCGGCCGTCGCGGCGGCACGGCTGTGGACGTTCTGAACGAACAGTTGAGACCGTCGGGGCAGGCGCGCGGATCGGACGTCTGCGGCAGTTTGGCCGCCGCAATCGACTGAGGTGCCAAGCCCGCCGCAGCCTTGTCGAAGCCCGAGGTGTAAGAGGCCGAGGTCAAGGGTTCGGTCGCGGGCCCAGACTGCTCCGCCGGAATCTCCAAATGACCGACCCAGGCTTGCAACTTTGTCGCAGATGAGGCCGCGGGCGGAGCTAGGAAATGCCAGAGACCCGCCTGCGGCATGACCGGTCCAAAGGCCAGCAGCGCAACGACGGTAGTCATTGCGGTAAGGGCCAAGCCCACCTGCGGCAAGCGACCCTTGATCTCACGAAATTGTTCAATCTTCGACGGCACCGGCATGGCTCACTCGCGCAATCTTTCGAGCGTCGGGGACATTCAACTGATGCTTTACGTCAAGACCTTGGCGAGCGCCGCCTTAAAATCGCCCTCGTGCAAAAAACTCTTAAGCTGTTGCAGCGCGCCCACGCTGGCGCTTAAGGGGCGAGTTCACTATGCGCCGGGCGGCATGGGAGCTTCTCTCCGCACATCGTGGGGGAGCCCGAAAGTTTCTTCGTTTTGCGCAACTTCGGGCGCCTCACGCCTGGCGGCGAATCATCCACGAGCGCGCGCCGATTTCCGGCGAAATTTCGGCTTGGCGGGCCACGACGGGAAGGCGCGCTTTTCCCGGCCTGCGGCGAGGAAAGGGTTAAACGGACGCATTCGCGGCAGTACGGCATCCCCCGATGCAACTCAAGCGAAGGAATCCTCTTCGATCATCGCGTTGATTTGACAAGGATCAGCGCTGTTTTCGCCTGAGCGTCCGGCATGCGCGGAGCGCGCCATATCGCGCCTTGAATGAGTTATCCACATTCGCTATCGACCCTTGGCACGGGACGGAGAGCCGGCAGGCTCAGCTTAATCTGCGATCAGCTTGCGCATCCGAGCGCCAGCGGGCCCGCTAGGCAAGGACCTCTTGTTTGCGGCCTTGATCGGCCGATATCGCGTGTGAGGTTGCTTATAGCGCCAGTCGGCGAGGCGAGACGAAGCCATGAACAAGGAAGCTTTCGCTTCGGCACAGGGAAATGTGCCGCTGTCGCAATTTTCCATCCCTGCCGACGCGTCGTTGCAGCAAAGGCCGACGCGCACGCTGAAGCACGGCGACATGTTCGCCATGTTTGATCACAGCGGCGACATCGTTTCTGCGCTCGGCAACCCCGAGGGGATATTCTATCGCGATACGCGGCATCTTTCGCACCTGAACCTGTCGATCTGCGACATGCGGCCGATGCTTCTGAGCTCCACGATGCGCGACGACAATGCGGCGCTCACCTGCGATCTGACCAATCCCGATCTCTACGAGGCGGATCGTATCGTCCTCGAACACGACCTCATTCATCTGCGGCGCGTGAAATATCTCTGGAAAGGCGCTACATTCGAGCGGCTTGCGATCCGAAATTTCAGCGAAACGCGGCAGCACATCAAGCTCAAACTCGAATTCGCGGCTGATTTCGCCGATCTGTTCGAGGTGCGCGGTGCGCATCGCGAGAGTCGCGGCATGTTTCATCCAACCGAGGTGAAGAGCGATGCCGTGACGATGGCTTACACCGGGCTCGACGACCGGCGCAGGGAAACGCGGCTGCGCTTCGCGCCGGAGCCGACGCGGCTCGACGGCAATAAGGCGGTCTTCGAACTCGATCTCGAGCCGCACGAGCGCGCGGTCATCTTCGTCGAAATCCATTGCGATGCGTTCACGCCGAATTCGCCGCCGCAGAAGCTGTTTTTCGCCGCGCTGCGCGAGTCGCGGCGCGCCTTGCGCCGCTCCGCGTCGCGCGCGACCGCGATCCTCACGTCGAACGATGTCTTCAACGAGGGTATCCGGCGGTCCATTTCCGACCTCTATATGCTGACGACGGATCTTCCCGAGGGACCTTATCCTTACGCCGGCATTCCTTGGTTCAGCACAGTGTTCGGACGCGACGCCCTCATCACCGCCATGCAGACTTTGTGGGCCGACCCCATGATTACGCGCGGCGTGCTCGGGCATCTGGCGGCAACTCAATCCGACTTCAAGAACGAAGCGGCCGATGCCGAGCCCGGCAAAATCCTGCACGAAGCGCGCCGCGGCGAAATGGCCGAACTCGGCGAGGTTCCGTTTCGCCGCTATTACGGCAGCGTCGATGCGACCCCGCTGTTTGTCATGCTGGCGGGCGCCTATCTCGAGCGCACATCCAATGTCGACGAGATCGAGAAACTCTGGCCGCATATCGAGGCGGCCCTTCAGTGGATCGACATCTATGGCGATCGCGACCGTGACGGATTCGTGGAATATGACCGCGCGTCGCAAGCGGGCTTGGTCAATCAGGGGTGGAAGGACAGTCACGACTCAATCTTCCATGCCAATGGTTCGCTTGCCCGCGGGCCGATCGCGCTCGTCGAGGTTCAGGGTTACGTTTACGCCGCAAAGCGCGCCGCGGCGGCGATCGCGCGGCGCCTTGGCTTTCATGATCGCGGCTCAATCCTGGATCGCGAAGCGGAGGACCTGCGCCGGCGTTTCGACGCGACATTCTGGGACGAGGAACTCGGCACTTATGTTCTGGCGCTTGACGGCGACAAGCAGCCTTGCCGCGTGCGAAGCTCGAACGCCGGACATGCCCTGTTCACCGGAATCGCACTGCCCGAGCGCGCCGAGCGCCTCGTGGGCACGCTGATGGGCAGCGCGTTCTTTTCCGGCTGGGGGATAAGGACGATTGCGGCCACGGAATCCCGCTACAATCCGATGAGCTATCATAACGGTTCGGTTTGGCCGCACGACAATGCGATTGTCGCGCTGGGATTCGCCCGCTACGGCTTCCGCCAGCAGGTCGCGCAAGTTTTCAAGGGGCTCTTCCAGGCGTCGACCTATATCGACCTGAGGCGGCTGCCGGAATTGTTCTGCGGATTTTCGCGCATGCGGACTCAGGCGCCGACCTTCTATCCGGTGGCCTGCTCACCGCAAGCTTGGGCTGCGACCGCACCGCTCGCCTTGCTCCAGGCCTGCATGGGGCTCAGCTTCGATCCGGAAAGCCGGCACGTCATCTTCAACCGGCCCGTCCTTCCCGAATTTCTCGACGAGTTGAGGCTCACCGGCCTGTCGATCGCAGATGCGAGGATGGACGTTCAGCTGCGGCGAACCGGGACGGATGTCGCGGTGAACGTTCTTTCGCGCAAAGGCGACATTTGGGCGACGTCGACGAGTTGAATGCCAGGCTTCGATCAAAAGGTGAGCGCGTAAACCGGCGAACCCGTGACTTCCTCGGGCACAGTCGGACGGCGCGCATGGATCTCCTTACGGATGAATTCGCTGTAGCGCCCGTCGGCATTGATCAACTCGCCGGGCGGACCATCATGAATGATCCGGCCGCCGCTCAGGACGACGATCCGGTCGAAATTGCGCAACGTCGAAAGGCGATGCGCGATGGCGATCACGGTTCTGCCGTCCATCAGCCGCGCCGAAGCTTCTCTGATCGATTCCTCGACCTCATAGTCGAGCGACGATGTCGCCTCGTCGAGCAGGAGAATCGGCGCATCCTTGAGAAAAGCGCGGGCCAGCGCGATACGCTGTCGTTGGCCACCGGACAATTTCAATCCCCGGTCGCCGACGATCGTGTCGAACCCTTGCGGAAGTGATTCAATGAACTCGCAATGCGCGGCCGTCGCCGCTTTCATCACCGCCTCATCCGATGCATCCGGACGACTGTAGCGGATGTTCTCAATGAGCGAACGGTGAAAAAGGCAAATGTCCTGAGGCACGACGGCAATCGCGGCGCGCAGGCTCTCTTGCGTGATTCGCGAGACATCCTGGCCGTCGAGCATGATGCGCCCGCTTTGCACGTCATGGAGCCGCTGCAGCAGGGCGAACAAGGTGGTTTTCCCCGCGCCTGAAGGCCCGACCAGTCCGACGCGTTCACCCGGTCCGATATTCAGGTTGAAATTCCGAATGATGCTGCGGCCGTTGCGGTAGGCGAAGGAGATGTCTTTGAACACTATGCCGAGTCCGCTGCTTACCAGCGGCTTGGCTTTGGGATGGTCGTGCATCTCATGCGCGACAAGCAACGTCTCCAGCGCCTCCGCGAGCCGTGCCATATGCTGCGTCACGTCAACGAGGGCGACGGCCAGGTCGCGCGTGGCCTGAAGTACGGAGAGGCCCAGCGTGCAGACAAGGACGACAGCGCCCGTGGTCGCCGCACCCTGCTGCCAAAGCGTGATCGCCCAGGCCAGAAGGCAGACGATCATCACAATGGTGATCAGCGCGTGAAAGATCCGCAGCTTCTCGAGGTAGCGCAGGCTCTGCCGCCGCGCTCTCATCTCGTTGTCGACGGTAGCGTTGAACCTGCGTCGCTCGTAGGCGAGGCCGCCAAAGGCCTTGACCAGCAGCACATTGCCGACCACGTCGGACATTTCGCCATCGACGGCCGCCGCCTTGTTGGCGAAGTCGTGATGGAGCGGCTTGCCATTGGCGGCAACTCGAAACATGGTCACGATCACGATTGCCGCGACGACAAGCAAAGCGGCGGCCATTGGGATGCTTACGGTGGCGATCAGGACAATGGCCAGGAGCGTCGCGACGCATGGCGGCAAGACGTTCCAGATGAACATGTTCTCGATCGTGAAACAGGCGTTCGAAGTGGCCGTTATGCGGCTCGTCAGCATTCCCGGCAGCCGATCCGCAAAATAGGCCGGCGAATGACCCATCAGATGTTCGAAGAGGTCGCGGCGCAAGTCGCCGGTCACGCGCACGAAAGTATCGCTCGCGACCCAACCTGCGATCCGCCACAGCACGCCGTCGGCAGCAATCAAGGCGCAGACGAAGGCGAAGGCAGGCCAGGGATCGGCGCCGGGCGAGGCTCCCTTCGAGAGAACATCGACAAGGAACTTGACGCCGTATTGCGTGCCGACCGAGAAGCCAACTGCGGCGAGCACGCATATTAAAATCGCTGCATGCGTGATGCGGCGTGACCGAACATAGCGGAGAAGGAATGCGATGGGGCGACGGGCGTAGTGGCAAAGGTTATCCATGTGGCCTTCCATTGCCGATTGAACTTTCATCGCTGCTCTCGCAAGCGCGGCATCACGCCGGAAGTCTCACCGTCAAACTCGGCATCATCGTGTCAGTTCCAAGCCCCGAGGTTTGTCCAAGATTGGGCTGTTCCTCTCTCTGCAGAGAGCCGAGATCAACATTCCCGTAACAGCCGTGAACGCGCGGTGAATGCGCCGGTGGTGTCGCCGGCTCCATCCGTGCCTGCGGCATTATGAGGCGGATCGATTGTTGCGCGAGAAACCGGTTCGCGCGTTTGCAAGCATCGATGCTGCCATGCTTGAGGTCTTTGCACCGCTGGATGCTCTTGTAGGCGAGGCCTTGCCTTTGCCTTTCGGCGCCACAGGTAGACAGGAGCGTCTTTTAAGGGAACTCTCCATGCGTATTGCACAGGTTGCGCCTCTGTTCGAAGCGGTTCCGCCGAAACTTTACGGTGGAACCGAGCGCGTGATTTCGTGGCTGACCGAAGAACTCGTCGCGCTCGGCCATGACGTCACGTTGTTTGCGAGCGGCGACTCTACAACTTCGGCGGAGCTCGAGGCGATGTGGCCGAGGGCGCTGCGTCTCGACGGCTCGGTCCGCGAGCCGAACGCCCTGCACATAGCCATGCTTGAGCATGTCTACAGGCGCTCGGCGGAATTCGATCTCATCCATTTCCATCTCGACTATTATCCATTCTCGCTTTTTCCCGCCAAGGCACCGCGTTCCTGACGACCTTGCATGGCAGGCTCGACTTGCCGGAGCTGCAGCCCGTTTTCGCGACATTCTCCGGGCTTCCGATGGTTTCTATCTCGGATGCGCAGCGCCGTCCCGCGCCGCATGCCCGCTGGATTCGGACAATTCACCACGGCATGCCCGATCAATTGCTGACGCCGCGGCCTGTGGAGCCGGGCTATCTGGCTTTCCTCGGTCGTGTCTCGCCGGAGAAGAGGCTGGATCGCGCGATCCATATTGCGACGCGCTGCGGGATGCCACTGAAGATCGCCGCAAAAATCGATGAGGCGGATCTCGATTATTTTGATGAAAATATTCGCCAGTATCTCGCTCGCGACGACATCGACTATGTGGGGGAAATCAACGACGCCGCCAAATCCGATTTTCTGAGCGGTGCTCACGCGTTGATCGTGCCGATTGATTGGCCCGAGCCGTTCGGACTCGTCATGATCGAGGCGATGGCGTGCGGAACGCCGGTTATCGCTTTCAATCGCGGCTCTGTCGCCGAGATGATGGAGGATGGGGTGACCGGTTTCATTGTTGAGGACGAGCCAGGCGCCATCAGCGCGGTCCGCCGTCTGTCACAATTATCACGCCCACTCATTCGCCAACGGTTCGAGGAAAGGTTCACCGCGCGGCGCATGGCGCACGATTATCTCGATGTCTACAGCGGTTTGATCAAAGCCACGGTGCCGCGGCCGCGTTTGGTGTTGCAGTAAGATGCGGCTCGCCGTTATCGGGCCGGGTCTCGGGCATTGCCAGATAGACGAAGAGAAAGGCGCAGGTTGCGACGGCGGCGAGCCCAAGAAAAGCCATATGGCTGCCGTAGTGGTCGGTGACGTAACCCGCAAATGTGGTGCTGATCGACGCGCCGATTCCAACGGCCGTGCCGATAATGCCTTGCGTCAGGTTGAAGCGGCCGGTGTTGCGCGCCAAGTCGGCAGCCACCAGCGGGACAAGGACGCCAAGCACGGCCGCAGAAATTCCGTCGAGCGCTTGCACCGCGACGACCAACATCGGGGTCTGGCACGTTGGCGAAGAGAAAACAGCGAAGCGGGAGCGCGGCAAAGCCAAGCAGCAGCAGCGGGCGCCGGCCCCAGCGTTCGGCTTGAACGTCCGACCCAGGGTGAGAACAGGGCGACGACGAACTGCGGCACCACAATGCAGGCGGCGATAAGCACCGGCGCCCAATCGGCCGAACGCATCGTCATGATGCTGCCCATCAGAGGAAGCGTGGCGGCATTGGCGAATTGAAACAGCGCGGTTGCGGCGGCGAAGGCAATAAGCGGCCGATGGGTCACGAGCCGGCGCAGCCCCTTTTCTGATTCGGCCAGCCGCAGCGGAATGACGCCGCTATGGGCGCGCACCGGATCAATTTCCGCGGCGCGTATGTTGAAAAGCGCAATCAGCGTCGGGATCATCAGCACGGCTGTCAGAAAGAATACGGCGCGCGACGAAAACAGATAGCCGCAAGCCCCCATGCCGGCGGCGGCGATGCCGGTGCCGAGCGACGCGAAGCGGGCATTACGGCCGAGCCTTGGGCCGATGGCGGAATATCCCACGAGCCCAAGACTTATGGCGGCTATGGCGGGCGTTAGGATGCAGTTCGCGCCGGCGCTCAGGACGCTGGCAAAGAACACAAAGGGAAGGAGCGGCCAGGCCGCCATGATAAGCGCGCTGAGGCCGATGCAGGCGACGGCAAGCCCCGCGGCAGTTCGTTCCGAGCGCGCGGCATCGACCACGGCGCCGCCGGGCACGCGGCCGATCAGGCCGATGATGCTGCCGATTGTAAGCACGAGGCCGATGTCGCCCTGCGTCCATTTTTGCGCCGTGAGGTAGACTGAGATGAACGGGCCGAAACCGGTTTGAACATCGGCAAGGCAAAAGGCGAACCAATCGAGGCCGATGAGACTGCGTCGCGACGGGTGCGCGGGAGCCGCCGCCCTTGCCTCGTCCTTTTCGGTCGCGGTCCATTCAGCCAAGGGAGGGGGTTACTCTGCTGGCCGCGCCAGCTCGCACGCTCGCCATCCGGAATTCGGCTATTTGGACGGAACTGCGGGGGTGTTTCCCGGCGCGGCGTTTGCCGACGATCCGGGCGCGGATGTCGGCGGTGGGAGCGTGGCCGATGGGCCCAGTACGACGATCGGCTCGCCTTGCTTGTATTCGGGCGCCACCCGGACTTGGTCGCGGGTCAGTGCCAGGACGATGCGATCGGACTTCGGCACGAACTGGATTGCTCGCCAATCCACCGCGATCTTTCGGGTTCCGACCCCGAGAAAACCACCGAAATCGATGATCGCGGCGCGCACCTGTCCCTTGTGATCGACGAGGACATCGACGATCCGACCCATGTCCTCGTTCGTCACGCTATAAATCTCCTTGCCGAGAATGCTCTCGATGTCTTGGTCGTCCAACACGGTTGCTGGTGTCGCACCTTGCGCGGACGCTGGCGTTTGTTTTGGTGCTGGCTGCTGCGGCGTCGTCGGCGCCGGGGTCTGTGCCGCGGCAGGAAAAATACCGACGGATGCGCAGGCGACCAGCACGCAAGCGAGCGTCAACACAAATCGATCGGGAGATCGAAGCTTGGCTGTGGGCCATCGGCGACGGCCGTTATGACGCATTCTGTTGCCCGGCGAAAAATCGGTCCCCGCGTTAGGGGGCCAAACAATGTCAAAACTATAGTCGGGCGCCCGCCGTGTCGAATATTTGCCGCTTGCGGAAATGCCGTGCTTCGGTTCCGCTGCCATGCAGGCGGAATTGCGCAGGCGAACATCGATCCGCCCGAGCCGCGGATTTTGCCTAGTAGGGTGCGATCACGGGGTAGGGCGGAACATTGTAGTAGGGCGGCTGCTGCGGAATGAAATAGACGCGCGCGGGCAGAAGCGCATAGCCCGCCTCCGGCACATAAGCGAGCCCCCGCACCGACGGGATCATTGGCCAGCCATAGGGAATGAAAGCGGCGTAGTTGGGATAGTGATGCCAATGCGGCCGGAAATAGCCGCGATATTGGTCGACATAACTGCCGGCCAATGCCGGTGTCGCTGCGATCATGGCCAAGATAGCCGCAAGGGCGATCTTCCTCAGCATTGTGAAATCCTTAAGCCGAACCCACAGGCGCTGCCGCCTCGCCCGAACATGTGCCGGACCGGCCCAAGCGACAACATCTCGCGGCGAAATTGTCGACAACGTGGTTAGCGCCCAAGCTGGTGCAATGCCGGGTCAAACGCCGCAATGGTGCGATCGGGGCGGCCGTGAGGGCGCCGGCGCGTTCAAGGCTCTCAAACGGCAATTTCGAACAATGCTTCCACCTCGACTGCGCAATCGAGCGGCAATTCGGCGACGCCGACGGTCGAGCGTGCGTGCCTTCCCCGCTCGCCCAAAACCTCGAAGATCAGGTCCGAGGCGCCGTTCATGGCCGCGGCAACCTGCGAAAAGCCTGGCGCGGCATTGATAAATCCACCGAGCCGGAGGCAACGGCGGATGCGATCGAGATCGCCCAGAGCGGCCTTGGCTTGCGCGAGAATATTGATGGCGCAGCGGCGTGCGGCGGCATGTCCGGCCTCGATCGACAGGCTGCCGCCAACCTTGCCGATGTGACCGGGATCGAGCTTGCCGTCATCGCCGAGGGCGAGCTGACCAGAAATGATGAGCCACGACCCGGAGATTACAAAGGGAGCGTAATTGGCGACGGGCGGCGCCGCGACCGGCAGAACGATGCCAAGAGCCTGAAGGCGATCCTCGATGGCACCCATGGAAAACTCCGGATTGAAGGGATCATATTCGCCAATGTGCCGATTGCTGCCGCTGGCGCAAGACGCGAAGGGCCGCCGCTACGGTGGCGTTCGCCATTCTCGAACCAAGCCGCTATAATCGATTGCAAGGAGCGCTGCAGCGTTTTAACACTGCGGCGGGGGGAGAGCAGCGCTGGAGCGGCGAATTTATGGTCGAGTGTTCTGTCGGATTGCGTGCGGCGTCACGGCTTTTCCTTGTGATCGGAGCCGCCGCGCCCCTGGCGTTTATGGCCCTCATTCCGTCACCTCTTCGTGCCGGCGATGTAAACCCGGATGTGATACCGGCAGGCATTCAGGCATCGATTGACGCTATTCCGCTCGCCTCGCATCGCGCGGTCTATGACTTGACTTTGTTCAAGGCCGTAGGCTCGAAGAGCCCGACCGAGGCGCGCGGCCGCATTGCCTTCGACTTTACCGGCTCACCTTGCGAGGGCTACGTGCAGAATTTCCGGCAATTGACGGAATTGCAGCCGGCCGAAGGCCCGACGCGGATATCCGACATGCGCTCCGCGACATTCGAAGACGGCAACGGCAGAAGCTTCGCGTTCAAGACAGAGACCAAGATCGACGACGAACAATCCGACGAGGTGGACGGGCGGGCGCAACGCGTACCCGCGGGAGCCGTCGCGGTTGATCTTGTAAAGCCGAAACAGACGAAGCTCGCGCTCGATCGCGACGTGATTTTCCCGACCGAACATTTGAAATATATCCTTGCCGCCGCCAAAGCCGGCGAGAATTCGCTCGAAGTCAAGGTCTACGACGGATCTGATCCTGGCGATAAGATTTACGAGACGACCACGTTCATTGGTCATCCGATCGATACGCCGGCCGAGGAGCCCGCGGCGCGCATTCCAACGCTCGAACATATGCGACGCTGGCCGATCGCCATCAGCTATTTCGATAGTGACAATAGGGACGAATTGCCAAACTACACTTTGTCTTTCCAGCTTTACGAGAACGGCATCTCACGTGCCCTGCGTCTCGATTACGGCGATTTCGTTCTTGCCGGCGAAATGACGAGCCTCGAGCTTTTGCCGACGCCTCCTTGCCCAAAATAGGGCCGATTCCTTAACCTGCCGTCTGAAGAAAACTTTGTTCGGCGAAAGATAAGCCGACCCCACGAGATGGGTGGGGGAGAGTGCCGAAATAGGTCGAGATCCGAGTTTGTCCCAATCCAGCCGGGGCTTTTTCGAGCGGTCCATTTTCGCCGCTTTTGTTACCGCGCTGCGCCAAGCGTCGCTTTCATCAACGGGATTTCCCTTTCGTAAATTTCTGTCTGCTAGCGGTTACGTCTATGCTTGGACCGCGCGGCTGCGGATGGTCCGCCGCCCGAGGGGCGGAACAGGTTCAAACCATGCAAAAAAGCGTTCTGATCGTCGAAGACAACGAGCTGAACATGAAGCTTTTCAACGACCTTCTCGAAGCGCACGGTTACAAAACGGTGCAGACGAGGAGCGGCGTCGAGGCGGTCGAACTGGCGCGTACGCACAAGCCGCATCTCATCCTCATGGATATTCAGCTCCCGGAAGTTTCCGGCCTGCAGGTCACGCAATGGATCAAGGATGACGAGGATCTGCGTCACATTCCCGTTATCGCCATCACGGCCTTCGCGATGAAGGGCGACGAAGAAAAGATCCGGCAGGGCGGTTGCGAGGCCTATCTGTCGAAACCGATATCGGTCGTCAAGTTTCTCGAAACGGTGCGCAATTATATAGCCGACCAATAAAGTCTTGCGTGCAAGGATGAGTTCGAAATGACCGCTCGGATATTGGTTGTCGACGACGTCGTGCCCAATTTGAAATTGCTCGAGGCGCGACTCACGGCAGAATATTTCGACGTTACCACGGCGACGAGCGGCATCGAGGCGCTGACGGCCTGCGGGCGTGAAGACTGCGACGTCGTGCTTCTCGACGTGATGATGCCGGGCATGGACGGCTTCGAAGTCTGTCGCAGGATCAAGAAAGATCCTTCCACGGCGCATATCCCCGTCGTCATGGTGACGGCGCTCGACCAGCCGGCCGACCGGGTGAAGGGGCTCGAAGCCGGCGCCGACGATTTTCTGACGAAACCCATCGACGAGGTGGCCCTCATTGCCCGCGTGCGTTCGCTGGCGCGGCTCAAAATGGTGCTCGACGAGCTCCGGACGCGCGCCTCGACTTCGGTCAGCCTCGGGATGCCGGATCCGCTCGCCCATGCGCTCGCCGAGGATGGCCTCGGCGGCCGCATTTTGCTCGTCGAAGATCGCGCCGTCTCAGCCGATCAGCTGGTCTTCGCATTGCGCGACCAATATGTCGTCGAGGTGCAAAAGGATCCGCAGGAGGCGCTCGTCCAGGCGGTCAGCGGCCAATATGACCTTTTCATCGTGAGCCTCGCGCTGCAAGGCTTCGACGCCCTGCGTCTTTGCAGCCAGATACGGTCTTTCGAACGCAGCCGGCAATTGCCGATCTTGTGCCTGGCCGAGATTGAAGACCGGGCAAAAGTCCTGCGGGCCCTCGATATAGGGATCAATGATTTTCTCAGCCGGCCGATCGACGGCAACGAACTTTCCGCGCGCATCCGTACCCAACTGCGCCGCAAACGCTATGCCGACAAATTGCGCGACAATGTTCAGGCCTCAATCGAGCTCGCTGTGGTGGACCCGCTGACCGGCCTGAACAATCGGCGCTATTTCGAGAGCCACCTTGGGGCGCTCGTCGGGCAAGCGGCCGACCGCGGCCGGCCGCTGTCCCTGATGATACTCGACATCGATCATTTCAAGGGCGTGAATGACACTTACGGGCATGAAGCCGGCGACAGGGTCTTGAAAGGCTTTGCCGAGCGGGTGCGAAAGGTGATCCGCGTTCCGGACCTCGTCTGCCGTCTGGGCGGTGAGGAATTCGTCATCGTGATGCCGGACACCAATCTCGAAGTTGCCGCGAAAATCGCCGAACGGGTGCGCGCGGAGGTCGAAAGGGATCGGTTCGCCCTTGCCGCTGATGGGTCGAGGATCGGCGTCACCGTCTCGATTGGCCTCGCCGAGCGTGGCCACGACAGCGAACCGGAGAGGCTTTTCCGCCGCGCTGACCGGGCGCTCTATCGGTCGAAAAGCAGCGGCCGCAACCGGGTTTCGGCGGATGCCGCGTGACGGGTCCGAGGTCTTGGCCGCGTTTAGGTAAATAAAAGGTCGCCTGCGGCCGCTGGAATTAAGCAGTTTTCTTTTCAGGCCCATCGCGCTAACGTTCTGAAGCGGCAGCCAAGAGCCGTCGGCCGATCTGGGTTCAGGTGCCGGGGTGGGATTCGTTCTTTAGCAATTTCAATGAGATACCCTGCGGAGTGCTCAGGTCCGCCGCATCTCCTGGGTCCGTAGGGTCGGCCGGCGCGTAAGTGGTTAGGAGTGGCCTCCTCGAGACACCACTTGCCGCCGGCCACCTTTAAAAGCTTCGATCTCGGGGAGAGATTTGCGCTGTTGAATCACGCACTGACGGCACTCGACTGATAAATCGTTTTAAATGCATTCTCTAAGTTATTGAAGAAACAAGTCAGTTCGCGCAACTCACTTGATCTTGGTTTCCTTGAATTCCACGTGCTTGCGGACCACCGGGTCATATTTCTTGAACGACAATTTGTCGGTCTTGGTTCGCGCATTCTTCTTGGTCACATAGAAATAGCCCGTGTCCGCGGACGATACGAGCTTGATCTTGATCATCGCGGCCTTGGCCATCCCATTTGTCCCTTTGGATAGAACGCGCCGATCGCGCCGGCCCGGGGTCTTAAAAACAAAACCGCCTTCCGAAAGGAAAGCGGCACGGGCCGAGCCGAAAGTTCGCGCACCATAAGGTTCGGGTTTGGCTTGTCAAGCAGCCTTGGCCCGCCAGCCGGCAACGCCAAGGTAGGCTGCGAGCAGGATAGCAAGCGCGATGAAAAAGCCGGCCGGCGCAAGGTCGAGGCCGAGGCCCATGAGCGGCGGACCGGCGAGCATTCCTGCCGAATAGAGCAGGATATAGGCGGCATTGCCGCTGGCGAGTTCGGCGCCTTGATAGCGCGATCCGAGATGCGCGAGCCCGATCGCATAGAGACTGCCGACCACGCCTCCCCAGACAAAGAGAAGTGAGGCGAAAACGGCAAACCCCGCTTCGCGTGCGAGTGGAAGCAGGAATGCGCCGATTGCGCCGAAAGCCGCGACGACAACCAGCAAGCGGCGCCGCTCGAACCGGTCCGAGACAATTCCGATCGGTGTCTGAAAGACGCCGTTGCCGAGCGCAAAGACCGTCACCAAAATGGCGCCGGTCGCCGCACCGAGGCCGCTGCGCAGCGCATAGACCGGCAGAAGTCCCATGGCGGAAGTCTCGATTGCGCCGTAGACGAGGGCGGCCAGCGTCACCGCGGGCATGGCCACGATGAAGGCGAGAACCGAAATCCGTGCTGGGCGCTCGAGCACCGGCGCGCGGCCGCCGAGGAGGCTGATCGGCAACGCCGCGAGCAGGAAAAGCGCGATTGCTACAAGGAAAGACGTGTCGCCTCGCGCACTGGTCAGCGTAAGGATCGAAGGTCCCAAGGCCACGCCCAGCGCGAAGCTCGTCGTGTAGAGTCCCATGACGATGCCAAGCCGTCGCGGGGGCGCAGCAGAACTGATCCAGAATTCGCTCACGGCGAAAAGGACCGTGAGCGCCGCCCCGAACAGGGCCCTGATGGCAAGCCACGCCCAATAGCCCTCGGTCAGCGCAAAGGCGGCGAGACCGGAAGCACCCGCGAAAAGAGAGAGAATCAGCAGCGGGCGGACACCGAACCGTCGCGCCAGCGCCGGCACGAAGGGCGCAGTGACGAACGTTGCAAGGCCACCGGCTGCCGCGTTCAGCCCGATCGCCCGGCCGGAATAGCCTTTCTCGCCGAGTTGCAGGGCGATCATGGTGGCGGAGAGCGAAAGCCCAATCCCAACGATGGTGACAGTTGTGATCGCCGCGCCGATGGCAAGCGATCTACGGCCTCGGGGGAGTCCTGCCTTAGCCTTCACTTCGAAGGACGCGAGCGCGTCCTCATGCATGGCATGGCGCTTCGGGAGCGGTCTCGAATCCGTGCATGCGCAGCGCCCATTGATAGCCGATCAGAGCGCCTTTGAAGGCCGGCAGAAGCGTCAGCGAAAGAACCAGCGTCCAAGTCGGCCAGACCAGAATATGATAGAGGATGGGCAAGTTAGGCGCGAATTCTTCGGTCGCGAGCATCAATGCCCCGATGATATGGCCGACCACGAGGATGGTGATATAGGGCGGCGCGTCGTCGGCGCGCTGGTGGAACAGTTCGGTGCCGCAGGTGGGGCAGCGATCGTTGACATTGAGATAGGCGCGAAACATCGCACCCTTGCCGCAGCAGGGACAACGGCCGGCAAAGCCGCGCCGGATCGATTGCCACACGTCGCGCCTCGGTCGAGCCGGCGCATCGGCATAAAATGCGCCCCCATGTGTCGGAAGCGGCGCGTCGACAACCTCGATTGTCATGCTTGATCTTTCGGCTCGATTCTCATCTGCGGCCAATATTTAGGCGCGGCGCCTCGCCTTTGCCAGCCGACCTCTTGTCGCGCCGGCTTGCCCGTTTGCCGCGGCCGAGGCTCGCGAGCGACACGCTCTTTCCTTCGCTCAGGAGCTCGAAACGCAGCGCCCCGGCGAAGGGCGCGGCTTCAACGAGTTTGACGCTGACCTCGTCGCCCAGCCGGTGCATCTCGCCGGTTCTGTTGCCGACGAGCGCATGCAAGCTTTCCTCGTAGCGGAAGTAATCCTGGCCGAGGGTTGCCGCAGGTATGAAGCCGTCGGCGCCGGTCTCCGCCAGCCTGACGAAGAGGCCAACCGGGGTGACGCCGGAAATACGGCCGGCGAAGGTCGTTCCGACGCGCTCGCTCAAATGGAGGGCGATGAGGCGCTCGACCGTGTCGCGCTCAGCCGCCATGGCGCGGCGCTCGGCGGCCGAAATCTGCGCCGCAACCTCGGCCAGAGCTTCGCGGTCGACGTCGGGCAGGCCATCGTTTCCGAGCCGCAAGGCGCGGATTAGGGCCCGGTGCACGATAAGATCGGCATAGCGGCGGATCGGCGAGGTGAAATGCGCATAGCGGCGCAGGTTGAGGCCGAAATGGCCGTAGTTTTCGCTGACGTATTCGGCTTGCGCTTGGGTGCGAAGGACGACCTCGTTGACGATGTTCTCGTTCTCGGTGCCCTTCACACGTGCCAGAATGCCATTGAACTGACGCGCCGTCAGAACCTGACCCTTCGCCAGCTTGATGCCGATCGAGGCGAGGAACTCCGGGAGCGCGTTGAGTTTTTCGAGCGTCGGCTCGCCATGCGCGCGGTAGATGAAAAGCTGGCGTTGCGCCTCGAGCGTCTCGGCCGCGGCGACATTGGCGAGGATCATGAATTCTTCGATGAGCCGGTGCGCCTCGAGCCGCGGCGGAACGATCACGCGGTCGACCGTTCCGTCCAGCTTCAAGAGGATCTTGCGTTCCGGCAGGTCGAGATCGAGCGGCGCGCGCTTCTCCCGCGCGGTCTTCAACGCCGCATAAGCATCGAACAGGGGCCTCAGAACGGGACCGAGCAGCGCCTGCGTTTCGGGGCCCGGCAAGCCGTCCCAGGCCGCCTGCACTTGCGCGTAGGTCAGCTTCGCGGCCGAGCGCATCATCACGCGATGGACCTGGTGGGCCAACATGTGGCCGGTCTTGTCGATGACGATCCGAATGGCGAGCGCCGGCCGGTTTTCGCCCGGTTTCAGCGAACAGAGATCGCTCGAGGTCAGCTCCGGCAGCATAGGCACGACGCGATCGGGGAAATAGACGGAATTGCCGCGCTCGAAGGCGTCGCGGTCGAGCGCCGAGCCCGGCCGCACATAGGCCGCGACATCGGCGATGGCTACGAAGATGACGTGTCCGCCGGGATTGTCGGAGCTTGGATCGGGTTGGGCGAAAACCGCATCGTCATGGTCTTTGGCGTCGGCCGGATCGATCGTCACCAGCGGAATTTTCCGCCAATCCTCGCGCGGCGTCGGAGGCGGCGCTCCGGCGCGCGCAGCCTCGGCGAGCGCTTCGGGGCGGAAGATATTGGGAATGCCATGCGCGTGGATGGCGATGAGGCTCATCGCCCGCTCGCTGGCAATGCTGCCAAGCCGCTCGCAAATCTTGACCGCGGGCAAGCCCAAACGGCCGGTGCGCAGAACCTCGACGGCAACGAGATCGCCGTCGCGCGCCTCGCCTCCCTCGGTGACGATGAATTCGCCGCGGTTGATGTTGCGCTTATCGACCGGAACCACGCGCCCGCCGCCGCGCGAATCCGTGCGGTAGATGCCGAGAAGCTGAGAAGATTTGGCGCGCTCGAGAAGCTTGACGATGCGGCCGCTGTAAGCGGGCTCGCCGGGAACAGCGTCGCGGCGGATTTCCGTGTGGATCAGCGCGCGGTCGCCGATACCGGGCACGGCTGCGCCGGGACGCCGGCGACCATGCTGGAGAATAATTTTCGGGGTCGGCCCTTGCGCCGTGTCCCATTCGACAGGGGTGGCGATTAGCTCGCCATCGCTGTCGCGGCTCACTATGTCCGCGAGCACGACCGAGGGCAATTGGCCGGGCTTATGCAATTGTTTGCGGCGCCGCTCAATTGCGCCTTCGTCTTCGAGCTCTTTCAACATCCGTTTCAGTGCGATGCGATCGGCGCCCTTCACCCTGAAGGCGCGGGCGATCTCGCGTTTGCCGATCTTTGTTGGTCCTTGTTCGCGATCAAGAAAGGCGAGGATCTCTTCGCGCGAGGGCAATTGCGATGCTGATCGGGAAGGGGTGAACTTCTTTTGCGTGTCCGGGCTGACGAGGGGGTCGGCTTTGCGCGGCACTTTCGTTCTCACGCTTGCTTGGCCCTTGTAGGTGCGGCGGATCGCTTTGCGGCAGGCTTTGCCGCTGGTTTTCCGGTGGCCTTGGCCGATGCGCGCTGGATTGGCTTTGCTGCGGTCGCCTTGGCGCCTGACTTGACTGATTTCACCGAGGTGCCTTTGCCGCGCGCTCTCTTGCCCCCCGCGCCTTGTTTCGCGTCGATGAGCTCGATTGCTTCCTCAAGCGTGATCGAGTCGGGCGATGCGCCGTTCTTCAATGTCGCGTTGACCTTGCCATGGCTGACATAGGGCCCGAACTTTCCGTTGCGCAACAGGATCTCGCCGCCGGCAGGATGTTTTCCGAGCACGCGCGCCTGTCCCGCGCCGCCCTCGCGCTTGGCCGCGAGCAAAGCCACCGCTTCATCCAGGCTGAAGGTCGTCGGGTCGGCGTCGCGCGGCAAAGTCGCGTTGATCTTGCCCCAATTGACGTAGGGTCCGTAACGCCCGGATTTGACCGTTACGCTGCCGCCCCCGGGATGGTCGCCGAGGCTGCGGCTGGCGCCTGCGCCTTCCTTGCCAAAACGCCGGCCCGATAGGCCGCTTTCCTTAGCGATAATGAGATCGATGGCGCGATTGGCGCCGATTTCGAGGATGTTCTCGTCCTTGCCGATATTGGCATAGGACTTACCATGTTGAACGTAAGGCCCGAAGCGGCCGATGCCGGCAAGGATGGGCTGTTTCGTTTCCGGATGAATGGCGACCTCGCGCGGCAGGCTCAAGAGGGCGAGCGCCTGTTCGAGGGTGATCTCCTCGGGCACGAGCGGCTTCGCCACGGAGGCGCGCTTCGGCTTCTCGCCCTCGCCCTGCTGCACATAGGCGCCGAAACGGCCGTTGCGCAGCGTAATCTCGTCGCCGGTTAAGGGATCGGTGCCGAGCACTTTGACGCCGTTGCCCTCACCATTGCCTTCAGCGTTCGTCAAAGTCCGCGTAAAGGTGCAGTCGGGATAATTGGAGCAGCCGATGAAAGCGCCGTATTTGCCGAGCTTCAGGGAGAGTTGGCCGCTGCCGCAGGACGGGCAGGCGCGGGGATTCGATCCGTCCGCCTTTGGCGGGAAAATATGCGGGCCGAGAAGCTCGTTCAGGCTGTCGAGCACCTGCGTCGTGCGCAAGTCCTTGGTGGCGGCCAGCGCGCTTGAGAAATCGATCCAGAAATCGCGCAGCACCTCTTTCCAATCGATGTCGTGATTCGATACCTGGTCGAGTTTTTCCTCCAGGCCGGCGGTAAAATCATAGCCGACATAGCGGGTGAAGAAGCTTTCGAGGAAGGCGGTGACGATGCGGCCCTTGTCTTCCGGATAGAGCCGCTTGTTGTCCAGCCGCACGTAATTGCGGTCCCTGAGGACGGCGAGAGTCGAAGCATAGGTGGAGGGGCGGCCGATGCCGAGTTCCTCCATCCGTTTGACCAGCGTCGCCTCGGAGAAGCGGGGCGGCGGCTCGGTGAAATGCTGCGTTGCCTCGATCTTTTCCTTGCTCAACGCATCGCCCACCTGCATCGGCGGCAGCCGGCCCAATTCATCGTCCTCCTCGTCATCCTTGCCTTCCTGATAGAGCTTGAGGAAGCCGTCGAAGCGGATGACTTGCCCGCTGGCGCGCAGATCGATCTGCCGGGCACCCGCCTCGGCATTGATCTCGACCGTTGTGCGTTCGAGGTCGGCCGATTCCATTTGACTGGCGATCGCCCGCGTCCAGATCAGGTCATAAAGGCGGGCTTCGTCGCGGCCGATAGAGCGCTCGATATTGGCCGGCAGCAAACTCATGTCGGTCGGGCGGATCGCTTCATGCGCCTCCTGCGCATTCTTGGCCTTCACAATATATTTGCGCGGCGCTTCCGGAACATAGCGATCGCCGAAACGCTGGCCGATGACGCGCCGCGCCGCGGCAATGGCCTCCGGCGCCACATCGACACCGTCGGTGCGCATATAGGTGATGAGGCCAAGCGTCTCGCCGTCGACATCGACGCCTTCATAGAGGCGCTGGGCGATCTGCATGGTGCGCGCCGGCGCGAAGCCCAATTTGCGCGAGGCCTCCTGCTGCAAGGTCGAGGTGGTGAAGGGCGCGGCAGGATGACGTTTGGCAGGCCGCGCCTCGATGCTGGCGACCTTGAATTTCGCCGTCTCCAAGGCCCGTTTGAAAGCTTCGGCTTCAGCGCCCGAGCCAATATCGAGGCGGGCGATCTTCTTGCCGTCGGCGCCGACGAGCCGCGCGACGAAAGGCGCGCCGGCCTTCGTCTTCAGATGCGCGACGAGCGACCAATATTCATGCGCGACGAAACTCTCGATTTCGAGCTCGCGGTCGCAGACAAGGCGCAAGGCGACCGATTGGACGCGGCCGGCCGAACGCGCGCCCGGCAATTTCCGCCACAGGACCGGCGAGAGATTGAAGCCGACGAGATAATCGAGCGCCCGGCGGGCGAGATAGGAATCAACCAGCGCTTCGTCGATCTGGCGCGGATGTTTCATCGCCTCGAGCACCGCCGACTTTGTGATCGCGTTGAAGACGACGCGCTCGATCGGCTTGCCTTTGAGGACGCGCTTTCCTTTCAAAACTTCGAGGATATGCCAGGAAATTGCTTCGCCTTCACGGTCCGGATCGGTTGCGAGGATCACCTTGTCGGCGCCCTTGGCGGCATCGGCGATGTCGGCGAGCCGTTTGGCTGCCTTGGCGTCGACTTCCCAGAGCATGGTGAAATCGGCGTTGGGATCGACCGAACCGTCTTTAGCCGGCAAATCGCGCACATGGCCGAAGGAAGCCAGGACCTCATAGCCGCGGCCGAGATATTTGTTGATCGTCTTGGCCTTGGCAGGCGATTCGACGATGACGAGATTCATGCGGAAGGAACTCCGATCCTAAGCGGCTGGAAATACAACATTATTTGGAATTTTACGGCGCCGCCGCAAACTCCCGGCGCGTCCTGAGGCGAGGGCCCGTTGCGGCGGAACATGGGGTCGGGGGGCCGAAGTGTCAAATCTTGGGCAATTTCCAGGGGGGTCGGCCGGCGATCTCAGAGCCGCCGAGGGCCTTTCCCGCCGCGCGAACAAGCACCTCCCGGCCATGGCTGCAACGCGGCCGTTAAGCATCCCCGGCAATTCGGGCGGCCACCCTTGCGAACCGGGCAAGTTCGACCCTATAGATCAATTTTAATGTCCAATCTGCAGCCCATCCAGAAGTTCCGGCACCGGCACCTGCTCGGCATCGAAGGACTTTCGGGGGAGGACATTCTAACTTTGCTCGATATGGCCGAGGACGCGGTCGAGGTGTCCCGGCAGATCGAGAAGAAGCGCGCCACGCTGCGCGGCCGCACCCTCATCAATCTCTTCTTCGAAGCCTCGACCCGCACGCAATCCTCGTTCGAATTGGCCGGCAAGAGGCTTGGCGCCGACGTGATGAACATGTCGGTGAACACGTCGAGCGTCAAAAAGGGCGAGACGCTCATCGACACTGCCGTGACGCTGAATGCGATGCGGCCTGACATTATCGTCGTGCGCCATGCACAGGCGGGCGCCGTGCATCTGCTCGCCAAGAAAGTCGATTGCGCCGTGGTCAATGCCGGCGACGGCGCGCATGAACATCCGACCCAGGCTCTGCTCGACGCCTTGACGATCCGCCGCAACAAGGGCCGCATCCAGGGCCTCACGGTGGCGATCTGCGGCGATATCCTGCATTCGCGGGTCGCGCGCTCGAACATTCTGCTGCTGGCAACGCTTGGCGCACATGTGCGCGTCGTCGGTCCTTCGACATTGTTGCCGACCGGGATCGAGCGCCTCGGCGTCGAAGTCTGCCGCGACATGAAGAACGGGCTCGTCGACGCCGACATCGTAATGATGCTGCGCCTGCAACGTGAGCGCATGAGCGGAGGCTTCGTGCCTTCGTCGCGCGAATATTTCCGCTTCTTCGGTCTCGATGCCGACAAGCTCCGATATGCGAACAAGGACGTGCTGGTGATGCATCCCGGCCCGATGAACCGCGGGGTCGAGATCGATTCGAGCATCGCCGATGGGCCGCAAAGCCTCATCCGCGAACAGGTCGAGATGGGTGTCGCGGTGCGCATGGCCGTGCTCGCCGCGCTCGCCGAACATCTGCCGAATGATTGAGGCGCGATGAAATCTCTCTCCTCGCCGTCGATTGCGCATCAGCCGCTGGCCCTCGTCAACGGGCGCCTCCTCGATCCGGTCACGGGCAAGGAGACGCGGGGCGGCGTTCTCGTCGTCGATGGCGTCATTCGCGATCTCGGGTCTTCGGTCATCGAGGCGAGCCTGCCGCTGCATGCGCGTGCGATCGATTGCGCCGGGGATGTGATAGCGCCGGGGCTCATCGACATGTGCGCCTTTGTCGGCGAGCCGGGGGCCGAGCACCGCGAGACGATTGCGACGGCGACCGCAGCCGCCGCGGCCGGCGGCGTAACGACCATCCTCGCCCGGCCCGACACCAACCCGCCGGTCGATGAGCCCGCCGTGGTCGATTTCCTCCTGCGCCGCGCGCGCGACACCGGCCAGGTCCGTGTCCTGCCGGTGGCGGCCCTGACCAAGGGCCTCGATGGCGTCGAGATCGCCGAGATCGGCCTCTTGAAGGAGGCTGGCGCCATCGCCTTCAGCGACGCGGCCAAATCCTTGCGCAATGCGCAGGTCATGCGCCGCGTCATGGCCTATGCGCGTGATTTCGGGGCGCTCGTCATCCATTACACCGAAGATCCGGACCTCGCCGGGGAAGGGGTGATGAACGAAGGCGAGTTGGCCACGCGCTTGGGGCTCACCGGCATCCCGCGCGAGGCCGAGGCGATCATGCTCGACCGCGACATCAGGCTCGTCGCGCTGACAGGCGCGCGCTATCACGCCGCGCTCATCTCGACGCGCCTGTCGCTCGAGGCCATTCGCGCCGCCAAGGCGGCGGGCCTGCCGATCACTTGCGCGACCTCGATCAATCATCTCACCTTGAATGAGAATGACATCGGCGATTACCGCACCTTTCTGAAGCTCACGCCGCCGCTGCGCGCCGAAGACGAGCGCCACGCGCTGGTCGAGGGTTTGGCCGAGGGGCTGATCGACGTGATCGTCTCGGACCATAATCCGCAGGACGTCGAGACGAAGCGCCTGCCGTTTTCCGAGGCGGAACATGGCGCGATCGGGCTTGAGACCATGCTGGCGGCAGGTCTGCGTCTCGTTCATTCCGGCGAAGTGCCGTTGGCGCGCCTGCTGTCCGCCATGTCGTCGCGTCCGGCCGAAATTCTTGGCTTGCCCCAAGGAAGACTTAAAGTGGGCGCGCCGGCCGATCTGATCCGCTTCGATCCCGACGAGCCTTATGTGCTCGATCCGATGAAGCTGCATTCGCGCTCGAAGAACACGCCGTTCGACGAAGCGAAAATGCAGGGCAGGGTGAAGCTCACCGTGGTCGCGGGGCAGGTGGTGTGGGAGGGGTGAGCCGCTGAGGACGCGCGCCTATCCCATCTCCCCATATCCGCGCGCCATGGCGGCGGCGAAGATCGGGAGCAGGGCGAAGAGGGCGACCTCGATCCAGAGGTAGCGCTGCGCGCTGCGAATTTGCGCGTCGTTCGGGACGATATTCGCGCGACGCCAGCCGATATAGGCGATCGTGGGCGGCACCGAGAGTAATCCGATTACCGCGAATGTTCCGAGCTTCGCCCAGAAGAAGGCGTTGTGAGAATAATAGAACCAGCCTTTAGCGGCGAAGATCGCGCGCGAAAAGCCGACAATGATGATAAGGCCGGCGAGTATGCCATACCAGAGGTCGATCGCGCCGACACGATTGACGGCCTGCCTATCCATGCCGCGACGGACCAATATGAGTTCGGCGAACAGGATCCCGAACAGGCTGAAGACCAGGAGATGGTGAGCGATCGCGAGCGCAAGATCGAGCATCGCAGGATTTCCCTCGGCTTGCGGCCTTGAGCGGCTGCTGCGATGAACCCTACCTTCAGACACCGGCGCGTGAAAGAGCCTCAGCTTTCCTCGCTAGTGGGCCGGTATCAATGGCGGGGGTCCTTGGAAGGCGGCGGGATTTTGCAGCGCTTGGACGACCTCAGGCGCGGGCGCGTAATTGCGCAATATGAGATAGAACGGCCCCGAAGGCGCCGGCAACCAATTCGCGTGCTTGCCCGCGCCCGGATCATCGTGCTGCACGTAGAGCGTGATCGAACCGTCGGCATTATGCGTAAGGTCGTCGTCGCTTCCGAGCGCATAGCGGTTGATCGGATTGGGCGCGGTGTAGAACGTAATGCCGTCATACATCGTCATCGACCAGAAGCCGGGCGGAATCCGCTTCGCATAGAGCATCGGCTCCTTGAGCGTCATCGTATAGCGCTTCGCGCCGGTCAGCGGCTGAGAATTGGCATCGAGCATCCCGGAATAGTAGATCGCCTCCGTCGCCGTGTTCGAGGTCAGCCCAAACACCGCGACGATGGCGCGCGCCAGATAGTCCGCTCCGGACATGCCAAGATTCGGCGGTGGTATGATCCAGCCGTTGGCCAAACCGCCGCCGATGGCCAGGGATTGATTCATTAACGGCCCGATTTCCTCGGCCGCGCGTTTCATCTGCTGCGCGATCAGTGGATCCACGCTTTCGCGTTTCCATTGTTTCCCCAGTTCAATTCCAAGATATTTGTAGACGGGAAGGACCGACCTGATCTCGCTCTCGGGCGGTGGGTTTTCGTTCATCGCTGCCGAGAATATCTCCCAAAACTGCAGCGGATCGGCAAACTGCATCTGGCTGCTAGCGACCTTTGGATTGACCCTCGGGACCGCGTAGCGATACGCGACCGGCGCCGGCGCCTCGCGACCTTCGTATTGCGCCAGTCCTTTCACGCTGATGGCATGCAGCACCCGCTGCGCGGCGGCCAGATCCGCCTCGTCCTTCAAATGCACGCGCGGCTGAATTTCGACCCAGCGCGTCGGGCAATCGATGCGCTTCACGCCGGCCGGAAGCGCACCACGCCACCCGGGGCCGACCAATGCGTAGGTGCCGCCTTTATAGCCGGTTGCGACGCCGCCCACATAAGCGAAGGCATTGCTCCACATGTCGACGATTTAAATCATGTAGTATCGGCCGTGCGAGTCGGGCGCGTCGAGAATGAAGGGTTGCTGGCCGAGATCGATGAAGCCGAAACCATAGACTACGTTGACATTGGGTGTGACGTAACCGGCCTTCTGCGCGATCTCCGGCGTGGTGATGTTCTCAATTCGCCAGATCTCGTTCGGCGGCGCCTTCGCATTGGGCCCGAGCGAGATCGTGTTGCGCAAATTATACATCGCGACGATCGGCACGGCGTATGTTGCGGCTTGCAGCGCGAGCGCGTGAACCAACGTCTGCATGGCCTTTATCTGTTCCGGCGAGGCGCGGGCCGAGATGGCCGCGGGGGCGGCATCTGCGTAGGCAGCCGAAATCGGCAGCGCGGCGGCGGCGAGCGCCCAAAGGCTCATACGCAATTGTCGAGCGATCATGTCGAACATGTTTTTTTCCTCTCGAGAAGCGAAGTCAGGCCGCCTCGCTGGTCATGGTCACCGGAGCATTCATCTGCGCCTCCATATGTTGGCGTGTCTAAGCCGGGACCGTGCCGTTGCTCACGCAAAGTGGACATCTTGATGTGCGCTCGGCATAGGACTGGCTTGTGCAGCCGGCGCGTCGAACCGAACGAGAAGCCCCAGCGTAAAAGCCGCCAGTGTCAAGATCAGGATCAGAATCAGCGAGATCTGAAATTGGCGGCGCGCGGCCTGTGAATCATAGGACCGGACAAATCCTGCATCTGGCATGTGGTCGAAATGTTGGGCAATCGACATGGAAATATCCTCCAGCACTTATCCAAGAGTTGACTGTTGATGACCTCTCGAGGTGCCGCCCCGCCGGGCGGCGATCGTCGAGAGTTGGCAAGAGCAAGCGGCGCCTGGCACGGATCGTTAGCGCCTGGCCCGCTGCTCGGTCCTCATCACCTCAACGAGAGGCGTCTTCGTTTCGGAAGCCGACCAATCCTTGGAGAGGCCTCCTCGGACGACGCCATCGATGAGGATGCTGCGGAAGATTTCGTCGCCGGAATGCTGCGTAAACTCGACGCTGATCAGCAAAGGGTCGAGCCCGAGCGCATCGACGCAGGCATCGACCAGCCCCTTGGCCAGGCGCTCGCGTTGCGTCGGCGGCCGGCCGCGTCTGATGTCGCAGGTCAAGGTGGCGGCGGGAACCGGGCCGCTCTTGCCGCAACGCCAAAGGCTGCCCTCCTCGAGCTCGCGGAAGGTAACGTCGACGAGGTCGGGCGTGGTCTGCATGATCTCGGCATAGAGGTCGCCAAAGCGCTGGGCGAGCTCGCGCTTCACCGCTACGGGATATTTGGCGGACACATCGAGCTGCAAATTAGGCATGCGAGGGAGCTCCTTTGGTTCTGGACCGCGCGGCCTCTCCGCGCTAAGTTGACAGTGCCCATATAAGGGCAGATATAGGCAGTGTCAACATCCTTTTGGAGCACGCATGTCAGATACAGGATCGAGCGACCCGCGCCCCTATCACCATGGCGACCTGCGTCGTGCGCTCATCGAGGCGGCGTTGGCGCTGGTCACAGAGGAGCAGGATTGGGCCTTTTCGCTGCGCGAAGTGGCGCGGCGCGCCGGCGTCAGCCACAACGCGCCCTACAATCATTTTCCCGAGAAGCGGGATCTGCTCGGTGCCGTCGCGGCGGCGGGTTTCGAATCGCTGCGTGAGCGCATGCGCGCGGCGGTCGCGGGCGTCGCCAGTCCGGCCGAGGCGCTCCTTGCCAGCGGCAAGGCCTACGTGAACGCGGGAGTCGAAAACCCGGCGCTCTATCGGCTCATGTTCGGCCCTGCGCTTGCCGCGACGAACTCTAGCCCGGTGGGGGTGGCCAAACTCGGCGTGCACGTGACCAAAGCGGACGGCGGCCGGCCCGCCGAGGCGCGCGCCGCCGGCGCCGGCGCCAAGACGGTCTTGGATGAGATCATCCTGCGCGGCGCCGAGTTCGGGGGCTTTTGCCGTTTCGGCAACGAGCGAAAAGGATCTTGCTATCGCGTCGCTATCGGTCTGGTCAGCTGTCCACGGCCTTACGTTGCTGACGATCGATGGGCTTACCGGTTCGGAACTGTCGGTCGATATACTGGTGACGCGGCTCATCCGCATGCTCTGCGACGGACTCCGGCCGCGCTAAGGCGCTTTTATGCCGAGTCCGCCTGCGATACCGCGATCTCGGCATCTTTCGCGTTGGCGCGGGCGACAGCGGCGCGCGCATTATGGCGTGCGACGTAATCCGTGATGACCGGCTGATCGGGGAGGAGCTTCCAACCCATCATGTAAGTCAGCGCCGAACCCCACGGCAGATCGGCGGCCGAGAAGCGCTCGCCGAGAAAATAGGGAGCCGCCTCAAGCTGCTTGGTCAGCGTGCCGAACATCGTCTCGAAGTCGCTATAAGGCATGGCCCTGGGAGGGCCCGGCTCGCGTTTCATCGCGCGGTCAATCATCGCAGGTTCGAAACAGCTTCCGTAGAAAGCGAGCCAGCGCAGGTAGGGGCCGCGTTGCGGATCGCCAATTGCCGGGGCGAGCCCTGCCTGCGGAAAGAGATCGGCAAGGTAAATGTAGATCGCCACCTGTTCGGTGATCAATGCGCCACCGTGCGTGACCGCGGGCACTTTCCCCATCGGATTGATGCCGAGATAGGCGGGCTGGCGCTGCTCGCCCGTTTTCAAATTGAGGACCTTCAGGTCATAGGCTGCGCCCAGTTCCTCGAGCAGGAGCATGGCAGCGCCAGAACGCGAATTGGGGGGCGTGGTAGAGGGTAATTTTCTCATCGACGCGCATCGGGGGCTCCAAATATGTTCTTGATATGTTCGCAACTTCCTGTTAAAAACGGACCCATCAAATTTGCCTGAGCTTACGAAACTTTCATCTTCCCGAAATGGCGGCGTTAGCCGGGTTACGCCATGTTAGGGGAAGAAGGATGTGCGCCATGCATCATTCTTAAGATTTTCGCGTTGTCCTGTCGCGGGCGCTGCTGCGCGGACCGGTCCCAATTGGAGATGCACAAAAATGAATCAACAGCTTCCCTTCCATAGCGAGCAAACGCCGGGGTCCTCGCCAAAGGTCAAGCTCAAGGCGCGCTCGTCGGCGCGTATCGTTCTTCTCAGCTCGGTCGCGGCCGTGGCCTTGGTCGGGGCTCTTGCCGGCAATGGTGGCTTGCCGCACCCGATTTTTGCGGCGCCGGCTCAGGCCGAGACGGCTCAGAGCCTGCCTGCAAATGCCTTTTCCTTCGCCGATGTCGTCGACAAGGTTCGCGGCGCCGTCGTTTCGATCAAGGTGAAAATGGCCGAGGTGTCTGATTCCGACGATGATTCTTCGGACATGCCTGGCCTTCAGCCCGGCGATCCGCTGGAGCGCTTCTTCAAGAAATTTGGCGGGCAAGAGGGAACGCCCTTCGAATTCCGCCACGGCCGGCCGCACACGACACTTGCGCAAGGTTCGGGTTTCATCATCTCTCCGGACGGCTATGTCGTCACCAATGATCACGTCGTTGACACCGCGACCGAAGTCACGGTCACGATGGATGACGGTACGACCTATGAGGCGAAGGTCGTCGGCACCGACAAGAAGACCGATCTCGCGCTGTTGAAAATCGAGCACGGCTCGAATTTCCCCTTTGTCGAGTTCTCCAAGACGACGCCGCGCGTCGGCGACTGGGTCATCGCGGTCGGCAATCCCTTCGGTCTTGGCGGGACGGTCACCGCCGGCATCGTTTCGGCGCGCGGCCGCGACATCGGCTCGGGCCCTTACGACGACTATCTGCAAATCGACGCGCCGGTTAACCGCGGAAATTCCGGCGGCCCGACCTTCAACACGCAAGGGCAGGTCGTCGGCGTCAATACGGCGATCTATTCGCCCTCGGGCGGCAGCGTCGGTATCGGTTTCGACATCCCTTCCGACGAGGCGCAAGGCGTTATTGCCTCGCTGAAGGACAAGGGAATTGTGACGCGCGGTTGGATCGGCGTCGAGATTCAGCCGGTCACGTCCGACATCGCCGACAGTCTCGGACTGAAGTCGGAGAAGGGCGCGCTGGTCGCCGACACCCAGCCGAATTCGCCGGCTGCGGCGGCTGGCGTCAAGACCGGCGATGTCATCCTCGGCGTCAATGGTGAGCCCGTCGAAGGACCGCGCGAACTCGCCCGCAAGATCGCCTCCCTGGGGCCGAACGCCGAGGCGAGCTTGCTCGTCTGGCATGACGGCTCGCAGAAGACGTTTTCGGTGAAGCTCGGCACGCTGCCGACTGACCAGGAAGCTAAGGCCGACACCGGTTCTCAGTCGGGTACCAATGGATTTGACAACTTCGGCCTTGCGCTTTCGCCGGCAAACTCGGTCCCCGGCGCCGGCAAAGACGGCGTGGTCGTAACCGACGTGGATCCGGACGGCATTGGCGCGCAAAAGGGCCTGAAGGTCGGCGATGTGATCCTCGAGGCCGGCGGCAAGCCCGTGTCAAAGCCCAGCGACGTGGCGGGTGTCATCGCCGACGCCAAGAAGGAGGGCCACAAGGCCATACTTCTGCGGGTCAAGAGCGGTGACGACACTCATTTCGTGGCTCTGACGGTTAACCCGGCGTCCTAACGCCGGAGCATTCCTCTCCCCCTGGCGTCGCATTTGCCCCCCGTCTGCGATGCCGGTCTCAGGAGACGGCAGGTCGGAAGCTCAAGCTCCGGCCTGCCGTTTTTTTGACAGACGGCTTATATGTCTTCCATGCGCATTCTCATCATCGAAGACGATGCCGAAGCCGCCCTTTATCTCGTCAAGGCTCTGCGCGAGGCGGGCCACCTCGCCGACCATGCCCCCGACGGAGTCGAAGGCTACGAAAAGGCACGCGATGGGGCCTATGATGTTTTGGTCGTCGATCGCATGCTGCCGAAGCTCGACGGCCTCTCCTTGATCGGCGGCCTGCGCGTCCAGAAGATCGAAACTCCGGTTCTGATCCTGTCCGCGCTCGGCCAGGTCGACGATCGGGTGAAAGGTCTGCGCGCCGGCGGCGATGATTACCTGACCAAGCCTTACGCCTTCTCGGAATTGCTGGCGCGCGTCGAGGTTCTCGCCAGACGCAAATCTTCCGGCACCGGCGAGGAAACGGTTTATCGTGTCGGAGGTCTCGAACTCGACCGGCTGTCGCATAAGCTCACCCGCAACGGCAAGGAGATTATTCTCCAGCCGCGGGAATTCCGGCTGCTCGAATATTTGATGCGGCACGCCGGCCAGGTCGTCACCCGCACCATGTTGCTCGAGAATGTCTGGGATTATCACTTCGATCCGCAGACCAATGTGATTGACGTGCATATCTCGCGGCTTCGGGCGAAGATCGACAAAGGCTTCGACCCGCAGCTGTTACAAACGATTCGCGGGGCTGGATACATGATCCGTGACGGTAATCGCTAAGCTCTTCCGCTCGACGGCCTTCAAGATCTGGCTCGCCTATCTCGTCGTCGCCGCGATCGGAGCCGGAGTTGTGCTTGTCCGCGCCGGCTGGAGCGTCGAGAAATTGATTGACGCTCAGATTTCGCAGACGATCGACACCGATATCACCGGATTGGCGGAACAATATTCGGAGGGCGGCATAAGCCAGCTCATGCGGGCGGTCGTGCGGCGTGCCGAACAGCCGGGCGCCGGCCTTTATCTGGTGACGACCCATGCCGGCGAACCGATCGTCGGCAATATCGTAAGCCTGCCGCCCGGCGTCCTCTCCCAACCCGGACTCGTCGAAACCGACTATCTGCGCGTCGGCGATGTGAGTACGCGCCACCGCGCCTTGGCCCGCGTCTTCGTCTTGCCCGGCGGCTTCCGCCTCCTCGTCGGGCATGACATTGAAGAGGGCTTGCGAATGCGCCGTATTTTCGGAGGCGCGCTCGTCACCTCGCTCGTCTGGCTGGTTATCATCGGCGCGATCGGCAGCCTTTTCGTCGCCCGCCATGTTCTGCGCCGCGTCGATACGATTACCGCTAAAGCCAAGACGATCGTTGCTGGCGATCTCTCCGGCCGTTTGCCCCTCGCCGGCACCGGCGACGAGCTCGACCGTCTGGTGCAGAATTTAAATTCGATGCTGGATCGGATCTCGGTGCTCATGACGGGGCTGCACGAGGTCTCGGACAATATCGCGCATGATTTGAAAACGCCGCTGACGCGGTTACGCAGCCGGGCCGAACAGGCGCTGCAATTCGCCAAAAGCCCCGAGGATTATCGGGCCGCGCTGGAAAAGGTGATCGACGAGTCGGATGCGCTGATCCGCATCTTCGATGCGCTTCTGATGATCGCGCGGGCCGAGGCCGGCGCAGGCCCCGATGGCATGGTCGATTTCGACGCCGCCGGCGTCGCGCGTGACGTCGGCGAACTCTACGAACCTCTCGCGGAGGATCGCGGCATCGCTCTCTCGCTCGACATCGAGCCGGGGCTCATCCTGAACGGCAGCCGCGAACTCATCGGCCAGGCGCTTGCGAACCTCGTTGACAACGCCTTGAAATACTGGACGAGTGAAGCGGACAAATCGGCGCAAGTCGTCGTCGCCGCCAAGCGACAAGGCAAGTTCATCGAGATCAGCGTCGGCGACCATGGTCCCGGAATCGCGGCGGGCGACCGCGAGCGCGTGCAAGAACGCTTCGTGCGGCTGGAAAATTCCCGCTCGCGGCCAGGCTCGGGCCTCGGCCTCGCGCTCGCCGCCGCGGTGGCGCGCCTGCACAATGGGTCGTTGCGCTTCGAGGATAATTCGCCTGGTCTCAAAGCCGTGCTTGCTTTGCCCGCCGCTGCAGCCAAGCTGACCAAGCTTGCACCGCCCGTAAAGCCGCAGACGGGCGCAGCGGCCTGAGGCGCCGGAAGGGGCGGGCAGGATGGCGCAGGCCACACTCTATCAAAGGTTCTCCAAAGCCCCCCGGCTTGCCGACGGCGGCGCGGCGGAGGCGCGCCTCGCGGATCTGCTCGATGGTGCAGGTCGCGAGATTTCTGTCGCTGCGGCCGACCCGGGCACCAGGGCGCTGCTTCTGGCGGTTGCCGACCATTCGCCTTATCTCTGGAAGCTGATCTGGTCCGATCCTCATCGATTGGTTCGCCTGCTCACCACGTCGCCGGAACAGAGGCTGGACGAGCTTCTTCAGCACGTCGTCACGGCCGCGGCCGGGGCAGGCTCAGAAGCCGAACTCATGCGCATCTTGCGGCGTGCCAAGCAGGAGGTTGCGCTGCTCGTGGCGCTCGCCGATCTCGGCGGCGTCTGGAAGACCGAGACCGTTATGCAGGCGTTGACCGCCAGCGCCGATGTCTTCGTCTCGAGCGCCCTGAACTTCATCCTTCACGAAACGGAAGCGAGCGGCAAACTTCGCCTCTCGGATATATCGGCGCCGGATCAGGGTTGCGGTGTCGTGGTTCTCGCGCTCGGCAAGCATGGCGCCGAAGAGTTGAACTATTCGAGCGACACAGACCTCATCGTTTTGTTCGATCCGGCAAGTCCGGCCATCGTGCAAATGGATGAGCCAGCGCTGCTCTTCGTGCGGATGACGCGACGCCTGGTGAAAATTCTGCAAGAGCGTACCGCCGACGGCTATGTTCTGCGCGTCGATTTGAGACTGCGGCCGGATCCCGGCTCGACGGCGATCGCCATCTCCTTGCCGGCCGCTTACTTCTATTATGAATCCTTCGGCCAGAATTGGGAACGCGCCGCTTTGATCAAGGCGCGTCCGATCGCCGGCGACCGCCAGCTCGGCGCGGCTTTTCTCGCGCAACTCACACCCTTCATCTGGCGCCGCTATTTCGATTATGCGGCCATCGCCGACATTCACGCGATGAAGCGACAGAATTCATGCATTGCGCGGCCACGCCGAGATCGCCACAGCCGGCCATGATCTCAAACTGGGCCGCGGCGGCATCCGCGAAATCGAATTTTTTGTGCAGACGCAACAGCTGATCTTCGGCGGCAAGCGGCCGGCTCTGCGCGGCGCCGGCACGCTTGCGATGCTCGCCGAACTGGAGAGGGAAGAATTGATCAGCCACGAGGCGCGTGAGGACCTCGAAGCTGCCTACCTGTTCCTGCGGGAAACGGAGCATCGTCTGCAGATGATCGCCGACGAGCAGACGCAGCGCCTGCCGGTCGACTCGCATGAGCTGCGGCGCTTTGCCAAGTTTTGCAGCTATGCGGATCTCGAGCCTTTTGCCGACGAGCTCGCACGCCATCTCGGTCGGGTCGCTGAACATTACGGGCGGCTCTTCGAGGCTTCGCCGGGACTTTCGTCCGCAACCGGAAGCCTCGTATTTACCGGCGTCGCCGACGATCCCGAGACAATTGAAACCCTGGCGCGGCTCGGCTTCACCCGTCCCGAGCTTGTGGCCGAGACGATCCGCGGCTGGCATTTCGGACGGCGCGCGGCGGTGCGTTCCGAGCGGGCGCGCGAAGTCCTGACCGAGCTCATACCGGCGCTGCTTGAAGCCTTTGCCCAATCCGGCGATCCTGATGCGGCGGTTGCCGCCTTCGATCAGGCGCTCGGCCGGATGAAGGCCGCCATCGAACTCCTGTCGATCCTGAAATCCAACCCGCAACTGCGCGGCCTCTTTGCCGACATATTGGGCGGCGCGCCCAGGCTGGCCGAGATCGTCATCCGCCGTCCGCATGTTCTCGACGCCGCCTTCGATCGCAACCTTCTTGCTGCGCCCCTCGGCGAAGCCGATTTCGACGCGCGTCTTGCGCCCGTGCTCGCGCCGCATTCGGTGCTCGAAGACGTGCTCGATTCGCTGCGCGATTTCACTCAAGAAGAATCTTTTCTGATCGGGTTGCGTCTGCTGACCGGGTTGATTGCGCCCATGGTGGCGGGCGAGGCCTATTCGGCGCTCGCGGCCAGCGTCGTGCGCGCCTGCCTCGATCATGTCGTGCAGGACTTCAAGTCGCGTTTCGGCCGGGTCAGGCAAGGCCGATGCGTTGTCCTCGCGCTGGGTAAGCTTGGCTCGCGGGAGATGACGGCGGCCTCGGATCTCGACCTCATCCTTATCTATGATTTTGATGCGGTTCATCCGGAGTCAGACGCGCCGCAGCCGCTGCACGCCACGCGCTATTACACGCGGCTGGCGCAGCGGCTCATTTCGGCGCTGACGGTCGCGACGCGGCGCGGGTTGCTCTACGAGGTCGACATGCGGCTGCGCCCGTCGGGCCGCCAAGGCCCGCTTGCCGTGCAGTTCGAAAGCTTTGCCGAATATCAATCCAAAGAGGCGGAAACTTGGGAACACTTGGCCTTGACGCGCGCCCGCGTGATCGCGGGCGATGCTTGGCTGCGGGTCGAGGTCGAAGCGGCACGAGCCGCGGTGCTTGCTGCGCCGCGCCCTCCTTCTTTGCGCTCCGATGTCGCCGCGATGCGCAAGCTTATCGCAAAGGAGAAGGGCGAGGACGATCCGTTCGATCTAAAATACGCGGTGGGCGGCCTGATCGATATCGATTTTCTGGGGCAATATCTCTGCCTGCGCCACGCGCATGAAAGACCGGAGATGATCGATGTCTCGCCGGCTGCGGTCATCGCCAAGGCGGCCACATTCGGCTATCTACCGCAGGATCAGGCCGATTTCCTCATCCAAGCGCATCGGCTCTATTCGAACGTCACGCAGGTGGAGCACACGATTCTCACCCCGCGCCAACCGCTTTCTGATGCGAGCGAGACGGTGAAACGCCGGCTCGCGGCCGCGGCCGATTTGCCGGGCTTCGCCCAGCTCACGACGGAACTTGCGGAGACAGGTGCGAAGGTAAGGGCGATTTTCAGGGATGTGGTCGGCTAATCGCGCCGGCGCGCGCGGCGCTTTTCTCAGTGTGCGAGCGAGGCGAGTTGCAGTTCCTGCCGCTTTGACTTTCGCGGCATGGCGGTGCGCAGCACTTGCTCGCGCGCTGCCTCTTCCTCGACCGGGAGATGTACCAGCACGATCGTGCCGCCGCCAAGTTTCGAACGGATGCGCATCGTCCCGCCGTGCAGATCGACCAGCGAACGGGCGATCGCAAGGCCGAGGCCGGAGCCCTTCATTCCGTTGTCGAGCCTGCCGTTCCATTGTTCGAACGGGCGGCCGAGGCGGGGCAGGGCGTCGGGCTTGATGCCTATGCCGCTGTCCTCGACGTAGATATTCATCGCCCCATGAATGCACCGCAGCCGCACGTTGATGCGTCCCTTTTCCGGCGTGAATTTCACGGCGTTGCGGAGCAGCGTCGCCACGATGCGCTCGAGTGCCGCGCGGTCGCCATGAACCTTGGCGTCCGGCGCTGTCTGGGTTGAGAGTGTGATGTCTTTCTCACGCGCTGCGACCCCTATCGTTTCGACGGCGGCGGCAATCACGCAATCGATGTCAACCTCAGTCTTCTCCAGCCGCACACGGCCGGCCTCGAGCCGCGCCATATCGAGCACATCGCAGATCACGCCGAGAAGATAGCGACCGCTTGCGCGGATGTCCCTGCTGTAATCGACGTAGCGGGGGGAGCCGAGGGCGCCGAAGGTTTCTTCGATCATCATCTCGGAAAAGCCGATGATCGCATTGAGAGGCGTGCGCAGCTCGTGGCTCATGTTGGCAAGGAATTCGGATTTCGCCAGATTGGCGCTTTCGGCCTCCGCCTTCTGCTCGAGATATTTTTCTGCAAGTTCGGCGAGCTGTTGGGCCTGCTGTTCCAGCGTCTGCCGCGATCTGCGCAGATCCGCGACGGTTGCCATAAGACGGCGTTCCGAATCCATCAATTGCTCTTCGTGCCGTTTCAGCGCGGTGATGTCGGTGCCGACCGAAACATAACCGCCGTCCTTGGTGCGCCGCTCGTTGATCTGCAACCAGCGCCCGTCCGCGAGCCGCGCCTCGTAAGTCTTGGCGCCGGCAAGCCTGCGTTCGTCCAAGGTAACTTGCGATTGGATGAGCGGCGGCGTGCCGTTCGCCATGACTTCCCGATAGGGGAGCCCGGCGACAACGGCCTCGTTGCGCAGATTGTGAAAGCGCTGGAACTTGGAATTGCACATGACGAGGCGGTTGTCCCTGTCCCACAGGACAAAGGCTTCCGACACAGCTTCGAGCGCATCGCGCAAACGCATGTCGGCCGTGGCGGTTTTCTCCGCGAGAATTTTTTGTTCAGAAATATCGACGGCTATGCCGACCAGATGAGGGCTCTGGCTGGCGTTTTCGCGCACTAGCTCGGCGCGGGCGCGCAACCAGATCCAATCGCCTTCGGCATTGCGGATCCGGAAGGTGTGATCGATGCAATTGGTCTTCGACGCGGCGACCATTTCGGCCATTTGCGCGAGGTCGCCGTCATGCGGATGGACGAGAGTATTGATCTCGCCGAAGGACAAAAAATATCCCTCGGGGCGCATGCCGAGGATCTCATACATCGAATCCGACCAATAGATGCGGCCGCGCGAAAGGTCCCAGTCCCAAAGTCCGCAGCGGCCGCGGTTCAGCGCTGTGTCGATGCGCTCGCCGATCCGCCTGCAGGCATAATCGGCTTTGCGCGCCCGCGCCGCCTGCCAGAGATAAGCAATGCCCAAGGAGCAAAGGACGAGAATGGTCGCGATCAAGGCGACCGCCGCGCGCAGGGCGACGCCGCGCCATTCTGCCAGAACCGATTGGACGGGATGAATGAAGGCGATTTGCCCCAAAGGGGCTTTCAAGGTCCTGACCGTTGCCAACGCGTCGGTTCCGTCGGCGAGATTGATGCGCAGAACGCCGGCTCTTTCAGCGAAGACAGTGAGTGGCTGGGTCAGGCCGAGCCGGTCGACGAGCGCCCCGCCGATCCCGAGTTCGGGCGGATAAGCGGCGACGATCGCGCCCTTGTCGTTGCTGACAAGCACGCGCTGGCCGCGCGACAGGGCCAAATCGGGTAGGGATTGAACCAGGGCCTTGGTCGGATCCTCGGCGGCGGCCTTCTCGATCGCAGCCGCGAAATCATTCGTGGTCGCGGCAGCGATGAGGTCGAGCTCGAACATTGCATCATTGATCGCGCGGTCTTGCGCCTCGAGCACAAGCAGGCCCACAAGCGCCGTCAGCGCTGCGATAAAAACCGCAATCATCGCCGGGATGGCGCGGCGGAGCCAGGGCTCGATACCGAGAATGGTCTGTCGGCGCGCCCGCCGGTTCGGCACGGAGGCGTGGCCTTGCAATAAGCCTGTGCGCGCAAAAGTATCCGCAGCATCCGCACGGATCATGGCAGGGCCCCCTGAGACAGATCCGGAGCGATGTGCCGCATCTCTCCGAATCACCCCATCTGAATCCGAGCTTGGCAATTTGTCCAGGGCTTAATGAATTCCCTGAAGAAATGTGATCGGCCGCCGATTTGCCACAGCCCAGCAAAAGCTTAGGCGAGGGATCGCTCGGCGATGTCCTTCACGTCCGGAGAAAGATAGGCGACGCTCGCCACGCGCCGCAAGGCTGTCTCGGCATATGAGCGCCGACGCTCCTCCAAAGCCCGCCAGCTTTTGAAGGCGCCGAGAAGCCGTGCGGCGACCTGCGGATTCTTCGGCGTCGAGCACGAGGACGACCGTGGCGATGAAATCATAGCCGCTGCCGTCCGCGGCATTGAATTGCGTCTGATTGGCCGCCGCAAAGGCGCCGATCAGGGCGCGAACGCGATTGGGATTGGCGAGCGAGAAGGCCGGGTGATCCATCAGTCGCTTCACGCGCGGCAAAGTATCGGGTTCGGGGATCATGGCCTGCAAGGCAAACCACTTGTCGATCACCAGAGGCTCGCTGGCGTAGAGGCGGTAGAAGGCATCGAGCGCTTCTTCTCGCGCCGCGCCCGGGCCGCATGGCGACGACGCCCAGAGCCGCGATCTTGTCGGTCATGAAGCTCGCGCCTTCGAACTGCCGCAGCGCGAGCGCTGACCCTTCCGCCGGATTGGCGGCGGCATAAAGGTCGAGCGCGGCGTTGCGCAGGGAACGTCGCCCCGCCGCCGCCGCAGTCGGGCGAATAGGGGCCCGTCTCGGTCAGTTTCTCATAGGTTTCAAGAAGCTCCCGCGCCAGACCGCCGCCGATTGCTTCGCGCAGATCCTTGCGCGCGGTGAAGATCGCGTCCGGATCGACGTTGGCGCCGATCTCGCGGGCAATATCGGCTTCGCCCGGCAAGGTGATCACCTGCGCCGCAAAGGCCGGATCGGCCACGCTGCCTTCGAGCACATGGCTGCAGCGCCGCGATAAAGCGCGGGTCGGATTGCGGCGCTTGGCCGGCGCGAATGAGATCGACCGAACGCAAGAGGAGGCGTGTCGCATAGGTTTGCGAAGCCTGCCAGCGGTTGAAGCTGTCGCTGTCATAGGCAGTCAGCGTAATAAGGTCGTTTTCGCTCGCAGCATTGGCAAGGCGCACCGGCGCCGAGAAGCCGCGCAGCAGCGAAGCCACCGGACGAACAGGCAAGTCATGGAAGGTCAGCCGGCGCTGCGGCGTCGAGAGCTCGATCACGCCGGTCGCAAGTTCCGCGGCGTTCGCCCCATTCTCCGATTTCGCAACGAGATTGAAAGTCTCGCCATGCTCGCCGATCAGCCCGAGCTCGATCGGGATGACGAGCGGTTGTTTTATCGTCTTGCCCCGGAGTTTTGTCGCAGCTCTGCCTGAAATCGAGCGTGAGGCTTTGCGTGGGCCGCATCGTAGATGGCTTCGACTTCGACGAGCGGCGTTCCCGCCTGAACATACCAGAGAAAGAACTGACGTGAGATCGCGGCCGGACGTCTCGGCAAAACAGGCGATGAAATTCTTCGACTGTCGCCGCGGTGCCGTCATGGCGTTCGAAATAGAGATCCATGCCTCTGCGGAACGCATCCGCGCCGATCAGGACCTTCAGCATGCGGATGATCTCGGCGCCCTTCTCATAGACGGTCGCGGTGTAGAAATTGTTGATCTCGAAATAGGAATCGGGCCGCACGTTATGCGCGAGCGGTCCCGCATCTTCAGGAAATTGCTGCGCCCGCAAGGTCCGCACGTCGGCGATGCGGCGTACCGCCCGCGAACGCTGGTCGGCGGAAAATTCATGATCGCGAAAGACGGTCAGGCCTTCCTTGAGACAGAGCTGGAACCAGTCGCGGCAGGTGATCCGGTTGCCGGTCCAATTGTGGAAATATTCATGCGCGATCACTGCCTCGATCTGCGCATAATCGGTGTCGGTCGCGGTCTGCGGGGACGCCAGAACATATTTGTCGTTGAAGATGTTGAGACCCTTGTTCTCCATCGCGCCCATGTTGAAATCGGAGACGGCGACGATGTTGAACACGTCGAGATCATATTCGCGGCCGAAGGCCTGCTTCGTCCCAGCGCATGGCGCGTTTCAGCGCGTCCATCGCATAAAGCGCGCTCGTTCTCCTTGCCGTGCTCGACATAGATCCCGAGCGCGACCTTGCGGCCCGAGGCCGTGATGAAGGAGTCGTGGATTGCGCCGAGATCGCCGCCGACGAGCGCGAAGAGATAGCAGGGCTTGGGATAGGGATCGTGCCAGATCGCGAAATGGCGCGTCGTGCCCGCGATCTTTCCTGCCTCGACCAGATTGCCGTTCGAGAGCAGCACCGGCGCCTCAGCGATGTCCGCTTCGACCCGCGTGGTATAGACGCTGAGCACGTCGGGCCGATCGAGGAAATAGGTGATGCGGCGAAAGCCTTCCGCCTCGCATTGCGTGCAATAGGCGGAGCCCGAACGATAGAGGCCCATCAGAAAGGTATTCGCCGACGGATCGATCTCGGTCTCGATCTCCAAAGTGAAGGCGCGCCGCGGCGGGCTGGCGATGGTCAGGGCGTCGGGGGTGACGAAATTCGCCTTCACGTCGAGCTCGGCGCCGTCAAGCAGGATGCGCTTGGCAACAAGGCCGTCGCCGTCGAGCGTCAGGTCGGCGCCGGCGCGCCCTTTCGGATTTGGGCGGATCGAAAGCCGCGCCAGGACGCGCGTCGCATGCGCGTCGAGGCTGATATCGAGATCGACCGTGTCGATCAGGTAATCCGGCGGGCGATAATCGGCGAGACGGATCGGCTTGGCAAGGTCGGTGCGCATTGAGGCTCGCATCGGGAGGAACGGCCGCAGCCGTTCGAGGTTCAACGAACGCGGGCCTTCCCGGTCGGGTTCGAGCCAGATCATAGGGCCTCGACCGTGCCGCGCAAAGCCCACGGCCGGCGCAGCGCTTTATGCTCCGGCGCGCGCTGACAACGGCAGGATCGCCCTTTGAACATAGACGGCAGCGCCAAAATTGAACGACGCCGAGGGCGGCAAGTAGCACGGGTTCCGAAAATCCAAAGAAATGGCTCTGCAGCAAGGCCGTGACCAGCGTCCCGGCGACGATGAAGAGGGCATTCAGAATATTCACCGCGGCGATGGTGCGGGCGCGCCGGTCGGACGGCGAAACTGCCTGCACCGCGGCAAAGAGCGGGACCATGAACAATCCTCCCGCGGCGGCGAGGCCCACGACATCAAGGCCGATGAACAAGCCTCTTGGGCTTCTCAGAAAATCGATCAGCGTCACATCGGCTTGTTGCGCCCAGGCGCCGCAAACGCCGTTCGTCGCCAATCCAAGCGCGACGAGAAAGACGGCCATGCCGAGGGCTGCGAAAGGCACCGGTTTCAGCTCGATGCGGCCGCCGGCAATCCGCGCCGCGGCGAGCGAGCCCACGCCGATGCCGATGGCAAATAAGCCCGCTGATCGCCGCTTCGACCTCGATCCGCCGGCCGTCGCATGGCGCACCGCGACCGGCACAAGCGAAATTGAGACGGCGCCCGTCAAGCCAAAACCAGGAAAGCGCAAGCGCGCTGCGCCACAAAAAGGCAGCGCGCGTGCAATTCGCGCAGGAGTTGAGAGGTCGAGATAAAGACGTTGGCGCGAATGCGCAGATCGGGCGAGGCAACGCCGGTCGGCGGAATGAAGCGGCTCGTCACAATAGCAGGCAAGAGCGATGGCCATGAGCTGAAGAGTGATGACGTGCGGCGTGATATTCTGCTTGGCGGCGAGCGCTCCGGCGATAAGGCCAAAAAGGATGGCAAGAAAGGTCGCGGTTTCGACCAGCGCATTGCCGGCGACGAGCTCATTGCGCTTCAGATGGTCGGGCAGGAGCCCATATTTGATCGGACCGAACAGAGTGGCGATCACGCCGAGGCCGAAGAGCGCGGTATAGAGCAGGGGCAGAGAGGTAAGCCAAAGCCCCGCGGCGGCGATCATCTGGACGAAGATCTCCGCGAACTTCAAAGAGCGGGCAACGGCTGCCTTGTCGCGCGCGTCGGCGATTTCGCCGGCGAGAGCGGACAGCAAGATCGAGGGCAGGATGAAAATGCCGATCGCCAGCGTGATCAGCATGCCCGCGTCTTTGCCGCCGAGCCGGAAGAGGATGAGCATCGCCAGCATATTGCGGACGAAATTGTCGTTGAAGGCGGAGAGAGACTGGCACCAGAAGAGCGGCGCGAAACGGCGGCTGCGCAAAAGCTCGATGAACATCGGCTAGCGCAGAGGTTCGGCATGGCCGATGATCCGCAGAATGGCGGGAAAATCGACCTTGACCTGGCGTTCAAGCCCATCGACGGCTTGGTGGACATCGTCGACGCTGAGTTTCGGATCCGCGCGGCAATGATAATTGACGATGAGCCCGGCCGGCGTTTCTCGCACCCGGACGTTGTGAACCTCGACGATCCCGCCGGCGGCGGATTTGACGAGCGCCGCAGCGATCGCGGCGCGAACCTCTTCCGGCGCATCCCGTCCCGGCAATTCGCGCGGTTCCAGCGGCTCGATATGGGTCTCGACCTCGATGTCCGGTCCAAGTTCCTTGCGCGCGTCGGATTCGAGCCCGGAGACGATGGCGTGGGCCTGACCGAGCGGCATGCGCCCGTCGATCTCGACATCGAAGCTCAGCGAGGTTCGGCCGCTAACCTGCTGCACGATGACGTTGTGGACAGCTGCGTGACGCTTGGCGGCAATCAGCAGGATGCGTTCAAGGATGGTCTCGTCATCAAGCGCGACCGGGGTGGTCGCAACGGTCAGCGTCGCGCCCGGATGCGCGGTCGCGATGGCCGCAGTGACCTCATCCTTGATCGCCGCCACTTTCTCCAGCGGAAACGTGCGCGGTACGGAAATCGCAATGTCGCCGAACACATTGGCTCCGGCCGGGCGCAGCCTCAAACTGTCGACCGCAATGACGCCGGGTACGCGTGCGGCAATCGCGCGCAGATTTGCCGCCAATCCTTTCGGCGCCGCATCGAGCAAAGTATCGACGGTACGCCTCCCAAGCCGGTAACCGGCGATGGCGATGAAAACAGCGACCGCGAGCGCCGCCACCGCATCGCCTTGCGGGTGGCCGAAGCGGGTGGCAATCAGGCCGAGAAGCGCGACGCAGGAGCCGACGATGTCGGATCCGAAATGCAGAACGTCGGCGGCGAGCGCGTCGCTCTTCGTCTGACGCGCGATGCGCGACAATAGGGTCGAGCGGGAGACATCAACGGCGATGGAGACGATGAGGACGCCGAAAGCTAGCCAATTGGCATCGATCACGACCCTTTCGCGCGTCAACCGGTGGACGGCTTCGACGAGAATGAAAATCGCAAGCGCGAAGAGAAAGCCGGTTTCGACCAGGGCGGCGAGCGTCTCGACCTTGGCGTGGCCGTAGTTGTGCTCTTCGTCGGCCGGTTTTCCGGCGGCGCGGATCGCATAATAAGTGATGATCGTGATCCCCGTGTCGGCGAGATTGTGGCCCGCCTCCGAAAGCAAGGCCAGGGATCCCGACGAAAGGGCGGCAACGAATTTGCCAAGGGTCAAGAGCGCACTCGCTGCGGCAGAGGAGAGCGCGGCGCGTTCCTTGACGTTTTGGGCCCTGTCCATGGCCGTCCCGATTGTCTTTGACGAAACTCTTACGACGAATCTCTTGCCGAGCCCGCGGGGATGCGGTTTATGAGCGCCGCTAAGTTAGGATCGCTTCCGGTGGAATCAATCCTGCCCTAGATTTACCCATTGTCGGGCCTCGGCAAGGAGGCAATATGGAATATCTGCATACCATGGTCCGCGTGACGGACCTCGACAAGGCGCTGGATTTCTATTGCCGAAAATTGGGCCTTGTCGAAATGAGCCGGATCGAGAACGAAAAGGGCCGCTACACGCTCGTCTACCTCGCGGCGCCGGGCGATGCCGAGCGCGCCAAGGAGACAAAACGACCGCTCATCGAACTCACCTACAATTGGGATCCCGAGGTCTATGCCGGGGGGCGCAATTTCGGCCATCTGGCCTTTGCGGTCGAGGATATTTACGCGACATGCGACAAACTCATGAAGGCGGGCGTGACGATCAATCGGCCGCCGCGCGACGGCTATATGGCATTCATCCGGTCTCCGGACCAAATCTCGATCGAACTTCTGCAGAAAGGCGCTGCGAAATCTCCGCGGGAGCCGTGGGCCTCCATGCCCAACACGGGTGCTTGGTAGGCAGCCCATTTTAGCATGAGCCCCGCGCAGGCTAGCTCCGGCTCGGCTTTGCTTTCTTGCTTTTTCGCACGATTTTGGGCGCCTTGCCGGCAGACGATTTTCTGGCCGCGATCTTGGCCGGCGGCAGCGCCGGAGTCGCCGCCGCCTTCAGCTGATACCCATAGAATTTGAATCGTTCGACCGTCCGCCGCAGCTCGTCGTCCGGCAGGACATAGGGATGCCCAATGCCGAGCGCCAAAACATACATTTTGGCGAGCGTCTCAAGCTCGACCGCCCGCCACATCGCCTCATCGAGGTCGCGGCCGGTCGCCAGCATACCGTGTTGCCCGAGCAGCACGCCCTGGCGATCGGCGAGGCCTTCTATGGCGAGATCCGACAGTTCCTTGGTTCCGAAGGGCGCATAATCGGTACAGCGTATCGTCGGGCCGCCGAATGCCGCGATCATGTAATGCACGGCCGGGATGGGTTTGTGCAAAAGCGAGAGCGTCGTGGCATAGAGGGCGTGCGTATGAATAATCGCGCCGACGTCCGGGCGCGCGCGCATAATGTCGAGATGCATGCGCCACTCGCTTGAAGGGGCGAGCGGCCCCGACCAGGCGCCGTAATCCGTTTCGATCGGCATGCGCGCGATCATCGCCCCGGTCATTTTGTCATAGGGAACGCTGGTCGGGGTGATCAGCATTGCTTGACCGCTGCGCACAGAAAGATTTCCGGCCATTCCCTGGTTGACGTTCAATCGCTCAAGTTCGAGACATTTTTCGACCAGAGCCTGACGCAGCCCTTTTTCGTTCATGGCGGATCCTCGGGGATTTAAGAAATAATTTACGACCGGACGGCTTTGCTTCCGTGGGAGGCGCGAAAAACCGGCAGAAAAAAAGCACAAGCGCCGGGAACTATCAGCCGCGCCGAGAGTTCCATCAACTCTTTTTATACTTGCAAGCTGCGGCTGTTGGTTTTGGGGCTTGTCTCGCGAAGATCGCATTTGCAATCGCATAGTCCACATCGGGTGTTTTCTTCGCGCTTGTTGGCCGATTGCGGCGCAGTCACCTTTTGTTTGCGATGCAAAAGATTTGAAACAAGAAAAAATAAAATCTCGAAATCGGGGCACTTCGGCCGTTGCTGATCGCAGCGGGCGCGGCGGTGCGCTTCTCCGCAGCGTCAGCGTTGTGCCTCGTTACCACGAAGTGTGGCTGTTTATTGCGATTGGATGACGCCATTGTGCGGGCCAACATGAAAGAATCGTGTTGCCGTCATGAGAAAGCCGACATCGGGTGGCATACTGCGCTATAGTGTCGGAACTGATCGTGGACCCTGAAGTGCGATAGCCGGCACACTCCTAAGCGTATTTGCGGATTAGGTCGCAAGGCTAAGGTTCGATCCCGCCCACAGCGTGTTCGAACTTCGGTCTTGCCGAAGTGAAAGGAGGCCATGCATGTTGATCGACGAGATCGTCCACACCTGTTCGAACGAGCACGTCGCGAAAGCGGCGGTGACTTCGCTCGGATCGGCTTTCGCGTCGCGCGTCAAAAGCGCGGCGGATCTTCATGGTGTCTCGATCGGCGCCTTCACTGCGAGAGTGGTCAGGGAATTCGGCGAGGACACGGCGCCTCTCGAACGCCGTGCCATCGACCGCGCGATACATAAAGCCGATCAACCTATCCTGCGCGGCTTGCAAATCATCCTCGAGAAGCAACTCGAAGGGCTGACGTTGCCCGGTCAGTGGCGCGACATCAAGCGAGTAGCGCGTCAATGCGGGTGCAGCGCCTGAAGTTTCAACGGCGCGTTCAGGAGGTCGGCCGGCGTCTCCAAGGGCTCGTGCCGACCGGTTGCTCGGGTCCATCCCCGGGCTGATAAAAGTGCCGCATGGTGTCGGGGCTGTGCTGTTCTTCCAGCCTCCGGATCGTCGCAGGATCGCTGATCTCGAAAGCGTCGAACCCGCAGCGCGCCATGAATTGCAGCTGATCGAAGAGAACATCGCCGGTTGCGCGCAGCTCGCCCATGAAATTGTAACGGTCGCGGATTTCGTGTGCGAGCGAATAGCCGCGGCCGTCGGTGAACTTGGGAAACGGGATCGCGACCAACCCCAGGGAGGGAAGTTCTTCGGCGATCGTTTCAACGCGCTGGCCTGGTTCGAGCCGTAGGCCGAAAGCCATGTTCGTGCGCTGCTTTGGCGAGGCGAGGCGGTGCCAGTTGTCCAGGCTCAGGATGATGTAACCTTCAGCCGGCAGTTCTTCGATGGCATCGACGCGCCGCCAGGGATCGGGCGTGAAACGACCGTCCTTGAAGAAAGCCATTTCAAATATCCGCGCCTGCGTCGACCGAGGCAACATGAACGCCGCACTCGGTCTTGCCGCGACCGCGCCAGCGGCCGGCGCGTGCCTCCTCACCAGGCCGCACTGGCGACGTGCAGGGCACGCAGCCGATCGAAAAATAATTCCGCGCGACAAGATCGTGGCGCGGCAACGCATGCGTCTTGAAATAATCGTCGATGTCCGACTGCGTCCATCCGGCGAGCGGATTGACCTTGATCCGTGCCCCTTCGGCCTCGAACAAAGGCAGAGCGGCGCGTGTGGCAGCTTGGAAACGCTTACGGCCCGTGATCCAGGCATCGTAGCCTTGAAGAGCCTTTGCCAAAGGCAGCACCTTGCGGATCTCGCAGCAACGGTCGGGGTCGCGCGCCCAGAGAAATTTGTCAGGATCTTCTGCGGCGAGCAGATCGTGCTCCGGCTTCAGCGTGATGACATTTTCCAGATGCAGTTCGGCAACCAGCCGGTCGCGATAGGCGAGGGTTTCGGGAAAGAGCTGCAACGTATCGATGAAGATCACCGGCGTCGTTCGCTCGATCTCCGAGACCATGTGCAGCAGCACGGCCGAATCCGAGCCGAAGCTTGAGACGAGCGCGATCCGTTCGGGAAAAAGATCCTCGATGGCAAGCCGCAGCAGCTTCGGCGCATCGAGGGCAAAGAATTTTTCGGCGAGCCGCGAGGCGGCAATCTGATCGCCGAAGAGAAGGCCCTCATGCGCGCTCATAAAGCGCTTCCTTGAACGGGGCCATGCCGACGCGCCGATAGGCGGCGAGAAAATCCTCATCCTTGTTCGTACGAATTTTCAGATACGTCTCAACCAGCGTCTCGACCGCGTCGACGATCTCATCGCTCGAAAATCCAGGTCCGGCGACATCGCCCAAAGCGCAAGTCTCATCGGCCGAGCCGCCGAGCGTGATCTGATAGGATTCAACTCCCTTCTTCTCGAGGCCGAGGATCCCGATGTGGCCGACGTGATGATGCCCGCAGGCGTTGATGCAACCCGAGATGTTGATCTTCAGATCACCGATCTCTTGGGCGCGAGGGCCATTGCCGAAGCGTTCGGAAATGCGTTGCGCAACCGGAATCGAGCGCGCCGTGGCAAGCGCGCAATAGTCGAGGCCTGGGCAGGCGATGATATCGGTCACGAGGCCGACATTAGCGGTCGCCAGCTGCTGCTCCACGAGCTGGTCGAAGACCGCCGGAAGATCTTCGAGTGCGACATGCGGCAGAACGAGGTTCTGTTCATGCGCGACGCGGACTTCGTCCTGCGAATAGCGCTCGGCGAGATCGGCCACGGCGTCCATCTGCTCGGCGGTCGCATCGCCCGGAATGCCGCCGATCGGCTTCAGCGAAATCGTCACGATGCCATAGCCTTTGATCTTATGCGCGACCACGTTCTGCTCGACGAAACGAGCAAAGCCCGGGTCCTTTGCCTGGCGGGCGTCGAAGGCGCTGGAGCGGGCGGACCGTTCCGCCAGGGCGGGAAGCGCGAAATAGGCAGCGATGCGGTCGATCTCGGCCTGCGACAGGACGATTGCAGCCGCACGATTCCTGGCAAATTCCTCCTCGACTTCGGCGCGGATCACGTCGGCGCCCTTTTTCGTGCACGAGGATCTTGATGCGGGCCTTGAACTTGTTGTCGCGGCGGCCTTCGAGATTGTAGATCCGCAGTATCGCTTCGGTATAAGCGAGGAGATCCGCCTTGGGCACGAAATCCCGGATCTTATGGCCGACCATGGGCGTGCGGCCGAGACCGCCGCCGACATAGCAGGTAAAGCCGATCTCGCCTTCCGCATTGCGGACGATCTGATAGCCGATATCGTGAACCTGGATCGCGGCGCGATCGCGTGCCGCGCCGGTGACCGCGATCTTGAATTTGCGCGGTAGGAAGGAAAATTCCGGGTGCAGCGACGACCATTGCCGCAGGATTTCGCAATAGGGGCGGGGATCTTCGATCTCGTCCGCCGCGACGCCGGCGAATTGGTCGGTGGTGATGTTGCGGATATTGTTGCCGGAAGTCTGGGTCGCGTGCATCTCGACGCTGGCGAGTTCGCTCAAAATGGCGGGGCAGTCGGCAAGCGCCGGCCAGTTGAACTGAATGTTCTGGCGCGTCGTGAAATGCCCGTAGCCCCTGTCATAGCGTCGGGCGATGTGGGCGAGCATGCGCATCTGACGCGACGACAGCGTGCCATAGGGAACCGCGATCCGCAGCATATAGGCGTGCAGTTGCAGATAGACGCCGTTCTGCAGCCGCAGCGGGCGGAACTGCTCCTCGGTCAATTCGCCGCTGAGCCGGCGCGCGACTTGATCTTTGAATTGCGCGACCCGCTCGGCCACGAAGGCGGCGTCGAATTCGTCGTAGCGGTACATGTCACCTCCGCTCGGCCGCCCCGTAGTGGATGGTCGGGCCCAAGGCACGAATCGCGTCGCGCAGGCCCGCGGCGCGGCGTCCCTTGACGTCCTCGATGATCGCGACTGCGAAGGGATCGACGACCAAATTGTCGGCTACCGCCGCGCGCGCCTTTTCGAGACCCGCCTCAGATTCGGCATCACTGCCGAAAACCGTCGCCGCTTCAAGGTCTTCGACCCAAATGCCATTCGGCCCAAGATAGACGACAGTTCCATCCGTGAGACGGTTGGCCGAAATAACCTGCAGCATGCTGCGTTGAATTCCGCAATAAGCGCTTAAGTTGGACTCGTCGGATATAGAACGGCCCGGTTAATTTTGCCAGATCATATGCGAGATTTGACTTATATAACATCAAATTGGTGTAGATATATTTTGGCTCTCAAAACTACGCAGACGACGGACCAAGAGCAGATCCCGTTATAATGGGAGCGGGGAAACGAAGCGGCCGGTCGCGGTTCGCGCAAGGAGGCCTATGTTTGGGATCGATGTCCATGCCTTGATCATTCGGCATGGCTATGCTGCAGTTTTCCTCATCGTGATGCTGGAGGGTGCCGGATCGCCATTGCCCGGCGAGAGCGCGCTCGTTCTTGCGGCCGTCTATGCCGGCGCGACCGGTCATCTCAACATTGCCATCGTGATTGGCGTCGCTGCGGCCGGCGCCATCATCGGCGGGGGCTGTGGTTTCTGGATCGGGCGAAGCCTGGGCGCCAGCTACGTCGAGCGTTATGGGGCCTATCTGGGTCTCACCCCGAACCGCCTCGCGCTCGGCCGCTATCTGTTCAAGCATCACGGCGCGAAGATTGTCTTCTTCGGTCGTTTCATCGCGGTGCTGCGCGTCTTGGCGGCACTGCTTGCCGGCATCAACAAATATGATTGGCGTTCCTTCCTCGTCTACAATACGGCGGCCTCCATCGTCTGGGCACTGATCATGGGCCTTGGCGGCTATATCTTCGGCGATGCGATGCGCCGCGTCAGCGGTCTCATAGGGATTGTCGGACTGGTCGTGGCAATCGGGGCTGTCGTCGTCTTCTGGCTGTGGTTTCGGCAGCAGGAGAAGATCATGGAAGAGAAGCTGACGGCGGTGGCGCTACAAGAGAAGAAGCACGAGCTCGATCGCGCGTCCTGAAGCTGACGCTCAGGCTGCGGTTCCGAAGAGATCGTAGGAATCCGAGCCCTCGATCTTCACATTGACGATGTCGCCGAGACGCAGCGGCCGACGCGTCGTGATATTCACCTTGCCGTCGATTTCGGGCGCATCGCCCTTGGTGCGGCCCGCCACGCCATCGGGGCCGCTGCGATCGATGATGACAGGAAGGTGGCGGCCGACCTTCATCTTGAGCAGCCGCGCGCTGATCGCCCGCTGATGCTGCATGAAGCGGCGGTAGCGGCGCTCGCTGACATCGGGCGGGACAGGGGCCAGCCCCAGGTCATTGGCGGGCGCGCCCGCGACGGGCTCGTATCTGAAGGCGCCGACACGATCGAGCCGCGCTTCCTCGAGCCAGGCAAGGAGGAATTCGAAGTCTTCTTCCATCTCGCCGGGAAAGCCGACGATGAAGGTCGAGCGCAAGCTGAGATCGGGACAGGCTTCGCGCCATGCCTTGATGCGCTCCAGCGTCTTCTCCTGATCGCCGGGGCGGCGCATCGCCTGCAGAACTTTTGGGCTCGCATGCTGAAAGGGAACATCGAGATAGGGCAGGATCTTGCCTTCCGCCATCAAAGGCAAAACCTCGTCGATGTGCGGATAGGGATAGACGTAGTGCAGTCGTATCCACATGCCGAGCGAGCCCAGTTCGCGCACCAGGTCGATGAACTTGGCGCGCACCTGGCGAGCGCCAAACGTGCTTTCGGCATAGGAGATATCGCGTCCATAGGCGCCGGTATCCTGCGAGATGACGAGAATTTCCTTCACGCCGGCGGCGGCGAGTTTTTCGGCCTCGCGTAGGATTTCGGCCGCCGGCCGCGAGACGAGCCTGCCGCGCAGATGCGGAATGATGCAGAAGGAGCAGCGGTTGTTGCAGCCCTCCGAGATCTTCAGATAGGCGTAATGGCGCGGCGTGAGCTTGATGCCTTGCGCCGGCACGAGATCGAAGAAAGGATCATGCGGCGGCGCGACCGCTTCATGCACCGCGGCGACGGTGCTTTCATAGGCCTGCGGCCCGGTGATCGAAAGGACATCGGGGAAGGCAGCGCGAATCGTGCCGGCTTCCGCGCCCACGCAGCCGGTGACGATGACCTTCCCATTCGCCTCGAGCGCGGCGCCGATCGCGGCCAGCGATTTCGGCCTTGGCGCTGTCAAGGAAGCCGCAGGTGTTGACGATGACGGCATCCGCTCCCGCATGGGTCTTGGCGAGCTCGTAGCCCTCGGCCCGCAAGCGGGTGATGATGCGCTCGCTGTCGACGAGGGCCTTGGGGCAGCCCAGCGAAACGAAGGAAATTTTGGGCGCAGATTTGCGCGGCGGCGCCATGGAGGGGCGAGACGTATCACTCATGCGGGCTCACCTGCCATGCCGCCTGCCCGCATGCAACCGAGGTCGCCGGAGGTTCCGGAGCCTTGAGACGCGCCCTTGAGATACGACGCAGCCATAAAAAACCCGGCCACAGGACCGGGCTTTTGCGCTTCGTGCGTCAGCTCTTAGTATTTTGCGACGACCGGCGTGGGCGGCGGCGCAAGATCGAACTTGTAGCTCGCTCCGACCTCGACCTTGTTGTCGTAGATATTCAGGTGGACGAAATCGCCGGGATAGGTATGAACGAGAAATTCGTTGAACGTGCCGAAGTCGGTGTAACGATATTCGGCGCGGACCGACCAATTGGGATCGATGGCATATTCGACGCCGCCGCCGACCGTCCAGCCGACACGCCCGCTTGAGAAGGAATTGAACGCTGCCGGCCTTGCCGGAATAGCAAGCGCAAAGAAACCACCAGCCGCAAATGGCGGCGACGCATAAGTATTTTCGATGTCGGCAATCTCCACGCCGCCGGTGGCGTAGAACAGCACGCGATCCCAGGCGATACCAACCCGGCCACGGATCGAACCCTGAACGGGAATGCGCGTCGTGTAAGACGTGAACGGCACAGTCCCGGTGGCGGAGCCCGAATAACTCGAACCTTCCACATCCCCTTCTACGCCAAGGACGAACTGGCTAATCTGATAATTATATCCGATATGCACGCCGCCTACGACGCCTGAGCCATCATAGCTGGGCAGGCCGGCGAGAAAGACTCCTGGATCGGTGAAGACTGCGTTGCTGGTCCTCCCCCATTCATAGCCCGCCTGGGCGCCGACATAGGCGCCAGTCCAGGTGAAAACCGGCGGAGGGGCGAAGACGGGCGGCCCCTTGGTGGTTGGAAGGTCGGCTGCGAGTGCCGAACCGGTGAGCGCGATGAGCGCTGCTGTCGTGAAAAGAGCTTTGCGCAATGGAATCCCCCTTAAATCACCTCCCGCGAGGTTTACAAGCGGAGGTCCGCATCGCAATCAAATTCTCGTGCGGAAGGTGGATAAAAATCATTATTTGGGGCGCTGTGCCAATTGCGCCACGGAGCTCAATCGAATTGGCGAAGCAAATTCAACGCGAAATCGGGGAGAAAACGAAAAGACCCGGCCGCGCGGCCGGGTCTTTCTTCATCCGCCCAAAGTGAGCTTCAGTATTTTGCGAAGACCGGGGCAGGCGGCCCAAACATGTCGAACTTATAGCTGAACCCGACCTGAACCCGATTGTCGGTCAAATGCGTCGTCGCGGTATTGCCGGCACCGAGGGAGGCCGTCAGCGGGTCGCTGACGCGGCCGAAGTCGCTATAGCGGTATTCGGCGCGGACCGACCAGTTGTTGGTAATAGCATATTCGATGCCGCCACCTGCCGTCCAACCGAGGCGGCTATCCCAGATGCTGTCGACGCCGCCGGGGCCCGTATAAATATTATGGAAGTCGCCGTAGGCCCCGCCGCCTGTTCCATAGATGAGGATGCGGTCCCAGGCGTAACCGACGCGGCCGCGGATCGAAGCCTCAATCGGCTCGCGCGTCGTATAGGCGACCAGGCCGCTTGAATTGCCACCATTAATGCTCGAGCCATCCACATCGCCTTCGAGGCCGAACACGAACTGGCTGACTTGCAAATTATAACCGACGTGCCCACCGCCGACGACGCCGCTGTTGGTGTTGCCTGGCAGGCCGGCGACGAACGCGCCGCCCGTATCGATGTTCGGATTTGATGTGCCCCACTGATAGCCGACTTGGCCGCCGATATAGACGCCGGTCCAGGTGAAGGCCGGGGGTGGCGGCGGCGTATAGATCGGTTCCGACTTTCTATTGGGCAGGTCGGCCGCGAGCGCCGGAGCGGCGAGGCAAACGAGTGCCGATGTCATGAGAAGCTTACGCAGCATATTTATTCCCCTCCACGCGTTTCGAGCCTAACGCTGCAGCTAAGTCCGTTCCCACTTCGGTTCAACAGAATTACCGAAAAAAGACAAACAAAAGATTTTTATTCGAAGGTGCTGTCGCTATGGTGCAACAGATTTTCCGTCGCGGCTTGGCTATTGATATAGTAAAGAGGAACTATCTAAGCTCACAGCGCGATTGTGGCGGACTTAAGATTTAACTGCGACGATCACGGGATCTTCAAAGTCAGAAATTTGGCAGAGATCAACTTTCTGTTAATGATCGTTACTCTCTGTGTTTCTCCAATTGCAACGAGGCGACGATGCCAAAAACCTCGGGGCAAAAGCACGTCCGCACTCCGGTTTCGACTTCGTGAACTCGCCCGCGACGACAAAGTTTCATTCTCCGTCGGGCTGGATCCACGTGGGAAGATCGGCAATGCTGATGCAGCCGGAGAGCGGGACTACTTCGACGGAATCGCCGATTCCGAACGAGCCTCGCACCTCTCGATGAGGGGATCGGAAGGGTGGCCGAGTGGTTTAAGGCAGCGGTCTTGAAAACCGCCGCGGGTGAAAGCCCGCCGTGGGTTCGAATCCCACCCCTTCCGCCAAACCCACGTTCATGAGAATTCGCGACCGTTCGCGTTTTCCATTGTTTTCAACGGCTTTGCGACTCGGTTCGTCTGTACGCGTTCGCTTTCGTTCTCTACAATCCGCGTCAATTGTTGGGATGAATGTTGGGGTAGGGGCGATGGCCCGGACTTAGAACAAGCTTTCCTCGCGGGCTGTGGCGACGATCGTCAAGCCCGGTCGCCACTCGGACGGCAACGGCCTTTATCTCGTCGTCGACCGTAGCGGTGCGCGGCGCTGGATCTTCATGTTCCGATGGGGCGGCAAGCTCAAAGAGCTCGGGTTGGGCGGCTTGTCCGCCGTCTCTCTGGCCAATGCCCGCGACGCGGCGACCGACGCAAGACGCCTCGTGAAGGCCGGCACCAATCCCATTCAGGCAAGGAAAGCGGCCAGGGCCGCAGAGGCATCGGCCAAAACCTTCGGGGACGTTGCCGATCTTCTTCTGGCGAGCCTTATGCCCGGCTTCAGGAACAAGAAGCATGCGGCGCAGTGGAAGAACACGCTTCACGTATACGCCTTGTCTTTGCGCAAAAAGCCGGTCGCTACAATCGGAACGGATGACATCCTCGAGGTTCTGCAACCGATCTGGCTCAGCAAGCCGGAGACGGCGGCGCGGGTCCGCGGCCGGATCGAACGCGTCCTCGATGCCGCGCGCGCCAAGGGTCTGCGCGAGGGAGAGAACCCGGCCCGCTGGCGTGGTCACCTCGACCATTTGCTGTCCCGCCGGCCGAAGATAGAGCAGCGGCATCATGCGGCCATGCCGCACGAGGCAGTACCGGGCTTTGTGGCAAAGCTGCGGGAGAGCGAAGCTGTCGCTGCCCGCGCGCTCGAATTCTCGATCCTTTGCGCGAGCCGCACGGCCGAAGTTGTGGAAGCACGTTGGCCCGAGATCGATCGCGGCGCGAAGCTATGGACCATCCCGGCTGAGCGGATGAAAGCTGGACGGGAGCACCGCGTGCCCCTGTGCGCTCGCGCGCTGGCCATCCTCGATACCGCCGAGAAGATGAGGGTAGGCGAGTACGTTTTTCCTGGCCAGCTTCGAAACAAGCCGCTGTCCAATATGGCGATGGCCATGCTGATGCGCCGACTCGGCGCCGAGGCTTTCACGGTGCATGGCTTCCGCAGCTCGTTCCGCGATTGGGCAGGCGAAGCCACCTCGTTCCAGCGTGAGGTCGCAGAGGCGGCCCTAGCGCACGTCATCGGCGACAAGGCCGAGCAGGCCTACCGCCGCGCCGACGCGCTCGCGAAGCGACGGAAGCTGATGGACGCATGGGCCGGCTACCTCGGCTGTTCTGAGGCGGGATCGAAGGTCGTGTCGATCCGGAAAAGGTGAACATGCAGCAAGACCGCATTCCCTCGTGGATACTCGTTGGGAGCTGAATCATGCCTAGGTCTGGGCCCAAATCGTGGGCACCCCCGAGTGTGGACGAACTGAAGACGCTAGCAACCGTCAATTACACTGACGAGCATCTGGAAAAAAACGTTGTCGAGCATTTGGGATCATTCAGCGCGGAGACACATAGAGAAATAAAGGCCCGCCTGAAGGATATTTTCGACATCGCATATATAAGTGAGCGTGAGTTCGCTAAGCGGCCTAACTTCTCGAGCCAACATTTCGTGTTGAAGAAGGCCCAAACGTTACTCCATAAACTCCAGCAGGACGTATTTGATCATTTAGAACACGATAATGACACCAAACGCCTGATCATAGTTGAGAGCGAAGCCCAATATGACCCCTCTGACCCATATGGATCGAGATTCGAAGCAAGTCACAGAGCTATCGATGATCTGCTGAAATGGGTAGAATTCTGCTATCCGAAAGACGCCGAAAAAATCGGCGCCCGGGCGCGACGGCCACGCTGAGCATTCGGCGGTTTTTGAGCTATTAAAGCTTTGGGCGAACGTACATGGAAGGCTACCGACCAAAAGCGAAGCACTTTCGTTTGCGACAGCTGCACTCCAACCGATGCTTCCGTGCCGCGCGAAAGGAGGTACCGCCTCGTTGGCCGGTCATGTGAAGCGCGCGTTGAAAGAATTGGATGAAATTTGGTACCTTGACTGTTCCTATTTAAGCTTGTTGTGCCGTGAGAGTGGATGTGAATAATGATGAACCATCGCTTCTCCAATCAGCGGTGGTACAATGCAAGCTCAACACAATCCAAATTCCGCCGCGGCGGCCACCATGTCGATGATTCCCGCGGATTACGGTCTCATCAAAGCAGTTTATTCAATCAACGAAACAATCGCGATCACGAATCTCGGCAGGACATACCTTTACCGGCTGATCAATTCTGGTGAGCTTCCACTAATCAAGATTGGGAGGCGCTCCCTGATCGCTGCGCCCGATTTGGTTCGTTTCCTCAACTCACGCCGCGCCACAGCGAACGGCGCCTAAGGAAAACGCCGGCCCCACGAGGAGACCGGCGCGAAATTCATATTAAGCTCTGACAAGCAATTTATATGATTTTTCGCGGGCGGTTTCAAGCCTCCAAGGGCCGGCATCTCAATAAAAGGAGATGCCAATGTTACCGACACAGATTCCGATCGACGCGTCCGAGCCCGGCTCTTTCGAACCGGTACGCGCCGCACGCCACGCCGTCGCCGAGATGGTTGCGAATGGTGCGCATTTCACGATTACGCGCCGTGACGACGGCAAGCCTAGTTTTCTTTGGGAAACGTCCGGTGCGGGCAATCGCTCAGCCTGTCGCCGGATCATCGCCGAGGCAAAGCAAAACAGCGCCACCTACTGGAGGGCGTTCCTTGACGCGATCGTCGAACACGCCGGAGGGCCGGCGAGATGAACGCTTCCCTTCCGCCTACCGATGCGGAAGTCGCAAAAGCGACGCTCCAACGCGAAGAGCAGCAGCGTCTCGCAATGCGCGAACGTATGTTTCTCTGGCGCGAAGCAGTTTCCGATTGTCTCGCAGTGGCCGTCAGTTATGCCCAGATGGCGCAACTCGCCGCTGGCGTAGAAGATGATTTGGCCTTTAATCACGGGCTGAAGAATTTTTTCTGCGCCGCCCGCGAGGCGTCGAGTATTTACCGCGATTTCAGGCCGCGCGCTCCTTGGGAAACAGGGGCGAACGCGTGAGCGTCTACCCCGAAGATTTCCAAATCTGGCCCGAGGAGAAACGAAATAAGTTCTTCGCTGACGAGGCGCGTGCTTATCAGGCGAAAACAAATGGCTCAGCCAAACCATCGCTTGTCTCGGAGGTGAACGGCCGCTCCGCCGCCCAACCGCAGTCTTCAATCTCGCTAAAGTGCGCGTCAGAAATCAAAGCAAAGGGAATTCTGCTGGATATGGCCCGGCTGGCTTGCGAGGGGAAAAATGCACATCCTTGGTGGCCAGCCAGGATCCGGCAAGACCACTCTCGCGATGAAGATCGCAGCGACTGTCTCAGCGGGCGCGCAGTGGCCAGACGATTATTCGGCGACAATGGGGAACGTCATTGTCTGGAGCGGCGAGGATGACCCTGCCGACACTTTAGTTCCACGGCTATCAGCATCTGGCGCCGATCTAAGCCGGGTGTTCTTCATTGAGCATGTGATCGAAAACAATCAGCCTCGGCCTTTCGATCCGGCCAAGGACATGCCGTCACTTAGGCATGCGATCGAGCAGGCCGGCGGTGCTGTTCTGATTATCGTCGATCCGATCGTTTCGGCAGTCGCTTCGGATTCGCACAAGAATGGTGAGACGCGGCGAGCGCTTCAGCCGCTTGTGGACCTCGCTGGCGAAGCCGGCGCGGCGCTTCTGGGCATCCACCATTTCTCGAAGGGTACGGCAGGCCGTGAGCCCATCGAACGAATCACCGGATCCGTCGCGTTCGGCGCGCTTGCCCGCATCGTTATGGTGGCGGCCAAAGAGCCTGAGGCGGAAGACGGAACGGCCGGCCGGCGGATCCTTGCGCGGGCGAAATCAAACATCGGCCCCGACGACGGCGGCTTTAGCTATTCGCTCGAGCTCAGTCCAATGCCGGGCCGAGCCGATATCAACGCGTCCGTCGCCATCTGGGGTGAACGCATCGAGGGGACGGCAAAAGAGATGCTGGCGGTTGCCGAGGCGGACGACAGCGGCGGCGAGGCCGCCACCGAGCTGCAGGAAGCGACCGATTTTCTGATCGACTTTCTGGTCGATGGACCTCGGCTAGCAAAGGAAGTCAAGAAGGCCGGAGCTGACTGCGGATTGTCATGGCGCACCATTCGGCGCGCTCAACAGAGCTTGAGGATCAAGCCAGCAAAACGCGGCATGGCAGATGGCTGGGAATGGTCCCTCTCCGAAGGTGGCCAACAAAACCCGAAGATGTCCACCCCTGAAAGGTTGGACACCTTCGCAAATCATGGACACCTTCGGGGCTTGAACGGTGCCGTAAGCGACGGCCTGGACAACCTCGAAGAACGCAAAGCCATGGCTGCCGGGGTGTGCCCAGAGCAGTTCATTGACGCCTTTGGTCGGCTTCAATGCCAACGGCCGCTATCGATCTCCGAAGCGGCCTGGCGCCAGGCCGTCGACGATGCTGGCCAACTTCTCGATCAATGGGGCGCCCTCGCGGCCGAACTTCAATGGAAACCGGGGGAGCTGTTTGACCTGCCGGACCGCGATAAGCCCGGGGGTCTAATTTGGTGGATCCGTGGTGAACGGATCGAAGCATTAGGCCCGTGCTATGCCCGGACCGAGAGCGGGCGCGCCTTCAATTTGGTCGGCAGCTAATGACACCCGCCGAGATCCGAGCCTACAACGCCGGCGTCAGGACCGCGCTCGAGGCTGCCCGCGACGCGGCCCAGGCGCTCAAAGCCAAAAATGGCTGGAAGCCCACAAGGGAGGGCGCGATCGATGCGCTGGACGAATTTGCGGGCGCCGGCGAGGTGCTCCTAATTGATTTGCCCCATCCCCCCTCGCTTGTAGCGTCGGCTGATCTACAGTTGCCGAAGACGCCGTCAAATGTCGCATCCGAGGCTATCCATGGCTGATAGCAATCGACAAAGAGCACCGGCGACCGGCAATGAATTGGCTAATAGCCAGGTCGAATTAAATTCGATCGGCGGTCCGCGCCCGCAAATTCTAATTCCCTACGATCGCCGCGAAGCAATTAGCCTTCGCAAGGCCGCCGAAATTAGTGGCCGATCCCAAACGACACTGCGGGCTTGGTGCGGTAAATTCCTGATCGGCAGGCGTATCGTCGGCGGCCCATGGGAGGTGTCTCGCGTTGCCCTGGATATGCTTCTCGCCGGGCATCAGAGTGCCCTCAATGCTTATTTGAGAGGCGATCGATCGGGACCGTTAGTTGCTCCTTATTTCGCTCGCGCGGGTCTAAGGCCGAATGGGCAAGCGGATCTAAATTAGATGGGAGGTAATCGTGATCGAACGTCAATTGAAAACAATCAAAGGAAATCAAAATGTCACGCGGAGGTAAACGGGAAAATGCCGGTCGCAAGGTCGGCTCTGCAACGAAGCGCACGAGGGATATTGCCGACAAGGCGGCCGAAGCTGGCAAAAGTCCGCTGGAGATTATGCTCAAGGCCGCTGAGACGCATTATGTTGCCGGCCGCTATGATGAGGCTGCTGCGATCGCTAAAGATGCAGCTCCTTATTGTCATCCTCGCCTCGCAGCGATTTAACATAGCGGCGGAGAAAGCGGTGAGCGCTATGTTATCCTCGCGACGCCCTTGTCAGACGACGAATGGCTCGAGCGGCACGCCGCGGTTGAAGATAAGCGAAACACCGGCAAGAACTGACTGGGCGCGGGCACTCTTCAGATCAGGAGCTTCCGACGTAACGTCTCATTTCACAAGAATCTTGTACGCCGCGGCCCTAATGCTGGCATCAATGCTGCGGGCGGGACTGGCGTCAGAATTCTGGGCCTGATCTTCGCTGAGCGTGCCCAGTACGTAATAGCCTCCATTTGGCCTGGGTAGGACTGTGTATAACGCCGTAACAGTCTGACCCCCGGAATTGCAGGATGTGAAGAGGCGAGATCCTTTTGTTTCCTTCTCTTCTGACATGGATCCGGACAGAAACTTGCCTTGGCATCCCTTACCGTCCTTTTGGACCAGCGTCGCATCAATGTCGTTAGGCCCCATATTCGCACTGGGGTCGACAATGGTCAGAATTCCGAATTCACTTTCGGTTTTCCAAGCTGCATCCGTTGTTAGCTTGGCGGCATCTGCAGGTGTCAGCATGCTGTAGCCAGTGATCGCGGCTTGGCTCAGAACGTTGGCAAGAAAGGCTGTAGCCTCAGCCTGCCTTACAGCGGTCGTGTCGTCGGAATTACCTGCGGAACTGGTCGGTGCCGCTGCGACAAATGGATTCGCCGCCTGCAACGGGGCCGGCTGCAGATAATTCCGGACACACAAAATGAGAGCAGGAAGCACCTTGGATGTGTCCGTCAGCGCAAATTGGAAGACTTGCCCCGCTGCAAACACGGTGAGCCAGTTACCTCTTTTAAAAACATTGAAGAGCGCGACGCTATCGGCAAGGGGCACCTCTGCCGTGTCACTTCTGATGGCGACTGCTGTTGCGTTCAGCGCGGGGACTTGATCGACGGTGAACGCGATCGGATAGCTGGTCCCTTTTTGCAATCGCCATTGAGAATTTGCAAACCCCATACTCCATGTATAGGCGCGGTTTACGGAAAATAGCATCGATATGCCGCTCTTGTATTGAGTTGCCGCGGCGCAATGGGAAAATTCTCCGGTTTGATCATCGGAATAGGCCCAGATGGACCAATTACCAATGTGACTGTTGCTTAGAGTGGCGGCTTCGGATGCGCACAAAGGGGAGAGCAGGAATGCGCTCGTGATGATGGCTTTCAGATTTTTCATAAAAGCCTCCTACTAAACGTGCGCTGAAAGAATTGCACAAACCTCGGGCGCCTTCTAGCGAATTTCGGTACCTCCTTGCGTCGCCGGACGCGGCAATGGGGTCGGCTCGCTCCGAGGGTGATATACGATCCCGCTGGGAGGGCCGGACGATGAAAGTTGGAAAGCTGCTCTTTGCTGTGCTTATCGGAGTGGGTTTTGCCACAGCCGCGAAAGGCGGATGCATATGTCAATGCGTGAATGGGCAAATGCAGCCGCTTTGTGATAGCTCGATCGATCTTCCGCCCTTGTGCCCCCTACATTATGTCCGCTTGCTACACCCTCCTTAGCTCCGCTCAACCCGCCGACGCTGCCGTCTTTAGGTACATCAGAGTGCCATCAGGCGCAGGTGTGCGATCAATTTGGCAATTGTCGCTGGGAACAGGTGTGTCAGTGAGCCAAGAGGCGCGGGCGCAGTGGCGACCGGCAGTCAAGAGCTCGCGATTTCTCCTAAAACGCACGAAACTCGCAACTTCAACGAATGTCGCAGAACCCGCGGTCTCTATCTAACGCCTGGCCCCGCTTCCGGAATAAAGTTTCGGAAATCGGAGGCTTTCAATGCATCTCGTCACCCTTCCAGATAATTCGGCGCGATACCCGGACCGTATCAGCGCTCCCGCACCGAGGGGGCTTCGCGAGCAAGTTATGCGCGCCGCCGCCGTCCAAAAGGTAGGGTCGGCGGAATTCATTCGACGCGCCGTTACTCGGATGGTGGCAGACGTGCTGCCCCAAGAGGTCCCGGAGATTTGTCTATGAGCGCCACCATCGCCGCCCACGATTGTGTGGCAGTACTCAATACTGCACCGCTGTTGAATTGGAACGAGATTCCCGCATCCGATTTTGCTGCAATTGAGAGCGCGCCCTGGCACTACACCGAATTGCAGCCTGGAGCTCACGGGAGTTTATCGGAAAGCCACCGCGCTAGGCTCCTCTACGAAATCGGATTTGCAATGAAATCGTTGGGCTCGATGGCAGCCCTGATTTGTCGATACCCAGATGCAGACGCGACTTTCGATGCGTTTGACATGCGAAAAGATGGGGTCCGTTAACATGGCACGCACTCCAAGTTACGAGCGCATGCTCCCAAAGCAGCCCAGATAAGTCTGCGCAGAATCGAACACCTCCTATCGCCGGCACTGCGACAAATTAGAACGCCCATCCAGACATCCTGGGACACTCCGGCTGAGGTCGGAACAGTCCCTGGCCAGCGCCGTGGCTTGGGTGAATCGGCAAGTGGGCCGTGCGCGCCTACTTGGCGGTTCTCCCGCGCGGCGGTTCAACAGTCCGGAGCGGCTCGGCAAGCACCACGCTTAGCAACGAGCTGTGTACTTCGAGATGACCGTTATAGTCGATGAACCCCGCCTTGCGGAACTTATTCATGAAATGGCTCACGCGTGATCAAGTCGTGCCGATCATCTCTGCGAGAGTCTCCTGACTGATCTTTGCGACGAGTGGCTCCGGTCTTCCTTCCTTGCCGAAGTTGGCCAACAGAAGGAGCAGCCGCGCAAGCCGTTTCTCGGTCGAGTTGAAAAGCTGATCGACCAGGTCTTCTTCAACGCGGGCATTCCTCGCCAAAATATGCGAGACAAACATTTGAGAAAATGCCGGCTCGCCTTGCAGGACGCGCAGAATTTCTGTTTTGTCTACGCGCATGGTCACGCAGTCAGTCATCGCACTGGCTGTCGCCAATCGTTTCGGCTGACCGATCAAACATCCTTCGCCAAAGAATTCGTCCGCACCCAAAATCGCGACCACCGCTTCCTTACCCTCTTTGGATAGAACGGTAATTTTGATCTTGCCTTTTCGAATATAGAAAACGGCGTCTGCGTCGTCGCCCTGCGCAAAAATGATGTCTCGTTTCTGATGCGTAGCAATGACGCGGCCCTTGGCGACAGTCTCCAAGAAAGCCGCAGGGTCAAACCGCGGCGCGCCCGTTTCGGCCTTGGATATCTTCCGTTTGCTCATACTGTTCTTGGCTTTAAATCGCCCGGGGTTGGCTCCGCCAAGGCGAAAAAAGCAAAGGGCCAATATGGAGGTCAAGAACCAAAAAGTTCAAATTTGCTTGACCGGAACAGTCCCTTCGAGGCGGTGGCCCCCTGAATGCGCTGTCGTCGGCGCGGAGGTCGGAGCGGTGGATGGCGCATTGGGTATCAACCGGCAGTAGGTGACACAGATTGTGTCACCCACCGGGCGGTGCTACTACCCTCACGGCTATCGCCATTGCCATTGTTGATGCGCGGCGACCTCGAATGACTGACTAATTATCACCCGTCCGGTTCGTCGGGCGGGTTCTTTTTGTTGGCCGTGTTACCGGCGCTGCTCTCAACTGAACGGGTTGATCCCGACTGATTGAAGGTGGGCGCCATAGATCATGATTACGGCATAGGCGCTGAAGCAAATCGCTACGGCTGAAGCGAGCAAAGGATTGGTGATATGCATGGTTCTTTCTCCCGTTCTGGAGAGGGAACGCGCACGCAGCACAATATGTTCCTTCTTTTCTCTATGGCCGGCGGCCCGAGCGCAGGCCCGCTTCGAAGGTGTGAATGTGCGACCAATTCAGATTCGAAGAGAAGCCACGGATTCATCAAAGCAGCCCTGACTTTATCGGCTCCAACAACGTCGGGTCATCATCACCAACGTCGGCCTTGTTCATCCGCCGGTCAATTGGCCATTCTCGCAACGCCGACTCTGAGGCCGGATGCAATTCCTTGGCGTCCATCGCGCCGGAAAGCCAACGGTCAATCTCCGCTTGCTGTAGCAGCACCGGCATGCGGTCGTGGTAGGGCAACATCCATTTCGTCGGCTCAGTCACGATTAGCGTACACGACAGAATGTCTTCGCGCGTGTGCGGATCGCGCCAGCGCTCCCATAGGCCAGCGAGGGCAAGTATCGGATGGCCTTGCGCATCGACGAAGATATGCGGCTGCTTTGCGCCCTTCGGTCCCGTCCACTCATAAAATCCCGACGCTGGGACAACACAACGCCTGCTTCTGTAAGCAGCGCGAAACATCGCCCTTGTCCGCGACCGTCTCGACGCGGGCGTTGAACGTCGCCGGCAGGTCTTTAAGGGGCATCTTCCACCAGTTCGGGATTAGGCCCCAGCGAACGCCGCGCACAAGTTCGCGTCGGCCCTCAGCGTCGTGGCGGACCATGTCAACGAGGGTTGTCGGCGCGATGTTATAACGCGCCTGAAGGTTCCGCGGCGCGCCGAAGACGCTCAGGAACTCGTGCACCTGCTGCCACGTATAATTTTGGGTGAAGCGTCCGCACATCCTTCGATTCTATGGTCCTCGGTCAGGCATTTGTGCCGCCGTCGACGGTAAGATTCGCGCCGGTTATGTAAGACGCTTCAGGACCTGCCACGAACGCGACCAAGGCGGCGACTTCATCGGCGCGCCCGTAGCGTTTGAGCGCCGTGTTGGCGATTTGGTACGGTGCCCAATCGCTTCCAGCAGGATTCAAGTCCGTATCGATAGGACCTGGTTGAATGTTGTTCACCGTAATGCTCCGACTCCCGACTTCTCGTGAGAGCCCTTGCGTGAACATCTTGACGGCTCCTTTAGTGGCTGCGTAGGCAGCCAAACCGGGTGTCATGTCACGTTCGCCTACGCAGGAACCAATCATGATGATGCGTCCGCCGTCCTGGATATGCTTCAGTGCCGCCTGCGTCGCAATGAATACGCCGCGCAGATTGATGTCGATGACGCGGTCCAGCTCCTCAAGCGTGGATTCCTCAAACGGCTTTGCAATGGCGGTGCCGGCATTGTTCACAAGCACGTCGAGTTGACCGTAGGCCGTGACGGTCTTTTCGACCGCAATCTTGACGGCTTTGGCATCGGTAGCATCCGCCTGAATCGCTATCGCCTTTCCTCCTGCGGCTTCAATTTCTTTCACGACCGAGGCGGCTGCGTCAGCACCTTTCGTGTATGTGATGGCCACATTCGCCCCTTCTGCGGCCAACCGCTTAGCGATTGCGGCGCCAATGCCGCGCGAGCCGCCGGTGACGAGAGCGGTTTTTTTGGCGAGAGTTGTCATGATTGGAACTCCAGTTGATGAGGCACACTTCGCTCGCCGGCCGGACAGGCAGACGTTCCGAAGGCGGCGCGCTGGCTGCTTCTTCAGCGTCCAGACGGGAAACGGGCGCGCCTGCTCGACCAAGAAACTTGTGATACGAACCCAAAAAAACAAGAGAGGACCCAGGTCAGCGAACGTGCCAGGTGCCCAGGGCAACGTTGATTTCACGAGCTTCCGCCAATCCGGGACGGCGCTCATCGCCAGGCCGCCGGCACGCCGTTGCCCGGCGCCGAAAAATCGGCCCAACAGGCATGCGCCGTGACCTTGCACGAGCCGCACTTCGTGCAGATGAAGCGCCGATGCTTGGTGATGTCGATGGATGGCAATTCGTCGGGCAGGGCGAGCGCGTCATAATCGTTGCGGGCCTGATGATAGCGATAGAGCCGTGCGCACTCGATGATGACGGCGCTAACGCCGATGCGGCGCACGTCGGCGATTGTGGCGGGTGGGCCGGTGTAGGTTGAGCGGTGCATGTCCAAGTATTGAAAAGCCTGACGCTCCGGGCAAGCCGGCAACAGAGCCAACGGGCTATGCTACTTGAGTTCGCTCGTCTATTGGATTTCGGGGAGGGCTTTCGGCGAGTCCGCCGCTACATTCCTAGCGCCCTCTGCCTCGGCACGCTGAGCATGCTGGAGGCATTCGGCGTGAAACGCATCTTCAGTTATAAAAGAGCATTCGTGGCGAATGTCGGCGGCACTCATTTTGGGTACGCCTGGGCCAGGATCGATATTCGCCGCGAAGTATGCCAAAAGCATCGCGAACCCGAACAGGATATTCGCTACCGCGAGGGGGAAGATGTTCATCTCTAGCGACGCGCGGCTGTTCGACCTGGAATCCGCTAATTTGGTGCGGCCAATCCGTTCCGCTTGCCTCAGCTTTGGGGGACTCGCCAGCGAAACAAAAGCGTAGGCAAGAAGACGAGCCCTTTCAACGGGCGAAAATCCGGGCGCGGCGGCGATTTCACCTTTGATGGGCTCGAATCCCTCGCCGCGCGTGTTTCCATTGGCAGCGGCCGAAAGAGCAATTGCGTCAATCTTGATCTTCGTCTCTAGGTAAGCTGGCCGTTCCGGGCTAATCGGACCTCCGTCTTCGGCTTTGAAGATGACGACCTCATCGTCAAGTCCAGGCAACCATCCATCATATCGATAATCAGGCTCGATGGCCAATCCGATGCGGTCCAACGACCTGGCCAATTGTTCGCTTATTGCAGGCGTTATCTTGCCCTCATTGGGAAGCGCCAAGCCCGCCAGCTTCAACAATTTGCGCATCTGCAAGACCGCGCCGCATCGGGTCTGCATCAGTTCCGATAGCCTGCCGCTTAGGGTCGTATCATCGGCACGCAAATTGACGGGACGCAACATATTCTGGGACGCAACACACGAGAGTCTCTCGGACGATACAACCACGTCCTCGAAAATCACGCAATAGCAAAGCGATAGTCGCAACCAATTCAATTCTTTGGGGCATGGTCGGGATGTTGCCCGATTGAGCGTCAAATCCTCAATGCCCTGCGTGGTGAGATGATGGTCGGCACGGGCCTCATCGGAGGCTCATCATCATTTTCGTTGCCAACCTGGACTTTCGCGCGTCGTAGTATCGGCGCAACGTTCTCGGCGCGTTAGTCGCGAGTGGCGATAGTCACTGCGATCCTTGCAACTTCATTACCTTGTCCGTCGAGCACGGAGACAGCGCTGTCTTCGAATTGGTCTCCTTCCTGGGCCAACTCAACTGCGATGAAGGCGGCGTGAATCATCGCTACCTCCGGCCCAGCGAAGACCGTCCCTTTCTTGTCGTCAATCGTTTTACGGTTGCCAACAACGTGGAAGAAGTATCGCGCCTTCGACCCCATTTGACCGCCGTCGTGAATCACACCAGCATGCCCTTAACTCTATGCGATTCGAATTGTCCCGGATCGGCTGTTTCGGCACTCAGACTATGGCGCGAGGGCACAAATGGAGCAGTCCAATGAAATTGCTAATCTCGACGAGCGATGTGCCGGCACGCGACCGATTCAACTACTGGCACGATGTGGCCTGCCAAACCATCATCCAGCACGATGCCAGGCCCAAGTGCCGGCCGTCATTCCAGGCGTCACTTCAAATCGGCGACTTGGCAACCGCGGGGGTCTTACTCTTCGAGAATTCGCCGATGGACGCCACGCGTACGGCACGCCAAATCGCTTGCGAAACGGCCGACGAGCTCTTTATTTGCCGCCAGATTTTCGGGAACGTCGTGTTCGAACAAAACGGCCAGCGGGCTCTTTTGGAACCAGGCGACGTGATATTGCTCGATCCGCAGTTGCCCTGCGGGTGCAGGTTCCCGTCCGACTCAAATATGCTTCTTCTCAAGGTTCCACGACGCGAGCTGGAGGCGCGCCTTGGCCAAACGCGAGAGATGGTCCTTTGCCCGATCAAAAGGTCGGGGCCCGAAGGCGAACTGACCTCCTCGCTGATAGCAATGCTGCCTCCTTATATCGGCCGGATGCGTCCGGCCGTTGAGGAAACCGTCAAGGACCAGGTGCTCGACCTTTTCGCTCTATCGCTCACTCAGGCACTGGGGACGCAAAGGCCAAACGTTTCCTCGGCGCGCTCGCTTGCCGCAATGAGGCTACGGGCGGTGATCGAAGCGCGCTTGTCTGACCCGAGTCTCACCGCCGGCAGCGTGGCGGCAGCAGCTGAGATCAGCGTCCGCTATGCTAACAGCCTGCTGGCGCGCGACGGAACGTCGATCATGCGCCTAATTCAAACGAGACGACTCGAACGTTGTCGAAGGTCCTTGGAAGATCCGTTTCAGGCGCATCGGACCTTAACAGAGATAGCCTATTGCTGGGGCTTTTCCGATATGACGCACTTTGGTCGCAGGTTCAAGGCGACCTACGGCATGTTGCCTAGAGAGTATCGGATTTTGGCCAAGAACGCCGGATTCGTCCCGCAGGGGGACGCGGATAGGATAGCCAACGACGCCTTTAGATTAAGTGGCTAGGGCGGACGTGGCCGCCGCTGCATCTGTACGCAAGTACACCCGCTCGCGCCGATGTGTCAAAGGCGATCAATGAAAACGCCGCTATCGATGCGGAGACAGCTTTTCCCATCAATGCTTGTCCCCGCCATTATCTTCAGGAGGACGCGCCGTCGAAAGAGGAGTGCCGGGATCGCACAGTTTTCCTTCGAGCGTTCCGGCTTCGTGATCGTGAACCAATTTTGCGAGTGAGCGATCGTCGAGCATCGCCAAGGCGTCCGACAACTTAGCGTTTGGTGTGAACCCTAGTGCGAAGGTAGTTCCGTAAATCTGACGGAGCGCCCTCACTTGAGTATTCCCGTGCCGACGACCGATATCGCCGCTTCTGTCGCGGTGCCAGTGGCTCAAGAATGCCTCCAATTCGATGGTCATTAAAATTCGACCGAAAGATGTATTAAGTCGGATTCATCAATATCACGTTGCTGTGAGTTCGCCATTTTTATCGAACCATGTTTATCGCACCTCCGACCGAGGCACGCGTGCACCGTCACTTCGTCCGCCCCCGATGATAAACCCTGACCAGCCCCGCATTTGCAAGGTCCCAGCTTGGATGCAAAATTGAAGCTGTAAATCGCGAGAAGAAAGCAAATCAGCGCGAGTGCCGGATTTACCCATCGCGCCATGAAATTCATTTTGGACGCTGGTTGGGACATCTGCCTACTATCGAACGTTCGGTGTTCTTCATATACCAACGGAAGAACAGACCGGAAGCATCCGAAAGTAGTGCGACATTTATATTCACGTGAAAGTGGCGATTATCAGTAGGGAAGTCGCGAAGTTCAATTTACTTGGTTGTGAACAGCCGCATCATCGCCCCGTCCCGCCCGCGTTAAACGTCGCCGGCAATTCCTTGAGCGTCTGCTTTCAGAAATACGGGACGAGACCCCACCGCATCGGCACGAGTTCCCGTTTTCCTTCAGCGTTAAGGCGCACCACGTCGATCATGGTTGTCGGCGCGATATTGTAGCGAGGCCGCAAGTTCCGTGGCGCGCCGAACACGCTCAAGAACTCGCGAACCTGTTGCCATGTGTAGTTCTGAGTGAAGCGTCCGCACATGGTTTTCAGCTCGGAACAAAGTTTGCATCGCCTCAAACAATCACGAGCAAATATGGGGGTAACGCAGGAGGATACCAATGAACGCTGACGAACAGGCTGTGGCCAATGCCCTTATGTCCTACCAAGACGCACTAAACGGCTCCGATACCGAGGCGGTTATGCGGCTCTACGCTTCCGACGGCGTTTTCATGCCGCAGAACGGCCCCTCGAGGGTCGGAGCCGATGCAGTGCGTGCAGCATACGCGGCTGTATTCAATGCTATCAAGCTTACGGTTAAGTTCGAGATTGCCGAAATCAAGCAACTCGCCGGCCATTGGGTTCTCGCCCGCACTAATTCGGCAGGCACTGTGAGGATCAACGCAACTGGCGCCGTCAGTCCTGAGGCGAACCAGGAGCTATTCCTCTTCCAAAAGGTCGGCGACGACTGGAGGATTGCGCGCTACTGCTTCTCAACGACTAACCCCGCTTGACGTGAGCCATTCCCGCGCGCGGCATCACCGCCCCATCCCGCGCGTTCAACTTCCGCCAATCCGGCAGGACGTTCACCGTCCTGGCACATCGCTCGCCGATATTAATTGGCCATTCAGTTCGCCGCCTGGGGTTGCCCTGGATGTCTGCCTGCCCTCTGCGGCAGTACAATTAGGCATCCGACGATAAAGGTTGCGATGACCGCCGAGGCCAGCGGACGGCTGAAGGCCAGTCCGCCATGGCTTACGGGCTTATCAAGAAAATCGCCGACGGTAGCGCCAAGCGGCCTTGTCAGGATGAAAGCCGCCCAAAACAAAAACACGCGGGAGACATTCGTGAAAAAATAGAACGCGGCGAGCACCGCAAGCCCAGCGGCGAAGACCAGCGCACCACCTTCATAGCCAAGGCCGGTCGTATCGGCCATCCAATCGCCGAGCGCGGTCCCCAGGGTTTGCGAAAAGGTGATGGCCGCCCAGTAAAAGGTTTCGACTTTCGGCGTGCTCACGGTCTCTACCGAGATGGAGCCTTGCATCCAATACCAGAGGCCAAGCACCGCAACGAGGCAGAGAAACAAGATGGCAGAGCCGCCAGTGTAGCCAATCCCCAGAGAACGGTCCGCGAAATCGGCCATCGTCGTCCCGGCCGTCGTTGAGGCAACGATTGTTGCCCAGTAAAGCCATCGGTGAAACTTCTTCGCTGCGATCTGAAACGCAATGAGGATCAGCAACGCAAACAGAAAAAGCGCCGTTCCGGCCAAATAGCCCCAGTTCAGTGTCATGGTCACAGAGTCGCCGCCGGTTTCGCCGAGCGTCGTCGCTGCGATCTTGATGATCCAAAAGACAAGGGTGACTTCCGGGACTTTACTCATTCGCTAATCCGTGCATGTGACCCACAGGCCGTCGAGGCCGTGCGCCCGGCAATGTTGAGCGACGGGCACGTCACGAACAGGACTTCAAGGAGTGCGCCTTGAGGTGCGCGATGGTTGGCCGCGCGGTGTCATTCATACCGCCGGGCCGCCTGGCATGCGATTGGCATCGACGGGTTTATTGCCTGTGAGGTATCAATTTATGCCCCGTCCTGAGACACGAGCTCGGGCGGGGCTCAACATTCCGCGTCCGCTCTACGTCGCTCGGCTGATACCAGTTGGTGGCTGGAGGCCGTGCTCGGGCCTTTGGGTCGGATAGACTCAATCCGATAGACCGCGTTAACCTTACTGTGCTTCGATTCGAAGTTAGCTCCTTCCACGCATCTCAGAGGGAGTTAGAGCCGCCTGGAAAGTGTCAACGGGCGATGGGTTTCAGGCCCCCACCAGGCGGCTCGCCTAAATTCGCAGCCAGCCCCCCGCCGCGAACTTGCTGAAGAAAAAGCCGGCGGCCCCCCGCCGCCGGGCGTTCGTCTTCGCTCGGCTCTTTTTATTTTAAGTAGCCACATTACTGCTAGGCAGCGCAGGGTCGAGCCCTAAAGAGCCAATGGGACAAAGTTCCGAGCCGCTGCTGCATTCTCGCAACACCAACCGTCGCGGAACTTCATCTCGAAAACTGGCATACAGCTTGATTATAAACGTGGCGCTAGGTGGGGCAGGCCAACGCCATGAATGACACTTCTCTACTTCTCCGCCCTGCCGAGGAAGCTGACGCGCCTCTCATCTTTTCTCTGGTTTCTGAACTCGCCGTTTATGACCGGATGACCCACGCATTCGATGCAAATCAGGAACTCATCAAGTCCGCGCTTTTTTCCCAGTCACCAAAAGTCTTCTGCACCATCGCTGAACGCTATGGGAATCCGGTCGGATTCGTCCATTGGTACTACACCTTTTCGAGTTTTAGGGGCCGACATGGCATTTGGATTGACGACCTCTATGTACGCGAGCGGTTTCGCGGTACGGGGGTGGGCAGAACCCTTCTTGCGTCGCTGGCACGCCGCTGCATTGACGAAAATCTCAGCCGTCTGGAGTGGGCGGTCCTCAGTTGGAACTCGCCCTCGATCCGCTTTTTTGAAACTGCCGGCGCGCGACTGATGGAAGAATGGACACTGTGCCGATTAGATGGGCTCTCTTTACAAGTCTATGCTGGAGAAGCGCCCGCGATATCTTCTACCAACACCAACGCCACGCCGCCCGATTAGATTTCGATCTCTATGTCGTTTGCGATCACACGCAGGTTGTACCGCTGGAGGTCTTCATAGGCTGGTGCGCAGAGGACTTTTCCCGTGCGCACGTCGAACCTTGCGCCGTGCCACGGGCAGGCCACCTCGTGACCCTCGATTTCCCCCTCGGCTAGCGGACCCTCCTCATGGGTGCACGCATTGTCGAGGGCAAAGAACGCGCCTCCTATGTTGAAGAGCGCTATCTCCTTGCCGTTCACGATGACGAGCAGGGCCGCACCCGGTGCGACCTCGTTCGTGCTCGCCAACTTCACAAACTCAGCCATGGGCCAATCCTCCATCGCGGCATGTCGGGCGGTTTGCCGCTCTCCAGATTGCAGAAGTCTGTTGCCAAGTGTAATTTTGGGTGAAACGTCCGCACATAGTCCTTATGTAGCGCCTCTTGGCGCGTTGCGCACCTTGAGCGATGCGCGCGAGCGACCCAATAAAACCTATGGAACCCATATGCGCCGAGCTGATTGGTCGTGATGGCTTCGGCGCAAAAGGACATTGCGGAAGCTACGGTTCAGATGCGTCGCCGCCCTCAGCAGCGAGGGAGTGGCTTGATAATTCGAGATATAAATGACCACAAGCTATGGTCCCAAATGGATTTACGGGAATTGCGCCATGCGCTTGCCTGGGGCGAGAGCATTCAAGAGGCCGCACACTTGCTTGGTCGGTCCGGCACGCTCGGCGAAGTGAAGCTGAAGGCGAAGGAGCTTGGTTTGCTGTCTAAGACCGACGAGACAACGCCAGCCGAGTTTACCTGGCCACGCGACACCTAGAGCCCCGAGCGCGAACTCGACAGCGCTTCTTAAGCCGGAACGGACCTGCGCTCGATGCGTTCCTTCCGAAACTGGGAGGTCTCCATGACCAGCAAAGCGCAAACTTCGGCGCACGTCGCCGGCATGTTGGCGGCTCTGGCTGTGCTCTTGTTGGCAACGGCGGTACTGGCGCAAAGTCCAGGTTCGGCCGCCAAGCCCAACACCACCATTCCCGAGAAGCAACATATGGGGCCAGTCGATCCGCCGGCGGCGACCAGCAGCGGAGTGATCGCGCCCAAAGCTGACACGGATCCGGGGATGACGAAAAACCCGCCGCCTCAAGACCCAAATGAAATGCCGGTGATTCCGCCTCCGAAGGGCACGGCCGGCGAGCCCGATGTCGGCGCCAGGTGAGCCTTGCACCAAGCGAACGCTTGGGTGCCGTGGCGTGGCCCCGCGTTAAGCATCCGTTCGCCATGTGCGGGATCTTTGGGTCGGAAAATCGCAAAAAGCTTTGGTGCCTGCCACAAAATGACTGACCTTAGGAAGGGCTGGCGCGCGTTCGTTCGCCCGAGCCTTGGAAAATTCCGATGACGAAAAAGCAACCGAAGACCGAGGCTGAGCTGAGCGAAGCCATTATGATGGAACTCAGGAAGCATCCGGAATGCGCCAACGTCAAGCGCGTTGCGATCTTCCCTTCGCTTCAACGAGCACCGCACCTCCCGAACTGGACGTTCGCTTGGATCCGAAAGGGTCAAGCTACTGCCCCTATTCTTGCGGGCAAGATCGCGGAGCGAATGCAGTTCAAGTTTGATCTGACCTGAACCTCACCGTCGCCCCGTCCCGCGCACGTTGAGCGTTCGCCCGTCCGGCATGACTTGTGGGCGACGTTGGCGCATAGCGCAAGGCCCGATCTAGCGAATGAAATCCGCCGCTGTAGCAAGGCCCGCGCGAATGAGCGCGTCGGCCCTTTTGCGCAAATTGTCATATATGCGTTCAAGCGTCTCGGCAGCATCATCACGCAACTGTTCCGAGGCAATTCCATGAACTTCGTCGCGCACCGAATTAGGCGCGCGCTCAAGCCGCCGTTTAATCTCGCCCCGCCATTGAGCATTGCGAAACTGCTGGTCCGTTAGGCTCATCCTTGATCCTTTATTTTTTCGAGTGAGAGTTTTTCTCTGTCGGCGTAAGGGTGCCAAAGAAGATGGTAGCATCATAACCCCGTGTAGGCGCGCAAGAAACGAGGTGTGCACAGCTTTCCGGTTCGCTGTGAGTGCGCTCCGCAATCAAACTGTAAAGCAGAGCACGAGGCGCGCTTGACGATGCGCCGCTCTGCAAGGTCGCAAAATTGAAGGCCATAATGTTCCCGCCATGCGTTGAAAATTTGCAGGCGCGACCTACCTCGCGAACGGGGCTACGCATCATTTGGAGGATTGCGATGACAAGTGCTCAAAGCAACCAAAGCGTGACAGTCCGCCTGAAAGTACAGGACTTCAAATGCATGGCGTGCGGCTTATAATGCGCGCGAAAGAAGTCGCGCTTCCGCTGGAATTACCAATGAGAAAGTGTTTCGCGGTACAGATGACCCGAACGAGGTCGTGATATTTCAGGATGTCGCCGATGTGGCGAAGGCGCGCGCTTGGTTGACCTCAGAAGACATGAAGGCCGTGCTGCAAGAGGGTGGTGTTATAGGCGTGCCCATCGTCCGCTTCGCTGCGTAAGTAGCAGCCAAAGAAAACCGCAATTTTCGGGACGGCCGCTGGCGTGCTGTTCCGAATTTGGAAGCCCCGGCGTCTCGCTGCCCACCAGTCGCGATGGCCGGGGCTTTTCTTCGCGCGATGTGAAGCGCTGAGAAAGCCGGCAGGCATAGGTGGCGTGCATCCTAAGCTCGGCTGAAGTCTTTTTTTGGAACTTGTCCGTGGATCGCCGCGTTGGTGGTGGATTTCAGCGCCAAGCCTCGGCAGGTGATTTGCCGCACGACTATAGCAGCAGAAACTCGGCCGAAGCTGCCACCGCCGAAATCTTTTGTGGGAGCTGGCGACCGGCCGCGACGCGGTCTAGTCCGCCGACCTCGCGGCTGGTGCCCAGCTCTTATGAGTTCGCGTCTCCGGGTTTTGTCTCTCGAATGGTAATGTTTGCGGCCGGCGCTGGGTGACCTCGCCGGCCGCGGTGCTGTGCGCCCTTGTGCCTTGTGGGCGGTGGCCTTTGAGATGGGCGATGGTGGGCGCGAGATCGCGGAGTCATCGGCGATATTGACCGCCTCGCGCAGAGTATCGCCGAAGTAGGGCTGCTGCATCCCATCGTCGTTACGCCTGACAACAAGCTCATTGCTGGCGCGCGCCGTCTGAAGGCGGTCAAGTCTATCGCCTGGGAGAAAGTATCCGTTACGGTCGTCCCGCTTGAAGACATTGTGCGGGGCGAGTACGCGGAGAACACGTTCCGCAAGGATTTTCTGCCGAGCGAAGGAGTCGAGATCGGCTCCGCGTTGGAAAAGCTATTCGCCGCCGAAGCAAAGGCGGCACAGCTTGCATCATTGAAACAGAACGCCAGCCGTGGTGGAAATTTGCCACCACGGGAACCCGGCAAGACCCGCGACAAGATTGCCGAAGTCGTCGGCATGTCAGGTCGCACCCATGAAAAGGCTAAGGAAGTCGTCAAAGCCGCCGCAGAAGAGCCCGAATCGTCGCCCATCGGGCCAACAGTTCGTAGCGTTAGTAAGGGAGCATTTCGGGCGGTGCCCCCCGGCCCGAAGAAAGTATAGCCCTGTTCGGTGTGCCGCCGAGCAGGGCTTTTAATTCAAGATGCTAAAGTAAATGGCCTTCGGCACCGTGGCGCCACACGCTGAGAGGCGCTGAAATAGGTCAGACGCAAGCTGTCAGGATGGCCACGCGGCGATCAGCTGGCCTTCTTTCGCGAGGCTGCACGCGCCCCAGGTTTCGCCACTTCCTTTTCCTTCTTGCCGGCGATCGGCAGTAACATCTCAGTCTGCCCGGCGACCCGCTTGCGGCCCTTCTTAGGAGCCTTCGCACCTTTTTCGTCCGCGATGCTTCGGGGCAGCGCATCCATCAAGCTCACCACGTCGGGAGCGGTCGGCGAAATCTTCTGCGGCTGCGCGGGGAGACCCGCGCGTTTCCTTCAAATCAACTCGACGACTGCCTCTTCGCCGAACTTGAGCGAGGGTGTCCTAAGTTAGGGAAGCAGGCGTCCTAACTTGAAATTGGAGAAAGTGGTCTCTTCGGATCAGATTCGGCCACGCTACCTTGGGAGAGTGCGTGTCCGCAACCTGGGGGTGCGCCGTGGAAATTCATCGCCTTTTGAAAAATTCTTCGTTCGGGCGTCCGGAAATCAAGCAAATGATAGATGCCTATGAAATGGCATTCCGCGTACTTGAGGTGGAGCGCTCCGATCCAATGATGGAAACAATCGCCTGGAAAATCATTAGAGTTGCCCAGATCGGTGAGCGCGATCCCTCCAAAATGTGCGTCCGAGCTATGAAGGAACTGGGGATGATCCCGCTTAAATAAAGGCCCGCCTCAATTGGCGGCCTTCTAACCGGAATTAATTGGACTTCCGCCAAACAGAAGCGCAGCCTTCACCCATCGCCGCGAAAATGCATTTTCCTGGGCGAGCGGTGACTGAGAGACCATCGTGCTCCCGCCTTTAGTGGGGGAGCGAGCCTGTCATGGCAATTTATCGCCTGCTGCAGAATTCGGTACTCGGGCCGGATGAAATCAAGCGCATGACGGACGCTTATGAGCACGCCCTACTTGCGATCGGGCTCACCAATCGATCTGCCCCGATAACGGAAAGCATCGCCATGAAGATCGTGGCGATCGCACAAGCGGGCGAACGCAACCCCACGCTCATAGCGGCCCGAGCCCTCAGGGAACTGGGCATTTCCACTCCACAATAAAGGCCGCCTCAATATTGGCGGCCTCTTCCTTTTTTTGATGCGGGAACAAGCGGCCCGGCTGGTGTTTTTCTTGGAGAAAGGAAATCGTCATGCCTCTTCTCGATCCGAGCATTCCTCCACCAAGCCTGGCGATCGCCAACAGCGCGGTACTCATGGCGCTACTGGATGCGCTCATTGCAAATGGCGCCTTGGACAGAAGCGAAGTTCAGAGCGTTGTAAAATCCGCCATGGGCATGGTTGCCGCGCGCGCGCGCGCGGTCACCGGAAGGTTCAAGAGCGGTCGATGCGCTGAACGCGCTTTGGAGCCATTTCTACGAAAACTAGAGCGAGCCGGGGGTCAAGGCCGAGTCGATGGGCTCAAGGATCGACGCATCGTCGTCGCCTTCGGCGGACCTATTCACATGTTTGGACGCAGGCCAGCCTCGCAGAGCTAGCTCGGATGGCGATTGATGAGCAGCGCAGGGATTGGTGCGGCGGCGTCCGAGGGGAAGGCCTCGATTGAACGCCGCCGACTAATTGGCGCCCCCGTAGGACGAAGAACGAATTACAGACGCCAACTGGAGCGGTACTCTAGCCTAACAGTCACACAGCGCAAGAGTGCCGATACAAAAATTGATTGAGGGTGCTCGTTCGTTCATCGGTCGTTCAAGACGCATGCTCTAGGGTTGAGCTAATGCTGATCGGGTCGCCCCCGTACCCGAGAAAGCGGAAGAGCCCCGCGGCTGAAGCTGAGCGGGGCTCTTTTCTATTTGTGAGAGCTAGCCCGCTTTCTTCTGCCGCGATCCTGTGCGAGCCGTAGGCTTCGCCACTTCCTTTTCTTTCTCCCCGGCGATCGGCAGCAGCATCTCAGTTTGGCCCGCGATTCGCTTCTGTCCCTTCTTGGGGGCGCTCTTTGCAGGAGCTTTCGCGCCTTTGTCGTTGGCGAGGCAGCGGCGCAGAGCATCCATCAAGCTGATAACGTTCGGTGCGGTCGGCGACACTTTTTGCGGCTCGGCAGGAAGGCCGGCGCGCTTCCTTCGGATCAGCTCATTCCGGATTAGGCGGCGTGCAGCTGCTTAAAGAACTGGTCAATCTTGTCGCGGACGTGGACGGCGGTCGAACTGAGTTTGTCAGCCACCGTCCTTGCGGCGGTCGCGCTCACGAGCGTGTTCGCCGCCGCGCGGCCCATGCGTTCGACTTCACCCACGGACTGAACTGTGCGTTTGGCCGCTACCTCAGCATTGCGTACAATCCGGTGAGTTGCGGTGCGCTGTTGTGAGACAGCCGCGGCAATCGAGCCGCTGATTCCGCCAATCTCACGAATAGTCCTTTCTGCTGCGACGGTGGCCTGGAGCGTCCCGAGCATCGCATGCTGCATCTCCGCAATTTGTGCGCCGATATCCTTGGTCGCTCCCGCCGTTTGCTCGGCTAGGTTCTTCACTTCTCCAGCGACAACCGCGAAGCCTCGGCCGGCATCGCCGGCGCGTGCCGCCTCAATTGTGGCATTAAGCGCGAGCAGATTGGTTTGCGAAGCGATGCCAGTAATGAGGTTGACCACGTCGCCGATGCCTTCAGCCAGTTGACCGAGCTCCCTGACGGTTGCATGGGTTTGCTCGACTTCGCTGATTGCCTTGTGGGCGATCGTGTCGGAATTCGCGGCCTGACGTTCAATTTCGGTTATGGAAGCGGCGAGTGCGTCTACGTCCGACGCAATTTCACGAACACTAGATGAGGCTGCAGCCGACGCCGCGGTTGCGGTTCTGGTCGTGCGAGAAGTGTAATCGGCTAGGCTTGAGAGCTGCGTCGCCTCTCCCAGCATTTTTAAGCAATCCAGACCAAGCTCAGCCAGTGTTGTTTCGACCTCGGCATTGAACTCAGAAATCTTGGTAGCGAGCCTCTCCTGCCGAAGGGCGCGATCCTTGGCGGCTCTCGCGGCCTGGTTTAGTGCTTCATTGTCACGCATGGCCTGTTCGAAGACATTGATCGAGCGAGCGAGCGCGCCTATCTCATCGCCACGGTCGGCGAATGGAATAGAGACTTCGGACGTTCCCTCGGCGACAACCTCCGTCACGCGCGCTATTTCAGCCAATGGCCAAACTACCGCACGCCGAATCATGATCGCGCCCGCTGCCGCGAGCAGGACCGCCATCCCGCTCAAAATGCTCAAGACCCATGCCGCCTCGTCGATTCCCCGAGCGATTTCCGCGTAAATGCGATCGGCTCTCGTGCTGTAGATCTTTGCCAACGCGTCAAGATCGTTGTTCAGTGCTGTGCGTACCGTGCGGGGTCCCTCATTGTCGCCCCATTCGCGCGCAGCAGCTGGGTCCTGGTCGGAATTCCTCCGATAGATTTCAAAGCGAGCATTTTTCGTTGCGTCCCACGCTGGGCGCGAATTCAATGGCACGGCCCCTACCTGGTGATCGGCGGTCGATTTTGGACGAACCGTTATCGCTAAACAATTAAGGTGGGATGCTTAAGCGTGGCGGTGACGCCTGTTAGTCCTCCAAAAGGCGGCTAAGAGCGGTGAGGTAGACGCCTCGCTCACGCGGGCCGTGCAACGGTTCAAAATCGCTTCCGTCGTGGATCTCGCCACCGGCAAACGCGACCGGCCGTTGGGGTGATTGTTGGGATGTCGCCCCGGAGGAGACAATGAAGGCATTGCAGATCAAAAGCTTAGATTGTTCATTCGACGGACACCCCTTCCGCCAAAGTGCCATATAAAATTTCAACTGAATTCTCGGCGGTGCACTGGTGAATCGGCTGATGCAATGGTGGTGCTACGCCGGCGTTGGCGATGAAGGCCCAACGCTGTTGGAGTCGGGGCTGCTGTAGGCGAGGTCAGCCCGCGCGGTGCTTCAACCGAAGCAAAAAGATGGATCTTGGCCAAGCTCCTGAGGCAGAGCCAACTCAATACCCCTGGGCCGAATGATCACCGTGTGTGGGAAGGTCACAAGAACTCGGTGCAACGACCGCCCTCGCTACTGCACGAAACAGCCTCGTTGCAGAAATCGCCGCCATATCCGAAATGGCAGATACAGCCGGAATAGCGGTAAGACGCTTCGATGTCGCGGCTACGGTGGGAGGCGAAAGCTGGGCCTGCGCAATTCAACGCGATGGCCACAAGACAAGCAACAGTTAATCGCATAACCGGACTCCAACGGCCTCAACTTCCACCGTATCTCAATACTTTTGAAGGGTCGAAGTTCCGAACCTCGGCGCAGGAAATCGGCGCGCGGTAACGCCCACAACGATGGTCCACGTGCTACGCGGGCGAGCGCGAACTTGCGTCAATGCGGTGGGACTCGCCCAATATTTCTGCAAGAAGGCTCAGGGAGCTTTCGGCGACATTCAATGCACGCGGGTCAGGTCGGCGAGGTGAGGAGTGTCTTAGTTTATTTCGGAACTGCTCGGCTTGTGCTTTCCTTCTGCCTTCAAACAAAGGGACGCTCATGAGCCGGTATCTCAATGATCCCGCCGATGCGTGGGATTCCGAGACCACGAACATGCTGAAATGCGCGTTGGACGAAGCTGAGCGCCGCGCCGCCGCAGATGGCATCAAGACCGATAAGTACGGAGAACCCGTTCGCGATGCTCTGGCGAAGCAGATCGTCTCTATGGCGAAACGAGGCGAGCGGGATGAGCAGCGTCTCGTTGAAGGCGCGCTGGAACATCTTCGGCAATAATTTCGTTCACGGGCGTGTGAGCATCCTGCCGGGACTTCAGATGAAGTATCTCGTCACTGTCGGCTATGACCCCGCCGGGGTCTACTACGTTCATTCCTCAAACGTCCCTGGTCTGCAGGCATCCGCATGGAGTGCCGAGGCGCTTTCAGAAATCGTAAGGGACGCCGTTCCCAATCTCGTTCACAACTCAAGCGCAAGGGTCACATTCCAGCAGTGCCTTGTTCTCTGCGCGTTGCCGAAGCATCGACAGCCACAGTCTTGAACTTTTCAGCGGAGGCCATCATGGATCGGGGTAATCTCATCTACTTCATTGTCGGCGCGCTTGTGGTCGCAGTTATTGTGCTCGCGTACCAACACTACGAGGATCGAAAGCAGGGATTGCATATCCATATCGGCGCGAATGGAGCATCAGTCGAAGGCCAGTAAACGATGCGCGCCGGTTGCACAGAGCCGTTGACACGCTGTGTCTTTCTTTATGGCAGCTAGCGAGTTTCTGGTCCTACAAACCGATCTATGGATGCAAACAAGTCCGCCATCGAGCGCGCGTTCGAATTGGCCAGGTCAGGCCGCTTCGAGACGGTAGAGAGCATTAAAGATCGATTGAGGCGCGAGGGTTATTCCGACGGGCAGGTGTTTGGCCCCCTTCTTCTCAAGCAATTGCGCGCGCTGATCAGCGAGGCAAGGGATGCCCGCAACAAATCTGCAACCTAACTTGCCTCCGGTCCACACCAGCGCGTGCCACCATCGGTGGTGGGACGGGGTCGTGTGGAGGAAGGGGTGAAGGTGCAGGTGTTGGGGGTTCAATCGGGGGCGCGGGTTTTGGACTATCCGGCGGCGGGTCGATGGGCGAGTTAGGCAGCACGTCTGGCGGCCGATTTGGTGGGCCGGGAGATGGGGGTACACCTGGGCCGCGCAAGGAGCGGGCGCAGTCTTACCCCGGCGCGCAGCGCGCAGGCAGATCCCAGCCGATGGGTGTGTACGACGGCCGGCGCCTCAGCTGCTGAACTCAGCTGTAGGGAGGCGTAGCGAATTTGCTTGCGATGGTGAAGTCGACGACAGCCACGGCGCCGATTACGAGGCTCGCAATCAGTGCAACGACAAGGCTGTATTTAAACCCCGAATAAGTTACCCAGCCAGGAGCAAAACGCCCGAACAGATCTTTCATGAGCAAAGTCTCCGCAAATTTCCAGTGTAGCCTTCGCCTGCCGGAAGTCGAAGATACGATTGATCTGTTGAAACGGATTTAAGGCACGCAGAGGAGTCAGCTTAACTGGCTGAAACCTTTGGAGTTGCAATTTCCCTGTCAAGCGTTCCGGCTTTGTGGTCGTCGACCAGCTATGCTCAAGAACGCTTCCAAATTCGGCGGTCATTAAAATTCAGTCAAAAGAAACATTAAGTCGGATTCACCAACGTCGCCATCGCCGACATCGAAGACGATAAACTCAGACCAGCCTCGCATCTGCAAGATCCCGGCTTCGATGAGACCGCTCGGGCTAATCTCTGCTGGGGCCGGCCTTTGCAGCAAACGCATCGGAATATGCGCTCGCGTTCAGCGCCTCGTCCCTTGCGCGGACGCGGTATCGGTACACAGCACGCGCCGGCAGGGTCGAAATCGACAAATGAATTGTCTTTCGAGATCCCGATCTGCACGAATTTCTTGCAATGGACGCTGTCGCAACGCTCCACTTGATAACCCGCCACGCCGACATAGTCCTCTGAAGGCTGCCAGACGAGCGTTATTTGCGGTTTGGGAAGATGCAGCGCAGGCTTCACTGCGACGACCACTGCTTGCCAATTGCTGGGGCCGCTGAGGACAAACCTCGAATTGTAGCTGCCCGGCGCAAGCGCCAGGCCGGACTCTGCAACCATGAAATTCGAGGATGCATCCGGCTGAAAGGTGAACGCGCCGCCGGAGCCCCAGACTTCGCCCAACGCGCTCTTGGTGAAGCCTATCAAAAGATCATTGGGACTCGTCGTGCTGATCCTTGGGCTGGTCGGAATCAATGTTTGCCTTCCCGCGTCGTCGCCGATTGTCGAGACCGCATCAATGGGCTCGGATACGTTCGAGCCTTTCACTACGAACATGGAAATCGTCAGAGATTGCGGCGCGGACAGCGTTATCGTGAAAACATGATTGGGACCTACTTTCGGATTTTTCGCATACCAAATCTGCGACCTGAGGCTGAGGCCGGCGCTTGAATTCGTGGGCCCAGCCAGGGAAATCCAAGTGTTATCGAAGTTGTCCGAAGGGGTCAGGGCAACCTGCGCATGAGACGACACGAACGCCACCAGCAGGTCGCCGCCGGAACTGTCAAATGCGGCCATCGTATGCTTCAAGAGATGAGCGCGGTTGTAATAACTTGCCGTGCGCCGGATTTCCGGCGCGGGACCGCCTTCCAGCCTCAGCGGCGCGGTCGGTGGAGTTTTATCGAGCCAAACTTCAATTTTGTGGCTCGCTCTCTCCATGCTTCTCTTGATTCCGAGATGTGCATTGTGAATTAGAAAACCGGCTACCAGTAGAAGGAAAACGCCCGCCACTTTTCGCAAGAACGACCTCCGAACCCTTGGACCGCGAATATCGGCCCAGAGTAACAAATTGATGCGCGCGGAAGCAGCCCGCGAAGGAAGCTCAAATGAGGAAACTTAAATATTGTCTCAATTCTGACACAGATAGCCTAGGCGACAGCCCCTTTGCTTTCTGAAGCGGCTCCTTTTTGGGTGTTGCCCTGCCTCACGGCCTTGGGCTTCACCTTGTGCCTGGCGCGCGGAGCGCAGCACTGCCAGCCTTTTCAGCCGCCCCGGTCAGGATCCCATGCTCGCCAGCCGATAACTTCGACTTGAAGCTCCTCGTCGGTGTCGGCGTTGACCCATGCGCACGCTGAGCGGCGGCAAGGGAACGGAAGCACATAGGTGCCGCGATGATCCTCACACAAAAGTTCGACTTCGGAACCTAGCCGAGGTTCCCGGTCCGTCGTAAATTCAGCAAGCCGCTCGGCCCGAGTTGCCATCAGTAAAATTCCTTTCTGAAAATAGTTTTACGCCTCGCTTCGCGCTTCCGGGCGAAGGATACTGCATGTGAACCCGATCTTAAGAGGTTTGGCCGAAATTGATTTTTATGAAGATCATGAAATTCTGGCCTTTCGAGGTTGCGGAGGAAAGCGAGAACCGCCTTCCACCGCTGGAGGTTTTGTTTCCGCGGGTTGCGATCGTTGGCCTCGCTACAGGTTTGGTAAGCGCTTTGATGGTGGTGGTCGCCCTTCATTATTTGTGATCGCGGCGGAATTAGCTGAGAGCAGCCCTTCGAGGCCGCGGCCTTTGAGATGCGATCAAGGGCGCAATCACTGCAATGTCGGGGCCATCGTCCCGCTCAAAAGTGAAATATTTCATGTTGAATTGGGGCGGCTGCCTTCTTGCCGGGCGCCGCCGTGCCCGTAGGAAGGGGATCAACGACCATTCCGTCGATACGACCGATCGGTAGCGGGTTCCAATACCAGCCTAAGGTGTGCGTAAGTTTCCCGCTCGAATCACGCGCGAAGGCGTTCTCCAGCAGCCATGTTGCGCCAGTGCATCGATTGACCAAAATCGGGCGGTGTGGAACGGCATTCTGATTCCCGTAAACCACTTCGAAGCATGCGATATTTTCGGGTCGTTGAGTTGCCTTCGACGCGCCTTGCTGAGCCCATGCGATCGACGGAGCCGCATTCACCGCGAAAGCCACCACCAGAAATCTCACCCCGCGAGCCGCATTCGTGCAGGTCACAAGCAGACCTTCAACGCCATGGCCTTCGAGATGCGCGATGCTTGGCAGTCGTTGTTGCAGAGTTTCAAGGCGCCACTCCGGGCACCTTAAGTTCCGCACTGTGGTATTCGCTGCTGGGGTCGTAGTGAGCGAATAGGTATTTCGGATCCAGCCGGATCGCGTCGCTGTAGTCGGAGATGGCACGGTCGAAGTCGCCGTTGCTCTGGTAGGCCGTGCCCCGCACGTTGTAGGCGAAGGCGACGTATTTTCCTGGCCACCGCCCAGACCGAATCAAGGCGGTGCAGCCTTTGATCTGCAAGCCCAGATCCGGCGTCGCGGCGCTGCACCAACTCACGCCTTGCTGGGTTTGCGTGCTGACGGGAGCCGTGATGAAGAGTCCAGCCGCGGCGGCGACAAATACCGCGTTCGTCACATGGCGCAACACGCCTGCGCGCCTCGGAAAGCCTCGAATTGACATGACAGCCCCCGTTCGGTGTCTTCCCACCGCCAGGCCGCATCATCACTGCTCCCAGGGCAAGGCTATCACTACGCAATCTCAAGGTGAAGCATGAATTTAAAGCCATAAATGTCGGAAGGGGTTAAGCCATCTAGCCAGTGCGTGATGGCTCGGCAGGAAGGCCGGCACGCTTTCTTTGGATCATCTCACGGTAGCATCTTCATAGTGATCGACGAAATGCGAAGGATCGAAGTCGCCCCTTCTTGCCCTCGCTAATATGCTCCGCAAGCCCAGCGTCTTGGGAGCACCCTTCGCCCAGACACTATGCGGATTTTATAATGCCGATGATTGCACCGGCTCGAATCTATATGTGATTTTTGCGAACCAGATCCTGCGAAGTCTCGGCATGGATGTTGTCGCGATGCAGGGCAAAAGGGTCGATCGCGCTTCGGAGAATCGCCGCGGCGCGCATTATTCTTCCGATAGAAGCGCGGCCGAAGGCGACGAAGCGCCGACGATCCATCAAGTTCTCTTTGAAATCGGTTTGGCATTCGGCGGCTTTTTGTTCATTGCTCTACTGGCTCAATTGGTGGTCGTCGCAATCCACGCCTGATCCACCGCTCCCGCGTACACTTCGTCGCACCCCAGGCTTCTTTTGTAAATCCGCCCGCTCAAGGCGATTGAAAAGGCGCGTTGTTCCGCCGGCCATATATGGAATTCCTATAGTGACGACCACGAAGATGGCTCGATCCTATATGCGCTTTCCGTCAAATCCTCCCGCATGAAATCGCCCCGGCACAGGCGCGTTACGCGACGGCGCAATCGGCCGAGAGCGGAGGTTGATTTGGATCATAGCTTGAGGTGGCGGCGAACCTAAGCTCGCCTGCAAGTTTCCAGCTGAGTCTGCCGGCCGATGGAGGTTATTCGATGTTCGACGTTCTCTATCTCGCGATCGGAATCGGATCGTTCCTGATCATTACCCTCTACGTTTTCGCCTGCGACAGGTTGTGAGGCCAACATGATCATCGATTACGGCCTCGGCGCCCTCGCCGTCCTCTTCATTCTCGTCTATCTCGTCTACGCGCTCGTCCGCCCCGAGCGGTTTTGAGGAGCAGCGCACATGACCCTTAATGGCTGGATTCAGATCGCGATCTATTCGCTGCTCGTCGTAGCGGTCGTGAAGCCGCTTGGGGCCTATATGGCCCGCGTCTTCACCGGCGAGCGCACCTTCCTCTCGCCGGTGCTCCAGCCCGTTGAACGCAGCATCTATCGAATTTGTGGTGTGGACGAAGGTCAGGAGCAGCATTGGGTAACTTACACTATGGCCATGCTATTTTTCAGCGTGGCAGGCTACGTAACCCTTTATGCCCTGCAGCGGCTGCAGGCAGTTCTGCCTTTCAATCCGCAGGGGCAATCGGCGGTCGAACAAAGCCTTGCCTTCGACACGTCGATAAGCTTCCTCACCAACACCAACTGGCAATCCTATGGCGGCGAGACGACGATGAGCTATCTCACGCAGATGGCGGGGCTCACCGTGCATAATTTTCTCTCTGCCGCCACCGGCATTGCGCTCGCCATCGCGCTCGTTCGCGGCTTTGCGCGCCGCTCGGCGCAGACGGTCGGCAATTTTTGGGTCGATCTCACGCGCTGCACGCTCTACATTCTGCTGCCGATGTCGATCGTCGTCGCGCTGGCGCTGATCGCCTTCGGAATGCCGCAGAATCTGAGCGCCTACACCGAGGCGACGACCGTCGAAGGCGCAAAGCAGCTGATCGCGCAAGGGCCGGTCGCGTCGCAGATCGCGATCAAGCAGCTCGGCACCAACGGTGGCGGCTTCTTCAATGTCAATTCCGCGCATCCCTTCGAGAATCCGAATGCGATCACCAACATCATCGAGATGTGGTCGATCCTCGCGATCAGTGCGGCGCTCACCTACACGTTCGGACGGATGGTCGGCAGTCAGCGCCAGGGCTGGGCGATCTTCGCCGTCATGGGCGTCGTGTACCTGGGCGGCGTCGCGACCTGCTATTGGGCCGAATCACACGGCAACCCCGCATTCACTGCGCTCCATATCGATCAGGCACCTTCGGCCTTGCAGGCCGGAGGCAATATGGAGGGCAAGGAAGTGCGTTTCGGCATCGCCAATTCGACGATCTGGGCGACCGCCACGACCGATGCTTCGAACGGCTCCGTCAACTCGATGCATGACAGCTACACGCCGCTTGGCGGCATGGTGCCGATGGTCAACATCATGCTGGGCGAGGTCATTTTCGGCGGCGTTGGCTCCGGACTTTATGGAATCCTGCTCTTCGCCATCCTAGCGGTTTTCATTGCCGGGCTGATGGTGGGGCGGACGCCGGAATATCTCGGCAAGAAGATCGATGCGCGAGATGTCAAGATGACGATCCTTGCCATTCTCTGTCTGCCACTGTCGATCCTCGGCTGGACAGCGCTGGCCACGGTTCTGCCGGCCGGTCTCGCTGGGATTGCCAACAATGGCCCGCACGGCTTCAGCGAGATCCTCTACGCGTTTACGTCGGCCACCGGCAACAATGGCAGCGCCTTTGCCGGGCTTTCAGCCAACACGCCCTACTACAACACAACGCTTGCATTCGCGATGCTGATTGGGCGGTTTATCTTCATCGTGCCGATGATGGCGGTTGCGGGTTCGCTCGTTGCAAAGAAGATCGTGCCGGCTTCAGCCGGGACTTTCCCGACCGATCGCAGCCTATTCGTCGGCTTGCTCGTTGGAGTGATCCTCATAGTCGGCGGCTTGACCTATTTCCCGGCGGTATCGCTGGGGCCTGTGGTCGAGCACTTCGCGATGAAAGCTGGCACGCTTTATTGATCCTCAGAGGCATTACCATGGAACTCTCTCATACGCGCAAACGGGCCTCGATCGCCGCGATGGCGGATCCGAAGATTCTTGTCACCGCCATCGGCAAGTCGTTCAAGAAACTCGACCCTCGGGTCTTGATTCGAAACCCCGTGATGTTCACGGTCGAGGTCGTTGCGGCGCTCGTTACAATTCTGTTCTTGCGCGACCTCATCGCTGGGCGCGGCCATTACGGCTTCGCGTTCCAGATCATCCTTTGGCTCTGGTTCACGGTGCTTTTTGCCAACTTTGCCGAGGCGGTGGCCGAGGGACGCGGCAAGGCGCAGGCGGCGAGCTTGCGCCGGAGCAAGACAGAAGCGAACGCGAAGCTGCTTTACGCAGCGGGCAACGAAAAGTCCTCCGCCAGCGGCGCTGCGAAATGGCGCTCGGTGCCCGCGACGGCACTGAAGCCCGGCGATGTCGTACTGGTTGAGGCCGGCGACCTGATCCCCAGCGACGGCGACGTGATTGAAGGCGTGGCTTCGGTCAATGAGGCGGCGATCACCGGCGAGTCGGCTCCGGTCATTCGGGAGAGCGGCGGCGACCGTTCGGCTGTGACCGGCAGTACGACTGTGATCTCCGATTGGATCAAGGTGAAAATCACCGCGGCGCAGGGCTCGACCTTCCTCGATCGCATGATTGCGCTCGTCGAAGGCGCCGCGCGGCAGAAGACGCCCAATGAGATCGCGCTCAACATTCTGCTCGCTGGCATGACGATCATTTTCGTCTTCGTCGTCGCGACAATTCCAAGCTTTGCCTCCTACGCGGGAGGAAAGGTGACGGTCCTCGTGCTCGTGGCCCTGTTCGTGACCTTGATCCCGACGACCATCGGCGCGCTTCTCTCGGCGATCGGCATTGCGGGCATGGACCGGCTGGTGCGCTTCAACGTGCTCGCCATGTCCGGCCGTGCAGTCGAGGCAGCTGGCGACGTCGATACGCTCTTGCTCGACAAGACCGGCACGATCACCCTCGGCAACCGCCAGGCCGCAGCCTTTGTTCCGCTCACGGGCGTGAGTGAGGCCGAGCTCGCCGATGCCGCGCAACTTGCATCTCTTCCGGACGAAACGCCGGAAGGCCGCTCGATCGTCGTCCTCGCCAAGGAGAAGCACGGAATCAGAGGGCGTGACATGAAGGCGCTGAACGCAAAATTCATCCCCTTCTCGGCCCAAACCCGGATCAGCGGCGTCGACACCGGCGACGCCGCCGTCCGCAAGGGCGCCGTCGACGCGGTCCTGGCCTATGTCCGCGCACTTGTACCGCCAGTGCCTGTGCTCAACTCGACCGTTCGCGAATTGACCGCGAAATCCGATGAAATCGCGAAATCGGGCGCCACGCCGCTCGCCGTCACCAAGAACGGCCGTTTGCTCGGCGTCATCAACCTCAAGGACATCGTGAAGGGCGGCATCAAGGACCGTTTCCAAGAGCTCAGGCGGATGGGTATCCGCACCGTGATGATCACCGGCGACAATCCCTTGACCGCCGCAGCTATTGCGGCGGAAGCGGGCGTCGATGACTTCCTGGCCCAGGCAACTCCGGAAGCCAAGCTGAAACTCATCCGCGACGAGCAGGCACAGGGCAAGCTCGTCGCCATGTGCGGCGACGGCACGAATGACGCCCCGGCACTCGCTCAGGCCGATGTCGGCGTAGCCATGAATACCGGCACGATGGCGGCACGCGAAGCCGGCAACATGGTCGATCTCGACAGCGACCCGACCAAGCTCATCGAGATCGTCGAGATCGGCAAGCAGATGCTCATTACCCGCGGCGCGCTCACCACATTCTCGATCGCCAATGACGTGGCCAAATATTTCGCCATCATCCCCGCGATGTTTCTCGCCTTCTATCCGCAGCTGCAGGCGCTGAATATCATGCATCTGAGGACGCCGCAGAGCGCGATCCTTTCGGCGATCATCTTCAATGCGCTGATCATCATCGCGCTCGTGCCGCTGGCGCTCAAGGGTGTCACGTATCGCCCGCTCGGCGCGGCGAATATCTTGCGCCGTAATCTCCTAATCTATGGCCTCGGCGGCATCATCGCGCCGTTCATCGGCATCAAGCTGATCGACATGGCGGTCTCGGCCGTCGGCCTTGCGTGAGGACAAACCAATGGTGAAACAAATCCGCCCGGCTATTTTGATGATTGTCGTGATGACGATCATCACGGGCCTGATCTATCCGCTGGGGATGACCGGGATCGCTCAGGTTCTCTTCCATCACCAGGCGAACGGCAGCCTGATCGAGAGCGATGGGAAGATCATCGGCTCCGAGCTCATCGGGCAGAATTTTACGAGCGATAAATATTTCCATCCGCGCCCGTCGGCGACGACTGAGCCGGACCCGAAAGATCCGACCAAGACGATTGCCGTGCCCTATGCGGCGGACAATTCGACAGGTTCGAACTTAGGGCCGACCTCGAAAGCGCTCGTGGACCGGGTCAAGGGCGACGCGGCCAAATTGCAGGCGGAAAACCCGTCCGCTCCGGTACCGGTCGATCTCGTCACCACTTCGGCGAGCGGGCTTGATCCCGACATCACCCCGGCGGCTGCTTTCTTCCAGGTGCCGCGCGTCGCCAAGGTGCGGCAAATTCCGGAAGAGCGTCTGCGTACGCTCGTCGAGGCTCATATCGAGAAGCGCTTTCTCGGCGTCATCGGCGAGCCGCACGTCAACGTGCTGGAACTCAATCTGGCCCTGGATGGCCTGGGTCGTGGCTGAAGCGCGCGGAAAGCGCGCGGCCAGGTCGGCGGAGCCGATCGGATGAGGGGCTACCCTGCTGCCATATCGGCGCGGTCGTAACCCCGCATTCGCCCTGCTTGCTATGACGCAGACAGGCCGAATGGTGTAAAATGCCAAAATGATGGAGAAACCAGGCGACCGACGCCCTTCGCCGGATGTCCTGTTGCAGGAAGCTCAAAACGGCGCGCGCGGGAGATTGAAAATCTTTCTTGGCGCCGCGCCGGGCGTTGGCAAGACTTATGAAATGCTGCTCACCGCGCAAGCGAAGCTCCGCGAAGGATGGGATGTTGTAGCCGGCGTGGTGGAAACCCACGGCCGCAAGGAGACCGAGGCACTTCTCGCCGGTCTCGAAATCGTGCCGCGGCGGACGATCGCTTATAAGGGACAATTCCTCACCGAAATGGACCTCGACGCCATTCTGGCGCGCCATCCGCGCCTTGTGCTCGTGGATGAGCTTGCCCATACCAATGCGCCGGGGAGCCGCCACCCGAAGCGCTACCTCGATGTCGAAGAAATCCTCGCAGCCGGCATCGACGTCTATACGACGCTCAACATCCAGCACGTCGAAAGCCTGAACGATGTCGTCGCGCGGATTACCCGCATCCGGGTGCGCGAGACAGTTCCCGATTCGATCATCGACCACGCCGACGACATCGAAGTCGTTGACTTGACGCCCGAGGATCTCATCGCCCGCCTGCGCGAGGGCAAGGTTTACGTGCGCGACCAGGCGGCGCGCGCCACCGAGAACTATTTCTCGCCGGGCAATCTCACGGCGCTACGCGAATTGGCGCTGCGCCGCACAGCGCAACGGGTCGATGCGCAAATGGTCGATTATATGCGCTCGCATGCCATCGGCGGACCTTGGCCGGCGGGCGAGCGCATACTCGTCGGCGTCAACGGCGCGTCCGGCGGCGCGGCGCTGGTGCGGCTCGCGCGGCGCATGGGCGATCGGTTGCGGGCGCCCTGGACGGCGATCCATGTCGAGACCGGGCGGGAGAAACGCGCCGACGAGGCCGAACGCAGCCGGGTCGCCGAAGCCTTGCGGCTCGCGGAACGCCTCGGCGGCACGCCGGTCACGCTTCCCGGCGACGACATCGCCGCCACAATGATCGATTATGCGCAGTCGCATAATTTCACCCATATCCTCGTTGCCCACGCGAGCCGTGCGCATTGGCTCGATCTGCTGCGCGGGTCGGTGACGCAAAAACTCATCCGCAATGCCGGCAGCATCAATATTCACGTCGTCGCCGCCGAGCCAGCGCGACCCCGCACTGCCCAGGCGCGCGTTGCGACCGAAGCGCGGGCGAACTGGATCGCCTATGCAGGCAGCCTCGGATTTGTCACAGGGGCATGTGTTGTCGCCCTTGTTCTGCGCCAAGCCTTCGCCGTGTCGAGCGTGGCGCTCGTCTTCCTCGTCGGCGTGCTGGCGAGCGCAGTTAACTATGGTCTGTGGCCATCGCTCTTCGCCTGCCTCGTCAGCGTGCTCGCCTTTAATTTCTTCTTTTTGCCGCCGCTCTACACGTTCACGATCGCCGATCCAAATAATGTGGTTGCTCTGTTCTTTTTCGGAGTCGTCGCGGTCATCGCCAGCAATCTTATGGCGCGACTGCGGGCGCAGGCGATCACCGCGCAACATCGGGCGCGGCTCACGGAAGAACTCTACCTCTTCAGCCGCAGGCTCGCCGGCGCCGCCGACCTCGATGATCTCTTGTGGGCGACGGTCCACCAGATCGCGCTGCTCCTGAAGGTACGGGTGGTGCTGCTGCTTCCGGAGGACGGCAGGCTGGCGCTGAAGGCGGGATTTCCGCCGGAAGACCAGCTCGACGAGGCCGATCTTGCCGCCGCGCAATGGTGTTTCGATAAGAACCAGGCGGCCGGACGTGGCGCTGATACGCTGCCGGGCGCCAAGCGCCTGTTCACGCCGATGCGGACGGGGCGCGGCGCCGTCGGCGTGATCGGCATCGATTCGGATCGCGCCGGCCCTTTGCTGATGCCGGAAGAGAGCCGTCTTCTCGACTCGCTCTCGGATCAGGCCGCGCTGGCGATCGAGCGCCTCCATCTCGCCCGGGACATCGCAACGGCGCGGCTCGCAGCGGAGACGGATCGGTTGCGCCAAGCCTTGCTCACGTCGATTTCGCACGATCTGCGCACGCCGCTTGCCTCGATCATCGGTTCGGCGAGCAGCCTTGTCGCGCACGGCGAGGAGATCGATCCGCCGGTGCGGATCGCGCTGCTGCGGACCATTCAGGAGGAAGCCGAGCGGCTCAACCGTTTCATCGGCAATCTTCTCGATATGACGCGGCTCGAATCCGGTTCATTTGCGCCGCGGACGAGTCTCGTCGATGTTTCCGATCTCGTTGGCGCCGCTTTGCAGAGGGCGCAGGGAATCTTAAGCGACCACAAAATCGAGATTGCCTTGCAGCCCGGATTGCCGATGCTCGCACTCGACGTGGTTCTGATGGAGCAGGTCCTGTTCAATCTCCTTGACAATGCCGCCAAATACGCGCCGGCCGGCTCAACCATCGCGATCAACGCGCGCCGTGACGGCGACAGCGTGTTGCTTGAAGTCACCGACGAAGGCGAGGGGATTCCAGAAGCCGATTGCGAGCGGATCTTCGACAAGTTCTTCCGCGTGCGCCGCACCGATCGGCAGCGTGTCGGCACTGGGCTCGGGCTCGCGATCTGTCGTGGCTTCGTCGAAGCGATGGGAGGGACGATCTCCGCGGCCAATCGAACCGGCCGCAGCGGCGCGGTCTTTACCTTGCGGCTGCCGATTCCTGCGACGCAGACGGCGGAGGTCCCGGCATGAGCGCCCTTGCAGGCCAACTCCGCGTGCTTGTCGTCGATGACGAGCCGGCGATCCTTCGTTTTCTGCGGCCGAGCCTCGCCACGCAGGGCTATATCGTCTCCGAGGCGACGGACGGAAAGAGCGCGCTCGAGGCGATCCGCCGGAAGTCGGCGGATGTCGTCGTTCTCGACCTTGGATTGCCCGATATGGAGGGGCTCGATATCATCCGGCAATTGCGCGAAGCGGGCGAGACCTTGCCGATCATCGTTCTCTCCAGCCGCGAGGCGGAGGACGGGAAGGTGAAGGCGCTCGATCTCGGCGCCGACGACTACGTGACGAAGCCTTTCGGCATCGACGAACTGCTCGCCCGCATCCGTGCGGCACAGCGCCACCGGCTTCAGCAGCAGGGCGAAAAAGCGATTTTCCGCAGCGGCGATCTTACCGTCGATCTCGTGCGCAGAATTGTAACGGTGCGCGGCCGCGAGGTGAAATTCTCGCCGCGCGAGTATGATGTCCTGCGGCTGCTCGTCGCGCATGCCGGAAAGGTGCTTACGCATCGCTTTTTGTTGCATGAAGTCTGGGGTAGCGCCGATGTCGATGTGCAATATCTGCGGATCTACGTTCGGGCGCTGCGGCAAAAGATCGAGGTCGATCCGGAGCGCCCACGCCATATTCTCACCGAAACCGGCGTCGGCTATCGCCTGCGCCTTCGGGACTGAATTCGAGGCAGACTATGAACCTCGCTGAACTTCTGCCCGAGGATCACGTGATCTGTTCGCTGCGCGCCGCTGACAAAGCGCAGCTTCTCGAAGAGCTCGCGCGTCGTGCCGCCGCGGCATCGAACGTGGCGCAAAGGCAAATTCTCGCGGCGCTGCAGGCGCGCGAAAAACTCGGCTCGACGGGACTTGGCCAAGGATTTGCCTTGCCGCATGCGCGCGTCGAGGGGCTAGACCGGTTCTTCGGTCTTTTCGCCAAGCTGGCGCGGCCGATCGCCTATGATGCCGTCGATGAGAAGCCGGTCGATCTCGTCTTCCTGCTCCTCATTCCATCAGAAGCAAACAGCGAGCCGATGGGCATTATGGCCGCTGTATCACGCCGCATTCGCGATCAACATTTCGCACTTCAGCTGCGCAACGCCGAGAGCGTGGCGGTTCTCCATGCGTTGCTTAGCAACTAATGGGCAGATGAGGCCCATCCGCAGAGAGGGAATTTGCCGGCGTCGGCAGCGCCCCGGTCGAGATATGCAGCGCGCCATAGTATTTGACGTAGCGGAACGGCATTATCCGCCGGTGAATGCGAGAACGGTTTCTTTGATCTTTGCCAGAGCGAAGTGCTCGATCGTGTCCAACTCGACATGCGGCAGGTTCGGCAGCTCGTTTGAAACGACAACGGCGTCAACGATCGCCGGGCCATCGGCGGCGAAGGCATCATTGATCGCGGCCCTCAATTCACCCGGTTTACTGGCCTTAAACCCGTGACCGCCGCAGGCGCGCGCCAGCGCTGCAAAATCGGGATTGGGAAATTCGATCCCTTCCCGAAACGGACGCAGGCCCACGCTCTCCGCTTCCAGCGTAATCAGTCCGAAAGCGGAATTGTTGAAGATAACGACCTTGACTGGCAGCTTATGATGCACCGCAGTCAGAAACTCGCACATCAGCATATTGAATCCGCCATCGCCGCAGAGCGCAATCACTTGGCGCGAACGATCCAGCGCCTGCACTCCGTTGGCCTGTCCAAGCGCCGTTCCCACCGCCCCGTTGTTGAAAGAACCGATGATCCGCTGCGATCCACTTTGCCGGATCCAGTTGCCGGACCAGAGTGTGTTAAGGCCGGTATCGAGAACGAAGACCGCATCGAGCTTGGCCAGATCGCCGACCGCTCGGGCCACCGCCTGCGGATGGATTTGATCCTTGCTTCGCGCCGGATCGGCCTGCTTGTCCAGCATCGCGTCCCACTTCTGGCGTTCTTCGGTTGCCTTGTCCCAAAAGCGAGTGTCTTTCTTGGGGGAGACCCGATCGAGCAAGAGCTTGAGGGTCGGGCGCGCCGAGCCGACGACGCCGAGCACGGTCGGCGCGCGCCGCCCCAGCACATGCGGCCGTTCGTCGATCTGGATGACGGTCCCTTTGCTCGGCAGGAAATTCGAGTAGGGATAGTCCGTGCCGACCATCAGCAAAGATCGCAGCATGACGGCATTGTAAACGGCCTTGGTGCCGATCATGCCGATGCCGCCCATCCATCGCGGGTCATCGTAGGGCATGATGTCTTTGCCCTTGACCGAATGGATCAGCGGCGCCTTGAGCCGGTCCGAGAGGGCGCGCAGTTGATCGGCTGCCCCACGGCATCCGCTGCCGCACATGATCACCACGCTGCCGGCCTGATCGATGCGGCGGGTTAGCTCGGTGATATCTTCGTCGCCCGCGGCAAATTCCGAGCGCGGCTTCAGGGTTGCCACGCTGGGGAGCGCAGCTTCCGCCTTAGCCGCGATGATATCCTGGGGAAGAACCAAATGAGCGACGCCCCGGCCGCCATAGGCCGCCGCGATGGCCTGGTGAATGACGCTTGGCGCCTGCTCCGGGGAATTGATGGCTTCGCTATAGAGCGAGACGTCGCGGAAGAGAAGATGCGGGTTTGTCGCCTGGAAGAATTCGATCCCGTGCATTTTGCGCGGCATGTCGCCGGAAAGAGCCAGAACGGGCGCATGGTCGCGGCTGGCTTCATAGAGACCGGCGACCAGATGCGTGCTGCCTGGACCCGTGGTGCCGGCACAAACCGCGAGCTTGCCGGTGAGTTTGGCTTGGCCGGCGGCCGCCAGAGCCGCCCCTTCCTCGTGCCGGACACCAATCCATTCGATTTGGCTTCGTCGGAGCGCATCGGCGAGCGGATTCAAGGAATCGCCAATCAGCCCGAATATGTGCTTCACCCCGATCTGTTCGAGCACGCCGACAAGAATGTCTGCAACCGTTTGAGACATGAGTGGCTCCGACCGATTTTGTAGAGACCTGCGATTCATGGAGCGCGGCGGCAGAATCTTCAAGGCAGTGGCATCAAAGTCATAGCTGAGCAAAGAGCGCTTGCGCGCTTAAGGGGGCGCCGGGCGCTGAAATCCGGCTGCCGCCCATCTGAGCCGTTGCTTCCCAATGCGGCACAAAATGGCAGCATTCTGCTCAGAGATCATGCACGATGCGAAAGGCCAAAAGGCGAGAAGGGCGCGGATTTAGGATGCTGCCCCATGGCACACTTCTTGGTTAAGGAAAAATAGTTTCCTCCGGAGAACGCTTGTGTCAAGATGATGCGTTCGCGGCAGATCAACGGATCATAAGAGGAGTGCCCGACATGACGGACCCCAAACACGCTACGCATGAACTGGGATATACTTCGGGAGGGCTCAGACGCGAGACAGGTTGGTGGGGAGCCTTTGTTATCGGCCTTGCCGGCACGATTCTGGTGACTGGCATCGCGCCGGTGATGGTGACCTCTCTCGGCGCCTCGTCGATACCGATCACAGTTTTCATCACGCTCACGGGCTGGCTGCTTTGCCTCTTCCTTGCTGAGCTTTCGGCCATGATGCCGGAGCGCACCGGCGGATCGCCGAGCTATGCCTACCCGGCCTATAGTTCCCGCTGGCCCAAATTCGCCAAGCACGTCAACGGGTTCACCGCCTGGGCCTATTGGCTCGGCTGGTTTCCGGTGGCGCCGCTCAATATGATCCTGGCGGCGGCCTATCTGGCCGACCGTTTCGGTCTCAACACGACGGCCGGCTTCACGCCGATCCACACCTTCATCGCCTGGTCGACGCTGGTCATCTCGGTGATTGGCATCCTTCTGGTCTTCATTCCGGCCTACCGCGGCATCAAGTTCGGCGCAGCCTTCGCGACCGTGCTGGCCTTGCTGTCGATGATCCCGCTGACCTTCATCGCGGTCGCTTGGATCTTCAATCCGAGCGTCGTGCATTTGAGCGAGCTTTCGGGCTTCACGCACGTCGACGGAACGAGCTTCTTCTCGCCGATCAGCGGCTTTAACTGGATTCAGGTCTATATCGCCTATGGCTTCCTACTGACTTGGAACGTGATCGCGATGGAGGCGGCAGCCTGTTACATCGGCGAATGTTCCAATCCCGACCATGACGCCAAGATCGCCATGAATCTCGAGGGCGGCTACGGCGTCTTCATTTACACCCTGGTGCCAATCGCCTTCATCGTCGTGCTGGGCGCCAAGGCGCTGTCCAATCCTAATCTGTCTGATCCGAAGACGATCTTCGTCACCTTCGCCGGCAAGGTCTTCCCGGGAATAGGCGGAGAGTTCCTAAACTGGATCATCGCCGCGATGCTGATCGTCGCCCTCGCCCTCTCGGCGCTCAACGCCATCATGGGCACGGGCCGTGCGCTCTACCAAATGGCGCTCGATGGCGAGTTTCCGCTTTGGTTCGCCAAGGTCAACGATCATGGCGTGCCAGCCAACGCAATGGCCTTCAATGTCGTCGCCTCGCTCCTCGTCGTATTGGCGGGCGGGGCGGTCGAGATCTATAGCTTCTCCAACGTTGGTTACACGGCTTCCTTCATTCCTGTTCTGATCGGCTATTTCCTGTTGCGCCAGGATAAGCCGAACCTGCGCCGGCCGTTCAAGCTTCCGGAATTCATGAAATACGCCGCCCTCCTTTTGGCAGCGGTGTATTTCGTATTCTGGCTCTTCGGCGGCCTCTGGTACTCGAAACTCGGCAATGTGGAGATCTACTACTGGGCCGGCTGGGCAACCTTGCTCGCGTACCTGCCGCTCTACTGGTACCGCGTCAAGGTCGAGGACAAGCGCAAGGCTCTCGCAGAGCCTGCGAGTCCGTGAGCGACGGGAAGCCCAAGCCCGTGTGAAATGGTCGGGTCGGGCGACCCTAAGGCGGGTCGCCCGGTTACCTTCTTCCCCATGCTCAATTGGGATTTCGCCATGGCGCTGAAATTTCCGCGACGCTGGCCGTGGAGCCGGCTGCCCGAACCGCCGGATCCCCGCAGCTTCGCGCCGAATTCAATCCTGCTGGCCTCGGAGGGCAAACGCATCTCGGCCGAGGCGGTGGAGTTCACCTACCAGCTGTCGCGCGTGTCCAAGGCGCCGGTCCACGTCTTCATGATCGCGCGTATCTGGGGCAGCGCCTTCGGCGTGCCCCATCCAGGGCTGATGCCGACGAAGCGCGAATGGCAATTGCAGCACGATCTGGTGGCGGAAGCCGTTGGCCAGCTTAAGAGTCGGGGTGTCGAGGTAACGGGCGCGGTCGTCAGCAGCCGAAACGCCGCCAAGCGCATTCTTGCCGAGGCCAAGCGGCGCCGGCCCGATGCCATCGTCATGGGGGCGCCTCCGCCGCGCCACTGGTTCATCGCCGATTTTATTTGGGAGCAAGATCCCTACCGGGTGCAACGCCAAGCCGAGTCGCCGGTCTACCTGGTCGTCGAGGGACAACCCACGGCGGGTACGAAACGAGCCGCGGCAGTCCCAAAGGGGATGAAGCACATGGCCCTCTAGCTGCCGAGCGTTTTCGTAAGAAGAAAAATATATTCTTGATAGTTGACAAAGGGAGAGCATTCCCACTACGAGAAAAGCTTTCGGGCTGAGTTATCTTATGCGGGGTGGAGCCAATGTGCGGCATCGTCGGCCTTTTTTTGAAGAATCCGGAGCTTGAACCGAAGCTCGGAGCGATGCTGGCGGACATGCTCGCGGTGATGTGCGATCGCGGACCCGACAGCGCCGGCTTTGCGATCTACGGAGACGGCGACGACGATCATCTGAAGCTCAGTCTGCGTTCCACGAGCAAAGGTTCGTTGGACGGCCTGCCCGAGGCGCTGTCTTTGTCGGTTGGCGTGCCGATCGAAGGAGCGCGGCGCGACACGCATCTCGTCATTTCTTTCCCCATCGGACGCGAACATGAGGTTCGCGCTTGGCTCTCTCGCGAGCGGCCGGACGTGACCATCGTCAGCGCCGGAACGCGGATGGAGATGTACAAGGAGGTCGGGCTGCCGACCGATGTGGCCGCTCGCTTCCGGTTGAGCGAGATGCAAGGCACGCATGGCATCGGTCATACGCGGATGGCGACCGAGTCCGCAGTCACGACAGCCGGGGCGCATCCGTTCTCGACCGGCGTCGACGAATGCCTCGTTCACAACGGTTCGTTGTCGAATCACAACGGCGTTCGACGCAAGCTCAAACGCGAGGGCCTCAGCTTCGCGACGGAAAACGATACCGAGGTCGCGGCGGGATATTTGACGTGGCGCATGCGCGAGGGCGACAGCCTCGGACAGGCGCTCACGGCGAGCCTCAACGATCTCGACGGATTTTATACGTTCGTCGTCGGGGCGGAATCGGGCTTCGCCGTGTTGCGCGATCCAATCTCTTGCAAACCTGCCGTGATGGCCGAGACCGAAGATTACGTCGCCTTCGGCTCGGAATATCGGGTCCTGGCCAGCCTGCCGGGTATCGAAAATGCGCGGGTTTTCGAACCCGAACCGGCAACCGTCTATGCCTGGGAGCGTGGCTGATGCCTGTGGTTGATCTCGCGGTTACGCCTGTACGGAAGTTGAATGCGGCGCTTCACTCGCTGCTGCCGACGACCAACGAAACCGATTGGGAGATTCTCAATCCAGAGGGCCGCCATGCGCTGGCCGTCGGCCTCGAGGCGCCGATCACGGTCAGGATCGCCGGACATGCAGGATATTACTGTGGCGGCATGAATGCGCAGGCAACAATTCTGGTCGATGGCAACGTCGGCGTGGGAGTTGGCGAGAACATGATGTCGGGCGAGATTCGCGTCGCGGGCGATGCGAGCCAATCCGCTGGCGCCACGGGGCACGGCGGCCTGCTTGTCATTCAGGGCAATGCCTCGGCACGCTGCGGCATTTCGATGAAAGGCATCGACATCGTCGTCATGGGCTCGATCGGTCACATGTCCGCCTTCATGGCGCAGGAGGGCAACCTCGTCGTACTCGGCGATGCCGGCGAGGCATTGGGCGACTCGATCTACGAGGCGCGCCTTTTCGTGCGGGGAAGCGTGAAAAGTCTCGGTGCCGATTGCGTGGAGAAGGAACTGACGGGCGGGGACGAGGCGATCCTTAGCTCACTTCTCGTTCGCGCCGGCCTCCCCGATGTCGCACCAAGCGAGTTCAGACTTTACGGATCGGCGCGCCGGCTCTATCACTTCCATGTCGACAACGTCGACGCTTATTGAGGTTCATGATGAGCCCTCCAGCGCATACAACTTTACCGCGCACTTCCGCGACTTTTGACAAATACGCGATATCCGAAATCCAGCGCGCTGCTGCGACCGGCATCTACGATATTCGTGGCGGCGGCGCGAAACGGAAAATCCCGCATTTCGACGATCTGCTCTTTCTCGGCGCCTCGGTGTCGCGCTATCCGCTCGAAGGCTATCGCGAGAAATGCGGCACGGACGTCGTCTTGGGCTCGCGCTTTGCCAAGCGGCCGCTCGAGCTGAAGATCCCGATCACCATCGCCGGAATGAGCTTCGGCGCTTTGTCCGGCCCGGCAAAGGAAGCGCTGGGGCGCGCCGCAACCGTTATGGGCACGTCCACGACCACCGGCGACGGCGGCATGACGGACGAGGAGCGCTCGCATTCGAAAACGCTCATCTATCAATATCTGCCGTCGCGTTATGGGATGAACCCGCACGACCTGCGCCGCGCCGATGCTATCGAGATCGTCATAGGGCAGGGCGCCAAGCCGGGCGGCGGCGGCATGCTGCTCGGCCAAAAGATCACTGAGCGCGTTGCCGAGATGCGGAGCCTGCCGGCTGGAATCGATCAGCGCTCCGCCTGCCGCCACCCGGATTGGACCGGGCCCGACGACCTCGAAATCAAGATTGAAGAGCTGCGCGAGATCACCGACTGGGAAAAGCCGATCTTCGTGAAAGTCGGCGCAAGTCGGCCCTTCTATGATATCGCGCTTGCCGTCAAAGCAGGCGCGGATGTGGTCGTGCTCGACGGCATGCAGGGCGGCACTGCGGCGACGCAGGAAGTCTTCATCGAGAATGTGGGCCTGCCTATCCTCGCGGCCATCCGGCCGGCTGTGGAGGCGCTGCAGGAACTTGGGCTACATCGCAAGGTGCAGCTCGTCGTCTCGGGCGGCATTCGCAACGGCGCCGACGTCGCCAAGGCCTTGGCGCTTGGAGCCGACGCGGTCTCCATCGGCACCGCGGCGCTCGTCGCGTTGGGCGATAACGATCCGGCGCTGGAGAGCGAATATCAGAAGCTTGGCACGACCGCCGGCGCTTACGACGACTGGCATGAGGGCCGCGATCCGGCCGGGATTACGACTCAAGACCCCGCGCTTTATTCACGGCTGGATCCCGTCAAGGCCGGGCGGCGGCTCGCCAATTATCTCGCAGTTCTGACTCTTCGAGACGCAGACCATCGCACGCGCCTGCGGCAAGAGCCACGTTCACAATCTCGAGCCGGAGGATCTTGTTGCCCTCACCGTAGAGGCTGCGGCCATGGCACGCGTCCCGCTCGCCGGAACGGACTGGATACCAGGCAAGGGCACTTTCTGAGAGTAGGAGGACGTTATGGCAACGGATCTTGAGAAGCAGGCGAAGGACAAGGGCATCAAATATTTTCTCATCTCCTTCACCGACTTATTCGGCACGCAGCGGTCGAAGCTCGTGCCCGCGGAGGCGATCACGGCAATGGCCAAGACGGGCGCCGGTTTTGCCGGCTTCGCCACTTGGCTCGATATGACGCCTGCCAATTCCGACATGTTTGTCATTCCCGATCCGAATAGCCTTGTTCAGCTGCCGTGGAAGAAAGAGGTTGGCTGGTTTGCGGGCGATCCCTGGATGGACGGGAAGGAAGTCGAGCACGCGCCACGCAATGTCTTGCGCAGGGAGATCGCCGTCGCGGCGGCCCAGGGCCTTGAAATGAAGTCGGGCGTCGAATGTGAATTCTTCCTGGTCGAGCCGGGCGGGGAAGGCATCTCCGATCCAAAAGATCTGCAAGCCAAACCCTGTTACGACCAGACCGCGCTGATGCGCCGCTATGACGTGATCTCGGAAGTCTGCGACAGCATGTTGGAACTCGGCTGGAAGCCGTACCAAAACGACCACGAAGACGCGAACGGCCAGTTCGAAATGAACTGGGAATATGACACCTCGCTCGTCACCGCCGATCGTCATTCCTTCTTCAAATATATGGTGAAGTCGATCGCCGAAAAGCACGGGCTTCGCGCCACCTTCATGCCCAAGCCCTTCCCGCACCTGACCGGCAACGGCTGCCACACCCATGTGTCTGTGTGGAAGGACGGCAAGAACGTCTTTGCCGATCCCAACGGCGAGCTCGGCGTCTCGAAGCTCGGCTATCAGTTCCTCGGCGGCATCCTCGCGCATGCCGAGGCGTTCTCGGCGATCTCAAATCCGATGGTCAACAGCTATAAGCGCATCAACGCGCCGGCGACGCTCTCCGGCGCCACCTGGTCGCCCAACACGGTGACCTACACCGGCAACAACCGCACGCACATGATCCGCATTCCCGAAGAGGGGCGTTTCGAGCTACGGCTCGCCGACGGATCCGCCAATCCCTATCTTCTTCAGGCCGCGATCTTGGCTGCTGGCCTCGATGGCATCAAGAACGCCAGCGATCCTGGCAAACGGCTCGACATCAACATGTATACCCATGGCCATCTGGTCGAAGGCGCCAGGAAGCTGCCGCTCAACCTACTCGACGCGCTGCGCGCCTTTGAGCGCTCGTCTCTTTTCAAACATGCATTCGGCGCGGAATTCGTGACCGCCTATGTGAAACTCAAGACGGACAATTGGAACGAATATATGCGCCACCTGACCAAATGGGAGGTGGAGACGACGCTCGATTGCTAGGGCAAGCGGCGCAGCGTTCCTTCAACTCGGAGGCAGAACCTTCAGTCCGAATTCCGCCGCGCTTTGCATGAGCCAATGGCCGAAGTCGGCGGCGAAGCTTCGCGCGACTCCGATCTCGTAGGTCGGCGTTTCGTCGATCTGCCAGATGATCACGCCGATATGGGCGCAGCTCGTGACGGCCGCGTCGTCGGGTCGAAAGGCACGCGGATGAAGATCGACGCCGATGCCTTTCTCGAGCGTCGCGCGTAGCTTCGGACCGGCAAGCCGCAGAACGGCATATCCGCTGGATTGGTCGCTGATGGCGGCGGCGTCGCCCAAATCCCGCCGCAGCTCATCGGCAAGCGCATGGTTCTCGCTCAATGCGAGCCAAGAGCGCGGTCCGATGCTGACGAAAGCGAGATCGGCCGCGACGCTGCGTTTTGCGCCTTGTCCAAGCTCAAGCCCGCGGGCCGCGCGAAGACGGCCGGCGACCTCCGTAACGGCGCCACGCGCGATCACCGTCGCGGCGCGCAGCGCAACGCGGTCACGGATCGTGACGCCGGCGGACTTAGCAGGGCCGATATCGGCCAAGGATCCCGCAAAGCCCGATTGCGGCTCGAGTACGATTATATCAGGCATGCAGCCGTGCCCCCTCGGGATCGACGAAAACGGGTGAGACGATCTCAACCTCGGTATCGCCGCTGCGCATCGGATCATAGGCGCGCAGGCGTTCGCCGATCCGCTGCGGTCCGCGTTTCAGCAAGCCAAGGCCGATCCAAGATCCGACATGCGGCGAATAGGCGACGGACGTCATATAGCCCTCGTCGTTCTCGGCCGTGGCGCGCGCGCCCACGGGCAAAAAATGCGCGCCGGCCCGCAGGCGCGCGGTGGGATCGACCGGCTTGAAGCCGGTGAGCGTCGGCCGGTCGGGATCCACCAGCGCCGGGCGTTTGGCGAGCACGCGGCCGATGAAATCTTTCTTCGTCGACATCATTCGGCCGAGCCCGAGGTCGCCCGCGGTCGTCTGGCCATTGAGTTCGTTGACTGACACATGGCCCTTCTCGATGCGCAGCACGCCGAGCGCTTCGCTGCCATAAGGGGCCGCGCCTAGCGGCTCGCCGGCGCGGGCCAAAGCCCGCATGAGGCTGTCGCCATAATCGGCCGGCGCGGCGATTTCATAGGCAAGCTCGCCGGAAAAAGAGAGACGGAAGACCCGCATCGGCACTTTCCCGAAGGTGAATTCGACGCAGGCAAGATAGGGAAAGGCCGTGTTCGAAAGATCGAGCCTGTCGCCCAAAAGGTTCTGCAACAGTTCCCGCGATTTTGGGCCGGCGACGGCATATTGCGACCATTGTTCCGTGACCGACACCATGGCCACGTCGAGTTCCGGCCACAGAACCTGATGGCAGAATTCGAGATGCTGCATCACTTTGCCGGCATTGCCGGTTGTCGTCGACATGACGTAATGGTCGGGCCCAAGGCGCGCCGTCGTGCCGTCGTCGAGGACGAACCCGTCCTCGCGCAGCATGAGACCGTAGCGCGCTTTGCCGACGGTGAGACTGGAGAACGTGTTGACATAGACGCGATCGAGGAAAATGCCCGCGTCGCGGCCCTGGATGTCAATTTTGCCGAGCGTTGAGACATCGCAGATGCCAGCGGCAGCGCGTACGGTCTTTGCTTCACGCGTCACGCTTTGCAGCCAATCCGTTTCGCCGGGCTGGCTGAACCATCGCGGCCGCAGCCATTGGCCGGCCTCGACCATGCTCGCGCCGTGTTCGAGCGCCCAGCCATGTCCCGCCGCATAGCGCGTCGCCTTGAAATGGATGCCGACATGCGGACCCGCGAGAGCACCGACGGCGATCGGCACATGCGGCGGCCGGAAGCGGGTCGTGCCTGCCTCGGGCACCGTGCTGCCGGTCAGATGTGCGATCAGGGCATGACCGTTGAGGTTCGAGGTCTTGCCTTGGTCGGTTGCCATGCCGAGCGTGGTGTAACGCTTCAAATGCTCGACCGCGCGGAAGCCTTCGCGATAGGCGATCTCGATGTCTTTCGCGGTCACGTCGTTCTGCAAATCGACGAAGGCTTTGCTATGTACGCCCTCGACCTGCCACAGCGCTTTGACCTCGCTTGTCTCGTCGCGGGCCTCCGGCGCCGGCCGGGATGCGGCTGAAAAGCCAAGCTCGGAGGCCGCCGACCTGCCGCTGGCCGCGCCTTCGGCAAGGCACTCGGCCAGTTTGAAATGCCCGGCTGCGGCCCCAGCCACGATCATGCCCGGCGGCACATCGCCAGGTACGAAAGCACTGATCTCATCCGACCAGCGTGGTCTGCCGCCGAGATGCGTGGTCAGGCCGATCTGCGGATTGAACCCACCCGAGACAGCGAGCGTATCGACTGCAAGCTGATTTGCGCGGCCGTTCTTGAGAACGTCGATCCGCCGCAAGCCGCGGCCGCCCACCGCGTTCGTGACGACCGCGTCGAGAATGATTCGGGTGCCCGCTCGCGCCACCGGCCGGCTCAATGCATCGGGCACTGTGGGGCGCGGGTCGATGACGACTTCGACGGGAATCTCGGCACGGATAAGGTCCTCTGCCGTCTTCCAACCAGCATCGGTGGTGGTGAACACGGCGACGGACCACCCAGGCGTCACTGCGAAGCGGTTGACATAGCTCTGCAGTGCAGAGGCGAGCATGACGCCCGGCCGATCGTTGCCGCCGAACACGATCGGGCGTTCGATAGCGCCCATGGCGTTGACGGCGCGCCGCGCCACAATCTGCCACAGCCGTTGACGCGGCTGATGATCGGGCGGCCGTGGCAAATGATCCGAGACGCGCTCGATTGCGCCATAAACGCCGCCGTCATAGAGGCCGAACACGCTGGTGCGGCGAAAGATGCGAACTTCGGGTAGCGACGCCAGTTCGGCTGCGACCCGTTCGGCCCATACGGTCCCGCGCAGGCCGTCGATGATGCGATATTCGGCGAGAAGCCGGCCGCCGAGACGAAAGTCCTCTTCACAGAGGATCACCCGCGCGCCCGCTCGGCCAGCCGCCAAGGCCGCCGCGAGCCCGGCGGGTCCGGCCCCGATCACCAGCACGTCGCAATGCACTGTTGCATGTTCGTAGCGATCGGGGTCCGGCAGGCCGCTCGCCTGGCCGAGCCCCGCGGCGCGGCGGATCAGCGGCTCGTAGACTTTCTCCCAGAAGGCCGCCGGCCACATGAAGGTCTTGTAGTAAAAGCCGCCGACGAAGAGCGGCGAGAAAAGCTGATTGATGGCCTGAACGTCGAAGTCCAGCGAGGGCCAGCGATTCTGGCTGATCGAGTCGAGCCCGTCATAGAGCTCGACAACCGTCGCCTTGGTGTTGGGCTCGCGTCGCGCACCGTTATGTAGCGTGACGAGGGCGTTCGGTTCCTCGGCACCGGCGGTAAAGATTCCGCGTGGGTGATGATATTTGAAGGAACGCCCGACGCGCTTGACGCCATTCGCCAAGAGCGCCGAGGCAAGCGTATCGCCTGCAAAGCCCGCATAATCCTTCCCGTCGAAACGGAATGACAGGAGCTTGCCGCGATCGATGAGGCCGCCTGAGGAAAGCCGGTGCGTCTGCGCGCTGCTCATGTCGTCGCCTCACGCGCCAAGACGGCGCTTTCGATCTGATGCGTGCGCGCGTCGCGCTTGAGCCTCAGCCAGGAGCGGCATCCTTGTGCGTGATACCAAAGCTCTTCGCTTAAGCCCGCCGGGTTGTCGCGCAGATAGACATAATCGAAGAACAGGCCTTCGGCCTCGGCCGCCTCGGGATTTGGCCGGCCGGCCGAAGCTTCTCCGATCGTAACGAATTCGGAGAAGTCGCGAAGGCCGCAATGGGGGCAGGGGATGCGCATAGGGTTTCAGTGCAGGTTGGGTTGGGCGCCTTGCCCCTTTTCGTCGAGGATCGCGCCTCGCGCGAAACGATCGAGCCGAAAGGACGCCGCGGCAGGAAAGGGTTCGTCGTAGGCCAGGAGATGGGCGAAGCACCAACCTGAGGCCGGTGTTGCTTTGAAACCGCCGTAACACCAGCCGGCGTTGATAAAGAGGCCAGCGACGGGCGTCTTGTCGATGATCGGCGAACCGTCCATCGTCATATCGGTGATGCCGCCCCAGCTGCGCAGCAGGCGCAGGCGCCCGATCATCGGCATCAAGGCCATGCCGCCTTCGCAGACATCCTGGACGACGGGCAGGTTGCCGCGTTGCGCATAGGACTTATAGCCGTCGAGGTCGCCGCCGAAGACCAAACCGCCTTTGTCCGACTGACTGATATAAAAATGCCCGGCGCCGAAAGTGATGACGTTCGGGATCAGCGGCTTCAATGCTTCCGACACGAAAGCCTGCAGCACGTGGCTTTCGATCGGCAGACGCAGGCCCGCCAGGGCGGCAACCCGCGAACTATTGCCGGCGACTGCCATGCCGACTTTCTTCGCGCGGATTTCTCCGCGTGTCGTCTCCACGCCGACGATGCGATCCCTCTCCACGATGAAGCGCAAGACCTCGCAATTTTGCACGATGTCGACGCCGCGATCGCTGGCGCCCCGCGCATAGCCCCAGGCGACCGCGTCATGGCGCACGGTGCCGCCACGCGGCTGAAGCAATCCGCCTTGGATCGGGAAACGGGCGTCGTCGTAATTGAGAAAGGGCAGAAGCTTGCGCAGCTTCGCGCGGTCGAGCAGTTCGGCGTCGACGCCGGATAGCCGCATTGCGTTTCCGCGCCGGGCAAAGGCGTCGCGTTGCGCATCGGAATGGTAGAGATTGATGACGCCGCGCTGGCTCACCATGGCGTTGTAGTTGAAATCCTGTTCCAGGCTCTCCCACAGCTTCATCGACCATTCGTAGAAGCGGATGTTGCCGGGGAGCAGATAATTGGAACGGATGATCGTCGTGTTGCGGCCGACATTGCCGGAGCCGATCCAGCCCTTTTCGAGCACCGCGACGTTGGTGAGCCCGTGCTCCTTAGCGAGATAATAGGCAGTCGCCAGCCCATGGCCGCCCCCGCCGATAATGACGATGTCATATTCGGGCTTGGGCTCCGCGTCGCGCCACGTCGGCGGCCAATTGCGATGCCCGCCGAGGGCGTTCCGCACCAAGGAAAAGAGCGAATAATGCATGGACGCGAGCCGAGGAACGGGGCGCTTGAGTTGGCTTGACTTCCTTATGAGGATGGCTTGAGAAGAGATCCGGATCTTGCCCAATAGCGTCATATCCATGCCCAGAAGCGACAAGGGGCGCGCAAGCGCCGGGGACACGCGACGGATCGGCTTTCTGCTGATCGATGGCTTCGCGATGATGTCTTTCGCCTCGGCGATCGAGCCGTTGCGCGCCGCCAACGTCCTTGCCGGGCGCGCGCTTTACGATTGGGTCACGATCGGCGTCGACCGGCACGACGTGATGGCCTCGACCGGTTTTGCGGTGCGCGCCCGGCATTTGGTCGGCGAAGACATCGATCTCGACACGATTTTCGTCTGTGCCGGCGGCAATCCGGCGAGCTTTGCCGAAGAGGCGACGCTCCAATGGCTGCGTCGGCTCGCCCGGCGCGGCATACGCATCGGTGGGGTCTCCGGCGGCCCGTTCATCTTGGCAAAGGCAGGATTGCTCGCCGGACATCGCTGCACGATCCATTGGGAACACGTCCCGGCCTTCGTCGAGACCTTCCCGGACCTGAATGTCCGGCTCTCGCTCTACGAGATCGATCGCGATCGCCTAACCTGCGCCGGCGGCGTGGCCGCCCTCGACATGATGCATGCGATGATCAGCGAGCAACATGGGCGCGGCCTGGCGGACGAGATTGGCGAATGGTTCCTGCAGACCGAGATCAGGCTCGGCACAGGCGCGCAGAGACGCAGTCTGCAAGATCGCTACAATACGTCCAACGCCCGTCTCTTGAGAGCGCTGGAGCTCATCGAAACCCATATTGAAGATCCGCTCGACCGGCGTTCTCTCTCGGCCGCTGCGGGCGTTTCCGTGCGCCAGCTCGAGCGGCTGTTCGCCGGACATATGGGAAAGACGCTCGACCGGCATTACCGCGACGTGCGGCTCGACCGGGCGAGAATGCTCTTGCGGCAAACCACCCTATCGGTGTCCGAAGTCGGGCTCGCCAGCGGTTTTCAAAGCCCCAGCCATTTTTCGCGCGTTTTCAAAGGACGATTCGGTCATGCGCCCATTGGCGAAAGAGCGGCACCCGCAAGTGCCGGGCGGCTCGCTAGGTTTGGTCGCGCTGATAGACGATGATCGAAAGATAGGTCATCGGCAGTTCGAGCAACGTCTCCGGTCCGTGCATCGCGCCGGAATTGAACAGCAGCGAATTGCCCGGCGCAAGACGATAGATTTTGTCGCCGTGACGGTAGTCGACGAGGCCCGTGAGCATATAGATGAACTCCCGCCCGGCATGCTGGAAAGCGGTATAGGGCGCCGCCTCTTTCTCCAGGGTGATCAGATAGGGCTCGACCATGATGTCGCCGCCAAGCGCGTGCCCAAGCAATTGGTAGATGTGGCCGACCTTCGACCCGCGCCGCTCGATGATGACGCCTTGGTCGGCCCTCACATAGGAGCAGTCCCGCTGATCTTCGAACGCGGCAAACAGGGCCGACATGGGCGAGCTCAAGGCTGCCGCGATCGACTGAAGGGACGAAAGAGATGCCGAAATCTGTCCGGTTTCGATCTTGGACATCATGCCGGTCGATATTTGCGCGGCGCTGGCGAGATCCGACACCGACAAGTTCTGGCGCTGACGCAGCTGGCGTATTTGGCTGCCGAGCGCCCGCTCCAACGTCCGTGTATCGCTGGGCGGAGGGGCATTGGAGACGGTCAGCAGCCTTTGCGGCGCGACTTCCGAGATTTGGGGCGTTTCCGCCATCGACTTGGCCTTGCGATTCATGAACTTCGATCGTCCGCCAGCGGGATGATTGAGGAAGGCACACTAGTGCAATCTGGGGTTTGATGCCATATCCGGGGCCTCGCGCGACTTCATCCGGATATTCGCGTTTCGCAAATATGTCCAACCGTCTGTTTTATAAGGCAGCCGTTCGCGGCGTTCGGCCCTTGGGCACCTTATTTCATTCCCCTTTTCACTTCCCTTCGATCAGGTTCTGCGCATCGGTACGTAGCGCCGCGCGGGATTGGTCGAGTGCATAGACCATGTGGCCGCCGCCATAGACGACCAGGCGCAAGCGGCTCGGATCTCCCATGGGCGGGATCTGATCGATCAACAGTTGCGATGCGAAATAGGGCGTCACCTCGTCGGTCAGGCCGTGCGCAATCAGCACGCGCAGATGCGGGTCGAGCGCGAGATCCTGCTTGAGATCGCCGACGACCTCGGCGTGTCCGTCACCCCAATCCCATTTCCGGCTGACATCTTCGTTGAGGATTTCGTAGCGCGCGTCGATGAACCAGTTGAGCTCATTCGCATAGATGTCGCTCATCGCGCTCGCGAGCGGCGCTTTGAGCGCATCGAGAACCGGATCGGCATAATGGCTCGTGGCGGAATGCGGGTTGGAATCATAGCCGGTCACGAGCGAGTCATAAGAGCTGGCAACACGCCCAGCGGCGCGATTGCGTTCGCGTTGGAAGGTCGAGGCATCGACACGGCCGGCGAGCCGCCGGACAAAAGCCGGGTCGAGCCCGATAAAGCCCGCGACCTTTGTGCTGATGCGATCGAGCACGTGCGGGTCGCTTTCCCCTTTCAACAGATCGACGATATAGGGACCCGCGGCATAGGCCTCGACATCGGCCAGCTGCTTGCGGTCGTCAGGGCCGGACAGCCCGCGCGCCGTCGCGGTAAGCGAGGGCAGGTGGGTCGCATAGATCAACGGATTGTTGGCGCTTTCGAACCAGTCGAAGTCGAGCAGCGGCGAAATCAGCACCAGACCGCCGACGCCAATGCCTTCCGCATCCGCCAAGCGGCGCGCCAATTTCGGCCCGCGAAATCCCCCATAGCTCTCGCCGACGATAAATTTTGGGCTCGCCAACCTCTTGTTCTGCGCCAACCATTTGCGCATCACGACCGCGAGTGCGTTGACGTCGCCCGAGACGGACAAGAAGTTCTTCTCGACCGACTCGTCGTTCGAAAGGATGCGGCTGTAGCCGGTCGACGGCGGATCGATAAAGACGAGATCGGTGAAATCGAGCCAGGTCTCGGCGTTTGGGACCGTCGCCGGCGGGGCGGAAGGGGCAAGCGCCGCGCCGACGATCGGCAGCCGCCAAGGGCCGATCGCGCCAAGATCGAGCCAGGCGGAGGCGGCGCCGGGTCCGCCGTTGATTGCGAAGGTCAGCGGCCGTTTGGCCGGATCTTCGCCGTCCTTCAAGAAGGCCACATAGGCGACATCGGCGAGCGGACTGCCGCTCTTGGCGTCGCTCAGAAGGATCGCCCCGGCCTTGGCCGTGAAATGAATGGTCCGGTCGGACAATTCAAGCACATGCTGTGTCACCGCCTCGGGCGGCAGCGGGTTCGGTGGCGTGGTCGATCCGGGCGACGTTTTCTCCGGAGGATGCGATGATTTCGCCGCCTCCTGGGCGGCCAGCGGCGCTGCGACGAAGGCCAATATGAGCGCTGTCAACAGCCATTTCGATGCACAGGCCATCCGTCCTCCGACCCTTTGCTTCGCGGATTCAATGACGCGGAAAATCTAGGGCGCCGCCCCGCCAAGGCAAAGGCTGGGGCCGGCTTTAGGAGACCGGGGCGGCGAGCGCAAGCCCCAAGGGTCGAGCCCGGAGGGTCAAGCCGGAATGCAATCGCGGGCGGGAGCGGGTCTTCAGGCGGCGGAGCGCGCTTGACGCTGCGGCTTGGTCTCTGGCGGCGGCCCTTCGAGGTCGAGCCGCGGCAGGGCGTCCATGACCCGCTCGGGCGGAAACACCACGATGACCTCGGTGCCTTCGCGGACTTTCGACTTGAGTGTGAAAGTTCCTCCATGCAGCTCGACGAGGCCCTTCACGATCGGCAGGCCAAGGCCGGATCCTTCCTCAGCGTTCTTTTGAGCGAGCGAGCCGCGGCCGAATGAGGACATCACGATCGGGATTTCTTCCTCCGGGATTCCGGGTCCGGTGTCCTTCACCGAAAAATATTGGCCGCCTGCCGAGGTCCAGCCGACTTTGATCGTAACCGTCCCGCCGGGCGGCGTGAATTTGATCGCGTTCGACAGCAGATTCAGAGCAACCTGTCGGACGGCGCGTTCATCGGCCCAGATGCGCGGAAGCTCGGGTTCCAGGGATTCGTTTACGGTAATGTCGCGCTTCTTGGCCCGCAGCGCCATCAGATGGTGGCAGTCGTCCATGATGTGATTGAGCGCGACAGGCTCGGCCTTGAGTTCGTAGCGGCCGGCCTCGACCCGCGACAAATCGAGGATCTCGTTGATCAGCGTCAGAAGATGCTGGCCGCTGAGATGAATATCGTTCGAATATTCCTTGTATGAGGCAACCTTGTGCGCGCCGAAAAGCTCGGCCTTCATGACTTCCGAAAAGCCAAGGATGGCGTTGAGCGGGGTTCGGAGTTCGTGGCTCATCGTGGCGAGGAATCGGGACTTGGCGAGATTGGCTTCCTCGGCGCGACGCCGCGCGAGGTCGCTGTTGGCTTTGGCCTGTTCGAGCTCGGCGATCAGTTCGTCCTTTTCTGTCTGGAAAGACAGAGTATCCAGAGCGCGCGCATAGAGCTTCTTGGCGAGGACGGCGGAATAGAGCAGGGTGCCGCAGGCGAGAATGGCGAGCGGCAGGGACTTGTCGGTCAGGCTCGAGGGCCAAAGAAAGCCGACGATCGCGATCGTCATCGGCGCAAGACCGGCGTAGACGGCGACCGGAATGGAGGCGGTTATCGTCGCGTTCATGGCGGCAACGAGCAACAGCACAACGAGAATGAACGTATGCCCGTTTGGGTCTTGGGTATCGCCGACGAGCCCGACGAGCTGCGCCCACACGATTCCCTGGATCACTTCGGCGATGATGAAATTGCTGCGCCAGCGCCCGACGTTGACGCTGGCCGGTTCGAGCGAGGAGAACTTTGCCGCCAACGCATGCGAGATCAGGAGCGTCGCGAGTTCGACGCCGAGCCAGATGAGCAGCGACTCGAGCGGCACCCAGGCGGTTGCGATCGCCGCGGCGACGAGGGCGAAAAGCGCGAGCCCAAAGGTCGAAGATTGGCGGCCCCTGGCGAAGAGTTGAAGAAGTTCGACGTCGAACGTCCGGTGGCCGGATCCGGCCGAGGTCAGCTTTTCGCGCGCCTCACGCACCTTGGCGTAGAGGCGCCGCCGTTCTGCGGCGGTCTTCGGATCGACGCCGCGGCCGCGCTCGATCATCTCGGCGGTGACTTCTGTCATCCTTTGCTTGTTCCGTCGATTTCTATGTCGAAGCGCAAGGTTTCGTTAGACCATGGCCGAGAAATGTTAACGCCAGGCTCACAGGTTCGCTAAGATTGGAGTCGATCGCGCGCCCCTGAAACAGAGCGAATGCCTTTGCGGGCGGGCGGAAATCTTGGTTACAAAACTTGGTTAAGAATGATTTGCGTTGCGCCTAGGCGCCCATAACGGGTTCGGCGCCGGAATATCGAGAAATCGATCGCCTTCCAGCTGCTGGTCACGCCGTATGAAGCCTCGGTATGGCGGCGACCTCGTCCTTCAGTTCGCGGGTGGCCGCCCAAAGATCGTGTGCGGCCTGCATCCGCAGCCAAACTTCCGGGCCATCGCCAAACATCTTGCCAAGGCGCACGGCCATGGCAGGAGTCACGGCCTGCTTTTCGGAAAGAATGTCATAAAGGGACTGCCGTGAAATACCGAGCAACCCGGCAATTTCGACTTTGCTCTTTCCGGTAGCCGGAATGACGATCTCGCGCAAAAGCTCTCCAGGATGAGAGGGCTGAATATCGGCGTGCCGCAGCGTCTTAAGGGCCATGGTAATCCTCCATATCAACGTCCGTCGCGTCCTCGCCGCTCCAGGCGAACGTGATCCGCCAGTTCCGCGATATCGAGACCGCGTAGCGTCCGGCCATCTTGCCGGCAAGTCGATGAAACCCGAGGCCAGGAAGGTCCATCATTTCGGGCTCGGTCGACACGTCGAGGCGAGATAGAACAATACGGACCTTTGTGATCCAATCCGGCCGAATTCCAGATACGTCGTTCTTGGACCATAACTTCTTCAAGGCTCGGCTCTTGAATGACGTGATCATAGCTGTAAGGTATTGCCTTACATAGTGCGTGTCAAGCGATACCTTACATTCGGCCAGCGTCTATCGCTGGCGTCCCAATCCTTGGGCTCAGACCGGCATGATGGAGTCTGCTTCGATCTCTGACCTCGAAGCCTACGTGGCGCGGATCGGATCGTGTCGGCTCTGCCGGGATGCGCCGGGTCCGGCGCGGCTGCCGCATGAGCCGCGCCCGGTCCTGCGTGTCTCGACGACGGCGCGGTTGCTCGTTGCGGGCCAAGCGCCGGGAGTTCGCGTTCATGCGAGCGGCATCCCCTACACCGACCCATCCGGGGATCGGCTGCGCGCCTGGATGGGTGTCTCCGGCGAAATTTTCTACGACGAATCCCGTATTGCTATCGCGCCTATGGGGTTTTGCTTTCCCGGCCTCAACGCCGCCAAAGCGGATCTGCCGCCGCGCTCCGAATGCCGGCGGACATGGCATGATGGCCTCCTCGCGCTGATGCCGCAGATCGAATTGATCCTCGCTGTCGGCCGCTATGCGCAGGACTATCATTTCGCCCGGCTTGGCCGGCCGTTGCGGAAAGGCCTTTCGCTCTCCGATGTCGTCGGCGCCTGGCAGAGCCACGCCAATCATCGCCCGCGGCTCATCGCCTTGCCGCATCCATCCTGGCGCAACAACGGCTGGATAAAGCGCAATCCCTGGTTCGAAGCAGAAGTCCTGCCGATGTTGCGTGCCGAAGTCGCGCACGCCATCCGCTGACACGGCGGCTCAGCCGCTTTTCAAATGCTCCTTGGGTTGCGGCAACGCTCGCGCGAGCACCAAGACCAGAACGGCTCCGATGAGACCGCAGGCCGGGACGAAATAGGGCAGCTGCACAATTGCCGCGCTGCCGATCGGCGCAGGCGCGGCGACGGCTTCGCGGCCGATGAGCTCGCCGCCGATGAAGCCGAGCAGAGCCGCGCCCGCCCAGACCAACACCGGAAAGCGCGTCAAGAGGCCGACAAGCAAGGTCGCGCCAAATATGATGAGCGGAATGGACAGTGCGAGCCCAAACAAGATCAAGACGATCGATCCTTTCGCTGCCGCCGCGATCGCCACGATATTGTCGAGCGACATGACCGCATCGGCGATGACGATCACCCGTACGGCGGCGAGGATCGAGGCGGCGGCCGAGACCGGCTTTCGCCTGCGGTCGTCGCGCGCGAGCTTCACCGCGATCCAGAAGAGCAAAAGGCCGCCGACCAGTTTGATGAAGGGAAGCGCAAGCATCTCGGCGAAGACAAGGGTGAAGACCGCTCGCAGTGCTATCGCCGCGGCGGTGCCGAGGGCGATGCCGCGCGCGCGCTGCTGCGGCGGCAGGCTGGCGCAGGCAAGCGCGATGACGATCGCATTGTCGCCCGACAGAACAACATCGATCCAGATGATCTCTAGGATCGGAATGACGAAGCTATCGAGATCGTGGTTCATCGCGGAAAACCCCGAGCGGCCTCACGCGACGTCGCGAACCAGGCGCGCGATTGCTTTTTGCAATAACCTCCCCAGTTCCTGCGGGGTTTTGGCCTACCTAGACGCAATGTCGACGCACCCCGCCCGGCGCAACGCGCCGCCTCTCGCGCGCATACATGAATTATTGAGGAAGAAATTTCGACATATCCTCAGTAAGCTCCCGGGTTGATATTATCGCGCAGTCATCCTGAAATTTTCGAATGCCGTAATCCGCGAGACTTAGGTCGATGAATTCTTGAACGATATCGAGGTAATTCTCGGCCAAGACCGTATTTTTTGGATCGAGATTGGTAATCAGCACGAGGCCGGTCGGTCCGGCATCGACAACGATAATTTTGAGATCAGGCCGATATTTTTTTAGCGCCGGCAAACATTTCCAAACATCGCCGGTCCACCAGCCCGGAAACTTGGACCGCCGTTTGCATTCTTTGCTATACACGCGCTCCGCCATCCATCGATCAGCCGGAACGCAATCGTGTAAGACGATGATCGAATGTGGCCTGCAATGACGTTCGAGGCTGAGGAAGTCGCGTAAAAGAAACTCGAACTGGTGCATGCCATCAAGGAAAGCCAGGTCAACGGGCGAACCGAAAATCGTCGATACGCCGTGATCGGGAAAGAAGCTGTCGCTGGTACACTGGAAAAACATGCAGCTCGGCTTCGCGCCGATGACATCGCTTGCGATACGAAAGACCGGATCAACGGCTATGCTCTTGCATCCCGCCAATTTCAGCGTGTTGCCGGCCAAGGTGCCTATCTCAAGATAGGTCGCAGGCTGCAGATATTCGTGCAATCGGCCGAGCACCGTCAAATAGTGGTCGCCATGCACGCCGCAAACTTCGTCAGCAGTCGAGGTGCGGGTGCCCTTGCGGAATAGGCCAGAGAATGCGGACAACCGACGCACCAGACAGATAAGGAGAAGCCGTTCAGGCACGTCAAACTATGCCATGCGAGCTGGCCAGTCCAGCCGATCGATGGCTGTCCGGCGGATGTTGCGGCGATGCCAGCCGGCTCGCTGCCATTGCTCGCGCCGTGCGGCGGTGGCGACTTCGAGGATGGCGATCTCGGCGGCTTTGACGATCTTAGCGAAGGTCGGGCGAGAAGAAGAATGCGTCGCGTTTCGCCGATCGCGCCGCCTCGCAGCCGGCCAAGGTATATGGATGAAGCCGACGCTCGCCGGGCTGGGCGCGACGAGCGAACAGTAAAGCGCAGTATTGCAGAGATAGGCGCCGGCATCCTGCGAAAGGCGGCTTGCTATGCCGGCAGAGCGCAGCGCCGCGACGATCTGCGCCGTCGGGATGCGCACTTTCACGATCGCAGCGCCGCCCGGCACGAGGCTCAATCTCCCGGCGCACCTCCCGCCGGCATCGGGATAAAGTCGGCTTGCTCGATTGCGCGCCCTGGTCTCCACCGAAACGGTCTTGCGCCGCCCGGCGAGGCCGAAATGAAGAATGGCGTCGGGCTTGATTTCAGCAACCAGCTTGGCAAGGCGCTGCGCCATTTCGGCATAGAGCACTGGCAATATGCGCGTCTCAAGCTCTATGCCGAATCGCGCGAAACGCTCTTTTCGGCGCCGCAGAGCGGCGATGAGATCGACCGTCGGATTATGCTTGGCACCGGGAAAGGCGCCGAAGCCGGTGACGAGAACGGTGAGAGTCAAGATTGGCCTCGATCAGTTCCGGCGACGGCCAAGTGCGCGCATTCCGATACGGCGCCGGACTTCAGGCGGCTGCCGCCTCCTGCGTGATAAGGATCGCGCGGAAATCGTTCACATTGGTCAAAGTCGGACCGGTTACGATCAAATCGCCCAGCGCCTCGAAAAAGCTGTGGCCGTCGTTGGCGGCAAGGCTTTCCTGCGGCTTGATCCCCTTCTTCCACGCGCGCGTGAGCGAGTCCGGCGCAAGATAAGCGCCGGCGATCTCTTCCAATCCATCGATCCCATCGGTGTCGCCGGCCAAGGCATGAATGCCGGGGTGGCCGTCAAGCGAAAGCCCAAGAGCCAGGAGGAATTCAACATTGCGGCCGCCGCGGCCTTTGCCGCGCACCGTCACCGTGGTCTCGCCGCCCGAGAGCAGCGCGCAGGGCGGCGCGAAAGGCTCCTTATGGCGCGCGACCTGCCGGGCGAGCGCAGCCAGCACTTTGCCGACATCGCGCGCTTCGCCCTCGATCCTGTCGCTGAGGATGTAGGCTGGAACGCCGGCCTTTCGCGCGGCCTCGGCTGCGGCTTCCAACGCCATCTGCGGCGTGGCGATCATCCGCACGTCGCTTTTGGCGAGCCGCGGGTCGCCGGGCTTGACGCTCTCGCCGCGGCCGCTCGCCAAGACCTCGCGGACGTTGTCGTTCATGGCGATGCCGTAGCGCGCGATGATCGCCAGGGCATCGACGCAGGTGGTTGGGTCGGCGATGGTTGGGCCGGAGCCGATATCGATCGGCGCATCGCCGGGCACGTCCGAAATCAACAGAGTGACGAGACGCGCCGGATGGCACGCGACCCCCAGCCGGCCGCCTTTGATGGCGGAAAGGTGGCGGCGCACGCAGTTCATCTCGCTGATTGTAGCCCCGCTTTTGAGCAGCGCCTTGTTGAGGGCCTGTTCGTCTTCGAGTTTGAGGCCTTCGAGCGGCAGCGGCAACAGCGCCGAAGCGCCGCCGGAGATGAGGCAAAGAACGAGGTCGTCGGCGGTCAAGCCTTTGAGGCTCGCGAGGATTTGGCTCGAACCGGCGAGCCCCGCTGCATCCGGCACCGGATGGCTCGCTTCGATCACCTCGATCTTGCGGGTCGGCAGATGATGCCCATAGCGGGTTACGACAAGGCCAGAGAGTTCGGCAGGCCAGGCTGCTTCTACGGCGCGCGCCATGGAAGCGGCCGCCTTGCCCGCGCCGATGACCAAAGTGCGGCCCCTAGGAGGCGGCGGCAGATGGCGGGCGAGAACGCGGGCCGGATCGGCAGCGGAGACCGCCGTCTCGAACAGCGACCGCAACAGGGATTTCTCATCCTGCATTTTGGAAAGATCGCCTCTTTGCACTTGTGCTGAACTTGGGCGCGGGCGGATGCGATCCGTCGTCCCAAAGCCATGCGCCGCTGCTGCTTATGCCTTTATCGCGACGGTAAGGAAAGCGGTCCTCGGCGCGGTGTCATATCTGATAGGTCAGTTCCATCTCGCCGCGCATCGCGAAGGCGCGCATATCGGCAAGCGTGCGGTTATCGAGAACCGCAGCGATTGCCTCGCGCGCTTCGAGCATGACGAGTTTGACGCCGCATCGTTTCTCGTCCTTGCAATCCTCGCAGCGCCGGTAGGAGGTCTTGCTGGCGCATTGGATCGGCGCGAGCGGCCCGTCGAGGATGCGGATGATGTGGCCGACACGGATTTCCTGAGCGGAACGGGCAAGCGTATAGCCGCCTCCCTTGCCCTTTTTCGAGTTGACCAGCCCGGCATTGCGCAATTCGCCGAGAATCGTGTCGAGAAATTTCTTGGGGATCGCGTTTGCCGTTGCGATCTCGGTGACGAGCGAAGGCTCACCTGGCTGACGGCCGGCCAGGTGCATCATGGCCTTGAGTTCATATTTTCCTTTCTTCGTCAACATGATAACGCGTTAGCCAATCTTGCGCAGTTGGGATGCCCGTCCATTAGGGAATCGGCCTGGATATGTCCATTAATTTTATCGTCAGAATAGACAAGATCTTGGGCGCGCCAAATAACTTTCGAGTATTTACGACCGCGCCATCAATTCCACCGCCAGGCCATAGATGCGCAGCCGTTCCGGCTCGGGCAGGGTGGCAAGCGTCTTCAGATAAATCTGTCCGACGGTGCACATTCTTTCGTCGGCGATCGGAGGATCCGGGGTTTTGCCATCGAGGATCGCCGCGATTTCAGCTGAGTTGAGGCCCTGCGCCTTCATGGCGGTCTCGAGCTCACTGAAATCGGCGTCGCTCGGCGGCGGTCGCTCGATCTGACTGGCGCGCCCGTTGTCGATCGCATCGAGCCCGGCAATCGCCATGTCGGCAACGAGCCGCCGGTTTTGCGCGGAGAACTGGAAGAAGGCCTCACTCGCCCCGCCGTAGAGAAAATCGACGCAAAGCCGCGGATCCTTGCCCGCCAGTGCTTGCATCATCTGAAGCTGCATATCGAAAATATGCGCGAGCGCGGGCCCGTCTGCCTTTGCCGCCAAAATGCCGCTCGACAGACGTATGTCGCGCACCGCTTCCGAGACGAGCAAATCGATATTGACGTCGGCGCCGGCGCGCGCCTGCTTGGCAAACTTGTCGAGGACCGCATCATATTCGATCGGCAAGACTGTTTTCATCCGGTCGAAGAAACGCGCGTAATCGGGTGCCTCGTCGATCTGGGTCATGATCTTTTGCCAACTCGCGCGCAACGGTTCGTACGGCGCCACGCTCGCCACCGCCGTTGACGGTGCCGCGGTGTCATTCGGCGTGTTCGCCTCGAAAAGAAGATCTATCCCCAAGGTAATGGCAATCACGGCGGCGAGGCTCAGAAGCACGAGCCGCAGAAGATCTACACCCGGCAATCCTTGAAACACGGGAACGCTAGCTTGCCTGTGGAACACGTTGAGCAACAAGGACTCCCTACGCCGCCTACTCCGATCTAGCCATTTTTCAAGTGAATAGACAATGGTTTGCGGAGAGCTGCGCTTGGAGACCCCGCGGTCAGGCGCGGGCGCGCAGCCTGGCGAAACCTGCTTCGAGATCCGCCTTGAGATCGTCGAGGTCTTCGAGGCCGATCGAAAAGCGCAACGCCGGACCCGGCGGATTGAACACGGTTGCCGTGCGATAGGGACTGCAGTCGAAAGGGACAACGAGACTTTCGTAACCGCCCCAGGAATAGCCCATGCCGAAGAGTTCGAGGCCATCGAGAAAGGCCGCGAGCGCTTCCTGCGAGCAAGGCTTGAGGAAGGCTGAAAAGAGTCCCGAGGCGCCGCGAAAATCGCGCTTCCAGATCGCATGACCGGGGCAGGCGGGGAGCGCAGGATGGAGGACCTTTGCCACCTCCGGGCGGCCCGCCAGCCATTCGGCCACCGCAAGGCCTTGCCGCTCGGCTTCCTTCAGCCGCAATTCCAAGGTGCGCAAGCCACGCAGCGCCAGAAACACGTCTTCCGGCCCGGGGCACATAGCAAAAGCATCGAAGGTCGCGCGCAGCTTCTTGCACCAGCGCTCGTTGGCGGAGACGAGGCCGATCAGCAGGTCGGAATGGCCCGAGAGATATTTCGTTCCGGCTTCGACCGCCATGTCGATGCCGAAAACATGCGGCGGGAAGAACAGCGGCGTCGCCCATGTGTTGTCGAGGATCGTGGCCAGGCTTTTCGCTTTGGCGACGCCGACGATTGCCGGCACGTCCTGGATCTCGAAACTCTGCGAACCTGGCGTCTCGAGAAAGATCGCGCGGGTGTTGGGCTTCGTCAGGGCCTCGATTGCGGCGCCGATCAGGGGATCATAATAGGTGGTCTCGACGCCTACGCGCTTTAAAACGCTGTCGCAGAAATTCCGCGTCGGCCGATAGACTGAAATCCGTGACAAGCACATGGTCGCCGGATTTGAGCGCGGTGAGCAGCGCAAGGCCGATTGCGGCAAGCCCTGAAGGGGCGAGCACCGTGCCGGCCGCGCCGGCAATCTCGGTCCAGGCCGATTCCAACGCCTCAGTCGTGGGCGTGCCGGTCGTCCCATAGACGTAGCGGGCGTTGCGGGCGACGAGGTCGGCGTAGGTCGGAAAGAGCACCGTCGAGCCGCGATAAATCGGCGTGTTGATAAACCCATGCTGTTCGAAAGGATGGCGACCGGCGTGGACCAGTTTCGTCCGGGCTTTCAGCTCTCTTCCTCCCTCCGGCGTGATCTTGGTCATGCGTTGTCCGTGCTGACGAGACGCCGCCCGCTTGACCGCGGCGGCCGAAACTCGCGATAGTCGCAGCCGGCCGCCTTGAGGACAAGCGGCCGCATCTTTCCCCGACTCCAAAAAATCCGTCTGGCATGAAGAACGTAAGAGCAAATCTTCGTCGGGACCCCCGGATCCGTTCTGTCCAGCGTAACCTTGCGGGAAAAATCTTCTTTTTTGCGTCTTTTTCGGCTTGGTGCTTGTGATTTTCAAGCGGCGCCTCGCGCACGATGACTGCGATATATGAGAATATGGGGCAGGCACGGTGAGGGGGCGGCGATGATCGGAATCTGGTTGGCGCTCCCTCTGCCGGCCTTGCTCGCGAGCTGCGCTTTCTTTTTCAGCGCGATCGCTGCTCTTCTGATCTGGCTTTCGTTCGGCCGCGCGACGGGTGCGGCGGCACAAAGCCTGAAAGGGGTCGTCGCCCCTTTCCCGAATGTTCTTGCGGTTATTCTTGCTATTCTCATCGGCTTTCTTGCGAGCGACATCTGGGAGCGCGAGCGCCGCGCCGCGGCGGCGGTACGCGAGGAAGCCAACCAACTTGTCGCTTTGGACAGGCTTGCCGCGGTTTTCAGCCTGCCGCGCGATAATCTCGATGCCGCGATCCGCGCCTATGCCTCGATTGTTGTCCAAAAGGAATGGCCCGCCATGGCGCGGCAGCAAGAACTCGGGCGATGCGGAAATCGCGCTCGACCAGATCCTCAAGGCCGTGGACGCGCTGCAGCTCAGCAAAGCGGGGAGGGGCGATCTCGACCGCCTGATGACCAGCACAGTTTTGGAGATACGCGCCGAACGAAACACGCGTCTCGCTATGTCCCAAGACCATTCCGAAGACGTCAAATGGCTGTCGGTTCTGGCGCTCGCGGTCATGATTCAGGTCAGCGTCGCCCTTGTTCATCTCGAGCGAGCACGCCCGCAGATCGCCGCCATCGCGGTCCTGACCATAAGTCTCATCGTGGTCATTGGGCTTTTGGCGTCACACGAACTACCGTTCGCGCCGCCGCTCGCAATCTCGCCCGCGCCGATTGTGCATGTCCTTGAAGCTGTTCCGGGGAGTTCGAGATGACCCCGGAGACGATTTGCGAAGGCAAAGCACCTGCCGCTGCGTCAACGCGCACAAATCATTCGGCCAAAGATGGGGCTTTTTTGTTATGAATTCTTGAAACTTCGTTAACGGTTTGATGTTTTCCCCAGTATTAACAACGGGATGGAACAGGAACATTTGGCGCGTTCCGATAACTTTTTGATCCTTCAAGATTATTTTCCGCCGTAATATCTCCGTCGCGGAGGTTAAGCTTGACATAGAACATAAAAGGAATACAAGGAGAACATTCGAGCATAGGACGCCGTCGAATGTTGCCTTTCGCCGAAGATGCCGCGGAACTCGCCTCGGTCGCCGCCTTTCTTGCTCTGATCGCACTTATCGGCAGAAGTCTGGGGGCTGGCTGAGATCTCTGTTGAGAGCCCGTTGGCATCCCTTCTGAGCGGAAGTCTGGGCCGCTAGGATGGAGCGGCGGCAGCGGCCGCGCGCTCTCACGGAAATGCCTGTGGAACCTCATTTCGCCGAAAGCAATTTCGCGAGCCGCGCCGTCTCGGGGTCGGCGGCGCCTTCGCTCAGCGGCGTTTTCACGGCGGTGGGTTTTGTCCACCTCCATGTCCATACGTCCTTTTCTTTGCGGGAAGGGGCTTTGTCGATCGCCAAATTGGCCAAGCTTGCCGCGGCCGATGCCATGCCGGCTTTGGCGATCACCGACACGAATAATCTTTTCGGCGCGCTCGAATTCTCGGAAAAGCTCGCAAATGACGGCATTCAGCCGATCATCGGCATCGAACTTACCATTGATTTCGGCGACGGCGCCGAGGCCAGCTCGCGCGCGACTGAGCCCGGTTCATGCCGGGCTTCGCTGGTGTTGCTCGCCAAGGATGAAGCCGGCTACCGCAACCTCATGCATCTTGCCTCCTGCGCCTGGCTCGATCCCGCGCCGGGAGATTTGCCGCATGTGCCGCTCGCCAGGCTCGAGGCCCGCAGCGACGGGTTGATCGCCCTCTCCGGCGGTCCCAAGGGGCCGCTCGATCATTCTCTCGCGCTCGGCCGGCCGGAGTTCGCAGAGCGTCGCCTTCACGTGCTTCAGCGGCTCTTCCCCAATCGCCTTTACATTGAGCTTCAGCGGCATGGGCTGCAGCGCGAGCGCGAGATCGAGCCGGAGCTCGTTGCTCTCGGCTTTCGCCAAGGGCTGCCGCTCGTGGCCACGAACGAGGCCTATTTCGCCGCGGCCCAAGATTATGAAGCCCATGATGCGCTTCTGTGCATCGCCGATGGGACGGTGATCGGCGACGGCGCGCGGCGTCAGGTTTCCCCTGAGCATAGGTTCAAGACGCGCGCGGAAATGACCGCTTCTTTCGCCGATCTGCCCGAGGCGCTCGCCAATACGGTCGAGATTGCCTTGCGCTGCGCCTATCGGCCTTTGACGCGCAAGCCGATCCTGCCGCGTTTTGCGAGCGCTGCGGGCGCCGGCGACGAGGCGGCCGAACTCGTCAGGCAAGCCCAATCGGGGCTCGAGGCGCGCTTGGCCAAGCACGGCCTCGCGCCGGGCCTCACCGAAGCCGCCTATCGTGAACGGCTGGCCTTCGAGCTCGACGTCATCATCCGGATGGAGTTTGCGGGCTATTTTCTCATCGTCGCGGATTTCATCCAATATGCGAAAGCGCAGGGCATTCCGGTCGGTCCTGGGCGGGGTTCGGGCGCGGGTTCGCTTGTTGCCTATGCACTCACCATTACCGATCTAGATCCGCTGCGCTTCGGGCTTCTTTTCGAGCGTTTCCTCAATCCCGAACGCGTCTCGATGCCGGATTTCGACGTCGATTTCTGCCAGGATCGGCGCGACGAGGTCATCCGCTACGTGCGCCGCCGTTACGGCGAAGACAGAGTCGCGCAGATCATCACCTTCGGCTCGTTTCTCGCGCGCGGCGTGATGCGCAACGTCGGCCGCGTGCTCGAAATGCCGCTCGGCCAGGTCGACAAGCTTGCCAAGCTGGTTCCACAGAATCCAGCGGCGCCCGTGAGCCTCAAACAGGCGATCGCGAGCGAGCCGCGGCTCAAGGAAGCAGCGGAGGCCGAGCCGCGCGTCGCGCGCATGCTGAAGATCGCCCAAACTCTCGAGGGTCTCTACTCGAACGCTTCGACGCACGCCGCCGGCATCGTCATCGCCGATCGGCCGCTGGAAGAGCTCGTGCCGCTCTATCGCGATCCGAAATCCGACATGCCGGCGACGCAGTTCAACATGAAATGGGTCGAGTCGGCGGGGCTCGTCAAATTCGACTTTCTCGGCCTCAAGACCCTCACCGTTCTCGACAAGACACTGCGGCTCCTTGCGCGCCGCGGCATCGAACTCGATCTCGCGGCCATTCGGCTGGACGACAGTAAGACCTACGAGATGATGGGGCGCGGCGAGGTCGTCGGCGTGTTCCAGGTTGAAAGCGCGGGGATGCGCAAGGCGCTGGTTGAAATGCGCGCCGATCGGTTCGAAGATCTGATCGCGCTCGTTGCGCTCTATCGGCCGGGCCCAATGGCCAATATCCCCGTCTATTGCGCGCGCAAACTCGGCCAGGAGCGGGTGGAATATCTCCACCCGAAGCTCGAACCGATCCTGAAAGAGACGTTCGGCGTCATCACCTATCAGGAGCAGGTGCAGCAGATCGCCCGCGATCTTGCCGGCTATAGCCTCAGCCAGGCCGACATCTTGCGTCGGGCGATGGGCAAGAAGATCAAGGCCGAGATGGATGCGCAGCGCGGGCGTTTCGTCTCCGGCGCGGTGGAGCGCGGGCTGACCAAGGCGGAGGCGGATTCGATCTTCGACGCCTGCGCGAAATTTGCCGAATACGGTTTCAACAAATCGCACTCGGCGCCCTACGCATTGTTGACCTACCAGACGGCCTTTCTCAAAGCGAATTATCCGGTCGAATTCCTCGCCGCCTCGATGACGCTCGACAAGTCATCGACCGACAAACTCGCCGAATTCTGCAATGAGGCGCGCCGCATCGGCATCAAGGTCGAGCCGCCCACGATCGATCGCTCGGGGGTCGATTTCGAAGTCGCCACCGATGCAACTGGTGCCTTGTCGATCATCTATGCGCTCTCAGCGATCAAGGGTGTCGGCGACGGCCAGGCGCAGGCACTGGTTTCAGCCCGCGGCGAAACGAAGTTTGCCGACCTGGGCGACTTCGCGGCGCGCATCAACCCGCGCGATCTCAACAAGCGCATGCTCGAAAGCCTCGCCGCGGCCGGCGCCTTCGACGCGCTCGAGAAGGATCGCGCCCGCGTCTTCGCCGCGGTCGAGCCGATGCTCGCAATGGCGCATCGGCGCGAGGAGGAACAGCGTGCCGGCCAAGCGGCGCTGTTCGGTGCCGAGAAGTGCGATCCGCTCGCCGGAATCAAAGTCGAAAGCTGGCCGCTCGCCGAGCGGCTGCGGCGCGAATTCGATGCTGTAGGCTTCTTTCTTTCCGGCCATCCGCTCGATGCCTATGCGGCGATCCTGACGCGGCTTCGGGTCACGCGCTGGGGGGAGTTCTCGCGCGCGGTGAAGCAAGGCGCCTCGGCCGGCCGGCTCGCGGCGATCGTGCTCGATCGGCAGGAGCGGCGCACGCGCTCCGGCACCAAGATGGGCATCGTCCAGCTCTCGGATCAATCCGGCCAATATGAAGCGATCCTGTTCCAGGAGGGGCTCAATCAATACCGCGATCTTCTGGACAAAGGCGCCGCCGTTCTCGTCTCGCTTCAGGCCAATGTCGACGGCGAAGACGTGCGCGCCCGCGTTAGTTCGGTCGAGCCGCTGGATCAAGCGGCAAGCCGCATGCAGAAGGGTCTGCGCGTGTTCCTGCGCGACGAAGCGCCGCTTGATTCAATTGCCAAACGTCTCTCAGTGCGGGGAGAGGATGAAATCTTCCTGGTACTGCCGACCGGCGCCGGCGAGGTCGAAATCAAATTGCCCGGCAAGTATCAGGCGAGCCCGCAGATCGCTGCGGCGCTGAAGGCGATCCCGGGGATCGTCAATGTCGAGCATGTGTGACCCTTCTCCCGCGAGCAGGAGAAGGGGTACAAATGCGAGCTTCCCCTCACTGATTGCCGGGCAGCGGTTTTCCCTGCGCGTCGTAATGCGACTTGATCCAGGCGATGATCTTCAAAATGTCGTCGGGCTTCGGAATGATGGAGCCGAACGACGGCATGGGTGCCACGACATTCTCGATCGCCATGCGGCTATAGCCCTGTTTCTGCAAATCGACAGTGCCGAGGCTTATGAGACGAAACAGAGAGTTGGGATCACCGCCATAGATCCACACGCCGTCGATCAGTGGCGGGCATATGCCGCCGCCACCGCCACCGCCATGGCATCCGGGGCAGCCTGCGCCGCTGAAAAGCTTGCCGCCTTCCGCGATCGCCTGCTTGTCGCCGATATAGGGATCTTTGATGCTTCCCTTGGCGGCAGATGTTGCGAGTTGGAGTGAGGTTTGGCTCCCCGCGCTGCCGGAAGCAGCTGGCGCCGCCGCGCCCGGCGGGCTGGCTTGCGCCTCATTTTCGGCAGCGCGCGCGGCAATCGCGAATGTCGCGCCGGCGGCAAGAGCGAGAATTCAGGGCGAGTCCGGGGATCCTCTCAATCATTGGTCTTCCTTTGTCGGGCCCTGCTGAACGTGCGGGGCGCATCACCGGGCCTTCCGACGCGAGGCAGTTCGGTCCATTGCATTTGGCTTCTAGCGAAGCAAATGAATTGCCCGCAAGATACAAAGAAATGACTAGACTTCTTTGCCAGTAGCGATTTGCGAAGGTGCCGACGTGTTTGAGGATGAAAACGCTGCTTGGGTCGCCGACACCTCGAGTTCGAGCAATTTTTGAATCTTCCGCCGGGATACGCCGAATTTCGCGCCGATTTTGGCCCACGAACAGCCGATAGATCGGTAGGCGTGAGCCAATTGGACGGCGGATGGGTTCATCATGCCTATTCTCCTCATTGGATTAACAGCGCTCGATCGCGTCCATGACCGCCGCAGTCTCAAAGGACAATTCTCGTCCTCGCGCGGAGTTCCCCGCATAAAATCAGCGGGGCTGATTCAGTTCAGCCGACGTATGCGTTCGGTTCGCCTCTGACGGCTGTATGTGCTGGGAAAGCGCGAGTGGCGCTGGCGTCTGACGGCTCGTTGCCATCCACTGTGTGAGCACCATGAAGATGAGAAAACTCGCACTGACGAGGATCAGCCATGTGACATTTTTTGAATTGGTTCCTGCGCTAATGCCGCGCAATGTCTCGCGCGGCGGCGTGTTCGATTCGGCGCGCCGCGGCAGGAGCGCGATCAAACGGGCAGCGATCGTTCGAGGATCTCGGCGCGCCGATGGTCCGTCGGGAAGTGCCGCAATGATCGCGGCCAATTTTTGCGTCGCAGTTTCCCCCGGCAACAGAGCTAACTTTGCTGCCTCCTGCCAGGGATCGACATTCAGTCGCGCCAGCGCTGAGAGAACGCTGAGCAACATTCCGTTTCTCTCCTCACCAATCGATGAGAATAGAAAGGCGTCGAACTCCGACCCAAGCTGCGAATAGGAAGCAGAACGCGTCACATTAGCCACCGAGTTAGCCACCGAATTTTGTCGTCGCGGGCGCAGACCCGGGGACTCGGAGCCTTCCCCAAGTCCCAGGTAGCGATAGACACAGGTTGAGTTCAGTAGCCGTAGGGACCGCAGAGACCGGCTGCGATTTGAACGGGTCCGCAGTAGGTGCCGCCACCATAGTAGCCGCCGCCATATCCACGCCCACGCCCGCCGGCGAAGTGGCCGCCGCGATGTCCGCCGCCGGCAAAGTGCCCGGCATGTCCGCCGCCACCGTGCCCGCCGCCATGTCCACCGGCGCCATGAGCGTCGGCAACGGACGGAAGAAGGGCAGAACTCGCGGCCAAAGCCAACACGGCTGAGCCGACGATCAGCATCTGTTTTATGTCATATTTCATAAGATTTCTCCAAGAAAGACAAAGTACATAGCAACAATGGCCGAGATCGTAATTTGTTCCAAAGAAATAGACTGGTCGGAACAGCACACAACCTTGAACTCTAATATAAGAAGTGTTGAGCGAAATACGACATGAAGACAAATCGAAGTCTTGGCAGTCTGCTGGAAGTCTTCAGGATTCGCGATGCGATGCCGCATCCAGAACTTCAGCGACACTTTCCTGGATGAGCTTGGCCAAGGCCACGAGCGCCGACCTTCGCGGATGGCTCGGCCGCGAGATGAGCCGGACGCGGCGGCGCGCCTTCGAGCCGCTCAAGCGCCGAGCGACGAGATCGCCGGGCAAAGGCTGTTCCTGTTTCAACGCGAGGGCGGGGATCAACGTCATTCCATAGCCCGCCGCCGCCATATGCAGCAAGGTTCGCAGACTCGTGGCGCGCATGTCGGCGATTGCATCGGCGGTCGCGGGATGGCCGCAGAGATCGAGCGCCTGATCGCGCAGGCAATGACCGTCGGTCAACAGCAGCAGATCATGCGGATCGATATCGGCGACATCGATCCGGTTCTTCCTGCCGAGCGCGTGGCTCTGGGGAAGCACCAGCCAGAAGTCTTCATCAAAGAGCGGATCGATGCTGATAGCCGGCGCCTCGGGATCGGACGCGATGATCGCTGCATCGAGTTTTCCGGCGCCGACGAGTTCGACCAAGCGCACGGTGAGGTCCTCGACAAGCACGAGCCGCATCGCTGCGAGCGCTTCTTTGGCGCCCGGCAGGACATAGGGCATGAGATAGGGCCCAAGCGTCGGGATGACGCCCAGATGAAACGGGCCGGCCAAAGGATCTTTGCCTTTTTGCGCGACCGCCGCGATATCGTCGGCGGCGGCGAGCGCATCGCGCGCATAGACGAGGATTTGCGCTCCGGCGGGCGTGGGGCGCACCGAGCGGCCGACCCGCTCGAACACCGGCAATCCGAGCTCCTCTTCGAGCTTGCGGATCTGGCCGCTCAGCGTCGGCTGGCTCACGTTGCAGGCTTCGGCGGCGCGGCCGAAATGGCCGAAATCCGCGACGGCGACGATATAGCGAAGGTCTCGCAGATTCATGTCGTTCGACCAAGGCGCCCGCGGCTCATCGGCGCAGCCTATCATATTGGATGAGATAATCGATTGGATCAATGATTGGAAGATGCCTATCCTCCGCGCCAACCGAAGAGGAGGAGACCATGGCTTCGGACAAACTCACGACGACGGCCGGCGCGCCGGTTCCCGACAATCAGAATTCCATCACCGCCGGCCCGCGCGGGCCGGTGCTGATGCAGGACTATCAGCTCCTTGAAAAGCTCGCGCATCAGAACCGCGAGCGTATTCCGGAGCGCGTCGTTCACGCCAAGGGCTGGGGCGCTTTCGGCACGCTCACCGTCACCCATGACATCACCAAATATACCCGCGCCGCCGTTTTCTCGAAAATGGGCAAGAAGACCGATCTTCTGATCCGCTTTTCGACGGTCGCGGGCGAACTCGGCGCTGCCGACGCCGAACGCGACGTGCGCGGCTTTGCGATGAAATATTATACCGATGAGGGCAATTGGGATCTCGTCGGCAATAACACGCCCGTCTTCTTCGTGCGCGATCCGCTAAAATTCCCCGACTTCATCCATACACAGAAACGCCATCCGCGCACCAATATGCGCTCGCCGACCGCGATGTGGGATTTCTGGTCGCTCTCTCCCGAGAGCCTGCATCAGGTGACGATCCTCTTCTCGGATCGCGGCCTGCCGGTCGCGCCGATGTATATGAACGGCTATGGGTCGCATACTTATTCGTTCTGGAACAAAGACGGCGAGCGGTTCTGGGTGAAGTTCCACTTCAAGACGATGCAGGGGCATCGCCACTACACCAATGCCGAGGCGGCAAAGCTCATCGGCAAGAGCCGCGAGACCTATCAAGAGGAACTCTTCGGCGGGATCGAGCGCGGCGAATTCCCCAAATGGCGCATGCAGGTCCAGATCATGCCGGAGACGGATGCCGAAAAGACATCCTACAACCCCTTCGACCTAACAAAAGTCTGGCCTCACAAGGACTATCCGCCGATCAACGTCGGTATTGTTGAGCTCAACCGCAACGCCGACAATTACTTCACCCAGATCGAACAGGCGGCCTTCTCGCCCTCGAACATCGTACCGGGCATCAGCTTCTCGCCCGACAAGATGCTGCAAGCGCGGGTTTTCTCCTATGCCGATGCGCATCGCCATAGGATCGGCACGCATTACGAAGCGCTGCCGGTGAATGCGCCGAAAGTTCCGGTACATAATTATCACAAGGACGGCGCGATGCGTTTCTTCCCGAACAATCCCAACGCCGACGCTTTCTACGAGCCGAATAGCTTCAATGGTCCGGTGCAGGATCCCTCGGTTCTCGAGCCGCCTGTCAGAATCTCGGGCGACGTGGCGCGCTACAATCATCGCGACGGCAATGACGACTATGGCCAAGTGCGGGCGCTCTTCGGCCTGTTCGATCAGGGCCAGAGGCAGCGCCTCTTCCTCAATATCGCCGAAGCCATGTTCGGCATTCCGCAGGAGATCATCGAGCGCCAGATCGGCCATTTCCAAAAGGTTCATCCGGATTATGCGGCAGGCGTGCGCGATGCTCTCGCCCATATGACCAAGGAAAAGGCGGCCGAGACGGCGCAACAGCAAAGTGTCGCGGCTGAATAACCCCCGCGTCGTTGCACCGCCTATCAAAATGAATGGAATTATCGATTGGATCGATGTCGCCCATGCGGCTAATTTCGTTCCAGTCAAACATACCCAGCGTAGGCCGGAGGGAGAAATGGACGTAACAACCGATGACAGCGCCGGCAAGTGCCCGTTCACGGGAGGCACCCACGGCCGCATGAATCGCGACTGGTGGCCGGACTACCTGGACATTCAGGTCCTCCACCATAACTCGAGCTTGTCCAATCCGATGGGCGAGGCGTTCGACTACGCAAAAGAATTCAAGAGCCTTGACCTCAATGCGGTGATCAAGGACTTGCACGCCTTGATGACGGACTCGCAGGATTGGTGGCCGGCCGACTTCGGCCACTATGGTGGCTTGTTCATCCGCATGGCGTGGCATAGCGCGGGCACGTACCGCATCACCGACGGCCGTGGCGGCGCCGGCGCCGGCCAGCAACGTTTTGCACCGCTGAACAGCTGGCCGGATAACGCGAACCTCGACAAGGCGCGCAGGCTGTTGTGGTCGATCAAGCAGAAATACGGCCGCAAAATCTCCTGGGCCGATCTCCTCGTCCTCGCGGGCAACGTGGCGTTGGAGTCGATGGGCTTCAAGACGTTCGGTTTCGCCGGCGGTCGCGCGGACACGTGGGAGCCGGACGAACTGTATTGGGGTCCCGAAGGGACGTGGCTGGGAGACGAGCGCTACAGCGGCGAGCGCGAGCTCGCTGAACCGCTGGGCGCAGTGCAGATGGGCCTAATCTATGTCAACCCAGAAGGGCCGAACGGCAAACCAGACCCGGTCGCGGCGGCAAAGGACATTCGCGAGACGTTCTTCCGCATGGCGATGAACGACGAAGAGACCGTCGCGCTGATCGCCGGCGGCCACACGTTCGGCAAGACCCACGGCGCCGGCGACCCGTCATTCCTCGGTGCGGCACCGGAAGCCGCCTCCATTGAGGATCAGGGTCTTGGCTGGAAGAGCAGACACGGTACGGGTTTGGGGGCCGACGCCATCACCGGCGGCCCCGAAGTGACCTGGTCGCAGACGCCGACGAAGTGGAGCAACCACTTCTTCGACAACCTGTTCAAATACGAGTGGGAGCTGGAGAAGAGCCCGGCTGGCGCTTGGCAATGGAAAGCAAAGGCGGCGGAAGCCACGATCCCTGACGCCTTCGACACATCGAAGAAGCATGTTCCGACCATGCTCACCACGGACCTCTCGCTCAAGCTCGATCCGGCCTACGAGAAAATTTCGCGGCGCTTCTACGAGCACCCGGATGAGTTCGCGGATGCATTTGCCCGCGCATGGTTCAAGCTCACACACCGCGACATGGGTCCGATCCGGCGTTATCTCGGCCCGCTCGTGCCGAAGGAGACGCTGATCTGGCAGGACCCGATCCCCGCGATCGACCATGAGCTTGTCAGCGAACAAGACAGCGCGGCGCTGAAGGCGAAGATCCTTGCCTCCGGCCTCACGCTGTCGCAGCTCGTCTTGACGGCCTGGGCATCGGCGTCGACGTTCCGCGGCTCCGACAAGCGCGGCGGCGCCAATGGTGCGCGCATCCGCCTCGCACCGCAGAAGGACTGGGAGGTGAACCAGGCGGCGCAGCTCAAGACGGTGCTGCAGAAGCTCGAAGCGATCCAAAAGGAATTCAACGCGTCGCAAAAGGGCGGCAAGAAGATCTCTCTCGCCGACCTGATCGTTCTTGCCGGCTGTGCCGCGGTCGAAAAGGCCGCGAAGGATGCCGGGATCGACGTGAAGGTGCCTTTCGCGCCGGGACGCATGGACGCCTCGCAGGAGCAGACGGACGTCCAATCCTTCGCTCCGCTCGAACCGCGCGCCGACGGCTTCCGCAACTATATCGGCAAGAAGCAGCAGTTCATGGCGCCCGAGGAGGCTCTGGTGGATCGGGCGCAATTGCTGAGGCTGACGGGGCCGGAAATGACGGTGCTCGTTGGCGGCTTGCGCGTGCTCGGCGCCAACGCCGGGCAGTCCAAGCATGGCGTCTTCACCGACCGGCCTGGAAAATTGACGAACGACTTCTTCGTCAACCTGCTCGACATGCACACGCAGTGGCAGCCGTCCGCCGACGCGGAGGGCGGATACGAGGGACGCGACCGCAAGACCAACGAGCCTCGATGGACCGGCACGCGCGTGGACCTGATCTTCGGGTCGCACTCGCAGCTCCGCGCTTTCGCGGAAGTCTATGCCAGCACCGACTCGCAGGAGAAGTTCGTCCGCGACTTCGTGTCGGCCTGGACCAAGGTGATGAATGCCGACCGCTTCGACTTGGCCGGAACCCTGGCCTGATCTTCGGCGCGGCCGGACATTGTCCGGCTTGCCCGGACCGGTAGCCGGATAGCACCGCGCCCATGCGGACCGGCCGAAGGTCCGCCGGGCGAGTGGTGTCTGTCTGTGGCTTTAAGCAGTCGCGGGGTTGTCCCCGCGGCTGTTGCTTTCCCAGCCTTGCCTTCCCAGATTGCGGACTCTATAAGCGCGTCATTCCACACGCGGATTTCGCGGTCCTGCTTCAAGGTCCGCACCCGGTGGCTTGCCGATCCTCGGATCTGCGGCCTGATCTTCCGCGGCGGCCTAACCGGAGAAAAATGCTATGGCTTTGCCAGACTTCACCATGCGTGGCCTGCTCGAGGCCGGCGCCCATTTCGGCCACCAGTCGCATCGCTGGAACCCGAAAATGGAGCCGTATATTTTCGGCGCCCGCAACAACATACACATCATCGACCTCGCCCAGAGCGTGCCCTTGCTGCATCAGGCGTTGAAGGCCGTTTCCGACACCGTGGCGCGCGGCGGCCGGATTCTGTTCGTCGGCACCAAGCGTCAGGCGCAGGAGGCGATCGCCGCGGCGGCGAAACGCTCGGCGCAATATTACATCAACTCCCGCTGGCTCGGCGGTATGCTCACCAACTGGAAGACGATTTCGGGTTCGATCCAGCGGCTGCGCAAGGTTCAGGAGTTGCTCGAGACCGGCGCCCAGGGCCTCACCAAGAAAGAGCGGCTCATGCTCTCGCGCGAACGCGACAAGCTCGAAAAAGCGCTCGGCGGCATCAAGGACATGGGCGGCACGCCGGACCTGATCTTCGTTATCGATACCAACAAGGAGCAATTGGCGATCAAGGAGGCGGCCCGTCTTCACATTCCGGTCGCCGCAATCCTCGACACAAATTCGGACCCCGACGGGATCACCTATCCGATTCCCGGCAACGACGACGCCGGGCGCGCCATAAGCCTCTATTGCGACCTCTTCGCCCGTGCCGCGCTCGACGGCATCTCGCGCGGCCGCGGCGAAGCGGGTGTCGATCTCGGAGAGATGGAAGCGCCGACACCGGAAATTCTGCCGGATCTTACGCAGACTTCCGGCGAGCAACCCGAGCAGCCTGAACATTTCGAGCTTCTGACCGCGCCGCGCGGCGCTCCCGACGATCTTGCCAAGCTGCATGGCGTCGGACCGCAGATCGTCAAGAAGCTCAACGATGCCGGCGTCTTCCACTATTGGCAGATCGCCGCGCTGACGCCTGAAGAGGCGGCCAAGCTCGATCAGGATTTGAAACTCGGCGGGCGGATCGAGCGCGACGACTGGATCACGCATGCGCGCAATCTAATTGCCGCCTAAGGCGTGTACTATATTGGGATCAGGCCGCGGCCGCGAAACAGCGAAGCTTGCGGCCGGTTGGTGCGGTCAACCATTACCTCAAGAGGGAAGAGCCCAATGGCGAATGTCACGGCGGCAATGGTGAAGGATCTGCGCGAAAAGACCGGCGCCGGCATGATGGATTGCAAGACGGCGCTGGCCGAATCCGACGCCGACATCGAAGCGGCGATCGATTGGCTGCGCAAGAAGGGCCTTTCGAAAGCGGCGAAGAAATCCGGCCGCATCGCCGCCGACGGTCTCATCGCGGTCGCGGTCGCGGGCGGCGACGGCGTGCTCGTCGAGGTCAATTCGGAAACCGATTTCGTCGCCCGCAACGAGGAATTCCAGGCGCTCGTGCGCGGCATTGCGGGGGTCGCCCTAAAAAAGGGGTTGACCGAAGTCGAGGCCGTGAAGAGCGCTGCATATCACGGCGGCAGCGTCGCCGATGCGCTCGCCAATGCGATTGCGACGATCGGCGAGAACCTGAATCTGCGCCGTGTCGCCTGCGTGCATGTGGCGGAGGGCGTCGTCGGTCAATACGTCCATAATGCGCTTGGCGAAGGGGTGGGGAAGATCGGCGTCATCGTCGGTCTTGAATCTTCCGGCAAGAAAGAGGTGCTGGCACCGCTCGCGCGGCTGATCGCGCTGCATGTTGCCGCGGCCGCGCCGCTCGCCATCGATTTCAAGCGGGCTCGAACCAAGCCTCGTCGCGCGGGAGAAATCGGTGCTGACTGAGAAGAACGCCGGCAAGCCTCCTCAGGTGCTGGAGAAGATCATCGAGTCCGGCCTCAAGACCTACTACAAGGAGGTCTGTCTTCTCGATCAGCCCTCGATCCATGCCGATCACGCGTCGAAGACGATCGGCCAAGTCGTCAAGGATGCCGAGAAGCCGGCCGGCGCGCCGATCGTGGTCAAGGCCTTCGCGCGTTATGCGCTCGGCGAAGGCATCGAGAAACAGGAAGCCGACGCCTGAACGGAGCAGTGATTGGCGGCTAGGCTTTGCCCAGTTTCTTTTTTGGGTGCCGCCCACGGCTCGCCACAATCGTCGCCAGCGTCACCGGGCGAAAATCGAAGACATCGACCCCGACATCATATTGCCGCGTCTCCTCTTTGAGCCTGCCATGCGAATGGCCGTGAAGGTCGATTGCGCCTCTGCCCATGCTGTGCCAGGTGCGGAACGGGTAGTGGCAGAGGATCAGCAATTTTCCATCGACCTCGATCTCGGCGTAATAAGCAACGCTCGCCCAGGCTTTAGCCGCGAGCGTGGCCGGCGGATCATTATTGCCGATGATGAGATGTTTGCGCCCGTTGAGTCCGGCGAGCAGCGCATCGACGCGCTTTGGATCTTCGAAGGCGGTGAAGTCACCGAGATGATAGATTTCATCGTTCGCTCCGACTGCGGCGTTCCAACGTTCGATCAGCGCCGCATCGTGCTCGGCGATCGATTTGAATGGGCGGTGATCGACGCGAATTCGCGGCGCGTCGCCGAAATGTGTGTCGCTGGTGAAGAAGATCGGCATGGCTTCCGTGTCGCGGCGCTGCCTGCCAAAAAAGCAGACCAGGATCATTAACACAGGATGCCAGATCTCGTGCGGCCTGGCGTGGGCCGCCCAAACTACATCGTCACTTTGACGCCGACGAACGCTTCGAAGGGCGGCGCGATTGTAATCGCGCGCGGGTCGGCGGAGCAGAACAGGCCGGCGTCGCAAACGCCGGGTGCCGCGCCATTGACCTGGTTTTGTGTCGAACTCGTCTCGTACAGGGCGCCGTATGTCGCGCCGCGATAGTTGAGCGCATTGTTGACCAAACCAAATATCTGAACGTTTTTGTTGACCTGATAGGACGTGCGCAGATTGACAGTCGCGTAGCCCGGGATCTGCGGGAGCGCATTGATTTCATCACCGAAATAATACTGGCTCGAACGATAGACGAGGTCGGCGCCTACCTTCCACTTCGGTAGAACTTCGTAGTCGAAGCCAATCTTAACCTTGTGGCGCGGGATGCCCGGAAGGTTGTCTCCTGGCTCGACCTGTATGTTGCCGTTGGCGTCGGCAAACGGATTATTCGGTGAGGCGAGGAGGACGGGCGTCAGGAACGTCGCCTGAATATAGGAATAATTGGCGTAAACGTCCCATCTGTCGGTTGTATAAGTGGCACCGAGATCGACGCCCTGACGCAATGTATCGCCGGCGTTCGTGTAATAGCCGAAGCCTGTAACAATGCTGGGTACGCTGTAGATATCGTCCTGATTTTCGGTGCGGTAGAAGCTGACGCTCCAGTCCACCCGGCCGGGTAATGGCAGGCTGACTGGATTGTCACCTTTGAAGCCGGCCTCGACGGTGCGGGCGACAATCTGCTTCAGCGGCGGATCGGCAACCAGGAAGTTGTCGATCATGCAAGGGTTGGTCGGGCTCGAACATCCAAGTTCGAGCGGCGTGGGCGCACGATTGGCCTCCGAATAGCTCGCATAAACTGAAATATCCGGCGTGATCTTGAACGTCGCGCCGACAACCGGGTTGATCCGGTTGAAATTATCGTTCGCGTTCAAGTTTGGATTCGTGCCGGTAAGATCGGTGAGTTCGATCTGCGCGTCGTTGAAGCGTGCGCCGGCGTGGACGCTCAATCTGTCGGTGATGTCGAAAGTATCGAGGACATAGACGCCGACATAAGTGTTCTGCGCCAGCAGATTGGCGGGCGAGACGTCAAACAGGGGTTCGTCGATTATTTCATTGCTCGTGGGAACGACGAAATCCGGCGGCAACGTGCCCAATGTGCTCTCGCCGCCGAAATGTGTCCAGCCATGGTCGACGCTGACGCCGGCGGTGATCGTATTATCATGGCCGAAGATTTTGTCGGTGTCGGTCAACTGCACCGTCGCACCCGTGCTGTACGTGCGAGTCCAGTTACTGTCGATCTCGCCCAAGGGCTGCCCGTTGTCGGCGGGATTGCCGCCAAGAGGGTCACGAAGTGGATTGGTACCCGCGGTGCCGTCTATAATCTGCCCCGTAGTTATATCGTCGTTACAGACATATGTGTTTCCGCAGGAATAAAAATCGCTGATGTTGCCGTCGACATGCGCCTGCGCATAGCTGCGGAAGTAAGCGTTGCCGTTGAATGTCAGCGTGGGGGTGATGTGCGACTCGTCCGACAGCGTGACCATCTCCGCTGTCGTGTCGGTCGTCTGGGGCGTCGTAAAGACCGCCCAGGGATTTTGCTGGGCGAGTTCGAGCGGCGTCGTGCCAGCGACGCCCAGGCCGTCGGCGCCGCCCGTCATGCTCAAGTGGACTTCATTGCCCTCGGCCCGATAACCGATATCGGCATAAGCCGCGCTCGACGTCCGATTGACCGAAATAGCGAAAGCCGTTGGTGCGAATGCCGTCCATGTCGACGTAATAGGCCCAATTGCCTTTCTTATGCCGTATTGTGCCGAACCTTGAACGGTGTAGTCCGAGCCGCCTTGAAGATCGAACTCGGTGCCCTGCCAGGTGAAGCCGTTCTTCATGTTCATGACGACCGCGCCGGCGAGCGCGTTGAGACCGAAGACCGGATTGCCGGTGACGATCTGAGCTTGATCGATCGCGACTGGGGAATCAGGTCCCAGTTGACGACGTCGCCATAGGACTTCGTTGATGCGCACGCCGTTCATATAGACGGCAAGGCCTTCCGGCGTGCCGGGAACGGGCGGTTGCTGTTTCACCGCGGAAATCGACGGATTGCGAGAGTGGGCTGCCGATTTCATCGGTAACCGAGACACCAGGCGTCCGGCGCGCCAGGGCATCCTGGAGCGTGAGCTGATTTAAGTTAGCGATGTCCTTGACTCGAGAGGGTCTGCGTCTCACTCGGAACATTCAGCGCCTCCGTGCCAGTGCCGAGAGGCGACGTCGCCACTACTTCGATCGTCGGAAGCGCCCCGCCAGTAGATTGAGCCGCTGCCGCTTCGGGCGTCAACGTCACGTTCTGCGCCATGCTGCGCTGCGCAGGCAGCGCCAGAAGGAAAGCGGCCGCCAGCACATGAGACGTGCGACGCAGACGAGATCCCGCATGAACCGCATGACTCCCCCGAACCCAACCTGACGGCCTTAGCGCTCCGGCCCTGCTTTCCGCAGTTTTAAGCCGCCCCTCTTCGGGATTTACGGGCGAAGGTTAGAATATCGGTGGCGGCCAAACTAGTGCAGTTATGCAACAGCGATCTTCTAAAACATTGGAGTTAAAGGAGAAAAGTCCGCCATACTACCCGGAAAAGTTCCCGTCTTCGTTACATCTTGTCAGCGCAATGGCATGAAGATTTCAGGCTCGATGCAGCTCAGGCATGCCGATCTTGGGCATTCACCTCGACCGCGAATTTAACCAGCGCCACGCTCGTCGCAATCCCGAGTTTCTGTTTGATCGTGGCGACGATGTTGGCGACTGTCTTGTAGCCGATATCGAGGCCAGCGGCGATTTCCGTGAGGCTTTTGCCTTCGCCGAGAAGCGTCACAACCTGTTTTTCCCGGCCGCTCAAGTCGCGCAGCGGATCGCTTGCAGGTTCGAGATTGGCGAGTGCCAAAGCTTGCGCCACCGATTGTCCGAGATAGACCGCGCCGCTGCGCACCTTGTCGATGGCTGCAAGAATCGTATTCGGGTCGTCGTTCTTGGTAATGTAGCCGCGAGCGCCCATGTCGAGGGCGCGTATCACGAAACGCGCTGTCTCGTTCATGCTGAAAATGACGATCCGCGCCGCTTCATTATCGGCAAGCAGGATGGGGATCATGTCGAAGCCGTTGCCGTCTCGGAGGCCGAGGTCGAGGACAATGACATCGGGCCGAAACTCCCGGTTGGCGGCGACACCTTCCTCGGCTGTGCTCGCTTCTGCGAGCTCGAAGTCGGAGCGACGGCTGAAGATCAGCCGGCAACCGTCGCGAACGATCGGATGGTCTTCGATCATCAGCACTTTCACGCGTTCGCTCATGCGGTCGATCTCTCAATAGCGCTTGTTTAAAACCCGGTTTGCTGCCCGGGCCTTTGCGCCGCCTTTTTTGGCGCGCCTAGAGGTTGAGCGCAACAGATCTCGTGAGCCGACCCATGAGATCGTGCGAAACTCCGGGTGAAATCGGCGAAATCCGGCTTCGGAACGCTGGCTTGATCGGATAGAAGTGGGAGCGGACGGACTGGTTTGCCGGGGAATGGGCGACGGATGGCTGAAATCGAACCAAGATGGCGCCGGGTCGTCGTCAAGCTTTCCGGCGAGGCCTTGATGGGGTCCGCAAGCCACGGCCTCGATGCCGGGACGCTCGAGCGGATCGCCGCGGATCTTGCCAGCGCCGCGAGATTGGGGGTCGAAACTGCCGTCGTGGTGGGCGGCGGTAATTTCTTCCGCGGCATTGCCGGCGCCGAGAAGGGCATCGAACGGGCCCGCGCCAATTCAATCGGCATGCTCGCCACCGTCATGAACGCGCTGGCGATGGAACATGCCATCGAAAAGCAGGGCCAATCAGCGCGTGCCCTCTCGGCGGTGGCAATGCCCTCGCTTTGCGAACCCTATTCGCGCCAGGCCGCTCTTCATCATCTGGGCAAGGGCAGGGTGGTCGTTCTCGCCGGCGGCACCGGCAATCCGTTTTTCACCACCGATACGGGCGCAGCCCTGCGCGCGGCTGAACTTTCCTGCGATGTCATCATGAAAGCAACGCAGGTCGATGGCGTTTATTCAGCCGATCCCAAACGCGATCCGAAAGCGCGGCGCTTCGATGTTTTGACCCATGACGAAGCGATCGCCAAGAACCTTGCCGTCATGGATACGGCTGCGTTCGCCTTGGCGCGCGAGACCAAGATTCCGATTATCGTCTTTTCGATCCGCGAACCGGGAGCAATCTCGGCGGCGCTCCTCGGAAAGGGGAAATCCACGCTCGTCGTGCCCTAACCGCGCCGCAGCTCCCAGAAGGGTCGCGGCGACAGCCGAATGATCTGGACAAAGGCTGGAAATCGCGTAGCAAATCGAAGGATTCTATGGTGATATCGCTGCAATCTCCGGTAAATTCCCTTGCGAGGTCGAAAGCGAAATTCGGGGTTTCTGCCGCGCCGAGTCTTTGAATTGGCGCCGCCTGCCCGGTCAGCGCTTGCGCTCAAGGCGCGCCCCGCAAAGATCCCGGCGGCGACCCCGGAAGACGAAGCAGGGTCTTAAGGATGAGCGAAGGTTTCGATATTTCCGATTTGAAGCGGCGCATGCAAGGCGCAATCGCGCTCCTGAAGCATGAGCTCGGAGGCCTGCGCACCGGCCGGGCTTCGGTGAGCCTGATCGAGCCCGTGCATGTCGAGGCCTATGGCCAGTCGATGCCCTTAAACCAGCTTGCGACGATCAGCGTACCCGAGCCGCGCATGCTGTCGGTTCAGGTCTGGGATAAATCCATGGTTGGAGCCGTCGAGCGGGCCATCCGTGATTCCAACCTCGGCCTGTCACCGATCGCGGAGGGTCAGGTATTGCGGATTCGAATTCCCGAGCTCAACGAACAACGCCGCAAAGAGATGGTGAAAGTCGCGCACAAATACGCGGAAGAAGCGCGCGTTGCCGTCCGCCATGTCCGGCGCGACGGGCTTGATGCGCTTAAGAAATTGCTGAAGGACAAGCGCATCAGCGAAGACGACGAAAAGCGTCACGAATCCGAGGTCCAAAAGGTCACCGACCAGCATATCTCCGAGATCGACCATGCTTTGGCGTCGAAGGAAACGGAAATCATGCAGGTGTGATCATTCGGGCGGCGGAAATGCCTGCTTGCACGTCAATGAAAATGTTAATGCGATTGCGATTTGATCTTATATTGCGCTCCAGAGCGTGTTCATCAAAAGTGGACTTCGATCGAGCGATTGTCCACCTCGCCAAAACCTGCTCTGGGGACTGCGGCTAAGGAAGATCCGGGAGCATGATCGAGGCGAATACGGCAATAAAGTCCAGGGCGTGGCCCGGGCGGGTGCCGACCCACGTCGGCATCATCATGGACGGCAACGGCCGTTGGGCCTTGAGCCGTGGCTTACCGCGCATCGAAGGCCATCGGCGCGGCGTCGAAGCCTTGCGCGTCACCGTACGCGCGGCCATCGAATTCGGGCTGCATTATCTGACGGTCTATAGTTTCTCCGCGGAGAATTGGAGCCGGCCCGTCGAGGAAGTCAGCGACCTCATGGGTTTGCTCAAACAATTCATCCGCAATGATCTCGCCGAGTTGCAGAGGGCCGGCGTCAAGATAAGGGTGATCGGCACCCGCCAAAATCTCAACCCGGAGATTCTCGCGCTTTTGAAGGAGGCCGAGGCTGCGACCTCCGGCAACACCGGCCTCAACCTCGTCGTTGCTTTCAACTATGGCAGCCGGCAGGAGATAGCCGCCGCTGCACGGGTGATGGCGGCCAAAGTAGCGGCCGGGCTCCTCGACGTTGCTGACATCGACGAAGATCTGCTCGCCCAGCATCTCGACACCGCCGGGATTCCCGATCCCGACCTTATCATCCGCACCTCGGGCGAGCAGCGGCTCTCGAATTTTCTGATGTGGCAGGCGGCTTACAGCGAATTCGTGTTCCTGCCAATTCATTGGCCGGACTTCGATCGTCAGGCTTTGGCTGACGCGCTCACGCAATTCTCGGCGCGTGAGCGTCGGTTCGGCGGCGTGACCTTGTCTCCCCAGGGTGCTAAGGTCGGCGGATGATTGAACCCGCCGAGGCGCCGAAGCTGAGGCCAGATGACGGCCAAAAGGCGACGGGGCTCGACGAACCGCCGGCTTCGCCGAGCCTCGCCGCGCGCCTCACGGACTTGGGGCCGCGCGTGGGCTCCTCGGCAATCTTGGTCGTTGTGGCGATTCTGAGTTTGCGAGTCGGCGGCCCGTTGTTCGTTCTTGCCTGGCTCGCGGCGGCGCTTGTCGTTCATTTCGAATGGCAACGGATTATCGGCGGGGCGCGGCAGGCAACGCGGCTCGCAATCGGCTCCGCGGCGCTTGTTACTGCGGCAATTCTGGTGAGCGCGGTGAGCGCCAATCTTGCCGCTCTCACCATCTGCCTTGCCGCGCTCGCCGCGGGCAGAGCTGCAAATCCCGGGCTGCGCGGCTGGTCGGCTTTCGGCGTTCTCTACGCCGGCAGCCTCATCATATCGGTGGTCACGCTGCGCATGTCATTTCCCTTCGGGCCGCGGGCCATCGCTTGGCTCTTTGCAGTCGTATGGGGGACGGATGTCGTCGCCTATTTTGCCGGACGCCTGATCGGCGGCCCGAAGTTTCTGCCTCAGATCTCTCCTTCCAAGACCTGGGTCGGCACGGCTTTGGGTATTGTCGGGGGCGCCTTGATCGGGTCCTTGTTCCTGGCTGTGGTCTCGCGCATCACCCGGCTCGAAACTCCGGCGCCGAACTTCGCACCCTTTCTTCTCGGCCTCGCGACGGCGGCCGTAGCGCAAGCCGGCGACCTTTATGAATCCTGGATGAAGCGTCGGTTCGGTGCCAAGGATTCAAGCAATTTCATCCCCGGACACGGCGGCCTAATGGATCGCCTCGACGGGTTCATCGCTGCCGCTGTCTGGGCTGCGGTTCTGGGCGCGCTGCGAGGCTTTCCAACCTCGGCCGAAGGCCTCTTCCACTGGATGTAAGGACCGGTATGGCGCGTGTCGAACTTAAGCCCGAGCCGGGACGCGAAAACGTGACGGCCGCCGCGCCGCGCTCAGTCGTCATCTTGGGCGCAACCGGATCCATCGGAAAATCCACCGCCGATATTATCGCAGGCTCGAAGGGCGCCCTTACCGTCACAGCCGTTGCCGGGGGACGCGATCCGATCGCGCTGGCGCGCGTGGCCCGCGATCTTGGCGCCAAATTCGCGGCGCTTGCCGATCCCGCAGGCTATGCCGAATTGAAGCAAGCTTTGGCCGGCACAGGAATCAAGCCGGCGGCGGGGCGCGCCGCCGTCATCGAGGCCGCCCTTCACCCCGCTGAGATCGTCATGGCGGCGATTGCCGGGACCGCGGGTGTCGAGCCGACGTTCGCCGCGCTTTCGGCCGGGCGCACTGTGGCTCTGGCCAACAAGGAGTGCCTCGTTTGCGCTGGACCGGCGTTCATCCGCAAGGCAGCTTCGCTCGGCACGCGGCTCCTGCCGGTCGACAGCGAGCATAATGCGATCTTTCAGGCGCTCGGCGCCGCCGATCACGACACGATCGAGAAAATCACCCTCACCGCGTCCGGCGGCCCGTTTCGGACCTGGACCGCCGAGGCAATCGCTCAAGCAACGCCGGAACAGGCTCTCCAACATCCGAATTGGTCGATGGGACCCAAGGTTACGATCAATTCGGCAAGCTTGATGAACAAAGGCCTCGAACTCATTGAGGCGCATCATATTTTCGGAATTGAGGCCGAGCGCCTCGAGATCCTCGTCCATGCCCAGTCGATTGTGCATGGCTTGGTTTCGTTCCGCGACGGATCGGTGATAGCGGGATTGGCGGCGCCGGATATGCGCGTGCCGATCGCCCATTGTCTCTTTTATCCGAAACGGCTCGGAACGGGCGCGCGCCGGCTCGATCTCGCCAGCGTCGGTCAGTTGACGTTCGAGCCGCCGGATTTCCAGCGTTTTCCAGCCCCGCGGCTCGCGCTCGACTGCCTGCGGCTTGGCCGTGGCCTGCCAACCGTCATGAACGCCGCCAATGAGATCGCGGTCGAGGCGTTTCTCGCTCGTCGAATTTCCTTTGGCGACATCGTCCGACTGGTGGAGTTCTGCTGCGAATCTGCTCTCAGCGACGGCACGGCGCGCGAGCCCCTATCTGTTGAGGATGCTTTGGCTATTGACCATATCGCGAGAGAAAAGGCGCGCGCCCTCTTGGCGCAGCCCTCTGCTTCCGGCATGTTAACGATTCGCTAACCATGCGCCATCAGGCGCGATTTCGCCAAAGCGCCGGTATCGGTCGTCGGATAGGACAAGAACTGCCCCGAGGCGCGCCTACAGAGGAAGCTCAATGTCTTTCGCCAGCATGTTTGGGTCCTTTTTCGGAACGATCGTGCCTTTTCTTTTCGTTCTCAGCATCGTGATCTTCTTTCATGAGCTGGGGCACTTCCTCGTCGGGCGCTTGTGCGGCGTCAAGATCGATGCATTTTCGCTGGGCTTTGGGCCTGAAATCGCCGCCTTCACCGACCGCAAGGGCACGCGCTGGCGCCTCGGCGTCTTGCCGCTCGGCGGCTATGTGAAATTTCACGGTGATGCGAACGGCGCTTCGATGAGCGATGATGCGGCGCTTGCCGCCATGCCCGAGGCGGAAAAGTCGACCACATTTTTCGCCCAGAAAGTGTGGAAACGCGCCGCTATCGTCGTCGCCGGTCCGATCGCCAATTTCATTCTCGCGATCGTGATTTTCACCGGGATCTATTTCATTCATGGTCGCGGGATCCTGATCCCCGAGATCGACAAGGTCATGCCCGGTAGCGCCGCTGCGGCCGCGGGTTTTGCGCCTGGCGACGTCGTCCTCTCGATCGACGGCACCAAGATCGACAGTTTCGAGGACATGCAGCGGATCGTGCAGACCTCGAGCGACACGCCGTTGTCTTTCGTCGTCGATCGGCGCGGAAAATGGATCACCCTCGTCGCCACCCCGCAGCGCCGCGATCTCTCGACTCCGGTTGGAACCTCGCGTGTCGGGGTTCTTGGCGTCGAAGCAAACGCCAGTGCAGCCAATTGGTATGTTCAGCACTATAGCCTCCCAGAATTCGGCGAAACTTGCCACGCTCGAGACTTGGTCCATCATCGAACAGACGGGCTCCTATTGCGGCCGCTTGATCACCGGGCGCGAGTTGACAGATCAATTGTCGGGACCGATCCGAATAGCCGAAGTTTCCGGCCAGATGGCCAAGATCGGCCTTGCGGCGCTCCTCAATCTTGCCGCCGTTTTGTCAATATCAATTGGGATCTTAAACCTTCTGCCGATCCCGCTGCTCGATGGCGGCCATCTGTTTTATTACGTGATCGAAGCCGTACGGGGAAGAGCGCTCAACGAGAGGATTTAGCAAGTCGGATTTCAGGATTGGCCTGACCGTGGTGGTGGGGCTGATGATTCTGGCGACTTACAACGATATTTTGCGTCTTTCGAAATGAGGGAAGCCTCGCTGAGGCGAGGCTGTGGAGGGGGAATCATGGCGAGTTTGGTGCACTCGGGCACGCGGCTGGCCGCGCGGCTTGGTTCGGCCCATGCCCGAAGAAGCGTGTCTTACTCGTCACGCCGCTTCGAAAACGACGTGCCGTCGGGAAAGTCCATTTGCAGGGTCAATTAAACCTTGTAGAAGCGGAGCCTGGGGTATGAGGGGTCGGCGCCGGAAAACGCTGATGAAACAAGGGTGCGGCTGCCAAGCCCCGTCCGATTCCTGGGCCGATTGCAAGTCTGGCGTAACGAGCGCCCGACTTCGACCGGTGCGCGATCATGGGTGCTGCAAGGCGGGGGCCCTGTTCCTTCGCCTCGCGGTGGAAGCCAGGCAAGTAGATTCGGGGACCGGGCGTAGATGCAATTGAAACGGGGTCATTTGTTCCGGTGGCTTCTTGCCGTCCTGCTCGTGGCGCCTATTCTTGCAGCGGCGCCGGCCTTTGCCGCCGGCGTCATCGTCGAGGGAAACCAGCGCGTCGACAGCGAAACAATCGAATCGTATTTCACCGGGTCCGATCCCGCGGCGGTCAACCAAGGCGTCAAGAGCCTCTACGCAACCGGCCAATTCTCGGACATACAAGTCCTGCATGAAGGCGGCAGCGTCATCATCCGCGTCAAGGAAAATACGCTGATCAACCGCGTCGCCTTCGAGGGAAACAGCAAGGTCAAAAGCGACCAACTGCAGACCGAAATCCAATCGAAAACACACGGTCCCTTCAACACGACGATTGTCGATGCGGACGTCGAGCGTATCAAGGACCTTTACCGTCGCGCCGGTGAAGCCGCAGCAACCGTTACGTATCGAATCGTCAACCTCCCCAATGGCCGCGTCGATGTCGTCTTCCATATCGATGAAGGTCCGAAGACGGGCGTGAAATCGATCGTGTTCGTCGGCAACCACGTTTTTTCCTCCGGCAAGCTGCGTGATCTCATGCAGACGACGGAGATGAACTGGCTTTCCTTCTTCGTTTCGACCGATGTCTACGATCCGGACAGACTCGGCTCCGACCTCGATCTCATTCGCCGATTCTATCTGAAGAACGGCTATGCCGATTTCCATGTCATCGGTTCGGATGCCCACTACGATCCGCAGCAGAAGGGCTACGTCATCACGATCACGGTGGAGGAGGGCGTCCAGTATACGGTCGCCAGCGCCGACATCGAATCCCATATTGCCGGCATCGACGGCGCTACGCTTCGCTCGGCGCTGCGCGTCTCGCCGGGTCAGATTTACAATGGCGACCTGGTTCAGAAGACGACCGACTCCATCACCTCGGAGCTTGGCCGGCGCGGCTACGTCTTTTCGCAAGTGCATCCGCGGGGCGACCGCGATCCAGCGACACGAACTGTCAAGATCGTCTTCGTCGTCGACGAAGGTCCACGGGTCTATATCGAACGCATCGACATTCGCGGCAACACGCGAACGCGTGATTACGTTATTCGCCGCGAGTTCGACATCGGCGAGGGCGATGCCTACAACAAGGTGCTGATCGATCGCGCCGAGCGGCGGCTCAACAATCTCGGCTTCTTCAAAAAGGTGAAAATCACCAACGAGCCGGGCTCGGCTCCCGATCGGGTTGTCGTGGTGGTCACCGTCGAAGATCAACCGACCGGCTCGTTCTCGGTCTCGGGCGGCTATTCGACGGCCGATGGAATCATCGGCGAAGTCGCGGTGCAAGAGACCAATTTGATGGGCCGCGGCCAATTCGCCCGATTGTCGGTCATGCTCGGCCAATACGCCGAAGGCGTCACCTTCTCGTTCACCGAACCCTATTTCCTCGACCATCGCCTCGCGGCCGGGTTCGACCTCTTCGCCAAAAACAGCGAAGTCTCGCAATTCGCGTTTTACAACGACTTCATGGTGGGCGGCACGTTGCGCTTCGGCCTGCCGGTGACCGACGAGATCAGTTTCTCGCCACGCTATTCGATCTACTCGTCCAATATTTCGATCCCGGACACCCCGAGCTTCCCCTATAATGACTGTACGTTTCCAATCCAGGGCGTATCGTCGTTCAACGATAGCTCGGGTAACCCGCTTCCGGGCTTTTTCCAGGCAACCTCGACCTCGAACTGCTTGTCGAACGGCGAGGCCTCGCTGGCACTGAAACAGGCGGCCGGCACGACCGTAACCTCCATGCCCGGCTACGTGCTCTCCTACAACTCGCTTGACAACAACAAGAATCCCACCAGCGGCATCCACGCGGAATTGCATCAGGACTTCGCCGGTGCCGGCGGCGACGAGCACTATATCCGCACGACCGCCGATTTCCGTTACTATCAGGAACTCTACTCGGATCTCGATATCGTCGGCATCGCGCATTTGCAGGGTGGTGATCTGCAAGGCTATGGCAATAACCCGATTTGCATCGTCGACAATTTCGACATGGGCCCCAGCCTGGTGCGCGGCTTTGCGCCGTTCGGACTGGGCCCGCGCGACGTTTCTCCGGGCGTCGACCCTTCAGGCAATCCGCTCGGCGGTACGAAATATTGGGGCGCTTCGCTCGAGTCCGATTTCCCCATCTGGGGCCTGCCGAAAGAAGTCGGGCTGAAAGGCGGCATTTTTGCCGATGCCGGTGCCGTCTGGGGCTACGAAGGCCAGACCAATTTCACCGGCCCCAACGGCACTGCCTGTTCCACTTGCACTGTGATTCCTTATAACACCGCTCCCTTCTTCACCCAGGGCAACACGATTACGGTCGGCGGCGATTTGACGGAGATACGCACTTCGGTCGGTGTCTCGCTGATTTGGTCATCGCCGCTGGGTCCGATCCGGTTTGATTTCGCCAAGGCGATCACCAAGAACCAGTTTGATCAGACGCAGATCTTTAATTTCACCGGCGGCGCGACCTTCTAACCCGGCCGAAATGCTGCTCGCGCGCCGAGCCGGCCTGCCGAAGTGCCTCTGATACAGTGCCTTTCCTGATGGCATTGCCGCGGGGTATAAGCCTTCCTGTCCCTCATCCCGCAAAACGGGATAGATGGATCGAGTATGGTCCGGCGATCCCCTTGGCATGAGCGATCCGATCTTCTTCCGTCCCGCCCTTCATCCGAGCTTGGCCGACGTCGTCGCCTGGACCGGCGCTACGGCGCCCCCTTCAGCCGATCTCGCGGCGCTGATTGTGGAGAACGTCGCCCCGCTCGACGAGGCGGGACGGGCGGGCCTGACCTTCTTTGATAATCCCAAATATCTCGACGCCCTGAGCGCCACTTCGGCCATGGCTTGCTTTGTTGCCCCGCGCTTCGCCGAACGCTTGCCCCAGGCGACTTTGCCGCTTGTGACCGATTGCCCTTATCGCGATTTCGCGCTGGTTGCCGCGCGGCTCTATCCTGATTCTCTGCGCGCCGGCACTTTATTCGCCTCGAACGGGATCAGCCCCGGCGCCTCGGTTCATCCCGAGGCACGGCTCGAGCCGGAGGTGATTGTCGATCCGGGCGCCGTCATCGGGCCCAAGGCCGAGATCGGCTCGGGTTCGGTAATCGGGCCCAATGTCGTCATCGCGCCCAACGTCAAGATCGGACGCGGCTGCGCGATCGGTCCGGGCGTGCGCATCGCCAATGCGCTCATCGGAAACCGTGTCATGATCCATGCCGGCGCGGCGATCGGCCAGGATGGTTTTGGCTTCGTCGTCGGGTCCTCGGGCCATGCAAAGGTTCCGCAGATCGGCCGCGTCATCATTCAGGATGATGTCGAAATTGGCGCGAATACGACGATCGACCGCGGCGCGCTGCGCGATACCGTGATCGGCGAGGGAACGAAGATCGACAATCTGGTGCAGATCGCCCACAACGTTCGCATCGGCCGGCATTGCCTCATCGTGGCGCAGGTCGGCATTTCAGGCTCGACGGAACTCGGGGATTTCGTCGGCGTCGGTGGACAGGCCGGGTTTGCCGGTCACCTTCATGTCGGCGAAGGCGCGCAGATCGCCGCGCAAGCGGGCGTTATCAGCGATGTGCCTGGGCAGGCGCGACTCGGGGGAACGCCGGCGCGCCCCTTTCGGACTTGGCTGCGCGGTCAGGCCGCGCTGGACAAAATCGCCAAGGCCGAGCCACGGGCGCGCAAGCGCCACGTCAAGGAGAAGGTTCGCTGATGGACGAAAAGGTGGCGCAGACGCTCGAGACCTATGACATCCAGCGGCTCTTGAAGTCGCTGCCACATCGCTATCCGTTTCTGATGGTCGACCGGATCATCGAGGCAAAGGGCGACGAGTCCTGCATCGGCATCAAAAACGTCAGCATGAACGAACCCCAGTTCCAAGGGCACTTCCCGGATCGGCCGGTTATGCCGGGGGTGCTGCTCATCGAAGGCATGGCGCAGACCGCGGGCGCGCTCTGCATCAATGCGGTCGGCAAAGGCAAGCCGCCGCTCGTCTATTTCATGACAATCGAGAAGGCGAAGTTTCGCAAACCCGTCGTGCCCGGCGACAGGGTCGAGTTTCACATGACGAAACTCAACCGTCGGCGCACCATCTGGTGGTATAGCGGGCGTGCGCTCGTCGATGGCCAACTCGTCTGCGAGGCGGAAATCTCGGCCATGCTTGTCATCGATGACGCCGATGCCGGAGTCGCGGCAAACGACGCATGAGCGGCGTGCGCGAGAGTTTTCACCCTTCCGCCGTGGTGGAGCAGGGCGCCCGTTTGGGGCAGGGCGTCACGATCGGACCCTTCTGCCACATCGGGCCCGATGTCGAGCTTGGAGATCAGGTCGAACTCGTCTCTCACGTCGTGGTGGCCGGCCGCACCAAGATTGGTGCGAGAAGCCGCGTCTTTCCCTTCGCCTCAATCGGTCATCAGCCGCAGGACCTCAAATATCGCGGCGAGCCTTCGCGATTGGAGATCGGCACGGATTGCTTGATCCGTGAGGGCGTGACCGTCAATCCGGGGACCGAAGGCGGCGGCATGCTGACGACGATCGGGGATCGCTGCGCCATTCTCGCCAACGCGCATGTCGGCCATGATTGCCGGATCGGCACCGACGTCATTTTATCGAACAACGTGATGATCGCCGGCCACGTGAGGATCGGCGACTTTGCGAGCCTCGGCGGCGGCGCGGCGGTGATCCAATTCGCTCGGGTCGGGGCGCATGCGTTCCTCGGCGGCTTGAGCGGCCTTGAGCAGGATCTCATTCCCTACGGGTTGGCATTTGGCAACCGCGCCGCGCTCGCCGGCATCAATCTTGTCGGCCTCAAGCGCCGCGGCTTTTCACGCGAGGCGATCAACGACTTGCGCCGCGCCTATCGTCTGCTCTTTGCGCCGGAGGGCACGCTTGCAGAACGGATCGCCGATGTGGCGCAACAATTTTCTGCTCAGCCGCAGGTTTGCGAGATCCTCGCTTTTCTCAAAGAGGGAGGCGATCGCGCCGTCTGCGTGCCGGATCACGGCAGGGGAGTAGGATGAGCGGCATGGCCTTGTGCCGGCTCACTGCAAGCTGGAGACGACCGCCCTTGGTTGGACGATGGAAATCCAGACGTTGGGGTTTTCCTGCGACTGACGTTTCAGGAAATGATAGCCCGTGGCGCTCCAGGGCCGAATGTCGTCCGTGAGATTGTCGAGCGTGAATTCGCCCCTGTTGGTCTTCACCGTGAGGATCGCATGACCTTCGCCATGGAGATCGCGGACGATCGTCATGAGCAACGCTTGCCGCGGCAGCCCCGCCTGCATCAGCAGCTTGCGCTTGTAGAGAGCGTAGATCTTGCAGTCGCCTTTGCCATCGGTCGGATAGTCCCAATGGTCGAGCATCGTTCCCCAATGCGCCAAGTTCGAAAGCGGCTGGATCGTGTGGTTCACATGCTTGTTGATTTTGTCGAGGATCTGCCAAGTTTCGGAAGTAAGGTTCAGGTCCACGGCCTTGACGACCGGCTGAGTGCATTCCTGCGGTTGGCGGCCGCAAAAGTCGACCCAGCCATAGGGCACGGAGGTGTCCCCGCCGAGCGTCGCATAGCTTGCATGCGGCAATTCGGCTCCCGCCGCCGCAGCACTGGCCATCAAGGCCACCACCACGACGGATGATGCGAGCATCGTGCGAAAGATCGTCCCCTGGCCCATAGAAAGCTTCCCGTTTGCATGCACGGGGCTTTCCTGCGGCCCCCGCGCCTCAAGGGGACGAATGTGCCTCAGGGCATTTGTCGAGTTCGGAAGCCAAAAGCTAAACTTTTATCGAACCTCGCCTGACGCGTTTGCGCGCACGATCTCGGTGAATCATGTGTTGCTTGGTGAACGAAATATTGCGCGGATCAACTTGGGTGAATCATATGTTGATCGCGTCGATCTCAGTGAACGATGAGTGAATATGCGGGTATTTGTGATAGCGGGCGAAGCTTCGGGCGATCAGCTCGGCGCCGGACTGATGCGGGCGTTGCGCCGCTTGCAACCCGACACTGAATTTCTCGGCATCGGGGGAACGGCCATGGGGGCCGAGGGCCTCGACAGCCTCATTCCACTCGACGATCTCGCAGTCATGGGCTTCTTGCCGGTCATCCGGCATCTGCCGCGTCTCCTGCGGCGTATGAATGAGGCGGTGGCGGCGGTGCGCGCCGCGCAGCCCGATGTTCTCATCATCATCGACAGTCCGGACTTCACCCATCGCGTTGCGCGTCGCGTGCGCAATTTCATGCCAAAGCTGCCGGTCGTCGATTACGTGAGCCCGACGGTTTGGGCTTGGCGCGGCGGGCGCGCCGCAAAGATGCGCGGCTACGTCGATCATGTGCTCGCGCTGCTGCCGTTCGAGCCGGCCGCGCATTCCAGCCTCGGTGGTCCTCCATGTACCTATGTCGGCCATCCGCTGCTCGAAAGATTGGACGATCTCATGCCAGATGCAGAAGATCTGCGCCGGCGCGAGTCGAAGCCGCCGCTGCTTCTCGTTCTGCCCGGATCGCGGCGCAGCGAAATCGAGCGGCTCATGCCGGTCTTCGCCGCGACGCTGGAACGCCTCGCTGACAAGAACGGTAATTTCGACGCTGTGCTGCCCGCCGTCGCCCATCTTGAAGACGAGATCCGCAAAAGAGTCGGGAACTGGCGGGTGCGGCCGCGTGTCGTCAGCACAGAGGCTGAAAAATTCGCCGCCTTCCGGAGCGCGCGCGCGGCGCTCGCGGCGTCAGGAACCGTGACGCTCGAACTCGCTCTCGCGCACGTGCCGATGGTCGTCGCCTATAGGCTTTCCTGGATCGAATTTCAGGCGCGGCATTTCATCAGCGTTAATTCGATCGTCTTGCCGAATCTCATCCTCGGCGAGAACGTCGTCCCCGAGTTTTTGCAGGAGAGATGCGAACCCCAGGCGCTCGCGGACGCGCTCGCAAAGCTCATCGCCGGCGGCCCCGAACGCGACACTCAGGATCACGGCTTTACGCGGCTCGGCGAAATGCTGCGGCTTCAACCGGGCGAAACGCCGAGCGCGCGCGCCGCCGATATCGTCCTTTCCATTGCCGCAAAGGCGGGTGAGGGCGCCAGACAAGGAGTCGTTTGAGATGATCAAAGCCGTTCGCGTGCATGAGGTTGGGCCGCCGGAAGTCATGCGGATCGAAGAGATCGAATTGTCGGCGCCGAAGCCGGGCGAGGTTCTTGTCCGCAATCACGCCATCGGGCTGAATTTTGTCGATATCTATTTTCGGAAGGGCAGCTATCCGGCGCCGCTGCCTTTCATTCCCGGCAACGAAGCGGCCGGCGAGATCGTCGAAATCGGCAAAGGCGTGAAAGGCTTCAAAGTCGGCGATCGGGTCGCCTATTTGGAGAACTTCGGCAGCTACGCCGAGGCACGGCTCGTCGATACCGGGCGGCTCGTCGCCTTGCCGAAATCCATTTCCTATGAAACGGGCGCCGCCATTTTGCTGAAAGGCCTCACGGCCCAATATCTGCTGCGCCAGACGTTCAAGGTGAAAAAGGGCGATCGGATCCTTGTTCACGCCGCGGCAGGCGGGACGGGGCTCATTCTTTGCCAATGGGGCAGGGCGCTCGGCGCGCATGTGATCGGCACCGTCGGCTCGCCTGAGAAAGCCAAACTCGCCAAAAAGGCCGCCGCCGAAGATCTCATCCTCTACCACGAGGAGGATTTCGCCGCGCGCGTGAAGGAGATCACCAAGGGCAAACTCTGCGACGTCGTCTACGACGGCGTCGGGAAGGCGACCTTTCCCACCTCGCTCGACTGTCTGCGCCCGCGCGGCATGTTCGTGAGCTTCGGTTCGGCTTCCGGGCCGATCGAGGCTTTCAACATTGGGATTCTCGCGCAAAAGGGTTCACTCTTTGCGACGCGCCCGTCGCTGAACACCTATGCCGCCAAGACCGAAGATCTGCGGAAAATGGCCCGCGATGTCTTCGATGTGGTCAGCAACGGAACTGTGAAGATCCCGATTTCGACCCGCCCGCTCGACGATGTCGTGGCGGCGCATCGCGCTCTCGAGGCGCGCGAGACGGTGGGGGCGACTGTCCTGTTGCCGTGAGCCGGCACGTTCCAAAGAAAATGGCCGGGCATGACCCGGCCATTCAAAAACGCAGTTGGAGGCGGCGCTTGGTCACGCACCGCCCTTCAGCTTCTTGTTGCATTCGCTGTAATAGCCGTCGCCTTTCTCGATCCACTTCAAGCCGCCGTTCCCGCCCGTGGCCTTGTTGGCGTGATACTGGTCAAGGCAGGTATGGAAGCGCTGCTTGGCCGGCGTTTGGCTGGCATAGCTGGACGAGACAGCGGACGGGAAGACGACGGGGCCAGTCGGCACCGGGGGCGGCGTGGTGGCCTCCTCCTTCTTCTTGTGCTTCTCCGGCGCTGGCGCGGCTTCCGTCGCCGGAGGCGGGGATGCAGGCGCGGCATTGCTCGCCGGCGCTCCCTTCAGCTCGGCGGCGCATTGCTTGTAGAATTGGTTCCAAGTCTGGCCATTGAGCGAATTCGACGCCTTGGCCGCTTGATATTTGACACTGCATTGTTTCTCGATGGATTCGGCCCGCGCCGGCGTCAGAGCGAGTCCGGCAATCAAGGCTGTTCCGGCGCATACCAATCCCGGCCGCCAAACAAGATCAAACATAAAACCCTCCTCGTCGTGGACGCATCAGCCGTTCAGCGGCATCCGGAAAACTTGCAGCCAAAACATCCTCGGCTTCTTTGCGCTGCGCCAGTGATAGTGAAAGTCGATGAACTGCGGCTGAACGCCGACATTCCAGCGATCGATGCAGGCCGTCAATCGCCGACGGCATCGTTGACGCATTTCTTGGTAAAGCTCGTCCTTGCTGCACCCGAAAGATTCTTATCGATCGCGCTCGCATCGCATGACTTCATCGCGTCTTTCTTGCACTTTTTCATAAAGCTCGTGAGCGCCGCCCCTGCCAATTTCTTGTCGTCCGCCCGGGACTTGCAGGTCGAAGTCTGGGCTGCGGCGGCGCCGGCAATGGTGCAGAGCACCAAGCCCAGGGCAATGGCCTTCATGCGTTCCTCCGCTTAAGGGCCGCACTGCAATGCGTGCCTTTTGCCAAGGATCTAAGCAGCGATCCAAGGCCCGGTCAATTGCGCGCCGGCACGATCCGGATCGGCAAGCTTGCTGGGCTGCTGCACGCTTAGACTAGCCTAGGGTTCTAGCGCGGGTCCCCGAGTTTCTCACGCGCGTTCGCCGCGGCGCATGCGGGAGAGGGCGCGTTTCCAGCGGCCCAATGTCGCGAAGGCCTGCGGGTTTTGCTTGATCGCGCGTTTAACGCGCGATGCGAATGCGTAACAGGCCGCGAGCATATGGCCCTTGACGCCAAAGCCTAGGGTCACATCGAAAAGCGGGATGGTTGTATCGCAATAGTTTTCCTTATAGCGCGCTTCGCCGATCCCCAGATCGAAGCTCGCAACGCCCCTTTCACAGAGGTGCGTTAAGAGCTTCATGAGCAGGAGGTCGCCGGGGCTCGACTTGGCAATCTCAGGATCGGCGTCGAAGGAATTGACCATGCAGCTGAAGCGCCCGCGATGCATCGCACCTGCATAGGCGGCGATGACGCGCCCGCCGAGCGTTAATCCGTAGAGTTCGAGCCATGGCTTGCCGCCACCGGCGGGGCGGCTCAACTGCTCGAAAAAAGCGCGCATGGCGGGCGCGGAAAAATCGCCCTCGATCGCCTGCTCTTTGCAACGGGCGATCTTCTCGACGAAAAATGCATTGAGAATCTTTTGCCGATCGGTTTCACGCTCGCTGTCGATCAGCCCGACAGGGCCTGCGGCCGCAAGCCGTGTCTCTTTCTTGCGCAGTTTTTTGCGCGTGTCCTTGGAAAGTTTGCCGGCGAGAAAGGCTTGGGAATCTTTCTCAAGCGCGGTTCCATAGGCAAAGCTCGGGCTCAGTCGACGCGGCAGAAGAGCAAAAGGATTCTGAGTTCCTTCCCATTGGAAGGGCTGATTCCTCAAAAGGAAGACGTCCGGTGCGTCGGGTCCGAGCGCCTCGCCCGCGGCGCGAAACAGGGCAAGAAGATCGGCGCCCGTGAATGAGGCATCCGGCCGGAACAGGCCGAGATTGAAATTCGAATCCTTGCCGCCGAGAAAGACGGCGCTTCGGAACAGGCCATGCCGCTTGATGCCGAGGCACAGAAGCGCCAAGACCTGCTCCTGCCAATCCTTGGCGATAATGAACAAGGGTTCGATCCCGCGGGCTCTTCCGAGGGTTTCGAGCCAAGGGAGAAGGAAGCCACGGGCCTGATAGGCCGAGGCCGGCGCGGTCGCCTCAAGCTCCGCCCAGGCGGCGAGGACCGAGCCGGCGTCGCGATGGATCTCGATTTTGGCGAAAGCCAGCTGATGGTCCTGAGCCGTTCCCGCGCGTGCCGATGCAAGATATTCCGTCGCCGCCGACACGCCGCCTCCATTGCCCAAATCCACGACTGCCCGGAGATTTAGCAACGAAAGGTCAAGGACATCTTGCCAAGATGCGAAAGTTTCAGGCGGAGCGGATCGTGGCAGAAACCAAGAAACGGCTGATTGCCTCGGGTTTTTCCTTCTTCAGGATGACCGGCCTGCATCATCTGGCGGCGCCCCTGACGCGTGGCGCTGGGGCGATCTTGATGTTCCATCAGGTGCGGCCCGGGGAGCCCCGCGATTTCGCCCCTAACCGGCTTTTGGAGATCACCCCGGAATTCCTCGATGCCGTGCTCACGCGCTTGCGCGCGCTCGGCTTTGCCATCGTCAGCCTCGACAAAGCGCTGGCCATGCTCGCCGGCGGCGCCGAGCGGCCCTTCGCCGTCCTCACATTCGACGACGGCTATAAAGATACGCGCGATTTCGCCCTGCCGATCCTTGAAAAGCATCGGGCACCCTTCATGCTCTATGTGACCACCGGTTTTGCCGAGCGTACGGCGCGCCTCTGGTGGATCGAACTCGAGGAGGCGATCCGCAGGCTGCCGCAGATCGCGGTCGAAATCGACGCAGCCGATATCGTGCTGCCGAGCGCCACGACGGCGGAGAAATATGCGGCTTTCGCTTTCCTCTATAAGCGCCTGATGGACGGGCCGGAGGAAGTTCTTCTCGATGTGACCGCAAGACTTGCTGCAAAAGCTGGCATCAATTCCGTCGCGCTCGCCGAAAAACTCTGTCTCGATTGGGCAGGGATCGAGGACATGGCCCGAAACGAACTCTGCACGATCGGCGTCCATACGCTCACCCATCGCAGGCTCGCCAAGCTGGAAGAAGCATCAATGCGTCACGAACTTGTCGAGAGTCGGCGTCTGATCGAGGACCATGTTGGGCAGGCGGCGGACCATCTCGCCTATCCGGTCGGCGGTCGCGTTGCAGCGGGAGAGCGCGAGGCGGCCGCGGCAACGGATCTCGGATTTGCCAGCGCTGTGACGACGCGCCCAGGCATGATTTTTCCGGAGCACGAAGATCATTTGACCGAACTGCCGCGGCTTTCGATCAATGGCAATTGGCAATCGCTCGATGCCGTTGAGATTCTTCTGTCCGGCATGCCCTTCGCGCTCTGGAACCGCGGGCGGCGCGTGGCCTGAGGCGGTCTGTTCTTGAGCCGCCGCAGTTGTGCTACGTTGTCGCCGCAATCGATGTGCGCGTCGATACGCGTTTGAAAACCAATACTAGGAGGAAACGATGCTCTACAAATTGTCTTTGGGCGCGGCGCTGATTATGGCCTTGGCCTATTCCTCGGCGGCGCTCGCGCAAGCCACGGAACCGTCTCCGCAATATTATGCCCCCGGCGTCTATACTGGCCACCACGTCTGTGGAGCCAATAAAAAAATGGCCCATTGCCCGATGACCCATCACTATATGGGCCACCATCTTTGCGGGGCGAATAAGAAAATGGGCCACTGCATGCGCTGAGACCTCGCACGCCTGCGTTCGATACTTCGCCTTCCGCTCGCAGGCGGGAGGCGAAATTTTTCGCGAGGGGTAGTTAGTCCGGCCGTTCCATCCACCTGATAAGCGGCATCATCGGCAGGATCCAGGCGATCCCGAGGATTGCATAGTAGAGCGCCTGAAGCGGACCGGGCGCCTGCTGCACGAACCTCGCCTGGGCGAGCGCCATGGCGATCAGCGCATAGATGATGACGAAGGAAAGCACCAGGACTGCGCCGACGAATTTGCGCTCTCTCTTGCGCATCATGCCTTCCAATGCTGCGACAGGGCGCGCCTGGACGCGGCGCTAGCGTAAGCCCTATGTCTAGCCTCCCAATTCGATCAAACTCCAGCCCTTAAGACACATGACCGAAAGCGTGCTCCTCTCGACCGACCCGCAGGCCAGGGCGGGCGGCGCCTTAAGCGATCGCACCGGCCTGCGGATCTGGCTCTTCGGCGTCGCGGCGCTGGTCTTTGCCATGGTCGTCGTGGGCGGGGCGACGCGGCTCACCAAATCCGGCCTGTCGATCACCGAATGGCAGCCGATCACCGGCGTCCTGCCGCCGCTGAGTCACGACGCCTGGGTTGCCGAATTCGATAAATACAAGGAAATTCCGCAATATAGAGAGCTTTTCTCGAACCTCGACCTCGACGGCTTCCGCTACATCTTCTTCTGGGAATGGAGCCATCGTCTGCTCGGGCGTTTGATCGGCCTCGCCTTCGCCGTGCCGCTCGTGGTCTTTTGGCTACGGGGTGCGCTCAATGCCGCGTTGAAGGTAAAGCTTCTCGGCGTTCTGGCGCTCGGCGGCCTGCAAGGCGCGGTTGGCTGGTGGATGGTGAAATCCGGCCTCGTCGATCGCGTCGAAGTGGCGCAGCAGCGCCTCGCCATCCATCTCCTGCTGGCTTCGCTCACCTTCGCGGCGCTTGCCTGGATTGCAGCCTCGCTCGCGCCGCGTACGCTGGAAAAGTCCGCGCCTTGGCGGCGCCGTCTGGCGTTGACGATCCTCGGCGTCACCTTCCTCCAGATCTTTCTTGGTGGGCTCGTAGCCGGCCTGCGCGCCGGGCGGGCCTACAACACCTGGCCGCTGATGGAAGGGCATTTCGTGCCGCCCCACAATGTGCTGACAGCTCTCAGCCCGTTCTGGCGCAACTTCACAGACAATATTGCCATGGTTCAATTCCAGCATCGGATGGTCGCCTATGTGCTGCTGGCGCTGGCAATCGTTCAGGCCCTCTGCACCGTGCCCTTCGCCCCGGGCAGCGTCGCGGCACGCCGCGCCGTTGCATTCGCCGCCGTGGTCGGCCTGCAAGCCGGACTTGGGATCATCACGCTTCTGCTTGGCGTGCCGGTCTGGGCCGGGCTGCTGCATCAGGCATTCGCCATGGCCGTGCTTGGTTTTGCGACTGTTTGCGCGCAGACCTCCGTGTCGGGACCGCATCCGGCAGGCCGCTAGGCGCCGCCACCGCTACGGTATTATGATACCGCCAGACAGAGTTATTTGTTTCCCTGGTGTTTTCTCCTTCGGATCTGTTGACGAAATCGCCGTCTGCCCCTAGAAACTGCGGCTCGGCCCGCGGCACCCAACTGTTTCTTTCAAGAGCCCATCATGTTCGGCAAGACCCATTCGACCAAGACGGCCGATATCGACAAGAGATGGATTCTCATCGATGCCACGGGGCTCGTCGTCGGCCGGCTCGCCTCGCTGATTGCGCTGCGGCTGCGTGGCAAGCACAAGCCCTCATTCACGCCGCATGTCGACGACGGCGACAATGTCATCGTGATCAATGCGGAGAAGGTCGTTTTCACCGGCCGCAAGAGTGACGACAAGGTTTACCGTCACTACAGCGGCTTTCAGGGCGGCATCAAAGAGCGGACGGCGAAATTCATTCTCGAAGGCCGGTTCCCCGAGCGCATCATCGAGAAGGCGGTCGAACGCATGCTGCCGCGCGGCCCGCTCGGCCGCAAACAGCTCGGCAATCTGCGCGTCTACAAAGGCACTGAGCATCCGCATGCCGCACAAAATCCCGCGCCTTTCGACGTAGCCGGTTTGAACCGCAAGAATGCGAGAATGAGCTGACATGGCCGATACGTTTTCATCGTTGCAGGATCTGAAAAGCACCACCGAGCCGCCCCAGCCGGCACGACCGGTCTATGTGCAAAAGCTCGACAAGCAGGGCCGTGCCTATGCAACCGGCAAGCGCAAGGACGCCGTCGCGCGCGTCTGGATCAAGCCGGGCACCGGCAAAGTGGTCGTCAACGGACGGCCGTTCGAGATCTATTTCGCCCGCCCTGTTTTGCGCATGATCTTGCAGCAGCCGCTGGGGGTTGCAAAAAGGGTCGACCAATATGATGTGACGGTCAGTGTCGCCGGCGGCGGTCTCTCCGGGCAGGCCGGCGCCGTGCGTCACGGGCTTTCCAAGGCGCTGACCCATTACGAGCCGGAATTGCGGCCAATCCTCAAGCACGAGGGATTTCTGACCCGCAACTCACGCGTCGTCGAACGCAAGAAATACGGCAAGAAGAAAGCCCGACGCAGCTTCCAATTCTCGAAGCGCTGATCTCCGCTTTCGCGATCCATCCGCTTTCAACGACATTCGCAATTACGGCGATTGAGGGACGTGCTATGAAAGCTCGGCCGGAAGCCTCATGTTGAGGGGAAGACATGCCAAGGAAGCGCAAGATTGTGCTCTTGTCTGTCGCAGGGCTCCTAGCCTGTGCCGGTTCGGCCGCGCAAGCGGCGGGTGCGCTCGCAATCGGAACCTGCAATGGGGATGGTTGGAGTTACAGCTGGCCAACCATTGCCAAGGCGGAAAGTGTAGCCATGGCCAATTGCACGGCCAAAGGCGATACGTGTCAGGTTGTTGTCACCATGATCCGCGAATGCGGTGCCTTCGCCGTCTCCGGCACATGCGGGGCGCGTGGCTGGGGGGTGGCCCGCAGTCGCGCAAGTGCCGAATCGATCGCACTGGCGCAGTGCCGATCCTATGGCGGGACGGCATGTGCGCTGCGCGCTTGGGTTTGTGATTGATAGAATAGACCCCATCTGAATCATTTTCGCACCAGCCTCTTGGCATCGGGCAATTTATGAACGCTCGCATCTTCATCGACGGCGAGGCTGGTACGACCGGCCTCGGCATTCGCAACCGGCTCGCGCGCGTGCCGCAGATTGCGCTCGCCGCCATCGCGCCGGAAGCGCGCAAAGATCCCGCGGCCAAGGCGGCGTTGCTGCGCGAGGTCGATCTCGTCGTCCTTTGCCTGCCCGATGCGGCGGCGCGGGAAACCGCGGCGCTCGTCGCCGATCTCGGCAATGCCGCGCCGCGCATTCTCGATGCTTCGAGCGCGCATCGCGTCGCGCCGGGATGGATCTATGGTTTCCCGGAATTGGCGGAAGGGCAGGCGGAAAAGATCAGATCCGCGCAGCGCGTCAGCAATCCCGGCTGCTATGCGACGGGCACGATTGCTCTGCTGCGCCCGCTCGTTGATGCCGGATTGGTGCCTGCCGATTTTCCGCTCACGATCAACGCGGTCTCCGGCTATACCGGAGGCGGCAAGGCGATGATCGCCGATTACAAATCCGGCGTGGCGCCGGATTTCGAGCTTTATGGCCTCGATCTCGAGCACAAACATGTGCCGGAGATCATGGCCCATGCCCGGCTCGCGCGCCGGCCGATCTTCGTGCCGAGCGTCGGCAATTTTGCGCAAGGCATGCTGATCTCGATCCCGCTGTTTCTCGACGAACTGCCCGGTCGGCCGAAGGCGGCGGATCTTGGCGCGGCGCTCGCCGCCCGCTATGCGCAAAGCCAGTTAATTCGGGTCGTGGCGGCCGATCGCCAAGATCGGATCGAACCGCAATCCTTGAACGGCAGCAATGCTCTCGAATTGCATGTCTTCGGCAACGAAGCGCGCCGCCAGGCCCTGCTTGTCGCCAAGCTCGACAATCTCGGCAAAGGAGCATCAGGCGCGGCGGTTCAAAATCTCGGGCTTATGCTCGGCCTCGAGGTCACGCCCTGAGGCGCGAACAGCTCACGCGCGGGAACGTTCATGGATCTCGCCCGCGCTTCGGCGCCTTCGGAACTTATCCGATCGCACTGCAATGGGTGATCCTGCTCGCCGTCTCGGCGCTGTTCGTTCTCATTCTGGAAGCGCTTCACCTGCCGGCCGCTCTGATGCTCGGGCCGATGCTGGCCGCGATCTTGGCTGCTGCTGCCCACGGGCGCGTTCATGTCCCGCGTCTGCTCTTCATCCTCGCCCAAGGCGTGATCGGCTGCATGATTGCGCGCGTCATCCAATCTTCGATCATCGGCGAAATGATCGCCGATTGGCCGCTGTTCCTCGTCGCCGTTTTTTCGGTGATCGCGGCGAGCGCGGCGCTTGGATGGCTGCTCGCGCGCTGGCGCGTCCTGCCGGGCTCGACCGCCGTGTGGGGCGCATTTCCCGGCGCGGCCACGGCCATGGTGTTGATGGCGGAAGCCTATAACGCGGACGTGCGGCTCGTCGCCTTCATGCAATATCTGCGCGTCGTCTGCGTGGCGAGCACGGCTTCGGCCGTGGCGCGCATTTGGGGCGTGGCCGGCCATCGGGCGGCGGTCGCATGGTTTGCGCCCATCGCGCCTTTGCCCTTCGCCGAGACGCTGATCCTGGCTGGACCCGGGGCGCTCGCCGCGCATCTCATGCGCATTCCGGCCGGACCTTTGTTGCTGCCGCTTGTGGTCGGTGCGATTTTCCAGGACACGAAGCTGATGGTGATCGACCTGCCGCCTTGGCTGCTCGCAATCAGTTATGCGGTTGTCGGCTGGAGCATCGGCCTACGTTTCACCCGACCAATTCTCCTCTATGCGGCGCAGTCGTTTCCGCGGATTCTTTTGTCGATCGTCGTCTTAATCGCGGTCTGTGCTCTGTTTTCCGTGGTTCTGGCCTGGGCCGCGGGCGTCGATCCCATGACGGCCTATCTCGCAATGAGCCCTGGCGGCGCCAACTCGGTGGCGATTATCGCAGCCTCCAGCAAGGTCAACGTCCCCTTCGTCATGGCGCTGCAGACGGCGCGTTTCGTCGTGGTGCTTCTGATCGGCCCGGGCCTCGCCCGGCTCATCGCTCAGCGGGCGGGATTTTCACACGGAAAGTCGGAATGATCGTCGTCGAGGGGAAGATCGGCCGCGGCCAAACTCACAGATCGGGCTTCCATGCGACGATCTCCAGGCGCTGTTCGCCCAAGAGGTCGCTGCCGAGGGTTACGACGTCGCCGGGTTTCAAGAAATGCGGCGGCTTGCGCGCCATGCCGACGCCGGGCGGCGTGCCGGTGACGATGACATCGCCCGGCTCCAGCTCGATGAAATGCGAGACATAGGAGACGAGCTGCTTTACATCGAAGACCATTGTTTTCGTGTTGCCCGTCTGCATCCGCTCGCCATTCACGTCGAGCCAAAAATTCAAGTCCTGAGCGTCGGGAATTTGATCGCCCGTCACCAGCCAGGGACCGAGCGGGCCGAATGTCGGGGCACTTTTGCCTTTCATCCATTGGCCGCTGCGCTCCAATTGAAACGAGCGTTCAGAGACGTCGTTGGCGAGACAGAAGCCGGCAACGTGGCCGAGCGCGACGTGTTCCGCCACGTAGGACGCGCGCGTGCCGATGATGACGGCAAGCTCGACTTCATAGTCGAGCTTTTCGCTGCTTTTCGGCTGGATAATCGGATCCTGTGGGCCGCTGAGGCAATTCGGCGCCTTGCTGAACAGGATCGGCTCCTTCGGAATTGGTGCGCCTGTCTCCTTGGCGTGATCGCTGTAATTGAGCCCAATGCCGATGAAATTGGTCGGCTTGGCGACCGGTGGCCCGAGCCGGGGCTGGCCGCGCACGAGCGGCAGGCTTGCAGGTTTGAGCTTGGCAAGCCGCCCCAGATATTTCTTGCCGAGATATTCGCCGCTGAAGTCGGGGACGATGGCGCTCACGTCGCGGATTTTGCCCTCGGCATCGATCAGACCGGGCTTTTCCTTGCCCTTCTGCCCGTAGCGCACGAGCTTCATGAGCGCGCCTCCCCTTCAAGTACCCGCTGGAATCGCGTGGAACTTTTGCCCCAATGTTCTTAGCGGGTTAGGGGCGGTCCGTCGAGCGTGCGCTCGCGCCCCAGGCGACGGCAGATGGGGAGAATCGTCAGCTTTTGACCCGGACATATTCACCGGGAGCGTTATAGAGGGGCTCGATTTTCCTGCCGCCGGGTTCGCGGGCCGGCACCATGTCAGGCGTTTGCCGCTTGATCCAAGCGATCCAATCGGGCCACCAGCTGCCCTTGTGTTCGGCTGCCTTTTTCAGCCAATCCTCGAAAGTCCCGCCTGAGAAGGGTCCCGTCCAATATTGATATTTCGGCTTTCGGACGGGATTGATGACCCCGGCGATATGGCCGGATCCGGCCAGCACGTAGCGGACATCGCCGCCGAATAATTTCATTCCGGCGAACACCGATTGCGCCGGCGCGATATGATCCTCACGCGTCGCAAGGCTATAGATCGGTATTTTGACTTCGGAGAGATCGAGTTTTTCGCCTTCCATCACCATCTCGCCCGCGCTGAGCCTGTTCTCGAGATAGCAATTGCGCAGATAGAAGGAATGATTGGCGGCCGGCAGCCGTGTCGAATCCGAATTCCAGGTCAGAAGATCGAAGGGCAAAGGAATCTGGCCGCGCATGTAATTGTTGACGACAAAGGACCATATGAGATCGTTCGGCCGCAGCATATTGAACACCGCCGCCATTTCCGATCCGTCGAGATAGCCTTTTTCGGCCATGCTTTCTTCGATGGCGCTGATTTGTGCCTCGTCGACGAAGACCTTCAAATCCCCGGCGTCGGCGAAATCCGTCTGCGTCGTGAGAAAGGTCGCGGTTTCGATGCGCGAATCCCCTTTGCGCGCCATCAGCGCGAGCGCGATCGCAAGCAGTGTGCCGCCGACGCAATAGCCGAGCGCATGCACGCGCTCCTCTCCCGTCACTTTGGCGACAACGTCGAGCGCCGCGAAAATGGCCTCTTCGAGATAGGCTTCAAATCCTTTGTCGCGATGGCGCGCGTCGGGATTGACCCAGGAGATCAGGAAGACGGTGAGGCCTTCTTCCACCGCGAAGCGGATGAAGCTCTTATCCGGATTGAGATCGAGGATGTAATATTTGTTGATCCACGGCGGAATGACGAGCAGGGGGCGCTTGAAGACCTGCTCCGTCGCCGGCGCGTATTGGATGAGCTCCATGAGCTCGTTGCGGAAGATCACCTTGCCGGGCGTCGCCGCCATATTCACGCCGAGCTCGAATTTCGAGGAATCGCTCTGCCGGATTCGCAGCGTCCCGCCGCCGGCCTTGATGTCTTCCGTGAGCAGGGAGACGCCGCGCACGAGGTTGTCGCCGCTCGAATTCAAAGTCTCGCGCAGCAGCTCCGGGTTGGTGCCGATGAAATTCGAAGGCGAGAGAGCGCTGGCGATCTGCCGCACGTAGAATTGCGCCTTTTGCTTTGTGTGCGGGTCGGCCGTTTCGGCGCGGGCGACGAGAGCCTCGGCCCAATTCGCCGAGATCGCATGCGCCTGGCGGAGGAAATCGAAGACCGGGCTTTCCCGCCACTGCGGCGCAGCGAAACGCTTGTCGGTAGGATCGAACGGGACGACCGGCTCATCGGCTTCGCCCGAAAGTCGCCGCAAAGTATGCGCCCAAAGGCTCAGGAAATTGCTCGAAAGTGCAGTTTGCGCCTCGACCGTGCGCTGCGGATCGGCAAGCCAATATTCCGCTACGCGCCCGAAGCTTGTGACCGCATCGAGCACGGTATCGGCAAATCGGCTCGCGGCTCCGCCCGTCTCGGCAGGCTCGAGAAGAGCGGCCAGCGCCTTGCCGCCCTGGCCGACCAGCAAGGCGAGATTTTGCGAGAGCCGATCGAAATCAGGAGCGGTGGAATCGCCCGCGGCGATTTCTTTCGGCTTGGTGACCTCGACCGACGGCGTGGCATCGGATGGCAAATCCTTACGTGGCGCATTATTGCGGTCGCCCGCGTCGCCCCTCTTCCTTTTCTTGGCCATGCAATCGTCCACCTCCGCCGCCTCGCGCGCCATGATAGAGCTTTATTCCGAGGCTAGGAAACCCGCCTTGAGTCGCATGGCACCCACGATCTTGGGATGGGTTAGGATGTGGTCTTGGATCGTTCAACTTGCACGCGGTGTGGCGATTCTCGTCTGTTTCTGCGCCGCGCCGGCCCTCGCCCAGGACGACCAGCAGACCACGACGCAGCAGGATGCCAAGCCGCAGACCCGCTATTGGGACTGCATCAGCCCGCTTTGCACATATGCGGCGCCGTCGAAAAGCAGTAAGTCGCAGGCACCGCAGCCCTATGGGGGAGGCACGCCGCTCGATGTGATCCTCAGCACGCGGCTTTGGTCGGACGTTCCCGAGGCAAAGGATTTCGTAAAGTCAACGCGGCCTCCTGAGGAGACGCTGCAATTCCAACCGACGGCTGGCAAAGACGTGGCACGCCCGAAACCCAGAACCCCGACGGAACTCAAGGCGATGGAGGAGGAGCTCGAACAGGCCGGCGCGGCCGCGGACCGGGCCGCTGGCGTAAAATCGAATTTCCATGTCGAAGCCAAGAAAACGAAGTTGAGCGTCAGGACGAAGCCAATGGAATTGAGCCCTTTGGCATTGCGCCATGAGCATTCGCAGAACTGACCCTATCGCTGCCGAAACTCACCTGCCATCCGGCGGGCGGAAACTCAGGACCGAGTCCGTCGGAAAATCGTAGAGTTTCCCCGTTTGCGTCCAGGACGGACTGACCAGGGTCATTATTTTAAGGGCGAGTTCTTCCGGCGGCTTGAGGCTCGAAGGATCTTCCCCCGGCATGGCGGCAGCGCGCATGCGGGTGCGCATCGGCCCCGGATTGACCAGCATGACCCTGACATTCGAAACCGCCTCGGTCTCGGCAGCGTAAGTGCGCCCGAGCGCGTCGAGTGCGGCCTTCGATACGGCATAAGGACCCCAATAGGGCCGCATCTCGGCCATATGGCCGGCTCCCGAGGTAACGAGCACGACCCTTCCGGCGTCACTGGCGCGAAGCGGCAGATCGAGCGAGCGGATAAGCCGCCAATTGGCGGTAACGTTCACCGCGAGAACCCCGTCCCATTCCGCGGGTTCGACATGGGCGAGCGGCGTGAGCGGGCCAAGAATCCCGCCATTGCCGATGAAGATGTCGAGCTTCTTCCAGCGCCCGTAAATTGTGGCGCCGAGCCGATCGAGCCCGGCGAAATCCTTCAGATCGCAGGGGACAAGAGTGGCCTCGGCCTTCTCGGCGTGGATCGCATCGTCAAGCTCTTCGAGCGCGCCCTGGGTTCGGGCGAGAGCGATGATATGCGCACCGGCTCGGGCAAGTTCGAGCGCGATCGCGCGGCCGATCCCGCGCGAAGCGCCGGTGACGAGGGCGAGACGGCCGGAGAGGGGTCGCGGCATATTGGTCGGGAATCCGGCTTTGCGTCGGAAGAGACGCGTGGGACGCGGTTCTTCAGCCGGTCTCGGCGAGCAGCGAGAGTTGCGATTTCGTCTCGCCGCTCACGTCGGTGAGATTGGTCGGATAATCGCCGGTAAAGCAATGATCGGTGAACTGCGGCCGCGCTGGATCGCGACCTTCCTCGCCCATCGCCCGGTAAAGCCCGTCGACGGAGAGAAAAGCGAGCAAATCGCAGCCGATATAGCGGCGCATTTCCTCGACTGAATGGGTCGCGGCGAGCAGCTTGTCGCGCTCGGGCGTATCGATTCCGTAATAATCGGGATGGGTGATCGGCGGCGAGGAAATGCGGAAATGAACCTCGCGCGCGCCGGCCTCGCGCATCATCCGCACGATCTTCACCGAGGTCGTGCCGCGCACGATCGAATCGTCGATGAGGACGATCCGCTTGCCGGCCACCGCGGCGCGGTTGGCGTTGTGTTTCAACCGTACCCCGAGTTCGCGGATGGACTGGGTCGGCTGGATGAAGGTGCGGCCGATATAATGATTGCGGATGATGCCGAGCTCGAAAGGAATGCCAGATTCCTGCGCAAAGCCGAGCGCCGCCGGAACCCCGGAATCGGGAACCGGCACGACCACGTCGGCATCGATTCGCGTTTCGCGCGCGAGCTCGCAGCCCATCGCCTTGCGCACATCATAGATGGAGCGGCCGTGGACGATCAAATCCGGCCGGGCGAAATAGATATATTCGAAGATACAGGGCCGCTCCTGCCTTTTCGGGAAGGGCCGCAGGCTTTCGATCCCGGTCTCCGAAATCACCACGATCTCGCCGTTCTCGATATCGCGGATGAACCGTGCCCCGATGATGTCGAGCGCACAGGTTTCGGAGGCGAGAATGTAATGGCCGTCGAGCTCGCCGAGCACCAGCGGCCTTATGCCGAGAGGATCGCGGACGCCGATCAGTTTCTTGTGCGACAGCGCGACGAGCGAATAGGCGCCTTCGATCTGGCGCAGCGCTTCGATGAACCGCTCGATCAAGCGGGTGCGATGGCTTTTCGCCACGAGATGAAGAATGACCTCCGTATCCGTGGTCGATTGAAAGATTGCGCCGTCGTTCACGAGATCGCGGCGCAACGTCAGGCCGTTGGTGAGATTGCCGTTATGGGCGATGGCAAATCCGCCGGAGTTCAGCTCGGCAAACAGCGGTTGGACATTGCGCAAAACCGTCTCGCCCGTGGTCGAATAGCGGACGTGGCCGATGGCCGAGCGGCCGGGCAGACGTTCGATCGTCGAGGCGCGGGAGAAATGCTCGCTGACCAGGCCGAGGCGGCGTTCGGAATTGAACCTATGGCCGTCGAAGGTGACGATGCCGGCCGCCTCCTGGCCGCGATGCTGCAAGGCGTGGAGTCCCAGTGCCGTGATCGCGGCCGCAGCGGGATGGTCGAAGATGCCGAAGACGCCGCATTCTTCACGCAGCCTATCGGCATCCAGATCGAAGATGTCCCCTGCAGACGCCGGCTCCGCGGCACCCATCGATTCGCGAGGATCGCAATTCAAGGGGATCGACCTTCTATTGCCTGGCCATCGCCTGGCGCCAACGGGCGAGGCTGCTGGCGTCACCCTGCTCAAATAATATCACACAGGTCAATTGCCAGGAGTTTCGCGCTTCGGCCGAGAGTTAAGCCCAGGAATTCGGGCCCAAGGATCGGCGGCTCGCAGAGGCTCTTTCCGGCCGAAGGTAAATTCAACAAAATCAATATGCTAAATCGCGACAGGCTCAGTTCGGTGGAGGCGCGGCGGGCGCCGCCGGTGGAGGAGCTGCAGGCGTGGCCGGCGCTGGCGCTGCCGGCGCAGCCGGTGGCGCAGACGGCGCATTTGCCGGAGGCGTCGCCGGCGGCACATCGCTGTCCGGTACGGCCTCCTCCGTCGCTGCCTTCGATTTCCTGAATTTGTTGAGATAACCCTCTGGATCATCCGGCAAAAGGGCAATGAGTTCGTCGCCGGTCGATTGCAGCAGCGGCCTCATGTGCGCGTCCTTCACCCATTCCGGCTGGGTCTTCTCGGGGACGAGCCAGTTGAAGAACACGAAGGCGATCACGCAGAGCAGGACGCCGCGCACCGCCCCGAAAACGAAGCCGAGCGAGCGGTCGAGCGGCCCGACTTTCGAATTGAGAATGGCGTCGGATATTTTGATCGTAATCACCGACACCACAATCAAGGTCACGAAAAAGACGATGGCCGCGGAGATGGCAAGTGCAACCGCATCCTTGCTGACATAGGACTTCACGTAAGGCAGCAGATAAGGATGGAAATAGATGGCAGCCACCGCGGCCGCGCCCCAGGATGCAATGGCCAGAACCTCGCGCGTGAATCCCCGGACCATGGCGAGAAGCGCCGAAATCAGGACGATGGCGATCACGCCGAGATCGAGATAGGATGGCATAAATGGGCCTCGCATCGGATTAGACCGCCTTATAACGAAGCAATCGGGCGGCGTCACCCTGCCGGAGCGCAGGCGATCAGCGCCGTTCGGGACTTGCAATTAAGGCGACAAGATCGGCGACTTCGGGGCAGGTTTTGAGCGTCATATTTTCAGGCCTTGCTGCGTCATTGGAATCCTGCGTCGAGGGCGGGAGTACGGCCCGCGTGAAACCGAGCTTGGCGGCTTCCTTCAGCCGTGTCACGGAATGCACGACGGGGCGGATTGCGCCCGAAAGCCCGACCTCGCCGAAGAACACGCAGTGTGGCGGCAAGCTTCGCCCACTGAATGAGGAGACAAGCGCCGCGGCGACCGCGAGATCGGCGGCAGGTTCATCGATCCTCAATCCTCCCGCGACATTGAGATAGACGTCATGTTGGCCGAGCCTTAGGCCAGCGCGCGCTTCGAGTACGGCGAGGATCATGGCGAGGCGATTCTGGTCCCAGCCGACGACGGCGCGCCGCGGCATTCCCAAGGGGCTCGGCGCGACGAGCGCCTCGATCTCGGTGAGCAACGGTCGCGTGCCTTCCATTCCGGCAAAGACTGCGGTGCCGGGCGTTGCCTCGGCATGCGACGATAGAAACAGGGCGGAAGGATTGCCAACCTCGACAAGTCCGCGCCCGGTCATTTCGAAAACCCCGATTTCGTTGCTCGGGCCGAACCGGTTCTTCAAGGCGCGCAGGATACGCAAGTCGCGGCCGCCCTCGCCATCGAACGAAGTCACCGCATCGACCATGTGCTCGACGACGCGCGGGCCGGCGATCTGTCCGTCCTTGGTCACGTGGCCGACGAGAAGGAGGCTCGCGCCGGTCGTTTTCGCATAGCGGATGAGCGCCTGCGCCGCGCCGCGCACTTGCGTCAGGGTGCCGGGCGCCGCTTCGACCATTTCGGTCCACATGGTCTGAATCGAATCGATGACGAGCAGGGCAGGGGCCGGCCCTTCGCGTAAGGTTGCGACGATGTCTTCGACTTTGGTCTCGGCGGCGAATTCGACCGCCTCATTGGCGAGGTTCAGGCGTTCGGCTCTGAGCCGCACCTGATCGATGGCCTCTTCGCCCGAAACATAAGTGACACGACGGTTTTGCCGCGCCAGAGCGCCGCAAACCTGGGTGAGCAAGGTGGACTTTCCGATACCCGGCTCGCCGCCGAGAAGCAGAACCGAGCCCGGCACGAAGCCGCCGCCGACGACCCGGTCAAATTCGCCGATGCCAGTCGTGATGCGCGGCGGCGGAATGGTCGCGGTGCCGAGGTCCGAGAGCGCGAAAATGCGGCCCTTGCCGAGGCGCTGCGCCGGTGCGCCGACTGTCTCTTCGATGAGCGAATTCCACGCACCGCAGGCGTCGCAGCGCCCTTGCCAGCGCGGCGCGACCGCGCCGCAGCTTTGGCAGATGAAGGAAGTCCGTGCTCTTGCCATAGCTATCCGGCTTAGATCCGCGCCGGCAGATTTTCCTCATGCGCCAGATTGGCGAAACGCGTCACTTCCGCCTCGAAGGCGAGTTCGACCGTGCCGGTCGGTCCGTGACGCTGCTTGCCGATAATGATCTCGGCCTTGCCATGAACCTGTTCCATCGTCGCCTGCCACTCGAGGAATTCTTCGGTCCCCTCATGCGGCTGCCTGTTCTTCAAGTAATATTCTTCTCTGAACACAAACATCACCACGTCGGCATCCTGCTCGATCGAGCCGGATTCGCGCAAGTCCGACAAGAGCGGGCGTTTGTCGTCGCGGCCCTCGACCTGGCGGGAGAGCTGCGAGAGCGCAAGAATGGGGACGTTCAATTCCTTGGCGAGCGCTTTCAGCCCGGTCGTGATCTCGGTCAATTCCTGCACCCGGCTCTCGCTGCGCGTCTTGGTGGCCGAAAGCAACTGAATATAATCGACGACGAGGAGATCGAGGCCACGTTGGCGCTTGAGGCGGCGGGCGCGGGCGGCAAGCTGCGCGATCGAAATGCCGCCGGTCTGGTCGATGTAGAAAGGAATGGTCTGCATCTCGCGCGCGGCTTGCGCGACGCGGTGGAAGTCGGCTTCCGAAATATCGCCGCGGCGGATCTTGTAAGACGGGACGGCAGCCTGTTCGGAAATGATGCGGGTCGCCAATTGCTCCGCCGACATTTCGAGGGAGAAAAAGCCGACGATTCCACCATTCACCGTCGCATGCGTGCCATTCGGACGCGCCTCGAATTCGTAAGCCTTGGCAACATTGAAGGCCATATTGGTGGCAAGTGCAGTCTTGCCCATGCCCGGCCGCCCGGCGATGATGACGAGATCGGAGGGCTGCAGTCCGCCCAGCATCTTGTCGAGGTCGGTCAGGCCCGACGCGAGGCCGGAAAGCCGCCCATCGCGCTCCCAGGCCTTCGCCGCCATATCGACTGCGATCGCCAGCGCGTCGGAGAAACGCTGGAAGCCCCCGTCATAACGGCCATTCTCGGCGACCGAATAAAGCTTGCGCTCGGCCTCCTCGATCTGGTCGCGCGGCGAGGCGGCGATCGGCGCATCATAGGCGCCGTTGACGATGTCTTCGCCGATGGCGATCAGATTGCGCCGAACGGCAAGGTCGTGAATCATCCGGCCGTAGTCGGCGGCATTGATGATCGTCGTCGCCTCCGCCGCGAGGCGCGCGAGATATTGCGCGATGGTGACGCCGCCGAGATCGTGTTCGCCGAGAAACGTCTTGAGCGTTATCGGTGTGGCAAGCTTGCCGGCGCGGATCAGCTGCGCCGCGATATCGTAGATGCGGCGGTGCAGCTCATCGGAAAAATGCTCAGACTTGAGAAAATCCGATACCCGGTCGAAGGCGTCGTTGTTGACGAGAACCGCGCCGAGAAGCGCCTGTTCGGCCTCGATGTTGTGCGGCGGCACTCGGAAGCCCGGATCACCGGCGCCGGCCTGAGCGGAGAGGAGAGTTGAGAGCTGGCCGAGGCGATCGGCAAAACGTTCGGGGGCGGGCATATAATCTTGTTAAGGGCGAATCGGAAAAGGCGCCCACCGTTCTTCGCACAGAGCAGCGGGGGAAGTCAGTGAAATTTCAGAGCCGCCATGCCCGACCCCGTTATGCTCGCAATTCACACGGGCGGCGGAAATTTCGCGACATCTTTGCGGGCCGTTGCAATTCACGATCTCCTTGATCCTTCGCCTGGTTTGAGCAGATCAGGCGCCATGCGCCTGCAATGACGCCAATAAAAGAGCTTGACCCGGGCGAAGGCTAGCCTTCCTCGCCGCTCGCTTCGGCAAGCGCCGCGCCGACATCGAGACCCAGATCTTGCATCGAGGCGTCTTGGACGATGACGATCTTCTCGCCCTTGGCTTGGCGTTCGGCTTCCTCAGGGGAACGGGCGACATTGACGGTGATCGTGGATTCCACCTCGGGATGGAGATGGATGGGGACCTGATGGAGGCCGATCGCCTTGATCGGCGCTCTGAGCACGACCTGTTCGCGCCCGATCGCAATTCCGCCGGTCGTGACAGCCTCGGCAATGTCGCGCGCCGACACCGAACCATAGAGATGCCCGGCTTCGCCCGCCTGGCGGATGATGCTGAAACTCTGGCCGCCAAGTTTCTCGGCGACGGCCGAGGCCTCGCTCTTGTGCTCCAGGTTGCGCGCCTCGAGCTCGACCTTTTGCTCTTCGAAGCGCTTCTTGTTCGCTTCGGTCGCTCGCAGCGCCTTGCCGGTGGGGAGAAGAAAATTGCGGGCATAGCCGTTTTTCACGCGCACCGTGTCGCCCATCTGGCCGAGCTTGGCGATGCGTTGGAGCAAGATGACGTCCATGACTTCGTTCCTTTGGTTCAACGATGCGGGGCTGCGGTGGCGGCCTTGCGGTCGCGCAGGCAAAAGCCAGCCTCGATGAGGCCGACCAGAGTGAAAATAACCAGCGGCCAGGGCATCAGCAGCGCGAGCGCGACATAGAGGCCGCAGAGGAGAGCGGTGCGAAACTTGCTGCCGCGCGAAAGATCGTGGACGACGCAGAGGCCTTGCAAGGCAAAGAGCATCGCAAGCACCGCGGTTGCGATGCTGGCGATGACGCCCGCCACGCCGCCCAACAGACAAAGCGCGGAGGCCGCCGCAAAAGCGAGCCCCAGCAGGCGTGGCACCCTGAACTCATGGGCTATATCGGGCCAAGGCCGCATCAGCAGGTTCGACAGTTGGACGATGCGACCGGCGAGCCAAAGATTGAGCAGGAACGCGACAAAAATCATCGATGCAGCGACCGGCGGTATCGCGCGGATGACGAGGCGCGCGAGCTGGACGATGTCGATCCCGTTCGGCAGTTCGTAAGAACCGAGCGCCTGGAGGATGAGCGGCGCAATCTTTGTCGCAGCCTCGTTGAGGCTCGCCTCGAAATTCGGCTGACCGAGACTGGCCATGAGCGTCGCAAAGGCCACGATCGCAAAGCCGATCAGCGCCGCGTGCAGAGCGATGGGGCCAAACGGATAATAGTCCCATGCCCGGCCTTTCTCGTTACGCCGCGCCGTCCAGGGCAACGCCGCATCGCTCCGGCTCAAACCGGCGAGATAGGCAAGCCACCAGGACGGAAGAGCCTGGCAGACGGCGAGAATCAATCCGCCAAGCCCGGCCGTCAGGATCGCATCGAGCCATCCGCTCTGTGGCGTTGCCGCGGCCGTTATCAGGGCGACGAAGGTGAGGACGGCGACAGCGGCCGCGCCAAGACCTGTCGCATGTCCAAAACCCAGCGTCGCGATCATCAGCGGCAAAGGCGAAAGAGACGCAAGGAACAGGGCCGGAAGATTGCCTTGGCGGAGGCTTATCAGGAGCAGCGTCGCCGCGAGCCCGCTGCCGAGCGCGACCGGAACCCTGATGTCGGATGCTTGTTTCTTCACCATCGCTCGAGCTGTCCCGCCAACGCGGTTAGGGATGCTTTACTTCATCCCAGCCGAACCGCCGCAATCCGGCGGTCTTTTCGCTTGCGAATTTGACCGGCGCCGCGGCGCCGGATCTATCAGCGGATCACATAGGGCAGGAGCCCGAGAAATCTCGCCCGTTTGATCGCCTTGGCCAATTCCCGCTGCTTCTTAGCAGAGACGGCCGTGATGCGCGAGGGCACGATCTTGCCGCGCTCCGAAATGTATCGAGAGAGAAGCCGCGTGTCCTTATAATCGATCTTCGGCGCATTGGGACCGGAAAACGGGCAAGTCTTGCGGCGGCGGAAGAAGGGCCGGCGGGCCGGAGCTGCAAGCGGCGGCATCAGAGCGCTCCTTCTTCGCTGGGGCTTGCCTCGTCACGGCCGCGTCGCGGACCGCGGTCACCGCGGTCCGGCCGGCCGCGGCCGCGATCTCCGCGATCTCTGTCGCCACGGTCGCCGCGATCGCCCCGTTCACCGCGCTCGCGATCATCGTCATCGCGCTTGCGCATCATGGCCGAGGGGCCTTGTTCCAGTTCCTCGACCCGCACGGTCAAGAAGCGGATCACATCTTCGTTGATGCCCATCTGCCGCTCCATCTCGGCGACAGCACTTGCTGACGCATCAAGATTGAACAGAGTGAAATGCGCTTTGCGGTTCTTCTTGATCCGATAGGCGACCGACTTGACGCCCCAATATTCGATCTTTTCGACCTTGCCGCCCTGCGACTCGATAATGCCTTTGAACTGCTCGCTCAGCGCTTCCACCTGCTGGGCGGAAATATCTTGGCGAGCAAGATAAACGTGCTCGTAGAGAGCCATGATCTTGCCTTTCTTTTTGGCGCGGCCCGGCGCAAAGCCCTTCGAGCCCCGGAAAGGCTCGAATGAACGAAGGCGGAGACACGGGAAGACGGCAAGCCTGCGCGCGTTTTTTCTTTTTCCGCGCGCCTTCCGTTCAGCCCCCGGCCGAGGCCACAAGGCAGGCCGACGGCCTGCCCAACGAAGTGCGCTTATACTTGGACTAGGGGCGAAATCAAGAAGCCGCGAGCGGCCTTTTCACGCCGCTGTTCGTCGTCCAAGATGAAAAGGCGCCCATTGGCTCCGAAGGCGGCAAAGCCCATGCTCGTCAGGCCTGTTCTTGCTTTTCTCGCCCTTTGCGGCCTCGTCTGCTTGGCGCAGGCGAGCGAGATCGTCCCTGAATTGCCGAGCTTGGCGCTCGATCCGCCCCCGCCTCCATCTTGGAGCGGGCCCGACGAGACGGGGCAATTTGCACCTTATGCCGCGCCCGGCGTCGGCGCGGCGAAGGCAAACGCCGAGCCTGGCGTCGTCAGAACGAGCCAATCCGCCAAGAATCTCATCAATTCCTCAGGATCGCCCAAGACCGCTGCGCCCGGCGCCCTCGACTATGACCTGGGCGGCAATGTGCACATGCACCTCGGTATCGCCGGCGGCGCCATGACTGAAGGAATTATCCGACACTAGAGCAGGATCGTCTTGCTCGGATCGCTTTGGGTCAGATTGACGGCGCATATTTCGCACCGGAGCGAAGGTCAATCGACGTCGGCTCAGACGCAGGGGCCCCATTCGCCGCTGGCGCGAATGCGCCAGGACTTCAAACCAGCCTTGGCGACGACGGTACGCCCACTCTTGGCCATGGCGACGAGATGCCGGAAAATCAGCGGCGTGCGCCAAGCGAAGGGCGTGTCTGGGTCGCAGACGGCGCGGTATTCCTCGGTATCGTCGTCTTCCATCAGGATCGTTCCGACGCGGTCGGGCCGCATCTGCGGGCTCATCCCACGATCGTTCTTCCACAGACATTCGAAGTCGCGGCAGACATCGGGCCGCGCCTCGTAGATCCGACAGCCGCCGCCGACGAGGCAATTCTTGCAGGAAGGCCCTGCCGGCTTTTCCAATTCCTCGATCTCGAGCACTTTGCAGCACATGCTGCATGCGCCACAGGCTTTTCCCGGAATGTCCATGACGGCTTGCTCCGCATCGCTCTCGTCGAACTCTTGGCAATCGTGCATGATGACCTGCCGCGGAGGCAACCGAAATCGACATGAGCTTTGCGGCCGCACCTCGGCTGCTTGACAGATGACCTTCGGCAGTGCCACTCGCACGTCGTTCGAAGCGTCAGGTGGTGAAGGCGGAGCATTGACAAAGGCTTTTGTTTTTCCTGGGCAGGGATCGCAGGCCGTCGGCATGGGCAAGGGCTTGGCGGAGGCTTTCGCGCCGGCGCGGGCCGTGTTCGATGAAGTCGATGAGGCTTTGCAGCAGAGGCTTTCGGCTTTGATGTTTGAAGGACCGGAGGCCGAGCTCACCTTGACCGCCAATGCGCAGCCGGCCTTGATGGCCGCAAGCCTTGCCGCGCTGCGCGCGCTCGAGGCCGAAGCGGGTCTCGACCTTGCGAAGGATGCGGCTTTCGTCGCCGGCCATTCGCTTGGCGAATATTCGGCCCTGGCGGCGGCCGGATCTTTCACGATCGCGGATGCCGCACGGCTCTTGCGGCGGCGAGGCGAGGCCATGCAGCAGGCGGTTGCGGTCGGCGAAGGCGCCATGGCGGCCTTGATTGGCGTCGATTACGAAACGGCCAAGGCGATCGCCGCGCAGGCGCAGCAGGAAGCGGGCACCGATATGGTCTGCGCCGTCGCCAACGACAATGGCGGCGGGCAGGTCGTGATCTCGGGCTCCAAGCCGGCGGTCGACCGCGCCATCGACATCGCCAAAACGAAGGGCATACGCCGCGCAATTGTGCTGCCGGTTTCGGCCCCGTTTCACTGCGCCTTGATGCAGCCAGCGGCGGACGCGATGGCGGCGGCTTTGGCGAAGGTCGAAATCAAGCCGCCGAAAGTGCCGCTCGTCCCCAATGTCGTGGCTGTTCCGGTCGATGACCCGCAGGAGATCCGCAAGCGGCTCGTCGAACAGGTGACCGGGACCGTCCGTTGGCGCGAAAGCGTTGCTTTCATGGCCGGGCAGGGCGTCGGCGAATTCATCGAGGTCGGATCCGGCAAAGTTCTAACCGGGCTCTTGAAACGCATCGTCGAGAACGCCACCGGCATTTCGGTCGGAACCCCGGACGAGGTCGAGGCCTATAAGGCTCTTCGCTAAAGGAACGAGGCGATCATCATGTTCGATTTCTCCGGCAGGACGGCTCTCGTCACCGGCGCCAGCGGCGCCATTGGCCAGGCGATCGCGCGCGCCTTGCACGGCCGCGGCGCGAGCGTCGCTATTTCCGGCACGCGCAAAGAGGCGCTCGGTTCGCTCGCCGACGATTTGTCCGACAGGGTGCATATTCTGCCCTGCGACCTCGCCGATTCGATCGCGGTCGAACAATTGGTCCCCGCGGCGGAAGCGGCGATGGGTTCGCTCGACATCCTTGTCAATAATGCCGGGCTGACGCGCGACAATATTTCCTTGCGGATGCGGGACGAGGAATGGGACCTCGTCCTCGCCGTCAATCTGACGGCCGGCTTTCGCCTCGCGCGCGCCGCGCTGAAAGGGATGCTCCGGCGCAGGTTTGGCCGGGTCATCGGAATCACCTCCGTTGTCGGCATCGTCGGCAATCCGGGGCAGAGCAATTACGCGGCATCGAAAGCCGGGATGATCGGCATGTCCAAAAGCCTCGCGTGGGAAGTTGCGCCGCGCAATGTGACTGTAAATTGTGTCGCGCCGGGCTTGATCGAAAGCCCGATGACGGCCGGACTCGACGAAAAGCAACGATCGGCGCTGCTCGCCACTGTGCCTATGGGACGCCTTGGCAAGCCTGAGGATGTTGCCACCGCGGTTGTTTATCTGGCGAGCCAAGAGGCCTGTTACGTGACCGGCCAAACCCTTCATGTGAATGGTGGAATGACAATGATTTGAGGCACGTAGCATGTGCAACGCGGTTTGGCCCCGGGCACTCGCCAACCCGTTTGAAGTATGTTACGAACCGAACGTCAGCTGGCGGACGGGTCATCCTCAGGCGGGCCGCAATGCGGCTTTGCGTGCCTGGCCGCAAAGGGGTTCATTTGGATCATCGGGACGCCCTCAAGGGTCCCTTGTCGTGCGCCTCGGAAGGTTCGCTTTCGACGGCCCCGATTTCGAATGCGCTCCGGATATAAGCTGGCGCCAGCAATGAAGGGACGAGGGATCAAACGACCATGAGCGATGTCGCCGAGCGGGTGAAGAAAATTGTCATAGAGCATCTCGGCGTCGACGCCGATAAGGTCACCGATGACGCCAATTTTATCGAAGATTTGGGAGCCAATTCGCTCGACACAGTCGAACTCGTCATGGCTTTCGAGGAAGAGTTCGGCGTCGAGATCCCGGACGACGCGGCAGAGTCGATTGTCACCGTGGGTGACGCGATCCGCTTTCTCGATAAGGCCACGGCAAGCTGAGCCGGCTTTGCGCCCTGTATGAGGCGCGGAACGAAGACAAAGCGCGACGTTCGCTGCGGTCTCGCCCGCGTTAGGGAGCCCACCTGATCGCGCCCAGCTCTCAGCCTGATTCCCCGTTTTCATCCTTTTCACGTGCAGCTTCCCGCGGATTGCAAAGCCCGCGCGAGGATGGAATAGAACTATGATGCGTTCCAGGGGCGGCCCTCGCCCGAAGTGAAACAGGTTTTTTGATGCGCAGGGTGGTAATTACCGGTCTTGGCATGGTCTCGCCGTTGGCCTGCGGCGTGGACGCGACATGGGAGCGGCTGCTCGCCAGCCGCAGCGGGGCAGGCCCGATCAGAGGATTCGACACATCGGATCTCGCCTGCAAGGTCGCCATGCAAGTGCCGCGCGGCGATGGCTCCAATGCGACCTTCAATCCCGATCAGTGGATGGATCCGAAGGACCAGCGCAAGGTCGACGATTACATCATCTATGCCGTAGCCGCAGCGACGCAGGCGCTTGCCGACGCCGACTGGAATCCGCGCAGCTACGAGGAGCAGATCCGGACCGGCGTGCTCATTGGCTCGGGTGTTGGCGGGCTCGGCGGCATTTATGAAACCTCGGTGGCGCTGCGCGAAAAAGGGCCGCGCCGGGTTTCGCCCTTCTTTATTTCCGGACGGCTCATCAATCTTCCAAGCGGCTACGTCTCGATTATCCACGGGCTCAAGGGTCCCAACCAGCGGTTGCGACGGCCTGTTCCACCGGCACTCATGCCATCGGCGACGCGGCGCGCCTGATCGCGCTCGAAGATGCCGATGTAATGGTGGCGGGCGGGGCCGAATCGGCGGTCAATCGCATCGGCATCGCCGGATTTGCCGCCTGCCGTGCCTTATCGACCGGGCTTCAACGACCGCCCGAAACAGGCTTCGCGTCCCTATGACAAGGATCGCGACGGCTTTGTCATGGGCGATGGCGCCGGCTGCGTTGTCCTCGAATCCTACGAGGGTGCCAAGGCGCGCGGCGCCAAAATCTATGCCGAGGTCGTCGGCTATGGCATGTCGGGCGACGCCTATCCATATCACCGCGCCCGAAAGCAGCGGTGACGGCGCCTTCCGCGCCATGCAGGCAGCGGTGAAAAGGGCCGGCATCGAGCCGCAGGACATCGATTACATCAATGCGCACGGCACTTCGACGCCGCTCGGTGATGAGATCGAACTCGCCGCGGTTCATAGGCTCCTTGGCGACAAGGATGCCAATTTGACTTCCATGTCGTCGACGAAATCGGCAATCGGCCATCTGCTCGGCGCTGCCGGCGCAGTCGAGGCCATTTTCTGCACTCTGGCGATCCGCGACCAGATCGTGCCGCCGACCCTCAATCTCGATCATCCCTCCGTCGAGACCTCGATCGATCTCGTTCCGCATAAGGCGCGTAAGCGCGAGGTCGAATTCGCGCTTTCAAATTCCTTCGGATTTGGCGGAACCAATGCCTGCCTCATCTTGCGGGCGGTCGCGTGAGCAAAGCCATGTTCGGGCCGGAATTTCTGAACAAATTGTGGAATATGGAAGATTACGAACCGGCGCCCGAGCGGTCTTGGTGCGGCATGCCGCGTTCGCGATTTTGCCGCCCGCGGGTTTCGTGTAGAAGGGTCGTTCTCGCTTTTCAGAGCGCCAGCATGACGGATGTGAGTTCATGCGAGGTTTAGTTCAGAACGAGGAAAAAACTGCGGCACCCGAGCCCGAGGGCGATGCGCCGCAAGCTGCGCGTTTTTTCGGTCGCCGTTTGAAATTGCAAAGTCCGAACGAGGCCTTGCAGCCGGAAACGCCGCCGCCTCCGCCCACGCCGCACCGGCGTCGCCCGACGCTCTCGGCGCTTTCCGGCCTGTTGTCATTTCTCCTGATCATCGCCCTTGCGGGTCTGTTCGGCGTGGTATGGGCTGAGCATCGGCTGCAGGAGCCGGGGCCGCTGGCCGCGGACAAGGTAATTTACATCGCGCCGGGCACGGAACTTGCGGACATCATCGGCACGCTCGAACAGGAAAACGTGATTGACAGCCCACTGATCTTCAATCTTGCGCTGCTCGTCGAAGGCAACCGCTCGCGCGTCAGGGCCGGCGAATATTTGTTCGCGCACAACGTCAGCATGCGCGAGGTCATCGACACGCTCGTCAGGGGCAAGCAGATTCTCCATCCGATCACAATTCCCGAAGGCCTGACGAGCGAACAGGTGGTCGACCGGTTGCGCGCCAACGATCTGCTCTTGGGCGACATTCGCGAGATCCCGCAGGAAGGCAGCCTTCTGCCGGAGACTTATGAGTTTCCGCGCGGCATGGCGCGCGCCGATCTCATCAGGCGGATGCAGGAGGATGACAAAAAGCTGGTCGCCCAGATTTGGGCGCGGCGGGCAAGCGATCTCCCGTTGCGTTCGCCCTACGAACTCGTGACCTTGGCATCGATCGTCGAAAAGGAAACCGGCAAAGCGGACGAGCGGCCGCATGTCGCCGCCGTTTTCCTCAACAGACTGCAAAAGCGAATGCGGCTGCAATCCGATCCGACCATCGTCTATGGCCTGGTTGGCGGAAAGGGCACGCTCGGCCATCCGATCCAGCGCGACGAACTGGAGAAGCCGTCCCCCTATAACACCTATCAGATCGACGGCTTACCACCGGGGCCAATCACCAATCCTGGTCGGGCGTCGCTCGAGGCTGTCGCCAATCCGGCACGCACGCAGGATCTCTATTTCGTCGCCGATGGCACCGGCGGTCATGTCTTCGCCGAGACTCTCGAACAGCATCAGCACAACGTGGCACGTTGGCGCCAGATCGAGAAGGACAAGGCGGGAACCGACATCGACAAATATGTTCCGCAGCCGCCGGGACGCCCAGATCAGCACGGAGACATCGACGACGGGTCGGTTTATGGCGCTTTGCCGGCGTCATTCGATACCACTGGTGGTCAAGCGCCCCTGCTCGGGCTGAGCTCGGCCGCTGCGGCGATGGCCACGGTCTCGCCGACGATGCCAAAGACGGCCGCGACCACCACGCTCCAATCGCTCGCCAGCGCCGCGCCGGTCGCAACCTCGTCGTCCGGTTCAGCCATCGCGGTAGGGCCGGGGCTCGACGACCTCGGCATTTCGGTACGCGGCGTCGGATCGCCACGGGCCGCCGCCAACCTCCTCGATGGACCCGTGGATGAGGGCGATGCACGAATCCGACCTCCGCCACAGCGGCGGCGGGCGAACAGCAGCCTGTGGATTCCGTCACCGCGGCTCCGCCCCCGGTCGCGCGCCCGAATACCGCAAATGCGCCGCCGCCGACGCGAATCCAGAGACCCGCGCGTCACCGACGCTTCCGAAGGAACGCCCTCGATCCTCTCCTCAACAAGAGCTATGACCTCAATTATCCGAAGACCGTGCCTTCTAGCGTCGACGACGTGAAGTGATCTTTTGGAGATATTGGGCCTCCTCCGCTGACATCGGGCGGCGATGCGGCACGGCACTCTCGTTCAAGGTTCAGATGACAATCGCCAGCATGACCGGCTTTGCGCGCGTCCCCGGTGTCACCGCGGGATTTCGCTGGGCCTGGGAGCTCAAATCCGTCAATGCCAAAGGGCTCGATTTGCGATTGCGCTTGCCGCCGGGCTTCGATTCCGTTGAGGCAGCGGCACGTACCCGGCTCGGCAAGAAGCTCGGCCGCGGCACATGTTACGCCACGCTGTCGATGCAGCACGAGGTCGTCACCCCCGAAGTTCGGATCAACGAGGCGCTTCTGCGTCGCCTTGCCGGAGTGCTGGCCGGGATAGAAATATCGCCGACAATGCGGCCCGCCTCGCTCGACGGCCTGCTTTCGCTGCGCGGCGTCGTAGAGATTCGCGATGCGGACGACGAGAAGGAATTGGCGCAGGTCCAGGAAGAGGCTCTCGCCGGCCTGGATCAAGCAATCGCTGCGCTCGTCGCCATGCGGCAAAGCGAAGGCGCCGCGCTTGCGCAAATCGTTGTCGCGCGGCTCGCAAAGATTTCGGCTCTGCGGCGCGCCGCCGACGAATGTCCGGGCCGCCAGCCTGAAGCGATCCGCGCCAAGCTGGCGGAGTCGATTGCGCTCATTGCCGGCAATCCCAAATTCGACGAGACACGGCTCTACCAAGAGGCTCTGCTGCTCGCCGCCAAAGCCGACGTGCGCGAGGAGCTCGACCGGCTTGCGACCCACATCGACGCCATTAAAGATCTTCTCGCGCAAGGCGGACCAATCGGGCGGCGGCTCGATTTTCTCGCCCAGGAGCTCGAGCCGCGAGGCCAATACGCTTTGCGCCAAATCAAATGATGTCGCCCTCACCGCGATCGGGCTCGATGTGCGCGTCGAGATCGAGCAATTGCGCGAACAGGTCCAAAACATCGAATGAAGGCGACCGAGCCAGCGGAATTCAAGGACGCCGCCGCGCCGAACCCGGCGCGGCGCGGGCTCATGCTGATTCTGTCCTCACCGTCCGGTGCAGGCAAGACGAGCCTGACGCGGATGCTGCTGCAGAAAAAGGAGCTTGATCTCACCCTTTCGATCTCGGTGACGACGCGGCCGCGTCGGTCGAGCGAGGTCGACGGCATCCATTATTCTTTCATTTCAAAGAAGCGCTTCGAAGCCATGCGCGATGGCGGCGAATTGCTCGAATGGGCGGAGGTGCACGGCAATCTCTACGGCACCCCGCGCGAGCCGGTCGAACGCACGCTCGCACAGGGCCGCGATATTCTCTTCGACATTGATTATCAGGGCACGCAGCAGCTGAAGGAGAGAGGCAGCGGCGATCTCGTGACGATCTTCATCCTGCCGCCCTCAATTCAGGAACTCAAAGCGCGGCTCGAACGACGCGCCGAAGACGCGGGCGAGGCGATTGCCAAAAGACTCGCCAATGCGCGCAATGAAATTGCCCGCTGGACGCTTTACGATTATGTGCTCGTCAACGATGACATTCAGCGCACGTTCGAAGACCTCGTCGCGATCCTGGCCGCCGAGCGGCTTCGGGCGCCGCGGCAGAAACAAGGGATCGAGGATTTTGTCGAAAAGCTCTTGAGGGAAGAGTGAGGCGCAAATTTCCCTCTCCCTATTGGCCTCGCTCATAAGGAGGGGGAATTATATCGCGTCTCCTTCAGTGCGTTAGCCAACGCGACAAAATCCCGAACCTCAATCTCTTCCGCCCGCTTCGTCGACTCGATGTGCGCCGGTTCGAGCAGCACCGAAGGATCGCCGCCGAGGCTTTTCAAGCTCTGCCTTAACATCTTGCGGCGCTGGCCGAAGGCGGCTTGTGTAACTTCCGAAAGAAGCTTCACATCGCAGGGCAGGGGCGTTGCGCGGGGCACAAGCTCGACGACCGACGAAGTGACTTTCGGCGGCGGCGTGAAGGCGGCGGCCGGCACGTCGAAGAGAATGCGCGTCGCTGAGCGCCAATTGGCAAGCACCGCGAGGCGCCCGTAATCGGCGCGCTCGTTCGGCGTCGCGACAATGCGTTGGCCCACCTCCTTTTGGAACATCAGCACCAGCCGATCGAACCAGGGCGGCCACGCATTGGCCTCGAGCCACTGCGTCAAAAGCGCGGTGGCAATATTGTAGGGCAAGTTGGCGCAGATCCGCGCCGGGCGCCTTTCGCCGACCAAGCTGGCAAGATCGATGTCGAGGGCATCGCCCTCGATGATCTCGAGCCTGCCCGGATAATAGGCCGCGATCTCCTGGAGTGCCGCGCGGCAACGCGGATCGCGCTCAATTGCAATCACATGCGCCGCACCTTCGGCGAGAAGCGCCCGTGTCAGGCCACCGGGGCCGGCGCCGATCTCGACGACGGTCGCCTTTTCGAGCGGGCCGGCGGCGCGTGCGATGCGCGCGGTCAGATTGAGATCGAAGAGAAAATTCTGGCCGAGCGATTTCTTTGCGGCGAGCCCATGCGCGGCGACCACCTCGCGCAAAGGCGGCAGGGCGTCCTTCACGCCGTTGCGCCGACGCGCGCGCCGGCGCTCGCCAGTCTGCCGGCCAGACGCAAAGCCGCGATCAGGCTCGACGGATCGGCCCTGCCTTGAGCGGCGATGTCGAAGGCCGTGCCGTGATCGGGCGAGGTGCGCACGAACGGCAAGCCCAAGGTGACGTTCACCGCGGTATCGAAGGCGAGCGTCTTGATCGGGATGAGCGCCTGATCATGGTACATGCAGATTGCGACATCGTAACGGGTGCGCGCCGCCTTGTTGAACAGAGTGTCGGCGGGGTAAGGGCCGGTCGCGTCAATGCCGATGCGGCGAAGTTCCGCGATCGCCGGTTCGATCACTTCGTTCTCCTCGCGCCCCATATGACCTCCTTCTCCGGCATGCGGATTAAGGCCAGCGAAGGCGAGGCGCGGGGCGGCGATGCCGAATCGATCCTTGAAATCGGCGGCGACGATCTTTCCTGTCGCAACGAGAAGATCGAAGCTCAGGAGCTGCGGCACTTTCGCCAGCGGCACATGCATTGTCGCCGGAACGACGGCCAGCTCGGGCGACCACAGGAGCATCACCGGCCGGGCCTCCCGGTCGAACAAGTGCAGCGCCAATTCGCCGAGGAATTCTGTATGGCCTTGATGACGAAATCCGGCGTGTATCAAGATTTGCTTGGCGATCGGATTGGTCACAAGCGCATCCGCCGCGCCGGCGCGAACAAGCCCGGCGCCGATTTCAACCGACTCGATTGTTCCTGCGGCGTCGGCGACATCCGGCATCCCCAAGGCGCCTGTGACCGGACGCCGCAAGGGAACAACCGGCAAAGCGCGCTGAAAAATCGCCGCCGCTTGGCGCGCTTCTGCGGCTTCGATCGGGACCGGCAAACCAAAACGGCGTGCCAACGCTGCAAGGTCGTCGGGATCGGCGATGATGAAAAAAGCCGGGGCGGTCTCGTCAGCATGCAAAGCGAGCCACGACTTCAAGGCGAGCTCGGGGCCTATGCCGGAAGGATCGCCCCGCGTGAGCGCGAGCAACACGCGCCGCCCACGATCGGAAAATCGTTGCAGCATTATTTCTTCACGACGACGACCGCATAGGATCGCATTTCCTTCAGCCGCTTGGCGGCATCCGCGTCGATTTCGGCGGCAAGCAGCTTCTCCGAGATCGCGTTGCGCAGCGCGGTGTCGTCATCCGATACGCCCTTGCTGCACACCGCGATCATCTCTATGCCATCGACCGTCCTTTGTGGCGGCGTCAGGTGACCGACCGGGGTCTTGTCGAGCAACTGCCTAAGGCCCTCGCTGAGCTGCAAGGAGTTGCGGATAATCTCCTCCTTGACGGCCACGTCCTCAGTGCTGCGCGCCAGATCGAGACCGCTGTCGCAGTCGGTGAAGCGCGTGCGGAGTTCTGCGGCCGCTTTCATCTTCGCCTCGACGGCGGCCGGATTCGTGGAATCGAGGATCGTGAAGATGACCTGATGGACCTTGTAGTCGATTCCGGCGGCGGCCTTGCCACCATCCTTGGCGAGTTCCTCGCGAACCTGGCTCTCGCTCGCCTCGATGCCTTTGTTATAGGCCTGAACGAGGACGTAGAACTGATAATCGGCCGCAAAGTGATCTTTGAAATGCGACTCGGAGATGCCGGCGTTCTGTATCGCCAGGAGCAGAGCTTCGGGGGTCATTTTCAACGCGGTGGCGGCTTTGCTTATCTGCTGGCCTATCTCGCCGGTGGAAGCCTTGATCTTGAATTTGTCCGTCTCGTCGAGCTTCAGTTGATCTTCGATCATGCTCTCCAAGGCGGCGTCGTGCGTGGCAGGCTGGTGCAAGACGTGCAGCAGCTTCATCCTCTGCTCAAGGTCGATGTCGGTGATAGGATCGCCGTTCACCGTCGCGACAATCACCTGCGCGCGGGCTTGCGACAGCGGCAGGAAGGCCGAAGCCGCAGCGACAAGAAATCCGAGGGACAGGACTATCGAGAACCGCGCCGAGAGGCCTAGCCGGCGCGACGTGCTGCAATGAATTATCGGGCCTTTCTCCTTAACGCCTTTATCTGCTGCCGGGATGGCTTTTTAGCGGCCCGGCACGGCGAGCGTCCAATCATTTGATGCCATCCAAAGAGGTGTTGTTATCGGCCGACTGCTTCACTGTGGCATCGCCCAGCGTGCGCAGTTGAAGCTCGACCAACAAGGTTTGGTCGTGCACGAAGGCGCCGGCTCCATTATCCACATAGACGTCGGAGTAGTTGACCGTGAAGGTCGTACAATCGTCCGTATAGCCCCCTCCGGCGCCAAGCCCTGCGATCGCAAATGGGCCGGGATTGCTGAAGCCGATCAAGCTCTCGGGATAATATTGCCGGCTCATGTCGAAAGTGACGTTGCCCTGCACGAAATAATTCGGCGGTGATCTGGTATTTGGACGTCAGGTTCAGACCTTCGCGCGTCACGTCATAGCCGATGACGGGTTGAGCCTGATAATCGGCGAACTGCACACTGCCGGTCCAGGCGCCGAGATTGATGTTCGAGACGAGGTCAATGCGGCGAGGCTCCAGCGTCGCCTCGTCGAAGCGTCCCTTGGCGGTGAAGGAGAGGACCGGACCCGGCACGAACGTAAAGGCTGCGACATAATCCGAAGCCGGCGTATCCAATCCCGAACTCAGGCCGACATTGGCCGCATCGGGCGTTGCATAACCGTTGGTGCCGGCAACCTGATAGGATTGGCCGGCGATGAAATTGACATAGCTGCCGTTTTTGAAGTTCAGCGTGGCTTCACCACCGTAATTGGCGCGCGTGCCCGTCTCGAATTCATCATACCCCGAATATTTGTCCCAGGCGAACAGGGTCGTGTCGTCGAAGACGAGGCTCTGAGCGTCAAGATTGACGAGCGACGCCGAGCCCAGCAAGTTATTTGGCCGGGCGATGATCTGGCCGATCGGCTCCACGACCAGGGAACCGATGGGCGTGTTGGCGAGGATCGGATAGCGATATTCGAAGCCGACGCCCGGCATCACATAGGCGTTGGTCCCGCTGGAAATGAAATTGGTCTGCGACGCGTTGCTGAAAGTCGAACTCCCGGCGGGCGAGGTGAACGTGTAGCTGTTTGTCGTGTTGAGATCGAGCCACTGGCCATTGACGCGGGCAAAGGCGAAAGGCGTCCAGACCTCGCCGATCGGATCGACAAATTTACGCTGCCAAGACAAGTCTGCGGTCGTGCGCGTATAATCGCCGCCGATGCCGCGCAAGAGACAATTGCTCGCTGTCGTGCCGGGCGTATAGGTCGTGCAAACATTGTAAAGCCCGTAGGCTTGATCGAACTGAGGCGCTCCGGTCGCCTGGTAACTTGCCGCGGCCGCCGAGAGACTGGTGAAATTGAAATCAAATTGGACTTCGCCGCCGACGCCCGCCGTCTTGGCCGGATCGACTTTGAAGGTCTTGTTGTAATCCAGGACCGGCAGCACGTTCGGTTGCTGCGATTCGAGATCATGCGCGGTCAGACCTTCGAAATGATAGCCACGCAGATCAAAAAAGCCGGTGTCGCCTTGCCCGGTCAGGTAAAGGGTTGAGATGGCCTCGCTATAATAATTCGATGAAATGCTTTGGTTTGCGACGCTGTAATCGCTCAAGAACCATTTGTCGGTCAGGACCGTGAAATCCCAGCCGTATTTCCAAAAGTTGTCGATCCCGAATTCGCCGGCGCTTTCAAGCGAGCCGCGCAATTGCTGGTTGCCAGCGCCATAGGGCGCTGCCGGGAAGGCGCTCGGGTTTTGCTGGAAAATCCCGTCGGCGCGCACGAAATAACTGCCGTTTGCAAGCCTTTGCCGCCACTGGAGTTCGCCATAGAAGCCCTGTTGGGCGAAATAAGTCGGCGTGAAGGTCAAATCATAATTCGGCGCCATCGCCCAGAAGATCGGGACGGCAACGCCCCATCCGGCATAGGAGAGATCGACCACCTGCGGCATCAGGACGCCAGACTTGCGCGTGACGCTGGGATCCGGCGACGAGAATACCGGCACGTAAGCGACCGGGACGCCGAAGAATTCGAGCCAGGCGTCGGTATAATAAATCATCTTCTCGTCGCTCTTGTGGACGATGCGCTTGGCGCGCACGCGCCACAGGGGCGGCTTCAAGGGATTGTCGCCGCAGACCGAGCAGGCTGTGTACGTGCCCTTGTCGTAGACCTCCGTATTGCCCGCGATGACCTCGGTGCGAGGTGCGCTGAAATAAGTCTTGTTCGCCGTGTCGGCGCGCAAGCTTTCGATGAAGCCGTTGGCAAAGTCCTTGGTGAGATCGAACCGGTCGCCATGCAGGACGGTGCCGTCGCGCTCGGTCAGCTTGGCATGACCTTCGGCATAGACCCGGCCGGTGTTGCGATCATAGGTGATACGGTCGGCCTCGAGCACGCGGCCCTCATAATAGATCCGCGCATTGCCCTCGGCCGAAACGGTATTCTTGTCCTTGTTGTAGACGAGTTGGTCCGCCTCGACGAACATCTTATCTGGCTGTTCGGTGGGCGTTGGACTTTTGACGCCGCGTCCTCCCGCGGTCTGCGCTCCGGCAGGGCCGACCATACCGGCGCAGAACCAAGCGCAGAAGATCGCGCAGGCGCAAAGGCGCGCAAGGCGAGCGAGCCGGCCCGCTTGCGGGCGGTGCCGCGGTTCACACCGCAACCTGAAGGCTGCCGCACGAAGCTCGGAACGGGCACAGCGACCTTCGTCAGTGGGGCAAGAACGCCGCCCCATCAACCGTCCTCCTGGTGCAGGAGAGCCAAGGCTCCGAGCAAGCTGCCAACCACCGCCGGCGACCAGGCGGCAACCGGCGTACTCAAAAGGCCGGAGCCGCCAAGATCGGCAATCATTTTCGTCAAAAGGTAAAGCACGAAGCCGGCGATGATGCCACCGCTAACCATCTGCGCTATTCCACCAAATCGGAAAATTCTTAACGAGAAGGCGGCGGCAATCAGAACCATGGCGACAAGCAGCAACGGTCTTGCCAGGAGCGTTTGATATTGAAGCTTGAAACCGGTGGAATCGAGGCCGGCCTGTTCGCTCTCTTCGCGCAGCCTCGGCAAGGACCAAAATGGCACGGAATCCGGCGTAAGGAAGTTTTCCGAAAGCCGGTCGGGAGAAAGATCGGTAGCGAGGAGGTAAGTGCCGACCTCGCGCGCTTCCTCGCCCGGCGCCGAAATTTCGGCATTTTGGAGCTTCCAGACGCCGGGCAGCAGCGTGGCGCGCTCGGCTTGCACCCGTTCTTCGAAGTGCCCATCGGGTTCGTAGACATAGGCCGTGACGGAGGTCAGCAGGGTGCCGGATTTGAACGATTTCGCGGCGCGCAGTATTGCTTCCCCGTCGACGCTCGTTTGCCGAATCCAAAGGGTCGTATCGCCGCGCACGCCGCCGCGGCCGAAGAGCTGCGTCTCGATCGCATCAGCGCGCTGCTTCATCTCCGCCGAGATCGGATTGAACAGAGCCACCGACAAAATGCCGATCAGCAAAGCGATCGCCACAGGCGGAACGAGGAATTGCCAGACCGAGACGCCGGCCGCCCGCGCCACGATGAGTTCGAACTTGCGGCTCAGATCGAGGAAGGCGGCCATGGTGCCAAACAACACGCAGAAGGGCAGGATTTGTTCGGCGACCGAAGGAGTCCGCAACAGGGACAAGACCGCGATGAAACCCGTCGTCACGCCCGGCAGCCCGTTGGAACGGCGCAGCATTTCGACAAAATCGAACACATAGACCATGCCGATGATCGAGAGGAAAACGGCCATGATCGTTTTGAGAAATCGCAGCGACAAATATCGGCCGAGTGTCGATCCGATCATCATGGCGTCTCACGCAAAGGATGCGGCCTGATCGCCAGGAAGCATATGGTTGCCGCTTGGCCCGAGACAGTCGCGGGATCACCTAGGCTCGCATGGGTCTCGACGAACGGCATGACGCGGGCGCTTCCGTAAACAGTGGGCTGACAGACCACTCACGCAGGTCCGGAGAAGTCGCAAAAGCATCCGGCTTCGCGGATTTGCCTCCGCGATTCCTCGTAAAAATCTCCTGTTTCGCGAACGGAATCCCCCTCCGGATGGCGCATAGCTCAAGGTCCCCAGAATTGAGGGGGCGGCGCAGAGGCATCCTATCCCCGTTTGGCTACATAGTCATAGCGTTAGGTGCAAGGCGCTCCTGGCTTTTTAAGGGCAAGTGGGGCGCGAATGCGCGGTGGCGTTGCGGGGGTGCCACGCCCCTCTGTTTGCGCCGCGCGGCGATGCCAAAGCCCTCATTTCGCGTTGCGGGCCTGTGGTTTAGAGGCACTGAGGCATTCTGCGCGATTGCGCGGCGGGATTCGCCCGCATCACCCTATGCGGGAAGGCGGCTGCTTCGTGCCGAATTTGCTGGCAGTTCTGCTCGCACAGGTGCTATCCGGCAGGCGCATGTCGAGGCGCCTTCGATTTTGCAGGCCGCATCCCAATTCCGAGACTACCAAAGGCCGGTCGGGGCATCAGGAAGAGACCAATGTCACAATCCGCAAAACTTGATTTTCTTGCCTTGACATCGCTTGCTCCGCAGACGGCGCCTTCGGCGTTGAAGCGAAGCGGAAAAACCAAGACTGCTCAAACGCTCGTGCTTTTCGCGGGTCAGGATTTGGCACTCGGTGCGGCGACGCAGAATTTGATCGGAGCGGAGGGCGAGGCCCTGATCAAAAGGGCGGCCGGCGCCGCCAAGTTCAAAGGCAAGGGGTCAACCGCGCTCGACATCATCGCGCCGGCGGGGTTTAGCGCCGACCGGCTGATCGTCATCGGAACCGGACCCGCAAGTGAAGAAGCGGCAAAATCCGGCAAGGGCAAGGAACGCGACCAAGAAACGAAGCCTGACGACTATCTGACCCTCGGCGGCTTCGTCTTGAGCAAGCTCGGCTCGGGCGCCGCCGCCACCGTGGTCTTCGACTTGCCGCGCCCACCGAAGGATCCAGCCGTCGCGGCCGCCGAATTCGCCGAGGGCGTGAGGCTGCGCGACTATAAGTTCGACACTTACAAGACGAAGAAGAAGGAGGACGAGGAGAACGGTGCGAGCGAGATCGCCATCGCCGTCGAAGACCCGGCCGCTGCGCGGCGCGAGGCGAAATCGCGCGAGGCGGTGGCCGAAGGCGTCCTTATCGCCCGCACGCTCGTCAATGAACCGGCCAATGTCTTGACCCCTGAAGAATTCGCCAAACGCGCCCAGGAGCTCGAAAAGCTCGGCGTCGAAGTGAAGGTTCTCGACGAGCCTGCGATGAGCGAACTCGGCATGGGCTCGCTGCTTGCGGTGGGCCAAGGCTCGGACCGCGAAAGCCGGCTCGTCGTCATGCGCTGGCGCGGCGACAAGAAAGAGGGAAAGTCGAAGCCGATTGCCTTCATCGGCAAGGGCGTCGTCTTCGATACCGGCGGCATTTCGATAAAACCCGCCGCCGGGATGGAGGACATGAAGGGTGACATGGCCGGGGCCGCCTGCGTCGTCGGCCTGATGCACGCGCTTGCCGCGCGTAAGGCGAAGGTCGACGCGATCGGCGCCATCGGCATTGTCGAGAACATGCCCGGACCAAATGCACAGCGGCCTGGCGACATCATCAAATCCATGTCGGGCCAGACCATCGAAGTCATCAATACCGACGCGGAAGGCCGGCTCGTTCTCGCCGACGTCCTCTGGTATGTGCAGGACAAGTTCAAGCCGCAGTTCATGATCGATCTCGCCACCCTGACCGGTGCTGTCATGGTGGCACTTGGCCAGGAACATGCCGGCCTCTTCTCCAACGACGATGAATTGAGCGCGCGGATTACGACCGCCGGCAAGGAGACGAACGAGAAGGTCTGGCGTCTGCCTCTGGGTGCGGCTTACGACAAGCTCATCAACTCCAAATTCGCCGACATGAAGAATACCGGCGGACGGCACGGCGGCTCGATCACCGCCGCGCAATTCCTCCAGCGCTTCGTCAACGGCACGCCTTGGGCGCATCTCGACATAGCCGGCACCGGCATGAACTCGCCGGGCAACGACATCAATCAGAGCTGGGGCTCGGGCTTCGGCGTCCGCCTGCTCGACCGGCTTGTCGCCGATCATTACGAGGGCTAACCGCGATCCGGGCGCCCGCCATGGAGATCTGGTTCTACCATCTTCAGCAGCAGCCGCTTGAACGCGCTCTCCCGGCGCTCATCGAAGCTTCGCTCGCCCGCGGCTGGCGCGTCGTCGTGCAGGCCGCAAGCGAAGAGCGGCTCGATGCGCTCGACGAAGCGCTCTGGACCTATGCCGATGCCGGCTTTCTGGCGCATGGCCGCGCGCGCGACGGGGACGCCGAACTTCAGCCCGTCTATCTCACGACGCAAGGCGAGAATCCGAACGGCGCGAAGCTGCGCCTCTTCGTTGATTCCGCCGATGTGGGCGGCACGCTCGGTTCCGCGGCATCGGCCTATGAGCGCGTCATCCTCCTGTTCGACGGCAACGACGTCGATCAATTGGACGCCGCGCGGGCCCAATGGAAGCGCCTCAAGGAGCAGGGCCTCGGCCTGATTTATTGGCAGCAGAACGCGCGTGGCAGCTGGGAGAAAAAAGCGTAAATCCGCCCGGCTTGCGCGATCTAGTCTCAGTCCGGCGTCACCACGAGACCAATGGCCTGCGCCGACGTTCCGCTGACTTCGATGACGAAGGGTGTGGCGGCAAGGTCGAATTTCACGCTCTTCGCCACGCCGTCGCAGCCCTTGGCTCCGGTGAACGCGCTGGACTTCAGCCCTTGCCCGTCCTGAACCACGTCGATCCAGGCGGCATGCGACAGGGTGATGCGATAGGTGCCGGCCTTCGGCAGAGCGGAAACGTGCAGGAATCCTGCATAAGAATCGGGGAATTTTGGCGCGCGCGATGGCGCCATCGGCAATTTTGCATCGGCCAACGGCGCCAGCGTCAGCGTGACCGCCACCGCTAACGTTGCTTCGCCGCCCGAAGACGCCGGCGACGGTTTTGCGAGCAAGCCGCGCTCAGTGTCGAGCGGCCATTTGAACTTGTCGCAGCCGACGGGCTCCTCGGCGAGCGCCGGCACGGCCATCAGCAGCGCAATGAGAGCAAGGGAAGTGCGAACCATCGTATTCTCCTACGCGACGGCGATCACGCCGTCGAGATCGTCGTTGCCGTTTCCGGGCCGCTCATCCGGCGGTTGAGGTCGCGCGTTGCCGCCACTACGCATTAACACCGCGCTTCATCATCAAAGACTTGCCAGCTTCGACGCAGCAATGTCATAGTCATTTATCGAATAAAATCGGTGTCATAGTTGTCATAGCGGTGTCATAGTGGAGGTGGGTGATGGTCAAGGTATCATCGAAATCCGATGCTGAATCGATGGAACCGAAAACTGCCTCGCAAATAGGCGACGGTGCTCGTCCCGAAGACGGAGCGGTCGGGGTGGAGAAGATCCGCGATCTGCTGTTCGGCAATCAAATACAAGACTACGACCGCCGCTTCTCCTCGCTGGAAGAGCGGTTCCTTCAGCGCTTTAAGGATATCGCGTCTGAGACGACGCACAGCCTCGGCGCCATCGAATCAAACGCGAAGCAGCATATAGAATCGCTCGCGAACCAGCTCCGCGCAGAGAAGGAATTGCGCGCCGACGCCGACAAGGACATCGATCGGACGGTGCGCGAGCAAAATCAGACGGTGGAAAAGCGTCTTCGCGCGATGTCGGATCAACTGAGCCAACTCGAGCGCGACATGGCCGACCGGGTGACGCAGGAGACGCAATCGTTGCGCGAAGAGATCAAGCGCAAGAGCGAGGACCTCCAGCGCACGATCGAGAAGATGTTTTCTGAGCTGGGCAACGTCAAAACCGATCGTAATCTGCTCGCCGGGCTTTTCCTCGAGGTTGCCAAGTGCCTGAATCAGGACACCGGACCGAAGAGCGTCGGCATGACGGGCGCCGATACACTGCGCGGTTGGCCGAGTTGAGAGGTGAATACGCCTCCAGCCATCCTTGACTTTCTGTTTCGCCCGCCTTCGCCCGACGAGGGGATCGATCGCAAGGCGCTGGCGGGGCGGCTGCTCGAGATCGCGCGTCACTTGAACCCCGAGATCGCGCGGGAGCCGACCGGCGTGCTCTCGAGCGATCAACAACTCGAACGCCTGCGCACGTTGCTCGTCGGCCAAGAGATTGACGTGCTTTCGCGGTTGAGCGAGGTGGTGGAAGATCCCGAGCACCTTGCGGCGGCGATCGGACGCGTGCTGCCAATCGCCATCGCCCACGCGTCGAGCGACGCGCGGCTTGGCCAAGTCCTGGTGCCCGCTCTGGAAAAGGCCACCGAGAGCTCGATCCGCAGCAATCCGAGCACTCTGGTCAATATCCTTTATCCGCTGATCGTTCCGGCGATGCGTAAGTCGATCGGCGAGACGATCGACGAGACCTTCCAATCGCTCAATGAGACGCTGAAATACAGCCTAACCTGGCGGGGACTGAGATGGCGCTGGGAAGCCTGGAGGAGCGGACAGTCTTTCGCCGAGGTCGTGCTCAAGCACACCCTTGTTTATCAAGTCGAACACGTCTTCCTGATCCACCGTCACACCGGGCTGTTGATCTCGCATGTCGCCGCCGTGAATGCGACGAGCCAAGATCCGCAGCTCGTTTCGTCGATGCTCGGCGCGATACAGGATTTCGTCAAGGATTCGTTCAGCGATGCCGAGCAGCAGGGGCTCGACGCGTTGCGGCTGGGCGAGCTCAGGCTGTGGTCCGAACCGGGGCCCTTCGCCACGCTGGTCGCCGTGATCCGCGGCAATCCGCCGGAAGGGCTGCACGACACGCTGCGCAACGTGCTGTCGCGGATCCATACCGAGCGCCACCACGCGTTGGAGGATTTCAACGGCGACAGCTCCGGCTTCGCGGACATCGAAGCAGAACTCAACGAATGCGTCTCGCTCGGACAGCAAGCGTCGCCGTCGGCGAGGCCCAACTTTCCGTTGCTGATCCCCTTGGCCGCGCTGGCACTCCTGGTGCTCGTGGTGATACTGGGCGTGCGGTGGTGGGAGAACGCGCAGCAATGGGGCAACTTCGTCACCCAGCTCCAAGCGCAACCCGGCATCGTGATCACCGAAGTTGGACAGCGCGACGGCAAGTATTTGGTGGCCGGCTTGCGCGATCCGCTCGCGGTCGACCCACAGCTTGTGATGCGCAATACCGGCATTGATCCGACGCGCGTCATTACGCGCTGGGCGCCCTATCAGGGGCTTGAACCCGAGTTCATGCTGAGGCGTCTGCAGGAGTCGATCGATCCGCCCCCGACCGTAAGCCTCGCGCTCGAAGGCGACCGCATCGTGGCGCAAGGTTCGGCGCCGGCGCTCTGGCTCGAACGTGCTCGCCTCGCCGGTCGGATGCTGCCGGCAGGGACGCTCCGTCTCGACCTTTCCGGAGTGCAGAATGCGGATGAGGAGGACGCAAAGCACTGGCAGGGCTACGTCGGCTGGCTTCAGGCGCAACCCGGCATCGTGATCACCGAGTTCAGGGCGGCGCGACGGCAAGTTCCAGATCGCTGGCTTGCGCGATCCGCTCGCGCTCGACCCGCAATCGGTGATGCGGCAGGCGGGGATCGATCCGGCGCGCGTCGATGCCCGCTGGGCCCGCTATCAGGCGCTCGATCCGGCATTCGTGCTGAAGCGGTTACGGGCATCGCTCGATCCGCCGTCGGGCGTCACTCTCGCCATCGCGGGCGATCGTATCCTGGCGCAAGGTTCCGCACCGGGGCGCTGGCTCGAGCGCGCCCGCACTGTCGGGTGGATGCTGCCGGCAGGAGCGCCCGGTCTTGATCTCTCTGGAGTCAAGAACGCCGATGATGAAGCGTTCGCCAAGTTGATCGCCGAGGTCAGCCAGCTGCGTGAAGCGATCCAGTCCAACAATATTCACTTCGCTTATGGAGTGCCGCTGCCGGCGCCGGGGCAGGATGCGATCCTCGATCAGGTCGCCAAGGAGCTGAACGAACTCGCATCGGTGTCCTCGGGCGTCTCGCACGTGTCCACCAAGGTGATGGTGACCGGACATTCCGACGCTTTGGGTGAGGGTACGTTCAACCTGGCGCTGAGCGAGGCGCGGGCCGAAGCGGTCCGCGCTCTCTTGAAGAAGCGCGGCGTCGATCCGGATCTGCTCGCGGTACGCGGCGCCGGCCCCTTGGAGCCGCTGGAAGCGGGGAATTCCGCCGCGGTTCGCGCGATCAACCGCAGGGTCACGTTCACCGTCGAGATCGAGGAACAGCCGTGACCCCGACGCTGCAAAAGAAGATCTGCATGCTGGGCGGCTTCTCGGTCGGCAAGACCAGCTTGGTCAAGCGTTACGTCCAGAGCATATTCTCCGAAACCTATCTCACCACGGTCGGCGTCAAGGTCGACAAGAAAACCGTCGACCTGCCGGACCGGATCGTGAACCTCATACTCTGGGATCTTGCCGGCGAGGACGAGGTTTCCTCGCTCCGTATGAGCCATCTGCGCGGCTGCGCCGGATACGTCCTGGTTGCCGACGGCACGCGTCATTCGACGCTCAATGTCGCACTTTCGCTGCGCCAGCGCGTTGAAACCGATTATGGCGCCCTTCCGTTCGTGCTTTTGCTCAATAAGAACGATCTCAAAGAAGAGTGGGCGGTGCCCGAAGCCGAGATCGCCGATCTTCGACAGAGCGGCTGGTGGGTGCAGTCGAGCAGCGCGCGAACCGGCGAAGGGGTGGAGGAAGCGTTCAATGACCTCGCCGCCCGCGTCTCACGCTGAGCCCATGGATGGCTTACCCCCGAACCTGGCCGCGCGGCTGCAAGCGCTGACATATAGCGAGCGGGCGGTCGCCTATCTGCAGATCGATTCCGCCCTGACCCTGGTCGGCGCGGGCGGGCATCTCGCGAATTACGGTCTCGCGGCCATGCGCCTCGGCGAACCGGCGGTCGAACAGGCCTTCTTCCTCGAAGGACTTCTTCCGCTGGTCGAGACACCCTACCAGATTTCCGCGCTCGAGCTGGAGAGCGGGCGCGCCGCGGATTTGCATTTCCACCTCGACGCCGACTCCGTCTGGGTCTTGCTGCTCGACGTCACGGACAGCCGTGATGCGGCCCGCCGCGTGCAGCAAAAAGCCTATGCAATGACCTTGCTGCAGGAGAAGGAAGCGCTGCTTAATCAGCGCCTGGAGGCGGCAAATGCGGCGCTGCTTGCGACCCAACGCGAATTGGAAGTCTCACGCGACGCGGCGCGAGAGGAGTTGCGGCGCAAGCAGATCGAACTTGCCGGCGCGCGCACGCTACAGCTTGCGCTGGCGCCCTCGTCCTTCCGAGGTGTCGTCGGCGACTGCGCGCTGACGGTCGATGTCATTCTCGAGCCGGCAAAAGAAATCGGCGGCGATCTGGTCGACTACTTTTGTATCGACGACGATTTGTTGATCCTTGTGCTGGGAGATGTTTCGGGAAAAGGGGCGGCGGCGGCGCTCACGATGGCGAGAACCCATGCCTTGTTCAGGGGCATTGCGGCGCGTCCCGACGCCGCGCGCTTTTTCCGCGCGCCGGAGGAAGCCGTGCGCCTCGTCAATGCGACACTGGCGGCGGGCAATTCGAACTGCATGTTCGTAACGATGCTCGTTGCGGCCTTCGACGGAAAAACGAAGCGGCTGAGTTATGTCCGGGCAGGCCATGTGCCGCCATTTCTGCGTCATGCCGGCGGCAGGGTCGACCAGCTTGATGCGGCCGGCGGGCTGCCGCTCGGATTGGACGAAGACGCCATCCATAAATCAGCCTTTGTGGACCTGGAGCCGGGGGATGAGTTCCTCATCGTCACCGACGGGGTCACGGAAGCAACGGCCCCTTCGTTCGAACTCTTCGGGGAGACGCGCATCGCAGAACTGGTCGCTCATCGCGCGTTGGACGGAGCGGGTCTTTTGGATCAGTTGCTGGAACGGGTGCGGGCGTTCGAAGCCGACAGTCCGCAGGCGGATGACATAGCGGCGATCCTGCTCAAGCTCGAAACCGGATAGGTCGTGGGCTGATTTCGTTGGCGAACGCGCGCGCTGGCCAGACCGGGGCACAAACGGTGTTTAACTCCAACTTGATGAAGAATCATCGAGCAGACGTTCCCTTTAAGGCAATGAGAATCCATCGATTAAATCACAATATGATGGTACGACGTCAGAAGGCTCCATGCCATACTGAAACAACCCGTTGCTGAGTTGAGACACGCGATTCTCGTCTTCCAGAACGCCGAAGATAAAGCGCCACCAGTCTTCCACGTGTTCGCCTAATGCGCTCCTCTGAGCTGGCGCATGCACTTTACGCCATAGATCGAATCGGGCAAATTGTTGAACCTTCAAAAAGTTTGCACGACCCCCCCTTAGCTCATCATGTAATGAAGAATGGATCACTTTGGCGACGCACAGGACCGCCATTATCTGAGGGAGAATGCGTCGTTGCGGAGGCAAGCTCATTTCGACTAGCTTTGCATAAGTCGCAATGTGATCTAGCGTGCGGAGGGATAGAAAGTGAACCCTCGATAACTCGACGATTATTTCGGCGATATTACTATTGCACTGAAGGTGTCTTAGAAACGTTCCCACGGTTAAATCCGGTCGGTCGGGTGTATCGGTCGGAAACAGGATCCGCAGCTGGTAGAATTTTTCTAAGTATTTCGCAGCGTCGATTTCTCCATAAGCAAAGCGAACCGCAGCTTGCAGCTGTGGCAAGCTGCTTACCAGAATGAAGATTATCTTAGGAACCGAAAAGAAGTGTTTGACCTTTTCGAGCAGTTGCAGCGTGAACGTGGGGCGGCACCGATCAAGTTCATCGATAATGAAAACTAGGGGAGTTTTGGATTCGGATTCGGTTGCGGAGTCCGAAGCTTCTGGAGACTTTTCCCGTTCCCCTTTCGAAGAAAGGTTTGTAGCCAGTTCGGTAAGGGACGCCCTAAACCTCGCAAACACTTTTTCGTCCAACTCGTGACTCTCCAAGCGAGCTTCTAGGATTTTATCTAAGGCCTTTCCTCCCTCTTCCTCCGATGCTTCTACGATATCAGCCGCAATTTTTCCGAGGTCTTCGAGTTCGATTGCTCCGACGGAGGCGGCGCGAATACCTACTTTCAATGCTGCTAACCCTAGAACTTTTGCTGTTTGAATTGTCTGGTGTTTGAAAGTCGATAAGATCTTTGCCTGCTGTGGCGTCGCTTTCTCCGCCTCCGCGATGATTTCGCTAGCGATAGCCAGAAATGCGTCTTCTTGATAATCGTTTGCGAATAAGTCGAAATAGACGGACGGAATACCTGCCTTTGATAGTTCACCACGCCACATCTTTATAAAGATTGTTTTGCCTGTGCCCCAGGGCGCGTCCAGTAGCGCTACGCCTTGTCCGTCGATCGCTCTGACGATGCGAGTCAACTTTTCCCCGAAGCTTTTACGCCCAAAAATATCCTTTTCGGGCGTGAAACCTTCAGCGGGTGCAATTTCGACTTGCTGCGAAAAAAGTCCCAAGCGCCTTCGTCTCCCTTATCCAAGCTAGCAGCGTAGATTAGGCCGCACGCTGACCGCAAGAGCCCGGATAGTGACTCTGGGGTTTGGAACGAACCCATGCGCGTTCTATCACCCCTCGAAAGCGCAGGTTCGACGTCTCGAGGGACGGCCTGCTTTGGGCCGCAGGCGGAAACTCAATTGAAAGCCATCGCAACCCGGCTGCCCTGGACTCGGTTGGCCTGACCCCCCTAAGACTGGGAGTGCCTAACTTTCGGGGACTCCATCATGCCCGACGTGCGCGCCGTCATCGCCATCGGCCTTAGGGGCCAGTTCGGTCTGAATGGCCGGTTGCCATGGGAGGGCTGCAGGGACCGCGAATTCGTCGCTGACGTCGAGCGCTTCTTCGAACTGACGCACGGGCACGTGCTCATCATGGGCCATCGCACCTTCGTCTCCGTGCCAAAATTCGCCTTCGCCGACCGCGACATCGTCGAAATCCGTTCCTCCGAGACGCCGGAAGAGGTCTTGGCGCGGTTTCCGGGCCGCGTGGTTTTCATCGGCGGCGGGCCGGCGGTCTATGCGGCCTATGCCCGCTTCATCAGGCATTGGGACATCAACCGGCTGCCTTATGACGGCGAAGCCGATCAATGGTTCGATCCCGCCTGGCTTGTCGCCGCAGGCTAGGCCCGCTTTGTTGCCCGCCCTCCTGAAATGAGGCAAAAGGCGGCATCGGCCGTGCGGCCGGACCGCCGCTCCACCGGACTTGGCTTCCATGCAGCTTCCTTTGCGCGTTGGCATCGCCGGCCTCGGCACGGTGGGGCTCGCGGTCCTCGAGCTTCTCGATCGGCAGGCGGCGGATCTCGCGTCGCGCTGCGGGCGCAAAATCGTGGTCGCAGCGGTCTCGGCCAAGGATCCCCGCAAGCCGCGTGGCATCGATCTCAAGCGTTTCGCCTGGTTCGACGATCCCGTTAAGCTCGCCGCTTCGCCCGACATCGATCTCTTCGTCGAATTGATCGGCGGCGCGGACGGCGCCGCGCTCGCCTCAGTCGAGGCGGCGCTAAAGGCCGGAAAATCCGTCGTCACCGCCAACAAGGCTCTGCTCGCCAAACACGGCATGCGCCTTGCCGAGCTTGCCGAAGCGAAAGGTGTCGCGCTCGGCTTCGAAGCCTCGGTCGCAGGCGGTATTCCGATCGTGAAAACGCTGCGCGAAGGTCTCGCCGGCAATGCGGTTGCGCGCGTCTACGGGATCCTGAACGGCACCTGCAATTATATCCTGTCGCGCATGGAGATGGAACATTTGTCTTTCGCCGAATGTCTCCTCGAAGCACAGAAGCTCGGCTACGCCGAAGCCGATCCGAGCTTCGACATCGGCGGCTTGGACACGGCCCATAAGCTTGCCATCCTGACCGCGCTCGCTTTCGGCACGCGGATCGATGCGGAAGCCATCGCCGTCGAAGGAATCAAAGACATCAGCCTTGCGGATATCGAAGCGGCAGCCGAACTCGGCTATCGCATCAAGCTGCTCGGCGTCGCGCAGCGCACAGGTGCGGGGATCGAGCAGCGCGTCCATCCGACCATGGTCCCGCGCTCCTCGGCGATCGCCCAGGTCATGGGGGTCGCCAATGCGGTGACGATTGATGCCGATGCGGTGCATGAGCTGACTTTGGTCGGCCCGGGCGCGGGCGGCGAGGCGACGGCGTCTGCCGTCGTCGCCGATATCGCCGATATCGCGAAAGGCTTGATCTCGCCGCCCTTCGGCCTGCCGGTGGCAAGCCTCGCACCGCTGCCGCAGGCGCCGATGCAGATGCATGAGGGCGGCTATTACATCCGGCTCTCCGTCTATGACCGGCCAGGCGCGGCGGCGGCAATCGCCGCGCGCATGGCGGAACGCTCGATATCGCTCGAAAGCATCGTGCAGCGTCGCCGTCCTGGCGAGCGCGGTAAGCTTGCCGCGGTGCCTGTGGTTCTCATCACCCATGCGACGTACGAGAAGCTGATCCGCGAGGCGCTCGCGGCTGTCGTGGCTGACGGTTTCGTGGCAGAACCGCCGCAGCTCATCCGCATCGAGCGGGAATGAGAAAATATCCTCATCCTTCGAGGCGCACGCGTCGCGTGCTCCTTAGGATGAAGGCAGGGTGCTGAAAGGAACCTCATGCCGAGGAGGCGGCGCAGCCGCCGTCTCGAAGCATGAGCAAAGGATAGAAAAGGAAGTTGCGCTTGGTCGATCTCGTCGTCACGAGCCAAGACATCATCGATCGGATTCTGACGCTGGAACTCGTGCGTGTGACCGAACGCGCCGCGGTGGCGGCGGCGCGGCTGCGCGGCCGGGGCGACGAAAAGGCCGCGGATCAGGCGGCGGTCGATGCGATGCGGCGCGAGTTGCAACGCCTGCCGATAGACGGAACCGTGGTCATCGGCGAAGGCGAGCGCGACGAGGCGCCGATGCTCTATATCGGCGAAAAGCTTGGCACATCGTCGGGACCCAAGGTCGATATCGCGGTCGATCCGCTCGAAGGGACCACGCTCTGCGCGCGCGATATGCCGGGCTCGATCGCGGTGATGGCCATGGCAACCGGCGGCTCGCTGCTGCATGCCCCCGACGTCTATATGGAGAAGATCGCAATCGGCCCCTTCTATCCGCAAGGGATCGTCGATCTCGATATGAGCCCGGAAGATAATATCCGCGCGCTGGCCAAGGCGAAGGGCGTGAAGCCCAGCGAGATTTCGGTCCTCGTTCTCGACCGGCCGCGGCATAAAGCGATCATGGAAGATTGCCGGCGCGTCGGTGCCGCGCTGCGCATCATTCCGGACGGCGATATCGCGGGCGTCATCTTTACGACGCGGCCCGAAGAAACCGGCATCGATCTTTATCTCGGCATCGGCGGCGCGCCCGAGGGCGTGCTCGCGGCCGGCGCGCTGCGTTGCGTCGGTGGCCAGATGCAGGGCCGTCTCATCCTCAATTCGCAAGAAAAGATCGATCGCGCCGCCAAGATGGGCGTCGCCGATCCGCGCCGCAAATACGATATGAAGGAACTGGCCTCGGGCGACGTAATCGTTTCGCTGACCGGCGTCACCGACGGGCCGCTGCTCGCCGGGGTCAAAATTGCCAAAGACGTCATCCGCACCGAAACGCTGATCTACCGTTCGGTGACCGGAACGGTGCGCAAGATTTCTGCCGAGCATCGCGAGATGGGCAAATTCAAACTGGAGTGAGGTCAGGCGAGATCCGAGCGGGCGTTCGAAGAAACAATCGATAATGAAGCTCCATTAAGGACATTGACGATGCGGCCCTCGGCATTTCGCTTTCTCATGGCATGTCTCGGCGTCTTATGGTTCGCCGGCGTCGGCGCCGCGCAGGCGCAAGACGCAATGCAGGGCGTCAAGCCGAGCGAATTGACGCGCGAGGCGATCCTCAACGATCCCGAAACGCCGGTCGGCGGCAATCCGCATGGCGATGTCACGATCGTTGCCTTCGAAGATTATAATTGCCCGTTTTGCAAGAAGGCCGAGCCCGCGCTGCAGAAGCTCATCGAGCGCGATGGCCATATCCGTCTCGTCTATAAGGATTGGCCAATTCTGGCCGAGACTTCCGTCTATGCCGCCGAAGTGGCGCTCGCCGCCAAATATCAAGGCAAGTATGAGCTCGTGCATCGGGCCCTGATGGCGCTTCCCGGCCGCCTCGACAAAGCGACGATCGACAAAAGGCTGCACGGGATCGACATCGACATTGTCCAGCTCAACAAGGATCTCGACGTTCACATGGCCGAGATCAAAGCAATCCTTCGCCGCAACAATGCGCAGGCGGTTGGCATGGGCTTTCAAGGCACGCCGGTCTTTCTGATCGGTCCCTATCTTGTTGCTGCGGCGCCTGATTATGCAGGCTTCAAGAAGATCGTCGCGCAGGCGCGCGCAAACGCCGGGAATTCCAAACTTCAGTAAGGCGTTCGCATCCTCGTCACGCGAGCGTCACGTCCCTTGCATGAAACCGCGCCAAAGCTTTCGCGCGGTTTCGCCGCATCTAGGGGAGATCATCATGTCGAGCAACGCCAAGGCCGAGCACCACGAAGCAGCCGCCGAGCATCATGAATACGCGGCCAAGCACCACCGCGAGGCCGCTAAACATCACGAGGAAGGCGACCACGAGAAGGCCGGCCATCATGCGCATGTGGCGCACGGCCATACAGTGCATGCCACGCATCATGCCGAGGAAGCATCGAAGCACCACGCCGACACGCACGGTGAGTAACTCTGAGAAGGATCTTTCGCCCGCGCTCGTGGAGAATATCGGGCAGGCCGGGTGGGGGCTTGTATCGCGTTGCCCTCATCCGGTCCGCGCGGCTTTGACCTGTGGAGCGCAGTGATCGGCGCTGATTTTCCGCGCCAATCTGATAAGCTCGGGCGTGGACGAATTTCTCATCCTTTCGCCAAGCCGCAACTTCCTCGGCGTCGAGCACTCGGCGCTCGGGCGGCCTTGGCGCGACCGGCTCGACGTGGCAGGGCAGGCGCGAGCTTTGGCGATCGCGCAAATCCATGGCCATTCCGATCTGCTGGCGCGGGTTCTGGCCGGGCGCGGCGTCAGCCCGCAAGAGGCCGAATTTTATCTTGATCCGACGCTGCGCCGGCTGATGCCGGATCCTTATGCGCTGGCCGGCATGGAGAGAGCGGCCGAGCGCCTCGCCGCGGCGATCGAAGCCGGCGCGACGATTGCGATCTTCGGCGATTATGATGTCGACGGCGCAGCATCCGCCGCGCTGCTCGCCGAATTCCTCACCGCCGCCGGCACGCCGCACATCGTTCATATCCCCGACCGCATCTTCGAAGGCTACGGCCCGAATGCGAAAGCGATCGGCCACTTGGCGCAGGCGGGCGCAAAACTCCTCGTCTGCGTCGACTGCGGGACGACAAGCCATGCGGCGCTTGCTGAGGCGGCCAAGCTCGGTCTCGACGCGATCGTTCTCGACCATCACCAGGCGCCGGAGATTCTGCCCGACGCGATCGTGGTCAATCCGAACCGGCAGGACGATCTCTCCGGGCTAGGCCAGCTCGCAGCGGCTGGCGTCGTTTTCATGACGCTGATCGCCGCCAACCGGTTGTTGCGCGCACGCGACTTTTGGAACGCGGCGCGGCCCGAGCCCGATCTTCTCTTGGGTCTCGATCTCGTGGCGCTCGCGACCGTCGCCGATGTCGCGCCTTTGACGGGTTTGAACCGGGCTTTCGTCATCAAGGGCCTCGCTTTGATGCGCGCGCGCGGCCGCCCCGGGCTCACGGCTTTGTTCGATGTCGCGGGCGCCGGCGGACCGCCCAACCCTTATCATCTCGGATTCCTGATCGGACCGCGGATCAATGCCGGCGGAAGGATCGGCGACGCGGCGCTCGGCGCCAAGCTCCTCGTGATGCGCGACGAAGTCGAAGCGCGGCGGATCGCCGAAGGCCTCGACCGGCTCAACCGGGAGCGCCAAACCGTCGAGGCGGCGATGCTGGAGATGGCTTTGGCCGAAGCCGACGCCGGGGGCGCGGCGGTCATCGTTTCCGGCGAGACTTGGCATCAGGGCGTCGTTGGGCTCGTCGCGGCGTGGCTGAAGGAAAAATTCCGCCGGCCGGCCTTTGCGATTGCCTTCGAGGGGGCGATCGGGACCGGCTCGGGCCGTTCGATCGCCGGCATCGATCTCGGCAAAGTTGTTCGCCATGCCGTCGAAGCCGGAATCCTGACGAAGGGCGGCGGCCATGCCATGGCCGCGGGCATCACGATTGCGCGGGAAAGGCTTGCGGATTTTCGCAGCTTCGTCGAGGTAAGCCTCGCAGAAAAAGTCGCCGCCGCGCAAGCGAATGAGGCGATTTATGTCGATGCGGCGCTGACGGCCTCAGGTGCAAGCTTGTCGCTTCACGCGGCGCTCGAACGGGCAGGGCCTTACGGCGCCGGCAACCCGGAGCCCGTCTTCGTCTTCCCGGCGCATCGTCTCATCGATGTAATGCCGGTCGGAGAAGGCCATTTGCGCTGGCGCGCCGAGGCCGGCGACGGCAGCTTCCTCGAAGGGATCGTGTTTCGCGCCGTGGGCGAGCCGCTCGGCGAAGCTTTGCGTTCGGCGCGCGGAGAATGCGTGCATCTCGCCGGGAGCTTGACGCTTGATCGCTGGAACGGGCGCGAAAAGATCAAGCTGCGACTTCTCGATCTCGCGGTCGCCGAGCGCCGCGCATCCGGCATGTGACCGCGGAGCACCGCCTTGCCACGGCCCGCGCCGATCACTATACCTCGCCCGTCCCCGCGCGTTGCATGCGCCCATCGTCTAGCGGTCCAGGACGTTGCCCTTTCACGGCAAAAACAGGGGTTCGATTCCCCTTGGGCGCGCCAGATTTTTCAATGACTTAGATATTTTTCCGGGATGCGCGTCGAATATCGGGGTTATTGTGCTGACGTTTGTTGCAAACCTCTGGTCGATCTTCGGAGGACTACCAATCAATCCTCCGCTGGTAATCGATACCCCCCTCTCAAATCTGCAATGCGCCCGCGGCTAGAGGTCGCTTTTGGGGTGTTGCGTCAAGACCGTGCGCGCGGACTGCCGTCGATAGTATGACCCCGCAACCGCCGACCACCGCGCATCTCAAGGCCACGGCCTTGCGTTGCAACACGAGCGCCATACATAGTCGCCAAGGCCAATCCGTATCGCAAGCTCTTCATCCAACAGGCTCGCCGGTTTCTTCAGTGTGTACGCTAAGGAAATGGCAAGGGCGCGGCCTTCCGAACGTCTGTCTATGCGGCCAGCGACCCGCAAGTGTGCCTCGTCAACTGGAGTTCGATCATGACAACTCTCGCCAAAAAACTGCTCTCGTCACCGGCGGCTCGCGCGGCATCGGCGCTGCGATCGCTAAGCGGTTGGCCGCAGAAGGAGCGAATGTGGCCATCACATACACCAAGGGTGCCGACGCGGCCGCCTCGGTCGTGAAAGAAATTGAAGCCGCAGGAGGAAAGGCGATAGCAATTCAGGCGGACGCGACCGATGCCAAGGCCGTCAGGATTGCGGTCGAAAAGACCGTCGCGACCTACCGTCAACTCGACGTGCTTGTGAACAATGCCGGGACCGCCATTGCAAAGCCGTTTGAGGAAGCCACGCTTGAGGAGCTGGACCGCATCATCGACATCAATCTGCGCGGCGTGTTCATTGCGACACAGGCGGCGCTGAAGCATATCCAGGACGGGGGCCGCATCATCATGATTGGTTCCTGTGTGGGCGAACGTGACATGACCCCGGGTTTGGCCGCCTACGCAGCCACCAAAGGAGCCGTCAAGATGTTCACGCAAGGGCTCTCACGAGAGGTCGGGAGTCGGAGCATTACGGTGAACAACATTCAACCAGGCCCCATTGATACGGACTTGAATCCTGCTGGAAGCGATTGGGCGCCGTACCAAATCGCCAACACGGCGCTCAAACGCTACGGGCGCGCCGATGAAGTCGCGGCCTTGGTAGCGTTCGTGGCAAGTCCTGAAGCGTCTTACATCACCGGCGCGAATCTCACTGTCGACGGCGGCACAAATGCCTGACCGACGACCATAGAGTCGAAGGATGTGCGGACGCTTCATCAAAACTATACCTGGCGGCAGATCCACGAGTTTCTGAGCGTGTTGGGCGCGCCGCGAAACTTGCGACCTCGCTACAACATTGCGCCGACAACCATGATCGACGTGCGCCTCAATGCCGAGGGCAAGTGCGAAATCGTCGCGATGCGGTTTGGACGTGGGCTTTGATCTCAACTCCACACTCTTCGCTATGCAAAGATCCCCTCACCCGCGGATCCGGTGCAATTCCCGCCCGCCGCATGAAACGTGCCCTTATCATTCGCCGTCTTAGCAGGGCCGAATTGCCGGTTGATACCATGAAGCTGGCACGCTTCCTGATAGGAAAATCCATAGTACACCGCCTTCCGGGCCAGCGGCTGAGCGGTCGCATTGTTGAAGTAGAGGCGTATCCGGTTGGCGATTTTGCGGGGCATGCGTTTCGCGGAAAGACAGTCAGCAATAGCTCGCTCTTTCTCGGTACGGGGTATGCTTACGTCTATCTCAGTTATGGCTCGTCATTCATGTTCAATATCACAAGTGAAGAGCCGGGAGTTGGGGCAGGTGTATTGATCCGGTCGCTCGAGCCGATCGAACGGATCAGCTTCATGAAGCGTCGGCGGCACACGTTCCGGTGTTACGACCTCGCACGAGGCCCTGGCCGCCTCACAATGGCAATGGACATCGACCGCCGTTTTGACGGTCTGAATCTTTGCGCGGATCGCACCCTGTGGCTCGGTTCGGCCGTCCGACGCCCCGGGGCCATCGGGCGGAGCGTCCGCATCGGCCTTTCGAGGGAAACAAAGCGCCTGCGCCGGTTCTATGAGCGAGGCAATCCGTATGTGAGCGGCCCAAGGCGACTGAGCCCGTAACGCAGTCGCTCGCCTTGGCAATCAACTAGTGCGCGCGGCACGATCCTATCGTCTTTTTAGGCTGCGGACCGTCTATGTAACTTCCCGAAGCCGCCCGGTATCTACATCGAAAATGAAGCCTCGCACCGGCACTTCCTTGGCGATCCAAGGATGCGACCTCACCTTTTTGATCTGTTCCCTCGTGTGCTCGGCCGGATCCTTGTACGCGAGGAAATGCGTGGGGGCCGGCGACGCGTCTCCCGTCAGTTTCGAGAGCTTTGCGTTTAATTCCTCGTCGGTAAAGGTCGTAAATCCGCAGCCGGTGTGGTTGAGAAGCATGATCTCCTTCGACCCCAAAACTCGCGTCGAAACGACAAGCTCCGCCAGCACTTCGTCCGTGACGGCCGGACCGCCGTTGCGAATGACGTCCATGTCGGCACGTTTCAAGCCCAGTATTCCCTCAAGGTCGGAAAGTCGGGGATCCATGCAGGTCACCACAGCGATAGCAGGCCGCGGAGGTGCACCTGATCTCGGATCATAAGCTTTGGCGTATTGCTCGTTTGACTTCAGCGCTTGATCGATAAGGCTCATTACGTCCTCCTATTTGCTCGTCGGCGGACGCCGGACTGGCGGGCGCACAACGCGAGCAGGCCGGGACGATAAAGATGCTATCAGGGTCAGGATAGCTCAAAATCCCGTTCCCCACTCACCTCTTCCCGTACTCCGTGAAAACATAGTCGCGGTTTTTCACAGTGTGGCACGCGAACCCGTCGACAGGCGAGTGAACCGAAGCGGCGTCGGCGATGATGACCCGACGTGTTAGAGCCGATTGAGTCGGGCCTGCTTTGATGGGATCGTGGCTTCGCTTCTCTGCGCTTGAAGCGCCCGCAGGACGGTGAACGCCTGCTGGACTGCCCGAGGTATATCGAGCGATTCGACATCAGCTTGGAGAGGGAAGAGCCCGGGCGCCGTCGCGCCCGGGAATCAAATCAAGACGTTGCTGCGATGCTGGCAGATGTACGCAACTCAATAGCCGCCTAAGAGTCCACCTATCATCACGCCACCGACCGCGCCAGCAGGACCGTAGCCATAGCCATAACCGGGGTAGCCGTCGCCATAGCCATAAGCATAGCCACGATAACCAGCGTAACCATAGCCCGGAGAGCCGTAGGCATAGCCGGGATAGCCGTAAGCAGCGGAGCCGTAGCCACTGCCATAACCAGCGTAGCCAGGCCCGGGAGAGCCGTAGCCGTAGCCCGGATTGCTGGCGTAGCCACCACCATAGGCGCTGGTTACATCATCATCCGTCCCGTGGCCTGCAATATAGCCGGCAGCGAAAGCGTTCGTCGTGATGGGCAAACAGCCGAGGGCGACCGCGGCAGTTAAGGCCACGAGTGTTCTACGAAGCATTTGATTCTCCTTTGAAACAACCAGAGTTCCCGTCCAAAACGGCAACATCCGACTGCTCCAAAAGGTTGCAGCAACACGGACCCGCGTTGAGACCACCACAGGGGGAGCGCCGGACTGGCGGAAGCTCGACGCGGCGCGGCATGGGGGCGATGAAGGCGCTATCAGGAAGCCGAGAGCTCTCGATCCTTGTCGCCCCGTGTCGTTCGAAGCTCAGACCTTGACTTTCATCAAGCCGAAAAGCCGGTTCATCGCCCATGAGCCAAGCACCCAGCCCATCGCCATGAAAAATCCCCACACAAACCAGACGAAGATGGAGTCAAGCGAAACTGCTTGGTACATGATTTCCGCCCAGTTGAGACCAACTTGGTGATGATTGCAGAACAACCATCTCTCTGCAGGAAATAACCTAACCTCGTTTGGGGGGTACAGGAATAAACACTCTGTCACGGCAGCGAACGCCGCCTCCGGGGCAAAGGTTCAGACGGGCGAGGTGCCTCTCTATAGAGGCCTGTAAATCAGGGACCTAAGAAGGTGTCCTGGCGAAGCGACCGGATAACAACTTTTGATTCGAGAACTCATTCGAATAAAAAGTGCACGCCAAGCCAAAAAAGTCTCGCAAGCTTGGCCTCCGATGCGTTCGGAGGCAGGCGCATGACCAACCGATCGCGACACCCCCGCTCCTTGTAATCGACGACATATGTCTCGAGGGATTCGAAACTGTCGAACCGGATTTCCCAAAGCATCGTTTGACTGTTTGAAGCGTGAACTTGCAAGGCCCATTCGCATTGAGGCTGGCGGTGGCCAATATTCGCCAATCGCGCTGCTAACGCCATCATGACGCCCCCCGGCAATCAAAATTAAGCAGGCTTCGCTCTAAACGGCTTCTTTTCGAATCTCAAGAATTCGGAACGCAGAATGGAGTGATTTAGAATCAGTGTTGCTACGAGACAACGCTCGCGAAGCGGATGAGCATGTTGCGGAAATGTAGCGGCAACCCAGAATCGCGCCGATCTGCAGATTCGGGTCTCGACCCTATGGAAGAAGGGAACTAGATCGTCCTTCGAACCAATTCTCCAAGACTGCCGTATCATGAGTCTTGGAACTCAACGCCGGCACGAGCCGGTTTTTTTACCTGCAGGGCGATGGGGCGAGCCGCCTGGAAGGGGGCCTAAACACACACACTACGCTGGCACTGCCAGGCGGCTCTAACTCCTTCGATCCCGAACTAACCAATCGGAGGAGCTGGAGCCTATAGAAACACAGTAAACGTGAATCTTACATCTCAATTAATTGATAGGGTTAACGTTGCGCCATCTTGACTTGAAAAGGCGCCAGACCCCTTTCGCGCGAGGACCGGCCCTCCGACATCCGGCTTTCAATGCGCCGCATGCGACTCAACATGCGACTGCGGGGCGAAACATTCCTCCTCAATTGCGCTGCTTTGCGATGCGGAGTTTGCGCAACATCAGCCACGGCGCTGAAAATTCTTTTCCCGCCTCTATCGAGTCTGCGCCGCGATTACGCCGCGCCTGATGGTGTTCCGATAATCATCGGTGCACGCGCGGCGATGGTTTCGTCGGTTCCTATCCGAGAATTCCTCAATCCCGATTCGGCCACAATATCGGCTTCATTGATACATTTTTTTGTTTCGTACTGTCGTAACGATAACGCAGATCGAGATGAGGGGCGTGTGCGTGCGTATCGTACTTGCATCTGTGTTCGCGATATTGCTCATCGGGTGCATGTCCAACGTCAGTGACGCTTGGACTCGCGGAAATCATGGCACAAGGCACCACGCGTGGGAACGGCGTGAAGCGGCGAGTGCATCTGCAAGTCCATATACATACGATCGCAATCGCGCCCGCGTAAATGACAACGTCGTCACAATTCTTTCAGGCAATCGCGACGGGGATTCGCTCGGGATCGTCTACGACCTGTCGGAGGTCTTGGACGATGGAGACAATTTGCGCGTGCTCCCGGTCGTCGGGAAAGGAAGCGCGCAAAACGTTCGGGATATCCTGCTCCTGAGCGGTATCGATATGGGTATCACCCATTCCAACATCCTAAATCATTTCGCCAAGACCGGCGAACTGGGCGATGTGAAAGATCAAATCGCCTATGTTTCCAAGCTTTTTAACGAAGAGATGCATATCCTCGCGGGTCCCGACGTAAAGGACCTGAACGATTTGCGCGGGCAGGTCGTCAACTTTGGTGAAGTGGGCAGCGGCACGCAACTGACGGCGCAACTCGTCTTCCAGGCGCTTGGCATCAACGTCAAAGAAGTCAACATGGGGCAGGCTGATGCGGTGACGGCGATCAAGCAAGGGCAAATTGCGGCGACAATTCTGATAACCGGGAAACCGTCGAGTTTCCTCGCCGCGCTGAAGCCGTCCGACGGCTTGAAGCTCGTGCCTATCCGCTACACCGCGCCCCTTTTCAACGACTACTATCCAGCGACCTTAGATCACTCCGACTACCCAAATCTTATTAGCGACGGCCAGCACGTCGAGACGATCGCCAATTGCGCAGTTCTCGTGGCCTTTAACTGGCCGAAGGACACGGACAGATACGCAAGGGTCGCGCGGTTCGTCGATGCATTCTTCAATCATTTCGACGATTTTCGAAAGGCGCCTCGGCGCGCGAAATGGCAGGAAGTGAACTTCGCCGCGACTTTGGAGGGCTGGAACCGCTTTCCTGCTGCCCAAGCGTGGATCGATGCGGCGCCGTCGCAGGATACCACGGAGAAGGATTTTGACCGCTTTCTCGACAGCAGCGGCAAAGACCTGGGGCTTCAGTCGGATGCCGAGCGCGACGCGCTGTTTCGCGCTTTCGTCAAATGGAAGGCTTCGCAGGCCCAGCATTGAATCCGCAAGGGATTGGGGAGCCAAACTTTGGTACGGCGATGAATCGGTTTGAGAGACTCTCGCAGCCTGACAGAGCGAATAAGCAGCGTTCGCTTCTTCATTTGGTCAATTGGCTCAACATGGTCTGCGCTGCCGGCATTCTGCTGGCATGTGCAACCGGGGCTGTCGCCTTGTTGAACGACAGCAATTTCTCGAAGGGTGACAAAAGCTGGCCGCATTTGCTGCAAGCAGATCGGACAAACCAAGCCAGCGAAGCCAGGATAATCGAGGCGAAGGCAAGTGGGGCCGATCTCCGCCCCTTCGTCCTGCCGCGCCTTTCAGCAGCAGAGCCTGTGTCGGTTGTCGAAACGGCTGCGCCTTCTTCCATTATCGAAGCCGCCCAAATGGTCGATGAGGCCGAGGCGGGTGCGAAATCGCAGCAACCGATCAAGACCAGCGACGCGATGCCCACCCTTGCCATTGATCAGGTGATCAGTGCCAGGCCGCGCCAGCCGACCCGCTTCCCTCTCTCGGTCAATGCCGATGGCGTCGTTCCCGACAATAGCCTGATCGCAATTCATGGGCTCCCCCGGGGCACCGTTATATCAGCCGGTCGTCCCGATGGTGCGGGCGGCTGGCTTCTTGCGCCAGACGATCTGGGCAACGGGTTGTTCATTACGCCCGGTGACGGCGCGGGTGGCTCGAGCGACTTCATCGTGCAGATCCTGACACCGGACCGGCGCGTCGCAAGCGAACTGCATGCAAGACTCGTGGTCTCGGGAAGTGGGGAAGCCGGCGACAATCACGAATCCGCATCGACGGCGACCGACGAAATTCAGGTCTTGTTGAGTCATGGCCGAGATTTGGAACGCGTCGGTTACTTTGCGGGAGCGCGGCTTTTCTTTGAGCGCGCAGCGGAGGCTGGCAGCGCCGAAGGGGCGCGAGCCCTCGGCGAAACATATGACCCGGTCGAATTTCAAAAACTGGGCGTCCGTGGGATGACTCCAGACCCGGCTTTGGCGCGCAAGTGGTACGATCGTGCGCGGGAACTCGAAGCGACGCCTCTGAAGCAAGCCGGGAGCGTGGAATAGAATCGCTGCATTTTCGTGATGCGGGTACTAAGGCGATCCCCCAAACTTCTGGATAGGCATCCTGCTTCCGCTCATCGGTGCGACAGCGCTTTTCATCGTCGCGCTCGCCCCGCCTGCGCCAAGCTTACGACGTCGCATCGGGCGAGACGAAAGAAAGTCAGTAGCCTCGGATTTCAGACCGAACCGATTGAGTTCAAATTGCGTTCAAAGAGAAGCTTCTCGGTACGTGTGAGCAAAACATATTTCGGAAGCACACGTAGCATTCTCAGGATTGCGGCTTAGGTCACTTGTGTCTGCTAATTCATAGAACTTAGCCAGACTTCACAACATTCGAGGATTGCGATGACAAACGCACCGCATACGAACCAAAGCGTGACCGTCCACTTCAAGGTCCAGGACTTTAATGCATGGCGCTCGGCCTACAACGCACATGAAAAGAGCCGCGCCTCCGCCGGTATCACGAACGGGAAGGTGTTCCGTAGCGCCGACGACCCGAATGACATTGTGGTTCTTCAGGATGTGGCCGACGTGGCAAAGGCCCGCACTTGGCTGGACTCGGAAGACATGAAGGCGGCGATGCAAAAGGGCGGCATGATCGGCTCCCCCAGCATCCGCTTCGCGGCATAACGAGCCGCAAATCCAGAGCGTAATTCGGGACGCGTCGTAGCGAGTAACTGTTTGTTGTCTCGCAGTTCCGAAGATGGAAGCCCTGGCATATCGCTATCCCCCGATGCGATGGCTGGGGCTTTTCATTGCAGTTGCGACGCGCTGGCGTCCCGTCTTGGTTGATGCACGTCAATGCGTAGCGCTCTCGCGGTTCTACGTTTCATTCTGTTGTTGGCAGCACACCGGAGACAGGACAATGTCAAACGTAATGTCAAACGTAAAGCACATTTCGTCGCGATCCGAGATTCCCGAGGGCCAGAATTATGTGCTGGTCACCTACGGCGAGGAAAGCGGGCAAAAGAGAGATTCATTCGGGTTGACGATTACGGTGCCTCGCAACGAATCAACCACGTTAAGCGATCTTTCCTTCTTGGCGGCGGTCCATTCAGCCAAGGAGATCGCCAAGCTGGAGCATGTCGGCACCGCGTTTGCCTGCAGATAGTTTGCAAGATGTATAGCGCGAGGACGTTTGCGTCTTTAGTTTGTTATGCGCGTTAGGCGAGACGGCTCCCCCTTCTTTATCAATCGCGCGGATTGAAGCCGCTCGCCAGCTTGGCAGCCAAACTTGGCGCGGGGCCGCGTTTAAAACCATCCCCACAGGGAACACTTGGCTTCCTCCTCGGTTAAGCCGCTTCGAGAAACGAAAAGTGGAGGATCCTATGAAATACCTGCTTATCGCGGCTGCGTTCTCGGTCGGCTTGTCGGGTGCAGTTTTGGCGCAAACCAGCACGCCGAACTCTCAAACGAACGAACAGCCGGCGGCGTCGCCGAATGAGCCTGGAGGGCAGATGGGCAACCAGCAGGGCATGCAAAAGCCCTGTAATTCCCAAGCCAGCGGCACGAGCGATCGCCAGGGCGGCAATGCCAAGGCTTCGACCGCTTCCGGCGGACCGAACAGCAATCCGAACGGCACCGTGCAGAGCGGCTGCTGATTGTTGCTCTGACGAGCGGTTACAATAAACTCTGGACTTAAATCGAAGTCTGGACTTTGAGTTGGCAGCTTCGCACTGCCGGCTTTTTGTTGGCGCAACTGCTCGCAAAATTACGCGGCGATTTGGCGATCCATTGAAACCGCCGGACCGAATGAATTCGAAATATGTCGACGACGGCTTTCAGACTTCCTGTAGCCACAACGAGGCGCTCGAAGCTTCCGCAGGCCGGGACCAAGGTGCGCCCTCTCTCGAACCGGCATGGTCTTCGCTAGAGGATTTCGCCAGAGATCAGGCGCGGGTCTGATCGCGAGGAGGGCAGAAAATGATGATTTCAGTCTTGCTCAATGCGGCATGCACCGCGGGTGCCTTCGTGGCGGTGGGCCTTTGGAGTGCAGCAGCCGCTGCCGCTGCAGGTCTGGCCGCCGCTTGGCAGGCCTTAAGCCTTCTCGTCACCTGAGCCGCCGTTGTTGCGATGGATTTCGGGCTAGGAACGGCAGCAAGGTTTGCGTGCCGGATCGAGGCTTCCGCAACGCTACTGTCCGAGTCGTTTTCCCCAAAGGCTCTCGATCTTGTGAACCGGCGGAGTTGGGACGCCAGTCAAGTCTACGGTCGAAGAATACCTCACTCATATCAGCGGCCTGAACATGTGAAGACTTAATGACTTTCGAGCCGCGCCTCGATCAGGCGGAGCGATGTGTCGCTGGGGGCACAGGTGCTCGTATTTCGCGACCGGGCACCGCAGAAAACGCCTTTTTGGATAGATTTCTTTATCGAGGCATGTATTCTTTGATCACGCACGAATGGGGGCACTCATGATGATTCGTAGAATTCTTGTATCCGCTGCCGCGCTCGCCACGATGACGGGGGTTGCCCTGGCGGCAGACTTGCCAAATGAGAAGGGGCCGCCTGCTTTCGCGCCGCCGCCTCCGCCAGTGTTCAGCTGGACCGGTGTCTATATCGGCGCCCAGGTCGGCTATCAATGGGGCACGAGCAGCCCCTTTCTTGAGACCGAACCTGGCGGTGTATTCTCCGCAACTGAGCCCGGCTACGACGACCAAGGCGTTGTCGGCGGCGGCCACGTCGGCTACAACTGGCAAGTGACGCAATTCGTCTTCGGTCTCGAAGGCGATGTGGAAGGATCGAGCTATGACGGCTCGGGATTGAGCACCGGTGGCGCCTTCTATACGAGAAGCCGCGCCGACATCGAAGCCTCGATACGCGGTCGCGTCGGCTGGGCTTGGGACCGTGTGTTGATCTACGCAACGGGCGGTGGCGCCTATGCTTCGATCGACAACGCCTTTGGTGCTGTGGGCGGTCCCCCGACCGCCTCGACGACGACCGACCGATTTGGCTGGACGGCCGGGGCCGGCATCGAATATGCCATCACCAACAATTGGTCGGCTCGCGTCGAATATCGCTACACGGACTATGGCACCTATAGCTTCGACACCACCTTTGTGGGCGGGGCTCCAACGTTTGCCCTCCGCGAACACGAAACCGACAACCGGGTCGAGGCCGGCTTCAGCTATAAGTTCGATATGTTTGAACCGCCGGCTCCGGTCGTCGCCAAATATTAAGCGAGCGCGCCTCTCGCGCTTTCGGACAATATGGCCGCGAAAAGGTCCGACCTTTTCGCGGCCATTCTTTTTGTGCGCGTCATGGCCGGGATTGTTCCAGCCATCGATGCCAATCCACTGCTTCCAAGTTTTCCAGATTTAGCGTCGCGAACCGCATGGATGGCCGAGCCAAGGCCCCGGCCATAACGATGCATCATTTCGCGGCGGCTTCCTCGCCCTGACCGCCGGCACTTCCAACATGCTGGTTTTGATCGGCGGCGCTGACGCGCATTCCGTCCGATATGTTCACGGGCGGGTTGAGAATGACGAGGTCGTCGGGATTGAGCCCGGCGCGTACTTGGACTTCCGCACCGTTATCCGCCAACAGATCGAGGTGGCGCATCGCGACTTTTCCGTTCTCATAGACGGCTGCGCTCAACCCGTTCTTGTTGAAGATCACCGCCTGTGACGGGATGGAAATAACCGGCTGGAGTAGCTGGATGAAGAGCCTGACCGTGCAATAGAGCCCGGGAAACAGCGTGCCATCGGGATTTTCGACGTCGACTTCGGTCAATCTGGTTCTGGTTCCGGGTTGCAAGGCGTTGGCATTGCGGGCGACCGTGCCGTGGAACACACGCCCCGGAATTTCCGGCACACGCACCTCGGCGGTTGCCCCGTCCTTCAAGCCGAAAACAGCCGCTTGAGGCACATAGATCTGGATCCGCAGCACGTCGCTATGGGCGATGTCGAAGAGCTGCGTGCCGCTGTTGACATCCGCGGCCACCAGGCTGCCCACATCGATATGACGTTGGGTGATAATGCCGTCGAAAGGCGCCACGACTTTTTCGAAACCGGTCAGTTGTTCCAGCCGCGAGACCTGCGCCTGCCCGGCTTTCAAATTGGCTTCGGCGACTTGCACGGCGGCGCTTTGAGCCTGGTAGGTCAAGCGATCGGTATCGCCTTGCTGTTTGGTCTGCCAACCCTGGACGACAAGAACCTGGGTGCGTTGGTTGGTCACATTCGCGAGCTGCATGTTGGCCTGGGCTTCGGCGACTGCGGCCTCGAGCTGCACGACCTGCGCGCGCGCCTGGACGAGCTGTTGATCGAGATCCGGCGCGGCGATGACAGCAAGCGTGTCGCCGGCGTGGACTCTGCTCCCGATATCGACGTTGCGCGTCGCTATATAGCCCGTCGCGCGTGCATAGACCGTAGCCGCGTCGAAGGCCTCCATACTACCAGGCAGGTCAAGCACGCTTGGCGCGTCGGTCGATCCGACCCGCTGCACGCGTACGGTCGGAACCTCAGTCTCCTGTTGGTTAAGAGTCTCGAGCGCGGCCATCTGCCGCTGCGCATGGCCCCAAGTGCCGAATCCAACCAGGACGGCGACGACGACCAGGGCGCCCACGCCCACGAGGCGGACGTTGCGTCTCAAGCGGTCGGTTACGCCCGGCTGGCTTTCTTCTTTCTGCTCGGGCCTTCGGACTTCATCTCGCATCTGACAATATCCTTTGTCCCAGGAATAGATGGCACTTGGAGAGCATTATTCAATCATCCTTCCAGCGGGAGAGGTTCAGCCTCGTCTTCATGCTCGGGCTTGGGCCGCTCGAACCGGCCGATGACCGAATAAAGATAAGGTACGAACAGAAGCGTGGTAACCGTGCCGACGAGGACGCCGCCGATCACGGCGCGCGCCAAGACCGCATTTTGTTCTTCGCCGGCCGTGCCGATCGCCATCGGGATCATCCCGACGACCATCGCCGCCGCGGTCATTAGAACCGGCCGAATCCTCGTGCGTCCGGCCGCGATGGCGGCCTCCCGCGCGCTTGCGCCTTCCTGCCGCTGATCGCGCGCGAAGGTGACGAGCAGGATCGAATTGGCCGAAGCGACGCCGACCGCCATGATCGCGCCCATGAGTGAGGGCACGCTGATCGTCGTGCCGGTGACGAACAGCATCAGAAGGATTCCCGCCCCGGCGCCGGGCAACGCGAGAATCACCGCGAGCGGATCGAGGAAGCTCTGGTAATTCACGACCATCAGCAGATAGACGAAAACGGCCGCAAAGATGAGACCGATGCCGAGTTCCTTGAATGCCGAGTTCATGCTTTCGATCTGGCCGCGGACCACAAACTCGTTGCCGGGTTTCAGCTTCGGCTCGAGGTCCGTCACAATCGACTGAATCGATTTTGCGACGGTGCCGAGATCGCTGTCCTGCGTACTGGCGTAGATGTCATAGAGCGGCTGAATGTTCGAATGATTGAAGACCGACTGCACGGCGACGCGTTGCATGGTCGCAACGTTGCCCAGGATGTTGGGCACCGGAGTTCGCACCGAAGCCTGGCTCACGATCGGCGTGTTGTTGAGGTCGTTGATGCTCGCCAACCGATATTCCGGCGTCTGCACGGCAAAGTAATAGGGAATGCCGCTCGTAGGATCCGTCCAGAAATTGGGTGACACCTGTTCCGACGAACTCAGGCTGATGTTGAGGTTGTTGGCTATACTGTTGATCGTCAGACCGAGCTGCTGGGCGCGGCTCCTGTCGACCTGATAGTAGAGTTCCGGCGCGTCGAGCTCCTGCTGGATATGGACGTCAACCAGACCGGAGACGTTCGCCATTCTATGCTGCAGAGTCTCGGCGAGTTCACGATTGCCGGCGCGGTCGGGTCCCTCCACTTCGACGTCGATCTGCGATGGAATACCGAAATTCAGGATTTGCGTGACCATGTCGGCCGGCTGGAAATAGAACAGCATATCGGGGAATTCTCGGGTCAGCACGGTGCGTATTTTCTTGACGCAGTCGGCGGTCGGCGGATGCCCTTCGTTGAGCGAAATGAGGATCAGGCCGTCGTTCACCCCGATCGTCGAGCCGTCGGTGAAGGCGAGATTATAGGAGCGCTGCGGCAAGCCGATGTTGTCGATGATGAGCCCAAGGTTTTTTGGCGGAATGATTTGACGAATCCGATCCTCGACGTCCTGAAAGATCCTCTCGGTCACTTCGATACGGGTGCGCGGCGGCGCGCGGACGTGAAGCTGGATCAGACCTGCGTCGATCTGGGGAAAGAAATCGGTGCCGTCAAACATCATCAGGACGGCGGCGCCGCCGAGGACGCAGAGCGCCACGCCGATGACGATGACGTGACTGCTGAGCACGCCGTTGAGGACGTAGATATAGGCGTTGCGGAAGCGATCGAAACCGCGATTGAACGTATTATGGAAACGCTCGAACCAGCCGGCCGAGTGAGCCGATCCATGCCTTTCCTGCTCGCCACGCAAGATGTAACGGATGATGATCGGCGTGAGCGTCCGCGACAGGACGTAGGAGGTGAGCATGGCGAATGCCACCGCCATGCCGAGCGGCGTGAACAAAAAGCGCGCCGCCCCTTGCAGGAAGAAGACCGAGACGAAGACGCTGGAGATCGCCAGGGTCGAAACCAGCGTGGGCAGGGCGATGTCGGCCGAGCCGTGCAGTACGGCATCCAGGAACGGCCGGCGTTCTTCGAAGAGGCGATGCGTGTTCTCGATCGCGACGGTCGAATCGTCGACAAGAATGCCGACGGCCAGAGCCAAGCCACCGAGAGTCATCGTATTGATGGTCTGGCCGAGCGCGGAGAAAATCGCAATCGAGCTTAGGATCGACAGCGGGATCGATACCATGACGATGAGGGTCGATCGCCACGAGCCGAGAAAGATCAGGATCATCAGCGCGGTCAGTCCGGCGGCAATCACGCCTTCCCGCAGCACGCCGGCAATGGCCTGCTTCACGAACACGGATTGGTCGAACAGGAGGTTCATTTCCATGCCGGGCGGGGCGGCTTTGCGCAGTTCGGGCATGATCGCCCGCACCGCGTCGACGACGGTCAGCGTCGAGGCGTCGCCGTTCTTGATGATCGTCAAGAGAACTGAACGCCGGCCATTGGTATGCACGATGTTCTGCTGTACCGCCCAGCCGTCGCGGACATGAGCGACATCGCGCAAGTAGACGGTTGTGCCGCCGACCTGACGGATCGGGATGTTGTTGAGCGCTTCGATCGACTGCGCCATGGCGTTGACGCTGACGATGAACTGCGTATTGCCGATCTTGGCGTCGCCGGATGGCAATGTCAGGCTCTCGGCATTCACCGCGTTGACGATGTCGTTCGGGGTAAGACCGTTGGCACGCAGCGCATCCGGGTCGAGATCGACCATGATCTGCCGATACTTGCCTCCGTAAGGGGTCGGCAAGGTGATGCCATTTATCGGCGCCAGCGCCTGGCGCAGGCGATAGATGCCATAGTCGTAAAGCTGCTGCTCGTTCATCCTGTCTGACGAGAGACTGATTTGCAGCACCGGCACGCTCGACGCGTTGAACTGAACGATGACCGGCGGCTGGATGCCGGGCGGCATGAGGGCGCGGATGGAATTGGTCGCGGAGACGATCTGCGCGATTGCCAGATCGACGTTGACGTTGGGCTGAAAGAAGATCTTTTGAACCGCCAAACCCGACAGAGTCTGAGACTCCATATCGCGGATGTTGTTGACATTGGCGCTGATGGAATATTCGCTGTAGGTCGTGACCCGTGCTTCCATCTCCCGCGGCGTGAGGCCGGTGTACTGCCAAATGACGGTGACGACCGGGATGTCGATCACCGGGAAAATGTCCTTCGGCGCGGTAAGGATCGCGCTGACCCCGAGAAACAGGATCGCCAAAGCCATCACGAAGAACGTGTGCGGGAACCGCAAGGCAAAGCGGACGATACCCATGAACGAGCTCCGGCTGATGGATGCGACGACAAAGAAATATGCTGCCGCACCCCGCGACGTTTGCATGGCAGGCATGCAACATCCCCCGGCGATTTGCGGGCCGGGTCCGCCTGGAAGATTAGCAACCTCGTGCCGCCCCTGCTTGTTCAGCCTTGCTCAATCCTGATCCGCCTTGCTACGGCTGTTTGAACCAGGGGGCTGGCTAAGGCGGAACAATTCGTGGCTCGAGGGCGAATTTGCCGCTCATCTCCCCGTGAACGTGATTGAACGACAAGGACATCGGCGCCATATGGCCAAAAACAAGCTTGGGAGGCGGCGAATCGGGAGGCATAGCTAAGATCTCATTGCATTGGGGAAGGATCCCGCCATGAGTGTCCCGCGCCCGGCCGCCGGGTGTTCGTCGCCCAGGATCGATTTTTCGCCGGCCGATATCTTAAGGCGCCGGCCGGCCAATTGGCTGGGTCTCGAAGCCGAAAGCGTCGAGCTGACCGAGCCGCAAACCTACGAATACGATTTCCAGGCGCCCTGCCATCTGCTGATCGCGCCCGAGCTGTCGCATCGCTACGATGGGGAGACGGCGCTCGAGGGCCTGCCAAAATCAAACTTGCGTGATCTCAGCCGGAAATTGACCTTCGTTCCTGCGGGCAGCCGGTTTCACGGTTGGCAGAAGCCGCGGGTCTTGAGCCGGGTGAACTTCTTTTACATCGATCCACGCGGCCCGCTGATTGACCCGGAGTTGCGCTTTGGTGACATCGCATTCAGACCGCGCCTCTTTTTCTTCGACGGCGATCTCTGGGGGACGGCGCTGAAGCTGAAGGCGCAGATCGCCGCGCCGGATGCGAGCGCCGGCCTCTACGCAGAGGCGCTGGGCGCGGTGCTCTGCCACGAGCTGATCCGGTTCAACGGTGCTCCCATTGAGATGCGGCGGCGGGGCGGACTTGCCCCTTGGCAACAGAAACGCATTGCCGATTACGTCGAGGCGCAACTCGACGCGCCGATCTCCATCGCCCAGATGGCCGAGATCGTGCACTTGAGCCCGTACCATTTCTCGCGCGCATTCAAGCAATCCTTCGGCATGCCGCCGCATCGCTATCATATGATGCGCCGCATGGAGGCGGCGAAGAACCTGTTGGGCGGTACGGAAACGCAGGTGACGGAGATCGCGCTGCAACTCGGCTTCAGCGAAGCGAGCTCCCTGAGCGCGGGCTTCCGACGGCTCATAGGCGTAAGCCCAAGCGAATATCGCCGTGCCTTGGCATAGGCCGCGCGATATCGATCCAAACTAGTTTGAAGCGCCTGCGCCCTGTTGCTTGCGCGCCAGCGTTTCGAGGGCTTCTTTCACGAAGGGATCAAGACCCTCGCCGCCATGTTCGAGATGCGCGAAGATTTGCGCGCGCATGCGCGGGTCCCAGAATTTGGCGATATGATCGGCGATGCCCGCAACCGCCGTGTCATGGCCTTGCGTCTTGAAGAACGCGCCGATCTGGTTTGCCATGTAGACCAGTCTATTCTGGGTGTTATGCGACATGGCGGGCGGCTTTGCTCTGCAACCTTTCGGGATGGGTGAAGATCTCGAAGTCCTGGCGTCGCGCGACCGCCACGAGTGTCATGCCGCAATCCTCGGCAAGCCGGATCGCAGCGGCGGTCGGCGCCGAGACCGCGACGAGAACCGGTGCGTCGAGCCGCGCCGCCTTCTGGATCAATTCGATCGACACGCGGCTGGTCGTCAAAACGAAACCCGCCGCTGCCGTCCGCCCGTCGCGAACGAGCGCTCCGATCAACTTATCCAGCGCATTGTGGCGTCCGACGTCTTCGCGGAGAGCCACAAGACCCTCGGCCTCGGTGAAGAAGCCGGCGGCGTGGACCGCGTGCGTGGCCTCGTTCAATTTCTGGCCGGGCTCGAGCGCCGCCATTGCAGCGAAAATCTCTTGCGACGTGAAACGCAATTGCGAAGCGGCGACCTTCGGGGTCGAACGCATCGCGGCCTCTAAACTCTCGATTCCGCAAAGTCCGCAGCCGGTCGGGCCGGCCATGCTGCGGCGGCGCTGCGCATAGGCTTTGGCGCGGTCTTCCTTGAGCCAGGCGCGGATTTCGATTCCGAGCGGCAAGGACACGACGTCGAGGCTTTCGATCTCGTCGCGTCCCTCGATCAGGCCCTCGGTCAAGGCGAAACCGACGGCGAAATCCTCCAAGTCGGCGGGGGTTGCCATCATCACCGCGTGGGTCGAGCCATTGAAGGTGAAGGCTACGGCTTGCTCATCCGGTACGAGCCGCGTCGACGCGAAAGAAACGCTGCCGCGCTGAGCGAGACAGGCCACGCTCACCGCGGGTTCGGCCAAGTCTTCGTGCTCCGTCTCGTTCATTCCGCCGCATCGAGCGTGTGCGCGATCCGGCTGTTGTGCTCGGACATTTCGCGATACTTCTCTTGCCACTCGGTTGGCCCGTTGGAGGTCGAGACCTGCACCGCGGTGACTTTATATTCCGGGCAATTCGTCGCCCAGTCCGAGAAGTCGGTGGTCACGACATTGGCCTGGGTCAGCGGGTGGTGGAAGGTCGTATAGACCACACCCGGGGCGACACGGTCGGTGATCTTGGCGCGCAACGTGGTCTCGCCGGAGCGGCTCTGGATTTTCACCCAATCCTGGTCGCGGATGCCGCGCAGTTCGGCGTCGTTGGGATGGATCTCGAGCACGTCCTCCTCATGCCAGAGCACGTTGGCGGTCCGCCGCGTCTGGGCGCCGACATTGTACTGGGAGAGAATGCGCCCGGTCGTAAGCAGGAGCGGGAAGCGCGGACCGGTGCGCTCGTCGGTCGGCACATACTCGGTGAGGACGAACTTGCCCTTGCCGCGCGTAAACGTGCCGATATGCATGGTCGGCGTGCCGGTCGGTGCCTTTTCGTTGCAAGGCCATTGAACGGAGCCAACCTCGTCGAGAAGGGCGTAGGATACATTCGCGAAGGTCGGCGTCACGCGGGCGATCTCATCCATGATCTCGCTCGGATGCTTGTAATGCATCGGATAGCCGAGCGCCGCCGAAAGCAGCATGGTGATCTGCCAATCTTCGTAGCCGTTCTTCGGCGCCATGACCTTGCGCACGCGCTGGATGCGACGCTCGGCATTGGTGAAGGTTCCGTCCTTTTCGAGGAAGGTCGAGCCGGGAAGGAAGACGTGCGCGTAATTGGCCGTCTCGTTCAAGAACAGGTCTTGCACGACGACGCATTCCATCGCGCCCAATCCGGCCGACATATGTTTGGTGTCCGGGTCGGATTGCAGAATATCCTCACCTTGGATGTAGATGCCCTTGAACGTGCCGTCGATTGCGGCATCGATCATGTTCGGGATGCGCAGCCCCGGCTCCTTATCGAGCTTCACGCCCCAGATTGTCTCGAAGATCGAGCGCGCAGCTTCGTCGGAGACGTGCCGGTAGCCCGAGAGCTCGTGCGGGAAGGAGCCCATGTCGCAGGAGCCCTGCACGTTGTTCTGGCCGCGCAGAGGATTGACGCCAACGCCGGGCCGCCCAAGATTGCCGGTCGCCATCGCGAGATTGGCGATGGCCATGACGGTCGTCGAACCCTGGCTGTGCTCGGTGACGCCGAGGCCATAGTAGATTGCGCCGTTGCCGCCCGTCGCATAGAGGCGCGCCGCGGCGCGGACCAACTCGGCGGGAACGCCGGTGATCTTCTCGACTTGCTCGGGGCTGTTGCGCGGCTCCGAGACGAAGGCGGCCCAGGCCGCGAATTCGGCCGGCTCGCAGCGTTCGCGCACAAAAAATTCGTTGACGAGGCCTTCGGTCACGATCACATGCGCGAGCGCGTCGAGCATGGCGACATTGGTGCCGGGCTTCAGCGGCAGATGATAATTCGCTTCGATATGCGGAGAACGCACGAGATCGATGCGGCGCGGATCGATGATGATGAGCTTGGCGCCCTCGCGCAGCCTTTTCTTCATATGCGAGGCGAAGACCGGATGACCGTCGGTCGGATTGGCGCCGATGATGACGATCACGTCGGCATCGTTGACGGAGTCGAACTCCTGCGTACCGGCGGATGTGCCGAACGTAGTCTTCAGACCATAGCCGGTCGGCGAATGGCAGACGCGCGCACACGTGTCGACATTGTTGTTGCCGAAGCCGGCGCGGATGAGCTCCTGAATGAGATAGGTTTCCTCATTCGTGCAGCGCGACGACGTAATGCCGCCGACCGAAGATTTGCCGTAGGTCGCCTGGATGCGCTTGAACTCGGACGCCGCATAGTTGATCGCCTCATCCCAGGAGACTTCGCGCCAAGGATCGGAGATCTTGGCGCGGATCATCGGCTTCAAGATGCGCTCCTTATGGGTCGCATAGCCCCAGGCAAAGCGGCCCTTGACGCAGGAATGGCCGTGGTTCGCCTTGCCATCCTTATAGGGCACCATGCGCACCAGCTCGTCGCCCCGCATCTCGGCTTTAAACGAACAGCCGACGCCGCAATAGGCGCAGGTCGTCACCACCGAATGTTCCGGCTGGCCGATGTCGTAAAGCGATTTCTCGGCGAGCGTCGCGGTCGGGCAGGCCTGCACGCAGGCGCCGCAAGAGACGCATTCGGAATCGAAGAAGTTTTCCATTTGGCCGGGCGAAATGCGGCTCTCGAAGCCGCGTCCGTCGACCGTCAGCGCGAACGTGCCTTGCACTTCCTCGCAGGCGCGCACACAGCGGTTGCAGACGATGCATTTCGATGGATCATAGGCGAAATAAGGATTGGAAACGTCCTTCTTGTCGGCGAGATGATTTTCGCCGGCATAGCCGTAGCGCACTTCGCGCAGGCCGACGACGCCAGCCTCGGTCTGCAGTTCGCAATTGCCATTGGCGGCGCAGGTCAGGCAATCGAGCGGATGATCGGAGATGTAGAGTTCCATCACGCCGTTGCGCAAGGCTTTCAGGCGCGGCGTCTGGGTTTTCACGACCATGCCCGGTGCGACCGGGGTGGTACACGAAGCCGGTGTTCCGTTGCGGCCTTCGATTTCGACGAGGCAGAGGCGGCAAGAGCCGAAGGCCTCGACAGAGTCGGTCGCGCAGAGCTTCGGGATGTGATTGCCGATCCCCATTGCCGCGCGCATGATCGAAGTGCCGGCCGGCACGCTGACTTTGGCTCCGTCGATCGTAAGCTCCACGAGCTTGTCGGACTTCGCAGCCGGTGTGCCGTAGTCGATCTCGCTGATGAGAGCCATGGGTTTTCTCCTATTCGGCCGCCACCGCCGCGCGCGGCCTGAAATCTTCCGGGTAATGGCGAAGCGCGCTCATGACGGGGTAGGGCACGAAGCCGCCGAGCGCGCAAAGTGAACCAAACTTCATTGTCTGACAGAGATCTTCCAAAAGCGTTATGTTGGCATCGACGTTGGTGCCGAGCATGATGCGTTCGATGACCTCTTTGCCGCGTGTCGAGCCGATGCGGCAGGGCGTGCACTTGCCGCAGCTTTCGATGGCGCAGAACTCCATCGCAAACCGCGCCATTTCGGCCATGTCCACGCTGTCGTCAAAGACGACGACCCCGCCGTGGCCGATGAGCCCGTCGCGCGCCGTGAAAGCCTCATAGTCGAACGGCGTGTCGAAAAGGCTGGGCGGAAAATAGGCGCCCAGCGGACCGCCGCATTGCACCGCCCGAATTGGCCGGCCCGAGGCCGTTCCACCGCCGATATCCTCGACGATTTCGCCGAGCGTCAGTCCAAAGCCGGTTTCAAACAGGCCGCCGTAGCGCACATTGCCGGCGATCTGGATGGGCATGGTTCCGCGCGACCGGCCCATGCCGAAATTGGCATAGGCCGCGGCGCCTTCCGTCAGAATGAAGGGGACGGCCGAAAGGGACAGGACGTTGTTCACGACGGTCGGGCGCTGGAACAATCCCTTATGGGCTGGCAGCGGCGGCTTGGCGCGCACCATCCCGCGCTTGCCTTCGAGGCTGTCGAGCAGCGCCGTCTCCTCGCCGCAGACATAGGCGCCGGCACCGACGCGCAGCTCGATATCGAAACGATGCCCGGAGCCGCAGACGGAATTTCCGAGCCAGCCGGCGCTCCTGGCACGCCGCAGAGCTTCGTTGAAGGTGCGGATCGCATGCGGATATTCGGAGCGGCAATAGACATAACCTTTGCTCGCCCCGACCGCGACGGCGGCAATCGTCATGCCTTCGATGAGCATGAAAGGATCGCCTTCCATCACCATGCGATCGGCAAACGTGCCGCTATCGCCTTCGTCGGCATTGCAGACGATGTATTTGAGATCGCCCGCCGTATCGGCGACCGTCTTCCATTTGATGCCGGTCGGGAAGCCGGCGCCGCCGCGGCCGCGCAGCCCCGATTGCGTGACTTCGGTCACGATGGCCGCCGCGCCGATCTCAAGGGCGCGTTTCAGCCCGCGCCAGCCGTCGTGTGCGGCATAATCCTCGAGCGAAAGCGGATCGGTGATGCCGCAGCGGACGAAAGTCAGCCGCGTCTGGCGCGCAAGGAAAGGATGGTCTTCAGGACGGCCGATGCGCAGAGGATGCGCTGCGCCATTGAGGAAGTCGGCATCGAAGAGCGAGGCGATGTCGCGCAGCGCAACCGGCCCATAGCCGATCCGGCCGGCATGCGTTTCGACTTCGACCAGCGGCTCGACGAAGAACATGCCGCGCGAGCCGTTGCGAACGATCGTGATGTCCTTGCCGCGGTCGCCTGCAATGTCGGCGATCGCCTTGGCGACCTTGTCGGCGCCGACGGCAAGCGCCGCCAAATCCTTCGGGACGAAGACGCGCGTCATGGGGCGCAAACCTCTTCGATGGCTTCGACGAGTTTGTCGGCATCGAGCAAGCCAAGCGGCTCATCATCGAGAAGAGCGGCTGGGCCGCTCGCACAAAGTCCGAGACAATAGACCGGCTCGACCGTGAGCTCGCCGTCCGCCGTCGTCTCGTGCCAATCAACTCCGAGCTCGCCGAGGCAGCGCCGCGCGACAGCTTCACTACCGCGGCTTTGACAGGCTTCGGCCCGACAGATCTTCAACACGTGGCGGCCTGCGGGCGCGCGGCGGAAATCATGATAGAAGGTCAAAACGCCGTGAACTTCGGCGCGCGACAAATTGAGCGCTGCGGCGATATGCGGAACGGCGGCATCGTCGATGCAGCCGAATTCCTCGTTGAATGCATGCAGAATCGGAAGCAACGGGCCTTCGCTGCTGAGATGTTCGGCAATGATTTCTTGCGCGCGGCCTTCGTCGAAGACAGGAGTCTTGGACATGTTTCCACCAACCAATTGGTCCCGGTTTCTCTATCGAAAGGACCCGGACCGCGGCCGCGATGCGTCGGAGGGAAATATCAGGCGCCCGCAAGGCGACCCATTCTTAAAACGCGTCTAAAAATAGGTGGTCCTTTCGGCTACGCCGATCAAGAGACGGATTCCGTAGGCCTATAGAGAGTTTCTATTATCGGTACCAATATGCTGCGGCGCAATAAGATACTTCGCTTCTGCAAAAATAGCGGCAGTCAGCGGCGTCATTGGATCTCGCCGCGGCACGATGAGGCCGATCTGATGTACGGCTCGCGGTTCAAGGATGGGGATAGATCTGATCGGATCGACGATTCCCAGAGTATCGACGAGCTTCTCGGCCATGACGCTGGCCCATCGCCCGGTGCGCACATGGGCGTAAAGGGCGATCACAGAATTTGATTCGAGCGTCGAGGCCGGCTGATTGCCGGCGCTCGTTAAAAGACTGTTGATGATCCGGCGATTCTGCATGTCGGGGGTCAAGAGACAGAGCGGAATCTGCCCGACCTCGGCCCAGGTCACACTTTCCCGCTCGGAAAAAGGACTGCCGGCGGAGGTGAGAAGCCGATATTCCTCGTCATAGAGCGGCAGGCTGCGCACCGTGCCGAGCGGCTCGTTGTCGATATAGGTGATGCCGGCATCGATCTCGAGATTGTCGAGCGCTTCGAGGATCTGAATCGACGTCATCGACATGATGCTGAACCGGACGCCCGGATGTTTGGCGCGAAATGGCGTGGTGAGGGCCGCGACCATGGTGAGTGCCGTCGGCACGGCTGCGATCTTGAGATGCCCGATGAGGCCGCTCTTCAAACTGCGGACGTCCTGGCGCATGGCGCGGGCGTCGCCGACGATCCGCTTCGCCCATTCGAGCACCCGCCCGCCTTCCGCCGTCAATCCATGAAACCGCGAACTGCGGTTGACGAGGAGCACGCCGAGCATCTCCTCCAATTGCTTGATCCCCGCCGAGAGGGTCGGCTGGGTGACGCCGCAAGTTTCCGCGGCCCGGCTGAAACTTTCTTCCCGAGCGACGGCGATGAAGAATTCGAGTTTATCGATCACAAGGGGATCACTACACCAATTCGATCCTGACCGGAACGTGATCCGAGGGTTTCTCCTCGCCACGCCTCTCCTTGTCGATGGTGACTTTCACGAGCCGGTCGGAGGCGCACGGCGAGAGCAGCAGATGATCGATGCGGATGCCCTTGTTGCGTTGCCAGGCGCCGGCCTGATAGTCCCAAAAGGTGTAGAGCCCCGCCGCGTCGGTCGTTGCGCGCAAAGCGTCCGTGTAGCCGAGATTGACGAGTGTCCGGAATTTTTGCCGCGTCTGCGGAAGGAACAAGGCGTCGCCGGCCCAGACCTTGGGATCGAAGCAATCGCGCGGTTCCGGAATGACGTTGTAATCGCCGGCCAGGATCACGGGTTCTTCAAGGGAAAGCAGGTGCCGGGCCTGGGCGATCAGTCGGTCCATCCAGGCAAGCTTATAGGCGTATTTGTCGCTCAACGGCGGATTGCCGTTGGGCAGATAGAGCGAGGCGACTCGGACGATGCCGGCGCCATTGGGAATGACGGCCTCGATATAGCGCGCATGCTCGTCGCTCGCATCACCAGCGAGCCCGCGCGTCACTTCAAGCGGCGCCTTGGAGAGAATGGCGACGCCATTGAGCGCCTTTTGTCCGTGAACGGCGACATTATAGCCGAGGCCCTCGACCTCGATGTACGGAAAGGCTTCATCGACGCATTTCAGCTCCTGCAGGCAGAGCACGTCGGGGCTCACCTCCTTGAGATAGCGCAGGAGATGCTCGGTTCTCTGCCGCACCGAATTGACGTTCCAGGTGACGATTTGCACGTCTCGATCCTTCAAAATTTCGACGGCCTCAACCCCAGCGCCGGTGCGACCACATCCATTGATCCGGGTTCCGCCTGATCGCGCGTTCGAACTCGGCTTGGAGCGCCGCCGTTGCGGCGACAATATCGGCCTCGCGATCCTCTGTCTGCGCCAGCGCGATCTCGACGAGGTTGATGGTGAACCGCACATGCGCCTCGCGGACGATCTCGCCGGCATAGAGCTTGATGCCGAGGCTGCGCGCCACCATGGCTGGAAACGGCGTCGAGGGGGCCGGCGCGCCAAAAAAATCGACCCGGGGACCGCGAAAATCACGTTGATCGGCGAGCACAGCGAGCGTGCCGCCTTCGCGGGCATGACGGATCAGGTGGCGAAGCGCCGCCGGAGTTTTAGGATAAAGGCCACCGGAATAGAAGGATCTGCGCATCTTCAGCGCCCGCGCATCGACCAAAGGATTCTTGATCCGCTGGTAGACGCCGGCCGGCCGCGCCTGGGTCGGGACGCCGAGCACCGCGACTTCCCAATTGGCCTGATGCGCCGCGCAGACGACACGTGCCTCGTCCCGCTCGAATCCGGGCGGGGCCGCGACCTTCACTCTGCCGCCCGCCGCAATTTCGGCCAGACGAAAAGTCTCGGCGAAGGTGCGGCCGAGATTTTCCCACATGGCAGCGGCGAGTGCATCGCGCTCGACCGACGATTTCTTGGGGAAAGCGATCGCCAGGTTTTCGAGCGCCCTTTTGTGACGCTCGCTTCCGACACGCGGGCCAAGCCGTCTCCAAACCTGGCCTGAAAGCCAGGAGGCCGTCTCGATCGACAGGACCCCGAGGCAGGCCAGGGCGAGGCGCAAGCCGAGGTCTTCAAACCTGTGGCGCAAGGAGACGCCGCCGATACGCGTCGCAAAAATGCGTCCTGCCGCGGCGCTTCGCATCAATGGGTCGAATCCCGGCCGATATTTGCTCCACGCCGAGCGGCGCGGGACCGCCGATTTCGCCGCGACGAACAAGGCGCAGGAGGCGCGCCAGATCTACCCTATTTCGATCAGCATGAAAACGGCACCGAGCTGGCCGTGAGACCCGCTATGCTTGCATCAGCGGCGGAAGACGCTCGTGCGGCAAGATGCCTTCCATGATCACCGCACGGCGCAGCGGCCCGATCGTCGCAAAAGCGAAGAAGCCGAGGCCGCGGGCGATTTCGACCGGGAGAAAATCGGACAGCAAAGACCTGTTCAAAATGTCGATGCCGCTGGTGCGCAAGACGATGTCCGAGCGCCGCGCGTCGGCATAGGGCCGCAGCGCCGGCGCGCTGCCGATGTCCTCGCCGCGCGCGCGTGCCGCCTCAATACATTCGACGAGCACGGCAATGTCGCGCAGGCTCAAATTGAGGCCTTGCGCGGCGAGCGGCGGAAAGGCATGCGCCGCCTCGCCAAGCAGCGCTATTCGATGCGCGACAAGCCGCGACACTTTCATGCCCATCATCGGAAAAAACCCGCAGGCGCTGTCGAGCCGCATGTCGCCGAAGATCCCTTCGACTTCACGCTCGACCTCGGCCGCAAGCGCATCAGGGGCGAGGCCGCGGCGCCGCTCAGCCTCGCGCGCCGACATGAGCCAGACGAGGCTCGATCGATGTTCCGCGCCGCTGCGGGGCGGGAGCGGCACGAGCGTGCATGGGCCATTGCGCGTATGGAATTCGATCGATCTGTTGCGATGCGGCTTCTCATGCGCGGTGAGCGCGGTCAAAGCCACCTGCGGATAGGACCATCGCCGCGTGCCGATGCGCGCCTTGCTGCGTACCGTCGATCTTTGTCCGTCGGCGGCGACAATGAGCTTCGCGTCGACGTTGCGACCGGAAGTGAAGGTCGCGCGGATGCGATCGCCAGCGTCCGTGATTTCGGCGAGCCAGCCCGTTTCGAGATCGAGGTTCTGGGTTTCGCCGGCAATCTCGGCGAGGCAAGCAACGAGCCGGTCAGTCTCGATATTGGCGCCGAGAGCCGGAAGTCCCACCTCATCGGCCGAAAAGGCGATGCGCGGGATCGGCACGCGCGATCCCGTTGCGTCGATCATTTCGATCGACTCGATCTTGGCTGCTTGATCGGCGAGCCGCGGCCAAAGGTCCAAGGCACGAAAGAAGCGCAACGAGCCTTCGAACAAGGCGACGGTGCGGCCGTTGCTGACCGTGTCGAGAGCGCCGCTGGCAATCACGGCGAAGCCGGAGCGGGCAAACGCGATGGCGGTCGAAAGTCCCGCGGCACCGGTTCCTATCACCAGAATATCCGCCTCAGTCGCCGGCTCAATCATCGACACAGGCTCATTCCTCTGTACGCCAGCGCGTTCGCGCTCCGGCGTCCTGGCTCCTGATAGCACGAAGAGCTAGGGCTGCAATTGTTTGACGATTTTCAGGATGACCGGGCGCGGCGTCACGCGGACGGAAAAGGCCATGATCTTATTGAGAACGCCGGGAACGATGAGCCTCTTGCCAGCCTGCATCGCGGCAACGCCCTGACGCGCCACACTGCGCGCATCGCTCGGCAAGAGCCGAAAAAGAAGTGATCCCTCCAGTTCCGCGCCCGCGGCAAATGCGGTCTTTGTCGGACCGGGGCAGAGACAGGTCACGCTCACGCCGCTGCCCATCAGCTCTTCAGCAAGCGCCTCCGAGAATGAAAGCACGTAGCTTTTGCTGGCGTAATAGACCGCCATGTTGGGCCCGGGCTGAAAGGCCGCGGTCGATGCGACGTTCAGGATTTTTCCCTGGCGGCGCGCCAACATGTCCGGCAGGAAAAGCCGCGTCAGAGCCGTCAAACTGGTGATGTTGACGGCGATCATGTCGAGCTGGCGTTGAAGAGGCAGGGCGGCGAAGGGGCCATGCGCGCCAAAGCCTGCATTGTTGACAAGCGCATCGATGCGCGTCGCTTCCGACGCAAGCTTGTCATAAATTTGCTGCGCGGCGCCGGGCTGCGTGAGGTCGGCGGCAAGCACCTTGGCATTGATCGCGCTTTGCCCGCCAAGCTCTCGCGCCAGCTCGGTGAGCTTACCCTCGCTGCGTGCCACAAGGATGAGATCGAAACCCTGTTCGGCGAGCGCGCGGCAGATTTCGAGGCCTATGCCTGAAGAGGCGCCGGTCACGAGCGCGGTTTGGCGAGTCTCGGCCATCTCCGTCCCTGTTGCTCAACGCCGATCGCCGGCGGCGCGCATTCACGCGCGGGCTTCGCCAGCTTTACTTATGTCTTCGGCGTCGGAGTTCAACGTTGATCGATCGGTACGTAATCACGCTGCGGTGCGCCGGTATAGAGCTGACGCGGCCGGCCGATCTTCTGACCCGGATCCTCGATCATCTCCTTCCACTGGGCGACCCAGCCCGCAGTGCGCGCGACCGCGAAGAGCGCGGTGAACATCGAGGTCGGGAAGCCCATGGCCTTGAGCGTGATGCCGGAATAGAAATCGATATTCGGATAAAGCTTCTTCTCGATGAAATATTCGTCGCTGAGGGCGATCTGCTCAAGCTCCAAGGCTACTTCGAGCAACGGATCGTCCTTGCGGCCCGTCTGCTCCAAAACCTCGTGACATCTCTTCTGCATGATCTTGGCGCGCGGATCGTAATTCTTGTAGACGCGGTGGCCGAAGCCCATCAGGCGGAAGGAATCGTTCTTGTCTTTGGCGCGGGCGATATATTTCGGAATGTTTTTGACCGTGCCGATCTCCTCGAGCATTTTAAGCGCCGCCTCGTTGGCGCCGCCATGCGCCGGCCCCCAAAGACAGGCGACCCCCGCCGCGATACAGGCGAAAGGATTGGCGCCGGAAGAGCCGGCGAGGCGCACCGTCGAGGTTGAAGCGTTCTGTTCGTGATCGGCGTGCAAGATGAAGATCTGGTCGAGCGCCCGCGCCATCACCGGATTGACCTGATAGTCCTCGCAAGGCACGGCGTAGCACATGCGCAGGAAATTCGACGTATAGTCGAGATCGTTCTTCGGATAGACGAAGGGTTGGCCGATCGCATATTTGAAGGCCATCGCGGCCAGCGTTGGAATCTTGCCGATGAGCCGCATCGAGGCAAGCATCCGCTGATGCGACTCCGCTACGTCGGTCGAGTCGTGATAGAAGGCCGAAAGCGCGCCGACGCTTGCGACGAGCACTGCCATCGGATGGGCATCGCGACGGAAGCCCTGAAAGAAGCGCGCCAGCTGCTCATGCACCATCGTGTGGCGCGTGATCCGGTAGTCGAAATCGGCTCTTTGCGAAGCGGTCGGCAGCTCGCCGTAGAGCAGGAGATAGCAGGTTTCCAGAAAATCGCCTTGCTCGGCCAATTGTTCGATCGGGTAGCCGCGATAGAGCAGAATCCCCTCATCGCCGTCGATATAGGTGATCTGCGACTCGCAGCTCGCCGTCGAGGTGAACCCGGGATCATAGGTGAAATATCCGGTCTGTGCGTAAAGCTTGCCGATGTCGATGACCGAAGGGCCGATCGTGCCGGCCTTGACAGGCACGGGGATGGATTTTTCGCCGAGGGTGAGCATTCCCGTCATCGCGCTCGCGGGAGCCTGCTTCGTTGCATCCAACATGGGAGGCCTGCCTTCCTGATATGGCACGCGCCCGCCGGCCCATTGCACCGCAGTCGAAAAAGGGCCCCGAGTGGTGCACTGCAATATCAACTAACGCATAGTTGGGTAAGGTTCAAGCCATCGCCGCGGTTGTAGATTATAATGCACTGCGGGGGTTATCGCTCCATAGGAACCCGGTCACTTATCCAGGAACCTGGTCGCTTATCCGGGCAAGGCTTTCCTCTCGGCCGAGCACGTCCAGCACATCGAATATTCCTGGTGAAGTCGTGCGGCCGGTCAATGCGGCGCGCAACGGTTGCGCGACTTGACCAAGCTTGAGATTCACCTCTTCTACGTAGGAGCGCACCACCGCTTCCGTCGCCGCGGGGGTCCATTGCTGCAAAGCGGCAAGGCGCGGCAGGAGATGGGCGAGATGCGCCCGGCCGCCAGAATCGAGAACGCCGGCCGCCTGATCGTCGAGAGGAAGGGGCCGCCTGGCGAAGAGAAACGTCGCCCCGTCGCGCAATTCGACCAGGGTCTTGGCGCGTTCCTTGAGGCCCGGCATGGCGGCAAGCAGCTTTGCTTGCATCGGCGCATCGAGCTTTTTCGGCAGGTCGTCGCGATCCGGCAGATAGGGCCAAGTCTCGGCCAGCGCGGCGACCAGATCTTGGTCACGGCTCGAGCGGATATAGTGCCCGTTCATGTTTTCGAGCTTGGCGAAATCGAACCGTGCCGGCGAGCGCCCGACATGCGCGAGATCGAAGGCTTCGATCATCTCTTCGGCCGTGAAGAATTCCTTGTCGCCATGGCTCCAGCCGAGCCGAACAAGATAATTGCGCAGCGCCACGGGCAAATAGCCCATGGCGCGATAGGCATCGACGCCGAGCGCGCCGTGCCGCTTCGATAATTTGGCCCCGTCGGTGCCGTGGATCAGCGGTATGTGCGCCATGATCGGCACCTGCCAGTAGAGCGCCTGATAGATCTGCATCTGCCGTGCCGCATTGGTGAGATGATCGTCGCCGCGGATGATATGGGTGACGCCCATGTCGTGATCGTCGACGACGACGGCGAGCATATAGGTCGGCGTGCCGTCGGAGCGCAGGAGCACGAGATCGTCGAGGTTTTCGTTGGCCCAGGCGACGCGGCCCTGGACCAGGTCCTGGAGCACCGTCTCGCCTGTTTGCGGCGCCTTGAGACGGATGACCGGCTTGACGCCGAGCGGTGCCTCCGACGGCGAGCGGTCGCGCCAGCGCCCGTCGTAGCGCGGCGGTTTGCCTTCGGCGCGGGCCTTGGCGCGCATGTCGTCGAGTTCTTCCGGGCTCGCGTAGCAATAATAGGCGTTGCCCGCGGCGAGCAAATGTTCGGCGACCTCGCGGTGGCGCGCTGCGCGCTGGAACTGGTGGATGACCTCGCCGTCCCAGCGAAGACCGAGCCAATCGAGCCCGTCGATAATGGCGGCGATTGCCGCATCGGTCGAGCGCTCGCGGTCCGTGTCCTCGATGCGCAACAGCATCTTGCCGCCGGCATGGCGCGCGAAGAGCCAATTGAACAGCGCGGTGCGCGCTCCGCCGATATGAAGAAAACCGGTCGGCGAAGGCGCAAAGCGGGTGACGACCTGATCTGCCATGAGGGGTTGTTCCAACCTTTGCTGGGACTCGTCAACTGCGCGCTTGCAAGGTCGAGCTTCCGGTCCGATCATGTGAGGGCAGGGGGCTCTCATGACAGACCTTGCCGGCTCGCCCGTTGCGACGGGATTAGCCCAATCGCATTTTGCCGCGCGCCTCAGGCGCGCGCTGGGCGATCCGCGCCGCTTGCTGTTTCAAGCTTTCGAACTCGAACTCGCGGAGCGGCGGTTCTTTCTCTGGCTGCCGGTCGCGGCCGGAACCGGCGCCGTCTGGTATCTGCTCGCCGACCGCGAACCATCGCTTTGGTATGCCGCCGCCGCGGCGGCGGTCTTCGCAAGTCTCGCCTTTGTTCTGCGCGGCAAACGCCTTGCGCGGGGGATCGCGCTCGCTCTCTGCTGCCTTTGCCTCGGGCTTCTCTCGGCCAGCTGGCGCACCGCGCGCGTGGCGGCCCCAGTCATCGACCGGATCAGGATCGTTACGCTCGCAGGCTTTGTCGAGGAGATGGACTTCCGCCGCACCGGCGCGCGCTTTCTGTTGCGTCCGGTCGAGGCGGAGGGGCTTGCGCCCGACGCCACGCCCTATCGCGTGCGCCTGACGCTCGCCCGCACGCCGCCCTTCGAGGCGGGTGCCTATGTGCGCCTCAAGGCGCGGCTTCTGCCGCCGGCACAGGCGAGCCTGCCGGGCGGCTACGATTTCGCCCGCGATGCCTGGTTTGCCAAGATCGGGGCGGTGGGCAGCGTTCTCGGCCACGTCGATGTGATGACGCCGCTGGCGCCGCCCGATCTTCTGTCGTCCTTCATGATGGCGGTCGACCGCGGCCGCAACGCGCTGGCGCGGCGCGTCTATACGACGATCGGCGGCGAGCCCGGCGCAATCGCCGCCGCCATGGTGACGGGTAAGCGCGACCTGCTCTCGGACGATACGAAGGAGATCATCCGCGAAGCCGGGATCTTCCACATCATCACGATTTCCGGCGTGCAAATGACGCTTGTCGCCGGGATTTTCTTCGTCGGCCTACGGCGGCTTTTGGCGTTGAGCCCGACGCTTGCCTTGCGCTACCCGATCAAGAAATGGGCGGCGGCCGCGGCGATCCTCGGCGCCATCTTCTACGATATTCTGACCGGCTCGCGCGTCGGCACCGAGCGCGCCCTCATCATGACGACGATCATGCTCGCCGCAGTTCTGGTCGAGCGCCAGTCGCTCAGCATGCGTAATCTCGCCATTGCCGCCGTCATTGTGATCGCGTTCGAGCCGGAGGCGCTCTTGGACGCGAGCTTTCAGCTTTCCTTTGCCGCCGTCGCAGCGCTCGTCGCGGTCTTCGAGGCTCGCTCGGCCTTTGCGGTGCGACGCCGCCAGGAGAATTTCGGCCGCGCGCCTCTTGCCATCGCCTCGGCCTGGAAGGAGCGGCTGGCGCTCATCCGTGAACAGCTCGGACATGGGCCGGCGGCGCTCATCTTCGCGACCTTCTGCGCGACGACCGCCACCGCCTCCTTCATGGCCTATGATTTCCACGAGCTCAGCCCCTATGTGCTGATCGGCAATCCGCTCACCCTGCTGATCATCGAAGTTTTCGCCGTGCCGGGAGCGCTCCTCGGAACCTTGCTCTATCCGCTCGGGCTCGACGGCTTCGTCTGGCATTATGTCGGCTTGGGCATCTCCTTCGTGCTCTGGGCCGCGCGGCTGATCGGCAGCCTGCCGGGCGCGACGCTGCATGTCACCGCCTTCGCACCCTGGGCGATCGTTTTCCTGACCTTTGCCGTGCTCTCGGCGGTGATCTGGCGAAGCGCGCTTTTGCGCATGAGCGCGATCCCGCTCGTCGTGATCGGGCTTTGCGGCGCGGCCAACGGACCCTCCTTCGATATGGCCATCGCGGCGACCGGCGACGCGCTCGCTCTGCGCGGCGCCGACGGGACGCTCTCCGTGCTCGGCCACCACCCGAGCCTGTTTTCGGCGGAGCAGTGGCTGCGCGCCGATGCCGACAGCCGCGACCCGCGCGAGGCTGTGGATAAGTCCGCCTGCGACAGGATCGGCTGTGTCGGAATTCTGCCGGACGGGCGCGCTGTTTCCTTGGTGATCGACCGCCACGCCTTCGCCGAGGATTGCCTGCGCGCCGACGTCGTGGTCACGCCGCTTTATGCGCCGGTGGGCTGCGCCGCCCCGCTCGTTCTCGACCGCGAGCGACTGAAAGAGACGGGCGCCGTCCTGCTCACCATGCGGGGCAGGGCGTGGGCGATGACAACCGCGCGCAGCCCTGACGAAGATAGGCCCTGGTCGCCGGCACCGAAGCCGAATTGGGGCGAAAGCCGCCCGCGCAGCGACCCGGCGGCGGCAAGCGACGATCCCAACGGGCCGCTGGAGTGAGAGATCCTCTCCCCGCTAGCGGGGGGGGAGGATAGGGTGAGGGATCGTGAAGCGGCACCGCCCCTCATCCGTCATGCTTCGCATGACACCTTCTCCCGCAAGCGGGAGAAGGCCCCTCAATATTTCCGGATGAGGCTCACGAGCTTGCCCTGGATGCGCACGCGGTCCGGTCCGAAGATGCGCGTCTCATAGGCGGGATTGGCGGCTTCGAGCGCAATCGAGGCGCCGCGCTTGCGCAGCCGTTTCAGCGTGGCTTCCTCATCGTCGATCAAGGCCACCACGATGTCGCCGGTTTCGGCCGTGTCCTGCTTGCGGATGACGACGGTGTCGCCATCGAATATGCCGGCCTCGATCATCGAATCGCCGCGCACTTCGAGACCATAATGTTCGCCGGGCGGCAGCATGTCGGGCGGCATGCTGATCGTATGGCTGCGGGTCTGGAGCGCGGTGATCGGCGTGCCGGCGGCGATGCGGCCCATGACGGGGATGGCGATCGTCGTGCGCTCGGCTTCGTCCTCGGTCGCCTGGCCGGCAGCGCGAACGCGGCCGAGGTTGCCCTCGATGACGGAGGGCGAGAATTTCTTGCCGCGCCCGGTCGAGGCGGGCGTGGTCGATTCCGGCAGGCGCAAGACTTCGAGCGCGCGGGCGCGGTTCGGTAGCCGACGGATGAAGCCGCGCTCCTCGAGCGCCAGGATCAGCCGGTGGATGCCGGATTTCGAGCGGAGGTCGAGCGCTTCCTTCATTTCATCGAAGGAGGGCGGCACGCCGGCTTCCTTCAGGCGCTCATGGATGAAGCGCAGGAGTTCGCTCTGTTTGCGGGTCAGCATCGGGTCTCGCTCTGGCGGGCTTCGGCGCGAAGCCGAATAGTGGGATTAGGAAGACGCTGCGCAGTCTAAGGATTCGGGCGCTAAACAAAGAGTGAACGAACTGTATCCGTTCCTGCTGTGTTCCGCAAGGGGGGGGTAGGTACTGTCCGAACTCGGGCGATTATGCTTGACTTGACTAATTAGGTCTGCCATATTAGCTCCTGTTGAAGGGGAGTTCCGATATGGCCCGCGCCAAACAGTCCAAGCCGATCCACCAAATGACCATCGCCCAATGGGAAGAGGCTTTCCCGGACGAAGATGCTTGCTGCGCCTATCTGGTCGGGCATCGCTGGCCCGAAGGCGTCGCTTGCCCGCGCTGTGGCAATGTGAAGGTTACAGCGCACGGCACGATGACATGGAACTGGCAGTGCAACGAATGCTCGCCCTCGGAGACCAACTATCGCTTCTCGCATATCACCGGGACGATTTTCGAGAACACGAATAAGCCGCTCCGCGATTGGTTCCGCGTGATCCACCTCATGCTCACCAGCAAAAAGGGGATCAGCGCTCTGCAAATCCATCGCATGATGGGCTTCGGCTCTTATCGAACCGCTTGGTACATGTGCCATCGCATCCGCGCCGGACTGGCCAACGAAGATTTCCGTAAGCTCATGGGCATTGTCGAAGTGGATGAAACTTTCGTCGGCGGCAACGCCAAGAACCGGCACAAGGACAAGCGCGGCGGATGGTGAGCGGCGGGACTGGCGGTGCCGGCAAGGCAATCGTCGTCGGCGCTGTTCGCCGCAAGGGCAATGTCGTTGCCCGCGTCATTGCAAATGTCCGCGCCGAGACGCTGACAAGTTTCGTTCACGAAGCGTTTCCGACAAGGTGAGCTTGCTCTGCACGGATCAATGGGTCGGCTACAAGCATCTGAACAAAGAATTCCCGCATGCCACAATCGACCATGCGCGCGGACAATATGTCGTCGGCGCGGTCCACACTCAAACGATTGAAGGTTTCTGGTCGCTGATTAAGCGCGGCATGGTCGGCACATTCCACAAGGTCAGCAAGAAATATCTGCCGCTCTACGTCGCGGAATTTCAGTTCCGGTACAACAATCGCGAGAACGCGGACATTTTCGAGACAGCTATCCGGGAATGCCAATTCTGATAAAGCAGACAGCAAAAGGAATCCGCTATCAGATCCCAGCAAGCCATCCAACGATGAGCGCGAGCGCCGTAACAATCGCTCGTGGCTGCTTATTGCAGGTCTCGTCAGCTTGGCAGCCGCCTCTCTCGCTAAGTCGCCAAATCCGAATAATTCCGAAGCCACCCAAAATCAAACAAAGCAACAAAAGCGCAGCCCCCTCTGCGATCCTATAGTATGGGCGACGATCGGAATTTTTGTGGCTACAGCCTTCTCCGTAGTAGTCGGCACCTTCCAATGGCAGGCGCTCAAAAAAGCTAACGAGAGAACCAGGCAATCCATTATCGCCGCAAATCGTGGATGGATTGCTCCAGCAACAATTGAATTCTCTATTCCCGCTGAAGCTAAGAACGGCCCCGAAATAACAGTCCACTATCGCAATATCGGACGCTTTCCGGTCATTGACGTTAGGAGCGGCATGGGGCCAATTGCTTTGCCTATAAAAACACTTCCTAACACTCCCCGAGATTATCCAGTTACCCCTCTCTGGCGGATGATGAAATCCACAGTCGAAGGGTGGTGCGAAAAAACAGAACCTCTTGCGGGTGCTGGCATCGTTTATCCTCTTCCGGACATCGAACAAAATATTCAATCTCCTATGACTGGCAAATGGGACAAAAGTGAAATCCTTGCTGGGCATCAATTGGTTATCGTCACCGGATGCTTCGCCTATCGTACTATGGGCGAAGTTCACCATGCGGGATATTGCAGATATTTTCTTCCTACGGTCGGGAATCCCAGCATCACGTGGCCTGTCAAAAATTGCCCTGTAGGCAACTTCGATAAATAGGGGGCGACGAGTGGTCTCCAAATTAGGCTCAGCAGAGGCCTGAAGCACTCCCCACGCTAAAAACAAAAAAACGAAACAGGCAAAAACCAGAGGCCAATAGTCAAGAAGGGCATAATCGCCCTTGTTCGGGCCATCGGCAGGTTTCCAGTTACGCGCCTTTTTGGCGACGAATGACCAGCACTCGTCCAGTTCGATCCGGGAGACTTGGACGCTATGAACCGTGCGGTCGTGAAATTTGGTCGCCCCAAGCCCAACGCGGGCCGCCAGGCGCATGATCGTGTCGCGATGGATACCGGTGAGCCGTTCGACGGAACGGATGCTGGCACCTTCGGTAAGGGCGCCGATGACGGCACATTGCTGTTCAAAAGAGAGAATGTTCATGGGGCCAATCCATGTGTTGCGGATTTGGCCCCGGCCGCTGGAAAAGCAGCTCCAACTGCTTTATATTCAGCGAAACGGTCATTCGACTTCCGGGGCCAAATCCGGGGGTTGATGATCGGGGACCGGCACCGCTCCAACGGAGCCGGTCCCACTAATTCGGGTTCTTGGGGAGCCCGGATTCGAACCGGGATTGCCTCACCTGTAACGCGGGCGTCCTACCGTTAGACCAATCCCCAGCTTCGTAAGTGCCTATTGGGGGCCGCGTTTTCGTTTCTATCCGGGAACGCGGCCCCTCCCATGTCGTAGCCCAAGCGGATCGGCGGACCGCTGAGGCTCTGGCTGTATGGGCATTGGTTCCCTCCGTCTTAACCAATTATTATAACGCCATATCGCGTTGTGCAAGTTATTTTTTAGTATGATACAAAAAATAATCTTGACCGCGTTATATCGACCGGAGTAGAAGGGCCAAGTTAAATCGGAGGGCCCAAATCATGGCTCGTGTTCGTAGCCCAAACTATCCAGTGCTCAGCCTGCTGGAGGCCATCAAATCCGTCACCGCAGTCCATGCGGCCGAACAGCATTTGGCTGCCCCTAAAGAGGTCGTGGCAAAACATTTAGGCTATACGAGCTTCCACGGGCTCGCCGGCCGCAACGTCTCTGCCATTGAAAAATATGGGCTTCTTGAAGAGGTCAATGGCGACAAAGTGAAGGTCTCTCCTCTCGCCATTTCCATTCTCTTCCCGGCAACGCCCGAAGAGAAACAGACGGCGATTAACGAGGCCGCTTTCAAACCATCCCTCTTCGCAGCCATCAGAGACGAATGGCACGGCTCGCGGCCGAGCGATGAGAATTTGCGGGTTTATCTCGTTCGGAAGAAATTTGCCTCTGACGCTTTGGATCGAGTTATCGAGGTCTATAAGGAAACTATGGATCTTGTAACACCGGTTTCTGGGGAGTATAATGCCGCTCCGACGAAGGAACAGCAACGAGAGAAACCGCCTATGCAAGCGCCAACAGGAACCCCTGCGCCAGCAGGACGCTTTGCCCCGCAAGCACCCCTAACAGCGCCGATGCGGGTGTCGTTCAATGGGGATTTATTGGAGGTGTCGGCCGTGCTTGCCGATGCGGCAGCTGTTGATCGTCTCGTGAAAGCCCTGGAGGCAAATAAAGCGCTTTTGCCGACGAATCCTAAAAAGGATGAGGCCGCCAACTGAGGGGCCTCGGGTAGCAAACTCAGTCTGGCTCAGCATCTAGCTAGGGCGCGGGGCCTCGTTCTGTTCAACCAAGCCCATCTTAGCGAACGCCTCCAAGCGCGCGACCGCTTTTTCTGCGATCCGATGCTGATCGGTTTCTCCGCTTTGGAATGCAGCGATGATGCGCGTGGCTAACACTTCGGCTGCCAGAGACGATCGGTCGGTAAGGCCTATCGTTTTTCAAGGCCTCTTCGTAAGCCTTCGTTATTTTGTCGATTTCGCGCGGTCCGAATTGACCGTCCTGCAAAAGTTCGGTAAATCGGCATTTTCTTCGCCCTCCGATAGGGAATATTTCCTCCACGAGACGCTGGCGAACATCATAAAGATGGGCCGGCGCTCTAAGCTAAATTTTAGCACCCGCGTACTGTGCTTCAATAAATATTTGTTAAAAGAAATTGGCGCTCGCGATTATTTGAAATGCCTCGCGGTCGAGATCCAGGAAATTAGGGGACCTATATAGCACTTGACACCAAGAAAAAATGACGTATTCTCGCGTTTATAAAGTGTCCAGGCCATGAAGCAATTTAAAACGCTCGCTGACTTGATGATCGCCTTCCAAAAGCCGCAGGCAGCAATCGACCATTTCACCGCTATTCGTTGGAGAAACGGACGGTTCTGTCCCCGGTCCGGGCGCGAGAAAGTTTACAAGTTAGCCGACCCCAATCGCTACAAGTGCGCCGAGTGCAGCGCCCATTTTTCGATCCTTGTGGGCACGATTTTTGAGAATACGAAACTTCCGCTTCGCGTGTGGTTCGGAGCCATTTGCGTAGCTCACAAATCATCCGAAAGGCATCGCATCGACGACACTCGCCAAGGATCTAGGAATTACCCAAAAATCCGCGTGGTTCATGCTTCATCGCCTACGTCATGCGGCTCGTACTCAATCGTTCAACAAACCCCTGTCAGGTGTTGTGGAGGTTGACGAGACTTTTATAGGGGGCCGTTACCGCAATAAGCGTGCGGACAAGCGGAGGAAAAAGCGGTGTCACCGGCGGCGCTGGCAAAACGGTAGTTGCAGGAGCCGGCGGTCAGCGCGATGGCGATGTAGTCGCCCGCGTCGTTCCGGACGTGCAGGCTGACACGCTAACCAGCTTTATACGCAAGGTTAATCTATCCGTCTGTTGATTTAGTCGTTACCGATCAATGGGTTGGGTACAAACATCTAGGAAAAGAATTTCCGCACGCAACAATTGACCATGCGCGCGGCCAGTACGCCATCGGCGACGTCCATACCCAGACAATTGAAAGCGTTTGGGCGCAGCTGAAACGGCAAATTATTGGCATCCATCATTGGGTATCGCCAAAGCATTTGGATCAATATGTCGCGGAAATGACGTGGAGAATGAACCGGCGTGAAATGCCAGCGCAGGATCAGAGTCAATGCGCTATTTTCCGCAGTCGAGGGACGGCTAACTTATAAGGCGCTTATCGCATGAGCACGATGAGTCCTCTCGCCAGCATGATTGAGGCTATTTCAGCTGGTGTATTCGCACAGTTTCCAGGTTATATCTATCATCCCGTACAAGCGTTCCAAGGCGACCTGCAATTCGGCGGAAAGCAGATCAGATTCGGCGGGATTCCCGGCAGAAAAAGTCTGCCTCATTGCGCCCTCAACTGCCAGTTTCCGGGTCGCATCGAAAATCTCACGCGGCATCGGCAGGTAATGTGTCGCGAGATG
>CAVXBI010000002.1:0-419383 GCA_963759985.1 uncultured Alphaproteobacteria bacterium
GCGAGAATGCGATTGTTGTCGAGCTTGTCGGCGACGGCGTCGCGATGTCGGCGGAGAGTTGCAACACTTGCCGGCGCGGTGCTTCCAGCATGCCGTCATCGCTGAGCGTCGGCAGCTCGGCGATATGATCCTTGAGCTTTTCGACTTGGAAAGCGACCGAGCGCGGATTGAACGGATCGAGTACCGCCATATCACGCACGGGGCCAAGCGCGACGCCGATCATATAGCGCGAGCGATAGGTGATCGGAGAGTCGATCAGGTCGAGCAGAATATCGAGCTCTTCCGCCGGCGCTTCGGGATGGGCGAAATGGCGGGCGAAGCGGCAGGAGTTGATCGCCGCGTTCGATCCGCCGGCCCATTTCGAAAAAATGCCAGCCGGCGCCGCGATTCATGTTTTCCTGCGCGAGCCCGGCGATCGCGGCGATCGTCGCAGCGCCGCATTGGCGCGCTCATAGGCTTCGGCTTCGGTCAGCGGTTGCCTTTTCGTCGCGGTCGAGCTCGGCTGCGCAATTCATCGATGAGCCGCCAGGTGTCGGGCGAGAGCCGCTCGCGGATGAAAGAAGCCGCGCGATGCGCGTCGCGCACCAGGGTTAGGCGCGGAGCCGAATTCCTCGCTGCTGTGGAGGCCCGTGGCCGCGAGCTTCATCGCCTGCGCCGAAGCTTTCGCCGGCGCCGCACCCCAGGCGATGAAGAGCCGGCCAATGCGTTCGATGGCCGAGCGCGCATTGGCTTGCGCATCGGTGTCGATGAGCCGCCCAGCGAGACAGCGGATCAGGCGCAGCGTTGCCTCGGCGCGTTCGAGATAGCGGCCGAGCCAGAAAAGATTGTCGGCGGCTCGGCTCGGCAAATTGCCCGATGACCCGGCGGATACGCACATTCTCGTCGGTCGGCAGAAAGCGTGACAAGTTCGACCGGCCGATCGGCGAGCACCCAAACATCGGCGGAGCGCACGCCTTCGCCCATCGAGACCGCCCTCGCATCCGGCCGTCCGGAGATGCGGCAGAAGCCGCCGGGCATGATCGTCCAGCCATCGCGCGTGCGCGCCGCATAGACCCGCAGCACAAAAGGCCGCGGCGTGATCTTGCCGTTTTCCCATACCGGCGTCGTCGACAAGCTTGACCACTTCCTGGCCGACGAAATCGATGCCGCGCTCGCCAATTTCGGTCGCGAGCCGTTGTCTTTCTTCCGCCGAAAGCCATGCGCCGACGACGCGCCTGGTTCGGCGGATAGTCGAGGACGGGGTTGCCGAAGGCGCCGGCGATCGCCATGTTTTCGGGCGTAGGCAAGACTTTCTCGCGCTCGCGCGGTTGGCCGCACCACCAAGTCGCAACATTCGGCATCAGCAAATCTTCGCCGAGCACGCGCTCGCAAGGTCGCGGCAGGAAACTCATGAGAACCGGCGCTTCGAGAACGCCGGAGCCGAGCGCATTGGCGATCACCACGCCGCCGGCGCGCAAAGCCTCGACGAGGCCCGGCACACCGAGGCGCGATTTAGCATTGAGTTCGAGCGGATCGGCGTAATCGGAATCGATGCGCCGCCAGATCACATCGGCGCGCTTCAGCCCGGCGATGGTACGGACATGAATTTGGCCATCACGCATGGTGAGGTCGCCGCCCTCGACCAGCAGAAAGCCGAGATAGCGCGCGAGATAGGCCTGTTCGAAATAAGTTTCGTTATAAGGCCCGGGCGTTAGCAGGCAGATGCGTGGGTCGGCGTGGGTCGCAGCGCCGATTAGCCCGTCGCGAAAAGCCTGAAAGAAAGGCGCGAGCCTCTCGATATTCATGTCGCGGTAGAGCGCCGGGAAGGCGCGCGAGAGGACCAAGCCGATTGGCGAGCGCATAGCCAGTGCCGGAAGGCGCTTGGGTACGGTCGCCGAGAACCCACCAGTTTCCGTCCGGCCCGCGGCCGATGTCGGCGGCATAAAGAAGAGGACATTTGCCCGACGGCGGCTGTCACGCCTGCGAGCGGCGGCAGAAAGTCCGGGCAGCCGGTCACTGCCGCGCGCTGGAAGATCGCCGTCGTCACGAGCTATGCGGGCCCGTAAATATCGGAGAGCACGGCTTCAAGTAGCTGCGCCCGCTGCGCAACGCCGGCCGCGATGTCTCGCCATTCCGCGGCTTCGATCAGCAAGCGGCAGGTGGCTCAACGGCCAAGCGCGTTCGCTCGTGTCGCCATAGGCGCGATAAGAAACGCCGGTATCGCGGATATGCCGGTCGGCGGTGGCGAAGCGACGTTCGATCTCGTCGGCGCCAAGTTCGGCAGAGCTTCGAGAAAACTCACCCAATGCGCCCGCCGTTGCCGTCGGCCCGATGAATTCATCCGGAATATTGGGCAGCGGCCGATAATCGCAGGTCAGCGTTTCGAAACGTTGCGCTGCCATTTCGGCCAAGGAGGAAGAAGTCGCGGCGCGCACGTCATGGCTTCGGCCTGAAGGAATGGAGCACGGCTGGATCGGTTTCGATTCGCGCCGCGCCTATGAGATCGAGACAATAAGGTACCGCCGGGAAGACGGCATTGAGGCAAATTTCGATCGCCGCCGGCTTGCCGGGCAGGTTGATGACAAGACAGCGGCCGCGATGCGCGGCGATCTGCCGCGAGAGGATGGCGGTCGGCACTTGTTTCAGGCTTTCTGCGCGCATCAATTCGCCAAATCCCGGAAACAAACGCGGTGCCGCCGCCACGGTTGCCTCGGGGGTCAGGTCGCGCGGGCTTGGGCCGGTGCCGCCCGTTGTGAGGATCAGGTCGCAGCCCTCGGCATCGGCAAGGTCGATCAGGCAATCGCGCACGAACTCGAACCCATCGGGAATGATCCGTTTGATGATCGCGGCGGGCGTCGTCACAACCCGCTCGAGAAATGCAACGATCGCCGGGCCACTCTCATCCTTGTAAAGGCCGCGGCTGGCGCGGTCCGAGACCGTGACCACTCCGATGACGGGACCATGTTTGGCGTCTTGCGGCATCGTCCTCGGCTCCAGCGTGATGCCTCAGGAGTTTCGATGTTTCGGCTAAGATCATGCATTGAAACATGAACTTAAGCTATGCGTCGCAATTTCTGCGACGCTGGTACGAATGGTCGCGGGAAGGGCAAACTCCCCGCTGCGACGACGTCCATCGGTCCGATCGCCTCGACGAGCGCGCTGGTCTTCCGCAGCGTCAAAGGTAAGGACGGCTGGAAAGGCGGCAGGAGACATCATGCCTCTCCGATGGGTCGCTCGGGGGTAACCGCCGCACCTCTGAAGGCGAGCGCATGATCGTCGGCCACCCTCTCTATGGCCAGCACGCGGGCTTCGTCGAAGTCCGACAAAATGCGGCTCCGGCGCCGGTTGAGCAGCGCTTGCGCCACGCCGCGGCTCGGCGACGGCGGCGGTCTCATCGATGGCATAGAGATCCACCAAGGGGCAGGGGGAGGCGAAGGATGGCGGCGACGTGAAACCTGCCTCGGCCGAAAGGCGCGAGAGGAGAACGGTCGAGGCGAGACCCTCGAGGATCGCGGCGCTTTCGAGATCGGGCGCGATAGCGGCGGGAACGACGAGATGGGCATGCCCGGCGCGATCGCGGGTTTTCAAAAAATCGTCGGCTGCGAAGGGGCCATGCAAATGCAGCATGGCGCCAGAAAGAAGCGCAGCAAAGGGGCCGGCCACAAGTCCCGCGAAGCTCGTCGGCGGCAGAGTCGACAGGATCGGCGTCGCCCGGCCGATCTTCGCCCGCGCGACGAAATCAAGGCCTGCCGCCATCAACGTCGTCTGCTCGATGCATGACCGGCTTCAGACTGGGCTTCGATCGAACGTCCGATCCGCGGCGGAGCCGGGGCCGGTTTGCCGCGTTCGAGACCATCGTCGGGATGGGTGGCGGCATAACGCATCACCGAAGCCGCGCTGAGATCGACGGCTCCGTCGATTTCGCCCGGTCCGAAGCGTCCCGAGAAGTCGGATCGAGGGCACCGCCGCCGCCGCGGCAAAATAGGCCTCGGCCGGGGTTCAGTTCGCCATAGGCCGTGGGCCCGATCAGCGCCACGGCATTGACGGCCATGCATAGGCCGCGAGCTCGGCCTCGGCACGAGATCGAGCGGGGCGAAGGCCGGCTCGAAACCGCCGCGCAATGCTGCGATCAGTGCGGTGACGAGCGAAACCTCCGCTCCGCCGGCGAGCATCAGGCATTCGCCAGGCCTCAGCCCGCAGTCAACGAAGAGCCGAGCCAGCGCCGCGACTTGCGTGGCGGCAATTCCAAATGCGCAAGTCGTCGTGCGATCGGTAAAGGCGATAGCCTCAGGACGAAGCCGCGCCGCGCCCGAGACGAGCGTATCGAGACTATAGGGCGCGAAAACGCGCCCGCCCGGGGGCGCGGCAAACTGTGCGGTCATGGCGTCTTTCTCCACCATGTGGCGAGCGTCATATCCACGCTCGGCGACCCGTAGGCCGGCAATTTCGCGGGTCTGCCGAGCGCAGCCGAGGCTGCGGTCCACTGGTTGGGCGAATGGAACAAGCGGCACAATGTAGAAGCCGGAGAGAAGCACGCGATCGAAAGCCCGCACCGCGGTGACGAAATCCTCACGCGATTTCGCCGCGAGGACTGCGTCGATCATCGCGTCGACTGCCGGCGATTTGACGCCGGCAAGATTGAACGAAGCCGGTTCATCGGCGGCGGCAGAACCCCAGCGTGTGCGTTGTTCGCTGCCGGGTGAGGCGGAAGCGAGCCAGCTGCCGATCATCATGTCGAAATCGAAGTTCTGCCGGCGTCTTTGATATTGGACCTCGTCGACGAGACGCACCCGCGCATCGACGCCGATGCGGGCGAGAGAATCGGCATAATTGAGCGCGAGCCTTTCTTGGGCGCGATCCTCGACCATGATCTCGAAGCCGAAGGGCTTGCCGTTCTTGCTCAATCTTCCGTCGACGAGCCGATAGCCGGCGGCTGCGAGAAGGTTTAGGGCGCGGCGCGGCCAGATCCTGTCATGTCCGGTTGCGTCGGTCTGCGGCGGCCGCCAGCGCCCTAGCATCATGTCGCTACGAACCGCGCCCGGAAAGGGAGCGAGAAGCGCGCGCTCCGCCGGACTTGCCGGCCGGCCGGTCGAAGCGAATTCCGAATTGTCGAAAAAGCTCTTGGTCCGCGTGTAGAGGCCAGCCAACAGATTGGGGTTGATCCATTCGAAGTCGAACATCATTCCCAGCGCTTCGCGCACCCGGACGTCATCGAATAATCCGCGCCGCAGATTGAAGACGAAGCCGTCCATGCCTTTCGGTCCACCGACCGGCAGGCTCTCGCAAGTCACGCGATGCTGCCTGACCGCCGGAAAATCATAGCTCGTCGTCCAGCGCTGCGGATTGGTCTCGATGCGAAAGTCGATTAGCCCGGCTTGAAAGGCTTCGAAGAGGCTGTTGGCGTCGCGATAATATTCAACGTCGATTTCATCGAAATTGAAGAAGCCGCGTTGGCTCGGGAGATCCTTGGCCCAATAATCCGGGTTGCGGCGCAGAACCAGCTTTTCGCCCGGATCGACCTCCGTGATTCGGTAAGGTCCCGATCCGACCGGGATCGCAAAGCTTGCCTGCTCGAAGTTCTCGGTATCCGTCGCGCGTCGCGAAAGGACCGGCATCAAGGCCAAGATCAACGGCAATTCGCGGTCGTCGACGCCGGGAAAATCAAAGCGGATCGTCTCGTTGTCCGGCATCTCGACGTGCTTGACGAGCGTATAGGCCGAGCGCTGCTGCGGCCTGCCCTTGTCCTTGAAGAGTTCGAAGGTGAACAGCACGTCGGCTGAGGTGATCGGCGTCCCGTCGGAAAATTTTGCGCGCGGATCGAGGCGGAAGAGCACGTAGGAGCGGTCGTCATCGGTCTCGACACTCTTGGCGATCAGGCCGTAGAGCGTGAAGGGCTCATCGAACGAGCGCGCCATCAGGCTCTGGAATACAGTCGGAACAAGCTCCTGCGCCGCCGATCCGGATTTGACGTTGAACGGATTGAGGCTGTCGAAAGTACCCTCGGCGCCGATGACGAGACGGCCGCCCTTGGGCGCCGCCGGATCGGCATAGAGAAAATGCGTGAAATTCGCCGCAAGCGCCGGCGCGCCATGCATGGCGATCGCATAATGGGGCCCAGCGTCTTGCGGACTGGGATCGCTGAGAGCCGCAAGGAGAGTTGGCGCCGCGGCATCGGCCGATGCGTCGGAGACCTGCATGACAGCTTTGCAGCGATCCGCGAAGGCATCGGGGGGAATAGGGGTCGGGGCGGCTTGCGCCGGAACGTTTGTAAAAACGACGAAAATGACCGCAGCGCGGACGATCGCCGCCCTGATGGCAAAAGCTCTTGGCCAGACCGCCCGAAGGCAGCGAATCGCGCCGGATATCATGGCGCAACTCTAAGGCGTGCCAGCATCGGTGAACAGGTGCGACACGGGCGAACTTGGCTCAGCCGCCTTGCGTTGACGGCCTCTTTTCGACAAAAACAACGGTCGTGGCGGACCGACGGCGCGATTGGCCAATTTCTCGCCGTATTCCAAGCCGATTCGCGAGACGCATTTTGGCCAGCTTGACTAGCGGCCGGCCTTCGCGTCTTTGTGGCGGCCGTCACCTGCGCTCCGGCGGGCCCTATGCCCCATTTTTGTCGGAGCTCTTTATCGGAAAGGTTTTCTAAATGGCGTTCTCGTTGACGCGTCTCGGGTTCGCGAGTCTGACGGGGTTTCTCGTCCTGGCTGGCGGGCAAGCTTTCGCTCAGCAGCAGGGGTCGCCCTCTACCGGCCAACCGGATCAGTCGCAGGCTGCCGCGCAGGCACCGCAAGGGCCCATCAGGCTGGATTTGATCGGGACCCAGGCGCAATGGACCAAGGTTTGCGGCCATGATCAGGCCGCCAACAAGGATGTTTGTTACACGACCCGCGATTTCAGCACGCAGCCCAATCAAGCGCCCGTCCTTGCTGTCGCAATCTACGACATCAAAGATGACGATGAGCGCATTGTGCGGCTGCTGATGCCGGTCGGGCTTATGCTGCGTCCGGGTTTTCGCTTTTGGGTGGACAAGGGCGCGACGCTCGATGGCGCCTTTGAGATCTGCTTTCCGAACGGGTGTTTTGCAGAATCCAGAGTAAAGGGCCCAACGATCGATCAGATGAAGAAGGGAACGACACTCAACATCGCGGTTCGGAACCAGGCCAACAACGAGGTCACGTTCGGCGTGCCGCTGGCCGACTTTGGCAAGGCCTTCGATGGGCCGGCGGTCGATCCGAAGGTGCTTCAGGAAGAGCAGAAGAAGTTTCAGGAGGAACTGCAAAAACGCGCCGAGGAGGAACGTAAGAAGCTCGAGGCGGAGAAGCAGGGTGGCGCTTCTGCCACGGGGGGCGCGGCCCCGCCGGCGGCGCCAGCCGCACCTGCTCCGGCTCAGACCAGCGGCAAGTAGCGCTAGCGCGTTATCGCGGTTCGTCCGCCGTTGTGCCTCGCCCGCGAGGGCGGTTGCCACGGCGGACGGCGAACCTTGTGTCGCGAAAATCAGTTCAGGCGCACGGTCTTGATTTGATAGCCGCCATCCTGGGCGCGAGTGAACATTTCTTCGACCTGCGGATGACGCACCGGATCGCCGGAAGTGTCGGGCAGAAGATTCTGCTCCGAGACATAGGCGACATATTCCGTATCGGCATTTTCGGCGAACAGGTGATAAAAAGGTTGGTCCTTGCGCGGCCGCACTTCTTCGGGAATGGCAAGCCACCATTCGTCGGTATTCGCGAAGACCGGATCGACATCGTAAATGATCCCGCGGAAAGGATACTTGCGGTGTCGCACGATTTGGCCGATTCCGAACTTGGCTGTGCGGGGTTTCACGTTCACGGAGAGCGCTCCGAAGAGCAAAGATTACCAGCGAAAAGACTCGATAATTCAGTGTCGCGACAAGAAATTTTCTACTCCGGCGCAAACGCCGATGTCAACATAATGGGCAGGCTCGAATAATAGGCAGGGCCGAGGCCGCGCGCGGCCATTGCGTCGCCTTCCATTCTTCGCCACGATCTGATGATGCTGTCGCGGGCCACTCCTCCGGAACTGCTTTCCAATGCCGAAATGGCCTTGGCGGATCGGCTGACGATCGCCTCGGGGATTCCGGGCTCCGTTTTGATGGATCGCGCCGGCGCGGCCGTTGCAAGGGCCGCGTCGCGACTGCTCGCAACCCGTGCTCCGCATGACGGCCGGATCGTGGTCTTTTGCGGCCCGGGCAACAATGGTGGCGATGGGTTCGTCGCCGCCCGCGCGCTCAAAGCTGAGGGTTTTAAAGTCTGCCTCGGTCTGCTTGGCGAGCTTGCGAGCTTAAAGGGCGATGCCGCCGGCGCAGCGCAAGGCTGGAGCGACGCGGTTCTGCGCTTCGAGGACATGCCGCTGGAAGACGCCGATCTCGCCATCGCCGCAATCTTCGGCGCCGGACTTCAGCGCGACATAGAGGGTCCGGCGCGCGAGGCGATTCTGCGTTTGAACGAATGGACGCGGCGAACGCAAAAGCCGATCGTCGCCGTCGATATCCCCTCCGGAATCGACGGCTCGACCGGGCAGGTGCGTGGCGTAGCCGTCGAGGCGACGCAAACCGTCACGTTCTTCCGCCTGAAGCCCGGTCATCTGCTGCTGCCGGGCCATATGCATTGCGGCGAAATCAGCCTGGTCGATATCGGCATTCCGGATTCCGTTCTTACCGCAATTGCGCCCAAGACATTCGCCAACGACCCGTCGGTCTGGGGCAAGTATTTCCCGCGTCCGCGCGTCGAAGGCCATAAGTATAATCGCGGCCATGCTCTCGTTCTGTCCGGATCGCTGGCCCATACCGGCGCCGCACGGCTCGCCGCGCGCGGTGCCTTGCGCATCGGTGCCGGGCTTGTGACGGTCGCAACCCCGCAGGATGCGCTTGCTGTTCATGCCGCAGCGCTGACCGCGGTCATGACGCGCGTCTGCGACAGCGTCGAAGACCTGACCGAGCTGCTCGCCGATCGGCGCAAGAATGCGGTCGTCATGGGCCCCGGACTGGGCGTCGGCGCCAAAACCCGCGCCCTGGTTTTCGCCGTTCTGGAGAACGGTGCCGAATCGCCAAAACCGCAGCGCGCCGTTGTGCTCGATGCCGACGCATTGACGAGCTTCGCCGGCGAATCCATGCGTCTCGCCGAGGCTGTGAAAAGTTCGGGCAAGCCGGTCGTGCTGACGCCGCACGACGGCGAATTCGCCCAATTGTTCGCAGCGAAAGAAGGAGAGCTGCGCGACCATCCGGACATCGCCCAATTGGCCTCGCCCTCGAAGCTCGCGCGCGCCCGCGCCGGGGCGGCGCTCATGGGAGCGGTCTTGGTCTTGAAGGGGGCGGACACCGTCGTTGCCGACCCGCAAGGCCGCGCGACGATCGGACATGGCGCGCCGCCTTGGCTTGCGACCGCCGGCTCCGGTGATGTGCTGGCGGGATGATCGGCGGCCTGTTGGCGCAAGTCCATGCCGGCTTTCGAGGCGGCGAGCGCCGCGGTCTGGCTGCATGCGGCGGCGGCACGCGAATTCGGCCCGGGCCTCATATGCCGAGGACATCCCAGAAAGCCTGCCGCCGGTCTTGCGCCGCCTGCTCGAGAGCGGCGACGCTTAAACTTAGGTCGTGCTGCGAAATAGCCTTAGGCGACTTCGAACCAGGTCACCAATTCGGTCGATTGCAGGTCAAGCGGCAGGCATTCGATCGCCCATTTGCCGGGATTGTCGGCGACGAAGGCCACGTGTTTCGTCCGCTGCGCGGGGACGATGGCGGTGTCGCGCCAATAGGGCTCCCAGCCGTCGTCGAGATCGTGCAGCAGCCGCAGGTGATGGCCGTGCACGTGGATCTGCTGCGCGAAGGTGGTTTTGTTGACGAGGCCGAGCGTGACCGGCGTTCCGCGCACGACCGAGAAGAGCGGCTTCGTCCAAATCTTTTGCCGCCAGCACCGTCGAGCCTGAACGGTGCCGGCGGATCGGCCGCGGCGGCGGATTTTGGGCCGCCTTCGATGGCGAGATCGATTTTGCGCGAGGCTTGGAGATTGATCGTCGGCTGGCAGCAGCGGGTTTGGCGGCAAGGAGGCGATCGGCGGCAGATCCTCCGCCTTTGGCCTTCAGTTTTGAAAATGAGGAGCGGCCGATCCGGCCCTTCAGGTGAGCGCAAGAGGAGCGCTGCCTCCACGCCGGCCTCGGCTGGAAGGTCGAATATCACGTCGAAGCGGGCGCCGGGCCCGATCGGAAGCATGTTTTGCAAAGGCTCGAAGGCCTCGCAGGGCGCGCTGTCGATCGCCAATGACCGTCGGCTTTAGCCGGTCAAAGGCGACAAACATAACGCGGGCCGACACCGCGTTCATGAGTCTCAGCCTAACTCTGGCACCGGGCTGCAGCATCTCGGTCAATGGAACAGGTTTGGAATTCACGGTCGTGACCGCGCGAGGCGGGGGCGCCGCCGCGTCGCCGGATTCGCTGGGCTTTGTCGCTTCTGACGTAGGCGCGGAGGACGCAGCGGAACCGGAAAGATCTGCGCGCGATCGTCGAGCTGCCAGTCGGCGAGAATGACGACGATGTCACGGTCGGTTGCGGGCGGCTCGGCTTCATCGACGATGAACAGCGCCATAAAGGCCTTGGCGAAGCTCGTCGCCGGCATTCGGCAGCACCAGCGAACGATAGGAGTAAAATCCGGCTTCTTGCGCGTTGATCCGGTACGTGAAGGATTGGCCGGGCAGGATCGGCGTCTGAGTGAGGCCTGCGACGCCGTCCATCGCGTTCGCAAGCCGCATTCCCTGGCAGGCGAAGGTCAGCGGGCGATCCAAACGATTGACAAGTTGGATCGTGACGTCTTCGCCCTTTTTGCAACGGAACAAGGGTCCCGGCACCTGGCCGTCGAAGCCGCAGATTGCCGTCTCGGCGGCAGGCTCGGGCAGGAGGCGCAAACTTGCTTTCCGGGCCGCGAGGACATGTGTGCCCGCGGCCCGCGTGGGGAGCCAAACGAAGCCGGCAAGCGCCGAGCCGAGCAGGACGCGGCGGGTCATACGCATCGGCATGATGGTTTCGATTTGAGCGCAGATTCGCATATCAGTATGGAGGATCGGCCGAAAGCGCCAATGGCCCCCAAGCGTCGGGCTGGAGGACGGCCGAAGCGATCGCGCCATCTTTCACTTTTTTGCTGCGCAAGGCGGGCGGCATTGCTATAGAGCCGGCCCGGGTGGTGACGCGAGGCTTTCGATGCGCTCGCGGGCGTGGCGGAACTGGTAGACGCGCCGGATTTAGGTTCCGGTGGTGAAAACCGTGGGGGTTCGAGTCCCTCCGCCCGCACCAGAGCCTTCCGCAATTCGTGCCATGACCTAAACCGTCGCGCGCCGGCTTGCGGCCGTAAACCAAACGAGCATATGAGAACTATCAAAGGGCCAAGCCGATGCAAGTGACGCAAACCCTCTCCGAGGGACTGAAGCACGAATATAAAGTCGTCCTTGCAGCCGAAGATCTCGCGTCGAAGGTCGAAGGACAACTCGCCGAGATTCAGTCCAAGGCGCAAATCAAGGGCTTTCGGCCGGGCAAGGTGCCGGTCGCGCATTTGAAACGCCTCTACGGCCGCTCGATCATGGCCGAGGTGGTTCAGGAGGCTGTAAACGAAGCCAACCGCAAGATCTTCGAGGACAACAAGCTCCGGCTCGCCGGCGCGCCGAAGATCGAGCTGCCCAACGACCAGACCGAAGTGCAGCAGGCGTTCGAGGCGAAGGCCGATTTTTCCTATCTCGTGGCGGTCGAGGTTTTGCCGAACATCGAAATCGGCACGTTCGACGACATCGCGATCGAGCGGCTTGTCGCCGATGTTCCCGAAGAAGACATCGACACGGCGGTCAAGAATCTCGCCGATCGAAACCGGCCCTATACGCCGAAGGAGGGCCAGGCAAACGCCGAAAAAGGCGACAAGGTCACGATCGATTTCACCGGCACGGTCGAAGGTCAAGTCTTCGAGGGCGGCAGCGCTAATGACGTTGATCTTGTGCTCGGCGCCGGCTCCTTTCTTCCCGGTTTCGAGGATCAGATCGTCGGCATGAGGCTCAACGAAACGCGCACGATCTCGGTGACCTTTCCGGAGACTTATTCGGAAGCCAAGCTTGCCGGAAAGCCGGCTGAGTTCACTGTCACCGTGAAAGCGATCGCGGCGCCCGGCGAACTCGCCATCGACGATCAATTCGCCAAGAGCCTCGGTTTCGAGGACCTCGCCAAGATGCGCGAAGCCGTGCGCGCTTCCTTCGAGCGCGATTCGGCGGCGCTGGCACGACGCAAATGGAAGCGCGAGCTGCTCGACGCGCTAGACAAGAAATACACGTTCGAATTGCCCGAACAGCTGGTTGAACGCGAATTCGAACTCATCTGGCGCCAAGCCGAGACCGAGCGGCAGTCCACGGGCCGCAGCTTTGCTGACGACGGAACGACCGAAGAGGCGGAACGCGCGGAATATCGCGCCATCGCCGAGCGGCGGGTGCGTCTCGGTCTTGCCTTGGCCGAGATCGGCGAGCAAGCGGGCATCAAAGTCTCGGAGGAGGAAGCAACCCAGGTCCTTTATGAAAGGGCGCGGAGTTTTCCTGGCCAGGAGCGACAATTCGTTGATTATTATCGCAAGAATTCCGAGCTCATGAACGAGATTCGGGGCCCGATCTTCGAGGAAAAGGTGGTCAACCATGTCCTGGCTCAGGCCAAGGTCACCGATCGGCATGTAAGCAAAGACGAATTGCGGCAAGCGGTCGAAGCCTCGGAAACGGACGAAGAAAAAGCCGGCGCTCCGGCGGCCGCCTCTTAGGCCGAAGCGAGCCGAACCGCGGTGGCGCCGCCCCGTTGCGAAAGCGGCGGAAGCTATTATCTTGGGCTGAGAGCCGAAAGCCGAGCCGCCGCCGATTCGATTTCGGCGCCGGAACCTGAGAAAGATCAGACATGGACCGCAATCCGCTTGAAACTCAGGCGCAATACCTGATCCCGCAGGTCATCGAGAATACCAGTCGTGGCGAGCGCGGGTTCGACATCTATTCGCGGCTGCTGCGCGAGCGGATCGTCTTTCTGACCGGGCCGGTCGACGATCACGTGGCCTCGGTGGTGGTTGCGCAATTGCTCTTTCTCGAAGCGGAAAACCCGAAGAAGGAGATCTCGCTCTATATCAATTCGCCGGGCGGGGTCGTGACCTCCGGGCTCGCGATCTACGACACGATGCAGTTCATTCGCCCGAAAATATCGACGCTCTGCATCGGCCAGGCGGCTTCCATGGGCTCGTTGCTGCTCGCCGCCGGCGAGGAGAACATGCGCTATGCGTTGCCCAACGCGCGGATCATGGTGCACCAACCCTCAGGCGGCTTCCAAGGCCAGGCCTCGGACATCGTGCGCCACGCCGAAGACATCATGAAGGTGAAGCGCCGGCTCAACGAGATTTACGTCCGACATACGGGCCGGGACTATGATTCGATCGAGAACACGCTTGACCGCGACCATTTCATGTCCGCCGAAGAGGCCCGGTCCTTTGGCATTATCGATCAGGTGATCGATAAACGGCCGGACGAGCCGGCGGCTGCGGGCAAGGCTGCCGCCTGAGCTTGCCGCCCGGCAAAGCAGCTTGGCCGACGAGATTAGCCGGTTTTCCCGTGCCTTAGCTCGAAGCGAGGATTGCCTCGCGGGTCGATCTGCCGGCCGAGAACAAGCTGCTAGATGGCGTTGGCCGCCCCCCTTGGCATATCCATTGCTGGATCAAGGGCGAGGGACCGGGCCGCTTAACCGATTGGACGCATTTTTCGGCAATCATGAAACCGAACTATTGCGCCCATGTGACGCAGAAGCCTGGGGGGCGGGGGGAAACCGGCTCTAGGGCTTGATCCTGACCTCTCGGCATGTTTGCATTTGCGTTAACCGAGTGGAAACAGCAATTCTGGGGGTTCGCGCAGGAATGGTTGCGGTCTGACCCGAAATGGGACCGTGAAGAACGGCGTTGGCTCGATTCGAGTTGTCGCCTGAGTTAGTTGAAATGGGTCGCAGCCTCGTTGGGTTGAGGCCGTTGGGAGATAAGCCATGACCAAGGTCGGCGGGAGCAACTCGAAGAACACGCTCTATTGCTCGTTCTGCGGCAAGAGCCAACACGAGGTCCGCAAGCTGATCGCCGGCCCGACGGTGTTCATCTGCGACGAATGTGTCGAACTCTGCATGGACATCATTCGCGAGGAAAACAAATCCTCGCTGGTCAAGAGTCGCGACGGCATACCCACGCCGAAAGAAATCTGCAAGGTTCTGGATGACTACGTCATCGGTCAGGCGCAAGCCAAGCGCGTTCTGTCGGTCGCCGTCCACAACCATTACAAGCGGCTCAACCATTCGACCAAGCACAACGACGTCGAGCTGGCGAAGTCGAACATCCTGCTCATCGGGCCGACCGGCTCGGGCAAGACTTTGCTGGCGCAGACGTTGGCGCGCATCCTCGATGTGCCTTTCACCATGGCCGACGCCACGACCCTGACCGAGGCCGGTTATGTCGGTGAGGATGTCGAGAACATCATCCTGAAGCTCTTGCAGGCCTCCGACTATAATGTCGAGCGGGCGCAGCGCGGGATTGTCTATATCGACGAGATCGACAAGATCTCGCGCAAATCCGACAATCCGTCGATCACCCGCGACGTTTCGGGCGAGGGCGTGCAGCAAGCGCTCTTGAAGATCATGGAAGGCACGGTCGCGTCGGTGCCGCCGCAGGGCGGGCGCAAACATCCGCAGCAGGAGTTCCTGCAGGTCGATACGACCAACATTCTGTTCATCTGCGGCGGCGCCTTTGCCGGGCTCGAGAAGATCATCTCGACGCGCGGACGGACGAGTTCGATCGGCTTCGGCGCTACGGTGCAGTCGCCCGACGAGCGCCGCACCGGAGAAATCCTGCGCAGGGTCGAACCCGAAGACCTGCTGAAATTCGGCTTGATCCCGGAGTTCGTCGGCCGGCTGCCGGTCATTGCCACGCTCGAAGACCTGGACGAGGACGCCTTGAAGCGCATCCTGGTCGAGCCGAAGAATGCGCTCGTCAAGCAATATCAGCGCCTGTTCGAGATGGAGAATACCGAGCTCACCTTCCAGGATGAGGCGCTGAACGTGGTCGCCAAGAAAGCGATCGACCGGCGCACCGGTGCGCGCGGATTGCGCTCCATCATGGAGTCGATCCTGCTCGATACGATGTTCGAACTGCCCGGCCTTGAGAGCGTCGAGCAGGTCGTCATCGGTCCCGACGTGGTCGAAGGCAAGTCCCGCCCACTCTACATCTATGCCGACCGCAACGAGAAGAGCGCTACCAGCGCCTGATCGCGCGGCGCTTGGCGCGCTCGAAAGCTCCAGCCGAGAGCAGATCGCGCGAAGTTCTCGGGTGGGTTGCGGGCGTCGTTCTCCTGCGTTTTCGTCAAGGCCGATTCTGCCTTTGAGGAGACGAAAGCCGGCGCGATCCGGTTCGGCCTCCGACCCAATGCTTGAATGTGGCGCCCCGAAACGCCATCTTAGGGTGGAAAAAATGCCCCAAAGTGGGGCGCAGAGTTAGAGTCTCGCAAAGCGACGGGTATGGGTGGGCCGAGCGGCTGCGAAGGCCGCGGGCTCTCCGGTAAGGCTCTGAACTCTGGTAATGAACGAATGTTCAGATAGGAAGAGATGATGGGCAATCAGAAACGCGAGGCGATCTCACCGGGTACGGTCGAAAGCTATCCGGTGCTGCCGTTGCGCGACATCGTGGTTTTTCCGCACATGATCGTTCCGCTTTTTGTCGGCCGCGAGAAGTCGATTCGTGCGCTCGAGGAGGTGATGAAGGCCGATAAGCTCATTCTGCTTGCGACCCAGATCAATGCCTCCGATGACGATCCGAGCCCGGATGCGATCTTCAAGACCGGCACGCTGGCTTCCGTCCTGCAGCTTTTGAAGCTTCCGGACGGCACGGTGAAAGTGCTGGTCGAAGGCCAGATACGCGCCCGCGTCCATGGCTATACGCGGACCGCCGACTATTACGAGGCGGAGGCCGAAGTCGTCGCCGAGGAACCCACCGACAAGGTGGAAGTCGAAGCTTTGGCGCGCTCGGTCGTGGCCGAGTTCGAATCCTATGTGAAGCTCAACAAGAAGGTTTCGCCGGAGGTTATCGCCGCGGTCAACCAGATCGACGATTATTCCAAGCTGGCCGACACGGTGGCCTCGCATCTTGCCGTCAAGATTCTCGACAAGCAGTCGGTCCTCGAGACGAGCTCCGTCACCAAGAGGCTGGAGAAATGCCTTGGGCTGATGGAAAGCGAAATCTCGATCCTGCAGGTCGAGAAGCGGATTCGCACGCGCGTCAAGCGCCAGATGGAGAAGACCCAGCGCGAATATTATCTCAACGAGCAGATGAAGGCGATCCAGAAGGAGCTCGGCGACGAGGAAGGCAAAGACGACCTCTCCGAGATCGAGGAGCGCATCAAGACCACGCGGCTCTCCAAGGAAGCGCGCGACAAGGCGGTTGCCGAATTGAAGAAGCTTCGGCAGATGTCGCCGATGTCGGCGGAAGCGACGGTCGTGCGCAACTACCTCGATTGGCTGCTCGCCATTCCGTGGAACAAGAGGAGCAAGGTCAAGAAGGATCTGACCGTCGCCCAGGAGGTGCTCGACAGCGAGCACTTCGGCCTCGACAAGGTGAAGGAGCGGATCGTCGAGTATCTCGCCGTGCAGAGCCGCGCCAATAAGCTTACCGGGCCAATTCTCTGCCTGGTCGGGCCGCCCGGCGTCGGCAAGACCTCGCTCGGCAAGTCGATCGCTAAGGCGACCGGACGCGAGTTCGTCCGCATGTCGCTCGGCGGCGTGCGCGACGAAGCGGAGATCCGCGGCCATCGGCGCACTTACATCGGCTCAATGCCCGGCAAGATCATTCAGTCGATGCGTAAGGCCAAGACGTCCAATCCGCTCTTCCTGCTCGACGAGATCGACAAGATGGGCATGGATTTCCGCGGCGACCCGTCATCGGCTCTGCTCGAAGTGCTCGACCCGGAGCAGAACCACGCGTTCAACGACCATTACCTCGAGGTCGATTACGACCTATCGAACGTGATGTTCGTGACGACGGCGAATACGCTCAACATCCCGCCGCCGTTGATGGACCGTATGGAGATCATCCGCATCGCCGGCTACACGGAGGATGAGAAGATCGAGATCGCCGAGCGCCACTTGATCCCGGCGGCGCTCAAGAAACATGGTTTGGAGCCGATCGAACTGAAGATCGAGCGCGGCGGCCTCGTGACGATCATCCGCCGCTATACGCGCGAGGCGGGCGTCCGCAACCTCGAGCGCGAGATCTCCAATCTCGCGCGCAAGGCGGTCAAACAGATCCTCACCGGCAAGACGCTTGCGGTGACGGTCACCGAGGAGAACGTCGGGGATTTCCTCGGCGTGCCGCGTTATCGCTACGGCGAGGCCGAACTCGAAGATCAGGTCGGCGTCGTGACCGGGCTTGCGTGGACCGAAGTCGGCGGCGAGCTGCTCACGATCGAAGGCGTGATGATGCCGGGCAAGGGACGTATGACCGTGACTGGCAACCTGCGCGACGTGATGAAGGAGTCGATCTCGGCGGCCGCTTCCTATGTGCGCTCGCGCGCGGTGGATTTCGGCATCGAACCGCCGCTCTTCGACCGGCGCGACATCCACGTGCACGTGCCGGAAGGCGCGACGCCGAAGGACGGACCTTCGGCCGGCGTGGCGATGGCAACCGCCATCGTCTCGACGCTGACCGGGATTCCGGTTCGGCGCGAGATCGCCATGACCGGCGAGATCACGCTGCGCGGCCGGGTGCTGCCGATCGGCGGGCTGAAGGAGAAACTGCTCGCGGCGTTGCGCGGCGGCTTGAAGAAGGTGCTGATCCCGGAGGACAATGCCAAGGACTTGGCGGAGATTCCGGACGGCGTGAAGAACGGACTCGAAATCGTCCCGGTCGCGCGTATGGACGAGGTCTTGAAACACGCCTTGGTGCGTCAGCCGGTGCCGATCGTCTGGGAAGAGGATCGCAAGTCGATCACGCCGCTGCCGCCGGAGGAGGAGGTCCCCGGGCTCATTGCCCATTAAGGCGTCCTCAACCGTCCTGTCACAATGCTGAACCCGGGTTCACGCCCGGGTTCAGCATTTTTGTATTGCGCGCCGGAAATGCCGGGCGTTTAGCTTTCGGAGAAGGGCGGTTAGCTCAGCTGGTAGAGCATCTCGTTTACACCGAGAGGGTCGGCGGTTCGATCCCGTCACCGCCCACCAGCCAAGCTCGGAAAGGATCGGGCTAAAGCTCGTCTTTTGCCACCCAATCGGAGCCTACCTTGCGATATTGTTTCTTGACGGCCGCCCAGGCTATGCGGAACGCAGCCTCTTCCTGGCGCGGATCGCCGGCATGAGCGGCAAAAGCCGCGTCGAAAGCGGCGCGGAAAATATCCTGCGCATGGGTCGGCAGATGATCGCGCACGGAGGGTGGCAGGTCGTCGTTGCTTGCATAGGGCATGATCGTCATCTCCAAGGCCGAGTTCAGGAAGACTGCAGCATGCATCGGCTCTCTCCACATGGCCGACGCTCCCCCGATGACTCAACCCGCGCTGAACGGTAGCATTCTGCCTAGACGGCCGGAAGTCCAAGGCGCAGGCGCAAGGTTTTCGCGGCCCCGCATGATATCGAGGTCAGGGCCATCTCCGGGCTTGCTCCAGCGCACCGGCTTCCTCAAGCTTCATTCAACTGCTCTGCGATTGCTTCGTTTGCGCGAAACGCTATCTTAGCGAAAAGCGCCGCAGCTTCGGCTCCGATCCGGCGCGATCCAGGGGGCGCGGGCATCATGAGCAGGCTTAACCACGGTAATGTTGGCGCGACAGCGCTCTTGCGGGCAGCCTGTTTCTGGCTCGGGCTTTTGCTGGTTCTCGGCCTCGCGCCGCATCAGGCGCGCGCCGAGGAGATGACCTTCCGGCTCGTTTCGGTCGGTGATCGGGCGAAATGCGGCAACACCTGTCCGGTGGTGATCGCCGCCGAAGGCGAGATCACCAACGAGACACCGAATGCCTTTCTCTCGTTCGTCGAAGGCAACGTCGGGAGCAACAATCTTCACGCCATCGTCTTCCTTGATTCGCCGGGGGGCAAAGTGGTCGCCTCAATGGATCTTGGCAAAATTCTGCGCAAGATCGGCGCGGCGGCAATTGTCGGGCGGGTTGATCCGGCGGCGAGAAACGGCATGAGCGAGTTCGTCGCGGCACGCTGCCTCTCCGCCTGCGTCTATGCGCTCATGGGGGCGAAGAAGCGGGTGATTCCACCGCAGAGCTTGGTCGGCATCCACCGCATGTTCACCTATGTCAATGCCGAGGATCCGGACAGCTCGACGGTGGTGCGCTACCGGCGTTATGACAATGGCGAGATGGCAGCCGTTCTTTCGCGCTATACTGGAATGATGGGCGTGAATCCGGCCCTCATTGCGATGGCGGAACATATTTCATCGGATCGAATCCACATCATGTCGCGCGCTGAGATCGCCCATTTCCATTTGGGTTCATCGAAGCTCTGATCCGCCGCACGGTGGCGGGGTCTTGCTTGACTTGCGCGCCCCCCTACCTTATCGGGCGGATCTCCGCGAGATCGATTGCGGGGGAGTAGCTCAGCTGGTTAGAGCGCCGGCCTGTCACGCCGGAGGTCGCGGGTTCGAGCCCCGTCTCTCCCGCCACCATGTCAATCACTTAGCGGGCATTGTTGAAGAACCGAATCCCAACTGGCCGTAGGGAGTTGGGACTCTCAGTTACTTTTCGTTCCGCAGCTTGCTCCGTCCAACCCGACGTTTGGCGTGACTGACTAGCCCGGGCCGCCGGAATGCGGTTGCGAATAGTCTCGTGCATTCGAGGCGGGGCAAGCTTGTCCGCATCGTCCGCCTTCGGAAGCGCAGCTTTGGTCAGGCTGACAGCCGTCGCTACCGTAGCCGAACTGACAGATACAACTGGCGAAGGGAGAATAGTTTGTCATTTCCGGGTGCTGCGCGGCCAAGGAAGGCGTCGCGACCGCTAACGCTGCCATTACAAGTAGGCCAGATACCAAGGAACGCATGCGTAAACTCCCGCGCTCATGTCGCCCCGCCAGCGTGGGTAATTTACCGAGAACGCCGATAGCTTGGAAGAAGGAGGAACGATGCCTCTCGCAACTGTGAAGATGTTCAGCGAGACAAAAGGCTTCACGGAATGCGCGTTTACGCGCCAGCAACGCGCTTCCTCTAAGCTCAATCCCATGCCGGACGAAGCGCGCATGCCGAATTCCATTGGCCGAGTGGTCCTCGCGGCGGCTTTCGCCATGGCTGCACCCTGCGCGCACGCGGGCCCCTGCGCGGCCGCGATCGATCGCCTTCAGGCGCAGGTCGACGCCAAAATCGATGCCATCGCCGGGGGCGGTCTCGCCGCCGCCGAAACCAGGGCTGCCCGCTTGCATTACCAGCCGACGCCAGCATCGATCGCGGCCGCCGAGCAGCGGCTGCGTGAGAGCGAGGGGACGAAACGCGCGCTCGCGGCGTTGGCGCGGGCGCGCAAAGCCGATGAAGCAGGCAGGGCCGAGGCATGCGCCAAGGCGCTTGCGCAAGCGCGCGCGGCGATTGATCGTTGAAGTGACTGCGTAAATCCTCTCCCTCAGGGCCCTCAGGGAGAAGGCAGGACGCCACTCTCATTCGACATCGATGATCAGCCCATCGGCGAACCAGCGCGACAGGAAACCGGCGGCGCGCGCCGCAACCCCATCGCTTTCGTCGAGAAACGCAAGCAAGCCGCAGATCTCTCCGAACGTCTTGCCGGCGCCGGTCTCGGTGAGCGCGAGCGTCTCGGCTTCATCGAGCTTGCGGTAGAGGACCCTCAGTCCTCGGTCACGCCAAACGAGCAACGTCTCTTTGCCCGTGGCGCCGCTGCGCGGCGGCAGCGGCTCATCAGCCGCGGCCGCTTCATAGGCTGCGAGCGTGCCACCTGACAGCGTCAGGAGCGCGAGGCTCTTTTGCAAGCCGAACCGCAGGTGCGGCCAGGCTTCGGCCGGAAGGCTCGCGAGCGCATTAATTTCGCACGCTTCCGCATCGCGCGCATCGAAGGCGTCGGCGAGCGCCCGCTCGAAAGCGGCAAGATCGACCCACTCTGCGTGATCGCGCCAAGGTTCGGCTCTTTGCATGAACTCCGGCAATTGCCACGCGTACCAGCGCGCATTCGGATGATTTGAGAGCGTCGCCCCGATATAGGCTTCGACCAGCGCGCCGAACATTTCGTCGCCGATCGCATTGCGCAGCACGGGAAAATCTTCGGCCAGGAATTTGGCGAGACGCAGCCGATAGGCATCGGCATAGACCGCAAATCGCGCCGCGCGATCGAGCCGGCGCGACGGATTGACGGCATCGAGGATGGTGCGATCGTTGCCGATGATCGCGTCTTGAAACTTGGCTTGCAGCTCGGCGAGCTTCACGCTGCCGCTCCGATGGCTGAGCCATCCGCGATTCTGCGCGCGTGGTCGAGTTCCGCCAAAAGCTCCGGGAAGGGCGGAAACTTGTCGTCGCGCTCGATCATCACCGAAACCGGCCCAAACCGCCGCCAAGCCTCGGCGAAGAGCGCCCATACCTCCGGGCTCACCGGTTCGTCATGCGTGTCGATCAAATGCGTGCCCTGATCCGAATGGCCGGCCAGGTGGAACTGAACGACCCGCTCGGCGTCGATCAATTCGATGAATTCACCCGGCTCGAAATCGTGGTTGAAGCCGGAGACGAACACGTTGTTAACGTCGAGCAGCAGCCAGCAATCCGCCCGCTCGGCGAGCTCCTTCACGAAGCTCCATTCGTCCATCTCGGACTCGGCGAATGTGACGTAGCTCGAAACGTTTTCGATTGCGATACGGCGGCCGAGGAAGTCCTGAACGCAGCGGATACGTTCGACGACATGGTCGAGCGCCTCGGTGGTATAAGGAACAGGCAAAAGATCGTGCAGATTGACCCCATGCACGCCGGTCCAGCAGAGATGATCGGAAACGAAGGCTGGTTGAAACCGGTCGGCCAGATTCTTCAGTGTGTGGAGATAATCGAAATCGAGTGGCGCCGTCGAAGCAATCGACATCGAAACGCCGTGCAGCACGATCGGGTAATCGGCGCGGATGCGCTCCAATATGGAAAGCGGGTTGCCGCCCTCGACCATGAAATTCTCGGAGATGACCTCGAACCAGTCGACCGGTGGCCTCGTCTCGAGGATCTCGCGGTAGTAGACCGGTCGCAGCCCGAGGCCGAAACCGAGCGGTGCGGGCTTCATCAATCCTACTCCACGCTCGACGCGGACTTCATCCGCCGATTTACATGATTGTCCGAAGTCGCGCGGAGCGCTCGCACGACGAAACCCGCGAAAGCGCTCCCTCGTGATATCTCGGACCGGCGCGTTTGCCGTGGCGAAATTGCCGATCAGCCGAGGACCTTGCCGCCTTTCTTGAGGCAGGCCGATTTCGACTTCTCCGGCAACCAGCCCATGCCTTTACAGGAATTCTGCCCCTTACAGGCGTTGGACGCGGACTTGCATGCGCCCATGCCTTTGCAGCTGTTGATGCCCGAACACATGACGGTCTTTGAGGCCGCGTGCGCCCCGTTCGTCGCCGCAATACCGCCACCCAATGCAAGCGCGACGGCGGCGAGCGCGATGCTCCCGCCTGAAACAACATTCATTCTCATATTGCTCTCCCTCACGATGCGTCCGCGCGGCGCGGCCGCTTCAGGCGCAAGGCGCCACGTACGTCTTCGGTACCAGGGGCCAAAACGTTACATGAATCACGCGGCCGTGACGCACCCACGCCAACCCATGCTTTTGGCCTTTCCGCAGATCAATTCAGCCGCCGCAAAAAGCGCGTCACATTGGCGCGTCGGGCGTTTTGTGCCGATCGCAGGCCCGGCGAATTTTTGCTACCATGACCCTATTTCCAGGATGCTGCAAAGCGGCATTTACTATCGCACTGCAATCGCCTAGAAAAGCCGCCCCGCGCAGGGCAAATTCTTATTGAGCGCTGTCTTGTTTCTCATTATTCATGCGCCGATTGTTGGCTTCTCTGTGCCGGGATACTTTGCGCGCATACTGACGAGCCAAGACTAAGGGTCGAGCCGGCGTGCTCGACCGCGGATTTCTCTCCGTTGGCCGCGGCCAAGTGAGAAGAGCCGGCGCGGGTCCGTTATGCGGATCTGCCCGATCATCAACGAAGATGCGTTTGTCCTATGGGCAAAGGCGGCAACTGAGACTTTGGGAGACAGATAATGAGCAATAGGCCGCGGAGCCCCGGGCGTCACTTTTTGCAAATTCCCGGTCCGACTCCGATACCCGACCGGGTCTTGCGGGCAATCGACATGCCGGTCATCGATCATCGCGGGCCGGAATTTCAGAAGATCTCGAAGCGCGTGCTCGAAAAGGTGAAGGCTCCCTTCAAGACGAAGAATCCCGTCATCATTTTTCCGGCCTCCGGCACGGGCGGCTGGGAAGCGGCGCTGGTCAATACTTTGTCGCCCGGCGACCGCGTGCTCATGTTCGAGACCGGCCAATTCGCCGCGCTCTGGAAGGCCATGGCAACCAACCTGGGGCTAAAGCCGGAGTTCATCGAATCCGATTGGCGCATCGGCGCCGACCCGGCCCAGATCGAAGAGCGGCTGCGCCAGGACAAGAATAACGAAATCAAGGCCGTCTGCGTCGTCCATAATGAGACCGCGAGCGGCACGACCTCGCCGATCGCCGAGATCCGCCAGGTCATCGACAAGCTCAAACATCCGGCGCTGCTGTTCGTCGACGCCGTGTCCTCGCTTGCATCAATCGATCTACGGCATGACGAATGGGGCATCGACGTCACCATCGCCGGCTCGCAGAAGGGCCTGATGTTGCCGGCGGGTCTCGCCTTCAACGCGGTGAGCCAGAAAGCCTTGGCCGCTTCGAAAAACTCGGGCTTCAACAAGTCCTATTGGTCTTGGGCCGATATGCTCTCCGCCAACGCCGTCGGCTTCTTCCCCTATACGCCGGCGACCAACATCATCTACGGCCTCGATGTCGCGCTCGATCTGCTCGAAGAAGAGGGCTACGAGCGGATCTTCGCTCGCCACAAACGCCATGCCGAGGCGACACGGCGCGCGGTGGTCGCTTGGGGCCTCGAAGTCCTCTGCAAGGATCCGAAATATTATTCGCCCGTCGTGACCTCGGTTCTCCTGCCGCCCGGTTATGACGCGGATGCATTCCGCGCGGTCGTGCTCGAGAACTTCAACATGTCGCTCGGCACCGGTCTCGGCCGGGTTGCCGGCAAGGTGTTCCGCATCGGCCACCTCGCCGATACCAATGATCTGACGATCATGGGAGCCTTGAGCGGCGTTGAAATGGGTCTCGAACTGGCCGGAATTCCGCACAAGAAGGCGGGCGTTCAGGCAGCCATGTCCTATCTTGCGGAAGAAGCCAGGAACGCGACGCAGAAACTCGCCGCCGCCGAATAGATCCGGATATAAAAGGGCGGTGCAATTTTTGCACCGCCCTTTTTGCGTCTGGCTGTTGCCTTTGCGGGCCGGCCGCTCCATCGAGCGCTGCCATGGACCCTTCCGAGGATCAAAGCGAAGTCTTTGCGTTTCTTGCCGATCCCGCGACCCATGCGCTCGGCGGAAAGGTTACGCGCATCGACACGCACGGGGCCGTGGTTTTTCTCGCCGACGCCGACGCCTACAAGGTGAAGCGCGCGGTCTTCTTTCCTTTCATGGATTTTTCGACGCTGGAAAAGCGCCGCGCTGCCTGCGAGAATGAGATCGCCGTCAACAAAGCCAACGCGCCGGACCTCTATCTCGGCACAAAGCCGATCCGCCGCGGTACGCGTGGGCTGCAGCTTGGCGGAACGGACGGTCCCATCGTCGAATGGGCGGTTCATCTGCGCCGCTTCGATGAAGCACAGACGCTCGACCGTCTTGCCGAAAGGGGCGAGCTCGATCTTCCCATCATCGCGCGGCTCGCCGAAATCATCCTTGCCGCGCATGAGCGCGCACCGCGCCGCGATCAGGGCGCGACCGAGGATTTTCGCCACCGGCTCGAAGATACGATCGACGGCCTTGCCGGTGCGCAGGATGTTTTCGCGCCCGCCGCCGTCGCGGCGCTGCGGGCGCAATTCATGGAGGCCTATGCACGGAACGCGCCGCTCCTCAGGGCGCGCGAAGGGCAGGGCAAGGTTCGCCTCTGCCATGGCGACGTGCATCTGCGCAACATCGTTCTGCTGGACGGCCGGCCGGTTCTCTTCGATGCCATCGAGTTCGATGATTCGATGGCGACCGTCGATACGCTCTACGACCTCGCCTTCGTCCTGATGGATCTTTGGCAGCGGGATCTGCATGCCCACGCCAATCTTCTTCTGAACCGCTATTTGTGGCGCTGCGCCGATGTCGAGCGGGAGTTGGAAGCACTGGCGGCCTTGCCCATGTTTCTCGCTCTGCGCGCCGCGATCCGCGCCCGCGTGACGGCCGCCTTGGGAATGCTCGAGCCTGCGGCGCGGGAGGCGCGCAGCCGGGAAGCGCGCCGATTCTTCGCCGCGACCGAGGATTTTCTTGCACCGCGACCGACGCGTCTCGTTGCAATCGGCGGATTTTCCGGCAGCGGCAAGAGCACGCTCGCCCAGGAGCTTGCCCCGCGCATCGGCCGGGCTCCGGGCGCGGTGCATTTGCGTAGCGACATCGAGCGCAAGAGGCTCTTTGCCGCCGGCGAATACGAAAGGCTGCCAAGCGAGGCCTATAGCGCCGAGATCTCGGACAAGATCTACGAGAGACTGAGGCATCTCGCCGAAATCGCGTTGCGCGCCGGCCAGAGCGTCATCGTCGATGCGGTCCACGCCAAGCCGGAAGAGCGCGACGCGCTCGCGACGATCGCGACGCGCGCGAACGCAGCGTTCATTGGGCTCTGGCTCGATGCGCCCATTGAGGCGCTCGTCGCGCGCGTCGAGGCGCGCAAGGACGACGCGTCCGATGCGACAGCGGCCGTCGTGCGGGCTCAGGTTTCGTGGGACCTCGGCCGCCTCGATTGGGCGCGGCTCGATGCCGGCCGGCCGCTTGCGGAATTGGTGCAGCAGGCGTTGAGAAGCATTGGCTGATCCTTCCCCGAGCAGAAGAAGGATGCGCCAAATTATTCATTGGGCGGGATCAGCACCGCCGCGCCATGCAGGCGTCCGTGGCGCAGGTCAGCGAGCGCTTCGTTGGCACGTTCGAGCGGATAGGCGACGGTGCGCACATTGAGGTTGCTCTTCGCCGCAAGCCCGAGAAAATCGAGTCCGTCCTGCCGCGTGAGGTTCGCAACCGAAACGAGCCGGCGTTCCTCCCAGAGGAGGCTGTAGGGAAAGCTCGGAATATCGCTCATGTGAATGCCGGCGCAGACGACGGTGGCGCCTTTCTTCACCGCGGCCAGAGCCAGCGGAACGAGCGGGCCGACCGGCGCGTAGATGATCGCCGCGTCGAGCGGCTCGGGCGTCTTCTCGTCCGATCCTCCCGCCCAGACCGCGCCAAGGCTGCGGGCGAAATCCTGCGTGGCGCGATCGCCCGGCGTCGTGAAGGCGAAGATCCTGCGGCCACGCTTTTGCGCGACCTGGGCGATGATATGGGCCGCCGCGCCGAAGCCGTAGAGGCCGAGGTTGGTGCCTTCGCCCGCCATGACGAAAGAGCGCCAGCCGATCAATCCGGCACAGAGCAAAGGCGCAAGATCCTGATCCCTTCCGCTCTCGCCCAGCGGGAATGTGTAGTGCGCATCGGCAATCGCATGCGTGGCATAGCCACCGTTGCGCGTGTAGCCGGTGAAGAGCGGCGCATCACAGAGATTTTCCCGGCCGGCGCGGCAATAAGGGCAAGTGCCGTCGGTATGTCCGAGCCAGGGAATGCCGACGCGCATGCCGAGCGCGAGTCCTGTGACGCCAGGGCCGATCGCATCGATCCGGCCGACGATCTCGTGGCCGGGGATAATCGGCACTTTCGGATTGGGCAATTCTCCGTCGACCACGTGAAGATCGGTGCGGCAGACGCCGCAAGCGGCGACTTTGACTCGGATCTCGCCGGCGACCGGGTGGGGATCCGGCAGATCCTCAAACTGGAGCGGCGTGCGGACCTTGTTCAAGACCATTGCGCGCATGAGATTACGTCAGCCAAAAAACGTTTTTCGGCAAGCAAATCCTTATTCATGCCGAATTGAAATTCCATAATCGCCAACATCGAAATGCAGGTCGAGCCAGACGGTTCGACGGAGGACATCACGATGGATGCACCGATGTTTGGGCCTGAGGCTCGGAATGTTCAAGACAATTTTGTGAAAGCTGCGGCTCCGTTTCAGGCGGCTTGGCAAAGCACATGGTTCGAGCTGCCCCTCTCGACGATTGCCGAAATCTTGGCCTTCACCGCACGGCGTTTCCAGGCCCAGAGCGATTTCATTGCCGGCCTGGAGACGTGCCACTCGGTGCCCGAAGTCATCGATGCGCAAGCGCGGTTCGTGCGCACGGCGGTCGGCGACTATGGCTCGGAGACGAGCAAGATCATGAGCGACATGCGTAAAAACGTCTCGAAGGCTGCCTGAGGCTTGAACACGGCTGCCGCCGCGGAGGCCGCCAGCCATTATTCGGCGGGTCAATGGCGCGCAAGAAAGATTTCCGCGAGCGTGATCAGGATCTCCGCGAGGATCAAGATCACGATGATCGCTTCGAGCCGCGTGGCGCGGTCGACGTCGAATATATCGGTCAGCGCCTGGCCGGTTTCGACGATCACGCCGAGCTTGCGGGTGACGGCGCGGGCGCGTTCGCGTAATTCATATTCGTCCTCGAGCCGCGCGTAGAGACGTTCGAGGTTGGGATGATCCCACAGGATATCCGGTTTTTCCTCGACAGCCACACGGCCGGAAATTCTGTGCTGGGCGAGAAGCGCTTGGCCGATAAGCTTCAGCATTGTGCGCCGGTTCCAAGGCGCCCGCCCGGTTCGCGCGAGCTCGCCCGCGAACGGCTCGATCCTGTCGAAAACGCCGCTGAGAGCGCTTTCGTCGCGGGCGAGCGACACGGTCTTTGCCAAGACATCCGCGACGACCAGAAACCGCGCGGCGGAAAGGTCCGGCATTTGAATCGGGCCACCCGGCGGAACTCTGTCCTCGTGGCCGGGCATGATCTCGAGCACGGCTGTTTCGTCATTCTTGCGGTCCCGCTTGCCGACAATCCTGCCTGCGATCTGATCCAGAAAATTTTCCTCTTCGATGGGGGTGAGGCCGATGAACACGGCCACGCCGAAGCGATAGAGTGCGACGAATTTCGCCGGTCCAAGCCGCAGCGCCAGAGGCGTGGTCGCAATCATATCGTCGCGCTCAAGCCCGGCCGCGTCGATCCTGTCGCCGACGACCAAAGCTCGCGCGACGATCCTTTCGCCGGGTTTGGCATCCGGAGCTATGGCACTTGAATCGCTGACGTTAGGCACGCTCTGCGTCGCTCCTCGAGGGGGAAAGATGCCGGTCTGCAACAAACAATACGACGGCCGTCCAGGACCTGCTTGAAATAGATCAAGGACAAGAGAGTTAGATTTTATCTAAACGGATGCTTGACCAATCGCTCTTGGACGAGATGTGTCGCAACTAGGGGAGATCGGTTGGCTCCACCGAAAGTTGAAGTTTTTCAAATCGCTTGCTTCTCGTGCACTTGAGGACATTGCAATGGCCGAGCCCAAAGATGACGAACCGGACATTCCCGGCCCCGAGATCAATCCCGATAAAGTGTGCTTTGTCATAACCAAAGCGCGGGAGCTTGAGGCGGAGGACGAAGGCGTCGAGTCGGATGATTCCAATGCTACCGACGATGATTTTCGCAGCATCCTTACCGACAGGGCCTACAAGTCGGTCCGGCGTGAGCTTGTGGCCTTCATCAATGCCATGGACGAGGACGAAAAGGCCGAACTCGTTGCGCTGACCTGGACGGGCCGCGGCGATTTTAGCGCACGCGAATGGCGGGTCGCCGTCGCCGAGGCGCGCTCCCGCCGCGAGGGGGAGACCTCCGTCTATCTGCTCGGCATTCCTCTGCTGGGCGATTACCTCGAAGAGGGTCTCGCCGAGTTCGACTTGTCCTGTGACGATTTTAACGATCGTGAGACGGGTTGATCGCTCGTTTGAGGAGATTCCGCGGGCGTCGCGGCAAATTCAAAACCACGACTTGCACGCGTAAGGCGGCAGCCTAAATCAAGGCAGCGTTCATTGCTGGCCGGTTGATCGGCATCAATGCGCGTCCGAGCGCCGGGAATAGATTGTCAAGCTGGCGCTCGAATGGTCCCGGAAACGCACTTCACTTTCCGTCAAGGACAGGCTCCGCATGCCGGAGTTTTGGCGTCGTGCAATTTTGGAGGTGGATCATGAATATCAAATCTCTCATCCCGATCGGACGCGAGCGGTCGAACACGCCCACAAGCTTCGCTCCCTTCGCTTCGCTTCAACAGGAAATCGACCGGCTGTTCGATGATTTCGGCCGCAATTTCCCAAGCCTGCCGCACTTCGGATCGACGGACGCCGTTCCGCGGATGAACGTGAGCGAGACCGACAAGGCAATCGAAATCACGGCCGAACTTCCGGGTCTCGAGGAAAAGGACGTGGAGATCAATTTCGCCGACGATGTGCTTACGATTCGCGGCGAGCGGAAATCGGAAAAAGAGGAGAAGGACAAGAATTACCACGTCTTCGAACGCCGCTATGGGGCTTTCGCGCGCTCGGTCGCGCTGCCTCCGGGAACCGATCCCAATAAAGTCAAGGCCATGATCGATAAAGGCGTCCTCAAGGTCACGGTCGAAAAGCCCGAAGCCAAAGTCGCCAAAAAGATCGAAGTAAAGGCCGCTTAATTTACCGATATAGGGAGCGCTCGTCGGCCTTCAGCGGGCGCTCACTTTACTCTCTTTTGGCGAGCAACATGAAAATAGGTCATAGCGATTGGATTGTCGTCTGCGACGGACGCAAGGCTCTGTTGCTCGAGAATGAAGGCGACGAGATGCTCGCCAAGTTCACAACGCGCGAGATCTACGAACATAAGGAAGAACCGACCCACGATCTCGGCACCGACAGGCCCGGACGCGTTCGGGAGATGGCGACAGGCGTACACAGCGCAGTCGAGCCGCCCGATCTTCACGATCAGGAGGAGACGGCCTTTCTGCATCGGCTTTTGGCGCGGCTCGACGCTTTGGTGAGCTCGGGGAAAGCCCATCACCTCGTCATCGTGGCGCCACCGCGCGCGCTCGGGGCGCTGCGCAAGTCTTATTCTTCGGCGCTGCGGAAGGCGATTCGCGCCGAAGTCGATCATGATCTTATTCATCTGCCGGTCGGCGAGATCGAGCGCCGGCTGACCGAGTCCTGATCGTGGCTCAAGGACAGCGCGAGCTGATCAGTAAGTCCTTGTATTTTAATTATTCTTCGCCATCTACTGGGCGTTGGATGGAGCCGCCCGACTTGGCACGCATCGCCGGGGCGCGGCGCTAGTTCGCGGCCCGTCGGGTCCTCTGCACCTTGCGCCGGAAGTTGCACTGCGGTAGGGATCGACCCGGCTGGAATCCGCTCTCCGGCTTTCCGCGCGTCCGTCCTGCCGGTCTAGCCTCAGGCGCGTTCATGCCCGACCTGCTCAGCCAGTATCTGCCGCTCGCCGTGTTCATGGCCGTCGCCGCGCTGATTTCCGGGGCGTTGGCGATTGCGCCTTTCATTGTCGCCTTCCAGGCGCCGGATGCGGAAAAACTTTCTGCTTATGAATGCGGCTTCAACGCTTTCGACGATGCGCGGATGCGCTTCGACATACGCTATTATCTCGTCTCGCTTCTCTTCATCATCTTCGATCTCGAAGTCGCCTTCCTGTTTCCTTGGGCGGTTGCCTTCCGGCAGGCGGGTGCCGCGGGTTTTTGGGCGGTGATGGTTTTCCTGGGCGTCCTGACCATCGGCTTCGTCTATGAATGGAAGAAGGGGGCCTTGGAATGGGAGTAGCGCTCGAGTCCGGGGGCCTCATTCATCCTGTTTCGGGGCGGCCGGTACGGTCGAGTGACCCAACCTTTCTCACGATCAGCAACGAGCTTGCCGACAAAGGCATGCTGGTGACGACCGCCGATGCACTGATCACCTGGGCGCGCACCGGTTCGCTGATGTGGATGACCTTCGGTCTCGCCTGCTGCGCGGTCGAGATGATGCAGGCTTCGATGCCCCGCTACGACATCGAACGGTTCGGCTTCGCGCCGCGCGGTTCGCCGCGCCAATCGGACGTGATGATTGTCGCCGGCACGCTCACCAACAAAATGGCCCCCGCCCTGCGCAAGGTCTACGACCAAATGCCGGAGCCCCGCTACGTGATCTCGATGGGCTCCTGCGCCAATGGCGGCGGCTACTACCATTATTCCTACTCGGTGGTGCGCGGCTGCGACCGGATCGTGCCCGTCGACATCTATGTGCCCGGCTGTCCGCCCTCGGCGGAAGCACTTGTCTACGGAATCTTGCTCCTGCAGAAGAAGATCCGTCGCACCGGCACGATCGAGCGCTAATCGAAGAGGACATATGGACGGCGCGCTTCAGGATCTCGGCAATGCGATCGCGGCAGCGCTGCCGGGCGCTATCCGTACAAGCACGGTCGCCTTCGGCGAACTGACGCTCGATGTGGAGCCCGCGCGTCTCATCGAGACCGTGCGCTATCTGCGTGACGATCCGAGCTGTCGTTTCGTCTCGTTCATCGACATCACGGCGGTCGATTATCCGACGCGCGTACCGCGCTTCGACGTCGTCACCCATCTGCTCTCGCCGCACCACAACCACCGCATCCGCGTCAAGGTCGCAACCGACGAAGACGAGCCGGTCAACTCCCTGACCGAACTCTATCCGGCCGCCAATTGGTTCGAGCGCGAGACCTATGATCTCTTCGGCATCGTCTTCACGGGCCATCCCGACCTGCGCCGCATCTTGACCGACTATGGTTTTGAAGGTCATCCGCTGCGCAAGGACTTTCCGATGACCGGCTATGTCGAGGTGCGTTACGACGACGCACAGAAACGCGTCGTCAACGAGCCGGTGCAACTCCGGCAAGAATTCCGCACCTTCGATTTTCTCTCGCCCTGGGAGGGTGCGATCGACTACGTCCTGCCGGGCGACGAGAAGGCAAGCAAAGACGAGGGTAACGGGTAAGGCGCGCCAAGGGCGCGCGGGGCGATCGATGACAGAGCAGAACATCCGCAATTTCAGCATCAACTTCGGGCCGCAGCATCCTGCCGCGCACGGGGTTCTGCGCCTCGTTCTGGAACTCGACGGCGAAGTGGTCGAGCGCGTCGATCCGCATATCGGCCTCTTGCATCGCGGCACCGAGAAACTGATGGAGGCGCGCACCTATCTGCAAAATGTGCCCTACTTCGACCGGCTCGACTATGTCGCGCCGATGAATCAGGAACATGCCTTCTGCCTTGCCATCGAGAAGCTGCTGGAGCTTGAAGTGCCGCGCCGCGCCCAGCTGTTGCGCGTGCTTTTTTGCGAGATCGGCCGAAATCTTTCGCACCTTTTGAACGTCACCACGCAAGCCATGGACGTTGGCGCGCTGACGCCGCCGCTCTGGGGCTTCGAGGAGCGTGAGAAGCTCATGGTCTTCTATGAGCGCGCCTCGGGCTCGCGCATGCATGCCGCCTATTTCCGTCCGGGCGGCGTTCATCAAGATTGCCCACCGGCGCTCATCGAGGACATCGGCGCGTGGTGCGAACCTTTCTACAAGGTTCTCGACGATCTGGACGAACTTTTCATCGAGAACCGGATCTTCAAGCAGCGCAATGTCGATATCGGCGTGGTTAGCCTCGAGGATTGCTGGGCTCATGGCTTTTCTGGCGTGATGGTGCGCGGCTCGGGCGCGGCCTGGGATCTGCGCAAGGCGCAGCCCTATGAGTGCTACGAGGAAATGGAGTTCGACATTCCGGTCGGCCGGCATGGCGACAATTATGATCGCCAGGTCATCCGCATGGAGGAAATGCGCCAGGCGACCAAGATCATGCAGCAATGCGTGGAGAAGCTCATGTCGGCGGACGGGCAGGGGCCGGTCCACACCAAAGGCAAAGTCGTCCCGCCGTCGCGGCCCGAAATGAAGCAATCGATGGAAGCGCTCATCCATCATTTCAAGCTCTATACCGAAGGCTTCCATGTTCCGGCGGGCGAGGTCTATTGCGCCGTTGAAGCGCCGAAGGGCGAGTTCGGCGTCTATCTCGTCTCCGACGGCACCAACCGGCCTTATCGCTGCAAGATCAGGGCGCCGGGCTTTGCCCACCTCCAGGCGATGGACTTTCTCTGCCGCAAGCACATGCTCGCCGACGTCAGCGCGATCTTGGGCTCGATCGACATCGTGTTCGGGGAGGTCGACAGATGACGGTCCGCCGCCTTGCCGAAGTCCAGCCCGAAAGCTTCGCGTTTACGCCGGAGAACGAAGCGTGCTGCGCCAAGGAAATCGCCAAATACCCGGAAGGGCGCCAGGCCTCGGCGGTGATCGCGTTGCTATGGCTGGCGCAGAAACAGAATAACGGTTGGCTGCCGAAGCCGGCGATCGAAAAAGTCGCGGCCATGCTCGGCATGCCGGATATCCGTGTGCTGGAGATCGCGACATTCTATACGATGTTCAATCTCGCGCCGGTCGGCAAATATTTCATCCAGTTCTGCGGCACGACGCCTTGCGTTCTGGCCGGCGCCGACGCGATCAAGGCGGTGCTTACGTCCCGCATCGGATCGACTGGGCACGTCACTGCCGATGGCCTCTTTTCCTGGATTGAGGTCGAATGTCTTGGCGCCTGCTGCAACGCGCCGATGGTGCAGATCAACGACGATTATTACGAAGATCTGACGCCGGAGAATTTCAACGCTCTGCTTGACAAGCTCGCGGCTGGACGGCCGGTCGAGCCAGGTTCGCAGATCGGCCGCGTAACCTCAGAGCCGGTCGGCGGCCTGACTTCGCTCGCGAGCCTTTATGGCGTCGATGGGCGCAGCGGTCCGCAGACCTATCGTGGCGCGCCTGGCGGCCATCCGCCCGGCCGCGAGCCGGTCTCCGACAAGGATTGACGATCGCAATGCTCGAAGACAAGGACCGCATCTTTCTCAATCTCTACGGCTTCGGCGACTGGCGCCTGAAGGCCGCGCAATCGCGCGGTGCCTGGGACAATACCAAAGCGCTGATCGAGAAGGGCAAGGATTGGATCATTACCGAGATGAAGGCGTCCGGTCTGCGCGGTCGCGGCGGCGCCGGCTTTCCGACCGGATTGAAATGGTCCTTCATGCCGAAGCCCGATCCGGCGCGGCCCTCCTATCTCGTCGTCAATGCCGACGAATCGGAGCCCGGCACCTGCAAGGACCGGGAGATAATGCGCAACGATCCGCACCTCCTGGTCGAGGGCTGTCTTGTCGCGAGCTTCGCGATGCAGGCGCATGCCTGCTACATCTATATCCGCGGCGAATATGTTCTCGAATTCGAGCGGCTGTGCGCGGCCGTCGAGGAGGCCTATGCGGCCAAGCTCGTCGGGGCCGACAATATTCACGGCTGGCCCTTCGACATCTACGTGCACCGCGGCGCCGGCGCCTATATCTGCGGCGAGGAGACGGCGCTGCTCGAATCGCTCGAAGGCAAGAAGGGCATGCCGCGGCTGAAACCGCCGTTCCCGGCCAATATGGGCCTCTATGGCTCTCCGACCACGGTGAACAATGTCGAGTCGATCGCCGTCGCGCCGACGATCCTGCGCCGCGGCGCCGCTTGGTTCGCCGGGTTCGGCGCGCAGAACAACAGCGGCACCAAGCTCTTTTGCATTTCCGGTCACGTCGAGCGGCCGTGCAACGTGGAAGAGGCCATGTCGATCCCCTTCCGCGAATTGATAGAGACGCATTGCGGCGGCATCCGCCGCGGCTGGGACAATCTTCTCGCCGTGATCCCCGGGGGCTCGTCGGTGCCTTGCGTCCCGGCGCATGAGATCATCGATGCGGCGATGGATTTCGACACTTTGCGCGATCTGAAATCGGGCCTCGGCACCGCCGCCGTGATTGTGATGGACAAGTCTACGGATATCGTCCGAGCGATCACCCGTATCAGCTATTTCTACAAGCATGAGAGCTGCGGCCAGTGTACGCCCTGCCGGGAGGGCACGGGCTGGATGTGGCGGGTTCTGACCCGCATGTCCGAGGGCCGCGCCCAGAAGCGCGAGATCGACATGCTGCTCGAAGTCACGACCGAAATCGAAGGCCACACGATCTGCGCTCTGGGCGATGCCGCGGCATGGCCTGTGCAAGGCCTGATCCGGCATTTCCGTCACGAGATCGAGAAGCGCATCGATCAATATGCGGCGAACCCGCATTCGGAACCGGCGCAAGGCTTCGAGATAGCGGCGGAATAGGGCGATGGCAGAGGCCAAACCGATGACCAAGCTCCGCGTCGATGATGTCGAGATCGAGGTCCCGCCGGAATATACGCTGTTGCAGGCCTGCGAGGCTGCCGGCGCCGAGATCCCGCGCTTCTGTTTCCACGAGCGGCTGTCGATCGCCGGCAATTGCCGCATGTGTCTCGTCGAAGTGAAGGGAGGGCCGCAGAAGCCCGTTGCCTCCTGCGCCATGGCCGTACGGGACCTGCGTCCCGGCCCGAAGGGCGAGCCGCCCGTGGTCCTGACCAAATCGCCGATGGTGAAGAAGGCGCGCCAGGGCGTGATGGAATTCCTGCTGATCAACCATCCGCTTGATTGCCCGATCTGCGATCAGGGGGGCGAATGCGATCTCCAGGACCAGGCCATCGCCTTCGGCTTTTCCCGCTCGCGCTATGCCGAGAACAAGCGCGCGGTCGAGGACAAATATATCGGGCCGCTGGTGCGCACCTCGATGAACCGCTGCATCCATTGCACGCGTTGCGTGCGCTTCACCGCGGAAGTCGCGGGAACGGGGGACATGGGAGCGATCGGCCGCGGCGAGGACATGGAAATCACAACCTATCTCGAGACCGCCATGGGCTCGGAGCTTCAGGGCAATGTCGCCGATCTCTGTCCGGTCGGCGCGCTCCTGCCCATGCCTTATTCGTTCAAGGCGCGCTCCTGGGAACTCACCAAGACCAATTCGATCGATGTCATGGATGCGCTGGGCTCCGCGATCCGCGTCGATAGCCGTGGCCGCGAAGTGATGCGCATCCTGCCGCGCATCAACGACGCGGTGAACGAGGAATGGATCTCGGACAAGACGCGGCAGATCGTCGACGGCCTGAAGACGCAGCGGCTCGACCAGCCCTATTTGCGTGAGGGTGGCAAGCTACGGCCCGCCACGTGGCAGGAAGCCTTTGCCGCGATCGCCGCAAAGGTGAAATCCGCGCGCCCCGAGAGAATCGGGGCGATTGCCGGCGATCTCTGCTCGGTCGAGGAAATGTTCGCGCTGAAGCTCTTGATCGCGAGCCTCGGCAGCACCTCGCTCGATTGCCGGCAGGACGGCACGAAGCTCGATCCGAAATTCGGCCGCGCCAGCTATATTTTCAATCCGACCGTCGCCGGCATCGAAGAGGCCGATGCGATCATGATCATTGGCTCCAATCCGCGCAGGGAGGCGCCGGTCTTCAACGCCCGCATCCGCAAGCGCTGGTTGAAAGGCAATCTGCTTCTCGGTGTCATCGGCGAGAAGGCCGATCTGACCTATGACTATAATTATCTCGGCGCCGGCCCGGAGACTCTGGCGCGCTTCGTCGAGCATCGGCCGGCACAGAAAGAGCGGCCGATGCTGCTCATCGGCCAGGGCGCGCTCGCACGGCCCGACGGGCTAGCGATCCTCGTGCAGGCTGCGAAAGCCGCAATCTCGCTCGGCTGCATGAAGCCGGGTTGGCTAGGCTTCGGCATCTTGCATACGGCCGCCGCCCGTGTGGGCGGCCTCGATCTCGGCTTCGTACCGGGCCAAGGCGGACTCGACGCAGCCGGCATGGCAAAGGAGGGTGCGCTCGACGTGCTCTTCAATCTCGGCGCCGACGAGATCGACATCACCCCCGGCGCTTTCGTGATCTATCAGGGCACGCATGGCGACCGCGGGGCGCGGCGCGCCGACGTGATCCTGCCCGGTGCGACCTATACGGAAAAATCCGGGATTTACGTCAACACGGAGGGCCGCGTGCAATTGGCCGAGCGGGCCAATTTCCCGCCCGGCGATGCACGCGAGGATTGGGCGATCTTGCGCGCTCTCTCGGCTGTTCTGGGCAAGACCTTGTCCTTCGATTCCTTGTATCAGCTGCGCGCCATGCTTAATGCGCAATATCCGCATTTCGCCAAGCTCGATGCGATCCAGCCCGGTCATGCGGAAGACATCGAAAAGATTGCCGCCGATGGCATCGCTCCGAGCGCAGCGCCTTTCGCCTCGCCGGTCTCGGATTTCTATATGACCAATCCGATCGCGCGCGCGTCGGGCGTGATGGCCGAATGTTCGGCGCTGGCGCGCGGTCTCATGAAACAGGCGGCGGAGTAGGACATGGATTGGCTCCTGCCGCTTCTTCTCACTCTTCTGAAAAGCGTGGTCCTTCTCGTCGCGCTGCTGATCTATGTCGCCTATATTCTTTATGCCGATCGCAAGATCTGGGCGGCGGTGCAATTGCGGCGCGGACCGAACGTCGTCGGGCCCTGGGGCCTTTGGCAGAGCTTCGCCGATCTCTTGAAATTCGTCCTCAAGGAGCCGATCGTTCCGGACGGGGCGAACAAGGGTGTCTTTCTGCTCGCGCCTTTCGTCATGGGCCTGCTAGCGCTGGCGGCCTGGGCCGTCATCCCGCTCGATAACGGCTGGGCAATCTCCAACATCAACGTCGGCGTCCTTTACATATTCGCGATCTCGTCGCTCTCCGTCTATGGCATCATCATGGGCGGCTGGGCGTCGAATTCGAAATATCCGTTTCTGTCGGCGCTGCGCTCGGCGGCGCAGATGGTCAGCTACGAAGTCTCGATCGGCTTCGTCCTCATCACCGTGGTGCTTTGCGCCGGCTCGCTCAACTTGAGCGACATTGTGAAAGCGCAAGACACGCATTTCGGGCTTCTCGGCTGGTATTGGCTGCCGCTTCTGCCGATGTTCGTGATCTTCTTCATCTCGGCGCTGGCCGAGACGAACCGGCCGCCGTTCGATCTCATCGAGGCCGAATCGGAGCTCGTCGCAGGCTTCATGGTCGAATATTCTTCGACGCCCTACCTCCTCTTCATGCTTTCCGAATATGTGGCGATCATCACCATGTGCGCCTTCGGGACGATCCTGTTCCTCGGCGGCTGGCTCTCGCCCATTCCGTTCCCGCCTTTCACGTGGATTCCCGGCATTCTCTGGTTCATCCTGAAGGTCTCGGCCCTGTTCTTCATGTTCGCGATGGTCAAGGCCTTCGTGCCGCGCTATCGCTATGACCAGCTGATGCGGCTCGGCTGGAAGGTCTTTCTGCCGATCTCTCTGTTCATGGTCGTGCTCGTCGCCGCGGTCCTCGAGGCCACCGGCTGGGGCAACGTCATGGCGCAATGAGGACGAAATGAAAATCGATTCCGCCGCCAAGGCGCTTTTGCTGAAGGAGTTCGTCGCGGCCTTTGCGCTGTCGATGCGCTATTTCTTCAAGCCCAAGGCGACGCTCAACTATCCGCACGAAAAGAATCCGCAGTCGCCGCGCTACCGCGGCGAGCACGCGCTGCGCCGCTATCCCAATGGGGAAGAGCGCTGCATCGCCTGCAAGCTCTGCGAAGCGATCTGCCCGGCGCAAGCGATCACCATCGAGGCGGGGCCGCGCCGCAACGACGGAACGCGCCGCACCACGCGCTATGACATCGACATGGTGAAATGCATCTATTGCGGCTTCTGCCAGGAGGCCTGTCCGGTCGATGCCATCGTCGAGGGCCCCAACGCCGAATTTTCGGTGGAGACGCGCGAGGAACTCTATTACGACAAGGATCGGCTGCTGGCGAACGGCAACCGATGGGAGCGCGAGCTCGCCCGTAACATCGCGCTCGACGCGCCCTATCGGTGAGGGGAATGAGAAAAATCGCGTCCCATCCCCCTCATCCTGAGGAGCGAGCCGGAGGCTCGCGTCTCGAAGGATGTGAACGTTCGTCCTTCGAACCGCGCGCGTCGCGCGCTCCTCGGGACGAGGGGGGCTTGCACCGTTGAACGCCGTCCCGTTCTTCTTCTACTTCTTCTCCGCCGTCATGATCGCCTCGGCCTTCATGGTCATCTCGGCGCGCAATCCTGTTCATTCGGTGCTGTTTCTCATCCTCGCCTTCGTCAATGCGGCCGGGCTCTTTCTCCTGCTCGGCGCGGAATTCTTGGCGCTGATCCTGGTCATCGTCTATGTCGGCGCGGTCGCGGTGCTGTTTCTCTTCGTCGTGATGATGCTCGATGTCGATTTCGCTGAACTGAAGCAAGGTTTTCAGCGCAACCTCCCGATCGGCGCGACGATCGGCGGCATCGTTCTCATCGAGCTCATCTTTTGCGTCGGCGCCTGGAGCGTCGGAGGAGCGGCCACGCAAGTGACGACGCCGACGCCGCCCGGCCTCTCCAACACCGCGGCGCTCGGCCGCGTGCTCTACACGCAATACATGTATCTCTTCGAGGCCGCCGGACTGATCCTCTTGACCGCGATGATCGGCGCGATCGTCTTGACTTTGCGCCACAAGCGGGGCGTGAAACGCCAGAGTATCGAAGCGCAGAACGCGCGTACCGCCAAGAGTGCGGTCGAACTCAAGAAACAGCCTTCGAGGGCGGGGGTCTAGCATGTCGGTCTCGCTCGGCCATTATCTCGTCGTCGCCGCGATTCTCTTCACCCTCGGCATCGCCGGCATCATCGTGAATCGCAAGAATATCATCGTTATCCTGATGTCGGTCGAGCTCATCCTCCTTGCGGTCAACATCAACCTCGTCGCTTTCTCGGCTTACCTTGGCGATCTTACCGGGCAGATCTATGCGCTCTTCGTCTTGACGGTCGCGGCCGCCGAGGCGGCAATCGGCCTTGCCATTCTCGTCACCTATTTCCGCAATCGCGGGACGATCGCGGTCGACGACATCAACATGATGAAGGGCTGAACGTGTATCAGGCCATCGTCGGTCTTCCGCTCCTCGGATTCCTCATCGCCGGGATTTTCGGCCGGGCAATAGGGCCGCGTCCGTCCGAGATCGTCACCACGAGCCTACTCTTCGTCTGCATGCTGCTTTCCTGGATCGCCTTTGGCGAGTTCATCTCAGGCAAGGCCGCGCTGGAGGTGGAGCTCATCACGAATTGGATGACGTCCGGCGCTCTCAGAGTCGACTGGGCCTTGCGCATCGACGCGCTGACGACCGTCATGCTGGTCGTGGTGACGACGGTTTCGGCGCTCGTGCATCTCTATTCGATCGGCTACATGCACGAGGACAAGTCGCGGCCGCGTTTCTTCGCCTATCTGTCGCTGTTCACTTTCGCCATGCTGATGCTGGTGACGGCCGACAATCTCGTCCAGATGTTCTTCGGCTGGGAAGGCGTCGGGCTTGCCTCTTATCTCCTGATCGGGTTCTGGTACGACAGACCGGCCGCCAATGCCGCGGCGATCAAAGCCTTCGTCGTGAACCGGGTCGGAGACTTCGGTTTCACGCTCGGCATTTTCCTCGTCTTCATCCTCACGAATTCGGTGGCCTTCGACCAGATCTTCGCCGCCGCGCCGGGTCTCGCGCACAAGACGATCCATGTCTTCGGCTTCGACATGGATGCGATGACCATCACCTGCCTGCTTCTGTTCATGGGGGCGATGGGCAAATCGGCGCAATTCCTGCTCCATACCTGGCTGCCCGACGCGATGGAGGGCCCGACGCCGGTCTCGGCCTTGATCCATGCGGCGACCATGGTGACGGCCGGCGTCTTCATGGTGGCGCGGCTGTCGCCGCTCTTCGAACAAGCGCCGGCGGCGCTTGCTTTCGTGACGATCATCGGCGGCACAACGGCCTTTTTCGCTGCGACCGTCGGCCTCGTGCAGAACGACATCAAACGAGTCATCGCCTATTCGACCTGCTCGCAACTGGGTTATATGTTCGTCGGCCTCGGCGTCGGCGGATATTCGCTGGGAATTTTCCACCTTTTCACGCATGCTTTCTTCAAAGCGCTCCTCTTCCTTGGTGCGGGCTCCGTGATCACCGCCATGCATCACGAGCAGGACATGCGCAAAATGGGCGGTCTTGCGGGGAAGATCCCCATAACTTTCGCGATGATGGTGATCGGCACGCTTTCGCTCACGGGCGTGCCCATCACCTCCGGCTTCTTCTCGAAGGACGCGATCATCGAGGCGGCCTTCGGAGCCCACCGGCCCGATGCCTTCTACGCCTTCATTCTGGTTACCATCGCAACGGCGCTGACCTCCTTTTATTCCTGGCGGCTCATTTTCATGACCTTCTTTGGACCGCGGAAGTGGGAAGCGCCGCAGGATCATCAAGCGGCGCACGCGTTGGCGGATCGCCATGACGACGGATACGATCATGACGTCGGCCACGATCACGCGCATCATCTCGATCCGCACGAATCCCCGAACACGATGATGATTCCGCTCTATGGCTTGGCCTTAGGCTCGCTGTTCGCCGGGGTTGTCTTCAGCCACATCTTCATCGGCGATGGAGCGATTGCGTTTTTCAAATCCGCGCTGTTTTCCGGCGCGACGAACCATGTCTTCGAGACTTTGGAGGAGACACCCCCTCTCGTGCATTTCACGCCGCAATTCCTGACGGCAGGAGGTTTTGTCGTCGCGCTCTATCTCTATATCTTCGCACCCGGAACGGCGGATCGCTGGGCGCGGGCTTTGCCCGGCCTCTATCGTTTCCTGCTCAACAAATGGTATTTCGACGAACTCTATGACTTCATGTTCGTGCGCCCGGCCTTCTGGCTCGGCAATCTGTTCTGGAAGGGCGGCGATCAGAACACCATCGATCGCTTCGGACCGGACGGTGTCGCGGCGCGCGTCATCGACGTGACGCAGCGCGTCGTGCGGCTGCAAAGCGGCTATCTCTATCAGTACGCCTTCGTCATGCTCGTCGGCGTCGCAGCGCTGATCACCTTTTATGTTGTTTGGGGGCTGCGCTGATGTTCGGTTTCGGCATTCTGTCCTGCGTTGTGTTTCTGCCGCTCGTTGGCGCGGCCTTCATCGCTGCGCTGCGCGGCAATGACGAAGCGACCTGGAGGAATGCACGCTGGGCCGCACTGATTGCTACGATCGTCGATTTCCTTCTGTCGCTCTACGTCTATTCGAAGCTTGACCCAAGCTCGTCGGCCTTCCAGTTCGTCGAGGAAAAGCACTGGTTCGGCGGCGGTCTCGTCTACAAGATGGGCATCGACGGCATGGCCATGCCCTTCGTTGTGCTCACCACTTTCCTTATGGTGATCAGCATTGCCGCCTCGTGGAAAGTAACGGTGCGCGTCAAGGAATATATGATCGCCTTTCTCGTGCTCGAGACTTTGATGACGGGGGTCTTCTGCGCGCTCGATCTCGTGCTCTTCTATCTTTTCTTCGAAGGCGGCCTGATCCCGATGTTTCTCATCATCGGGATCTGGGGCGGCCCGAGACGCGTCTATGCGAGCTTCAAATTCTTTCTTTACACGCTGCTCGGCTCGCTGCTCATGCTCGTCGCCATCATGGCAATGTATGGATTCGCCGGAACGACGGATATTCCGGTTCTGCTCAAGACGGCCTTTCCGGCTTCGATGCAGAAATGGCTGTGGCTCGCCTTCTTCGCCTCCTTCGCGGTGAAGATCCCGATGTGGCCCTTCCACACCTGGTTGCCGGACGCTCATGTCGAGGCGCCGACGGCAGGATCGGTCATTCTGGCGGGCGTCCTCCTGAAAATGGGCGGCTATGGATTCCTGCGTTTTTCGCTGCCGATGTTCCCGGATGCCTCAGTCTATTTTGCGCCGCTCATCTACGCGCTGTCGGTGATCGCCATCGTCTACACCTCGCTCGTCGCGTTGGTGCAGGAGGACATGAAGAAGCTCATCGCCTATTCGTCGGTGGCGCATATGGGCTTCGTCACCATCGGCCTATTCTCCATGACGCAGCAAGGCGTGCAGGGCGCCATTTTCCAGATGATCTCGCACGGCCTCGTCTCCGGCGCACTCTTCCTCTGCGTCGGCGTGGTCTATGATCGCATGCATACGCGCGAAATCGCCGCTTATGGCGGCCTCGTGGAGCGCATGCCGCTTTATGCGGTCGTTTTCATGGTTTTCACTCTGGCCAATATCGGCCTGCCGGGCACGTCGGGATTCGTCGGCGAATTTCTGACTCTTATCGGCGCGTTCCGCGCCAACAGCTCGGTCGTGGCGATCGCCGCAACGGGCAGCATCCTCTCCGCTGCCTACGCGCTTTATCTCTATCGCCGCGTCATCTTTGGCGTGTTGGAAAAGCCGAGCCTCAAGTCGATCCTCGATCTTTCGCCGCGCGAAATCGCAGTGCTGGCGCCGCTCTTCGTCCTGACGATCTATTACGGCCTCCACCCGGCGCCCATTCTCGACGGTACCGCGACGTCGGTGGCGCAATTGATCCATGACAACGGGCAGATGCGGACGGCGGCCCTGGCTCCGGTAAAGCCGGAAGGCGTGCGCGAATGATCCCGCTTAACTTCGCGCTCGCTCATAGCCTGCCGGAATTTGTTCTGGTGATCGGCGCACTGGCGCTGATCCTTGTGGGCGCCATTCGCGGCAAGAGATCGGAACGGCTGATCACTGAAATTGCGGTCGGCGTCCTGGGCCTCGCCATTATCATTCTGCTTGACGGGAAAGGAACGGCATCGATCTTCGATGGCGCCTTCATTGATGACGGCTTTGGCCGATTCATGAAAGTCCTCAGCTACACCGGCTCTTTGGTTACTTTGCTGATGGCGCAGGATTTTCTGGTACGGGAAAAAATCGACAAGTTCGAATTCCCCGTCCTCGTGCTGCTCTCAACCCTCGGTATGTCCATGCTGATCTCCGCAACGGGGCTGATTGCGCTCTATCTCGGCCTCGAACTGATGTCGCTGGCGCTTTACGTCGTGGCGGCCTTTCATCGCGACGACGCGAAAGCCTCGGAAGCAGGACTCAAATATTTCGTGCTTGGCGCTCTGTCCTCGGGGATGTTGCTCTATGGCGCCTCGCTGCTCTATGGATTTGCCGGCACCGTCTCTTTCAGCGGGATAGCGGCCTCGGTCAAAGGCGCGCCTTCGCTCGGCGTCATCTTCGGCCTTGTCTTTCTGATGGCGGGGCTCGCGTTCAAAATATCGGCCGTCCCCTTCCACATGTGGGTTCCCGATGTCTATGAAGGCGCGCCGACCCCGGTCACGGCATTCTTCGCATCGGCGCCAAAAATCGCCGCCGTCGCGATCATGGTTCGCGTCGTCCTCTCGGCATTCCCCGGCATTGCCCTGCAATGGCAGCAGATCATCATCTTCCTCTCGATCCTGTCGATGGCGCTCGGCTCGTTCGCGGCGATCGGCCAGACGAACATCAAACGGCTGATGGCCTATTCGTCAATCGGTCACGTCGGCTTCGCGCTGGTCGGCCTCGCCGCCAATAGTGCGGCGGGCGTCGCCGGCGTTCTCTTCTACATGGGCGTCTATCTCGTGATGACGCTCGGAAGCTTCGCTGCGATCCTGTCGATGCGGGTTAACGGAAAGGCAGTCGAGAACATCTACGACCTTGCGGGCCTGGCGCGCAGCGATGGCACCATGGCCTTCTTCCTCGCGATGCTGATGTTCTCGCTCGCCGGCATCCCACCACTCGCCGGATTCTTTGCGAAGTTCTACGTCTTTTACGCCGCGGTCGAGGCGCATCTCTATTGGCTCGCCGTGATCGGCTTCGTCACCAGCGTCATTGCCGCCTTCTATTATCTTCAAATCGTCAAAATCATCTATTTCGACGAGCCGGCGGCTAGCTTCGACAGGCCGGCGCCGGTGCTGCGCGCCGTTCTGGCCGTGAGCGGCCTTGTCGTGCTGTTTCTCTTCGCCTATCCAGGGCCACTCGTGACCGCCGCAGCGGCGGCCGCCAAATCGCTGTTCTGATCTTGCGTGATTTGAGCCCGTTTCAACTTGCAGACTCCGCCATCCGCGATGGTTTCCAGGTCCTCGCCTTCGAGACGGTCGGCTCGACCAATGATGTGGCAATGGCGCTGGCGCGGGCCGGCGGTCCGGATCGATGCTGGCTCGTCGCAAAGGCCCAGACCAAGGCCCGCGGCCGGCACGGACGCACCTGGGCCTCGCCGCCGGGCAGTCTCTATGCGAGCCTGTTGCTCGTCGATGTGGTACGGATTGAACTTGCACCGCAACTCGGCTTTGTCGCGGGCGTCGCGCTGGCGCATGCCTTGCGCGCTCTTGTCGCAGAAGACGCACGGATCAAGCTCAAATGGCCGAACGATATCCTGTTCGATGGCGCTAAGCTCGGCGGAATTTTGCTCGAGGGCGTGACGCTCCCTGAAGGCCACTTTGCATCGATCATAGGAATTGGCGTGAATTGCAGCTCACATCCGCCCGATCTTGCCTATCCGGCGACGGCCCTCGCAAAGACCGGCGCAACTCAAAGCGCGCCGCAGGACGTGCTCTTCAAGCTCTCGGCAGAGATCGCATATTGGCTCGATGTCTTTGCAGGGGGGAAAGATTTTGGGGGGATCCGTCGCGAATGGCTCTCGCTTGCCACGGGGGTCGGGGCGCCGATCAAGGTCTCGACACCTGGGCGTCATCTTGAGGGCCGCTTTCAGACGATCGATGCGACCGGCCGGCTCGTTCTCGAAAACGACACCGGCGTGGTGGCGATCGAGGCGGGCGATGTCATATTGGGTCATTGAGCGAGCGCGCTGATGGATGAGGCCGACGAACTGGTTTTCGTACCGTTGGGGGGACTGGGCGAGATCGGAATGAATCTGGCGCTTTACGGCCTCGGCCCGCGGCGCCGGCGCAAATGGCTGATGGTCGACTGCGGCCTCACCTTCGCCGAGCCGGAACGTGCGGGCATCGAAATCATTTTGCCCGATCCGCAGTTCGCCGAAAAGATCAAGCGCGATCTCGTCGGTCTCGTCATCACGCATGGGCACGAGGATCATATCGGCGCACTTGCCGATCTGTGGCCGAGGCTCGAATGCCCGGTCTATGCGACGCCATTCGCCGCCGGCCTCTTTGCCATGCGTAAGGCAGGCGAGGCCGGCATATCGGATCTGCAGATCAGGGCCGTGCCGCAAGGATCGCGCCTCAAGCTCGATTCCTTCGACGTCGAATTCATACCCGTGGCGCATTCGATTCCGGAGAGCTGCGCGCTGGCGATCCGCACGAGTTGCGGCACGATCCTGCATAGCGGCGACTGGAAGATCGATCCCGACCCGGGTCTGGGCAAACCGACCGACAGCAAAAGGCTGATCGAAATCGGCAACGAGGGCGTGCTCGCGCTCGTCTGCGATTCGACCAATGTTCTGCGCGACGGCACGAGCCCTTCGGAAGGCGAGGTCGCGCTGACCTTGCGCGACATCATCCAGGCGGCGCGCGGCCGGGTCTTCGTCACGACCTTCGCCTCCAATGTCGCACGTATGCGCGCCGTCGCCGAAGCGGCGAGGGCGGCCGAGCGCAAGGTGATCCTCGTTGGGCGGGCGATGGAACGCGTGGTCGCCGTGGCGCGCGACTGCGGCTATCTCGAAGGTATCGAGGAATTCCTCTCGCTCGATTCCTATTCGGCGCTAGCGCGCGATGAAGTGGTCTTGCTCGCAACCGGCAGTCAGGGCGAGCGGCGCGCTGCCATGGCGCGAATCTCCGAAGACGATCATCCTGTCGTGCGGCTCTCCCCCGGCGATACGATCGTTTTCTCATCGCGGACCATCCCCGGCAACGAACGGGAGGTCAACCGCATCGTTAACAATCTCGTCAAGCAGGGCGCCGATGTCATCACGGACCGCACGACGGCGCTGATCCACGCCTCCGGCCATCCGCGCCGCGGCGAGGTCGCCAAATTCTATGAATGGATCAGGCCGAAAATCGCAATCCCGGCGCATGGCGAAGAGCTGCATCTCGAGGAGCATGCGCGCTTTGCGGCGCTTTGCGGCGTCGAGCATGTCGTAAAGGCGCGCGATGGTGATGTCGTGCTGCTGGGGCCTGGCGCGCCGGCGATCATCGATGAGGTGCCGCACGGCCGCCTCTGCAAGGACGGCAATGCGTTGCTCGGCCTCGACGACGAGGCAGTGACGACGCGGCAAAGATTGGCCTTCGCCGGCGTCGTGACGATTGCGCTCGCAATCGACAGCAAGGGCGAGATGGCTGGCGTCCCGGATGTCGTCCTGGCCGGATTGCCGGCCAAAACGCGTGCCGGCTTGGTGCTCGACGAGATTGTCGACGCCGCCCTCTTCGAGACGTTCGATGCCTTACCGCGGCCGCAGCGTCGCGATCCCAATGTCGTCTCGAGTGCGATTGAAAAAGCCGTTCGCGCGGCGGTTTCGGCCGCTTGGGGCAAGAAGCCCAGCATCCACGTGCTTGTCATCGAGGTGTGATCGCGCCCGTCATTGCGAGGAGCCAATGGGCTTCGCTCTGCTCGCGATGACGGTGGTTGATCGCGCTATGTCACGTCGGCGTGCTCTTTCACGCTTTCCATATGTTCCGGCAGAGCGATGATGCGCGCGCCCCTTTGCGAGGTGAAGAATTGCCAGAGCCAATTCAGCGCGACGATCACGCGATTGCGGATGCCGATCAGGAAATAGATGTGGGCGACACTCCAGAACAGCCAACCTATGAACCCTGTCAGGCCGATGCGGTCGAAATTGAGTTTCACGACCGCAGCATGCCTGCCGATCGTCGCAAGATCGCCCTGGTGGTGATAGACGAAGGGCCCGGGACGCGGCGTGCCTTTGACGTCGTCGGCGATGAGCTTGCCGACATAGGCGCCCATCTGCTTGGCGGCGGGAGCAATGCCCGGCACCTGCTGGCCTTCGTTATAGAAAACTGCGGCCGTGTCGCCGATTGCGAAAATCTCCGGATGCCCCGGGGCGGACAGATCGTCCTTCACCTTGACCCGTCCAGCCTGGTCATGCGGCGCGTCGATCCATTTTGCGGCCGGCGAGGCGATGACGCCTGCGGCCCAGATGATGGTGCCCGCCTCGATGCGCTGGTCGTTGACGGTGACGCCTTTTTCATCGACGTTGGTAACCGGCGATGAGGTGAGAACTTCGACGCCCATCTTCTCCAGCGTTTTCTTCGCATAGTCCGACAAACGTTCGGTGAAGGTCGGCAGGAGCCGCGGTCCCGCCTCGATCAGAATGATTCGGGCCGAACGCGGATCGATGACGCAGAATTCTTTCGGCAGGGTCTGCAAGGCGACTTCGGCGATGGCGCCCGCCATCTCGACCCCCGTGGGACCGCCGCCGATGATCACGAAGGTCAGAAGCGCGCGCTGTTTGGCGGTGTCGGAGGTGAGCTCGGCGTGTTCGAAGGCAAGCAACATGCGGCTGCGAATCTCGGTCGCGTCGGCGATGCCTTTGAGGCCGGGCGCGTAGGGAGCCCAATCGTCATTGCCGAAATAATAATGCGTCGAGCCGGTCGCCAGAACGAGATAATCGTAGGGCAGCGTTACGGAATCGGTGTGGACCAGCCGTGCTTCGGTGTCGACGGCGGTCACTTCCGCCATCAGGATTCTCATATTGTGCTGGCCGCGCAAGATGCCACGGATCGGCCAAGCGATGTCGGCCGGCGAAATCACCGCCGTGGCCACCTGGTAGAGCAGGGGCTGGAAACAATGGTGGTTTTGCCGATCGACGAGCGTGACCTCGATGGGCAGGCCCTTCAGCGCGCGTGCAACGGCGAGGCCGCCGAAGCCGCCGCCGACGATGACGAGGCGTTTGCCGCCCGGATAGTGCTCCAATGTTTTGTCCCAGTTTTTGGCAATGAGGATCGGGGCCCGCGTTTCTACATCGAAGCATCGAGCAGAGAAAATCGCCCCGTGCAGCGTGCGATATGCCGCGCTGCACAAGAGGAGATAGAGCCTATTGGCGGGATTTCAATAAAAGCTCGCCAGCAGAGTGCCGGCGAGAAGTTCCTCAATCGGTGCGCTGTGAGGCGCCTGCGGCCGGAACGCTTCCTGCGCGTTACCGCCGTACGATCTCCTGTTCTTGGGCCCCGGGATGATAATTCCGATAGCAGGCGACCCAGATGAGGCGGCGCTGCGCGGACGAGAGCTGGAGTTGCTTCGACCAATAATTTTGTTCGGCTGTGCTCAGTCCACGCACATCTTCACAAGTAAATGCTCGGGCCGGCATTGATCCAAGAAATGTTGCGATCGTCAAAGTCAGTAGAATCGAGATGTTCTTCGAATACCGAGATTTATTCCATGTCATTTGCGAGCGCATGAAATCTCCTAAACTGCGCGAGAGCGCAAGCTTCGCTTTGGAACGACTGGGATATGGTCTCGAATCCGTTTAGAAAGTGGCATTAATTTGACGCGTGACGAAGGAAAAAGTTCCGCTCTTGCCTAGGTTAATCTCGAGAGCCGGCCTCAAGACCGACTAAAATCCCGTAGCGGCCCGCTATTTTGCCCTAGGTCAAGATGGCCTGGGGCCGGCGGCCATCGGCTCCCGGCAGGCGACAAATTGTCCAGAACAAGCTTCTTCCGCGGTTGGCAATCGGCCGATGTGCGTCAGTGCCGCGTGGATTTGCAGTCGAACCTATCGCGCTTCTTTTCGCGCCCGCATGATCGCCGCGTTGAGTTCGCCGCCGTATAGGAAGATTGCCGCCATCGAATAGAGGAAGACGAGCGCGACCATCACCGAGGCGAGGCCTGCATAGGTTGAGACGTAACTGCGCGCAAATTCGGAAAGATAGGCGCCGAAGATCTCGCCAAAGACGATGCAGCTTACGAACGTCAGCACGATTCCCGGTGCAATATCGATGATGCGCCTGTGACCTTTCGGCAGCCAGCGATGGGCGATGAACAGCGAAATCGCGATCAGCAGCGATGCGATTCCGAGCCGCGTGAAGGTGACGATCGGTTGCAGCGGCGCGAGCGCGGGCGCGAAAGCCAGCAGGCTCGTCCAGATGAGCGGCCCGAGCACGACCAGAAAGGCGAGCGCGAGCAAGGCGACCGCGGCGATGACGACATAGGCCGTCGATTTCAGACGCAGCAACCACCAGGGCCGTATTTCCTCCATGCCATAGGCGCGGTTGAGGCCGATGCGTGCTGCCTCGATTGCGCCGGAGGAGAAATAGAGAGCGAGCGCGGCACCGATGGTCAGCAATTTGCCGTGCGGCGCGGCCAGCACATTGTGGATCTCGGCGGCGATCGGATGGGCGACGACTGCCGGCCACGCGGCGAGTATGAGCTTGGCGACCTCGTCGGCAAGACTTTGCGTGCCGAGGAAGCCCGCGATCGCGGTGACGAAGATGAGGAACGGAAATAGCGAGGTGAGCGTCGAGAGCGCGATGTGGCTCGCGATCGCCCAGTCATCCTGTGCATTGAAATGCCAATAGGCGTCGAGGAAAATCCTGAGAGTCTTGCGCATTGTCCGCCCTCGCGAGCCAAGCCCCGCGAGGATTAAACCGGACCGGAGGCGCATCGCAAGGCGCGGGCCTATGCGAAGCCCTCGCATTGGCCTCCTGGCTATCCCGCGGGATTCGAACCGGGATGGTGAAACGCTGCGTCATCGACGGTAGCGGCGACCGCGCCAGCCTATCAAATTGTCAGATTAATCTGAGTGAAAATGAAATTGGATGCCATCCTGAATCCGACCGACACGTGGAAACGGCCACCGTCGGCAGCCGTTGATCCACGTTCGACTTAGAGCTTGCGGTTGGCATTGTCTGCGACCGTGTTTGCGGCATCTCTCGCCGCACTCTTCACGTCGCCGATTGCCTTCTCGGCGTGACCCTTGACCTCTTGCACTTTGCCTTCGACCTCGAGCTTCTTGTCGCCGGTGGCGTGGCCAATGCCCTGTTTGGCATCGCCAACAACCTTGTCCGCAGTCCCTTTGATTTTGTCTGTAGTACTACTCATGCGTCTCTCCTTAGCGCTAAAGGCCCCGTAACGGTAACGAGGCCATCCTGAGTTGGTTCCAGCCGAATCAGGGCCTATGCTACGAACCTCAAAAAGAAGCTGAGAGTCGCTTTAGGCAGTATCACCTTCGAGAAAATGACCGATGGCATTGAGCTGCTTGATTCCATCGCAAATGATTTTCGTGATGGCGAGCATTGGAACAGAGAGGATGGCGCCTGGAACGCCCCACATCCAAAACCAGAAGATCAAGGATATGATGACCAGAACGGGGTTGAGGGTGAACCTGCGTGCGAGAAGGATTGGCGTTATTGTCTCGCCCTCCAGCAGGTGGACTGCGAAGTAGAGCCCGGCGGGAAGCAGGGCCAGCCATAAAGTGGGGATGGCCAATAGGCCGGCGAAGAGAAACAGCGCGATCCCCAGGAATGGGCCCATGATCGGCACGAAGTTAAGCAGGAACGCAACGACGCCCCATAGAATGGGATCGCCGACTCCGCAGACCCACATGATGGCGGCTGTCGCCGCTCCCACCAAGGTGTTCATCAGAGTGATCGTCAAAAGATAGGCCGATATATTGCCTTCGACCTGCTGGGAGATCTCGACGACCTGCCGCTTATCCTTGAAGCGGGGCATGATTTCGACGAGACGCCGCAGGAATGTGTCGCCGGAAACGAGCAAGAAGAACAGCACCAGGATCGTCTCGAACAAGCCGCTGGCGAAATGCTGAGTTCCGCGGAACAGCATTTCCGTTAGCCCGAGGCTTGAAGCGGGGTCTGCTGCCGATTGCCCCATATTGTCCGCCTTATGAAGCAGGCCGCTCACTTTCTCGATCGGCTGGCTCAGGAAACGAAGCCGCTCTTCAATGCGTGGAAGCCCCTCCGGCAGACGTTCCGCCCAACTTCTGGCCGGGCTCGAAACGGCTGCGCCGATGGCGCCGATCACTCCAAACACAGACAGGATGAGAAGGAGAGCCGCCAGCGACCGTGGTATGTGGAGGCGGCCGAGAAACCGCATTCCAGGTTGGAGAAGCAGTTTCAGCACAATTGCGAGGATGATCGGAAGAATGACGTCCGCAGCGACATAGGCAGCCATGAGAGCCGCAAATAGCACGAGTGCCGCCAGAAGCACGGTGCTCGGGTCGGACGGCAGCGGATTGTCGCTGCGGCTCAGATCGGGCAATTCTTTGGCGACGGTTTCCGTCGTCGGGATGGTCACTTGGGTCAAAGACGTCATCGCGAGGCACCTGCACGCCGCGAAAGGCAAGGTTAAGTGCCCGGCTCGACGGCAAAGCGGTTAGGTAAGCCGAAGATTAGTTCTCTCGCCTACAAGTCGGGATGGAGGCTGGTGTCTACGTCGCTGCAGTTTGGAACCGTGCAGGCCGCTCGCCGCCCGCCGCTAGCGCAGGGGGCGAGGGTTTTCGGATCAAGCGCGCGAAAGCCTATGCCGTATGGAGGCGCCCTACCAGCCAGAGCACGACGACTACGACGGGTATAAGACCGAGAACGCCGCCCAAACCTGCTCCGCCATAGCGGTTATAGCCATAATAACCACCACCGCCTCCGAGTAGGAGGATCAGCACCACGATAATTAGGATTGTTCCCATTGTCTGCTTCGCCTGTAATTTCTTCCGCGCCACTCGCGGATTACGCGCTGCCGGAGCATGTGCGCATCGAAAGGATAATAAGGTACACAGCAACAATGGCTGGGAGGATGATTGGTTCCCGAGAAAGCGAGGGCTGAGCAACGAAGGGATGGAAGCAGCCAATTTTCCAAAGCGAGCAATTCTATACAGGTGCACTGACGCGATTGTGCTCAAATTCCGCAAAGCACGAGATCATGAGTACGCGGACGATTACCGCAAGAAGAAATCGAGAGGGACTGTTTGAACCTGCAGCCTTCTCGGAGATTGTAGCCAAGGCCTCATCATTTGCACGCAGTGGCCATGCCAACAAAGCGTTGATTGGGAGACTTCAAAATGATCTTCGGTGGCGGGATCCTGGGACTCATCATTCTTATTCTTGTGATCGTGTTTGTCGTTAGAAGTTTATGAATGATGCGATGGTGATTGCAATAATGATTGTGGCGTATAGAATGAGGCGCCACCGTGCCGCGACGATTTACAACCTTCCACCCCGATTGCTGCATCGTTATCTGAGACCGGCCAATCGGCTTCGGTCTCATCAGCAATTTCTCAGTGAGTTCTTCTTTTGAAAAGTTCCCATGACGTACACTCCTGGCACGGCAGCCCCGCATCCGCACCCGTGATTGATTTTGAAAGTGTGCTTCCGGCGGCCACGCAAATCCCAGATTGCGGATTGGATGCCGCGCCAAACGCCGACATTCAATACTTTCCCGAGCGGCCGTTACGGGTGCCTGAGCATTTGGCTGAGTATGCCAGGGTCGCTAAAACATGGATCATTGAACGCGGCAGCCGGGTTATGCTCGGATCCGCGGCTAGCATCGATCCAGCAGGGTTCGTGGACATTTCCTTGGTCAGCGCAGGTTTGCGCCTGGCATGGTTGAGGAGCCTCCGGGCTATCGGCATTCGACAGATTGTGGGCAAGAGCGGCCTTGGCTATCCGTTCGTTTGTCAGATTGGCGATCTCGCCGAACATCCTTTTTATATTCGCGACGCTTACCAAAAGGAGCTGGAACTCTGTGTAGGCTGGCTGCGGCAGGAACGCCGCGAGGTCGTCGTCTATGATGTGGGTGCCAACAGCGGTTTCTTTTCTTGTCACCTCGCCCAAATGCTCGCCGACCAACCGGTGCGCATCTACGCCTTCGAGGCTGTGCCAACGACGTTTGCCGCGCTCGCGAGTTCTGTGTGCCGGCTCGGTTTGCAGGACAAGGTTTTCCCTTTTCCGGCAGCGGTACGGGATCAGCCGGGGCCGACCCAGCTCACCTACTGCAAACGAAAATCACTCTGCTCTCAGGTTACGCCAAATGGCCTTAACAGCCAGATCGGCGACAATCTCACCCATGCCGTCGGGATTACCTTGAACGAATTTCATTTAAGTTCCGGCGCGCTTCCGGCTTTGATGAAAATCGATGTTGAAGGAAGCGAATTGTCTGTCTTGCGTGGTGCTCAGACATTGCTATCGCGACCGGATCGGCCGGCGGTTCACTTCGAATATAGTCCTGTGACCACGGCGCAAAGCGGGGAATCCTTGCAGGCGTTTCCTGCGCTACTTGCCGGTTACAAGCTCCACTACGTCGATGATCTTTCGGGGCAAAAATTCCCTTTTGGCTGCCCGGTGAGCGAAAGCAAACTGAGGCAAATAGATTGGCTGTGTAACCTCTTTGCTGTTCCTGACGGAGAAGATTTGCAATCCCGCTGGGCATCGGCGCTAGCCCGCGCGCAGCACCGCATTGGCCTATGAGGAACGCGTGGTGGGCGCGACAGGGATTGAACCTGTGACCCCTCCCGTGTGAAGGCAGGTGGCTTGCTCGAATGACTAGTCTTTCTCGGTTCTGCGCCGGGCCGGCCGCGCCATCCGGGCATTCCGGGCTGCGGCGCCTGTTTCGCGGATCTCGCCGGCGCGCCGCGGCCGCCCGATCTGCCGCCGGCGTCGCGCTGGCTGCGGGTCGTTCGATGAGCCGCATTACCCCGAGATTGGGAAGAGAAGCTATTGCTTCCCTTTGTAGCCGATGTCACCGGGTTTTAGGGGCTGGGCCACTACTATTCCCGTGTGGGGGCTGGCGCTTTCGCCTGGCGTCTGTGGTGTATTAGCGCCGTTGATTGCAGTGTTGCCGCCAGCTGGATTTCTGACTGCCGCGTTACCGCCTCCAGCTGAATTGTTGACCCCTTCTGACGAGCTGTTGACGCCGACATTGCCGCTCGCTGAATTGCCTCCTGAAGCTGAGCCCAAAAAGAGAACTGCTGCGGCTGCCATTGCCCCGATCGTGCGCATGAATTCCTCCTGATTCTTCGCACGAAATGCCCCGCGCGGCTTAGTGTTCCCTTTCCAAGTGGTGATTCGTTCTTCCTCCCTCAATGAATGTCTTTAAAACGCTTGGATTAAACCCTCACGCACTAGCGCGCGACGCGTTTGCGCCAGCGTGCGCAATAGCAAATTTGCGACGTAGTCTAAGCTCTCAATTTCAAAGGCTTAATGGTGGGCGCGACAGGGATTGAACCTGTGACCCCTCCCGTGTGAAGGGAGTGCTCTCCCGCTGAGCTACGCGCCCCTTGCGACCCCGTCGCTTGTCGCGCGCCGCTGGGTTGCAAGAACCCAAACCATTCTTCTACGACATCGGCCGAGTCAAGGCACGGAGCGGCGGGGAAGATCGGACCTTTTCCCGAGGTCGGCAACGGCATCCCAGAGATCGTCGAAATGCGAGATCACCCGGTTCGGCCTATAGGCTGCGACCGGCTGGTCGGTGTAGCCGAAATCGACTGCGATCACCGGGACGCCCGCATTCTGCGCCGTCTCGATATCGACCTTCGAATCTCCCACCATGATTGCCGTCTGCGGACCGCCGCCGGCCTTCTCGATTGTCATGAGCAGGGCGCGGCGATCGGGCTTGCTCACCGGAAACGTTTCTTTGCCGCAGATCGCCGCGAAACGATGGGCGATCCCGAGCGCCTGGAGCAGCAGGGTAGAGGCTTGTTGGTTCTTGTTCGTGCAGACGGCGAAGCGCCAGCCGGCTGTCTCGAAACGGTCGAGCGCCGAAACGACGCCCGGAAAGAGCGACGAGGCATCGGCAATATGGGCCTCGTAATGATCGAGGAAATCCTGGAAGAGGCGATCGAGCTTCTCATCCGGAAAGCGCGCGCCTGAATGCGCGAGACCCCGCTCGATCATCAGCCGGGCACCGCCGCCGACCATGGCGCGAGCGCTCTCGTAGGGGACCGGCCGCAGTCCCTCGCGGTCGAGGATCATGTTGAGCGTGCCGACGAGATCCGGCGCCGTTTCGGCGAGCGTTCCGTCAAGATCGAAAACGAGAAGGGGCGGGGTGGTCATGGGTTTCGCATAGGGCTGGGAAGGGCTTCGATCAAGCGGCGCCATGGCCGCAGATGCGCTTGCGGCGAGGCTCGCGTATAAGGATTTAACGATTCGTGGAGCCCGAATCATGAAATTTTGCATACTACATATGGCATTTCCCCGGATTTGCCTCGGGTTGGGGCTTGTCTGCGGCGCCTTGCCCGCCATGGCGGCCAACTACGACTTCCTGGCCGCGCCGGAAAAGGATCTGAACCGCATCTACCGGCTCGATCGTGCCACGGGCGAAGTCGGCGCCTGCCAATATGGCTTGAAGGAAGGCACGATCGGCGTGACCCTCTGCTACCAGCCCGGCGAAGGCGCCGGCCCGCAGGGGCCAAGCGACTATGCGCTCGTCGCCTCGAGCCATGAACGCGAGGGCGGGGTCTTCCGCGTCGATCTGCGCACCGGCATGATGTCGATCTGCTATGTGCTGAGCGATGCGGTGGTCTGCACGCCGCAAGCGAAATAGGCCCAATTTTCGGCCGTTCGGGCCCGTTGACCTTGGCCGATTGAGGCCCTAACCGCTGTGCATGAGCGGCTTCGATCCGGAAAAAGCAAAGAGGCGGGCTGCCGCAGCGGCCGTCGACCTCGTGCGCCCCGGCATGCGCCTTGGCCTCGGCACGGGCAGCACCGCGGCACATTTCATCACGCTTCTCGGAGAGCGCGTCGCTCAAGGCCTGAAAGTGGTTGGCGTGCCGACATCGGAGCGCACGCGCGCACAGGCCGAGGCACTCTCGATCCCGCTTGCGACACTCGATGAGCTCGGCGAACTGGATCTCGCCATCGACGGCGCCGACGAATTCGACCCGCAACTTCGGCTCATCAAAGGCGGCGGCGGCGCGCTCTTGCGCGAGAAAATCGTCGCCGCCGCGTCGCGCCGGATGATCGTCGTCGCCGATTCGTCGAAAGCCGTCAAAACTCTGGGCAAGTTCCCGCTGCCGGTCGAGGTGAGCAAGTTCGGCTTCGAGGCGACGCAGCGGCTCATCGCGCTGGAGGCGGAGGCCTGTGGCCTAATTGGCACGATCACGCTGCGCCAGGCGCCAATTGGTGAGGTTTTCGTTTCGGATGGTGGCCATTATATCGTCGATTGCACCTTCGGCGCCATTCCGGCGCCGGAAGAACTCGCCCTGCGGCTGATCGCGATCCCGGGCGTTATCGAGCATGGGCTTTTTATCGGCCTCGCCAAGGCGGTGATCTCAGCCGGTCCGGAAGGGATCGAAATTTTCGGAAGCCTCGATTGATACGCAGGTTCCTTGAGCGGGATTCGTGAATGGAATTCGACTTTGATCTCTTCGTCATCGGGGCCGGATCGGGCGGCGTGCGCGCGGCACGCATCGCCGCCGGCCATGGCGCGAAGGTCGTGGTGGCCGAGGAGTTCCGCATCGGCGGCACCTGCGTGATCCGCGGCTGCGTGCCGAAAAAGCTCATGGTCTATGCGAGCCGTTTTGCCGACGAATTCGCCGATGCGGCGGGTTACGGCTGGAGCGTCCCGCAGGCGACTTTCGATTGGAGCAAGCTCGTCGCCGCCAAGGAAATGGAGATCTCGCGGCTTTCCGCGATCTACCGGACGCATCTCGAAGGCGCCGGTATCAAACTCGCAGAATCGCGCGCTGTCGTCGAGGACGCCCACAAGGTCAGGATTCTCGCCGATGATCGCGTGGTGAGCGCGCGGATCATTCTCGTCGCGACCGGCTCTTCGCCTTTCCTCGCCCCGGGAATATCCGGCCTCGAACATGCGATTACCTCGAACGAAATCTTCAATCTGCCGGAGCTGCCGCGCCGCATCTTGATCGTCGGTGGCGGTTATATCGCGGTCGAATTCGCTTCGCTTCTCGCGCGCCTCGGCGCTCACGTGAACTCTTGCCACGCGGGCTGAAAACGTCCTGCGCGGCTTTGATGAAGATTTGCGAATTTTCCTGCGCGACGCATTGGCGGAGGCGGGCGTGTCGTTCAAGTTCACCAATCTGCCGACCCGCATCGAGAAGACCGCTCGTGGGCTTTCGGTGGCGCTGGCGAATGGTGACAGGCTCGATGTCGATCAGGTGATGGTAGCGACCGGACGTCATCCCAATACGCAAGGGCTCGGGCTCGAGGCTTTGGGCGTCGCTCTGGACGCCGTCGGCGGAATCAAGGTCGATCAATTGTCGCGATCCACAGTCCCTTCCATCTATGCTGTTGGCGACGTGACCAACCGCGTCGCCTTGACGCCGGTCGCGGTGCGTGAAGGTCATGCTTTCGCCGACACGGTCTTCGGCGACAAAAAGCAGGCGGTCGATCACGCGAATATCGCAACCGCCGTCTTCACAACTCCGGAGCTTGGTACCGTGGGCCTGACAGAGGCCGAGGCGCGGGCGAACTATGGCTGCGTCGATATTTTCGCGACGCGTTTTCGGCCGCTGAAGTCGGCCCTGTCAGGCCGCAAGGACGCGGTCTTGATGAAGATCGTGGTGGATGGCGAGACTGACCGGGTGCTGGGCGTACATGTGCTCGGCGAAAGCGCCGCTGAGATGGCGCAACTCCTTGGCATCGCAATGAAAATGGGCGCAACGAAGGCCGATTTCGATGCGACGATTGCGGTCCATCCGACCTCGGCCGAGGAATTGGTCACCTTGCATTCGCGCACCGCCCGCTATGAACGCATGAAGCTCGATCCCAGTGAGGCGCCGGCGCTTCCGGACGAGGAGAGAATGCCGTGAGGCAGATGCCTGTCGCAATCGGCCGCGCAGGCGTGTAAAAGGCGGCCAATCGCGCAACCTTCCCCCATGGGGCTGCGTCCTGGACGAAACCTATGCCCACCGAACCCTGGTCGCCGGAAAGCTGGCGCACGAAGCCCATGGAACAGGCGCCGGTTTTCCCCGATGCCGCTGCGCTCACCGATGTCGAGCGGCAGCTCAGCACTTTCCCGCCGCTCGTCTTCGCCGGCGAGGCGCGCAAGCTGAAGTCGCTGCTCGCCAAGGCCTCGAAGGGCGAAGCCTTCCTGTTCCAGGGAGGCGATTGCGCCGAGAGTTTCGCCGAGCACGCGGCCGATAACATCCGTGACTTCTTCCGCGTCTTTCTGCAGATGGCGGTGGTGATGACCTTTGGCGCCGCTCTGCCGGTGGTCAAAGTCGGCCGTATCGCCGGCCAGTTCGCCAAGCCACGCTCGGAGCCGATGGAGACGAAGGGCGGCATCGCGCTGCCAAGCTATCGCGGCGACATCGTCAACGACATTGCCTTTACCGAGGCGGCGCGCACGCCCGATCCGGTGCGCCAGCTCATGGCCTATCGGCAATCCGCGGCAACGCTCAATCTCATCCGTGCCTTCGCTTCCGGCGGCTATGCCAATCTCGAGAATGCGCATCGCTGGATGCTCGGCTTCATCAAGGATAGCCCGCAATCGGCCCGCTATCAGGAACTCGCCGACCGGATCACCGAGACGCTCGGCTTCATGCGGGCGATCGGACTCGACCCCGAGTCGCATCAAGAATTGCGGCAGACGGATTTTTATACATCGCACGAGGCCCTGCTGCTTGGCTACGAACAGGCGATGACGCGGGTCGATTCGACGACGGGCGATTATTACGCGACCTCGGGCCATATGCTCTGGGTCGGCGATCGCACGCGGCAAGCCGATCACGCCCATATCGAATATGTGCGCGGGATCAAGAATCCGCTCGGCCTCAAATGCGGTCCCACGCTCAAGCCCGACGAGCTGCTTCAGCTGATCGACATTCTCGATCCCGAGAACGAGCCCGGCCGGCTGACTTTGATCTGCCGCTTCGGCGCCGACAAGGCGGCCGATCTGCTGCCGAAGCTCATCCGCGCGGTCAAACGCGAGGGCCGCAACGTGCTTTGGGCCTGCGATCCGATGCATGGCAATACGATCAAGGCCGAGAGCGGCTACAAGACGCGGCCGTTCGAGCGCATCATCGGTGAGACGCGCACCTTCTTCGCCGTGCATCAGGCGGAAGGCACCTATGCCGGCGGCGTGCATCTCGAAATGACCGGCAAAAACGTTACCGAATGCACCGGCGGCGCGCGGGCGATCTCGGAAGCCGATCTCGCCGATCGCTATCACACCTATTGCGATCCCCGCCTCAACGCCGAGCAGGCGATCGAGGTCGCTTTCCTCGTCGCCGAACTGCTGAAGGCCGAACGCCTGCAGCGCCCGAGCGGAACCGAGGTTGCGGCGGAATAGTGTCTTGGAGCGGCAAAGGGCGAACGTGGCAAGGCAAACTGTCGCCTTCGCTGGGCTACTCTGTTAAACTATTGATTCCATATAACCAAGGATGTAGCGAAACAGCGAGGCCTTATTTTCCACAGCAAAACACGCTGCCACGGAACTTGCCACGCTGCGTTCGGATATATTGTTCAAGCTTGGATCGAGAATCGATGACCTCCACGACCGCATTACAGTCTTCGGTGACAGACACGGTGCTCGGTCGGCATGATAGTCGGTGGAGTCGCTTACACGAGATCATCCTCGATAAGTCGCTAAAATTCGGCGACTTCATCTTGTCTTCTGGTGTGCATAGCAAATATCTCTTTCAACTTCGCCAGACGACTATGTTGCCCGAAGGCGCCGCGCTGATTGGGGAAATCGTCGTGGATTTCATGAAGCGGCGGAATATTCGGTGCGTCGGCGGCTTGGAGCTTGGCGCCGTTCCCCTCGTTTCTGCCATATCCACTGTGAGCCACTACAAGAAATATCCCGTAGACGCCTTCTTCGTTCGGAAAAGCGCAAAGATCCACGGCGCACAGGAGCGCATAGACGGTTATGTCTGCGGCGGGAAAGAGGTCCTTTTCATCGATGATGTCGCCACATCAGGGAAATCCGTCCTCACGGCAGTCGATGCCATGAGAGAGGAGTTTCCAAGCTCAACCGTGAGAACAGCATTCGTCGTCGTCGACCGTGAAGAAGGCGCTACTCAAAATCTCGCCGAACGCGGGATCGAGCTCGTCTCTCTCTTTAAGAAGAGAGATTTTCCGATCAAGGCCTGACAGCAAGAGAATTCAGGTGCTCGGCCGCTCTTCCTCGCGCACTGTCATGGCGGTGCCGCGCCAGACAAAATCGTCCATGAGCCAGGCGTCGAGATAGATCGACGGGCAGCATCACGTCGCGCAGCAAGAAGAGGAAGGGCAGGCGCCAGGAGAAATGCCACTTGTTGGCGAAAGCCAGGATCATCTCGGAGCAATAGAGCGAGAGAAGCACGAGGACGGCGGTGAGCGGCACGTTCCAGCCAATGAGATCGGCGGCATAGGCCCCGACCAGAACTGGCGTGGCCGAGCCCGCCAGGATCTCCGGCAAATAATAAGTGGGGAATGTCTTGCGCCGCATGCGCGCCCAGCGGATTTGCCGGTGCCAGACATCGTGAAGCGTGCGCCGCCCGAGCGGCTGCTGGAATGGGCTATCGACAAGATGGATCTTGAGGCCGGCACGGCGCACGACCTTGGTCGATGCGGCGTCTTCGGCAATCTCGGCAGCCAGCGCTCGGATCCCGCCGCCGGCCTCGAGAATATCCCGCCGCCAAAGCATGTTCTTGCCTTGCGCGAAGCCGGTGCCGACGCCATCGGCCGCATATTGCCAGCGCGCCTGGTAGGTGTTGAGAAAGGCGATCTCGAGCTCCGCCCAGATAGTTCTCGGATGCGAGCCTTGCGGCATGGAGCAGACGAGGCCCGTCTGCGGTCCCCAGCTCGCGAAAAGCCGCTGGATGTAATCGGACGGCATCAGCACGTTCGAATCGGCAAGGATGATCCACGCATGGCGCGCTGCGTCCCAGCCGCGAACGCAGTTGTTGAGCTTTGGATTGGGGCTCACTTTCTCGTCGCCGCCGGATGAGGCGCGCAGGCACGTTCGGATGCGCGGCGATCAGCCGCTCCACCACCGGCACCACCGGGTCGTTGGGCCGAGCCACGCAGAAAATCACTTCGTAATGGGGATAGTCGAGCCGGAAGCTCGACCCCAAAGTCTCTTCGCAGAAATTATCGATCCCGCAGACCGGCCGCACGAGGCTGACGGGCGGCGCATCCGGGGGTGGCGGCAGCGGAGTCTTCCGCGGCTTGGCCCGCCGGATCGCAATGCCGACGCTGATGAAATTCAGCACGACGAGAATGAGACAGACGAGGCCAACCCCATAGCCAAAAATCATTTCAGATCCTCATCTCTCTGCTCCAATAGCATAAAAGATCCGCGGAAGAAATCCGGCGTGCCGAACGGTGGAGAACTCCCGGGCGCGACGCATTGTTGCATTTTCCCTCCGGACGCACCGCAATCGACCTCAAGTTGTGAAGGGCGCACGGCGCGCGCTTGCGATTAAGGGGGCGCAGCGGTAGGCCCAGACGAAAGGAAAATCATGCCGCCTCCCATCGTTCGCTTCGCGCCTTCGCCGACCGGCCGAATTCATATCGGCAATGCCCGGACCGCGCTGATGAACTTCCTCTTCGCCAAGAAGCAGCATGGACAATTCATTCTGCGATTCGATGACACTGATGTGGCAAGGTCAAAGGAAGAATACGCCGCAGTCGATCGAATTCGACCTGGCCTGGCTGGGAATCAGCCCGGATCGGGTCGTCCGCCAATCGCAGCGTTTTGCCCTTTACCAGGCTGCGGCGGAGAAATTGCGCGCCGCCGGGCGGCTTTATCCAGCCTATGAGACGGCGGAGGAGCTGGAGCGTCGCCGCAAGCGCCAGCAGGCGCGCGGCCTGCCGCCAATCTACGATCGCGCTGCGCTCGAGCTGACGGCGGCGGAACGCGCCCGGCTCGAAGCCGAGGGCCGGCGGCCGCATTGGCGCTTCAAGCTCGATCATACCGTCATCCGGTGGGACGATCTCGTCCGCGGCGAGAGCCATATCGACAGCGCCTCACTCTCCGATCCGGTCCTTTTGCGCGAGGACGGCACCTATCTCTATACCCTGCCGTCGGTCGTGGACGACATCGACCTCAAAGTCACCCACATCATCCGCGGCGAGGACCATGTCACCAATACGGCCGTCCAAATCCAGCTGTTCGAGGCTCTGGCGGGGCAGGGGGCGGCGCCGCTCTTCGGCCACCATAATCTGTTGACGGCTGCCTCCGGCGAGGGGCTCTCCAAGCGCAGCGGCGCGTTGTCGATTGCCGCTCTTGCGCGAAGAGGGAATCGAGCCGCTGGCGGTCGCCGCCTGCGCCGTGCTGACCGGAACCTCCGAACTCGGTTCATCCCGTTCACTCCCTCGACGAGCTTGCCGCATCGCTCGATCTGTCGCATGTCTCACGCACTCAGGCGCGTTTCGACCTGGAGGAACTCAAAAGCCTTTCCGCGCGCACGCTGCACCATATGAGTTTCGAGGATGCGCGGGACCGGCTCACGGCTTTAGGAATCGCGGGTCCCAAGGCCGAAGACTTTTGGCTCGCCGTGCGCGGCAATCTTTCGACCTTTCATGAGATCGTCGATTGGTGGCGACGTAGTAGCCGGCGAAATCGAGCCGAGCGATGGAAGACGCCGATGTCTTGGCCGCGGCGCGCGAAACTCTGCCCGAGGAGCCCTGGGACGCGGCGACCTTGGCGCGCTGGACGGCTTTGCTCAAAGAGCGCACCGATCGTAAAGGGAAGGCCTTGTTTCACCCCTTGCGGCTGGCCTTGACGGGACGCGAGCAGGGGCCCGAGCTCGCCGCCCTTCTGCCGCTCATCGGCCGGGTCTAAAGCTGAGGCCCGACTATCCGGACGCGCCGCTTGACGCCATCCGGGCCGGTGACTTCCACGGTCTGTCCCTGACCCTGCGAATAGGCCGTCCCGTTCTTGACGTCGCCGGTGGCGATGCCGGCAGAATCGGTGCTGGCGGTCGGGACCTGTGCCGCCGCTGCGGCGTCCGTCGCCTCGATATCGTCAGCCGTGGCCTTGGCCGCGGCCCGTTTGGCGCGGGGATCGGGCTGCGGCCGCGCCATCTCGGCTGATTGCTCCGGCGTGACGATGGCGTCACGGCTTGCCGCCATAGTTGAGGATGGCTCCGCATCCGCCAAGGTGTCGGCCCAGGACGCGTCTGGGCGCGCGGCAGGTGCAGGCGGGATCGAGCGACTTCTGATATTTGAGCGCCGCGGGCAGGTCCGTATAGGGCTTGCCGTCGAGCCCGACCGCCGTTTGGATCTCCTCGCCCGGAACGCGCGTATAGACGCTTACCTCGGCGTTTGGGCAGGAGGCTTTGCAGAAGTCGGTGAGGCTATCGGAGGCGCCACGTTCCGAAAGTTCAGCGGAAAGAAATCAGCCGTCGCAATGGCGCACGCAGAGCACTTCCGAGCCGCCTTGCGGCGTTTCATCCCCAGGGGCCGGCAAGTCCTCCAACGGGTGCGGCGGCGGTTGGCCGCTCGGGGCGCTTTGGCCGCCGAAGAGCGATTCGAAAAAGCCGGACGGATGCGGCGCGGCGTCCGCGGTCCGGCAATAGGCATAGTAGCGCGCCGCGAGTTGCTGCCTCTCGCGGCGAAGCCGTGGCGCGCGACATTTGCCTCCAATTGCCCGACAGTGGCCTGCGACCTGCTGGATGTGGGCGTTCAATCCGCCGCATTGCGGCGGCGGCGGGCTGCCGAAAAAGAAGAATTGCTGTCGGTCGCAACCGATCGAATGCGCATAGCCGACGGAGCGCTGGAGGTCGGCGCGTTGCTGCTGCGCCTGGATGGCATAGGGATTGGTGCGGGCATTGGCTTGGTCGAGCGCGGCAATTTGCGCCCGAAGCCCGGCGCAATCGACGCCTTGGGCCAGCGCCGCGCTCGAGGCCAGGCACATGATCCCCAAGAATGCGACAGCGGCGCGGAGCCGCTCGCCTTGCGCTACTACCCCCCTGCCGGTGCGTCTTTGATGATCACCGGTGCCTGGGCCAGAGGCGCGGTGCGATGGTTGCGACATTGAAACCTCGTTGCACCAGCGGATCGATCGACGGCAGGCGCTCGCACGATCCAGCAATTCGCAAAAGCGCTTTATCATCCCGGCGCCGAGAAATTGCTAAACCTCTATTATTCCTTTTATGCAACTCGGCGGCGAACCGTCTCTCCACGCTCGAAGGAGCACCCATGATCCTGTCGATTTTGCGGCCATTTATGGCCGGCCTGCTCGCCCTTCTTACCTTCGTCCCGCTCGGCGCTGTCGCGCAGGAGCCCGACTTGATTTTCCGCAAGTCGACCGTCTTCCATCTCCTGACGCCCAATGACAAGCTCGCCACTTATGCGATCGACGATCCCGCGGTCGAAGGCGTCGCTTGCTATTTCACGGTGCCTGAAAAAGGTGGCCTTGCCGGCGCATTCGGCGTTGCCGAGCAGGTCTCCGACATTTCGCTTGCCTGCCGGCAATATGGGCCGGTGAAATTCAAGGAGAAATTCGCGCAGGGCGATGTCGTCTTCCGCGAACGCCGCTCGCTCTTCTTCAAAAAAATGCAGATCATTCGCGGCTGCGACAAGAAGCGCAACGTGCTCGTCTATATGGTCTACAGCGACAAATTGATCGAGGGCTCGCCGAAGAACTCGACCTCGACCGTTCCGATCCAGCCTTGGGGTGCATCGGCCGAAGCGCCGAAATGCACTGACTGGACGAATGACTGAGCCTTGCCGTCTGCCTCAATGCAAGAGCCGTTTGATGTCGGCGATGCCTTCATCGAGCAGTTCTTCGCCGAAAGCACCCTTGGCTTGCGCCTTCAAGACGATTTCGGCGGCCTTCGTTGCGGCGTCGGCAGCAGCGTCGCGCACTTGCGCCGTGGCCTGAGCTTCGGCGGAGGCGATCTTCTCTTCCGCCTGCTTGGTCCGGCGCCGGACGAATTCGGCGGCGCGCTCATGCGCCTCGCGCGCGATAATCTCGGCCTCGGTCTGCGCCTGAGCGATAATCGCCTTGGCTTCGGCCTCGGCCTCGGCCTTCTTGCTGACGAAGGAGGCGAGCAGCGCCTCGGCCTCGCTGCGCAGATTGGCAGCTTCGGCAAGATCGCTTGAAATCCGAGCGGAGCGCTTGTCGAGCGCGTCGATGATCTTCTTGTGGGCGCCGATGTAGCCAGAGAAGGCCGAGGAAGACGAAGAAGGCGATGGATTCCCAGAACTCCGTATCGAAATGCATGACGAACCTCTATGTTCTGGATTTGGCGATGGCTGCAGCAATGGCTTTCGCATCTGCCGGCTTGCCGGTCATATGTTCGACGATCGCGGCGGCGGTTTCCTGCGCGATCTGCTCGACGTTGGCCATCGCCTTCGCTTTTGTCGCTTCGATCTGCGCCTCGCTGGCTGCGAGCTTGGCCGTGAGATCGGCCTCGAGCGCCTGACGTTTGGCTTCGGTCTCTGCGGCAAGGCGGGCATGTGTTTCTTGCGCCAAGCTTTGCGCGTTGGCGCGTGCATCGGCGAGCGTCTTTTGATATTCGGTCGCGGCTTGATCGGCCTCTTTGCGCTTGCGAGAAGCTTCCCCGATATCGCCGCTTATCTTGCCCTGCCGCGCATGCAGGATGCCCTCAACGCGCGGAAGCGCCAACCTTGACATCAGAAGATAGAGCAGCCCGAAGCTCAGCACGAGCCAGATGAACATGGACGAGAAATTCGCCTTGTCGAAGGGCGGAAACGGCGTCTCGTCGGCTGGCGCATTGCTGGGAACTTGCGTACTTGCCGTCAATCCGGTGTCAGTGGCCATCACAGATTTCCAATCGGCGGAGCGCGCGGGTCACGAATGCCGCGAACCGCGCGCCGCTGTTCACTTCAACACAAACAAAAGCAGGATCGCCACGAGAAAGGCGAAAATGCCAAGACCTTCGGCCAGCGCCACGCCGATGAAGGCGCGCCCGAACTGGGCGTCGGAGGCCGTCGGATTGCGCAGCGCGCCGGAAAGGAAGTGGCCGAAAATCAAACCGACGCCGATAGCGGCGGCGCCCATGCCGATGGCGGCGAGGCCGGCGCCTATAAATCTCGCTGCTGTCGTGACATCCATTATATGCTCCTGACGAATAGGGCGACCGATCTGTTGTTGCGCTCTTTATTCAGTGGCCCGGGTGAATTGCGTCGTTGAGATAGACGCAAGTGAGAATGGCGAAGACGTAAGCTTGCAGGACCGCTTGCAGAAGCTCGAAGGCCAGCATCGCGATATCTGCAATGAAAGGGATCGGCGCGATGACGGCGACGACGCCGGCACCAAGCAATGCGGCAACGAAACCCGCCATGACCTTCAGCACGATATCGCCGGCGAGCATGTTGGCGAAAAGACGGACCGACAGGCTGACCGGACGTGTCGCGAAAGAAATGATCTCGACCAGGACGATGAACGGAAGAAGGATGGGCGTCACGCCGGAAGGCACGAAGGTCTTGAGGAAACGGAAACCGTGGCGATAAACGCCGATACCGATCACGAGCAAAATGACGCCAATGGCCATGGACGCGGTGACGAAAATCTGACTCGTTACCGAGAAAGCAGAGGGAAACAGTCGCAGTACATTGCAAAAAAGCACGAACATAAAAATCGAAAAGATCAGCGGAAAGAATTCCATGCCTGCCGTGCCAGAGGTCATGCGAACCGTCGAAGCGACGAATTCGTAGGACATCTCGGCTGCGGATTGCAGCCGCCCCGGCACGAGCGCGCGCCGCGAAGTGCCTATGAACATAAAGAGGCAGACGGTGGCGACGACAATCATCATGAAAAGAGATGCATTCGTGAAACTGACGTCGATCCCGAAAGGATGCCAAGGGATGATCGGCTCCACTCTAAATTGACGAATAGGATCCATGCCTCGTTCTTTGCCCTTCCGTTACCTCAGGAGCTGCGACGCTCCGCTGCTATTTTGCATCGCGCTTGGGGCCCGTCTGGCCGACCGCGATTCGATAAACGTTCAACAATCCCGCCATCATCCCGAGGATCAGGAAAATGACGAGAAAGATCGGTCGGGTCTTAAGCCAGACATCGATCTGCCAACCGATGATGGGTGAGACGACGACCGCCGTTACGAATTCGACGAGCGCCCGAAATCCGAGGTTCGCCGCGCCGATCGACTGGCGCGAAGACTCGGCAGCGTCATCGCTCGGCCCGGACGAAGTTTGCCGTTTGTCGAGCGCCTCCGACAACCTCGCGAGCCGCATTTGCAAGCCCGCGTCGTCGCGCTCCGCGTCCCGCCCCAAGTCGCGATCGGCCGTGCTCCGATCGTGCGTTTTCTCGCCTTTTGCCATCGCTGTTTCCCGCCTCGCCTGCAGACGGAACAGCGCTCTATAATGTGGTCCGGCATGAAAAGCGAGCGCCACCCCCGAGGCCTGGAAGGGACGCGCCGCTCGATGAGAAGCTTAGAACCGGGGCGCCGACCTTAAAAACGCCGCGCATCGCTGTCAAGCTTTCGCCACATTCCTCCAACGGCAGCAAGTTGCTGATGATGCATGCATTTCATCCCCATTCTCGGCGCAATGAGAAACGGCGAGCGCGGCAGATGGCCGCGCTGCGCGTGGAGCCGCGTTTCGTACATGCGACAAGCAATCCGGCGCTTGTCGCACCCAAGGCTTATGTGACAAAACTCCCCATCCGGCCGTGCTCGAAAGATGCGACGCCGACCGGGATCGATGCGGAGGGCTTGTGCGCAATCCCGATGCTGTTCCGTGACATCGACCTTTGCTCGTGAGCATCAAGCCCTCCATGTCGGCGCTCTTCCTCGTCGCAAGTGCGGAGGATCGGCTGTTTGCGTCGGCCGATCCGATATGGCGCGCGGCAAAGCGGCGCTTCGGGCCTGTACTGGTCGCCGTCCTTCTCTTTCACGCGACCCTGATCGCCATTCTGATTTTGGGCGACCGGCCGAATAACGACGTCAATTTGCGCGAGACTGAAATTCCGATCGAACTCGTCCCAGCGATGCCGCCGCCTCCGCCTCCGCCGCCTCAGGAGAAGAAGCCCGAGCCGCAGAAAAAGCCGCCGCCGGAAAAGCAGCAATACGTTCGCGAGGAGAAGCCGGCCTTCGATGCACCGCGGACCCCGAACAATGAGACGGTGAAACGCCTGGCGACCGACAACCAGACGCGCGCGCCGCTGCAGGCCAAGCCTACTTTGGCGAACGAAACGAAGCCGACGCCGGATCAGCCAAAGCCCGCGCAGAACGCCGCGCCTGCCGCAGCCGAACAGACTCAAGCGCCCGACAAGCCCGACACGACGCCCGACGCCGAGCCGCTCAACAAGGCGGCGCCGGTGAAGGCGGCGGAGGCCAAGCAGAGGATGAAGCCGGCCAAGCAAAGGGCGGATCTGCCGGATGATCAGAGAGCCGCGGTCGCCCGGCAACTCGCGTCCCTGATGCCGTCGCCGGATTATTCAATCGCGGCGGAATCCAAAATGGCGCCGGTCACCGGCGGCACGGAGGACATGCGCTATCTGTCGGTTCTCTATGGGCTGATCATGCGCCAGCAGCATTTTCCTTCAAGCCCGCGTCCGCGTCATACCGGCGCAACGGTCACCGTCGCATTCTGGATCGACGATACCGGCGCGCTCGTCCACCAGGCGCTTTACCGCACCAGCGGCTATCCGGAACTCGATGCTGAAGCCATGGCCGACGTCCGGCGCGCTGCTCCGTTTCCGGAGCCGCCGCCGGGCGAGCCACATGGTTTCATCGCCCAAATGGGGTTCCCGCCAAAGTGAGCATGAACCGACGTGAGCATGAAAGAGACGATCTCTTCTGGCCGAGAATGACGGCCTGAAGCGTTCGCCGTCACTTATTGAACGAGCGCGTCGACCCCAGCCTTGTAAATTCCGTCAATGACCTTCTGAGCATCGGCGTCGCTGGTTCCCTTCTTGGCTTTGTACTTGCCCGTCCAGCTGACGTCCGAGCCGGAGCCATCAGCCGCGACCTTGATCGTCGAGATGTAGTGCGTCACCGGCAAAGGGCTGGATACGATCGTGTAGGTATAGCTCTTGCCCTTTGCGTCCCATTTGAGCAAGCGCTCGACGATCGTGCCGCCGCCCTTCAAGGTGAGGGTGCGAATCTTCTTCCCATGCGACAGTTCGCATTTCGCGACAGCAGGGTGCCAATTTGCGATGCCACAAAAGTCGCCAACCTTCCCCCAGACAGTGTCAGCCGATGAGGTCGAGGTTGCTTTGTAATTCGACTCGACGGCGAACGCTGACACACAGGAAAAAATTAGCGCAGCGGAACCCGCCGCGAATACCCCGAACTTATTCATTGAGCGTTTCTCCATTCCTTCCCATCTTTCTGACGGGGCGGCGCAGCTTAGCCTTGGGCTGTCCCAACATGCAATCCCGCGGGAGGCGGGATTTGTTCTTGCCGATGACGCTGAAGTCGTGCGGGATCGACCCAACCAATCCCTTGAGAATGCTTGCATTATGGGGTGAGGCGCCGCGGAATTGACGGGCCGGCGAACCCGCCCGTGTGCTGCGGCGGATCGCGCGCGCGCCCGGCGACCCGCGCCGGCAATCGACCGCCGGCGCGAGGTTAGGATGCTACACGCACCGTTACCGGAGCATCACATGTGATGATGATGGTGATGGATGATGATGATGTGGTGATGGTGGTGATGATAGTCGGCGAGAGCGGCCACGGGCGCGAACGCAACCGAGACCAACAGGATTGCAGCGAAGAGTTTCTTCAACATGGACATTTCCCTTTTTTCAGACGAGAGCCGCAGCATTGCCGCAGTTCCGCGACGCTTATCCGCCGCGGATCCTTAACCTCACCTGAATGAAGGGGGTCGCTCGCCTAAGACGCAGCGTCAGGACGACTGCGGAGATTCAAAATGCTGCGATTGCTCACACCGCTTCGAGGAAGCGCTCGGCTTCGGCGAGTTCCACCGAGACGATCTGACTGACGCCGCGTTCGGCCATGGTCACGCCGAACAGCCGATCCATGCGCGCCATAGTGATCGGATTATGGGTAATTGTGATGAAGCGCGTGTCGGTCCGCTTGCGCATTTCATCAAGCAGATCGCAGAAACGTTCCACATTGGCGTCATCGAGCGGCGCATCGACCTCGTCGAGCACGCAGATCGGGGCCGGGTTGGTGAGGAAGATGGCGAAGATGAGCGACAGCGCCGTCAAAGCTTGTTCGCCGCCCGAGAGAAGCGTCATCGCCTGCAGTTTCTTGCCCGGCGCTTGCGCCATGACTTCAAGCCCGGCTTCGAGCGGATCTTCGGATTCGACGAGGCGCAATTCGGCGGTGCCGCCACCGAAGAGACCCGTGAACAGGTCCTTGAAATGCGCGTTGATCACTTCGAAAGCGCCGAGCAGCCTTTCGCGGCCTTCCTTGTTCAGGTTGTGGATTGCTTGTCGTAGTCGCCTGATCGCTTCGGTCAGATCGTCGCGTTCGGCGACGAGATTGGTGCGCGAGGACTCGATTTCGGCGAGTTCCTCTTCGGCGCGCAGATTGACACTGCCGAGGCGTTCGCGCTCCTGTTTCAGACTCTCGAGCTTGGTTTCAACGCTTGCGGCTTGCGGCAGCGCAGCGCCGCGTTCGACCTCCGCCGTCGACGCAAGTTCATCTGGCTCGCATTGCAGTTCGGTGGCGACATGGTGAGCGATTTCGGCGAAACGCTCGCGCGCCGCCTCGAGGCGAGCTTCGCTGCGCGCCTTTTCTTCGCGCGCGGTGCTCATGTCATCGAGCGCCACGCGCGCCGAACGGTCGGCTTCAGCCAGGCGTTGTTCCGTCGACGCACGAGCATCGGCGGCCTTGCGGCGCGCTTCTTCGGCTGTCTCGATTTGGTCGAGCAGCGTTCGGCGGGTGCGCAGAAATTCGTTCGGCGCGTCGGCGAGTTTCGCCTGCTCTGCGGTCGCCTGCTCGAGCCGCGATTCGAGTTCACCGGTCTGCAAAAGCGCGCGCTCGCGGCGCGTCTGCCAGGAACCACGTTCCTCGGCGATCGCCCGACGGCGGGTTTCGTGCGTCTGCGCCGCGTGAACAAGCGCTTGCACTTCGCTTCGCGCCTCGGCGGCTGCGGCACGATCCTGCGCGGCTGCGGCGCGCGCCGCCTCGAGCTGCATCGAAAGCTCGTCTGCGGCAACGAGACCGGCCAAAGCCTCCTGCGCTTTCGCGTGATGTTCCCGCGCTTCGTCGCGGCTTGCGGTCAAACGTTGCTCGGCTTCTTCGCGCGCCGAAAGGCGTGCCGCGACTTGCGCTTTCCTGCGCTCGGCAGCTGCGGCCTTTTCGCGCGTTGCCTCGAGCTCGCGCGAGGCTTCGCGGTGGTTCTGTCTCGCCCTGTCTTCGGCCTGCGCTTTGACCTGCAGATCGGCCTCAAGCCGATCGGCCGCGGCCTTCAATTCGTCTGCGGCATTGCGGGCGATCTCGGCCTCGCGGATTAAATCGCCGAGACGATTTTTTTCGGCAAGACGGCGCGCCGCGGGCGTCAAGACTTCCGCGGCCAAAGTGAAACCGTCCCAACGCCAAAGGTCGCCCTCGGTCGAAACAAGCCTTTGTCCAGGCCGCAGGAGTCCCTGCAAGACCTTGCCCTCGCTCTTCGAGACGACGCCGATCTGGGCGAGCCGGCGGCCAAGGGCAGGGGGGGCTCGAACATGTGCGGCAAGCGGCGCAACGTTCTCCGGCAAGGGGGGATCGTCCGCGCCGCGCATCGCCGCCCAATGGGCGGGCGCCGCGACGTCGGTCGATGCATCGAGGTCATCGCCGAGGGCGGCGCCGAGTGCCGCTTCATAACCCTTGGCGACGCTGATCTCTTCGATCACCGCCGGCCAGACGCCGCCGGTCTCCGATTTGAGCAGCTTCGCCAGGGTCTGTGCCTCGGTCTCCAAGCTCTGGGCGGCGCGCTCGGCCTTTTGCAGAGGCGCGTGGCTCAGCGCCTCCGCCTGGCGCGCCTCGGCATAAAGGGATTCGGTCGCGATCATCTCCGCTTCGGCCGCCTTCGTCTTGGCGATGGCCGATTCGAGGGCTGCTTCGAGCCGAGCCTCCGTGCCGGCACCGGCGAGTTCGGCGCGCAATCTTGCGATGTCTTCGGAGACAGTGGCGAGTTCGACCTCGAACTGCGTCAGCCTTTGCGCCTCTTCGTGCAGAGCTTTGCCGAAGGCTTCGCGCCGCGCTTCAGCATCCGAGAATGCGCTTTGCGCTGCGGCAAGCGTCGCCTCGGAGGCGACAAGCGCGGCATCGGCCTCCGCAAGGCGCCGGTGCGCGGCTTCGGCCTGCGCATCATTGTCGCCCATCTCGGCGAGTTCGGCGGACTCCAAGTCAAGGCGCAGCAGAACCGCAGCGGCGTCCTCGATCAAAGCCTGTTCGCGCAAAAGATCCGCGTTCATCTCGGCGATGCGGCGTTCGAGTTCGGCCATCCGCGCTTTGGTGCGTCTCTCCTCGCCATCGAGCGTTTCGCGGGCGAGCAGCAGCTTTTGCAAGTCGCTTCCTGCGGCGGCTTCGGCCTCGCGCAATGCGGGCAACTCATGAGCGAAGACGGCCTGTTGGCGGGCCGTTTCGGCCTGCCGCAACGTATCGTCGGCAAGCTTCCTGACATCAGCTTCGAGCTTGCGTTCAGCCGCGGCGAGATGGGCGCTCGCTTCGGCGTGATTGACGAGCGCGAGCAGCGCCTCGTTGCGTCTGATTTCGGCGGCGAGACCGCGGTAGCGTGTCGCTTGCTTGGCCTGGCGTTTCAGGCCGTCGATCTGTGTCTCGATCTGCCTCACCACATCTTCGAGCCGGTCGAGATTGTCCTCGGCGGCTTTCAGCCGAAGCTCCGCTTCGTGGCGGCGGGAATTGAGCCCGGCAATGCCGGCCGCTTCTTCGAGAATACGGCGGCGCTGTTGCGGCTTGACCGCAATGATCTCGCCGATCTGGCCCTGTCGCACGATGGCCGGCGAGCGGGCCCCGGTCGAGGCATCGGCAAACAGAAGCTGCACATCGCGGGCGCGGACTTCGCGGCCGTTGATGCGGAAGCTCGAGCCCTCCTCGCGTTCGATGCGGCGGCCGACTTCGATGATCTCGGCGTCGTTGAAGGCGGCTGGCGCACTGCGGTCGACATTGTCGAGAACGAGACGGACTTCCGCCATGTTCCGGCTTGGACGCGCGTTGGTGCCGGAAAAGATCACATCGTCCATTTCGGCACCGCGCATCGTCCTCGACGAAGTCTCGCCCATGACCCAGCGCAGTGCGTCGACGAGGTTGGATTTGCCGCAGCCATTCGGCCCGACGACGCCGGTCAGCCCCGGCTCGATCAGAAGGTCGGCCGGCTCGACGAAAGTCTTGAACCCGGACAGGGAGAGCTTGGTGAATTTCATGGCGCAGCCCTCATGCCGCGAATCGGGCTATCATACACGCGTGCCCCGCGCGCCATGGGCGATCGGCTGCGGCCAAGCTTCGGGAAGATCCGGCAGGTCTTTGCTTCTGCATCCAATGGCCATGTTGCACCGATGGTGAATCACCTTCATCCGCGATCACGCCGGATGCGGCAGGCAAGCGCAAGAGGCCGCGGCGCTTCTTCTGTGAGAAACCGTGAGCCTTTGGCCTGACTTTACGGAATAAGTTCCAGTCATGCCGTGATCGGGACAATCATTTTGCCGATTGGCCAAAGGGCGATCCCGGCAAGCTTCAAATGCGCCCAGGCGAAGGGCAACCCGATGATCGTGACTGCCAGGACGATGGCGTGGGCGAGATGCGCCAGCGCCAACCACCAGCCGGCGAGAACGAGCCAGATGATGTTGCCGACGAGACCGAGTGGTCCCGTGCCGAGGTCCTCGCGGCCGGTGACAGCGTTGCGAGGAACGGCGCGATAGCCGAAGGGCAGGAAAGCATAGACGGCGATATTGAAAGCCGCCCGCGTCCACGGCAGGCCGATGATCGTCACCGCCATGATGATGCCGGCCAGCAACCACCCGGCGGCCATCCAAAGCCCGCCGGTCAGCAACCATAAGATGTTCAGGAGAAGCTGCAATGGGGACATTGGTGATCCGAGTCTCATCCTTTCAGCATGGGCTGGAGCAGCTTGTCGAGCGCATCGGGATCGAGCACGCCGCTTATCTTTCTTCCGTTGACGAAAAAGGTCGGCGTGGCATCGACGGCGAACTTTTCGGCGGCACGATCTCGAACTTGGTTGACCTTGTCATAGAGAGTTTGGTCGTTGATGCAGGTCTCAAAGCTCGCCTGCGTCATGCCGGTCTGTTTGAGCAGATCGGCGAGAGCCGCGAGCGGCTTATCGGTAAAGGCCCAGTTCTTCTGCTGATCAAACAAAAGATCAACGACGGCGTTGCGCTTGTCCGGGCCGGAACAACGCGCCAGCATGAAGGCCGCGGTCGCCAACGGATCGAGCGGGAATTCGCGCAGGATGAAGCGGACTTTTCCGGTGTTTACGTATTTGCTGATCAGAGTCGGATAAGTCATGGCGTGGAAAGCGGCGCAGTGCGTACAGGTCATGGAGGCATATTCGACTATCGTGACCGGCGCGTCAGCCTTGCCCTGGACGATGTCGGGCAGAGCCTGTTGGGCCATGAGGTCGTCGATGGGAACGACGGTGCCCTGTGCGTGAACGGGCCAGCTCCAAATTCCGGCAACCCCGGCCACGCCGGCCAAGGTGAGGGCGGCCGCAAACGCGAGCTCAAAGAGGGTGCGGCGACTCATCAGGGGAGGCTTTGGCGTAGGCATGAGCTTTTCCATGTTGGTGCGAAGGCGGGCGAACGCGGGAGGTTAACGGGCGAGGGGCTGGGCAGTATGGACGAAATCCGGCCTTTTGTGCAGGCCGCGCCGCAGCGGCCGGAATTAAAACTCGGTAACAGGACCGTCGCTCCGAATTCGATGCTCGGACCACGCGGCGCCCTTGCCGTCAAGAGCCGGGCTGCAGCACGCGCGCCCCGAGGCGGCTCAGCGCCCGGCGCAGCGCTTCGTCCTCAACGCCCGTGACGGCCGCTTCTGCCGCAGCGACCGCTTCGGCTGGCGGCGCCCGACACGGCGCCTTGCCGCTTGGCCGACGCTCCAGCGGACCTTGTTTGATGGCAATCCGGCCAACGCAAGCAAAGCCCAGATGCGCATTGACACGCTCGATGACGAGGCCTGAAACATGTTGCAATTCGAGCGCGTAGCCGCCTTCCACCCGAACGACGAGCGTTGCCGGCATATGATCGCTCTGGGCCTTGCCGCGTGGCGGCCAGCGTAGGCACAGCGGTTCCGACATAGCGGCAAGCCTTTCGCCGACGATGTCCTCCCAATAAAGCACCACATCCGATTCGCCGAAGCCTTGCCGGGCGAGAACGGGATCAATCGCCCTGCCGACGAGATCGGCGAGCGGGCGCGACCAGGACGCGGTCCTATGCGATGGGCTTTTCGGCATCGGCTCTTATACCCCGCGCGCCGAATGGCTCAAAGCCTGCCGCGCATTCGCCGCCGTTTTCCAACGGCATTGCACAGGCTTGACGCAAAAACCTCAAGCTTGCCTATGCGGCAGTCGGAAGACAGGCTAAACGAGAGAGATGCGAAGCCCCTCTCGCGAATTGCGGCAGGAACAGCTTCTTGTACCGCAATTGCACGCGCGCGCAGCGCCGGCGCTGCTTGCCTGGTACGATAGGCACCGGCGCCTCTTGCCATGGCGGGCTCAGCCCGGGGAACGGGCCGATCCTTACGTCGTCTGGCTTTCCGAGATCATGTTGCAGCAGACGACGGTGAAAACGGTCAAACCTTATTTCGCCGCTTTCCTGCGCCGCTGGCCGAATCTCGCTGCGCTCGCCGCCGCGCCGATCGAAGCGGTTATGCAGCAATGGGCGGGGCTCGGCTATTATTCGCGGGCGCGCAGCCTGCACGCCTGCGCGAGGGCAATCGTGGCCAAGCCTGGTGGCGAATTTCCCAGCAGCGAGGCGGGGTTGCGCTCGCTGCCCGGCATCGGCCCCTATACGGCGGCGGCAATTGCCGCAATCGCTTTCGGACAAAAGGCAGTTGCGGTCGACGGCAATGTCGAGCGGGTCGTTGCGCGCCTTTACGCGATCGATGTGCCATTGCCAGCGGCGAAGCCCTTGGTGAAAGCGAAGGCCGCGTCGCTGGTACCGGCCGAGCGGCCTGGTGATTTCACCCAGGCGATGATGGATCTCGGGGCGACGACCTGTACGCCGCGACGGCCCGCCTGCGTCCTTTGTCCGTTTCGCGCCTTTTGCCTTGCAGCGGCGCACGGCGCCCCAGAAGATTGGCCGCGCAGATCGGTCAAGGCGGGGCGGCCGAAGCGGTGCGGCGTTGCGTTCTTTCTGCGCCGCGGCGATGCGGTCCTGCTGCGCACAAGGCCTCCACGCGGACTGCTTGGCGGAATGACTGAATTTCCAAATACAATCTGGACTGAGACCTCTGATCAAGGAAGGGCCTTGCGTGAGGCGCCCGTGATCGCCGATTATCGCCGGCTGACGACACGTGTCGCGCATGCCTTCACCCATTTTTCTTTGTCGCTCGATATTTTCGTCGCGGACGTGGCGCAGGGAACCGAGGCCCCCTTCGGATGCCGGTGGGTCAATGACGCCGATCTCGATGCGGAGGCTTTGCCAAGCGTGATGCGCAAAATTGTTGCAGCGGTCAGGAGCAGCGGTTGGTGAGGACGCGCAGCGAAAGGGCGGCTTTATGAGTGGCCAGGGCGCGGGGCGCGGACGGCCGCGCCTGACCGTCGAGTTGACCGAAGGTGCCTTTCGCGTCACCTGCGGGACGAAAACCCTGACGATCTTTCCGGCAGCGGATCTCCCTAGTGCGGCCACGCCAGCCGATTTCGTCATTCGCCTGGATGAGATCCTGACCTGGGATCCGCCGCACGAGGACAGCGAGGTCGACGTCGAGGATTTGCAGAAAATCGCGGGGGGAATCACAACCGTATGCGAAAGGCGCGGCCTGACCGTGGCCTTCGAGTGAGCAATGGATTTTGATGACTTGGCCGGATTCGGCTATCAAACTTGGGAGGATAAGCAAATGCGTTTGAGGTCTATCGTCGTGGCCTTGGTAGGTTTAGCTCCTTCTTTTGCGGCCGCCCATAGCAGTTACTTTCAGACGAATCCTGTCTACGCCAATTGTAATTGTCATTTCGGCTACGGGGATATCTGTGTTCCTGCGGTGTCCTGCGCCTCGGAAGGCGGCCGCTGCGCAGGATCATGCGTGTCATCGCCGCAATCGGAAAATCCCACCACGACGACGACTTCGACTCCCGCCGCGACGGGCGCATCGGGCATCAGCGCCGACATCGCGAAGAAGTGTCAGGCTCTCGCCGCGGCAGCCTATCCTCCGCGTGTACCCGGCAATCCGGCGGCAGGCAGCGCGAAAGGAACAGGGGAATCGAAACGGAACTATTTTAACAAATGCGTGGCGAATGGCGGCAACGCGGACGATTTCGACAATGAAGCGAAATGACCGGATATCGGTCTTGAGCCGCTCCAGACAGCCCGACCTTCACGGCGCCTCGATTGTGACGACTGCGGCCGGCTCGGGGGGAAATGTCGTTTCCCAGCCGCCGCCAAGCGCCTTGTAGAGTGCAACGATATCGACAGCGACATTGGTGGCGCTTTGCGCCAGCTGTTGTTCGGCGGAAAGCAACGTGCGCTGCGCGTCCAGCACTGTGATGAATTGTTCGACCCCGTCGTTGTAGCGGCTGCGGGCGAGATCGAGCGCAGCGCGGGCATGTTCGACCTGGAGCCTGAGACGCTGGCGCCGTTGCTGTTCCGTACGGTAGGCAACAAGCGCATTGACGACATCGTGCCAGGCTTTGAGCACCGTCTCGTGATAGGCGATCGCCGCCTCTTGCTGTTGCGCGTCGCGCAACTCGAGCGTGGATTTCAGACGCCCGCCTTCGAAGAGAGGCATGGTGACGTTGGGGCCCATCGCATATTGGAGCGAGCTGCCCTTCCAAAGGTTGGTCAAATCGAGCGCCTGGAAGCCGACGCTGCCGTTGAGCGTGACGGCTGGATAGAAATCGCCGACGGCGACGCCGATGTTAGCGGTTGCGGCATGCAACTGCGCTTCGGCCTCGCGAATGTCGGGGCGCCGCCGCGCGAGTTCGGAAGGTATGCCCACGGGCAGCACGGGCGTATGAAGGGGCAGGGCGCGGGGAGTGAGTTCCGCCGCGAGCGCGCCCGGCGGTTCGGCGAGCAACAGACTCAATGACATTGATCGTCTTCGGATTCCTGGCGTTCGAGATCGGGGATTTCCGCGTTGATCGATTCCATTTCCGCTGCTGCATTCTCGACATCGAGGCCCGTGACCACGCCGTGTTGCGAGCGTTCTTTGGTGACGGCGAGAATGTCACTTCGCCGTCGCCAGATTGTCGCGGGCGATTCGGATCTGCTCTTGAATGCCACGCAGCTGCATATAGTCGCGCGCCAGCTCGGCGAGACTCGAGACAAGGACGTCGCGCCGCTGATCGGCGGAGAGATCGACCTCGTGCGTCGGCGGCCTCGACCTCGCGCCTCACCTTCCCCCAGAGGTCGAGTTCCCACGATGCGTCGAATCCCTGTTGCCAGAGGTTGAACGGGCTCGACAAAACGGAAAGTAGACTCCTGGGCGCGCCGCCAGCTCCGGTGCCGAAGGAGCCGCTTGCTTCCGTCCCCGGGGTCTGCTGACCGAAAAGCCCGAGAAGACCATTGGCGCTTGCTTTCTGCCTCTCATAGGAGCCGTTGGAGTTGAGATTCGGAAAGAGCGTCGAGGCCGCGACGCCGCGCTGATAGCGGCTTTCGGCGAGCCGCATGGTCGCGGTCCTCACATCGAGATTGGCGCGCGCGACCTGGTTCTCGAGCGCCGTCAATTCGCGATCCTTGAAAAGCGCCCACCAGTCCGGATCGGGCGCGTCGACAGAGGTTTGCGCGGATTTTTGCGCGCCGCCGCCGAAAAAGGAATGTTGTGGAAGACCGGGATCCGGCGGGGCGAAATTCGGGCCGACGGCGCAACTGGCGAGAAGACACGCGAGCGACACGCCAAAGGTCAGGCGCAAGGTGGTCAACATGAAAGATCCCCCGCGACAGCCTACTCTAATTGAAATTCTGGCGATTTGGACCGTGATTCACCGTGCTGTCCACTTTGGTCTGTTGCGTGTCCGATAAGTGACTTCGCATGCGTCAGTGTCCTCCGCCGCCGCGGCCGCCCTTGATCGGCGAGAGGAAGAAGCAAAACGGAACCATGAGGAAAGCAAGAATTGAGCAGAACAGGAATACGTCGGAATAGGCCATCACTTCCACTTGTGCGCGGAACATCTGGTAGGCGTGGCCGAGGGCGAGATCATGCGCGGCGCTGGCGACATGGCCCATGGCCTGAAGCGCAGCTTGGTAGCGTGAGATCAGTTGGTTGAAAGGCTGGTAATAGGGCGTCGCCCAGTCCGACAGATAGGATTGATGCACCTGCGCCCGCTGCTGAATGAGCGCTGTCGAAGCGGCGATGCCGATCGAGCCCGCGACATTGCGGAACATCGAATAAAGCGCCGTCGCGTCGCCGTTCAGTTCGCGCGGCAGCGTCGCATAGGTGATGGTGCTGATCGGAACGAAGAGGAATGCCAGCCCGACGGTCTGCGAGCCTCTGATCATGACGAGCCTGAAGATATGTGATATCGACGACGAGCTTGCTCGAGAAAATGAGCGAGCATCCCATGATGAAAAACCCGATTGCGATGATGTAACGCGTCTGCATTACGGTCAGGAGACGTCCGACGAAGGGGATGAGAATGATCACGACGATGCCGCCGGGCGACAGGATCAATCCGGCCCAAGTCGCCGTATAGCCAATGATCTGCTGCGCGAATTGCGGGATGATCACCGCCGACGCATAAAGGATTCCGCCCATGGCGCCGATCATCAGGCAGCCGCCAGGTGAAATTCTTGTCCTTGAAAATGGCAAGGTTGATGATCGGCTTTTTCGCGATCGAGAGCCAAAGCGCCGCGCCGACGATGCCGGTCACTGCCAGCAACGCCATGGTGAAGATGAAGCTCGAGCCGAACCAATCCTCGTCCTCGCCGCGGTCCATCATGACCTGCAGGCAACCGAGGCCGAGCGCGATGAGGCCGAGACCGATACCGTCGATGCCACGCGCCACGCGTTTGACCCATGGCGGATCCTCGACCAGAATCGAGACGAGAACGACGGCGAGAATGCCGACCGGAACGTTGATGAAGAAGATCCAGCGCCACGATGTCGAAGTTCGGTGATGAAGCCGCCGAGCGTCGGCCCGAGTACCGGCGCGACGATGGTGGCGAGCGCCGTGACGCCGAATGCCGCGCTTCGGCGCGCCGGCGGAAAATAGTCGAGAATGATCGATTGTTGGTTCGGCTGCAGGCCGCCGCCGAAAAATCCCTGCAACAGACGAAAGAAAATGAGCTCCGGAAGACTGGTCGATATGCCGCACAGAAACGAGCAGACGGTGAACATGCCGAGGCAGATCAGGAAATAGCGCTTGCGGCCGAGAAGATTGCCGAGCCAGCCGGAGATCGTGAGCACGATGCCGTTGGCGACAAGATAGGAGGTAAGCGCCCAGGTCGCTTCGTCGCTGCTCGACGAAAGGCTGCCGGCGATATGCGGCAAGGCCACGTTGACGATCGTCGTGTCGAGCATCTCCATGAAAGCGGCGAGCGTGACCACCACCGCGATCAGCCAGGGATTGTATTTTGGCCGCCAAATGGCCTGATCTCCAGGCGGCCCGGCGGCATGGGCTGCGGCCGGAGGCGCTTCGGCAGCGGGTGGCGGAATCGTCGAAGTGCCGTCTTTGCCTGATGAAGCGCCGGCAGGGAACTCGATTGGCGTGGCCTCGGCGCGCGCGTCCTCAACCCGCCGATCTGCCGGATCGCGTTTCTTCAGCGGAGGCGCGCGGCGTGTTCATTGGACTTTCACCCGCGGTTCGACGGAGAGGCCGAGCGACAATGGAAGTGCCGGATCAAGCCCGCTGTCGATGTCGATCTTGACCGGCACGCGCTGCACGATCTTGACGAAATTTCCGGTCGCGTTCTCGGGCGGAAACGCGGTGAACTTCGATCCGGTCCCCAGCTGGATCGAGTCGACATGACCCTTGAGGTCGAGACTCCGGATAGGCATCAACTGAAATCGTCACGGGCTGACCCGGCCGCATCAAACTGAGTTGGCTCTCCTTGAAATTGGCGGTGACCCAGACTTGCGGCGAGACGATCGAGAAAATCTGCTGACCCGGCTGCACGTAAGTGCCGACTTCGACATTGCGTTTGGTGATCCATCCGTCCTGCGGCGCCGTCACCACCGTATAGGACAGATTGAGCAAAGCCTGGTCGAGCTTGGCTTGCGCTTGGCCGACTTGCCCATTGAATTCGCTCACTTGTGCAATCGGCCTGGCCGATCCGTTGGGAAACCGGCTCGGCCTGCTGCACCTGGGCCTGCGCCTGCTGCACTTGCGCTTGCGCCTGGCCCAAAGCGGCGGCTGCGGCGTCAACTTCTTGCTGCGTCGTCGCTTGGCGCGGCAAAGCCACCTGGCGGTTGTAATCTGACTGCGCCTTTGCAAGCACGGCTTGGGCGGAGGCGAGCTGCGCCTGCGCGAGAAGAAGCGCGGCGGGAAAATTCTTGTGCGCCACTTCAGCCGCATACTTGAAACCGGCGAGCTGTGCTTTTGCCGTGGCGAGCGTCGCCTCGGCCGACTCGCGGTCGATGATATATTGGCGGTTATCGATGTGAACGAGCGGGTCGCCCTTGTGGACGAATTGGTTGTCGTTCACGTCGAGCGAGACAACATTGCCGGATACCTGCGGAGCAATGGAGATCGCCCTCCCGTCGATATTGGCGTCGTCGGTTGTTTCGTAGCCGCGGTTGGCGAGCCAATAGGAATAGGCCGCAAATCCAAGGCCGACCGCCGCTGCGACCGCAATGAGCAAGATAAGCGGCCGTCGGCTGCGCGCAGGCCGGGGCGGCGCGCTGTTCCCGGTCGCGGCAGCACCTCCCTCGTCCGGGGGCTTAGGTTGCGGTTGCGCCGCAGCATCGGCTTGGGAATTGGCCATGGGGGTCGCGCGGACTGGAGATGGACCCATCCAGGCAAGCGACAACCGGCCCGGAGGAGGATAAAATTAGGATTCGCACTTAACCGAACCAAAGAGTTCGTATATGATCACCGCCGTCTGATGTCAACCGACCTTGCTCGATCAGAAATGCCGAACCAAAGACGCATCCCGCGCGGCGAGAAGCGACGCGAGGAGATTGCCGCCGTCGCGGAGCGCGTTTTTCTTGAGCTTGGTTTTACCGAAACGACCATGCAGATTGTCGCCTCGCGCGCCGGGGCTTCGAAGGAAACGCTCTATCGTCACTTCGGCAGCAAGGAGGGCCTTTTTTCCGAGGTTGTGCGGGCGCGCGCCGAGCGCGTCTATGGCGGGACCGAGGGAGAATTCCGCCTGCAGGGAGAACCGCGCGAGGTTCTCATGCAACTCGGCTTCAATCTGCTTCGCTTGCTCTTGAACGAGGATCCGATCTGCCTTTTCAGAATTGTCGTTGCCGAGACGCCGCGGACGCCGGAGCTCGGCCGCATCTTCTTTGAGCAAGGGCCGGCCCAGGTCCTGCGCCAACTGACCTTCTATCTCGAACGCGCGACCGAGCAGGGGAGCCTGAATTGCCCCGATCCCGTGCTCGCGGCGAAGCTCTTTCTTGGCTCGGTCGTTGCCAATCGCCACATCATGATGCTGGTCGCGCCCGGCTTCGAAGTCATCACCGAGGATAAGATCCAACGTCATGTCGAGGCGGCGGTCGCCATGTTCCTGGCGAGATACGCGGCGGCTTGAGCGTCGCGCCTGTTTCAAAATTGCGCTGAATGGCCTCTCCGCGGCGATCTTGCTATGAACGCGCATGGCTTCTGATCCTGTCCAGACTTTGCCCGATGATGCGCAAACGCTCGCCTGGCTTTTGCGCTGGTATGCGGAGATGGGGGTCGATGTTGCCGTCGATCCAGATCCGCATGATCGTTTTGCCGAGTCAGTTGCCGAAAGGCCACGCCCCGCCGCATCTGCACCTGCGCTAAGAGCGCCGCAAGTCCTCATGCAACCGGCGTTCTCGGCCGATGCCACTGCGCAATCGGCGGCCGAGGCCGCGTGCGCCGCGCAGACGCTTGAAGACTTGCGCGCCGCGCTCCTTGCCTTCGAGGGCTGCGCTCTCAAGGCAACCGCAACGCAACTTGTCTTCGCCGATGGCAATCCCGATGCCGACATCATGATCGTCGGCGAGGCCCCGGGCGCCGACGAAGACCGCCAAGGCCTGCCCTTCGTCGGACGGGCCGGGCAATTGCTCGACAAGATGCTGGCCGCCATCGGGCTCGACCGCCGCCATGTCTATATCGCCAATGTCGTGCCTTGGCGGCCGCCCGGCAACCGCACCCCGACGCCGCTCGAGACATCGGCCTGCCTGCCGTTCATGCGCCGGCAGATCGAGCTTGTTCGCCCGAAAATTCTCGTCTGCCTCGGCGCCGCCGCGACCCAGACCCTGCTTGGGGTCAAGGAGGGGATCATGCGCATACGCGGGCGCCGGTACGAATACGACATGGCTGGCAAGAAGATCCCCGCGATCGCCATGCTGCATCCGGCCTATCTGCTGCGCCAGCCTTCGCACAAGAAATTCGCTTGGCAGGACCTGCGGGAATTGGCCAAGATGATGGCAGAGGTCTCGGGCGAGATTGCGCCTCGCGCGCAATAGCCGAGGCTGCGCCTATTCCGGCTATTTCCGAGCTGTTGAAGGTCAAACTGAACAAACGCGTGGAGCGCCTTTATGGAATGGCAGGATTTCCGCCGCTCGGACAATATCGAGGACAGGCGTGGCGATGATTCCGGCGGCGATACGCAAACCGGGTTCAGTATCCCAAGCCTGGGCGGCACCGGCCATCTGGGCCTCGGCGCGATCATTGTTCTCGGTCTCATCGGTTGGGCGCTGGGCATAGATCCGCGTGTGCTGATCGGCGGCGCCGAAATGGCCGAGAACGCCGGGAACGGCCAAATCAGCCAATCAAGCGAGACCACGCCGACGCAGCAGGTGGCGACACAAAGTCAGACCGGCACGCCGAGCGACCAGATGGGCCAATTCGTCGCTGCCGTGCTCGCCGAGACCGAAGACGTCTGGTCCTCGGTTCTGCCGGCGCAGAAGGGCGTCAATTATGTCCCGCCTCACTTGGTGCTCTACAGCGGCGCGACGCATTCGGGCTGCGGCGGGGCGCAGTCGGCGATGGGACCCTTCTATTGTCCGCTCGATCAGAAGATCTATCTGGACCTTTCCTTCTTCCACGATATGCAGACGCAATATGGCGGCGGCGGCGACTTCGCCTATGCCTATGTCATCGCGCACGAAGTCGGCCATCATATCCAGGACCAGCTCGGCATTTTGGGCAAGGTGGAAGCCGCGGAACAAAGGGCGGCGACGAGCGCCGAGCGCAATGCGCTCTCGGTGCGCATTGAGTTGATGGCCGATTGCCTCGCCGGAGTTTGGGCGGCCAATGCACAGAGCAAATACCACATCATCGATCCGGGCGACGTGCAGAAGGCGGTTAACACGGCGCAAGCGATCGGCGACGATCGCCTTCAGGAGGCCGCACAGGGCTATATCGTCCCCGATTCATTCACGCACGGCACCGCGGCCCAGCGCGTGCAATGGCTGAACACGGGGCTCAAGGCCGGAACGATCGATTCCTGCAATACGTTCGCGGAGTGACGAGCGCCGGCGCGCTCTCAGAGGATCCGGCGCAGACGTAAACTTGGCGCCGAGCGCGCCCGCGTCGCCTTCAGGAGTTTTGCGAAGGTCGGCGCTTTCACGTTGATGCAAAGCTGGCGCGCGGCGAGGAGCCCGACGGCCGGAGCCAGTGCCGGAAGGAATCGTTCCGTTGGCCTGTCGGAAGCGGCGCGCAGCAGCCAGCCGCGTTCTGCGGATTGGCCCGAAGCCACAAGGTCGTCGATTGCTTCGATCGATCCGATTCCCGGAACGTGACCGGCGTGAAGAATGAGGAGATCGCTGCCGCGGGCAAGCGCGAGCGCCTGACTTAGCGCATCGACCTCGGTTTCGGCTTCGACAAAGGCGCAGCCGGCATGATCGGCGATGAAGCTGAGATCGTCTTGCGGCGCCCCCGCCAGGACGGCGTCGCGGATGAGGCCGTTGACCGAGGCCGGAACGAAGCCCGAGAGGCTCCGCACGACGGGCTCGGCGCCCGAGCCGCGCCCATCGCGGATGCCACAGAGAAGGATCAGCGAAAGCTTGGCCAAAGGACTAGGTCTTTGAAGACTGTCGCGGACGGCGTTGACAATCGGCAGCACGTTCCGTAAATGTTCTCATTATGTTTCCATATTTCAAAGGTTGTTCCCATGTCCGCCATGGCCAAAGCCTCCGTTCGGAATGAGGCTTCTTGGAATGAGGCTTCGCGCCGGCGCCCGCTGCTGCGGGCTCCGGATCGGGATGAAACGCCTGCGATGCCGCCGCCACGGCGCGGCCGCGGCGCGCAATCGAACGAGAGCGGCAGGTTCGAACCCCACGCCTATATACCTATCGACGACGGCTGGGGCGAGGAGGAGGAGCCGCCGAAACTTGCGACAACGGTGACGTTCGAGCGTGCCAAGACGATCATCACCCGCAACGATTCGCCCGACATTTCCTTCGACCGTTCGATCAATCCCTATCGCGGCTGCGAGCACGGTTGCATCTACTGCTTCGCCCGTCCGACCCACGCCTATATGGGATTGTCGCCGGGCCTCGACTTCGAGACCAGATTGTTCGCCAAGACGGATGCCCCGAGCCTGCTCGAGCGCGAACTCGCCGCGAAGAATTATAAGCCGCGGACCATCGCCATCGGCACCAACACCGATCCTTATCAGCCGATCGAGCGCCAGCATAGGGTGATGCGCCAGATCCTCGAAGTGCTGGCGCGGACCAATCATCCTGTCGGCATCGTCACCAAATCTTCCTTGGTGCTGCGCGATCTCGACCTGCTCGCGCCGATGGCGGAAAAAGGCCTCGTCAAGGTTGCCTTGTCCGTGACCTCGCTCGATCCGGTTCTCGCGCGCAAGATGGAGCCGCGCGCGGCAACTCCGGAAAAGCGGCTTGCAACCCTGAAAGCGCTCGCTGATGCGGGCGTGCCGACATGCGTTATGGTGGCACCGATCATCCCGGCGCTCAACGACGCCGAGATCGAAGCGATTCTTGCGCGCGCGAAGGTTCTCGGCGTGCGCGAGGCGGGCTATGTCATGCTGCGCCTGCCGCTCGAGTTGAGCGATCTCTTCAGCGAATGGCTCGTCGCCCATTATCCGAGCAAGGCGCGACACATCCTCTCGCTCGTGCGATCGACGCGCGACGGCAAGGTTTATGATTCCACCTTCGGCAAAAGAATGACCGGTAGCGGCCCCTATGCCTGGATGATCGGGCGGCGCTTCGAGGCCGCGGCCGCGAAACTAGGCTTCGGCAAGACGAAGCTGAAATTGCGCCACGATCTCTTCATGCCGCCGGCGCGGGCGGGCGAGCAATTGCAGTTGCTGTAAACCTCGTGGGTCATGGCCGTCACCGGACTTGGTCCTGGGGATTGTCCTGACCATTGCGACTCATGCGCGCTGCGCATTGCTCTACGCGGCTTCTGGCTTGACAGCTCTCTTCGCTAAGCTGTGATAATCGTAGTGCGTTGGGCCGGCGATTCCGTCCGATGGCAATCCGAAAGTCTCCGCCATGCAGCAGAAGCTGCCTCACTTCCGCACCGAAAGAAAACTGGCCAAGAGTGAACTCTGGCCGGTCGCTGGAATGGACGAAGTCGGACGCGGCCCTTTGGCCGGTCCCGTCGCGGCCGCGGCGGTCATTCTCGATCCGGAGCGCCTGCCAAAGGGCGTCAACGATTCGAAAGCGCTGGAACGCGAGGAGCGCGAAGAACTTTACGAAAAGATTCTCGAGCGGACTATCGCCGTCTCGATTGCCTTCGTGAGTGCCGCCGAGATCGACTGCATCAACATCAGACAGGCAAGCCTCTTGGCGATGCGCCGCGCGCTTGCCGCGCTCGCGATCAAGCCGCGCTACGTGCTGGTCGACGGCAACGATCTGCCGGCGGCGCTTTGCTGCGACGGCGAGACGATCATCGACGGCGATACGAAATCGATGTCGATCGCCGCGGCCTCGATCGTAGCCAAGGTGACGCGTGATCGCCTCATGCGCCGGCTTTGCCGCGTCTATCCGGTCTATGGCTTCAGCCGCCACGTCGGCTATTCCACCGAAGAACATCTTGCTGCCATCGCCAGGCACGGGCCTTGCCCCTATCACCGCTTGAGCTTCTCGCCCTTCAAGCCCGAGGCGGCCGAGTAAAAAATCTATTCTTAATCAATTCGTTCAGAAAAGGGACATCACCCCGCCTCCGACCTAAACGCCGATTTTACCCGGCGGGCGCAGATTGGCGCCGTTGGTTGCGTATCCGGTGACGTCCAATGCGTATCGCACGTGCCGGGACTGCCGTCTCGAAGTCTCAGCTGAAGGTCGCGCGTACTGAGACTTTGAGGGCGCGGCTCCCGGCCGTGCCTGCGGCTCTCCCGTTCAATCAGATCCTGATCGGCGATTGCGTCGAGAGACTTGCGCGGCTTCCGGCCGAGAGCGTCGATCTCGTCTTCGCCGATCCGCCCTACAACCTGCAGCTCGAGCAGGCGTTGTCGCGGCCGGACCAGAGCCTGGTCGACGCGGTCGACGACGATTGGGACAAGTTCTCGAGCTTTTCGGAATACGACGCTTTCACCCGCGCCTGGCTTTCGGCTGTGCGCCGCGTGATGAAGGAGAATGCGACGATCTTCGTGATCGGCTCCTATCACAACATCTTCCGCGTCGGCGCCATTCTTCAGGATGTCGGCTTTTGGATCCTGAACGACATCATCTGGCGCAAGGTCAATCCGATGCCGAATTTCCGCGGCCGACGCTTTACCAATGCACACGAGACCTTGCTTTGGGCGGCCAAGAGCGCAACGGGGAAATCCTATACGTTCAATTACGAAGCGCTGAAGGCGGGCAACGAGGATTGCCAGATGCGTTCCGACTGGTTCATTCCGATCTGCACCGGGGGCGAACGGCTGAAGAACGCGACCGGCGGCAAGATACATCCGACGCAGAAGCCTGAAACGCTGCTCGCGCGCGCGCTTCTCGCCGCGTCCAATCCGGGCGATCTCGTGCTCGATCCTTTTTTCGGCTCGGGCACGACCGGCGCCGTCGCCAAAAGGCTTGGGCGCAGCTTTATCGGGATCGAACGCGACAAATCCTATGCCGCCGCGGCGCGCGCGCGCATCGCCGCAGTCAGGTGCTTGCCGGAAGCCGCGATCGCCGCGGTCCCGAGCAAGAGGTCGCAGCCGCGCGTTGCCTTCGCCTCGGTGGTCGAAGCGGGCCTCGTGGAAGCCGGCGAAATTCTCGTGGATGAAAATAAGCGGCATCGCGCCTTGGTGCGCGCCGATGGAACGCTCGCGCTCAGCGGCTCAAGCTCGATCTCAATCGTCGGCTCGATCCATAAGGTCGGCGCCTTGGCGCAAGGTCTGCCGGCCTGCAACGGCTGGACTTTTTGGCACACTGAACGTGCCGGCCAGCTGGCGCCAATCGATGCGCTGCGCGCCACCATCCGGGAGAGCTTGAAGACCGCGGCGGAATAGGCTTCATGTGGCCCGTGCGCTTGGGCCAAGACATGGATAACGACGCTTCCCTTGCGGCCTGGTGTGATGCCATAGCCGCGCTCTTGGACCTGCCGATCGAGGCCGGCGACCGCGCCGAGATCATCGCCAATTTGCGCGTTCTCGCGCGGCAGATGAAGCTCATCGAGGACTTTCCGCTCGATGATCGCGTCGGGCCTGCGCCGGTCTTCCGGGCGTGAGCGAATGAGACCCGATCCCTGCCTCTCGACGGCGCGCCAAATCGCGGCTGCCGTTTCGGCCGGTGAGATCGCGGCGAAGGACGTGACGGAAACCGTCCTTGCCGATATTGCCGCGCGCAACCCGAAGCTCAATGCCTTCACTGACGTCACGCAGGAGCGGGCGCGCGCCAAAGCCGCGGCCATCGATCAGGCGCGAGCGGCAGGACAAAAGCTCGGTCCGCTCGCCGGCGTGCCCTTCGCGGTTAAGAATCTCTACGACATCGCCGGGCTCGTCACGCGCGCGGGCGCCAAGATCACGCAGGACAATCGGCCGGCCGCGACCGACGCCTGCGTCATCCGCCGGCTCGATGCGGCCGGTGCCGTCCTTGTCGGCGCCAGCAACATGGATGAATATGCCTATGGGTTCACGGGCGAGAACATTCACGACGGCAATTCGCTCAATCCGCATGACCCGCGTCATATGACGGGCGGCTCGTCCGGCGGATCTGCCGCTGCCGTGGCTTCCGGCATGGCAACTTTCGCGCTCGGCTCCGACACGAACGGATCTATCCGGGTGCCCGCCTCGCTCTGCGGTCTCTTCGGTCTGAAGCCGACCTATGGGCGCCTGTCGCGGCAGGGCCTCCATCCTTTCGCCGCGAGCCTCGATCATGTCGGCGCATTGGCGCGCTCCGCCGCCGACTTAACCAGCATCTATGACATCATGCAGGGGAGGGACTCCACTGATGAGGTTTTGGCCCAACGCGACGTCGAGTCGGTCTCCCCGCTGCTTGCGCAAGGCACGAAAGGCCTGCGCATTGCCGTTGCGGGCGACTATTTCCGCCGCGGAGGCAGGCCTGAATTATTTGCCGCGGTCGATCGGATCGCAGCGGCGCTCGATGCAAGCTGCGAGGTAATCATCGAGGCGGCGGCGGAGGCGCGGGCGGCCGCCTATCTCATCACCGCCGCCGAAGGCGCGGCTTTTCATCTCGAGCGTCTGCGCCGCGGGCCGCAGGATTTCGATCCTGCCGTGCGCGATCGCCTCTTGGCCGGCGCCATGATCCCGGCCGAGATCGTGCTGAAGGCGCAAAAATTTCGCGCTTGGTTTCGCCGCCGCCTTCGCGAGATCTTCGCGGAACTCGACATTATTCTCGCCCCGGCGACGCCTTGCCGCGCGCCGCTCTCCGGGCAGAAGGTAATTAGCCTCGACGGCATGGAGGTGTCGGTGCGCGCCAATCTCGGGATTTATACGCAGCCGATTTCGTTCATCGGGCTGCCGGTCGCGACCGTTCCGGTTTTCAGCGAGGGCGAGCGCTTGCCGATCGGCGTTCAGCTGATCGGCCCGCCATGGCGCGAGGATCTCGTGTTGCGGGTCGCGCACGATCTCGAAATGCGTGGGATCGTTGCCGCGCCGGTGGCACGCGTTGCGTGAAACGCGCTACCAGACGGCGAGAACGCACAACGAAAGCGGATAAGCGAGAACGAGCCCTAAGACGGCGCCGGCGACGATGTCGCTCGGATAATGGTGACCCGTCGCGATGCGCGACCATGCCATCAATGCCATCAAGGTCGCGGCCGAGACAGCGGTCGCGGGCCAGACGAGAACGATCGGCACGAGAACGCCGGACAAGGTCATCGTATGTCCGCTCGGAAACGAATGTTCGTCGAGAACCGCCAGGAGATTCGGCAGACGCGGATCGACGCGGAAGGGCCGCGGCCGCCCGATCCGGCGTTTGATATAGGGAAACATGCAATGCAGCAGGCCGGCGTTCAAGCAGCCGATGAAGACCACGCGGAATCCGGTGCGGCCCAAGCCTTCGAAAATGACCGATAGAATGATCAGATAGAGCCAGCTGTTTCCGAGCTTGCTGATCGCTATGGCCGAGGCACGGCCAACCTTCGGGCGCGCCGAGCGCGAGATGATTCGAACGGCGGCGAGATCGGCACGCCGCAGCTTTTCCGCCCACAGGCCGCGCAAGGATGCCTCGGTCGCGGGAAGGCCCTCTGCTCCTTGGACGGGGTGGGGTGAAAGGTCGAGCATGAATCCGTGTCCAGACGAAGGATGATTCGGGTCTTCACCCATTCGGGATGCCGGGCCCGGCAGGCTCATTCGGCTGATAGGTGACGGCTCGCACATGGACCAATCGAATGACCGGGGTGTGACATCGGACGTGAGAAGCATGCTGCTGCCGGGCCAAAGGCTCACCGTTCGAACGCTGGCCAGTCAAAGACTTGGAGCGCGCTCTTCTCGCCATGCAGGCTCAGTATGAACTTTCATATGTTGCAACGCAAGTCACGCTTGGGAGATGCCTGGTAAATGTCAGCCGATTCGCCGCGCAAGTGTCACATGGGGCTCGCTTTCCGCCTGCCAACCAAGCGAAATCTCGCGCTCCAGTCGCTGCCGCATGACTTCGGTCAAGAGATCGGTGAAGGCCGCAGCTTCGGCGTCGCCGGCGATGGCTTCACGATATTTGATCGCCTGCCGCCAGGATTCGTCCGCTACGTCGAGGGCGAAGGCCATGAGCGAATTTGCCAGGAAGCTTTCGACGCTCACGCCGCGATGGGCGACCATGGCGCGGACTTCGTCGGAAAGATTTGGGTCGAGCCGTCCGAGAATGCTCCCAGCAGGAATATCGCCCGAGAGGAGACCGAGAATCAAATCGCGCAGTCTCGGCACGCCGGTCCCGGCGGGCGGTGATTTCGGCATCGGCGATGAGATAGCCAAAAAACGAAAGATTTAATTCCAGTCTCCGTGCCCGCCGCTAACGGGTATCCATTATACGCGAATATGCGACAATTACCTGTCGCGCGTTACTTTCTCATTTCCTGCGAGGTGGTTTTTTCGGTCAACTTGGGCTTGGCTGAGGAACCATCCGCAAAGCCGGCGGATCATATGCCCGATATAGCGGAACGCGGTGGCGCCTTGGCCGTTCCGGAGCGCCAGTTCGCGTTCGGTCCGGCTAAAGCCCGAGATCGCTCAAGGAAGGATGGTCATCCGGCCGGCGCCCGAGCGGCCAATGGTATTTGCGCTCATTCTTCTTGATCGGCAGGTCGTTGATGCTGGCAATTCTCCGCCGCATCAGCCCTGCCTCGTCGAACTCCCAATTCTCATTGCCGTAGCTGCGAAACCAATTGCCGCTGTCGTCATGCCATTCATAGGCGAAACGCACGGCAATCTTGTTCTCGCGGAAGGCCCAGACCTCCTTGATGAGTTGGTAATCGAGTTCGCGCTGCCATTTGCGCGTGAGAAATGCCTCGATGGCCTCGCGGCCTTGGAAGATCTCGGCACGGTTGCGCCAGCGGCTGTCGATCGCATAGGCCTGAGCCGCGCTGGGTCACGGCTGTTCCAAGCGTCTTCCGCCATCCGCGCTTTTTCGGCTGCGCTCTCGGCGGTAAAGGGCGGGAGCGGCGGCCTTTCCATTGAAACCCCCTCCTAAAGCTCGGGAAAGGTGAAAGCTTGGGAAAGGCTCGCGCCTCCCAATCCTTCAAGGCGCGACGAAAACAATCGGACAATTGACCGTCGCTACACCGGCCGCGAGCACTTTGGCTTTGAGCACGGTATCGAGATTGCGGACCGCGGGAAAGTCGGCGTCGTCATAAACGCTCACCTGCCACAGCGGGGAATAGCCCGCATCGCCCGGCAGCGTGGCCGGTACGTTATGGGTCTGCGGAGAATTCGTCTCAGTGCGGAAACCGGAGCCTGGACCGCCGTTCGGCTGGCCGGGGTTGATGTTGAACGTTACAAAAATAGGCGACACGGGCACATCCGTCCCGGCCACCGACAGCGTCGCTTCGTCGAAGCTGAAATACTTCGCGATCTGCCCTTGGTACCAGGCGCGCTGCAGGTCTGCACTTTCGCCGTTCAAGCGCACGCGTGCGACAGACTTATCGGGCACCACCGGCATATTGCGCAGCGTGTCGGTTTTTTGTGTCTTGTAACCGGCCTTGCTCAGCGCTGCTGCGTCGGTAATCGTGTTGGCAATGTAGTCCTTGGGCACCGAGACCTTCCAGACTTGGCGGAAGTCGTTGTAGCCTTTCTCGCCGGGCAGCGTATCGATGATATCAAGCTGGCCAGCCACGGGCTTATCTTCGCCGTCACGATAGAAGACATAGACCGGCGCCGGCGCGGTGCTCTGCGCGTCGAAATTATAATAGCGCACCACCGTGCCGGTGGCGGGCGACAGTCCCTGAGTGATGAACGGCCCCGTATCGAAATCGACGGGTGCGTTGGGGCCGGGGATACCATTGCTGGCCGTGCGCAATTGCAAATGCGCCGCTTTGTCGCTGAAGCGATCCACCGCTGCGATCGGAGCCTGATCGGGATCCGCAGCTGCCATCGCAACCTGCGCATTGCCGATCTCCGCAGCGAGCAGGACGCCGGTCAGCGCCAGTGCAATTCGGACGTTCATTTGGAAGTCTCCGGGATGATCATGTTCACCACGGTCATACGCAGATCGCAGGCCCTTTGTTACGTCTCGAAGGCCGCCATTTGCCGGCGACGGCTTGGCGTTGTCGGCTCTTGTTTGCCTATCTCATCCGAACAATTTTTTGGCGATTTCCGCGACATGGCGGCCTTGGAAGCGGGCGCCTTCCAACTCGTTCTGGCTCGGCTTCCGGGAGCCGTCGCCTGCCGCAATCGTCGTGATGCCGTAGGGAGAGCCGCCGGTGATCTCGTCCTGTCGCATCTGGCCTTGAAAACTATAGGGCAGGCCGACGATGACCATGCCGAGATGCAAGAGGTTGGTGATGATCGAGAATAACGTCACTTCCTGGCCGCCATGTTGGGTGGCGGTTGAGGAGAACGCGCTTCCCACTTTGCCGACCAGGGCTCCGCTCATCCACAACCCGCCGGCCTGGTCGAGAAAACTGGCCATCTGCGAGGCCATTCGCCCGAACCTCGTGCCGACCCCGACGATGATCGCATCGTAATTGGCAAGCTCTGCCACCGTTGCGACGGGCGCGGCTTGGTCGAGCTTGAAATGCGCCGCCTTCGCGACCTCGGCGGGCGCCGTTTCCGGTACCCGCTTGATATCGACCTCAGCACCGGCTTGCCGAGCTCCTTCGGCTATCGCCTCGGCCATCGTCTCTATGTGTCCGTAGGAGGAATAATAGAGCACCAGAATTTTTGCCATGCCTGCCCTCGCTAGCTGGGGTCCCCACGAAAAACGCGGCCTGAGATCAGGCCGCGTTCAAATTTAAGCCGCGTCGACGAGAACGATTTCGGCGTCCTCGAGCGCTTGCACGCGCAAACTCTTTTCGCCGTAAGCCGCGGCGCCATCGCGCGCGTTCAGCTTCACGTCGTTCACTTCGATCTCGCCTTTGGCCGGCACAAGATAGGCATGCCTGTCTTCGCCGAGCGTATAGTGCGCCGTTTCTCCGGCCTTCAAATTGGCGCCGAGCACACGCGCGTCGGCGCGGATCGGCAAAGCATCCGTATCGGCCGGAAAGCCGCTCGCCAGCGTCACGAACTGGCCCGACCGGTCGCCTTTCGGGAAGGGCTTCGCGCCCCACGACGGGCTGAGACCGTGTTCGCTCGGCATGATCCAGATCTGGAACAGCCGCGTCGTGCCCGGCTCGAGATTATATTCGGCATGGCGGATGCCGGTGCCGGCGCTCATGACCTGAACATCGCCGGCTTCGGTGCGACCCTTGTTGCCGAGACTATGCTGATGGGTGATCGCCCCTTCGCGGACATAGGTGACGATTTCCATGTCTGCATGCGGATGCGGCGGAAACCCGGTCTGCGGTGCGATTGCATCGTCGTTCCAGACGCGCAGCGCGCCCCAGCCCATGCGCTTGGGATCACGGTAATCGCCGAATGAAAAATGGTGCTTGGCGTCGAGCCAGCCGTGGTTCGCGCCGCCAAGGCTCTCAAAGGGCCTGCGTTCGATCATGTTCAATCCTCCTGCGGAGCCAACCGTCTCCTGGGGGTATATTGAACCTCGCGATCAAATCTGAAATAGAGATGATGGAAATGGACTGTTTCTTATTTTGTTATGACGAAGCTCCCCGACTTCGAAGCTTGGGCTGTGTTTGCGAAAGTCGCCGAGGTCGGCTCTTTCGCGCGCGCCGCGGCGGAGCTGGGCTTGTCCAAAGCCACGGTTTCGAAGGCGGTCGGCCGGCTCGAGGCCAAGCTTGGCTCGAGCTTGTTTCACAGGACGTCGCGGCGGATGTCGCTCAGCGAGAGCGGCCGCGCCGCGCTCGAACGCGCCTCGCGGATTCTCGCCGAGGGCGAGGCGGTCGAAGCCGAAGCCACGGCGCAATCCGCCGCGCCGCACGGGGTTGTGCGTATGGCGGCCCCCATGTCCTTCGGCATTGCGCATTTGGCGCCGCTGCTGCCGGAATTCCTCAACCTCTATCCCGATGTCACTATTGAATTGAACCTTGGCGACCAGATCGTCGATCTCGTCAGCGAAGGCTTCGACCTCGCGCTCAGGATCGCGGTGCTGGCGGATTCGAGCCTGCTGGCGCGGCGGCTCTGCAGCGTGCGCATCCTGCTTGTCGGCGCACCGGCCTATTTCGACCGCCACGGCCGGCCGCGCCACCCCAAGGATCTCGCGGATCACGTCGGGCTCTTCTACACCTATTCCCGCAGCCGGGATGCCTGGCGCTTCGTCCACAAGCAACATGGCGAATACAGCGTTCGCGTGCCGGCGCCGCTGCGCGCCAACAATGCCGACGTGCTGCAGCCGGCGCTGCGCGCCGGCCTCGGCATCGCGCTACAGCCGGAATTTCTCGTCTGGCGCGACCTCGCCGAGGGGCGGCTCGAAGCGGTCATGCAAGACTGGATCGTTCCGCCGGCGGCGCTTCATCTTGTCACTCCGCCAAGCGGGATGCGGCCGGCGCGCGTGCAGGTCCTGATGGATTTTTTGGCGCAGCGATTTACGAAAGCGCCTTGGGCTATGCCATGAATTATTCTTGGGGATGCAGCACGACTCGGCCGGGCGCGCCTTCGGCGACGCGCTTGTAGGCTGTCGCGGCCTCGGCCAGCGGAAAGGTCGCTACTATCGGCGCGGCGCGATAATCGCCCGCCTCGAATCCCTCAGTGAGCGCGTCCAGGATCTTCGCCGAAGCGACGAGATCGCGTTTCAATGTATCGACGCCGAAGAGGCGGCTTTCGTTGTGGTAGAAGTCGACGAGATCGAAGCTGACCTCGCGGCCGCCGGTCGAGCTGATTTCGATAAGCCGGCCGCGCAGTGCCAGGCTCGCCAGCGCCGAACGAAACATAACCCCGCCGACGCAGTCGAAAACCACATCCGCGCCGCGCCCACCGGTCTCCTGCTTTACCGCTGTGCCAACATCCGCCACACCGATGATAAGTGCCTCGGCGATCGCGCGGATCGGTGCGTCATCGAGCGGCGCGCTCCGATCAATTCCGATCACGCGCGCGCCTATTCGCTTGGCTATCTGCGCCGCCGCGCCGCCAACTCCGCCTCCCGCGCCGATAATCGCGAGCGTCTCCTTCCGCAGCTCTGCTGCTTCCACGAGACCGCACCAGGCGGCGATATAATTGACCCCGACCGACGCCGCTTCATCGAACGTGAACTGCGCGGGCTTGCGCCGCAGGCTCGCGACCGGCACCGCGATCTTCTGCGCATGCGTGCCATCGCGGGTAAAGCCGACATCGCCGCCCGTGCCCCAGACTTCGGCGCCGAGCCATTCGCGAGGGCCGGCGATGACGACACCGGCAAAATCGCGTCCCGGGATGCGGGGCAGGGTCGTCTGGCTCATGGCGCCGCTCACGTTCTTCACGTCGCTGGGGTTGATCGAGGCGGCTTCGATCCGCACAACGGCGGTCTCGGATGCTTCAACCGGATCAGGCAGCTCTACGACACGCAATTGAGCCGGGTCGCCGAAAGCGCGGATTTGAATGGCTCGCATGGCGGCCGCCTCATTTATGCGTGGGTTATTGGTCGAATCTCATATAAAGATGGGGAGGCGCGCCGCCGTGAGCCAGGAGGTTGTCATGTCTGACGCCGGCTTGGTGACAATCGCCAGCAAATATCCAGTCAAAGAAGCGATCGACCGCCTGGAATCTGCCTTACGGGCCAAGGGCGTCAGAATCTTCGCCCGCATCGATCACGCGGCGGGCGCCGCTTCGGTGGATATGCCGTTGCGGCCGACCGAGGTGCTGATTTTTGGCAACCCGAAAGCCGGCACGCCGCTGATGCAGGCCAATCAGACCATCGGTCTCGACCTGCCCTTGAAAATTCTCGCCTGGCAGGATGCCGTCGGCAAGGTCTGGCTCACCTACAACGATCCGCGATGGCTGGCGCAGCGCCATGACCTCGGCGATTCAGCCAGGCCGGCGGTCGAGGCGCTTGCCGTCGCACTGGCGAACTTCGCCAAGGCCGCTGAATAGCCTGTGCTGCGAGACATTGCGGCGAACTGGCCGGGCAGCTGGCGAAACGTAAGCGGCGGTCTGCGCGTCACTCGTCGTTGCTGGCATTGAGTTGGTCGACCGAGACCGCAACCGCCGCGGGCTTCAGCCTGACTCCTGGCTGGCCGCCGTTCAAGAACTCGACGCCCGCCGCTTCGAGCGCGTGGCGCAAAGCCTCCAAGTCCTGTTCGGGAATTTCCAAGCGCGCGCCTTTCTCGTAGCGCTTGAGGCGCGGCAACGGCAGATCGGCGGCTTCGGCAAGACGCGCCTTCGACCATCCGATGAGGGCCCGAGCGGCACGCACTTGCGCGATGGAGATCAAGAGTTTGCGCCAATTTTTGACGATTGTTGATGAGCCAATATATCAGCACGCGGCATGCGGAACAATCGCGAAGCCTTCGGCATAGCCCTACCGGTTGACGCTTGACCAAGGGCCGGGGAATCGTCTCAACTCCAGATCGAGTCTCATAGAATCGAGTTTTGCATGAAGGGAGGGGTGCATGCGTCGCTCGGCTTGGCTGCTGACCGCTTTCGCGGCGTTTGCGCTCTCCGGCTGTAACCTGGACGCGCCCGTCGCCTCGGCTCCGCCGCCTCCGCCGCCCCCGCAGGCAGCTCCGGCTGCGGATTTCTCCAATCTGCCGCCTGACGCCCCCTGCACCGATAAGATCAATCGCTACCAATCCGTGCTCGTTGCCGATCACCAGACTGGCAACGTCAATGATTCGGTCTTTGGGCAGATCGAGCAAGAGCTGTCGGATGCCGCCGCGGCCTGTTCGGCCGGCCACAGCGGCGAGGCCCTGAATCTGGTCCGCGCTTCCGAGACCAGGCACGGCTATCACATCTAACGATCCATCGTTTCCGTCACTGCGCTCTGCTCGCGACGACGATGTTTCATGCCTTTTTCGCGAACACATGCCGCAGATAGGTCAGGACGAAATCTGGCATGCGTTCTTTGTCGAAGTCCTTGACGCCGAAGACGGCCTTCAGGCCGGCGAGTTCGGGCCGCTTTTCTCCGGCGATGAAAGCCGCGCCCCGCATCACGAGTTCAGCCGCGGAAAGCGCGGAGTCGATCCTCTTCATGCAGGCGACACGCAGGCCTTGGAAGACGACCGTCCAGCCCGGCGCAAGCGCGATTTCGTCCGCTGCGATCCCGGTCTCCTCTTCAAGCTCGCGTAGAACGCTGTCTTTGAAATCGACGGTTTCGCCGACGAGATCGCCGGGCTCCGGTGTTCCGGCCGGAAAATAGATCTGCCCCGCACTCGCAGTCGATTGGCCCATTTCGCCAAGCAGGAAGGCCCCGTCGGAGGAGCGCAGCGCCGCCATCGCGAATACGTTGTTGATCGTCCGATCGGGAAAGCCGAAGTCGCGCCAAGCGAGGAAGGCCTTGTACTCGGCGATGAAACAGCCGCCTTCGAGCCTGCGGCCGGCGGCGGTGATGTCGAGGCGATGCATGAGGAGAACCCGGCCATTGTAGTGGTGCGGTTTGCTCTTTACGAGCTCCGTCCAATGTTCATCGATCTCGCGGGCGCGCTCGATCGCGAAGGGCCATGGCCTCTGCTCTAGGCGGACGTCGATGGTTGCGATCTCCTCGATCCGCGCCGGAGCGAAGTTCATAGATCGAGAAATCCTTCCGCCACGATCACAGCGGCGCCGCCGATCGATGCTTCGACCAGAACGTTTCGCTCGACGTCGAGCCCCAGGACGATCAGACTCGGCCGGCCGATCTCATAGCCCTGTTCGATCGTCAGCGCGTGATTGCCGTCGGGCATTTTCTCGAAAGCCATGAGGACGCCCGCGAAAGCGGCGGCGGCGGAACCCGTCGCCGGATCTTCCATGATTTCGAGCGTCGGGGCGAACATGCGCGCGTGAAAATCATGCCCTGCCTCGATCGTCTCGCGCGTGTAGAGAAAAGCGTGCGCGGTTTCAATCGGCGCGAATGCCGCCTCGAAGAGCTCGGCGCGGGGCCGCGCGCGAACCAGCGCCGCGAGGCTTGCGACCGGAACGAAGGTAAAGGCGGTTCCGGCCGAATAGATCGAAGGTACATGCGGGTCGAAGCCGATATCCACTGGGGCAACACCGAGCGCGGCGGCGATTAGGTCCTGGCTCTGCGGCAGGCCGACGCGCGCCGGCAGCTTCGGCAGCGTGAAATCCGCCTGATAGCTTTTCCCGGGGCGATGGCGCACGAGGCAGGAAACGGCTCCGATGTTCTCTTCGAGAACGACACGCAGGTCTTGCGAACGCAAAAGTTCCGGGGCGCGCAATTCGGCGACAAGAATGGCCCCGCCGATCGTCGGGTGGCCGGCGAAAGAAAGTTCGGTTTTTGGCGAGAAGATACGCAACCGCGCCGTATTCACGGGATCATGCGGTTCAAACAGAAAGATCGTCTCGGAGAGATTGAATTCGGCGGCGATCCTCTGCATCGTCGCTTCGTTGAGGCCGTCGCAATCGATCACCGCGGCGAGGGGATTGCCGGCAAGCGGCCGGTCGGTGAAGACATCCAGCACATAATATTTGCGGCGCAAGCTTGGCTCCTCGGCTGGCGCTTCGGTCCGCACCTCCTCATGCGCTGGCCGTCTTCGGGCCGTCAAGCCACGGGCACGCGCGCTGTGCATCCGGGCGCTGGTTCAAGTTTGGCGCGTGCCTCTTGTCGGCGGGCGATCGCGGACATATAATTTCCAATTCGGAACGTAGATTGGAATAATCCACTCTATATAAGTGTAAATTAGATGGAGGAACGCCTCGGCGGGAGGCGGGAAAGGTACTGGCTATGGCTGGCAATGGCGTTGGCAATGGCGCGCCGATCGTCGAAGACGTGACGCTTCCGGAATTGAAAGAGGGGCTTTCGGACGGCTCCATCGTACTCGTCGATGTGCGCGAGCCGCATGAATTTGAGGCCGGCCATATTCCCGGATCGACTCTCAATGCCCTTCAGGGTTTCGACCCTGAGGCTCTGCCAAAACCGGCGCCGGGCAAGAGAATCGTCCTGTCCTGTCGTTCGGGGCGACGCTCGGTGACGGCTCTGGGCCTCGCCCAGGCAGCCGGCCGGGACGACATCCGCGCGCATTTCGGCGGCGGCATGCTCGCTTGGGAAGGCGCCGGCGAGCCGGTGGAATATTAAGTGCATTCCATATCGAGTTCGACGCGATCAAAGCGCCGGGCTTTGAGATCTTCTCGCTCGATCGCGAAATAGACGAGGCCGCCGGGGCCCCAATTGTGCCATTCGCTCCCGTCATGATAATCGCCAAGCTGCAATAAGAGCTCCCCCATGCGACCTGGATCATGTCCAAATTGGATGAGATCGGGCCAGCCAAACATCTTGCTGATGTCGTCCCAGTACATGAGCTTGCCAAGCTCAGTTGAGAATCTATGTCCATTCGGAAAACCGGACTTTGAAATTTCGACACGGAGGTCGATGTAAGCGGATCTTTCCGCCTTCGAAAAGCCGCAGCCCTCTATGGCACAAGAATAGAGGTGCGGGAGTTCGTAAGTTCGATAGAAACTCATGCCGCAACTGACATGCGGTTCGAAGTCTTCGAGCGGAGGATCAGCGGGCGCCAATTCGCGCAACTCCCTAAAATAATATACCGCGCCACCTCCTACGGGACCGCAGCCATTGACATGGTCATGATCGCCGAAAAAGGCGAGGAGGCCTGAATTCGGCAGGCCGAATGACGTCGCGTCGACTTCGGCGCAATTGATCTGCGCCAGGAACAGAAGCGGCTCTTCATGCTGGAAGGGCCAGACGAAGTCGCCCGGCACTGCCGGTAGGCCGCCGAAACGCGATGCGGTTGGATCGTCGTTGTCCCGTTGCGGCCAGAACTCGGATCGTGGGCCGCAGCAGGCCGATCAGGGCCTGCGCCCGTTCCGGTTCGCGATTGCGGATCATTTGTTCCGCCGTCTCTTTCGAGCAGCCGGCCGGAACGGGCAAATAAGGGATCTGCCGCGGCGGCCTGGGTGGCGTAACTTCCAAGCGCCGCGGCTCCAAGGCTGAACGGGCATCGCTCCCGATCTCGTCCTTTCGCGTCGCGAGCCGGCGCAGCGCGGCGAGCGCGTCGTCGAGCCATATCCCCTTGAATTTACCGTACCAAGCCGCCGTGAGCCGAACGCGCGGATCGATATGATCTAAGAGCGCGCGAAGCGTGTTTCTTCCAGCGGCATTGGCCGAAAGTGCCTCAAGGATTTTCGAGCGTTGCTTGAAGAGGCGATTGAAATGGCCGGAATGACGCGTCGCGGCCATTTCCCGCTCTTTTTCAACGAGTGCCGCAGCCAACGAATCGAGATTTTCGTGCGCCATCATCCACCTCGCGGGAGAGATTATGTTCTGTTTTTGTTCTTAGCGCAAGTCGGCATGATTTGGCGACCTCGACGGCTTTTCGCGTCCCAAGCTTACGAATCCTCACCTCTCCCTGAGCGCGACCCAGAATCTCCGCTTCTCCGAGCGGCGCAGAACGTCGAGCGGTATCGTGCGGCCGATCTTGTCGGCATCGAGCAGGCGAACGAGATCGTCGGCGCCGCTCACCGGTGCGCCGTCAACAGCGAGCACGATGTCGCCGGTCAAGATCCCCGCTTCGCCGGCCGGCCCGTCGTGATCGACGCTGGTCACGACCGCGCCGGTCGCCTGCGTGAGGCCAAGCCGCAGGGCAATGCGGCGCGGCAAGGCAACCGTGCCGCCGCCAATACCCAGCCGGGCGCGGCGCACGCGGCCGTGGCGGATGATCTCGCCGAGCACGAAACGGGCCGTGTTGGCGGCAACCGCGAAACAGATGCCCTGCGCGCCGGCGATCATCGCCGTGTTGATGCCGATGACGTCGCCCCGCGAAGAGACGAGCGGGCCGCCCGAATTGCCGGGGTTGAGGGCCGCATCCGTCTGAATCACGTCGTCGATGACGCGGCCGGACTTGGCGCGCAAGGATCGGCCGAGGGCCGAAACAATGCCCGCCGTCACGCTCGTCTCGAAACCCAGGGGGTTGCCGATCGCAATCGCGATTTCGCCGGGCCTCAATTTCTTCGAGTTGCCAAGAGAAGCGGCCGGGAGCGTGGTGTCCTCTTCAACACGAACCAGCGCGAGATCGGTGTCGGGATCGTCGCCCAGAACGCGGGCCGAGAGGTCGCGCCCGTCAAGCGTCGAGACATCCGCCCGTTTGGCGCCTTGCACCACGTGGCTGTTGGTCAGGATCAGTCCGTCGGGCGAAACGATCACGCCGGAACCGGCGCCGCCGCGCCGGCCATCGCCGTGCCGAATATCGAGACGCACGACGCTCGGCGAGATGCGTTCGACGACCTCGGTCACGGTGCGCGAATAGGCGTCAAGCAACGCTGCGTCGTCGCTGGGCGTCGCCGCGGGCGCGGCGCTCGCGGCAGTTTCGCCGCTATATTCGTCAAGCAAAAAAGTTGGGGCGGGATGAGGCATGGGTTTCATATGGGGAGGAAAACGCGGCTGGAAAAGAGCCTTGCTGAGCAAGGGTGCGGCGCGATCGCCGTTCGACCGGCGGCTTGATTTCGGGCCAAGGCCGCGCAGACTGGACCTTCCTGCCGATTCGGTTTGCCCGGCAGCAGCGCTGACAGAGAGCCGATGATCACACCGCCCGAAGGCTTGAACGAAGCCGATTACGACACGATTGAGGCCGCGGTGATGGAAACCGTGCGCGGGCGCTGGTTCCTGGCCGAATTCGCGCGCCGCAGCAGGGTCGATGAAATGCGCCAGGTGCTCGATGCTTTCGCGAGATTGGAGCAGGTCGTCCGCGAGCAGCAGACTTCGCCCGCCGACCCTTCGATCCGGCTCCTGGTCCAGCGGCTGAAGGACGTAGCGCAAAGTCTCGACCGGATGGTCGCGGAGATGCGCGCCCAAGGCCTCGACGAGCAATTCTGCGCTGGAATCGAAGCGCAGGCACGCGCCGTCTCCGGCCTTCTGCGCCTCAACAATTCCCCGGCTTTGCCGCGCCGGGAGCCTGCGCCGACCTTATCCGAAGCAACCCCGGAACCCGCGCAAAAACCTCAGATTGCGCGCCTTTCGCATGAGGCGCAGCGGGCCGCCCTGAGCCGGCTCGATCAACTCTCGATTGCCGAAAAGCTCGCTCTTTTCGCGTAGCAGGCTCCGGCCCCGCGATAGGGAGGTTGCAGCCAAGCTTCGGGCCGCGGATGCACTGTGCTAAAGCCCGTTCGTCTTCGAGCGATCCCGCTCTATATCTCCGCCGGTACCGATCATTTCTTCGCAAAGCCGATTGGATCATGTTTGAGGGTCGCACAAATGCGACGCAGGAGGGGAGGGTGCGATGCGCGTGTTTTTGGGGATCGTCCTGGGAGTTTTGCTGACGATTGTCGTCGCCTATGTGTTGGATGCCGGCCGCGCCCCGGTCTGCCCGGCGGGCGGGGTCGGATGTCCCCTCGTCAACTGGGACGAGGCGAACACTCGGTTCAAGAATATGGAGAACGCCCTCCAATCGGCCTGGTACCATCTCACCGGGCATAGGGATTGAGCGGCGCGAGCGCGACGATGCCCATGACCGATATGACGCAAGACGAGGCTCGCCACCGCGCCAAAATGGCGAAGCGAAAGGCTTTGCAGGACGCGGCGGTCGCCAGCCGGACGATCGCCGAGAAAGGCCTGCTCATCGTCCATACCGGATCCGGCAAGGGCAAGTCGACGGCGGGTTTCGGGCTCCTCATGCGGGCGCTCGGCCATGGCTGGCCTGTCGGCGTCGTGCAATTCATCAAGGGCACGTGGGAGACCGGCGAACGCGCCGCAGTCACGCGCTTTGCCGATCTCGTCTCTTGGCATGTGATGGGCGAAGGGTTCACCTGGGAGACCCAGGACAAGGCCCGCGACATTGCCGCGGCGCGAGCCGGCTGGGCCAGGGCGCGCGAATTCATGGACGATCCGAAGATCCGGCTGCTGCTGCTCGACGAATTGAACATCGCGCTGCGCTATGATTATCTGCCGCTCGACGAGGTCGTCGCCGCGCTCAGCGCCCGTCGTCCCGATCTTCACGTCGTCGTCACCGGCCGCAACGCGCGGCCCGAATTGATCGAGGCCGCTGACCTCGTGACCGAAATGAAGCTCGTCAAGCATCATTACGAGGCCGGCGTAAAGGCTCAGGCTGGAATTGAGTTTTGAGCGCCAAGGCGCTGATGTTTCAGGGCACCGGCTCGGACGTCGGCAAGTCTTTGATCGTTGCCGGACTCTGCCGCGCGTTCGCGCGGCGCGGGCTGGCCGTGCGGCCCTTCAAGCCACAAAACATGTCGAACAATGCGGCGGTGACGGAGGATGGCGGCGAGATCGGTCGCGCCCAGGCCCTGCAGGCTCAGGCCTGTGGCGTCGCTCCTTCGAGCGACATGAATCCGGTGCTGTTGAAGCCGCAAAGCGGCAGAGCGCAGATCATCGTCAAAGGCCGGCTGATCGGCCAGGCGGGCGCGGCCGATTTTCAGGCCACTAAGCCGAAACTCCTCGCACAAGTCCTCGAAAGCTTTGGCCGCCTCAAGACGAAGGCCGATCTTGTCATCGTCGAAGGCGCCGGAAGCGCGTCCGAAGTCAATCTGCGCTTGGGTGACATCGCCAACATGGGTTTCGCCCGCGCTGCCGATGTGCCGGTGATCCTCATTGGCGACATTGATCGCGGCGGCGTCATCGCCCAGATCGTCGGTACGAAAGAGGTCATCGCGGCGGAAGATGCGGCGATGATCTCGGGCTTTCTCGTCAATAAGTTTCGCGGTGACCCCGATCTTTTTCTTGAAGCGATGGGCTTCATCGAAAGCCGCACCGGCTGGAGGGCGTTGGGCCTCATCCCTTTTTGTGACGCCGCGGCTGTCTTGCCTGCGGAAGATTCGATGGCGCTCAGCGCCAGGCCGGCGGCTGAGAAGCCGGCAGATCGTGCAGCCATCAAGATTGCCGTCCCGGTCCTGCCGGGGATCGCCAATTTCGATGATCTTGACCCTTTGCGCATGGAGCCTGCCGTCAGCTTGGTCCTGGTGCGCAGCGGCGAATGCCTGCCGGCTGATGCCGACCTTATTCTTCTCATCGGCTCGAAGACGACGATTGCCGATCTTGCCGCCTTTCGTGCCGAGGGCTGGGATATTGATCTTGCCGCGCATTCGAGGCGCGGCGGCCGCGTCTTCGGCCTTTGCGGCGGCTATCAGATGCTCGGCAAAAGGATCGCCGATCCGCTCGGTCTCGAAGGTCCGCCCCGCGAAGCGCAAGGGCTCGGGCTCCTCGATATCGAAACGGAAATGGCGACCGAGAAGATTTTGGCGCCGGTCTCCGGTACCGCTGTTGCCGGGGGCACGCCGTTCACCGGCTATGAGATCCATTGCGGGCGCACGTCCGGGGCCGATTGCGCCCGCCCGCTTCTGCGCTTCGCCGATGGGCGCTACGACGGCGCGGTCTCCGCCGATGGCCGAATCGCCGGCTGCTATGTGCATGGTTTCTTCGGCGGCGACGCGCAGCGCCGCACCTTTCTCGCCCGGTTGGGGGCATCGCCGTCCGACGTGGCCTATGCGGAGCGTATCGAGCAAGCGCTCGACGCGGTCGCCGCGCATCTCGAGGCGCATGTCGATCTCGACCTTTTGCTCAGCCTCGCGCGATGAGGACTGCGAGCCCGGCGAGCACCGCCCAATTCACGAGGCAGGCGCGGTGGTAGAGCCGCAAGGCGGTGCGGATGTCGCGGGCATCGAGATCGTCGCGGCCTTCGCCGATCCAAAGGTCTTGCCGGCTCCCTCCGCCTTTCTTTTGCGTATAGATGCGCGGGCCGCCGAGCCGGAAGGAAAGCGCACCGGCCATGGCCGCTTCGGGCCAGCCGGCGTTGGGGGAGGGATGGCCGCTCGCATCGCGCGCGACGCAGCGCCAAGCGCCTTCAGTCGAGGCTTCCGGCATGAGCAAGGCTGCAAGGCCGATCCACAGAGCCGCGAGCCGCGCCGCCGGCCAATTGGCGAGATCGTCGAACTTGGCGGCGGCCAAGCCGAAATCGGCATGGCGCGGCGTCAAATGCCCGATCATGCTGTCGGCCGTGTTGATCGCTTTATAGAGTGCCCCGCCGCAAAGCCCGAAGATCGCCATCCAAAAAGCCGGCGCGACGACGCCGTCGCAAAAACCTTCAGCGAGGCTTTCGATTGCCGCGCGGGCGATGCCGGCCCGATCGAGCCCGCTCGTTTCGCGCCCGACGATTTTGCCGACAGCAATTCGCGCCGCTTCGAGGCCTTCATGCTCAAGGGCCGCGGCGACGGCGCGAACATGCTGATCGAGGCTGCGCTGAGCCAGCAGCGTCGAGGCAAAAAGCGCGAGGATAAGGAGACTGAGCGGCGCCGGCTTCGCTGAGGCAAACACGATCCAGGTCAGCGCTTGCGCCGGAAGGCCGGCGGCCAGGAGCACCAAGCCGAGCGCGACCAGGCCAAACGACCTCCGCCGCGCCGGGCTTGCCTTGGCGTCGTTGAGATGCGCCTCTAGGAAAGCGATCAGCCGGCCGATCCAGATGACGGGATGGCCGATCGCTCGCAACAGCATTTCAGGGTAGCCAGCGAGCGCCTCGAGGGCGAGAGCGGTGGCGGCGAGCGCGGTGGTAAAGGCAAGAACATGCATGAAGGTCGGGTGTTAGCCGCGGAAAGCCATGGCGGCAATCTTGCCGAGGCGCGCCGTCTCTTTCCGCAAGCGCCCGAGCCTTGGCTCGATCTCTCGGCGGCGGCCAATCCGCACGCCTATCCGGTCGATCTCTCAGCTGAGCTTTTTGCGCGGCTGCCGGAAGAGGCGGAGTTGCGCCGGCTCGAAGAAGCGGCGGCGGAATTTTATGGCGCAGCTGATGCAACGTGGGTTGTCGCCGCGCCAGGGACGCAGGCGCTGATCCAATGGCTGCCACAACTCATCCCTTCGCGACACGTAAGGATCTTGGGCTTCACCTACAGCGAACACGCGCGGAGCTGGCGCAATGCAGGCGTGAGCGTTTCGATCTGTCAAAGCCTTGAAGACTTGGCGGAGGCGGAGGTCGCGGTTGTCGTCAACCCGAACAATCCGGACGGGCGGCGCGTCGCGGCCAGCGATCTACGCGATCTGGCCGCGCGGCTTGGCAGGCGCGGCGGTTTCCTCGTCGTTGACGAGGCTTTCGTCGATTTCCTGCCGCGGGAGGCGAGCCTGGTTTCGGCCATGCCGTCGGCCGGCGCGATCGTGTTGCGGTCTTTTGGCAAGCCGTTCGGCCTGCCGGGCCTGCGGCTTGGCTTTGCGATCGCCCCGCCGGATCTTGGCGCGAAACTGCGCATCGCGCTGGGTCCTTGGCCGGTTTCGAGCGCGGCGATTGCGATCGGCCGCAAGGCTTTCGCGGATCGTGCGTGGCTTGCCCAGATCGGCATGGCTCTTGTCATCGACGCCTTGAAGCTCGATGCGGTTCTCGCACAGGGAGGCTTTACGGCGGACGGCTGCACGCCGTTGTTTCGTCTGGTCTGGCACCTGGAGGCCGCCGCGATGTTCGAGCGGCTCGGCAAAGCCGGTATTTGGGCGCGGCGGTTTGCGGAAAGGCCGGAATGGCTGCGGTTTTCGGTGCCGGGCAATGAGGCCCAGCTAGGCCGTCTCGCCGCCGCGTTGGCCTATTCTTGATCTCCCGAACCTCGTTCGATATTCCAAACAGAATCGTATACTATCCGGGACAATACCGCCCATTCCCGGAGAGGCGACGCATCCTATGGGTATCGAAGGTCGCGACAAGATGAAGGCGCTCGAGGCCGGCGCCTTCGCCGTCTCGGGCCAGCTCGGCAAGACCGTGCAGCGGCTGCGCAAGGCCTATAACCTGTCGCTTTCCGAGCTTTCGGAGCAATCGGGCGTCGCCAAATCGATCATCAGCCAGATCGAGCGCAACGAGACCAATCCGACGCTCGCCACGATCTGGCGTCTGGCGCAGGCGCTGGACGTGTCGATCGAGGGCGTGCTGCAGGTCAGCGAGGACGAGCCTTTTCTCGAAAAGGCCTCGAAGGGCGACACGCCGATCCTCGTCTCCGACGACGGCAAGTGCCATCTCGCGATCATCGGCTGGATCAAGACCGTCGAATGGCTGCAATGGTACGGGTTTTTCGCCGAGGCGGGCGGCGTGCTCGAATCCGACCCGCATCAGCGCGGCTCGGTCGAATGTCTTTCGGTGACCGACGGCGAGCTCGAGGTCGAAGTCGGCGGCGTGATCGAACATGCCAAGGCCGGCGAGACCTTGCGCTATCGCTGCGACAGGCCGCACGTCATCCGCAATCTCTCGGAAAAGACCGCCTCGGCGATGATGGTGTGCATCCTCAAGGCGGCGGCGATGGAATAGGGCGCGCTAGTGACGTGCGCCTATCGCGTTCTTTCGGCCGAGACGGTATCCGCAGTGCGGACAGATCGCGTCGGCCGCGTGATGGATCGCCTTTGGATCATGCGCCGCAGGCGCGCCGCTGACGGCATCGTCCTTCGATTTGCCCGAAAGCTCGCGCCGGAGCTTGAGCTGGTTCAGGAAGCCGACGGTGATCAGACCGGAAAACAAGGCGAGCGTGCCGATACCGATGACCGAGATCGCCCCGCCGAGGATCCGCCCGGCGACGGTTACCGGCACCATGTCGCCGTAGCCGACGGTGGTAATGGTCTCGATCGCCCACCACATGCCGGCGGGGATCGATGTGAAGACTTCGGGCTGCGCGGCGCCCTCGATCATATACATGAGCGCGCCGCTGATCGTTAACGTCAGGCATATGACAAAGACGAGCGCGCCGATCGCTTGCGCTTCTTCGACGAGCACGGCCCAAAGCAGGCCGAAGACAGTCGAGTGACGGGTCAGCTTGAGCATCCGCAACAGACGCAGCAGCCGGATCACCCGGAAATCGCCCGCGCCCAAAACGCCGAGCAAGGCCGGCAGGACGGCGATCAGGTCGATGAGCGGGAAGAAGCCGCGCATATAAGCAAGCCGCCCCCAGAAGGGCTGGCGGAATCGGCCGCCGCTGAGGTCGACGGCGGTCCAGACACGAAGCACATATTCCACCGCGAAGAACGCAGTTGCGCCGGCTTCGATCGCTATGAAAACCGCAGCATACCGAAGGCGGATCGATTCGACCGACTCCATGATCACCGCGGCGACATTGACGATGATCAGCGTCGCAAGCAGCGCGTTGAAGATCCGGACGGTTCTGGTCTGCGGCGCGTCATCATCGAAGAGGCTGCTCAGGCGGCGACGCAAGTTACTGCTTTGCAGCACGTGGCGCTCTTGTTCAATGGGACGGCCTGAAACCCTAGCTGGGCAGAATGAAGCAATTTTGACGTAAGGCCCGCGCCGAGCCTGATCCCGTCAGCCCCAAAGCGCTGGCGACGGCGGATGAACCAGCGAGCCTTCGTAAAGGAGCCCGCCCGGGCGATCCTTCGCCAGCAACAACGGCCCGTCGAGATCGACGAATTTTGCTTTGCCGGCCAGCAGCAGGGCAGGGGCAACGCCAAGCGACGTGCCGACCATGCTGCCGATCATCAGATCATATCCGAGCCGTTCCGCTTCGGCGACGAGGGCGATGGCCGCGGTGAGACCGCCGGCCTTGTCGAGTTTGACGTTGACCGCCTCGTAACGCCCGCGCAAATCCGCGAGATCGTCCGCCTCATGACACGACTCATCGGCGCAGATCGGGACGGGATGAGCGATCGTCGCCAGCATCGCGTCTTCGGCCGCCGGCAAGGGTTGTTCGATGAGCAGGACCCCGTGTTCCGCGCAGGCTTCGAGGTTCGGCATCAAATCCTGCGCCGACCAGGCTTCGTTTGCATCGACGATGAGTTTTGCATGCGGCGCCGCGGCGCGCACCGCAGCCAATCGTTGCGGATCGCCGGCTCCGCCGAGTTTCAGTTTGAGAAGCGGGCGGTGAGCGCTGGCCTTCGCCGCCGCGGCCATGGCTTGCGGCGTGCCAAGCGAGATCGTGAAGGCGGTGGTCACAGGGACCGGGGGATCGAGACCTGCGAGCCTATGGGCAGAAACGCCGCGTCGCTTGGCCTCGAAATCCCACAATGCGCAATCGAGCGCGTTGCGGGCCGCGCCCCGCGGCATCAAATTCTGCAGATCGGCGTTGCCGGCGCCAGCCTCGATGGCAGATCGAACTGCTTCGATCTGCGCCAGAACGCGTTCGAGGCTTTCCCCATAGCGTGCGTAAGGTACGCATTCGCCACTCCCGCGGATCCCGACCGATTTCGAGCGTTGCGACAACGACGCTTGCTTGCGTCTTGGCGCCGCGCGAGATGACGAAAGAACCGGCGATGGGAAATTGTTCGACCGTGACGCTGAGGCGCGGCATCGCCGTCAGTCGGGACTGCTGCTGCTGTCACTGCCGAAGTTTCTATGATGGTGATGCCCATGCCTCGGAGTCGTGTCGCTTGTGTCCGTTGTGCCTGCGGACGAATCGGTCGAGGCGGTCTCGGCCTGGGGCTGTTTCTTCCCGTTGCCGCCCGAGTCGAATCCGACCTTGATCGTGTAACTTTGCGCGAAATTATCGACCGCGGGAACGCTGAGAGGATCGGTCACGAGAGTGAAGGGAGCCTCGGTCTGGCCGTCGGCCACGCTGGTCGGGACCTGATAGAGCTTGCTGATGACAGGGCTCCCGTCGTTGACGTTGATGATTGCGACACGAATCGGCGCGGGAAAAGCCCCGGGACTTCCGGCCGGCCCAAGCAGGACTCTGCCTGCGACGCCAACCTTCATGGCGACCTGGCCGCCGCTGACTTGGCAATCGCGCGCCACGTCTTCGATGGAGAATTGATAACGCACGGTCTCGTTCGATTGCTCGTTCCCCGGCGCATAGACGCGATCGGCGGAAGTGCCATAGAGGATCTGGATTTCGGGGCAGACGATCGGGTCGGTCGGCTTCGGCTGTTTCGGCAAGGGCTTGAACTCGACGAGCGCCATAAGATTCGAGAGCTTGACCTGCGTGGGGTCGTCGACGTCGAAGCTGCCGGTGTTGCGGCTGCAGCCGGCAAGCGCGAAAACGGCGGCGATCGCGAAAGGCCAAGCGACGCACAGCGCCCGTTTCAGCCGGGGCGTCGTTCCATCATTCCCGCCAAAATGCGCTTCCGCGAGAAAAACAATCACCGCAGCACGTCCAACATTTGCTTGAGCATGCCGTTGCATGTCCGGAGGCAATTCCAATCTACGAAACAGGAGTTCAATCGACCAACTCTACAGCAGAAATTTGCTCGCGTGCAGTCCCGCGACGGGCGAAGCTCTTTGGTCGCGTTTGGCGCGATTTTTCAAACTCAAGGCAAGGCGTCGAACCCTTCCCCAAACCCATTCAGGGCGAGCGGAATGCCGATCCCTTCTTCCGGTGTTTGGAAGATGATGAAGGTCGCATTATGGCCATTCTTCATCTGATTGATCAGCTTATCCTCCATGACGACCTCGGCGATGCAGCCGGTCGGCAGACAGCGCACGAAGCCGGCGCGGCCGATGTCGGTGTCATCGATCTTCAGCCCGAGGCCTGAGGGGAGCAACACGCCGAGCGGCGCGATGACCCGCAGCAGACGGCTTTTGCCGTCCGCGGTCTTGAGCACGATCACGACGAGATTGATGTTCGGCCGGTCTTCCGCCGCGACGCTCTGCAACAGCGCGCATTGTTCATGCACGGCGCCGGGCGGCGTCTCACAGCGTAACTCCCAATCGCCGTGTTTGGCTTTGACGACGCCTTGTGACGAACCTGAGCTCGCTGCGCCGCACACAAGGAAGGCCGAGAGGCCGAGAATCATTGGAAGCCGGGCGACGAACATGCCGCGGCGATGTGCATTTAGGTCTGTCATCCTCATTCCCTTGCCGTTGGGCGGCCCGGGCGGGCGCGCCCCTGCGCCCGTTTTCGCTAGGTCGGCAAAGCGCGGCATTTATGCCGCAATCGAATCGAGATCGTGACGCAAACCCCAGCATTTCATTAGCCCATTGCAGGCCGGTTGGAAATGCGCACTGCCCTTCAAACGCCAACGCTCAAGCAGCGCCTTGGTTGGCGTGCCCCGCGCTCCCTTCGATGCCTGCGATGAAATCGACGGCCGCAGGGTCGCTGCACCGCGAAATAGCGGCTTTTGCAAGGCCTCGCGCGTTTATGCCGCAAGCGGGGGACGGACCAGGCGTGTTGCGCGAAATAAATCTTTGTGGTTTGGAACGAGTTAGCCACGAATTGCTCGGCCGCCCGAAGCGGAAAGAGAGAACGAATGTGAGCCGTGGCAGGGGAGCGACGAAATTCATGACATTTCTGGCCAGATTCGGCCTATGGGCCAAAAACTACGGCATTGAACTGGCGCTCGCCGGTGCGTTTCTGACTTTCTTCGCCGCACCCGCTTTCGCGGGATATGGCCACGCGGATCCAGGTGAAATCGGGCTGCAGGACCCGGTGACCCCGATCGCGAGGGAAATGGTCTTTTTCCACAATGATATTTTATTGCCGATCATCTTCGCAGTCAGTATCTTCGTCGCGGTCCTGCTCTTGATCGCGGTCTTCCGCTTTAATGAGAAGGCCAATCCGACACCTTCGACGCTCACTCACAACAGCGCTCTCGAAGTGGCCTGGACGCTTATCCCGGTCATGATCCTGGTGGTCATCGCCATTCCCTCCTTCCGCCTGCTCGATCACCAGCTCATCATACCGGCGGCCGACATGACCGTGAAGGTCACCGGGCACCAATGGTATTGGACCTATGACTATCCGCCCGATCAAGGCGGCGGCTTCAGTTTCGATTCCTACATCAAGGACCCGGGAGACCTGAAACCCGGCGAGCTTCGCCAGCTTGCCGTCGACAACGAGGCGGTCGTGCCGGTCAACAAGACCGTGCTCGTGCAAGTGACCGCGACGGACGTCATCCATGGCTTCGTCGTCCCATCCTTCGGCGTGCGCATCGATGCCGTTCCAGGGCGCCTCAACCAGACCTGGTTCAAAGCCGAGCGGGAAGGGGTCTATTACGGCCAGTGTTCGAAGCTCTGCGGCGAGGATCACGCCTATATGCCGATCGTCTTCCGTGTGGTGAGCCAGGACGTATATGCGGCTTGGCTCACGCAAGCGAAGAAGAAGTTCGCCGCGACGCCGGCGCCGGTCCACTATGCCGAGAACGCGGCGAGAGATTAATTCGTCACGCCAAAGGTTCGAGACGCCAAGGATTTTCGGGGAAGCCAACATGGACACGACCGCCACCGCTCATGAAGACGCCCATGCCCATCCGACGGGATGGCGTCGTTTCATGTATTCGACCAATCACAAGGACATCGGCACGCTCTATCTCTGCTTTGCAGTCTGCGCCGGCCTTTTTGGCGGCGCGCTGTCGATTGCCATGCGGGCGGAACTCCAAGAGCCGGGCCTTCAAGTCTTCCCGTTTCTCGCGCATATCCTTAACGGCGCTCCGCCGGAGCTCGCCGCCGACTACGCGAAGAATCTCTACAACGTATTCATAACCGCGCACGGTTTGATCATGATCTTTTTCGTGGTCATGCCGGCTCTGATCGGCGGTTTCGGCAATTGGTTCGTTCCGCTCATGATCGGCTCGCCCGACATGGCCTTCCCGCGGATGAACAATATTTCCTTCTGGCTTTTGCCGGCGTCCTTCACGCTGCTGTTCACGTCGTTCTTCATGGACGGTGCGCCCGGCATGAAGGGCTTTGGCGGCGGCTGGGTGCTCTATCCGCCGCTGTCGGTGATCGGCCACCCGGGTCCCGCAATGGATTTCGTCATCTTGTCGATCCATCTCGCCGGCGCCTCTTCGATCCTTGGTGCCATCAATTTCATCACCACGATCTTCAACATGCGGGCGCCGGGCATGACGCTGCACAGGATGCCGCTGTTCGTTTGGTCGATCCTGGTCACCGCCTTCCTGCTTGTGCTGTCGCTGCCGGTGCTCGCCGGCGCCATCACCATGCTGCTTACCGACCGCAATTTCGGCACCGCTTTTTTCAACCCCAATCTCGGCGGCGATCCGATCCTCTTCCAGCACCTGTTCTGGTTCTTCGGCCATCCCGAGGTCTACATCCTGATCCTGCCGGGCTTCGGCATCGTCAGCCAGGTCATCTCGACCTTCTCGCGCAAGCCGGTGTTCGGCTATCTCGGCATGGCCTATGCCATGGTGGCGATCGGGGTCGTCGGCTTCCTGGTCTGGGCCCATCACATGTTCACGGTCGGCCTGTCGCTCGACACGCAGCGCTATTTCGTCTTCGCGACCATGGTGATTGCGGTGCCGACCGGGATCAAAGTCTTCTCTTGGATCGCCACGATGTGGGGCGGCTCGATTTCGTTCCGGGTTCCGATGCTTTGGGCGACGGGATTCATATTCCTGTTCACCGTCGGCGGCGTGACCGGGGTAGTGCTCGCCAATGCGGGCATCGATCGCGCTCTGCATGAAACTTACTATGTCGTGGCGCATTTTCACTACGTCTTGTCGCTTGGCGCGGTGTTCGCGATCTTCGCGGGCTTCTACTACTGGTTCCCGAAAATGACCGGGTACATGTACAACGAAACGCTGGGCAAATGGCACTTCTGGCTGATGTTCGTCGGCGTCAATATCACATTCTTTCCGCAGCACTTTCTGGGCCTTGCGGGAATGCCACGCCGTTATATCGACTATCCAGACGCCTATGCGCTGTGGAACGCCGTTTCTTCTTATGGAGCTTATATTTCCGGCCTTGGCATCCTCGTGTTCCTCTATCTGATTGTCGATGCCTTCGCCAAAAAGCGTGTGGCTGGCAACAATCCTTGGGGGCCAGGAGCGACCACGCTCGAATGGACCGTGACTTCGCCCCCGCCGTTCCATTCCTATGAGACTTTGCCGCGAATCGTTGGGTCGGAACATTGATGGGAGATCTTGCCCAGCTGCTCATTGAAGACGCCGAGGGCGAAAGGCCAGAACATGTCGAGGCGTAAGGTGCGGTCGAGGGATCCGATTTTGTCCCCGCGTGTTTTGCGCCCGGAGCGCGGTCTCGATCACCGTTTTGCGCAAGCCTTGCCATGACATTCATCGAGGAAAGCAGCGGGGCAGCCAGGGTCACGGCGATTTCGGCCGCTGGCCCGGGCGATTACATCGCGCTCCTGAAACCGCGGGTGATGTCGCTCGTCATATTCACGGCGCTCACCGGGCTTTTGCTTTCACCTCAGCACGTCAACATCGTCATCGGCTTTGCTTCGCTTCTGGCGATCGCGATCGGCGCCGGCGCCTCCGGTGCTCTCAACATGTGGTATGACGCGGACATCGATGCCGTGATGCGCCGCACGCGTCGGCGTCCGATCCCGACCGGCAAGGTGACCGGCCAAGAGGCTCTGGCCTTCGGGCTGACTTTGGCGGTCTTTGCGGTCCTGACGCTCGGCCTCGTCGCCAATCTGCTCGCCGCTGCACTTCTGGCCTTCACCATCTTCTTCTACGTCGTGATCTATACGATGTGGCTCAAGCGTTCGACCCCGCAGAACATCGTCATCGGCGGAGCCGCCGGAGCATTGCCGCCGCTTGTCGGCTATGTTGCGGCGAGCGGCCAGGTGAGTCTTGCCGCGCTCGTGCTCTTCGCCATCATCTTTGTCTGGACCCCGCCGCATTTTTGGGCTTTGGCGCTGGTGCGCTCCGCCGAATATGACTGCGCCGGCGTGCCGATGATGCCGAATGTCAAAGGCGCCGACCACACAAGGCTCGAGATCCTCATCTATAGTCTGGTTCTGGCGGTGCTCGGCGTGTTGCCCTTCATTCTCGGCTTTGCCTCGCTCGTATATGGCTGCCTTAGCGCCGTCCTTGGCGTTGCTTTCGTCGGTTTGGCGCTCAGGGTCTATCGCGTCCGCAGCGGCGACGCCGCCAACAAAAGCGCCATGCGTCTCTTCGGCTTTTCGATTCTCTATCTCTTTTTGCTGTTCGCCGAACTTTTGTGCGAGCGCCTGGTCGCGCTTGCCATCGAATTCGCGAGGTGAGAGGCATGAACACGGAGCACGAGCCCGAAGGCATCGTCCTCACGTCGGAACAGCTTAAAAGCCGGCGGCAGCGCAATATCGCCATCGGGCTCGCGGTCGGCTTTCTGGTTCTGCTCTTTTACGCCGTGACGATCGTCAAGGTCGGTCCGGGCGTTCTCAATCGACCCTTGTGATATGGCTGCTTCTCGTAATTCCTCCAGCATACGTTCGGGCCGCGACGCCTGGATCGCCGTTGGCGTCGTGGTGGCATCCCTGTCGATGCTCGGGCTCTCTTTCGCCGCCGTGCCGCTTTACCGGATTTTCTGCGCCAGAACCGGGTTCGCCGGGACGACGCAGGTCGCCAAAGCAGCGCCCGGCATCAAAGGCACGCGCATGCTGATCGTGCGCTTCGATGCCAATGTTGCGCCGGGCCTCAATTGGAGCTTTGCGCCGGAGATGGGTCAGGTCAAATTGCTGACGGGCAAGACCGCGACAGTATTCTTCAAGGTCACCAACCTGTCGGATGCCGAAACGGCGGCACGCGCCGCCTACAACGTCTCGCCCGGACAGATGGGCGCCTATTTCGACAAGCTCGCCTGTTTCTGTTTTACCGAGCAGCATCTGGGCCCGCATCAGACCGCGGAAATGCCGGTGGTCTTCTTCCTCGATCCGGCGCTCGAACATGACGAGACGATGAACGGGATCGATGAGATCACGCTTTCCTATACATTCTATCCACGGCCGGTCGTCACCCCGCTAACAGCGGCGACCGAGAGCGGAAACGGGCCACGACTTTGAGGACGATGCGTCGCCTTGACCGAAGGCGGCAAACGGGGCAAACGGCGAGGCAAGCGGGTCTGCGCACCGCTGCCAGAAGGGCCGGAACTTAGGAGAGGGGACAGACTGATGGCGGAAGCCCACACAAAGCAAAACCACGACTATCACCTCGTCGATCCGAGCCCCTGGCCGATCCTCGGGGCGTTGGGCGCTTTCATGATGGCCCTTGGCGGCATCATGTGGATGAAGTCCATCGTCCTCTTCGACATGAAACCGGGCAGCTACATTTTCGGCGCCGGCCTCATCCTGGTTCTCTACGTGATGGCATCCTGGTGGCTCGACGTCATCAAGGAAGCAGAACACGGCGGCCATCACACGCCGGTCGTTGCCATTGGCCTTCGTTACGGCATGATCTTGTTCATCGCCTCCGAAGTGATGTTCTTCGTTGCTTGGTTCTGGGCGTTTTTCGACGCCAGCCTGTTTTCGGGCGAACAGATCCAATATGCGCGGGTTGCCTTCACCGGCGGTCATTGGCCGCCGAAGGGCATCGAAGTGCTCGATCCCTGGCATTTTCCGCTGCTTAACACGATCATCCTTTTGACGTCGGGCACGACGGTCACTTGGGCGCACCACGCTCTGCTGAACAACGACCGCGCCAATCTGAGGAACGGCCTCGTCCTCACAATTCTGCTCGGCATCTCCTTCACCTGCATTCAGGCCTACGAATACATCCATGCGCCCTTCAACTTCAAAGGTTCGATCTATGGCTCGACCTTCTTCATGGCGACAGGCTTCCACGGTTTCCATGTCATCATCGGAACGATCTTCCTGACAGTCTGCCTGATCCGCGCCGTTGCCGGGCAGTTTACGCCGCAGCGCCATCTCGGCTTCGAGTTCGCCGCTTGGTATTGGCATTTCGTCGACGTGGTCTGGCTGTTCCTGTTCTCCTGCATCTATGTTTGGGGCTCATGGGGCGCCCCGATGGAGCATTGAAGCATCCGCCAGCGCGCATCTCGGGAGATTGGCATCTGCGCTCCAATCCTTGGAGCAATCCTCTTTGAGTCGGTCTTGGCCGCGCAATGGAGCCGCGATGCGCGGCAGTGACGAAATCGGCTGTCGACCGCGATTTTGACCGGCCTTGCCGGACGTTGTCCGCGCTGTCACCGCGGTTCCATTTTCTCCGGCTTCCTCGATGTCGCTCCGGCGTGCAAATCATGCGGGCTGAATTTCGGCTTCGCCGACGCCGGAGACGGTCCCGCCGTTTTCGTGATGTTGTTCGGCGGGTTTCTGGTGGTCGGCGCGGCGCTCTGGACGGAAGTCGTCTTTGAGCCGCCGTTCTGGGTCTATCTTGTCGTCTTTCTGCCGCTGACGGCGATCGTCTGCGTCGGAATGTTGCGGCCGCTGAAAGGCCTGTTGATCGCCTTGCAATATCGCAACAAGGCGGAGCAGGGCCGGCTCGAGAGTTGAACCTTTGGCTTATATCGCCCGACCCGCGCGCAAAAGCCTCGTCGCGCCGGTCTTGTTTATGCTTGTGGTTGGGGCAATCTTGGTCTCGCTCGGCGTCTGGCAATTGCACCGGCTGGCGTGGAAAGAAGACTCTGATCGCCGAGATTGCGACGCGCAGCAAAGGGGCGCCGCAGCCGCTGCCGGAACCGTCGGAATGGAACAGTCTGAGACCGGCCGATTATGCTTATCGGCATGTCGAATTTGCCGGCCACTATGAGAACGATAAGGAAGCGCTCGTCTTCTATGGCGCTGGCCCGCAGGATCTCGGCCCGGGCTATCTCGTTCTGACCCCGCTGCGCCTCGACTTCAGGCGCCATCGTCATCGTCAACCGCGGCTTCGTGTCCGACGCGCTCGCGGCGAAATCGGCGCGCGCGGGCGGCGAGATCGAAGGCAAGTCGCATGTGGTTGGGCTCATGCGGCCGCCTCAGACGCGCAACCTCTTTACGCCCGCGGACGAGCCCGAGAAAGATCTCTATTTCACCCGCGATCCGACCGCGATTGCCGCCCATTTTGGCCTCGCCCACGCGGCACCTTTCGTCGTCGACGCTGACAGTTCGGCGCCGGGCGGCTGGCCGAAAGGTGGCATGACGGAAATCGATATCCCCAACAATCACTTAAGCTACGCGCTGACCTGGTTCGGGCTGGCCGTCGGCCTCTTGGCGGTTTTCATCGCCTATCTTCGCGCTCAGTGGTACGGGGAATAGGTTTGGTCCGCCGCCTGCGCCAAAATTATAGCCTAAGCAACTGATTTTACATCGATAACTTTGAGCCATATGAATTGCGCCAAATTCTGCCCTTTGGGGCTTTTTGTGCTAAACGAGCGCACAAATTCGGGTTAAAGCCTCAGGATCGAAGGTGAAATATATTTCGACACGCGGCGAAGCGCCTTCGCTTTCCTTCACGGATGCCTTGATCGCCGGTCTTGCCGAGGACGGCGGCCTCTATCTTCCCGAAGCCTATCCGCAACTTTCCGAACCCGAGATCGCGGGCTTCGCCGGGCGTCCCTATGCTGCCGTAGCGGAAGCCGTGATAGCGCCCTTCGTCGACGGCGCGCTCGATCGCAAGGCACTTCGCGCCGCAATCGAGGTAGCCTATGCGGGCTTCAATCATCCGGCGGTGACGCCGCTCACCCAGATCGGCGACAATCTCTTTCTCCTCGAACTGTTTCACGGGCCAACGCTCGCCTTCAAAGACCTCGCGATGCAGCTCCTGAGCCGGCTGATGCGGCAGGTGCTCACGGCACGCGGCAAACGCGCGACCATCTTGGCGGCGACCTCGGGCGATACGGGTGCTGCTGCTATCGCAGCTTTCCGCGATATCGCCGAAGTCGATCTCTTCATCCTTTATCCACATGGCCGCATCTCGGATGTCCAGCGCCGGCAGATGACCACGGTTGCAACCGACAATGTCCATGTTGTTGCAATCGAGGGTACGTTCGATGATGCCCAGGCGCTCGTGAAGAGGCTTTTCGCCAACAAAAGGCTTCGCGACGAAATTTCGCTGTCGGGCGTAAACTCGATCAATTGGGCGCGCGTGGTGGCGCAAACTGTCTATTATTTCGTCAGCGCGGTTGCGCTCGGCGCGCCGTACCGGCCGGTCTCTTTTGCGGTCCCGACAGGCAATTTCGGTGACATTCTGGCCGGATGGATCGCCAAGAAGATGGGGCTGCCCATCGAGAGGCTCGTCATTGCGACCAATGCCAATGACATTCTTGCCCGCGCGCTCGCAACCGGACGCTACGAGGTCGGGAAAGTTGAGGCCACACAATCGCCCTCAATGGACATTCAGGTATCCTCAAACTTCGAACGGCTTCTTTTCGAGGCCTACGGGCGCGACGCGGCGGCCATCCGCCGCCTCATGAGTGCGTTGCAGCAGAGTGGCGGCTTCAGCATCGATCCTAAGCCGCTTGCCGCGATTCGCGCCGAATTCGACGCGGTGCGGATTGGCGAGGCGGAAACGGGCGAGGAGATCGCGCGGGTGTGGCGCGAGACGCAAAAGTCTATCGATCCCCACACGGCGGTCGGCGTCGGCGCGGCGCGCACGGCTTTGGCGGCGCGGCCGCATGTTCCGATGATCGTGCTCGGCACGGCACATCCCGCAAAATTTCCCGTCGCAATCGAACGGGCGACGGGGATCACGCCGAATTCTGCCGGCGCAGCTCGCCGAACTTTCTTCGCGCAAGGAACGGTTTGACGTGCTGGCCAACGATGAGGCCGGCCTTGAGGCCTATATCCGAAAAAGGGCGGGCGTTTCCAAAAGAGCGGCCTCATGAGCGTCGAGATCACCACGCTGCCCGCCGGCCTGCGGATCGTCACCGATCGCATGGATCATCTCGAGACAGTGTCGCTCGGGGTTTGGGTCGCCGCCGGCTCGCGGCACGAGCGGCCGCGCGAACGCGGGCTTTCACATCTTCTGGAACATATGGCGTTCAAGGGGACAAGGCGGCGCTCGGCGCGCGACATCGCCGAGGAGATCGAGACCGCGGGCGGCGATCTCAATGCCGCAACGAGCGTTGAGCAGACCGCCTATTATGCGCATGTGCTTGCCGCAGACACCGGTCTGGCGCTTGACATCCTCGCAGATATCTTGACCGAGAGCACATTCGACACGCAGGAGCTCGAACGCGAGAAAGGCGTCATCCTGCAGGAGATCAGCGCCGTCGAAGACACGCCCGATGATCTCGTCTTCGATCTCTTCAATGCCGCGGCCTTTCCGGAGCAGCCGATCGGCTCGCCGATCCTCGGCACGCCCGAACACGTTCGCGCTTTTGATCGATCGATGATCTCCGCCTATCTCGAAAGCCATTATCGCAGCGGCGCGACCACCATCGGCGCGGCTGGCGCCGTCGATCATGCCGAGATCGTCGATGCCGCCGCTCGCGCTTTCGCAAATCTTCCGGGCCATGCGGCCGACAGTATCGTCCCCGCCCGCTATATTGGTGGCGAGAAGCGGGTGAAACGAAGGCTCGAACAGGCCCATATCGTCGTCGGCTTCAAAGGCCTCGCCTACACGGATTCCGCCTATTACGCGCTGCATGTCTTCGCCAATGCGGTGGGCGGCGGCATGTCGTCGCGACTTTTTCAGGAGGTGCGCGAGAAGCGCGGCCTTGCATATGCGATCAACGCATTTCACTGGACCTATTCGGATACCGGTCTCTTCGGCTTCTATGCCGCGACGAGTCAGCAGCACGTCGCCGAGCTGATGCCGGTCGCGCTTGATTGCGTTGCGGCGGCCGCACATGATCTGAGCGATGCTGAAATCCAGCGCGCCAAGGCGCAGATGAAAGTTTCGATTTTGACGGCGCTCGAATCGCCGACCGCGCGTGCCGAGCAGATCGCGAGGCAGATGCTGGCCTTCGGCCGCGTGCTGAGTCGCGAGGAAATCATCGAGAAGGTCGACTGTCTGTCTGTCGCCGCAATTCGCGACGCGGGCGCCGCGGCGTTGCGCTCGCCGCCGACAGTTGCGGCGATCGGCCCGATCGCTAAAGTCTATTCGCCGGACCGCGTCAGCGAGCGGCTCGGTTCACTGTGAGGGGAGGACGGCTTGGCTCTGTTTCGTCTCGGGCCGCCGAGCGACATCGCGAATTTCGTGCGCGGCGAAGGGGTGTATCTGCGTCCACCTGAGATACGTGATTACGAAGCCTGGGCCGATTTGCGTGAAAACAGCCGGGCTTTCCTCGTGCCGTGGGAACCGACTTGGCCTGGGGACGACTTGACCCGCACCGCGTTCCGCCGCAGGCTGCGCCGGCATACGCAGGAGATCGCCGAGGACCAAGCCTATCCATTCCTGATCTTCCGCGAAAGCGACGATGTGCTGGTCGGCGGACTGACACTCGGGCAGATCAAGCGTGGCGTCGCTCAATCGGCGACTCTCGGGTACTGGATGGGCCTGCCTTTCGCCGGAAAGGGTCTGATGTCGCGTTCGGTCCGCGCAATGACGGGCTTTGCTTTCACGAGCTTGCGGCTGCATCGAATAGAGGCGGCTTGCTTGCCACACAACGAGACGTCGATAAAATTGCTGGAGCGCAATGGTTTCAAAAGGGAAGGGTTGGCCCGCGCCTATCTGCGGATCAACGGGCTCTGGCAAGACCATTTCCTCTACGCGCTTCTTGAGACGGACCCGCTCCCTTTGCGGGTCTGCCGGCGTGATCGTGCCTGAGCGGAGCACAATGTCGATTTTCCTCGCACGGACCGTCTGGCGTCGGATATCGCTCGCGCTCATCCTCATCGGGGCAGGCATTGTTCCGGCAAAAGCGATCGAATCGGTGCGCGTGCCGCTCGATGCCGCCGCTATCGATCTTACCAAGGCGGTCGAGAGCTATGGTTCGCAGGGCGACCGCCTTCTGGTTTCGACGGCGCCCGGCTCCGACGGGATCGTCCGCCGCATCGAGGTGCGGGCGCGCGAAACCGGAACGCATCCGAACTGGATCGTTTTCGCGCTCACCAATGACACCGATGAGCAGATCGAACGGCTCGTCGTCGCTCCGCACTTTCGTCTCGTTGGATCTGGCTTGATCTGGCCCGATCTTGGCGCCACGCGCATCTCGGCGATCACCGCGAGCCAGAGCTTTCCACCGGAGCGCGTAGAAAGCGCCGACGCTGACGTCTTCCGCCTGACGCTCGATCCAGGAACGACGGTGACCTATGTCGCCGAATTGCGTGCCTCCAGCCTGCCGCAGCTCTATCTGTGGGAGCCGGACGCCTATAAGGACAAGCTCACGAGCCTCGCCCTCTATAAGGGAATCGTCATCGGCGTCGCCGGATTGCTGGCGCTGTTCCTGACCATCGTCTTCGTCGTCAAGGGAGCCGTGATTTTTCCCGCCGCCGCGGCGCTTGCCTGGGCCGTGCTCGGCTACGTCTGCATCGACTTCGGCTTCTGGGACAAGATCTTCAATACGTCCGCGCAGACCGATCGGATCTGGCGCGCCGGCGCGGAGACGGCGCTGGCTGCGACATTGCTCGTCTTTCTTTTCGCCTATCTCAACCTCAACCGATGGCATGTGCGCGCTTCGCGCGTGGCCATCGGCTGGCTCCTGTTTCTCGTCGCCCTCATAGGACTCGCGATCTACGACGCGCCGGTCGCGGCCGGCGTTGCGCGCATTTCGCTGGCGACCATTGCCGGCGTCGGTTTCATCCTCGTGCTCTATCTGTCGACGCACGGCTATGACCGTGCCGTGATGCTCATCCCGACCTGGTTCCTGCTGCTCGTCTGGATCGTCGCCGCGGCTTTCACGGTGAATGGTTCGCTCACCAACGACCTCGTCTCGCCGGCGCTCATCGGCGGCCTCGTCCTGATCGTGATGCTGATTGGCTTCACCGTCATGCAAAACGCCTTCGCCGGCAGCGGCCTTGTCCATGGCTCCATCAGCGATGCCGAGCGCAAGGCGCTGGCGCTTACCGGCTGTGGAGACATCATCTTCGACTGGGACGTGCCGTCGGACCGTATTTACGTTAGTCCGGAGGTCGAGATGCAACTCGGTCTCGCCCGCGGCGCGCTCGAAGGGGCGGCTTCCGCTTGGCTCGACCTTCTTCACCCTTTCGAGCGCGACCGCTACCGCGCCTGTCTCGACACGATGCTCGAACAGCGGCGCGGGCGCATCAACCAGGAATTCCGCCTGCGCGCCGCCGATGGACATTACTTCTGGTTTCATCTCAAAGCTCGGCCGGTCATCGGCCCGGACGGCGAGGTCATCCGCGTCATCGGCACGCTCGCCGACGTGACCGAGCACAAGATGGCCGAGATGCGGCTCCTGCACGACGCCGTCCACGACAACCTGACCGGTCTGCCCAACCGCGAGCTTTTCTTCGATCGGCTCGAGGCCGCGCTTCATCTCTCCCAGACCGACTCGAATATTCGCCCGACCGTGATCTGCATCGATATAGACAGGTTCAAGCAGATCAACGAAACGATCGGCTTTTCGGCGGGCAATTCGATTTTGCTGACAATCGCCCGCAGGCTTAGCCGCATCCTTAAGCCGCAAGATTGTTTGACGCGAATCTGCGACGACCAATTCGCCGCCATCATAGTCTCGGAAATCCAGACCGATCACATCATCACCGTCGCCAATGTGGTGCGGCGCGCGGTCTCGACGCCGGTCACTTTCGGCGAGAACGAGGTCCCCTTATCGGCGTCGATCGGCCTCGCTCTCTACGATCAGCAGTTGCACGCCAAGCGGGAAGACATGCTGAACGATGCCGAGATCGCGGTTCGCCACGCCAAGCGGATGGGCGGCAACCGTATCGAAGTGTTCCGGCCCTCGATGCGCACGTTGCGTTCCGATCGGGCGACGCTCGAAGCAGACTTGCGCCGAGCTCTCGATCGCGGCGAAATGAACATCCTGTTTCAGCCGATCATACGGCTCGAAGACCGTACTGTTGCCGGGTTCGAGGCTCTGCTCAGATGGGATCATCCAAGGTTGGGACGGCTCGGCCCCGCAGAGTTCATTCCGGTGGCCGAAGAGACAGGCACCATCATCGATCTCGGCATTTTCGCCGTGGAACGCACCGCTCGCGAGCTTGCCGCTTGGCAACGCGCTCTCGATGTCGATCCGCCACTGTTTGCGAGCGTCAACATCTCCTCGCGGCAATTGTTGCGGCACGATCTTCTCCAGGACGTGAAGGCGGTGCTCTCGCGCTGGGAGGTGGCGCGCGGAACGCTCAAGCTTGAACTTACCGAAGGCCTCGTGATGGAGAACCCGGAATATGCGGCGCAGATGCTCACGCGCATCCGGGAGCTCGGCGCCGGGCTTTCGCTCGATGATTTCGGCACCGGCTATTCGTCGCTGGCCTATCTCCAGCGCTTCCCCTTCGACACGATCAAGATCGACCGTTCATTCGTTCGCCACAACGGCAAGGGGGCGCGGCCGGTCATCTTGCGCTCCATCGTCAGCTTGGCGCATGATCTCGACATGAGCGTCGTCGCGGAGGGCGTGGAGTCGGAGTCCGATGCAATCGAACTCTATCAACTCGGCTGCGAATATGCGCAGGGTTACGCCTTCGGCCATCCGATGAGCGCGACGGATGCGCGCAAGCTTGTCGGCGCGGCCTCGATTGCGGCGTAACGCAGTCCTATGATCAAGCGTGGCAGATTAAGCGTGGCCGGATTGGGCCGACAAAAAGCCCAGATCTATTCCGAGCTTGCGCAGGGCGCGCTCATATTTGGATTCGAGCGGCGTATCGAAGATGAGCGAAGCATCCGCCGGGCAGGTGAGCCAACCGTTATGCTGCATTTCATCTTCCAACTGGCCCGGCGACCAGCCGGCGTAGCCGAGGGCCAGGACGGCGCGATCCGGGCCGGCGCCATGCGCGATGGCGCGCAGGATGTCGATGGTGGCGGTCAGCGAAACGCCGGTATCGATCGGCAAAGTTGAATTATCGATATAGAAGTCGTTCGAATGAAGCACGAAGCCACGTCCGGTCTCCACGGGGCCGCCCTTCAGGACAGGCACGGCGCCAGCCTGGGCCGGCAGCCTTATGGCCTCGTCGGGCGCGATGACCTCGAGTTGGACCAAAAGCTCCGAAAAATTAAGACTGGGCGCGCGGCGGTTAATGATGATTCCCATCGCGCCCTCGTCGGAATGAGCGCACAGATAGACGACGCAGCGAGCGAACCGATCATCCGTCATGCCGGGCATGGCGAGCAGCAACTGGCCATCGAAGTAGCCGTTCCCTTTGCCCTTGTAACTCATGCTTGCCATCATTCGTGCCGTATTCGGTATAAGTTCAACATGGGTCGCCAAGGGCGAAATTTCAGCGCTCGGTCACGAGACCGAGAAGGAATTTATGGTTGTCCGAAATGAATTCACGCAAAACTCGCTCTCCTTGCCAAGATCCTATGTTGGCGCAGCCGCGCCTGTTTGACCATCTTCTTTTTGCGGCCTCTCTCTGCCTGGGGATTGCACTCTGCCTTGCCGCGCTCCCTGCGAAGTCCGATCCTTTTGCCAGCCCCTGGTCGGGTCAGGACGGAGATAAGGCGCAAATGCGGCTTATCGCCGCCGGTGGAGACCAGCGCATCTACAGGGCGGCCGCGGAGATAAAGCTTCCTTCGACCGCCATCACTTATTGGCGCGCGCCTGGCGATGCCGGCGTGCCACCTAAATTTTCCGTGAACGGATCTGAAAATGTGGCGGCCGCCGAGATTTTCTTTCCGGCCCCGCGCCGCATCGACGAACAGGGCATCGAGGCCTTCGGCTATCAGGGCGGCGTGGTATTCCCGATCCATATCGCACCGCGGGATGCGCGCGAGCCGGTGCGTCTTCGCCTGACAGTTAATTACGCCGTCTGCGACAACATCTGCCTTCCCGTGGAAAGCAGCGCGGAGTTGACATTGCCCGAGGCCGCGGCCGGTCCGGAAGACGGTGAAATCGCCGTCGCGGAAGCGCGCGTGCCCTTGCTGCTGACGCCAAAAGATATCGCTGAGAAAGTCACCGTTGCGGCGGACGAGAAGGCGACGGTGCCGACTTGGCTGCTGACGTGGAAGGGCGATCTCGCACCGACTGATCTTTTTGTCGAAGCGCCCGAGGGCTGGGCCTTCGAGACGCATCGCCGTTCCGACGGATTCTTTTCCATCGTCGCAGTCGAACAGCCTGTCTCCGGTGCAGAGCCTCGGGTGCCGGTAAGGTTGACGCTGACCGGGTTGCAGAAGGCCTATGACTTTAAGGCCGTGCTTGAAATTCCGAGCAAGGCGGCGGCGTCGCCGGCGATGCAGGCGACGCCCTCGATCGGAACCAGGTAGCCGACCGGCAAATTTTCGTAGCTTTGGCGCGGCGCTCACCTTGAGGCGGAAAAATCAGCGACAAAGATCGGGGCACGGTGTATCGCGCCAGCGATCTGAAAGAGCGAGGGCCGTGCCATGACAGGAGCGCGTGCAAAGTCTCTGCCTGAGCCGGCAAGTGCGCCCAACGCAAGCGAGGCCGCCGCGCAGTTGCAGCAGCTCGCACGGGACGCCGCACATTGCGAGCGCTGCCCGCTTTTTCGGGACGCAACGCAGGTGGTCTTTGGCGAAGGACCGGTCGGCGCGTTGATCATGCTGGTCGGCGAGCAACCGGGCGATCAGGAAGACCGAGTTGGGCGACCCTTCGTTGGACCCGCCGGCCGCGTCCTCGATGAGGCCCTGGCGGACGTGGGGCTCGACCGCGCCTCGACTTATGTGACCAATGTGGTGAAGCACTTTAAACACGAGCAGCGTGGCAAACGCCGGCTCCACAAACATCCGAGCCGCGGCGAGGTGAAAGCCTGCCGTTGGTGGCTCGATTGGGAACTTGCCTTAGTCCGACCAAAGCTCGTGGTCGCACTCGGCGCCATTGCCGCCCAAGAAATTGTCGGACGGCCGATCGTGCTGGCACGAACGCGCGGCCAAGACCTCACACTCGCCGATGGCCGCCACGTCCTGACAACGATGCATCCCTCGGCGATTCTGCGCATGCCGGACGACGATGCGCGCCGTCGGGCTTTTGTTGAATTGGTCAATGATCTGCAACAGGCGGTGAGAATTGCTAAGTCGCTCGACTGACTGCCATCGCCTCGCCGGGATGTGCTGGCAGCCGAAACTTGCGTCCCGGCTGCCCAGCTTGAAAAGTCAGCGCCGGCCGTGCGAAGCTTCGCCACCGCGGTGGCCGGCCTCTGCGGCGCGTTGCGGATCATTGGCGAAATTTCCACCGGAGGCTTGGCCGCCTTTTCTGCCGGCCTCCGAAGCGCGTTGCGGATCATTGGCGAAGTTGCCGCCGGAAGCGTGACCACCCTTTTTCCCGGCTTCCGAGGCGAGCTCATGATCTTGGGAGAAGCTGCGCTTTTCACCGGGCACGCTGGCGCCGCCTTTACGGCCGGCCTCGGCGGCCAGTTCGTGGTCTTTCGAGAAGCTGCGCTCGTCGGCTGGAACGCTGGCGCCCCCTTTGCGGGCGATCTCACGCTGCTTGTCCTCGTCCATCGAGGCAAATCCACGATTTGAGACAGTACGCTCGTTAGCCATCATTGTTCTCCTGATTCTCTTCTATCGATGTGGAGGATTGCCGAGCGACTCGGCTGTCAGAGCAACACCCGGGGTACCCCTGATGTTCCGATAAAAGATGGGGCAATCTTGTGAAGTTGCCTGAAATTTTGAAGTTAAATGATGTTAATCTAGGAGAATTGCAAAGTCACAGGCTCGCTTCATTCGTTTATGTAGTTGACTGGCCGTTACTATACTATGAAGCATTCATTTTGCGTCGGCAGACCCCGACGGATATATTTTGGTCGCGGCCCGAATTCCTCAAATTTCCTTGCGAACAAGCCCACTCATGGCGATGCCGGCAGGAGCGCGGCCCGCGGGCCGCGCTCCTCCGCTGCGAGCACTCAGGCTGCGGCGCGATTGATGCCGCCTTCGGCCAGATTTCGTGAGATTTTCGTCGGCTTCTTTCTCTTCTTCGAGATTTTCCTCAAGCAGAGGGATGCAGTCGTCGGCGCCGAGTTCCTTTGCCCACGCAATCAGCGTGCCGTAGCGGGTGATCTCGTAATGTTCCACCGCCTGCGCGGCGGCGATCAAAGCTGCGTCGAGAACATTCTTGTCCGCCACGTCGCCTGCGACCTCATCTGCTTCCTTGATGATGCCATCGATGGCCGGACAGGTGACGGTGGCCGCTGCAACGCCGTGCATATTGAACACTTGCTCGACGCGTTCGACGTGATTTTCTGCTCTGCTCGAGATGTGTCTGAAAGCCCTGCTTCAAGTCGGGCGAGGTCGCCTTCTCGATCATTTTCGGCAATGCGCCGACGATGCGTTTCTCGGCATAATAGATGTCCTTCAGCTGATGCACAAAAAGGTCATCCATGTTCCTGATATCTTTGGTGAAGAGACCCATGATTTGCTCCTAGGTTAAGGAAAAGACAGCGGGATTCTCTCCGCTCCGCTCAAGGGCGAAGGAATGCAGCCGGCAACCAACGGCGCGGAAAGAGAGGCGTTCCCCTCAAATCTCAAACTTGCGATCCTGCAGCTGGGCTGCGGAGCCGCCGAAGATTGGTTCAGCTCAGACGGCCGCTCGTGGGGCCCCGTAAAAGGGGAAGAGGCCCACATTGACGCGCGCGCGCCCCGCCAATAATGACAACGGAAAAGGAGGAAGAGCCCGTGTCAGATAAGCCTTATAATATCGTTTTCCTCGACCGCGCCACGATCGGCGTTCCGGTGCGGGAGCCGAAATTTTCGCATACTTACAAGGAGTATCAGGAGACTTCGCCCGATCAGGTCCTCGACCGTCTGGCCGGGGCCGAGATCGCCATCATCAACAAAGTGCCGATGCGCGGGCCGAGCCTCGAAAAGCTGCCGAAACTGAAACTCATCGCGGTTGCCGCAACCGGCACCGACTGCATCGACAAGGCCTTTTGCAAGGCGCATGGCATCACGGTCTCGAACATCCGCAACTATGCGGTGAACACCGTGCCGGAGCATACGCTGTCGCTCATCTTCGCGCTGCGCCGCAGCCTCTTCCCCTACGTCCTCGACGTGCGCCACGGCAAGTGGCAGACGATCGATCAGTTTTGTTACTTCGATCATCCGATCCACGATATTTCCGGCTCGACGCTCGGCCTCGTCGGATTCGGGGCGCTCGGTAAATCGGTCGCAACGCGCGCCGAGGCTCTTGGAATGAAGGTGGTCGCGACCGACGTCTTCGATTTTCCCGGCAAGGTCGACCTCGACACGATCCTCGCCCAAAGCGATGTCATTTCGCTGCACTGTCCGCTTACAGAGACGACGCGCAACTTGATCGGCGCCGCCGAATTCAAGAAAATGAAGAAGGACGCAATTCTCATCAATACGGCGCGGGGCGGACTTGTTGACGAGAAAGCCCTGGTCGAAGCGCTGAAGAGCGGCGAGATCGCCGGCGCTGGCTTCGACGTTCTCACCGTCGAGCCGCCGAAGAACGGCAACATCCTCCTCGACGCCAAGCTGCCCAATCTGATCATCACCCCGCATGTGGCATGGGCGAGCGTCGAAGCGATGACGGGGCTCGCCAACCAGCTCGTCGACAATATCGAGGCCTGGGTCGCGGGTAAGCCACGCAACGTCGTGCTGGAATAGCGGCGCTTTACTAAGGCGTGCCTGTAGAGGTTGGAGGTCGATCTGCAGGACCGTCGGTCGCCCTCGCGCTGCCCGTGCGCTGAGCTCAAATTCTCATCGTTAAGCGTGGCTGCAACGCAATCCCGCAGGATGGAACGATTCCTCGTCTGTCGCGTATGCCAAGCTACGGCTATTGGTGAAATCTTCGGGAGCATCGTTGCATCCATCCGGATGCAATCCGGCTCCCTTGCTCATGCGAGCTTGTTTTCGACGGCGATGCGCACGAGATCGAGGGGCGTACGCGCGCCGAGTTTGCGCTTCAAGATCGCGCAGCTGTTAGCGACAGTCTTGTAGGACACGTTGATCACGCCTGCGATCTCTCCCATGCTTTTGCCGCTGCGCAGGAGCCGCAGGATCTCGAGCTCGCGCGGATTTAGGCCGCTTAAGAAACCGCCGCGCCGACCGGGGTCGAGAAAGGCGAGCTTTTGCGCCATCTCCGGCAAGAGGAACGTCTGACCTGCCGCAACGGCCCGGATTGCGCCAACGAACCGAGCCGGGTCTTCGCATTTTCCGATATAACCCTTCGCGCCGTTTTCGATCGCGCGCGCAGCGAAGATCGGGTCGTCGTTCATCGAGAAGACAATGATGCGCGCCTGCGGATCATATTGCAGAATTCGCCGCGTCAGTGAAAAGCCCGACACGCCAGGAAGATTGATATCGATCACCACGACGTCGGGGCGGGTGGCCACATAGTGCTCATAAGCGTCCTCGGCATCGAGCGCATCATGCACCTCGATGTCACCATAGGGTGAGAGCATGGCCCGGCACCCCGAAATGATGACGGGATGATCGTCGATGACGAGAACTTGCATGTCTCTTTGCTCGAGCGGTACGAAGCCTAGTTCCATTCTCTCGGCGTCGCCGGCTCTGTCAATAAGTCTTTGCAATCAAGGAGGTTTATTCGCTTGACGCGCCGGCCCATGATGACTTGATTGAGACATGTTCCCGGCGACTTTTGGATTTGTTCCCAAACGGGCCTGACTTTGCCGCGGCGCGGGGTGGAAGACAGGCGGCAAGCTCATTAAAGTCACGCCATCGGAGGCGTTGATGATGCGATCTCTTTCCTTGCGGGCGCGCTTGAATTTTTTGCTCGGCGCGCTGCTCTTTCTTTCCCTCCTGGCCAACATCGCTTTCATCGCTTGGAACGCCGGTCCCCGCGTGCGCTCGGAAAGTGAGTCCGATGCGCGTCTGTCGCGCGAACTCATCGAGACGGCGCTAGCGAGCTTGCAGGAAACGCCGGACCCCGGCCCACCCTTGCGGCGGTTGCTCGTGGATCTGCAGAACTTGCGCCACGTGCGGATCTTCGTGGCGGCGAACGAAGCCGAAGCACTATCCATGCCGATTGTGACCTACCTCAATCCGAATGGTCCGCCGCCTTGGTTCGTGCGGCTTTTCGAACCGCGACCGAGCTTGACGATCGTTCCGGCCACCATCCAGGGCCGGAATTTCGGCGACGTGGTCATCGCCGCCGATCCGACCAACGAGGTGGCTGAAATATGGGCCGAGGTCTGCTCGATCGTGCTCACGGCCTTCATCTTCGCCGTTTGCATATTGGTGGTCATCCTCATTCTTGTTGGCCGGGCGCTTAAACCGCTGACGGATGTCGGCCATGCGATCACGCGGCTCGCGAGCGGCGACACCAGCGTAAGCCTGGTGCCGCGCGGGCCGCCGGAGTTCATCGATATTTCCGAAAAGCTCAACGGGCTTGCTGTCAATCTCGCCACGGTCAACGCGGAGAACACCCGCCTCGTCCAGCAGATCATGAAGGTGCAAGAGGAGGAGCGTGCCCAAATCTCCCGCGATCTGCATGACGAAATGGGCCCGCATCTGTTCTGCATCCGCGCCAACGTGAGCGCGCTTTGCGAGAAGATGCCGGATCCGGGCCAGATCAGCCAAACTGTAGTTGCGATCGGTGAACAGGCCGAGGCAATCCAGACGCTGCTCAGGCGCTTGCTGCAACGCCTGCGGCCCGCCGGGCTCGGCGAGCTCGGGCTCGCCGAAGCTCTGCGCGCTCTGGTCGGGTCCTGGCGCGCCGCTCATCCTGAAATGCAGATTTCGCTTAGCACGTCGGATGATTTTACTTCGGTCGACGAGAATATCGGCTTGGCGATCTACCGCGTCATTCAGGAAAGTCTCACCAACGTCTTCCGGCATGCCGGCGCAACCAGCGCCAACGTCAGCGTGGATTACGTAACGATGCGCGATCCTGCGCTGGCGAATGGAGTGGCGGTTGAAGCGCTGCGGGCGCGGGTCGAGGATAATGGAGTAGGCATGCCGGAGAAGTTCGAAAAAGGCCTGGGATTGACCGGCATGAGCGAAAGGGTACGGGCATGCGGCGGTCGCCTCAGCATCGTGCCGCGTGCCGGCAAGGGAACGCTCATCGAAGCCGTTCTACCGCTGAGCCGCGAGGCCGCTCTTCAATCGGCGTAAAGCTGCACTATCGAGATCAGGGCGCGTGCCAAAGCGGTACCGGTCGCGTATCGTTTGCCCGAAAGGGCCAGGGAGCTTGTCCCGAGCAGCCGATCGAAAAATCACGCACACGAATGAGCGCAATTCCCGATTTCACTGACCGAATTTGAATTTCTGCCTTCTGCGACGGCGAATTATGCTGAGCCTCGTTCAGTGGCCTCCCGGCGATGTCTTGCCTGCCGGAGCGAGGGAGATGAGCTTGGCCTCTTTTATCGAAAGAACCTGGGTCACGCTCGAATTCGGCAATCACGAATATGATCATATCAACGGTTATGATCATGTGGTGAACATCGCAACCGAGGTGGTCCTAGGTTCGGCCGAGCCAGGTTATGATCCTGAAAAATTCAAGGCCCTTGTGGAGGAAATCAAACCTTACCTGCGGCGCTATGACAAGGTCAACGTGGTCAGCAAGAGAACCGGTCAGACGGCGAACGAGCGGGTTCGACAGGCAAACGCCGCCGAGCACCACGTCGAACGTTTGGCATCCAAAGCGAAACAATTTGTGTAGCGAAAGCCTACCTGCGCTCGGGTAGGCCTTCGGGACGCCGTGAAGACGGAGCGGTGCTTATTTCAAAAGCCGCTCGAGAGCACGTCCGGCTTTGGTTCTCAGCCCCGCGGCGTTAAGAGTGCCATCGCTATTCTTGTCGGCGGCGCGAAACAATTCTTCGACCATCGCGAGATATTCGTCTTTCGACAGCGTGGTGTCGTGGTCAGGGTTGGCGGCTTTGAACTGCTCCTTGCTCATGTGGCCGGCCACTTCTTTCAAGTCGAGGGTCGAATCCTTGTCTTCATCGAGCCTGTCGAATGCGGCACTGGCTGCCGCCTTCACTTCGGCGAGGCTCAGCGTGCCGTCTTGGTCGGTATCCGCAGAGGTGAGTGCGGAGGCCGCCGCCGCGCTCTGCGGTAAGGCCAATGTGCCGCATGCGAGCGCCAGAAGTGATGTTGCGATTAGGAGCCGCCAGCGTTTCACGATCCCTCTCCCTCTTGCCGCCGACAATGTGAGAGGCGTTGCTTTGATCGGCCGACTTAGGAGGCATAGGAGGTTGGAAATGGGCCAGCAATGACAATCATGTCCGAACGGGGCTGCCGTTTCTTCCTGCGCCACTCACCTATCCGCCTGCCGCGCGGTTCAACCGGTCGAGTGCGCCTTGTAAGATGTAAGCGGCCGCCATGCGATCGACCACTTCGGCGCGTTTGGCGCGCGAAACATCCTGCGCGATCAAGGCGCGGGTGACGGCTGCGGTCGACAGTCTCTCGTCCCAGAGGACACAGGGAATTGCCGAAAGCTTGCCCAGATTGCGGACGAAGGCGCGCGTCGCCTGGACGCGCGGACCCTCGCTTCCGTCCATATTGAGGGGGAAGCCGACGACGAAAGCGGCGACATCGAATTCTTTCGCCCGTGCCAGCAATTTTGCTGCATCGCCCGAAAATCTGCTGCGCTCAAGCGTTTCCAGAGGCGTTGCCAGACGCCGTTCGACGTCGGAAAGCGCAAGGCCGATCGTCTTCGTGCCGAGGTCGATGCCCATCAGTCTCTGCCCCCGGCCGAGACGCCCGGCCAGATCCTCGATTTGGGCCAGAACCATTCTCCTGCTTCGTTCAAGTGGTGGCCGGCAGTCGGCGCCAGCCTGAGGACGCCGGGCCTCTTGCCGCCGCAGGCTTTTCTCGCCATCTTCCCGGCACGCAAGCAGAGGAGCACCATGAACCTCATTTGGCTCGGCCATTCGGCCTTCCGCATCGAGAGCGGCGCCGCGATCATCCTCATCGATCCGTTTCTGCGCGGCAATCGAAAATTCACGCTCGATTTTGCTGCTATGACCGCCGGCGCCACCCACATCCTTTTGACCCACGGCCATGACGATCATGTCGGCGACACCGTCGAAATAGCCAAGGCGACCGGAGCCGAGGTCATTTCCAACTTCGAAGTGTGCATGTATCTCGCCGCGCAAGGCGTTGCAAAGATCAATCCCGGCAATACCGGTGGGACGATCGCCTGCGGCGATTTCAGCGTGAGCTTTACCCAGGCCTTGCATTCTTCGAGCACGATCGTCGACGGCCAATTCATCTATCTCGGAAATCCCATGGGGCTCGTCGTGACGCCGCGCGAGGGGCCGACCCTTTATCATATGGGCGATACCGAGATTTTCTCGGACATGGGCCTCGTCAACGAGCTTTATCAACCCAAGATCGGACTGGTGCCCGTCGGCGACCGGTTCACCATGGGAGGCAAAACGGCCGCCGAGGCGGTGCGGCGCTATTTTGGCTTCGATGCCGTGGTGCCCTGTCACTACGGCACGTTCGACCTGCTCGCTCAGGACCCGAGCGAATTCGTCGCCGCCGTGGGCGCGAAGCCGAAGGTCCTCGTACCGCGGATCGGCGAGAGCCTGGCGTTCTGAAAGCCGCGCATGAGGAGGAGAACATAAGCCTCGCATTGCCCCGGCGGACGGGCGGATGTATAGGCTCGCTCCTGCCTTTCCGAGCCCGAGAGTGCCCATGCCCGTCGATCAGGCGACTGTGCGCCGTATTGCCCATCTTGCCCGCATCAAACTCGAAGACGCCGATGTGCCGCATCTGGCCTCCGAGCTCAATGCCATCCTCGCCTTCGTCGAGGAACTGAGTTCGGTCGATGTCGAGGGCGTCGAACCGATGACTTCGGTCATGCCGATGCGGATGAAACAGCGGCCCGATGTCGTCACCGAGGGCGATATCGCCGATGAGATCGTCGCCAATGCGCCGGCAACCGAAGACCATTATTTCGTCGTGCCGAAGGTCGTGGAATAGGGCGGGCGGCTCCTAATATAAGAGAGTAGCGATTTGACCGATTTGACCGAACTCACCCTTGCCGCGGCGCGCGATGCCCTGGTGAAGCGGCAAGTCTCCGCCGTCGAGCTCGCAAACGCCCATATCGCGGCAATTGAGGCTGCGCGGGTCCTTAATTGCTTCATCACCGAGACGCCGGAGGCAGCGCTTGCCGCAGCGGCCGCGGCGGATGCGCGGCTCAAACGCGGCGAGGCCCGCCCGCTCGAAGGCATCCCGCTCGGCATCAAGGACCTCTATTGCACCAAGGGCGTGCACGACGACGGCTGCGAGCCACATTCTCGAGAATTTCGTGCCGACTTATGAATCGACTGTCACCGCCAATCTCTGGCGCGACGGCGCCGTGATGCTCGGCAAGCTCAATCTCGATGAATTCGCAATGGGCTCGTCGAACGAGACCTCGCATTTCGGGCCGGTGATCTCGCCCTGGCGGCGGCCGGGTTCGAACGTCAAGCTCGTTCCCGGCGGCTCGTCCGGCGGTTCGGCGGCGGCGGTCGCGGCAAGGCTTTGCTTCGGCGCGACGGCGACCGACACCGGCGGCTCGATCCGCCAGCCTGCCGCCTTCACCGGCACGGTCGGGATCAAGCCGACCTATGGACGCTGTTCGCGCTGGGGCATCGTAGCCTTTGCCTCTTCGCTCGATCAGGCGGGTCCGATCGCGCGCAATGTGCGCGACGCCGCGATCCTGCTTGCGCTCGATGGCCGGGCATGATCCGAAAGATACGACCTGCGTCGACCGGCCGGTGCCGGACTACGAGGCGGCGGTCGGCACCTCCATCAAAGGCAAGGTGATCGGCATTCCGAAGGAATATCGGCTCGACGGCATGCCAGCCGAGATCGAGAAGCTGTGGGGCGAAGGCGTCGCCTGGCTGAGGTCGGCAGGCGCCAAGATCGTCGAGATTTCTTTGCCGCACACGCGCTATGCGCTTGCCTGCTTATTATATCGTGGCGCCGGCCGAAGCCTCGTCCAATCTCGCCCGCTATGACGGCGTGCGCTATGGGCTGCGCGTTCCCGGCAAGGACGTCATCGATCTCTACGAGAAGACCCGCGCGGCAGGTTTCGGCAAGGAAGTTCGCCGCCGCATCATGATCGGAACTTACGTGCTCTCGGCCGGCTATTACGATGCCTATTACGTGCGCGCGCAGAAAATCAGAACCCTGATCAAGCGCGATTTCGAGACGGCCTTTGGCGCGGGAGTCGATGCGATCCTGACGCCGGCGACGCCGTCGGCAGCCTTCGGCATTGGGCGAAAAGGGCACGGCCGATCCGGTCGAGATGTATTTGAACGACGTATTCACGGTGACGGTGAACATGGCCGGCTTGCCGGGGATTGCCGTGCCGGCCGGAACTTCGTCCGAGGGCCTGCCGCTCGCGTTACAACTGATCGGCCGCGCCTTCGACGAAGAAACATTGTTCGCGATCGCCGCGGCCATCGAGCAGGCAGCGCCGAAGATCGCATTACCCAAGAAATGGTGGGATTAAAGTGCCGGAGAGGCCGCTTGACGTTCCTCTGTCACAATGTTAATTGCATTAACATTGTGACAGGGAGGCGCGAAGATGGCTGAGGTCGTCAAAGGCCGGCACACGGCGATGCGTTCGCGCTCCTTCGTCGTCTTTGTCATCGGCATGCGGATCAATTCCTGGCACAAGGTCGCCCACTGGCTGTCGGTGGCAGCAGCGATGCCCCGGATGTTGCAGGAGCTCGCCAGACAGCCGGAGCTTGGCTACCTCGGTGGAAAGGTCTGGTTCGGACGAACGATCGTGGCGGTTCAGTACTGGCGCGACGTCGAGTCGCTCAATGCATACGCCCGCGCCCGCGAGCATGAACATCTTCCGGCCTGGCGGGAGTTCAATCGTGCAATCGGTGGCTCCGGTGACGTTGGTATCTTCCATGAGACCTATCGCGTCGAACCGGGCGCTTACGAGTGCGTCTATGTGAACATGCCGCGTATCTTGTTCGGCGCGATCGCAGAGCGGATGCCGGCGACGGGTCGGCTGGAAGACGCAGCGGGACGCATGGCAGCGGGTCGGCCTGCAACTTGAACGCCGGACTTGTCGCATCGCACGGTGCGACCTAGAACGGCGGACAATTCTCGGCGCCACCGCAGAGGCCGCAATGAACACACATACAAATCCGTCCAAGCTCATCAAGGGCGCGACCGGCGACTGGGAGGTCGTGATCGGCATGGAGGTCCATGCCCAGGTCATCTCCAAAGCCAAGCTCTTCTCTGGCGCCTCGGCCGAATTCGGCGGCGAGCCTAACACGCCATGTCTCGCTGGTCGATGCCGCCATGCCCGGCATGTTGCCGGTCATCAATGCCGAATGCGTCGCGCAGGCGGTGCGCAGCGGGCTCGGCCTCAAGGCCAAGATCAACCTGCGCTCCCACTTCGACCGCAAGAATTATTTCTATCCGGATCTGCCGCAGGGCTATCAGATCTCCCAGTACAAGAGTCCGATCGTCGGCGAGGGCGTCGTCATCGTCGACGTATCGCCCGAACGAACGGATCGAGGTCGGCATCGAGCGCCTTCACCTTGAGCAGGATGCCGGCAAGTCGCTGCATGACCAGTCGGCGACGGAATCCTTCGTCGACCTCAACCGCGCCGGCGTCGCTCTGATGGAGATCGTCTCAAAGCCGGACATGCGCTCGGCCGAAGAGGCCAAGGCCTATGTCGGCAAGCTCAGGACTATCCTGCGCTATCTCGGCACCTGCGACGGCAATATGGAGCAGGGCTCGCTGCGCGCCGACGTCAATGTCTCCGTGCGCCGCCCGGGCGAGCCCTGGGCACGCGCTGCGAGATCAAGAACGTCAATTCGATCCGCTTCATCGGCCAGGCGATCGAGTCCGAAGCGCGCCGCCAGATCGGCGTTCTCGAGGACGGCGGCACGATCGACCAGGAGACGCGGCTCTTCGATCCGGGCCGCGGCGAGACGCGCTCGATGCGCTCCAAGGAGGAGGCGCACGACTATCGCTATTTCCCCGATCCGGATCTTCTGCCGCTCGAACTCGACCCGGCTTATGTCGACGCGCTCGCGGCGGCGCTGCCCGGAATTGCCCGACGCCAAGAAGGCCCGTTTCATTACGCACTACGGGCTCGCGGCCTATGATGCCGGCATCCTCGTCGCCGATAAGGAGACCGCCGATTATTTCGAAGCTGTCGTCGCCCACGGCGGCAAAAGCCGCGATCCCAAGGTCGTCGCCAATTGGATCATGGGCGACGTTGCGGCCTATGCCAACTCCGTCGGCCTTTCGGTGCCGCAGACCCATCTGCAGCCGGCGCAGATCGCGGATCTTGTCGATCTCATCGCGGCGGGCACGATCTCGGGAAAAATCGCCAAGGACCTGCTTCTGATCCTTATCGCGGAAGAGAAGGACGGCGAACCGAGCGCTATCGTCGAGGCGAGGGGAATGAAACAGGTGACGGATCTCGGCGCCATCGAGGCTGCGGTCGACGCCATCATTGCCGCCAATCCGGACAAGGTCGCGCAAGCGCGAGCCAAGCCTTCGATGCTTGGATGGTTCGTCGGACAAGTGATGAAAGAGACAGGCGGCAAGGCCAATCCGCAGGCCGTCAACGATCTCCTGAAGACCAAACTCGGCATCTGAGCGGCCTGCCGAATCATCGCTCGATTCGCTCGATTTGCGTTTCGAGGCCAGGAGAGGCCTCTCGCGGGGGCCTTTCGGCCAATTTTTTTCTTGTCCCACAAAATTTTTTTTGGCCACGAGTTTCCGCGAAAAATCTCTTCAAGGGGCCGCCGTAAACCGTCGATCGAGCTTCGAAGAAACGGCGCAAGCACGGGCTCGCGGCACCGCTCCGATGCTTCGCATGCTGAGATCGCGAATGCCGACTGCATCAAGAGAGAGACGCGTGCGATCAATGCAGCTTCATGGTTAACGTTGATAGATGCAAGAAAAACAATGGCTTTACGCGACGATCGACAATCGCGTGCCGCATTCGCGCGATCTCTGCGATGATTTTCGCCGGCTTCTTCGAGCTTGCTTGCGCGGCATCGATCATCTTACGGCAGGCGGTCGATCGGGCCGCGATCATGCCCGCGTACGCATCGCGAAGGCTTCCGTATGAAGCTTCGAAGTGTCTGCCGAAAGCCACGGTCAACGCACGATTCGCGTTTTTGCACGCACAACCCTCTTGCACGACTGATTAACCGCGCTACGGTAATCACGCCTCTTGTCGGCACAGAACCCACGCCGACAAATTAGCAGAGGGAACTTGATCATGGTGAAGGCTACCACCAAGCGTAAACCGGCAAAGAAAAGCGGCGCGAAGAAAAGCGGCGCGAAGAAGGCACGTAAGTCCGCCTCGAAGAAGAGCTCCAAAAAGAGCGCTTCGAAGAAAAGGGCTGGCGTAAGGCACGCGGCAAAAAAGGCTCACCGGACGACGGCGCGCAAATCGCCGGCCAGAAAAAGAGCCAAGAAGTCCACGCGCAGGGCTGCTCCCCGCGGCCCGATCCCGATGATGCCGGAGTTGGTCTAAACTCATCGAAGGAGGAGGACGGAGACGGCCGGTCTGGCCTTTCATGTGGGGCTTGGCATGAAAGGCTGCATAGGATCCCTATGCTTGCACCGGTTGTCCCGCCTCCGTCCCATTCTTCAGCGGCTGATGATATCGCCGGCTGGAGAATCGGAAGCCGCCGCCGATGTCTCGTTCACCTTTGTACCAGGCAGGACTGGGCGAAGGCGTACCAGATTTTCTCGGCCGCGCTGCCATTGGCCTTCATATTCTGCCATTCAACCGCGCATTCGTGCATGCGGGCGCGCGTGTAGGGCGGAAGGGCCAGAAGTTTGCCGGGCGTCCAGGGCGGGGCTGATGCCTCGCCCGAGACTTTTGTTTCCGGCGCTTGAGGCGGAGCCGTAGGGCTGGCGGCTTCGGGCGCGGCAGGAGCCGAAGGCCCGTTTGGCGTTTGAAATGGGGCCGCAACGACGGGCACTTCAGGAACGACAAGAGTTGAGGGCCGGACTGGCGGCACGGGCGGTACCGCGCTCACGCCGGACTGAGCTTTTGAGAAATCGTCTTGCGCTGAGACCCGAGCCACGCAAGAAACGTTGACTGCCAGGCCAACGAGCAAGGTCAACGCCGCGACGCGCGTTGCGCCCCGATCCGCTCCACCGCAAGATTGACGCTCCGTAAGAGTGTTCTGGCGGGAAATCCTATCCATCCTTTGCCGCTGCGCTCTGCCAATCGACGTTCCGACTGCCTTGCCGACAATGCCGAGAACTAAGCCCGCATCATGGCATGAGCCTTGTTCGACAGAGGATTCTCCCGCCGCCTGGCTCGCGGTCCTGGCTTCATTGCGGGGGAGGCGTGATACCCAGAACGGCGGCGACGCCAACGACGACGACGCCGAGGGCCAGTTCCAAGCCCACGCTCAGGCGAAGTTTGGCCAATTGCGCCATCTGCTTCGAACCGGCGGCGCCGAGCCGCGGCATCGCAACGAAGCGATTGAAATAAGCCAAGGCGAGCATCACGGCCACCAGGCCGAGCTTGGTGAGCAGCACCTCGCCATAGGCGCTATGGAAGAGCTTGGCGCCTGCAATATGAAATGCCGCATTGGCAGTTCCGCTGAGGATAATCAGCGTGACCGCGATCGTCCCCATCAAGGAATAACGCGACAATATATGAAGGCTCCCCGCGCGCGCCTCCTGCGGCTCGCGAGCCCGCTGCTCGACGAGCGCGAGAAGGAGCGGCGCAAGTCCGCCGACCCAAGCCGCCGCCGCCAGCATATGAAGGCTGTAACTCACGACCATGAAACCGCCCTCGAGGCTGACGCCGCCTTCCGCTGCATGTCCAAGCCAAGCCTGGCTGATCAGTAGCAAGCCGCCGATTGCCAGAAAGGCAAAGAATGAATTGCGGTTGCGATAGGGAAGGCAAGCGACCACGACGACGGCCGCAAAGAGCGCCAAGCGGAAGATGGCGACCGGGCCGAACGGAGTTTCGAAAAAGAAGAGACGGAGATTTTCCGGATCTGCGACGCCGCCGAACCCGTCGGTCATATTGGCCAGGATTCCGATGAGCCAGGCGACGCCCGAGAGCGCCGTCAAGGCCGCGGCGATCCGAAGCAGGATCTTCGTGGCGCGGAATGCTTGGGGCAATTCGCCCGGACCGGCCGAGCTTGCCCCGCGCCCCATGTAGAACCAAAAGAAAGAAGACCCGAGGAGCACGAACTCCGAGCAGAAATGGATCCAACGTGCGACGACGAGGAATTGGAATATGCTCATGATGGCTTGCGGCGCCTCATTCGGCCGTGGGAAGCTCGGCCGGACCGCGGCCGAGCTTCGATGTCAGGGCGCCATGGTGAATTGATAGGTGCCGGACGTGTGATGTGTGTCGACCGAGACCACGTGCCAGCTCACCTCATAGGTGCCGGGCTTCAGCGGATGGCCGAGCCGCACGATGAGTTCGTTGGGAGCGCCGAGCGCCGGTTTCGAGATCGGAACCGGGCCGCCGCCCTCAGCCGCGACATGCACGCCTGAGAACGCGAGCACGATATTTTCGGTGTAGGTGAGCTGCAGTTCAGCCGGCGAGCCGGTGACTGTGCCGCCCACTGCCGGAATGGCGTGATCCAGGAAAGCATGGGCGAAGGCAGGCGTCGCCGCGAGTGCGCAAGCGAAGGCTGCTGTGATGGAAAGTGTCAGAAGACGTTGCATGCTTGATCTCCTCAAAGGGGGCTGGCGCGGGTCGGGGGAGCCCCGAACAGCGGCTTGCCGATCGAATCCGGCGCGATGTCGTCGAGGAAGAAGTCAATGATAGCCAAGGCGCCGACATGCCTGCCGCTCGCCTCGTTGATCGGCATCTGCGCCATGACGCCGACTTCGAAATATTGTCCGATATAGTAGACCGAAGGGCCGACCACGCCGGTGGTCTCGTAGGGCGAGAACTCGCCTGGCATCGCGGGGCTAATGTTCGACACGGGGGTGCTGAAAATGCCTTCGAAGGACGGAATGAGCTTGTTGAAGAATTCGGGCATCTGATGAATGAAAGAGTTCTCATAGAGCAGGCTGTATTGCAGCGTCGCACCGTAGGTCAGAATGGTGGGATTTAAGCTCTGGTCGGGATTGACGCCGACCGTCGGTATGGAGAAGTCCATCTCGCCGGTGACCGCGAAAGGACGCAGCCAGTCCGCTGAAACATCACCGAGGCCCTTGCCGACGAAGACCTTCGACGTGACGGTCGTGAAGGGGGTCGAAGGCAAAGAAGCGCTTTGCGGACTGCCGGTATTGCCCCAATCGACGCTCTCTGCCCCGGCGACGATGAATTCATGCTCGGGGTTTTGATAGAAGACGTACTTCGCCTCGGTGTCGATGTTCGACCAGCCTGACGCTTCCGGGTTTCTTTGCCAGTCATATTCGTTGCCGATCGAAACCACCAAGTCGGGTGTGATCGTCTTGTCGAATTCCCACCCAAGGGAATAGGAGATCGGCCCGGCGGTGCCATCAGGATTGGACGTCGGCAGGTATGTGAACATCGGAAGGACAAGTTCGTCGTTGACCCCCGGATCGTCGATGGTGAGCGTCGCCGGAAATACGCGGTTGCCGACGATCGTATGGGCGAACGCCGGACTGATGCCGACGAATATCGCGGCGGCTGCGCCTGCCGTGAGAGAAAAAGCTCGATGAGACATGGTTGGTCCTCAGCCTGAATCGTGGAGATTGTCGGCCACGAAATCGGCGGGTGCCGAGATCTACGCGCTGAAACGCGTGAACGCACCGGCCGATTGCGGCCGCGATACGAGCTTCGCTAAGGGCGAAGCCGATCCCTCTGCTCAGACTGAAGGAGGACCGCGCGGTGGCGCGCCGGCGGGAAAGCGGGCGGCATTGGGCGCAACGAAAGACGCGGGTGTCGCTTTCGACGAAATCGCGACAAAGCTTTGCGGGCTGCCGATCGAAGGCGCCAGGACCATTGCCGCCTGGCAATGGACCGCACAGAAAGGACAAGCATGATGGGCCGATGCGGGGCCTTGCCCCGGCGCGGACTGATCGCCGCTGCCTGACGTATGGCAGATCGGAAAGGCGCTTTGCGGGGAGTTTGCGAGCGCCTGATCGAGGGGCGATCCGGCCGTGCAGAGGCCGGCGGCAAAGAGCTGCACATAAAGGCCAAGAATTGCCAGCCAGGCGGAGATGTGCCGACGCACACCTGGCGCGCTAGAGCTGCCAGCGTTCAGAGTCCCCCTCCGCGCATGCGATCGAACACCCCCAGCTCCTTTCGCGCGCCCACCATATCAGCCTATTCCATCTTCACCAACAGGCCGCCTGCGAGAGCTGCGTGGAACAATCGATCAAAGATGACCACCGCGGCGAGAAGATATACGCCATCCAAAGCAAGGCCGTATCCCAGGCTTGTCCAAGACAATCCGCCTCCGGCCATGACTTGGCGCAGACCCTCGAAGGCATGGGTGGTCGGCAACGCGAGGGCCAAGGGCTGCAAGGAGCGAGGCAGAGCCGAAAGCGGATAGAAGACGCAGGAGAACGGCATGATCAATCCGGTGATGCTCCAGGTGAAGCTTTGGATCTTAGTCGTGTAGCGGACGATCAACCCGGTCACGAAAATTCCGACAGCCAGGCCGAAAATAATCAGGACCAGGATGAACGGGAGAAGCGCGGCCAAATAGGGAAAGAGGTCATAGGAGTAGAAGACGAGGGCGACGAGCGCCGCCACCGCTGTTCCGACAATCGCCTTCAAAAGGTTGATCGCCAGCAGGCCAACGAGATATTCGCGCACGGTCAGTGGCGTCGAGAGCAGTCCCATCACGTTGTGCGACCAGACTTCCGTCAGGAAAGAGACAGCCAAGTCGCGCTGGAATGCGCGGAACATGCCCCAAAGAATCGCTCCTCCCAGGAGAAAGCTGATGAGCCCCGGCCGAAGATTGCCGTGACGCGCAAGGAACAGCGTGAGGAAACCCCAGACGATAATATCCATCACCGGCCAATAAAGCGTGTCGGTGACGCGTTCGAGATTATGGCGTGCGTCGTAGACGTGCCGCTCGATGACCGCGGCAATTCTATTGAACCTCATGCGGTTCTCTTTGGCTGGCGCGGATGAAAGCTTCGGAGAGGGCGGGCTCCTTGCGGTCTTCGCGCAGAATCGCGCGGGTGACCTCGGTCGGTCCGCCCGTGGCAATGACCCGGCCGCGGCGCAGGAAGATGACACGGCTGCACAGTTCTTCCACGTCCGCCATGTTGTGCGAGGTATAGAGGATCGCGGTGCCATGCCGTCTTTGCAATTGCAGGAGCGCTGCCTTTGCGAGCGTCGCCGCATAGGGGTCGAGTTCGCCCAGCGCCTCATCGAGCAGCAGCAGTTTCGGATCGTTCAAGAAGGCCTTGCAGAGGCGAACGCGCGCAATCTCGCCAAAAGACAGCTCCAACACCGGCTTTCTTTCGAGCTCTTCGATCCCCAAAAGGCGCAACAAGGCGCGAATCTTCGCTTTCCGGTCCCGAACGTCATAGAGACGCGCGTAGACCATCAGATTCTCGAAGACCGTGAGACGGTTCGGAAATCCGGCGTAGGGCGACGCCATGTTGATCTTGCCGAGTATCTCTTCGCGGTGGCGCTGCAGGGATTTGCCGAACATGCGGATCGCCCCGCTTGTCGGCTCGATCAGACCCAACAACATGTGAATCGTCGTGCTCTTGCCGGCTCCGTTTGGCCCGAGGAGACCGACAATTTCGCCTTCGCTCACGCCAAAAGAGACGTCGTCAACCACACGCGACGACCCGAAATCCTTCGTCAAATGGTCGACTTCAAGAAACATCGCGACAATCTCGCCGGCACGACCGGCTTTGCGCCCGTTAAGGCTCTAATGTATTCTACGCTATGTTCTTTCTCCGGCAATAGTGAATCCGATGCTGGTCCTCTGCAACGGGATGCCGCGTAGCGCCTCGACATGGTCGTACAATGTCGCCGTGGCTCTGCTGCGCCTTACTGGCGAGGAGATCCATGGCGGGTACGACGAGAATTTGCACCGCTTCCTGCGCACACTGCCGCCGTCGAGCCTGCATGCGGTCGTCAAATTGCATTCGCTCGATGGCGCCGGCGTCGGGCTCGCCCAAGTGCATGCGGCGAAAGTCATTTACACGTGGCGCGATTTGGCGGACGCGACCGCATCCTACATGGTGATGTTCGGCACCGACTTCGATCGCGTTCTCGCGATAATGTCGAGTTCGCTTGACCTCTATCAGCATCATCGACGCAACGGCGCGCTCATTCTCGGCTATGAGGCAATCATCCAGCAACCGACGGAATTGGTTGCGGCGGTGGCGAACTATCTGAACCTCGACGCGTCTGAGGGCCGGATCGCCGAGATCGCAGAAGCCAACTCGCTCGCCAGAATGCGCGACAAGGTCAAAGAAATCGGTTCGCTTGATTATGGCGAACGCCTCATCCGCCACGAGCGCAGCTCTTACGATCCCGAGACGCTTCTCAACATCGATCATATTCGCGACGGCGGCACCGGATACGGCGCCAGCCGGCTCAATCAAACTCAGCTCCGTCGTGTCGAGGAATTGCTGCGCGCCAAGGGGCCCTTGGGGATGACTGAGGGCTAGGCCGACGCCACCGCAGCCTTCGGTCATTTCGGCGTCTGTTCGGCCAGTCGGGCAACGAGCGCGGCCAGCGCACGGACCTCCTCCGCGAGCCGGTTCTGAGACTTCTCGACCGCGGCTTGGGTCTGTTCTGCCCTTGTGTTCATCCTCTGAATTGCACCCAGCATCTGCGCCAAGGCGTCGAGGATGGTGCTGTCGTTCAATACGACCGTCTGCAAAATCTCGGACAGTTCATGCTCGGCATCGGAAATATGGTCGAGCCGCGTGAGGATTTCGTCGCGATCGCTCATGACATGCTCAGGCATGGAGTTCTTCTGCGGGCTGCTTGGGCATAAGCTCTTCGTAAACGAAACTCACGGGCTTGCCGGCGTCGAGCGAATTCCAGATCCAATCTGCCGTGCCCCGTGCGGAGAAAAGTCCGCCGAGTTCTGCGGCGCGGGCACGAATTTCCAGCTGCACGGAGGGCGACATCAGCCACTTTATGGCGTCCAGAACTGCGTCGCGCTCGTAAGGAGCGACCCTGCCAAGTTTGAAGCGGTTGACGAAGCCCGCGGCGCAGGTCTTCTCGCTGCCGAGCACCAGCATCGGGAGGTGCGACGTGGCCATCAATGTGACCATGCGACTGGGAAGACTGAGCTGCGCAATCGCGCGGACAGTGGCCGGACTTTTGCCATCCAGCGGATCGGACGGCACTACGGCAAAAGGGTAGCGTTTGAGCACATTTGGAAGATCCATCTCGGCAATAGGGTCGCAGAGGTGAATGCCGTTCTCGGCCAATGCACCACGATCGAAGATAAGCCCCGAGGGATCCTTCTGGTTACAGTACCAGTCGACTTCGATATTGCTTCCCCGAAAGATCTTCGGCAGCAACTCGAGCCAACGCTGTCCCCAAATGTTGCCCAGCAGCGCACACCTGGGCGGGTTTGTGGCGGGCGGCGGAGGCACCGGACGTTTCCGGATGATCTCCTCGGCGACGACCGGCGGCATGACCCAGAAACGCATGCGATATTTCGTCTGATAGGCTTCGCGCATTTCGGGCGAAATCACCAAGCGAAGCCGCGACTTCGCGAAGACCTGGTGCATCAACTCGTCCGAGATCCCGTCGGCGCAGACGTTCTTATCGTCCATCACATAGGTGCAGAGCGGCGCGTTGAGAATTTCCTGCGCCGCGAGCGCGATGGTTGCTTCAGCCGGCGTATAGGGAAAGCAGATGATGTGCCGCACGTTGGCGCCGCCAACGTACCATTTCAGCCACGACATGATCTCGGCGCGCGCCGATTGCGCCAAGGGAAGACACAACTGAGCTGCGCCGAACTTTTGATCGCTATCATAGAAATTGTTGGCGCGTATCGAAATGATCGAACGCGAATCGGCAAAGATGCGCAGCAATAATGTTCCCGTTCCATGCTGCGTGTTCACTTCGCAGGCACTGATTACGAGGTCGGCGGGATCGGGCAGTTCGGTCACGTTCGGAGGGTCGTAAGCTTCGACACCTTCATGCTTGCCGGCCAATACGGCCTGCAGGCGGGCCCGAGCCTTTTCAGCAATGACTAAAGGACTACCTATCATGAAATATCTTCCCGGTTAGTTAGCCTGAGGTGAGTTGAACCAGCTGCGGCTTCATCTCCTGTTGCTGGCGTACGATCGCTTCAATGTTCGAGCGAACGTCGTATTGCATTTGCCAATCGGGGAAATGGCTCTTTACCTTGCTTAAATCAGAAATGTAGCAGATGTGATCGCCGATCCGGGCCTTGTCGCTTAGCCGATACTTGAGCCGGTAGCCCATGGTGTCGAGAATCGCGATCGTTTCGAGGATGGAAAGGCTGTTGGAGCGGCCGCCGCCGAGATTATAAACCTCGCCCCGTCGCGGATTTTTGTAGAACTCCCAGAACAGCGACGCCACATCGTCGCAGTGGATCTGGTCGCGCACCTGCTTTCCTTTGTAGCCGAAAATCGTGTATTCGCGGTGCTGCATCGCACACAAAACGATATAGGTCAGGTAGCCGTGCAACTCGACTGCCGCGTGCAGCGGTCCCGTCAGGCAGCCGCAACGGAAAATGCCGACCGGCATGTCGAAATACCGCCCGAACTCCTGCGCGAGCACGTCGGCTGCGACCTTCGAGGCACCGAACAGCGAGTGAAGGCAATTATCGATCGACATGCTTTCATCGATGCCATCGAGCCCACCGGCATAATCGTAACGTGTCTCCAGCTCTTGCAACGGCAGGAAATTCGGCCGATCGCCATAGACTTTGTTTGTGCTGGTGAAGCAAAAGGGGGATTCGGGGCAAAAATCGCGTGCCGCGACGAGCAGGTTCAACGTGCCGACGGCATTGACGTCGAAATCCTCGTAGGGTATCGCCGCCGCCTTGTCGTGCGACGGTTGCGCTGCGGTATGGATGATGAACTGTGGCCGCTCCGCCTTGAAGACCTCGCGCATGCGCAGTCGGTCGCGAATGTCGGCTGAGAGGTGACGATAGCGCGGGAACTGCTGCTTGAGATCTTCGACCACCGATGCGGTCGAGCCGGCAGGACCGAAGAACTCGCGCCGCATATCGTTGTCGATGCCGATCACGTCCCAACCTCGGGACGCCATCATCTTTACGCACGCGGAACCGATCAGGCCCCCCGAACCCGTTACTATTGCCCTCATAATCGTCCTTCGCGGCCGCTCTTGACGAATACTAACTCATAGAGTGGACGCGACCCCCACTTGGACAATCCTACTAAAAACCGAAGGCGCGTCAACGCCGCCACAACGGCTCCATGGCGCCAAAAATTGGGGGAGATTGAGATCCGCCTACAATCAGAACGCGATCTTACGCCGATATGGATCCGTCGCCGTATCGCATGTCGCGAGTCTTTATCGGGACCGGTCCATCGAGGTCATGCCTCCAACTCCGCCGGAAGCAACGGGATCAGGTGAACCTCCCGCAGGTAGTTCACAAAACCCACGTGATTTGCAGAGAGAGTCCTGACGATCTCGTCAAGATCTTCGATCGTGTATCCGATTTTTTCGCCGTCGTCCGCGGCAAATTCGCCGCCGGAAACGGCGGAATCATTGCCCCGCACTTTGACGCGGGGAGGGGGTTGAAGGATCCAATCCGGCTAAATCCAGTTCGAATAGCGAACCGCCGTCCATGTGGAATGCGCAATGTCATTTCGCAGCTGCGTTAGCCCTTGGGGAATTTTCAGGTATTCGCAGACGCGATCATATTGATCGAGCGGGACTGCCCGATGACGAAGCAGATCGAGGAGCGCCTTCCGTTTGCCTTCAAAGTCGAGGCCACGGGTCAAGAGCATGACCGCGGCATAATCTGAGCCTGCAACCGTGGCGCTGATTTCCAATATAAGCCGCTCATAACCCGCGAACCAGTGAATGATGGTTCCGAAGAGCAGCAAATGGCGCTCGGTCAGGCAATCTTCTGGCATGTTCCTTCCTCCACGCCAAGGATATCCAAGAAAAGCCGTGACCGGTTTGCCTGCAATCTATCGCGGCAATTTCTTCTCCCGGGAGCGCCTCTTTTGCTGCACGGGAATTCTCAGGGGAATATGCTGCTTGTCGTTTCCCGCTACTCTGCCCAGGGCAAGAAAGGAGAGTCCAATCGACAGAGCTAGAGAGAGAAAAGACCCGATCAGCATGACGATAACTCCCTTGGCGGCCAAATTGCCAAATTCCCGCGTGAACGCTTTGCGCTATGTCAATTCGCGGCAGCACGATCCGCTTCGCCGCTCCGGTTGCTAGGCCGCGATGATCACCTTCAGCGCATGCGTATCCGCCGCGCGCCTGAACGTGTCATAGGCGTCAAGAATCTGATCGAGCTTGAACCGATGCGTGATCAGGCGCGCAGGGTCGATCTTCTTCGACTGCACCGTTTTCAGGAGCATGGGTGTCGTAACCGTATCGACCAGCCTTGTCGTAATCTCGATGTTCTGCGACCACAACCACTCCAGATGCAGATCGACCTTGCGGCCATGCACGCCGATGTTGGCAATAACGCCGCCGGGATCCACGATCTCTTCGCAGAGCTGAAAGGTTGCAGGTATTCCGACAGCTTCGATGGCGGTATCGACGCCACGTCCGCCGGTCAGCACCTTCACCGCCTCGGCGGCCTTTCCGTCCGCGCTGTTGATCGTATGCGTCGCACCGAACTGACGGGCGAGCCCAAGCCGATTGTCGTCGAGATCGATCATGATGATCATGGCTGGGGAATAGAATTGTGCCGTCAGCAGCGCCGCGAGCCCGATCGGACCTGTCCCGACGATCGCGACCGTCGAGCCCGGCGCGACCTTGCCGTTGAGCACCCCGCATTCGAAGCCGGTGGGCAGGATGTCGCTCAGCATCACCAACGCCTCTTCATCGGCACCTTCGGGAATATGGTAGAGGCTGGTATCGGCATGCGGCGTGCGGACATATTCCGCTTGGGTTCCATCGATCTCGTTGCCGAGAATCCAGCCGCCGGTCGTGCAATGCGAATACATGCCGCGCCGGCAATATTCGCATTTGCCGCAAGAGGTGATGCAGGAGATCAAGACTCTGTCGCCGGTCCGGAACTCGGTCACGCCGGGGCCGACGGAATCGATGACCCCGACGCCTTCGTGACCGAGGACGCGGCCCGGCGCGCAAGTCGGAACATCGCCCTTCAGGATGTGAAGATCAGTCCCGCAAATGGTCGTCTTGACCATCTTCACGATCGCGTCACCGGGGGCCTCAATCTTGGGCTTGGGGCGGTCTTCGAGTGCCGCCTGCTGACCCGGCCCATGGTAAACGAGCGCTTTCATGGCGTTCTCCTGGAATCCAATGCGGCCCGTAGATATGGCGCAAGCCGTCAGCGCGCCTTGCGCTCGATCAAGTGGGACTTGGCCTGGAATCTTCCCCTGAGCATCCTATTCTTCTGCGCTTAGGTTTTCCTGGGTGCTTGCGTTATACTAAATCATACCAATTTCATGCCTCCACCGGACCCGTAATGGCTGCAGAGACAGGCCCTGATTCCGCTATTCTCGATGAGGACTCTTTACTAGCCATCGAAGCAGCCGGCGTCGGAACTTGGCGATGGGACCTCGCGACGAATACCGTGAGCCTTTCAGCCTGTTCGCGCGAATTGATCGCCGCGCCGAACGATTGCATCGATTACCCGGAATTTCTCGCGCGGCTCCATCCCGATGATCGCGACTTGGTCGATCGTTCGCTTCGCCGGAGCGTCGCATCGGGCGAGCGACACGACGTCGCCTTTCGCCCTTTGCCAGAGGACAACAAAGAGCGTTGGCTGCGCCTGCGCGGAGGGCTTTTCGCCGATGCGGCACACCCGGTCGGGCTCCGAGGCATCCTGATCGATGTCATTCGGCGAACGGCGGACGAAGCGAATAGCCGCTTGGCCGCAATCGTTAAGTCGTCCGACGACGCCATTGTCGGGAAAACACTCGAGGGGATCGTCACGGATTGGAACCGCGGTGCCGAGAAAATTTTCGGCTATTCGGCCGAAGAGATGATCGGCAAATCCATCTCGATCCTCCTGCCGCCCGGGCATGAGAATGAGGAATCTGAAATTCTGGCGCGGCTCAAATCGGGCGAGCGGGTCGAACATTTCCAAACGCGGCGCCGACGCAAGGATGGCGAGATCATCGATGTGTCGCTGACTGCATCGCCTCTGCGCGATGCTTCCGGGCGCCTCATCGGGGCATCGAAGGTCGCCCGCGATATCACCGCTGCAAACCGTTCGCAGACCACGCTCGCCGAGCGCGAAGCGCACCTGCGATCCGTCCTTGACACGGTTCCCGACGCCATGATCGTGATCGACACGCAGGGTATCATGCAGTCGTTCAGCGCTACCGCCGAACGCCTCTTCGGCTATACGGCCGCGCAGGCGATTGGCGAAAATGTCAAAATCCTCATGCCGTCACCTTATCACGAGCAGCACGACAACTATCTGGGCCGCTATCTTGCGACGGGGGAGCGACGCATCATTGGGCTCCGCCGGATCGTCGTTGGGCGCCGCAAGGACGGCTCGACCTTTCCCATGGAGCTTTCGGTCGGTGAGATGCGATCCGGCGACCGACGTTTCTTTACCGGTTTCGTGCGTGACCTGACCGAGCGCCGGCAGACCGAGCAGCGCCTTCATGAATTGCAGAAAGAGCTCATCCACATGTCGCGGTTCACGGCGCTGGGGGAAATGGCGTCGACGCTGGCGCATGAGCTCAATCAGCCCCTTACGGCCGTCGCCAATTATCTGAAAGGCGGCCGCCGCCTTCTCGAGGCCGGCCAGAGCAACAATATCCCGATGGCGCGCGAGGCTATGGAGCGCGCGGCAGAGCAGGCGCTGCGGGCCGGACAGATCATCCGGCGCCTGCGCGAGTTCGTGGCCCGCGGTGAAAGCGAGCGGCAGGTCGAGAACCTCGTCAAGCTGATCGAGGAAGCGAGCGCGCTCGCTCTCGTCGGCGTCAAGGAGAGCGGCGTGCGGGTTTCCTTTGCATTCGATCCACGCGTGGAATTCGTCCTCGCCGACAGGATTCAGGTCCAGCAGGTGCTGCTCAATCTGATGCGCAATGCCGTCGAGGCGATGCAGGAGATGCCCAAGCGCGAACTGAATGTCTCGACCCACCAACTTGACAGTGAGACCGTGCGGGTCGACGTGGGCGATACCGGGCCGGGCATCGCTTCCGACATAGCGGATCAGCTGTTTCAGCCTTTCATCACGACGAAACGGCACGGCATGGGAGTTGGCTTGTCGATTTCGCGGACGATCATCGAATCGCATGGCGGGCGCCTCTGGGCCGAGCCAAATGCCGGCGGCGGAACTGTCTTCCGACTGACCCTCAAGACGATCGGGAACCTTGGCGATGGCAACTAGCGCCGTTGTGCATCTGATCGACGACGATGAGGGAGTGCGGCAGTCTCTGGCCTTCCTGCTGACGACGGCGGGGCTGGCGGTGCGCGTCTACAAGTCGGGCGTCGCCTTTCTCGCCGCGGTCGACAGTCTCCAGCCGGGTTGTGTCGTCAGCGACGTGCGCATGCCGGGGATCGACGGATTGGAACTGCAACGCCGTTTGAAGGAGCTAGGCGTGCATCTGCCGGTGATTATCATCACCGGCCATGCCGATGTCCCGCTGGCGGTCGAGGCGATGAAGGCAGGTGCCATCGACTTCATCGAAAAGCCCTTCGACGATGAACTGTTGCTCGGCGCTATCCGGGTGGCGCTCGACCGTTATGACGAGATCGGCCACCGAGACACGGAAGTCGCGCAGATCCATGCAAAGCTGCAGTCACTTTCCGCCCGCGAGCGAGAAGTACTCGATGGGCTGTTGGCGGGCTATCCGAACAAGACGATTGCCTATGATCTGAAGCTAAGTCCGCGGACGATCGAAGTGCATCGCGCCAACGTCATGACAAAGATGGGAGCCACCAGCCTCTCCGGCCTTGTGCGCATGGCTCTGCTCGCGAAAGTGCTGCCCGCCCGCTGACTTTGCCGGACCCAACGCGGCTCTGCCCCACCTCCTTGCGCTACATCAAGGTTGAGCAGACCCGATGTCCTTATCATTTTTCCGTGATGCAAGACCGACTGGCTAGTCGGCTGGAGCGGAGTAATGACCAAGGGACAGGATATCGTTTTGGTCGTCGATGACGATTTGGCCGTGCGCGAATCCCTCAAGTTCGCATTGGAACTCGAGGGGCTGGCCGTCCGCGCCTTCGGAAGCGGCAATGAATTGTTGGCGCACGCCGATCTGCCGCAGGCGCGCTGCCTCATCCTGGATTACAGGATGCCGGTCATGGACGGATTCGAGGTTCTCGACCGCTTGGCCGATCGGCATGTTCGGCTTCCGGTCATTCTCATCACCACCGATGCGACGAGCGCAATCCGCCATCGTGCGGCAACTCGCGGGGTTCGGCACGTGCTCGAAAAGCCGCTCTCCGACAGCACCCTCGTGGAAAATATTCAAGACATTTTGGGCCGCCAAAAAGGAGCGGCGACTAGAATCTGATGCTTTTTCAGTCTGTTGCTGATTTCGGAAGCGACGCCTAAGGCTCGCCTGTTCGTAGAATCCCCTAGGACCTAACTCAATTTTCCGTCGAGGCCGCGACCCTTACAGAGAGCGAACATTCCTTGCGGTAGGAGGTCTCGATGTCGACACAACTCGCTTACTCGACCGATCGCGCAGCTTCGACGGCCCCGGCTATTGTGGCACGAGGCCCTTGGACGAGAACATCGATAGAGGATACGCCGGATCGGGACGGCGGCTTGAGCATGACGGCCGGGCCGGTGCAGCATTTCGGTCAAGATCAGGAGATTTACGGCGAAGGCGATCCCGCCGGTACCTTCTTTAAGGTCGTGTCGGGTGTTGTGCGCACGTGCAAGTTTCTGAGCGATGGGCGGCGGCAGATCGATGCCTTCTATATCGCCGGAGATATCTTCGGCTTGGAGGCCGGCGCGGAATACACGCTCTCGGCCGAAGCCGTCTGCGATTGCACCGTCGTTTCGTATCGCCGGCGCGGCAAGCCGGCCGCGAATGACGAGTCATTTTCACACCAGTTTTTCTCCTACGCGATGCGGAGCCTGGCGCGGGCGCAAGAACATGCGCTGCTGCTCGGGCGCAGAAGCGCCGTTGAAAAAGTCGCCGCATTCCTCATCGAGTGGGCGGGCTATTCGCCTGACAGCAAGGTCATCAGCTTGGCCATGACGCGCCAGGATATCGCCGATTATCTGGGACTCACTATTGAGACGGTGTCACGGACATTGTCGCAACTGGAACGCAACTCCTTCATTGAAGTCGCTGCGCGCATGATCCGGGTGACCAATCCGACCGCGCTGCGCAATCTCAATTGCTAGTACCGACGGGAGGCGGACGCTTTAAGGAGGCGAAATGTCAATGGACGTGATGCAGGCCATTTACAAGCGGCGGGCGACGCGTGGTTTCACGACCGTGCCCGTCGCGGCGAAGGTGTTGGAAGACCTCGTTGCTGCGGCAATTCAGGCGCCGAGCGCGGTCAATGCGCAGCCATGGCATTTCACGATAATTCGGAGCCTGGCGCTTCTCGACCGGATATCGGCCGCCGCCAAGGCCTATATGCTGAAGACGCTCGATCGGGACTCAGCCCCGAATGAAATTCGCGAGCATCTGGACAATCCGCGCTTTCACATCTTTTATCATGCACCGGCGCTCATCCTGATCTCGGCGAAGGCCGGCGATTGGGCGATCGAGGACGTTGGGCTCGCCGCGGAGAACCTCATGCTCGCCGCCTGCGCGCAGGGCGTGGGCACGTGCTGGATCGGTTTCGCCCAGCGCTGGCTGGAGACGGCCGAAGGTCGGCGTGCGATCGAGCTTGATGCAGATTACGTACCGATCGCTCCCATTGTCGTCGGCTACCCGACTGAACCAGCGCTGCCGGTTCCGCGCAAACCCGCGCTGATACGTTGGCTTGACTGATCGACACCGAGGCGAGCGGGTAGCTCGTCTTTCGCGCCAAATCCTGCCCCCCGCAATGCGGGCGCCTAGTGGTAACCGATATCGCCTCGGACCTTGCCGCGGAAGACCCAATAGGACCATGCCGTATAAAGCAGGATCACGGGCAGCAGCACGAGCGTACCGATAAGCAGGAAATTCTGCGTGCTTTGCGAAGAGGACGCCTGCCAGAGCGTAAGATGATAGGGCACGATCATCGGCCAGAGGCTGATGGCAATGCCAAGGTAGGACAAGAGAAACAGCAGGACCGCCGCCACGAATGGCGAGCCTTCCGCCTCGCTGTTGAGCGCCCGCCATTCCCAGAAGGCGACGAGCGCAGTCACGACCGGCACCGGCGCGAGAAAGACGATGTTGGGCCAGCTGAACCAGCGCGTGGCGATCTCATGGTTGGTCAGCGGAGTCCAGATGCTGACGATGCCGATTGCGGCGAGGACGCCGATCAGGCACCAGCGCCCCTGCTGCCGGGCGCGCGCCTGCAATTGCCCTTCGGTCTTCAAGATCAGCCAACCGGTGCCGAGAAGGGCATAGCCGAAAACCAGAGCCACCCCGGTCAGAATCGAGAACGGCGTAAAGCAGTCGAGGGATCCGCCGGTGAAAGCTTGGCCGTCGGTTCGAAAGCCTTGAATGAAGGCGCCGAGGACAATGCCTTGCGCGAAGGTCGCGATGGCCGAGCCGTAGCAGAAGGCGTGATCCCAGAAAGTGCGATGCTCGGCGTCGCGAAAACGGAATTCGAAGGCGACGCCACGAAAGATCAGCGCCAACAGCATCAACGCCACCGGAAAATAGACGGCGGGGATGATGATGGCAAAGGCCAACGGGAAAGCGGCGAGCAACCCGACGCCGCCGAGGATCAGCCAAGTCTCGTTGCCGTCCCAGACCGGGACGATCGTGCTCATCGCCAAGTTGCGCGATGTCCGGTCGCCGATGAAGCCATAGAGAATACCGACGCCGAGATCGAACCCGTCGAGCAGGACATAGAGGAAGATGCCGACGCCGAGTATGATCGTCCAGACCGGTACCAGATCCAAGGTGAACAGGCTCATGGCTGGCCTCCTTCGCTGCTGGGCGCGGCAGGAAGCGCGTAGACGGGCTGCTCTGGTCGACCGCTCTCGATCGGCTCATCGGGAACGGTCGTGTCCGGGCCGCGCCGCAGGATCCGGGCCATGATGATGAGGCCGGCTGGGAAGATGATGAGATAGACGATGACGTAACCGATGAAGGAGAGGAGCACGTCGGCACCGGTCAGCGAGGGCGTTACGGAATCGACGGTGCGCAGCAATCCGTAGACGGTCCAAGGCTGACGCCCGACCTCGGTCGTCGTCCAGCCGGCAAGCACGGCGATGAATCCCAGGGGCGCGGCAATCTCGCAGACCTTCAGAAAGAGGCGGTTGTCGTAGACCCGCCCGTTTGGCCGCATAAGATTGCCGATTGCTACCAGGGCAAGCATCAGAAAGCCGATGCCGACCATGATTCTGAATGTCCAGAAGACGATAGGTGAGTCGGGCCGGTCTTGCGGCGGGAAGTCGTCCAGACCGTGAATGCTGCCATCCCATGAGTGGGTCAAGATCACACTGCCGAGGTGCGGAATCTCGATCTCGTCGAGCGTCGCCGCGTCTTTCATATCCGGCCAGCCGAACAAGATAAGCGGCACGCTCCCGCCTGGTTTGGCCCCCCAATAGCCTTCCATCGCGGCGATCTTGGCCGGCTGATATTTGAGCGTGTTGAGCCCGTGCAGGTCGCCGAGGAAGAATTGCAGCGGGACGAGCACGAGCAGAAGCCACAGCGTCGTTGACAGGATGACCCGGCCTTCCTCGAGGAATTGGCCGCGCCGGATCAGATAGGCCGCCACGCCCAGCACCACAAATCCTGTCGTTACGTAGAAGGCGCAGACCGTGTGGGTGAGACGATAGGGAAAGGATGGATTGAAAATGATCTGCCACCAGTCCTTCGGGAAGAAGCGCCCATCGATCAAGGCGTAGCCGGCCGGAGTTTGCATCCAGCTGTTGACCGACAGGATCCAGAAGGCGGAGAAGAGCGTGCCGAACGCGACCATGAGCGCGGCAACGAAATGCATCCAAGGCGGAACCAGCCGGCGACCGAAGAGGAGCACGCCGAGGAAAGTGGCCTCGAGGAAAAAGGCGGTCAGGCCTTCATAGCCGAGCAGTGGAGAAAGCACGTTGGCTGTCGCCAGCGAGAAACGGCTCCAGTTCGTGCCGAACTGGAACGGCATGACGATGCCGGACACGACGCCCATCCCGAATGCGACAGAAAAGATCCTGATCCAGAAGGTCGAAATTCGGAAATAGACTTCACGCTTCGTGAAGAAGTGCAGACCCTCCATGAATGCGATAAAGGAGGCGATGCCGATCGTGAAGGCCGGCAGCATGACATGAAAGGCGACGACCCAGACGAATTGCAATCGCGATAACAGAATCGGGTCGAGAGACATTATCCCCTCCAAAACGGTCTTTGCCTGCGCCAGCTCGCCACTCCGCGCTCAGGACCTAAGCGGCCTTTGTCGTAGGGTGAGCATCCTTGTTCTGCCGTTTGATTTCCTCGGCCGTTTGGCGGGCGAATTCATTGAGCTTCTCGCTCATCTCAGTCCATGTTTTGGTCTGCAGCGAAAGATTTTCGGACAGATTTGCGATGAGACTCGATTCGGCACCAAGCAGATCCTTTGTCGCGCGGACGCGGAGCATTTCGGAAAATGTCCGGGCCATCTCTTCATTTGCAGCAAGCAAGGTCTTGAGTTGAAGATGCGATGCCTCGCCATAGATCGTCTGCAGGTCGGTGGCCAATTTCTGGAAACGTTTGATCTGCTCCGATGCGGCGCCGATTCCGTTAATGTTTGGAATGCCCCACCAAGTCAGTAGGGCATTAACCCGCTTCAGATTGCTGGCAATACTTTCTGCCATCTTATCCATCGTTTCCTCCTTCTTGTGTTTATTCCCGCGTAAAATCCCCGTCATTCCAGATATTTTCCGCCGTTGATTGAAAGAGTCGTCCCGGTGATGAAGCCGGCATCATCGGCAACGAGAAAGAGAACGCCACGCGCGATCTCTTCGGGTTTCGCGAGCCGCCTCATCGGTATGCCAGCCACGATGCCGGCGACGATATTCGCGGGAACCGCACGAACCATTGCGGTGTCGGTATATCCCGGAGCGATGGCGTTCACCGTAATCCCGCGTGCAGCGCCTTCAAGCGCGAGCGCCTTGGTGAACCCAATGATGCCTGCCTTCGCCGCCGAATAGTTCGTCTGGCCGAATTGGCCCGACAGGGCATTGACGGAACTGATGTTGACGATCCTGCCGAAACGACGCTCACGCATTCCGCCGATTACGGCATGGGACATGTTGAAACAGCCCCCGAGGTCAACGTCGATCACGCTGCGCCATTGTTCGGGCGTCATCTTGTGCAAGGTGCTGTCGCGGGTGATGCCGGCGTTGTTGACCAGGATTTCGATCGGTCCCATCTCTTTGACGATCGAGTCGACGCCCTTCTTGACTCGCTTCGAAGTCGGCCACGTCCCAACTTCGTACCGGAATCTTGGTCTCGCTATTGAAGGCCCTGGCATCTGCGTCATTTCCAAAATAGTTCACGGCGACCGAATAGCCAGAACTCTTGAGGAGCCTGGCAGTCGCGGCGCCGATGCCGCTGACCCCTCCGGTAATCAAAGCAATCCTGCCCATCTTGATCTCTGCGTGAAACCCGCGACCAACGTTTGTCTTGCAGTTGATCTTGAAATCCTACCCGCGCGGAAATGCCTACGACTGCTTCGAGGCTTGATGCAGCGCTTCGGAATAGATGCCGAAAAGTTTCCATCCATAGTCCTTGTAGAGGTCGTTGATGTGCCGCATCTGCGTGACCATGCGATCCGTGCGATCATGCAGCTGATCGCAATAAGTGGAAATCGTCTCGCCCGGGTCTTCTCCGATCTTGACGGGAAACAGTGATTTGGTGGCTTGCTCGGTTTCGAGACGAAGCAACTCTGTCTGGCTCTCCCAGACCGATCGGGCGGTTTTAACCATGAGTTCGTTGAGCCGTGTGAACAGCGCGACGCCGCGCTCCTGCGCCCCGACGATATTGAATGGAATTTGCGTTTCGGCCGACGAATCCTTTGCCGCCGTCTGGGTTTTGTCGAGCATAGTCTCCTCCTGTATTTGGGCTGGAGGCGAAAAAAGACATGCATTAACGGTGGCGGCATTGATCTTGATCAACGCGGTGCCGATAACAACTAAGGTGATAACGGCCAAGGCGTCACGGACTCGCCCTGCTGCGGTTGATTGGCATCAAATCCACGCTGACGCGATAGTGTATTGTTTTTGGCTTAAGCAATGTTGGCTGGCTCTCGCGTTACGCCATTTGCCTCGCCACGACGCTTCCCCTTTTTATATGGGAGTTTTCGCAATGCCGGAGTTACGCCTTGCCAAACAACGTGTTGGCCTTGATTTCGCGCTCCGAAGCAGGGAGCGTTAGCGCTACGGAGGCTGGCGCGGACTCACCGTCGCGCGATGGCTCGCACCCGAAGGAGGGTGATTCTGCAAAATCCGGCCTCGTCCATTCGCCCGCGCAAAAGAATCCGGCCCCCAAGTCGGTATCAGCCTGCGCCAAGGAGGATTCGCTCGATCGGCTTCTGCATGCGCGTGAGGCGCGCTTCACCGGCTCGCTATCGCTGATATCCTTGCGGCTCGCCTTTCTGGATTGGATCCTGCATCTCGCCAACGCCCCAGGACGGCGCCTCCAGCTGGCCGAGTTCGCGACGCACCAATGGGCGCGGCTCGCCACGCCTACGCAATGGACGAAGCCGCTGCCTGGAGATCATCGCTTTAGCGACCCCGCATGGTCGTATCCGCCGTTCAATTTCATCGCGCAGTCATTTCTGCTGGGCGAAGAATGGTGGCATGCCGCCACGGCTAGTCTGCCCGGCGTAACAAAGTCTCACAGCGATGTTGTCGCCTTCACGGCGCGGCAGATTTTCGACGTCTTCGCGCCGTCGAATTTTCCTTGGACCAACCCCGAAGTGCTGAGAGCGACGAAGGCGCAGCATGGCTGGAATTTCGTGAGGGGCTACCAAAATCTCCTGGAAGATTTGCAGCGCTTGGCGAATGGCCTTCCGCTTGACGATGACGCGAAAGGCTTCGAGGTCGGAAAAGATGTCGCAGCGACGCCGGGCAAGGTTGTCATGCGCAACGAACTCATGGAGCTGATCCAATATCAGCCGACGACAGCCACTGTCCGCCCCGAGCCGATCCTGGTCGTTCCTGCCTGGATCATGAAATATTATATTCTCGACCTTTCGCCGCATAATTCATTTATCGGCTATCTGGTCTCGCAGGGCTTCACCGTCTTTTGCATTTCCTGGCGCAATCCCGGCGCTGAGTTGCGCGACATCGGGCTCGAAGATTATAGGCGCCTCGGGCTTATGGCCGCCCTCGATGCGGTCAGGGCGATTTGCGGCGACCACAAAGTGCATGCTTGCGGCTATTGCCTCGGCGGCACATTGCTCGCCATCGGCGCTGCCGCCATGGCGCGCGACGGAGACGACCGTCTCGCGAGCGCGACCATGCTTGCGGCGCAGACGGACTTCACGGAAGCCGGCGAGTTGCAGCTTTTCACGGACGAAAGCCAGTTGGCATTGCTCGACGACGTGATGTGGCAGCAGGGCTATCTGGACAGCACGCAGATGGCGGGTGCTTTTCAGATGTTGCGACCTAACGATCTCATCTGGTCGCGTCTCATCAAGAGCTATTTGTTGGGCGAGCGGGAGCATCCTTTCGACCTGATGGCCTGGAACGCGGACGCGACGCGCATGCCCTTCCGCATGCATTCCGAATATCTGCACCAAATGTTCCTCAACAACGACCTCGCCGAAGGCCGCTACGAGGTTGAGGGCCAACCGGTTGCGATCTCCGAAATCCACGTGCCGATCTTTGCCGTAAGCACCGAGACGGATCACGTCGCGCCCTGGCGCTCGGTCTATAAGATCCACCTGCTCAACCAGGGTGATATAACTTTTGTGCTCACCTCGGGCGGGCACAACGCCGGGATCGTCAGCGAACCGGGGCACAAGGGTCGGCATTTCCGTATAGCCCATAGGGCGCGACTCGCGCCCTATGTCGCGCCGGAAGCTTGGATGGCCACCGCAGCGGAACGCGAGGGCTCCTGGTGGCCGGTTTTGGTTGCCTGGCTGAGCGAACGCTCCGGTGATCCGATCGCGCCGCCGCCGCTTGGAGCCAAGGCCTATCCCGCCGTCGCCGACGCGCCGGGCACTTATGTGCGCGAGACCTGAGCGAGGAAAATTCTGATGGATGCCGCGACTCCCGCATCGGACGGGATGATCGAGAACCGGACCTTCGATGAGATCGCTATCGGCGAAAGCACCAGCATCTCGCGCAAAGTGACCCAGCAGGACATCGATCTTTTCGCCGTGATCTCGGGCGACGTCAATCCGGCTCACATGGACCCGGCCTATGCGGCGACCGACATCTTCCACAGGGTGATCGCGCACGGCATGCTGGGCGCCGGCCTGATCTCCGGCGTTCTTGGTACTAAATTGCCTGGGCCGGGGACGATTTATCTCGGCCAAGATCTCCGTTTCCTGCGCCCGGTCAACATTGGCGATACGATCACTGCGACCCTGAAGGTGACGGAAAAGCATCCGGAGAAGGGCGATCTCATCCTCGATTGCCGCTGCACCAACCAAAGCGGCGAACTCGTTATCAGCGGAACGGCGCATGTGCGAGCTCCGCGCGAGAAGATACGCCGCCCGCGCGTCGAGCTGCCGGATGTGCTTTTGAGCCGGCACGAACAATTCCGCGCGCTCTTAGCGGCGGCGGCGGGACACGAGCCCCTGCCGACCGCCGTCGCTCATCCTTGCGATGCCAATGCGATTGGCGCGGCAGTTGAAGCGGCGCATGCCGGCCTTATCGTGCCGATCCTGGTTGGGCCGAAGGCCAAGATCCTCAAAGCCGCAGAGGCTGCCAAGGTCGATATTTCGGGCTTTCGGCTGGTCGATGCGCCGCATAGCGATGCGGCGGCCGCGGCGGCCGTGGCCCTCGTGAAAACGGGCGAGGCGGTCTTGCTGATGAAGGGCTCGCTGCATACCGACGAACTGCTTCATGCCGTGCTTGCGCCGGAGGCCGGACTGCGCACGGAGCGTCGGCTCAGCCATGTCTATCTGATGGACGTGCCGAGCTATCCGCGTCCTCTGCTCGTGACCGATGCAGCGGTCAACATCGCCCCAGATCTCGAACAGAAACGCGACATCATCCAGAACGCCATCGACCTTGCCCACGTCATGGGAATCGAATGTCCGAAGGTTGCGGTGCTCTCGGCGATCGAGACAGTCAATCCGAAGCTGCAATCGACCCTCGATGCCGCGGCGCTCTGCAAGATGGCGGATCGCGGCCAGATCACAGGCGCTTTGCTCGATGGACCGCTCGCTTTCGACAACGCGGTCAGTCCGGCGGCCGCTGCGGAGAAGGGGATCGTCTCCAAGGTTGCAGGGCAGGCCGATATTCTCATCGTTCCTGACATCGAAGCCGGCAATATGCTCGCCAAACAGCTCACGTTTCTGGCCGGGGCGGATGCAGCCGGCGTCGTTCTTGGCGCGCGGGTACCGATCATTCTGACGAGCCGCGCAGATGGGGAGCGTACGCGCATGGCCTCTTGCGCCGTCGCGGTGTTGATTGCCAGACGCGCGGCCGCCGCGCGGAAACCCGTTGGGGCATAAGCGTGGCGGATGCGGTTCTGACCCTGAATTCAGGCTCGTCGAGCATCAAATTTTCGCTCTTCGAAGTGAGCGGTCTCGATCGCTTGACTTTCGCGGCTAAGGGCGAGATCGAGGGAATCGGCTCGGCACCGCATTTTTTCGCACGCAATGCGGAAGGCGTGGCACTCGCCGAAAGGCGCTGGCCGGATCCAAACCAGGACTTCCAGTCGCTTCTTGAAACGGTGATCGATTGGACCGAGACTCATCTCGGTGGCGATCATCTGATCGCCGTTGGTCATCGCGTGGTGCATGGCGGCCCCGATCATTGCCGACCGGGAAGAGTGACGCCCGAACTCCTCGCGGCGCTCGATCGCCTGACGCCGCTCGCCCCCCTGCACGAGCCGCATAACGTCGCGCCGATCCGCGCTATCGCCGCGACGCGGCCGAACCTACTCCAAGTTGCCTGTTTCGATACGGCCTTCCATCACACCATGCCGGTCGTTGCGACCCGCTTTGCGCTGCCACGCGAATATGAGGCGGCCGGGGTGCGCCGCTATGGCTTCCATGGTCTGTCATATGAATATATCGCGGGTCGGCTGCGTAATGTCGCTCCGGCCCTTGCCGCAGGGCGGGTTATCGCCGCGCATCTCGGGAACGGCGCGAGCCTTTGCGCCATGCATGCCGGCCGCAGCATCGACACGACAATGGGGTTTACGGCGCTTGACGGACTCGTGATGGGAACGCGCTGCGGAAATATCGACCCCGGCGTCATCCTCTATCTCGAAGAAGAACGGGGGATGGCATCCAAGCAGATCCAGGACCTTCTTTATCTGAAGTCTGGGCTCCTCGGCGTCTCCGGTGGGATCGCCAGCGACATGCGCACGCTTCTTTTGAGCAGCGATCCGCGCGCGACCGAAGCCATCGAACTTTTCGTCTATCGAATCGCCCGCGAGATCGGCGCGCTCACGAGCTCGCTCGGCGGCCTCGACGGTCTCGTTTTCACCGCTGGGATCGGCGAGCATGCGCCGGCGATTCGCGCGGCCGTCTGCCGGCGCCTTGCTTGGCTCGGCGTCGCAATCGACGCGGAAGCAAACGACCGCAACGCCACACGGATCAGCACCCCGGCGAGCCGCATCGCCGTCCACGTAATCCCGACCAACGAGGAAGCGATGATCGCCCGGCACACGCTCGATACGATCGGCGCGCCGACGCCGGCGGCATGACTAGATCAAGGCACAACCTTTAAGGAATTTCAGAAATGTCGAACGCTATCGAAGTGGCGCAAGCCGCGCCTCTCGTTGATTTGCGCGGCAAGCGGGGTCTCATCATCGGGATCGCCAATGAGCATAGTATCGCGGCAGGTTGCGCCGAGGCCTTTGCTCGGACCGGTGCGCGGCTCGCGGCGACCTATCTCGATGCCAAGGCGGAGCCCTTCGTTCGCGCCGTGACCGACCGGCTCGGCTGCGAGCTCGTCCTGCCTTGCGACGTGCGTATCCCGGGACAGCTTGAGGATGTGTTCGCTGAGATCAAGGCGAAGTGGGGCGGCCTCGACTTTCTTCTGCATTCGATCGCCTTCGCGCCGCGCGAGGATCTGCATGGCCGTGTGACCGACTGCTCGGCCGCGGGCTTCGACATCGCCATGAATGTCTCCTGCCATTCTTTCATTCGTATGGCCCATCTCGCCGAGCCTTTGATGCCGGGCGGCGGCTGTCTTCTGGCCGTGACTTTCTATGGGTCGGAGCGGGTCGTCGCGCATTACAATCTCATGGGGCCGGTCAAAGCGGCGCTCGAGAGCAGCATGCGCTATGTCGCGGCCGAGCTCGGCCCCAAAGGCATCCGGGCGCATGCGATTTCGCCGGGTCCCATCCGGACGCGGGCGGCGAGCGGCATCGAGCAGTTCGACGAGTTGCTGGAAGAGGCGGCCGCCCACACCCCGGAGCATCATCTGGTCGACATCCAAGACGTCGGCAATCTCGCCGCTTTCCTGGTCAGCGATGCCGCTCGCAGGATCACAGGCACGGTCATCCCGGTCGATGGAGGGGAACATTTAACCGCCTAGCGGTTGATCGGAATCAAAGCCTCGAACCTTTCCGTCACATATTTCTGCCTGCAGCTATCGCTCGCGGGAGATCGTGCCGTGGCCTTTACGACCTTGATGGTGCGTTTGGAGCTTGGGCATTCGAACGCAAACCTTCTCAAAATCGTTGGCCATCTTGCGGAACGATTCCGCGCCAATGTCATCGGCATTACCGCCTGCCAGCCGATCGAGACGGCTTACGGCGACAGCTATCTTGCCGGCCCTTTCGTCGCGCAAGATCGCGACGAGATTGAAAAAGAAATCAAGGCCGCCGAGGTCGAGTTCCGAAGCGCGCTCTGCGCCTGCGCCGGCAATCTCGAATGGCGCGCGACGGTGACGTTTGCGCCGCTTTCCGAGTATGTGGCGCAGGAGGCGCGCAGCGCGGACCTCCTGATAACCGGAGCGGATTCCGGGCGGCCGTTGTTGGGCGGCTCAAGATATCTCGACACGGGCGACCTGGTCATAAGGCTGGGGCGGCCCGTCCTGATCGTTCCGGCCGGTGCAAACGAGCTGAAATTGGAGCATGTCGTCGTCGGATGGAAGGAGACGCGCGAGGCGCGTCGGGCCGCCGCTGACGCCCTGCCGTTTTTGCGAGTTGCCAAGCGGGTGACGGTCGTCGAGATTGCGGACGAGGAGAATCGGGCCTCGGCTCGCGCCCATCTCGATGACGTCGTGAGTTGGCTCAAGCGACACGATATTTTGGCAAAGCCGCTGGTGTCGGCGGCGAAGCGCGACGATGCCGGCCAACTTGATGCGATCACCCGGGAATTGCGAGCCGATCTCGTCGTTGCCGGTGCCTATGGTCACAGCCGGATGCGCGAATGGGTGCTTGGCGGGGTAACGCGCGATCTTCTGCTCTGCGCCGACACGTGTTCACTCGTATCTCACTGAAGGATCAGATGATCGGCGCCCGATCCGGCGCGCCTTGAGGCGGAGGATTGAATGACGGACATCATCGTCAGTGCCGACTTATGGTCGACAGGTATGCTGCCAGAAGGCATCGTGGAAAAGTGGTTTGTCGCCGATGGAGCCGTCGTCAAGGAGGGCGATCCGGTTGCGCAGGTAAAAATTGAAGATGCGCGCCATGAACTGATCACGCCCGCAGCGGGACGGCTCGTTATCCTGTCGGTCCCCGATAGTATCGTCGAACCGGACTCCGTGATCGGGCAGGTCTTTCCATTTGCTGCGTGAAGATGTCAGATGGAAATTCGCTCAGCTCTTGCCCCGATCTGTCGCTGGCGCGAGACCTGCCATCCAGGTGATCAGATTAGCGACCGTCTGGCTGAAGGCCTTGTCGAAGGCTGCGACGATGGCCGATGTGTCTTCTCCCGTGGTCGGCACAGAAGCGTGGAAGAGCTGCATGCTGGTGACGCGGCCGTCGGCCGTGACGATCTTGGCGGCAAATGCGACATCCGCCGTGGGCGGGGTGCCTGTGAGCGCGAAATTGCGCAAATCGAGCACAAGCTGGTTGCTTGTTGTCGCGCCCATCGGTTCTGCCATTGTGGTTTGCATCCCGGCGTTCTCGAGGCTCTCCATGATCTTCGCTTGGATGAGTTTTGGTATGGCGTCGCTCCACTGCGCATCGCCGACCTGCGATAATTGGCCGTCGGCCGAGCGCGAGAGGATCCGCTGCGTATCGAGTGCGACCACGGCCGTCGGCTCGGCCACGGCGATTTGCCCGTGCAGCGCGGTGGAGGACGGAATGCTCACCGTCAGGTCATAAAGCGGCTTGGGCTTTTCGGCGGGTCCGCCCCCCGCGAGATGCTCGAGCCCGGCCATGATGGCGTCCATGCGGCCGGAATTGCGCGCCAACGCCCCTGAAAAAGTCTTCAGATTGTCGATCGTGTCTTTCAGGGACTTCCTGTTTTCCGCCAGGATCTTATCGACGTGCTGCAGAGTTCCGCGCGCGGTCTGAGTCAAGTCCTCGCCCGCTGCGGCGTCGGCGACAAGGATAGCCGGCACGCCCGGAGAGCTCGACAGCAGGGGAGATGTCGGAGTGCCGCCGCTGAGGGAGATCAGCGCTGTACCCATCAGACCCTGGAAGTCGACGTTGACTTTCGTATCGGCGCGTAGCGGAGTGCCTTGCGCAACCGCGATCGTCGCGATGACCTCGCCCGGATTTTTGCTATCGAGCCGTAGCCCGGTGACTTCCCCGACGCGGATGCCGTTGAACTGGACGGCAGCGCCCGTCTGCAATCCCGACACGGCGCCCTGGAAGCGGATCTCATAGGCATCGCGCTTGCCAATCCCGCTGGTGTTGTTGTTGTTCAGCCAATAGACGAAGACGAAGCCGGCCACGATGGCGACAATCGCGAATAGTCCGACCAGAATGTAGCGCGCGCTCGTTTCCATCGCTTTGCCCTCAATGTCCGGACGGGATGGGAAGCCGCTCGGCTCGCGCGCGCTTGCCCTGGAAATAGGATTTCACCCATGGATGTTCGCAAGCCAACATGGTCGCCATCGATCCCTCGGCCACGACCTTGCCGTCGGCGAGTGCCGCGATCCGGTCGCAGACCGCATGCAGGCTGTCGAGGTCGTGGGTGACCATAAAGACGGTCAACCCGAGCGTCTGCTGCAATGTCCTGATCAACGTGTCGATGTCGCCGGCCGCGATTGGATCGAGCCCCGATGTCGGCTCATCGAGAAAGACGATTTCAGGATCGAGCGCAAGGGCGCGCGCCAAGGCCGCGCGCTTGGTCATGCCGCCGGAGAGTTCGGCGGGATATTTTTCGGCATCCTCGGCGTTCAGGCCGACCATGCCGAGTTTGGCTTTGGCGACTTCCTCCCGCAGCCTTTCGGAGACGTGAAGGTACTCGCGCATGGGGAATTCGATGTTCTGACGCACGGTGAGCGAAGAGAACAGGGCGCCTTGCTGGAACAATATGCCCCAACGGCGCTCGATCGCGCGAATCGTCTCCAACGATGCTTTATCGCGATCGATACCCAAAATGTTGATGCTTCCCTGACGTTGGTGGATAAGCCCGATGATCGTTCGCAGCAGGACGGTTTTGCCGCCGCCGGACGCGCCGACGACGCCAAGAATTTCTCCGCGCCGAACGTCGAGCGAGAGGTTATCGAGAACGATTTGATCGCCGAATCCGACAGTAAGGTCGTGCACATCGATGACCACGGAATTGTTCGCAGGCTCCATCTCTCACATTCCTATAGAGGCAAAGAATATGGCGAAGAAGCCGTCGAGAACAATGACGAGGAAAATCGATTTGACCACCGACGAGGTCGTTTGCAAGCCAAGCGACTCGGCGCTGCCTTGCACCTTCAGCCCTTCGGCGCAAGCCACGATGCCTATCACAAGGGCCATAAACGGCGCCTTGATGATGCCGACCTCGAAATGCGTAACGGAAATCGCGTCCTTCAATCGCGCGATAAAGATCGCGGGACTCATTCCGCCATAAAGCCACGCCACCACTCCCCCTCCATAAAGCGCGGACAGGGAGCCGAGAAGGGTCAGAATTGGCAGGGCGACGACGAGCGCGATGACGCGCGGCAAGATGAGGACCTCCGCCGGGTCGAGCCCCATGGTGCGCAAGGCATCGATCTCCTCGCGCATCTTCATGGAGCCGAGCTCCGCCGTATAGGAGCTTCCCGACCGGCCGGCGACCATGATGGCGACGATCAAGACGCCGATCTCGCGCAACACCAGGATGCCGACGAGATCGACGGCATAGCTTTCGGCGCCGAATTTGCGAAGTTGAAATATGCCCTGCTGGGAGATGATGCCGCCGATGAGAAAAGTGATCAGAAGGACGATCGGAACGGCCTTCAGGCCGACGCGATCAAGTTGGTTCACCAAAGACGTGAAGCGGAGACGGCGCGGGTCGAGGAGAACGCGCAGGAGCGCGTCGCCCACAGCGCCGAGCATGGTGAGAAAGGTTACGGCGTAGCGCCCGGAGTTGAAGATCCCGCGGCCAAGTTCCTCCAAGGCGGCGAGCCGGGTGCTTTTCTCTTCAATCGGCTGGGAGATTTCGTCGCCGAGGCGATCAACCTGCGCCACCAATCCGCGGAAACGATCTTCCAGTCCGCTGACGTTCGCCTCTTTTCCGTCTTCGCGCCAGCGGCGTATCAACCGCTCGAGCAAGCAGGCACCATACGTGTCGATTTCGGCGATGCCGTGTAGATCGAGCAGCATGGTGCGAATGTTGGTGCCGGCCTGGACCGCATCGACCATAGGCTCCAGGACCGCCGCTTGCGTTGCGGTCCAGGAACCGTCCGCAATCACGCTCAGTCGGTCGCCTTGCGTCGCAGTCTCTAACGGCATAGCTCGGATACCTGCGCTTAATGTGCCATGAGGATAGGCAGCTTCGATTTCTCGATCATCTCGCGGGTGACGCCGCCAAGAACCCATTCGCGGAATCGCGAATGACCGTAGGCGCCCATGACGATGAGATCGGCGCCCATATCACGCGCCTCGTTGAGTAGGGTGTCCGAGACCGCGCCGTCACCCATTTCGAACTTGGCGACATCGACTTTTATTCCATGACGCTTGAGATGCGCGACGACGTCCATGGGTTGTTCATCTTCGGCGCTCTTGGGCTCGACGATCACGAGTTGCGTTCGCGCCGCCGCTTTCATGAGCGGGATGGCCTCGGCGATGGCTCTGGTGGATTCCCGCGTGTTGCGCCAAGCAACGATAATCTTTTCTATGGGTCTCGCTGCGGCGCTGCGGGGCACGAGATAGAGAGCCTGCCCCGACTCGAACATCACGGATTCGATAAGCTCATCCCAGATCGGAAGATCCTCGCGTTGATAGGGGGCAGTCGCGACGAAAAGGTCCGCGCAGCGAGCCTTCGAGACGCAGAGCCTCGGCATCTCGCTCGGCAGCGCTTCGATACGGCAGATTTCCGTGGGAACAGCAAGTCCTTTGCAGCGCTCGGTGAGAGCGGCGACGGCGCGATCTCCCGTCTTGCGCACCCGCTCGGCCAGTTCGACCACCGGCTCCATCGGCGCCAAGCCCGACTGAATCGCCATGACATAAGCATATTCAGGCAGAGTATTCGTATAAAGGCCGATGATGCGGGTTTGCCCGCCGGCCGCAATGGCCTCGGCATGCCTTAGACGAAACTCGTCCTCTTCGCTTCCATCGAGATGCACCATCACATCCTTGAGCATTGGATTTCGTCCTATTTTCGGGAGCACAACCAATATACACGAATCTCCACGGCGGGGGGGTCGCACATTGATCTGTCTCAATCGTTGCGTCGCCCGTCGCTGGGTCTCCGCATTAACCAGCCTGGACGGCGGAGGCGCGGAAGCGGAGCAGGGCGAGGAACAGGAAAAGTCCTCCGACGAATGCGATAAATAGGTATTGCGGCCACACAACCGAAAACCCGGCGCCGCGAAAAAGGATTGCCTGCGCGAAAGAGACAAAATGCGTCGACGGTGAGAACTCCATAATCGTGCGCAGCACCACCGGCATGGATTCGAGCGGTGTATTGCTGCCTGAAAGGATGTTCATCGGAAAGGCGACCAGAAGATAAAGGAGACCGAGCTGCGGCATCGTGCGCGCAATCGTCGCTAAAAAGATGCCGATCGCGGTGGCAAAGAAGAGATAGATCGCCACGCCGCTTATGAACAGCGGGACCGAGCCGGTGATCGGGATCTTGAGGAGCGCGCGCACGACGATTTCGAGGGATAGCGCGGAGGCAATGACAATCACGAGGCCGTTGGCCCAGATCTTCGACATGGCGATTTGGAACGGCGAGACCGGCATGACCAGCAGATGATCCATCGTGCCGTGCTCGCGCTCGCGCACGACGGCGGCTCCCGCCAGAATGATTGCCAGCATGGTGACATTGTTGACGATGCCCATGACGCTCGTGAACCAGGCGGTCGTAACATTCGGATTGTACATGACCCGCACGGAAAGAGTGACTGGCGTCGTCGCAATGTTCTGCGAACGAGAGAGAAAGGAGCCCTCGTTGCGAGACAGGAAGTTGTCGATCTCGGTCGAAAGAATCTGCTGGATGTAGCCGTAGCCGAGCCCGGCCGGCACCATGGCGGTCGCGTCGATATTAACCTGCACCTCGGGACTCCGTCCGCCCAGCGCATCGGCCTCGAAATGCGATGGAATGATGACGATGAATGTATAGGCGGCCGTATCCAGCAGGTGATCGACGTCGCTTTCAGCGACCGGCACCGGCTTCTTGAAATAGGGAGGCAGAAAGGCAGCCATCATCCGGTGCGACAATTCAGAATTGTCCTGATCCACATAAGCGATCGAGCCATTGTGCAGCTCCTGAGCATTGCTCTGCGCCTGCACATAGATGGCGAACGAAAACGTGTAAATGACGAGGCCGAGCAATACGGCATCGCGAAAGAAGCTGCGCAGCTCCTTCGTCCCAAGCCAGAAAATATTGCTGAGAGCCTGCATGCCGAGCACTCGCTAGGTTTCCTGCTTGCGCAGCAGCAGAACGCTGAGCAGCGTCAGAATGGGGATAAAAGCGGCGAGCGCCAACAGGCTTTCGGAAAGATCGCTGAAGCCGAGGGATTTGGTGAATGTGCCGACGCTGATCTTGAGGAAATATGTCATGGGGAAACCGCGTCCCATGATCGCGGCGGCCCCGGTCAGAGAGGAGACCGGCACCAGCATTCCGCTAAACGTGATCGCCGGCAGAATCGTGAGAATCGCGGCCCCGAAAAGTGCTGCGATCTGCGTTCGGCAGAAGGCCGAAATCAACATGCCGATGCCGGTCGTCGCGGTGACATAGAGCAGGGCGCCAACGAACAAGGTGGGAAAGCTTCCCTTCAGCGGAACGTTGAAGAGAAAAATAGCCATGAGGCACATGAGCCCGAAATTGACCATAGCGATGGCGATATACGGGATCTGCTTGCCGAGCAGGAACTCGATGCGGGTGACCGGAGTCACATAAAGGTTGGTGATCGAGCCGAGTTCCTTCTCGCGCACCACGGCAAGCGCCATGAGAATGGCCGGAATCTCGACGAGCAAGAGAGCCAAGGCTCCCGGCACCTCGGCGTAAATGCTGTCGAAATTCTGATTGTAACGGAACCTCGTCTCGATTCTCGCCGGCACAGCCGTTGCACCAAAATAGCCGTATATGGCGAGATCGTCGTTGCGCAGCGCGTCGCGCATGTCATCAGAGGTCATGTCCGCCGCCAGACCGTTTTGTACGGCATAGTCGGAAAGAAACTGCGCATGCGCCGCCTGAAGATAGCCGCGGATCGTCTCGGCGCGAAACGGCATGGCGCCATCGACCCATGCGCCGATCTCAGTCGGTACGCCCTTTCTAAGGTCGCGGCCGAAGTCCGGCGGAATCTCGATAGCGGCCGTGATGTCTCCCGATTGCATGCGCCTTTCGAGATCGGCTTGGTTGATGATCGGAGCCTTCTCGGTGAAGTAGGTCGAGCCACGCAATTCCTCGAGATAGGTTCGGCTTTCGTGCGAGTTGTCGCGATCGAGAACCGCAAAGGTGAGGTTGTTGACGTCAGTTGAGATGCCGGTACCGAAGACGGCCATGAGGAACGCCGTGCCGAAGAGCGCGAAACCGATGCGGATGGGATCGCGGATCAGTTCGAGCGATTCGCGAATCGTATAAGCGAAGAGACGGCGCAGGCTGAACCACGGGGAGGCGACTGCCGGCGCACCGGCCGGCGCGATCATGGCCGGTAGGCCGGAGACTGAAGGCGGTTGAGCCGTCTTTCCTTCTTTCGATCCTTCCGCGCTTTCAAGGTAGGCGATGAAAGCGTCTTCCAGATTGGCGCAGCCGCGGGCCTTCACAAGCTCCGCTGGCGAGCCAATCGCCAGAACCCGTCCCGCGTCCATGAGCGCGACGCGGTCGCAGCGGGCGGCCTCATTCATGAAATGTGTCGAGACGAAAACGGTAACGCCCTCTTTGCGCGACAAATCTCCGAGAAGTTCCCAAAATTGATCGCGCGCCAATGGGTCGACGCCGGAGGTAGGTTCATCGAGGATCAAGAGGTCCGGCTTGTGCACGATGGCGACGGCGAGCGACAGCCGCTGCCGAATTCCCAATGGAAGATCGCCAGCGCGCTGGTCGAGGTAATCGGCAAGTTCGAAGCGTGCGACGAGCTCCTCGACACGGTCTCTGGAATGCTTAAGATGAAAGAGCCTCGCATGTAGGACGAGATTCTGGCGGACCGTGAGTTCCGTGTAGAGAGAGAAGGACTGCGACATGTAGCCGACGCGAAAGCGTGCGCTCATGTCCGTCGCATTGATTGGCTTGCCGAACAAAAACGCCGTGCCGGCGCTGGCCGGCAGGAGCCCCGTGAGCATTTTCATGGTCGTCGTCTTGCCGCTGCCGTTCGATCCGACAAAACCGAAGATCTCGCCGCGCGCAATCGTGAAATCGACGCGGTCTACGGCCGTGAAGTCGCCGAAGCGCCGCGTCAGTCCGCGGGCGACGATGACCGGTTCCCAGTCGCCGGGCGGGCGAGGCGCAATCGTAAATGCTCTATGACCGCGTCGACGCTCTTCCGGAAGCAGGGCGATGAAGCTCTCTTCGAGAGATGCCGAACTTGTCTGCTTTCTGATCTTTGCCGGCGACCCCGTGGCGAGGACGCGTCCGGCGTTCATGGCTACCAGCCAATCGAATTGTTCCGCCTCTTCCATGTAGGCGGTCGCAATGACGACACTCATGCCGGCGTGCGCCGCCCGCATGCGTGAAATCAAGCTCCAGAACTGCCGCCGCGAAAGAGGATCGACGCCGGTCGTCGGCTCGTCGAGGATGAGCAGGTCCGGATCGTGGATGAGCGCGCAACAAAGCCCGAGCTTCTGGCGCATGCCGCCTGAAAGCTTGCTGGCCGGCCGGTCGGGAACGCCATCGAGTCCCGTCGCCATAAGCAGCGCTGCGATGCGGCTTTCACGTTCCTGCCGCCCTTGGCCAAAGAGCCGGCTGAAAAAAGCGATGTTCTCATAGACGCTAAGGTCGGGATAAAGGTTTCTCCCAAGGCCCTGCGGCATATAGGCGATGCGCGGGCAGACAGCGGCGCGATGGCTTCTATCGGCGAGATCGCCGTCGAGCACCCAAACACGCCCGCTCTGAATTCGGCGCGCGCCGGAGAGCAGTGCCAGAAGCGAAGATTTGCCCACCCCATCGGGCCCGATCAGTCCGACCATGCAGCTGCCCGGAATGGGGAGAGTCACATCGTCGAGCGCGACGGCCTTGCCATAGCGCAGCGAAACGTTTTGGAACGCGCCGACTGTTTTTTCCGCCGGGCTCATTGCGAGGTCGGCCCACGCAGCGAAGCCGGCCATGCGACCCTGGGATCGACGCGCACATATCCGATTCCCGGCAGCCCCGTGCGCACTTTGGCGATACGCGAGGCCAAGAAATCTTGATCGACCCGCACCTTGACGCGGAACATGAGCTTGTCGCGCTCTTCCTTGGTCTCGACGGCCTTCGGCGTGAATTGCGCCTGCGTCGCGATGAAAGAGACATGCGCGGGGATCGCAAAGTTGGGATAGGCGTCGAGCACGATGCGGGCATCCGCCCCGTATGCTTGCGCGTCCCGCGTCTGCAGTCGGCAGGTAGATGTCCATATAGACGTTGGTGAAATCGAGCATCGTAAAGACTTTGCCGCCGGCCGGCAAAACTTCGCCGACATTGGAAATGCGGTATTGGATGCGCCCGACCGTCGGTGAAACCAAAGTGTCATCGGCAATGTTGACACTGTAGAGTTCGACGTCGTGGGTCGAGGCGTCGAGCGCACGCTGCGCTTCCCCAACGCGGTCGTTGGCGGCATTCAGCGCGTCTTGAGCGCCATAGAGCGCCTGGCGACGCTGATCGAGCAGTTCGTAGGTCGCGAAACCGCGCTGGACGAGCGCCGTTGTTCGATCGAGTTCCTGTTGGGCGAAGACGACTTCGGTTCGCTGCTGGGCGACATTGGCGCGCGCCTCGTCCAAGCTTCGCTGCGCTTCCTCGACCTGAGCCTGGGCTTTTTTGAGCGAGGCTTCGACATCGCGCGTGTCCATCCGCGCCACGATTTGGCCGCGCTGGACGACGTCGCCCTCATCGACCAGCAATTGCGCCACGCGTTCGGGGAATTTCGCGTCGATGTCGATCTCTTCGGCCTCGAGCCGCCCATTGCTGAAGACGATTCCCGCGGGCAAACCCGTTTGGTGCAGACGCCACCAGTAATATCCGCCGCCGGCCGAAGCGGCCGCCGCCAGCGCGATGACCGCAACCAATCTCCAACGCAGCTTCCGATGCCTGGGCGCATGGCCCTCGATCGTGGCCGGCACGGCCTGAGGCAGGGAAACAAGGGCGTTTGCGGCAGGCGGAAGCACCTCGCCGATCTTGCTCGAAGATTCGGACGCAACCGGTGTCTCAGGGGCATCGTTGCTCACGCTCAAATCTCATCGGATCGTGTTAAAAAGCCTGCATGAGATCAGCCACGGCTTTCCAGCCGGCTTCCATCTCGGGCCTCGAATACTAATAGCGCCAGAGGTGCGTCAGGTGCTTGATTTCGATCAAGCATCAGCTGGATCGGATTTCGGGTCAACGCGGCCGAGCCGGAGTGCCGTCATGATCATAAGGCTGTGAACAGTCCGGCCGGTCGCCCGGCGAGTGCTGCGAATGAGGGCCGGGCTGGATGGCGGAGACGGAGGGATTCGAACCCTCGATAGAGCTTTACAACCCTATAACGGTTTAGCAAACCGCCGCCTTCAGCCTCTCGGCCACGTCTCCCTGCGCCGCCTTATGGGCGACGCTGTCCGCCGGCTCTCGGACGGCCGGACAATGCCCGAGGCCTGATGCGATGGCAAGGCGGCAAACAATTGCGCTTGGCTCTACGCCGCGACCCGCGTCTGCGCCTCGACCTCGGCGACGAATTCGGCGATCCGGCGGATCGAACTCTTGTCATAGAGCAGCGGCGCATGGCCTTGCCCTTCGGCAATATAGGTCGCGCAGCTTTTGTGACGGCGGGCCATTTCGACGAGCGTTGCCGGCGACAGCACATCTGAGTTGGCGCCGCGGATGACCAGAAGCGGGATATCGCCGAGCGCGTCGAAAAGCGGCCAGGTCGGCGGCTGAGGTTCGTCGAGATCGAGCAGATCGAGCGGCTTCACCAAATTCGGATCGAAGGTGAGGCCGAAGCTTCCGTCGGCTTTCTGAAAGGAGGCGCGAGCATGGGTTTCGAAATCCGCCTCGCTGAGAGCGGGAAATTGCGCGCTCATGATTTTCTTCACGCAATCGATTGCATCAGCAAGAGAGCCCGGCGCGGTCATATGGCGGAGATAATGGCGGATGCGGGTGAAGCCTTGCGGCTCGATCACCGGGCCTATGTCGTTGAGTACGGCCCCGAGCACGAGCCCCGGCCGACGCACTGCCATCGACATCACATGGAAGCCGCCGCGCGACGTTCCGACGAAGATCGCCGCATGAACTTCGGCGGCGATCAGCATGGCATCGATATCGGCGGTCTCGACCGGCAACTCGTAATTGCGCCAGTTGGGATCGAAATCCGAAAGACCGCGGCCGCGATAGTCGAGCGCCACGACGCGTCGCCTTTGTCCCGCGGCCCCAGTGGCCAGGGCCTCGGCAAGCGGACCGAAATCGGCGGCATTGCGCGACAGGCCGGGAAAGCAAACGACGGGCAGGCCGGGATCGAGCGGCGAGCCATAGTCGCGCATATGGAGCTTGAGGCCGTCCGGCGCGCTGATGAAACGGCTGAGGAAAGGCGAAGATGTATTGGCCATGATTGCCCCGAGGAAGAAGTAAGCCTTCATTTACCATCTTGGGCGCCATCTGGAACTTAATTCAATTTCGAGCGATTCTCGGCCATGAGACAGGATCGCCGCCCCAATGTTCTCGTCGTCGAAGACGACACGCTCGTCCGCGATATCATCGTCGATATCCTGCGTGACGCGGGCTTCGGGGCGCTTCAGGCCGGCTGCGCCAACGAGGGTTTGCGCGCGCTTGCCGAACATCCGGTCGATGCCGTCATAACCGATGTGGACATGCCCGGCGAACTCGACGGGATAGGGCTCGCGCTGCGGATTGGCGAGCTCTGGCCGAAAATCGGCGTCATTATAATGTCGGGGCGACCAGCCGTACCGCTGCCGCCGCCGGACACGCAGTTTCTCGCCAAACCCTTTACGGCCGAGCGTCTGCTGCGGTCCGTCGTCGATCTGATCGAGGAGCGGCTTTTCGCAGCCTCATAGTTTCGCGGCAATGTTGGTGGCGTGTTCCGACGCCGCCGTCTTCGACTGCCCGAAACTCGCCTGGTACATGGCCCAATTCTCCATGACCCTCTGGACGTAATTGCGTGTCTCCTCGAAGGGGATGCGTTCGACCCAATCGATGGGATCGACGCCCGGCGTGCGGGGATCGCCGTAAGCCTCGATCCATTCCTTCACGCGTCGGCCGCCGGCATTGTAGGCGGCGAAGACGAGGATGGGCGAGCCGCGTTGCTCGGCGAGCAATTCGCCGAGATGGGCGGCGCCGAGCTTGGCGTTGAAAGCGGCATCGCTTGTCAGCCTCGAAACGTCGAAATCGACGCCGATCTGCTCGGCGGTACGCTTGGCCGTCGAGTTGATCATCTGCATCAGACCTTTCGCGCCGGCGCCGGAGACGGCGTGCGGATCAAAGCCGCTTTCCTGCCGGGCGATCGCATAGACGATCGCGGGCGGCGCCGAATTGACGAACGGCTCGAAATCCGGAACGCCATAGGTGGGGAAAGCCAAACTATCGACCGCCATCTGCCTTTGCGCGAGGATCTTGCCGACCACGAGCGAGGCATGCGCATCGTGTTCGGCGGCGACAACATTGGCGAGCGCGGCCAATTGAGGTTCACTGGTCAAATGCTGCGCCGCCTCGGCCGCGAGGCTGAGCGCGAGATCGCTTTCATCGAGCGCATAGAGCAATTCAACGATACGGACGGATTCGTCACGCGCCGTGCCGGTCGCGGCGGGGGCGAGGCTACGCAGCGTTATGGGCTGGAGCTGAAGGCGCTCGCGGGCGAGCTGGCCGTAATAAGTCGCAACCCGCTCGGCTGCCTTTTCATAATAGGCTTTGGCGAGCTCACTGGCGTTCTCGCGCTGCGAGATCTCGGCGGTACGGCCCTGCCAATAGGCGATACGGGCAATCGAGATCGGCGTCTGCGCAACGAGCGCCGCGGCGTCGAAATGTTGGGCAGCGCGGACGGGGTCGTTGAGGAAACGCAAGGCGATCCAGCCGGCGTGAAATTCAGCGTCGATTTTCGCCTCATCGCCTTCGGCCGAATTCTCGGCGCAAATCCGGTAGGCGGTCGCCGGATCATCGAGATCGAGAAGCTTGCGGGCGATCGCGCGCCGCTCGTTCCACCACGCATCGCCGTCGATCAGGAGCGCAGGGTTGCGCGGGGCCGTCAACATCAGGGCTGCGGCTTCGCTCACTTTGTCGGCGCGGCGCAGTTTCTGGATCTTGGCGAAGAGGTAGGCGGGGTCGCTTTGCATGGCCGCAGGAATAGCGGCGAACATCTTATCGGTTGCCGCCTCATTGCTGACCGCGACACGCAATTTGGCAAGCGCCAGCACCTCCTTCCCCGCGAGCGTGGCGGCGCGTAGCCCGGCTTCGTTCTCCTCTTCGTAGAGGAGGCGATCGGCCCGCGCCTTATGGTCGATCGTCGTGAGATAAGTGCCGAATTCGCTTTTGACCTTGGCCTCCAGCCCTCCCGCTAGGTCCGCCTTTCGCCAGACGGCGCGGACGAGGTCGCCGACATCGGCTGTCTTGCCCTCGCTTGTCAGCGCGCGGGCGAGCGCCAGCTTGCCGAACACGGTCTGCGGCGGGGAATGGGCGAAATAGTCCTCGACAAGCTTGGGGTCGGCATGGCTTGCATAAAATTGTTCCTCAATGCGACGCGCGATGGCGTCACGTGTTGGCCAAGCGGGATGGGCATCGAGAAAAGCCTCAAGCCGTTCGGCGCTGACTTCGCGAGCGCTGCGCAGCGCCACCCATTCCAGTGTCGTGCGCACGATCGGGTCCGTAGCGGCCGCGGCTTCCGCGTCACCATTGGCGAGGTCGCCCGCTTTGTAGAAGGGCAGCGCTTCGCGCAGACCAGTAAGATCGAGGCCGAGGGTCGCGGCGCGGTCGATCGGTGGCCCGGGTTGCTCCGGAGGTTGGCTCGCAAGGTGGGCGCGTTCGGATTCGAAAAAGCCTTCGAACTCGGTCGTGAAGCGATAAAGCGTGTCGCTGGCGAAGGCGGCGAGGCGCGCCGGCGCGGCTCGATCGAACCTCGGGTAGGGCAGGTAGGCGCCTGCGGCAAAAGCAAGGCAAACCCCTAGACCGAGGAGCGCGACCAATCGCAAAGAAAGGTGCCGTACGGGCATCGAAATCCTGCGCTGTTTGACCAAGGGCTTGGCGCCGACCGGCGGCGTCTTCTTCCGTCCGTCAATCACTCTGACGGGTCTTGCCTTACAAAACGTCAAACGGGCCGGCGTCCTTGCCTCAGGGCGTCCCGCCTAAAGTAAACCTATGAACGACCTCAAGAACTTTTGTAGCATGGCTCTGCCTTGGCTTTGCTCCGGCGCGGCGCGGCGGCAGAGATGGACTTGACGCTGTGATTGTCGGAAGACACAGGTGCAAAACTAAGGCGCCCATTGGGCAATCGTTGGAAGGAAGTCCGCCATGGGCACGAAAGCTTCATTCAAAGGGTCGATCACCGCCCTGGTGACGCCGTTCAAGGCGGCCAAATTCGACGAATTGGCCTATCGCGCCCTTGTCGACTGGCAGATCACCAATGGCACGCATGGGCTGGCTCCCGTCGGGACCACAGGCGAAAGCGCGACGCTTTCCCATGCGGAACATCGGCATGTCGTCGAAGTTTGCATTACCGAGACGAGGGGGAGAGTTCCGGTCATCGCCGGCGCCGGCTCGAACAATACGACCGAGGCGATCGAACTTGCCCAGCATGCCGAAAAGTCCGGCGCCAACGGCGTTCTCGCGGTGACGCCCTACTATAATAAGCCGTCCCAGGAGGGCATGTATCGCCACTTCAAGGCGATCAATGATGCAATCGGCATTCCGATCATTCTCTATAATATTCCGCCGCGTTCGGTCGTCGATCTGTCGATCGAGACGATGCAACGGCTCTATGAATTGAAGAATATTGCCGGGGTGAAGGACGCAACGGGCAATCTCGCCCGCATCGCCCTGCAACGGCATGCGCTTGGCGCCGATTTCATCCAATTGTCGGGCGAGGACATGACCGCGCTCGCGGTGATGGCGCATGGCGGTCACGGCTGCATTTCGGTCACCGCCAATGTCGCGCCGCGGATCTGCGCCGACATGCAGGAGGCCTGCATGAGAGGCGATTTCGCCGCCGCATTGCAAATCCAGGACCGGCTGACGCCGCTTCACGCGGCGCTCTTTGCCGATCCCAATCCGGCAGGGCCGAAATATGCTCTCTCGGTGCTCGGCAAATTGGCGAACGAGCTGCGCCTGCCCATGCTGCCGGCCGCGAGCACGGCACAAGCCGCGATCAAGGCCGCCATGACCCATGCGGGGCTCCTATCGCCATGACCTGGCGCTACGAGGATCATTCGATTGGCTGAGAAGCAGGGCACGAGTTTCAAAGTGGTCGCGGATAATCGCCGGGCTAGGTTCGACTACGAAATCGGCGAGACGTTCGAGGCAGGCCTCGTGCTGACCGGAACCGAAGTGAAGTCGCTGCGTAATGGCAAGGCCTCGATCGGGGAGAGCTATGCCAGCCTTGACAAGGCCGGCGAGCTCTATCTCGTCAACGCCAACATCCCCGAATATCTACAGGCCAACCGCTTCAACCATCAACCGAAGCGATCGCGGAAGCTGCTTTTGAAATCACGCGAAATCAGTCGACTGGCGAAGGGACTTGAACGCGAGGGGATGACGATCGTGCCGCTGAAGATCTACTTCAACGAACGCGGTCGCGCCAAGATCGAGCTGGCTTTGGGGCGCGGCAAAAAGCTTCACGACAAGCGCGAATCCGAGAAGCAGCGCGACTGGAACCGCGAAAAGAGCCGATTGTTGCGAGACAGAGTGTGACGCAAGGCCGGCACGTCCCGTTCCGAGACCCGAAATGCAGCCGTTGAAGATCGACCATTGCGTCATCCATGTTTCTGACTGGGAACGCTCGAACCATTTCTATCGAGCTGTCCTGGGCGCCGAGGTCGTGCCGCGTCAAAAAGGCTTCGCTTACAAGTTCGGGGATTTTCTCCTGAACTGCCACGGCCCGGGAATCACGCCAAAGATCTTGGCACGACGGCCGGTTGAGCCGGGCAACAGCGATCTCTGCTTCGAATGGGTGGGGCCGCTGGCGGAGGCGATCGCTCATCTGCAAGCCCAGGGTATCGCGATCGAACTTGGCCCCGTCGCGACGCGCGGCGTGAAAGGCGAAGCGACCAGCGTCTATTTTCGCGATCCCGACGGCTCGCTGCTCGAATTCATGTCTTATCGCGGGGAAGCGGGCCAATGAGGGACGCGGCGCCTGTCGATCCGAACTTGTTGGCCGCCGATCTTCCGGCGCCGAAAGACGATGGCGCCGCCGATCACCTCGTCGGAATGTGTCTTCCCGACCTTACTTTGCCGGCAACAGACGGCAGCGAGGTCGACATCGGCCGGCTCGCCGGGCGCTCGGTCGTCTACATCTATCCGATGACCGGCGTGCCCGGCGTTGCGTTGCCGCGGGACTGGGACCTGATCCCCGGCGCGCGGGGCTGCACGCCGCAATCTTGCTCCTTTCGCGATCATTTCGCTGAGCTCAAGGCGCTCGGCATCGCGCATCTCTTCGGCCTTTCGGTGCAAGATACGGCCTATCAGCGGGAGGCGGCGCAGCGGCTGCATCTGCCCTTCGCCCTTTTGTCCGACAAAAAGGGCGCTTTGGCCCATGCACTCAAACTGCCAACCTTCGCGGTCAACGGCATGACCTTGCTGAAGCGCATGGCGCTTGTCATGGACGACGCCATCATCCGAAAAGTGTTTTATCCGGTGTTCCCGCCGGACAAGAGCGCCGAGGACGTGGTGAACTGGCTTGGAAGCGGCGGGCCGCGCCTAGCTTGACAGGTCGAGTTCCGCGCGCACCTGCCGGAACAGCGCCTGGAACATCTCGACCGTCAGCACCCCCGTATTCGTGTTGTAGCGCGAGCAATGATAGCTGTCGAAAAGCCTGATGCTGGGCGAAAGCGAATGTTCGCGCCCATGCCCGAAGGGCAGGGCGGCAAGCTTTTGCCCGAAGGCGCGGACCACGGAGTCGTGCGCGACGCGTCCGAGCGCAATGATCGCTCTGAGGTTCGGCAGGCTGGCGATGGTCGCCTCGAGAAAGACCCGGCACTTGGCGATCTCCGCCGGCAGCGGTTTGTTCTGCGGCGGCACGCAGCGCACTGCATTGGTGATGGCGCAGCCGATTAGACGCAGGCCGTCATTGGCGCGCTCGGCATAGATTCCCGAAGCCAAGCCGCAGGCCAACAGAGTTTCGTAGAGCAAAATTCCGGCGAAATCGCCGGTAAACGGCCGCCCCGTGCGGTTGGCGCCGCGCAAGCCCGGCGCCAAGCCGACGATCAGCAGCCAGGCATCGCGTGCGCCGAAGGAAGGCACCGGAGCGTTGAACCAGTCCGGATGATCGCAGCGATTGGCGCTCCGGAATGCGGCGAGACGCGGGCAGCGTGGGCAATCGTGGTCGGGCTCGGCCTGATGAACGGCGGATTTGACGGGCGCAGGTCCTACACCCGCCAGATCCTCGCCCGGCGGGCTCAATCGTCCAGCATGTCTTGATCATAACCGGCTGAGACTGCGGAGGCAGGTCGCCGGTCCTGATATTTCTGGGCGCGTTCCGCACGCTCGACCGGATCGCGTCCGATCTTTGCCGAAAGCGAGACAAGATCGATGAACTCGTCGGCCTGGCGACGCAATTCGTCCGCAACCATCGCCGGCTGCGTCGTGTTGGTCGAGACGACCGAGACCCGCACGCCTTTGCGCTGTACGGCCTCGACAAGAGAGCGGAAATCGCCGTCGCCGGAAAAGAGCACGATGTGATCCAGGTGCTCGGCCATCTCCATGGCATCGACGGCAAGCTCGATGTCCATATTTCCCTTCACCTTGCGGCGACCGAGGGAATCGACGAACTCCTTCGTCGGTTTGGTGACGACGGAGTAGCCGTTATAATCGAGCCAATCGATCAACGGCCGGATCGAGGAATATTCCTGATCTTCCACCAACGCAGTATAATAGAATGCGCGGATGAGCTTCCCCCTGGTTTGGAACTCCTTCAGCAGGCGCTTATAATCGATATCGAAGCCCAAGGATTTCGCGGTTGCATAAAGATTCGCGCCATCGATAAAAAGCGCAATTCGCTCCTGATCAGCCATAAACGTTTCTCTGGGTTGCTGGTTCAAGTATTCCAGTGTTGGCATTTGCAATGGGATTTTGTAATCCTTGCAACGTCGGGCCAGTAAATGCTAGATGTCCCAACGCCTTGAGCGTATGTATGTGGTCCCACGGATTTGCCCCGTCAAGGGTCAATCCCGTGACTGAATTCGAAATCCAAGAGTTTGGAGAGCCCCCGTTTTGTGAACTTGAGCGCGAGCAACTGCTCAGAATCTCACGCAGTCGGCGGCGGCATTTGCTCGCCAATTCCTCAGGAAGCCCGAATAATCCGAATTAGGCAAATCAAGGAGTTTTGATGAAATGGCTCGCGTTACGGTTGAAGACTGCATAGATAAGGTTGAGAATCGCTTTGAACTCGTTCTGATCGCAAGTCATAGGGCAAGGATGATCGCCTCAGGCGCTCCGATCACAGTGGAGCGGGACAAGGACAAGAACGCCGTCGTCGCTCTGCGGGAAATCGCCGAGGCGACGCTTGCGCCGGAGGATCTTAAGGAAGATTTTATTCACTCGCTGCAAAAACATGTGGAAGTCGACGAGCCGGAGGCCGAGGCGGTACCGGCGCTCGCTCCGATCGACAAGGCGCAATCCGAGGCATTCGGCGATGTCCAGTTCGACCGGATGACGGAAGAGGATTTGCTGCGCGGCCTCGAAGGGCTGGTGCCGCCGGCCGAGACCGAGGACGATAGCGACTGAGTTTGGCAGGCGCCGGCGCTGGCACCGTGCTTCAGGAGGCTGCGGCAGCCAGCGCTCAAGATTTGCGCGGCGGACGAGGTGGCGCGGCCGCGGGTGTTTTTCTGCCGCGCAATTCGCATGGCATCGAAAAGAACCATGATGCGGCAATATGAGCTCGTCGATCGCGTTCGGCGCTATAATCCGCATGCCGACGAAGAACTGCTCGATCGCGCCTATGTCTATGCCATGAAGGCGCATGGTGCGCAGAAACGCGCCTCCGGCGATCCTTATTTCTCGCATCCCCTCGAAGTCGCCGCCATCCTGACCGACCTCAAGCTCGATGACGCGACCATCGTCGCCGCCGTTCTGCATGACACGATCGAAGATACCGATTTCGACCCGCGAGGAAATCGACAAGCTTTTCGGGCCCGATATCGGCCGGCTCGTCGAAGGCCTGACCAAGCTCAAACGGCTTGATCTCGTCTCCAAACGCGCCGTGCAAGCGGAGAATTTCGCAAGCTCCTCCTCGCGATCGCCGCTGACGTGCGCGTCCTGCTCGTCAAGCTGGCTGATCGTCTGCACAATATGCGCACGCTGCAGTTCATGCCGGCGGAGAAACAGGCGCGGATTGCCGAGGAGACGCTCGACATCTACGCGCCGCTCGCCGGGCGCATGGGCATGCAGAGCATGCGCGACGAACTGGAGGAACTGGCGTTCCGGCATCTGATGCCCGAGGCCGGCCGCGACGATCAAGAAGCGGCTCGATGACCTCAGAGAGAAGAACGGCAAGATCATCGCCAGCGTCGAACAGGAACTTGCGCGACGAACTCGTCGATGCGCGGCATCGAGGCAACCGTCGAAGGACGCCAAAAACTGCCTTATTCGATCTGGCGAAAGATGGAGCGCAAATCGATCGCCTTCGAGCAGTTGTCGGACATTTTCGGCTTTCGCGTCTGCGTCAACGCGGTCGAGGATTGCTACGGGGTGATCGGCGTCGTCCACACCAAATGGCCGAGCGTGCCCGGACGCTTCAAGGATTATATCTCCACGCCGAAGGAAAATGATTATCGCTCGATCCACACGACCGTGGTCGGTCCCGGGCGCCAGCGCGTCGAACTTCAGGTCCGCACTCACGAGATGCACGACATCGCCCGTTACGGCATTGCCGCGCATGCGCTCTACAAGGATGGACGAGTCGCCGACCGCGAGAGTCTGACGCGTGAGAGCCGCGCCTATCAATGGCTGCAGCGCACGATCGATCTTCTGGCGGAAGGCGATTCGCCGGAGGAATTTCTCGAACACACCAAGCTCGAGCTGTTTCCCGATCAGGTTTTTTGCTTCACGCCGAAAGGCCAGCTCATCGCTCTGCCGCGCGGCGCGACGCCGATTGATTTTGCCTATGCCGTTCACACCGACGTCGGCAATTCGGCCGTCGGCGCCAAGATCAACGGCCGGATCGCGCCGCTCGGCTCTCAATTGCAGAATGGCGACGAGGTGGAGATCGTGCGCGCCGAAGGCCAGGTTCCTCCAGCGGTCTGGGAAAAGCTGGTCATGACCGGCAAGGCCCGCGCGGCGATCCGGCGGGCGACGCGCGATGCGGTCAGGGCGCAATATACAGACCTCGGGCGGCAGATCGTGATGCGGGCCTTCGAGCGGGCGGCCAAGCCCTATGCCGAAGACAAATTGAAAGCCGCTCTGCCGCGTCTGGCGCGGGCCGGGATCGACGATGTGCTGGCGGCGGTCGGCCGCGGCGAAATTTACTCCGGCGACGTCGTCAAGGCCGTCTATCCGGAATTTTCGGACGATCGCAAGGCCGGCCCGCAACAGTCGCGGCCGGAGGGGGAGGACGGCTGGTTCGGCCTGCCGAAAGCGGCGAGTCTGGTCTTCAAGTTTCCCGGGCCGCACGGGTAGAGTCCGGCGCGCTTCCGATCCATGGCCTGTACGGCGACCTGCCGGTGCGCTTTGCGCCGAACGGCGGCGCCGTACCGGGAGACCGCATCGTCGCCATCCTGACGCCGGGGGAAGGGATCACCATCTATCCGATCCAGTCGCCGGATCTCACCGCCTTCGACGATCAGCCGGAACGTTGGCTCGACGTGCGTTGGGATCTTGAAGCAGGGCGCCAGGGCTTCTTCCCGGCGCGAATTCTGGTGACGGCCATCAACGAACCCGGCACATTAGGAATGATCGCCACCGTCATCGGCGATATGGGCGCCAACATCGACAATATCACGATCAACGTAATCTCGCCGGACTTCCGCGAAATGATCATCGATCTCGAGATTGCCGATTTGAAACATCTGAACGGCGTCATCACCGAGCTGCGGACAAAACCGGTGGTGAGCAAAGTCGAAAGAGTCAACGGCTGATGCCGGGATCAACGCGGCTGCGCCTCGGCGTCAACATCGATCATGTCGCAACTCTGCGCAATGCACGCGGCGGTGACGTGCCTGATCCGTTGCGCGCCGCCGAACTCGCCATTGCCGCCGGCGCCGATGGGATCACCGCGCATCTGCGCGAAGACCGCCGTCACATCCGCGACGAAGATATGGTGCGGATCAAGGCTGCCATTCGCAAGCCGCTCAATTTCGAAATGGCGGCGACCGAGCAGATGCTCGACATCGCACTCGCCATCAAACCGCATGCCGCGTGCCTGGTGCCGGAGCGGCGCACCGAGCGGACCACCGAAGGCGGCCTCGACGTAATCGGCGGTCGCGACCATTTGAAACCATTCGTGGCCGAATTGGGCCGCGCCGGCATCATCGTGGCGCTGTTCATCGAACCGCAGCTCGAGGCGATCGAAGCGGCCCGCTCGATCAGCGCGCCTGCGGTCGAACTTCATACCGGTGCCTGGTGCAATGCCGTGGCGAGCGGGCAAGCGCCCCAGGCGGAACAGGAGCTCGCGCGGCTGCGCGCGGCAGCGGCGAAAGCGGCCGAGATGGGCATTGAATGCCACGCCGGCCACGGGCTCGACTACGAGACGGCAAGGATCATCGCGGGTCTGCCGCAGGTCGTGGAACTCAATATCGGCCATTTCCTCATCGCCGAGGCGATCTTCATCGGACTCGAGGCCGCCATCAGAAAAATGCGCGCCGCAATGGACGCCGGGCGCCCATGATCCGCCAATCTGCGCGCTGCAAAGACCATTGGCCAAATGCACGGGCCGCACTTATCCTGTCGCGCGGACCGCCGGACGATTTGCCCTTGAGAACAAAGCCCACGCCTCTCATTCAAAGCCAAAGTTGATGATCATCGGTTTCGGCGTCGACCTCTGCGACATTCGTCGCATCGATGAATTGCTGGTGCGCTTTGGCCAACGCTTCGTGGCGCGCTGTTTCACCGAAGCCGAACGCGAGAAATGCGAGGCGAGAGCTCAACGCGCGGCTTCCTATGCGAAGCGCTTTGCGGCCAAGGAAGCTTGCGCAAAGGCACTCGGCACCGGACTTAACGGGGGCGTCTATTGGCGCGACATGGGCGTCATCAACCTCAAATCCGGCAAGCCGACTTTGCTCCTGACCGGCGGCGCCGAGCTCCGGCTCGCCACGCTGACGCCGCGTGGCCATCTGCCGCTCGTTCACCTGACGTTGACCGACGAATATCCTTTCGCTCAAGCCCACGTCATCATCGAGGCGGTTGAAAATCCGCCGGGGATCATGGAAGTGCCCGAAATCGAGCCCATGCGAAGGAACCGGACGTGAGCCGAACATTCCCGCCAGAAGGTTCCCAATATAGCAGAGGCGCCCTTCACCGCATCCTCCCTGCATGCTAAGGAGCGCGTCTCCCGAAGTTCCGCGCGGCTGAACTTGAGCCGAGAGTTGGGAATCATGACCGAAAATTTAGGTTTGAAGAACAAGGATACGAGTTCGATGCAGCGGGGCAAGGAGGGCGGCTTTTTCGGCGAACTGGCAAAAGTCATCATCCAGGCGGGGCTCATCGCGCTTGTCGTTCGTACACTGCTGTTCCAGCCGTTCAACATTCCTTCCGGCTCGATGATTCCGACTCTCGACATCGGCGATTTTCTGTTCGTCTCCAAATACGCCTATGGTTATTCCAATCATTCGCTTCCCTTCAGCCCGCCGCTGTTCAACGGCCGCATCTTTTTCTCGCCGCCGAAACGCGGCGATGTCGTCGTTTTCAAATTGCCGCGTGACGGCCAGACCGATTATATCAAACGCGTGATCGGCCTTCCCGGCGATACGATCCAGGTCAAGGAGGCGCGTCTCTACATCAACGGCACGCTCGTGCCGCGCGAATTGATCGCCCCCATGCAGGAGGAAGACCTCTTCGGCCGCGTCCGGGACGTACCGACCTACAAGGAGACTCTGCCTGGAGGCGTGTCGCATACGATCATTCAGATCGAAGGCGACAACGGCTACTACGACAACACCGCGGTCTATAAGGTGCCGCCGGACAATTATTTCATGATGGGCGACAATCGCGACAATTCGACGGACAGCCGCGTGCCGCCAGATGAGGGCGGCGTCGGCTATGTGCCTGCCGAAGACCTCGTCGGCCGCGCCGAATTGATCTTCTTTTCCATCAAGAAGGGCGAGGCAGCCTGGGCCTTTTGGGAGTGGCCCTGGACCGTGCGCTGGGATCGGCTGTTCAAGCCCGTGAGATAGATGGCGCAAAGGACGTGGGACATAGACCCGCTCGAGACGCGCATCGGGCATAAATTCGCCAATCGCGATCTGGCCTTCCTCGCGTTGACCCATATGAGCGGCGCGACGGGAAGGCTGACGAGCTACCAACGGCTCGAATTTCTCGGTGATCGCGTTCTCGGACTCGTCGTCGCCGAAATGCTCTATGCAAGCTTCCCCGATGCCGAGGAAGGGGAGTTGTCGCGCCGGCTTGCCGATCTGGTGCGCCGCGAGAGCTGCGCCGAAGTCGCGCGCGAATGGGTTGTTGAATTCCATATCCGGCTTGGCGAAGGCGAGAGACATGCGAGCAACAAGGTCGCGATTCTGTCCGATGTCTGCGAATTGCTCATCGGCGCCGTCTTTCTCGACGCCGGCTACATGGCGGTGAAAGACGTGGTCGTTCGTGCCTTCGAGCCACTTATGCGTGCCCCACGCCGGCCACTGCGCGACCCGAAGACCGCTTTGCAGGAATGGGCGCAGGCGCGCGGCCTCGATGCCCCGCTCTATCGCGAGGTCGCCCGTGCCGGACCGCATCATGCGCCGGAATTCACCATGTCGGTTGTCGTCGCGGGCTTTGAACCGGCCGAGGCGAAGGGCACCTCGAAACGCGGCGCCGAACAGGCGGCGGCGCTCAGCTTCATCGCGCGCGAAGGCATAGAGTTCGAACGGCACTTAGGGGCAAAGCGTGGGCGACGCCTTTTGCTAAATACACCGTCCGTTCTTGTTCCCGGAATGCTTTGTGCTGCGCGCCTTTGTCCTCAGCGCAACAACGTTTGCTACGCCGCCGCGGGCATTTGCGGCGCGGTCTCACGCCAACACGGCAGCGCCGAGATGCGTTCGAACCAGGCCCGTAGGTGCGGATAAGGATCGAGCGCCAACCCAGCCTCCTTCGCGTAAAACAGCGGCGCGGCAACGGCGAAGTCCGCGATCGTCAGCGTGTTGCCGACCAGATATTTTTGCTTCCCAAGATGCGCGTTAAGCATCGCGGCCTCTTTACCGAAGGCTTCGATGCCCTTGGCGACGACGGCCTCGTCGGCAGGGCCGAGATTCAACGCTTTCTTGATCAGTCGCTCAGTGAGCAGCGGGCCCCAGGCATCCCGGTTCCAATGCGCGAGATTTCAACTCTGCCAGCGCACGACATCGGCGCGCGCGCGGGCATCTTGCGGCCAAAGCAAATTCTCTCTTGTGCTCGCGATATATTGCATGATCGCTTGGGTTTCCCACAGCTTGAAGTCGCCATCGATCAAGGCCGGCGTGCGACCGGTGGGATTGATCGCGAGATAAGCGGGCGTGTGCGAGGCGCCTTTTGTGAGGTCAATGAATTCGAAGTCGAGCGGCACGCCGAGATAGGTCGCGAGCGCACGCACCTGCCACGTGTTCGTCGAGGGAGGAAAGCCATAAAGTTTCATGATCAACTCCTGCGCCTTACAAATTTTCCGGGGTGGAGATTTGGCTCGCCAGCGCGCCGATTTCAGCCGACGAACTTTTCCAGCTTGTCGAGCGCGCCGTTCCAGCCGGCCTGGTGGCGGTCGCGCGCCTCTTCATCGAAGAATTGTTCGTGCGTCAGCGTCAGCAAGGTGCCGGCGCCGTCCGGCGTGAGCAGCACGGTCACAATCGATTCTCGCTCGGGCGTTGACTGCCAGGCCCAAGTGAAGACGAGCTTCTCGTTGGCAACGAATTCGCGATAGACGCCGCTCACGTCGTGGTCCTCGCCGCTCGGCCCGCGCATAAGCCAGCGGTAGCGGCCGCCGACACGCGGGTCGCATTCGGCATGAAGTAGTTTGATTTCGCCGGGTCCCATCCAGGCTTTCACTTTTTCCGCATCGGTCCACGCCGCGAAGACTTTTGCCGGCGGCGCTTTGAGGTGACGTTTGAGGGTGAGGCTCGGTTTGGTGGCTGATGGGACGGACATGATTCCTCCTCCTCCAAAGTCGACTCTTCGTCCAAGAACGCGGCGAGGCTATCGAGACGCTCGGACCAGAACTTCTCGTAGTAGTTGAGCCATGCGATCGCTTCCTGCATCGGTGCTGCGGTGAGGTTGCAGGAGACGGTGCGTCCGGTTTTGCTGCGCGTGACCAATCCGGCGTCTGAGAGCACGTCGAGATGCTTCATGATCGCGGGCAGAGACACCGCGAACGGCTGCGCAAGTTCGCTCACCGACACGCCGGGGCTCTCAGCGAGCCGCCTCACCAATGCTCGGCGCGTCGGGTCGGAGAGCGCCGCGAAAGTGCGGTCGAGAGCAGCGGTACGAAGGTTAACCATGTGGTGTAGTATAATGAGGTACGCAGCCGTGTCAATGGCGTTGCGAAAGGCGCTGCGCCGGCCAATTCAGCGCCCCTTTTCCGCCCGCGCAAGCCGGGCACGGCTGGCGGAATTGATTCGTGGCTTTGCGCCTCACAGCGATGACGCTAAACATGATGCAATGACCGAAAATCCAGCCGAACAAACATTGCGGCGCTGCGGCTTCGTCGCGCTCATCGGCGCGCCCAATGCCGGCAAATCGACTCTGCTGAACGCGCTTGTCGGCGCCAAAATATCGATCGTCTCGCGCAAGGTGCAGACAACTCGGATTCTGGTGCGCGGCATCGCAATCGAAGGCGACGCGCAGATCATTTTCGTCGACACGCCCGGCATTTTCGCGCCACGCCGCCGTCTTGATCGCGCCATGGTCGCCTCCGCCTGGGGCGGGGCGGCTGACGCCGATGTCGTGGCGCTCCTTGTCGATGTGCGCAACGGAATTGATGCGGAGGTCGAGACGATCCTCGGCAAGCTCAAGTCGCTCGCCACGCCGCGCCGGTTTCTCTTGCTGAACAAGATCGACCTCGTCGCGCGGCCGAAACTGCTCGAGCTTGCAGCCGCGCTCAACGCGCAACTGCCTTTTGCCGAGACTTTCATGATTTCGGCGTTGACCGGCGACGGCATCGCGCATCTTAAGGGAAGACTGGCAGGCTTGATGCCGTCGGGTCCTTGGCTCTATCCGGAGGATCAGATCTCGGATGCGCCGATTCGCGCGCTCGCTGCTGAGGTCACGCGCGAAAAGATCTTCGACCGCCTGCACGACGAGTTGCCATATCAAACGACCGTCGAAACGCAATCCTGGACCGACAGGAAGGACGGTTCGGCGCGGGTCGAGCAGACGATCTACGTTGCGCGCGAGGCACACAAGAAGATCGTGATCGGCGAGAAAGGGCGGACCATCAAGGCGATCGGCATGGCGGCGCGCAAAGAAATCGAGGCCGCGGCGGAACAGAAGATCCACCTTTTTCTGTTCGTGAAGGTTCGCGAGAAATGGCTCGACGATCCGGAACGCTACCGCGAGATGGGGCTGGAATTCCCGAAGGAATGATGCCGACGAAAAAGCGTGCCCTCAGGCGCGCTGAAGTCGTGCTGTGTGCGCCGCAATATCGGAGAGGCTCCACCTTACGGCGCCGCAGGCACCAAAAACAAAGTGGAGTTCAGCTGGGCCGAACTCCACTTTTAAAACTCATCGCGTAGCGCTCCGAAAGGCGGCGCCGGCGCCATGCCGAAATCAGATCTCGCTCGAACTCGTAAGCGGTGACTTCCATGCCGACGCAGATTTCGCAAAGGGTGGGCGTTGTCCAAGCCATGATTTTCTCCTCTTGAACCACCAGAATTAGGGCGGGATTGCTGATTCGCCCTCGAAACTTGATGTAGTCGGATACTATTCAGGAGCAAGAAGAAGTCGTCAGACCTTGGCAAGAACGATGTAAGATCTATGTAAGAAGTTGCGCTCTTCCGCTCAGTTTATCCTGCTTTCGGACGGCGGCCGAAATCGGCTTGACGGGGCCTCTGCCGTCGCCGTGGATATGGCCGAAACTCGGCAGTTTTGGCCGTCGTTTGAGGCCGCGTCGGTCAAGGCGCCCGTGATATCCTAAAAATCTCCAGGCGGCCGTCCCCGCGCTCTCCTCGGAGACATGAGAGGTTTCCGCGCGGATATGAACAAAGACTTCTTCAAGCGCCGCGCCTTCCTGCTCGGGCGCCCGCATCGGCGCGACATCTGGCCTACGGTCGCCTGGTTCGCCGTTTTGCTGGCACTCCCGCTTGTCGTGTTCGGCATCTTCGCCGCCTTTCTCATCGATGCCGATTATGCCGTCACTCGGACCCGGGAAGTGGCTCAGGCAGCGCGCAAGGTCGCGGTCCTCGGCACCGTGGCAAATGATGCCATCGAACTCCAAGGCAGGCCATGCGGTTGCGCAAATTCGTGAGGCGCTGGCGAGCGGCCAGGATGTGCTGCGCAACCTGCGGGTCGCCGCTTTCGTCAACGAGGTGCATTTTCTCTTCGTCCATGACCACGACGGTCACGTGCTGCCGCTGGCGATCGGGACATTAGAGACGGAAAACGAATTCATGCAGCGGCTTGGCGGCGCCATTTCGACGGTGCGTTCGGAACTGTCGGACGTGAGCGGCCCGGCCATCTCCAAAACCGGACTCTGGACGGTCGGCGATACGCTCATTTCCTTCATCTATTGCGAGCGCGACAAGGACACGCGCGACATTTGCGTGGTCTTCGACGAGATCACCCTCGATCCGGTGCTGGAGGTGGCGCTCGATGCGGCCACCGCGAAAATCGACGACCGGCTCATCGTTCTGCGCGATCCGGCCGGGCGCGCACTCTGGAGCCACGGGCCGACCTCGCTCAGCACCTCGACGATCACCGAACTGACCGGATCGATGCGCGGCTGGCACATGGAGACCTCGACGCCGAGCAGCACGCATCGCGGATTGCTCCCGTTGACCGCGATCACCGTGCCCTTGATCGGCTGCTGGCTCATCCTCGTCTGGTACATGTACCGCAACCAGCAGGCGCGCCTGATGGAGAGCGCGTTCCGCAGCGAGATGACCGCCAAGCTTTCGCATGATCTGCGTACGCCCATCGCCAATCTACGCCTTTACGCCGAGCTTGTTTCGCGCCGCGCGGACGATGAGGAGGCGGTGCGACGTTACTCGGCTGTCTTGAGTGCCGAGATCGAGCGGCTCGCTCTGCTCGCCGACAACACCATCATCTATGGCCGAACCGCCGCGCCTGCGCCGATTCGTCTCGATGAGGCCGTGCCGGATGCGGTTCTCGACGCCACGATCGAGCGGTATCAGAACCTGTTCGCTGCCACGGGTTCGACGATGGAAGTCTCGCATAATGCGTCGCGGGCCGGTCGCTTCGATCGCATGGGGTTTGAGCGAATCTTGATCAATCTGCTCGACAATGCCCGCAAATATGCGCCCGGGCGGATCGAGATAGCGACCCAGGAAGCAGACGGCATGCTCTATCTCAGCGTCCGCGATTATGGTCCGGGGCTCGATCCGGCTTCCAAGGACCATTTGCTGACGCACAGTCTCTCCGCCAATCGTGTCAAGGACGGTTTCGGGCTCGGATTGGTCGTCGTTCGCGAACTCGCCGAAGCCAACGGCGGTAAGGTCGTGATCGAGGACAAAGATCCAGGCGTCCGACTGACCGCGTCCACGAAATTCATCGCTTCGGAAAGCGCGCAGGAGGCCAAATGTCCATCTTGATTGCCGAGGACGATCCGCATCTGCGCGCCGGCATCGTCGATCTCTTGAACCTCGAAGGCTTCAAATGTCAGGTCGCCGACGACGGCGCCAAGGCTCTCGCGCTGTTCAAAGCCGAAAAGCCGGAGATCTGCGTTTTCGACGTCATGATGCCGGTCATGGATGGGCTGACGCTGTGTCGCGAAGTTCGGCGCATCGATCCGCTGGTGCCGATCCTGCTTTTGTCGGCGCGCGGCGAGGAGGGCGATCGGGTGCGCGGTTTGGAGATCGGTGCCGACGATTATGTCGCCAAGCCTTTCGGCGCACGCGAACTCGTCGCCCGCATCAAGGCGGCCCTGCGGCGCACGAAAGTTCAGAGCGCGCCGGCGCAAACCGAAGCCAAGGGGCGGCTGCGGATGGGCGATCTCGAAATCGACCAGAAGGCGATGCGCGCCTATCGGGGCGAGCAGCGGATCGATTTGACGAGCCGCGAGGTCGCTATTCTCGCCGCACTCTACGAAAGGCGCGGGCAGGCCGTCTCGCGCGACGAATTGTTCGATCTCTGTTGGGGACGCGACTACATGCCCAACAGCCGGGCGCTCGATCAATACGTTTCGGCGCTGCGCAAGAAGATCGAGGTTGATGCAGCCTCGCCGCGCATCATCCGCACCGTCCATGGCGTAGGCTACCGCTACGACGAGGAGGACGTGTGAGCCGCCGGCGAGATGAAACCGTATGGAATGGCGTGATGAAGCTCTGATCATCGGGGTCAGAAAACATGGCGAGACCAACGTCATCGTCGAGGCGATGACGTTGTCGCACGGCCGCCATCTCGGTTTGGTGAGGGGCGGGCGCTCGCGCCGCATGCAGCCCATGCTGCAGCCGGGCAATCAGGTTGCGCTCACCTGGCGGGCGCGGCTCGACGAGCATTTGGGGCTTTATGCAGTTGAGCTGACGCAGCCGCGCGCAGCGCGCCTCATGGAGAGCGCCGCGGCGCTGCATGGCGTCAATCTGCTTGCGGCACTGCTACGGCTTCTCGCCGAACGAGATCCCCATCCGGGGCTCTATGAAGCGGCCTCGCTCGTCGCCGAGCATCTCGATGACGAGAAGATCGCCCCGGGGTTTCTCGTGCGCTTCGAACTGGGCATTCTTGCCGAGCTGGGCTATGGGCTCGACCTGTCGCGTTGCGCCGCGACGGGGGCGACTGAGGATCTCATCTATGTTTCGCCGAAGTCCGGGCGCGCCGTGTCGCGGCAGGCTGGCGCGCCTTATCAGGACAAGCTCCTGCGCCTGCCGGGCTTCTTGCGCAGCGATGCAAGCATCGAGCGTCCCGCGCCGTCCGATCTGCGCGACGCGTTCGAGCTTACCGCCTATTTCCTCGGACGCGATGTCTTCGCGCCGCGCGGCCTCGATTTGCCCGATTCGCGTCGGGCCTATCTGGCGGAAGTCGTAAAAAACAGCTGACGCAGACAATGATTCTCGTACTGACGTTTCGTCACTTGGCGCAAGTGCGCCGCACGACGGTGCGGCTTACGCCATAACCCTCGTCAAGCGTCAGTTCTTCGACCGTGCATCCGACCGCGCTGGCCACCTTTGGCGCCTCATCCTTCCGCGCCACGCCATCGCCCGTTGCCGAGGCGCCCAACATGGCGATGGCGAAAATCGCTAAACTCGTCGCGAATCCGAGACCGATAATGAGCTTTGCCATGCTTTTGCCTATCAGCGATGACCAATCGGAGCGCCGGCCCCTCCATGGCTGGCACCCGCGGGCGGCGGACAACGGGACCCTGAGCCCTGCGCCGCACCGTCCCGTACGTAAAGCGCCCCGCCGCGTCGATCTAGTGCAAGCCTGCAACACAGCTCGAGTTCCCGCGAACTGGCAGAATCTGTCGGAAGTTGCGGGCGGTGGTTAATTTGCCGCGACTTACAGGATCCTCTAGATCAGGCTCGAATCATCCCGATTGAGTTGGGGATTGGCCCCGCAAAGGCTGTTTTGATGGGCAGAAATATCGTTCCGCCGTCCTCCGGCGACAATAGCGAACCGATCAACCTGCGCGAGGCGCTTGAAGAGCGCTATCTCGCCTACGCGCTCTCGACCATCATGGGGCGCGCTTTGCCCGATGCGCGCGACGGGCTGAAACCGGTGCATCGGCGCATCCTCTACGGGATGCACATCCTGCGGCTCGATCCCGGCACCGCGTTCAAGAAATGCGCCAAGATCGTCGGCGACGTGATGGGCTCCTTCCATCCGCACGGCGACCAGGCGATTTATGATGCGCTCGTCCGTCTCGCGCAGGATTTTTCCTCGCGCTACCCGCTGATCGACGGGCAGGGCAATTTCGGCAACATCGACGGCGACGGTGCCGCCGCCTATCGCTACACCGAAGCGCGAATGACCGAAGTCGCGCGGCTTCTGCTCGAAGGCATCAATGAGGACGCGGTCGATTTCCGCGACAATTATTCCGGCGACCAGCGCGAACCCATCGTTCTGCCGGCCGCCTTTCCCAATCTCCTTGCCAATGGCGCGCAGGGGATCGCGGTCGGCATGGCGACCTCTATTCCGTCGCATAACGCGGCCGAGCTCTGCGACGCCGCGCTGCACCTGATCGCGCACAAGAAGGCGACGACCGACGAGCTGCTCGCCTTCGCGCCGGGGCCCGATTTTCCGACCGGCGGCATCATTGTCGATTCGAGGGAAGAGATCGCCGAGACCTATCGAACGGGGCGCGGCTCGTTTCGGGTGCGGGCGAAGTGGCAGCGCGAAGAAGGCGCGCGCGGCACCTATGTCGCCGTCATCACCGAGATTCCCTACATGGTGCAGAAGTCGCGGCTCATCGAAAAGATCGCCGAACTTCTCAACGACAAGAAACTGCCGCTCGTCGCCGATATCCGCGACGAGTTGGCGCAGGACGTGCGTATCGTGGTCGAGCCGCGCTCGCGCAGCATCGATTGCGCGCTGATGATGGAGCAGCTGTTCAAGACGACCGAGCTCGAGAGCCGGTTTCCAATGAACATGAACGTGCTTGTCGACGGCGTCGTGCCGCGCGTCATCTCGTTGAAGGAAGCTTTGCAGCAATGGCTCGACCATCGCCGGGTCGTGCTGCAAAGGAGGTCGCGCTTCCGTCTCGGCGAGATCGACCACCGGCTCGAAATCGTCGCTGGCATGCGCATCGTCTTCCTCAATCTCGATGCCGTGATCCGCATCATCCGCGAGGAGCAAGAGCCCAAGGAGGTCCTGATGGCGACCTTCAGGCTCAGCGAAGTGCAGGCCAATTACATTCTCGACACGCGCCTGCGCAGCCTGCGTCGCATCGAAGAAATGCAGCTGCGCCGCGAATTCGAGGAGCTGAGGAAGGAAAAGAGCGAAATCGAGAAATTGCTCGGCAACGTCGCGATGCAATGGCGCACGGTCGGCACCGAGATTCGTGAGCTGAAGAAGAAGTTCGGACCGGATACGGAGCTCGGCCGCCGGCGCACGCGTTTCGAAGAGGCTCCGCAGCTGGCCGATGTCGAGCTTGCGAACGCGATGATCGAGCGCGAGCCCATCACCGTCGTCGTCTCGCAGAAGGGCTGGATCCGCGCCTTGAAAGGGCACGTCGAGGATCTGACCAACATTCAGTTCAAGGGCGACGACGGCTACAAACAGGCCTTCTATACCGAGACGACGGAAAAAATCCTCGTGTTTGCCGGCGACGGCCGGATCGTTACGATCGAGGCGGCGAAATTGCCCGGTGGCCGCGGCCAGGGCGAGCCCTTGCGGCTCATGGCCGACATCGGCGAAGGCGAGGACATCGTCTCGGTCTTCCCCTATGTTGCGGGCGAGAAAATGCTGGTTGCGGCGAGCGACGGGCGGGGCTTCATCGCGCCTTGCGACGAAATGGTCGGCGGCACGCGCAAAGGCAAGATTCTACTCAATCTCGACCCGGCGGTTAAGGCGGCCCTTATTGTCCCGGCGGTCGGCGATCACGTCGCGACCATCGGGCAGAACCGAAAATTGCTCATTTTTCCGCGCGATCAGGTGCCGGAAATGACGCGCGGCAAGGGCGTGCGCCTGCAGAAATACCGGGAGGGCGGCATTTCCGACGCGCGCGTCTTCGCCCGCGCCGAGGGATTGACATGGGAGGATTTGGCCCGGCGCACATTCACTATTCCCATCCGCGATCTGCGCGACTGGATCGGCAACCGTGCCGAAGCCGGCCGCCTGCCGCCGAAGGGATTTCCGAAGAACAACAAGTTTGGATAGGCAAGCGCTCGACAGCCCGGCACAAGCTGCTTTCGTTAGAGGCATGTTTCGCGAGGCGCCTTAGCTTGGCACCGCGCGCCTTGCCGACGAGCGTTCGATGCAAATCGAACTTCCTGCCGCTTCCGATGTCGACAGCGCCCTTGCCGGTTGGCGTGCCGTTAATCCTTCTCTCGATCGGATGTTTGCGCAGTGTCCCGCGTCACATCAGGCCTTGCGGCAGTTCGGCCTCACGCTTTGGGCCAAGGGGCAAATCGAAACCGCGATCGGCATTCTGAAGGCCGCGCTCGCGCTGGCGCCGGAAGAAACCGTCCTTTGGAACGATCTCGCCGGCGCGCTCTATTCCCTGGGGCGGCCGGAAGAAGCGCGCGCCGCACAGCGGGTTTCGCTTGAAAAGGACCCGGCGCAGCCGCAGGCATGGCTACTGATGGCGACGCTGGACAGCAGCGCGGGCGACGACGCCGCGGCGGAACGCGGCTATCTCGCCGCACTGCGGCTCGACCCGCGCCTTGCTGACGCCTCCCTCGGACTGGGCGTCCTTTATTTCCAAAAGCGCCGTTTCGACGATGCCGTGATGCAACTGCGCAAGGCCATTGCGGACGGCAGTCACAGCATGGGTCTCTATGTGTGTCTTGGCCAAGCGCTGTTTTTCAAAGGCGACGTATCAGGTGCGGCAGCGGCACTCAGCGTCGCCGCGAGCTTCACGCCGAGCGACGGGAAAATCGTCGAGAAATTTGCCAAGCTTCGTCTGATCGAGAGCGTAATTCGCGGCGGAGCGGAGGAGGCGATCGCCGTCTATCGCGATGTCGCCGGTCCTTTCGCGGAGGATATCGACAGGGTTACCGCAACGGCGTTTCATTTCTTGAGTGGGTTCGGCTGTCGCCAAGCCGTCGTCAAGCTTGGACGCGCGCGTCTCGAACGCAAGCCGGACGATGCGATACAGCGTTACTTGCTCGCTGCTCTAATCGGTGAAAAGTGCGAGCGCGCACCCGACGATTATCTTGTCGCCTATTTCGACGGATTCGCCGAGACGTTCGAATCGAAGCTCACGGGCGCGCTGGGCTATCGCGTGCCGCAAGATCTGTATGTGCTCTTGGCCAAGATGGGCAGGCATTTCACGAACATGCTCGATCTCGGCTGCGGAACGGGCCTGGCAGCGCCGTTTCTGCGGCAGCTCGGGGCGAAATTGATCGGTGTCGATCTTTCGCCGCGCATGCTCGAAAAAGCGGCCGAGCGACAGCTTTACGATCGCTTGGTCGAGTCGGAGGTCGGCGCCTTCCTTACCGAGACGAAAGAAACATTCGATCTCGTCATGGGCGCCGATCTCCTGATTTATTTCGGTGATCTAGCGCCGCTTCTTAGAAGTGTCGCGTCCGTCCTGGAGCCCGGCGGCTTTTTCGCGCTGAGCGTCGAGACGACGACAGAGGCCGATTTCGTCGGGCTGCCCTCCGGCCGCTTCGCTCATGCCGCGAGTTACATCGAGGCCTTATCGAGCGCGGATTTCGTTCTCGTCGAAAGGCAGGAGACGACGATCAGGCTCGAGGCCAATCAGCCGGTCGCCGGCGCGCTCCTGGTCTTGCAGCGCCGGTAGGGCCTAGTCCACCCGTTCCCAGCCGTTCATCCCGAGCCGTTCTTGCGGCAGGAAGCGGGCCTTATAGGCCATTTTGCGTGAGCCCTGCACCCAATAGCCGAGATAGACATGTGGCAGGCCGAGCCGCTGGGCGCGTTCGATGTGATCGAGAATCATGAATGTGCCGAGCGAACGTTTCTCTTCTTCCGGTTCATAAAAGGAATAGACCATGGAGAGACCATCGGCGAGAACATCGGTGAGGCAGACGCCGACGAGCGGTTTGCGGCGGCCCTCGTCCAGCGCGCGATATTCGACGAGCCGGCTCTCGACATGGCTGTCCTCGACCATCATCGAATAGTCGAGCACCGTCATGTCGGCCATGCCGCCGTCGCTGTGGCGTGTGTCGAGGTAGTCGCGAAACAGCCCATATTGCTCCGAGGTGGGCTCGGTGCGCACCACGCTTCCACAAATATCGGGATTGCGCTTGATCACCCGACGCAAGCTTTTCGACAGGCGGAATTCCTCCACCTTGACCCGCACCGAGACGCAGGCGCGGCAATTCTCGCAGGCCGGCCGGTAGGCGATCGTTTGCGAACGACGAAATCCCGATTGCGTCAGCGTATCGTTAAGCGTCGCCGCACGCCGTCCGATCAGGTGGGTGAAAACCTTTCGTTCCTCCCGCTTCGGCAGGTAGGGGCAGGGAGAGGGCGCGGTCAGATAAAATTGCGGTGCGTCGCGCAGCTCTCGAGTCAAGCTCGTCTCTCTACCCATGGGAGCATACCGCCTCGGGTCCCTCGCGCGTCGTCGATGACATAAGTGCGATGCGTGAAGTTAGCCCGCCGGCGGCCTGCCGCAAAGCAAAATCATCACGGAAATTCATGCGGGCGGCGCGTGACGATGACCCCGGCCAGGATGTCATGCAGGCAGCGCTTGTCGTTCGAAAGGAGCGCGACCAGGAACACCGGCGGAAACATCCAGCTCAGATAAAAAAAGACTGCGTGCACCGCAGCATTGAGGAAGGGCACGCGGCTTCCGTCGATACAGCGCATTTCGAGATCCATGGCGCTCATCCCCGGCGTCGCCATCCGCCAGCCGGAGACGGTGAGGCCATTGTAGAAAAAGGCGACGAGCGGAAAAAGCGGCGGCACAAAGAACAATGACAGGCCGAGCGTGAAGATCAAAAGGGCGAACCAGATCACGAAGGACAGGATGGAGACGATGATGAAATCGAGCCCCAGCGCCAGGATCCGCCGCGTTCTTACGCCGGCGAGCGCCTCCGGCGGCAAAGAAGCTTCGATAAAGAAGGGGCCGCCGTAAAAATGATCCGTCTGGCTCATGGCTTTCGCTCCCAGAAGTCCACCCGGAATGTGGCCCCCGGCCGACCCGGAAACAAGTGGCTCCGCAAAAGTTGCCGCAAGCCGCGCGCGGACTCCGGCTCACGCGCGAACGTGCAAAATTCGGCCGGCTCAGGCCTTTTCCAACAGGTCCTTGGCCCGGCCGAGCGCAAGCAGGGGGAAGTAATGCCTGTACATATTATAACCGAGCAGGAAGGCGCGCGATAATTCGGGACCTTGCTGCAGCTTTTCGCTCCAGTCAGCGGCATCGAGATCGAGACGGGCGCCGACATTATAGCCGGGAAAGCCGGTGCCCGTGTAAAAGCGCTCGTCCCAGGTGCCGTTTTCGTCTTTAGTCCTCACCAGAAAGTCCACGCCTTTTCGGATGGCTGCCGTGTGCTCCGGATTCTCGACGGAGAGCAAGGCCATCAGCGCCCAGGCGGTCTGCGAGGGCGTGCTCGCGCCTTTGCCGCGTAACTTCGGGTCCATATAAGACGCGCAGCTCTCGCCCCACCCGCCATCGTGATTCTGCTTGCTCGCGATCCAATCGGCGGCGCGCGTGACATAGGGCTGACCCATGTCCTCGCCGATCGCCTGAAGGGCTGGAAGCACGGCGGCCGTCCCATAGATGTGATTGACTCCCCAGCGGCCAAACCAGCTGCCGTCCTTCTCCTGTTCCGAACGGATGAAGGCGAGGGCTCTGGCCACCGCGGGCTCGCTTTTCTTCAATCCGAGAATGGCCAAAGCTTCGAGCACATGCCCGGTCACATCGACGCTCGGCGGGTCCAAGGCCTCCCCGAAGTTGCAGAAGGGAATCTTGGAGATGATCTCTCTGTCATTGTCCTTGTCGAAAGCGCCCCAGCCGCCGTTGCGTGATTGCATGGCGAGCGTCCAGGCGAGCGCCCTTTCGATCGCGGCGTCGATCCTTTGACGCAAGGCGCCATCGACCCCGTTGCGGACTTTGCCGAGCATGAGCAAAGCCACCGCCGTGTCGTCGATATCGGGGTAATAGAGGTTGGCGCGTTCGAAAGCCCAGCCGCCTGATGCCACGTTCCGGACTTTGACCGACCAATCTCCCGGCCAAAGCACCTGCTTTTGCAAGATCCAGTCGAGCGCCGCCTGCATCGACCGTGATTTCTGTGGCGGGCAACCGGCCTCCTGCATCGCGAGCAGGCTCAGCAATGTGTCCCAGACCGGCGATTCGCTCGCCTGAATATGGGTGGCGCCGTTGCGCTCGTAACTCCAGTGGCCGCTCAAAGCCGAAACGCCTTTGGCGACCACCGGATGATCGACGGCGTAGCCTTCGACGCGCAGCGCGACCAGCGCGTAAATCCAGGGCGGCTGGATGCCGCCCCAGGCACCGTCCGCATCCTGGTGCTTCAGAATCCATTCGAGGCAAAGCTTGATCGCCGTTTCGCGGCGGGGCGTGAGGCGGGCGTTTTGCGCGGCGTGCAATATCCGATCGATCTTGAGGAAAATCCATTCGAGCGAGAGGAAGGCCGCCTTCTTCCCCGGAATGAAGAAATCGAAATTGGCATAGCCGTCCGGGAAAAGCTCATCGAGCCTTCCGCAGGCCAGCGGGAAGACCGGGCGGCGCGACGAGATGACCGCCAGCGGCAGAAGCGTCGCTCGCGCCCATTGCGCGAAATTGTAGATGTTGAAGGGAAACCAGAGTGGTAGCCGAATAATCTCAGGCGGAATATTGGGCGTCGCCTGCCAGGGCCATATGCCCAACAGGGCGAGCCAATAGCGGGTGAAAACCCGGACGTTGCGCAGGCCGCCGTTCCGCAGGATCCACTCCCGGGCGCGGGCCATTTCCGGGCGGGCGGGATCAAATCCCTTGGCCCGCAGAGCCACGTAGACTTCAACGGTGGAATTGATATCCCCGGCCGGTGCGCCGGGATAAGTTTCCCAGGATCCGTCGGGCCGCTGCCGCTGCAGAAGCACACGGAAAATGCCGTCTTCCATCGGGAGCTTGACGCCGAGAATATGGCTGGCCAGGAGCCATTCGGCCTCGATGGCCGAATTGGTCTCGATCATTCCGACCCAAAAGCCTTCCGGTTCCTGATGATCATCGAGCCAGCGCAATGCCGCGCGCACGGCCTCGTCGACCGCCCCCAGGCGGTTGGCGCTTTGTGTTTGCATCATCGACATCGGGTACTCGTTCAATGGGTCCTGCCGCGAACTTGGTTTCAAGGAGCCGAGGGGCGGGTGACAATCGGAGCGCCCCGGAAATGCAGCCGCCGCGATTTTGAGTGCAGCGATCGGCAGCAGACGGGACACGGAAGTGACACAAAAGGCGAAATAAACGCCTCCTGCCGGTCAGGCAAGTGCCACCTACATCCGGGATTTGGCTGCGGAAGATGCAATTTGCGGCTGAGGGAAGCCGTTCTCTCTATGTCCCCTTCAGCTTCTTCGCCACGAGCGGTGCGAAATAGGTAAGTACGCCGTCCGCGCCGGCGCGTTTGAAGGCGATGAGGCTTTCCATGATCGCTCTGTCGGCGTCGAGCCAGCCATTCTTCACGGCGGCCATGAGCATCGCGTATTCGCCTGAGACCTGGTAGGCGAAGGTCGGCACGCCGAACGTGTCCTTCACGCGGAAGATGACGTCGAGATAGGGCAAACCAGGCTTGACGATCACCATGTCGGCGCCTTCGTCGATGTCTGCTGCCACCTCGCGCAGTGCCTCGTCCGAATTGGCCGGGTCCATTTGATAGGTGCCCTTGTCGCCGACGAGCGTCGCCTTTGTGCCGATAGCGTCGCGAAACGGGCCGTAGAAGGCCGAGGCATATTTCGCCGCATAGGACATGATCTGCACGTTCTCGAAGCCTTCCGCGTCGAGCCCGGCGCGGATCGCTCCGACGCGCCCATCCATCATGTCGGAGGGCGCGATGATGTCGGCGCCGGCGCGTGCCTGGTTCAAGGCTTGGGCGACAAGCACGGCGACGGTGGCGTCGTTGACGACCTCCTCGCCTTCGAGAAGCCCGTCATGGCCGTGGCTCGTATAAGGATCGAGCGCGACATCGGTGATGATGCCGATCTCAGGTAGGGTGCGTTTGATGGCACGTGTCGCGCGACAGACGAGGTTGGCTTCGTTCAGAGCCTCGCTCGCTTCCGCATCGCGCAGCGATGGGTCGGTATGGGGAAACAGCGCCAGCGCGGGGATTCCAAGCTCGGCGGCCATGTTAGCGGCGCGCATGGCTTCGTCGATTGAGAGCCGCTCGACGCCAGGCATCGAAGCGATCGGCTCGCGCAAACCCTCGCCTTCGACGAGAAAGATCGGCCAGATCAGGTCGCCCGTCGTCAGTTGATGCTCGCGCACGAGGCGGCGCGTCCATTCGGCCTTGCGGTTGCGCCGCAGCCTTTGTGCCAGCGCGGGCTTGCCAGGATTGATCTGAGGCGGCGGGGAGGGTGCCATGGTCTCCTCGAAATTGGCAAAGTCATAGCACGCAGAAGCGGCCGGCGTGCAAGTTGTCTCAATCCTTTGCCGCCTTGGTTTAAAGTCCCCTCATGCCCCAACGCGAACTTGTCCCATTGCGATGCTGGCGCTTAATCTTGTCTCGATGGCAATTTGTCACGCTTTCGACACCATAGGCAGGCACAAATGACGCTCCCGATAGAGTTGCATTCGGCGTTGGGCGGCAGATACTCCGCAAACAGGGACGCGTATGTTGTCGCGCCGGCGATGGGACACGGGCTGTTCGGCACGCCGTCTCCTTCAAGTCGCATGCGTCCCGCAAAGGAGTGGAGATCATGAGTAAGAGTTTCGATGACGTTCAAAAATTCGGCACGGAGCAGTTTGAAGCTGCGAGCACGGCCGCCGTCTCCCTCGTCAAGAGTTTCCAAACTCTTGCCGTCGAGACGACCGATTATTCAAAAAAGTCGTTCGAAAGGAACTCTGCCTATGTGGAGAAATTGCTGAGCGCCAAGTCGCTTGATGCAGCGATAGAAACCCAAACCGAATATGCCAAGTCGGCTTATGAGGGCTTTGTCAGTCAAGCGACGAAAATCGGCGAACTCTATACCAGCCTCGCCAAGGAAGCGTTCAAGCCGGTCCAGAGCCTGATCGCCAAAGTTCAGGCTACTGCGGAGCCTGCCAAAGTTCAGATTCCTGCCGAGCCGGCGAAAGTTCAGACCGCGGCCGAACCGGCGAAAGTTCAGACCGCGGCCGAACCGGCGAAAGTTCAACCGGCCGCCGAGCCCGCGAAGGTTCCGGCTGCTGCCGCGCGCGCGAAAGTTCAGCCCACCAGCAGCCGTAAACAACCCATTCAGCACTGACTCTCAGACGTCCATCTCGGCGCCGAATTCGCCGAACGGATTTGGGCTAGGCCTTGTCTTGGCTGATCGCGCTGCGGCCGGTCGTGCCGCGGCGCGCTCCGGTTGCCGTGTTGACGGTACCGGCTCGGCGCGGTTAATCCTCGCGCGGAGGCAGGATGAGCGAAGCTGACATTGCCTGGGAGAAGGCCGGCCGCTGCGGCGTCATCACGCTGAACCGTCCGCGGGCGCTCAATGCGCTGACTTTCGACATGATTATGACCATGCGCCGCGCGCTCGATGCCTTCGCGCAGGATTCTGAAATCCGCAGCGTCGTTGTAAGGAGCGGAAGTTCCAAGGCCTTTTGCGCCGGCGCCGACATCAAGCGCGTCGCCGAACTCGGCAAGGCGGGACAGCATGCCGAACAGCTTGCCTTCCTGAGCACGGAATATGGCAACTGCCACCGGATCAAATTCTATCCGAAGCCCTATGTTGCGCTGATCGACGGGATCATCATGGGTGGGGGTGCGGGAATTGCGGTCAATGGCGCATATCGCGTGGTCGGCGAGAGCGTGAGTTTCGCGATGCCGGAAGTCGGCATCGGCTTTTTCCCGGATGTCGGGGCAAGCCATTTTCTGTCGCGTCTGCCGGGCCGAATCGGCATCTATCTCGCCCTAACCGGCGAGCGCGCCGCTCTCGGTGATGTTGTTGCGCTTGGCCTTGCGACTGCGCATGTGCCGGCGGCGCGTTTCGACGCGCTTTTGGAGCGGCTTGTCGCCGGCGAGGCCGCTGACCGCGCGATTGCGGCGGAAGCGGTTGCAGCACCCGCGTCCGAGCTCCTTGCCGAACGCGATGTCATCGCGCGAAGTTTTGCGGCACCGAGCCTTGCCGCGATCCTGACCGAGATCGAGGCCGCGGGCCGCGCCGGCTCATTTTTCGCGCAGGCTACGTTGAAAGTATTACGCTCGCGATCTCCGACAAGTCTCGCCATCGCCTTGCGGCAGATGCAGCTCGGCGCGAGGCTCGACTTCGAGGCAGCCTTGCAGATTGAATTTCGCATCGCCTCGAGGATCGTGTACGGACACGACTTCTACGAAGGCGTGCGCGCGAGGCTGATCGACAAGGATCACGCGCCGCGTTGGAAGCCGGCAGCGGTTGCTGAGATTGCCGCAACCGATATCAACTCCTATTTCGCGCCGCTCGCCGAGGAGCTCGAATTTTCCGCCCCGGCCGGTGCCGCATGAACATTTTCCGCTCTTTCGACCGCAAGGAGGAGCGTCCGCCGCCCGGCTCCGCGATTCAACTCGAGAACCCGCGCAAGTCCCGGCAGACTCATTGGGGGTCGCTCCTCGTCATTTTCATGCGCGTGCTGGCAGGCCTTTGGATCTGCCAGGGTCTTGCCGAATGGGCGCTGGTCCTGCTGCCCGGCCAACCTTTGTTCGACTCCTTGCCCGGCGCCATGTCGGCGGCAATCATATTCTTCGCGATTGCTGATCTGGTCGCCGCGGTCGGACTTTGGCTGGCGACACCTTGGGGCGGAGCACTGTGGCTCTTTGCCGCGACATCCCAGATCTTTGTCGCAGTCGCGATCAAAAACTCAATCTCCATGTCTTGGATCATGGTCGATATTGTTCTGATCGCCGTCTATTTCGTGCTGACCTTCAAAGCGAGCGAAGTGCGCGAGCCGTGACGGAGCGCCCGCAAGACGGAATTTCAGCATAGGCGGGCTTTTGCTGCTCGCGTCCGCGCCGAAAGACGACGTTGCTGTCGCGAAGCCGACTGTTAGGTATGTCGGTATGGTCAATGAACAAAATCGTAAGTTTAACGAACTTAATTCTTAAGCATCTTTATCGTAAAGATCGAATTGATTTCAGCATTGATTCACCGCGATAACTAAACCTCTGATTCAGTTTGTTACTTAAACTCGTTTTCATTGGCGCTCATTATAGATCATCCCTCAATGGGCCGCGGCGAAGGGGAGGCTCGTTTGAAAAATGAAGGGATGGGTCATGAACAGCGTTCTCAAGACCGAGGTTGCTCAGGCGCGCACCGGGCGGGTGAACGAGATAAGGCCGGCCTATATCGAGGCGCTCACGCTGGTCGAGCGTCTGCATCGGCGACTGCTCGACGTCATCAAGGACGAATTCGACCGGCGCGGGCGCAGCGACGTGAATTCCGTGCAGGCGTTGCTGCTCTACAATATCGGCGACAAGGAATTGACCGCCGGTGAGCTGCGCACGCGCGGCTATTATCTCGGCTCGAACGTGTCCTACAATGTGAAGAAGCTCGTGGAGATGAACTATCTCCATCATGCCCGCTCGCGTCTCGACCGCCGCTCGGTCCGTATCAGCCTTACGCCAAAGGGCAAAGAGGTGCATGACATCGTCGCGGGGCTCTACGACAAGCATATCGTGACGGTCGAGCAGATCGGCGGTATTTCCAGCGACGAGTTCGCTCGCCTCAATCAATCCCTGAACCGCCTCGAACGGTTCTGGACCGATCAGATCCGCTTCCGCCTCTAAAGCCAATACGCATTGGGGAGATTTGGCCGCCTGTTCCCTTTGAGGGAATGGGCGCCCCTGTTTGCGCTCGTCGGACGAACTTCGTGGCCGTTTGCCGGCTCGCTCTGGCGATGACATGAATGTGCCGGCGGATGCGTGTCTGACCGAATCGGCCTAGCATCCGCTTTGGGCGTCTTGGCAACAGCGTGGGAGATTCTCGCCTCGCGCATGTTGCGCCACAAAATCGCCGCCCATTTGGGTCCTCTTTAACGCAGGAAATGAGAGCTGGACCTAGCCGGCAAAAATGATAGCTGACTTGGCCAACGGCAGGTTCGGCGAGCGGCCCCCGGCAGGCGGTCGCGGGAAGATCCGGCAATCTGAGGCGGTGTCGGCGGTCGATCGAGTGGCTTGAGGCCGGCGGTCTGGGCCCGGAGCAGACTTTTGGAGTTCGCATTGGCTAGATATCCGCTCGTTTTTTCGAGAATTTCGCGCATCTCTGTCGGTGCTTTGGCCGCGGTCATCCTGCCGGCGGGGTTTTTTACGGCGGGGTTGGCCGGTTCCGCCGCCGCCGGTGACAGCTCGTTCGACAATCAGGCCGAGTGGGCGCAGGGCTATGACGCTGACGAACATCTCGCGGTTACGCGTTCCTCGACCCCGGTGCTCTCGCCGCAGACTTTCGCGGCTACGGAACAGGCGACCGAACGCTATCGCCAGATCGTCGCAGCTGGCGGCTGGGCAGCGGTTCCCTCGGCCCGCAACCTGAAGCTTGGCTCCCAAGGTGACTCGGTCGTCGCACTGCGACGGCGGCTCGCGATCTCGGGCGATCTCGATCCGAGCGCAGGAACCTCGCCGATTTTCAATTCCTACGTCGATGCGGCGGTCAGGCACTTCCAGGCGCGTCACGGCCTCAACCAAACGGGAATCGTCGATCAGGATACGTTCCTCGCGATGAATATTCCCGCCGACGTTCGCCTGCGGCAGCTCGAAATCAACATCGTGCGGCTCAAGGCCTATTCGGGCAATCTCGGCCAGCGGTACGTCATGGCCAATATTCCGGCCGCGGCGGTGGAGACGGTCGAGAACGACGTCGTCGTCACACGCCACATCGCCGGCGTCGGCCGGATCGATCGGCAATCGCCGGTGATGATGACCAAGGCGACCGAGATCAACTTCAACCCTTACTGGACGGTGCCGGTCTCGATCATCCGCAAGGATCTCATCCCCAAGATGCACGCCGATCCGAATTATCTTACCGAGCACAAGATTCGGATCTTCGACAAGGAAGGCAACGAACTGCAGGCCAACCAGATCGATTGGAATTCGGACGATGCGGTGAACTACAAATTCCGCCAGGACACCGGCGGCGACGTTAATTCGCTCGGCGTCGTGCGGATCAACATTCCCAATCCCTATGGCGTCTATATGCATGACACGCCGGAGAAGGGCATTTTCGGCGACGACGATCGGTTCATTTCCTCGGGCTGCATAAGGGTTCAGGATGTCCGCGATTATGTCGCTTGGCTGTTGAAGGACACGCCCGGCTGGGATCGCAGCCATATCGATGACGTGATCGGTTCCGGCCAGCAGGTGGACGTGAAGCTTGCCGAGCCAGTGCCGGTCTATTGGGTCTATATTACCGCCTGGGCGACGCCTGACGGGCTTGTCGAGTTCCGCGACGACATTTATCAGCGCGATGGGTTGAGCTCCGTCGCCTCGGACCAGATGCCGGGCCAAATGCCGGAACAGGGCGCCGCTCCCGTGCAGGCGCAGCAGGTTTCGACCGGCGCGCCACCCTCGCTGCCGCCCCAGGCGGTGCCGCAGGCTCAGCCGCCAGCCCCGCCTTATGATCCGCAGGGCCCCGGGCAGGACGACGTGGGTCAGCAGCCCTTGCCCCCGGTGAACGACGGGCAATAGGGCGCGCCGTCGGGCGCAGCGGTTAATTCCGGACAGATCTGCCCGCGGCTTGCGGCGCGCGGGCCGCCTTCACGCTGCAGGCGCGGCATGCTAAGTGCAGGCTCAGCCTGATGTGCCAGCCACGCCTTTCGGCGCCATGCGGCGCCTCTCACGTCGCCATTTATTTAAGGTGCGTATCTCATGAACAGGTCCGATGCCGGCGCCTATCTCGCGCCCAATTCCTTCTTTTCCGCGTCTCTCGCCGAGGCCGATCCGGAAATCGCCGCGGCGATCGATAAGGAGCTTGGCCGCCAGAGGGATGAAATCGAGCTCATAGCCTCCGAGAATATCGTCTCGAAAGCGGTGCTCGAGGCGCAGGGGTCGATCCTGACCAACAAATATGCCGAAGGCTATCCGGGCCGGCGTTATTACGGCGGTTGTCAGTTCATCGATATTGTCGAGACTTTGGCGATCGATCGGGTCTGCCGGCTCTTTGACTGCAAATTCGCCAATGTTCAGCCGAACTCGGGAAGCCAGGCCAATCAGGCGGTGTTTCTCGCGCTGCTGCAGCCGGGCGACACGTTCATGGGCCTCGATCTTGCCGCGGGCGGTCATCTGACCCACGGTTCGCCGGTCAATCTCTCCGGCAAATGGTTCAAGCCGGTCTCCTATGGCGTTCGTCGCGATGATCACCGAATCGACATGGAGGCCGTCGCGCGCCTTGCCGAGGAGCACAAGCCGAAGCTCATCATCGCCGGCGGCTCCGCCTATCCGCGCTTCTGGGACTTCGAGAAATTCCGCGCGGTCGCGGATTCGGTCGGCGCCTATTTCTTTGTCGATATGGCGCATTTCGCCGGATTGGTCGCCGGCGGCGTGCATCCTTCGCCGTTCCCGCATGCGCATGTCGTAAGCTCAACGACGCACAAGACGTTGCGCGGTCCGCGCGGCGGTCTTGTCCTGACCAACGACCCGGAGATTGCCAAGAAGATCAATTCGGCGGTCTTTCCCGGCCTGCAGGGCGGTCCGCTGGAACATGTGATCGCCGGCAAGGCGGTTGCGTTCGGCGAAGCCTTGCGTCCTGATTTCAAGGTCTATGCCCGTCAGATCGTCGAGAACGCCAAGGCGCTCGCTTCCACCATCGTCGACGGCGGCTTCGCCATCACGTCCGGCGGTACCGACAATCATTTGATGCTCGTCGATCTGCGTCCCAAGAACCTCACCGGGAAGGCGGCGGAGGCAGCGCTCTCCCGCGCCCATATCACCTGCAACAAGAATGGCGTGCCTTTCGATACGGCGAGTCCGATGGTCACGTCCGGCATCCGGCTTGGCACGCCGGCCGGCACATCGCGCGGCTTCGGCGTCGCCGAATTCAAGAAGATCGGCGAATTGATCGTCGAAACCTTGGATGGGCTCGCCGGCAATGGCGAGGGGGCCAATGGTTCGGTCGAGGCCGCCGTGAAGAGCAAGGTGGACGAATTGACCCGGCGTTTTCCGATCTATTGAGGAGCCTCCATGAGGTGCCCCTATTGCGGCAGTCTCGAAACGCAAGTGAAGGATTCTCGCCCGACGGAGGACGCCTCTTCAATCCGCAGGCGCCGCGTCTGTCCCGATTGCGGCGGCCGCTTCACGACCTTCGAGCGCGTGCAATTGCGCGAGCTGACCGTCGTCAAGAAATCCGGCCGGCGCGTTCCCTTCGATCGCGACAAGCTCATGCGTTCGGTCGAGGTCGCCATCCGCAAACGGCCGGTCGATCCCGAGCGCGTTGAGCGGATGGTGAGCGGCATCGTGCGCCAGCTCGAGAGCCAAGGCGACACGGACGTCCAAAGCGAGCGGATCGGCGAACTCGTCATGGAAGGCCTGCGCTCGCTCGATAGCGTTGCCTATGTCCGCTTCGCCTCGGTCTATCGGAATTTCCGCGAGGCGCGGGATTTCCATACGCTGATCGACGAGCTTTCGCAGGAGCCGCCGGACGGGGAGCCGCACCCGGCGAAATCCAAGCTCAAGGCATGAGCCGCCGCGTGTTGCGCTCCTCCGCCGTGGACGCGAGCGACGAAGATACGCGGTTCATGCAGGCGGCACTCAATCTTGCTCGGCGCGGTTTGGGCCGCGTCGCGCCCAATCCCGCCGTCGGGGCGCTGATCGTCAAAGACGGCGTCGTTATCGGGCGCGGCTTCACGGGGGAGGGTGGGCGTCCGCATGCCGAGGTCCTGGCGATAAGCCACGTCGGCGAGGCGGCCAAAGGCGCGACGCTCTACGTGACGCTCGAGCCTTGCAGCCACCATGGTCGGACGCCGCCTTGCGCAGATGCGGTGATCGCGGCGGGCATCACGCGGGTTGTCTCGACGATCCACGATCCCGATCCGCGGGTCGCGGGTTCGGGTTACGCGCGCCTCAGGCAGGCTGGCATTGAGGTGAAGACCGGCGTTCTTGCCGAGGCGGCGCTTCGCGCCGATCTCGGCCACGTTCTCTGCGTGACGCAAGGGCGGCCGATGGTGACGCTCAAACTCGCAGAGACGGCAGATTTTTATGCGGCCGGCCCGCATGGCACGCCGCGGCTGATGATTACGGGCGCGCCCGCCAATTCACGCGTCCAAATGTTGCGCGCCCTGCACGACGCCGTGATGGTCGGCAGCGGTACGGCCATTGCCGATGATTTAATGCTGAATGTGCGTCTGCCAGGGCTCGAAGGATGCAAGCCTTTGCGCATCGTGCTCGATTCGCAACTACGCCTGCCACCGAACGCGCGGCTCGCAACGACCGCGCGCGATCATCCGACGCTCGTGATCGCGGGGGAGGGCGCTTCGATCGATGCCGCGGCTCGGCTGGTGGATCAAGGGGTCGAGGTGGAACGCGTGGCCGATAAAGCCGGCCATTTGGACCTTATCGCAACGCTTGCGTTTCTCGGCGCGCGCGGATTGACGCGAATCTTTTGCGAAGGCGGCCCGCGCCTCGCCGCGGCATTGATTGCGCGAAATTATGCCGACGAGATCATCTTGTTTCGAAGCGACAAACCACTCGGTCACGCCGGTGTGCCGGCACTTGATGCGGCAAGCCGCGTGGCATTGGCTGACGCCGGCCGTTATCGGCTGAGCGACACGGGGCGCATCGGCGATGATTTCTATACGCGCCACGAACGGGTGCTTTGATGTTCACGGGTCTCGTCAGCGCAGTCGGAACCATAGAGAGCATCGTTCCGCGGGGCGAATTGAAGCGTGTGCGCATTTCCTTTTCGGAACCCTCCGAGGCGCCCACGCTCGGCGCCTCGATGGCCTGTGGTGGCCCATGCCTCACTGTGGTCGCGTGCGGCGGCAGCGACAAGACCTGGTTTGAGATTGATGTTGGGGCCGAGACTTTGGCACGCACGACGGCGCGAAATTGGCGCGTCGGTACGCGGCTCAATCTCGAACGATCCTTGAAGATCGGCGACGAGCTTGGCGGCCATATGGTCACGGGGCATATTGACGGGGTTGCCAAGATCGTCAGCGTTGAAGCCTTCGACGGCATGAAGCGATTCGTGATCGAAGCGCCGCCGCAGCTTAGCCGCTTCATCGCGATCAAGGGCTCGGTCGCGCTCGATGGATGTTCGCTGACCGTGAACGAGGTCATGGGGGATCGATTTTCGATCCTGCTCATTCCGCACACGCTGGCGGTGACCACGTGGAACGAGCGGCAGATGGGCGACGAGGTCAACCTCGAAGTGGATCTGATGGCCCGCTACGCCGCGCGCCTGCTCGAACTCGACTAGGGTTCGACGAAGCCCGTGGCGATTGCATCGACTGGATATTCGAGCCGCGGATCCCAGTGCGCTTTGCCCACGAGCTGAGGCGGTGCGCCGATGATGTCCCCCGCGTCGGCGATGGAATTGTCGGCGCAGAACTGGTTCCTCAGCCCGATCGTCCAGATGCCGCCGACCTGCTTCATCCAATATTCCTGCTCTACCGACGTCGGCGTCAGTACGCACGCTCCCATCGCCGCGTCCCATACTTGTTTTTCGATCGGCGCGCCGTTCGGCCGTTCGGGGTGAACCACGATGAAGGCGTAGCCGGCCGCAACGCGTATGGTCCGCACCTGAAACACGATCGGCTTGCCGAACAGCTTCTCGTAGATGGGGCGTACGGCATCGAGCAGAGCAGTTCGCTCGGGCGATCCCGGCGCCGGCGTGACGACATCGCGTTGAGCCACGTCCGGCGGAATCGGCAGCGGCGGCGGATTGAGGAGCTCGGCGAGCTGGTCCTTCGTCCAGAGCGTCGTCGACTGCGGGCAGGGGTTGAAACCCGGGTCGCCGCGCGTGTCGATCGCCACCCAGTGGGACACGTAGTTGCTCCACTCGAGATAGATTTGGATGTCGATGGGTGTCTGCCGGCCGGGACAGCGTTGGCGGGCGAGGGCAAGAGCGTCGCCTTGAAGGGGCAGCAGGCGAACCATGAGGACGGCGCGTCCGATGTTTCCCCAACTGATTCCATAAGTCAGGATCTCGTAACGCTCCTGGTCGAAGCGTTTGTTCGCCGGCCAGTCGTAAAGCGCGAGCCAAGTCTCGATCAGCGCGCTGGCCGAGGGATCGTGGTCGGTCGAATTGGTTGGCCGCGCGTTGGGCAATGGGCCCACGATCTCAGCGCCTTGTTGCGCTCTTGAAGGAGACGAATTCGGCAACAGGCAGCCGAGAATTGCGACAAGGAAGAGAAAGCGAAGAGTTTTGGCTGGCATGGGCTTGTCGCGTGATCTCGCCGATCTCGAACTCAAGATCATGGCGAATGCGTGTTATATCGCATCATGGGACCGACGCACCGCCTTGCAACGCCGGCTTGCGACACGGGATGCGGCTTGTTAGGTCAACCCGGCCGCCGTTTTCATGCGAGATCAACCCATGGCCGAGCTGCACCGATCCAAAGATTCGGGGGAGAGCGTCAAGGGCGCGCGTTTTCTCATCGTCGAAGCACGCTTTTACGATGCGATCGCCACGCTCCTTCTTGAAGGCGCGGTCGCGGCCTTGAAGCAGGCCGAGGCGCGTTATCTCTGCTGGCAGGTGCCGGGTGCGTTGGAAATTCCCGTTGCCCTCGCGATGGCGCTCGAAATGGCGGAGACCTCGGGCGCCCCGTTTCAAGGCGCGCTGGCGCTCGGCTGCGTGATCCGCGGTGAGACCCCGCATTTCGACATCGTCGCGCATGAGAGTGCGCGCGCCCTGATGGATTTTGCCGTCGAGCGGCGCTTGCCCTTCGGTAACGGCATCTTGACCGTCGAAAATTTGGACCAGGCCATGAAGCGCGCCGACCCGCGACAAGGGGACAAAGGGGGAGATGCGGCGCGTGCCGCACTTGCGCTCTATCGCCTGAGGGCCGGGCAGGGCGCGGCCTAATGGGCAAGGCTCCGCAACGCTCGGCGGCGCGGCTGGCGGCCGTCCAGGCGCTCTACCAGATGGAAGTCTCGGGTAAGGGCCTTACCGAGACGCTTGCCGAATTCGAATCCTTCTGGATCGGCGGCGAGGTCGAGGGTGCGCAATATGAGGCCGCCGAACTCGCCTTTTTCCGCGACGTGCTTGGCGGCGTTCTCGCCGACCAGGGCCCCATCGATCGGGCGATCGATAAGACGCTCGCCAAGACCTGGCCCTTGGCGCGGGTCGATTCGGTCATGCGCGCGATCTTACGCGCAGGTGCCTATGAATTGAAGAAGCGCAAGGACATTCCGGCGCGCGTCGCGATCAAGGAATATGTCGATGTGGCGGGCGCGTTTTTCGGGCGTGACGAGGCCGGCATGATCAACGCGGTTCTCGATGCGCTGGCGCGACAATTTCGTTCCGAGGAATTCGAATCGCGGACGTGAGGCTGGTAGCGTAAAGTTGCAGGCCATAGATAGCCTGTCTCGAAGACCGCGGAGCAGCACGCAGTGAATTCAAAGCCGCGCCCTTCCGAAGACGAGATCATCGCGAATTTTTTCGCGCCGCTCGCCGGTCCGGCCGGACTTGGGCTCCTCGACGATGCGGCCTTGCTTGCCGTGCCGGCGGACCACGAACTCGTGGTGACGACCGACGTACTCAGCTCCGGCGTGCATTTCTTCGCCGATGATCCGCCGGAGGTGATTGGCCGCAAGGCTTTGCGCGTCAATCTTTCCGATCTGGCGGCGAAGGGCGCCGAGCCGATAGGATTTCTTCTCGGCCTTGCCCTGTCTGGCGATTGGACCACCGATTGGCTCACCGCATTCGCTCAGGGACTTGCGGAAGATGTCTCGATTTTCGACTGTCCGCTGATCGGCGGCGATACTGTAAAGAGCCTCGGCCCACTTTCGTTGTCGGTCACCGCGATCGGCACGGTGCCCAAAGGGAAAATGATACCGCGCACCGGCGTTCAGGAAGGCGATCTTCTCTATGTGACTGGCACGATCGGCGATGCGGCGCTGGGCCTGCGCCTGCGTGGCGCACTTGCCGCGGACCGGGCCTGGATCGAAGCCCTGATCCAGCCAGCGATGAATTATCTTCTCATGCGCTATCTTCTGCCGCTGCCGCGGCTTGGCTTGCGCGACGCACTGCGCGGCTTTGCGCATGCTGCGATGGATGTGTCAGACGGGCTCTTGGGAGACCTGGGCAAAATCCTGAGCCTCACCGGCATGACAATGGAAATGGCGCTTGCCGACGTACCTTTGTCCAAGGCCGCGCGCCAGGCTCTGGCGTCGGATGCTTCGCTCGTCGACACGATCCTCACGGGGGGCGATGATTACGAGATCCTCTGCGCCGTCGCGCCGGGCGATCAGGCCCGGTTTGAGCAGGAGGCGGCAGGCTCAGGCCTGACGCTGCTCGGCAGCGCGACGAAGGGCACACAACAGCCGCTTGTCAGGGACGCCGAGGGTCGGCCGTTGGTCTTTTCCGGCGCCTCCTACCGGCATTTTTGAGCCTGCCGAGATGCCTGCCACGAGCTTGAACTTGTTGAGACTGGCGCTGCCAGGACAGGGTACGATTGCGAAAATCACCGCTTTCGGCCATGGTCCGGCGCCGAGGGGCGGGAGCCATGGCCTGCCCGCGGCATTTTCGATGGAAAAACGCCCGCTTCGCGGGCTGCCGCCGAAAATGCATTTAATTTGGCGCGTTCCAACGAGACCGGGTCCAGGCTCGGCGCGCTCTGACCAACCAAGGGGCGGAGATCGATGTATTTGATGTGGTGTATCATTCTCGCGGGGCTTTTGGCCGTCGCCTACGGAATCGTGACAGTAACTGAGCTTCTGAAGGCCGATCCTGGTTCGGCCCGCATGCAGGAAATCGCCGCCGCCATTGCCGAGGGCGCCCAGGCCTATTTGAAACGGCAATATTCGACGATCGCGATTGTTGGTGCCGTCATTTTCGTGGCGCTTGGCCTGCTTCTCTCTTGGACCGTCGCCGTCGGCTTCCTGATCGGCGCGGTTCTTTCGGGCTCCGCCGGCTTTATCGGCATGAACGTCTCGGTCCGCGCCAATGTGCGCACGGCCCAGGCGGCGACCAGATCGCTCGGCGCCGGCCTCGACATTTCCTTCAAGGCGGGCGCGGTGACCGGACTGCTGGTGGCCGGCCTCGCACTGCTCGGCGTCTCAGTCTATTACACGATTCTCACCGGCCCCCTGGGCCATGCCCAGAACAGCCGCGAGGTCGTCGATGCTCTGGTGGCGCTCGGCTTCGGCGCTTCGCTGATTTCGATCTTCGCCCGTCTCGGCGGTGGCATTTTCACCAAGGGCGCCGACGTTGGCGCCGATCTCGTCGGGAAAGTCGAGGCGGGGATTCCGGAGGACGATCCGCGCAATCCCGCGACGATCGCCGACAACGTCGGCGATAATGTCGGCGATTGCGCCGGCATGGCCGCCGATCTCTTCGAAACCTATGTCGTGACCGTTGTTGCGACCATGGTACTCGCCGCCATCTTTTTCACAGGTCAGGCGGGGCTCTCCTCGGCCATGATCTATCCCTTGACGATCTGCGCCGCCTGTATCGTCACCTCGATAGCCGGCACGTTCTTCGTCAGGCTCGGCCCAACCAATTCGATCATGGGCGCTCTCTACAAGGGCCTGATCGCAACCGGGGTGCTCTCGATCGTAGGGCTCGCCATTGCGACCCAATTCGCCATAGGCTGGGGCACGATCGGCACGGTCAATGGCGTGCCCGTCGACGGGACGCATCTCTTCGTCTGCGGTCTCGTCGGCCTCGCGGTCACCGGCCTCATCGTCATCATCACCGAATATTACACGGGGACTGGCAAACGCCCGGTCGTTTCGATCGCCCAGGCCTCGGTGACCGGGCATGGCACCAACGTCATTCAAGGCCTGGCGGTGTCGCTCGAAGCAACCGCGCTGCCAGCGCTGGTCATCGTCGGCGGAATCATCGTGGCCTCGCAGCTTGCCGGCCTGTTCGGCATTGCGATTGCGGTGACGACGATGCTCGGTCTTGCCGGAATGATCGTAGCGCTCGATGCCTTCGGGCCGGTCACCGACAACGCCGGCGGGATCGCAGAAATGGCGGGCCTGCCCAAGGATGTAAGGCATTCGACCGATGCGCTGGATGCGGTCGGCAACACGACGAAAGCGGTGACCAAGGGCTATGCGATCGGCTCGGCCGGTCTCGGCGCCTTGGTCTTGTTTGCCGCCTACACCAACGACATCAAGCATTTCGTCGACACCGGCGTCCCTTATTTTAAGAATATCGGCGCGGTCAACTTCGATCTCTCGAACCCCTATGTCGTCGCCGGTCTGATCTTCGGCGGCATCATTCCCTATCTCTTCAGCGGCATTGCCATGACCGCGGTCGGCCGGGCGGCCGGTTCGGTCGTCGAGGAAGTCCGCCGTCAGTTTCGCGATAAGCCCGGCATCATGGCGGGCACCGAGCGGCCGGATTACGGCCGCGCCGTCGACATGCTGACCAAAGCGGCGATCAAGGAGATGATCGTTCCTTCGCTGCTGCCGGTTTGCGCGCCGCTCGTCGTCTATTTCGGCGTGCTTTTCATCTCCGGCTCGAAAGCCTCGGCCTTGGCCGCGCTCGGCGCCTCACTGCTCGGCGTGATCGTCAATGGTCTCTTCGTGGCGATCTCGATGACCTCGGGCGGCGGTGCCTGGGACAATGCCAAGAAAAGTTTCGAGGACGGTTTCATCGACAAGAATGGCGTCAAGCATTTCAAAGGCAGCGAGGCGCATAAAGCGTCCGTGACCGGCGACACCGTCGGCGATCCCTACAAGGATACCGCCGGTCCGGCGGTCAACCCCGCGATCAAGATCACCAATATCGTGGCGCTTCTGCTGCTCGCCATCCTGGCGCACTGAGGATCGCAAAGCCCTTAAGACGAGAATGGCCGGAGCGTTCCGGCCATTTCCCTCAAGCGAAGCGATGCCGCGCAGGTCCTAGCCGAACTTCAGCAGATTTTTTAATATGCCCGTCAGGAAGGCCAACTCGGCTCCGCCGGTCGGTGTCGTACGGGAGACGAAATCGAATACTTTTCCGTCCTGCAGGCCGTAGTTGGCAATGCGTTCGACCCTCTTCTGCTTGTCGAAATAAATCGCCAGAACGCGCTGATCGGTAATTCTCGCATCCATGAATAGCACCGAGCGATCGGTGGTTTGGGTGATGTAATACCAAGCGTCGCCGCCGACGGTCGATGTCGTCGAGGGCGTCCCCATCACGATGAGCGCCTGCTCGGCGGAAGATCCGACTTTCACCTGGTCGAGCTGTTTCGGATCGACCTGATAGCCATGGACGACTTCGCCCTCATAGCCGAGGCAGCCGGCGAGTTCGAGCGCGAGTATCCCGGCGAAGCCGAGCTTCGCTAAGATTGATGCATTCCGCTCGGGCTTTTGGGCCACGCTCCTTCGCCTCTCAATTCGCTCGTGCCGCCACCCGGTTTGCCGGGCAAGATTGATAAGATTTGCTTGCGTCGGTGCCCGGCGTTGCCTAACCCCCGCATTTGGGAAAAGCAAGCTCATGGGCGCTCTTCTGCCGCTGTCGCAACCCACTACTTAGAGTCAATGATTTTTGGGCTTTTCCGGGGCATGGCCAATCGCCGATTGATCGACAGGCTTCATGCCGAGATCGTGGCTGCGGCGCGCGACCCGGTTTTGTTCGCACATTACGGGATCGCCGACGACTTGGACGGCCGTTTCGAAACCGTCGCCTTGCATGCGGCACTGGTGTTGCGACGGCTCAACAGCTTTCCGCAACCCGGGCCGCAGATCGCCCAGGACCTCGCCGATGCCGTATTTCGGCATTTCGATGTTGGCTTACGCGAGATGGGCGTCGGCGACATGAGCGTACCCAAGCGAATGAAGACGCTGGCCGAGGCGTTTCTCGGCCGCGCCGACGCCTACAATCGGGCCTTGGGCGGAAGTCATGCCGCGCTTTGCGCCGCTTTGTCGCGAAACGTCTACGCCGGGCGCCGCGAAGCCGATCGCCTCGCATGCTATGTCGAAGCGCTTGACGAGGCCTTCACAGATATGACCCTCGCAGAGTTCCTCCAAGGGCCTATATTTTCACGTAAGGCCGCCGCCATAGATTGATGAGGTGCAGCTATGTCCCGCAACAGGACCGTCGATCGGCAGCCGACAGAGAAAATCCTTTCCTATCTCGTCCCCGTCGATGAAGTCCCAGAGCAAGGCCTCGATCTGACGATCAGCGCCGATGCGGCCACGCGGCAAGCGCTCGCGGCCGCCGACGGACTTGCCGGAATAGAAAGCCTCGAAGCCGATTTCCATGTGGCGCGGCGCGGCCTTGCCGAATTCAACGTCAGCGGCAGCCTGCGCGCCAGGATCACGCAGGTCTGCGTCTTAAGCCTGGAGCCTTTCGATACGGACATCGTCGAGGAGATCGACGTCGATTTTGCGCCGGCTGCGGCGCTTGCCACAGCGCAGGCCAGCACGATCCTCGGTGGTGCGGGAGCGATGGAGCAGCGTGATCCCCCCGATCCCATCGTCGATGGCGTGGTCGACGTCGGTGCGCTCGCCGCGGAATTCCTCGCCCTCGGTCTCGATCCCTATCCGAAAAAGCCGGGCGTGGAATTCGTCCCCATCAAGGTCCCGGAGGAAGAGGACGAACGGCCCTTCGCCATCCTGAAAAAGCTCACCGATCGATCCTGAGCTGCGCTCCTTTCGGCCTGTGGCGAGCCGATCGGGGCCGGTGCTTGCGGTCCGCCGCGCTTTGCCTTAGCGGATCAGGCCGCAGGCGCCTTTATGCCTGGCTTGCGCGCCGGCCAGCCTCGGCACGTGCCGGGAGAACCGAAGCTCGCAGGAGCGACATGAAAAGGCCAGTGCGGATCGCGATCGACGCCATGGGGGGAGATCACGGCCCCGAGGTGATCGTGCCCGGCGCCGCTTTGGCGCGCGCCAACCATCCAGATCTGGCATTCGTCTTCTTCGGCGACCAAGAGAGAGTGAATCCGCTCGTCGAAGGCCACCCCGGGCTTGCCGCGGTCTCGATCGTGCGTCACACGCCCATCGCGGTCAGGATGGACGACAAGCCAAGTCAGGCTTTGCGCATGGGCCGCAGAGCTTCATCCATGTGGCTTGCGCTCGACGCGGTCAAGAAAGGCGAAGCCGACGCTGCTTTTTCCGCCGGAAATACCGGCGCGCTTATGGCCATGGCCAAGGTCTGCCTGCACATGATCCCCAATATCGACCGCCCGGCCATCGCCGTCGTCTGGCCGACACTGCGCGGCGAATCGATCGTGCTCGACGTGGGCGCGACAATTGGTGCCGACGCGCGACATCTCGTCGATCTCGCCATCATGGGATCGGCCATGGCAAGTATCGTTTTCGCCCTTGACCGGCCGACCGTAGGTCTGCTCAACGTCGGCACCGAAGAGATCAAGGGGATCGAGGAAGTCAAAACCGCCTCGAAAATCCTGCGCGAAGCGGCTTTGCCTCATCTCGATTATCGCGGTTTCGTCGAAGGCGACGACATCGGCAAGGGAACGGTCGACGTGGTCGTCACGGAAGGTTTCGCCGGCAACATAGCGCTGAAAACGGCGGAAGGAACGGCGAAGCAAATCAGCGCCTACCTTCGCCAGGCGCTGCGCAGTAGCCTCGCCTCGAAGCTCGGTTATCTTCTCGCGAGGCCCGCATTCCGTGCGCTTGCCATCAAAATGGACCCCCGCCGCGTGAACGGCGGGATCTTTTTGGGTCTCGACGGCGTGGTGATCAAAAGTCACGGCGGATCGGATGTGATCGGCACCGCGCGCGCCCTCGAGATCGGCTACGAGATGGTGCGCGACGAGCTTTTGAGCAAGATTCGGAAATCGCTCTCCCGAACGATCGAGCCTCCTGTGGTCTCGCCGGCCTCTTTGCGTTCATGAGCGCCGCGCGAGATCTCAGCCAAGACACGGACGCGGCCAAGTCGACCGACGGTCACGAGCTGTAGGAAGCCCAACCCAACCGCACTGGAATTCCGCGTGAAGCAAAAACAAAGCGTCAAACTTCGCTCCGTCATCATCGGGCTCGGCTCCTGTCTTCCCAAGCGCATCGTCAGCAATGCTGATCTTGAGAAATCCCTGGATACGACGGACGAATGGATCGTTCAGCGCACCGGCATAAGGCAGCGCTACATCGCCGGCGACGAGGAGCGCACCTCAACGCTTGCGCTTCAAGCGGCGCGCGCGGCGCTCGCAGATGCAGGGCTTACCGGCGCGGACATCGATCTCATCATCGTCGCCACCACGACACCGGATTACACCTTTCCTTCGGTCGCCACGCAGGTCCAGGCCGAGCTTGGCATGACCTCGGGCGTGGCTTTCGATCTTCAGGCGGTGTGTTCCGGATTTGTCTTCGCGCTTTCGACCGCCGACAAATTCCTTGTCTCCGGATCGCACAAGCGGGCGCTCGTCATCGGCGCCGACACATTATCGCGGATTCTCGATTGGCAGGATCGCGCCACTTGCGTCCTCTTCGGCGATGGCGCAGGTGCCGTTGTGCTCGAAGCCCAAGAGGGGGAAGGCACGAATGCCGACCGCGGGATTCTCAGCACCCACCTGCGCGCCGATGGGCGCCACGGCGACAAACTCTATGTCGACGGCGGCCCATCTTCGACCGGGACAAGCGGACATGTGCGGATGCAAGGGCGGGAGGTGTACCGCTTGGCCGTCACCATGATCAGCGATGTCGTGGAAGCGGCCTTTGCCACGACCGCGACGACACCCGAGGATCTCGCTTGGTTCGTGCCGCATCAGGCCAACAGCCGGATCATCGATGCATCTGCCGAAAAGCTCGGGATAGATCCGCGAAAGGTGGTCAAGACCGTCGATCTTCACGGCAATACGACCGCCGCCTCCATTCCACTCGCTCTCAGCGTCGCCCGCGACGATGGGCGGATTAAAAAGGGCGACCTCGTGATGATCGAAGCCATGGGCGGCGGCTTTACCTGGGGTGCGGCGCTCATCCGCTGGTAAGCTGAGGCGCGCATGCAACAGGGCATCGCTATTAATCGAAATGCGGCAGTTTTTCGTCAGGAGTGTGAACGTGAGGGGTTAAGGTCTATTGCCATGAAGCTTGTTTTGTACCAAAGTTTGTAACAACGCGATTTTCTCGCGACGACAGAGATCTGGGAGGATCGCGAGGCCCGTCGATCCATCGTGCAGCGCGATAGCGCGAGGCAGCTTGCGGTTGCGCCTGTGCTTGGTGCAAATCTGAGAGAACGGTCGCGCTTGAGAGAAATCACCGAGTTGAAAATGGCCAAGAGCGAGTTGTCGGCTAGGAGTGATACGCCGGGGCTGGCGCCCAATGGTTCGGTGAGCGCAAAGCCTCAGGGTGTGCGTACAGTGACGCGCGTCAACCTCGCCGAAGCCGTCTACCAGCAGGTCGGCCTTTCACGGAAGGAATCCGCGGCTCTGGTTGAAATGGTTCTGGATGAGATGACCAACCGGCTGGTCGCCGGAGAATCCGTCCGGCTATCCTCCTTCGGATCCTTCAATGTTCGCCATAAGGGACAGAGAGTCGGCCGCAATCCGAAGACCGGGGTTGAAGTGCCGATAAAGGAACGCCGGGTGCTCGTGTTCAAGTCGTCCAATCTGCTGAAAGCGCGGATTAACGGTCAGCTCACACAAGGCGACGACGACTGATCTTGGCTCTCGTTGCATCCCCTGCGGGCCCGGCGCTTGGCGCAACCCTGCGGCACCCCCTACGACATGTGCGGGGAAGACACGATCAGGCTCCTTAAGAGAGCTTGCGAATCTAGGGCAGCCCTTATTTGGATCCAAGCCTGGCGACGCGCTTGCGCCGCGAGGAACGGCTTGATCTGCAGCATGGCCGCAAGCGCCAACCTATCCGTGAAATGATCGTACGATAATAAGCAATTTGAAGGCGACAGCGATTCCATCTGAGAGGATCCTGTTCTAAAATTTTGATTCGGTCTTGGGGGCGGGCCCGTATGCTTTCAAATCACGGAACCGAGGTACTCAGGAAAACTATGGAAAAGACGGTCGACGCGTTCAGGACAATCAGCGAAGTGGCGCGAGATCTCGATCTGCCCCAGCATGTGCTGCGCTTCTGGGAAACGCGATTCACGCAGATCAAGCCGTTGAAGAGGGGCGGCGGCCGCCGCTATTATCGGCGCGAGGATATCGAACTTCTCCGCGCCATCCGCCAGCTCCTCTATGGCGAAGGCTACACGATCAAAGGGGTGCAGAAGATCTTGAAGGAGCAGGGGTCGCGCGGCGTTGTTGCTGCCTGGCGCGGGCCGGGTGAGCCGACCGATGCACCAGAACCCGTGCTTCCCGACGCCTTGCAGAGTAGCGGCGAAGGCGAAGCTGGCTCTCAAGGCGGTCACGGCGGCGCTCTAGATGAGAGCGCATATAACGTCGGACGCGGGGGCGAGCCGCTCGGTGAGGTCGAATACCACGTCCTCGAACAGGTTCTAACCGAGCTCGGCGAATGCGAAAGGCTGCTCGGTGCTGCGCGCGCGGCCTGACAAGCACGCGCAGCGTCCGGACTCGCCCTATATGCGCCTTCGGCCTCGGGACGGAACGAGGACGGGCTTGTCCTTGCGTAAGGCAGCCATCGTTTGCCGGTCAAGGTTCAGGTGAACGCGCGCCCAATTCCGGCGTCGTCAATCCCATCCATTGGTTCAACGACAAATCGGCAAAATAAGAACTGCGGAACATCTCCAGACAAAGCAGCGGTTCGCCGCCGATATTCTCGATCTAATGCCCCATCGCTAACGGCACATAGTCGACATCGCCCGCCTGGAAATTGAACGTCCGCGCTCTGCCGCCGGGGCAGAGACGCTCACACGCGCGCCGCCGCTGATATAGTAACGGCCACTCGTCGATATTCGGATGCCAATGCAGTTCGCGCATTCCTCTTGGATCGCCCTCCACCAGAGCCGCCGCGAAGTATCGTAGAATTGTGATCGGCGCGTTGCGGGGCCTAGGGCATTTCTCTATAAGCACCGCTGTCGGAGTGTAGCGCAGCCCGGTTAGCGCACTAGTCTGGGGGACTAGGGGTCGTGGGTTCGAATCCCGCCACTCCGACCACCAAGATGCTTGATTTTCCGCGCTGGAAGGATCGACGGCGATGAAGATTTCCGGGCGCAATTTCATCAAAGGCAAGGTTGTGGACGTGAAGAAAGGCATGACGACCGCCAACGTCCATGTCGATATCGGGGGTGGGGTGATCGTTACGGCCTCGATCACCAACGAGGCGGTCGAGGACTTGAAGCTCGAAAAAGGCATGGACGTTCATGCGCTCATCAAGGCATCGGACGTCATGATTGCGGTCGATTGAGCCTGCGACGCGTCATTCGGGCACCGGCCGATTGACAGAGGCAGCAAAATTTCCTCCATAGCTGCACAACCGGAGGATTTGGCTCATGGGTTTAAATCCCGTCCGACCATGAGCAGCTTACGCCGATTGGTATCGGCGAGTGAGCCAAGGAGACGAAGATGATTTCGGTGACATTTCCGGACGGCGCAACGCGCCAATACCCCGCTGGCACCCGCGGCATCGAGATCGCCAAAAGCATTTCACCCTCGCTCGCCAAGCGCTCCGTCGCCATGGCGGTTGACGGCAAGCTCGCCGACCTCGCCGATCCGATCGAGCAGGATGCCAACCTCGAGTTCATCGACCGGGAGAATCCGCGCGCGCTCGAATTGATCCGCCATGACGCGGCGCATGTCCTCGCCGAAGCGGTGCAGACGCTCTATCCCGGCACGCAGGTGACGATCGGCCCGGTGATCGAGAACGGCTTTTATTACGATTTCTATCGCGCCGAGCCATTCGCGCCGGAGGATTTTGTGGCAATCGAAAAGAAAATGGCCGAGATCATCGCCAAGGATCGGCCCTTCACCAAGGAGATCTGGTCGCGTGACAAGGCCAAGGCCTGGTTTGAGAGCCAAGGCGAGGCCTTCAAGGTCGAACTCGTCGACGCCATTCCCCCGGACCAGGACGTCAAGATCTACAAGCAAGGCGAATGGCTCGATCTCTGCCGCGGCCCGCATATGACTTCGACCGGGAAAGTGGGTTCCGCTTTCAAGCTCATGAAAGTCGCGGGCGCCTATTGGCGCGGCGATTCATCGAAACCGATGCTGCAGCGCATTTATGCGACGGCCTTCGCCAAACATGCCGAACTCGACGCCTATTTAAACCAGCTCGCCGAGGCCGAGCGTCGCGACCACCGCAGGCTCGGGCGCGAGATGGACCTGTTCCATTTCCAGGAGGAAGCCCCGGGCACGGTCTTCTGGCATCCGAAAGGCTGGACGCTGTTCCAGACCCTCATCGCCTATATGCGCCGGCGCCAACAGGCTGACGATTATCTCGAGGTCAACACGCCGCAAATTCTCGACCGCTCGCTCTGGGAAATGTCCGGCCATTGGCAGACCTATCGCGAGAACATGTTCACGACCATGACCGAGGACGAGCGGGTCTTCGCTTTGAAGCCGATGAATTGCCCCGGCCATATCCAGATTTTCAAGAACGGGCTCAAGTCCTATCGCGACCTGCCGCTCAAGATCGCGGAATTCGGCATCGTGCATCGCTATGAGCCCTCTGGCGCGCTGCACGGCGTCATGCGGGTGCGCGCCTTCACCCAGGATGATGCGCATATATTCTGTACCGAAGACCAGATCATGGAGGAATCGCTCGGGATCAACGATCTCATCCTTTCGATCTACAAGGATTTCGGCTTCGAAGACACCGTCATCAAAATGTCGACCCGGCCGGAAAAGAGGGTCGGTGCGGATGAGGCTTGGGACAAGGCCGAGGCAGCGTTGACGCGCGTGCTCGACGAACTCAAGGCGCGCGGCTTCAACGCCGCGGTCAATCCCGGCGAAGGCGCCTTCTACGGACCCAAGCTCGAATACACGTTGCGCGACGCCATCGGGCGCGAATGGCAATGCGGGACGACGCAGGTCGATTTCAATATGCCAGGCCGGCTCGGTGCCTTCTACATCGGCCCCGACAGCGAGAAGAAGACGCCGGTGATGATCCACCGCGCCATGTTCGGCTCGCTCGAACGCTTCATCGGCATTTTGATCGAACATTTCGCCGGCCACTTGCCGCTCTGGCTCTCGCCCGTGCAGATCGTGATCGCCACGATCACCCAGGATGCAGACGACTACGCGCGCGAAGTCCTGGCTGCGGCGCGCGAGGCAGGTCTTCGCGTCGAAGCCGACCTCAGGAACGAGAAGATCACCTATAAGGTGCGCGAACATTCGCTCGCCAAGATCCCCGTCCTGATGGTGGTCGGCAAGCGCGAGGCGGCCGAACGTACGGTCTCGCTGCGCCGGCTTGGCGCGCAGGAGCAGACGACGATCGGGCTCGAAGCGGCCTTGCGTGCGTTTGCCGACGAGGCGACGCCGCCCGATTTGAAACGGCCTCAAATGCTGGGCAAAGGGCGTTCTCAGCTCGCCGCGGCGGGCTAAAATCGTCAAAATCGCGGAAATTATGCCTCCGGATGGCTCCTCGGCTCCCAAACTTGTCTGTTCTCTCATCCCGAGGGTGATTATATACTTGACAACGGATAGCTCCGCCGCTATGGTTATCGTCATAGGAGCTAACCATGTATGCCGACTTGCAAAATCTGATCTTTAATGACGAAAACAAAGCCCGCGAAGCTCTTGAAACCATCGTTTGGCCAAAGGGTCGGGTTTGCCCTCATTGCGGCAACGTCGATCAAGACAAGATCGCCAAGGCTCAGGGCAAAGCGGTTCGCCCTGGCCTCTACTATTGCGCGGCTTGCAACGGGCAATTCACCGCGACAGTCGGGACGGTTTTCGAGCGCTCTAAAATCCCGCTGACCAAGTGGTGGCTGGCGATGCACCTGCTTGGTTCGTCCAAGAAAGGCATTTCAAGCCATCAACTGCACCGCATGCTTGGCGTGACCTACAAGACCGCGTGGTTCATGACGCATCGCATCCGTGAAGCCATGCGTGAGATCAATCCCCCTCCAATGGGCGGCGGCGGCAAAACCGTCGAAGTGGACGAGACCTATATCGGTCGCCTAGAAGGCGTTCCAAAGCCCAAGGGCGGCTCCTCGCACAAGAACGTGGTGCTTACCCTCGTCGAGCGCGGCGGCAGCGCCAGAAGCTTCCATATCGCCAGCGTTTCGATTGCTGACATGAAGCCTATTATCGACGCCAACATCGCCCGCGAAACCGCAATGATGACCGATCAAGGCGCATCATATCCTGAGATTGCCAAGAGCTTCGCCAGCCATGACGTTGTAAACCATGCTCGCGAAGAATACGTGCGCCGCGAAGGCGACAAGCTGATCTCAACCAACGTGGTCGAAGGCTATTATTCGATCTTCAAGCGCGGCATGAAGGGCGTATATCAGCATTGTGCGGAGAAGCATTTACACCGCTATCTTGCAGAATTCGATTTCCGTTACAGCAACCGTTCTGCACTTGGCATCGAGGATCAAGAGCGCGTTTCAAAGGTCGCAGCGGGCATTACCGGAAAGCGTCTGACGTATCGGCGCACTAACGAAGCCGGACTTTAAGAGACAGGCAAAGCGATTTTTGAAATGGCGTAAGCGCAATCGATAGCCGCCTCACTTGGCAGTTTTCTTGGTCGCTTTCCTCTCGGACTTCCGCTTAATTTTTTGCTTTCCTAGCTTCATGTCCTCATGAGGCTTCGGCGGCATGCGAACCATCTTGCTCATGATGGCTGCTGCCTCGGTAGGGATAGTTTGACGATGGACTTTTGCCATGTCTGAATTTCCCGCAATTTACCAAAGTCTCGCGCGCCTAGATAAGGCGCGTGACGCACTTAAGCGCCTGGAGACCGCCAAGTCGCTCAACGAAGGCGAGGGCGCTTGGTCCGACCTATTGATAGCGGGGAATGCCGTTTATTCAAAGCTTGAGCAAGGTAGCAAAGCTGCCGGAGGAAAGGCTGCCGGCTGGTTTGGAAGAATTCAAAAAGACGAGGAAGGACGATCCTCTTCTCTCCTATATGCATCATGCCAGAAACTCTGACGAGCATGGCATAGAGGATATAACGAAGCGGATGGGTCCCGGCCAAGCTACGATAACGATCCGAGAGCCCTTCGACCCGGCCAAATTGGCAGGCGTGAAGCTTGTTTTTGGCCCACACCGCCCTGGGCATGTGCAGGTTTCATCTTCCAATGAAGATGTCATACAACGAAAATATATGATAAGCCATCCTTGGTTTTGGTGCGCGTAAAGGATGATAGATATACTGACTATTTCGATCCGCCCTATGAGCATCTAGGCGCGAAATTATCGGACCAAGCGCCTGCAGCGGTGGGGAAAATGTTTGTCGAATATCTAAGCGATCTCATCAAGACCGCGAAGTCCTTTGGAATTTAGTTCCTCTATTCTCATCGCCATGAAAACAGCGAAAACGAGGGATTGAAGCTCCTCTCCTAAGCAATGTTCGCGTGCGGCGTACACCCCCGCATCGATCATCTGTTGGGTGATCTGAATTTCGTCGCCGGCCTGTCTGTTAAGGCCCTTCTGCCCCTTTTGTTCCGTTGTCAAGTATACAATCCCCATCCCGAGACCTGCCGTAACTCTATCCACTGGAGCAGAGAAGAAGGATACCGCCGACCTTCACGGAACGGCTGACATCGCTTTTCGCTCGTGGACAGCCGCCGCGGAGCTTGTTAACGAGTCCTTACCTGGCATCGGATAAACCGACCTTATGATCCGACGTCCTCGTCTCGCCCCACCGATTTGTCGGAGTCCCGGCGCGGATTTCGGGATTCCCGGCCTCGCCGTCCTGCTGCCGCTCGTCATTCTTGTCCCGCTGCTGCTGAGCGGCTGCGCCGGCGGCATGACCGACGTTTATCCGAGCGCGGACGACTTCGAGATCCACGGCATCGATGTCTCGAAATACCAAGGCGACATCGATTGGAATGCGGTCAAAACCTCGGGGGTGAAATTCGCCTGGATCAAGGCCACCGAAGGCGGCGACGTCGTTGACGAAAAGTTCACCCAGAATTGGGAAATGGCGAAAGCTGCCGGGGTCCCGCGCGGGGCCTATCATTTCACCTATTGGTGCCGCCCGGCCGCAGAACAGGCGGCATGGTTCATCGCAAACGTGCCAAACGACCCGAGCGCACTGCCGCCCGTTCTTGACGTCGAATGGAACGCCGCGTCGAGGACATGCCCGAGGCATGTGTCGCGCGAAGAGGCGCTCGCGACGATCAAGACGATTCTCGACGCGATGCAAAGCACCTATGGCAAGCGCCCGATCATCTATACGTCGATCGATTTCTACCACGATGTGATCGAGGGCGAGCTGACCGACTATCCGATGTGGGTGCGCAGCGTGAAGGATTATCCGGCCGTCAAATATGGAACCCTTCGCTGGAATTTCTGGCAGCATACCGCTCAAGGACAAGTTCCCGGAATCAGCGGTTACGTCGATCGCAACGCCTTTTACGGATCGGCGAGTGATTGGCAGACTTGGCTGACCGCCGCGGCAGGCGAGTAAAACGCACCTGCCGGGCTTCCGGGCGCAGGTGGAACCGCAGCCATTGGCGCGTGAGCGGCTAAACTAGCCGCCCAAGCTCTCCTTGGCGCGCCGCCACCAGCCTGTTCGTTTCGGCCGGTTTGGATCGGAGGCTGGCTCCGCAGTCTCGCTCGCCTGCGCCGCGGCCTCCGGGGCTTCCCGTGGTTCCTCAGATCGCGGTTCGGCGCCCCGCGCGAAGGCAGCCTCGACCATAGCGCGCGTCTGCGCGGGGGGCGCCGCGTGCGGCACCGCGGGGAGCCCTTCAAATGCGGATTCGGTCGCGCCGTTGTTGCTCGGCTCAGCTTCGGGCCTCGCGCCACCGCGGCCTCTGCGGCGCGGACGTCGACGCCGCCCGCCGTCGCGTTTCGGCATCATTTCGCCGGCGGGGCCCCGTTCATCCTGGCGATCCTCCGCTTCTCCCGGCTGGCCGCCGAAATCGCCAATCCCCGCCATCAGCGCCAAAGCATCATCGGAGGGCTGTGAGGCTGGGACGGGTGCCGCATGTTCACGGTCGCCGCGACCACGCCGTCTCCGACGCCGGCGTTTGCGCTGAGCCGCCTCGTCGCTGGTTTCGGAGCTTTCCTCATGGCCGGGATGCTCGACATCTTCAGCCTCTTCAGCGTGCTCGTCCTCCGCCTCGATCGCATCGGTCGGGTGGGGCGCTTCAAGGCGCGGTTCCGTCACACCCGCCGCCGGCTCGCCGCGTTCCATTGCGTGATAGGCTGTGCCGGTCAATGTGTCGTCGGCGAAGATCGTGACGCTCACGCCGAAACTCTGCTCGAGGGCGCGCAGATTGGCGCGCTTCTGATTGAGGATGTAGAGCGCCACCTCGGAGCGCGTGCGCACCGTGATGTTATGCGAAGCGCTTTTGATCAAGGCGTCTTCGAGCAGCCGCAAGACGTGCAGCGCGATCGATGACGTCGAGCGCACCGTGCCCGCGCCGCCGCAATGCGGACATAGGACGGTCGAGCCTTCGAGAACGCCGGTTCTGATCCGCTGGCGCGACATTTCGAGAAGGCCGAAATGTGAAATCCGCCCGATCTGAATACGCGCCCGATCATTCTTCAGAGCTTCCTTCATCCGCCGTTCGACGGCGCGGTTGTTGCGACTTTCCTCCATGTCGATGAAATCGACGACGATCAATCCAGCAAGGTCGCGCAAGCGCAATTGCCGGGCGATTTCGTCGGCCGCTTCGAGATTGGTGCGCAGGGCAGTGTCCTCGATGTCGTGCTCGCGGGTCGAACGGCCGGAGTTGACGTCGATGGCCACCAAGGCCTCGGTCTGATTGATGACCAGATAGCCGCCGGACTTCAGCGTCACCTGATTGGTGAACATGGCGTCGAGTTGCGCCTCGACTCCGGATTTGGCGAAGATCGGCTGCTGATCGCGGTAGAGATGGACGTTCTTGGCATGGCTCGGCATGAGCATGCGCATGAACTCCTTCGCCTCGCGATAGGCTGGCTCGCCGGCGACGGTCACCTCGTCGATGTCCTTGTTGTAGAGGTCGCGGATGGCCCGCTTGATCAGCGAACCTTCCTCGTAGACGAGAGTCGGCGCAGTCGATTGCAGCGTCATCTCGCGCACCGTCTCCCACATGCGCAGAAGATATTCGAAATCGCGCTTGACCTCGGCCTTCGTGCGCGCCGCGCCGGCGGTGCGCAGAATGACGCCCATGCCATCCGGCACTTCGAGATCCTGAGCGATCACTTTCAATCTCTGGCGATCGCTTGAATTGGTGATCTTGCGGGAGATGCCGCCGCCGCGCGCAGTGTTCGGCATCAGCACCGAATAGCGGCCGGCGAGAGAAAGATAGGTCGTGAGCGCGGCGCCCTTGTTGCCGCGCTCTTCCTTCACGACCTGGACGAGCAGAACCTGCCGGCGCTTGATGACTTCCTGGATCTTATATTGCCGACGCGGCCGGTGCGGACGCACCGGCACTTCTTCCATCGCGTCGCCGCCGATCTGTTCGATCTGGTCTTCTTCTTCGTCGTTCTCCTCGTCGTCTTCGACGGGCGGTCTCTCGCGAAGCCGCATCTTGACCTCGTCTTCGACCGGCTCTTGTGATGCCGGCACGTCTTCGACGATGGCAAACCCCTCAGGATCGGTCGCAAGCCGATGCCGCGCCTCGGCCTCGGTATGGTCTTCGCCGGCTGCACCGCTCTCTTGGGCGTGGGCTACGTCTTCGCGCTCGACAGAAGGTGCGTTCGCCTCTTCGGCGGCTTCCGCGATGTCTGAGTGGTGCACCGCATCAGAAGCCGGCCCCGCAAGAGCCTCTGTCTCCGGTTCAGGGTGCTCTTCCGGGGCGTGTTCAGGCTGTTGTTGCTCGGCCGCGCTGCCGGAAGCTTCGAGTTCGGCCGGCTGCGTATCGGCAAGCCTTTCGTCTTCGTCGCCGCGCCGCTTCTCGATTCTCTCGCCGCGCTCGCCACGCCGGTGCCGGCGGCTGCGTCTTCGGCCTTCTTCTTCTTCATCGCGGTGGGCGGCCGCATCCGCCTGAAGAAGCTCCTGCCGGTCAGAGACCGGGATCTGGTAATAATCCGGGTGGATCTCCGAAAAGGCGAGAAAACCGTGACGGTTGCCGCCGTAGTCGACGAAAGCGGCCTGGAGCGAAGGCTCCACGCGCGTCACTTTGGCGAGATAGATGTTGCCGCGAAGCTGCTTTTTATCCGCCGATTCGAAGTCGAATTCCTCGACACGGTTGCCGCGGAGCACGACCACCCGAGTTTCCTCCGGGTGGGAAGCATCGATGAGCATTTTGTTGGGCATGTGGAACTCGTTGAGGCGTGGCATGCGCCGTGCCGCTGCCGTCAATGGCGCTCGCGAAGGAGGCCGGGGGACGGCTTGGCGGCGCCGACGACGCCATCTGCAAATGGGGGTGGAAGGCACGCGATTTGCGACGCGCGAATTGATCAAAGGTGGAACGCCGAGACATGACCAGTGATATGCGGCCAGGCGTCGGCATGCGCAGATCGGCTTGCGTCCAAACTCGGGGACGCAGGCTCGAATTTATAGGTTTCGGATAATCACCCTTCGAAGGGCAGACCATGTCCTCGTGACCCGCGCACTGGCTTCCGCGAGCGGAGCCTGTCGAAAAATTCAGTTCGGGCGGCGGCACACATCATCCATGCCGTTGGGACGCGCCCGCGAAAAACGCCGTTGCATACGGCGATGAATGCGGAAAGCCCAAAATGCCCGGCGGATCACATGATCCATTTTGCGCCCGAACACGAACCTCCTCTTTCTATCGGGTTATCCGGGGATTTGGCAAGTTTTCAACGGTATGTTGCCGATCAGCAACACAGATCAAGCCGTCCATCTGGCATGATCATTCGACGTTAACCGCGCGGTTTCATTCTGAGTACGGGTCGCTCGAGGGCGGGTGAGCGACGGTCCGGGAAGAATTGCCAGATCCATGACAGCGACGCAGCGCGAATCACCCATTTGGCGCAACCAAAAGTCAGGGCTCCCTGTTGCGCTTGAGCTTGCCTTGGCCGTGCTGCTGGCGGTTCTTGCGGTTATGGGTCTGTTTTTGCCTAATGTGCAGGCCCAAAGCCGCAGCCTAGTCGGCGTCCGTACCGCGTCAGCGGCGGGCCCGAGCTCGGTCTTGACGGTTGCGAGCTCAGTCAGTTTCGAGAATGGTGCCGATCGGGCGGAACTCAACTTCGACCTGACACAGCCGGTAGCGGCGACCTCCTTCGTGCTGGCTGCGCCAGATCGGATCGTCATCGACCTGCCGGACGTCGATTTTCATATCGATCCGCAGGTCGGCGAAGGAAAATCTGTGCATGATCGACCGGGCAAGGGTCCATCATCCGGTCTTATCGCGTCGTTCCGCTTCGGCCATTTCGCCCCCGGCAAATCTCGAATCGTCATCGATCTCGCCGCTCCGGCTCGCGTACTGCGGGCGATAGCAGAACCGGCGGGCGGAGGGACGAAATCGCAACTCGTCATCGAACTTGCCAGAGCCGATGCCGCCGCCTTTCAAGCCGCCGCTCGCAATGCCGTTCTCGCCGCCGCGAACGTGGCCGCAGACGCCGGTCCAGCCAAGGGCGCCATCGACAGGAACACCGGTCTGCCTCTGATTGTCATCGATCCCGGCCACGGCGGCGTCGACAGCGGCGCCATCGTCAACGGTCTCGTCGAGAAGGACATCGTCTTCGCCTTCTCCAAGGCGCTCGACGCCAAACTCTCAGCAAGCGGCCATTACAAAGTCGTCATGACGCGCGACAGCGATGTGTTTCTGTCCTTGAGCGATCGGGTGCGGATCGCGCAAGACTTGGGGGCGGCGCTTTTCGTGTCGATTTACGCCGATACGGTCAATGATGCGGCGAGCGTTTCTGGAGCAACCGTCTATACTGTTTCCGATCATGCGACCGATGCGGAGGCGGAGCGCACGGCAGAGAAAGAAAACCAAGCCGATGCCGTTGCCGGTGTCTCGGGCAACGAGGAGGCGAATGGCGTTTCCGATATTCTGGCCGATTTGACGCGCCAGGAGACGCGTGTCTATAGCCACGTCTTTGCACGCACGCTCGTCAATTATTGGAAGGTCGCGGGGCGGCTGAACAAGAATCCGGAGCGCGCGGCGGGCTTTCGGGTGCTGAAGGCGCCGGACGTGCCCTCGGTCTTGATCGAGCTGGGCTATCTTTCAAATGCGAAGGACGCCGCTTCGCTGGTCTCGCCGCGGTGGCGCGACGCGACCTCGGCCCGACTTGCCGCGGCGATCGATGCTTATTTTGCCGTCCGCGGGAGCAATTTCGGCGAAGAAAAGCCTATGCCGCCTGCCACCGCGGCGGCAGCGGCGCTCGATACGCCGCCGGCGGCCGAAGCCAAATAATGACCGCATCCGCGGTGGCGGGCGCCCCAAGATGGGCCTATATCCGCACCGGCTGCATCCTGCGGCGCCGTGCTCGGGTAACGTGTCAAACTATCAACACAAAAACACCCCACCACGTGCGGCGTGATGCTCCGGCCTGATACCGCCGACCGGCTGGCCTTAGCGCGCATTTGGTTTCGGCGAGACATGCAGAGAGCCGCGAATTTGCGGCCCCAAAGGGCTTAATTTCATCATGCGGCTGATCGCCCGGTTCCTCGGATTTGCCTTCGCGACCTGCGCGATACTTTTTGTCATTACCGCGGGCGGCGCGGGAATCCTGATCTGGAAGTTCGAACAGGATCTGCCGGACTATACCCAGCTCAAGAACTACGAGCCGCCGGTCATGACTCGCGTTCACGCCGCCGATGGTTCCCTGCTTGCGGAATATGCGAAGGAACGGCGTCTTTATCTGCCGAGCTCGGCGATCCCGCCGCTCGTCAAAGAGGCCTTCATCTCCGCCGAGGACAAGAATTTCTACAGCCATCCGGGCGTCGATCTCGAAGGCCTGATCCGCGCCGGCATCGTCTTCATCCAGGGTACGCGCCACGTGCAGGGAGCTTCGACCATCACCCAGCAGGTCGCGAAAAACTTCTTTCTGAGCAGCGAACGCTCCTTCCAGCGCAAGATCCGGGAAGCGCTGTTGTCGTTCCGTATCGAGGCAACCTACTCGAAGGAGAAGATCCTCGAACTCTATTTGAACGAAATCTATCTCGGCCTCGGCAATTACGAAGTTGCCGCGGCGGCGCTAAACTACTTCGACAAGTCGGTGCATGAGCTTGATGTGGCGCAAGTCGCCTATCTCGCCGCTCTGCCGAAGGCGCCCAACAATTATCATCCGTTCCTGCAGCGCGAGCGGGCGCTGGAGCGGCGCAATTGGGTGATCGACCGTATGGTCGAGAACGGTTACGTCTCGAAGGAGGCGGGCGAGAAGGCGAAGGCCGAGCCGCTTGGCGTCACTCTTCGCGTCGTCTCCCCGAATGCCTATGCGGCCGGCTATTTCACCGAAGAAGTACGGCGCGAGCTTTTGGACCGCTACGGCGAGAAGAAACTCTACGAGGGCGGCCTTTCCGTACGCGCCACGCTTGATCCGCAGATGCAGCTGATGGCACGCCGCGCTCTCGTCGACGGGCTGGTGCGCTACGACGAGGCACATGGCTTCCGCGGACCGATGCGCCACATCGACATTGGCCAGGATTGGGGTCCGCCGCTCGCCGCCGTGTCGGCGCTCGGCGATGTTGCACCCTGGCGGCTTGCTGTCGTCCTCGACGGCGATGATACGCAGCTTCGTATCGGCCTGCAGCCGAAACGCGAGCTGTCGGGAGACGTCAGCCCTGAACGGGAGATCGGCGAGCTCGTTCCGGTCGGACTTCGCTGGGGCGGTAGCGGAAGAGCGCGACCCGAGTTGGTGCCGGGCGACGTCATCTACGCCGAACCCCTGGATGGCAAGCCGGGGCAATACAGGCTGCGGCAAATTCCGGAAGTTAGCGGCGCGATCGTGGTGATGGATCCGTTCACCGGCCGCGTCTTCGCCATGGTCGGCGGATTTTCCTTCGACCAGTCGGAATTCAATCGCGCCACCCAGGCGTTGCGGCAGCCGGGATCTTCCTTCAAACCCTTCGTCTACGCGACCGCGCTCGACAACGGCTATACGCCGTCCTCCATCGAGCTTGACGAGCCGATCGAGATCGACCAGGGCGCCGGTCTTGGAATGTGGCGGCCGGAGAACTTCGAAGGCAAATCGAGCGGACCGCACACGTTGCGCTATGCCGTCGAGCATTCGATCAATCAGATGACGGTGCGGCTCGCGCGTGACATCGGAATGCCGCTCATTTCCGAATATGCCAAGCGCTTCGGCATCTATGACGATCTGCCGCCTTATCTTTCGTTCTCGCTCGGCTCCGGCGAGACGACGCTGATGCGGATGACGACCGCCTATTCGATGCTCTGCAACGGCGGCAAGCGGATCATTCCGACCTTGATCGACCGCATCCAGGACCGCTGGGGCCATACGATCTATCGCCATGACCAACGTATCTGCGAAGGCTGCGACGCACAGAAATGGGAGAATCAGGACGAGCCGAAGATCATCGATAACCGCGAGCAGGTGATCGATCCTTTGACCGCCTATCAGATCACCTCGATCATGGAGGGCGTGATCCAGCGCGGCACCGGCCAGGCGATCCTCGCGGTCGGCAAACATCTGGCCGGCAAGACGGGAACGACGAACGATGCCAAGGACCTCTGGTTCGTCGGCTATTCGCCCGATCTCGCCGTCGGCGTGTTCATGGGCTATGATCGGCCGCGCTCGCTCGGTGATTCGGCGCAAGCGGCGCTCTACACGGCGCCGATCTTCCGCGACTTCATGAAGATGGCGCTGAAGGACAAGCCCGACGTGCCGTTCCGCGTGCCGCCGGGGATCAAGCTCATCTCGGTCGATATTGAAACCGGCGTGCGCGCGACCGGACCCGGCACGATCCTCGAAGCCTTCAAGCCAGGCACCGCTCCGCCCGACACGTTCAACTATGGCACCGACACGCCGAACGAGCTCTCGGTCGACCCGAACGCCGACCATACGCTTGGAACCGGCACCGGCGGGCTTTACTGAATCCTCTCCCTCGGGCTTGCCGCGCCGGCGGGGCGTTGCGGCGTGCGGTTTACACTTAAGCCGCGGCTCACTATTTACCTCATGGAGCGTCCCGCTCACGCCAATTTCCGCGAAGGACTTAAGATTATGCGCGCCGAAGCCGAAGCGCTTACCCAATCGATCAAGCAGTCCATGGGATTGCTGAGGAGGCATCTTTGACGTCGATGCCGCCACGCGCCGGCTCGCGGAACTGAACGCCAAGGCCGAAGACCCGAATCTCTGGAACAGTGCCGAGGCCGCGCAGAAGATCATGCGCGAGCGCACCGAGCTCGAAGACAAGCTTGGGTCGCTGGCGCGTTTCGAGTTGGAACTCGAGGATGCTGTGACGCTTGTCGAACTCGGCGAGGCCGAAGGCGATGCTGGCGCCGAGGCTGAAGGGATCGCTCAGCTCAGGAACTTGCGGAAAGAGGCCGAGCGCCGGCAGATCGAGGCGCTGCTTTCCGGCGAGGTCGATCAGAATGACACTTACATCGAGGTTCACGCCGGTGCCGGCGGCACAGAAAGCTGCGACTGGGCGCGGATGCTTCTCAGAATGTATATCCGCTGGGCCGAGCGGCAGAAATTCAAGGTCGAGATCATCGAAGAGACGCCGGGCGAAGAGGCCGGGATCAAATCGGGCACATTGCTCATCAAGGGCCACAACGCGCATGGCTGGGCGAAGACGGAATCCGGCGTGCACCGGTTGGTTCGCATCTCGCCTTTCGACTCCAACGCGCGCCGGCACACGAGCTTTGCCTCCGTCTGGGTCTATCCGGTCATCGACGATCGGATCGATATCGACGTGAAGGAAGCGGATTGCCGGATCGATACCTATCGCTCCTCCGGCGCCGGCGGCCAGCATGTGAACACGACCGATTTGGCGGTGCGCATCACCCATATTCCGACCGGGATCGTCGTCGCCTGCCAGGGCGAGCGCTCGCAGCACAAGAACCGCGCGACGGCCTGGAACATGTTGCGGGCACGGCTTTACGAGCGGGAAATCGAAAAGCGCGAAGCCGCCGCCAGTGCGACCGAGGCCGCCAAGACCGACATCGGCTGGGGCCATCAGATACGATCCTATGTCTTGCAGCCCTATCAGCTCGTCAAGGACCTGCGTACCGGCGTCACGTCCGGAACGCCGAGCGACGTGCTCGATGGCGACCTCGGCCCCTTCATGCAAGCCGCGCTGGCGCAGAAAGTCTATGGCGGCGGTCCCGCCGCGGTCGAGGACGTGGACTAAAGCCGCGCTTCACGGAGCGAAGGCCAATTGATGACGCGGCGCGCGCGCCGTCGAAGCAGCGGAGCACGGCGTGCGGAGCCAACGCGAGAAGATCTTCAACATCCCCTTCGTCGTGGTCGCGCTTGTCTTGCTGCTCGTCGGCATTCACGCGCTGCGTCAGATTCTGCCGGCCGATCGCGACATAGAACTTATTGCGAATTTGGCTTTCGTACCGGGGCGGTTCACTTTCGCATTCGATCCGGATCGCATTTCGGCGGCTCTCGATGCGGCGCGCAGCGCCGGAAACTCGCAGGTCGAGATTGAGCGGTTGTTCCTCGGCAATGGACAACCGCTCTGGTGGACCCCCGTGACCTATGCCTTGCTTCATGCAAGTTGGGCGCATGTCGGATTAAATTGTCTCTGGCTCGTTCCTTTCGGGGCGGCGGTGGCGCGCCGCTTCGGCGGCTTGCGCTTCCTCGTGTTCTGCGTCGCAACCGCAATCGCCGGCGCTCTCGCTCATTTCGTCACCCATATCGATGATCTTCAGCCGGTGATCGGCGCCTCCGCCATTGTTTCAGGCACGATGGGGGCCGCATTGCGTTTCGTGTTTCAGCCCGGCGCGCCGCTCGGCGAAAGCCTCGGCTTTGGTAATCGCCGCGAGGAACAGCTTGCCTATCGTCTGCCGGCCTTGCCGCTCGGCGCCGTCTTCACGAACCGCACGGCGGTGGTCTTTCTCATTGTCTGGTTCATCGCCAATTTCCTCTTCGGCGTGAGTGCCGGTCCGCTCGGCTTCACCGATGCGACGATTGCCTGGCAGGCACATATCGGCGGTTTTCTCCTCGGGCTTTTCGGGTTCCGATTGTTCGACCCACCCCCCGCGGATGTCGAGCCGCCGCCGCTGGCGAATATCGAGTGAGGGGAAGCCTTGTCTCCGATTTTCCACAAGATGGAAGAGCGCCGCATGCGCGAACTTGATGCTGCGCTGCATTGGAACTTCGGCATGGCTTCAAGGTTGGAAGCTTCCGGAAGAGGGGTCGCCTTTCTCGCATTTCAGCGTGTGGGAAATTTGTTGCGGCGCGGCGAGCAATTTCGCGAAAGCAAATCGATCCGAACATCAACCTTAACTTCGAGATTCAATTGCATGACATACTGGAACCTTCCGTGGAAAAGCGTTGGCTGGACCGCGTTCGTGGCGCGAATCCGCGCGAACGAAAGCTTAAATCTTGCGCCTTCGCCGAAAGAAGGGCATTCTCAGCCGATCCAATCGCCGCAAAAGAGCGATGGAACGGGAAACGCAAAGATCGCTGAAACAGCGACAAAAGAGGAGGGTGAAATGACTGTGGCGCGGATACTCGCGACCAAGGGCCGTGAGGTACTGACGGCGCAGCCGCACAGAACCTTGAAGGAAGCCGCGGAGATTCTCACTGCGCGCGGCGTTGGCGCGGTCGTCATCGCCGATGTTCAGGGCAGCGTGCTAGGAATTCTCTCCGAACGCGACATTGTTCGGGCCATCAGCCTACGCGGCGCCAAGGCTCTCGATGATGCTGTGTCGATGCATATGACGACACAGGTCGTCACCACGAGCGAGGAAGAGACCGTATTGGCGACGGTCGAGAAAATGAATGCCGGCCGTTTCAGGCATGTGCCGGTCATGAAGAACGGCAGGCTCGCCGGCATCGTCTCCATCGGCGATGTGGTGAAGTTCCGGCTTGCCGAAATGGAGAACGAACATTCGGCATTGCGCGAATATATCGCTTCGGTCTGATGACCGTTCGTCTGCCAAGCTGATCGGTCGCGCCGCCTGAGAGGCGGCGTTCTTTTACGTCATTTACGTCATTGCGAGCGAAGCGAAGCAATCCAGCCTTAATCCTTGGATTGCTGCGTCGCTTCGCTCCTCGCAATGACGCTAGCCCTCGTCGAAGATCAGGCCCACTGGTTCCGACCCCGACGTGAGGCTCCGATAGAAGCAGGAGCGCCGGCCGGTGTGGCAGGCGCCACCGTCGCCGCCCGGCTCGACCTTCAAGAGCAACACGTCCTGATCGCAGTCGGTGCGGATTTCGTTCACCTTCTGCTGCTGGCCGGAGGTGTCGCCCTTGCGCCAGAGGCTTTGGCGCGAGCGCGACCAATAATGCGCGATACCGGTCGCCAGCGTCAGCCGCAGAGCCTCGGCATTCATGTAGGCGAACATCAGCACCGCGCCGTCGCGGGCGTCGGTCACGATACAGCCGATCAATCCGTCGGCATCGAAACGCGGCGTGAAAACGCCGCCCTCTTCGAGCTCAGTCTTGTTCGCGGCAACGGGGAAGGGCAGAGCCATCGTCCTCCGGGCTCGGTCAGCTGCGGACCTTGGCGAAGGGCAGGGGCTATTTGCCGCGCACCATGGTCAGGAAACGCACCTGCTCGGCGGGATCGTCACGGAAGACGCCGGTGAATTGATTGGTCACCGTCATCGTGCCTTGTTTCAAGACGCCGCGCATCGACATGCACATGTGTTCGGCCTCGATCATCACCGCGCAGCCGCGTGGCTTGAGGTAGCGTTCGATCGCGGCGACGATCTCGGCGGTCATGGCCTCCTGCGTCTGCAGGCGCCGGGCATAGATGTCGACGAGCCGCGCAAGCTTCGACAAGCCGACGACGCCCTCCTCGCCGACATAATAGGCGATATGGACCTTGCCGACGAAGGGAACCATGTGATGTTCGCAATGCGACGAAAAGGGAATGTCGCGGACGAGGATCAGGTCGTCGTAGCCACGAACTTCCTCGAAGACACGCGACAGCAGGTCGCCGGCGTCGGCGCGATAGCCCGAGAAGAATTCCTCATAGGCCTTGACAACGCGCAGGGGCGTATCGCGCAAGCCTTCCCGCGCCGGATCGTCGCCCGCCCAGAGGATCAAGGTTCGGACGGCGGCTTCGGCTTCTTCGCGGGTCGGACGGATCGGCGGGGTAGCGGTAGGCCTAGGCTGCGGCTGCAAGGACTTAACCACGTCATCCATGTGGTGCCTCCTGTAAGAGTGATCTATGGAACGAACTCGCGCTCGGCAAGGTCGTTACGGTCGTTTTGGCAGCCAGCGGACCTCCTAAATCTCGTTCGCTAACCCAGGATATCCTATATAGGACTTATTCGGTGCCGTCATCCCGGCCCAGCCACCTCGACCCATGCTGAACGACGTCTACGGCACGAAAATCCTGGATTTGGCGGCGAATATTCCCGCCGGGGCCGATTGGCCGCACCCGATGCGACCGCCCGTGCCCATTCGAAGCTCTGCGGCTCGACGGTGATCGTCGATATCGTGATGCGCGACGGAAAAATCGTCGATTTCGCGCATGACGTGAAAGCTTGTGCGCTCGGCCAGGCAGCGGCATCGATCATGGCGCGCAATGTCATCGGCGCGACAGGTCCCGAATTGCGGCTATTGCGTGATCAGGTTCGCGCCATGCTGAAAGAAAATGGACCCCCGCCCGAAGGCAAGTGGGCCGAGATCGCGGTGCTCGAGCCGGTGCGCGATTTCAAGGCCCGGCATGCCTCGACCCTGTTGACGTTCGAGGCAACAGTCGATGCGGTGGAGCGGATTGAAGCGAAAGCCGCCAATGCCGCCGAATGAAGGAGATCAGATGCATTCAGATTCCGGTTTCGCCGCTGGTCGGCGACCGGCAAGAGTTGCGCTTCGCGCGTTGCCCCGCCGCGCGGCGCATTATTTGATCCGCGCCTATCAGCTGACCCTCTCGGCCTTGATCGGTCGGCAATGCCGGCATGTGCCGAGCTGCTCGGCCTATATGGATGAGGCGATCGAGCGGCATGGACTTTGGGCCGGCGGACTGCTTGGGCTTGCGCGCGTCTGCCGCTGTCATCCATGGGGAACATCGGGCTATGATCCGGTGCCGGAGCATTTGCCTAAGCGAAGCCTCGGGCTCTTCGTCTATGGCCTGCGGCGTGGACGATCTGAAAGCGATAACGAGCGTGCGCAAAGCTGAAATCGAGTCTGGGACAAGCATGACCGGCAATCCGCGCGTCGCCGATTATCCGATCGGCCGGCAATTCATCGAGCGCTGGTCGCCGCGCGCTTTTACCGGCGAACCGGTGCTCGAATATGATCTGCGCACCATGTTCGAGGCGGCACGGTGGGCGCCTTCGTCAAGCAATCGGCAGCCCTGGCGCTTTCTTTATGCGCTGCATGGCACGCCGGATTTCGACAAATTCCTCGCCCTGCTCAACGAGAGCAACCGCGTCTGGGCGAAGAATGCCGGCGCGCTTGTCATCGTGATCTCCAAGACAACGGCGCCGGTGCCGGGAACGGACAAGGCCGTTCCATCGCGCACCCATTCTTTCGATGCCGGGGCCGCTTGGGCCTATCTCGCGCTCGAAGCGATGCAGCTTGGCTGGGCGACGCACGCGATGGCCGGATTCGACGTCCCGCGGACAATCGCCGATCTCAAGATCCCCGACGATTACCGGCCCGAAGCCGCCATAGCCATCGGCCGGCGCGGCGACGCATCGCTTCTTCCGGAACATCTGCGCGAGCGCGAGATTCCGAGCAAACGCCATCCGCAGAAGGACTTCGTCTTTGCCGGCGGGTTTCCGCCGACGCGAGGGGAATTATGAACCAAGGAGATAGCTATGAGTAAGCTCAACAGGCCGCGGGAAATCATCGAATTTTGCCTGCAGCCCCTCGGCATTTCCGAGAAGACGCCGGAATATAAGGAAACCTACCGGCGGCTCGAACATGTCATCAAGACGTTTCAACTCGCTGCCGCGCGCGACAAGCAACCGGTGTCCGTCGATTTTTCCAACATGAAGACGATTACGATCGACGAACGCGCACATGGCGACGAGTGAGCGCCTCCTTCATCATGAAGGCGGGGTGCCGGCCGGCGCTGCGTCGCATCCGTTCGTCATGGTCCATTGCCCGGTCTGGTGCATCCCTTGGCAAGGCTTCTCGACCTGACCTTCAAGCGGCGCGCCGATCGGATCGATACAGTGAGCGTGGTTTGTGACGGGGTTGATTTCAGCCACACGACATTTCACGGGCGCGCTGGGCGTCTGGGCCATGGCTTGAGTAGTCAAAGCTGCGGTGGCAAGAAGCGTCGCGCCCATGAACCTTGTCGTGTTTATGAGCCTTGTCATCTTTCCTCCAAACCGTTCCCGCCCCCGCCATCCTATCGCTTTTGCGGCGTGTATCATAGCCTCAGGCGGCAAGCGCCGTCTCTGGCCTTTTGAACGCGAGCCCGAGGCTTTTTGCCACCGCTGGATGGGTGATGTGGCCACGATCGACATTGAGCCCGGCGCGTAGGCCGGGATCCTCGAAGATCGCCGCGCGCCCCTTGGCTGCGAGCGCAAGCCCGTAGGGCAGGGTCGCATTGTTGAGCGCATGGCTCGACGTATAGGGCACCGAGCCCGGCATGTTGGCAACGCAATAATGGACAATTCCCTCGACGACATAGGTGGGATCGGCATGAGTCGTCGGACGCGAGGTTTCGAAACAGCCGCCTTGGTCGATCGAGACATCGACCAGGACTGCGCCTTTTTTCATCTCTTTCAGCATCGCACGGGCAACGAGCTTCGGCGCGCTGGCGCCGGCGATCAGCACCGCACCAATCACGGCGTCGGCGCCGAGGACTTCCGCCTCGATCGCAGCCGCTGAAGCAAAACGAGTCCGCACCCGCCCCTGGAAGAGTTCGTCGAGCTGACGTAGCCGTGGCAGCGAGCGATCGAGCACGCTCACCTCGGCGCCGAGCCCGACTGCCATGCGCGCCGCCTGGGTCCCGACCACGCCGCCGCCGAGAATTGCGACGCGCGCAGGTGCTACGCCCGGCACGCCGCCGAGCAACATGCCGCGCCCGCCACTGTGGCTTTGCAGCGCCGTGCCCGCCGCTTCAATCGCCAGGCGCCCCGCCACCTCGCTCATCGGCGCAAGCAGCGGCAGGCTCACGCCATCGGGGCCAAGCACGGTTTCATAGGCGACGGCAGTGCATTGGGACGCCATCAATCCTTCCGCTTGCCGAGGATCGGGGGCGAGATGAAGATAGGCGAAAAGGATCTGGTCCTCGCGCAGTTGCGCCCATTCGGAAGGCTGCGGCTCCTTCACTTTCACGATCAATTCGGAGCCGGCGAAGATTGCCGCCGCGTTGGCGGCGATCTTCGCTCCGACCGCGAGATAGGCGGCATCGCTCGCGCCGATCCCCGCGCCGGCGCCAGTCTCGATTTCGACATCATGCCCGGCGGTAACGAATTCGCGCGCCGCATCAGGCGTGAGGCCGACGCGATATTCGTGCACTTTGATTTCTTTCAAGACGCCGACGCGCATGCTCAGTCTCCTGCTGATTTGATTTTCACCGGTTTTATGCCACTAGCCAAGATGAAGCGCGGCAATTACAATAGAGAATTGGCATAAAATGAAGGTTAACAGCGCAGAACGCTATGGATACGCAGGATTCCACCGCATACGATCCCGATCGTTTCGATCGCGCCATTCTGGCGGCGCTCGTCGCCGATGCGCGAATCAGCATCGCCGATCTCGCCCCGCATGTCGGGCTTTCCAGCACCGCCTGCGCCCGGCGCCTTAAGGCGCTCGAGGAACGCGGCATCATCACCGGCTACCACGCCGCGCTCGATCACCAGCGGCTCGGTTTTGCGGCGACGGTTCTTGTCCGCATCAGTCTCAAATCGCAGCGCGAGGAGGATTTCGAAACCTTCGAACGCGCGGTCGCTCAATGCGCCTCGGTCGTGCGCTGCTATCTCATGTCGGGAAGCGACGATTATCAGCTCGTTGTGCTCTGCCGCGACATCGCGGATTTCGAACATATCCACAAGACCCAGCTGGCGCGGCTGCCGCGCGTTGCGCGCATCCAATCTAGTTTTGCGCTGCGCGACGTGATTGACCGGAGCTTGCCGGCCGCGCTGCTTGTGCCCATATCGGGCAAAAGGCCGGCGCGCGGGTAGGGAAATCTCATCTAAACTTCCTGGGGATTAAGCCTTATTGCCTTCATTATGGAGGAGCGTGGTTAAAGCCCGCCCGCGCCGGCGATGCCAAGTCATGATACTATCATCGGCAGGAGGCAGCCTCGGATGGGGGAGACGAACCGAAGGAACCTATCTTGCAACCGAGCAGCGAAAATTTGAGGCCGGCCGAAAATTCCAATTCGATGGTCAATGCCGATCCGGCACAGACCGCCGCCGATCCGGCGCTGACGGGCGACTTGTCGCCGGCGGCCTCGATCCCGATCATGAACGAGCTCGGCAGCCTCGCCGAGCGACCGGCCGAGCTCGCGCATTCGCCCGGGCGCTTCATCAATCGCGAACTCTCCTGGCTCGAATTCAACCGGCGGGTGCTTCAGGAGGCCTCAAACCGCAATCATCCTCTGCTCGAGCAATTGCGCTTCCTGTCGATCTCCGCCAACAACCTCGATGAATTCTTCATGGTCCGGGTCGCCGGTCTTCGCGGACAGGTGCGCGCCGGCGTCTCCAGTCCTTCTGAGGATGGGCTCACTCCAGCCGAGCAATTGGTGGAGATCAGAAAGCGCGCCGGGCTGCTTGCCGCCGAACAACAGCGCCGCTGGCGCGAGTTACGCAAGGAATTGCAGACGGTCGGTATCGTCCTTGTCGAGCCGCAGGAACTCGAACCGGCCGATGTCGTCTGGCTCGAACATTATTTCCTTCTTCACGTCTTTCCGGTCTTAACCCCGCTTGCGGTCGACCCGGCGCATCCTTTCCCCTTCATTCCCAATCTCGGCTTTACGATCGCGCTCGAACTCGTGCAGCCGCGCGACAACAAGTATCTGAAGGCGTTGGTGAGATTGCCGGCCAAAATCGACCGCTTCGTGCGGATGCCGGATGGACCGGGCGGGCAGCGTTTCATCGCGCTCGAAAGCCTGGTCGGCATGTTCACCCAAGCTTTGTTCCCGGGCTATCTGGTGCGCGGCTCGGGTGTCTTCCGGGTCATTCGCGATAGCGACATCGAGGTCGAGGAAGAGGCGGAAGACCTCGTGCTTCTGTTTGAGAGCGCGTTGAAGCGGCGGCGCCGCGGTTCCGTCATCAGGCTCGAGGTCGACGCCCTCATGCCGGAGCAATTGCGCAACTTCGTCGCCGAAGAACTCGATGTCATACCCGATGAAATTTTCGTACTCGACGGCATGCTCGCGCAGAACGAACTCGCCGAACTCGTGAGCGTCGATCGGGCCGACCTCAAGTACAAACCCTACAACCCGCGCTTTCCCGAGCGGGTACGCGAGAACGGCGGCGATTGCTTTTTGGCGATCAAGCAGAAGGACCTCGTCGTCCATCACCCGTATGAATTTTTCGACGTGGTGGTGCAGTTTCTCAATCAGGCCGCCGCCGATCCGAATGTCGTAGCGATCAAGCAGACGCTCTATCGCACCTCCAACGACAGTCCGATCGTGCGCGCCTTGATCGAGGCGGCCGAGGCGGGAAAATCGGTGACCGCGCTGGTCGAACTCAAGGCGCGTTTCGATGAGGAAGCCAATATTCGCTGGGCGCGCGACCTCGAGCGCGCCGGCGCGCAAGTGGTCTTCGGTTTCATTGCCTTGAAGACGCACGCCAAGCTCTCGATGGTCGTGCGCCGCGAATTGGGTTCGCTCGTCACCTATTGTCACGTCGGCACCGGCAATTATCATCCGGTGACGGCGCGCATCTATACGGACATCTCCTTCTTCACGGCCGACCCCGCGATCGGCGGCGATGTTTCGCGAATCTTCAACTATATTACCGGCTATGCCGAGCCCGCCAGTCTCGAGCGGATGGCGATCTCGCCGATCAATCTGAAAACCTGTCTGCTCGATCATATCGCGCAGGAGAGCGAATTCGCGAAAGCCGGCAAGCCTGCGGCGATCTGGGGCAAGTGCAATGCGCTTGTCGATCCGCAGATCATCGATGCGCTCTATGCGGCGAGCCAGGCGGGCGTCAAGATCGACCTTATCGTCCGCGGCATCTGTTGCCTGAGGCCGGGCGTCGCCGGTCTTTCCGACAATATCAGGGTGAAATCGATCATCGGCCGTTTCCTGGAACATGCGCGCGTCTATGCCTTCGGCGGCGGGCACGGGCTGCCGCATGCCAAGGCGCATGTCTACATTTCCTCGGCCGACTTGATGCCGCGCAATCTCGATCGCCGCGTCGAGGCCCTCGTGCCGATCACCAACACCACATGCCACGAGCAGGTGCTCGAGCAAATCATGATTGCCAATCTGCTCGATAACCAGCAAAGCTATCGCGTCTTGCCGGACGGCTCGAGCACGCGAATTAACGCCGCAGGAGCGGAACCCTTCAACGCTCATTCTTATTTTATGACCAATCCGAGCCTGTCTGGGCGCGGCAAGTCTTTGCGCGAATCCAGTCCGAAGACGCTGCTCAAGCGGCTGGAGGGCCGGTGAACCTCTCGCTCCCCAAGCTTTTTGCCAATGTGCCCGGCCGACCGGAAAGCAAAGCGCCGGTCGCGGTGGTCGATATCGGCTCGAATTCGGTTCGCCTCGTTGTCTATGACGAGTTCAGCCGTGCGCCGACGCCGATTTTCAACGAAAAGTCGCTCTGCGCCATCGGCCATGGCGTTGCGACGACCGGCGAACTGTCCGCGGTGGGAGTCGAGCGGGCGCTCGCCTCCCTGCGGCGGTTCAAGACGCTGATCACGATTATGGGGGTCGAGGAGATCTATGCGATTGCGACCGCTGCGGCGCGCGACGCGTCGAACGGCCCTGCCTTCATTGCCGACGCGACCGCGGCGATCGGCGCGCAGGTGGATTTGCTGTCGGGCCGGCGCGAAGCCGAGCTGTCGGCGCTGGGCGTCATCTCCGGCTTCAACGCCCCGGACGGGGTCGTCGCCGATCTCGGCGGCGGATCGCTAGAACTCATCGACATCAAGGGTACGAGCATCGGCAAAGGCGTCAGCTTGCCGCTCGGCGGACTCTCCTTGATGGATGCTTCTGGGCGTTCGCTGCGCACCGCGGGCAAGATCGCCCATGAGTGCCTGGCCGATGTCAAAATCCTGGACAAATTGCGCGGGCGCACGCTTTACGCCGTCGGCGGAACTTGGCGCGCGCTCGCCAAGCTGCATATGCGCCAGCGCAACTATTTCCTCAGCGTCATGCATGGCTATGTCATTCCGGCGCGCGAGGCCGCGGATTTCGCCGGCCTGCTCGAACGGGTGAACGCCGAGGCTCTCGTTGCGGTCGAGAGCGTCGCGCCGGCGCGGCGGCCGCTGCTCGCCTATGGCGCGGTCGTTCTCGATGAGATCATTCGAAGGGCGCAGCCGAAGGAAGTCACGATCTCGGCGGCGGGCTTGCGCGAAGGGCTGCTTTACGAAAGGCTCAACAGCGCCGAGCGGCGGCAGGATCCTTTGCTCGTCGCGGCGAGCGCGCTGAATGAGATCAACGCCCGTTCGCCGCACCACGCGGAGGACCTCGTCGCTTGGACCGATCAATTCATGCGATCGGCCCGTTTCGACGAAAGCGCCGAAGAGAAGCGGCTGCGGCACGCGGCCTGTCTGCTCGCCGACGTCAACTGGCGTGCGCATCCCGATTATCGCAGCGAGCAAAGCCTCAACATCATCGCCAATGCGGCCTTTACCGGCATCGATCATCCAGGCCGCTGTTTCATCGCGCTGGCCATGGCCTATCGCTATCTCGGCCTCGACGCCGACGTCAATCCGCAGATCCGGGCGCTTGTCTCGCCACGGCTGCTCGATCGCGCCCGCCTTTTGGCAGGGGCAACGCGCGTCTCATATCTCGTCTCGGCGGGCATGGCCGATGTCCTGCCGCGCACGCCGATGCTCTGCACCAAAACGAAATTGACGTTGACCTTGCCGCAGGATCTCGCCGCGCTCGCGAGCGACAGGCTGAACAATCGATTGAAGCAGCTCGGCCGCCTCATCGGGCGCGAGGCCGTGGTGGTGACGGGATAGGACGCGTTGACGATATCATGTTCAGCATCCGGCAAATGTCGGCTTTGGACCGCGCCGAATGGCTGAAGATGCGCGAGTCTCTATGGCCGGATGAGTCCTCTCATCTTCACCTCGCGGAGGTCGACCGGATATTGCGGGCCGATGACGCCTGGGGTTTCATCGCTGCATCGAGCGAAGGCGCCGCCGGCTTTGCCGAGATCGCGTTGCGCAAATATGCCAATGGCTGTGACAGTCAGCCGGTTCCGTTTCTGGAAGGCATCTGGGTCGACGTGCGCTTCAGGCGGCAAGGCGCGGGCGGGAAATTAATCCGCTATGTCGAGACATTCATGGCCGCGCGTGGCTTTTGCGAAATCGGATCGGACACGCAGATCGAGAATCGGATTTCACAAGCCGCTCATATCGGCTGGGGATTTTCCGAAACGGAGAGGGTCGTTTATTTCCGCAAGCTTCTGTCGTGATTGGCCAGCCGGTGGAGATCTATCGCATCTTCGACTTCAGCTTGATCGTCTCGCCATCGACGACGAACGTGCCATAGCCGTGATGATGGATGGTCTTCGGATGTTTTTGCGCCGGATCCCTCCAAGCTTTCAGAACTTCAAGCACGAAGAGATTATATATCTTCACCATCCGCGTATCGGCGACTTTGCATTCGAGATTGGCAAAACATTCCCCGACGAGCGGCGCTTCGACTGTCTTCGCCGGTAGCGGCGTCAGGCCGAAGGCATTGAACTTGTCGACCTCGCGGCCGGAACAATTGCCGACTTTGACCACTTTCTCCGCGAGCGCCAGCGCCGGAATAGCGATCACGCATTGCCTGGTCTTGCGCAGGGCGGCGAAGCTGTAGTCGGCTTCGCTGGCGATGCAGGCGACGAGCGGCGGCTCGAACTCGACCATCATATGCCAGGACATGGTCATAACATTGGCGCGGCCCTTCTCCGCCGTCGTCAGCAGGACCACGGGGCCGGGTTCAAGAAGCTGGTAGACTTTGGAAAGAGGCAGGTCTTTCATGATGCGAACCCTCGATTTCGGGCCGTGAGATCCTGCGACGGCGTCATACCTCTTGCGCCGCCACCTCCCATTCGAGCGTGACCACTTTCCCGTTCTCGACGGTCAGCGCGAGTCGGCCGTGTTTCAGCTCGATGGCCTTTTCGCCGAAGATATCGCGCCGCCAACCCGACAGAGCGGCAACGTCCGCACGATCGTCGGCCGCGATCGCTTCGAGATCCTCGACCGTGGCGATCATCTTCGGCGCCACGCCATGCGCTTCTCCGACTTGGCGCAGCAGCACTTTCAGCAGTTCGACGGTGGCGCCGCCCGTGCCGGAGCGGCGTTCTCTCACGAGCTTCGGCAAAGATTTCAGATCGCGGGCGAGGCCGCGATGCACGGCAGCGAGGATCTCGATTCCAGCGCGCGAGCGCTCCAGGCCGCGCGGAAAGGCCCGCAGATTTCCCAATTCCTCCGCGGTCCGCGGTGCGGCAAGAGCGATTTCCATGATCGTATCGTCCTTCAGCACACGGCCGCGCGGAATGTCGCGGCTTTGCGCCTCAGCCTCCCGCCAGGCCGCCACCTCCATCAGAACGGCGAGATCGCGCGGCTTGCGTATCCGGTTGCGGAACCGCTCCCAAGCATTTTCCGGATGCTGCTCATAGGTCGCCGATGAGGTGAGCAAGGCCATTTCATCATCGAGCCAGGCGAGCCTGCCGCTCACTTCCAGCCTGCCGCGCAGATAATGATAGATGTCGCGCAAATAGGTCACGTCGGCGATCGCATATTCGACCTGCGCCTCTGACAGCGGCCGGCGCGACCAATCCGTGAAGCGGGAGGACTTGTCGATCGCCACTTTGGCGATCGATTGCACCAATTCGCCATAGGAAATCTGCTCGCCGAAGCCGCAAACCATGGCGGCGACCTGCGTGTCGAACAGCGGAGCCGGCACGAGCCTCGCAAGATTCCAAATAATCTCAATATCTTGTCGCGCGGCGTGAAAGACCTTGACGAGCTTTGGATCGGCCATCAGGTCAAAGAAAGGGGAAAGGTCCAGTCCTTCCGCCAAGGCATCGACCGCAACCGCCTCGTCGGGCGAGGCGATTTGGACGACGCAGAGCTTGGGCCAAAACGTCGTTTCCCGCAGAAATTCCGTGTCGACGGTGATGAAAGGGTGTTGGGCAAGCCGGCGGCAGACCTCCGCCAATTCGCGACTTGTCGTGATGAAGCTCATAAGGCCTAGATAAAGGAAAGACTACGGCGCTGCCAGGGGAGCAATGGCGCCCCTTGCCAGGGCGCCTTCGCGTTGGGGCTTCTGTTGTCGTTGGCCTATCGATCCGCCAAATTCTCGTATATGGAAGGCGCCTTGCGTCCTCCATTCGTCGATCGGTTCCATGCCTTACCGTCTCGCAATTGCCGTTTTTCTTCTCGGTGCCGGCTTTTCCTTACCGGCCTATTCGCAGCAGACAACGCCAGCTGCTCCCCCAGCCGCGCCCGCCAGCCCGGCGCCGGTCAAGACCAAGCCCGCCAAGCCGGTGGCAGAAAAATCGGCGCAACCAGCGATAACCTCGACGTCCTATGGCGACTGGGCTTTGCGTTGCCGGCAGGCCAGCGCCGGCGAGGCCTCTCATCTTTGCGAAATTTCCCAGACCATCGAGGCTCAGGACCAGTCCGGGCCGATCGCCAAGATCTCCGTCGGCCGTCCGAGTCCGGGTGGGGGTCTGCACGGCATGATCATTCTTCCCAACAATGTCTCGTTTCCGAGCTCGGTCCACATGCGCACCGACGAAAACGACAAATGGGGCCTGGAGTTCAATTGGCTGCGGTGCATCCCGGGCGGCTGTTTCGCCGAGGCCGAGTTGACTGATGCCACGATCGCGCATTGGCACGGGCTCGATTTAATCGGCAGCATCGTCTTCCGCGATGCCGCCGGCGACGAAATCTCCCTACCGATTACCTTCCATGGCTTTGGCCAAGCGCTCGACGCCTTAAACAAGTCTTGAACGAAGGCAGGGCCCGCGCCGATTCGGAGGCCAGCGCTCAGGCGTGTGCCCGTCAAATTCGCGACAATGATTATGCATCGTTACCGTACCCATACTTGCGGCGACCTGCGGGAGACCGAGGCTGGCGCGGACGTCAGGCTTTCGGGCTGGTGTCATCGCATCCGCGATCACGGCGGCGTGCTGTTCATCGATCTGCGCGATCATTACGGCATCACGCAATGCGTCGTCGATCCTGATTCTCCCGCCTTCGCGCTGGCCGAGAAACTGCGCTCGGAATGGGTCGTGCGGATCGACGGAACTTGTGCGCAAACGGCCGGCGGGAACCGAAAATCCAGAAATGCCGACCGGCTTCGTCGAGGTCTATGTCCGCGAGATCGAGGTTCTGGGCCCTGCCGCCGAACTGCCGCATGCCGGTCTTCGGCGAGCATCACTATCCCGAAGACATGCGGCTCAAATATCGCTTTCTCGACCTGCGCCGCGACAAGTTCACGAGAACATCATGCTGCGCGGGCGGATCATCGACAGCCTGCGCGCGCAGAATGAAGGCGCAGGGCTTCTTCGAGTTCCAGACGCCGATCTTGACCGCCTCGAGCCCGGAAGGGGCGCGCGATTTCCTCGTGCCCTCGCGCCTTCATCCCGGCAAATTCTATGCGCTGCCGCAGGCGCCGCAGCAATTCAAGCAACTCATCATGGTGGCGGGCTTCGACCGCTATTTCCAGATCGCGCCCTGTTTTCGCGACGAGGATGCGCGCGCCGACCGCAGCCCCGGCGAATTCTATCAGCTCGACATCGAAATGAGCTTCGTCACGCAGGAGGATGTCTTCGCCGCGGTCGAGCCGGTATTGCGCGGCGTCTTCGAGGAATTCGGCGGCGGCCGGCCGGTGACGCAAAAGTTTCCGCGCATCCCCTATGCCGAAGCCTTGTTGAAATATGGCTCGGACAAGCCGGATCTGCGCAACCCACTCATCATCGCCGACGTTACCGCCGAGTTCGCGCGCGACGATGTCTCCTTCAACGCCTTCAAGAACATCATCAAGACGGGCGGCGTCGTGCGCGCCATCCCCGCGCCGGGCGCGGCGGCGCAGCCGCGTTCCTTCTTCGACAAGCTCAACGATTGGGCAAAGGAGGAGGGCGCGCCGGGGCTAGGATATATCGTGTTTGAAGCCGCAGATGCCTCGTCGGCAAAGGGCCGATTGCGAAATTCCTTCCGCCGGAGGTGCAGCAGGCGATTGCCGCAAAAGCCGGCGTCGGCGCCGGGCGATGCCGTCTTTTTCGCCTGCGACCAGGAGGCGAAGGCCGCCAAACTCGCCGGACTCAGCGCGGCTCAAGATCGGTGCCGAGCTTGGGCTTGCGAAGACAGATGTCTTCGAATTCTGCTGGATCGTCGATTTTCCGATGTATGAATGGAGCGAGGAAGAGAACAAAATCGATTTCTCGCACAATCCTTTCTCGATGCCGAATTTCGATCACGACGCTTTTTTGTCACTCGATCCCGCCGACAAGGCGACAATCCTGTCGCTCAAGGCCTTTCAATATGACGTCGTCTGCAACGGGATCGAATTGTCCTCGGGCGCGATCCGCAACCATCGCCCCGACATGATGAAAAAGGCCTTCGCAATCGCCGGCTACAGCGAGGAGATGCTCGAACAGAAATTCGGCGGTCATGCTATCGCGCCTTTCAATATGGCGCGCCGCCGCATGGCGGCATAGCGCCGGGCATCGATCGGATCGTCATGCTTCTGGCCGGCGAAGAGAATTTGCGCGAGGTCGTGCTCTTCCCGATGAACCAGAAGGCAGAGGATTTGCTCATGGGCGCGCCCTCGCCGGTAACGCGCCAAGCAATTGCGCGAGCTGCACATCAGGCTCAATCTGCCCGAGCCGAAAGAGTGAGCGCGAGCCTCGCGATCGCCTCTATCTAGCGCGTATCGAAGTCTCGATTTCCTTACGTCCAAACTTGCCCAGGACCCATGACTTCTGCCATTCTATTCGCCTCGGCAGAGGTCCGGGGAGGGAAGATGTGCCCAACTGAACCAGAGCAATGGCAACCTATGGCAACCGCCCCTAAGGACGGCACGCGCATTATCGTCGTGATCCGGGCAAGCGAACAGGGGGCTTCGGATGTCGATGTCGTGCGCTGGGCGAAGCCGAAGACCCACGGCGAATATTGCTGGGTGGCAACCGATTCCGAGCTGAACTTCGCGGTCATCTATGACGAGTGGGAAGTGGCCCATTGGATGCCTTTGCCCTCATGGGCGCCGCCCTTCAAGACGCCCGACCTCGCCGCCAGACTGCCCGGGCCACCCGAGGGAGATGGATCGGGGATTTGAGCGGCGGCCGGGCACGTGCGGGGCAAGACTCGGAGATGACAATCTTCGGCCCGCTTGCCCCGATCTGACATTTTTGCGAAGTGGCACGAACGCGGCCTGTGCCACATTCGCATGGAGTCGATCGCCTTCCCGCTTCTTGTTCGCGAACCGGCTTCATGGCAAGTTGATCCTTCCGGCCCCTCGCGGCGGTTCTCGGAAGCGCCTGGATGACGACGGAATTGCTCGCCACGAAGTCGGATCTTCCTTCAAAAGCAGCTTCCCCGAAACCTGCTCCACGCCCGCAGCTCGGGTTGCGGGTCGGCATCACCGGCCATCGAAGCCTGAATGCAGACCTAAGCGACAATGTGCGCGAGGTTCTGGCTTTGCTATGGCAGCACGTAAACGACCTGGCGCGAGACGACGCCGTCGCCCGCTTCTACGCGGCGAGCGCTCCCATGATGCGCGTGATCTCGCCGCTTGCAAGCGGCGCCGACAGGTTGGTGGCGGAAGTCGCGCTCGACCTCGGCTACGCGTTATACGTGCCTATGCCTTTCGCGCGCGACACATACGAGGCGGACTTCAAGCACCCTGACGCATCGCCGCCCGCTGCCGATGAAGACGATCTCCAGCAGTTCGAAAGGCTCTTCCAACGGGCGGGCGACAATTGGCTTGCGCTCGACGGCGATCCCGAAGGCAAGAATTGCACTTACGGATATGAAAACGTCGGCCGTTTCGTGGTGCGTCACAGCGATGTTTTGATCGCCATTTGGGACGGCATGCCGGCGGCCGGACGCGGGGGTACGGCGGAGATCGTTTATTATGCGGCGAGCATCGGCGTGCCGGTTTGGTGGATCCACGCCATCGACAAGATGAAGCCCCCCGTTTGGATCATCGATCTTCAGGATCTGCGCGATCCTCTGCCGGCCGCTGCATCTCCCAAGGATCGGTTGAAGTCCTATCTCGACCGACAAATCCGGCCGCCGGGGCCGGTCGGCGCGCGTCCACACGGCTTGTTTGAAAAGGTGGCGCGCTGGGGCAAAAACGGGAATTTCGCGCCGGAGACGGAATATTACGCAGAACAGCCTCGTCCTGTTGCGCGGCTCTGGCGCGTCTATAACTGGCTGATGCGTTGGGCCTCGGGCTGCAATCCCCCGTGGACGGAGGCGCACCGCCCGAAAGATAAGGTGGCAGCCTATTGGTTCGATCTTTATGAGCCGGCCGATGAGCGCGCGGGAGAATACGCCAAACGCTACCGTTCGACCTATGTGTGGATTTTCATCTTGGCCACATTGGCCTTGGTCTTCGGCTCAGTTGCGAATGTGGCGCATGCCCTATTTGACGCGGCAGGTGTCACCAATCCCGATGGTCGGGAGACCGCCGTGGTCTCATTCTGGATCCATCTGGAGAGAGCCGTCGTCTTCGCCTGGACGTTTTTGGAACTCGTGCTGCTCGTGTCGATATCGGTCCTCGTCTGGGTGGCTCTGCGCAGCGACTGGCACAGGCGCTCGATCGAATATCGGTTGCTGGCTGAACTTTGCCGCAAACAGCAGATCTTGGCGCCGCTCGGCAACGCCGTCTCCGTCGGCGCCGTGCGTCACATCGTCAATCGTCTGGATTCTGATTTGGGCCGGACCAGGCCCATGGACAAGGTCGATCCGGCCAAGGGGCCCGACCGTGCCGCATGGGTTGCCTGGCTCTTCGCAGCCTGCCAGCGCGCGGCACCGCTGCCATGCGGCGAGGCGGACAAGTTGTTGCCGGAGGCCGTCGACAATGGGCTCGTCGAAGGCCTCATCGAGGAGCAATTGCAATATCACCACGGTCGGCGCGAGATGGCGCGCGAGGCCGACAAGACATTCGAAACCTATGGTCTGTGGACTTTTTTCGCGGTCGTCGCCGCAGTGGTTTTGAAGCTGTTTGCGATCTGGCGGGACTGGGGTTCTTTTTGGGAGCTGCTCTTTGGTTCCCTCGTGGTCGCCTTTGCCGCCGTTTCCGCGGCCTTCGTTGGAATTCGCAGCTATGCTGAACTTCAGCTCCTGGCCGAACAATCCGATCACATGCTGGACGAACTCGGACAGGCAAAGGCTCGGGTCGAGAGAATAAGAAAAGACGTGCCGCGCCCCATGGCCTTTCACGATCTCGGCGCCGAGGCCCAAACGATTGCGATTTTGATGCTGCAGGATCTCGAGGGATGGGCGCGCTTGTTTCGGGGTAAAGCGATCGAACCCTAGCGCAAGAGCGACCGCGACCCAGACAAATCCGCGGCAGCTGCGGGTGAATCGATGGTGGAGGAGAGCATGCCATTGCCAGAGAGCGCGCCATCCAGCCCTAAGGACACCGGTGCCGCCAATGCGCTGTCTGCGCCCGACGCAGTCGCCGCCTCGCTTGACGAAGCCTTCCGCGATCTCGACGCCAACCGAAAGCCCGAGGAGATCATCGGGCGGCTACGGGACCTCGAATCCTCTTGCCAAGGCGAGACACGCGAGCACGCAAGGCTGCTGCACGCCCGCGGCCTGGCGCTCAATCGCCTCGGCTTTGATGCGCTCGACGACCTCTACACGTCGGCCAATATCTTTCAAAATATCGGCGATCGGGCCAACACGGCGCAAGTTTGGCGCGCGATCGCGCTCGTTCACAGTTGGCGCGGCAATGCGCGCGAGGCTTCGTTGGCGCTGCTGCGGACCATCGCCGAGGCCAGCGAAGACCAGCTTAATCTCGCGCGGGCCATGTTGGAGACCGGACGGTTGGAGATCGAGATCGGGCGACCGCGCGATGCACATCGCTTTCTCTCCCGCGGCCTCGAGATCGGCGGAACTGCGCTGCAGATTCTGGAGATATGCAAGGCGCGCGTCAATGCTTTGCAGGCGCTTGTCGTCTTGGCCGAGGCCGATGCGGCCGAAGCGATGCTGGCGACCGTCGATCTGAGCAACGCGACGCAGCGCCTTCGCCACCTCACGCTGCTGGAGAGCGCACGGATCGCTTTGCTGCGGGGCAAGATCGAGGAAGCGGACAAGATCCTGGGGGAAGCGCGCAGGCTCCTGCCGGAAAATGAGCCTGAAAACTTTAGTCAAATCGAGCAATGGCATGTCGAGGCCGAGGCGCTGTTCGCCAAGAAGGATTATCAAGAGGCGCTGGATCTCATCGACAAAGTGATCACGCGCTATTTTGCTGACGACCTTCCCGGCCGAGAGGTTGGGGCACGCATCCTGCAAAGCAAGATTCTCGACAACCTGGAGCGTCACGATGAGGCCGACCGCACGCTCGCGGCGGCTTTGCAGCAGGCGGTCGAACGCCAATTGTCCTTCTATCGAGACAAGGTCCTCGAGCAACTCTCGGTACGTAAACGCGAAGCCGCTTGGCTGCCGGGAACACAGCCGGCGACGATAACCGCTGGTTCCAGTGACCGTTTCTTCGGCCGGCGTCCGATTGGGGCAGGGGGCTTCGGCTCGGTCGAGCGCGCTTACGACAACGAGACCGGCCGCGAGGTTGCGCTCAAACGGCTCAAGCTTCCGAGCCTCTACGATCTTTCCGTTCAAGCGGATCGTCTGAACGCTGCCGAGATGGAAGTCGCGGCCGCCTCGCGGATCAAACATTCCGGCGTCGCGCAGGTCTTCGGGATGTTGCGCGAATTGGACGGCGACGCGCTTCTCGTGCGCGAGTTTGTCGACGGGCCGACGCTGCGCGAGTCCATGCAAAAGGGCGAACTGGAGCGCGCCGAAAAACTCGCCTTCCTCGCCAACTTTGCATTCAGCCTTGCGGCGATTCACGCGGCCTCGGTCGTCCACCGCGATCTCAAACCGGAGAACGTCGTTCTGCGCAATCGCGACACGACCTCGCCGGTGATCATCGATTTCGGCATCAGCGCGATCGGACAAGTCTGGGAGGGAAAAGATGCGGCCAAGACTCTGGCCTATGCCGCGCCCGAACAGATGAAGGGAGGCTGGGCCAACGCGCGAAGCGACCTCTATTCATTCGGGGTGATAGGCTACGAGGTTATCCTCGGGACCTTGCCGCAACCGCCGGAACAGGGCTTTCTCGGAATTGTTGGCGCATCGCGCCGGGCGAAAGCGATTGCACGCGAGCTTGCCGCCGCCGGCATCGGCGAGCCTTTGGCGACGCTCATGACGCGGCTGCTGTCGGTCTCGCCGCAAGATCGGCCGGCCTCGGCACAAGACATTGCTTTGGCGATCAAGGGCGCCGTGATCGGGAAATCATGACGAGCATGCGAAGATTCATCCCGCCCGCGCCTCGAGCGCCGCGATGATCTTCGAAAGCTGAGAATCGTCCTTGCCGGCATCGCGCCAGGCTTTGCGGATCAGCGACAGATTGCGCGCCGTGGTCGCCGCCATCCAACCTTCGGTGAGTTTGGCGAGCGCCTTGGGCAATGATTTTGTCGCTTCGCCAAGTTCTCCTGCGATCACGGCGAGCTCGACCAGCGTCGCATAATCCCAATAATCCGCGCCGCCGCGCGCGATCCGGCGTTCGACCGCATAGCGCACCACGGGAGCGAGCCCAGCGATGCGCGTGTCTTCGGGATCGGTGAGCGCGATCACCGTTACGGCGTTGACGCCGGGATAGGCGTCGCGCCAGTCGGCCTCGAAACCTTTGAGATAGGCCGCGATCGCCTCTTCCGCCCAGGCCGGCGCAGCGAGATCGTCGGCCTGCCTCGCAGCATCCCATCGATCCTTGTAGACGCGCCCGAGCAGACCATAGGTCTCGCTCGAAGCGCCGCGCTCTTCGATCAGCTCGCGCAGGATCTTCTCGGCTTCCTCGCCGCGCCCGGCGCGATTGAGCGCCATGGCACATTGCTCGCGTGGCAGAACCGAATTGCGCAGCACGGGGTCCATGGTGTGGTAGAGCTCGATCATTCTGTTCCAAGCGCTTGCGGCGCGATAAGACAGGAAGAGGTCGATGACGACGCCGGATTCGACCGTGCCGATTTCGCCGAGCTCGGTCCGTATCGCGTCGAGGGCCGCGACATTGTCGCCTTTCTTCAAGCCGCGCGCCTGGGCGAGCCGGGCCTTCAACTCGCGCGAATAGGCGACTTGCTGGCGAAAGACATCCGTCTTGCTGTGCTCCACTTCCGGCGGCTTGATATCCTTCGAGCAGCTTGAACAGCGGGCTGTCGGTCTCGCCGTGCTGCTTGCAATCTTCGAGGCGCTTGGCAAGCGCCGTGCGCGCCGCGGCGGCGTCCTTGGGCTGGCCCTTTTCGTCGAGCCGGTAGGGCAGGGTGCGCAGATGTCCGACATCGAAGGGCAGGCGGCTCTCGTCGGCCGAGATCAGGACTGTCGTCTGCGGGCGGACGGCATGGCGCACGCCGAGCTCGTAATAGACGTTGGGATTGAAGATCGTCAGGTCGGCGATGGCATATTCGCTCAGCATGAGCCGCTCATACATGGCCTTGTGAATGAGCCCGGCGTTCACCTCCTCGTCGGCGCGCACCGGATCGAAGCCGACATCGCCGATCGCCGGTTCGATGACGTCCTTGTAGACGCGATCGAAATCGATCTCGCGCCCGGAACTGTCAGGTTTCCTGCCAAACGGCATGATCACAAAGCAAATGGAGCGATAGGACATAGGCCAGACCGAAACCTCGCAAACGCGCGGAGCAATATATCAGATGATCGCTCGGCGCGGAATCTTTGGCGTGAGAATCCTGACGCGACGCGGAAAGTCCGGCTCTGATAAAACGCGATAAAGGACGGCTTGATGCACGAGAACCCGCTGCTCATCGACCTCTACGAATTGACCATGGCGGATGCCTATCTCGCCAACGGAATGATGGAGCCTGCGGTCTTTGAATTCTTCGTGCGCAAACTGCCCGCGCGGCGCGGGTTTCTGCTGGCGGCGGGCCTCGATCAGGCGATCGACTACCTGACCTCGCTGCGGTTCGACGATGAGTCGCTTGCATGGGCTTCGCGTTCCGGCCGGTTCTCGCCGAGGCTCATCGAGTATCTCAGAGACTTTCGCTTCACCGGCGATGTCGACGCGATGCCGGAAGGAACCGCGTTCTTCCCGAACGAGCCGATCCTGCGCGTAATGGCGCCCATGCCGCAAGCCCAACTCGTCGAGACCCGGCTCATGAATCTCTTGAATTTCGAGACGCTGATCGCCTCGAAGGCGGCGCGCATGGTGCTGGCCGCGCCCGGCAAGGAGCTCGTCGATTTCGGCGCGCGCCGCGCGCATGGCGCCGAAGCGGCGTTGCTGGCAGCACGCGCGAGTTATATCGCGGGATTTGCCGGATCCGCGACCGTCCTCGCCGAGCCGCAATTCGGCATTCCGATCTTCGGCACCATGGCGCATTCCTTCGTCGAAGCGAATGATGACGAGGCGGCGGCGTTCGAGCGTTTCGCCTTGGCGCGTCCGCAAGGCCTCGTTCTTCTGATCGACACTTATGATACGGAGCGCGCGGCCAGAAAGGTCGTCACGCTTGCGGAAAAACTTGGTCGGCGCGGCATCAAGGTCAAATCCGTGCGGATCGACAGCGGCGACCTCGCCCTGCACGCCAGAAAGGTCCGCGCAATTCTCGATGCCGACGGCGGCGCTGACATCTCGATCTTTGGCAGCGGCGGTCTTGATGAGGACGACCTTCTTGCTTTCACGCGCGGAGCGGCGCCCATCGACGGCTATGGAATTGGAACGAGCCTCGATGTGTCGTCCGACGCGCCAGCGCTCGACTGTGCCTACAAGCTGCAGGAATATGCCGGCATTGCGCGGCGCAAGCGCTCGGAAGGCAAGGCCACATATCCGGGGCGCAAGCAAGTCTGGCGTCAACGCGACGCGGGGGGAACAATCTCGAAAGACATTCTGTCGCTACTCGATGAGCGGCATGCGGGCGAACCGCTGCTGCAGCCTGTGTTGCGTGGCGGCCGGGTCTGCGCGAGACCGTCGCTCGAAGAGATTCGCCGGCATGCGCAAGACGAACTCGCGCATCTGCCGGAACCGCTGCGCGAGCTTGAGCCTTTGCCTTATGAGGTCGAAGTGTCGCGCGCGCTGCAAGAGCTTGCGGCCGAATGCGACCGCCGCCTGGGATTTTGACGCCTCAGCGTTCTCCCGCAAACGCGGGAAGGAATGACGACGCTTTCGCGATCTCGACGCCAATCCGGCCGAAGTGCCTGCGGGTCTCTTCAACCGAGCCGTCAACGTCGATGCCGCGGCAGGCGTCCTCGATGACGGCGACGCGAAATCCTTCGTGCTGCGCGTCCTCGGCGGAATAGCGCACGCAAAAATCGAGGGCGAGACCCGCCAAGAGGACACGTGAGAGACCGCGCTCGCGCAAATAGCCGCCGAGTCCCGTGGGCGTACGACGATCGTTTTCATAAAAGGCCGAATAGGAATTGATCTCGCGCCGAAAACCCTTGCGGAGAATCACTTCGGCCGGAGTTATATCGAGATCCTTGTGGAACGCGGCGCCGCGCGTGCCCTTGACGCAATGATCCGGCCACAGGATCTGCGCACCGTAATCAACCTCGATCGTTTCGTATGGCCTTCGGCCGGGATGCATGGACGCGAAGGATAAGTGATCGCGTGGGTGCCAATCCTGCGTGAGGATGACGTGGGCAAATTGCGTTGCCAATCGATTGACGAGCGGAATGACCTCGTCGGCGCGCGGCACTTCCAGCGCTCCGCCGGCGCAGAAGTCGTTCTGAATGTCGACGATGAGCAGGACCTCGTTGTCGCGCATGATCCGGGCAAGCCGATCTTCGAACGGGCGAATCGAAGGGCACTGGTGCCGGTTGCAGGAGTTCGAACCCGCGACCTACTGATTACAAATCAGTTGCTCTACCAACTGAGCTAAACCGGCTTTTGCAGCATGATACACAAACGCAGTTACTTTGCTGGTCATCTCGCCAACTCATATGGTCTCAGCCGAGCAGATGGCTGAACAGCCCATTGTTAGCCCCAGCGGGCCCATTCGGCGAGAAAATGCTGCAGAGCAATAATCAAAGAAGCACGCAGATTCCACTCGAAATCGCGGAACGACGGAGTATTCTCCGGAGTTCTTGCGCAGCGGAACTCGATTTTGACGCGCCTTGGCATCAAAATGGCTGATTTCATGCAGCTCGGCTTGTTGCCGAATTTAGGGTTGCGTGCGCTGCGATAGCGATCGAGGATGGGAGGAAACAAGATGGACCCGTCGCAAATCATCGTCTACGCGATCCTGTGGACTTTTTGTTTCGCTGTGACCGTCTACGCGCTGGTGAGCAAGCCATAACAGGCAACGGACGTTTGCAGGTGTGACCCGACCGCGCCTTTGAAGAGAGCGGGCGAAGCTTCGGTCCCTGGCGTGTTTCAAGCGGCGGCTGCCTAACAATCGTGCGCGATGCAATCGGCGCGCGACGCGAAATTTTAAGCTTTTGTTGCGCATATTCGGTCAAGATGGAGACGGGACCGGAGGAGATCGGCGGTGCTTTCCGCCGCGGGCTTGGCCGCATCCTTGCCGCAATGGGGTGTCTAAGTGCGTCATTCGGCTGATGAGTTTGGCGCCGGCCTACCGGGATGTGCTTTTTCACTGTCTTCTGATGCTAACCTGGGATTTCTGCCGAATACGCCAAATTAGGCGCCTTTCCTGGAGGGGACGAATGTCGATGAACATCGGATCAGCAGTAAAATCGGGCCTCGCTTTGGCTCTGGCCGGGAGCGTCGTGCTCGCCGTCACTGCCCCCGCGCAGGCTGGTAGTGGCGGCGCCATTGCTGCCGGCATTATCGGCGGCACCGCGCTCGGCTTCATCGCTGGCAGTGCCGCTGCCGCAGCGGCCCCGCCGCCTCCCCCTCCGCCGCCCCCTTATTACGCGCCGGCCTATGCGCCGGGACCCGGACCCTATGGGCCCGGACCGCGCTGCTGGTATGAGCCGCGGCAGGTTTGGGACGGCTATGCCGCCGCCTATGTTGTGCACCGCGTTCGGGTCTGCGACTGAGCAGGGAGTTGCCACGCGCCTTGCCAGGCCCCGCCCAGCGGGGCCTTTTTTATGGTTAATCAAACGTGTACTTCGCCTGAGAATGCGCTAGTTTCCGATGGAAGGTCGCCAGGTTAGCGACCTACCCGGGGGCGCATTGGTGGGCAAAATTCTTCTTATGATGCTCGTCGGCCTGGCTCTCGTCTTCCCCGGGGCGACGTGGGCCGCGTCGGGCGGCGGACATGGCGCCGTGGCATCGCCCTCATTCGGTCTTGGCGCCCGCCCGCAGGCCTTCGCCAGACACGAGCGTCCCGGGTTCGCAGGCTTAGGTGCGAGCGGCGCCTATACGACCCTGCTCTCCGGCACGTTTGAATCGCCGCCACAGGACACGGGACCGGGATTCGTGATCCCGCCGCCCTTCTGTTACGGCATGCCGCCGGTTTCGCCGCCGGAACGTTGCGTGAGGCCGTTGCTGATCCATCTCGTGCCGCCGCATCCCGCCAAAAACCTGCCGCGGCTGGTCTATGGCACCCCATTCGAGTGCCACGGGTAAGCGCTTTCAAGTCGATCCTGAGCTTGCCTTACCATCCGTTGGTTTCGGCGGAGGATCGCCGGCCTCGAGCTTCATCCGTACGAGTGTCAGGGCGACGGCGCAGGCGGTCGAGACGTTGAGGCTCTTGATAGCGCCCGGCATTTCGAGCCGCACCATGAAGTCGCAATTCTCACGGGTGAGACGGCGCAGGCCTTTGCCCTCGCCGCCCAGCACCAGTGCGAGAGGGCGAGCCAAAGGCGCTGCGGCGAGGGGCAGGGGCGCGTCGGAGTTGAGGCCGACGCACAGATAGCCGAGGTCCTTGAGCTCCTCGAGGGCGCGGGCGAGATTGACGACTTCGATGATCGGCACATGTTCGAGTCCGCCCGAGGCAGCTTTGGCAAGGACCCCGGAGAATTGCGGCGCATGGCGTTCGGTCGTGACCAGCGCGTCGACCTCATAGGCGGCGGCGCTGCGCAAAATCGCCCCGACATTATGCGGATCGGTGATCTGATCGAGCACCAGGATGACGCCGCTTTTGCGAGCGATCTCGTCGAGGCTCAAAGCGGGCAGGGGGCGCGCTTCGAGGAGTACGCCTTGGTGCACGGCATCGGGACCGAGCCGCCGCGTCAGATCCTCCGGGCTGGCGATATGCGCGGTTAGTCCGGCTGCGGCGCAGTCCTGCTCAAGTCGGGCGGCGGCTGCGGGTGTGGCGAAAAGATCGAGTATCTTCCGCTTCTTAGCGCGTAAGGCTTCACGCACGGCGTGAAAGCCATAAAGGACCACGAGCTCGGCCGAAACGCGGCGGAAAGCCGGCCCGCTCTTGGTCGGCTGCTCTGCGGATTTGACATCGCGCTGCCATGGCGGCCTAGCTTTGCCGCGACGAAGTTTGCCTTCAGGCCGGCGGGGTTTCACGATGCGCTGCTCCTCGTGAGGGTCGTTCAACGGCGAAAGGCACTGGGGATTGACAGAAGCGGGCGGCTCTACCCATAAGCGCCGCTCTATCGACCGCAAGAGGTTCATCTTTGCGGGGGAGTGTCCCGAGCGGCAAAGGGGGCGGACTGTAAATCCGCTGGCTAAGCCTTCGTAGGTTCGAGTCCTACCTCCCCCACCATTTGATTTTACTGAAGGTCATGGCCGGGACGATGAGCGGCTAGGCGTGAGGCTGAGAGTTGGAAATGGTTTTATTTCTCACCCGCGAGCCACTTTGGATCTCCGCCCTTATCTTGCTCGGGCTTGGCACGGCCCTGGCAATGCTGGGCCCCCTGGTCGTTCGCCATTTCGTAGCGCTCGAGAAAATAGCAACCAACAACGAGATCGCAGGGTCCAAATTCCACGCGGTCGGCGTGCTTTACGCCGTCTTGCTTGGCTTCGCCGTCATTGTCGTGTGGGAGAAATATGCCGATGCCGACGACAACGTCGCGAAAGAAGGGGGCGCCGCGGCGACGCTCTATCATTTGTCGCGCGGTCTCAATGAGGCCCAGGGAACCGCGGTTCGCGCAGCGCTGACCAATTATCTCCGATCCGCCATTTCGGACGAATGGCCGGCGATGGATCACGCAAGCGCGAGCCAACCGACGCGGGAGGCACTTCAGGCGATCTATACGGCGGTGCTCGGATCCGAACCTCAACAGGGCAATACGGCGTTGATGTCGGAGATTTTCTATCAGCTGGATGTCCTCACGCAGGCGCGCCGCGTGAGGCTCGTCGCGGCGGAGGGCGCCGTTCCGGACGTGGTCTGGGCGGTTCTTTTCGGCGGCGCCGCCGTGACGATCGTGTTCACCTTCTTCTTCGGAACCCGGAACCTTCTGGCGCAGACGCTCATGACGGGGCTGTTGGCGTTCCTCATATTTTCCGAGCTGCTGGTCGCCATCGCCATCGACCGGCCATTTACAGGCGTGGTCAAGGTGGGCCCGCAGGCGCTCGAGGAAGTCCTTGCCGACTTCGCGCATTAGCGGCGGAGGGACCGCATGAAATCATCGGACGGAGGCTCGGTGGTCACCACTTGGCTTGCAGGTTTTCGATGAGGTACCGTGTGTTTTTCGTCCGGCTCGTTCGCGCCGCTGGCCTCGCTCTCGTCCTTCTGCTCCCGCCTGCCGTCGCAGCCAGTGCCAAGGCCGCAGTGCAATGGGAAACGCTGCCGCCGACGCCGACGCTGCCCAAGCCCGATCGCGCCGGCTATGCCCCGGTGAATGGCATCCGCATCTGGTACGCCGAGTTCGGGCGCGGCGAGCCGGTCATTCTCCTTCACGGCGGCGTTGCCAACGCGAACTACTGGGGCAATCAGGTCCGAGCCCTTGCAAGGACCTACCATGTTATTGTGATGGACAGCCGCGGCCATGGCCGCAGCACGCGCGACGAGCGGCCTTTTGGTTACGGCCTAATGGCGTCCGACGTTATCGGCCTCATGCAATTCCTCAAGCTCGACAAGGCGGCGATCGTCGGCTGGAGCGACGGGGCGATCATCGGATTGGATATTGCGATCCATCATCCTGAGCGGGTAACGAAGCTCTTCGCCTTTGCTGCCAATTCCGACCCGAGCGGCGTGAAGGATGTCCTCAAAAGTCCCGTCTTCACGGCGTTCATCGAGCGGGCCGAAAAGGAATATGCCGCGCTATCACCGACGCCCAAGCAATATAAATCCTTCCTCGCGCAGATCACCAAGATGTGGGCAACGCAGCCGAACTTCACTGCCGCGCAGCTTCAAAGCATCACGGTGCCGACTTGGATCGTCGATGCCGACCACGACGAGGCGATCAAGCGCGAGAACACCGAGTTCATGGCGCAAGAGATCCCCGGCAGCGGGCTCCTCATCCAGCCCGGCGTCAGCCATTTCTCCTTTCTGCAGGATCCGCAGCAGTTCACGAGCGACGTGCTGCACTTTCTCGCGCAGGTTCAGGCAAAGTGATCGGTTTGCCGCCGGCCCAACGGGGATTGGGCTGCGTGTTGCAATGGCTTTTCGCCCATAGCATAGTCGCGCCCGCGCGGGTGTAGCTCAATGGTAGAGCAGCAGCCTTCCAAGCTGAATACGAGGGTTCGATTCCCTTCACCCGCTCCAAGATTTCTTGATCCGTTGTTCGGAGGTTCGAATACTTCCGTCTCGGCCCACACGGCCGCAATCCAAATTCTTACTTTTTCTTCCCGTATGCTGCAGCCGCCTCCTCGGCTGAATTAAATGCGGGAGCATTATGATCGCAGCCACGGCGGTAGAACGTATTGAACGACTCCTCGTATACCCGGCCGTTAGCGTCGTGTAAGGCATCGACTTCAAGGGTTACTATTAACTCGGCGCTACACTGTGTAAATTTTGATTTGGCATCCGACGAGGCTCCTTCCCGTTCTGGAACGCCCTTCATCCAAGAAGAAACGCGTATGTCGCGAAAATCTACGTCTGGGTTATGCGCGAATTTGTTGCGAATCCGGCGAATGATATGGAGCAATTGGTATTCGTCCCCCCGAATAAGGAAAAGCGCCCTCGCGACGTTGATCTTGACAGCAAATGATCCAAATGGTGGAGGGGCTCCCGCGAATAAATTGTTACGAGCCTTGCCAGGAGCTAGATATGATTTCAGAAGGACCTCAAGTGCGCGATCGAGCTCTGCGGCTGCTAGGATGGTCATGCCGCGCTCACTTTCGGCGCCAACCTTTGAAATAAGCTCATACCGCCGTCTGATGTCGGGATACTTCTCAAGGAGATCGTCAAAGTCATTGGACATTGGACACTCAGATCTGGGGATTTACCGCTCACTGCTTGGAGGGCACGCTTGCCCTACTTGCTAACCAATATGCGGCTATCAAGCAGCCGGGTCGGCATCGTCGTCCTTCGAGGATTGGACAGAAAGCCGGTGTACCGACTTCAATGCAAGCTAAGATATACAGGCTCGGTTTTGATCCGATATCAATGTCATTTACGGCGGTTAGTCGCGCTTCACCTGCTCCAAATGCCCAGAGCGAAGGCAGCATCCCGCGTCAGGATTCATGAGAGGTAGAGATCGATGATCGTCGCCACGACCAATGAGATCGCCGGTTACCGGATCGTCCGCCATCTCGGGCTGGTGCGGGGAGTAACCGTGCGTTCGCGCAGCGTCGTCGGCAATATTGTCGGGGGCATTCAATCGATTTTCGGCGGCAAGCTTGGCGCCTTCGTACAATTGGCCGAGACCGCGCGGCAGGAGGCTTATGACCATATGTGCGAGCACGCCACGCAAGGCGGAGCCAACGCGGTGGTCTGCATGCGCTATGACGCCAACGAGATCATGGATGGCATCACCGAAGTCTTGGCCTATGGCACGGCGGTCTGGGTCGAGCCGGTCTAGGTCGCAGGCGCGCCTTTAAGTTCGCGCCAACGCCTTTCCGCCCGCGCCTCATTCGACTTCGGCGCGGCGAGGAAATAAACCAGCGATGCTTGGCTGCCGAAGCAGAAGATCCGGTGCGAATCGGGGTCGATCCAGTTGACCGAACAATCGGTTGGGATGAGTTTGCCGGCGGCGATGCCAATCGGATCATGATCGCCAAAGGTGCCTTTCCCCTTCAAGGGGTGCGGCCGGCCGATATCCCACATGCCCCAACTGCGGCCGGGCTGCGCTTCGGCGATGCGTGGGTCTTGCACATTGTCCTTCATCGCGGCGGCAGAATTGGCGTCATCGTCTTCGGGCGCGCCCGCCACGGGCGGGGCGCTCTGCGCCAAAGCGGCTGCGCTAAGGAAAAGCGCGCCGGCGAACGCGAATCTTGCCAAGCTTTTCGATGCCATCTTAGTCTTACCCTGATGTCTCTATCGTTGCGGCTTTCGTTTCCACCATACAATTACTCCCTTAAGCGAGGGGAGAGCATTGAAAATGTATCATCTTCGTCATGAGGATAACTCATAGACAACGTGCGCAATCGCCGACATAGTCGGACAAGAACCTCAAGATCTAAGAGCCACTGCAGACTTATGCTCTACGACACGATCCTTTTGCGAACTTTCGCGGCGATTTGCGACTCCGGAAGCTTCACCAAGGCGGCGCGCGAGGTGAATCTCACGCAATCGGCCGTCAGTCTCCACGTTAAGCGGCTCGAAGATCAGGTTGGCTCGCGCCTGATCCTGCGCAAGGCGCGCGGTCTAAGATTGACGGAGGATGGCGAACTCCTTCTCTCCTATGCGCGGCGCATCCTCGCCCTCCATCAGGAGGCGGAGAAGCGCCTTGGCCGTAAGGGGCCGCGCGGCCTGATCCGTATTGGCGCGCCGGAATATTTCGACCTCCATACGCTGGCGTCCCTGCTGGGACAGTTCGCCACCCGCTATCCCGCCATAGAGTTGCAGACCGAACTGGGGATCGGCCCCGATATCGCGACCTTGTTGGACGAGGGCGAGCTTGATCTTGCGATTCTCAGCCGCGAGATCGGAGAGGGCGACGGCGTCGTGCTGAGCCGTGAGCGCCGCGTGTGGGCGGCCGGACGGGAGATGCAGCTTGATCCAGATAAGCCACTGCCGCTGGCCCTTTATCCCGCGTTTTGCGGGTGGCGACAGCTGGCGCTCGAACAGCTTGATCAGGCCGGCCGTGCCTGGACGCTCGCGGTTCAAAGCGCCGGCACCGCTGGGATTCTCGCCGCGCTCGACGCCGGACTCGCAATCACCATCTTCCCGGAATACGGCCTGTCAAGCACGTTGAAATCGCTGAGCAGTTCAGATGCATTGCCGGCGCTGCCCGACTTTGAATTTGTGCTGCGGCGCGGCCGGAAAGGGCCATCGGCGGCCGATTATCTTGCCGAAGTAATCACGGATTTCTTCCGACTTTCGGCGGCGCTACGGCAGGGACACGAAGTGCGTGGAACGCGCCGAACCGCTCCGCTCATTTCGCCGGCATGAAGACCTCGGCGGATTTGGTCGCTCATCTTGCAAGCCCGTCGCGGCTTAGCCCGTGGGCGCGCCCTTGAGTTCGTGCCAGACCTTTTCCGCGCGCGCGGTGTTCGTCTTCGGTGCGTAGAGAAAATAGACGAGCGACGTGGCGCTCGAGAAGCAAAAGAGTTGGTGGGTATCCGGGTCCGTCCAGTTGATCGAACAATCGGCCGGGATTTTCTTTCCGGTGATCACGCCCATCGGATCATTGTCGTCAAACGCGCCTTTCATTTTGATCGGCGGTACGGCCGACTTCCAAATGCCCATCTCGCCGGCTTGCGACTTCGCGATCCTTGGGTCGTGTACCGTGTCGTTCAAGGACGCGGCTGAGTTTAACTGATCGATGGATGGGGCCTTTGAGGCCGACTGATCGGCGCCCGAAGCGTTTGCGCCCGGCGGTTTAGCCGTCTGGGCCAAAGCGGCCGCGCCTAGCCCGGCGCATAGTGCCAGCGCGATCGCGACGGCGCAGGAGCTTGGGAAAGCGAAACGGGTGATCATTTTAGTGTCTCCAGGCCGCAAAGATTGAGCGAATACTGCCGCTCTCGCCCAGCTTGCCTTCGTATGCCGCGACCAGATAGATATATCTAGGGCGCCTAGGAGTGTAGCTCAATTGGTAGAGCACCGGTCTCCAAAACCGGGGGTTGGGGGTTCGAGTCCCTCCTCTCCTGCCAATAAAGCTTTCCAAATCAATCGATTATTTTTAAGAATCGACATTCGCGCGGCGCCGTTTCTAGCGTGCGCGTCAGCACAAAGCGGACATTCGGAATTCCCGTCTCGCGCGTGATCCCTGGCGATTGAATCGCTGGAAACGCGGCTGTCTGAACCGTATCGTCGTTTGGCGTAATTCGACCGGCCGGCCGTACGCTTCAGCTGCGACCGCGCCCTGTCCCTTTTGAAGGGCGAGGAAAGAGATCTTGGTCTCGCAAGCTCCTTTGGTCCTGCACGGGCCATTGAACCGCGACGCGTCCTTCAAGATATGGCCACCATTCGACCCGGGCCGATTTCTCGACATGAATGCCAGTTTCGTCCGTCTCGGCTCGGACGAAAGTTGGGTCGTGTTCTGCCGCTACCAAATTCCGCCGGAGCCGGGGCAGGGGTCCATATGGTGCGTCCGCGTCGGTCCCAACCTGCTGCCGTCCGGAACGCCCATGCTGCTCCTCGGCCAGGGTATCGATCCTCGGGCGATCAAGCTCGGAAACCGGGTGCTGATTTTTTTCGCTCTGATCGAACGCGATCCGACGACGAAAGTGCCTTCGGGCTCCTGCATGGCCATGGCGGAATATGATCCCGGCGGCGGCCAATGGACGTGCAAAAATGTCTTCAGTCTTCCGAAACGCCCCATTCAAGGCCAGCCCTCCGCCGAGTTCGAACGACAATTGGGAGAAGAATTGGATACCTTTTGCGATCGACGCAACGCATGTCGGATTGATCTATTCCCACGAGCCCTGGGATGTCATCACGCTGAAGGTCGAGCCCGGGCAGCGTCCGCAATTGATGGAGGTGCATCGCACGCAAGGCCTCACATGGGAAGACGGTACCATCCGGGGCGGAAGCCCTCCGGTGCGCTATGACGACAGTCACCTGATCACATTTTTTCATTCGACTCAGGTCATCGGCAGCCGGCGGCTTTATAGCGTCGGGGCCTGCGTGTTCTCGGCCAACCCGCCTTATGAGCCGGAGTTGCAGACAGCCCATCCTCTGCTGACGTCGCCTTACAAGAGCGGCGCGGAGCGCTTTGGCTGGCGTTTTGCGGGCAGCGTGATCTTCCCCATGGGCGCCGAGCGCACGCGCGACGGCTACCTTCTGCTGTGTGGCATTGATGATGGCGAGATCGGCAGCTTTTTCATCCCCGCCGCCGATCTCGAACAGCGCTTGGAGCCACCGCGTTCCGCCGTCACGGGTTCCGTGCATGATTATCGCGGGCGGGGCGGCATTCGGTTCCCGCTGAAACGTCTGCTCTACGTGCCCGATCCTATTCCGGGAATTCCCGAGCTTGCGATGATCAATTTCATCCGAACGCTTGCCGGACGCGGCCGCACCTTCGTCGATATCGGCTCTCACATAGGCTTTTACACGATGGGCCTTGCCCCGGGCTTCGAGCGAGTCGTCGCCTTCGAACCGTCCAAGTTTCAATATGGCTGGCTGACGCGCAATCGCGCCCTGAATGCTTATGAGCATGTGCTTTGCGAGCACGTTGCTCTTGGCGATACGCGCGGCGACGCGACGCTGAATGTGCTGAGCTACGAGGGCGGCCTGAATTCGCTTTCGCCCGAGGTCGCGAACGCGCATCACATCATCGACCGCTATAGCGTGCCGGTCGAGTTGCTCGACGACCGCGGAATGACCGATGTCGACCTGATGAAGATCGATGTCGAAGGCTTTGAAATCCCTGTCCTGCGCGGCGCTCGAAAGACGATTGAAGCCAGCCGGCCTGTCATTCTGATCGAGGTCTGGACCGATGTTGCGCGGCGGCAGAATACGTTCGAGCCGCTATTTCCCCTCTCGCCGGAACTGGTGCTGTGTCTGCCGCAGGAGCGCCGCGAAATCCTTCGCTTGGTTCATCTAGCGCGACTGAGCGGGGGCGTTTCGGATTCACTTCCAGAGGCCAAGGTCTCTGTATTGACCGTCGCGGCCTTGGATATAGGCCATGACCTCATCCGTCGTCAGCATCCGGCCCGGCTCTTGCAGAAATGTCCTGTTCGAAAACTGATCCATGATCAAGCGGAACGCATCCAGGGAAAATTCCGGCTTGTCGATCCGCCAAAGCTCGAATATGGCCGCGAAGACGGATCTCCAGACCTCGGAATTGGCGGAGGTCGCGATGGTTTCGTCATGTCCTTGCGTGTCCGATTTATAGAAGATCGGTAGGCCCGACGAGAGCCATTCCTTGCTTTCCTGTCTTGCGGCACGGACGTCGATTGTGGTTTTGTCGAAACTATTGTCCAGCGGCATGGCTGATTTGATTAAAGAGTAATTCCCGGAATTCGACCAGTCGCGGTAGAATTCGACCGTTTCGTCGCGTGCGCCGAGCGCATAATTGCGCTTTTTCGGCTTTGCATAGGCTTGCAGATTGCGCGTCAGATATTTGAAATTCTCTCGGTCGGGCTCATAGACATAGATATCGGCAATCTGGTCGAAGGCCGCCAGCATCTGCCGCGTGAAAAGGCCGACATTCGCCGCGATATCGACGAGCATGAAGGCTCCCAGCGAGGAGGGAAGAACGCGGCGCGCAAATTCGATTTCGAAATAATCCCAGCGGTGACCGGCGATGACCGAGGGCGCGATTGCATAATCGAGCGGAACGACGCAGAAACGCGCGTCGTCCGAAAGGGCTTCGCCAGGCCGTAATGGAATCGACAGGGCCGAGCCATCCTTCGGCAGAAACTCCACCGTCTTGACGTTGCAGAATTCCTTGAGGAGCTTAACCTCGAGCCGGAAGGAACCGATAAAGGCATCATAAACATCCTGCATCGAAATCGTCATTGCGCTCAGTCCATTTATTGATCGTTTGAGACGGCAAAAAACCGCGGCGCCTCGCCGGCCGCCCTTATTTTCCGCATCTGCCGATAGGCGCATTCGAGATTTTCCGTAAACCGGGCCATGTCGAACAGACGTGCCGTATTGCGGCCCTCGATGAGCCTGTGTTGCAGACCACGCAAAAATCCAGGTTCGGACGCAAGACGCACTGCGAGCGCCTCGTATTCGGAAAGCGAATAGGTGACCAGTTCCGGCACGCCGGCGGCCGTGAGCAGGCTGCCGGCCATCCGGCTCACATAGGTTTCGCCGGCGCAAGTGAGGACAGGCAAGCCGGCCCAGAGCGCATCGTTGCAGGTCGCACCGGCATTGTAGGGAAAGCAGTCCAAAAAGAGATCGGCTCGGCGCAGACGGCCGAGATAGGCGTCGAATGTCGCGACGGAAGCGAAGACGATGCGTTCGGCTGCCACCCCATGCTCTCGCCGGCGCCGGCCGAGGTTTTCGACTGTTTGCTGCGACTTGCAGTAGAGCCACAGCACGCTGTTCTCGACCCGAAGCAGCAAGCGCATCCAGAGATCGAACATCTCGGGGGTGATCTTGTTGGGGTTGTTGAAGCTGCAGAAGACAAAGCCTTCTTCCGGTAGCCCACATTCCGCGCGCGAGGGGAGACGATCGGCAACCGGTCTTTGAGGATCGCTCGGCTGGTAGCAATCGGGGAGATGCACGATCTTCTCTGAATAGAGAGGCTCTTGATCGCGCGGCACGATGAACGGATCGGCGATCACATAATCAATAAAATCGGCGCCTGTCGTGCCCGGCCACCCGAGAAAGCTCACCTGTATCGGTGCCGGACGGAGCGCCAGGATATCGAGCCGCGAGCCGACGGCCGGGCCGGTCAGATCGACCAGGATATCGAGCCGGTCCGCGTAGATTTTTTCGGCCGCGTCGCGATTCGACATGTGATGCAGGTCGACGAAGAAATCGCAGGCCTGCCGAATGCGCCCGCGCAACACGCCATGATCCTCGATGCCGAGCGCGTAGCCGACCACTTCGACCTGCCTGCGATCGTGCCGGGCAAACAAGTCGGGAAGCAGGCGCCCTACCGGATGGTCGCGGAAATCCGCCGACAGGTAGCCGATCCTAATCTTGTCCGATCTTGAGGCTTCGACTGTCGGGCCGACGCGCGCGGAGCTTTCGTTGAAACGCTTCATTGCCAATCGTGCGCAGGCGAGCTGCTGCGCCGGGTTCGACGAAAACCCCATCAGCAAAAGCATGAAGACGAGATCTTTCTGTTGCGCGATGAAATCGATCAACTTTTTCTCGTCCGACGCGTACTCGCTCCAATCGCAGATATGCCGCCTTATCTTGATGAGCTCGAGCAGGGCATTATCGAAATCGGGTTTGATCGCGATTGCCTGCTTCAAGGCCGACGCGGCTTCGTCGAACTTGAACTGTTCTTGCAGGCCGGCGGCGAGATTGCCGAGGGCGGCGGCATAATCGGCCCTGATTGCGAGCGCTTCCCGGTAGGCTTCGACGGCTTCGTTCACCTTGCCTTGCCTGTGGAGCAGGACACCGAGATTACAGAGGATTTCGGCGCTGTCGGGCGCCAATGCGGCGGCATGCTGGCTCACCGCGGCGCCTTCGTCGAAATGTCCGACCGTGCCGAGAAGCGTCCCGAAGTTGGACCAGGCCGCCGCGTGATTCGGTTCTAAGGCGAGCACCTGCCGATAGACTTTGATCGCCTCTTCGGTCCACCCCAAGGTGGTCAACGCCCGGGCCATATTGAAATAGGCCTCGACGAATTTCGGCTTGGCGGCGGCGGCTTCTCGAAATGCCAGAACCGCCTGTGTCACCCGGCCTTGTGCATTGAGAATGACGCCGAAATTATTCCAAAGATCGGCGCGCCCCGGCATCATGGGAATGACGCGTCGATAAACGTTGGCCGCCTCTTGGTAATTTCCGGCGCTTTCCAGCGCCGAAATCAGGTTGAGATGCGCGTCGGCGTAGTCATGACGAATTGAAAGGGCGCGACGGCAGGCGGCGACGGCCTCATCGAACGCGCCGCGCGTCAGCAAAACAAGTCCGAGATTGGACCAGCTCTCGGCGTGGCTCGGCTGCGACGCAACGATACGACGATACAGACGTTCGGCTTCCCTTGGCCGCCCTGCCTTGTGATGATTGACGGCTTCGTCGAAGAGCCCCGCCGCCGGTTTGATCTTCTCCGGGCGTGCCCGGACTTGCGATCTCGCCATGGGACGGAGCTCCTTGGTTGGCTGTCGGTGATTTGGTCGAGGCGACGGTAGGCGAAGGCCGCCGAAAGCCCGCGACTCAGTCAAATTCAAGCTTTTCAATCGGAACTGGCCCGGGGCTGGCTTGCCCTGCAAGCTTGGCGAAAGCTAAAAATTTTATGAGTTTGTTAAGTAAATTGGATGAGATTCTGCGTACGTGAGGTCGACTTCATGTCCGACCAAGCATTCGCGTCGGTTTGTGGCAGATGACCTGCCACCGATGACCTTGGAGACTCATTATCTCTCCGAGTGGGCATCTACGGCGCGACGGTGTCCGGCAAATTTCCATAACGTGAATGACCTTTGCGGCGCTGGTCCTGGACCAGTGTCGGGGTTCCAACGCGTTGCGCCGTCCCTGACGCCGTCGCGTCACGCTGAATGCTCGGGCGAGGAGTTGGAATGTGACCTCAATCATCTCGTCGCTGTCGAATGCCCAAATTGCGGCTCTTTCAACAAGCGTCATTGCGGGACTTGCCACAGCTGACATTCAGGCTCTGAGCACCTCGCAGGCTTCGGCGCTCACGTCCACGGAACTCAAAGCCCTTACCCCGGCAAATGTCGCCGTCCTGTCATCGAGCCAGGTCGCGGCCTTCTCGCCCGGCGCCATCAGCGGCCTTTCGGGTGCGCAGATCGTCGCGCTAACGACGGCCGCGGCCGATAATCTGACGTCGGCCGAGGTTGCAAAACTGTCGACCGCGGAAGTCGCGGCATTCACGACCGCTCAGCTGGCCGGCTTCACGACTTCCGAGATGGGCGCCCTGTCATCGGCCCAGGTCAGTTCTTTCACGACGGCTCAGATCGCCGCATTGACCACGACGGAGCTCAGCTCGTTGTCGGTCAATGCGCTTCTCGGGCTCGCCGTTTCCAGCTTGTCGACGGCTCAGCTTGACGCCTTGTCGACGGCGGACGTGCATGCTTTGACGACGGGGCAGGCGGCGGCCTTGACGACGGCGCTTGAGGCGGCGTTGACGACGAGCCAGGTGGCGGCGTTGTCGACGGCGGAGGTGCATGCGCTGACGACGGGGGAGGTTGTGAACCTCACGCCGACGCAAGAGGCGGCGCTGACGACGGCTGAGATCGCGGCGCTGACGACGGCGCAGACGGCGGCTTTGACGACGGCTGAGATTGCGGGGCTTTCGACGGCGCAGACGGCGGCGCTGGCGACGGCTGATGTGGCGGCGCTGACGCCGACACAAGAGGCTGCCGTGACGACGGCGCAGGTTGCGGCGCTGACGACGGCGCAGACGGCGGCTTTGACGACGGCCGAGGCGGTGGCGCTGACGACGAGCCAGCTTGATGCGCTTTCGACGGCGGACGTGCATGCGCTGACGACGGGACAGGCGGCGGCCTTGACGACGGCGCTCGAGGCGGCGCTGACGACGAGCCAGGTGGCGGCGTTGTCGACGGCGGACGTACATGCGCTGACGACGGGGGAGGTTGTGAACCTCACGCCGACGCAAGAGGCGGCGCTGACGACGGCTGAGATCGCGGCGCTGACGACGGCGCAGACGGCGGCTTTGACGACGGCTGAAATCCAGGCGCTGACGACCACCCAGATCCCGGCGCTGAGCACTGCCCAACTCAATACACTGACGACGACACAATTCGGTGCATTGACCTCAACGCAAATCCAGGCCTTGACGACGGCGCAGGTCGCTTCCTTGCCATCGAGCGATATCGGCTAAGGTCTAAGCCCGCGACATGATCGGGTCCGGAACCAACCGGACCCGGCGACTTCCGAAACCGGGCTGGGCCCGCGCGTTCCGTCGCGACCCGCGTCGATGCGGCTGCGTTCCAGCCCATTGGCGCGCTCCAACATCTTGCTCAGAATAAAAACTCTGCGCGGACGGGCAGAGCATTATGTTTGATCTCTCATTTTTTATTTTCTATAAAATTGGTGGAATTAGGGGTTGACTTCCTTTTGCTCTCAGATCTTACCTCCGCGTGAGCGAATTATATGCACCGACTGGAGGGGCGAACGATGCGTGGAACGGGGGTTACTTCGATCTTGGCACTCGTTGGAGCGGTCGCGCTGGCAGGCGGCTGGGCGATGCAGGCCAGAGGCGCCCAGAACGTTACAATTCTCAACGTCTCCTATGATCCGACCCGCGAGCTCTATGCGGCGATCAATGACGCTTTCGTGGATTCCTATAAGGCGAAGACCGGCGTAACCGCCACTGTCCAACAATCGCACGGCGGATCGAGCAAGCAGGCCCGCGCGGTGATTGACGGGCTCCAGGCCGACGTCGTCACCTTGGGCCTTGGCTGGGACGTGATCGCCATCGAGCGCGCCGGGCTGATCAAGTCAGGCTGGCAGGATAAGTTTCCCGATAACGCCTCGCCCTATACGTCGACGGTCGCCTTTCTCGTCCGCAAGGGTAATCCGAAACATATCAAGGACTGGAGCGATCTCCTGCGCTCGGACGTCCAGGTCATCGCGCCGAACCCGAAGGTCAGCGGGGCAGGGCGTTGGGCCTTTCTCGGACTCTGGGGCGCAACCGCCGGCGCCCACACATACGATCTTTCGACCCCCGAAGGTCTTGCCGCTTCGATCGCGGCCGGCAAGGCGGCCAAGGATTTCCCCGCCTACAAGAGCGCTGCTTCCTTGGCGGCGGTCACGGAACTCTACAAACATGTGCCGGTCCTCGATACGGGCGCGCGCGGCGCCACGGTGACTTTCGCCCAAAAAGGCATCGGCGACGTGCTGCTCAATTGGGAAAACGAACTTTACCTAGCCCAGGACGAATTCGGCAAAGACAAGTTCGACATCGTCTATCCTTCCACCAGCGTGCTTGGCGAACCGCCGGTTGCGGTCGTCGATACGGTCGTCGACAAGAAGGGAACGCGCGCCGTCGCCGAGGCCTATCTCAATTTCCTCTATACGAAAGATGCGCAGGATGTGATCGCCCAATGGCATTATCGTCCGCGCGATATCGACGTCTTCAAAAAATATAGCGCCAGTTTTCCTCCGGTGAAGCTGTTCACGGTCGATGAGACGTTCGGCGGCTGGGTGAAAGCGCAGCAGACGTTTTTTGCGGACGGCGGCATCTTCGATCAGATCTACAAGCCGACGAACTAGATTAGGACGCGCATTGTCGGTATCTTCGCCGAGCCTCCACATGATCGACGCGCGGTGCACCCGCGCGTCGTGAGAGACTGATTCATGGCTCGCGCCTCCCGCGTCATTCCGGGCCTGCCGTTCACGCTCGGATATACTCTTTTTTATCTGTCGCTGCTCGTCTTGCTGCCGCTCGCGGGCCTCATCATCAAGACGGCGCAGCTGACGTGGGGCGAGTTTTACGGGACGATCCTCGATCCGGTCGTTGTTGCCGCATTCAGGCTTACCTTCGGCGCTTCCGCCATTGCCGCGGCGATCAATGGAATTTTTGGCTTGATCGTTGCCTGGGTTCTCGTGCGCGAGCCATTTCCGGGGCGAAGACTCTTCGATGCTCTGATCGACTTCCCTTTCGCTTTACCGACGGCGGTCGCCGGCATCACGTTCAGCGCACTCTATCTAAAGGACGGCTGGATCGGCGGCCTCGGCGACCATGTCGTCGCCACCGTCAATTGGCTCACAGGTCTTGCCGGCCACCCCGACTTTCTTCCCGCCGATACGCTCGCCTGGCTCGATTTCCCTTACAGCAATACCAACGTCGGTATCGTCATCGTCCTGGTCTTTGTCGGCCTGCCCTTCGTCGTGCGCAGTGTGCAGCCGGTTCTTCAAGAATGGGATCCCGAATTTGAGCAGGCCGCGCATAGTCTCGGCGCGGACGGTTGGACGACCTTTCGCCGCGTGATATTCCCCGAGATCTTTCCCGCGTGGCTGAGCGGCGTCGCCCTCGCTTTCGCGCGCGCCATCGGCGAATACGGGTCGGTCATTTTCATCGCCAGCAACATCCCAGGAAAGTCGCAGATCGTGCCGCTGCAGATCGTAACGAAGCTTGATGAATTCGAATATTCCCAGGCGACCGCGATTGGCGTCGTGCTGCTTTTCGCCTCGCTTCTTGTGTTGCTCGGCATCAACGGGATCGAATTCTGGGCGCGGCATCGCGAGCAGGCTGCATAGAGCATGGCAGACGTGCCGACCTTGAAGCATCGCGTGGCCGAACCGCCTGCGGTTTCGGCCGACGGCAAGCGTTCGCTTGTCAGCCGCTTGCTCGTCGTCGGGACGATTTTGTTTCTGACGCTCTTCGTCATCTTGCCAGTCGTCAATGTCTTTAGCGAGGCTCTATCGAAGGGCGTCGGCGCTTATGTGCACACATTTTACCTACCGAAACCCGACCCTGGCGCCAACTTGCCGCTGAGCGAAAAGCACAGGCTTCTTGCCATGAAAGGCGAGGTCGAGAGGACGTGGAGCGCGATTCGGCTGAGCTGCATCGTCGCGGCGATTGTCGTCCCTCTCAACATCATCTTTGGGCTGGCGGCCGCCTGGGCACTTACGAAATTCCGCTTCAAGGGCCGTGTCTTTCTGCTTACGTCGATAGATCTGCCGTTCTCGATATCGCCGGTGATCGCCGGTCTCGTTTTCGTGCTGCTCTTCGGCCGCACGGGAATCTTCGGCGATTGGGCCACCAACTTGACGTGGCCGGATCCGACGTCACTTTCTTGGCAAGGCTTTGCCGGGCATTGGTGGCCGTTCACATTCGACCAATATTACAATGGGATAATTTTCACGCCGCTGGCGATCGTGCTGGCCTCGATCTTCGTCACCTTTCCCTTCGTCGCCCGTTCGCTCATCCCGCTCATGGATGTGCAAGGCTCGGAGGAGGAGCTAGCGGCGCTCTCGCTTGGTGCGAGCGGCTGGCGCGTGTTTCGCACGGTCACGCTCGCCAATATCAAATGGGGGCTGCTCTATGGCGCGATTCTGTGTACCGCCCGTGCGTTCGGCGAATTTGGTGCCGTCTCCGTCGTCTCCGGCCATATCGATTCCAACGATACGATGCCGCTGCGGATCGAAAAGCTGTGGGACGATTATAATACTCAGGCCGCGTTCAGCGTGGCGACGCTGCTTGCCGGTCTCGCCGTCTTGACGCTAATCATCAAGACGACAGTCGAATGGAAGACGAATCGGACCAGGGTTGCCGAGCCGGTCGAGAAGGAGGTGAAGTTCGATGAGCATCGAAGTGCGGGGGATCAGCAAGTCCTACGGCTCCTCCCAGGCTCTCAAGGACGTGAACCTTAAGGTCAAGTCGGGCGAGCTCGTTGCTCTGCTCGGGCCGAGCGGATCGGGGAAGACCACGTTGCTGCGCGTCATCGCTGGCATCGAGGAGCCCGATCCCGGCAGCGGCAAGGTTTTCTTCGATGACGTCGACGTTTCCGGCACCCAGCTCGGCAAGCGCAGGATCGGCTTTGTTTTCCAGCATTACGCTCTCTTCAAGCAGATGAGCGTCTTCGAGAACATCGCCTTCGGCTTGCGTTCGAAACCCTGGCGCCAGCGACCGTCGAATGCGGCGATCAAGGCGAAGGTCGAGGAGCTTCTCGCCCTCGTACAACTACAGAATTTTGCCCAACGCTATCCGCACCAGCTGTCAGGCGGCCAGCGCCAGCGCGTCGCGCTCGCCCGCGCCTTGGCGGTCGAGCCGCAGGTGCTGCTGCTCGACGAGCCCTTCGGGGCGCTCGACGCGACGGTACGGCGCGAGTTGCGCCGCTGGCTGCGCAAGCTGCATGAAAGAATTCGCGTGACTTCTATCTTCGTCACGCATGATCAGGAGGAGGCTTTGGAGGTTGCCGACCGCGTGGCCGTCATGAACGCCGGCAGGATCGAACAATTTGCCGCGCCGGAAGAGGTCTATGAGAAGCCGGCAAATCCCTTCGTCTTCAGATTCCTCGGCAACTACAATCTGTTCCACGGCCGCCACGACGATGGCGCCTCCCGCGGCCAGGGTGAAACGGCCTCAGGCCAAGATGCGCCGTTGACCTTCGTGCGGCCGCATGACATCGAGATCCGGCGCGACAATGCGGATGGATCGGCAATTGCCGCAAGGGTCACGCATATCGGCTTTGCGGGGGCGGCCGTGAACGTCGAATTGTTGCGGCTCGACGATCAGCAGCAGGTCGATGCGGCGCTGACGACCCAGACCTATCGGGACTTGGCGCTGAAACTCGACGAGCATGTGTTCATCAGGCTTCGCAACCCGCATTCCTTCTATGAGGACTACGCGATCTGAAGTCGCGGGCCGTCGGGAATTGGCCGAGATTTGACATGCCAGGCTTGCGCGGCCAAAAATACTTGGCGGCGCCGGTCACATAGACTATATAGGCCGCATGTGGCGCGTGGCCGGCTGGCTCCGCGCCGCGACTTTTTTGGCCTGACGGCGGCTGTTGAGAATCGCTTCATTGCGTTGCGAGCCAGATCGAACCGAACCTTCAGCGGCAAAATCCAGTCAGGCATGTGAGCGACGATGGTTAATCCGTTGCAATTCCTCCAGGAGGTGCGCCAGGAGGCCAACAAGGTAACCTGGCCCTCGCGGCGCGAGACGCTGATCACCACCGCGCTCGTCATCGCGATGGTGATCTTGGCCGCCCTGTTCTTTCTTGCCGTCGATGAGATTCTGCGCCTAATGGTTCATTTGATCCTCAGCCTCGGCCATTGATTTAGGGAGCATCCCAGGTCTGCCATGAGCATGCGCTGGTATATCGTTCACGCCTATTCGAATTTCGAAAAGAAGGTCGCCGAGTCGATCCGGGAGCAGGCTGCCCAACGCGGTCTTTCCGAGAAGTTTGAAGAGATCCTGGTGCCGACCGAGCAGGTCGTCGAGGTGCGCAAGGGCAGGAAGGTGAATTCCGAGCGCAAGTTCTTCCCCGGCTATGTGCTCGTTAAATGCGATCTGACCGACGAGATTTATCATCTCATCAAGAATACGCCGAAGGTCACCGGCTTTCTCGGCGCCGACAAGAAGCCGATGCCGATTTCCGATGCCGAGGCAGATCGGATCAAGGGACAGGTCGCCGAAGGCGTCGAGCGGCCGAAATCTTCGATCTCCTATGAGATCGGTGAGACGGTGAGGGTGGCGGATGGGCCCTTTGCATCATTCAATGGGACCGTCGAGGAGGTCGACGAGGCCCGTTCGCGGGTCAAGGTCGCGGTTTCGATTTTTGGCCGCGCGACGCCGGTCGAACTCGAATATGCGCAGGTGGAGAAGGTTTGACCTCATCCTCGAAGGATGAGCCGTTAGACATACGGAGGAGAGACCCTTCGTGTGAAACGCGTGGGAGATGGGCCCGGCCGCCAACCGGCGTTGCATCCGACCACGCATCCGCAACCGCCCGGCTCTGGCCGGGCATTGATGGAGAGATCATGGCAAAGAAAATCACCGGCTACATCAAGCTGCAGGTGCCGGCCGGCGCCGCCAATCCGTCGCCGCCGATCGGCCCGGCGCTCGGCCAGCGCGGCCTCAACATCATGGAGTTCTGCAAGGCCTTCAATGCGCGAACCGCGCAGATGGAGAAGGGCACGCCGATTCCCGTGGTCATTACCGCCTATCAGGATCGCTCTTTCACCTTCGAGATGAAGCTGCCGCCGGTGAGCTATTTCCTGAAGAAGGCGGCCGGTATCAAGTCGGGCGCCAAGACCGCCGGACGCGGTTTCGTCGGTAAGGTCACCAAGGCCCAGATCAACGAGATTGCGGCGAAGAAATTGCCCGACCTCAATTGCGCGAGCCTTGAAGCCGCGGCGCATATGATCGAGGGCTCGGCCCGCTCGATCGGCCTCGAAGTGGTGGGGTGAGACAATGAGCCAGGCAGGAAAACGAGTTACCAAGGCGCGCGAGGACATCGACCGGGTCAAGCTCTATCCGCTCGATGAGGCCGTGAAGCTGGTCAAAGAGCGCGCCACCGCGAAATTCGACGAGACTGTCGAAATCGCGATGAATCTCGGCGTCGATCCCAAACACGCCGACCAGATGGTGCGCGGCGTCGTCAATCTGCCGAACGGCACCGGCCGCAATCTGCGCGTCGCGGTCTTCGCGCGCGGCGCCAAGGCGGATGAAGCGAAGGCGGCGGGCGCCGATATCGTCGGCGCCGAGGATCTTGTCGCCACCGTCCAAGCCGGGACGATCGAGTTCGACCGCTGTATCGCCACGCCCGACATGATGCCGCTGGTCGGCCGGCTCGGCAAAGTGCTCGGACCCCGCGGCCTGATGCCGAACCCCAAGGTCGGGACGGTCACCATGGATATTACGGCCGCCGTCAAGGCATCGAAGGGCGGCGCGGTCGAATTCAGGGTGGAAAAGGCAGGCATCGTCCAGGGCAGCGTCGGCAAGGCTTCATTCGATCAGAGAAAGCTTGTCGAAAACATCGCAGCCTTCGTCGACGCGGTCGCCAAAGCCAAGCCGCAAGGCGCGAAAGGCACGTATATTCAGCGTGTTGCGATTTCATCGACCATGGGTCCGGGGGTCAAGGTCGACCCCGCGACAGTGCGGGTCTGAGGTGGTTTCAGCCGCCTCTCGGGGCTTGACAACCCGAAAAAATGCGGATTCGCCCCTTGGCATAAGGCGGGGTTGAGGTTAAATAGACAGTTCGGGGTTGTCGGTTAAGGCCCGTAATCCCAAACCCATTCAGCTTCCGCGGCTTGCGCGCCGGGTATTCCGGCGCGTCGAGGCGCGGCGGATTGCCCGGTGGACCGAGTTTTGCTTTCAACGCAAGCAAATTTCTTCCCCGGTCATGTCCTGTCCGAGACTGCAGGTGCGCGGCGCATATCCCGAGAAGTCGGGCTTCGTCGTCCGAGCTTAATGTCGAAAGCTTGTTTCCGGTTCCGCCGGCTTGCTCAAGACGCCAGCATAGACGGGGTCGGTACGAAATGCGAAGTGCGGGTGCGGCAGTTCCTGCAGCCTTTGATTTTGGTCGAATCCCTCTGTCCGGGGCGATGCTCTCGTTCCGGAGGACAGGCGTAGCGCCGTGCAACTGGGCCGCAGGGTCCATATGCCGGCTGACGCAACCGGCGGGTCCTCCCGCTTGAGACAGAGAGACTATTGTGGACAGAGCTGAAAAGAAAGCCAGCGTCGCCGCTCTGAACGGAGTTTTCCGGCAGACCTCGGTCGTGGTGGTGGCGCATTATTCCGGTCTGACGGTGGCCCAGATGCAGACGCTGCGCAAGCAGATGCGCGAGGCCGGGGCGACCGTCCAAGTTGCTAAGAATCGCCTGGCCAAGATCGCCCTCGAAGGCACCGAGATGGCATCCATCGCCGGTCTCTTGAAGGGTCCGACCCTGCTGGCTTATTCGCAGGATCCGGTGGTGGCGGCCAAAGTCGCCGTGGCCTTCGCCAAAGATTACGAGAAGCTCGTGATCCTCGGCGGCGCCATGGGCAAGACAGCGCTCAATGTCGAGGCGATCAAGTCGCTTGCGACCTTGCCGTCGCTCGACGAATTGCGGGCAAGGCTCGTCGGCCTCATTCAGGCGCCGGCAACCAAGCTCGCCCAGCTCACGATGGCGCCGGCGTCAAAGCTCGCGCGCGTCGTCAAAGCCTATGCCGAAAAGGATGCGGCCTGAACTGTCCAAATCTTTCAGCCAAAGATCACGCCCAAATTCAAAGGAAGATGTCACATGGCCAATCTGGAAAAAATCGTCGATGACCTTTCGAGCCTGACGGTGCTCGAGGCTGCCGAGCTCGCCAAATTGCTCGAATCGAAATGGGGCGTGTCGGCGGCGGCGGCCGTCGCAGTCGCGGCAGGCCCGGCGGCTGCTCCAGCGGCGGCCGCGGCGGAAGAGAAGACGGAGTTCACCGTCGTGCTCTCTGCGGTCGGCGACAAGAAGATCGAGGTGATCAAAGAGGTTCGCGCGGTCACCGGCCTCGGTTTGAAGGAAGCCAAGGATCTCGTCGAATCTGCGCCGAAGCCACTCAAGGAGGGCGCGACCAAGGAGGAGGCCGAAAAGATCAAGGCCACTCTCGAAAAGGTCGGCGCGAAAGTCGAATTCAAGTGATTGACGCGGTCGCCGTGGCGGCCGCTTCACCTCGAGAACGGTTCCGAAGCGGGCTTCGGGACCGTTGAGCCGTTCCTGTCACGGCGAATTGCAGTTTTGACCGAGAAAGGGGCGCACCAAGCCCCGCGCGCAAGCCGAGTTGGCGGCGCGATTTTGGGGGCAGCGGCATACAGAACCCCACGATACTAACCCGCGAGGAGCAAGATGTCCCAACCTATAGCGCAGACCTTCTCCGGCCGGAAGCGCGTTCGCAAGTTTTTCGGGCATATTCGCGAAGTCGCGGAAATGCCAAATCTGATTGAAGTCCAGAAGGCGTCTTATGATCAATTTTTGCTGGTCGAGGAGCCGCAAGGCGGTCGTCCTGACGAGGGACTCGAAGCCGTTTTCCGCTCGGTCTTTCCGATCTCCGACTTTGCCAATGTCGCGCTGCTCGAATTCGTCAAATATGTTTTCGAGCCGCCGAAATATGACGTCGACGAATGCCGGCAGCGCGGCATGACTTATGCCGCGCCGCTGAAGGTCACCTTGCGCCTCATCGTGTTCGATGTCGATCCCGAGACCGGGGCGAAATCGGTGAAGGACATCAAGGAACAGGACGTCTACATGGGCGACATGCCGTTCATGACGATGAACGGCACCTTCATCGTCAACGGCACCGAGCGCGTCATCGTTTCGCAGATGCATCGCTCGCCCGGCGTCTTCTTCGACCACGACAAGGGCAAGAGCCATTCGTCGGGCAAGCTTTTGTTCGCCGCGCGGATCATCCCTTACCGCGGCTCCTGGCTCGACATCGAATTCGACGCCAAGGACATCGTCTACGCGCGCATCGACCGGCGCCGGAAGATTCCGGTGACGTCGCTGCTCTATGCGCTCGGCATGGATGGCGAGGAGATTCTCACCACCTTCTACAAGACGGTCACCTATGTTCGCGAGGGCGAGGGCTGGCGTCTGCCCTTCGATCCCGAGCGGATGAAGGGCATGAAGGCCAGCGTCGATATCATCGACGCGGATACCGGCGAGGTCGTGCTCGAATCCGGCAAGAAACTTACCGTGCGCGCCGCCAGGCTGCTCCTCGAAAAGGGCGTGAAGTTCATCAAGGCGCAGAACGTCGATCTGCATGGCCAATATATCGCCGCCGATCTCTACAATCCGGCGACCGGCGAGATCTTTGCCGAAGCCGGCGAGGAGATCACGGCGAAAACCCTGCCGGCGTTGATCGAAGCGGGGTTTGCCGAACTGCCGGTGCTCGACATCGATCACGTCAACATCGGCCCCTATATCCGCAACACGCTCGCAGTCGACAAGAATTCCTCGCGCGAGGACGCGCTTTTCGACATTTATCGGGTGATGCGCCCGGGTGAGCCGCCGACTCTCGAGACGGCGGAAGCGATGTTCCATTCGCTGTTCTTCGATTCCGAACGCTACGACCTGTCCGCGGTCGGCCGCGTCAAGATGAACATGCGTCTCGACCTCGATGCGCCGGACACGATGCGCGTCTTGCGCAAGGCCGACATCATCGCGGTCGTGCGGGCGCTCGTCGATCTGCGCGACGGGCGCGGCGAGATCGACGACATCGACCATCTCGGCAACCGCCGGGTCCGCTCGGTCGGCGAGCTGATGGAAAACCAATATCGCCTCGGCCTGCTGCGCATGGAGCGGGCGATCAAGGAGCGCATGTCCTCGGTCGATATCGATACCGTGATGCCGCAGGATCTCATCAACGCCAAGCCGGCGGCGGCGGCGGTGCGCGAGTTCTTCGGCTCGTCGCAATTGTCGCAGTTCATGGACCAGACCAATCCGCTCTCGGAGATCACCCACAAGCGGCGGCTCTCCGCGCTCGGCCCGGGCGGGCTCACGCGCGAGCGCGCCGGCTTCGAGGTGCGCGACGTGCATCCGACCCATTACGGGCGGATCTGCCCGATCGAAACGCCGGAAGGGCCGAACATCGGCCTCATCAATTCGCTCGCGACCTTCGCGCGCGTCAACAAATACGGATTCATCGAGGCGCCCTATCGGCGCGTCAAGGACGGGCGCGTGACCGACGAGGTGGTCTATCTCTCCGCCATGGAGGAGGCGAAGCATTATGTCGCGCAGGCCAATGCGCCGGTCGATGCGAAGCGCACGCTGACCGAAGACCTCGTCGTTTGCCGTCACGCCGGCGACGTGGTGATGGCCACGCCCGACCGCGTCGACTTCATGGACGTGTCGCCAAAGCAGATCGTCTCGGTTGCGGCGGCCCTCATCCCCTTCCTCGAGAACGATGACGCCAACCGCGCGTTGATGGGCTCCAACATGCAGCGCCAGGCGGTGCCGCTCATCAAGGCGGATGCGCCGCTGGTCGGTACCGGCATGGAGTCCGTCGTGGCGCACGATTCGGGCGCCGCTATTGCGGCGCGCCGCACCGGCTATATCGATCAGATCGATGCGACCCGTATCGTCGTCCGTGCGACCGAGGAGACCGATCCGAGCAAGCCCGGGGTCGATATCTACCGGCTCCTGAAGTACCAGCGTTCGAACCAATCGACCTGCATCAACCAGAAGCCGCTGGTGCGGGTCGGCGATTTCGTCCGCAAGGGCGACGTCATTGCCGACGGGCCGTCGACCGATCTCGGCGATCTCGCCCTCGGCCGCAACGTGCTCGTCGCGTTCATGCCTTGGAACGGCTACAACTTCGAAGACTCGATCCTCTTGAACGAGCGGATCGTCAAGGACGATGTGTTCACCTCGATCCACATCGACGAATTCGAGGTGATGGCGCGCGACACCAAGCTCGGCCCCGAGGAAATCACCCGCGACATTCCGAACGTCTCGGAAGAGGCGCTGAAGAATCTCGACGAGGCCGGCATCGTCTATATTGGCGCCGAAGTGCAGGCCGGCGACATTCTCTGCGGCAAGATCACGCCGAAGGGCGAAAGCCCGATGACGCCGGAGGAAAAGCTGCTTGCGCGCCATCTTCGGCGAAAAGGCGTCCGACGTCCGCGACACCTCGCTCCGGGTGCCGCCGGGCGTGCAGGGCACCGTCGTCGAGGTTCGGGTGTTCAATCGGCACGGCGTCGAAAAAGACGAGCGCGCCCAGGCGATCGAGCGCGAGGAGATCGAGCGTCTCGCCAAGGACCGCGACGACGAACTCGCGATTCTCGACCGTAACGTCTACAGCCGGCTCTCCGAATTGCTGATCGGCAAGACGGCGGTGGCCGGGCCGAAGGGCTTCAAGAAGGACACGCAGCTCACGCAGGGAGGTCTTCGAGAGCTATCCGCGCGCGCAATGGTGGACATTCGCGGTCGAGAACGATCAGCTCATGGTCGAGACCGAGGCGATGCGCACGCCAATACGACGAAGCGAAGAAGGGGCTCGAAAGCCGCTTCCTCGACAAGGTCGAGAAATTGCAGCGCGGCGACGAACTGCCGCCCGGCGTGATGAAGATGGTGAAAGTCTTCGTCGCGGTGAAGCGCAAGATCCAACCGGGCGACAAGATGGCCGGCCGGCACGGCAACAAGGGCGTCGTCTCCAAGATCGTGCCGCAGGAGGACATGCCTTTCCTCGCCGACGGAACGCCGGTCGACATCGTGCTCAATCCGCTCGGCGTTCCGAGCCGGATGAACGTCGGCCAGATCCTCGAAACGCATCTCGGCTGGGCCTGCGCCGGCCTCGGCCGGCAGGTTTCGCGAAGCCGTGAACGCCTACCTGAGGAACAAGGATGCGGCGCCCGTTCGCCAGAAGCTCATCGACATCTACGGGTCCAAGAAGGAGGTCGAGGCGCTGGACGAGACAACCCTGATCGAGATCGCTGAAAACCTGCGCCGCGGCGTGCCGATCGCCACGCCGGTGTTCGACGGCGCGCACGAGCATGACATCGTCGAAATGCTCGAGAGCGCCGGCCTCGACAGTTCCGGCCAGGTGACGCTCTACGACGGACGCAGCGGCGAAACTTTCGACCGCAAGGTGACCGTCGGCTATATCTATATGCTGAAGCTGCATCACCTCGTGGACGACAAGATCCATGCCCGGTCGATCGGTCCCTACAGCCTCGTCACCCAGCAGCCGTTGGGCGGCAAGGCGCAGTTCGGCGGCCAGCGCTTCGGCGAAATGGAGGTCTGGGCGCTCGAAGCCTATGGCGCGGCCTACACTCTGCAGGAAATGCTGACGGTGAAGTCGGACGACGTCGCCGGCCGCACCAAGGTCTATGAATCGATCGTGCGCGGCGACGACGCCTTTGAATCCGGCATTCCGGAAAGCTTCAACGTGCTTGTCAAGGAGATGCGCTCGCTCGGCCTCAATGTCGAACTCAATACATCGGTGAAGCCGGGGCCGGTTCTGCCGTCGGCGGAGGCGGCCGAATGAGGCGGCCTCGATTGATTGGATAGGCGAAGCGGGCGGAGGTGATCCGCCCGCAAAACCGCAGCGGTAATTATTGCAAGAGTTAGCCTACGGCGTCGGCGATTGCCTGCCGGCCATTGAATGTTCGCTCGCGGCCAGGCGTCCCGCGCGGGCGAGAGATCAGGAGAAGATGATGAACCAAGAGGTCATGAATTTCTTTAGTCCGGTCGTTGCGCCGCAGGCCTTCGATCAGATCCAGATCTCGATCGCCAGCCCGGAGAAGATCCTCTCCTGGTCCTATGGCGAGATCAAAAAGCCCGAGACGATCAATTACCGCACCTTCAAGCCGGAGCGCGACGGCTTGTTCTGCGCGCGCATTTTCGGGCCGATCAAGGATTACGAGTGTCTGTGCGGCAAATATAAGCGGATGAAGTACAAGGGCGTCATCTGCGAGAAATGCGGCGTCGAAGTCACGCTCTCGCGGGTGCGGCGCGAGCGCATGGGCCATATCTCGCTCGCCGCGCCTGTCGCGCACATCTGGTTCTTGAAGTCGCTGCCTTCGCGCATCGGGCTTCTGCTCGACATGGCGCTGAAGGACCTCGAGCGCATCCTCTATTTCGAGTCCTACATCGTCATCGATCCGGGCATAACTCCGCTCAAGGAGCGCCAGCTCCTGAACGAAGACGAGTATCTGCGCGCCCAGGATGAATACGGCCAGGATTCGTTTACCGCGCAGATCGGCGCGGAGGCGATCCGCGAGCTTCTGCGCGCGATGGATCTCACCAAGATCGCCGAGCAGCTGAAGGTCGAAATCGCCGAGTCGACGAGCGAACTGAAGCCGAAGAAGCTCGCCAAGAGGCTGAAGATCATCGAGGCCTTCCTGCATTCGGGCAATAAGCCGGAATGGATGATCCTGACCGAAGTGCCGGTCATTCCGCCGGATCTGCGCCCGCTCGTGCCGCTCGACGGTGGCCGCTTTGCGACCTCGGATTTGAACGATCTCTATCGGCGCGTGATCAACCGCAACAACCGGTTGAAGCGGCTGATTGAGCTGCGCGCGCCCGACATCATCATCCGCAACGAAAAGCGCATGCTGCAGGAAGCGGTCGACGCGCTCTTCGATAACGGCCGCCGCGGCCGGGTCATCACCGGCGCCAACAAGCGGCCGTTGAAGTCGCTCGCCGACATGCTGAAGGGCAAGCAGGGGCGCTTCCGCCAGAATCTGCTCGGCAAGCGCGTCGATTATTCCGGCCGTTCGGTGATCGTCGTCGGGCCCGAGCTCAAGCTGCATCAATGCGGCCTGCCGAAGAAGATGGCGCTCGAACTGTTCAAGCCCTTCATCTATTCGCGTCTCGACGCGAAGGGCCTTTCCGCGACCGTCAAACAGGCAAAGAAGCTCGTCGAGAAGGAAAAGCCCGAAGTCTGGGACATTCTCGATGAGGTCATCCGCGAACATCCGGTGATGCTCAATCGCGCGCCGACCTTGCATCGGCTCGGCATCCAGGCGTTCGAGCCGAAGCTGATCGAGGGCAAGGCGATCCAGCTGCATCCGCTCGTCTGCGCCGCGTTCAATGCGGATTTCGATGGCGATCAGATGGCAGTCCACGTGCCGCTGTCGCTCGAAGCGCAGCTCGAAGCGCGCGTGCTGATGATGTCGACGAATAATATTCTGCATCCGGCCAACGGTCAGCCGATCATCGTGCCTTGCCAGGATATCGTTCTCGGACTCTATTATTCGACCTTGATGCGCGACGGCAAGTCGGGGCAGGGCATGGCCTTCTCCGACATGGGCGAACTCGAACACGCACTGGAGGCCAAAGCGGTCACGCTTCATACCAAGATCCGGGGCCGGGCCTGGACCTTCGACGAGAAAGGCAATCGCGTCTCGAAGATCTTCGAGACGACGCCGGGCCGGATGATTCTCGGCCAGCTTCTGCCGGATCACAAGAAGATCCCCTTCGACGTCGTCAACAAGCTGATGACGAAGAAGGAAATCTCGGCGATGATCGACATCGTCTACCGCAATTGCGGGCAGAAGGAGACGGTGATCTTCTGCGACAAGATCATGGCGCTCGGCTTTCACGAGGCCTTCAAGGCCGGCATCTCCTTCGGCAAGGACGACATGGTCGTGCCGGAGACCAAGCAGCGCATCATCGAAGAGACGAGCGCGCTCGCCAAGGAATATGAGCAGCAGTACAACGATGGGCTCATCACCCAGGGCGAGAAGTACAACAAGGTCGTCGATGCCTGGGCGAAATGTTCGGACAAGCTCGCCGAGGAAATGATGGCGCGTATTTCGTCCGTGCAAAAGGACAAAGACGGCCGCGACATGCCGATCAACTCGATCTACATGATGTCGCATTCGGGCGCGCGCGGCTCGCCGACGCAGATGAAGCAACTCGCCGCGATGCGCGGTCTCATGGCCAAGCCTTCGGGCGAGATCATCGAAGTCTCCGATCATCTCGAATTTCAAGGAAGGCCTGACCGTCCTCGAATACTTCAACTCGACCCACGGGGCCCGCAAGGGCCTTGCCGACACCGCGCTGAAGACGGCGAACTCCGGCTATCTGACGCGCCGTCTCGTCGACGTCGCGCAGGATTCGATCATCACGATGGTCGATTGCGGCTCGAAGAAGGGCATCCGCATGCGGGCAATCATCGATGCGGGCCAGGTCGTCGCCTCGCTCGCCTCGCGCATCTTGGGCCGTACTGCCGCCGAGGATCTGAAGAGCCTCGATGGCGAGATCATCGTGCACGCCGGCGAGATGATCGAAGAATGGCACATGGAGCGGATCAACGCCGCCGGCATCCAGGAGGTGAAGATCCGTTCGGTTCTCGTCTGTGAGGCGAAGAACGGCGTCTGCGCCACCTGTTACGGACGCGATCTGGCGCGCGGCACGCCCGTCAATATGGGCGAGGCGGTCGGCGTCATCGCGGCGCAATCGATCGGCGAGCCGGGCACCCAGCTCACCATGCGCACGTTCCACATCGGCGGCGCCGCGCAGATCGCCGACCAGTCCTTCATCGAATCGAATTTCGACGGGACAGTGAAAATGCGCAACCGGCATGTCGCCCGCAACTCGGAAGGCGATCTGATGGTCATGTCGCGCAATGTCGCGGTGGTCATCGAAGGGCCGGACGGCGTCGAGCGTGCGGTGCACCGCATTCAATATGGGGCGCGGCTGAAGGTCGACGAGGGCGACAAGATCAAGCGCGGGCAGCGGATTGCCGAATGGGATCCTTATACGCGCCCGATCCTGACCGAGGTCGATGGAACGGTCGATTTCGAAGATCTCGTCGAAGGCGCGTCGATGTCGGAGACGGTCGACGAATCGACCGGCATCGCCAAGCGCATGGTCGTCGATTGGCGGCTGAACCAGCGTTCGGCCACCTTGAAGCCGGCGATCGTGATGAAGGGCGCGGACGGCAAGATCTTGAAACTGCCGCGCGGCGGCGAGGCGCGCTACAGCCTGCCGGTCGATGCCATCCTCAATGTCGAGCCGGGCAGCAAGATCAAAGCCGGCGATATCATCGCGCGTATCTCGATGGAGTCGGCCAAGACCCGCGACATCACCGGTGGTCTGCCACGCGTTGCCGAACTCTTCGAAGCCCGCAGGCCCAAGGACCACGCGATCATCGCGGAGATCTCGGGCACGGTGCAATTCGGGCGCGACTATAAGAACAAGACGCGGATTTCGATCGTCCCGCACGAGGAAGGCGCGGAGCCAGTCGAATATCTCATCCCGAAGGGCAAGCACATCCATCTCCAGGACGGCGACATCGTGGAGAAGGGCGATTACATCGTCGACGGCAATCCGGCGCCGCATGACATTCTGGCGATCAAGGGCGTCGAAGAACTTGCCGCCTATCTCGTCAACGAGATTCAGGAGGTCTATCGGCTGCAGGGCGTCAACATCAACGACAAGCATATCGAGGTGATTGTCCGCCAGATGCTGCAGAAGGTCGATATCGTCGATCCCGGCGACACCGATTTCCTGGCTGGCGAACAGGTCGATCAGATGGAGCTCGAAGAGGCCAACGAGGCGGCGCTGGCGCAGGGCAAGAAGCCGGCAACCGGCACCCCGGTCCTGCTCGGCATCACCAAGGCCTCGCTGCAGACGCGCTCGTTCATCTCGGCAGCGTCTTTCCAGGAGACCACCCGCGTTCTCACCGAGGCGGCGGTCAACGGCAAGACCGATACGCTCGAAGGTTTGAAGGAGAACGTCATCGTCGGCCGGCTGATCCCGGCCGGCACCGGCGCCGCTATGGCGAAACTGCGCCATATTGCTGCGACGCGCGACGAGATGATCCTGGCGCACAAAGCGGCGCAGCCGCCGCTGCAATTGCCGCCGGCGACCCCGGCGGCCTCGAAGTAAGCCAGATGCAACCTCTCCCATCCACGGGAGAGGTTGCCCTGCGGTGGCGGATCAATCCTCGTTCCTCGGGGCTACCGCGCGGCGTTGACCACGTTGGTCGCCTTGTCAATTCTGCTGTCGGCAAATTCTTGCCCGGCGACGCGCCGCAAGTTCGCCGCCGCTGCGTCCTTGGCAAAGGCGGAATGAAAGGCGGTAAAATCCCTCGGCGGAGGGGTTGACGTGCGCTGAGGCCCTGATTAAGTTCCGCGCACTTCGGCAGGCCGTAGGTTCTTCCCGTTCGGGACGTCGCGTTCTGAATACAGCGAACCTAAACGCTGTCGGTTTCAGCGACTTTGAAGTGACATCGCGTCGGCGGGGGTTCCGCCGGCCTTTAGAGAGGCAAGACCTCGGGTGATACCGCGGTCCTCTGCTGTGTCGCAGCGCCGGAAGCCCGGTTGGGCCGAAGGCGCTGATTTGTTTGCGTTCGTACCGCCGGATGGCGGGACCGGGCTTGGGCGTCGCCATGGCGCTAAGCCGAGGCTCGGCCGGGCGGCGCTTTTGACGGACTGGGTAGCGAAGGGCGAAAATGCCGACGATTAGTCAATTGATCCGCAAGCCGCGGCAGGAGAAGGTCTATCGCGAGAAGGCGCGCCATCTCCAGGCCTGTCCGCAGAAGCGCGGGGTCTGCACGCGCGTCTATACGACAACGCCCAAAAAGCCGAACTCGGCGCTGCGCAAAGTCGCTAAGGTGCGGCTGACAAACGGGTTTGAAGTCATCGGCTATATTCCTGGCGAGGGGCATAACCTCCAGGAACATTCGGTGGTCATGATCCGCGGCGGCCGCGTCAAGGATCTGCCTGGCGTGCGCTATCATATCCTGCGCGGCGTGCTCGACACGCAGGGCGTCAAGAACCGCAAACAGCGCCGTTCGAAATATGGAGCAAAGCGGCCGAAGTAACCTGAGCGAAGGTCATCCTCGGGCACGCGGAGCGAGACGCGGGGATCGGTTGAGGGAATTACTGGATGGCCGGGTCGCGCCGGTCCTGACGACGAAGAGAGACGAAGAGAGTAGAAACGAATGTCGCGCCGCCATAGAGCCGAGAAACGGGAAGTCATCCCGGACGCTAAGTTCGACGACGTCGTTCTTGCCAAGTTCATGAATTCGATCATGTACGACGGCAAGAAATCGATGGCCGAATCGATCGTCTATGGCGCCTTCGACGTGATCGAGAGCAAATTGCGGACGGAGCCGCTGCCGGTCTTCCGCCAGGCGCTTGAAAATGTCGCTCCGGCGATCGAAGTCCGCTCGCGCCGCGTCGGCGGCGCGACCTACCAAGTGCCGGTCGAGGTTCGCCCCGAACGGCGTCAGGCGCTGGCGATCCGCTGGATCATCACAGCCGCGCGCGGTCGCAACGACAAGACCATGGTCGACCGTCTTTCGGCCGAGATCATGGATGCCGCCAACAATCGCGGCAATGCGGTGAAGAAGCGGGAAGACACGCACCGGATGGCCGAGGCCAACCGCGCCTTCTCGCATTACCGTTGGTGAATTTGACGTTTCGAAGGAATTGCTCAGATGCCGCGCAGCCATAAGATCGAGGATTACCGAAACTTCGGTATCATGGCGCATATCGACGCCGGCAAGACGACGACGACCGAGCGCATTCTGTTCTATTCCGGCAAGTCGCACAAAATGGGCGAGGTGCATGAGGGCGCCGCCACCATGGATTGGATGGAGCAGGAGCAGGAGCGCGGGATCACGATCACCTCTGCCGCGACGACGACTGTGTGGAACGGCAAGCGCCTGAACATCATCGATACGCCCGGCCACGTCGATTTTACGATCGAAGTGGAGCGTTCGCTGCGCGTCCTCGACGGCGCCGTTTGCGTGCTCGACGGCAACCAGGGCGTCGAGCCGCAGACCGAAACGGTGTGGCGCCAAGCGGACAAGTACAATGTGCCGCGTATCGTATTTGCGAACAAGATGGATAAAACCGGCGCCGATTTCTTCCGCTGCGTCGACGACATCAAGAACAAGGTCGGTGGCCGCCCCGTTTGCATCCAGCTGCCGGTCGGTTTGGAGTCCGATTTCAGGGGCATCATCGATCTCGTGCGGATGAAAATGGTCGTCTGGGAGGACGAGACGCTCGGCGCCAAATATCACGACGCGGAAATTCCGGCAGAGCTGCGCGAGCAGGCGGAGGCGTACCGCCATGACCTGATCGAAGCGGCGGTCGAGCTCGATGACGACGTCATGACCGCCTACCTCGACGGCGCGGAGCCGGACGAGGCGACCCTGAAAAGGCTGATCCGCAAGGCGGTCCGCACCATCGCCTTCGTCCCGATCCTGTGCGGCTCGGCGTTCAAGAACAAGGGTGTGCAGCCCTTGCTCGATGCCGTGGTCGATTATCTGCCCTCGCCGGTCGATCGCGAGGCGATCAAGGGCATCGATCCCGATACCGGCGCCGAAATGGTGCGCCACGCGAGCGACGATGAGCCCCTGTCCATTCTGGCCTTCAAGATCATGGATGATCCTTTCGTCGGCTCACTCACCTTCGCGCGTGTTTATTCCGGGCATATCGAATCGGGCACCACGGTGCTCAATTCGACGAAGGGCAAGCGCGAACGCGTCGGCCGCATGCTGCTGATGCACGCCAACAACCGCGAGGACATCAAGGAAGCTTATGCGGGCGATATTATCGCGTTCGCCGGCCTCAAGGATACGCGCACCGGCGATACGCTCTGCGATATGAACAAGCCGGTCATTCTCGAGCGCATGGAATTTCCTGATCCGGTCATCGAGATCGCGGTCGAGCCGAAATCCAAGGCCGATCAGGAAAAACTCGGCGTGGCGTTGGCCAAGCTTGCGGCGGAAGATCCGTCCTTCCGGGTTTCGACCGATCCAGAATCCGGCCAGACGATTCTGAAGGGCATGGGCGAACTGCATCTCGACATCAAGGTCGATATCCTGAAGCGCACCTATAAGGTCGATGCGAATATCGGTGCGCCGCAGGTGGCCTACCGCGAGAAACTGACAAAACGCGTCGAAATCGACGAGACGCACAAGAAGCAGACCGGCGGGGCCGGGCAGTTCGCCAAAGTGACGATCATCTTCGAGCCCAATACGCCGGGTGCCGGCGATGTTTTCGAATCGAAGGTGGTCGGCGGGACGGTCCCGAAGGAATATATACCGGGTGTCGAAAAGGGCGTGAACACGGCCCTGACATCGGGCGTGCTCGCTGGATTCCCGGTGGTCGACGTCAAGGCGACGTTGATTGATGGCGCCTACCACGACGTCGATTTTTCGGTTCTCGCCTTCGAACTCTGCGCCCGCGCCGCGACGCGCAGGGCACTGCGCGAAGGTCATTCGGTTCTGCTCGAGCCGATCATGAAGGTCGAGGTGACGACACCGGAAGATTACACCGGCTCAGTCATGGGCGATCTGCTCGGGCGGCGCGGGCAGGTGCAAGGGCAGGACATGCGCGGCAATGCGGTCGTCATCAATGCGATGGTGCCGCTCGCCAATATGTTCGGCTATGTCAACCAACTGCGGTCCATGAGCCAAGGCCGCGCCAACTACACGATGCAATTCGACCACTACGAGCAAGTGCCACCCGGAGAAGCCGGCAAGGTACAAGCCAAATACGCTTAAGGGTTTGAAGGAGCCGAGTCATGGCCAAGGAAAAATTTGCGCGAACCAAGCCGCATTGTAACATCGGCACGATCGGTCATGTCGATCACGGCAAGACCTCGTTGACGGCCGCAATCACCAAGGTTCTCGCCGAGACGGGAGGGGCGACCTATACCGCCTACGACCAGATCGACAAGGCGCCGGAAGAGAAGGCGCGCGGCATCACGATTTCGACGGCGCACGTCGAATACGAGACGAAGAAGCGCCACTATGCGCATGTCGATTGTCCCGGCCACGCGGACTATGTGAAGAACATGATCACCGGCGCGGCGCAGATGGACGGCGCGATCCTCGTTGTCTCCGCCGCCGACGGGCCGATGCCGCAGACGCGCGAGCATATTCTGCTCGCCCGCCAAGTCGGCGTGCCGGCGCTCGTCGTCTTCCTGAACAAGGTCGACATGGTCGACGATCCTGAACTCCTCGAGCTGGTCGAGCTCGAAGTCCGCGAACTTCTGTCGAAATATGAGTTCCCCGGCGACGACATCCCCATCACCAAAGGCTCGGCGCTCTGCGCGCTCGAAGCCCGTGATCCGGAGATCGGACATGACGCCGTTCTGAAGCTCATGCAGACGGTTGATGATTATATTCCGCAACCGGAGCGCCCGATCGACCAGCCCTTCCTGATGCCGGTCGAAGACGTGTTCTCGATTTCCGGCCGCGGCACGGTGGTGACCGGACGCGTCGAACGCGGGGTCATCAAGGTCGGCGAGGAGGTCGAGATCGTAGGTCTCAGGCCGACCGCCAAGACCGTCGTCACCGGCGTCGAAATGTTCCGCAAGCTTCTCGATCAGGGTCAGGCGGGCGACAATATCGGCGCTCTACTGCGCGGCACGAAGCGCGAGGACGTTGAGCGCGGCCAGGTTCTGTGCAAGCCGGGCTCGGTGAAGCCGCACACGAAGTTCAAGGCCGAGGCCTATATCCTGACCAAGGAGGAGGGCGGCCGCCATACGCCGTTCTTCACCAACTACCGTCCGCAATTCTATTTCCGCACGACCGACGTGACCGGCGTCGTGACGCTGCCGGAAGGCACCGAAATGGTGATGCCGGGCGACAATGTGACGATGGAAGTCGAACTCATCGTTCCGATCGCGATGGAAGAGAAACTGCGCTTCGCCATCCGCGAAGGCGGCCGCACTGTCGGGGCCGGCGTCGTCGCTTCGATCACGGAATGATGGGCATTCGGCCGGCTCGGGCTTCGGCCCGGTCCGGCCGGCAAGGAAAGAGATCATGAACGGCCAGAACATCCGCATTCGCCTCAAGGCGTTCGATCATCGGATTCTCGATTCGTCGACGAAGGAAATCGTCTCGACGGCGAAGCGAACCGGTGCGCAGGTGCGCGGCCCGATTCCTTTGCCGACTAAGATCGAAAAATTCACGGTCAACCGCTCGCCCCATATCGACAAGAAATCGCGCGAGCAATTCGAGATCAGAACTCATAAGCGCGTTCTCGACATCGTCGATCCGACGCCGCAGACGGTCGATGCCTTGATGAAGCTCGACCTCGCCGCCGGCGTTGATGTCGAGATTAAGCTTTAGGATTGAACCATGCGGTCAGGCGTCATCGCACAGAAACTCGGCATGACCCGTGTCTTCACCGACGCCGGCGAGCATGTGCCGTGCACGGTTTTGAAGCTCGACGGCTGCCAGGTCGTCGCGCAAAGGACCAAAGAGCAGAACGGCTACACGGCCGTGCAACTCGGCATCGGCCAAGCGAAGGTGAAGAACGTGTCGAAGGCCGAGCGCGGCCGCTTTGCGGTCGCCAAGGTCGAGCCGAAAATGAAGCTCGCCGAATTCCGCGTCGAAGAAACGGGGCTGTTGCCGGTCGGCGCCGAGATCACCGCCGATCACTTCGTCGTCGGCCAGTTTGTCGATGTGACCGGAACGAGCACCGGCAAGGGCTTTGCCGGCGGCATGAAACGCTGGAATTTTGGCGGTCTGCGCGCCAGCCACGGTGTGTCGATCTCGCATCGCTCGCTCGGCTCGACCGGCGGTAGGCAGGATCCGGGCAAGACATTCAAGAACAAAAAGATGGCAGGCCATTTGGGCGTCGAGCGTGTGACCACGCTCAACCTGCGTGTCGTGCAGACCGACGTGGACCGCGGCCTCATCCTGGTCGAAGGCGCGGTGCCGGGCACGCGCGGCGGTTTCATCTATGTGCGCGACGCGGTGAAGAAGGCTTTGCCGAAGGACGCGCCGCGGCCCGGAAAATACAGGCTTTCGAGCGAAGCAAGCGCGGAAGCGGCCCCGCCGGCAGCCGAGGAGGCCACGGCGTGAAGATCGACATCACCTCTCTCGACGGCAAAAAAGCCGGCTCGATCGAATTGAACGAGGCCATCTTCGGCCTCGAACCGCGCCCCGATATTCTGGCGCGCATGGTGCGCTATCAGCTCGCCAAGCGCCGCGCCGGTACGCATAAGACGAAAGATCGCGGCGAGATCGCCAGAACCGGCAAGAAATTGTACCGGCAGAAGGGCACCGGCAATGCGCGCCATGGCTCGGCGCGCGTGCCGCAATTCCGCGGCGGCGGCCGCGCCTTCGGCCCGGTTGTGCGCTCGCACGCCCATGACCTGCCGAAAAAGGTTCGCGCGCTTGCCTTGAAACACGCGCTCTCCGCCAAGGCGAAAGACGGCGGCATCATCGTCTGGACGAACGCTGAGATCGCCGAACCCAAGACAAAGACCCTCAAAGCCAATTTCGCCAAGCTCGGCCTGACCAACGCGCTGATCGTCGACGCCGCCGAAGTCAAAGCCAGTTTCGGCCAGGCGGCGCGAGCGATCCCGGAGATCGACGTGCTGCCCGTCCAAGGCATCAACGTCTACGACATCTTGCGCCGCGAGAAGCTCGTTCTCACCAAGGCGGCGATCGACGCGCTGGAGGCTCGATTCGCATGAGCTCGCCGAACAAATTCGCCGATGCGCGCCATTACGACCTGATCGTCGCTCCGATCATCACCGAGAAGGCCACCGCCGCGTCCGAGCACAACAAGGTGATCTTCAAGGTCCGCAAGGACGCGACGAAACCGCAGATCAAGGCGGCGATCGAACGGCTTTTCGACGTCAAGGTCGAAGCCGTGAACACGCTGGTGCGCAAGGGCAAGAAGAAGGTTTTCAAGGGTGTGAAGGGCGTGCAGTCGGATTTCAAGAAAGCCGTCGTGACTTTGGCCGAAGGCCACAGCATCGACGTGACCACGGGGCTTTGAGATGGCGCTGAAGACATTCAAGCCGGTCACCCCGGGGCTTCGCCAATTGGTGATCGTCGATCGCGCCGAGCTCTACAAGGGCAAGCCGGTCAAGCATCTGACCGAAGGCAAGGCTTCGAGCGGCGGGCGCAACAATCTCGGCCGCATCACCGTTCGCTTCCGCGGCGGCGGCCACAAGCAGACCTACCGGATCGTCGATTTCAAGCGCCGCAAGCTCGACGTGCCGGCGAAAGTGGAACGGATCGAATATGATCCGAACCGCAGTTCGTTCATCGCGCTCATCCGTTATTCTGACGGCGAGTTGTCCTATATAATCGCGCCGCAGCGCCTCGCCGTCGGCGACGAAGTCGTCTCCGGCCTGCAAGTCGACGTGAAGCCCGGCAATGCGATGCCGATGTCGAACATGCCGGTCGGCACCATCGTTCACAATGTCGAGCTGAAAATCGGCAAGGGCGCGGCGATGGTGCGCGCCGCCGGCACCTATGCGCAGATCGTCGGCCGCGACCAGGGCTATGTCATCGTCCGGCTCAATTCCGGCGAGCAGAGGCTGGTGCATGGCCAGTGTTTCGCAACCGTCGGTTCGGTCTCCAATCCCGACCATATGAACGCGTCGGTCGGCAAAGCCGGGCGCAGCCGCTGGCTCGGGATCAGGCCGCATAATCGCGGCGTCACCATGAATCCCGTCGATCATCCGCATGGCGGCGGCGAGGGGCGTACCTCGGGCGGGCGTCACCCGGTGACGCCTTGGGGCAAGCCGACCAAAGGCAAGAAAACGCGGTCCAACAAGTCGACCGACAAATTCATCGTGACCTCGCGTCACAAGAGCAAGAAGGCTTAAGACGATGGCGCGTTCGATCTCGAAGGGCCCGTTCGTCGACGGCTATCTCCTGAAGAAGGCCGATGCCGCGCGCGCATCCGGGCGCAACGACGTGATCAAGATCTGGAGCCGGCGCTCGACCATCCTGCCGCAATTCGTCGGGCTCACGTTCGGCGTCCACAACGGCCACAAGCATATTCCGGTTTCGGTCAGCGAAGACATGATCGGCCATAAGTTCGGCGAGTTCTCGCCGACCCGCACGTTCCACGGACATTCGGGCGACAAGAAAGCCAAGCGGGTCTAAGTCATGGGCAAAGCCAAAAATCCCCGCGCATTGAAGGACAACGAGGCCAAGGCGGTCTGCCGCATGCTGCGCGTCAGTCCGCAGAAGTTGAACCTCCTCGCCCAATTGATCCGCGGCAAGAAGGTCGAGAAAGCGCTGGCCGATCTCGAATTCTCCCGCAAACGCATCGCCTTCGACGTGAGGAAGACGTTGCAGAGCGCGATCGCCAATGCGGAAAACAATCACAACCTCGATGTCGACGATCTCGTCGTGGCCGAAGCCTATGTCGGCAAGGCATTGGTCTTGAAGCGGTTTTCTCCACGCGCCCGCGGCCGCGCCGGACGCATCGAAAAACCGTTCGCCAATTTGACAATCGTCGTGCGCGAGGTCGAGGCGGCCGAGGCCGCGGGAGCTTAAGATGGGACAGAAAGTCAATCCGGTCGGCCTTCGCCTCGGCATCAACCGAACCTGGGATTCGCGTTGGTACGCCAACAAGAGCGAATATGCCAAGCTGCTTCACGAGGACATCAAGATCCGCGAGGTCTTGATGAAGACTTTGAAGCAGGCGGCGGTGTCGAAGATCATTATCGAGCGCCCGCACAAGAAATGCAGGGTGACGATCTATTCGGCTCGGCCGGGCGTCGTGATTGGCAAGAAGGGCGCGGATATCGACAAGATTCGCAAGACCGTGGCCAAGCTCACCGATTCGGAAGTGGTCATCAATATCGTCGAGGTGCGCAAGCCCGAGATCGACGCGACCTTGGTGGCCGAATTCGATCGCCCAGCAGCTCGAACGCCGCGTCGCTTTCCGCCGTGCGATGAAGCGGGCAGTGCAATCGGCCATGCGGCTCGGTGCCGAAGGCATCCGGATCAATTGCTCTGGGCGTCTTGGCGGCGCCGAAATCGCGCGGCTCGAATGGTATCGCGAGGGCCGCGTGCCGCTGCATACGCTGCGCGCCGACGTCGATTACGGCACCGCCACCGCGCACACGGCCTATGGCACCTGCGGCATCAAGGTCTGGATCTTCAAGGGCGAGATCCTCGAACATGATCCGATGGCGCAGGACAAGAAAATGGCCGAGCAGGACCACGGCGGCGGAGATCGTCGGCGCCGCGACCGCGACGCGGCCTAAATATTCGCATGATCCCGAAAGGATCGTGCCCAATTAGAGAGAAATTCGAGCCGAACCATGTTGCAACCCAAGCGCACGAAGTTCCGCAAGGCCTTCAAGGGCCGGATTCACGGCGCCTCGAAGGCCGGCTTCGAACTGCACTTCGGCCAATATGGACTGAAGGCACTCGAACCGGATCGCGTCACCGCCCGCCAGATCGAGGCGGCGCGGCGCGCCATGACCCGGCACATGAAACGTGCTGGGCGGGTATGGATTCGCATCTTCCCGGATGTGCCGGTATCAAAGAAGCCGACCGAGGTGCGCATGGGCAAGGGCAAGGGGGCACCCGAATTCTGGGCTTGCCGCGTCGCGCCGGGCCGCATCATGTTCGAGCTCGACGGCGTGCCGACCGAGGTTGCCCGCGAGGCGCTGGCGCTTGCCGCAGCCAAACTGCCGATCAAGTCACGCTTCGTCCAGCGTATCGTAGAATAGGGGCGCGCGATGAAGACGAAACAGCGGTTGTCCGATCTCAAGGTGATGAGCGACGACCAACTCGAACAAGAGATCCTGAACCTCAAGAAGGAGCAGTTCAATCTGCGCTTCCAACGGGCGACGGGACAGCTCCAGGATACGGCGCGGGTGCGCATCGTGCGGCGCGACGTGGCGCGGGCGAAGACAATTGCCGCCGAGCGGCGCGACACCAAGCAATAGGATTTTAAGAGCATGCCGAAACGTGTCCTTCAAGGCGTCGTGGTCAGCGACAAGCAGGATAAGACCGTCGTCGTGAAGGTCGAGCGGCGCTTCACGCATCCGCTGTTGAAGAAGACGGTTCGGCGTTCGAAGAATTTCCATGCGCATGACGAGAGCAATCAATCGAAGGTTGGCGACACGGTGTCCATCGAGGAGACGAGGCCGATCTCGAAGTTGAAACGCTGGATCGTCGTCGAAGCGAAAGTTTGATCGATAGAGGTCGCGGTAAAGGCCGAAGGAAAAGCGTGACGCCATGATACAGATGCAGACCAATCTCGACGTCGCCGACAATTCCGGCGCGCGCCGCGTCATGTGCATCAAGGTGCTCGGCGGTTCGAAGCGCAAATATGCCGGCGTCGGCGACGTGATCGTCGTCTCGATCAAGGAAGCGATCCCGCGCGGGCGCGTGAAGAAGGGCGACGTGATGAAGGCAGTCGTCGTGCGCACCGCCAAGGATATCAAGCGCCCGGACGGCTCGGTCATCCGCTTCGACTCCAACGCAGCGGTGCTGATCAACGCTCAGGCGGAGCCGGTCGGCACGCGCATCTTCGGGCCGGTGCCGCGCGAATTGCGCGCCAAGAACCACATGAAGATCATCTCGCTTGCGCCGGAGGTTCTGTGATGGCCGCGAAAATCAAGAAAGGGCGATAAAGTTGTCGTCCTTGCCGGCCGCGACAAGGGGCGTTTGGGCGAAGTCATTCAGGTCTTGCCGAAGGAATGCCGCGCCCTCGTGCGCGGCGTCAATCTCGTCAAGCGGCATCAACGCCAGACGGCGAAGCAAGAGGGCGGCATCATCTCGAAAGAGGGGACCATTCATCTCTCCAATCTTGCGCTTGCCGACCCCAAGGACAGCAAGCCGACGCGCGTCGGCTTCAAGATTCTCGATGACGGCCGCAAGGTTCGTTTCGCCAAGCGTTCGGGAGACCTGATCGATGGCTGAGACCAAGACACCCAAAACCGGCGGCAAGGACGCCAAGGGCGCGCCCAAGGACAAGGGCGGCACCAAGCCCGAAGCGAAGGTGGGCGGCAAGGAAGCGGCCGCGGCCGACAAAGCTGCCAAGGCGGCGGAAGGCAAAGCCAAGGCGCAGGCGAAGACGCGCGAGACGAGTGCTCCGGCCAAGGCGGCCGAATCCTTTGCCGTGCCGAAGGATTATGTGCCGCGTCTCAAGAAACATTACGTCGAGGTCGTGCGGCAGCAGCTCATCGAGCAGTTCGGTTACAAGAACCCGCTTGAAGTGCCGGTGATCGAGAAGATCGTGCTCAACATGGGCGTCGGCGAGGCGGTCAACGACACGAAGAAGGTGACCGCCGCCGCGGCCGATCTCGCGCTGATCGCCGGGCAGAAGCCGATCATCACCCGCGCCAGGAAGGCGATCGCGACCTTCAAGGTGCGCGAGAACATGCCGATCGGCGTGAAGGTGACGTTGCGCAAGACGCGGATGTATGAGTTCCTCGATCGGCTCGTCACCATCGCCTTGCCGCGGGTGCGCGACTTTCGCGGGCTCAACCCGAAGAGCTTCGACGGCCGCGGCAATTATGCTCTCGGCATCAAGGAGCACATCGTGTTCCCGGAGATCGATTACGACAAGACCGAGAGCGTTCTCGGCATGGACGTCATCGTTTGCACCACGGCCAAGTCCGATGACGAGGCGCGCGCCCTTTTGCGCGCATTCAACTTCCCGTTCCGGCAGTGAGACATCGTCTCAAACGCGGAGACCAGAGGTAGATCTATGGCGAAGAAAAGCATGGTTGAGAAGAACAAGCACCGCGATCAAGTTGGTGAAGCAATATGCCGCCCGCCGCAAGAAGCTGAAGGCGATGGCCGAGGACAAGGCGGCGAGCAATGGAGGATCGCTTCGCGGCGCGGCTCAAGCTCGCCGAATTGCCGCGCAATTCGGCCGCCGTCCGCGTTCCGCAACCGCTGCGAGATCTCGGGCGGCCGCGCGGCTTCATCGGCAAGATGAAGATGTCGCGCATCGCGCGTCCGCGAGCTTGGGGTCGCGTGGCCTGATCCCCGGCCTCGTGAAGTCGAGCTGGTGAGGAGGAGCCGATCATGGCAATGAACGATCCTCTGGGCGATATGCTGACCCGCATCCGCAATGCGCAAATGCGGCGCAAGGGCAAGGTGAATACGCCGGGCTCGAGGCTGCGCGCGCATGTGCTCGACGTTCTCGCGCCAGAAGGCTATATCCGCGGCTATTCGACGACGGAATATGGCAATGGCCGCACCGAGTTCGAGATCGAGCTCAAATATTACGACGGCGAGCCGGTGATCCGGGAGCTCGCAGCGCGTGTCGAAGCCCGGCCGGCGCGTCTATGCCGGCGTCACCGACATGCCGCAGGTCGCAAATGGCCTCGGCATCACCATCGTCTCGACGCCGAAGGGCGTCATGGCCGATCATGCGGCGCGCGAGCCATGTCGGCGGCGAAGTGCTCTGCAAGGTCTTCTGACTGAAGAGGAATTGGATGATGTCTCGCGTCGGAAAAAAGCCCGTCGCCATTCCGGCCGGCGTCACCGCCAAGGTCGAAGGCCAGACGATCGCCATCAAGGGCGCGCAAGGGCGAATTGCGCTTCGTCGCGCCGGGCGAGGTCGCCGTGAGTTTCGCGGCGACAATCAGATCAAGGTCGATCCGCGCAACGAAACCAAACGGCGCGCGCGCAATGTGGGGCATGACCCGCGCGATGGTCGAACAATCTCGTCATCGGCGTCACCAAAGGCTTCGAGAAGAAGCTCGAGATCAACGGCGTCGGTTACAAGGCGGCGGTCTCGGGCAAGAACCTGCAATTGTCGCTCGGCTACAGCCACGACGTGAGCTTCCCGATTCCGCAGGGCATCTCGATCGCGACGCCGAAGCCGACGGAAATCACGATCAGCGGCATCGACAAGCGTCAGGTCGGCCAGGTCGCGGCCGAAATCCGCGGCTTCCGTCCGCCCGAGCCCTATAAGGGCAAGGGCGTCAAATATTCGGACGAATTCATCTTCCGCAAGGAAGGCAAGAAGAAGTAAAGGCGCAGCAATGGGCCAGCACAACAAGGCGGGCAGAGCGCCGCAAGGCGCGGGTCAGGCGCGCGGTCAGGGCGCGTGCCTATGGCAAGCCGCGGCTTTCGGTCTACCGCTCCTCGAAGCAGATCTATTGCCAGATCATCGACGATGCGGCCGGCCGCACGCTTGTCGCGGCCTCGTCGCTCGAAAAGGCCAATCGCGAAGGCCTGAAGACCGGCGCCACCATCGAGGCGGCGCGGCTCGATCGGCAAGCAGATCGCCGAGCGGGCGATCGCAGGCGGGGATCAAGGAAGTCGTATTCGATCGCGGCTGCTTACATGTATCACGGCCGCGTCAAGGCGCTGGCCGAAGGCGCGCGCGAAGGCGGGCTGACGATGCTGTCTGAGGCGACTTCGGAAAGTCATGCGCAGGAAAAGCATTCGAAGCGAGCGGCCGACCGGCCGCGCAAGTGACGAAGATGATGGAAGAAATTGATGGCACGTGAAGGTGAAGGCGGCCGCGGCCGCGACCGGGACGAGCGCGACAGCGAATTCGTCGACCGCTTGGTCCATATCAATCGCGTCGCGAAAGTGGTGAAGGGCGGCCGCCGGTTCGGCTTCGCCGCGCTCGTCGTCGTCGGCGATCAGAAGGGCAGGGTCGGTTTCGGCCACGGCAAGGCGCGCGAAGTTCCGGAGGCGATCCGCAAGGCGACGGAGGCGGCGAAGCACGCCTTGATCCGCGTGCCGTTGCGCGAAGGCCGCACGCTGCATCACGACGTCAACGGCCGCCACGGCGCGGGACGCGTCGTGCTGCGCGCGGCGCCAGCCGGTACCGGCATCATCGCCGGCGGCCCGATGCGCGCCGTCTTCGAGACGCTCGGCATGCATGACGTCGTCGCGAAATCGCAAGGCTCGTCCAATCCCTATAACATGGTGAGGGCGACGTTCGATGCGCTTCTGAAGAGAGGATTCGCCGCGCGCGGTCGCCGCCCGGCGCAGCATGAAGGTTTCGACGCTGCAGTCGCGCCGCCAGGGCGGCGAGGCCGAAGCCGCGGCGGAAGGCGTGAGGAGCGTTCTATGGCGAAAACCAAAACAAAAGCGCATGCTCACGGTCGAACAGATCAAGAGCCCGATCGGCCGTCCCGCCGAGTCAGCGCGCGACGCTTGATCGGTCTCGGGCTCAACAAGATCGGCCGGCGGGCGGCTCTGCCCGACACGCCGGCAGTGCGCGGCATGATCGCGAAGGTCGCGCATCTCGTCCGCATCGTCGAGAGCGCGTGAGGACAGCGATCATGAAACTCAACGAGATCGCCGATAATCCCGGCGCGTCCAAGCGCGCATGCGCATCGGCCGCGGCATCGGCTCCGGCAAGGGCAAGACCGGCGGGCGCGGCGTCAAAGGCCAGAAGGCGCGCACCGGCGTCAGCGATCAAGGGCTTCGAAGGCGGGCAGATGCCGCTGCATCGGCGTTTGCCGAAGCGCGGCTTCACCCCGCCGCTTCGCGAAGGACTATAACGAGGTCAATCTCGGCCGCATCCAGGCGGCGGTCGACGCCGGCAAGCTGGCACGCGAGAGCGCCGGTCGACGATCGAGGCTCTGGTCGCCGCCGGCGTGTGCTCGAAACCGCGCGATGGCGTAAAAATTCTCGGCATGGGCGAGATCAGCGCCAAGCTGACTTTCGAAGTGGCGGCGGCGTCGAAATCGGCGATCGCCGCGATCGAGAAGGCGGGCGGATCGGTCCGCGTCCTCGCCGCAATCGCGGCGGAGGCCTGAGCTGCCGCTCTCGCGATGCGTCCGTTGCAAGAATGCCACCGGTTCACCACATCGGTCCTATTCGCTATTGTCTCAGGCGAAGCGTAATTGGCATCAGCGCCGTATGCGGGCGGATCTGGTGCATCGGGTTACTAAGGAACCGGTGAACATTCCTCGAGCCTTGGCGGCGCATCAGCGAGCCGCGCGGAGCACGTCATGGTATCGGCCGCTGAACAACTCGCCGCAAACGTCAATTGGTGCGCCTTCGCCAAGGCCGACGAACTCAAGAAGCGGATCTGGTTCACGCTCGGCGCGCTGATCATCTATCGGCTCGGAACCTATATTCCGCTGCCGGGCATCGATCCCGCCGCTTTCGAGGCGACCTTCACCGGCAATGCAGGGCGTGCTCCAACTCTTCAACATGTTCTCCGGCGGCGCCGTGCAGCGCATGGCGATCTTCGCGTTGAACATCATGCCCTATATTTCCGCCTCGATCATCATCCAGCTCTTGACCAGCGTGTTCCCGACGCTCGAGGCGCTGAAGAAGGAAGGTGAGGCGGGCCGCAAGGTTCTCAATCAATACACGCGCTATCTCACCGTCGTGCTCGCCGCCTTTCAGGCCTATGGGATCGCCATCGGCCTCCAAGGCCAGGCGGGCGTCGTCAGCAATCCGGGATTTTTCTTCTGCCTGACGACGACACTGACTTTGATGGGCGGCACGATGTTTCTGATGTGGCTTGGCGAACAGATCACCTCGCGCGGCATCGGCAACGGCTCGTCTCTGATCATCTTCTCCGGCATCGTCGCGGCTTTTCCGGCGGCGATCATCCACACGCTCGAGCTCGGCCGCCAGGGCCGCTCTCGACCTTCCTCATCATCGTCGTCATGGTGATGGCGATCTTCGTGGTCGGCTTCATCGTCTTCATGGAGCGGGCGCAGCGCCGGCTCGTCATTACCTATCCCAAGCGCCAGCAGGGCAATCGGGTCTACGAGGGCCAGACGTCATTTCTGCCCTTGAAGCTCAACACTTCCGGCGTCATTCCGCCGATTTTCGCGTCCTCGCTTCTGCTCTTGCCGACGACGATCGCGAATTTCTCGGCGCAGCGCGGAGGGACCGGAATTCTGGGAGCGATTTCGCTCTACCTCGGCCAGGGTCGTCCGCTCTACTTGATCCTCTATGTCGCGCTGATCGTGTTTTTCGCGTTTTTCTACACGGCGATCGTCTTCAATCCGACGGAGACCGCCGACAATTTGAAGAAGCACAGCGGCTTCATTCCCGGCATCAGGCCGGGCGAGCGCACGGCGCAATATATCGACAAGGTCCTGATGCGGATCACGGTGATCGGCGCGGCCTATCTCAGTCTGATTTGCCTCTTGCCGCAAATCCTGATTTCCTATGCGGCCATGCCGTTTTATTTCGGCGGCACCTCGCTTCTCATCGTGGTTAGCGTTACCATGGATACGGTCGCGCAGATCCACGGCCACCTTCAGGCGCACCAATACGAAGGCTTGGTGAAAAAAGCCAAATTACGGGGGAGGAAACGATGAGGCTTATCGTGCTCGGACCGCCGGGGGCGGGAAAAGGCACGCAGTCTGCACGACTCATGCAGAAATACGGGATTCCGCAATTATCGACCGGCGACATGTTGCGCGCCGCGGTCGCTGCCGGAACGCCCGTCGGACTCAAGGCCAAGGCCATGATGGACGCCGGCAGTCTCGTTCCTGATGATATCGTGCTCGACATCATCGCCGAGCGGATCGCGCAGCCAGACGCCGCGCGCGGCTTCATCCTCGATGGATTTCCGCGCACCGTGAATCAGGCCAAGGCGCTCGATCAATTGCTGCAGGCCAAGAACATGAAGCTCGACGCGCGTGATCGAGCTTAAAGTTGACGAATCGGCGCTGCTCGGCCGCATTGCCAATCGGGCGAAGGAGATGATCGCCAAGGGCTGCGACGTGCGTGCCGACGACAATCCGGAGGCCTTCAAGACCCGGCTCGATGCCTATCGGGCGATGACGGCGCCGGTCTCGGCCTATTATGCGCAGCAAGGCCGGCTCAAGACGGTCGACGGCATGGCTCCGATCGACGTGGTCGCGGCGGCCATCGACAGGGCGACCGAAAGCTTTGCCGGGGCTGAGCGCCTGCCTTCCCGGTCCTGAACGGCCAGAGCAGTCCCTACGGCAAGCGTCTTCCCCGCAATGCCCGGAATTAGCCCCAATTGGCTGTTGACGGGAGCGCGGCGGATCACTAGGTAAGCGCCTTTCAAGCCGAAAGGATCGGGTCCGGCTTCCATGGGTCCCCATGAGAAGGCCGGATTTCCGTTGTCAGGCACCCGCAAGGCCGGCCTGCCGTTCTCGCCGCATTCGGATCGGCGGCAAGATGGAGAAAATTCGTGGCCCGTATTGCCGGCGTCAACATACCGACGAACAAGCGCGTCGTGATTGCCCTTCAATATATTCACGGAATCGGCCCGAAGAAGGCGCAGGAGATCGTCGAGAAGGTTCATATTCCGCCGCAAAGGCGGGTCTTCGAGCTGACCGATTCGGAAGTCCTGCAAATTCGCGAGACGATCGATCGCGACTATCAGGTCGAGGGCGACCTGCGCCGTGAAGTGGCGATGAACATCAAGCGACTGATGGATCTTGGCTGCTACCGCGGCTTGCGCCATCGCCGCCAGCTTCCGGTGCGGGGCCAGCGCACGCATACAAATGCGCGGACCCGCAAAGGCAAGGCCAAGCCGATCGCCGGCAAGAAGAAGTAAGAGGGCGCGAGCCCTTATCAAGAGAAGCCCGAGCGCCTGGCATTACGGGCGCGTTGGAAGGACAGATCCATGGTGAAAGAAGCGACCCGCGTGCGCCGGCGAGAGCGCAAGAATATCGTATCCGGCGTGGCGCATGTGAATTCCACGTTCAACAATACGATGATCACCATCAGCGATGCGCAGGGCAATACGATCTCCTGGTCGTCGGCGGGAACGATGGGATTCAAGGGCTCGCGCAAATCGACGCCCTATGCCGCTCAGATGGCGGCCGAGGACGCGGCCCGCAAAGCCGCCGAACACGGCATGCGCACGCTCGAAGTCGAAGTTTCGGGGCCGGGCTCCGGTCGGGAATCGGCGCTGCGCGCCCTGCAGGCGGCGGGATTTACCGTGACTTCGATCCGCGACGTCACGCCGATCCCGCACAATGGCTGCCGGCCGCGCAAGCGCCGGCGTGTCTGACATGACTATCAAGAGGCTCTCTCGCGTTCTTGCGAAACGTCCAAGAGTTCTCGTGCTCGAATGAAGGATGCTCTCGTGATTCAAAAAAACTGGCAGGAGCTCATCAAGCCGAACAAGCTCGAAGTCACCGCCGGTGACGACCAGAAACGGCTTGCCACGGTCGTCGCCGAGCCGCTAGAGCGCGGTTTCGGCGTAACGCTCGGCAATTCCTTGCGCCGGGTTCTTTTGTCGTCGCTGCAAGGCGCGGCGATCACCTCGGTGCATATCGACGGCGTGCTGCACGAATTCTCCTCGATCCCCGGGGTGCGCGAGGACGTGACCGACATCGTGCTCAACATCAAGGACATCGCCATCAAGATGCAGGCCGATGGTCCGAAGCGCATGGTGTTGAAGAAACAGGGACCCGGGAAAGTCACCGCTGCCGATATCGCGGCGGTCGGCGACGTGCAGATCCTTAATCCCAACCTCATCATCTGCACGCTCGACGAGGGCGCCGAGATCCGCATGGAATTCACCGTCAATACCGGCAAAGGCTATGTCACGGCCGAGCGCAACCGCAGCGAAGATGCGCCGATCGGCTTGATCCCGATCGACAGCCTCTATTCGCCGGTCCGGAAGGTGAGCTACCGGGTCGAGAATACGCGCGAAGGCCAGATCCTCGACTATGACAAGCTCACCATGCAGATCGAGACCAATGGCGCGATCACGCCGGAGGACGCGGTCGCCTATGCGGCGCGCATCCTGCAAGACCAGCTCAACGTCTTCGTCAACTTCGAAGAGCCGCGCCGCGAGGAAGTGGCACCTTCGATCCCCGAGCTCGCCTTCAATCCCGCCTTGCTCAAGAAGGTCGACGAACTCGAGCTCTCCGTGCGTTCGGCCAATTGCCTGAAGAATGACAATATCATCTACATCGGCGACCTCATCCAGAAGACCGAGGCCGAGATGCTGCGAACCCCGAACTTCGGGCGCAAGTCGCTGAACGAGATCAAGGAAGTGCTCGCGCAGATGGGCCTGCATCTCGGCATGGAGGTCACCGGCTGGCCGCCTGAGAATATCGACGAACTCGCCAAGCGTTTTGAAGAGCATTATTGAGAAGAATCCCTCTCCTGCTTGCGGGAGAGGGTGGCTTGCATGACACCTTCTCCCGCGAGCGGGAGAAGGAAACAAAGGACGGCCGTTCCTTGGCACGGCGGCCGATAAGGAGAGCGCCATGTATCACGGTCGCGCCAAGCGCCGCTTCAACCGCACGCACGAACATCGCAAGGCGATGTTCGCCAATCTTTCGCAGGCGCTCATCAAGCACGAGCAGATCATAACCACCTTGCCCAAGGCCAAGGACCTGCGTCCCGTCGTCGAGAAACTGGTGACGCTCGGCAAGCGTGGCGATCTTCATGCGCGCCGTCAGGCGATTGCGCAGATCAAGGACGCCGATCTCGTCAAGAAGCTCTTCGACGTGCTGGCTCCGCGCTACAGGACCCGCAATGGAGGCTATACCCGCGTGCTGAAGGCCGGATTTCGCCAGGGCGACAATGCGGCCTTGGCGGTGATCGAATTCCTCGACCGCGATGAGACGGCGAAGGGCAAGGATTCCGGCCCGACCGCACCGGCGGCTGAAGCGGAGTGAGCGGCGGCGGCGCCGTCGTCGGCGGCCCAAGGCTGATCTTGCGGCTCGAAGGCGCGGCTTTGGCGCTCGGTGCCGCCTTTTTCTATTGGCGGCTCGGAGGATCGTGGATCCTCTTTCTCGTCCTGTTCCTCGCCCCCGATCTCAGCTTTCTCGCCTATCTCGCTTCGCCACGCGCCGGCGCTATCGCTTACGATGCGGTTCACGCGACTTTGGGACCGTTGGCCGTACTGGCGCTTGGCGTTTGGTTCGGTTCGGTGATCGCCGAGCATATCGCGCTGATTTGGCTGGCGCATACCGGCTTCGACCGGGCGCTGGGTTACGGCCTCAAATATGCGAGCGCTTTCGGCGACACACATTTGGGCCGCATCGGCTGATGACGGGCGGGGCTTGACGTCACCGCAATTTCGCCACACCCAGAGGTGATCGACGCTGGCATAAATCGCAGCGACACAACTCGGTGCAATGACGAGGCTTGGGTGACCCGAACGATGCCAGCCTGCAATCGGTTCATGCGCCTTAGGGCGCTCGCAGCACTGATCGCGCTCGGCTCTTTGCCCGTCCTCGCGCAGGCGGCGGAAAAAGCCGTCCCGCAATCGCGCACCGAGGTCACGCTCTCTTTCGCTCCGGTGGTCAAGAAGGCCGCACCGGCCGTCGTCAATGTCTATGCCTCGCGCACCGACAGGACGCAGCGCAATCCGCTGTTCGACGATCCGATCTTCCGCCACTTCTTTGGCGACAGTCCGGGGTTGCGGCCGGGCGGCCCGACCGCCCAGTCGCTCGGCTCCGGCGTCGTCGTCGATCCAAGCGGGCTCGTCGTCACCAACTATCATGTCGTCGAGGGCATGACCGACGTGAAGGTGGCACTCTCCGATCGACGCGAATTCGAAGCGGACATCGTGCTGCGCGACCAGCGCAGTGATCTCGCCGTGCTGCGGCTGAAGGGCGGCGGCGGCCCGTTTCCCTACATGGAATTCGGCGATTCCGACGCGCTCGAGGTCGGCGACATTGTGCTGGCGATCGGCGATCCGTTCGGAGTTGGCGAGACGGTGACGCAGGGAATCGTCTCGGCGCTCGCCCGTACCGAAGAAGGAATTTCGAACTACGGATTCTTCATCCAGACGGACGCAGCGATCAATCCCGGCAATTCCGGCGGTGCCCTCGTCGATATGAACGGCAGGCTCGTCGGCATAAATTCCGCTATCGTTTCGCAGACCGGCAGTTCGGTCGGCATTGGCCTCGCGATCCCGGCCAATATGGTGAAGATCGTCGTCGCCGCCGCCAAGAGCGGCGCCCAAGAGGTCAAGCGCCCGTGGCTCGGCGCCGGCCTGCAGAGCGTCACCAAGGAGATTGCCGAGTCGCTCGGCCGCGATCGTCCGGAAGGCGTGCTTGTCACCGACGTCACGCCCAAGAGCCCGGCCGAAGCGGCGGGCCTCCAACATGGCGACCTCATCACGGCCATCGACGGGCAGCCGGTCGTCGATATGGAGGCCTTCAGCTATCGGTTCGCGACGAAGCCGCTCGGCTCGACCGCTTCGCTTTCGGTGATCCGTGACGGCAAACCCCTGACCTTGACGGTCAAGCTCGTGACGGCGCCCGAGCTGCCGCGCGATCCGATCAAGATCACTGGGGACTCGCCCTTCGCCGGCGCGACCGTCATCAATCTTTCACCGGCCGTCGCCGAGGAATATTCGGTCGAACTCGAAGCAAGGCGTCATCGTCAGCGACGTGGACGAGGATTCGCGGGCGGCGGCGCTCAGCCTGCAAAAAGGCGACGTGGTTCTCGCCGTCAACGACATCAAGATTATGACGACGCGCGATCTCGAAAAAGCGACGGCCGGCCAGCGCTATTATTGGAAGATCAGCATCGGCCGCGGCAATCAGATCATCACCACCGTCGTCGGCGGCTGAGCCGGACCGATTCACGAGCTTGCGAAGACTCAGGCCGCCCGCATAGGTTTGTCGGACGGCTTGCAGCGCGCAAGCCGGCGTTTCAGAGATGCCCAGAGCTGGCGCATTTCTTCGGCGGCCTTGCCCTCGATTTCGGTCACCCCTTTGCCGTCGCGCGCAGCTTCCTGATAGTCGACGCGCGAGCCGATGAAGGGGCGCAAAAGTCCGCCCATCGCTTCGAGCGCGCCGGCGCCGTCATTGACTCGCTGGCTCTCCTGCATGGCGGGGCATTGATTGAGGACGAACGCAAAGTCCTTGCCCACTTTCTTCAGCCTGCCGCGCGTCGCTTCGCTCGACCATATGTCGAAAATGGTCGGCCGCGCCGGAATGAGGCAGAGGTCGGCAAGTTTCATCGCTTCGTCGGCGGCCGGCAAGTCGGTTGCCGGCGTATCGATGATGACGAGAGTCACCCGTCCTGCCGTGAGGGCGCCGAGCGCGGTTGCGAGCTTCTCCGGCGAAACCAACTCGACCGGCAGGTCTTTATCGTGCCGCCGGTAGCCCCATTTGGTCAGCGATTTCTGCGGATCCATGTCGATCAGAAAGATGCGCTCGCCGGCCTCCCGCGCGGCGACCGCGAGGCTGGCGGCAAGCGTGCTCTTGCCGGATCCGCCCTTCTGGTTGACGAGTGCGACGACATGCATGCGCGAAACTCCGCTGGGCCCTAGATTCAATTCTCACCGAAAGGTTAACCGATTGATAAATGCCGTGCATTTGGCATCAAGTCGAAGCGGGAGGTTATTCACCGGGATTGCCGGTTTGCCCCTTCATTTCCTGGTCTTCCAAGCCCAAATTGAAGCGATGTCGGATCTTTTTGCCGCCGCCCGGCTCGAGGACCAAGCGCCGCGTCCCCTCGCAGACCGGCTGCGGCCGCAGCGGCTCGAGGATGTCACGGGGCAGGATCATCTTCTCGGCCCCGACGGGGCGCTGACGCGGCTTGCCCGTTCCGGCTCGTTCGGCAGCCTCATCTTCTGGGGGCCGCCCGGCAGCGGCAAGACGACGGTGGCGCGGCTCTTGGCGCAGGAAACAAAGCTCGCCTTCGTCCAGGTCTCCGCGGTCTTCTCAGGGATTGCCGAGCTCAAGAAAGTCTTCGAGGAGGCGCGCAAACGCCGGGCGACGGGGCAGGGCACCCTGCTCTTTGTCGATGAGATTCACCGCTTCAATCGCGCCCAGCAAGACAGCTTCCTGCCGGTGATGGAGGATGGCACCATCACGCTCATCGGCGCAACGACCGAAAATCCGAGTTTTGAGCTCAATGCCGCGCTGCTCTCCCGCGCCCGCGTTCTGATCTTTCGTGCACTCGATGAAGCGGCGCTCGAAAAGCTGCTGAAACGGGCCGAGGCGTTCGAGGGCAAGCCTTTGCCGCTGACGAGCGAGGCGCGCGCCGCCCTGTTACGCATGGCGGATGGCGACGGGCGCGCTGTCCTGAGCCTTGCCGAGGAGGTCTGGCGCGCCGCCACATCCGGCCAAGCATTCGATACGGCAGCGCTGACCCAGATCGTGCAGCGGCGCGCGCCAATCTACGATAAGGCGCAGGAAGGCCATTACAACCTCATTAGCGCGTTGCATAAATGCGTGCGTGGCTCGGATCCGGATGCGGCGCTCTATTATCTCGCGCGGATGCTCGATGCCGGCGAAGCGCCGCTCTTCATCGCCCGCCGCGTCGTGCGCATGGCGATCGAAGACATCGGGCTTGCCGATCCGCAGGCGCTCGTCATCGCCAATGCGGCGAAGGATGCTTATGATTTTCTCGGCTCTCCCGAGGGCGAACTGGCGCTCGCCAACGCGCTGATCTATGTCGCCACCGCGCCGAAATCGAATGCCGCCTATACCGCCTATGGCGCGGCCATGCGGCTCGCCAAGGAGCGCGGCTCGCTGATGCCGCCGAAGATTATCCTCAATGCGCCGACCAAACTGATGAAGAGCGAAGACTATGGCGCGGGCTATGAATATGACCACAACGCGCCTGAAGCTTTTTCCGGACAGGATTATTGGCCGGAGCAGCTTGGCCGCCACACGCTCTACGAGCCGGTCGACCGCGGCTTCGAGCGCGAGATCAAAAAGCGGCTGGAATATTGGGAGAAGCTGAGGAAAGAGCGGCGGGGGACGTGACGGCGATTTCTAATGACCGTTGAGATCCTCACCGTCACCGAGGACGAAGTCCGGCTTGCGGCTCGATCGCTGGTTCAAACGCCGCCTGCCGAGCCTTTCGCTTGCGCATCTGAACAAGATCGTGCGCACCGGTCAGGTACGGGTTGACGGCGCGCGCGCCACCACGTCGACGCGGCTTGCCGCCGGCCAGAAAATTCGCGTGCCGCCGCTGAACCTCGCGCCGCCGCCGCCAAAGCCGACAGTCTCGGAAGAGGATCGCCGTGCCATCCACGCGATGATCCTCTACGAAGACGATGACCTCATGGTCCTCAACAAGCCCTATGGACTTGCCGTCCAAGGCGGCTCGGGCACGACGCGGCATATCGACGGAATGCTGGCTTCGCTTGCCAACGAGAAGGGCGAACGGCCTGTGCTCGTGCATCGGCTCGACCGCGACACTGCGGGCGTTCTGCTCATTGCCAAGTCGCGCCGGATCGCGGCCGAACTCGGCGAGATTTTTCGCTCGCGGCGGGCGCAAAAGATCTATTGGGCGCTCGTTGAAGGCGTGCCGAAACCGGCGCAGGGCCGGATCTCGCTGTTCCTTGCCAAGGGCGAAGGCATGGAGGAAAAGCGCGGCGCGCAGCGGCCGGTGGGGCGGGGCGCGTTGGAGAAAATGCAGATCGCCAAGCACGGCGACGAGAACGCGCAGCATTCGGTCACTTATTACGCAGTGGTCGACAAGGTCCCGGGCCGGCTCGCCTGGCTTTCGATGAAGCCGATCACCGGGCGCACGCATCAATTGCGCGCCCATGCCGAAGCGATCGGTCATCCGATCATCGGCGATCCGAAATATGGCGGGACCGCCAAGGATCGTCCCTCGCAGGATCCGGCGCGACAGATCCCCGAGAGCGTCGAGCGCAAGCTGCATCTTCTGGCACGGCGGATCGTGCTTCCGCATCCGCGCGGCGGCACGCTCGACGTCACGGCGCCGCTGCCGCCGCATATGAAAAAGAGCTTCGAAATATTCGGCTTCGACGTGAAGCGCGATGACCCGATCGAGGCCGCGCCGGAGTAAACGGTCGCGTGTTTCTCTCACATGGCGCGATAGGTCGGTCGATAGGCCGTCTCACGGATATGCGCGCCGATATCCTTGGGCCGCGGCACCCGCGCGAGGTTCTTGTCGAAAATATATTCGGCGACGCGCGCTGCGACATGCAAAGAGGATTCGAAGATCTTGCCTTGCGGCGGATAGATCAGGCCGACGGCGAGGTTCTCATCTGTAACCTGTTCGGCGACGGCCCGCGCCGCGACGATGAACATTGCTTCCGTCACGCGCGTCGCTTGCGTCGCGTAGACGGCCATGCCCATCGCGGGGAATATATAGACGTTGTTGCCCTGGCCGGGCACGAGATTATGTCCGTCGATCTCGACGGGCGGGAATGGACTTCCGCTCGCGAAAATAGCGCGGCCATGAGACCAGCGATAGGCCTCCTCAGCCGTGCACTCCGAGCGCGAAGTCGGGTTCGAATAAGGGAAGATGATCGGACGATCATTGATCTCGGCCATGGCTTCGATGACCTGCTGATTGAAGAGCTTCGGCACGGTACTGACGCCGATAATTCCGGTCGGCCTCAACGCTTTGATCGCATCGACGAAGTTAGAGATCGGAGCGTGGTCTTGCGCGAACGGCTTTTGGAAATCCATGAGATCGGTGCGCGATATCACGATAAGACCATTGATGTCGAACAGCGCGTTGCGCGCCCGTGCCGCCTCGATTCTCAGCCCTTCGAGCGCCGCGGCCTCGCTGATCAGCTCCGCGATGCCGGTTGCCGCCGATCCGCCTCCGAGAAAGAGAAAACGTTGATCGGTAAGCTTCTGCCCTGAAATCCGCAGCGCCGCGAAAATACCGGCGAGCGCCACGGCGGCGGTGCCCTGAATATCGTCGTTATAGGTGCAGATCTTGTCGCGATAGCGCTCGAGAATGGGCACGGCGTTGATGTTGGCGAAATCCTCCCACTGGATGCAGCATTTTGGGTAAAGCGTTTTCACGGCCTCGACGAATTCGTCGATGAAAGCATCGTATTCCTCGCCGCGCACGCGGGTCTGCGCCAGACCGAGATAAAGCGGGTCTTCCAGCAGTTCTTGATTATTGGTGCCCACATCCAGCATGACCGGCAGGCTATATCGCGGCGGCACGCCCGCGCAGGCAGTGTAGAGTGCGAGTTTACCGATCGGAATTCCCATGCCGCCGACGCCTTGGTCGCCAAGGCCGAGAATTCGCTCGCCATCGGTGACGACGATGAAGCGCACATCAGCTTGCGGCCAATTGGCAAGCAAACTCTTAAGGCGGCCGCGCGCCGTGATCGGGCAGATAGACGCCGCGCGTCGCACGGAAGATGTGATCGAATTTCTGACAGGCCTCGCCGACCGTCGGCGTATAGACCAACGGCATGAAGGTTGCGGGATCGGATATCAAGATCGCGTAGAAGAGAGTCTCGTTTCGCGCCTGGAGATCGGACAGCAGCAGATATTTTTGCAGATCATTGTCGAGGTTCGCCAGTTCCTCGTGCAGGCGCGCGACCTGCAATTCAAGGGTGCTCACGCGCGGCGGCAACAGGCCTTCGAGCCCAAACGCGCGGCGCTCGGCCTCGGTGAAGGCCGAGCCCTTGTTGAGGCGGGGATTGTGGAGAAGCTCGTAGCCCGACGACGCGGTCTCAACAGGCATGATCATGATCCATGCGTTGTCGGTTGGGCCACCACACGTCGGCGGGAAGCCCCATCGCCTTGCTTACGACAGGCTACCCGCTGTTGCGCAGGCCCGCGGAAATGCCGTTGATGGTGATCTGCACGGCGCGCAGGATCGACTCGTCCTCGTTGTCGGCGGCCCGGTGCAATTTCAGCAACTCGACCTGCACGTGGTTGAGCGGATCGAGATAGGGCACGCGCATCCGCAGTGAGCGGTCGAGGCTGGCGTTGTCCTGCAGCAATTCGGTCTGCTTGGTGATGGCGAGGAGGGCTGCGATCGAATCCGTCCATTCGGCGCGAATGGCCTCGAAAATCTTGTCGCGCACGGCCTTGTCCGGCACAAGTTCGGCGTAGCGCGAGGCGATTCCGATGTTGCTCTTGGCCAGCACCATTTCCATGTTGGAGAGCAGCATGCGGAAGAAGCCCCATTCGCGATACATGTCCTGCAGGAAGGCGAGGCCGGCGCCCTGATGTTCGGCCATCCAGGCCTTGAAGGCGGAACCAAATCCGAACCAACCCGGCAGCATGAGCCGGCATTGCGCCCAGGAGAAAACCCAGGGTATGGCGCGCAGGTGCTGGATCTTCCGCGTCTTGGTGCGCGACGCGGGCCGGCTCCCAATATTGAGCGTCGCGATCTCGGTGATGACCGTCGAGCCCCAGAAATAATTCTCGAACTCGGGCGTGTCATAGACGAGCGCCCGATAGGTCTTGAAGGCGAAGCCCGAGAGTTGCTCCATCGTGGAGAGGTATTCCGGTCGCGGCGCGTGCTCTTCGGGCATCAGCAGCGAGGCCTCCAGCGTCGCCGCGACGAAAGTCTCGAGGTTGCGGCGCCCGACCTCGGGGTTGGCATATTTGCTCGAGATGATTTCGCCCTGTTCGGTGACGCGGATCTGGCCGCCGACAGCGCCGCTCGGCTGGGCGAGGATCGCCTCATATGCGGGGCCGCCGCCGCGCCCGACCGAACCGCCGCGTCCGTGGAAAAGGCGCAATTTGACGCCGTGGCGGCGGAACGTCTCAATGAGATCGATCTCTGCCTTGTAAAGCTCCCACCCAGAGGTGATGAAGCCGCCATCCTTGTTGCTGTCCGAATAGCCGAGCATGATCTCTTGCACGTTGCCGCGGCTCTCGACGAGGCGGCGATAAGCGGGCAGCGAAAAGGCCTGCTCCATCACCGCCGCGCATTGGCGCAGATCGGCGATCGTCTCGAACAGCGGCACGACGTCGATCTCGCTCTTTCCGTCGGCCGTAACGAGCCCGACTTCCTTCAGGAGCACGGCGAGTTCGAGGAGATCGGAGACCGACTGCGACTGGGAAATGATGCTGGTGCGAATGACCTCGGCGCCGAAGGTGGCGCGCGCCTCGACGGCGGCGCGAAACACCGCGAGCTCCTTGCGCGTCTCGTCCGAGTAGTTGAAGAAGGGCGAGGCGAGCGCGCGCACCGTGCTCAGCTCTTTCAGCAGAAGATCGATGCGCTCCGCCTCGCTGCGCGAGGCGTAATTGGTCCCCGGCGCCGCCGCCTCGAAAAGCTCGGCGATGGTGCGCTCGTGCACGTCAGAATTCTGCCGCAGATCCACCGACGCGAGATGAAAGCCGAAGCAATCGGCGGCGCGCCGCAGGCCGTGCAGCCGGCCGCGCGTCAGAAGATACGAGCCATGCGCCTTCAGAGATTGATCGACGATGTAAAGATCCCGCTTGAATTCGGCGACATTGCGATAGGGATGCATCGGCAGGTGCCGCGATTTGATCGGATGTTGATCGTCGATCGTCCGCAAAGTAGCGGCGATCCGGCCGCGTATCGCCGCTATGGCGCGACGATAGGGCTCCGACATCCGGTGCGGCGAAGCATCCGGAGAACTTGCCGCAAGCTCGCGCAGTTCGTCGGAGACTTCGACGATCTCCGCGGTCATCGAGAACTCGGCGCTGAGATAGGTCAATTCGTCGAGATAATGCGACAGGATGCGCGTTCCTTGCATGCGCACCGTTTCGCGCATGACGTCGGCATCGACGTAAGGGTTGCCGTCGCGGTCTCCGCCGATCCAACTGCCGAGCCGTAGGAACGATGCGACATGCGCCTCGGCAATCGAGGGCGCATAGGCACGCAATTGGCGCTCGATCTGCCGATAGAGCCGCGGCACCTCTTCGAGGAATGTGTAATCGTAATAGGCGAGGCCGTTCAGGACTTCGTCGCGGACGGTGAGCTTCGTCCGCCTGAGCAGGCTCGTCTGCCAGAGGATGAGCACGGCGCGGCGTATCTTATCTTCGATCTCGGCTTCTTCCTGCGGCGTCCATTGCTGGCGGTCGCGCCGTTCGATCAAATGGGCGATCGCCATTTCGCGCATCATCGTGCTCTTGCGCCGTACCTCGGTCGGATGCGCCGTCAAGACCGGAACCATGAAAGCGTGGTCGAAAAACTCGCAGAGCTTCTCTGGCGCGATGCTGGCCTCGCGGGCGCGAGACAGCGCGCAGGCGAGCGTGCCTGGCGGCTCCGGCACGCCGGCGATCGCGTCGGCGCGCAGGCGCCGAATTTGATGCTGGTCCTCGGCGATATTGCTCAGATGCGAAAAATAGCTGTAGGCGCGAACGATCTGCACTGATTGCGTCGGCGTCAGCGATTCGAGAATGGCTTCGAGCCTGTGGCGGGCCGTCTCATCGCCATCGCGATGAAAACGAACCGATGTCTGGCGGATCAATTCGACGAGGTCGAAGATTTCCTGGCCTTCCTGCTCGCGGATCGTATCGCCAAGAATGCGGCCAAGCAGGCGGATATCGTCCTTCAGCAGCCGATCGTATTCGGCAGCAAATTCCGTTCTGTCTGTTTCCTTGTTCATCACTTGGCTCCCCGGCGGTTTCGGGCCGGCTCCTGCTGATCCTATAACCTTTGCCGTATCGGCGCGCGCGATCATTTTTGTACCGGCCACGGCCTTAGCTGCGGCGTTTCCGCCAGAGCCGATCCGCGCTATGGAGAGCGATGCCGAACGACCCCGAAAAAGCTCCCGGCTCCGCAGCGGGGCGCGATGTGCGCCAGCGGCACAGGCGCTTTTATACCAAAGCCGGGGTCGGCGAACATGGCGGCGGATTTGCCCTGCTGCTCGATGGGCGTCTGGCGAAGACGCCCGCCAAATCGGCTCTTGTCTTGCCCACATTGGCTGCAGCCGAGGCGGTCGCGTTGGAATGGGACGCCCAGGGGGAAGAGATTAATCTTGCCTCCATGCCGCTCACCCGCATTGCCGACACGGCGATCGACGGGGTCGCCTTCGCGATGGAAGCAGTTGCCGCCGAAATCGTCAAATATGCCGAGACGGATCTCGTCTGTTACCGGGCAAGCGGTCCCGAGAGTTTGGTTCGCGCCGAAGCCGAGGCCTGGGACCCGATCCTTGCTTTTGCCGCAAGCCGGCTCAATGCGCGCTTCATCTGCTCCGAGGGGATCGCTTTCGTCGCCCAGCCGGCCGCTGCGATTGAAGCGGTGCGGACAAAAGTCGAGGCCGTGCGGCACGGGCCTGCTGCTCCCTTCGCTTTGGCGAGCCTCTCGGTCATGACCACGCTCACCGGTTCGGTCCTGATCGCGCTCGCCTTGATTGAGAATGCCATTGGGCTCGATGCGGCTTGGCGGGCAGCCCACGTCGAAGAGGATTTCGAAATTGGGCTTTGGGGCGCGGACGAGGAGGCGATGCAGCGCCGGGCGCGGCATTTCGCCGAAATGGCGGCCGCGGATACGCTTTGGCGGCTCATCGCGGCTTGAATCGGGGCGCCGGCTCGGCCGGATGCTTCGCGATTGAACTTGGCCTTGGCACGGGATCATTCACCGTCCATCCCAGCAAGTCCCGCGCCCCCGAAAGGGGGCAGGGCCGCCGTTAATCTCGAAAGCGCCTGGACCCGTGAAAACGCCCTGAATTATGCCGCGATCCTTGTGTTCGTCCTTCGAGAAGCTTAGGTTTTGGGCAATATTGGACGTGGAGACCCGTAATGGGCGGAACATTCTCGATCTGGCACTTGCTGATCCTCGGAGCCGTCGTGCTCATCGTCTTCGGCGGCAGGGGCAAAATCTCAGACATCATGGGCGATGTCGCCAAAGGCATCAAATCCTTCAAGAAGGGCTTGGCCGACGATGACAAGCCCGCAGCCGAGACGCCCCAGACGCTTGATCATCGGCCCAGCGTAGAAGCCAGCAAGGTTTCAGACACGCGAAAAGTCGGCTGAGCCCGCCGCGGAGCTTTTGGCGCCGGAACCGGCCAAATCGATAGCGCATGTTCGAATTCGACGCCGCCAAACTCATCCTCATCGGCATCGTGGCGCTGATCGTGATCGGCCCGAAGGAGCTGCCGCGCGTCATGCGCCAGGTCGGCCAGGCTGTCGCGAAGCTGCGCAAGCTTGGGGCTGAGTTTCAGGCCCAATTCATGGACGCGATGCGGGAAGCCGACGCCGAGGAGATGAAGGCCGATGCGCGCCGATTGGCGGAAAGCGCCAAGGTCGACCTCGGAGTCAATCCGCTGACACTCGCGACGGCCGAACTGACCACGGCGCTGCAGCGGCCCATCGGCACCAGCGAAGTGGCGCTGGATTCGCCGCCGACCGCCTCGCCGACCGAGGACAATATTTCGAGCGTGCCGCTGGCGGAGCCGACGGAAGCAGCGAGCCCCGCGCCCGCGGTTCCGCAGGCATGATGGCGCAGGTCTTGCGATGACGGACGCCGATATCGAGGCGACGCGGGCGCCCTTGATGGATCATTTGATCGAGCTTCGGGCCCGGCTCATCAAGGCGCTCGTCGCTTTCATCGTGATGTTCTTGATCTGCTTTTTCTTCGCCAAGGACATCTACAACATCCTGCTTCTGCCTTATGAGCATGTGGCCGGACCCAATGCGCGGCTGATCTACACGGCGCCGCAGGAATATTTCTTCACGCAGATCAAAGTGGCGATCTTCGCCGCGGCCTTTCTGTCCTGTCCGATCATCTTTGCGCAACTCTATGCCTTCATCGCCCCCGGCCTCTACCGGAAGGAACGGCAGGCCTTCGCGCCTTATCTCTTCGCGACCCCGGTGTTCTTCGCGCTCGGCGCGCTGCTCGTCTATTTCGTGGTGATGCCCAATCTGCTCGCCTTTTTCGCGGGCATGCAACAGGCGCAGGCGCCGGGCAGGGCGCAGATCGAGCTTCTGCCGCGCGTCAGCGAATATTTGTCGTTGATCATGACGTTGATCTTCGCGTTCGGCGTCGTCTTTCAGCTGCCGGTGGTGCTCACTCTGCTCGGCCGCGTCGGCATCATCGATTCGGGCTTTTTGCGGCGGCAAAGGCGCTATGCGATCGTGCTCGTCTTCGTCGTCGCCGCGGTTCTGACGCCGCCCGACATTTTTTCGATGCTGGCGCTTGCCGTTCCGGGCGTGCTCCTCTACGAGCTGTCGATCCTGTCGGTTGCCTTCGTCGAAAAGCAGCGCGCGGCTGAAGCCGCGGCGAAGGCGGCGGCTAGCACCTAGGCTCTTTCTGGCCTCTCTCATGTATGACATCAAATGGATCCGCGAGAACAGGCAAGCCTTTGACGAAGGCTTGCGGCGACGCGGGCTAGAACCGCTCTCTAATGAGCTTCTTTCCCTCGACAATCTTCGGCGCACTAGCATCGCCAAATCTCAGGCGCTACAAGAGCGTCGCAATACCGCCTCGAAGGAGATCGGCGCGGCGATAGCCAAAAAGGATGTCGGCCAGGCTGAAGCTCTTAGGACGGAGGTTCTAAATCTGAAATCAGAACTAGCGGCGCGGGAGCTTGAACAGCGCACTGTGACCGCACGGCTAGAAGAGAAGCTCGCCGACATCCCCAATGTTCCTTTGCCAGACGTACCTGTTGGCAAGGACGAGAATGACAATGTCGAGCTTCGCGCGGTCGGCGCCAAGCCACGTTTCTCTTTCAAGCCGAAAGAGCACTTTGAAATCGGCGAGGCGCTGGGCCTCATGGATTTCGAGACGGCCGCGAAAATCTCGGGTGCACGGTTCGTCATTCTGAAAGGCGTGCTGGCACGCCTCGAACGGGCGCTATCCCAGTTCATGCTTGATCTGCACACAAGCGAGCATGATTACACGGAGGTCAATCCACCGCTACTTGTTCGTGACGAGGCGATGTTTGGTACTGCGCAGTTACCAAAATTCGCGGACGATCAATTTCCAACCAAGATTGCGCGCGAAAGGATAGATCCGGAACCCATTGCCACAGCTTTTGAGCAGTTGTTATCCAAAGGCATGGAATCGGGGAGCACGCATGAATTCAGAACGCCTCTTGTAATGAGAGATGAGAATGTGAACAAAGATGAGAGACTTCTAGCTGAATTTCGGAAAAAGGAGACAATTCAACTGATGCGCAACTCGATTGCGCATGCAAATACGGATCCTAAAGCGGTTCGTAATTATCTTACAACACTTTTGGCAAAAGAAAATTTTGAGACGTTGTGGCTCATCCCCACCGCCGAAGTCCCGCTCACCAATCTCGTCCGCGAATCCATCCTTGACGAAAAACAGCTTCCGCTGCGCTTCACCGCCGCCACGCCCTGTTTCCGCGCGGAAGCAGGGGCCGCAGGCAAAGACACGCGCGGCATGATCCGCCTGCATCAGTTTACCAAGGTGGAGCTTGTCGCGATCACGACGCCGGAAACTTCGCTCGCGGAGCACGAACGCATGCTGGCCAACGCCGAGGAAGTTCTGAAACGGCTCGGGCTTCCCTATCGCGTCGTGACGCTCTCTACCGGCGATATGGGCTTTGCATCGCAAAAGACCTATGACATCGAGGTCTGGCTCCCGGGCCAAGACCGCTATCGCGAAATCTCTTCCGTCTCCGTCTGCGGCGATTTTCAGGCGCGCCGCATGAGCGCGCGCTATCGCGACGGCGCCAAGAGCATGCGCTTCGTCCACACATTGAACGGCTCCGGCGTGGCGGTCGGGCGCGCGCTCGTTGCCATTCTCGAAAATTACCAAAATGAGGACGGCTCGGTCACGGTCCCCGATGTTTTGTCGCCATATATGGGCGGTATCAAGAAGATCGAGAAGACGGGCTAGGCTCGTCGAATGGTATTCCCATTATGCGCATTCTCGTCACCAATGACGACGGTATTCATGCTCCGGGGCTTGCGGTGCTTGAGCGCATCGCCGCCACGCTTGCCGAGGACGTGGTCGTGGTCGCTCCCGAATATGATCAGTCGGGCGTCGCCCATTCTCTCTCGCTCAACGATCCTTTGCGGCTGCGCAAAATCTCGGAGCGGCGTTTTGCGGTAAAGGGCACGCCGACCGATTGCGTCATCATGGCGGTGCGCTCGATCCTCAAGGGCAGCAAGCCGGATCTCGTTCTCTCCGGCGTCAACCGCGGCCAGAACGTCGCTGAGGACGTGACTTATTCCGGGACGATCGCCGGAGCGATGGAGGGAACGATGCTCGGCATCCCTTCCATTGCCCTCTCGCAGTGCTATAGCCCCTCGGGCGATCATGAGCGCCTCGATTGGGATTGCGCCGAGGTTCATGCGCCGAAGCTGATCAAAAGCCTGCTGGCCGAAGGAATCGAGCGCGATATTCTCATCAACGTGAACTTCCCCGGCTGTCCCGCGCGGGAGGTCGCCGGCGTCTCGGTCACCGTCCAAGGCCGGCGCGACCTTCAGATGGTGCGCATCGAGCCGCGGACGGACGGCCGCGGCAATCCTTATTACTGGATCGCCTTCGACCGCGACGTTGCCGAGCCGCCGCCCGGCACCGATCTCGACGCGCTCTCCAACAAACGGATTTCGGTGACGCCCTTGAAGCTCAATCTGACCGACGAAGTCTCAGCCGCGCGCTACGCGCAGATCTTCAAGGCACATTCTGTCGAATAATGCCAGCGCATCGCTTTGATCGGCGTGCAAATCATGAAATCATTGTGACTCTCGTCTGTTGCAGCCCTGAGGGCGAGCCGTTGATTTGCCGGACGCAGAAGCAAAGAGCGCATCAGGCTCAAGCTGGATAATCGAGCTCGTAGGAGTCGCAGTGGGTGCGGCGACGGTAAAGGCTCTTGAGGAAATCAACTCGGCGTCGGCGCGCGCCGAGGAAAAGGCCGCTTTTCTGCTGCGTTTGCGGGCGAGCGGAATCCGCGACCTCGATCTGCTGCGCGGGCTCGAAAAAGTGCCGCGCGAAATCTTCGTTCCGCATCGCCTCGTCGATCTCGCGCGCCGCGATCTGGCCCTGCCGATCGGCTGCGGCCAGACATTGTCCGAACCCTCGCTTATTGCCCGGATGGTCGAGGCGCTCGCGCTGGCGCGCAATCAGCGCGTGCTCGAAATTGGGACGGGCTCCGGCTATTCGACGGCTGTTCTCGCCGAGATCGTCGAAGAAGTGGTCTCGATCGAAAGATTTCAAACGCTCGCCATCGCCGCGCGGTTGCGGCTTCAGCGGCTCGGCAAGGTGAATGCCACGGTGATTTTCGCCGACGGATTGGCCATCTCGGCCGAAGCCGGTCCCTTCGAGCGTATCCTGGTGCATGGCTCGCTTGGCGAAGTGCCGCCCCAACTCGTCGATCTGCTCGCCGAAGACGGGCGGATCGTAATGGCGCGGCCGGAACGGGGCGTGGCCTGGCGACAGACACTTATCGCCATCCAACACGGCCAGGACCAAAGTCTCGTCGAGACGGAGGTTTGCGGCTGCCGGCTTCAGGCGCTTTTGCACGGCGTCGCCAAGGTTCTCTGACGTTTAGATTTCATTAATCTAAACCCCTAGCCATTTGCTTGAGAGGGCGTTCACCTTAAACGTTCCCTTAACTCGCTTACCTTCTTAATGGCGCCCACCGAACGGTCTGTTTGTGGGTAGCGTCATGCAAACTGTTGCGCCGGCTTTCGGCTTCCGCCTCACGGTGCGCTTTCTTTTGGCCGGTTGCCTTGCCGCCTTCCTCGCCGGATGCGCGGATTCGGAACGTCTCGCCGACCCTTTTTCGAATCCCTTCCGCGGCGATATCGATAAGACCCCGACGGCAAGCATTGGCGCGCCAACTGGATCGGTCAAATCGCGCCCCCTCGCTGCCCCCGCGCAGAGCCAGCCGGTCGCCGCCTATACCGCGCCGGCCTACCCGAGCGAACACTTTGCCGCGACCTCAGCCCGCCGCGATCCCGCCAACCTCGCCGGCCGGACCGCGGAGGGCGGCACGCCGATCGTCATGGCCCAGGGCGAATCCGCCGGGATCATTGCGCAGCGTTATGGCATCCCGGTCGCCGCGCTGCTCAAGACCAACGGATTTACATCTTCGGCGCAGGTGCACCCCGGCGCTCGCCTCATCATCCCGACCTATAATGCGGCGCTCGCGGCATCGAGCGGGGTGCGTTTCGCGAGCCGCGACATTGGCACGAGCGGCACCAGATTGAGGTTCGTCAAGGGACCGCAGCCGAAAAAGCTTCTGACAGCGGAAAGAGCGCATTCTAAAAAACTTGCGCAGCTGAAGGCGGAAAAGGCCGAAAGAAGTGTCAGGCTCGCAAAGCTGCAGCACGAAAGAGCAGAGGCCGATGCCGCCAAAGAAAGGACGATTGTTGCTGCGACGGAGGCTCGGCCGAAAAGGCCCGCGATCGAACTCAACATCAGATCTCGCGCATGCGGAACAAGTCGCTGCGCCCGAATTTCGTTGGCCGGCACATGGCCGGATCATTCAAGCCTATAAGGCCGGCGGCAATGAGGGGATCAACATAGAACTCCCGGAGGGAACGTCCGTGAAGGCGGCTGAAGCGGGCGTCGTCGCCTATGCCGGCAATGACCTCAAGGGCTACGGAAATCTCGTTCTTATCCGCCACCCGAACGGCTTCGTAAGCGCCTATGCCAACAATGCCGAGATCGATGTGAAACGCGGCGATGTGGTCAAACGCGGCCAGGTGATCGCCAAGTCGGGCGAAAGCGGCGATGTTGCTTCGCCGCAGCTCCACTTCGAATTGCGCAAGGGTTCGACTCCGGTCGATCCGACCCAATATCTGGCCGTGCTCTAGCGCCACAGCGCATTCGCATTACATGAAGAACATGGGCGGCTGCATTGACGCGGCCGCCCGAACCCTGTAGGAAGGTTCCGCTGCATCGCAGCATGAAGCGCTCCAGTCGCGTAAGTCGGTCCGAGGATCGGCGATCTGTAGAGCTCTTTCCAATGTCCAGCCGACGGCCCGATACGCGGGGCAGTCCTCCCAATCTCAAAAGTCTGCAGGCGGCGCTTTCGCGCCGGCGCTGCCACTCGTTTTAGAAAAATCCACGTGACTCAATTTTCCGATCTCGGCCTGGCCGAGGTCCTGCTGCGTGCCCTCCAGCACGAAGGTTACACAAAGCCCACGCCAATCCAGGCGCAAGCCATCAAGCCGCTTCTCAAAGGACGCGATCTGCTTGGTATTGCCCAGACGGGTACTGGCAAGACCGCGGCATTTGCCTTGCCGATCCTTCAACGCCTCATCACCGACCCGCGCCGGCCTCCGCCGCGCGGGGTACGTGCGCTCGTACTTGCGCCAACCCGTGAACTTGCTGCGCAGATCGCTGATAGTTTTCGGGCCTATGGCCAATTCACCCGCGTTTCCGTCGCGACTGCCGTCGGCGGCGTCAGCATCGGTCCGCAAGTGAAAGTACTGGCGCGCGGCGTCGATGTCCTCGTGGCGACGCCGGGACGTCTGCTAGATCATCTGTCGAGCGGCAATCTGCGCCTCGATACGACCGAGGTTATTGTCCTCGACGAGGCCGATCACATGCTCGATCTCGGCTTCATCGTCCCGATCCGGCAGATCCTGGGCCGTATTCCGCAAAATCGCCAGAGCTTGTTCTTCTCGGCCACGATGCCGAAGGAGATCTCAAGGCTCGCCGCTGAAATTCTGCGTGATCCGGTGGAAGTCGCGGTGGCGCCCGTGGCGACCACGGTCGAGCGCGTCGTGCAGGAAGTCTTCCTAATCGACGATAGCGGCAAACGCGCCCTTCTGGTCGAATTGCTCCGGCGTCCCGATTTTCAACGCACCATCGTCTTTACCAGGACGAAGCGCGGCGCCGACCGCGTGTCGCAGCATCTCGCTTCCGCCGGCATAAGCGCGGCGGCGATCCACGGCAACAAGAGTCAGCCGCAGCGTCAGCGCGCGCTCGATAGTTTTCGCGCAGGGCGCAGCAGCGTCCTTGTCGCAACCGACATCGCGGCCCGCGGCATCGATGTCGATGATGTCACCCATGTCGTGAATTACGAGCTTCCAGAAGTGCCCGAGGCTTATGTGCATCGAATCGGCCGCACGGCGCGCGCCGGCGCCGAGGGTATAGCGGTCTCGCTCTGCGATGACAGCGAGCGCGGACTGTTGCGCGCCATCGAGAAGCTCACGCGGCAAATTCTCCCCTTTACCGATCGACGTGCGCCCGGGACTTCCCGCGACGTGCCGCGGGACAAGCCGCGACAGGGTCAAGCGCGGCCGCACCGTAATTTCAGCGGACGCCAGACGCAGCATAAAGGCAAAGACGGCGCTGGCCGCGGGCAAGCGTTTGGCGGACGGCCGAAGCAGGGAAACGCCAATAAGTCGGCGGTCCATCGTCCAAGGTCCGTTGACGCTCTGGTCTAGAGTTGCGCGGTAGAACCAGACGACCTAGGAATACCGGGCAAGCACGATAGTCCGAGCTCCCCGTTTGGAAAAATCCGCGCCCCCTCAGCGTCAAATTTCTTCGACGAAGGAACAGGCGCATTTCGTCTTGGTAAGTGTCCTGCTGAGAGCGCTGCTTCGCCCTTATGAAAGGCTGCTTCGTTTCGCCGGAATTGCGCCTCGGCGCGGCAACGAGAACTTGGTGAAAGTCACGCCGGTTCCGGTCACGGAAATCTGTTCGTCAATTCGGCCATCCGACAACGGCGGCTCTTATCAAAGGTCGTGCGAGACCTTGATCGTAGGTTTGGCAGCGGATCGCGACCAGATCGGCAATGCCATCGGCCTCACGGTTGAGCCGCCTCCCTTTGGCGTGGCAGAGATCGATCATGCGATCATTGGCGGCGAAGGGATCATTTGGAAGAAACTCCGCGCGGCGTCTTCGCCGTTTCCGAAGCTTTGGTCGGCGCCGTTACGAAGCGCAGCATTCTTCCTCTGCAACCGTCCGCGGACAATGAGCTTTACGTCGATGAAAGTATCCGCCGGCGGAAATTGCCGCCGCGCTATACTTACGCCTTCATCCGCCAAATTCGCGACAATAATTACGGCCATTGGCTCGTCGAGGGCCTTCCGAAGATCGACGTTCTGGCCGAGCATTTCGATCTCAAAAGCCTGAAATTCATCGTCACGCGGCATTTCAGGACGCGGCAATCCGGTCCCATGCGTAAGATCTATTTCGAGTCTCTCGCCGCGTCGGGCGTCGCGCCGGAGCAGATCGTCGAGGTAACGCGCGAGGCGATCGAGGTCGAGCGGCTTCTCTATCCGCTTCCGCTCGCCGCGCATCCATGGGTCAAGGCGCCGCGCGCCATCCGATTTCTCGAGAAGCTGCGGGACAAGATTGCGGCCGGGTCGCAAGGGCCAAAGAGGATCTACGTTTCCAGAGCGCATGCGCCGAAGCGGCATCTGCTGAACGAAGCGGAGATCCTGCCCGTTCTGCAGGACTTCGATGTCGCTGTCGTCCATCCGGAGCGGCATACGTTCGCAGATCAGGTCCGCTTGTTCGCCAATGCCGAACTGGTCATCGGCAATTACGGCGCCAATCTCACCAACGCCGTTTTCGCACCGCGCGGCGTCACGATGTTCGCCGTCACCTCCGAGTTCATGAATGACGATTTCTTCTGGGATTTGGCCAATCTGAAATCCGGCAGATATTTTTCCCTTCACGGCAAAGCAGCCGACCCGAACCCAAATCCGAGTTCGGACTTTGTGATAGATCCCGGCGAATTTCACGCTTTGCTTGAGCAACGCGTGCTCAAAGAGCGGTAGGGCGCGCGCAGCGAGTTCCTTCGGTGCCTATAGGCCCGCAGCATAGACGACATAGGCTGCAATCTCCGCCGCTTGCTGCGTGGTGCCGGCAACGTCCCCCGTCTGGCCTTGGAAGAGCCGGCTGGCCAACACGGTCACGCCATAGGCGAACGCAACGCTTAAGATCAAAGCGATGGCGACGCGGCCGAAGCCCGCATGGGCCAAAAGCGGCAGCAGAGCGAAGATGAAGCCAATTAGCGCCGCAATCGCCAGCACCGGCTCGGATGGCGCGGCGGCCGAAAAGCCGGCCCCTTCGCTGCGTGCCGGCGGCAGCAGATGCAGCCCGAGAAGCATGAGCGTGCGAGAGACCGCCGCCGTGGCGATCAGCACCCAGACTGCGAGGCAGAGGCTGTGCGCGGCGATGACCGCGATGCTGAGCACCCGCGCCAGCGAACCCAAGATCAGAGCCAGCGTGCCGAAGGTGCCGATCCGGCTGTCCTTCATGATTGCCAGGCGCTGTTCGGGCGTTGTCCCGCCCATTGCATCGGCGAAATCAGCCATACCATCCTCGTGCAACGCGCCGGTGAGAAGAGCCAGGCAGGAAATGGCAAGAAGCGATGCCAGCGACGGCGGCAGCCCGAGCTTGGCCGCGACCCAGAGGACGAAAGCCGCGATTGCCCCGATCAGGGCGCCAGCGATCGGCAGCATGCGCGCGGAAGCGCTGATCATCGTCTCGTGCGGAGCTTTTTCGAAAGCAAATGCCGGGATCGGTAGGCGCGTGCAAAACCGCAGGCAGGCCAAGAGTTCGGCCGCAAGCTCGGTCAGGAGGTCCTTCGCTTTGGTGAGGCGCGGATCCATGCGCTTTTCATGCGGCATGCCGCGGATTTTGTCGAGAGCCGGAAGAGGCCGGCTTATCCGCGCGGCGCGTTTACGCCGCCACCTTTCCTGCCGGCACGTCGGCGTAATCTTCGGCCCGTGTCTCGTCGTGCCCCCGGTTGGGCAGGATGGCCGATAGGAGCGCCGCAACGATGATATTGACGAGCATGGCGGTCACGCCGTTGTAGACGATAAAGCTCGATCCGAAGACCCCATGCACGGGCACCCAGGCTTGCGGCGTCCAGGCGAGCCAGGTGCCGAGCCCCATGCCTGCCGCCCAGCCGGCGAACAAGGCCCAGCTGCTGAACCAGCGGGTAAAGAGGCCGAAGACCACCGCCGGGAAGACCTGCGCCATCCAGATCCCGCCAAGCAATTGCAGGTCGAGCGCGAATTGAGTCGAAGCGCGCAGAACGAAGATGAGCGCCCCGACCTGGATGACCAGCGAGATGAGCTTGGCCAGCAGCGCTTCCCCACGCGCATCAATGCTCGGATTGACGAAAGGTTTGAAGATATTCCGGGTGAACGTATTGGCGCCGCCGATCGACATGATGGCGGCCGGCACCAGCGCTCCGATGGCAATCGCGGCGAAACAGAACCCGACAAACCAGTCGGGGAATATGTTCAGGATCAGATGCGGCACCGCGTCCTGCGGGTTCGTGACGTGCACGCCCGCCGCATGCGCCATATAGCCCATGAGCGCAATGAGGCCGAGCATCACCGAATAGGCGGGAAGCGCGATCGCGTTGATGCGGATCGTATTGCCACTACGCACGGAGAGAATGCCGGTCATCGAATGCGGATACATGAGCAGCGCGAAGGTCGAGCCTAAGGCCAGCGTGATGAAAGGCACGATCTGCTTCGGCGCCAGCAGCAACCCGGCCGCGACCTTGCCCCCCGACGCGGCGACCTTCTTTGCGAAGTCGGCGCCGGCCGCGTCGAAGATCGCACCATAGCCGCCAAGCTTCATCGGGACGATGATGACCGCGGCGATGACGAAGATGTAGATCATCGTGTCTTTGACGAAGGCAATCATCGCGGGGGCACGCAAGCCGCTGCGCGAGGTGTAGAGCGCCAGAATGAGGAAGGCGATGCTGAGCGGCAGATGGCTCGCCAACCCTTCGCCTTGGAAGCCCAGTGCTTCGATCACTTTTTCCATGCCGACGAGTTGCAGCGCGATATAGGGCATGGTCGCCAGGACGCCGGTGAAGGCCACCGCCAATTCGAGCCATTTGTTGCCGTAGCGGCCGAGCACGTAATCGGCCGCGGTCAGATAATTCTTGCGATGCGCGACAGCCCAAAGCCGCGGGAACACCGTGTAGAGAAGCGGGTAGATCAGGATCGTATAGGGCAGCGCGAAGAAACCATAAGCGCCGATTGCATAGACGACCGATGGCACTGCGATCACCGTATAGGCCGTGTAAAGATCGCCGCCGATCAGAAACCATGAGATCCACGGCCCGAAGCGGCGTCCGCCGAGACCCCATTCGTGCAAATTGCCGAGATCGCCGCGCTTCCAATGCGCGGCGACAAAACCGAGAAGGCTGACCAGAAGAAAAAACCCGCTGAAAACGGCGGTCGCCGGCCAATTCAAATGGGCGATCACCTTTTCTCCCCTTTGTAGACGAGAAAGGTGAGGAGGCTCGAAAGCGGGATGAGCAAAAGCAACAGCCAGTAGAAAAAGGGAAAGCCGAAAAGCCGCGGCTCGATGACGTTATAGAAAGGCACGCAAAGCGAGATCAAGGCGGGGAGGATCAAGATCAGATATTTCATCGTCTCTCCACGTCGCCGATGCCCTCGGGCGAAGCATCCGATGCAGCCGTTCGCCGAGACCCTTAACCTTGGCCGCTGCTCTGATCAAGCGCGCTCTGGTCGTGGCTCAATTCGAGTTTCCGCTCGTGGCCCACCCCGGACATAAGCGGATTTGGCCAGTGACCGGCGGTCGCAAAATCGCCTTCTTATTCGCTGACGGATCCCCACGAATTCGGTATCGTGCCATCCGGCCCCGGCGGCGGGGACCAAATGCAATTTTGGGGGCGCTCCGGAAAAAGTGGCTCGAATGCTTCTCGCACGCCGGTTTACTGCTGCGATGGCATTGTTGCCGATCGCAGGCGCATTTTTCATACTTATTTTCTCGGCAGTCGAACTCACGCGCTCAAGGTGCATCTTGCGAAGACGGGGCCGGGCTCGGGGTTTTGACCGCGCCCTTCGCACCATGGAAGGGCGCGCCGTTACGCATCCTGTTCGCCGCCGAGAAGCCCGTTCAAGGCGAGCTTTCGCTGATCGCGCCGGATGGCAGCGTCGCGGCCAAATCGCGCGAGCTGCAAGGCGGCCCGCCATATTTCTGGTTCGCCGAGATCGTATCGCCAGCGGCTGGGACCTGGCATGCGAGGCTCGCCCTCGATGGCGCGACCGCTGGGTGCAGCACGATCACGCGCGACATCGCCGTGCGCGATGACGCTCCGCCGCCGCCGCACGCGATGCCGGGAAACGTCTGGCCTTTGCGTAATACATGGAATCGCGCGACGGAAAATCTATATTCGGCATGGATTTAAAAGCTTTTCGACGGGCCGCCCGATACCGAGCTGTCATGGCCGACGTTGCAGAACGCCTTACGCGACCGCTCGCGCAATATGCTTTACGATTATTTGGGCCTTCGAGAGGACGAGATCGGGATCGTCTTCCATCCCGATTGCGCCAAGCTTCCCTATATGTTGCGCGCCTATTTCGCGTTCAAAATGGGCTTGCCTTTCGGCTACTCGCATTGTTCGCGCGGCAAGGAGGGGAGCGCGCCGAAGTGCTTGCAGTGGTTCAGCACGGCGAATGCCGGCGCGGGCCAAGCTGGGCTTGCGGCCTCGTTCCGCGCTTTCTTGCCGATGCTCGCCGATGCCATTCAATCCGGAAACGGCCGAACCTCGGCGAGCGACAACAGGACCGACTTCTATCCCGTGCCGCTTACGCAGGAAACGCTGCGCCCGGGGACCATCTATGCCGATCCATACGGTCACATTCTGATGCTCGTGCGTCGCGTGCCGCAGTCCGGCGGCGGCGCGGGCGTCTTCCTCGCCGTCGATGCGGAGCCCGACGGGACGGTCACGCGCAAGCGCTTTTGGCGCGGTAATTTCCTATTCGTGCACGATCCCGCGCTCGGCAGCCCCGGATTCAAGCGCTTCCGGCCGATCACACGCGAGGAGAATGGGGGGTTGCGGCGGCTGGCCAATGCCGAAATTGCGAAAGATCCGCAGTACGGCGACTATTCGCTCGAACAGTCGCAGCTCGGCGCGGATGATTTCTACGATCGAATGGATGAGGTGATGTCACCTGCGCCGCTCGATCCTCTGCGCGCGATGGAGGACGCGATCACGTCGCTTGAAGAGCAAGTGAAGACGCGCGTCACGGCGGTCGAAAACGGACGGAAGTACTTGAGCAATTCGCCGGGCGACGCCGCCATGCCGGAAGGTCCGTCGATCTTCGAGACGAACGGCGCATGGGAAGATTTTGCGACGCCGGCGCGCGATTTTCGCGTGCTGATCGCAATCGATGTGGTGGAGGGGTTCCCGGACCACGTCGCGCAGCGGCCCGATCGCTACGCGATGCCGTTTGGCAAGAGCGCCGCGGAGGTAAAGGCCGAATTGGAGAGCGTACTTGCTTCGGAGCTTGCGACCCGCAAGTTTTCCTATACGCGCAGCGACGGCTCCTCTTGGACGCTCTCGCTCAAGGACGTCATCGACCGAGCTTCAAATCTCGAAATGGCATACAACCTAAACGACTGCGTGGAACTCAGATGGGGCGCTCCGGAAGGAAGCGAAGAGGCGTCGACCTGCAAACGGCGTGCGCCGGAGGCACAGCGCGCGAAGATGTCGGAGTACCGCACGTGGTTTCGCGAGCGCCACTGGCCGACCCACGCTTAGCATTTACCTCGACAATGTTGTTGCAGAAGAAGCCGGATCGCTGTCACGCACGCGCGTCCATTATTGGGCGAGGATCTCGACATCGCGGTCCTGGGTCGATTGGACTTTGAAGGTCGCTTGAAAGGTCCTGCTGTCGTGCCGGGCGATGGCGACATATTCGCCTTCGGCAAGGACGACGGAAGGAAAAGCGCCGATCAGCTCGCGGATGACGTCGCCGCCCGGCGTCAGAATCGTGAAAGCCGAGTTGGCGAGCGCTTCGCCGCCGGGACTGTTGACCAGTTTCAAGGTCATGACCGCGGCGCGATGGCGCAGCGTCGCGTCGGTGAGTTTGCCGGCTTGGACATGCAGGTCGGCGCTGACCACGGAGTTGGTCGCGTTGGCGACGCCGTTCGGGCCGAGCGAGCCGATGCCGGTGGTATCGAGCAAAGTGGAAACGACGTGATACGTGCCTTCCGGCAGGCCGATGATGTCGCCCGCCTTGGCGTTGGCGAGGATCAGTTTGGCCTCCGAATTGTTGCGCTCGGGAACGTAGATGGAAATCGTCAATTTCGCCGGATTGATCGGTTGGTCGCCTAGCATGGCGACGATCCGCAACCCGCCGGCGTTCAAGACGAGCCGTTCGCTCGCCGGTTGGCCGGCCATGACCACGCGCTTGGTCATGCCGGCAAGCCCCATGGCGGCATGGACGATATAAGTGCCGTCCGGCAGCGAAATGGAGGGCGCCGCCTCCGAGGATTGGGCAACGAGCCGATGCGAACCGTCGGCTTCCGCGGTTTCGTCAAAAACCCGCCAGATCAATCCGCTGCTCACCGCCTGGGTGTCGGCGGCGCTGAGAAAGGCGGAGAGAAGCAGCACGTTTTGGCCGACCTTCGGTTCGGCGTCGGGCCGTGGAGCAAGAAGGCCGCCCGGCGGGATGACGGGGGCGATGGCCGGGGTCGCGCCGGGGGCGGTTGTGGGCGACTGAGCGTTGGCGGCGGCAGCCGTGCCAAGCCCGATGCAGATCAGCATCAGCCACAGCAGGAAGCGGGCGCGCGGCATGGGCGCCTGGGGCGGCTGCGTGTTGCGGTCAGCGCTTATCATCTCTTACGTCAATACCCGGCTTGGCGGGGTAAGACCTTGATCGCCCAAGGCCTGCGGCAAGCCCATCGTTGACTTCAGGGGTGAAGTGGACCTTTTCGTGGCGGCGCGCCTCCGCTGCCGGCGCCCCCAACTTCCTCTGCGCAACATGGGTGAAGATCATGAACGACACAATCGAGCTGTTGCAAACACGGCGTTCGGCGGCGCCCATCATGTTGACGGGGCCGGGGCCGACGGCGCAGCAGCGCGATCTTCTTCTCACGATCGCGGCGCGCGTGCCCGATCACGGCAAGCTCGCGCCGTTCCGCTTCATCGTCTTCGAAGGTGCGGGGCGCGAAACGGCTGGTGCGATCATCGCCGAGGTCTTTGCAAACGCAGATCCAGAGGCGGACGAGGGCCGCATCGAAGCCGAACGCAAACGTTTGGCTTATGCGCCGCTTGTCATCGGCGTCGTCTCGCGCGCTGCCCCGCACGAAAAAATCCCCCAATGGGAACAGATTCTCGTCTCCGGCGCCGTCTGCATGAATTTGGTGATCGCCGCCAATGCTATGGGCTTTGCCACGGCCTGGCTCACCGAATGGTATGCTTATGACCGCGCCGTGTTGGATCGCTTCGGTCTGAGCGAGAACGAAAGGATCGCCGGTTTCATTCATATCGGCCGGCATCAAGGTCCGCGTGAGGACCGGCCTCGGCCGGCGCTGGCCGACCTCGTGACGATATTCGGCTGAACCGCCTTTAGGCGAAGGTCGCGTTGATAAAGGCGACCTGATCCAGGCCGATTGCGAGCTTAGCGGCGAAGCCATCGCGCCGCGCCGCCTCGCATTCAGCCTCGAAGCCTGCGTCGTCGCGAGGCTCCGCCGCGGCGCAATCAATCGCCGCGACGCCGGCAGCCTTGGCGGCCATGAGGGTGAGGCTGCGTGCGAGCTCGTAGGGCGGCGTCAAGCCGCCGTCCGGCGCGCGCGTCGATTCTGCGCCGATGGCAGCTGCGAGATCCTCCGGCGCCCAGGAGAGGCCCGCCAGCCGCCGGCTTGCGCTTGCATAGGTCCCCATCTTGAACATGGCAGCCGGCGTCTCCGCGGCAATTGCGATGATCTGCGTGCCCCCGTCCGGAAGGTCATATTCTGCCTCGCGCAGGGCAAGCTTGGCGCCGAGATGCTGGATGTCGACACCGCTGGACGATTTCGGCAGGACGATTCCATCCGGCGCCCCCTTCATGACAATATCTAGATCGGCGTCGATCTCACCGCTTTCGAATCCGTTGACGCGGACAAAAAGCTTTGGGAACCGCGCCGACTTCTCTCGCGTCGACTGCAGAAAGGAAAGCGCGCGTTCGCGTGCCCGCGGCTTCGATGCCGGCGCCAGGGCTTCGAGATCGAGCCAAAGGCAATGCGCAGGGCTCTCGATCGCCTGCTCGAGCCTTTTCGCATCGTCGGCTGGAACCAGGAGGTGCGAACGCATCACAGGCTCTTTCGAAGCAAGCGCGCTGTCGTGCGGCCCAAACTCTCTGGCCGCGGGCGAGGTCAGCCGCACGGCGGCCACCCGAGGGGTTACGACGCTAATCGACATCGATTGTAATCCTTCAACCGCCTCGCCATAGGCCCGGACGGAGCCAAAGGCGAATCGCTTCCTTAAGTGTACGTTTACCATGATCGAAGATGTTGAAGTGAGCTAAGCCATAGCTTGGCGCAAGTTTTGCCGCGAGCGCTGGTTCGATCATGATCGTTCGTCGATTTCTGCAATGGGCGCGCACGGCATCCCCAAGCCAGCGGGCCGAAGCGGCGGGCACTCTCGCGCGCGCCTATCTTTATGCCGATCTTGCGGAGGGCGAGCGCGAAGATGCCGAGCTCGCCTTGACCGGGTTGCTCGACGATCCTTCGCCCCTGGTGCGGCGGGCGATCGCGGAAACTTTCGCCAGTGCTCCGGAGGCGCCGCACAACATCGTGCTCGGGCTCGCCGACGATCAATCCGATATTTCCTCGATTGTTCTTTGCCGCTCGCCGGTTTTGATCGATTCCGATCTTATCGACTGCGCCGCTATCGGCGATGTGATCGCTCAATCAGCGGTTGCGCTGCGTCCGCGCCTGTCGGCGCCGGTTGCCGCGGCCATAGCCGAGGTCGGCGGCCGCGAAGCGCTCATCTCGCTGGCGATCAACCCCGGCGCCGACCTGCCGGAATTCTCGATGCGCCGCATGATCGAACGTTTCGGTTCCGACGGGGAGATGCGCGAGGCGCTGTTGTCGCGGCCGAACTTGCCGGCTGCGTTGCATGCCGATCTCGTCGCCGCGACCGCCGACAGCCTTTCGGCCTTCGTCATGGAGCGCGATTGGATGTCGCGCGAAAGGGCAAGCCGGGTCACGCGCGAAGCCTGCGAACAGGCGCATGTGATCATTGCGGCGATGAGCGGGGAGGGCGAAAACGGCGCTTCCAAGCTGGTTGCGCATTTGCGCGCTTCCGGGCAGTTGACCGCGAGCCTGCTGCTGCGCGCGCTCCTCAGCGGCAATTCTGGCTTGCTTGAGGCCGCGCTGGCCGAATTGTCGGCCCTCCCCTTGGCGCGAGTCAGAGGCCTGAAGGCGCGATTGGCGCAGCACCGGCTTTGCCGCGCTCTACTACAGATCGGGTCTTCCCGAGACGCTCCTGCCGGCCTTTCGTGCGGCAATCGAGGCTCTTTGCCTGGTCGAGACGGACGACGAAAGTGGCGCTTCGCTGTCCCGGCGCAGGATCGAAAGGGTGCTCACGGCCTGCAAGGCGGCAAATGGCGGCGAACTCGACCGGCTGCTCGCGGTTCTGCGCCGTTTCGACGCCGAAGCGGCGCGCGAGGAAGCCCGCGACTTCTCCGCGGCCTTGCCGCAACGCTCAGCCGCACCGGCATTGGGCGAGACGCTGCCGATGCCGGAGGAGCTGCCCTTGCTTCTGGTCGATTGCGACTTGGAGGAACCGGCGGAGGCTTTAGGGCTCAATGTGAGACGGATCGAGCCATCCTTCGTCGCCGTCGATCTCTCCGCAATCGAACGCGAACTTGCCGCTTGATTGCAAGCCGCCCATTGGCGCCGGCGCAATCATCTCTTTTCCTGCATCAGCCCGACGAGCTTGGCATAGAGCAGCAGGGTGATCGTCTTGGCGTCGATGATCTCGCCGCTCTCGATCATGGCCAGCGCCTCATCCAGCGTCGGCTCGAGGATTTCGATATCTTCGCCTTCGTCGCGGATGCCGCCGCCGGCATCTCGCCGGTCGGCCGGGGAATAGCGGACTGTGAAGAAGCTTATGCGCTCCGCATAGGCGCCGGGGCTCATGAAGGCCGCGAAGAGAAACTTCGGCTCCTTGATCAAATAGCCGATCTCTTCATGCACTTCCAAGACGATCCGTTGGGCCGCGTCCATCCCTTCGAGCTTGCCGGCGCATACTTCGCTCGTCGTTTCGCGCCCGGTGGCAATATAGACCGGCGCCCGAAATTGCCGCACCAGCAGGACGCGCCCGCACGCAGGATCGTAGAGCAGGATGCAGGCGGCATCGCCCGTGTCATAGACTTCGCGCGTCAGCTCCTGCGTTTCTCCGTCGAACCTGCGGCGCTTGAACGTGATCTTTTCGAGCACGCCCTTGCCGCGCGACAGGATTTCGCGCTTGAGGATTTTGATCGTTTGCATGTCTCAATAGCCGAATTGTTCGCGCAGGATTCGCTCGTCGAGCGAATGGCCGGGATCGTGGAGAATGACAAGACCGGTCGCATGGTCCATGCCGATCTCCACCTTGGCGACATCCCTGAATTCGAAGTGGTCGGCGACCGCGGCCACGGGGCGCTTATCCGGTTCGAGAATCTCGAGGGTCACGTGGGCGGTGTCGGGCAAAAGCGCGCCACGCCAGCGGCGCGGCCGGAATGCCGAAATGGGGGTGAGCGCCATCAGCGGGGAATTGAGCGGCAGGATTGGTCCATCGACCGAAAGATTATAGGCGGTCGAGCCCGCGGGCGTCGCCACCAGCAACCCGTCGGCGACGAGTTCGGCGAGCCTCTCCTTTCCGTCGATGCGGATGCAGATCTTCGCGGCCTGATAGGATTGGCGCAAAACCGAGACTTCGTTGATGGCGTTGGCGGTGGCGCTTTCCCCATGCGTGTCGGTCGCGACCATCACGAGGGGATGGATGACGGAGGGCTCGGCTTCGTCGATGCGCCTCTCCAGATCCTGCTCGCGATATTCATTCATGAGGAATCCGACCGAGCCACGGTTCATGCCGTAGATCGGCTTTCCGCTGCCCATGAAACGATGCAGGGTCTGCAGCATCAGACCATCGCCGCCAAGCGCGACGATCACGTCGGCCGAAGGCGGATCGCAATTGCCATAGGCGTGAATGAGCCTGATCCGTGCCGCCTCGGCCTCCGGCGCGCCGGTCGAGAGGAAGGCGATACGTTTCAATATCGGCTTCGTGCCTAATTCGGCAGTCATGGGGTCGCATCCATGGCCCGTTGAACGGCCGCAAGCGGGCAGGGTGAGCGGGGTTGTCGAAACGCCGCCTATATCACAGAAATGCGCCGGGCTGCGATGGCTGTTTCGGCAGGATTAATAGGCCGCGTAGCTCTTTTCTTCGACGAGGGCGCTGTTTAACAGCGCATTGATCTCGCGCTTGAGTTCGGCCCGCTTGTCGTTGCTGCGATAGATCGAACGGGCAAGCGCGATGAATTCCGGCCCGAATGTCGCCGCCCGTTCCTGCGCCCGGATGGCGTCCTCGATCCGCCATAACTGCGCATTGACGTCTTTGAGCGTGGCGGTCAGACGGGAAATCGCTTCGCTGGGGGCGACCTCCCTGCGAAGCGTGTCGGTCAGCAAATCATATTCGTAGCGGATATTTGCGCGTTTGCCAGGATCGCGAATATGCTCCAGCTTGATCTCGAGGATGGTGATTTTGTCGATCAACTCGCCGGCGGCGATCTCGACCAGGATGGACATGCAGCGCATCTCCGCGCAACGATGTTTCAAACGAGCTTGGCAATTGGCAGATCAGAACACGCCAGGCTGGAGCCGGCATGGAGCCGTTTTCGCCCTGAGCCGGCTGGGACGGTGGGCGCATCCGCGTTGAAACGGCGCGCCCGCGCCTATAGAAGCACCTCGCATGCCAAAAACCCGCGCGTGAAACCGAAACCATGCCCGACTTCCTTCTCGAGCTCTTTTGTGAAGAGATTCCGGCCCGCATGCAGGCGCAAGCGGCACAGGATCTCAAGAGGCTCGTCACCGATGCGCTGGCCGAGCGCAATCTTTTCGGCAACTCGGCGGGAAGTTTCGTAACGCCGCGGCGGCTGGCGCTCCACATTGCCGGCCTGCCGGCGCGTCAGCGCGACACAAGCGAGCTGAAGAAGGGCCCGCGGGTCGACGCGCCCGCGGCGGCCCTGCAAGGTTTCGTCAAGGGCGCCGGACTTACCTCGATTGCCGAGGCGCGGATCGAGAAGGATCCCAAGAAGGGCGACTTCTATGTTGCGCTGATCAAGCGGCCGGGGCGCGACACGGCCGAGGTTCTTGCCGAAATTCTGCCGCCGATCTTGCACAACTTTCCCTGGCCGAAATCGATGCGCTGGGGCGCGCAATCGGCGCGCCTCGATGCCTTCCGTTGGGTGCGCCCGCTGCATAAGATCGTCGCGACCTTCGGCCCGGAAACGGAAGAACCGGAGATCGTCACTTTTTCGGTCGCCGAAATAGCCTCCGGCAATATGACCTACGGGCATCGGTTCATGGCGCCGGGCGAGATCCGCGTTCGCCATTTCGGGGATTACGTGAGTTCGCTCGAAAGGGCGAAAGTGGTTCTCGACCCGGCCCGCAGACAAGACATCATTCTTTACGATGCCCGCAGCCTCGCCCATGCGCAGGGGCTTGAATTGATCGAGGACGCGGCGCTGCTCGAAGAGGTGGCAGGGCTTGTCGAGTGGCCGGTTGTGCTCATCGGTAGTTTCGATGATGCCTATCTCGCCCTTCCGTCGGAGGTGATCCGCGCGACGATCCGCACGCATCAGAAATCATTCGTGCTGCGCGACGCCGCGGGAGGCGATCTCGCCAACAAATTCGCGCTCGTTGCGAATATCGCCGCACCCGATGGCGGCACGGCGATCGCCGCCGGCAATGGCCGCGTCGTGCGGGGCCGCCTGGCGGACGCGCAGTTTTTCTACGAAACCGATCTTCAGGTGAAGCTCGAAGACAGGTTGCCGAAGCTCGCGGACATTATCTTCCACGAAAAGCTGGGCTCTCAGGGACAGCGCGTCGAGCGGCTTATACGGCTTGCCGGTGCCATCGCGCCCTCGGTTGAGGCCGATGCCGAGGCGGCGGCGCGCGCGGCTCAGCTCTGCAAAGCGGACCTCACCTCGGAAATGGTCGGCGAATTTCCCGAGCTGCAAGGCGTCATGGGCAAATATTACGCGCTTGCGCAAGGAGAGGCGGCGGACATAGCGACGGCGATTGCCGACCATTACAAGCCGCAGGGTCCCTCCGACCGTGTCCCGACCGAGCCGGTCGCAATCGCGGTCGCGCTAGCCGACAAGTTCGACACGCTCGTCGGCTTTTTCGCCATCGACGAGCGGCCGACCGGCAGCAAAGATCCTTTCGCTTTGCGCCGCGCTGCCCTCGGCATCATCCGGCTGATCCTTGAGAATGAGCTGCGTGTCCCCATCCTCTTCGCGACGGCGCAGGCTTACGCCAATTATCGTTGGGTCGCCGGCGTCGTGCCGGTAAACGAGCTCTTCGCGCAAATCTTGAGCTTCTTTGCCGACCGCCTGAAAGTCTATTTGCGCGACAAGGGTTCGCGCCACGACCTCATCGATGCGGTCTTCGCACTCGAAGGTCAGGACGATCTTTTCCTGATCGTTCGCCGGGTCGAGGCGCTCGGCCGCTTTCTCGAAACGGAAGACGGGGCCAACCTTCTTGTGGGCTACCGCCGCGCCGCCAATATTCTGCGCGCCGAGGAGAAGAAGGCCGGACTTGAGGAGGCGCGGTCTTATGCCGAGCCGTTCTCGCCGGATCGCCTCGTCGCCCCGGAAGAGAAGAGATTGGCCGCGGCTCTGGCCCGCGCCGTCGCCGAGGCCAATGTCGCGATCGAAGCGGAAGATTTCGAGGCCGCGATGCAGGCGCTGTCGCGCCTGCGCGGCCCGGTCGACGCGTTCTTCGATCATGTGACGGTGAATGCCGAGGACCCGGAGTTGCGCCTCAATCGTCTGCGCCTGCTAAACGGCCTGCGCGAAGCGGTTCATCGAGTCGCCGATTTCTCCAGGATTGCGGGATAGCGATCATGGCGGAAAACGAGGACCGCAAAACTGCGCGCGGCATGACCATCCGCCTCGGTGCCTTCGCGCTCACGGCCCGAGGCGTGGCCAAATATGATTGGCGCGATCCCTATCATATCGCTTTGACGCTGAGCTGGCCGCGCTTTTTCACCCTGGTTCTGGCTCTCGATCTTCTGATCAATTTCATTTTTGCGCTGCTCTATGTGGCCGAGCCCGGCAGCATCAAAAATGCGGCTCCCGGCTCGCTCAGCGATGCGTTCTTCTTCAGCATCGAGACCTTCGCCACCGTCGGCTATGGCGAGATGGCGCCGGGCTCGCTTTATGGTCACATCGTCGCCGCGGTCGAGATCTTCTGTGGTATGGGCTTCGTGGCGATCATAGCAGGGCTGCTTTTCGTCAGATTTTCCCGGCCCCGTGCGCGCATTCTCTACGCCCATCAGGCGGTCGTCGGCAGGTTCAATGGCAGGCGTACCCTGATGATTCGCATTGCAAACGGCCGCGCTCATCCACTCACCGACGCACATGCACGGCTGACCGCGCTGTTCAACGAATGGTCCAAGGAGGGCCAGTTCTATCGCCGCATCTATGATCTGCCGCTCATCCGCGCACACGTCCCGATTTTTGGGCTGACCTGGACGCTGATGCACGAGATCAACGAGAAGAGCCCGCTCAATGGCTATGACCAGGAGGCGTTCCGCAAAAATGTCGCGCGGATCTTTCTCGCCATCGATGCGCGCGACCCTATGTTGGAGGCCCGCGTCTACGACACCAAAGATTATGCGCCGGAGGAAGTCCTGTTCGATCGCCGCTATGCCGACGCTGTCGCTATCGATCAGGAAGGCCGCACCATCGCCGATCTTACCCGGCTCGGCCTGACCGAGCCGGAAATTCCGGATCCAGCCGCCTCCAGCAAAGAGGTAGTGCACTAGGGCGCCGCAAGGTCGTTCGGCGCGTTATTCGACGTCGAGCGGCTCGGTCCCGTTCGGCTTGCCGTCGGCGCCGAGCGTGATCTTGTCGATTCTCTGTTCAGCGCTCTTTAAGAGCGCCTCGCAATGTTTCTTCAAAGCTTCGCCGCGCGCATAGATGGCAATCGATTCCTCGAGCGCCACAGAGCCCTTTTCGAGCTGATCGACGATAGCTTCGAGTTGCGCCAATGCCTGTTCGAAGGGCAGGGCGGCGATGTCTTGGTTGTCTTCAGGCAAGCTTTGCTCTCGGAGATGAATTGGGGCCGCCTTATATCACGACCAAGGAAGGCCAGCAGGCAAGATTTGCGGCCATTTCCCGGTCAATGGAGGTCGATGGCAAAAGGCTCGCCTTCGACGCAATCCTCGCCGCGGCCGATCCGCTCGATGGCTGTGATCATGCGCCCCTCGCGGACGAGAATCTTGTCGGCCAGGGCGACGAGCCGCGCATTGGGCGTCGCCGTGGGCGAGGCGCGCCGGAGCCTCAGGGCGATCTCCTCTTCGCAGAGGTGCGGGCTCAGGGCGCAGGCGGCAACGTAGGCCGCTGCAGTCGACCGGCTGATGCCGGCAAAACAATGAATAAGCAAGGGTTCTTCGCGGTCCCACCGGTGGACGAAATCGAGCAGCGTCGCAACGTGTTGCTCGCAAGGCAAGATCTGCCCCTCCATTTCCGACGTGATGTCAGAAATTCCGACGAAAAGATGCCGCTCGGGGGCGATAGCGGCTGGGCGGTCGACCCGGATGTCGTGATTGATCAGAGTGATAAGGGTGCGCGCCCCCGTCGCCTTAGCGACATCGGCAATGCGGAAAATCGAGCAGACGTGAATGCGTGACACCGCCGATCCTTGTTGCATGGCCGGCCCGATGTTCGATTGGCCGGCTGTTTCTGACCATCCCCCCTTAAAATTCGGTCCAATCCTTTCGTGAGCCGCCTTACAGATGATCTTCGTCAGCTTCATGACCGCGCGGTGGTTTAGTTCGAGCTTTGGAGCCCAGCTTTAAGGCTCTGACAGCGGCGTCGCTTTCTTCGAGCCTGCCGATTGCGCGATCAGAAGAAGGAGCTCGGCGAGGAAACGCTCGGCCGCCAGCTGCGGCGGCCAGGGCTCCCACGGCGTCCCCCCATAGATCCCGACAAGCGGATCTTCGCTGAGCGGATCGAATGGGATGCGCAGGACATGGCGCATTTCTTCCTCGGTCCAGCCGACGACGCGTACCGCCTCGGTCGCGGCGGTGATGCGATCGGCCTCCTTATGCAAACGCCGTTCCTCCTCTGTCCAGGGCGGCAGGCCATAGCGCGTGGAAATCGCGGTTTCGAGCTGGGCAACAAGCTTGCCATAGGCCTCGCCCAGGAACGGCTTCAAGACCGAGATACAGTCGAAGCCGAGCAGGCCTTCGTCGGCATCATGCAGCAATTCGCGGAGATCGGCACGCGGGTCATTCGCGGCCGGGAGGCGGAGTTGCCGCAGGCGCAGGACGGAGAGCGAATGTTGCGCCACCGACAGCGGCAAGGGCCAAGCCGAATGGCCGCCCCAACGGTAGGTTCGGGCAAGACCCAGGGCGAGATCTTCGTCCTCCCAGTCGAAGGGGGTCGGATTGAGCAGATCGAGCCGCTTGCCGGAGAAAAGCCGAACCCAGGCGCGCGCGTCGGGCATCACTGTCCCTGATGTTTGTGCGCCGCATGGCCCGCCTTGGCGAGCTCAACGCAGGCGTCGTGCCGCCAGCAGCTCACGAGATGGTCGTTCACCACACCCGTCGCCTGGCAGAAGGCATAGACGATCGTCGGGCCGCAGAATTTAAAGCCGCGCTGTTTCAAATCCTTCGAGATCTTTTCCGACAGAGGCGTCGCTGCCGGGATCTGGGTATGGCGGCGAAATTTGTTGTCGATCGGCCGGCCGTCGACGAAATTCCACAGATAGCGGCCGAAACCCTGGTTCTCTTGCAACGCGAGATAGGCGCGGGCCGAGCTGACAGCCGCTTCGATCTTTGCTCTGTTGCGAATGATGCTCTCGTCCTGCATCAAGCCGGCGAGCTTTTTGGCGTTGTAGCGGGCGATCTTTTCCGGATCGAAGTGATCGAAGGCGTGGCGGAACGCTTCACGCCGACGCAGGATGGTGATCCAAGAGAGGCCCGCCTGGAAACCGTCGAGGATGAATTTCTCGAAAAGGGCGCGGTCGTCGCGTTCGGGAACGCCCCATTCTTCGTCGTGATAGGCAAGATAAAGCGGGTCTTGCCCGGGCCAGGGGCAGCGGTTCTTGCCGTCGGGCTGGTGCGGAGCTTCGGTCAATTGGGCGGCGTCACATCAATCCCGGCATCCCCGGCCCTGAGTTGGATTCCGGCGCTTTTGGCATCTTCCAACCGATCGAGCCGGAGCATGGCGAGCCCATCCGATCCGGCAATCGAGCCGACCTGCCCGATGCTGACATCGCCCATCATCACCTCGCTGCCGGGCAGCGGCGGCGGCCCGTCGAAGCGGACCTTCAAGATTCGCTTGCGCGCAGAATTGCGGAAATGGACGCGCGCGACGACCTCCTGGCCGGGATAGCAGCCCTTGTGGAAATCGACGCCGTTCAGCCAATCGAGATCGGCATCATGCACGAAGGCATCGCCATAGGCGAAATCGATTCCGCCCTTGGGCACGCCGAGGCCGATGCGGCGCGCCTCATAAACCTCTTGCGGCTTTGTTGCGAATTCCGCCAGTTTGGCCGGCGCGGCAATGAGCCGGAAGCCGAGCGCCGGAAGGCGCGGATCGGCGAAAGCGACGCCATCGAATTGACGCGGCTCCGCTTCGCCCCAAATCGCCGCGACGGCGAGCCTGTCGCTCAAGTCTTCGATGCCGACCTTGGCGCGCAGCTTATGCAGATTGAGCTTCTTTAGGAGATCCGGGATCTGCTCTTTGACGCAATCGATGAAATAGCCGGCCTCCGGCCCTTCGGGCACCGGCACGACGAAGAAATCGAAGAGGAGCTTACCGTGCGCCGTGAGAATGGCGGCATAGCGGCCTTCGCCCTCACGGATGCCGAGCATGCTGTTGGTCGCAAGCCTGTGTAGAAAGGCCGTGGCCTCACCGCCCGCGATTTTCATCACGCCGCGGTCGGCGAGAAGACTTGCCCCACTGTCCATGTTCTATCCAGGCTTGCGTTCGTGGTTTTCCGTATTTAATCGGCTTCACCAGGAGAACAAGCTCCGCGATCCGCGCCTGCCTCTCCCGAAAGTCGATAGTGATGCCGCAAGCATTTGATATAATTATCAAAAATGGGACATTGGTCAATCACGACGGGGGGGGCACCCGCGACATCGGAATCATCGGCGGCAAGATCGCCGAGATCGGTGATCTCGACGGCGCAGGCGAGATTATCGACGCCAAAGGGCTGCATGTGCTGCCGGGCGTCATCGATAGCCAAGTTCATTTCCGTGAGCCGGGCTTTCCGCAAAAGGAAGATCTCGAATTGGGCTCGCGCGCGGCCGTTCTCGGTGGCGTCACGGCCGTTTTCGACATGCCGAACACCGATCCCTCGACCACGAGCGCAGCCCAACTTGCAGATAAGGTGAAACGCGCAACCCATCGCATGCATTGCGATTTCGCCTTCTGGGTCGGCGGCACGCATGAGAATGTCGAGGAGATCCCGCGGCTCGAACGCCTGTCTGGTGCAGCCGGCATCAAGGTCTTCATGGGGTCGTCGACCGGTTCGCTGCTCGTCGCCGATGATGCGGGCGTCGCCGCGATCCTCGCCAAGACAAGGCGGCGCGCCGCCTTCCATTCCGAGGACGAACATCGGCTCGAAGCGCGCAAGTCGCTGCGCGTTGCCGGCAATCCCGCCTCGCATCCGGTCTGGCGGGACGAAGAAGCAGCGCTTCTCTCGACACAGCGCCTGGTTCGGATCGCCCGCGAGCAGCACGCTGCCATCCATATCCTTCACGTCTCGACGGCGAGCGAGATCGACTTTCTGGCGGCGCACAAGGACATCGCGAGCCTCGAGGCGACGCCGCAGCATCTGACATTCAGCTGCGACGACTATGCCCGCCTCGGTACGCGCCTGCAGATGAATCCGCCGATACGCGCGGCGCGTCATCGCGAGCGCGTCTGGTATGGGCTCGAACAGGGCATCGTCGACATTCTCGGGTCGGATCATGCGCCGCATACGCTGGAGGAAAAGGCGAAACCCTATCCGCAGAGCCCGTCCGGCATGCCAGGCGTGCAGACGCTGGTTCCGGTGATGCTCGATCATGTCAACGCCAGGCGGTTGAGCCTGGAGCGTTTCGTCGATTTGACGAGCGCCGGCCCGGCGCGGCTCTTCGGTATCGCCGGCAAGGGAAGGGTCGCGGTCGGCTACGATGCCGATCTCACGATTGTCGATCTGAAAAGGCGCATGACGATCGAAGACTCCTGGATCGCTTCGCGCTGCGGCTGGACGCCTTATGCCGGGATGAATGTAACAGGCTGGCCGGTCGGCACCTTCGTGCGCGGGAGGCGGGTCATGTGGGAGGGCGAGATCGTGACGCCAGGGCAGGGCGAGCCGGTACGCTTTCTTGCAGCGTTGTGAGGACGGTTGCGGCCCCTCGATTTGAATTTCGGCCCATCCTCGCGGCGCATCGCTGCCATGGAGCCGAAGCCCGAATGCCTCACGACGTCCCGTAGCGATGCGTCACATCGCGCGCGATCTTGCTGGATTCATCGAGGAAGCGGGTGATGATCGCCTGCGCATTCGGTGTGCATTGGCGATAGCTCAATTCGTAGCCGTTGAAGCCGCGGTTATAGGCGCCGGCGAGGCGCTCGCGGCGGATTTCATTTTGCGTCTCGGCGTCCATCAGCGCGGTCATTTTGTCCCGCCAGACCTGTCCGCTCTCCCCGCCGCAGAGATCCTGAAGATAAGTGAGCGCGCCGAGCAGCTCCGAGAGCCGCAAGAGCTGGGGCTCATAAGGCGGGGCAGGTTCTTCGGCCGCCGGCGTCGCGCCGGGCTGAGCCGGATTGGTGCCTGGTGTCCCGGGGGTGGCAAGACCGGTCGCCGGAGTTGCTGGGTTGGCACCCGGTGTGCCCGGGGCGGCAGGAGCGGTTCCCGGTGCCGCCGGATTGGTTCCGGGGGCAGGGAGCGCGGCCGACGCCGGTGCGGGTGGCGCCCGAGGCGCGCGCTCCCGTGGGATTTCCTCTTCGTAATCGCGCTGTCGGTAGCGCGGCGGCGCCGTCGCACGATCGAGAAGGTTTTGCGCCGCCGCCGGCGGGGCCGATGCCGAGACGATCGCGGCGGCAAGGATAACAATAGCCCTCTTCGGCATATTCGATCTCGCGGAGGCCGGCGGGCCCCTAAACCAGATTCCTGTCGCGCAGGATCTTATGGGCGTCTTCGACCACGTCACGCAAATATGGCGAGGTCTTGAGGCGGTCGAACTCGCCCGGCTCCGCCCAGAGAACTGCGCCAGCTTCCGGCCCGGGTTTTCCTTCGCCCGAAATCCACGTGCCGACGAAGGATAAAACTACGTAATGCTGGCACAATTCAGAGCCAGTATCAGCGACCACCATCTCGACATAGCGATTGAAGGCGATGATTTCGGCCTTGACCCCGACTTCCTCCTCCAGTTCGCGCAAGGCGGCCTCTTGCAAGTTCTCGCCAGCCTCGACGCGGCCGCCCGGAAGCGAGAAAGTGCCATCGGACGGCGGTTTTGTCCGCCTGGCAAGGAGAACCCGGCCCTCGCGAAACACGGCAATGCTCACCCCGAGGATCGGTTGCGGCGGATCGAAGCGCATCATCGGCAAGGGATCATGGATAGAGACGCTGCTTTTCCCAGCCGGCCCCCGGCTCGCCGCGAGAAAATCTGATCCGGTCGTGCAGCCGGAAGGCGCTATGCGACCAGAATTCGATAGCGAGCGGCTGGATGCGGTAGCCCACCCAATAGGGCGGGCGCGGCACCCCGCCAAGCGCGAATTTCGCCGTATATTTGGCGGCCGCCGCTTCGAGCGCCAGACGGCTTTCGAGCGGCCGCGATTGCTGGCTCGCCCAAGCGCCAATGCGGCTTTGCAGGGGGCGAGTGCGAAAATAAGCATCGGCCTCCGCATCGCTTACGCGTTCGACCGGGCCGCGGATGCGCACCTGGCGGTGCAGCGACTTCCAGTAGAAAACCGCCGCCGCTTTCATCGCGAAGGTGAGCTCGCGCCCTTTGTCGCTTTCGGAATTGCTGTAAAAAACAAAGCCTTGGGCGTCGAAGGCCTTCAAGAGCACCATTCGAACGTCTGGCATGCCGCTTTCATCCGTGGTAGCCAGGGCCATGGCATTGGGATCGTCGGGTTCGGCCTTTTCCGCCGCCGCGAGCCAGTCCGAGAAGAGCGCGAGAGGTTCGTCGGCATCGGTAAAGTCACGCACGGTTAATTCATCCAGGATAGACTAAACCGCTGAGGAACTGAGGTAAGCGATTGCTGAGCGATCATTGGCCGGAATTGAGCCTGTTGTCTTATATAGGAAATGGGCGGGCGCTGGAAAAAGCCGGGGTGCTGCCTGTGGCGCTTTTCCTGTGTGTCACGCTCGGCGGCTGCTCGATGTCCTTGCCCATGGGCTCGTTGCTGCCGGGTTCGCATGACGACGAGCAGACCGCGTCGATCCCGCCGCCTGAGAAGCCGCCGATCGCCGGCTTGAAAGGCGACGATTGGCTGCGCGCCAAATTGGCGCTCGCGAGCGCCATGGATGCGGATGGCAAAGATACGGAAGTGCCTTGGGACAATCCCGATTCGGGAGCAAAGGGCTCGTTCGCCGCCATCGGTGAAGCCTATGCGACGGATAACGGAACCTGCCGCGGCTTTCGCGCTGACATCGACCACAAGGATGACGCCGACGGCGATTCCCTGCAAGGCACGGCCTGCGCCGACAAATCCGGCGAATGGGTCATTACCGACGTGAAGCCCTGGAAGAAAAGCTAGCGGCTCCCCCAAGCAATCCAAACGACGCAAAGTTTCGCGTTGATCCCCACGCAGAAGCTGGTAGCTTTCTGCTCGATGGTTCCCTTCGGGGATCAAAAGGGAACATGGTGCGGCTTCGGCCCAAACCATGGCTGCCCCCGCAACTGTAAGCGGCGAGCCACGCGCCATCACGCCACTGGGCAACCGGGAAGGCGGCGCAAGGCGAGGACCCGCGAGCCAGGAGACCTGCCATCCTCGTGGTCACGCGCGAACGCATCGGGCGGGGTGCACCGATGGAGGCTCGAAGTACGCCTTGGGTAGAAGGCGGCCTTCGGGCTTTAGCTCGCGGTGACGTGTCACGTCGCTGCGAGGCTCTATGCTTTCCCTCAGTTCAAGATTTGCGGCGCACCGCCGCGCGCTGATCCTATGCGCAGGCCTGATTGTCTTCTCTCCTTATGCGCCGGCCTTTGCGCAAGTTGCTTCCGATCAGAGCGAGCAACTTCCGCAGATCGTCGTGACCCCCACGCTGCTGCCGACGCCGGAAAATGAAGTCGCAAGCAGCATCACCGTCATCACCAGCGCCGACATGGAGGCGAAGCAAGAGCGCACCGTGCCGGATGCGTTGGAAGACGTGCCGGGCTCAATGTCGTGCAGACCGGCGGCCCGGGCGGCGCGACCTCGGTCTATATGCGCGGCGCCAACGCGAACCAAACGAAGGTCTATATCGATGGCATCGACGTCAGCGATCCGAGCGCGCCCGACGGCACGTTCGATTTCGGCCAGCTTTTGACCTCGGGTATCGACCGCATCGAAATCCTGCGCGGTCCGCAAAGCGGCCTCTACGGATCGAGTGCGATCGGCGGGGTCATCAACATCATCACCAAGAGCGGAGAGGGGCCCCCGCACGTCTATGGGACGCTCGAGGGCGGCTCTTTCGGCACGTTCAATCAAAATCTCGGAGTCAGCGGCTCGACATCGCGGTTCAGCTATTCCTTCAATTTCGCGCATTTCAGCTCGACAGATACGGCCGTGACCCCGGCGGATCTCGTACCGCCCGGGCGTCCGCTCAATCCGGATGCCTATGACAACCGAACCTTTTCATTGAAGCTCGGGGCGCAGCTCACGGACAATTTCGACATCGGGTTTGTCGGCCGCGAAATCGAATCGACGCTTTATTCGACGAGTGATGATTTCATCGGCCCCGAGGCGATGCAGAGCATCAACGGCAATCAGGAGCTTTTCACCCGCACCTTCGGCCACCTTGTCTTGCTCGACGGCAAGCTCGATCAAACGCTCGGCGTCGGCTTCACCGATTACAATCGCAGCTTCATCGATCCCAACCCAGCTTCCGACGATACTGACTATTACCAGGGCGGCCGGTTGAAGTTCGATTATCAGGGAAATCTCACCGTTTTGCCGGGCGAGATCGTGACGCTTGGCGCCCAGCATGAGAGAGACGAAATCGACGATCCCCTCTCGGTCACCGGCGGAGCGATCACTCCGGAACTCTCCGCGGCGGTGACTGACGATGCCGTTTTTGGGCAGCTTCAGTCGAGCATTGGAAAAAGATTCTTCAACAGCGCGAACGTGCGTTTCGATCATAACGGCCAATTCGGCAATGCCGTGACCTATCGCGAAGCGCCGGCCTTCCTCATTCCGGAAACCGGCACGAAGCTGAAGGCCAGCGTCGGCACAGGCTTCAATGCGCCGAGCCTCGAAGAGCTTTACGATAATTTCCCGCCCTTCTTCTTCGCCAATCCTAATCTCCAGCCGGAAACAAGCATCGGCTATGACGCGGGGTTCGAGCAAAATCTGCTCAAAGGGCAAGCGTCTTTCGGCGCTACCTATTTCCACAATAACATCCATAACCTCATCGAAATTGTCACCAATTCGGCCTTCGTCGGCACTTATGAGAACATCGACGAAGCGACGACCGAGGGGGTCGAGAGCTTCGTCAGCGTGCATCCATGGGAGCCGCTGACATTGCGCGCCGATTACACCTATACGCATGCCGAGGACGACACTTTGCAAGAGGAGTTGATACGTCGGCCAAAAGACAAGGCGAGCCTCAGCGGGATCTGGCAGGTGACGAGCGCCGCGCAATTGAGCGCGACCGTCATCTATGTCGGGCCCTGGGTCGACAACAACCGTGATTTCACCAATCTCACGCCGCTGCCGGTGCCTGGTTATGTGCTCGTGAATTTCGCCGGCTCCTACGACCTTGGCCGCGGCGTCACCGCTTTCGCGCGGATCGATAACGCTCTCAACGTTCAATATCAGGATCCGCTCGGCTTTCAGCGTCCCGGCCTCGGCGTATTTGGCGGGTTGAAAGTCGCGTTCGATGCGCCCGGCACGCCATAAAAAGCAGCGTCGGGTAGCCAATTCCAACAGGATTGAAACACTGGTAAGACAACCGCCGGAGAGCCGGCTCGACATGGAGACGATCGTGAACAGAGACGCGCAAATAAAATCGATCGATTGGCGAAGCCTCGTTTGGTTCGCCGCGCTCGTTGCCGCCAGCATCGGCTTGAGCCTTGGCTTCGCCTGCGCCGCGCCTCTTGCCGGATTCGGCGCCATGGCCGCTTTGACGATGAACCGGCGCGCCGCCTTGCTTCTTATCCTTGCTGTCGTCCTCGCCAACCAATGCGTCGGCCTTGCCGTGCTCCATTATCCGGTCGGGGCGGAGACCTTGGCCTGGGCTGCCGCCTTCGCGCTCGTCGGCGTCCTCGCCGTTCTCGCGGCCGGATGGGCCTATGTCAGCACAGCTCTGGCGCATCCGATCGTGGCTTACGCAGCGGCCTTTCTCGCTGCCTTTGCGGCCTATGAAGGCGGTCTTTTCCTGATCACGGTGCTGTCGTCGAACGGCCTCGAGCCCTATGCCGCGCCGGTCGTTCTGCGGATCCTGGCGATCAATGCGGCCGCCTTCCTCGGGCTTCTTCTGGCGGCCCGGATCGCCGCCGCGATCGGGCTCGCCGCCGCGCCGGCCGGCATTCACCATCGGACCGTTTGAGGCGCCCGGATTGCCAGGCTTGCGGTTGGCGCGGTCTCACCCCAAGTTGGAGGTGAGACTTTGCGCCTGCGCCGTTGCGGGCGGGCGCCAGTTTGGGCTCAAAGATGCGCGATCCATATACCGTTCTGGGCGTTGCTAAATCGGCCGATATCGGCGAGATCAAGAAGGCCTATCGCAAGCTCGCGAAAAAATTCCATCCCGATCAGAGCAAGGACCCCAAGGCGAAGGACAAATTCGCCGAGGTGAGCGCCGCCTATGAGATTCTCGGGGATGAGAAGAAACGCGCCGCCTTCGATCGCGGCGAGATCGACGCGGAGGGCAAGCCGCGTTTCCAGGGCTTCGAAGGCTTCGGGGCAGGCGGTCCTGCCGGGCCGGGCGGCTTTACGCGGCGCGCGCCGGGCGGCGGGTTCGAGCACTTCGAATTTCGTACTGCGCCCGGCGGCGGATTCGATGCCGGCGATATTTTCAGCGATTTGTTCGGCAGCGCGCAACGGCGTGGCGGGCAAAGCCGGCCCTTGCCGCGCGGCGAGGACGTCGAAGCGCAGCTTACCGTCTCTCTCAGCGAAGCCGTGCATGGGGGCAAAAGCCGCGTCACGCTGCCGACGGGGCGGACGCTTGAAGTCTCGGTGCCGGCGGGAGTCGAGGATGGCCGGCAAATCCGCCTCAAAGGACAGGGCCATCCCAGTCAGTTTGGCGGCGAGCCGGGCGATGCCATGGTGACCGTCAAAATCGCCAAGCATCCCTATTTCCGGGTGGATGGGCGCGACCTTCGCCTCGATCTGCCCGTGACGCTTTATGAGGCCGTGCTGGGCGGCAAGGTCAATGTCCCCACCCTCGATGGCAAGGTCGAGCTCAACGTTCCGGCCGGCTCGAACGGAGGCGGGCGCACCTTGCGCCTGCGCGGGAAAGGCCTGCCAAATCCGAGCGGTACTCCCGGCGATCTGCTCGTCACCTTGCGCATCGTCCTGCCCGACGAGACCGATCCCGATCTCTTGGAGCTGGCGCGCAAATGGCAGACGCAAAAGCCTTATGATCCACGCCAGGACTTGGGATGAGCCTGGCGTGACGGATCGGGTTCTGGCAAGCCCCGAGACTTGTCCCATCGCCCCCACATAGACTTGGCCAATCGATGAAATCCGGGTTAAACGCAAGGGTTGCCGGCGTGCCGGCTCTCCCTTTCTTGGCCAGGATCGAGAATGACCCAGCCGGAACGACTGTCTCTTCACACCCCCGTTCCCGGGATCTTGGCCGGACGTCGCGGCCTCGTCATGGGAACGGCCAATAATCGTTCGATTGCCTGGGGCATCGCCAAAGCGGCGCATATCGCCGGCGCCGAGCTTGCCTTCACCTACCAGGGCGAATCGCTCGAAAAGCGTGTCCGTCCTCTGGCGGAAGAACTCGACGCCCATGTCGTCGGCCATTGCGACGTGACCGATGTCGCGACGATCGATGCCGTGTTCGGCGAAGTCGAAAGGCTCTGGGGCAAGCTCGACTTCGTGGTCCATTGCATCGCCTTCTCCGACCGCGATCAGTTGACCGGACGCTACGTCGATACGACCGCAGAGAACTTCACCAACACTCTGCTTGTCTCCTGCTATTCGTTCACCGCCGTCGCCCAACGCGCCGAAAAACTGATGACCGACGGCGGTGCGATGCTGACGCTGACCTATTATGGCGCCGAGAAATGGATGCCGCACTATAACGTCATGGGCGTCGCCAAGGCGGCGCTCGAAGCGAGCGTGCGCTACCTTGCAGCCGACCTCGGCGAGAAGAACATCAGGGTCAATGCGATCTCGGCCGGCCCGATCAAGACGCTTGCGGCCTCCGGCATCGGCGATTTCCGCTACATCCTCAAGTGGAACGAATATAATGCGCCGCTGCGCCGCTCGGTCACGATCGAGGAAGTCGGCGAGAGCGCCGCTTTTCTTCTTTCGCCGCTCGCGCGCGGAATCACCGGCGAGATCTTGCATGTGGACGCCGGCTATCACATCGTTGGCATGAAGAATCCCGCGGCGCCCGATCTTTCAGCTTTGGCCAAGGAGTGAGGCGCTCGGTTTTTCGTCGCCTCGGCAGCGCCCTCTCGAGCGAGGGCAACAAACCATGTCCCACAACACATTCGGCCATCTTTTTCGGGTGACGACCTTCGGCGAAAGCCACGGGCCGGCGATCGGCTGCGTGGTCGATGGTTGCCCGCCCGCCATCCCGCTCGAAGACGAGGAGATCCAGTACTTTCTCGATGAGCGCCGGCCGGGCAAGACGCGTTTTACCAGCCAGCGGCAGGAATCCGACCGGGTGAAGATTCTCTCCGGCGTCTTCCGCGATTCGGCGTCAGGCCGACAGGTCACGACCGGAACGCCGATTGCGCTCCTGATCGAGAACGAGGATGCGCGCTCCAAGGACTATGACGCGATCAAGGACAAATATCGTCCGGGCCACGCGGACTTCACCTATGAGATGAAATATGGCCTGCGCGATTGGCGCGGGAGCGGACGCGCTTCGGCGCGCGAGACCGCGACAAGGGTCGCTGCCGGCGCCATCGCCCGAAAGATCATCCGCGGCGTCAGCGTGCGCGGTGCGCTTGTCGCCATCGGTTCGCATTGGATCGATCGGGCGAGATGGGACTGGGAGGAGACGCGGCGCAATTCCTTCTTTTCGCCCGATGCCGAGGCCGCGGTTTTTTTTGAGAAAAAGCTCGACGAGATCCGCAAGGCCGGCTCTTCGATCGGCGCGGTCATCGAGATCGTCGCGGAAGGCGTGCCGCCCGGCTGGGGCGCGCCGCTCTACGGCAAGCTCGATGCCGAACTTGCCGCGGCGCTGATGTCGATCAACGCGGTGAAGGGAGTCGAGATCGGCGAGGGCTTCGGCGTTGCCGCTTTGTCTGGCGAGGAAAACGCCGACGAGATGCGCGTCGACGCCGATGGACGGCCCACGTTCCGCAGCAATCATGCCGGCGGAATTCTCGGCGGCATTTCGACGGGCCAGCCGGTCGTCGCGCGTTTTGCCGTCAAGCCCACATCGTCGATCCTGACGCCGCGCCAAACGATCGATCGTTCCGGCGCCGAGACGGAGATCGTCACCAAGGGGCGCCACGACCCTTGCGTCGGGATCAGGGCCGTGCCGATCGGCGAAGCCATGGTCGCCTGCGTGCTGGCCGATCAGTTCCTGCGCCATCGAGCGCAGATCGGATAATCGGATGACGAAAAGCGCGATGTCCACCTATTCCGTCGAGGTCACGCGCGTGCGCTTCGACAGCACGCGATCCTTCGACGCGGTCAAGTCCTCTCTTCTGAGCTTCATGGGCACGGCGAGGCTCGAGGAGGTCTCCAAGGCCACGCAGGGGGCACGAAGCCCCGAAGATCTCGAACGCAGCCTCAAGCCCTTCATCGGCGAAAGCGGGTTCATGCTGTTCTTCGAAGTCGATCACAGCAAGTGGCTTCCGCTTTACGGCATCAAACAGAAGGCCACGCGATTGATCTTCGGCAATCAGCTGGTCGCGATCACGATGATCCGGCACGACATCGAGGCGTCCTTCTTCGTGCCCGTCGAGCTTCTGCTGTTCGAGAATGGCGATGGGTCCGCGATCATTTATGACTTACCGTCCTCGCTGATGCAGGCAAAGGGGAACCCGGAGCTTTTGGCGGCGGCGCAGGCGTTCGATGCCAAGATAGAGGCTTTGGTCAGCCGTGCCGCGGGCGTCGCTGTCAGCTAAAGGAAAAGCCAGCACGCTCATTGCGCCTTCTCGACGACTCCGACGATGGGGCCGAGCGGCAGAAGGTCGTCCTCGCGGCCGACGGCCGGCGCATAGAGGCTCGACACCGATCCGTCGAGATAGAGCGCATCGGGGCAGCCCAGCTGGTCGCGAAACAAGGTTGCGAATTCATAGAAAGTGACCGGCTCCTCGGAAATCGCGAAGATGACAATATGGCCGTCTTTCACGCCGACGCCGTTGCGGATCTTCTCCGACGTGCCGGAAGCCTCGATCTTCGGATGAAGCACGCCGCCGATGACCAGCATTGGTCCCGATTGGGTCGCGTAGTCGGGTTTCAAGCCCGCCGCGAGAAAGCGTCCGGTTTCCATGATGCCGGCGGTTTTCGAATCGAAGTAGAAGACGCCGTTCGGCTTCATGTGAAAATTGCCAGGACCGGCCCTCGTATTGGCGGGGCTCAGTTGGCGCCCGGCTTCAACGTAGAGACCCAGGGGGCGAAAGTCCTGGCGGAACATGCCGGCGTTCATGGCAAAGGCGAGCGCGTCCCCTTGCGGCCTCAAGGCCTCGTCGATCGCGCTGAAACCGCCATAAGGCCTGCCGTCGGCGTCGGCCAAAAAGAGACGCAACCGAGCCTGCCGAGCGTCGAAGGTGCAAATCGTATAATGGTGACCGGCCGCGGCGATCGTCGCACAGGCCCCACTATCGGCTGGGACCCCCGCGGGCGCAACGAAAAGCCCGACGAGGCTCAAGCCGATCCGCAGGAAGGCCAAAGGCTCGATCTTAGCCAGCATTGTGCGGTTACGAATCTCGCTTATCTAACGGTTACGAACCTAACACATCGTAGAGGTTTTTGAATGCGCCGTTCGGTGACCGAAGCGATCGAGGCGATTTCGCGCGGCGAGATCGTCGTCGTCACCGATGACGACGACCGCGAAAACGAGGCCGACCTCGTCGGCGCCGCGGCGCTCTGCACGCCCGAAAAGATGGGCTTCATCATCCGCTATTCGAGCGGCATCGTCTGCGCCCCGATTACCGCGGAAGATGCGCGGCGGCTGCATCTCCAGCCGATGGTCGCGACCAATGACGCGCCGCTCGGCACCGCCTTCACGGTTTCGGTCGATGCCCGGCATGGGCTGACGACCGGCATTTCCGCCGAACAGCGCGCCCATACGGTGCGCGCGCTTGCCAACCCCAACGTGGGAGCCGGCGATTTCGTCCGGCCCGGGCATGTCTTCCCGCTGATCGCCCGCGAGGGCGGGGTCCTCATGCGCTCGGGTCACACCGAGGCCGCGGTCGATCTTTGCCGGCTTGCCGGCTTGCCGCCGGTCGGCGTCATTTGCGAACTCGCCAATGACGATGGCAGCGTCATGACCGGGCCGCAGATCGATGACTTCGCTAAAAAGCACGGGCTGAGGCGGTTGTCGGTCGCCGAGCTTATCGCCTATCGTCAGGAACGCGAAAAGCTCGTCGAAAGGGTGAATGTCTTTTCCGTCGAAGGCCCGAGCGGGCCGCTCACCGGCTATGCCTATGTCACGCCCTATGATCCGGTCCAGCATTTCGCTTTCGTCCAGGGCGAGATAGGGGATGGGCGCAATATGCCGGCCAGGCTGCACCGCGTCGACATCATCGCCGACGTGATCACCGGCGGCTCGGTGATCCGAAAAACATTCGCGAGATTCAAGAAAGAAGGGCGCGGCGTCTTCGTCTATTTGCGCGATGGCACGGCAGGCGTGCCGGTCAACCTGCCGAGCGCAGAAGCACAAGACTCGGAGGAACTGCGCAAGAGAGAATGGCGCGAGATCGGCGTCGGCGCGCAGATTCTGCGCGATCTTGGGATCTCGTCGATAAGGCTTCGCACCTCCTCGCCGCTCAAATATGTCGGCCTCTCGGGGTTCGGCATAGAGATTGTCGCCTACGAGCCGGTCGAAGGCGAAGCCTGAACCGGCGCCGCAGCTTTGAGAGGCATGCTGCGCCCCATCAAGGTCAGCACATGCGCGGCAGCCGAGCCTGCAAGCGCTCGGAGATCATAGCCGCCTTCGAGCACCGAGACGATGCGGCCGTCGCAATGAGAGAGCGCGACATCGATCAGCTTGCCGGTGACCCAGGCGAAATCGTTCTCAGTCAAGTTCAGATTGGCGAGCGGATCGCGGTGATGCGCATCGAATCCGGCCGAAATAATGATGAGGTCGGGGGCGAAGGCCGCGATGCGCGGCAAAATGACGGTTTCCGCGGCCTCCTTGAAAACATGGCCGTCGTCACCCGCCGAGAGCGGCGCATTGACGATCGTATCATATTCGCCGCGCTCGCGCCGCGCACCGGTGCCGGGAAAAAGCGGCATTTCATGCGTTGAGCCATAGAGGACGGTCGGATCCGACCAGAATATTTCCTGCGTTCCATTGCCGTGATGGGCATCGAAATCCATGATTGCGACTCGCTCCGCTCCATGCGCCGCCTGCGCATGGCGGGCGGCAACAGCGGTGGTGTTGACGAGGCAGAAGCCCATCGGCCGCGCTCGCTCGGCGTGATGGCCGGGCGGCCGCGCCGCCAGAAAGGCATTGTCGACTTCTCCGCGCATGACAGCATCGACCGCCAGGAGCGCACCGCCCGTCGCATGCAGGATGGCTTCGAAGGTGCCGGGGCTAATCACCGTATCCGCATCGAGGGCGACGAGCCCCTCCGTCGGCATGGCGGATTCGAGTTTTGCCAAGTATTCGGGCGAATGGACCCGCAAGATCGCTTGCGAATCGCCGCGCGGCGCCTCGAGTCTCTTGAGCGCCTGAAAATCCGCGCCGGCCAAGGCCTTTTCGACGGCGCGAATCCGCTCCGCTCGCTCAGGATGGCCCGGACCCGTATCATGGCCGAGACTGGCGGGATGCCCGAGGAGAAGAGTTGCCACACTGATCACCAAAAAATGAGCTTTGCTCGGCGCTTGCAGGGACTATCGTCGACGCTGTTCGCCTCGCCGGTCGGTCAACAAAGATCACCGCGGGCAGGCTGTTTCATTTGCGCAACAGGCCGCCGTCTTCTCGCATTTCAGCTGCATGAGAGGATGGCAAGAGAAAGGCTGATGCGTTATTTCGAATCGTGACGGTGGGGAAATAGAGATGAGATTGCAAACGATCACTTGGGCATTGCCATTGTTAGCACTTTCCCTTGCCGGATGCGTGCCGGATGGTGGCGTAACGACCCCCGATCCGACCATGTCGGCGCGGGATCAGGAGTATCTGGCGCTGGCGCCACAGGCCGACATTCCGTCGGAATATCATCGCTACAAAGTCGATGATCCGACCGGCGAGAAGCCGGGCACGATCGTCGTCGATACCAAACACATGTTCCTCTACTATGTGCTGCCGGGCAAAAAGGCGATCCGCTACGGTATTGCGGCGGGCTCCGAAGCTGCCGGCTGGACGGGCGTAGCCATGGTCGGGCGCAAAGAGGAATGGCCGCACTGGATGCCGCCGGACGACATGTTGAAGCGCTGGCCGCATTTGCAGCCCACCGCCGACGCCGGCGGACTGCCGGGCGGGCCCGAAAATCCGCTTGGCGCGCGCGCTCTCTACCTTTTCCAAGGCAACAAGGACACGCTCTACCGCATCCACGGCACGAACGAGCCGGATCAGATCGGCCAGGCTGTTTCATCGGGCTGTATCAGGATGTCGAATATCGATGCGATCGATCTCTACGATCGCGTCAAAGTCGGCACCCGCGTGGTCGTGGAGTAGACCTAAAAGCCAGCAATTCTGGATTTTCAGGCGCAACCCCTCTCCCGTTTGCGGGAGAGGGGTTGCGCTTTGCTTGGCAGAATGGCTCTGCGGCAAATCACGCGATCGGTACGCCGCCACCGCCGATCGTCAGATTGACGAGTTCCGGCGGCCGCAGGAAGCGCACTGGCAGGATCGACGTGCCGAGACCCGCGGAGATGATCATCTGGCGGCCGTTCTCCACGATGTGACCGTAGAAATGCCGCGTCCCGAATTCGATCTCGCAATAGGCAGCGGTGATGAAGGGCAGGTTCACTTGCCCGCCGTGCGTATGGCCGCAGAGCGTGAGCGCCACCCGCTCCGGCACACGCGAGAAAATATAGGGCTCGTGTGCCAACAGCACGATGGGAGAATCGTCGGTCACCTCGGCCAGTGTTCCAGCAAGATCGTCGATACCTTGGAATAGCTTCGTGTCGATCTGATGCGCCATTTGATCGCCGAGCCCAGCCACCCAGAAGGAATGGCCGTTGTGCTCCACCTTTATGGCATCGTTCTCGAGCACCTCGATGTTGGCGTGGCGCAGCGCCCGGCGGACGCTCTCGCCGCCATCGCTGGGCATGCCGGGGAGCGGTCCATGCCACCAGTCATGATTGCCGAGGATGGCGTAGACGCCGAGCGGTGCGTTGAGGATCGATAGGGCTTCGCCCCATTGCTCCGGGTAGACGGCTCCGGTGACATACCTGTGGCCGGCATTGAAGTCGCCAAGGAGAAAAATGATGTCGGCGCCCTGTCGATTGGCGAGTTCGGCGATCTGGCGGACACGCGATGCCGACATCGAGGGTTCGCAGGCGTGGATATCGGCGATGACAGTGGCCTTGACCTTCAGCCCATCGGGCCATCGAGGAGGCCTGACGCTGTAGGATGTGATGTCGAGCAGGAACCCCGGCTCGATGGCAACGGCGTAGGTCGCCAAGGCCATCGACCCCAAGACGAGGCCGCCGGCACCTTGCATCAAATGTCGGCGTGTGAGCAGGGCCATAAACTTTGGGTGTCCAATATCGGCAAAAGGTTCAACAAGGCTCGCCAGCGTGTGCGACCACCGCAGGCAGATTCAAGGTGTTAAGGCGTCACAGCGGCATTTCGCTGAGACCATCCCGTGAGCCAGCGTCAGGCCACGATCAGGCCCTGCGGTAAACAGAGCGTTGTGATTTTAGTAAACGCGGGCGGCCGCGCTTACGCTGGCCAGCTTTCTTCGTCGCCTCGGCTGACGCTCCGAGCTCGGCCGCCATTTGCCTCCGCCGCCGCAGGCTCGTACATCTGTGCCAACGATCCTTGCTCGGCTCGACATGCGCCGTATCATCATCGAAGAACCCTATTCGGACAGCGCCTTATGGAGCCGCCGCCTCGCCTTGTTCGCGGCGGCGGTGGTCGGCATGGGCCTCATTCTGGCGCGTGCCGGGCTCGATCCGACCGCCGTGCTCGCGGTCATCGGATCGGCGATCGTCATTGCCTGTCTCGCAATTCTTTGTGCCGGGGCAGCGACCGTGGCGATCTGGCGCACCGGCCGCAAGGGCGTCGGCGTTCTGGCGACGGGATCTTTGCTGGCGGCTCTTCTGCTGGCCTATCCAGCCTTCCTCGCCGTCCAGGCCATTCGCCTGCCGGTGCTGAACGATGTCTCGACCGATCTCGACGACCCGCCGGCTTTCTCGCTCTCCGCCAAAGCCATGGCGGTGCGCAAAGGCGTGGTGCCCCCGTTTCTTCCCGCGTCCGTCCGCCGGCTCCAAGCCAAGGCCTATCCGGACGTGCAGCCGATCCTTCTCGATCTCGACGGGGACGAGGCCTACGATGCCGTATTGAGCGCCGCCGCCGCCCGCCATTGGACAATCATCGAGGCGATTCCGCCTGGCGGGCGTCTCGGCCTCGGCCATGTCGATGCGATCGATCACGGGATGGTCTTCGGGTTTGCCGACGACATTGCTGTTCGCATCCGGCCGCTCGCCGGACAGACGCGTGTCGATGTCCGTTCGGTCTCGCGCGTTGGCCGACATGATTTCGGCGCCAATGCGCGCCGTATCGAGGCTTTTGCCGACGAACTGAAGACGGAAGCCGACGCCAACTCGAAGTAGGGCGGCATCGTTGGATATGATCCGGCAGTGCTAGGGCAGCAGATCCGCCAAGGCCTCGAAGGCCGCGGCATTGTCGTTGGCACCGTGTCGGAGCGCGATGATCGGCACTTCGCCGAAAAAATTCGCCAAACTGGCGCGGGTTGCCGCGATCGGCACGGACGAAGCGGGGGTTTCGTTGAGAACCAGGGCTGCCGTGTCGAGACCGCGATCCGTTGCGACCTCGAATGCGGTCAGGACGTGGCTCAGGGCTCCGAGATAAGTGCCGGCGACAAGGATGATCGGAAGCCGCAGCGCCTCGATGAGGTCGAGCACGGTCGATTGCGCATCCAATGGCGTCATCAGGCCGCCGATCCCTTCGATCACGAGCACATCTTCGACCGTCTCGATCGACGCCTCGCAGAAGCCGACGAGGGCAGAGAAATCGATGGGCCTGCCTTCTTGCACCGCCGCAACGTCGGGCGACAGGGGGGCCGAAAATCGCCAGGGCGCGATTGCGGCAATGGCGACTTCGCTCGGCTTTCGGCCCAAAGCCTCAAGAAGCACGACGGGATCGCTGCCCGCGCAGGTATCCGCATCGAAGCCGCTGACAACGGGCTTCAGTGCGGCAACGCTGCGGCCGCGCCGCCTCAGGCAGCGGACGAGTCCGGCCGCGACAAAAGTTTTGCCGATCCCCGTTCCGGTGGCGGTAATAAAAATGGCGGACAAGGGCCTGATCCAGGTCAGCTGCCGGTGTCACGATGCGCCGGCAGCGTCTCGTTACGATATCGCAAGCGGGTCGCAACAATATCCGCGAGCTGCGCCACATCTTCATCGCGATGTTCGGCGCAAAAGGCAAAGCGCAGCCGCGCCGTGCCCGGCGGCACGGTCGGCGGGCGGATGGGGATGACCAGAAAGCCTTCGTCTTCGAACATGCGCGAGGCGGCAAGTGCGGCTTCCGAGGTGCCGAGCACCAACGGGACGATGGGGCTTTGCGCTTCGGGCAAAGCGAGGCGACGGGTGAAATCGCGGGCTTTGGCGAGCGGCATTTGGGTCAAGGCCGGATCGGCTGCGATAACGTCGAGCGCGGCGATCGCTGCGGCGGCGTTGGCGGGCGGCAGGCCGGTCGAATAGATGAGCGTGCGCCCGCGCGATTGCATGAAATCGATGGCCGGTTGCGAGGCGCAGAGATAGCCGCCATAGCTGCCGATCGCCTTCGAGAGCGTGCCCATTTGCAGCGGCACGTCGGCCTTATAGCCGTCGACGAACGTCGAGCCGCGGCCTTCAGCCAGCACGCCGAGCCCATGCGCGTCGTCGGTCATGAGCCACGTGTCTGTCGCAGAGCAAAGCTCGGCGAGCGCCGCGACCGGCGCCAAATCGCCGTCCATCGAAAAGACCCCGTCGGTGACGAGCAGCGCGTGACGAAAGCGCCCGCGTTCGGCGGCGAGAATGGCGCGCGCATGACCGATATCGTTGTGGCGGAAGACGCAGAGCTCCGCTGCCGACAGCCGTGCGCCGGCGAAAATACACGCATGCGCGAGCTCGTCGATGAGAATAAGATCGGCCTCGCCGGCGAGCACCGGAATGATGCCGAGATTGGCAAGATAGCCGGAGCCGAAGACCAAAGCCGCCTCCGTACCTTTCAGCTTTGCGAGACGCGCCTCGAGCCCGGCGAAGAGCGGATGATTGCCGGTGACGAGGCGCGAGGCGCCGGCGCCGGTTCCATAGGCGCGGATTGCCGCGATCGCCGCGTCCATGACTTTGGGATGGCGCGACAGGCCGAGATAATCGTTGCAGGAGAAGGAGACCAGCCGGCGTCCGCCGCGGATGACGATCGGGCTGTCCTCGCCCTCCGCCGGGCGGCAGGTCGCAAAGAGGCTGCGCCGCAACGCGGCTTCCTCCAATTGCGCGAGCTTGTCGCGCGCGAACGCGTCGAGAGTGTTCAAGGCCCGGCTTTCATTTGGCTTTCTTGAGGTGTAGCGGTGACGCTTCGTTCTGGCAACAAGCTGCGGATTGAAGATGACAGGTGAGGTCGACTGGCAAGAGGCCTGGCGTGAGCACATTTGGCTGCCTTACAGCCAGATGAAAACCGATGCGCCGCCATTGCCCGTCGTTGCAACCGAAGGCACGCGGATCAGATTGGCCGACGGACGCGAACTCGTCGATGGAATTGCAAGCTGGTGGACAGCCTGCCACGGTTATAATCATCCTCACATCCGCCATGCCGTCGCACGCCAGCTGAAGGCAATGCCGCATGTGATGTTCGGCGGCCTTGTGCACGCACCGGCAGTGCGGCTTGCGACCCGGCTTGCCGCGCTCCTGCCGGGCGATCTCGATTACGTGTTCTTCTCCGAGAGCGGCTCAGTCGCGGTCGAAGTTGCGCTCAAAATGGCGGTGCAATTCTGGCTCAACAAAGGCGTCGCTGGCCGCACCAGATTTCTCGCCTTCAGAGGCGCCTATCACGGCGACACATTCGCGACCATGGCGGTCTGCGATCCCGACGAAGGCATGCACAAGCGTTTCGCCGGCGCGCTGCCGCAAAATATTATCACCGATCTGCCGCGCGATACGGCAAGCGCGGCGCAATTCTCGGCGCTCGTCAAGCGCCATGCGAAGGAGCTTGCAGCGATTATCGTCGAGCCGTTGGTGCAAGGCGCGGGCGGCATGATCTTTCATTTACCGGACGCGCTCGCCGCGATCCGCGCCGCGGCCGATCGTCATGGTCTTCTGCTGATTGCAGATGAGATCTTCACCGGCTTCGGCCGTACCGGTGCGATGTTCGCCTGCGCGGAGGCCGGCATCGCGCCCGACATCCTCTGTCTGTCGAAGGCGCTGACCGGCGGCACGATGGCGCTCGCCGCGACGGTGGCGCGCCGACATGTGTTCGAGGCCTTTTGGTCGGATGATCCAGATCATGCATTGATGCACGGGCCGACCTATATGGCAAACGCGCTCGCCTGCGCTGCAGCGAATGCCTCGCTCGATCTCTTCGAGACCGAAACGCGGCTCGATCAGGTCGCCGCGATCGAAAGAGGCCTGACCGCGGGGCTCGAACCCTGTCGTGGGTTTCCCAATGTGAAAGACGTGCGGGTCAAAGGCGCGATCGGCGTCGTCGAACTCGAAAAAATCTCGGATTTGAATGCGATGCGCCGCCGCTTTACCGACCTTGGCGTCTTCATCCGCCCATTCGGCCGCATCGTCTATCTGACGCCGGCCTTCACGATTGAGGCCGAAGATTTGAAACGCCTGACCGATGCCATCGTGAAAGTTTTGGCCGAGCCGAACGAAGAAGCAGGTGACGATTAAGAGGACTTGGTTGCGCATGCTGCCCGCAGGATCACAAAGATTGGGTTTGACGCGTCTGTCGGTGCCAGTGCCACAGGAACATGATGCCAATTGCGAGCACCGCTCCAACGATCAGCAGGACAATCAAAATTGATTCCTCGACCCACGCAATCGCCGGAACACACAGCGCCATGACGAGGCCGAGAAGACAAACCCGCAGCGAGCGCACATGTACGCCGGCGGTAAAGGTGCCGAGTGCCAACAAGGTCAGAACTGCAAGTCCATTCGCGCTAACGCCGAGGATCTTCTGAACGCTCGACAAGAGCATCATATTCATCACCACCAGGAACGCGATCCAGTGGAGCGCCTGCGTCCATATTAGCTGCAATCGCGCGTCGTTATTGCCGGCGTTTACCCAGCCGGCGCTGATACAGACCAACCCGATCAACGGCGCGAGAAGCTCCCAATAGATGGCGATCGGTTGTTTCGAATAGCTGGTATAGGCAACGCCGAGCAACGTCAGTATTAAAACCGCGCCGTAAGGCAGTTCTCGAATCCAAAGGCTTATGTGCGGTATCCTGACTGACATGGTGTCACTTCGACTGAGGCTGCGGCTCACGAATTCTTATCGGGCCGATGATGGCGCCTTGATATGAATCAATGCCGCGCAGATTTGGCGCGCTGTCAATCAAATTGTTTGTCTGAACTGCGCGCGGCATTCATTGAGCTCGTGGAGGCCTTTCGATAAATTGCGTTTTCCTTGCGAAGTGAAAAGAAGACATGTTTCCAATCTCGGATGAATCGCGGCGCCCCTCGAGCTTCCCTATCGTCACCGCGTCCATCATTGCGCTAAACGCTTTGGTTTTCATTCTCGAACTGATAGGCGGCGACGCATTTGTCCTCAAATGGTCGCTTATTCCTGCCGACATCCTCGCCGGCCGTCACTGGATCACCATTCTGACGGCCATGTTCATGCATGCGAGCTGGTCGCATATTCTTGGCAACATGATCTTCCTCTGGGCGTTCGGCCCCGAGATAGAAGACGCCATGAACCCATGGCGCTATTTGGCGTTCTACCTTTCCGGCGGGATAGTCGCGATGCTCGGGCAAGTCGCGGCCGATCCGGGATCGATGGTTGCGAATTTGGGTGCGAGCGGAGCGATCGCCGCCGTGATGGGTGCGTTTCTCGTCACCTATCCACGCGACAGAATTCGCACCGTTTTGCTCATTGGCTGGTTCGTCGACATCACCTTCATACCGGCTGCGCTGCTGATCGGCTTTTGGTTTCTCATCCAGCTTTTCAGTTTTGGCGTCATCGCGAACAATGTGCAATCGGGCGGCGTGGCTTATGTCGCGCACATCGCCGGCATGATCTACGGCGCCGTTACCGCGCATCTCTTTGAGGATCCGCGCCGCCTTGCTGAGGAGGGGGAGGAAGATTGACCTAGCAGCGGATATCCTGCGTCAAGACTGCGCCTGGGACGCAACTGTCGCGCTCGCGACATAAAGATCGCGAATGGCTCAGCCTACCCTTGCCAAAAGCGGCTTTGGGTCACATATAGTGTTATCGCTTTTGGACTGATCTCTGAACCGCTTCGTCTGGCCTGCCGGCGCACGTTTCAGCCTCTTCTGCCAAATTCGACTGAAACAGGGGGTCGCATTTCGCGGTCGCCTTCGTGCACACGGCCATGAAAGGGCATAGGATGCAAAGTGGAACTGTTAAATTCTTCAATGAACAAAAGGGCTATGGGTTTATCGCGCCGGACAACGGCGGCAAGGACGTCTTCGTCCATGTGAGCGCGGTTGAGCGCTCCGGACTGCGCAGCCTCGTCGAGGGCCAGAAGGTCAGCTTCGACGTCGAGACGGACCGCCGTTCCGGGAAACTCGCAGCCGTCAATCTTCAGGCAGCCTGAGTTTCCAATTTTGCCGTAGGGATCATCGAGGCCGCTGTTCGCAAGAACGGCGGCCTTTTTATTAGAGCTCTAATGAAAATTTCGGCCCTTCGGCAGAACTTGGCTGACATCGTCGCGCGGGTCGGTGGCCGTGCGTGCCGCTTTCACATCGAAGAGGTCGGGCTCCGTCTCGCGCATGATCTGGCGTGAACCCTGATGTGATCGCTTGACCGCGTCGGAAGGGACGGGACCTGATATCTCGCCGCTTTGGCGCGACAAAAGGCCGAGCAGCGGCGTCAAATCCTCGGCGCGATCGACGACCACATGAATGACGCCGGATTCGGATTGCAGCTTTCCGCTGATGGCGATGAAGCGCGCGGCGATCACGATCGGGCGCAGCATCTCGAAAACTTTTGGCCAGACGATTGCATTGGCGATGCCGGTCTCATCCTCCAGCGTGAGAAAGATGACGCCGCTCGCCGAACCCGGCCGTTGCCGAACAAGCACGAGGCCGGCGGTGCTGACGCGCCGGCCGGACGGCAGGCGTGCCAGCTCCTCGGTGCGCAAGATCGATCGTTCCGCGAGCCGGTGGCGGAGAAGCGCGACCGGATGGGCTTTGAGCGAAAGCGACAGATGGCGATAATCCTCGACCACATGTTCGCCGAGCGACATCGGCGGCAGATGCGCCTCGGGCTCGATCGCGCGGAAACTTAAATCCCGCAAGAGAGGCAGATCGTCCTTGTCGCCGGCGCGGTTCAAGCCGCGCACCGCCCAGAGCGCATCGCGCCGCTCGAGGCCGAGCGAGCGGAAGGCATCGGCTTCGGCGAGCGCCGCGAGCACGCTCGGGGAAAGCCCGGTGCGCAGCCAGAGATCGCGCACCGAATCATAGCCCTTGCCGCGCTTGGCGACGAGTTCGTCCATGTCCTTCTTGGCAACACCCTGGATCTGCCGGAAGCCGAGCCTCACCTTATGGGTCGAGAGAATCTCGCCTTGCGTCGAGGCATGGCGGGGGTGAAGACGAGCCATGACGTGCTCTTCAGAAGAGATAACTTCCAACGTCGTGTCCTCTTCTAGAATCGCGTCCCAGTCCGAGAAATTCACATCCACTTCTTCGACACCAATGCCGTGTTCGCGCGCGTCGCGCACGATCTGCGCCGGCGCATAAAAGCCCATGGGCTGCGCGTTCAGCAGCGCGCAGGCAAAGACGTCCGGATAGCGGCATTTCACCCAAGCCGAGGCATAGACGAGCAGCGCGAAAGAGGCGGCGTGGCTTTCGGGAAAGCCGTAGGTGCCAAAACCTTCGATCTGCTGAAAGCAACGCTCGGCGAAATCGCGCGCATAATTCCGCGCGACCATGCCTTCGATCATCTTCTCGCGGAATTTGGTGATCGTACCGGCGCGCTTGAAGGTCGCCATGGCGCGGCGCAGCTTGTCGGCCTCGGCCGGCGTGAAGCCGGCGGCAACGATGGCGATCTTCATCGCTTGTTCCTGAAACAGCGGCACGCCCAGCGTCTTGCTGAGCACGGCTTCGAGTTCCTTCGAAGGATAATTGACCGGCTCGAGCCTCTGCCTACGGCGCAGATAGGGATGCACCATGTCGCCCTGAATTGGACCGGGCCGCACGATCGCCACTTCGATGACGAGATCGTAGAAATTGGCGGGTTGTAGCCGCGGCAGCATCGACATTTGCGCGCGGCTCTCGATCTGGAAGACGCCGATCGTGTCGGCGCGGGAGATCATCTGATAGACGGCCGGCTCTTCCGCGGGCAGGCTTGCGATCGAATAAGGCGCGCCGTAATGGCCTTGCAAAAGTTCAAGGCCCTTGCGCAGACAGGTGAGCATGCCAAGCGCCAGAACGTCGACCTTCAAGATGCCGAGCGCGTCGAGGTCGTCCTTGTCCCATTCGACCGTGGTGCGCTTATCCATCGCGGCATGCGCGATCGGCACGACCTCGTCGAGCCTCGAGCGGGTGATGACGAAACCGCCGGTATGTTGCGAAAGATGGCGCGGAAAACCTTTGAGTTCTTCGGCGAGCGCGAGGGTCTTTTCGAGCCGGCTTTCCTTGGGATCGAGTCTCAGGCGGCGGATTTCCCTGGCTTCTATGCCCTCCGACGTGGTCCCCCAAAGCGTACTCGCCAGCGCGGAAATGACATCCTCGGAAAGGCCGAAGGCCTTGCCGACATCGCGGATGGCGGAGCGGCTGCGATAAGTGATGACGGTTGACGTGAGGCCGGCATGGGCGCGGCCATAGCGATTGTAAATATATTGCATCACGTCTTCGCGCCGTTCGTGCTCGAAATCGACGTCGATATCCGGCGGCTCGTGACGCTCGGCAGAAATGAAACGTTCGAACAAAAGCTCGTGCCTTGTCGGATCGACTTCGGTGATGCCGAGACAAAAGCAGAGCGTCGAATTGGCGGCCGAGCCACGGCCTTGGCAGAGAATTTTTTGGCCGCGTGCGAAGCGCACAATGTCATGTACAGTCAGGAAGTAGGGCGCGTAGTTCAGCGCTGCCACGAGCTTCAGTTCATGCGCGAGCGCCTGCCTTACCTTTTCCGGAACGCCTTCGGGATAACGCTGGGTCGCCCCTTCATAAGCGAAAGCCTCGAGCGCCGCCTGCGGGCTCGCATGGCCTTCGCGCAATTCCTCCGGATATTCATTGTGAAGATCGGCGAGCGAGAAGCTGAGCCCTGCGAGAAAGCGCAAGGTCTCAGCGATCGCCTCGGGTGCTTCGGAAAAGAGCCGCGCCATCTCGGCGCCGTTCTTCAAATGCCGCTCGGCATTGGCTTGCAAGCGGCGCCCGAGCGCATCGAGTGGCGCGCCAAGGCGGATCGCGGTCAGCACATCCTGCAAGGGCCGTCGCGCCGCGTGATGCATGAGCACGTCATTGGTGGCGATAAGCGGCAGGCCTGTGCGCCGGGCAAGGGCGACGCGCTCGGCGAGCGCCTGCCGCATCCTGCCGCCATAAGTCATGGAGGCCGCGAGCCAGACGCGGCCCTGCGCCGCTTCAGCAAGCTGATGAAGAAAAGAACCCTCATCCTGAGTACGTCGCATAGCGACCGTCTCGAAGGATGAAGCTGCGCCGCCGGCATCCGCCGCCTCGACAAAATCCTCATAGACTTTGCCCGGCTTCGTGGCCGCGTCCTCCGTTTCCCAGGTGCTCGCCGGCATGACTGCCAATTGCAGGCCCTCCGCAGCGGCGAGGAGATCGTCACGTTCGAGCCGGCAAAATCCTTTCTGTGCTTTCAGGTTGCCGCGGGTGAGGAGGCGCGTGAGCCGCCCATAGGCGGCACGGTCCCGCGGATAGGCGAGAATGTCCGGCGTGCCGTCGCAGAAGACGAGGCGGGTGCCGATGGCGATGCGCAGAACCTCGGGCGCAATCTCGTTCTCGCGCGCGAAAAGATGCGCGCGGACGACGCCGGCGAAAGAATTGCGGTCGGCGATTCCCAGTCCGGCGAGGCCGAGTTCATAGGCGCGGGCGACATATTCCTCCGGATGCGAGGCGCCACGCAGAAACGAGAAATTCGTCGTCACCGCGAATTCGGCGAAAGGCATATGCTTCATGCGAAAAGCCCATGCATGAACCAGCGCGGGCGCGCGGTCTCGATCTCGTAAAGACCTTCGCGGAAGAGCCAGAACCTGCGCCCCTTGCTGTCCTCGGCGCGGAAATAATCGCGGGTCAGAGCGGCCTCGTTCTTCCACCATTCCGGCGCGATCCGCTCCGGCCCTTCGATGGCGGCGATTTCGTGCAACACGCGCCGCCAGCGAAACCTGACCGGCGGACCATTCGGCACGCTGGCGATGGTTTCGATCGGCTCCGGCCGCTGCAAGAGGCGAATGGGGCGCAATCCCCTCTCCCCGCTTGCGGGGAGAGGGTTAGGGTGAGGGGCCAAGTGAGTTCGCGCCACCGCATCCGGCACGGCAGCGACCGCGAATTCCGGCCAATGCGTATCGACAAGCGAAAGCCTTGTGACTCGCCTCAAGCCGAGCCGCGCACCCAACCGATCGATGAGATCGGCAAGGTCTTGGCTGTCTTCAGTCGGTGCGAGCCAATTCGCTTGATCCTCATCGTGGTGTTCGACCGCAAGGGCCGAGAGGCGCAGGACATCGAAACCGAAGCCCGCGTCGAGCGGATCATCCGCATCTGCGTTGGCGCAAACAGCCTCGATCTTTTCGCGGAAGAGCCGCGCGATCATCTGCGGATCGCGCAGCGGGCGGCTCGTGCCGGCGAGCAGATGTTTCACCGTCCCGTCGACGCCGTAGAGGCTCACGTCGAGACGCCGCGCGCCTTCGCCATGCCGCGCCAAGAGATGCGCAAGCTGCTGCGCAAGAGCGAAGATCGTCGCCTCGACGGATTCGCGCTGGCTGACCGGCTCGGCAAAGCGCCGCTCGGCCAGATAAGAGGGCGCTTCGAAGCGTGGCGAAATCGGCGTCTTGAGGCGCCCGAACATGGCGTCGAGCTTCTCGAAGAGGGAGCTGTCGAAACGCGCCGCGAGCGGGGCGCGCGGACGCAGCAAAATATCGCCGATCCGCCGCAGTCCCGCTTGCCCGAGTTCGGCCAAGGTTTTCTCGTCGAGCCGCAAGGCGGCGAGCGGCAATGCGCCGAGGCGGCGGGTGATCTCCTGTTTGGTGCAATCTGGCGATAACAGGCGTTCCTTGCCGAAACGCGCCAAGGCCCAGGCTGATTCTGGCGTCGGGCCGAGCCCGGCCAAGGCGACAAAGCCCTGCGCCGCAAGCTGCGTCTCGACATCAATAAGAAGTTTCGCCTCGCCGCCGAAGAGATGCGCCGCGCCGCTCACGTCAAGCATCGCCCCGTCGGGCGGATCGAGCGCGGCAAGCGGGGTGAAACGCCGGCACCAATCTATAAGAGAGGCGAGCGTTGCGGCCTCGGCCGCCGCATCGGCTGCAAAGCAACGCAACCCCGGCAGCAGGGCGCGCGCATCGGCGAGCGCCATGCCGGGCCTCAAGCCGCGTGCTGTGGCGACTCGGTCGATGGCGACGAGCCTTTGGGCGTTCTTGATCTTGGCGATCGTTGCGAGGCCGCTATGCGCCGAGCGCGCGTCGCTCCGTCGCTTCGCCTTCTCCTGCCGGACGATCCGGTCCGTCGCCAGAGACGGCAGCCAAAGGGAGAGATAACGCATCACGCAAACAAGCCTCTGTCCAGAAGACCGGGTGGAATTCGTCGCGATCGATGGCAAAGCCGGCCGGCCCGGCGCGCGCCTTGGCAATGCGCACCGACCAGACAACATCACCGGGCAGGGGCAGGCGGCGGTCCGCAGAGGCTTGATGCGGGCTCGGCCGCGCCCGCACCTCGAAACGCGTATCTGCGCCGCTCGAAAGCGTGTCGGCGCCGCTCAAGCCCGCAAGCAAGAGAAGACCGGGCGTCGCATTTTTTTGCGCAGCCAGAATGAGGCGGCGCGAGGCGGCAAGATCATAGGCTTTCGCTGTCCAGATCTCGCCGATGACGGCGGCCGGCGCCCGGCATTTCAGCGCCTCTTCCATGGCCCAAAGCGCCTCTGTCGCAGTCGCCGCATGGACGAGGAGGAGGCCAGCCGGATTGATCCCATGGAGGGCGAGCCCCGGCCCATAAAGCGCGCCCTGTTCCAGGCGGGCGAAACCCTCGCCGACCCAGACGATCGGCGTCCGCCTTCGCGCGGTGCGCAAACGGGCCGCAAGCGCGAGCGCGAAACCCGCCGCGGCGGGATGATCGCCAGCTTGCGCCGCGACGATTTCGTGAAGCGCGCCGAGGTTAAGACCGCCTGCGAGTAGACGATCGATGCGGGCGTGGCCAAGCGGAATGCGCGGGGCAGGCGGCGTCCGGCCCGGCAGGCTTGCCGAAAGGCCAAGCGCATCGATTTCCCGGCGCAAAAGGCGCAACCGCTCCGCGCCGCGCTCTGCTGCCGGTTCCGGGTGGCTGCCGGACATCGGCCTCTCCATTTCGTTCTATATTTGTTCTAGAGTTCTTCCTTTTCGGGCGGGAGTCAAGCGGGCGGATAAAGAGGTTGCGTCTCAGGTTGAATCTTTTCCGTCCGATTATGCGGGCGGACGGCTGCGCGAGCTGGGCGTAGAGTTTACCCAGAAGCCGGTCGGGGAACGGCTGGAAGATCATCGCAGAGGGTGCATGACCGATCGGGAGTTTCCTTCTGCCCGGATTGACGCGAAGCTCGCGGGCCTCGGCGACTGGCGTGGCGAGGTGTTGGCGCGCATGCGCGGGCTGATCCCGAGGTGATCGAGGCAGTGAAGTGGGTCAAGCCCTCGAACCCCTCGGGCGTACCGACCTGGGAACACGCCGGGATCATCTGCACAGGCGAGATCTATAGGGCCTACATCAAGCTGACTTTCGCGCAGGGCGCGGCGCTGGAGGATCCCGCAGGGCTGTTCAACGCCAGCTTCGGCGGCGGCACGCGCCGGGCGATCAACATCTGCGAGGGGGAAACGGTCGACGCCGCCGCGTTCAAGGCGCTAGTCAAGGAGGCGGTGGCGCTCAACGTCGCGAAGCAAAAGCCCAAGCGGGTTTAGGCACGTGGCGGCCAGGGTGTCCTCACCTATCGAAATTCAAACTGAGACGCCACCAATAAAGAGAACTCGTCTGCGCCCGCGCGCGCAAAAATGCGGCCCGATTGCCCCGAACGAGGCAGAGGCCCGGGCAAATCTGCCATTGCGCCGCGTCGTGAGAGGAAATTTCGTAAATTCACACGAAAAAACGCAGCGGAGCCAGCCATCACAGCGAAAGCAGCAATCTGCCTAACGGGCAGAACATTGCCCAAAACTTGTGCTGCGCAGCTTGACCGTGACCTCGCTCCGCACCTCCGGAGGCTTTCCGTAACCCGAACCATCTTCTGGCCCAGCAAAAGCCTGCGCAGTCTGGCCCGCACCTAGTACGAAACTTGCTTGACCCGCTCAACGGACGGTTTTGGGCCTGTTGCCCGGGACTTGGCCGGACGACAGACGTGGACCCTAACGGGGGGAGGTAAAATATGTTTTTAGATGTAGCAGCGGCATTCTTTGCGACAGCTCACCAGGCCGATCCAAAGCAATGGACTCTCGACACCGGGTCCAACGCCTGGCAGCTCGCGGCGGCGACATTCGTCGCTCTGCAAAGCGTTCCGGGCCTGGTGGTGCTTTACGGCGGCATCGTCAAAAAGAAATGGGCGCTCAATTCGGCCTTCATGGCCATCTACGCTTTCGCGTCGGTGATGCTCGTCTGGGTGCTGTGGGCCTACAACATGGCCTTCGGTCCGCAATGGTTCCCATTCGTTGGAATGCCAGGGCCGGCAGTGGCAGCCCTGGTCGAGACTGGGCAGGCGACCATACCGGCCGCGGCGTCCGGCATGCCGCCTCTGGCCTTCCCGATGGCCACAATGACTTACTTCCAGTTTGTCTTCGCCGCCATCACCGTGATCATTCTCGGCGGCTCGCTGATCGGGCGAATGAGCTTCAAAGCTTGGGTGATCTTCTGCCCGCTCTGGATGACCTTTATCTATACGGTAGGGTGTTTCAGTCTGTGGGGCGGCGGTTGGCTTGCTGCCGCGGGCGCGGTGGACTTCTCGGGTGGCTACGTCATCCATCTCGCCGCAGCGACTTCGGGCTTCGTGGCCGCCGCGGTGGTCGGCAAGCGTCTGCAGCGCGATATCGACCATTTCCCGCCCAACAGCCTGCTGATGGCCTTGGTCGGCGCCGGCATCCTGTGGCTCGGCTGGAACGGCTTCAACGGCGGCGACCCCTACTTCGCCAATGCCGACGCCGCGGCTGCGGTTCTCAACACCAACATTGCCACCGCGGCTGCGTTGCTGGTTTGGACGCTGCTTGACTCGTTTGCCTACGGCAAGCCGTCGGTCGTCGGGGCGATCAACGGAATGATCGCCGGCCTCGTGGCGATCACCCCCGGCGCCGGTTACGTCAACGGCTACGGCGCGATCATCATCGGCGTCGCCGCCGGCATCATCCCGTGGCTCTCGATGAACAAGCTCCAGAAGACGGCCCTGTTCCAGAAGGTCGACGATACGTTGAGCGTGTTTTCGACCCACGGCGTGGCGGGTCTGATGGGCGGCTTGTTGGTCGGCGTCCTCGCCGATCCCAACATGCTCGTCTACTACGGCACGGGCTCGAATGCGCCGGGCGTCAATGTTACCGGTGGCCTCCACCAGCTTCTGCTGCAAGCCGAGGCTGGGGGGTTCATCATCGTGTTCGATGCAATCGGGACGTTCATCATCTTGAAGATCATCTCGATCTTCGTTTCGCTCCGCATGCCCGACTTGGTGCTTGCGATCGGCGACGACGCGGTGCATGGCGAGGAAGCCTATGCGCTGGATAGCGACGCCGTAGCTCCGGGGGCTCCGGCGGAGTAATCGACTTAGGAAGCAGCCAACTCAGGGGCCGGCCCATGTGACCGGCCTCTTTTTTATTCGTGTTCGCGGCAGTGATAATGGAGGAAATAACCCCCCATGCTCGAAGGGCCGCGCATCGTCATCTCACCCGACACACGGTTGAACTCGAAGATGCCCTGACGCGGCGTGTCCTGCCAGGTGATCCATTGATCGCTGATCTCGGCGGGAAAGGAATTGACCATGTGGCGGTCGAGGTCGACCTTCAGGTCCCACGTTGTCCCGCTGTTCGGGTTCGTGCAGGTGAGGACCATCTCTTTGGCACGCGCTCTGATCGGGAGGGCGGACAGCAATAAGGCAAGCAAAGCTCGCGGCAAGACGCTCGACTTCACAAGGAGTTCCTTCCCTGTTCGCTCAGTTTATCTGCACCTCGCGCGCAAATAACGGATCGCGGTGCCTGCTTCCGGTTAAGCCAAAGCCGGTGATTAGCCAAGCGTTAAGGCAACAGAAAAGTATTGGCCTCGACGTCCGGGGACGCGGGTGGCAATGCGGCGCGATGAGATATTCAATCGCTCCGCTGGTCGCAGGACCGGCTCCGAGTCCGGCACCGATCTTGCACCTTTCCAAGCCCATGCCACGATGCGTGCGGCGGGGCGCGAGCAGCCGCGCTTGCTATTGAGATATAAGGAGAAAATGGAATGGCCTACCTTGATGTCAGCCCCATGATCAGTGCCCTCAGCGACTCTCCGGGCGATTTCGATATGAGCCGCGGACAACTGCGCCACATGCCGAGCGGCCATAAAGTGGTCTTCGATGCCTTCGGCGGGAGTGCCAGGATCGACGCGCAATGCGAATGCGCGACATTGCGGATCTCGCGCGAGCAGAGCGTGGAATTGTTGGCCGCGTTCCGCGCATGGAAACAGGACTATTGGCGCGCGGTCGAAATCAATCGGGACTTTGCCGATCACTTCCGTCCAAGCTTCGCTCGCCGGGCCTGCGTGAGCCTCCTCAACTTTCTGCTGGATAATCCGCATCCGTTGACCAGGACGCGGCCGCAACCGGTCGAGCAGTCAGCGACGTGAACTTCGATCGCTGATCGAACTCTCCAAAGACGAACAGAAACCCGGCGCCTCGCCTAGAAGCGGCCGGGTTTTTCACGAGCCTCCACGCGCGGCGCGATCCGGAGTCTCGCTCCCAACACCTTGCGAGCACGTCAGCGCGCGACAAACGAACCGAAGAAACTTCCCAATTCGATGTTGTTCGCGGATCCGGCAACGCTTGTGTGCTCCTTCGAGCCTTCGGACGCGGAGGTCTCCGTTGCCGGGTTCGTCTCCCACGTGCCCAAAAAGTCCGAACCGCCGGAGGATTTGCGATACTTTCCGGACGATGCGAGGGAACTCGCCGACAAGTCGCAAAGTTCGGCCGGTATGCTGTGATTTTCGCAAGCCATCGCGTAGCCCATCATCACCTTCCGCCCGATGATCAGCGCCTCATGATCCTCGCGTGCATGTCTCCAGCGACGGCCCGCGAAAGGAGACAGTTCTCGGTAACCGGCATAGGTCGAACCCATTCGGTGCATTCTGCGGCCATGCGATATGACCAGCCGGAATGCTTGGTGCGAATATCGATGACCTGGAGACGGTGACGGCGCGGCCGCATTGCTGGCGTAGATCGAGGCGTTTCTATGCGCGACGCGTTGATGCGATGGGCGACTTAGGCCCGCAGTTTGAAACACCGCGCGGCACGGCGCACTGAGACTGGCCTCTTTGGCCTTCATGCAGGCCACAATCCGGCCCACGTCCGGAATCTCCGAAGAACAGAGCCGAAAGGCGTCGGGCGTGCAAGCGGCGCGTTCTTCGGCTGTTACTTCGAATGCTTTGGCATTGGCGACGGCGGTGAGGCTCAATGCTGCTGCGAGGATGATGCGACTTGCGCGATAGCTGCGATTCGTTTCCATGGAAATCCCCTGCGTCCTCCCAAGTGTCAAGCCGACACGTTATCCCTGGGAATGATTTGGCAGGAGTCCCGACCGAACGAAATCTGAGAGAAATCACAGGCGTTTGCTGGAATGCAAGGAGTGCATACCCGGGGGTCATTGCATGTGCGGAAGTCGGACGTGCAAAGCGAGGCGGCGCTGGCAGTCTATGATCACGAAGTTCAGTTTCTGAATGACGTTCGGAAAAAATCCGCCTGATTTTGAAACCTATTCTCGAAGCCGAATAGGGGTTTTTCCTTTCTTCGACGACCCTTGAGCTTCCTCGCTTCACTTTCAAATCATCGATCCTGCGACAACCGAAGTCACCCAAATGGTGGCCCCTCGGTCGTGGAGCGGAGCCTGATCCTGCCGAGCACTCCGGCGGTCAGTGAACGGCGCCGAGGGACCTCCTTCGAGCCAGCGTGATTGACTTAAATCAAAGCGAAGCTCTGGGACCGATGTCCCAGTCAAAGCTCTTAATTTAGCCGCGGAAATTTCGCAAGATGAATGAGATCCTGTCGGATGAATGGCGCAACAGTGTGCCGCTCGCAATCGCTGAATTTGAAGCTGCGATCCGCGCCATAGGTGCCGAGCGCTATCACGACAAGCACCCGTTCCATAAGCTCTTGCACGGCGGCAAGTTGAACAAGGGGCAGGTCCAAGCCTGGGCGCTCAATCGCTACTGCTACCAGGAGGCAGTTCCGCGCAAGGATGCCGCTCTCATAAGCCGCGTGCACGACCGCGAGCTGCGGCGCGAATGGGTCCACCGCATTCTCGATCACGACGGCTTCGGCGAAGAAGCGGGAGGGATCGAGCGCTGGCTCGTGCTGACGGACGGCCTCGGCCTGAAGCGCGATTACGTGACATCGCGCCGGGCCGCTTTGCCGGCGACGCGTTTCGCGGTGGAATCCTACGTGCGTTTCGTCGTCGAACAGCCGCTGGTCGTTGCCGTCGCCTCATCGCTCACCGAACTCTTCGCGCCCGCCATTCATCGCGAGCGGATTGCCGGAATGCTGGCGAATTATGATTTCGTCGACGATCATGTGATGGCTTATTTCAAGCGCCGCCTCAGCGAAGCGCCGCGCGATGCCGAATTCGCCTTGTCCTATGTGAAGGCGAACGCACATACGCGCGCCGAGCAGGAGGCCTGCATCGCAGCGGTAAGGTTCAAATGCGATGTCCTTTGGGCGCAGCTCGACGCATTGCACCACGCCTATGTGACGCCCGGCGTCATCCCGCCCGGTGCATTCCGGCCCGAAGAGATCAGCAGATGAGCCTTTGGGCGGACCGAGGCGGGCTTGGAGGCATCACGAATTCGACTTTTCATGTTCGATGACATGCAACCGCCGAACCGTTAATTCATCGACTTCCAGCGCTCCAAAACGGGCCTTCCCAATCGCCAGACGACCGACCGTAAGGCGACCGATTGCAAGGCGGCCGATTGCCAGCGCACCGATGGCGAGCGCGCCGACCGCCGCCGCGCCCAGCGCGAGCGCCAACACGCTGGTCGCGGAGATGGCTTTGGGACGGCCTATGACTTCGCGCGCCATTGGCGACCTCGGTGGTATGGCCATAAAGGATAGCTAAAGACTGCGCGCCGAAATTCAACTGGACACCAGCCACGACATGAGCCGATTTGCCCGGCTGGCGGCGTGAGATAGGTTTGATTTGATGTTTCGATTCGGTTGCATTGCCCACGCTATCTTATTGGCCGCCATCGCGAGCTTGCCTTTGGCGCCGCCGGCCTGCGCAGACGCGGCGCTCATCGCGCGCGGACATGCAATCGCGAAGACAAATTGCGGTCGCTGCCACGCCATCGGCAAGACCGGCGAAAGTGCAGATCCGAGGTCACCGCCGTTCCGCACCCTCTCGCGCAAATATCCGCTCACGGATCTGGAAGAGGCGTTGAGCGAGGGCATTATGGTCGGCCACCAGGGGCCGGAGATGCCGCAGTTTCGGTTCGATCCGGAGCAGATAGACGCGCTGCTGGCCTATCTGGCCTCCGTCCAAAGCAAGTGAGCGGCCTGCCGAGCGTTATACGCGCAGATGGGGCAAGACTCATAAGCCGGCTCTACGCCGAGGCCTCGGAGCGCTGCTTGAGCAGGATATTCATTCCCTCCATGAGCTTGTCGATCTTCTTGGCTTCCAAGGCCGAGAGATTCTGCATGAGTGTCTCGATCTCTTCCTTGGCGGCGAGGTTGGTTTCGTAATCGTGCTGTGCCTGTTCCCGGTCGCGTTCGCACTGCCGGTTCTGGCTCATCATGATGATCGGGCTTGCGTAAGCCGCCTGGAACGAGAGGACCAGGTTGAGCAGGATGAAGGGGTAGGGATCCCAGTGCTCAATGAAGGCCACGAGATTGAGCATCACCCAAATGGCGAGAATGATGCTTTGGATGATGATGAATCTCCAGCTTCCGACGATCTGGGCAAACCTATCGGCGAGCCGCGCGCCTAGGGTCGATTGCTCCTCGTGCGTCGCATGCCAGTTTTTGTGGGGTCGCATAGCAAATCTCCTCGCTCGGGCCTCGTCCGAAGCCCGTTTGCAATCAATTGCCTTCAATCACAACAACAATATGAAAAAGCCCGAAGCGAGCCCCGTCGAGCGCGGGTGATCGAGGCTCACCGACAGGCTCGCGTGTGGGCGATATCCGAGAAGAGCGGATCGCAACGCGTTTGATTGAGGATGAACAACCCGCCAAGAACGAGGATCAGCACCACCAGAAAGGCAACGCCGAGAGCGACAGGGTTATGGGTTTCCTCTTCGATCCGACGTTCGGGTTCCGCCTGCGCGGTTCCTTCATCGCGGTCTGCTTCGACGCCGGACTGCATCTTCTCCCGCAGCCCAGCCGCTAGCGGCGTCGCCGGCGGCGCACCGCTCTTTGATCCCCGTCCGGACATGCCCACAGTCATCCCGACGGATTATCACGATCGGCCCGGCGCTGCGAGGCGACGGGGTTCGGCGGCCGCATGTCCGCGTGCCGGATCGAGCCTGCGCCTCTTGCCTGCTTCCGCTCACCAAATTTCGTTGTGCTTCGCGCCGCACTCCGTTCTGAGAAGGCACACACATCGTCCCGTACTCTGCTCGCAAACCGGTTTGCGGTCCCGCTCGCAGACATAGCCGCGGCCGTCGTAGCCCCGCATCACGCCTCCGCAGGTTCCCTCGGCATATTGAGCCTTTGCCGCGAGGCTTATGAATGTGAAAGCTGTAGTTACAAGAACTCTAAGAATAATCACCTCTACGCCCACAGACTTTAGAATGCATGGAGGATTTCATTTGGCTGGGGGACCTGGATTCGAACCAAGATTGACGGAGTCAGAGTCCGCAGTTCTACCGTTGAACTATCCCCCACCAAGGCTTCACGTTTTGAAGCTTGAGGCGGGTCACGCCGGGCGGGCAGGGCTCTTGCCTCTGGCCGCCGGGTAGAGACAGCGCTTCTAAAATGAACTGCCGCGGCTTGGCAAGGGCGCGGCGCCGCACGCTCATTCACGCCTTCCTGCCCGCGCCCTTCAAATAGGGCCGCATGCCTTCGCGGGCCAGTTCGTCGGCGCGTTCGTTCATCGCGTCGCCGGCGTGGCCTTTGAGCCAGTGCCATTTCACTTTGTGGGCCGCCGCCGCCGCCTCGAGCCGCTGCCAGAGTTCGGCGTTCTTCACCGGCTTCTTGTCGGCCGTTTTCCAGCCGTTCTTCTTCCAGCCTTCGAGCCAGGTGGTGATGCCGCCGCGCAGATAGGCTGAATCGGTATAGACGTCGGCCTCGCAGGCGCGCGTCAAAGTTTCGAGCGCCTTGATCGCTGCCATAAGCTCCATGCGGTTGTTGGTCGTCGCTGCTTCGCCGCCCGAGAGTTCCTTGCGATGTGCATTGAAGGTCAGCACCGCGCCCCAGCCGCCGGGGCCTGGATTGCCCGAACAGGCGCCATCCGTCCAGATCGCCACGCGCTCGCTCATCGCGCAAGCCCAAGATCGCGCGCGCTTTTGCTGCGCTGGTGAAAGCGCAGCCGCTTGACATATTCGAGCGGATCTTTCGGCTTGACCAAAGCGCCGGGCGGAACGTTCAGCCAATCGACGAGGCGGGTGAGGACGAAGCGCAGAGCCGAGCCGCGCGCGAGCACGGGCAAAGCTTCGATCTCCTCGGGCGCGAGTTTGCGCACGCTCCGATAAGCCTCGATGAGCCCCATGCTCTTGGTGACATTGAACGAAAAGTCCGGCTCGAAACACCAGGCGTTGAGCGAGACCGCAAGGTCATAAGCGAGAAAATCCGTGCAGGCGAAATAGAAGTCGATCAGCCCCGACACTTTGTTGCCGAGAAACAGGACATTGTCGGGAAAGAGATCGGCGTGGATCACGCCGCGCGGCAGATTTTGCGGCCAAGCGCGTTCGAGGAAGGCGAGCTCTTCGGCGATGAAGGCGGAAAGGCCATTTTGGATCTCGTCGGCGCGGCCCTTCGCCTGATCGAAAAGATGCGGCCAAGCCGTAAGCGACAGCGCGTTCGGCCGCCTCTGTGGAAAGTCGGCGCCGGCCCGATGCAGCTCGCCCAGCGCCGCGCCGAGCGCCGCGCATTGCGAATTCGTCGGCCGGCGGCTCGAGACGCCTTCGAGAAAGGTGACGATGGCGACCGGCCGCCCGGCGAGCATGCCGAGCGTGGCCGCGTTCTTCATCTTCACAGGCTGCGGGCAGGCAAGGCCGCGTGCGGCGAGATGTTCCATCAGCGCCAGAAAGAAGGGCAGGTCGGCGGCATCCACCCGCTTTTCATAGAGCGTCAGGATGAAGAAGCCCGCTTCGACATGCAGCAGGAAATTGGAATTCTCGACGCCTTCCGCGATGCCCTTATAGGCGAGCAATTTGCCAAGCCCGTAATTGGCGAGAAAGGCTTCGAGTTCGGTGTCGGAAACTTCGGTATAGACGGCCATGATGCCCGGGCGCGTTGCGGCTAGGCCGCGTTCTCTTCCGGCATCTTAACATTCGTGCCCGGCTGTGCCAGCGCGACCGGCAAAGTTTCAGGATGAATGACGCCACAGGACACGATGAGCTTGACCGCGTCATCCGGGCTCAGCGCCACTTCGATGACAGCGCTCGCCGGCAGGAAGAAATAAAATCCCGTCGTCGGGTTCGGCGTGCAGGGCAGAAAGACCGAGACATAGGGCTCTTCGATCTGAGGAAGTTTCGCTGCGACCGGATGGGCCGGCGTCACCGAGATGAAAACCAGGCTCCATGTTCCCTTGACCGGGAATTCGATCAAACCGACCTTGCGGAACGAGGTGCCGGATGCCGAGAACAAAGTCTCGAAGACCTGCTTCACGCTCTTGTAGATCGAGCGGATGATTGGCATCCGCCCAAGAATCGCTTCGCCGAGCGCAATCAGGCTGCGGCCGGCGAGATTGGCGGCAAGGAATCCAAGCAGGGTCAGGCCGAGAAAGGCTACGATGACTCCCAGTCCCGGAAGCGGGAAGGGCAAATAAGTGTCGGGCCAGAAAATCGCCGGCACCAGCTTTTTGACCCAGCCGTCCACCGTGTCGACGAACCACCAGACGATGTAGACCGTGACGGCAAGCGGGCCCGCGACCACGACGCCGGCCAGGAACCAGTTGCGGATGCGCGCGCCGATGCTCGTCCCCCTGGATGGGGCGCCCGGGTCGCGGCCGGCTGGCCGGTCTTCAAAGAGTTGCGTCATTGTCCGTTCCCGCCTTTGGAAACTCCTTAGCAGCACGGAGCGCCCTGCGGCAAAAATAACTCGGGCTTCGTTTACCTCTGGGAGACCCGGGCCGGCCAGAACGTCAAAAATAGTCTATCAGTTCTATTGATTACTCCTGGTTGCTAAGCCGAAGAGAAAAAATTGCTGTTTACTGCTGATTTTGAGGGCAACATGCTTCAAGACGCGTGACATTGCGTCACGTCTAAGCTAAAAACGCGCCGCCATCCGAAAAGGGCCCACTCGGACCATCCGGCTGTGCATCGAGTCCAAGTCGTGGGAGGAACCCTTCCCCCTGAGAGCCGGGCGTGAGAGAGCGCCCCTTTCCTTCACAGGAATAGGCCCGAGGGAAGGTCTGGGACGAGGAAGTGAGAAGGCGAGGCAATGAGGCCTCGCCTTTTCCTTGTGGGCTCTTCCTTCTGGGCTCTACGGCTTTTCTCCTTCGGCCCACGCGGCTTTCGTCGCGATGCAGAATTCGGCGAATCGTCCAGCCTCGATGGCCGCACGCATGCCCGCCATCAGCTCTTGGTAATAGGCAAGATTGATCGCGGTCAGCGCCATCATGCCGAGGATTTCCCCCGACTTCACGAGATGATGCAGATAGGCGCGGGAATAGACACGCGCCACCTCGCATGATGACTGCGGATCGACCGGATTTGGATCGGCGGCGTGTCGCGCGTTGCGCAAATTGATGCGGCCGTGCCGGCCGTAGACGAGGCCATGCCGGCCGGCGCGCGTCGGCAGCACGCAGTCGAACATGTCGATGCCGCGGCTGACCGATTCGATGAGATCGTCGGGCGTGCCCACGCCCATGAGATAGCGCGGCTTTGATTCGGGCAGATGCGCGAGGCTCGCCTCGATCATCGCCAGCATCGAGGCCTGCGGTTCGCCCACCGCGAGGCCGCCCAGCGCGTAACCGTCGAAATCCATGCCGACGAGCGCCTTGGCGCTCGCGGCGCGCAGATGCGGGCTGATGCCGCCCTGGATAATGCCAAAGAGCGCATGGCCCGGCTGATGGCCGAAGGCGATCTTGCTGCGTTCGGCCCAGCGCAGCGAGAGCAGCATGGCGCGCTCGACCTCGGCCTCCGCGGCCGGCAGCCGTACACATTCATCGAGCTGCATCTGGATATCCGAGCCCAAAAGGCGCTGGATCTCCATCGCGCGTTCGGGGGTCAGCTCGTGGCGCGTGCCGTCGATATGCGATTGAAAGGTGACGCCTGTCTCATCGACCCTTCTGAGCTTGGCGAGCGACATGACCTGGAAGCCGCCGGAATCGGTGAGGATCGGCCATGGCCAATTCATGAAGCGATGCAGGCCACCGAGTTGGGCAATACGCTCGGCGCCCGGCCGCAGCATCAGATGATAGCAATTGGCGAGAACGATATCGGCGCCGAGCGCCTTCGCCTCGTTCGGATACATGGCCTTGACCGTCGCCGCGGTGCCGACCGGCATGAAGGCCGGCGTCCTTATGGCGCCGCGCGGCGTGAAAATTACGCCGGTACGCGCCGTCCCGTCGCGTTGGTGAATTTCGAATGAGAATGTCGCTGGCAGGTCAGTCTCCGGGAAAGAGCAGACAGGCGTCGCCGTAAGAATAGAAGCGGTATTTGGCGTCGATTGCGTGCCGATAGGCGGCTTTCATCACCCCGAGGCCAGAGAAGGCTGCGACCAACATGAACAGGGTGGAACGCGGCAGGTGGAAATTGGTGAGCAGAAGATCGACGGCTTTGAATCGATATCCCGGCGTGATGAAGAGCGCGGTCTCGCCCGAAAAGGCGGCGATCGTCCCATCCTCTCCCGCCGCCGATTCGATGAGCCGCAGGGAGGTCGTGCCGACCGCGATGATACGGCCGCCCTTGGCCCGCGTTGCGTTGAGACGCGCGGCGGTCGGCGCGCTGAGCTCGCCCCATTCCGCATACATGCGATGCGCGCTCGTCTCCGCGGATTTCACGGGCAGGAAAGTTCCGGCGCCGACATGCAGCGTAACATGCGCGATCTCGACGCCACGGGCGCGGAGCGCGGTGACGAGCGCCGGCGTGAAATGCAGGCTTGCGGTCGGCGCCGCCACGGCGCCGCGCCGGCTGGCAAATAAACTCTGGTAATCTTGCGCGTCGCGCGCATCGGCCGCGCGTTTGCCGGCGATATAGGGCGGCAGGGGCATTTGCCCGAGCGCCTCGATCGCCGCTTCGAGCTTCTCCCCTGACACGGTAAAGCCAAGCAAGACCTCGCCATCGGCGTGTTTCTCGAGGACATCGGCCTCGAGCATCGGCATGTCGTGTTGCGCGAACAGGATTTTTTCGCCCGGATTCAATTTCTTCGCGCCCTTTGCGAGGGCGAGCCAATGCATCGGCGAGACCCGCTTATGCAGCAAAACCTCAATTTTGGCCCGCCCACCGGCTCTCAGACGATGGCCCGCGAGGCGGGCGGGAACGACGCGCGTATCATTGACGACGAGGACATCGCCCGGCCGAAACATGTCCGGCAAATCTCGGATCGTGCGATCCTCGAATCTCTCCTTGGCTCGAGGGCGCACGACAAGCATGCGCGCCGCATCGCGCGGCGCCGCGGGCCGCAACGCAATGCGTTCGGGCGGCAGATCGAAATCGAAGAGGTCGACGCGCATGAAACGGCTTGCTTCTCCATGCTTCGAGACACCCGCTTCGCGGGCTCCTCAGCATGAGGGCTCCTCAGAAGGGCGAGCCGCGCATCGGCGTCCTCAGCTCACGGTCGCGGAGACGATTTTGTCCGGATCCTTCACCGGTTCGCCGCGCTTGATCTTATCCACATTTTCCATGCCCGAGGTCACTTTGCCCCAGACGGTATATTGTCTGTCGAGGAAACGGGCGTCGCCGAAACAGATGAAGAATTGCGAATTGGCGGAATCGGGGCTTTGCGCGCGCGCCATGGAGCAGGTCCCGCGCACATGCGGCTCGGCGTTGAACTCGGCCTTCAGATTCGGATATTTCGAGCCGCCGGTGCCGGTGCCGTGTGGACAGCCCGTCTGCGCCATGAAGCCTTCGATCACCCGATGGAATGGGATGCCGTCGTAGAATTTCTCGCCCACCAGCTTCTTGATATGGGCGACATGGGCCGGCGCGAGATCGGGGCGCAGCTCGATCACGACCTCGCCCTTCGTCGTTTCGAGCGTGAGCTTATTGCCGGGTGCGGCCATGGCGAAACTCCTCTGTCATATTAGCCCGGCCCTGCAATAGTCGAAGCGGCATGCGGGGTAAACACGGCTTCCGCACAGGCCGGCATAGCTGGAGCCTTGCCGATTTTCGCTTTCGGGCTAAGTTGCAAGGCTTCGTCGGATGCAGGCGGAGCGCCTGAACCGAAAATTGCCACGTGCCTTGCCGAGGTAGATCATGTCGCATGCGACCCCTGCTGCTCCTGACGCCGGCCACGCGCCGGATGCGCCTGCGACAAGGCGAGATTTCCTCTTCCTCGCTACGGGGGCGTTTGGCGTCGTCGGGACAGCAGCGGCGCTCGTGCCGCTCTTCGCGCAGCTCGAACCCGACGCCTCGACGATCGCCGCCGGTGGCCCTATCGACGTCGATCTCAAGCCCGTGGCTCCCGGACAGATGATCATCGTGCGCTGGCGCTCGCGTCCGGTCTTCATCGTCAACAGGCCCGAAAAACTGCTGACGAGTTTGCAGACACCGCAGCTCATCGATATCCTCTCCGATCCAAACTCCAAAAACCTGCAGCAGCCGCCCTATGCGGCCAACTGGCATCGTTCGATCAAACCGGAATTCGGGGTTCTCGTCGGCATCTGTACCCATCTCGGCTGCATCCCGGAGTTCTTTCCCAATCCGAGCCCGACCACACCGACGGCCGCATGGCGCGGCGGCTATTTCTGTCCCTGCCATGGGTCGAAATACGATCTGGCGGGGCGGGTGTTCAAAGGGGTCCCGGCGCCCTACAATCTCCCGGTTCCGCCATATCACTTCGTAAACGACACGACGCTGCGAATTGGCGAAAATCCGCCTGGCAGCACTTTCGATTTCAACTCGATCATCCAGCTCTGACGACCACTCGCCGCGCGCGGCGCACATCATTTGGCGTCGGCGGCAAGCTGCATCTTCACGATCTTGTCGGGATTGGTCACCATCCCGTTCTCATCCTTGTCGCCCTTCTTGATCTTGTCGACGACATCCATGCCGGAGATCACTTGGCCGAAGACGGTATATTGGCCGTTGAGGAAATCGGAATCGGCGAGACAGATGAAGAATTGCGAATTGGCCGAATTCGGATCTTCGGCGCGCGCCATCCCGAGGGTGCCGCGCTTGAACGGCGTCGGCGTGAATTCGGCTGGCAGATTGGGCAAATCGGATCCGCCAGTGCCGGTGCCGGTCGGATCGCCCGTCTGCGCCATGAAGCCGTCGATCACCCGGTGAAAGACGATGCCGTTGTAGAATCCGCGCTTCGTGAGCGTCTTGATCTGCGCCACCGTCTTGGGGGCAAGGTCGGGCCGCAGCAGGATGGTGATGCGGCCATCCTTCGTGTCGAGATAGATGGTGTTTTGCAGATCGGGCGCGGCGGCGAGCGGTGCCGCGCCGAGTGCGAAGATGAGGGCGACAAAGAGATTGCGTCGGTTGAATTTCATGGTTCATCCGTCCTTGGGGATTATCGCGTATTGCGCGTTTTGGCTGCAATGGCTTTCGCGACGACTTCGGGCACGAAGCTCGAGACGTCGCCACCGAACAGGGCGATTTGGCGGACCAATGTCGCGGTAATGTGGCGGACGCCCGGCGAGGCGGCGAGAAACACGGTCTGAATCTCGGGCGCCATGACCGCGTTCGCACTGGCCATCTCCATCTCATAGTCGAGATCGGTACCATTGCGCAGGCCGCGGAGCAGCAGGGTCGCGCCAGCCTCGCGCGCTGCGGCGACCGAAAGACCGGAGTACATCAGGACGGAAAGTTTGCAGGATTGGGCGGCGACGAGGTGTCCGCAGGATTTCCGGACAAGCTCGGCGCGCTCCTCGGCGGAGAAAAGCGGCGATTTGCCGGGATGCACGCCGATTGCCACGACAAGCTCGTCGCAGAGGCGAACGGCGCGCGTGATGATGTCGATATGACCATTGGTCAAGGGATCGAATGTGCCGGTGTAGAGCGCCTTGCGGATCATGCGCTCTGTCTAGCCGAGGGCAGAGGCGGGGGCAAATGCTGTCCCCTCTTCCCCCGAAGCGGAGAGAGGGGATGTGCGTCGTAATGGAGTTTAGACCTCGGCAGCCTCCCCATTGCCCGCGTCCTCTTCGCTGATCCGTTCGACACCGACGACACGTTCGTCTTCCGCCGTGTTGAAGACGATGACGCCTTGCGTGCTGCGGCCGGCGACGCGAATGTCCTCGACCGGGCAGCGGATCAGGCGGCCGCCGTCGGTCACCAGCATGATTTCGTCGCTCTCCTCGACCGGCATCGAGGCGACGAGCGGGCCGTTCCTCTGATTGACGGCCATGGCGACGATGCCTTTGCCGCCGCGCCCGGTGATCCGATATTCAAAGGACGAGGTGCGTTTGCCGTAGCCCTTCGACGAGATCGTCAGGATGATTTCCTCGGCCGCCGACATTTGCGCATAGCGCTCCGGCGCGAGCTGCGCGGCCTGTGCCTCTTCGCCATTGCCTTCCTCGCCCGGCGTTTCGCCGGTCTCGGTCGCGCCTTCCGATGCTTCTGCCGTCGCTTCGCCGGCGATGGCGCGACGCATCTTGAGATAGGCCATACGCTCGCCGCTTTCGGCCTCGATATGGCGCAGGATGGCGAGTGAGATCACCCGGTCGCCTTCTCCCAGCGTAATGCCGCGCACGCCCATCGAATCGCGGCCCTTGAAGACGCGCACGTCGGTGACGGCGAAGCGGATACATTGCCCGTTGGCCGTGGTGAGCAGAACGTCGTCGTTCTCGGTGCAGATCTGCACGTCGACGATCTCTTCGCCTTCATCGAGCCGCATGGCGAGCTTGCCCGAGCGGTTCACCTGCGTGAAATCGGAAAGCTTGTTGCGCCTGACGGTGCCGCCCGTGGTGGCGAACATCACGTCGAGCTTTCCCCATTGCGACTCGTCCTCGGGCAGCGGCATGATCGTCGTGATCCGCTCGCCCTGTTCGAGCGGCAGGATGTTGACGAGCGCCTTGCCGCGCGCCTGCGGCGCTGCCAGCGGCATGCGCCACACCTTTTCCTTGTAGACTTGGCCGAGCGAGGAGAAGAATAGAACCGGCGTATGGGTCGAGGCGACGAAAAGCCGGGCGACGAAATCCTCGTCACGCGTCTGCATGCCGGCACGGCCCTTGCCGCCGCGCCGCTGCGCGCGATAGGTCGAGAGCGGCACGCGCTTGATGTAGCCGGCGTGCGAGACGGTGACCACCATGTCTTCGCGCTGGATCAGGTCTTCGTCTTCGAACTCGGCGTCTGTGTCGCTTTCGACGATCATGGTCCGGCGCGGCGTCGCATGTGCGCGCTTGATCGCCAAAAGCTCGTCTTTGATGATGGCGAACACGCGCGCGCGAGAACGCAAGATATCGAGATATTCGGTGATCTCGGCGGCAAGTTTCTCGAGCGCCTCGGCAATCTCGTCGCGGCCAAGAGCCGTGAGCCTCTGCAGACGCAAGTCCAAAATGCCGCGCGCTTGTGCTTCCGAGAGGCGGCAGGTGCCGGTCTCGCTCAAGGCATGGCGCGGGTCGGCGATCAGCGCGACGAGCGGCGCCATGTCATGCGCGGGCCACTCGCGGCTCATCAAGGCCTCGCGTGCCGCCCCTGCATCGGGCGAGCTGCGGATGAGACGCACGACTTCGTCGATATTGGCGACGGCGATGGCGAGCCCCACTTGGAGATGGGCCGCGTCGCGCGCCTTGTTGAGCTTGAACTTGGTGCGCCGGGTTACGACTTCCTCGCGGAAGTCGACGAAGGCGGTGAGAAAATCCCGGAGCGTCAGCGTCTCGGGCCGGCCACCGTTGAGCGCAATCATATTGGCCGGGAAGGTCGCCTGCAGCGCGGTGAAGCGCCAGAGCTGGTTCAAGACCACGTCGGCCACGGCGTCGCGCTTCAGCTCGATCACGATCCGCATGCCATCGCGGTCTAACTCGTCGCGCAGATCCGAGATGCCCTCGACTTTCTTGTCGCGAACGAGCTCGGCGATCCGCTCGAGCAGAACCGCCTTGTTCACCTGGTAGGGGATCTCGGTGACGATCAAGGCCTCGCGCTCCTTGCGGATCTCCTCGATCTCGACCTTCGCGCGCACGAGGATCGAGCCGCGCCCGATCAAATAGGCGGCGCGAATGCCGGCGCGTCCCAGAATCGTGCCGCCGGTCGGGAAATCCGGACCGGGAATGATCGTCATAAGCTCGTCCGTGGAAATTTCCGGCCGCTCGATCAAGGCGATGACCGCGTCGATGACTTCGCCGAGATTATGCGGGGGAATGTTGGTCGCCATACCGACCGCGATGCCGCCGGCGCCGTTGACGAGCAGATTGGGGAATTTTGCCGGAAGAACCACCGGCTCGCGCTCGCGCCCGTCATAGTTTGGCTGGAAATCGACCGTCTCCGCATCGAGATCGTCGAGCAGCGGAATGGCAGCGGCGGCAAGGCGCACTTCGGTGTAACGCTCGGCCGCGGGCGGGTCGCCGTCGACCGAGCCGAAATTGCCCTGGCCGTCGATCAAGGGCAGACGCATCGAGAAGGGCTGCGCCATGCGCACCAACGCGTCGTAGATCGCGAGATTGCCGTGCGGGTGATATTTGCCCATCGTGTCGCCGGTGACGCGCGCCGATTTATTGTAGGCGCGGTCCGGCGTGTAATTGTTCTCATACATCGAATAGAGGATGCGCCGGTGCACCGGCTTCAGGCCGTCGCGCACATCGGGCAGCGCGCGGCTCACGATCACGCTCATCGCATAATCGAGATAGCTGCGGCGCATCTCGTCGGAAATGGAAACCGGCCGGATGTCTGAGCCAGGCGCTCTTCCGGTGTCGTCTTCAGCGGCCAAGGAGGGTCAATCCAGATTTTCGAAAAACATTGGTCTCAATATAGGTGAATCTGCATTGAATTGCCAGATTTTGCAGGTCGAAATGCGGCAAGAATCTCGCGTTTTTTCAAGATGTTGCCGGGGTGCTTCGGATGCGGATGGGCGGCTTTGCCGCAAGTGGCGCGGGCCTAGCGACACCTCTTCCGCGCGCCGGAGAAGGCGTTATGTGAAACATACGGATGAGGGATCTTGCGACGGCACCGGCCGCCATCCGGCCCTCGCTGACGCGAAACATGCAAGCGGCAAGACCCCTCATCCAGCCCTTGGTGATGCAAGGGCCACCACTCTTTCCAGCAAACGGAAGGCGTCGCTCAGAACGGAATATCGTCGTCGATCATGTCAGCAACGCGGCCGCGCTTTTCCGCGGGCTCCATCGGCGAAGAACGGCCGAAATTGCCGGAGCTTCCGACATCGAGAGCGCCGCCGCGCTCCTCCGAGGCCTCAGCGCGCGAAGCACCGCGGCTGTCAAGCAATGTGAGTTCGCCGCGGAAGCGCTGCAGCACGACTTCCGTCGCCTTGCGCTGATTGCCCTCGCGGTCGGTAAATTCGCGCGTCTGCAATTGGCCTTCGAGATAGACCTTCGAGCCCTTCTTGCAATATTGCTCGGCGATCTTCCCTAAGTTCTCGTTGTAGATCACGACGTTGTGCCACTCGGTGCGCTCCTTGCGTTCGCCGGTCGCCTTGTCACGCCAGGAATCCGTCGTCGCTACACTGAAACTCACGACGGAATCGCCCGAATTCAACCGCCGCACCTCGGGATCGCGGCCCAAATTGCCGATCAGAATGACTTTGTTGACGCTCCCCGACATGGCACTCTCCATCACACTGCGAGAAATCGGCGCCGCTCGGCTCATGCTTAGCCCTTAACGCCGGCCAGACTGCGGCGGATGCGGGGCTTGTCCACAAGCGATTTGGCGAGCCCAAACGTTCTATGTTTGTTCTAGCAGGCTCGCCGCGCGGACGCAAGGGGATTCTGTTTACCGGCTGGCTAGCCCACTGCTTCCGCCAACTCCGAGCCATGGCTGGGCGTTCATGCCGCCTGGCGCTGCGGAGAAGGGGGCAGGAGGATGTCAAGCGCGAGAAGGCTGATCATCCGCCCGTCGACGGCAATAACGCCCGGAACGAATGCCCGTGAAGTCTCCGAGGCAATTTCGGGCGTGGGCTGAATCAGATCGCTCTTCACGGTGAGAATATCGGATACGGCGTCGACCAGGAGTCCTACGGCGTGGCCGCCGATCTCGGCAACGATGATGACGTGACGTGCGGTCGGCTGCGCCGGCGGGAAGCCCAGCCTTGCGGCGAGATCCACGATCGGTAGAACCGCACCGCGCAAATTGATCACGCCGCGCATGAAGTGTTCCGACTCGGGCAGCACGGTCGCGGGAGTCCAGCCTCGGATTTCGCGTACGGACATCACATCGACGCAGAACTCCTGGGCCCCGATCACGAAGGCTATGAGTTCGCGAGCGTCGGTCATTTCGGTCTTGATTGTCTCGGTCATCAGCCGCTTCCCGCCGCTGCAAGAGGAGCTTGGAGAGCCGATGCTGGCGGCTCTCGCGTCTTTGCGTCAGAATTCTTCCCAATTTTTCTCGGCCGGCGCAAATTCCACCTCGCGAATAGCTGCCGCGCCGCGGACGGCGACGGTCTTCAAGGCAGGCCGCGCCTGTTGCGGGGCCGCTTTCGGCGGCGCGCGGCGGATCTCGGTTGCTCCGTTGCCGGCGACGCGCAGCGCCGCTTTCTGTGGCGCAGCCTGTGGTGCAGCGCGCGCCGGAACAGCCGCCGCTGCTCGGTCCCCCACTTGGAAGCGACCGATGAGCCGCGCCAATTCCTCGGTCTCTTGACCGAGCGCATGGCTGGCCGCGGTTGACTGCTCCACCATGGCGGCGTTCTGCTGGGTCATCTGATCCATTTGGTCGACCGCACTGTTGATCTGATGCAGGCCGGTTGCCTGTTCCTCGGCGCTGGCCGCGATCTCGGATACGACGCCGTTGATGTCGGCGACCTGCGCCACGATCCGTCCCAACGCCTTGCCTGTCTCCGCCACCAGGCTGACGCCTTGATCGACTTGCTTCGTCGAGGCCGAGATCAGGCCTTTGATCTCCTTTGCCGCCTCGGCCGAGCGTTGCGCCAGGGCGCGCACCTCGGAGGCGACCACGGCGAAGCCCCGGCCCGCTTCCCCGGCTCGCGCAGCCTCCACGCCGGCGTTCAAGGCAAGAAGGTTCGTCTGGAAAGCGATCCCATCCATCACGCCGATGATCTCGCCAATCTGCTGTGACGACTTCTCGATCCCGGTCATCGCATCGGTGGCTTGACGCACCACCGCTTCGCTGCGCTCGGCATCGGCTTTGGCGGCAACGACCACGTCGCGCGCATGTCCGGCGCCATCGGCGGTCTTCTTGACGGTGGCGGTGATCTCGTCGAGCGCTGCCGCGGTCTCTTCGAGGCTCGCCGCCTGCTGCTCGGTGCGACGCGACAGATCGTCGGCCGCAGCCGCGATCTCGCTCGTCCCCGAACGGATCGCGTCAGCGTTCGCGCTGATGTTCATCATCGCCTGCTGCAGCTTTTCCAAAGCGGCATTGAAGTCGGTACGGAGTTTCTCGTAGGCAGGCGGCAAGTTGTCGTTAAGGCGATACAACAAGTCACCGTCGGCGAGCTTCTCGACCGCTTTTCCCATCGAATCGACCACCAACGCCTGTTCTTTGGCGATGGCGGCTTCCTCGGCCCGGCGGCGTGACTCCTCGGCGATCTCGAAATAAATCGAGATGACCATATCCATATCCAGCATGATGGCCTTGATGAGAGCCGAAAGACTTTCGGCAATCTCCTGGCCCTTCTCGGCTTTTGCTCTCTTGTCCATCCAGCCAGCCGGCCAACTCTGCTGCAGCATCGCGTGGATCAGGTTCTCGGCAAGCAGGGCATAGCCACCGATGTACCAGCGAGGCTCGAGACCGATGCGGGCGTGAACCTGTCCATTCGTCCGGACGGCCGTTGCGTAGCTGTCGCCGTACTCTCCTGTCGTGATGTTGCTCCAATGGCGACGCTGAGCCTTGTGCGCCTTGTCGATCTGAGCCTCATCCGCGAAGAAGCGGCGCGTTTCCGGGAAAGCGCGCACCTGCTCATAGAAGGCGTCCAGCGCGCCGGGAAGCTGCTCTTCCAGGAAGGGCTTCAGTGACCGGATGGTGGATTTGGTTCGATCATCGATCTTGAAGAATCGAAGCCGCTGTTCCAGGCTCTGATCGCTTGCCATGGACCCCTCTCAAGAATGAATGTTGCAAATACTTAAGCGTTGATGCCGGGCTGAAGCCGTCATGCGATTACGCGTGGCGCGCTGCCCCTTTGCGACTCAGTATTTTTGCGTAAAAGTAATGAAGATTTTATTTAAAGTATAAACGTCGCTTGAACTTTCGCGCCGTAGTTCCGCTCCCCCCGAAATTGAACGATCAGTTAGGGAAGGTGTCACGTCACCGTCATCCGACGTCGCATTGAAGAGCCGCACGACAGCGTCGCAACCGTCAGGAGTTCAAAGCCAATTCCACATCCTTAACTTTTCACAGATACGCTCCAACGCGTAATTCCGGCACCTGCACGCGTCCAATGTGATCGGCGCGAAATCCCGCCAAACGATTGCGCCCAAGAGAACTCCAATGAACGAGCGGCCGACGCGTCGTTACAAGATTTGGGAACTTGCCAAGAACGGCCGGCCCGCGAGCGAAAAGCCGGAATCCGGGCCAGCGCGCCAAGTCGAAGATCTCGTGGCTTTGATGGCGCTTTATGACTATCGACCGCTGATTTAGACGGAATTGCGGGGCAGTTTCACATTGCCCAACGGCGGCTCCACGAATTGCAGGACGACGACGATCAGTTCGGAAGAAGTCCATCTCGTCTACGATGAGCAAACCGCCAACTCTGCGGCCAAGCGATCGGACGAAATACGAATGGGATCGGCCGTGCATCTTGACCTCGATCGGATAGGCGCTTTTCACGGCGTCGTCGCCGCCAAGAAATCGGAAGGATTTCAGGTCACCGTCGATGACAAATGCAAGGGCTTGGTGCGAAACAAGCTCGCCTTTATGGCCGCCGAGCACGCCGTTAGCCTGGAGAATGACTCCACGGCCGAAAAATCAGAAATCAGGATCGAGCCGAACATAAAATGCTGCAGCTTCCTCGATCACACCGGGACATTAAGGCAGGGAACAATTGTCAACCTTTCGCAGGTCGATGCCCTGATCAGATCGCGGATCGTTCCGCCGGTTAAGAGCCGTATTGTCCTGCGCGGCCCACGCCGGCATCTGGCGGATGTCATGCGCGCGTTTGAAATGGGATTTGTGGTGAAATTTTGCGCCGTCATCCGTTCGGAAGAATTTTCCGCCGCGATCAAGTTTTCAGACGAATAGACTATCAGGCGCTGTTAATCATTGGCGGCCCTGAGCGCCGTCGATGCATCGATGATGCTCTGCTGCGAATTCATCGAAATTGATCCAACCTTGTTGCCGGCGGCCGCCAAGGCAGCGTGGAGGTCGACCATGCGGATCGCTTGATCGTTGTAGGTGCGGAAGTACCAACGGTCATTTTTCAGATCGGCCACGCTCGTCCACACGGTGTAATCGGTATGAACCGCGTTGCCACTCACGTCCCGCACGGAACCGAGCGGAATGTCGAAATTGTTCATGATGTGGAAGACCTGCAGCACGGCTGCGGCCGCTGTCGCTGGCGGCATGGCTGTCTGCGCATAGGCAACGGCGCGCACGAACCTGGCCGGCGGCGTACTATCCCCCGGCAGGCCGAACATGCCGCTTCCCTGGCCGAACGGCGACAGCGTAACATGGTTGGATAGTCGGAGCGGGGGGACGTTTTGCGCCGATAGGGTGAGGTAATTGCGCAGGTTGGTCATATGCCAATCGAATGTCGGAGAATTGGTCATTACGCCCAGCGGGTCGTCATAGACCTTCAGCTTGCCTTCGATCGGCTCGATCACCAGCGATTTGCCGGAGCGGTCGCGAACGATGAAATGAAGCGGTGGCGGGCCGCCCAGGGCATCGACGGGCGTTGAAACGAGCACGACATCCTGAAGGTGGGCGCGGACTTCGTCGACGGTCGCGAAATTGCCGAGCAGCCAATTGCCATACTCATAGGAAGCCATGGCACGCGCGGCATTCTCCGGCGTCGCCTCGGCGTATCCGGCGTAGCCGGGGAAATAGAGATCGCTGACAAAGAGTCCGCGTTCGTTGATGCCATCGATGATCACGGGAAAGCCGAGCGCGTTGGCGCCCAACATCCCGTATTTGGTCGTATAGCTAATGCCCGTGGCGCCATTCGGGAGAGAACCTTTCATCGCGGTTCCGGCTGGAATGACAATGACGTCCGATTTGATATCGAAGCCGAACTCCAATGTCCTGCCGCTCACGACGGCCCCGTCCTTGGCTTTCAGCAGCAGTGTCGTGCAGGCCTGCGCCGCCGGCGTGAGCGCCAGGAGAAACGCGAAAGCGAGAGCTGTGCGTGCGCGCATGAATGTTCTCCGCTGATAGACCTCTGCGCAAGTTTCGCGTGTTCGGAGGCGCGGCGAAAATGACGTATGGCCAAATGCGCCCAGGGGCGCTTCACGGCATTACGCGCCAAGCAGGTGTTTGTCGCAGTGATTCGCGGCGAGCATGCGCAACGGCGATCAGATTTCGCCGACATGCTTGCCGTCGCCTGAAGCAGGTCGTTCAAATCCGCGCAAAGGCTGGCTCGCGGAGAAGTGCGGATAGGTCGAACAGATCAATTCTCTTTGGTTCGAAACGCATGAAATCTACGTGAGCCGGCCTGTTTTCGACGAAATGACCAAGGCGCCACAATGGCCTTCGTGTTAGCGTCGCTCGAACTTGGCCGGTCATCCCTAGGGCCTTTATCCTTGGGAATGTCGGGCCTGGCGCAAAAAGATTCGGTTCCGGAGAACTAAGATGGAGAGACTTTTGATTGGCCTGTTGTCGGCGGGAATCGCAACCGCGTCGGCAACCTTGGCCAAGGCGGAAGATTCCAGTGACGAGATTGCTGCCGGCCGGCAGCTTGCGCTGCAAGTTTGTTCGGTTTGTCATGTTGTCGCGCCCAATCAGGAATTTGCACCAGGTCTGGAACAGCGCACGCCGAGCTTTGAAGACATCGCCAACAGGCCGGATATGTCGGCGGATTTCCTGCGCAAGTTCATAACCACAACGCATTGGGACGAAAAGACGATCCCCATGACGATGCCGAACCCGATGCTCGGCGACGAGCAAATCATGCAAGTGTCGAGCTATATCCTCAGCCTGCGCAAACGTCCCTGACCGGATACGCGCCATTGCCGATGAAATTGGTTGAGCGCGCAGCATTCGCTCATGAACGCATCGATGCCGAGCTGGTTCGCCGCGCGTTCGACCTTATTGATTGGTCGTTTGCGCTGCCAAGGGAACGAAAGCGCCGGGCGGGATGCCGTGCTCCTCGAGGCTCGGCAATGCGCCGGCGTCCCAGCCGCCGCCGAGTGCCTTGACGAGTCGAATATCTGCTTCCATCCGGCGGCGTTCGATATCGACTTGGTTGCGCTCGTTGGAAAGCGCCGTAGTCTGCGCGGTGATGACCTGAAGATAGGCGACCTCCCCGCCGATATAGAGATTCGTGAAAGTTTGCAGTGCCCTGTTCGCTGCCGCCACCGCGTCGCGCTGCTGGTGCGCTTCAACTCCCAGGATGCGCAGCGCGGCGAGATTGTCCTCGACTTGCTGGAATGCTGTCAGCGTCGTCTCCCGATAGGCCGCGACCTCGGCGTCGTAGGCGGCCCGTGTCGCATCCGACTGGGCGCGGATTCGCCCGCCGTCGAACAGCGGCTGGCTGACCGACGGACCGACCGCCCAAAACAGGCTCGGCCAGACGAACCAGTTTCCCGGACTGGTTCCCTCGAAGCCGGATGTCGCGCCGATATCCACCGAGGGATAATAGGCAGCCTGCGCGATGCCGATCTGCTCGTTGGACTCGGCGACGCGGCGTTCGGCGGCGGCGATGTCGGGGCGGCGCTGCAGGAGTTCGGAAGGGACGCTGACCGGGACCTGCCGCGGCTGAAGTTTCAGCGGCGCCGGCATCAGCGAAAGAGCGGCCGGCGGCTCGCCGATCAGCACCGCGATGGCGTGTTCGAATTGCGAGCGCGTCACGCCGATATCCGTGTCCTGCACGCGAATCGTATCGAGCTGTGTCTGCGCCTGCTCGACGTCCGATTCCGGCGCGAAGCCGCCTGCATGCCGGTTCATGGTGAGCCGCAATGCGCTCGCGTAGGCTTTGACAGTGTCGTCCATCAGGCGCTGCTGGGCGTCGGCAGCGCGCAACTCGACATAGTCGAGCGCCAATTCGGCGTGCAGGCTCAGGCTTGCGGTGGCGAGATCGGCGGCTGAGGCTTGTGCTTCCTCGCGTGCCGCCTCGACCATGCGGTGGATGCGTCCCCAGAGATCAATCTCGTAGCTGAGGTCGAACGGCAGTTGAAAATCGCCCTCGGGCGGCGGATTGGGAATCTGGAAATATGGCTGATTTGCAGAATCGCGCACCGAGGCGGCGCCGGCGCCAACCGAAATGGCCGGGAATTCCGCAGCGCGCTGGAAGCGGATCAGCGCGCGCGCCTCGCGAAAGTGCGCTTCGCTTTCTTGCAAAGTCTGATTGGCGGCCGTCAGCTGATCCTCAAGCCGATCGAGCTGCAAGTCACCGAATATCTCCCACCACTTGCCGCGATCGATATCGTCGCCGGGCCTTGCCGTCGCCCAGGTGCCGGCGGTGCGATAATCGGCGGGCGTTGCCTCCTTGAAACTGTCGGTCACCGAGACCGCGGGCTTTTGGTATTCGGGCCCGACCTCGCAACCCGCAACCAGCAGCCCGAGGCATGCGGCAAGCCGGGACAAAAGACACATCACGCCGCTCCGGCCGGCTTGCCGCTGTTCACCCGGACAGGGGTGCCGCTGATGAGCGAATCGGATGGATTGAGAATTACCTGATCATTGTGATTGAGCCCGGAGATCACTTCGACCCTGTCGCCGTAATCGCGGCCGATCGCGATCGGGATGAGCTGAGCTTTGCCGTCGCGCACGACTCCGACGCGCAATCCTTCGCTGCGAAAGAGCAGCGTGTTGGCCGGAATTGTCACCGTCTCTTGCCGCCCCGGCAGCATGAAATGGACGAACGTATAGGCGCCCGGCAACAGCTTGCCGCTCGCATTGTCGACGTCCACCTCGGTCAGCAAGGTACGCGAGGTCTGATTGATCGCTTCGTTGGTGCGCACCAGCGTGCCCTTGAACTGCTCGCCCGGATATTCATCGAGTGTCACCATGGTCGTCGCGCCGACGTGAATCGATGGCACGTAGGCTTCCGGCACCGCGACGTAGATGCGCAAAATCTTGGTCGCTTCCATGCGGAAAAGCTCGGTGTTCGGTGTTCCGGCTCCGGCGTTGATCAGATCGCCGAGATCGGTGTTGCGCGCCGTGATCACGCCATCGAACGGCGCATAGACTTTCTCGTAGGACTGCAACTCCTCGAGCCGCGCCACGTCGGCCTCGCGGGAGGCGACGATCGCCTGGTCGGCGGCATAGGAGCCGGCCGCGTTGTCACGTTCCTGGGTCGAAACCGAATCGCTCTTCAGCAAGTCCTCGGTGCGGCGGGCTGTGATCGCGGCGAGCTTCGCATTGGCCTGTGCAGTCGCGAGATCGGCGCGCGCCTGGGTCAATTGTTGGTCGAGCTCCGGCGTCTCGATCTCGGCGAGAAGCTGTCCCTTTTGGACATGCGCGCCGATGTCAAAATACCAATGCCTGAGATAGCCGTTGGTGCGGGCATAAATCGGCGTATCGGTGAACGCCATGGTTTGCCCCGGCAGCACCAATTTTTGCTCGGGCGCTTCCACCTGCGGTTGGACGATGTCGACGAACGGCACGGCGGCTTCTTCGGTGTCGACGGCGAGGGCAGCCTCGGCCGCGGTGCGGCCGCGAATGCCGAAATAAATTCCGAGGCAAAGGATCGCGGCCACGCCCACGACAACCAGGAGTATGACCCGGATCGGCCGCTTTCCCCGGGTTTCGTCCTCCGGCGGCTTTTTGCTTTCGAAGACGGTCGGTTCGGGTCGTTCGAGCATCACGTCCATCAAGCCCCTTGTATCTCTTGGCCCGGTACTCCGGCCGCCCCTGTCGCATGCCGTCTGCCGTGGAACAATGCGAAGACCGCAGGGACGAAAATCAGCGTGGCGACGGTCGCGAGCATCAGGCCGCCGATGACCGCACGGCCGAGCGGCGCGTTCTGCTCACCGCCTTCTCCCGCCCCAAGCGCCATCGGCACCATGCCGATGATCATGGCAAGCGCCGTCATCAACACGGGTCGGAAACGGGTGAATCCGGCATCGATCGCGGCATGCACCGCGTCGCCGTGTTCGGCCAGCCGCTCGCGGGCGAAGGCAATCACCAGAATACTATTGGCGGTCGCAACCCCCATGCACATGATGGCCCCCATCAGCGCCGGCACGCTTAGCGTTGTCCCGGTAAAGAAGAGGAACAACACGATGCCCGCCAGCGCGGCCGGCAAGGCCGTGATGATGATCAAGGCATCGGACCACGACTGGAAGTTGACGACGATCAGCAGGTAGACGAACAGGATCGAGAAGGCCAGGCCTCCGAAAAGACCGGCATAGGCTCCCTGCATGGTCTCCAGCTGTCCGCGAATCGTGACGAAACTGCCGCGCGGGAGCAAGTGACGGTGCGCATCGACGATGCGTGTGATGTCACGGCCGACCGCGCCGAGGTCGCGCCCCTGAACGTTGGCATAGATATCGATCACCCGGCGGATGTCGTAATGGTCGACCGCCGCCATCTCCTGCGAGCGGTCGATCGTTGCGACATCGGCCAAGATCGCCGGCGTGCGGGCGCTCGCTCCTGTGATGGGAAGGTTTTGAAGGTCCTGAAGCGATTGGATGTCGTATTGCGGCGCTTGGGTGGCGAGGTCGTAGTTCACGCCGTTGCGCCGGTTCAGGAAAAACATCGGCGCCGTCTGGAAACTGCCGCTCAGCGTGTCGAGCACGCTGCTTGCCACGTCATTCTCGGAAAGGCCTGCCTGCTGCGCCTTCGTCCGATCGACGTTGATCTGGAACGTCGGATAGTCGAAGTCCTGCTGGATCCGCGCATCGACGACTCCGGTGACCGAGCGGACGCCTTCGAGGATGCGGTCGGCGACAACGCGATTTGCGTAGATATCGGAGCCGCTGATCTGAATGTCGATCGGTGCCGGCAAGCCGAAATTCAGGATTTGAGTGATCATGTCAGCCGGCAGGCTGTAGAAAGTGACGCCGGGAAACGCTTGCGCCAACGCTGCACGGATCGTCTTGACGTAGCCCGCAGTCGGCCGGTGGTTTTCCTTGAGAGAGACCATGATGTCGGCATCCGCGGCCCCGATCACGCCGGAAGTCTCGTGCGTCAGGTTCATGCCGCTGTAGGGTAAGCCGATGTTGTCGAGGATGGCGCCGATCTCATCCGCTGGGATGATTGCACGGATCTTAGTTTCGACGAGATCGGCCAATCGCGCAGTTTCCTCGATTCGCGTGCCGGTCTTGGCGCGCATGTGCAGCGTGAATTGGCCGCTATCGGTGTTGGGAAAGAAATTCTGGCCGAGCCAGGGCGTCAAAGCGAACACGGCGACGCAGCACAGCAAGAAGGCCGGGGCGAACACGGCGCGACGACGGACGAGGACGGTCACGGCGCGGTGATAGGCCTCTCTAAAGCGCTCGAATTGCCGCTCGAACCCTTGCTGCAGCCGCGCCAGCGGATTGCGCGACGGCGTGGAGCTTTTCGCGCGCAGGAGGTACATCGCCATGGTTGGCACGAGCGTGCGCGAGAGAATGTAAGAGGCGATCATCGCGAACACGACGGCTTCCGCCAGCGGCACGAACAGATAGCGCGCGACGCCGCCGAGCAGGAACATCGGCACGAACACGATACAGATCGCCAACGTGGAGACCAGCGCCGGAACCGCAATTTGCGAGGCGCCAGTCAGAATGGCATCGTGTTTGGCGTGGCCCTCCTCGAGATAGCGCTCCATGTTCTCTATCGTGACAGTCGCGTCGTCGACAAGAATGCCGACTGCCAGGGCCAGGCCGCCAAGCGTCATGATGTTGATGGTCTGGCCGAGGAAACTCAGAACCATGATCGAGCTCAGGATCGAGAGCGGGATCGAGACCGCAATGATGAGCGTGCTCCGCCAGCTGCCGAGAAAGATCAGGATCATCAGCGCGGTCAAGCCCGCGGCGATGACCGCTTCCTTGATCACGCTGTCGATTGCAGCCTTGACGAAGATCGATTGATCGCCGAGCGGCTCGATGCGCAATTGCGGCGGCAGCGTCAGCGCGACGCGGGGAAGCATGGCTCGAATGCCGTTGACGACACTGATCGTGGAAGCGTCACCGGATTTGATGATGGAGACGAGCACGCCGCGCCGGCCGTTCTGCCGCACCACGTTGGTCTGCGGCGCAAAGCCGTTGCTGACGGTGGCGACGTCGCGCAAATAGATCATGGCGTTGCCGACCGACTTGATCGGCAGGTCGTTGAGTTCGGCGATCGTGCGCGTCGTGCCGTTTACATGGACGTCGTATTCGAATTGCGAAATCTTCACCGTACCGGACGGCAGCACCAGATATTCCTTGGAGACCGCGCCCAATACGTCGGCAGGCGAGAGTCCTTTCGCCTGAAGCAATTTCGGATCGAGGTTGATCATCATCTCGCGCTGCTTGCCACCGTAGGGATATGGCACCACCGCGCCCGGCACCGTGACGAGTTGGGTACGCAGAAAATTCAAGGCGAGATCGTTGAGTTCCTGTTCCGATAGGCCGGGGCCGGAGAGGCCGAGCTGAAGAATCGGCACGCTCGAAGCGCTGAAGTTCAAGATCTCCGGCGGCTCCGTGCCGGGCGGCATCTGCCGAAGCATCAGCTGTGAGACGGCGGTGACCTGCGCGTTGGCCGTATCGAGGCTCGCATTCGGCTGCAGGTAGATCTTGACCAGCGCCAAGCCGTTGTAGCTGGTCGACTCGATATGCTGAATGTTGTCGACCAACGTTGTCAGCGAGCGCTCGAAGGCCGTCGTCAGTCGGCCTTCCATTTCCTCGGGGTTGAGGCCGGTATAGGTCCAAACCACTGCGACGACGGGAATGTTGATATTGGGGAAAATGTCGGTCGGCGTGCCGAGGATGACCACCGGGCTCAGGATCAGGATCAGCAGCGCCAGCACGATGAATGTATAGGGTCGATCGAGCGCGAGGCGGACGATCCACATGCAAAGTTACTCCTGACCCATCGGGGCAATCGGTCCCGGCAGCGCGGCCAAGATCTCGGATTGAGCGACGAATCTTGGCGGCAGAGCCGAGTTTCGCGGGTGATGCGCTGCAGGTTCTTCCAACGCTGCAATCGCCCCTGGCCAGCCGCAATCGACAATTGTTGGGCTCCTTAGCAGCCCAGGGTGCCCTTATGGGGCAGGATATCGAGAAAGTTCAAGGCCGATAGCCCCGCGGATCATCGCAAAACCGTGATCTGGGCTGACATTTTGTTGAAGGGAACGGCGCAAGCCGATTGGCTAGAACTCCCCCTTTGCTCATCTTGCGGTCGCTTGGTCGATCTTGCTGTGACGGTCGCCTTGAGGCGACGCGGCCGACAGTCCGCGCGTCCTAAATATGGGCGATACGCGGCAGTCGCAATTCGAGGCGGAAAGGCTTATTTAGAGGACTCCGGGCGGGCCTCCGGGTCTTCTGCCGCTCGGCTCCAGATTATTTCGTTCATGAAGACACCCCGCAAATCAGCCGTACGTAAACCGAAAGAGCCCGAGCTCGGCCTGCCTTTCCCGACGGATGGGCGGCTGATTTCGATTCGCGGGGCGCGCGAGCACAACCTCAAAAATATCGATCTCGTCATCCCGCGCGACAAGCTGGTGGTTTTCACCGGGCTTTCGGGGTCGGGAAAATCCTCGCTCGCCTTCGACACGATCTATGCCGAGGGCCAGCGGCGCTACGTCGAATTGCTCTCGTCCTATGCGCGGCAGTTCCTCGAAATGACGCAGAAGCCGGATGTCGACCAGATCGACGGGCTCTCGCCGGCGATTTCGATCGAGCAGAAGACCACCTCGAAGAACCCGCGCTCGACGGTCGGCACGGTAACCGAGATCTATGATTACATGCGGCTCCTGTGGGCTCGCGTCGGCATTCCCTATTCGCCTGCGACGGGACTGCCGATCGAGAGCCAGACGGTGAGCCAGATGGTCGATCGCGTGCTCGCTCTGCCGGAGCGCACGCGTCTCTATCTGCTCGCCCCCGTTGTGCGTGGCCGCAAGGGCGAATACCGCAAGGAAATTGCCGATTACACCAAGCGCGGCTTCCAGCGCATGAAGATCGATGGGCAGTTCTACGAGATCGCCGAGACGCCGGCGCTCGACAAGAAGCTGAAGCACGACATCGAAGTGGTCGTCGACCGCATCGCGGTGCGCCCCGACATGGCGGCGCGGCTGGCCGAGAGTTTCGAGACCGCGCTCGACCTCGCTGAAGGGATTGCGCTCATCGAATATGCCGACGAGAAGGAGGCGGACGGCAAGCCGAAGCAGATCGTCTTCTCGTCGAAATTCGCCTGTCCGGTCTCGGGCTTCACCATCCCTGAGATCGAGCCGCGGCTCTTTTCTTTCAACAATCCCTTCGGCGCGTGTCCGGTCTGCGGCGGCCTGGGGAGCGAAGAGACGGTCGATGCCGAACTCGTCGTTCCCGATCCGAAGCTCACCTTGCGCAAGGGCGCGATCGCGCCCTGGGCGCGTTCGACCTCGCCCTATTATCTGCAGACGCTCGAGTTGCTCGCCAAACATTACAAGTTCCGTCTCGACACGCCTTTCGAGGACCTCCCCGAAAGGGTACAGGAAATTATCCTCTACGGGTCGGGCGAGGAGGTGATCCGCTTCTCCTACAATGACGGGCTGCGCTCCTATGACGTGAAGAAGCCGTTCGAAGGCGTCATCAGCAATCTCGACCGCCGCTATCACGAAACGGAAAGCGAATGGGCGCGCGAGGAAATTTCCCGTTACATGACGGCGACTCCCTGCAGCGCCTGCAAGGGCTATCGGCTGAAGCCCGAGGCGCTCGCCGTCAAGATCGATCAAAAACATATCGGCGAGGTCACCGATCTCTCGGTGCGCGAGGCGCGCCGCTGGTTCGCCGAACTGCCGGAAAAGCTCGATGCGAAACGCGGCGAGATCGCCAAGCGCATCCTGAAGGAGATCGGCGAGCGGCTGAGATTCCTCGTTGATGTGGGGCTCGATTACCTGACGCTGTCGCGCGCCGCCGGCACGCTCTCGGGCGGCGAGAGCCAGCGCATCAGGCTCGCCTCGCAGATCGGCTCCGGGCTTAGCGGCGTGCTCTATGTTCTCGACGAACCGTCGATCGGCCTGCATCAGCGCGACAACGCCAAGCTGCTCGAAACCTTGCGGCGGCTGCGCGATCTCGGCAACAGCGTCATCGTCGTCGAGCACGACGAGGATGCGATCCTTGCGGCCGACCATGTCGTCGATGTCGGGCCTGGCGCCGGCATTCATGGCGGCGAGATCGTCGCGCAAGGCACGGCGGCCGAGATCATGGCCGATCCGAAGTCGCTTACGGGACAATATCTCTCGGGCGAACGGCAGGTGCCGCTGCCGCGCACGCGGCGCAAGGTCCAGCCCGGGCGCAAGCTCAAGATCATCGGCGCGAGCGGCAACAATCTGAAGCGCGTCTCGGTCGATATTCCGCTCGGCCTCTTCACCTGTGTTACGGGCGTCTCGGGCGGCGGCAAGTCGACTTTGATCATCGATACGCTCTACAAGGCCGTGGCGCGGCGCCTCAATGGCGCGCTCGAACATCCGGCGCCCTTTGAAGCGATGGAAGGCTTGCAGCATCTCGACAAGGTGATCGACATCGATCAATCGCCGATCGGCCGCACGCCGCGCTCCAATCCCGCGACCTATACCGGCGCTTTCACGCCGATCCGCGATTGGTTCGCAGGTCTGCCCGAGGCCAAGGCGCGCGGCTATCAGCCGGGGCGCTTCTCGTTCAACGTCAAGGGCGGGCGCTGCGAGGCCTGCCAGGGCGACGGCGTCATCAAGATCGAGATGCACTTTTTGCCGGACGTCTACGTCACCTGCGATGTCTGCAAGGGCAAGCGCTACGACCGCGAGACGCTGGGGGTGAAATATCGCGACAAGTCGATCGCCGATGTGCTCGACATGACGGTCGAGGAAGCGACGGGCCTCTTCAAAGCGGTGCCGGCGATCCGCGAGAAGATGGAAACTCTGTCGCGCGTCGGCCTCGGCTACATCAAGCTTGGCCAACAGGCCAATACGCTTTCAGGCGGCGAGGCGCAGCGGGTGAAGCTCGCCAAGGAATTGTCGCGCCGCGCCACCGGCCGAACTCTTTATATTCTCGACGAGCCGACCACAGGACTGCACTTCCACGATGTCGCGAAACTGCTCGACGTCCTGCATCAGCTCGTCGATGCCGGCAACAGCGTTGTCGTCATCGAGCACAATCTCGATGTGATCAAAACGGCCGATTGGATCATCGATCTCGGTCCGGAAGGGGGCGACGGCGGCGGTGAGATCGTCGCGCAAGGCACGCCGGAAGATATCGCCAAGGCGCCGCGGAGCTACACCGGCCATTATTTGAAGCCGATTCTGGCCCGGCCGCCGGCACGCAAACAGGCGGCGGAGTAGGGGCCAGCGCCGCGCCCTTGAGCCTCTCGCGCGGCGCGAAGCTGGCGCAGGAGGCGATCTGCGGGCGCCGATGCACAAATCGCATAGGCTTATAGATGATGTCTATTGTGAGCTAGATTTATAGCGGGACCCGGCCTGGGGTTCATCGCAAGGATCGCCGCTTCGACCGTTGATATATGCATAAAACGCATATCAGCTTCGCGCCAGTGGCGCTGCCTGAGCGGCACGGAATCAGCTAGTCTGGCCGCGACCGGCCGGTTCGCCTCGCGTTGAGAGTTCGCTCCGCGGCGATCCGAGTCCCTATCGCGAGCCGGCGCTCTCTCCGTCGCTCGCGCGTCAAAGACGCCCGCCGGTCGTCCTCCCCCGGCGGGCGTCTTATTTTTGGCACTCACTTGGCTCCGGCCTTCAGCAATTTATACGTGATCGCGTCGGTCAGCGCCTGGAACGAGGCGTCGATGATGTTGGCCGACACGCCGACCGTCGACCATGTTTCGCCGCTTCCGTCGCGGAATTCGATCAACACGCGCGTCACCGCATCCGTGCCGCCTTGAAAGACGCGGACGCGATAATCGACGAGTTCGAGGTCGTCGATGAGCGGCTGATATTTGCCGAGGTCTTTGCGCAACGCCCGATCGAGCGCATTGACCGGGCCGTTGCCTTCGGCCGCCGAGATCGACACCTCGCCGTCGATGCGGATTTTCACCACCGCTTCCGAGATCGTGACGAGCTCGCCCTTGGCGTTATGGCGGCGCTCGACATTGATGCCATAGCGTTCGACCTCGAAGAAATCCGGCACCGTGCCAAGGCTGCGCCGGGCCAGCAGTTCGAATGAAGCATCGGCACCCTCATAGGCGTAGAGTTGCGCTTCGTTCTCCTTCACCTGTTCGAGGAGCTGCGTGAGGCGCGGATCGTCTCTTTCCAGCTTGACGCCGAGCCGCTCCAGCTCGGCCAGGATATTGGATTTGCCGGCGTGGCCGGAGACCAGCAGGCGGCGGCGGTTGCCAACGCTCTCCGGCACGATGTGCTCGTAGGTCTTGGGCTCCTTCATCACCGCCGAGGCGTGAATGCCCGCCTTGGTGGCGAAGGCCGAAGCGCCGACATAGGGCTGATGCCGATCGGGCGCCTGGTTCAGCAATTCATCGAGCGTATGGCTCACCTTGGTGAGGCTTGCGAGTTGCTTGGCCGAGACGCCGATCTCGAAGGCTTCGGCATAATCGCGCTTCAAGAGCAGCGTCGGAATGAGCGAGACGAGATTGGCATTGCCGCAACGCTCGCCAAGCCCATTGAGCGTGCCCTGGATCTGCCGCGCGCCCGCCCTGACGGCTGCGAGCGAGTTGGCGACCGCATTTTCCGTGTCGTTATGCGCGTGGATGCCGAGGTTCTCGCCGGGAATATGCTGGGCGACTTCGGCGACGATGCGTTCGACCTCGTGCGGCAGGGTTCCGCCGTTCGTATCGCAGAGCACGATCCAGCGCGCGCCGGATTTATAGGCGGTTTTGGCGACATCGAGCGCATAGGCTGGATTGGCCTTGTAGCCGTCGAAGAAATGCTCGCAATCGAGCAGGGTCTCGCGGCCGCGTTTGCGCGCGAGTTCGACCGATTGGGCAATGCCATCGAGATTTTCTTCGAGCGTCCAGCCGAGCGCGACATGGACGTGAAAGTCCCAGGCCTTGGCGACGAAACAAATGGCGTCGGCATCAGCGTCGAGCAAGGCGGCGACGCCCGGATCATTCGCGGCCGAGCGCCCGGCACGCCGGATCATGCCGAAGGCGGCAAAGCGCGCGTGGCGGAAGGCCGGCTTCCTGGCGAAAAACTCGGTATCGAGCGGATTGGCGCCGGGATAGCCGCCCTCGATATAATCGAGGCCAAGCGCATCGAGCAGGGCGGCGATGTGCCGCTTGTCGTCGAGCGAAAAATCAACGCCCGTGGTCTGCGCGCCATCTCGCAGCGTCGTGTCGTAGAGGGTGAGGCGTGCGCGGTCGTTCATCGCTTCACCTCCCAACTCGTCGTGCCATCCTTATTGTCCTTTAGCGCGACGCCCATCTCTAAAAGTTCGTCGCGAATGCGGTCGGACAAGGTCCAGTCCTTGGCGGCGCGGGCCGCCAAGCGCGCCTCGATCAGGTCTTGTACGCGAGCTTTATCAATGGGAATCGGCACGCCCTCCCAATCGGCGAGGTCCGTTTCGAACAAGCCAATCAGATGTCCGCAGGAGGCGAGCCTTGTGCCGGCAAAGGCCACATCCTGCGAGGCCTCGCGATAGAGACGCCGCAACACGGTGATCGCATCCGGCGTGTTGAGATCATCTTCGAGCGCAGCCAGGAATTCGGGCGCCAACATCGCCGGCGAGGCGACGAACTGCTTGGCGAGCGGATACCAGCGATCGAGCTCGCGCTGGCTTTCGTTCAACCCTGCAAGAGTCCAATCGATCGGCTGCCGATATTGCGTCTTCAGCATGTTGAGACGGATAACTTCGCCAGGCCAATCCTTGAGCGCCTCATGGATCGTCACGAAATTTCCCAGGCTCTTCGACATTTTCTCGCCTTCGACTTGGAGAAAGCCGTTGTGCAGCCAGTAATTGGCCATCACGTCGTGGCCGAAGGCGCAGCACGTCTGGGCGATTTCATTCTCGTGATGCGGGAAGACGAGATCGATGCCGCCGCCGTGAATGTCGAAGATTTCGCCGAGATATTCAAAGCTCATGGCCGAACATTCGAGATGCCAGCCGGGACGGCCGCGGCCACAGGGACTCTCCCAGCCGGGCTCTTCCGCCGACGAAGGTTTCCAGAGCACGAAATCCATCGGGCCTTTCTTGTAGGGCGCCACTTCGACGCGCGCGCCGGCGATCATCTCGTCGAGCGAGCGCCGCGATAACTTGCCGTAATCCGGCATCGACGGCACATCGAAGAGAACATGGCCATCGGCGCGATAGGCATGGCCGGAGGCGATGAGCCGCTCGACGATCGCGATCATCGCGGGAATATGTTCGGTCGCGCGCGGCTGCGCGGTCGGCTCAAGGCAACCGAGCGCTTTGGCATCGGCCTGAAAGATCGCGTTGGTCTCTTCCGTGAGCTGGCGGATCGAAATGCCGCGCTCGGCGGCGCGCGCATTGATCTTGTCGTCGACGTCGGTGATGTTGCGAACATAAGTGACATGTTGCGCGCCATAGATCTCGCGCAGCAGGCGGAACAACACGTCGAAGACGATGAGCGGGCGCGCATTGCCGATATGCGCAGAGTCGTAGATGGTCGGCCCGCAGACGTACATGCGCACATTGCGTTCGTCGATCGGTGCGAAAGCCTCCTTCCGGCGCGTCATAGTATTGTAGAGCTGCAAGGCCATGGATTCCCTTTACAGCCTCGAACTGGCCTTGGCGTCGGATCGGAACTCTTGATGAGACGAGACGGCTCAGGCCAGCGCGAAGGCTAGCCGATAATGATCCGGATGATGCGGACAAAGCACGTCATCGCAGGACCATGCGCGAGAACAAGCGAAGGGTCAAGTCGCAAGAGCGCATCGGCGCGCGATGGCGCCCGGCGCAAGATCTTCAGCTTAACTCTTTGTTAGCGGCGCAAAATCAGAATTGGGGATTGGGCAGGTCGCCAAATTTGCCAATCAGCCAAACGCCAGTCTCGCATTCTGTCGTCGCCCCAGAATCAAGCGCCGATCGCCGCCGGCTCGGGGATCGGAAGATGCTTCAGGATCAACGAGCTGGAGCGTGTATCACGATCGGGCGACCGATCGCAGCTAAGCCGCAGCCGACATCGTCGGGGGATTTCATGCAGGCCATCGCAGGCAATTGCCGCAAGTTTATCCACCTCGTCCTCTGCATCCTCGCCGGCCTTCTCGCGATGACCGCGATGAAGGGCTCGGTCCTCGCCGAGCAGATCCACACGTTCGTTATCCCCACTGACGACGGCTATGGCGTCGGGGATTGCCTTGGGAGGGATCAGAGTTGCGCCCAGGTGATCGCTGCTGCCTGGTGTGAGGCGCATGGCCTGTCGGGCCCGCTCGCTTATGGCCGCGCCGAGGACATGGCAACGGGCGCCATTCGCACCGCCAATGCCAAAGGCTCCATGCCGCAGCCGGCGAAACTCGATCCCAACGCCTTCGTCGTTACCTGCAAGGATTAGATCCACCCGCGGATTGCCTCGCCCGCAAGGCCCGCGAACAGGATCAGGCCGGCGTCGCGGTTGGAGCGGAAAAGCCGCAAGGCCAGGACGGGATCGGCGGGATCGACTTTTGCGACCTGCCAGAGAAAATGCGCGGCCATGCCAACGAGCCCGGCGAGCGCCAAGGGTCTTGCAGCGCCGGCCGCAATCAGCGCCAGAGCGACAAACACAACGCAAGCGCCATAGCAGAGCGCGACAGCCGGCTTCACATTCTGGCCGAAAAACAGGGCCGTCGATTTGATTCCGGCGATCAGGTCGTCACTCACGTCCTGCAGGGCATAGATCGTATCGTAGCCGATCGTCCAAGCGACGGCGCCAAGGTAGAGCAGGAAGGGGGCCCAGGCCAAGCGGCCGTAGGCCGCCGCCCATCCCATCAATGCGCCGAATGAAAAGGCCAAGCCCAGGACGACCTGCGGCCAGGAGGTGATCCGTTTCATGAATGGATAGATGGCGACAATGGCGAGCGAAGCCGCGCCGAGTCCGATGCTGAAGCGGTTGAAACAGAGGAGCACGGCGAGGCCGATGAGCGCTTGCGCGACAAGAAAGATCAACGCGCTGCGCGGCCTGACCCTGCCGGAGGGTAGCGGCCGGCCGCGCGTGCGCTCCACCTTGGCGTCGATGTCGCGATCGACGAGATCATTGTAAGTCGAGCCGGCGCCGCGCATCGCCACGGCTCCGACGAAAAACAGCCCCAGATGCCAGAGGTCCGGCGGCGTCTGCCGGGCGACACTCGCCAGCAGCGAAGACCACCAGCACGGCAACAGCAGAAGCCACCAGCCGATCGGCCGGTCGACGCGGGCGAGCTGAATGAACGGATGCCAAGCTTGCGGCGCGTACCGCAGAAGGAAAGGCGAGGCGTCCGGCAGCGTCGCCGATGGCCATGCGGTCACAGGGGTCCGGCCGGCAATTTCTGCGCGCTTCCGAGGCCGCCGGCTTCTTCGTTCTTCTTCATCTGCTCAGCTATGTTGCAGGCTCTGGTGGCCACCGACTTTGAGCGATTGAGGCTCATGGTAAGGTTGCTGATGGCCTCATCCGGAACCATGCACCAGTCCTTATTCTTCTGAAGATAGGCGAGAAGTTCCTCCTCGGCGGCAGCGAGGGTACGCAACCTCGGGCAGGAGACGGCTGGATCGAGCTGGCCGTTAGGGGAGGTTTTGGCGAGCTTGTTCAGTCCGTCGATGACTGA
>CAVXBI010000003.1:0-292338 GCA_963759985.1 uncultured Alphaproteobacteria bacterium
TCATTGTCTTGAAGTGAAGCCTGGTCCATAGACGGGCACATTTGCTCGAGCGTCATCCACTTCCCGTTCCGTTGGGAACCGTCTTGTCGGCTGCAAATGCCGTGGAACCCAGAATGAGAGCGACGAGGCTCGAAACGCCACAATAATGATTAAAGGCTGCGCGCATATTCAAGCCTGGGCTTATGACACTCAGCAACAGATCGATCATGAAAACTTATGCATTTCGAGAAAGCAGGGCCGCGCGAACCAACAGCAACCACGCCATCCCATGCCCGCGGCAGCCTCGATCGAGCGAACTCACTCCCGTGCGTTGTCCTAGAAATAGTTTGAGGCAATATCGTGGAACAAAGTAATTAGTTCTTGAAGCCTTCGCCAATCGCCGAGACCGCTTGGACCAGAGCCAGGGCCGCGACCGCCGCCGTATCGGCGCGAAGGATGCGGGCCCGAGTGACAGGCGAGGGGTGAAGGATGCGCAAGCATCGCCTTCCGTTCGTGGTGATCGAAGCCGCCCTCCGGGCCCGATCAGGACGGCAAACGGGCGCGGCGGGCCGCCCGCTATGCGCAGAAGCGCCTCGATGGGATCGTCCGACGCGCCTCCTCGTCGCAGAAGACCAGCAGCCGGTCGGGTGGCCAAGCGGCCAGCAGCCGCGTCGAGCGAGCGGGCGCAGAAACTCCGGGATCGACAAGATGCCGCATCGTCGGCAGCCTCGAGGCATTGGCGCCATAACGGTCGATGTTGACCCGATCCGCCTGCATGGCGGGTCAGGACGGGCCGCAACCGCCCCGCGCCCATTTCGACCGTTTTTTGCACCATATAGTCGTGCCGGGCATGTTTCAGCGGCGCAAACAGATAATGGATGGCGGCGCTTTCCTGGGGCCGCGTCATGGCGACGGCGACGAGCGTCGGTTGCCGCGGCGGGCCCGAGAACCAGGCCCGCCATTCTCCGTCGCGCCCATTGAAGGCGGGACCTCGCCGCCATCGTAAAGTCGCAAGACGTTGCGCAGATAATGGGCCTGCGCCGCTTCCAACGCGACCCGCAAGCCTCGCGAAATCGGCGCTTCAGCATAAAGGCGGGGGGAAGTGAAGCCATAGCGGGCCAATGTCGCTCTCAAATCACACCCCTGGCGGCGGCTTGCCCACCGCCCGGGCATTTGCTATGAAGCCCAAAAGGCCACATTCAAGTTGATGTGAGGCCCGCACCATGCCCCTGAACATGCAATTGACCCCGGTTTTCCGCTTGGCCGTGGGCTGCGTCTTCGGCGACGCTCGTCGCTTGCTTTTTGCCTCGAACGCGTTTCGCCCGCTTGCCGCGAATGCAACGAAGACATCGGCAATCTTGACGAAAAAGCGGCAGGCAGTCATCGATGAACTGAATCGGCTCGCCAAGGCCACCCCAAGGACCAGCTTGATCCAGTGCCTCCTGCCCCAGGTTGCGGACCCTCGTTGGCGTCGAGCGGGAACTCCTCGCCTATCTGCCCAAGAATAAGGAATGGTGCAGCGGTCCCCGACGAGGCCATCGGCAATATTACGGCGAGCCCAAAAGTCGAACGCCGTCGCGGGCAGAGCCTGCAAGATAGCGGAGCAGGTCAGAAGCACGAAGAAGCCGGCGGCCTCGGAAGCGCGCAAAAACTCCGGCCGGAGCCCTTGAGCGAACGGCCGGCGACGCCTTCCCGACGCCGCGCCTTCGTCCTGCGCCTCGCGCCGCGATCATGGCATCCGTTCATTCAGCTCGCCCGCGTCGACCGGCCCATCGGCTGGTGGCTTCTTCTGTTGCCGTGCTGGCGGTCATCGCTGCTCGCGAGCGTCGCCCGGCGACGCCGCCGCACTGGCATCTCGGCTGTTTTCGTCGGAGCCATGGCGATGCGCGGCGCGGGCTCGACATATAATGATATCGTCGATCGCGACATCGACGCCCAGGTCGAGCGGACCCGCGCGCGGCCGCTACCGTCCGGCCGGGTCAGGTCGCGGCTGCGCTCGGGCTCCTCGTCGCGCAAGCCTCGTCGGCCTCGCCGTCCTCCTCAGTTTCAACGGGTTTGCATCGCGACTCGGGCTGCTTCGCTCGCGATCGTCGCCATCTACCCGTTCATGAAGCGCGTGACCTCCTGGCCACAGGCGGTCCTGGGCTTCGCCTTCGCGTGGGGCGCACTGATGGTCTGGGCGGCGGCGTTCGGTCGCTCGCCCTGGCTCCGTTCTTCCTCTATGCTCGGCGCGGTCTCTTGGACCATCGGCTATGACACGATCTACGCCCTGCAGGACGTTAGAGACGATCTGATCGTCGGCTCAGATCGAGGCCCGGTTTTCGGCCAGAATGTGAAGCCGGCTGTCGCGCTCTGTGATGGCGCTTGCGTTGTGTTTGTCGCTTGGCGCTGATCGTCGGCTGGCGCTGCAAGACCCTCGGCGCTCGCCGGGCTCGTTGGCATGGCTGTGCATTTCCTCGGGCAGGGTCCCAAAAGTCTGTAAAGCTGACCCGTCCTGAGCTTGCATCAAGTCGGCTATACCGCGACGCCGGCCTGATCCTGTTCGCGGGCCTTGCGGGCGAGGGTACCCGCGGGGTGGATCTAATCCTTGCAGGTAACGACGAAGGCGTTGGGATCGAGTTTCGCCTGCTGCGGCATGGAGCCTTGGCATTGGCGGTGCGAATGGCGTCCTGTCGCCATGTCCTCGGCGCGGCCATAAGCGAGCGGGCCCGACACCCCACGCGCCTCACACCAGGCAGCAGCGATCACCTGGGCGCAACTCTGATCCCTCCCACCCCAAACTGATGCTCATAGCCGTCGTCAGTGGGGATAAGGGACGTGTGGGAGATCTGCTCGGCGAGGACCGAGCCCTTGATCGCGGGCTGATTCGCCGAGAAGGCCGGCGAGGATGCAGAGGACGAGGTGGATAAGCTTGCGGCAATTGCCTGCGATGGCCTGCATGAAATCCCCCGGACGACGTGGGCTGCGGCTTAGCTGCGATCGGTCGCCCGATCGTGATACACGCTCCAGCTCGTTGATCCTGAAGCATCTTCCGATCCCCGAGCCGGCGGCGATCCGTGCTTGATTTTGGGGCGACGACAGAATGCGAGACTGGCGTTTTGCTGATTGGTGAATTCGGCGACCTGCCCGAACCCCCAGTTGATCTTGCGCCGCTGCAACAAAGAGTTAAGCTGGAAGATCTTGCGCCTGGCGCCACGCGCCCTATGTGCTCTCGCGAACTCCCACCCTTCGCTTGTTCTCGCGCATGGTCCCGCTCATGATGCTGTTCGGTCCGCATCATCCGGATTAATATCAGCAAACTTTCGCGCTGGCCTGAGCCGATTCGTCAAACAAGAGCTTCCGATCTGGAGCGCCTCAAGGCCAGTTCGAGGCTGTAAAGGGAATTCATGGCCTTGTAGTTCCACAAATACTACGACGCGCCGGAAGGAGGCTTTTGAATGTATTGTGCAAAGCAACGTGCGCATGTACGTCTGCGGGTCGACCATCTACGACTTTGCGCATATTGAAAATGCGCGCCTCCTCATCGTTCTTTGACGTGTTGTTCCGCCTGCTGCGCGAGATCTACGGCGCGCAACATGTCACTTATGTTCGCAACATCACTGATGTTGACGACAAGATCAATGCGCGCGCTCTCGCCCGAGCGCGGACATCCCCCGGCTTGGGCGCGCGCATTGATCTTGTCGTCGACGTCGGTGATGTTGCGAACATAAGTGACATGTTGGCGCGCCGTAGATCTCGCGCAGCAGGCGGAACAACACGTCGAAGACGATGAGCGGGCGCGCATTGCCGATATGCGCAGAGTTGTAGATGGTCGGCCCGCAGACGTACATGCGCACATTGCGTTCGTCGATCGGTGCGAAGAGCCTCCTTCCGGCGCGTCATAGTATTGTAGAGCTGCAAGGCCATGGATTCCCTTTACAGCCTCGAACTGGCCTTGGCGTCGGATCGGAACTCTTGATGAGACGAGACGGCTCAGGCCAGCGCGAAGGCTAGCCGATAATGATCCGGATGATGCGGAAAAAGCACGTCATCCGCAGGACCATGCGCGAGAACAAGCGAAGGGTCAAGTCGCAAGAGCGCATCGGCGCGCGATGGCGCCCGGCGCAAGATCTTCAGCTTAACTCTTTGTTAGCGGCGCAAAATCAGAATTGGGGGATTGGGCAGGTTGCCGATTTGCCAATCAGCCAAACGCCAGTCTGGCATTCTGTCGTTGCCCCATATTTTTTTAAGCGCCGATCGCCGCCGGCTCGGGGATCGGAAGATGCTTCAGGATCAACGAGCTGGAGCGTGTATCACGATCGGGCGACCGATCGCAGCTAAGCCGCAGCCGACATCGTCGGGGGATTTCATGCAGGCCATCGCAGGCAATTGCCGCAAGCTTATCCACCTCGTCCTCTGCATCCTCGCCGGCCTTCCCGCGATGACCGCGATGAAAGGGCTCGGTCCTCGCCGAGCAGATCCACACGTTCGTTATCCCCACTGACGACGGCTATGGCGTCGGGGATTGCCTTGGGAGGGATCAGAGTTGCGCCCAGGTGATCGCTGCTGCCTGGTGTGAGGCGCATGGCCTGTCGGGCCCGCTCGCTTATGGCCGCGCCGAGGACATGGCAACGGGCGCCATTCGCACCGCCAATGCCAAAGGCTCCATGCCGCAGCCGGCGAACTTGATCCCAACGCCTTCGTCGTTACCTGCAAGGATTAGATCCACCCCGCGGATTGCCTCGCCCGCAAGGCCCGGCGAACAGGATCAGGCCGGCGTCGCGGTCGGAGCGGAAAAGCCGCAAGGCCAGGACGGGATCGGCGGGATCGACTTTTGGGACCTGCCAGATAAAATGCGCGGCCATGCCAACGAGCCCGGCGAGCGCCAAGGGTCTTGCAGCGCCGGCCGCAATCAGCGCCAGAGCGACAAACACAACGCAAGCGCCATAGCAGAGCGCGACAGCCGGCTTCACATTCTGGCCGAAAAACAGGGCCGTCGATTTGATTCCGGCGATCAGGTCGTCACTCACGTCCTGCAGGGCATAGATCGTATCGTAGCCGATCGTCCAAGCGACGGCGCCAAGGTAGAGCAGGAAGGGGGCCCAGGCCAAGCGGCCGTAGGCCGCCGCCCATCCCATCAATGCGCCGAATGAAAAGGCCAAGCCCAGGACGACCTGTGGCCAGGAGGTGATCCGTTTCATGAATGGATAGATGGCGACAATGAGTGAGCGAAGCCGCGCCGAGTCCGATGCTGAAGCGGTTGAAACAGAGGAGCACGGCGAGGCCGATGAGCGCTTGCGCGACAAGAAAGATCAACGCGCTGCGCGGCCTGACCCTGCCGGAGGGTAGCGGCCGGCTCGCGCGTGCGCTCCACCTTGGCGTCGATGTCGCGATCGACGAGATCATTGTAGGTTGAGCTGGCGCCGCGCATCGCCACGGCTCCGACGAAAAACAGCCCCAGATGCCAGAGGTCCGGCGGCGTCTGCCGGGCGACACTCGCCAGCAGCGAAGACCACCAGCACGGCAACAGCAGAAGCCACCAGCCGATCGGCCGGTCGACGCGGGCGAGCTGAATGAACGGATGCCAAGCTTGCGGCGCGTACCGCAGAAGGAAAGGCGAGGCGTCCGGCAGCGTCGCCGATGGCCATGCGCTCACAGGGGTCCGGCCGGCAATTTCTGCGCGCTTCCGAGGCCGCCGGCTTCTTCGTTCTTCTTCATCTGCTCAGCTATGTTGCAGGCTCTGGTGGCCACCGACTTTGAGCGATTGAGGCTCATGGTAAGGTTGCTGATGGCCTCATCCGGAACCATGCACCAGTCCTTATTCTTCTGAAGATAGGCGAGAAGTTCCTCCTCGGCGGCAGCGAGGGTACGCAACCTCGGGCAGGAGACGGCTGGATCGAGCTGGCCGTTAGGGGAGGTTTTGGCGAGCTTGTTCAGTCCGTCGATGACTGACTGCCGCTTTTTCGTAAGATTGCCGATGTCTTCGCTGCATTCGGCCGCAAAGGCCGGCGAAACGAGTTCGAGGCAAAACGGCAAGGCGATGAGCGTCGACAAGGCGCAGCCCATGGCCAAGGCGGAAAACCGGGGGCAATTGGATTTCAGGGGGCATGGCGCAACCCTCACAATCAACTTGAATGTGGCCTTTTGGTCTCATAGCAAATGCCCGGTGCGGTGGACAAGCCGCTCGCCAGGTTGAGAACAGGCATTGGCACGCTACGACTTCACTACCCGCCGGCTCTATGTCGAAGCGCCGCTTGCGCCCGGAGTCCGGGTGGAGTTGGAAGCGGCGCAGGCGCATTATCTGCGCAACGTATTGCGTCTTTCCGATGGCGCCGAAATCCACGTCTTCAATGGACGCGACGGTGAATGGCGGGCCTCGTTCTCGGGCTCGCCGCGGCGGCCGACGCTCGTCGCCGTCGCCATGACGCGGCAACAGGAAAAAGGCGGCGACATCCACTATCTTTTTGCGCCGCTGAAACATGCCCGGCAGGACTATATGGTGCAAAAGGCCGTGGAAATGGGCGCCTCGCTGTTGCAGCCGGTCCTGACCCGCCATACGCAAACGGAACGCATCAACACAGAGCGTATGCGCGCCAATGCCATCGAAGCTGCCGAGCAATGCGGCATCCTCGCGCTCCCGCGCGTTGCTGCGCCGGCAAAGCTTGAGAACCTGCTCGCGGCTTGGCCGCAAGAGCGTCTGCTCATCTTCTGCGACGAGGAGGCGGAGTCGAACGATCCAATTGCCGCGCTTCTCGCGGCCAAGGCGAGCGCGGGAGCGCCCCTTGCCGTGCTGATCGGGCCGGAGGGCGGGTTCGATGCCGGCGAACGGATGGCAATTCTTTCGCAATCCTTTGCTGTTCGCCTCTCGCTTGGGCCGCGAATCCTGCGCGCCGATACTGCGGCGGTGGCGGCCATGGCTCTCGTGCAAGCGGTGCTCGGCGATTGGCGAAGGCTTCGAGACTAAGAGCCTTCTTCCACGATATTGCCTCAAACTATTTCTAGGACAACGCACGGGAGTGAGTTCGCTCGATCGAGGCTGCCGCGGCCAATGGGATCGCGTGGTTGCTGTTGGTTCGCGCGGCCCTGCTTTCTCGAAATGCATAAGTTTTCATGATCAATATATTGCTCTCGTCATAAGCCCAATGAGCTTGAATATGCGCGCAGCCTTTAGTCTCTCTTGTGGCGTTTCGAGCCTCGTCGCTCTCATTCTGGGTTCCACGGCATTTGCGGCCGACAAGACGGTTCCCAACGGAACGGGAAGATGGATGGCGCTCGACAAATGTGCCGTCTATGGACCAGGCTTCACTTCGGTGGAAAGCGCGGCGGGCTGTGTGAAGATTGGCGGCCATCTGCGCGTCGAGTTCGGCGGGGTCACCGCCTATCGGTACACCAGCCGAGTCATCGCCGGCGCGACCACGGGCGCCGTCCGAACGGACAATCTCGTCGGCGGCTCTTCGGATCTTGCGGAGCCGCGCCACCTGCGTGTCGGGACTGACAATCCTTACGGCTATGATCCTTTCGTCGAGCCGACGAGTTCCACGGTCAAGATGGATCAATAGGCGCATTCGGCAAAGGCCGGTTCGACCTTGCCTGCCCAACGCGCCTCAAATCTTTCGATCAGCTCTTCGGCCTGCGTTTGTCCGCCGATCACTGCATCAAGCGGGTCGAGAAACCGGCACTCGTCACGGCCGGCGGCATCGCGCCTGGCGCGTCGGGCGAGCCCTTGACGCGCGAGCGCCAGGATCTCGCGACCGATATCGCGCAGATCGCGTCCGGCGATTGCGCATGCCAGCCCAAGGCGCGGGACCTCGTCACGCAAGCGCGCGCGCTCTTCCGCATTCCAAGGCCGCACCAGGTCCCATGCCGCATCGAGCGCCGGGGAATCGTAGAGCAGACCGACGAAAAATGCCGGCAGCGCAGTGAAAAAGGGTAGGGCGCCGGCGTCCGCGCCGCGCATTTCGAGGACGCGCTTGAGGCGAACTTCCGGAAAAATCGTCGTGAGATGATTGGCCCAATCCGAAAGCGTGGCATGCTCGCCCGGCAGAGCCGCGAGCCGGCCGGCAAGCAGGTCGCGAAAGCTGGCACCGGCAACATCATAATAAGTATCGCCACGTTTGACGAAATACATCGGGACATCGAGTGCATAATCGACATAGCGCTCGAACCCCATGCCCGGCTCGAAAGCGAATGGCAGCATGCCGGTGCGGTCTGGATCGGTATGGCGCCAGATTTCCGAGCGCATCGACAAAAGGCCGTTGAGTTTGCCGTTGGTGAACGGCGAATTGGCAAAGAGCGCGGTAATCAACGGTTGCAGGGCAAGCGAGACGCGCAGTTTTTTCACCATGTCGGCTTCGCTCGCATAGTCGAAATTGGATTGCACCGTCGAGGTGCGCAACATCATGTCGAGGCCGAGCGCGCCGACCTTCGGCATATATTTGGCCATGATCTCGTAGCGGCGCTTTGGCATTCTGGGGATTTCGTCGCGCCGCCATGTCGGGGTCATGCCAAGCCCGAGGAAGCCGATGCCGAGCGGCTCGGCGACCTTCTTCAACGCCGAAAAATGGCGGCCGATTTCCTCTTTCGTGGCGTGAATTGTATCGAACGGCGCGCCGGAAAGTTCGAACTGGCCGCCCGGTTCGAGCGAAATGGCGGCGTCGCTCAATTCGTCATAGAGGCCGATGATGTGATCGTCCTCGATGATCGCAGCCCAACCCAGTTCCGATCTCATTCCTTCGAGCAACGCACGGATGCCCTTGCGTCCGGGAAGGCCGTCGTAAGGGACCGGGGTGTGATCCGCCTTATAGAAGGGGAACTTCTCGTGTTCCGTCCCGACTCGGAATTGATCGGGCGATTTTGCACCGGCCTCGAACCAAGCGACGAGCTGATTGCGCGACGTGATGGGTGTCAGATCCGAAACGTCGCGGGCCATATCCAAGCTTTCGTCTATGCTGACGGCGAGATGTCAGGGGCGCCTCGAGCAGGCCGCGTCAGGCCCGATCCTTGGCGGCGCAAGGCATTCAAATAACTGCTTTCAGTCCCTCAAGTTGCCCCAAAACCGCGCGTGGCCGGGGCCGCCGCATGCCGCCCGCCTAAATAGACATGCTCGCTTGAGGCCGCAATGGCAGCGCTTTGCCTGTGAGACCCCATTCGCGTCGAGCTCCCTTCGCAGTAGGGGCAAAGCGGGAGGCCGGCGGTTCGCCATGCTTCTGGAGCCGAATTAACCCTTCTTCCACCCGTCCGCGTGCAGATAGGCGCCGGAGGTGATCATGCGGACTATTCGGCGGTTCTTATCCAACGAGCGCGCGGCCACGGCGATCGAATATGCCTTCATCGCCGGATTGATATCGGTGGCGATCATCCTCGGGGCGACAGCCATAGGCACGACGCTCAGCTCGAAGTTCAACGCCGTCGCGTCCAATCTGAGCTAGAACCGGCTTCCGACCTGCCGTCAGGGCTTGCCGCTGCTCAGGATCTTGTCAATCGATTCTTGCAGTCCCGATTGCGTGATGCTCGCGGGCAGTGTGCCTGTTCGGAACATTTGCGTCAGCGCATTGAGGCCGGAATTGACCGAGGATGTGTCGCCAGTCTTGGCGCCGCCGAACAGGCTTCCCAAGAGATTGGTCAGAATTCCCATGATGCCTGTACCCGTGCCCGATCCGCCAGCGGCGCCAACATTGCCTTGCTCCACCGCGCCCCCCAATTGGCCGAGGACGCCGCCCAGTCCCTGATTGTGCAGGGAGGTCGCGAGCCCGCCGAGCACCATGGAGACGATGACCGGCAGCATCTGAACGAGAAGATCGGCGCGCAGCCCGGTCACGCGCGAAGCCTGCTGCGCAATCTGCTGGACGATATGGCTCGAACCCAAGATCTGCGAAAGCGCGTCATTGCCCTTCTGTATCGCGGTCGGCGATTGCGCCGCGGTGGGGTCTGAATAGGAAGCCTGATGAGTGGAATCCGTAATGGCCGAAATGATCGCGCCGAGCGCGCCGGGCTGCGTCGCGGCTTTCGCCAGGCCCGCCGAAAGGGCAGGGAGCAGCGCCTGAACCGCGGCTTGTGCCTGTTCCGGCGAAAGTCCGAACCGTTGCGCCAGGTTGTTGATCGCCTGGCCGCCTTGGGCACTTTGCAGAATGTCATTCAGATTGAACATTGCGGAGACCTCCCACGTTGCCGGCCCATATTTCCTCGTTCAAAGCCACGACGCCGCTGAACGCCGCCGATCCTACGTGGTCGGCTGCAATTTTGCGAGGGCCCGCGCGGCCCTTGATAAGGTGCGCGCCACGATCTCTTCGAAGCCCACGACGTTTTGATGAAGGGACTGGCGCAATTGCTCAGCCGTCGCTCGTGCCAAGCGCCCGATCATTCCGCCGCGACGAGCAAGGCGCTGACGCGCCAAGCCTCGAGGTCGACTGCGGCGCGGGCGCTGAGCGCGCGTTTCTTCGCCGGGGCTTTCTCGGCGCCGCGCAAACTCTTGCCTTCCGCAATCTTTCCGGTGAGCGGTGGAAACAAGCCGAAATTGATGTTCATCGGCTGAAAGGAGGAACGGCCGGCTTCGATCGAGACGATGTGGCCGCCGGTGATGTGGTTGAGGAGTGCGCCGATCGCCGTCGTCGCGGGCGGGAGTGCAAGCGGCCTCTCCAGCCATTCGGCCGCCGCAAGCCGGCCCGCGAGAAGCCCGATCGCGGCGCTTTCCACATAGCCTTCGCAGCCGGTGATCTGGCCGGCGAAGCGCAGGCGCGGATCGGCTTTCAGCTGCAAGCGCTCATCGAGCAGCTTCGGGGAGTTGAGAAACGAATTGCGATGCAGGCCACCAAGCCGCGCGAATTCAGCCCGCTCAAGCCCTGGAATGGTCCGGAACACAGATACCTGCGCCGCGTGCTTCAGCTTGGTCTGGAAGCCGACCATGTTGAAGAGCGTCCCCAGCCGATTGTCCTGGCGCAATTGCACGACGGCATAAGGCTTCAAGTCCGGCGCATGCGGATTGGTGAGGCCAAAGGGCTTCATCGGCCCGTGCCGCAAAGTCTCGCGGCCGCGTTCGGCCATGACTTCGATCGGAAGGCAGCCGTCGAAATAGGGCGTTCCTTCGAAAGCCTTGAATTCGGTCTTTTCCGCCGCGAGCAGGGCGTCGATAAAGTCCTCATATTGCGCGCGCGTCAGCGGACAATTGATGTAATCGGCGCCGTCGCCCATCGGGCCGACACGGTCATAGCGCGATTGCATCCAGGCCTTACTCATCTCGATCGTGTCGCGATGCACCATCGGGGCGATCGCATCGAAGAAGGCAAGATCCTTCTCGCCGGTGAGACGTGCAATCGCCGCGGCAAGGCCCGGGCTGGTGAGCGGCCCTGTGGCGACGATCGCCTGATCCCAATCCGGCGGCGGCAAGCTTTGGATTTCATCGCGAACAATCGTGACCGCGGGGCAGGCCAGAAGCCTCTCGGTGATGAAACGGGCAAAGCCCTCTCGATCCACCGCCAGCGCGCCGCCGGCCGGCACTTTATGAGAGTCGGCGGCGGCGAGGATCAGCGAATCGAGCCGCCGCATCTCGCGATGCAGGATGCCGATCGCGCTCGTTTCCGGGTCGTCGGCGCGGAACGAATTGGAGCAGACCAGCTCGGCGAAATCGCCGGTCTGGTGCACAGGTGTAGGCTTGCCGGGGCGCATCTCGTGCAGAACCACCGGAACGCCATGCGCTGCGGTCTGCCAGGCCGCTTCCGACCCTGCCAGGCCCGCGCCGATGATATGAACGGGCCGTTTCGAGGACATCGGCGTAAATTAGAGCGGAACGCCGGGCAGGGGAACCAGACTTTCTACAGCCGTGAATCGACGTTTTCCTTGCTCCGCCCCAAAGCCGCGGTCCGCGCGGCGGCGGCTTCGATCATCGGCAGGATATCCTCCACGCTTTCGGCAACGAGATAGCGCACTTCGAAGGCCGGCTGGATGAAGCCGCGTTCGCGCATATGGGCGAAGAGCGCCAGCAGCGGGCGCCAGAATCCGCCCATGTCGGCGAGCACTACCGGCTTGGTATGGCGTTCGAGCTGAACCCAGGTCAATTGCTCGACGAGTTCCTCCAAAGTTCCGATCCCGCCGGGCAGTGCGACGAAGGCGTCGGCCTTCTCGAACATCAGCCTTTTGCGCGAATGCATGTCCGGCACGACGATGAGATTCTGTGCCGCATCGAACATGGCCTCGCGCTCGGTCAGGAATTCCGGGATGATTCCGGTGACGAAGCCGCCATTCTCAAGAGCGGAGCGGGCGAGCGCGCCCATGAGACCGGTGCCGCCGCCGCCATAGACGAGGCCGATCTTGGCTGTCGCAAGCGCGCGGCCCAGGGCGCGGGCTGCCTGAAGATAGATCGGGTCGGCTCCTGGCGAGGAGCCGCAATAGACGCAGATATTGCGGATCAGGCGATCGGGCGGGGACGTCGCGAAGGGTTCTTTTATGCCGAGACTGTTCATGGCGCGCTTGTCGCGCGCGGGGCGGTTTGGGGTCAAGGCGGAATTGTCCTGGTTGGGCAGCGCCGACGCATGAAATCGCGTTATCGCGCCGCAAAAATGCTTATGACCCGTCACAAATTCGCTTCTTCATCCAGAAAAGCACAGCAAATCGTGTAGCGGCGTCATAGAAGGCAGGCTATGTATCGGGCGAAAGGTGGCTGGTTCATGACCCGTTCGCAGATCATCGCTCTTTTCCTAGGGGCCGGTGTCGTCGCCATCGGTGCGGGTCTCGCGTGGCGCGGCATGGTGCCGGGTTTTCCACCTTCGCAGATGGCGCCCGGTGCGCTCGTGCCCCCAGCCGCCCCCATGAGCCAACAGGCTGCGACGCCGGAGACCAAGCCGACGGCGCCGGTCGCGGCCCAGCAAGAGGCCACAACCGAGTTGAACGCGGCATCGCCCCAACCCGCACCGGCGCCCGCCCAAGCGGCGCTGACGCCGGACTTGCCGGTCTTCGACACCGTGCGGGTCGAGCCTTCCGGCGATACCGTCGTCGCAGGGCATGGCGCCCCGGATGCGAAGATCGCGCTGATGGCGGGCGACAAAGTCATCGCCGAGGTGGACGCCGATGGCGCGGGGAATTTCGTCATGGTCCCGCCGCCTTTGGCACCCGGCAGTTACCTGCTTGCGCTACGCAGCACCGGAAAGACTGGCGCCACGGTCGAGTCGCAACAAAACATCACGGTTTCCGTGCCGCCAAAAGGGCAGACCAACGTGGTTGTTGCGCTCGCGGAGCCGGGCAAGCCAAGTGTCATCCTGACCGATACGGCCAAGTCAGAGCCACAAGTCGCGCCGCCCGCAGCAGCGCCGGCGCAGCCTGAAGTCGCCTTCAAGACCGCGGAGGTCGACAATGGCGGATTCTATGCGACAGGGACGGCAACGCCGGGAGCGGATCTGCGAATCTATCTCAACGGAACCAACTTGGCCGAAGTGACGGCAGGGACCGATGGGCATTGGTCGCTGACGGTTGGGAAGGGCTTAGCGCCCGGCCATTACGCCGTTCGCGCCGACCTGATTGATCCCACGGGAAAGGTTCTTGCACGTGCCGAAGTGCCGTTCGATGTTCCGGTCAGCGTGGCCCAGGCCGATGCGCCGGCTCCAAAGCCGACCCCGACTGCGCCGTCCGCCGCACCGTCCGAACCTGAGCCGGTGCCCCCTGCGTCCGCGCCGCAGGCATCCGCATCTCCTGAGCCAGCCCCAAGCACCGACGCGCCCGAGATGGGGACTGCTGCGGCTCCTGCTCCTGCGCCGGTACTGCCAGCCAAGCCGTCGGGCAACGAGCAAGTCGCAACTACCCCAACTCCGCCGACCTCCAGCGCCAATGACGTGGTTGTGCCGGAGATTCACACAGCCACGGTGGTGCGCGGCGACAGCCTGTGGCGGATCAGCCGCAAGGTTTTCGGTCACGGAATTCGCTACACACTGATTTACGAGGCCAATGTCGATCAGATCCGCGATCCGAGTTTGATCTATCCAGGGCAGGTCTTCGTCCTGCCGCATGCCGCAACAAATTAGGAGCGCTCATTTCGAGCGCTGCGGCTGAAGATGCGTTTTGCCTCGGCGACGCTTATATCTCGATTGTAAGCTCGCCCCTCGTCCCGACCCGCGAATTTGGAGATGCCGGACTGGTAAGGCCGGCCGCCTTTGGAAAGATATGTTGCAACACGTCAAAGGGTTGGCCGCAGGGCTGACGAAGCCGAGAGCAAGCTTTTCCGACACCTGGCGAAAGCTCTGGCCTTATCTATGGCCGAGCGGACGCCGTGATCTTGAATGGCGGGTGGCTGCGACCTTCGTTTTGATGCTGGTCGCCAAGCTCGTCACGATCGCCGTTCCCTATTCCTTCAAATGGGCGACCGATGCGCTGGTCGGGCATGGGCATGCGCCGCATAGGATCTTCGGCATCATCGCCGGTCCGCTGGTGCTGACCTTCCTCTATGGTGCCCTGCGGGTGGCGATGGCGGGCTTCACCCAGGCGCGCGACTCGGTCTTTGCCGCGGTGGCGATGCACGCGGTTCGGCGGCTCGCCAACGATGTCTTCGTGCATCTCCATCTGCTTTCGCTGCGCTTCCATCTCGAGCGCAAGATCGGCGGATTGACCCGGGTGCTCGAACGCGGCCGCAACGCCATCGAAACCTTCGTGCGCACGGTTGTCCTGGTGGCGGCGCCGACCGCGGTAGAATTCGTGCTGATCCTTGCCGTGTTCTACTTTCAGTTCGACTGGCGCTATACCGCTGCTGTCGCGCTGATGATCGTCGCCTATATGGGCTTTACCTTTACGGCCACCAATTGGCGGATCGGGATCCGCCGTTCGATGAACGAGAGCGATTCCGATGCAAATACGAAGGCGCTCGACAGTCTGTTGAATTATGAGACGGTGAAATATTTCGGCGCCGAGGCGCGCGAGGCACGGCGCTACGACAAGTCGATGGCGCGCTATGAGCAGACCAGCATCAAGTCTTATACCTCGCTTACGTTTCTCAACTTCGGCCAAGCCGTGATCTTTACTCTTGGGCTGACCGCGGTAATGGCGATGAGCATCACTGGCATCAAGGCCGGTCACAACAGCGTTGGCGATTTCGTGCTCATCAACGCGATGATGATCCAGCTCTATCAGCCGCTGAATTTCCTTGGCATGGTCTATCGCGACGTCCGTCAGGCCAAGATCGACCTCGAGATGATGTTCGACATTTTGGCGCAGCACCCCGAGATCGCCGATCGGCCCGGCGCCAAGCCGCTCGTCGTCACAGGCGGGCGTTTGCGCTTCGACAACGTATTCTTCCACTACGATCCTGCCCGCGAGATCCTGAAGGGCGTCAGCTTTGACGTGCCACCGGGCAGGACGGTCGCCATCGTCGGGCCCTCGGGCGCCGGCAAATCGACCATCTCGCGGCTGATCTTCCGCTTCTACGAGCCTTCGTCCGGGCATATCACGATCGACGGCCAGGATATCGAGGAAGTGACGCAGAGTTCCTTGCGCGCCGCGCTCGGCATGGTGCCGCAAGATACGGTGCTCTTTAACGACACGATCGGTTACAATATCCATTACGGACGCGCCGATGCGAGCGATACCGAGGTGAAAGAGGCGGCGCGTCTCGCCCAGATCGATCGTTTCATCGAAAGCGTGCCGGGCGGGTATAATGCACAGGTCGGCGAACGCGGGCTGAAGCTCTCCGGCGGCGAGAAACAGCGTGTCGCGATCGCCCGCACGATCCTGAAGTCGCCCCCCATCCTGGTGCTCGATGAGGCGACCTCAGCGCTCGACACGTTCACCGAGCAGGAAATCCAGCAGGCGCTCGATCGGGTCTCAAAGGGCAGAACGACCCTCGTCATCGCACATCGTCTGTCGACGGTGGTCAATGCCGACGAAATTCTCGTACTCGACCAGGGCGAGATCGTCGAGCGGGGGGCGCATGCCGTACTGCTGGCGCGCGACGGGGTCTATGCGGCCATGTGGAACCGGCAGAACGAGGTGCGGCGCGCCGAAGAGATCCTGCGCCGCGCCGCGCAAGCGGAACCCGCGACCGAGCGCGTCAGGCTCGCCAATGGATCGGAAGAGGCGGAAGCCCAATCCTATTCGGAAGAAGACGAGGATGTCGCTCTCGGCTGAGAGCAATGCCAACCCTAGAGCAGAAGAGTTTCCAACGGAAACTCTTCTGCTCTAGGGATTCTTTGGTTATCCCATCAACTTTTCAAAGCGGCCTTGCATGAACGTCATCGATTCAATTCGCCGGCAGATCGTGCCCATCCACCCGGATGGCTACCTCTTTATCGCGATCTTCGCCGTCGTAACGTTGGTCCTCTTCTTCATTTATGCGCCGCTTGGCTGGGCCGGCTTCGTGCTCACCCTCTGGTGCGCCTATTTCTTCCGCGATCCGCCGAGGCTGACGCCGCTCGACAGCGATCTCGTAATCGCTCCGGCCGACGGCATGATCGCCTCCGTCGGGCCAGGCGTACCGCCTCCTGAACTCGGCCTCGGTTCGGAGGCTTTGCCGCGCGTCTCGATCTTCATGTCGGTCTTCGATTGCCACGTGAACCGCGCGCCCCTCGCCGGCCGGATCAGCAAGGTCGTCTATCGGGCCGGCCTCTTCATCAATGCCGATCTCGACAAGGCGAGTGAGGACAATGAACGCAACAGTCTCATCATTGATGCGCCTGCGGGCCGGGTCGGGGTGGTTCAAATCGCTGGGCTCGTGGCACGCCGAATCGTCTGTTTCGTCGCGGCCGGGGAAACGATCGAGGCCGGCGAGCGCTTCGGCCTGATCCGCTTCGGCTCGCGGGTCGATGTTTATCTGCCGCATGCCGCGCGGCTTCTCGTCGGGGCGGGCGCGCGGGCGACCGCCGGCGAGACAATTATCGCCGATTTCCAGGGCCTCGCGCCACCCCGCGGGTTCAAGCAAAGCTAGACATGACGAGATCGGCTTGGCTTTTGGCGGTTCGGCGTTTCCGCGACCGCGGATCTGCTCTATGCTGGGCGGTATGAGCCCATCATCGCCAAGGAAATTTTCGCTGCGCCCGAACGAGGTCTTGTCGGGGACCGAAAAGGGAGGCGGCCAGAAGAGGGAGGGCGAGGCGGTGCCTCGCTTGGGCCTCGTTCGCGCCCGCAGGTTCCGCGCCGTTCCGTTGCGCATCATCGTGCCCAATCTGGTCACGCTTCTCGCCCTTTCGATCGGCCTGACCAGCATAAGATTCGCTGTCGAAGGCCAGTTCGAGATCGCCGTCCTCGCCGTTATCGTCGCTGCGATACTGGATGGGCTCGATGGCCGCCTGGCGCGGGTTCTGCGCGGCACCTCGCGCTTTGGCGCGGAACTCGAATTCTCTCGCAGATTTCGTCGATTTTGGCGTCGCGCCGGGGCTGATCCTCTATTTCTGGAACCTGCATCAGTTGAAGAGCCTCGGCTGGTTTGCCGCGCTCGTCTTTGCGCTCGCCTGCGCGCTGCGCCTGGCGCGCTTCAATGTCATGGCCGAAGATCCAAATCAGCCGCCCTGGCAGGTGCATTTCTTCACCGGCATGCCGGCGCCGGCCGGCGCCGTCGTTGGCCTTCTGCCGATCTATCTCAATCTTTCCATCCTCGCCGTCCCGGCGACGCCTTGGTTCGCGCCTTTTGAAATCGCCTATGTCCTCGTCATCGCCCTCCTGATGGCGAGTCGCATTCCGCATTTCTCCGGCAAGAGGATCGGCCGGGTGCCGCGTGAATATGTGATTGTCGTGCTGTTTGGCGTTGCGGCCATCGTGCTTTTGCTCGCGACCTTTCCGATGGAAATGCTGGCTTTTCTCAGCCTCGCCTATCTCGCGACGATTCCCTTCGCAGTGCGAAGCTACAAAAGCTTTGCAGCGGCGGATGCCACGCGGCAGGATCAGGCTGAGAGCGTTGCCGGGTAGGGAGTTGACGAGCCGCCAAGCGGCCTTGAGTGAGAGGGACGACTTAGCGGTCGAATGACCGATCCGGCTGAGTTGAAGGACATCGTAACATGACCATCTTTGTCGTGTTCCGCGTCAAAGCCTCCGCTTGCATGCGCGCTGCGATCGCACGTGTTTATCCGGACGACAATTTGGATCTCGGCAATAACGAATGGCTCATTTCGGCGAAAGGAACCCCCAAAACCGTCTCGGACTCCCTCGGGATCACGTCCCACCCCGACACGATCGGCGCGGCGATCGTCTTTAGCGTTGACAACTATTTTGGTCGGGCGTCCACCGACATTTGGGAGTGGATAAAAAGCAAATCAGAGCCGAGCAGTTAGACCTCCCAAAATCTCTTTCCCGGCCCCGCAATTCGCGCGCGAGCGATCGTAAACGGCTTCGGCGTCCCTGTCGTCCCCAGTTCACAAATCGGCTGTTCTCGATTAGGGTCCGCGCGGCATTCGCCGCGTCCTCGAATGATTTGGCAATTGGGCTGTGCCGGAGGCGGGGCTTTGCGCGATTTCAAGCAGAAGGAATCAAATGTCGAAGGAAGAATTGCTCGAATTTCCAGGCATCGTCACCGAATTGCTCCCGAATGCGACCTTTCGGGTCAAGCTCGAGAATGATCACGAAATCATTGCCCACACGGCCGGCAAGATGCGCAAAAACCGGATTCGCGTCTTGACCGGCGATAAGGTCCTCGTCGAAATGACTCCCTATGACCTGACCAAGGGTCGCATTACCTACCGGTTCAAGTGATCAGGGCCGAGCGGAGCCAAAGGCCGTGAGCGGCGAGAATAAGACTTGGCGGCCCAAGCTCATTCTTGCTTCGGCCTCGCCCCGGCGGCTCGAACTTCTGCAGCAAGTCGGGCTCGATCCGGATGCGCTCATCCCGGCCGATCTCGATGAGACCCCAAGAAAAGGCGAATTACCGCGCGTTCTCGCCGCACGGCTTGCCGAAGAGAAGGCGGAAGCCGCGGCAAAAGTCGCCAAGACTCGCCCGGAACTGGCGGGCGCCTATCTGCTCGCCGCCGATACCGTGGTCAGCGTAGGCCGGCGCATTCTGCCAAAATGCGAGGTGGTGGATGAGGCGGCCCAATGCCTGCGCCTCCTGTCGGGGCGCGCTCACCGGGTCCATTCCGGGTTAACCCTAATCACGCCCAAGGGTGCACACCGGCGTCGGCTGGTCGAGACGCGAATACGCCTCAAGCGGCTCTCACGCGACGAGATCGATGCCTATCTCGCCGCTGGCGAATGGCGCGGCAAGGCGGGCGGCTACGCAATCCAGGGCTTGGCCGGTGGGTTCGTCGCGAAACTGATCGGCTCTTATTCTTCCGTGGTCGGCCTGCCGCTCTACGAAACCTTGTCGCTGCTTGCCGGGGAGGGCTACCCTGCCCATATCTTGTGGCTTAATCGCCTCTGATTGCGATGGAATCGCGAACCTTTCCATGGGCGCCATGCAACGCAACGACGACATTGACGAAGCGGAATTCGCGTCGCGGCCTTGTCCGATTTGCGGCAAGGCTTCGAGCTTTGCGGCGCGGCCGTTCTGCTCCAAGCGCTGCGCCGATATCGACCTGCATCGTTGGCTGAGCGGCACCTATGCGATACCGGCTGCGCCCGTTACGGAGGAAGATGACGCGAGCGCTCCTCTCGAAGGCCATGGTCCCGAACAGAAATGAGACTTGGCGGGGCCTTCAGGCTATGAGAGCTGCAAACAATCCAGAATTTACGAGCCGGCTCCTTGCCCGCGCGAGGGGTCATGATTTCGCCGCGCACGGAATTGACGGCGCAAAGGGCCTGCATTCTCCATGTTCTTTACCCTATCGAAGGTGTTTTGGTTCGTTGCCGATCCGTTCAGCTTCATTGTCATTCTCGGGGTCGTCGGTCTTGCCTTGAGCTTTGGACGGTTGGCGCATGTCGGCCGCTCGATCTGCGTCGTGACCGTACTCCTGCTCGTGATCGTCTGCTTCTCGCCGCTTGGGAGCCTGCTGCTGCGGCCTTTGGAAGACCGATTTCCGCCACCGCCGGCCGAAATGCCGGCGCCCGCCGGCATCATCGTGCTTGGCGGGGCGCTCGATGAGGAAATGACGCTCGCCCGCAATGAGCCGACTTTGAACGCATTCGCAGCGAGGCTGACCACGGGCGTCGCTCTGGCACGGCGTTTTCCAAAAGCGCGGCTGATCTTTACCGGGGGCGCGGCCGACCTCGCGCCAAACGCGCCAAGCGAGGCCATTGGCGTGCGCGAACTCTGGCTCTCTTTGGGCATTCCCGAAAATCGCATGACCTTCGAAGGGAAGTCGCGCAATACCTGGGAGAATGCGATCTATACCCGCGCGCTGATCGATCCCAAGCCGGACCAGGCCTGGCTCTTGGTTACTTCCGCCTGGCACATGCCGCGCGCCATGGGCATATTTCGACGGGCCGGCTTCAACGTCATTGCCTATCCGGTCGATTATCACACCTTCGGCGATCAGCGTGACCTTCTTCTCGCCAGGAGCGGGCTCGATCAGATCATGATGTTCGAATATGCGGTCCACGAATGGATCGGTCTTGTCGCCTACCATCTGACCGGCAAGACCGACGCCTGGTTCCCGGCGCCCTAATCCTTGCGTCTCAGCGGATTAGGAAATAAATGGGCCGGGTTCCGGCGGGCGGAAAAGCGAAGGCCGCCATCGTCTTATCGGAACCTCGTGGTTAATCTGTCCGCTTTGGGAGGCCCCGCCCATGGGGCCGCTGGCGACAGAAAGGGAGGAAGTATGCGTTGCTGGTTATTGCTTGTTTCGGTCGCTCCGCTCGTCTTGGCCGTAGGGCCGGCTCTGGCGGCAAGCCAGACGGACTTGGCGGACTGTCAGCAGATGGGAGACCTCGATCGCAGCATCGCGGGTTGCACGAAGATCGTTGAGGACCTGAGTATGGTCTCACACGATCGCGCCATCGCCTATTTCGACCGCGGTGTGGCCTATTACGCCAAGGACGATCTTGACCATGCGATCGCCGATTGGAGCGAGGCGATTACACTCGATCCGAATTATGTGCACGCTTACAACGACCGCGCGAAGGCCTATCGCGCCAAAGGGGACTATGAGCACGCCATTGCCGATTATAACGAGGCGATCAAGCTCGATGCGAATCATGCCCTCGCCTACAAGGGCCGCGGCATCGCCTATCTCTTGAGCGGACAAATCGCCAAGGCCGAGGTCGATTTCCAGCAGGCGGCCGATCTCGATCCCGCCGATCAATACGCCGCTCTGTGGCTCGATATCGCCACGCGCCGCAACAATCAGCCGAGTCAAATCGCGCAGACGGCCAAGCACCTCAACATGAGCGCGTGGCCCGCACCCCTCGTGTTCATGTTCGGCGGCCAGATGACGCCGCACGACGTCGCTGTTGCCGCGCAGAGTATCGATCCGCTCGTAACCCAGGCGCGGCTCTGCGACGCTTATTTCTACACCGGCGAATCGATGCTGGCGAAAGGCGACAAAGACCAGGCGACAGGATTGTTTCAGCATGCGCTGAAAAAATGTCCCAAGAGCGTCGACGAATATTCGGCCTCCGTTGCAGAACTGAAGACGATGGGCAAGCCGCTCGAAGCACAAGGAACCGAGGGCCCTGGCGACGCCAAGGACGTAGAACTGCCTGTCCAAGAAGCCCCGGCCGCCAAATCGCCCTGACGCCTTAACCTAGCGCCTGTCCGCGCGGATCTGGCAAAACGGAAGCCGGCAGGATCGATGCAATCGATCCTGCTCTGGATTTTTCTTGGCCCGCATGATCTTTTCGTGGCGCCCTTTTCGGATCATGCATGAGATGTCCCTAACCCTCGTCCTCGCCAACAAGGCCTATTCCTCTTGGTCGTTTCGACCTTTTATCTTGATGCGGCATTTCGATATTCCCTTTGCGGAAATCGTCATTCCGCTGGGCGAGGAGTTGACACGGGCCGAGATCCTGCGCCATGCGCCGTCCGGCAAATGTCCGATATTGCACGATGGCGACCTCGTGGTTTGGGATTCGCTCGCCATCGTCGAATATCTCGCCGAGCGCTTTTCCGATCTGCCAATTTGGCCGCGGGACAGGAAAGCGCGCGCCACGGCACGCTCGCTCGCCGCCGAAATGCATTCGGGATTTATGGCGTTGCGCGCCAATCTGCCGATGAACATGCGCCGCCCCGTCAAAAAGCGCGAGGTCCCGGCGGAGGCCGGCGCCGACATCGAGAGGATCGAGGCTGCATGGACCGATGCGAAACGAAGGTTTGGCGGCCAGGGCGGTTTTCTCTTTGGCGATTTCTGCGCCGCCGACGCCATGTTTGCGCCGGTTGTCAACCGGCTTCACGTTTATGACGTCGCGGTTGGCGCGGCCAGCCGCGCCTATATGGACAGGGTGATGGCGCTGCCCGCCTACCGGGAGTGGCAAAAAGGCGCCGAGGCGGAGAGCTGGCGCATCGCGAAATATGAGGATCTCTAGCCAGCGCGGCGATAGGATCAATTCTGGGGCACTGCGGCCGCTGCCGTTCGGAGGGATCGCGCCTAATGCATATGAGCCCGATGCAATACCTGCCTCTGACCCTGCCGTTTTTCATCGTGCTCCTGGGCGTGTTCTTCGCCCTCGTCGTGTGGATCGAAGTGCGGGCGCTCCTTTTTGCCTATAGTCGCGCCGGCATCAGCTCGCCCGCGGCCTTACTCATTCTCTTCGGTTCTTTGATCGGGAGCTTCATCAACATCCCCATCGCTGAATTGGGCCCACAACAAATGATATCCGGCGAGATCGATTTTTACGGCATGCATTACGTGATCCCGCTGGTCAACCCAGCCGGCACGATCATTGCCGTGAACGTCGGCGGGGCAGTCATTCCGGTCCTTCTATCGATTTATCTTCTGGCCAAATATGACCTATGGGGCCGCGGCCTTCTTGCCACAGCCATCGTCACGGTCATCTGCCATCATTTGGCGACGCCGGTGCGCGGCGTCGGCATCGCCGAGCCGGTGTTCGTGCCGCCGATCGCCACGGCGATCACGGCCGTCTTGATCTCGCGCCAATATGCCGGACCCCTGGCCTATATCAGCGGGAGCCTTGGCGTGTTGATCGGTGCCGATCTGCTCAATCTCGGCAAGGTCCAAGGACTTGGGGCGCCGGTCGCCTCGATTGGCGGGGCCGGAACTTTCGATGGCATTTTTCTCACCGGCGTGATCGCGGTGCTTCTGGCAAGCTTGACGCAACCACGGCCACGTTTCGCGCGAACCAGCTGACCCATATTCCGGACGATCAGCGCGGTTGCTTGGCTTTCTCCTTCGCTACCGCGGCATGATACTCCCGCCGGATCTTCGCAAGATCGACGGAAGGCTTCGGGTAGGACATGCGGAAATCTTCCATCGTATCGGCGAGGATTTGCGAAACCGCGAGGTCGCGGAACCATTTGTGATTGGCGGGAATGACGAACCACGGCGCATATTTCGTGCTCGTTGCGCCGATCGCATCCTCATAGGCGACGATATAATCGTCCCAATAAGGGCGCTCGACGTAATCCTCTTCGCTGATCTTCCAGTTGCGCGTCGGATCGTCGAGCCGCTGCTCGAACCGGGCAAGCTGCTCGTCCTTGCTGATGTGCAAGAAGAACTTCAGGATATGCGTGTTGCCGTCTGCGAGCTCTCCTTCGAATTCACAAATCCGTTCGTAGCGCGTCTTGCAGGTCGATTTGTCGATCAGCTTATGGACGCGCGTAATCAGCACCTCCTCATAATGCGAGCGGTTGAAAATCGCGATTTCGCCCAGCCCCGGCGTGTGAGCGTGGACGCGCCAGAGAAAGTCATGCGCTTGTTCCTGCGGGGTCGGCTGTTTGAAACCCGTCACGGAGGCGCCCTGCGGGTTCCAGGCGCCCATCACATGGGTGATCGTCCCATCCTTGCCGCCGGCGTCGGGCGCCTGCAGCACGACGAGCAGCGACCGCTTGCGCTCGGCGTAGAGCAGCTTTTGCATATCCGTCAATTTCTGCAGGTAGCGCTGCGTCGCCGGCGCGGCTGTTTCGGCCGATTTCTCGTTTCCCCTGTCAGCGGGATCGAGATCCGCGAGCTTCAGCTTGCTGCTCGGCTCAATGATGAATTTCTTGCGATAGTCCATGGAAACCTCCTACCACGAGGCTGGCAGAACGTCATCGAGGGCCGCTCGTGCGACGGCCGGCGTTCCTCCCCGGAATTGGCTTGCAAAGCATGGCAAGGATCTTTTCGCTAATCTTTCGGGCTGCGGCACAAACGGGCATGGTCAAACCATGACGCTTCATCTCCTCAAGCTTTGCGTTGGGATCGAGTTGATTGCCGATCTCGAGGCCTACCGCGCCAGGCAGCATCGCAAGGCGCCTCAGCATCATGTCCATGTGACCCGCATGGTGCCGCGCCGCAGCGATGAATTGCTCGACGGCGGCTCTCTCTACTGGGTGATCAAGGGCCGGATCACGGCGCGGCAAACGCTGACCGCGATCGAGCCTTTCGTCGATCGCGAGGGCGTCGCGCGCTGCCGGCTGGTGCTCGATCCGAAGCTCGTTGCTGTCGTGCCGCGCCCGTTCCGGGCATTTCAGGGCTGGCGCTATCTCACCGACGCGGATCGCCCGCCGGATCTTCAGGGAACCGGAAACGAGGACATGCCGGCCGAGTTGCGTCTTGAGCTGGCCGCGCTTGGATTGGTTTAGGAGCTTCGAAGCTTTTTGGCTTTGCCAGGCAAACGGCGAAATAGGCTATCGAAGCCGCGCAAAGTCGCTTGCCGACAGGCGGCCAGCGTAGGAATTTAAGATCCTCACATCCTTATTGGAGTTGCGCTTGGGCGCGGGACGGGAAAAATCAGGCATCACGCCAACCGCGGGCGCGGGGAGCGATATCGATCGTTTTCTCGCCGAGGCGGCGAATCTCCCGGCACGTCAGGCCGGCGGGCGCCTCGTTTTCGCGCTCGATGCAACGATGAGCCGGCAGCCGACATGGGATCTTGCCCAGTCTCTACAAGGCGAGATGTTTGAAGCGGCGGCAATGCTCGGCGGCCTCTCGGTCCAACTCGTCTATTTCCGCGGATTTTTCGAATGCAAGGCCTCGCCCTTCCTCGACCGCGGCGAGGGGCTCGCGGCTTGCATGATGAAGATTTCGGTGCGCGCCGGGCGCACGCAAATCGGTAGGGTTCTACGGCATGTCCGGGACGTAGCGCAGGCCCAGAGGATCGGCGCGCTCGTCTTTATCGGCGATGCTATGGAAGAACGGATCGACGATCTCGCCCAACTTGCCGGCGAACTGGGCCTTCTAGGAGTCAAGGCCTTCATGTTCCAGGAGGGGCATGATCCTGTGGCCGAAGAGACTTTCCGCCGCATCGCCACGCTCACGGGCGGCGCCTATGCCGCATTCGACGCCAACGCGGCCAAGCGGCTCAAAGCATTGCTTGGCGCCGCGGCGGCTTATGCGGCGGGCGGGTTGGCCGCGCTTGAAGCTCGGGCTTCCACCGACGGCGAGGCCTCGCTGATGCTGTCGCAGATGCGCTGAAGGACGTCGATGCCCTATATTCTGGCCGGATTTATCGTCTTTTGGCTCGTTCTCACCGCATTGCGGGCCTTCGCGCGGGCGAGCCCCGCCGCGCTCGCGCAGGCTTTGCGGTTGAGCGGCGGCGTCGTGGCGCTTCTTCTTGCGGCGCTCCTTCTCCTGCGGGGAAGGATCGATATGGCGGTCGGGCTCGGCGGCTTGGGCTTATGGCTCATCGGCAGAAGGCCGCTCTCGGCTTGGTTCGGACCCAGCGCCCGACGCGCGGGCGCGGCCTCGCGGGTGCGTTCGGCCATCATCGAAATGGAGCTCGATCTCGCGTCCGGCGTCATTCGCGGCACCGTTCTCGCCGGTCCCGATGAAGGAAAATCGCTCGATGCGATGAGCCGGCCGCAATGCGAGGCGCTTTATCGGCTCTGTCTTCGCGACGATCCTGACGGAGCGCGCCTTTTAGAGGCTTATTTTGACCGCCGCTTTCCCGGATGGCGTACGGCACGTGACGACGGGCAGGACGCGCGGGGCCATGGATCGCAGGCTGCGCCGCGACCTGGCGTGATGTCCGAGGATGAGGCTTATGAGATCCTGGGCCTTCACAAGGGAGCTTCGCGCGACGATGTCGTGCGTTCGCATCGTTCGCTGATCAAGAAGCTCCATCCCGATCACGGAGGATCGACGGACCTTGCCGCCAGGGTGAACGAAGCCAAGGACGTCCTGATGCGCCGACACAACTAACCCCGTACGCTACCCGAAGATGCGATTCTGGATCGGCTCAGTGTGGCGCGAATTCTTTAATTTTTAGTCGCGAAACAGGCGAAACCGGACCGTCTCAAGCTCTTGCAGGCAGCTTGCGCATCGTCGGCATCGAGCCCGGCGAAGCGGGCGCGATAGAGCGTCGCATCGCCCTTTTGAACCTTCTCGGTGAAAGATTGCGCATCGCCAAGCGCGCTTGGTCCATGCGCCTTGGCGCGGGCGAGAAGATCAGATGCCTTGGCCGCATCATCGGTCGCACCGATCTGGATCATCCATCCGCTGTGGGCCGCCGCTGCAGCGGGCAGATCGGTCGAGATGTGTGTTTCGGAGGGCTCCTTGGCGGAAACATCGGAATCGCCCTGCGGCTCCAAGGCTTGCGGCTCGGCCTTGGCAACGAGGTTGCCGCCATCCTCGCCCTTCGCTGCCGGCGCCGGGCCGACGACCCATCTCAACATCGAAGGAGTCGTGGTCGAGGTCGTCGGCGGCGTTGAACCATCGAACGCGACGCCTCGCATATCAGCGTTCCCGGCCTGGACCGTGTCGAGGGAGACGGGCGCGCCGGACACGAAGGCGGGGCGCGGGCGTGGAAATGGACTCGGCGGGATTGAGGCGATGGGCAGCGCATCGGCGGCCGCGAAGTGGCCAATGGGTCTGCTGGCGGGTTTCGTCGCTTCAAACATCGTCGCAGGCTCGCCTCTCTCCTTCTCCAGGGCGACCTCGGCGATCATCGGCGCAGTGTGCCGCTTCGAGCCTTTGTCGATCTCGGTTTCGATGAGGTCGGCCATGAATCTGTCGCGACTCGCGGCGGTCGTGCCGCCGAGCACGACGGCGATGATGAAATGCCCGTCGCGCTTCACCGAAGTCAGCAAGTTGAAGCCGGACTCGCGCGTATAACCCGTCTTGATCCCATCGACTCCGTCGATGCGACCGAGGAGATGATTGTGATTGCGGTTGACCACGCCGTTGTAATCGAAGGCCTCGGTCGAGAAATAGTGATAGTAACGCGGGAAGCGCTCCTGGATCGCGCGCCCGAGCAAGGCGAGATCGGCCGCTGTGGTGATCTGCGCGTCGTCAGGCAGGCCTGAGGCGTTGACGTAACGAGTCCGCGACATGCCGAGCGCATGCGCCTTGCGGGTCATCATCGCCGCGAACGTCTCTTCATCGCCGCCGATGGCTTCGGCGACCGCAACTGCGATATCATTGGCCGACAAGGTGACGATGGCCTTGATCGCGTTCTCGACGCTGATCGTATCGCCCGGATCGAGCCCGAGCTTGGTTGGCGCCTGTTCGGCGGCGTGCTCCGAGATCGGCAGGCGCGAATTGAGGTGCAGACGCCCTTTTTCGAGCTGTTCGAACAGCAGATAAAGGGTCATCACCTTGGTAATCGAGGCGGGATGGCGCGCCTCGTTTTCATCGCGCGAATAGAGGACGCGTCCGGAATTGCCATCGACGACGATCGCCGCGAAGTTCGACGCCGTCGCGCCATTCGGACGAATGCGATGCGGATGAACTGCGAGCCGCCAATAATAGCGATGGTGGAGGCGATAATGGGCTTGGGCCGGGGAGGCGAGCCAGACTGAGGCAATCGAAAGGATCACACTCAACCCTACGAGCAGGGGGCAAGTCCCCACGCGACGCTTGCACATAACGCGGTCTTCCCCCGATCGGGTCGCCTGAACCTTTCGCGGCGACTGGATAGCGCCCTGGTTTGCCAGGCTTGGCGCGAAATCTAAGAGTTGGGCGGCGTACGCGAACCAAATCGCCTTTTTGGCCGCGTCGTTCTCCCCATCCTTGGAACATCGCGCAATCGTCCGGCGATCGCCCAAAGGGCCGGGAAGCAAGGCTAAATCGCGCCGGTTACCCGATCGTTAAGAGACTGATGAGAAGCCCGGCCAAGCGTGCCATGACGGGATTTTTGCTGCGACGCAAAAATCTTCTTGACGACAATTGTGCGATGCACTATATGGCTCTCGTGGGCCCTGGGGCCTGCCGACGCGCGACCCTTCTGGGCTGACCCACGCGCGTCATCCCCCCGTCCAAGGAGTAGACTGATGACCTCGAACTTTGATGAAATCCAGAAATTCGGCAAGGAACAGCTTGAAGCCGCGAGTTCGGTTGCGGCCTCGCTCGCCAAGGGGCTTCAGACCATCGCCGCCGAGACGACCGACTATTCGAAGAAGTCGATCGAGAGCAACTCGGCCTATGTGGAGAAATTGCTCGGCGCGAAGTCGCTCGACAATGCCATCCAGATCCAATCGGAATATGCCAAGTCCGCTTATGAGGGTTTCGTTGCGCAAGCAACCAAGATCGGCGAGCTCTATACCATTCTCGCCAAGGAAGCGTTCAAGCCGGTCGAGACGGCTTTCGCCAAAGTTCAGGCTGTCGCCAGCACCAAGTAACGCGGCTGGTCCACGGTTCGTCTCGGTGTTGCGCCCTGCGGGGTTAGGAAGGCTCGACAATGGTCGGGCCTTTTCTTTTGCATTCGGGCAATCATCGCCGGCCGGATAAGCCGGAACCCGCAAGCATCGCGAAAATTGCCCGAATCAGGGCGAAGCATCAACAATTTGCTAATGTCATTAAGCCGCACCGCTGGATCCGAGCGTGCTAGTCTCTATCTTGCATAAGGGTATGCGGGGAGCGCGCTCCGGGTCGATGAAATCGCGGTAGTCGGCAAGGGCGAACTGGAGTTATTATTTCTGAGTTGGTGATGCGCCGGTCCGCGACTTCCGGCGCTAGGACGGCGGTAGAAGGTGGAGACGGAGGGATGCCGTTACGGGCAGCCAAGGACCAGCAAAGGGGCGGAGACCCCGGATCGGGAACCGGTACGGCGGTCATCGCGCGCCCCAAGACGCAGACGCGGCGGCCGAGCATGTATCGCGTCTTGCTCCTCAACGACGACTACACGCCTATGGAGTTTGTGGTCACGGTTTTGCGCAAATATTTCAACAAAGGGCCGGAAGAGGCGACGCGGATCATGCTTCACGTCCATCAGCATGGCGTCGGCGAATGCGGAATATTCACCTACGAAGTTGCAGAGACGAAGGTCACCCAGGTGATGGACTATGCCAGGAAGCATCAGCATCCGCTGCAATGCATCATGGAAAAAAAGTGAGAGATTAGAGCCATGCCGTCCTTCTCACGCAATCTCGAACAGACTCTTCACCGCGCCCTTGCCGTCGCCAATGAGCGCCATCACGAATATGCGACTCTCGAACACCTTCTGTTGAGCCTCACCGAAGATACCGACTCGGCGGCGGTCTTGCGGGCTTGCTCGGTCGATCTCGAGCTGCTGCGAAAGAATCTGCGCGATTATATCGATCAGGAGCTCGACAATCTGGTCGGCGACGGGCGCGAGGATGCAAAGCCCACCGCCGGATTCCAACGGGTGATCCAGCGCGCCGTTATTCACGTCCAATCCTCGGGCCGGGAGGAGGTGACCGGCGCCAACGTGCTCGTCGCGATCTTCGCCGAGCGCGAGAGCCATGCCGCCTATTTCCTGCAAGAGCAGGACATGACCCGCTATGACGCGGTGAATTACATCAGCCACGGCATCGCCAAGCGCCCCGGGCTTTCCGACACCAAGACGCCGCGCGGCGTCGACGACGACGAGGCGCGCGAATCGAAGGACAAGGACGGCGATTCGAAAAAGAAGGAAGGGGCGCTCGACGCCTATTGCGTCAACCTCAACAGGAAGGCGCGCGAAGGCCGCATCGATCCTTTGATCGGCCGCGACGCCGAGGTTCTGCGCACTATCCAGGTGCTCTGCCGCCGCCACAAGAACAATCCGCTTGCTGGTCGGCGATCCGGGCGTCGGCAAGACGGCGATCGCCGAAGGCCTCGCCCGCAAGATCGTCAAGAACGAGGTGCCGGAAGTCCTCGCCGACGCGACGGTCTTTGCCCTCGACATGGGCACTTTGCTCGCCGGCACGCGCTATCGCGGCGATTTCGAAGAGCGCCTGAAACAGGTGATGAAGGAGATCGAGAACCACAAAAAGGCGATCCTCTTCATCGACGAAATTCATACTGTCATCGGCGCCGGCGCGACCTCCGGCGGCGCGATGGACGCGTCGAATCTCCTGAAGCCCGCCTTGGCGCAGGGGACGCTGCGCTGCATCGGCTCGACCACCTACAAGGAATATCGGCAATATTTCGAGAAGGACCGGGCGCTCGTCCGGCGCTTCCAGAAGATCGACGTCAATGAGCCGACGGTCGAGGACGCCATCGAGATCATGAAGGGCCTGAAGCCATATTTCGAGGAATTCCACAAGGTGCGCTACACCGGCGAGGCGGTCAAGGCGGCGGTCGAGCTTTCGGCTCGCTACATCCATGACCGCAAGCTGCCGGACAAGGCGATCGACGTGATCGACGAGACCGGCGCGAGCCAGATGCTGGTGCCCGAGAACAAGCGCAAGAAGACGATCGGCATCAAGGAGATCGAGACGACGATCGCGACCATGGCGCGGATTCCGCCGAAGACGGTGTCGAAGGACGATGCCGAAGTGCTCGAGCACCTGATCGAGACTTTGGAGCGCGTGGTCTATGGACAGAACAAGCGCCATCGCGGCGCTGACTTCGGCCATCAAGCTCGCCCGCGCCGGGTTACGCGACGGCGAAAAGCCGATCGGCAGCTATCTCTTCTCCGGCCCGACCGGCGTCGGCAAGACCGAGGTCGCGCGCCAGCTCGGCGACCGCGCTCGGCGTCGAACTGATCCGCTTCGACATGTCGGAATATATGGAGCGTCATACCGTGTCGCGCCTGATCGGCGCGCCGCCCGGCTATGTCGGCTTCGATCAGGGCGGCTTGCTCACCGACGCCATCGATCAGCATCCGCATTGCGTGCTGCTGCTCGACGAAATCGAAAAGGCGCACCCGGATCTCTACAATATCCTGTTGCAGGTGATGGACCACGGCAAGCTCACCGATCATAACGGCAAGCAGATCGATTTCCGCAACGTGATCTTGATCATGACGACCAATGCCGGCGCCTCCGATATGGCGCGCTGCGGCCTATGGCTTCACGCGCGTCGCGGCGCGAGGGCGAGGACATCGAAGCGATCAACCGGATGTTCGCGCCGGAGTTCCGCAACCGACTCGACGCGGTCGTGACCTTCAGCCATCTGCCGACGGAGGTCGTCGCCAAGGTCGTCGATAAGTTCATCATGCAGCTCGATGCCCAGCTCGCCGAACGCAACGTCACGATCGAACTGACCGACGAGGCGCGCAACTGGCTGGTCGAGAACGGCTATGACGAGCAGATGGGGGCGCGGCCCATGGCGCGGCTCATCCAGCAGACGATCAAGACGCCGCTCGCCGACGAGGTTCTGTTCGGCCGCTTGAAGAACGGCGGAGCCGTGCGCGTCGTCGTCACCTCGGAAGAAGATGGCAGCAAGAAGCTCGGCTTCGTCTTCCCCGAAGGGCCGGTTCTGCCGCGGCTCGAGCGCGACATCGTCGAGGCCGGCAAGAAACGAGTGCGGCCGGAGCCGGAAGTTCGCCGCGCCAGGGCGCGCAGGATCAAGGGCGACGAGAGGCGACGGGCCGGAGGGCGAGGACGAATTCGGTCCGGATTTGCCGGAAGGGGACGCGGAAGCCGAGGAGACGATCAGGCGACCGCGAACGAGGCCGACAAACCTTCCGGCATCGTGCCGAACGTGCCACTGCAAAACTGATGCGAACGGGCGATTGCGATCGAAAATTCGGGCTTCGCCGTTTCGGCGGCGGAGCCCGAAACATGTCTGCGCCCACCGGGGATCCTTCATGCTGAGAAGCACGCGAAGCGTATCTCGAAGCATGAGTACGATTTTCGCGCTTCGAGACGCCACCTCCGGCGGCTCCTCGATAAGAGGGCGTTGGATCCGTACTCATGACTTGAGCGCCGCGGCGATCTTGGCGCGATGTTCTTCGAGAACCTCCGGCTCTTCCATGCGCCCATTGTGGGCGGGGCGCAGCTCGATTCCGGCCCAGCGCGGCAAGATGTGGAAATGCAGATGGAAGATTACCTGGCCGCCGGCGGTCTCGTTGAACTGCATGATCGAGATGCCTTCGGCGCCAAGTCCGTCTTTGGCCGCGCGCGCGACCTTCTGCACCCGCTGGATAAGTTCGCTGAGCTCTTTGAGGCCGGTGTCGAGAAGCGTGCGCGGCGGAAATTTCGGGACGACAAGGACGTGGCCGTCGATACGCGGCATGATGTCCATGAAGGCGAGCGCCATGTCATCCTCATAGACCTCGTGGCAGGGAATCTCGCCCGCGCAGGATTTTCGCAAACACATTGTTGGGGTCGTAGGTGGACGCCATGGGTAGCGGTTCCTTCGGGCGGGGACGGGATGGGACTAAAGCAATTATTGAATCACGGCCGGCGCGAAAAGTCGTGCAAAGTTTTTTAAATCCGACGCCAAATTATGATCGGCGACACACGCATTCTGAAATGCGCCGCGGATTGTCTCGCCTCCCGCGCGCAAAGGCGCAGGCTAAAAGCGTGCTTGGCGCCAATAGACGAACATCGGAGGACGATCTGAACCGCAAGATATAGACCTGTTGAACCGAAACCCCACTTAGGTGAAACTCATATCGTCCATCGCAAAGGAGAAGCGCGAATGCCAAATATCGATGGGGTGGAATGGTTTGAGGACTACGCTGAGGATGGCGACGAAATCCAGATCGAAGAATACGACATCACGGCGGCTCCCAACGATTTCAATGTTTCAACGATTTACAATTTCCTGCAAGCAGGCTCGGTCCGAATACCCGGATTTCAGCGCAATTTCGTTTGGGATTTAGGGCGGGCGTCAAAATTGATCGAATCTCTGATTTTGGGTTTGCCCGTCCCTCAGATTTTTCTGTACGAAGTTGGTCGTAATGATTTCCTGGTTATTGACGGTCAACAGAGATTGATGTCGATCTACTATTTTATAAAACAACGATTTCCCAAAAAGGAAAAGCGTGCTGAGCTTCGCTCGATTTTTGATGAGCACGGCAAAATGCCTGATGAAATCATTCATGACGATAGATTTTTCGAAAACTTTCGTTTGAAACTTGCAGAGTCCGTTCCAGCGCATCCGAATAAATTCAAAGGATTGGCGTATGCGACGTTAGGGTCCTACAAAACGCAGTTTGATCTACGCACCATTCGAAACGTCATCGTGAAGCAGAATTCCCCCAAAGATGACGACTCCTCAATGTATGAGATCTTTAATCGCTTGAATACAGGCGGCATAAATTTGAAGCCGCAAGAAATACGGACAAGCATGTATCATTCACGTTTTTACGACGTGCTCTATCGCGCCAATTCGCATCCTACTTGGCGCAAAATACTGAACAATCCGGAACCTGACCTGCACATGAAGGACGTTGAGATATTGCTTAGAGGCTTCGCGATGCTCATGGATGGGGACAACTACGCTCCATCAATGGTCAAATTCCTAAACCAGTTTTCGAGAAAGTCTCGGGCGAATAGCAGTGATAAGAACCAGTATCTTGCCGAACTCCTCGAGTTATTCTTCACAGCTTGCGAAAACTTACCGGAGGATGCCTTTCTCAGTAAGAAAAATCGCCGCTTCAATGTGGCTCTCTACGAAGCAACCTTCGCCGCTGCGTGCAGAGATGCGCTTGCAGAGCATAGGGTCCTCCAAGGCCAGTTATCTCACGGAGCTCTCGCGGATTTAGAAGCGGACGGCCAATTTCAAAGTGCTTTGTTGGAAGGCACGACGCAGACTAGGAACGTCAAACTGCGTCTTGGTCGGGCGAAGTCCCTTATTTCTGCGCTCTGATGGACACGCCCACCGCCATAGACCGGCTCTATGCGGAAGCGAAGGCGGTGCTTCGCTTGCTTGAAGAAAGCTCTCAGCCGTCTCTTCAAAACGCAGCCGGGGATAACTTCCGAAAGGGATTTCTATTGGCTACCGCCAGTTATTTCGAACATAGGGTCTGTAACGTTGTGGTCGACTTTGTGCGTCAAAGTAGCAATGGCTCTATCTTGGTGGAGACCTTTTTGCGGAACAAAGCGATAGAACGTCAATATCATTCATGGTTTGACTGGCGCGCCCAGAATGCAACTCAGTTCTACGGCCTATTTGGCGGGGAGTTCAAAACGCAGATGGTCGAACAAGTGAAGACGGAGGAAATGCAGAAGAGTGTACGTGCGTTTCTGGAACTCGGGAATGAGCGAAATAAGCTAGTTCATCAGAACTATGCGACGTTTTCCATGGAAAAGACTTTGGAGGAGATTTATGAGTTGTATAAATCCGCATCGAGATTCGTCGACATTCTCCCCGAAGCGCTGAAGACTTGTGAGCAGAACTTCAGGGATGCCAGCTCTCAGCGGCAGGAACAGGGGGTGGAATAACCGTTCCGCCGTCCCGTTTGGGAACCAATTGCGCCGGCGGCGCTTCTGATGATCGCACCGGCCTCAACGCTTGATTTCGAAAATTCTCATGCCACCCCTCATCCCTTCTTGAACGGCGCGAGTTCGGCGTATTCCTCCAGCGACTCTTCGATCGCAACACGCTCCTCGGCCAGAAACGCATCGATGGCCGAGGCAAAGCGACGGTCTGCGATTTGATGCGCGGAATAAGTTGGAACGGCGACATAGCCGCGGGCGAGCTTGTGTTCACCCTGCGCGCCGGCCTCGACCCGCGAAAGCCCATGCGCGATCGCATAATTGATCGCCTGGTAATAGCAGACCTCGAAATGCAGAAAGGGATGCTCCTCGATCGCGCCCCAGTAGCGGCCGTAGAGCGCGTCCTTGCCGATAAAGTTCAAGGCGCCGGCGATCGGGCGCCCCGCGCGCGTCGCCAAGACGAGCAGGATATGTTGCGCCATTGTTGCGCCGATTTCGGAGAAGAAGGCGCGGGTCAAATAGGGCCGGCCCCATTTGCGCTCCCCGGTATCCATGTAGAAACCAAAGAACGCGTCCCAATGCGCCTCTTCGATTGCGGTGCCGCTCAAAAGCTCGATCCCGATTCCACCTGCCAACGCTTCTTTGCGCTCGCGGCGGATCATCTTGCGCTTGCGTGCCGCGAGGTCCGACAGAAAGGTCTCGAAATCCTTGTAGCCCTTGTTGACGAAATGGAATTGCTGGCCGGTCCGCTGCAGGAACCCGGCTTGATGCAAGGCCTCCCATTCTTCTCGCGTCGGGAAAGTGACGTGGATCGAGGAGGCGCAGACTTTCTCGCGCCAATGACGCAATCCCAGGAGCAAAGCCTCGCGCGCGGCGTCGCCTCCTTCGGGCGCGACGAGCAGACGTCGTCCGGTCACCGGCGTAAAAGGCACGGCGACCTGGACCTTCGGATAATAATCGAGACCTGCCCGGTGATAGGCGTTCGCCCAGCCATGGTCGAAGACATATTCGCCGAGCGAATGGGCTTTCAGATAGGCCGGCGCCGCCGCTACGAGCCGACCCGCGTCTTCGACGAGAATATGCGCCGGTCTCCAGCCGGTCCTGCCGCCAACCGAGCCGGAGCTTTCGAGCGCCCGCAAAAAGTCATATGTGATGAAAGGATTGAAGCGTTCCCCCGAGATCTCATCCGGCGCGGCCGCTGGTTGAACGGCCGCATCGGCTTTCACACGATCGAGGCAGGGCGATACCGGGTTCGCGCAGGCATCCCAGGCCGCGGCGTCGATCTCGCTCATCGACGGGACGACACGGATCTTCAAGGTCGAAGTCATGGAGGGCGGGTTAGAGCAATTGGCCGAAGGGAAGAACTCTGGCATTCTAGTCTCCTTCGCGCATGCAGCAAATGACGCCCTCTTGAAGCCTGAGCCTGACAAGCCCTTCCGGGCACGGCTTGGATGCGCCGCAGCGGCGTCCCATTCTCGTCATGTTTGCCAGGCATTTGGACCATGTCCATGGCGTGCCGCTGTTCCTGTGACGTAAGAGCCGGCGGCGAAGCCCAAATGCCGCTGCTGCGGCTGTTACGCGGATTTCGGGACATGGCACGTCTACGTGCGTCCGGATCGCGACGCGAAGTTTTGCCCGTTCTTTTCGGATTTATCTTGCTCGTCTCCGGCTGCGCCGCGCCGACGCTCACCGACATCTCGCTTTTCGGCGGCCCGCCAGGTGCTGCGCCGCATACTCACCTCGTCTTCGTGGTCTCGACCCGCAAAGACGAAGATGCTGGCGCCAACGAGATGCGGCCTGACGGAGCGGCCTATTCGCTGCAGATCCTGAGCGTGCCGCCGCAGCATCAGGTTGGGCAGATCGAACGTCCGATGTTCGGTGCGCCGGATCCAGCCAAACATTTCATGGAAATGTCGCGACGTGATCTCGACGAGGCGAGCTTCCGCAACGAGCTTGCCACCAATATTTCTGGGAGGATCGGGTCGAACCGCGACATCCTCATCTACGTCCACGGCTTCAACACGAGCTACGACGACGCGCGTTTCCGGCTCGCCCAAATCGTCGAAGACGGACGCTTCGGCGGCGTGCCGATCCTTTTCACCTGGCCTTCGAGCAACAATCTTTTGAGCTATGAAGCCGCGCGGGAAAGCGCCACCGCATCGCGCGACGCTCTCGTCAGTCTTTTGCAAGACTTGAGCGAACTGCCGGATGTTGGAAAGATCCACATCCTCGCGCATTCGATGGGAACCTGGCTCACCATGGAGGCTTTGCGGGAGCGCGCGATCGCCGGCAGCCCGGATCTCAACGGCAAGCTCGGCATGGTGATGCTCGCGGCGCCCGACATCGATCTCTCGGTCTTCCGCGAACAATTGGCGAAGCTCGATGCTTCGCATGTCTCTGTGCTGGTCTCGGCCAGCGACAAGGCCTTGTCGCTTTCGCAGACGCTTGCCGGCGACAGGCCGCGCGTCGGCGCGCTCGATCCGCGCAAGCCTCAGGACCGCGCCGCGCTCGCCCGCCTCGGCGTCAAGGTCTACGATCTCTCCGGCGAGTTCGACCGGGCTCATCGGCCACGACACCTATGCCGATGCGCCCGATGTCGTGCGCTCGATCGGGGCGCAGATCGGTCGTCCTCGGATTCAGGATGAGGATGTCCAGGCCGTGCTCGGCGATAGGCCGGTCAGCAGCGACGTTGCGACTGAACCATTGTCACCGGCGGGCACTGCCGTAGCGCCAGTCTCGCAAACGCCAATCGCCCAAACGCCCGTCGCCCAGGCTCCCGCGCCCCCGCCGCAAGCGCCAGCGACCACGCCGGCCGCGACGACGACGCCGCAGTAGAAAAATTGCCGCTCAGGGTTGCGCGCTGGTTGCCGCGACCGAACGCTGCCGCTCCGACCGCCAAACGCCGCCACATTCCGCCGTGGGCGACGACCAAGCGCCGCTTCCATACCGACCGCTGATACGGCCGCCGACATGGGCAATCTGGCCATTTTCGCGAAAGCTCAGGGATACGGTGCCGTCGTCCTCGATCAAACCGGTGGCGCTGGCTTGCGGGTCGCTGATCCCGGTGACGCGGCCGTTAGCGACGGTGACGGAGCCTTGGTAGGCCTTTTCGCAGGGGCCAGCACCAGCTTCCGTCACGATCTTGACCGAATAGACGCCGTCGTAACGGGTCATGTCGATCTGCTTCATGCCGGTGGCGCCGGCCAAGCTGGAAAAGGCCACGCAGAGACAGATGGATAAGCACAAACTAAAGGCAAATGCGGGCTTCATGGCTGTTCTCGAGTTGTCCGATCGTTTCGAGGAGTGATCCGGCGAAAACGGCAATCGTGTTCTTATGTGGCAAAATCAAGAAGCGGCGAGGCTTTTGTACCGTCTAGCCGTCAGGAACGGGACCACACCAGCCAGGCAGGAAATCCGTGTCTTCGCTCTTGGAGAGTTGCAGAGCTTTTTCCAGGGCCTGCGGAAAATCATCTTCGACGAGCTTGCGCTTGATGCGTCGGCGCAAGAAATCGGCCCAGACGAATTCGCTGAACGGCGTTGTGTCCTTGGCATAACCTCCGGCGACACGCAATTCGCCGGCCAGCGAACGGAACGGGTCGTCAACAAGATCGGTCAGCGATTTCGGTATATCCTCGTAGCCTCGCCTGTGTCCGGTATCGTCGAAGGGATGCATCCATCCGCGGTTATCGAGGAAGATCCAGAAGGCGTCTTTATCCAGTTTGCGCAAGTCGGCGACGACGGTCACGAGAATATGCTCGACGCCATCATCCATGAGGGCGCGGCCGAGATGATGGTGGTCGATGACGTAATGGCGATCCTTCGCCCCTAGAATGACGGGCATCATATGCTTGCCGAGGAACTCCGCGCCCTTTCGAGCACCGGTCTCTTGCCAGCGCTTGCGCTTCTCGCGGACCTCGCGCATCCCGACCGTGATCTGGGTCGGTCGCAGCTCGGCGAGAGGAACCGGCTTGACGAAAGGTTCGCGATTCATGTCCCTGCCTCGTGCTCTGGAGCATGATCCGCGAAGGTGATAAGAATTTGCAACGCGATCACGCGACGGCAAAAATCAACGGCCGGATTGATTTCATAAGGAAAACGATCCGCGCTGCGGAGGCAGCAATCTACAAGGAGAGGAGGGCAGGCGCAAATCGCCAATCCGAGGCGCCGCGCGCCTATTCGATGGCGATGCCCGATCGGGCGCTGAGCTCGCGCAGGACTTTTGGGCTAAGCTCCCCCTGAACCGGCAGCCCATGGTCGCGCTCAAATTGCTCGATGGCCTGCCGCGTCGCGCCGCCGACGATGCCGTCGGGCTTGACGACGAAGCCGAGCTTTATAAGGGCGCGTTGGGCGGCGAGCACCGTCTTGCTTGCCTCCCCAGGGTTCTGTGCCGCCTCGGACTTCAGGAGTTGCGAGATCGAATCCGGATTGGCCTCGGCGCCCTCCGCGCCGGGGCGTTCAGGCGCGGTCGAGCGTAGCAGCTGGTCGATCGGATCGCGCGTTGGCTGCGCATTGAGCGTCACCTTTGCGGGCCGCGGCTGTGCGACCGAAGCCGGCAAGGCGAAGCTCTTGCGAAAAAGGGGTGCCGGATGACGGCTCTGCTGCAGCACCAGCGCGTTGACGCAGATCGCTATGATGAGACCGGCGAGCAACGTCCCGGCGATCCGGTTTGGATGATCCGCCACCCGGCGGAGGAGCTGAACAAAATGCCGAAAGGCGCCATGGCCGTTCGGGCGGCGCGACCTTGTCCTCCTCCCTGGTTGCGGGAGAACGAAATCATGATCGCTGCGGGCGAGAGCTTCACGCAATTTTCTTCACCATCATCTCAGGACTGAATTGCCGCGGATCGTCGAGACGCGAACGACGCGGCCTGGTTTCGATTTTCGCCGCGCGGTTCTTGGCTTCCGAGAAGCTACGGCAGTCGAGCGGCAAACGGAGGCTGACGCAGGTTCCCTGGCCGACTTCGCTCTCGACCGAGATCGAGCCGCCATGCAGACCGACGAGCCCACGCACGACCGAGAGGCCGAGGCCGGTTCCCTCGTACGGCCTGTCATAGGAGGCCCCGGCTTGAAAGAAGGGATTGCCGAGATTGGCGAGATCATGCGCGGCAACACCGATTCCGGTATCGGCGACGGAAATGATGATATGCGTGCCGTCCGGCCGGATCTTGATGGTGACGCGGCCTTCGCGCGGCGTGAATTTCACCGCGTTCGACAGGAGATTGATGAGCATCTGCTTAAAAGCGCGTTTGTCGCCGATGACATCGTCGAGTTTTTCGGGATAGGCGCGCACGAGTTCGATGCCGCCCTCCCGCGCTTTGAGCTTGACCATGTCGCAGCACTGGTCGATCAGCGGCGCGATCTCGAAGGGCTCGGGCCTGATATCGAAGGCGCCGGACTGGATCTTCGACATGTCGAGAATAGAGTTTACCACCGCCAGCAAATGCTGTCCGGACTGTTGGATGATGCTCGCGTATTCGCGCCTCTTCTCGGGATCTTGCGGCACCAGTTGCGCATTGGCGAGCATTTCGGCGAAGCCGATGATGGCGTTCAAGGGAGTGCGCAGCTCATGGCTCACGTTGGCGAGAAACTGATCCTTCCAGACGTTGACCTCGTCCGCCGCAGCGCGCGCCGCATCGAATTCTTCCTCACGCTGCTTTGACTGGCTGATGTCGCGCAGAATCGAGACCACGCGGTTTCCGGTTGCGTCGGAGTCGACGTCCGACTCGACGTTGAAACGGCGCGAGCGTATCTCGACCCAACGGAAAACCGGCTCGCTACGCGTGCCGCTCTTCGCCGGCGGCGAGGCGGCACGCAACCGCAACGTGGTGCAGACAGTGCCGGGAGAAGCAGCGGAATCGGCGATGGTTCTCAGGAGCGCCGGCCGATCGGCGACGTGAACTCTTTCAAAAAGCCCGCGGCCCATAAGCTCGGCGGCCGGCAGACCAAACAATTCCGTGCAGTTCGGGCTGACGAATTCGGCGATGCCGTTGCGGTCGTGATGAACGACGAGATCACCGACCGTATCGTAGACGGCGCGATAATGCTCGGCATGCAATTGCGCGGAACGATCGCGTCGCCTTTGGAACGCGACGATCCCATAGGCGAGCAGCGTCGCGTAGAAAATCGCCGGCACGATGAGCAAAGCGGTGTGTCCGGTTCCGAAGCCGGTTCTGAGCCAGCCCATCTGATCGGCCAGCGCGAGCACGGCAGCGGCGAGCGCCGCCAGCGCGCCTGCGCCGAAGACAAGCCGGAAATTCTGCGAAAGAACCCCTTCAAACGGGGCAAGGACCAGCCAGGCGAGAGCAGCCTCCCAGGGGCCACCGCCGGCTGCGATCGTCGCCGCTGCGCCGATGAAGCTGATCACGCAAATCGCCTGGGCAAGGAGCAGATCGCCGCTGCGCGAAAGCAGGACAACGGCGCCGATCGGCAAGGCACACCAGACGAAGACCAACGCGTGCCAGACCGCGGGCGCGCCGTAGATGGCCAGGAACAAGGGAGCAAGGCACATTACGCAGACTGAGCTTGCCAGGCGACGCAGAATGAAGGCCTCGTGACGGCTCCGTTCGGCCTGACAGGTCAGGACGTTCGGATGGACCATCGACGCGATCTGCCTCTCGAGGATCAACGCGAAACTCAAACGCCGAACTCCAGGTCACGCGACATTGGCAAAGGCGGGCACCCGGATCTCGGGTCGGATCGCCGCGCCGTTCTCATGCGAGCGTCGTTGCGTCATCGCACGGTGGACAAGCACCGCCTTTTTCACTCGGACAAGTTCGCAGGCGCGCCTTAAGTGAACCCTAAGCACCCGATGAAAACGCGTTCCGGACCCTCGCCGGGACGCCGGCGGCGCCCCTCGTCGGCGGAAAGTTCCGTCTATGGTTTAGAACCTATTTCCAGATTCTCTGCCTTGGCGGCGCCGAAATGGTCAGCAAAGGGTAAAGGCAGAGATTCAGATTGTTCCGCCGACAATGGAACGAATTTTATGCACCCGTGCCATGCTGCGCCGTCGAAATCGAACGCAGGGCCAAAGCGAGGCATGCGATGTTTTTCCTGATCCGTTGTGTGTTCTGGCTGACGGTGGTTTTTACGACCATCTTTTCTCAGGATCCAATTCGGCGGCCACCGGTCGCGCAGGGATACAGCCAAGTGCAGGTCGCGCAGCGGGCTCGGATCAACGAACTGACGCAGAACTGGGTCGGTGCGGCTGCCTCGTTCATCGAGCGCCAGGCGGTGGCGCGCTGCGCCAAGACCGACTGCCTGACGCCCTCAGATGGAGCCGCGCGGCACTTCCTTGCCGTGAGGCCGCTGCGGCAGGGTTGGGTTCAAGCTGAGGCCGAGGCCCTCGTGCCGCTGCCGCCACACCGGCCCGCTTTCGCAGCCCAAAAGACGAGACGGACGGGTCTGGAGAAAACGTCGCGCGCGGAATATGTTATTGAACATTCCCGGCGAGGCTAAAAAACGGCCTCGTGCGACGTGGGCCGTTCATGACGATTGACGAGATCATCGAGAGTTTTGGCTATCTGGACGAGTGGGAAGACCGCTACCGCTATCTCATCGAGCTTGGCCGGACGCTCGCTCCGCTCGATGCAGCCGCCCATAACGAAGCCAACAGAGTTTTGGGTTGCGCAAGCCAAGTCTGGCTCGAGACACGGGTCGATCGGCCGGGGGCCGGCGAACCGGTCCTGACCTTTGTCGCCGACAGCGACGCCCATATCGTGCGCGGTCTCCTGGCGGTGATCCTGGCATTCTACTCGGGCAATACGGCATCCAAGATTCTCGCAACCGACGCGCAGGCGCTGTTCCAGGATCTCGGTCTTTCGGCACATTTGACCCGGCAACGGACCAATGGGGTGCGTTCCATGGTGGAGCGCATCAAGGGCGAGGCGCGCCGCGCCGCAGAAGCCCAGGTTGTCTGACATTTGATCCGCTCCGCGTCGGCGCGGACGCACTTCACGACAAGGACCGAAAAAGCCGCGGGAAGAAGCCTGCGGATCGAAAGAATGCGCTCAGCGCTTGCGGCGGCGTTGCTGGCCCAATCCCATCTGCTTGGCGAGATTGGAACGCGCTTTGGCATAGTTAGGAGCCACCATGGGATAATCCGGAGGCAGGCCCCATTTCTCGCGATATTCGTCGGGCGACATATTGTATTGTGTACGCAGGTGCCGCTTCAGGGATTTGAACTTTCTGCCGTCCTCCAGACAGATGATGTAATCATTGGTGATTGACTTCTTGGTCGGGACGGCAGGCTTGGGCGTCTCCGGGGCGGCGATCGGATGGCCGGACGTCACTCGCAGCAGCGCCGAGTGAACCTCGTTGATGAGGGAGGGCAGGTCGCTCGCCGGGACGGAATTGTTGCTGACATAAGCCGAAACGATGCCGGCCGCCAATTCGATGTAATTGTTGGAACCCGTTGTGTCGCTCATGGCGCTTCTTTTCCGAGGATGCGATCGGCGTGCAAGCAATAGGATCCTGAGAGACAGTCTCTTTGCGCGCGGCTTTCCACCCCGACCACAAAGGAAAGCGCTGCGCGATTCTATTCGAACTCGACGTAAAAGACAGTTAATCATTAGGAGAAAAGCTACCCCTGTGCAAGTAGCTACAGGTGAATGGATCTAAATATCAAACAGAATTCATATTCAATCTTGGGTGCGAAGCAACCTATTAGACTAGGTCGCATTCGACAAAGGTGGAATTTGTTGTGAAAGTACGCTCTAGCTCTGGAAGAAGGCCTTAAGTTCGGCCATGGACTTGAAGCGCAAGATCCCCTCTTCGGATTGGGCGTCTATCGAGCCGTCGGAATACATCACATAGGCGGTTCCCTCGGCCTCGTAGCGGCCGATCACCTCCGGTTGCGGATCTGCTGGCGGTTCAGGCGACGAATTGGGCGCGAGCGGGGGCGCTTCGTCGTTTATTTCGGCAGATTCCGGGCCGCCGGCTAAATCGAAACGGGCCAAGGCTTGATCGAGCCAGTCCGTGCCCTCAGAACCGGCTTCAGTTTGCTGTCGGCTCGGTGTTGCGGCTTCCGGCGCGTTACCCGGCTTCTCGGATTTCGCCGCATCGAGATTGACGCCCACCCGGCGCCAAAGCTCGTTGATCGATGGCTCGCCCGGCGGCTCGATGCGCGCCTTGGCGGCAGCGGAGGCGAAGGCAGATGCGGCGCGCGGAAGGGGCGGGATCCTGGCGGCCGGTTCCGGTGCCCGCGCCGTCGAGGGACTGGCGACAAAAGGGGCGGGTGGGGCGGAAGGAGGCTCGGAATCCCATACGGCCATCTCGGCGATATCCGGGCCGAACACCGGTTCTTCGCGCATTTGGCTCGCCGCATTGTCCCGGATCGATAAAGTCGCGGACGCTACAACCCGATCGGAAGGCTCGGCCGGCTCGCGCGAAAGCTGTGCGCCGGCTTGCGCGAGCTGCACCTCGCGGGCTTCCACCGCGGCGCGCAGCCGATTGAGGCTTCCCAATATCCAGGCGAGAGCGATGGTGATGACGCCGCCGGTCAGTCCGGTCGCCCCGGCAATGACGCTCGCCCATCCCCGCTCGACTTCGATAATGCCGTAGCCCGAATAGATCGCGTAGGCGCCGACGAAAGCGAGCGCGATCCCGAATATCAAAAGCACATATTTCATTTCGGTTTTTCCTGCAGAGAGATCGGGTGCCAAAGCATTTGTCGCTGGCTCAGCTGATGAATATGTTAGCCTGCGGCTCGTTGTGATATGGCTAACTGGCAATCGGGCCGGATTTCAAGGAAATAGCTCTCGCCGCTGGGCTCTATCGCCGCAAATCGTCGCGCAGCAAAGGTTGTCAGCCGGTTCCGATTTCCTAAGTTGAAGGACAGCGGCGCAGATGGCCCAAGCTAAACCGCTGCATCTCTCGCCGCACTGCTCGTAAGCATCGAAGGAGTTGATATGGCTCTCACGCTTCCACCTCTTCCCTATCCCTATGATGCCCTCCAACCGCATATGTCGCGCGAGACGCTCGAATATCATCATGACAAACATCACAAGGCCTACGTGGACACGGCGAACAATCTGCTGAAGGACAGCCCTTTGGCGGACAAGCCGCTGGAGGTGATCATCAAAGAGTCGCACGGGAAAAACGCCCCTCTCTTCAACAACGCCGCCCAGGCTTGGAATCACACGCATTTCTGGAACTGGCTCAAGCCTCACGGCGGCGGGAAAATTCCCGGTAAGCTCGAAAAGGGTCTTACCGACTCCTTCGGTTCGATCGACGAGGCGAAGAAACAATTCATTCAGGCCGGCGTGACCCAGTTCGGTTCTGGCTGGGCGTGGTTCGTTGTAAAAAACGGCAAGATCGAGATCTTGAAGACGCCCAACGGCGAAAACCCAATCATCCACGATTCGATCGCCATTCTCGGCGTCGATGTCTGGGAACATTCCTATTACATCGACTACCGCAATCGCCGCGCCGATTATCTCCAAGCCTTCATCGATAACCTCGTCAATTGGGACCATGTCGCGGAGCTTTACCAGAAGGTCGCCGGATAAGAGATCCGCAGCGCAGCGAACGGTCACTTGGTCACGGCGACGCGCCGATGTCTCGCGCGGGCGGATCGCCTTTCGCCGCAGATGATAGGGGCGGACTCGAACGCAGAATTGCGGCGATATTCCGGAGCGACTAAGGCACCTCTTTTGGCCGGCAGCGCGCCCTGGCGGTTCTGAGTCGGGCTCGCGCTTCGAACTGCCGTGGTTTTGACTTGGGCTGGAAATCGCCAGATCGTGGCCGGGCGCGCACGATTCGCGCTCGGACGCCTTAATGTACAAAAACCTCTTCTCTGTCGCCGCACTCACGCTTCTGTCGCGTGCGACGGGTTTCATTCGCGACGTGATGCTTGGCGCCGTGCTTGGTGCCGGACTTCTTGCCGATGCATTCGTCGTCGCCTTCAGGTTGCCCAATCATTTCCGCGCTATCTTCGGCGAAGGCGCGTTCAATGCGGCCTACGTGCCCTGCTATTCGCAGATCCTCGCCAAAGGGGGCAAGCAGGCGGCACGCCATTTCGCCAGCCAGATCTTCACGCTGCTTCTCGCCTCGCAGATCATTCTGCTGGCGCTGGCTCTCGCCTTCACGCCGCAGCTGATCGACCTTCTGGCGCCCGGCTTTCGCGCCAATGCGGAGAAGTTTGCAACCGCCGTCACCCTGACGCGGCTCACTTTTCCTTATCTGCTCTTCATCACGCTCGTCACCCTGCAGTCGGGCACCTTGAACGCGCAGGGGCGCTTTACCGCGGCCGCCTTCACCTCGGTGCTGCTGAATGTCGTGATGATCCTCTTCCTCGCCGTCGCCTTTCTGTTTCCGAACGCCGGAGTGGCGGCGGCAGTCGGCGTCACGGTGTCGGGCATCTGTCAGTTCATTCTGACCTTCTGGGCGCTCTGGCGCGCCGGCATTCATGAGCGGCCGGTGCTCAACGTTTTCAGCAAGCAGGTCCGACATTTCTTCGTCGTGCTCGGGCCCGCTGTCATCGGCTCGGCCGGGGTGCAGCTCGCGCTCTTCGCCGACACGATCATCGCCTCGATGCTGCCGACCGGCGGCGTGTCGTCGATTTATTATGCCGACCGGATCTATCAATTGCCGATTGGAGTGATCGGTATCGCCGCCGGCACCGTGCTGCTGCCAGAGATGAGTCGTAGGCTTTCCACAGGCGATCACGGCGGCGCCTACCACGCGCAGAACCGGACCATGGCTCTGTCGATTGCGCTCGCCGCGCCGTGTTTCGTCGCCTTCATCATGATCCCGGACGTCATCATGCGCGGCGTCTTCCTGCGCGGGGCCTTCACCGAAAAGGCGGCCGTGGCGTCCGCTGCGGTGCTCACGGCCTATGGATTTGGCCTTGTCGCAATCGTGCTCATCAGGGCGGCGGTTGCGAGCTTTCAGGCGATCGGCGACACGACTACGCCAATGCTGATTTCGCTCTTTGCCGTCGCCGTCAACATAGCGTTGAAGATCTTGCTGTTCCGGCAGCTCGGCGCGGCCGGGCTTGCAACGGCGACCGCAGTCGGCGCCTGGATCAATTTCGCTCTGCTTCTTGTCGTCGCCGTCGCGCGTGACCTGATGCGGCCGGACTGGGTGCTGGGCAAGACGGCGGCTGTGACCTCGATTGCCTCCTTCGTGCTGTCGCTCTTCGCTCTGGCATGCACCATTCCGGCGGCGGAATTGGCGGCGCGCATGGGGCGTTTCGAAAACGAGATTGAATTGCTGCTGCTGCTAGCCGGCGGCGCGCTTGTCTATGCGCCACTGCTGGTCACGGGGCTGCATCTCTCGGGTGTGCGGCTGAAGCGAGCGGCGGCGTAGCGTCGCTCCTCTCGCCGATTGCGGGGAGAGGGAGATTAGAACAGCCCCTCGATCTGCCCCTCGGCGTCGAGCTTGATGTTCACCGCCGCCGGCACTTTCGGCAGGCCTGGCATGGTCAGGACGTCGCCGGTGATCATCACGACGAAGCCCGCGCCGGCCGAGAGCCGCACTTCGCGCACCGGGACGATAAAGCCCTCGGGCGCGCCGAGCTTGGTGGGATCGGTCGAGAAGGAATATTGGGTCTTGGCAACGCAAACAGGGAGATTGCCGAAGCCCACGGCCTCGATGTCGGCGATCTGCTTCTTCGCATTGGCGTCGATCGAAATATCCGCCGCGCCGTAGATCTCGCGTGCGATCGTGCGCATCTTCTCGGTCAGCGACATGTCGTCCGGATAGAGCGTCTTGAATTTGGCCGCGCCGGATTCGGCGAGCGCCACGACTTTCTCGGCCAATTCAACCGCCCCCTTGCCGCCATGCGCCCAGTGCTTGCAGGGCACGGCCTCGACGCCGAATTGATCGCGGCAGGTCCTCATGATGATATCAATCTCGCCTTCGGTGTCGCTGCTGAAATGGTTGAGCGCGACGACGACGGGAAGGCCGAATTTGCGCACGTTTGAGACATGTCGGCCGAGATTGGCGAGGCCTGCCTTCACCGCCGCCTGGTTCTCCTTTCCGAGATCGGCCTTGGCCACGCCGCCATGAACCTTGAGCGCGCGAACAGTCGCCACAATCACGGCGGCGGAGGGTGAAAGCCTCGCCTTGCGGCACTTGATATCGAGGAACTTCTCCGCCCCGAGATCAGCGCCGAAGCCGGCTTCGGTGACGGCATAATCGGCCAGACTGAGCGCCGCGGTCGTCGCGATCACCGAGTTGCAGCCGTGCGCGATGTTGGCGAAGGGGCCGCCATGAATGAAGGCCGGCGTGCCTTCGAGCGTCTGCACGAGATTGGGTGCGAGCGCGTCTTTAAGCAGAACGGTCATCGCGCCGCTGGCTTGAACGTCCAGTGCGGTCACCGGCTTCTTGTCCTGGCCCGAGCCGATCACGACGCGCGCCAGCCTTTGCTCGAGATCGGCGAGGTCGCGAGACAGACAGAAGATCGCCATGATCTCGGAGGCGACCGTGATGTCGAACCCGCTCTCGCGCGGATATCCGTTCGCCGCACCACCGAGTCCGACCACGATCTGCCGCAAGGCTCGGTCGTTCATATCGACGACGCGACGGAAGGCGACGCGGCGTTGATCGATGTTGGGTGAATTGCCCCAATAGATGTGATTGTCGATCATCGCGGCGAGCAGGTTGTGCGCCGATGAGATCGCGTGGAAATCGCCGGTGAAGTGGAGGTTGATCGCTTCCATCGGCACGACCTGGGCATACCCGCCGCCGGCGGCGCCGCCCTTCACCCCGAAGCAGGGGCCGAGCGAAGGCTCGCGCAGCGCGACAATGGTCTTCTTGCCGACGATCCGCAGAGCATCGGCAAGGCCAACCGAGGTCGTCGTTTTGCCTTCGCCCGCCGGCGTCGGATTGATCGCCGTGACGAGAATCAGCTTGGCTCCGGCCCGCGTCTTGGCGCGTTCATGCGCCGCGTTGAGGAAATTGAGGTCGACCTTGCCGATATACTTGCCATAGGGCTCGATCGCTTCGGCAGGGACTCCCGCGCGCTCGGCGATTGCCGTGATCGGTTCGAGCTTGGCGGCACGGGCAATCTCGATGTCGGTCGGCATGGAGCGATCCTTGTTGTTCCCCGAAACTGGCTCTGAGTGAGGGCTGTTAACCGCAGTGGCGAGGTCCTGCCGCCAGTTCGCAAAAAGGTCAAGGCCCAGTTCGCCTCGAGAGTTTCTCGCCGGGACCTTCGTTCGAGCCGGATCAGCGGCCCGATCTGGCGAATGCGATCGCAGGAACATTGGCGCCAATCGCCAGTCTCTCAAATATCTCAGCTACATGCGCGCAATATCCAATCATTTCGCCAAGGCGGAAAAAATCCTGGCCCAACTCCGCGCGCCCTTATGAAGCGAGGAGAGCTCGTACTTCTCGTTGGGCGAATGGATGCGGTCGTCGTCGAGCCCGAAGCCGATCATCAGCGTGTCCATGCCGAGATCGCGTTTGAACGCGCCAACGATCGGAATCGAGCCGCCGCAGCCGGCCAGCACGGCGTCCTTGCCCCATTCCTCGCGCAAGGCCTTGCGCGCCCGTTTCAGCGCCTCCGAGTCGAAGGGCAATTGCTGCGCGCCCGAGGCACCATGCGAGAGGAATTCGGCGCGGCAATCGGCCGGCAGACGCGCCTTCACAAAACTGCGGAAGCTTGCCGCGATTTTCTCCGGGTCTTGCGTTCCCACCAGACGGAAGGAGAATTTGGCGCTGGCTTGCGCCGGCAGCACGGTCTTCGATCCCTTGCCCGTATAGCCGCCGATGATGCCGTTCACGTCGCAGGTCGGGCGCGACCAGATCATTTCAAGCACACTTCGGCCCGTTTCGCCGGCCGGCACGGAAAGACCCACCTCTTCGAGAAAATGCCGGCCGTCGAAAGGCAGCTCGCGCCATTGCTCGGCGATTTCTCGCGGCAATTCGGTCACGCCGTCGTAGAAGCCTGGCAGAGTGACGCGGCCCGCCTCGTCATGAAGATCGGCGATGATCAAAGCGAGTACATGGATGGGATTGATCGCCGGTCCGCCGAACATGCCGGAATGAAGGTCGCGGTCGGCGCCTTTGATCACGACTTCCTCAAGCACGAGACCGCGCAGCATGATGCTGACCGCCGGCGTCGTCCTGTCCCACATCGCGGTGTCGCAGGCGAGCGCCATATCGGCTTTGAGCTCGGCGCGATTGGCTGCAAGAAATGCAGGCAGGGAGGGAGAGCCGGTTTCCTCCTCGCCTTCGAGCAGGATCGTGATGTCGCAGGGTAGGCCGCCGGTCTCCTTGAAGGCGCGGCAAGCTTCGACAAAAGTCATGAGCTGGCCTTTGTCGTCGGACGTGCCACGGCCGACAATCTGTTTCCCGGTCGGGGCGTTGGCGAGCCGCGGCTCGAATGGCGGACTTTCCCAGAGGTCGAGCGGGTCGGGCGGCTGCACGTCATAATGACCGTAGAAGAGCACATGCGGTGTGTTTTCCTGCGTGGCCTTTGCCTCGGCGACGACCATCGGATGGCAGGCGGTCGGCCGCACGGACGCTTCGAAGCCCAATCCTTTGAGTTCGGCCGCGAGCCATTCGGCCGCTTTCAAGCAGTCGCCCGCATAGGCGGAATCGGTCGAGATCGACTTGATTGAGATGAGCGCAAAAAGACGCTTAAGCGCCGCGTCCTGATTGGAATCGATTCTTGCGAGCGCGGCGTCGAGCGAAGCCATGGCCTCTCCTTGAACATGTCAGAGCGCGGCCAGACGACGCGGATTTGGTCCGCGAAGCGCGCTTCTTATTCGGTGGCTTAGAGCATTTTTAACGCAAGTGCCAAGCAAGGGAGCGAGCCATTCGTTGAGAGTCCCGTACCACCCTCTGGGAGGCGCCGCGACCCGCAAAATTGCCGGTTGACCGATAGGCCCACTTGCCTAAGCTCGGCTGGTTGATTTTCGGCCGTGATGGGCCGCTTCGCTTATGGTGCGGCATTGCGGAGGTGCCGCAATGTTTCGCTGGCAGGCCTTGTTTTCCACATTGGGGACACGCGCAGGATGAGCGCACTCTTGGCCTCTGTGGTCTCGACCTGGATGTGTCTTGGCTGCAACGTCAATTCGACGCCATCGGAGAAAATGGCTCCGGTGAACGTCCTTGTCGCAGATCAAAAAACGGCGGCTCCGCGAATCAGCGATACGCCCGAGACCGCGCGAAAAGAGAGAAAAGGTTCGGTCGATCGACTGGTCAAATTTCGCATCCTGGAGGACGCAAATTTCGCCCGAAGGGCCGATATTCTCGCGCATCGCATGGCACAGAGCAGCGATGCGATCGGAAGTCCTCCAGAGATCGTCCGCCCGGCGACGGGGGCCGCGTTTCTCGACGCATTGGTCTTAGCCTCGCACCAAGGACCGATCGGCGATCTCGTCATCTTCGGTCATGCCGGGTCGTCAAGCCTTTATATGATGGAAGACCGTGGATTCTATCGCGCCGTGAGCGAGGTCGCCGAGAGCACTTTGGTGCCGAACGACCCGGGCATCAGCAAGGAGCAAACGCTTCGCAAGTCGGGCGCCCGCGATCTGCATGACTTGGAGATGCTGGTCGGCAGCGGTGACATAAGATTTGCCCCGAACGCCGTCGTCGTTTTCACCGGCTGTGCGGCCGCCGGCGAGAAGGACATCGATCCATCCGGAATTGCCGCGCGGTTTGCGGAGATCACCCATGCGACTGTCATCGCCTCGTTGGGCGTGACGGATCAATCCGTCGTGGGCCGACGCGGAACTCTTCCGTTTGACGAATATTCGCGCGGCACTTGGGTTCGGTTCGTCAAGGGTGCGAATCCGCAGAAATTGGGAACCAGAGTCCTCGACCCCTTGCGGGCGTTGCTTTCGGACGACGGACCATTGCCGGTCGTGGACCAGCCGATCGAAATGTCACCTCCCATGCCAGACTTTCGCCAATATTGGTGCGTGGCTTTGCCAAACGATCTGGCGTGCGGATTACACGCAGGGCGCGTTGCCTTTAACGCGCCTTGAGTGCGGCCGATCGCCGTAAAAGAAGCCGGCCCTAAAGGCCGGCTTCTTGCTTAGAAAACCTGGCGGAACGCCCAATAGAGAAAGGCTGAGAGCATGATTGCGCAGGGCAGGGTGAGCACCCAGGCCGTGGCGATGTTGCGCAATGTGCTGAGCTGCAGTCCCGATCCATTCGCTGCCATCGTGCCGGCGACGCCCGAAGACAGGACATGCGTGGTCGAGACCGGCAGGCCGAAACTGTCGGCGGCGAAGATCGTGCCCATGGCGACGAGTTCGGCTGCGGCGCCTTGCCCGTAGGTCAAGTGTTCTTTGCCGATCTTTTCGCCGACCGTAACGACGATGCGCTTCCAGCCGATCATCGTGCCGAGCCCTAGCGCCAGAGCAACGCAGATCTTGACCCAGATCGGAATGAACTTGGTCGATAGATCGAGCTCTTTCTTGTAGGCGTTGAGTGTCTTCACCTGAGCGGGCGTCAGGTCGTTCTTGTGATCCTTCGCCAGCGCGCGGATCGCTTCCGAGGCGAGATACATGTCATTGCGCGTGTTTTCGACCTGGTCCGCCGGCACTTTGCTGAGCGAGCCATAGGTCTCGACCTCCTTAGCTATCTGTTGGATGAGGACGGAAAGCGACGGGTAAGTGCCTTCGTTGAGATCATGCCGCGCGATATAATTGGTGACCGCCGGGCGCGGGTCGCCGAGCACGTCATATCCCGCGGCCTTTGACTCCACGATTTTTGCTGCGGCGTCAGAGGCCGCGATGAAGGTCTGCATGTGATTGGCGGGGACGGCGCGGTTCAGGGCATAGGCCGTGGGCACCGTGCCGATCAGGATCAGCATGATGAGGCCCATGCCCTTCTGCCCGTCGTTCGAGCCATGCGCGAAGGAAACGCCCGTGCAGGTCAATATCAGGAGACCGCGTACCCAGAGCGGCGGCGCCGCAGTGCCCTTTGGTTCCTTGTAAAGCTCGGGTACGCGGACGAGCGCCTTCATGATCAGTAGCAACAGCGCGGCGCAGATGAAGCCGACGATGGGCGAGAAGAGCAGGGCATAACCGATGTCGGTTGCCTTGCCCCAGTCGACGCCGGATGTTCCGTCGCGCCCGCGCATGAGGGCATTGGCGACGCCGACGCCGATGATCGAGCCGATCAGCGTGTGTGAACTCGAAGCCGGTAGACCCAGCCACCAAGTGCCGAGATTCCAGATGATGGCGGCGATCAACATGGCAAAGACCATCGCAAATCCCGCCTGCGAGCCGACTTGCAGGATCAATTCGACGGGCAGCAGAGATACGATGCCGAAGGCAACCGCCCCCGTCGACGTGAGCACGCCGAGAAAATTGAAGCAGCCCGACCAGACCACGGCGATAGGGGCCGGCAGCGAATGGGTGTAGATCACCGTTGCCACGGCATTGGCGGTATCGTGAAAGCCGTTGACGAACTCGAAGGCGAGAGCGACCACCAGGGCTACGCCCAAAAGAAGAAAGGGCAAGATGCTTTTGACCGTCGTGCCCGTCGCCTCGACGTCGCCGTAGACGCTATAGGCCGCGAAGAACAGGCCGCAGCCTACGATGCCCAGAAAAATGATGACGGCCCGCATGTCGATCGGATGATCGAGCTGGGGCTTCGGACTTTCGGTCTCGGCCGGTAGTAGATCAACTGAAGAAAGGGAAGTCATGGACGCGCCTCCTCAAGACGCGTTAACCAAGCTGATGCCGATTACAGTTTTGTGACGGGACGGACCGGGTTGCGGCGCGTGCGATATGCTTAGCCCTTATCCGCGCTGGCAAAACGCGCCCGCCACCGTTAGAGCCGCCACAAATTTTCCCAACCTGTGACCCGAAAGACAGAGCAAGGATGCGGATCAGAAGCGATTTTTGGGTCGCGGCCTACCTTCGTCGCTGTGCGATGGAAGGCGTCACCGCCGTTCTGCGGCGGCGCGGCGCTGCCGAGGCCGGCGCCGTCTTCGTGAAGATCGACCGGCTCGACGGCAGCTGCGCGCTTTACGGTCCGGCGCCACAAAGCGAGGTCGAGGCGGACGATCGCCATTTCGCCCGCCTGCATGGCGCCGACTGGATCGAAGCAGCGAGCGCAGACGAACGCCTGCGCCGCGAAGTTGCTTTCGATACCGATCTTTGGATCGTCGAAGTCGAAGATCGCCTGGGCCGCAGCTTCCTCGAAGTCATGTCGTGATCCGCGATGCTTTTATGTGGCGTGAGCGCAGCACCGGCGCGCAATTCTTTTGCAAGTGCGGTCGCGTTGACATCGCATTAACCAATTGGCCGTCAGGTTTGGCGCGAGCGAGGCAATAGGTGCGAAAGATCGCGCGGGCCACTGGGGGGTCGGATGGGGGAACTGGTTGCTTTTAGGTTGCAGTCGCGTGCGGCACGCGGTCCGCAGTCTCCTATGCGGGCTCCCGAAGATCGGGGCGAAGGGGCCGAAATTCTTTTCTTCACCGGCGTGCGCTTCGTTCGCATGGAAGATCATGCCGTAGACGTTAAAACGAGGCGCAGCGCCGAGCCGCGCCGCCGACAACCGCGGCGCTGAACAAGACGGCAAAGGGTCCGTCAGTTGCGCGCAACAGTCTCGGGCGAACAGGAGATCGATGTCGCGCGAGCTTCGGCTTCCGCTCTTTCGCTTGGAAAGGCGGCGAGCGCATTGACCAGAACGAAACCCTTCATCGAGGGCGCGACAAGTCGCAGCTCCTGCAGAGGTTCCTCTTCGTCATCGTTCTCCTCGACGGCTTCAAGCTGCGGCTGCGTCATGATGCGAACCTCGATCTCGCCGTGCAGTGCCGCTTGGTCCGTCATGGAATAGAAAATCCGCCCGCTCCGGCTTCGAAACGAAAGGGTGAGAAGCCCGGAATCTTCGAGCTCGGCGTGCAGATCCAAAGGTCCGTTGGAGAGATCGTAAAGACAGACGGCTTGCGCCATGGCCGGATCTTCGAAAGGCGTGATCTCATGGCCGGGCAGGGCGCGCGGCAGCAGCGTCATCTGGCCGGGCTTGGCGAGCACGGAAAGGCGCGCATAGGCATCATGCGGCGCGAGTTCGGGCATTGCGAGAATGGAAATGAGATGCACGGCCGCGGCAACAAAGACCACGGCCAAGACATAGGGCAGAAAACCGGTAAACCGGTCGCTCAGATTCATTCGCAGCCGTCCTTGATGATTTTCGGCATCGCGCTGGCATCGGCCTTGGCGGTGCCGAAGTCGAGCAGCGTGTCGTAGAGCCGGAGCATGAGAACGAAAGGTTGCGCACTACCGAGCGGCAGCCAATTGCCGGACCGAGCATGGCGGGCGACCCTGATGTCGAATGTACCGTCCGCCGCGCGCACGATTTCAGCCGAAGTAAAGCCGAAGCGCTTGGCCGGATTGTCGATGAGGAATCCCGCCGGCGAGACGAGGGTCAAGGTCCAATAGCGCGTCGATGGGACCGAACCGCTCACGGCATAATCGCAACGCGGCTGCAGAGTCGCTCCCGCGCTGTCGGTGCGGGCGATGAAGCTCAGTCCTTCCGCGTCGCCAAGCGGCAATTCGGCGCTGCGCGCCAGCATGGCCCGGGCATACGGGTCGATGCCGAGCGATCCATTCTTAGGTACGCCGGTCCACGGCCCCGCTCTCACCACATTGAAAGCGGGGCCGCGCTGCAGAACCGCATGCGTGACGAAGAATCCGAGCACGGTCCCGACAAGCACGACGACCAGGAATTTGAATAAACTCCACATTCTACCCTGCGCGAAAATCAGCGGGAGCCGGGGAGCGGAACGCAATCACTGCGGCAGACCCGATGCGAGACCGGCGTCCGCGCTCGTTCTTCGACTCTCGATCGATTTCGCCGTTTCCTCGATTGTCGCGAGAACATCGGCGGAGCGGTGCGACAGTGTGGCCGGCTTCTGCGGCGCTTCCGCGGTGTTTGGCGTCGCGGGCGGCAAGGCCTGAGCGACGGTGGGCGCGGGCGTCGTGTCGCCCGGCAGCGGTTTCAGATCGATGCCCTCGTGCGCATATTGCATGATCTCATGCCATGTGGCGGCCGGCAGCGAGCCCCCGGTCATATTGTTGGTCGGCGTATCGTCGTCGTTGCCGAACCAGATAATGCCGACGTAATTGCCGGTGTAGCCGTCGAACCAGGCGTCTTTGAAGCCGTTGGTGGTGCCGGTCTTGCCGGCCGAGTTGACATTGTCGAGCATGGCCCTGCGGCCGGTCCCGTCCTCGACCACGTGTTTCATCATCGCCACCATGTCAAGGATGGCCCCCGGCGGGAAGATCTGCTGGGGCGGCGGCGTGTCGCGATCGTGCCGATAGATCAAGTCGCCACGGCTGTTATAGATCTCGACGGCGGCAAAAGGGTGGATGCGTTTGCCACCGTTGGCGAAGGTGGAATAGGCACCCGCCATGTCCATCACGGTCACTTCGTCCGCGCCGATGGGCAGCGACACCGTATCGATCAATGGCGTGGAGATGCCCATCTTGCGGGCAGTCTCGATGATCTTGGCGCGGCCGCGCTTGGCCGCCTCGAAGACGTTGTTGTGCCCCGGCACCGAGTAGGCCTCTCCGATCGCGATCGACAGTCTGACGGCAACCGTGTTGAGCGAATGCGTCAGCGCGGTGACCAGCGGGACGTTGCCCATATAGACGTTGCCGAAATTATGCGGACACCAGTCGCCGATGCAGACCGGCGCATCCGTGACGATCGTGTCGGGATGAAATTTGCCCGTCAGCAAAGCGGTGAGATAGACGAAGGGCTTGAATGAGGAGCCGGGCTGGCGGAGCGCTTCAACGGCGCGATTGAACTGGCTCGCTCCATAATCTGTGCCGCCGACGATGGTGCGCACGCCCCCGTTGGAAGGGTCGAGAATGACCATGGCCGATTCTTTGACGTTATAGCTCGGCCCGTATTCCAGCAGTTGATTGTTGATCGTCTCGTCGGCGTATTTCTGCAGATTTGAAATCGAGCGCCGTGCGCACGGTCAGCACCCGATCATTGCCGAGCTTGCCGGCGTCGGCGAGCTGGCGCACTTCATCATAAGCCCAATCGAGATACCAATTGGGAGCATCCTCCTCGTTGGTTCGGGCAATGGGCGTGGCAGGATTGCGCACCGCGGCGTAGATCTGCCCCTCGGTCAGATAGCCGGCATCGACAAGATTGTTCAAGACATCGTTGGCGCGGGCGCGCGCCGCCGGCAAATTAACATGCGGTGCATATTTTTCCGGCGCCTTGAAAAGGCCTGCGAGCATTGCCGCCTCGGCGAGAGTGACGTCGCGGACCGATTTGCCGAAGTAGAATTGCGCGGCGGCCTGAACGCCGAACGTGCCACCGCCCATGTAGATGCGGTCGAGATAGAGTTGCAGGATCTCGCGCTTCGACAAATGTCCCTCGAGCCAGAGCGCGAGATAGGCCTCCTTGATCTTGCGCGTCAGCGTGCGCTCGTTCGAGAGAAACAGATTCTTGGCCAATTGCTGCGTGATCGAGGAGCCACCCTGCACGACGCCGTTGGCACGGGCGTTGACGGTGAGCGCCCGGAAGACGCCGATGAAATCGATCCCGACGTGTTCGAAGAAGCGCCGATCCTCGGTGGCGATCACGGCCTCGATCAGATATTTCGGCATCTGCTCCAGCGGCACGGAGTTGTCGTGCTTAATGCCGCGGCGCCCGACCTCCTGGCCGTATCTGTCGAGAAAGGTGACCGCGAGATCCTGTTTCTTCAGCCAGTCGTCTGACGTTTCCTGAAAGGCCGGGATGGCCAAAAACAAGGCGAAAAAAGCGGCGGCGACGGTCAGGTTCGAGCCTTCGCAGGAGAGTTCCACGAGCGCGCGCCGCCAGCCGGACACGTGAAGGCGGTCCATCAAAGCGGCGAAGGTCGCGTAGGAGGCGCGGGCTCGCTCTTTTGAATCGTAAAGCGAGGAATTGACAAGCGCGTCGAGTGCGAGCAGGGCGCGCGCGGCTCTCTTATAAAAGCGCGACGATCTCAGCTTCTCGAACACGTTCGGCCTTCTCTCTGCGCGGTCCAGCTTGGCTCAGTTTCGAATTGCGGCTGTCGTCCGGGACCCCGAGCAAGAGCCGGCAATATTCGCAATTTTATGACCCGTCCACAATCCTGCAGATAAGGATGGCGGCGAGGTGACTTGGAACGAACTCGGGGCCTATAAGACATCGTCTGGAACACCCTCGCCCGAACTTACGGACATGACTGACCAACCAGAAGCGAGTCCTTGCACGGCAAGACCCTTTTGGGAGTGGAAGCCGCTCGAGGCGCTTGATCCTGCGGAATGGGAGAGCCTCTGCGACGGCTGCGGCCGTTGCTGTCTGGTCAAGCTCGAGGACGAGGATACGGGAATTGTGCATTTCACCGATATCGCTTGCCGGCTCTTCGACACGAAGACCTGCCGCTGCAGCGACTATGCCCGGCGCCGGCGGCGCGTCAGAGATTGTCTGAAACTGACGCCGGACCTGGCGCGGGCGCTCGCTTGGCTGCCGCCGACCTGCGCCTACCGGCTGCGGGCCGAAGGCCGCCCGCTCGCTTGGTGGCACCCGCTCGTTTCCGGCTCGGCCGAGACGGTACATGCGGCGGGGATCTCCGTTCGCGGACGCGTCGCGGCCTCGGAGAAGGATGTCAAGCTCGACGACTATCCCGAGCATATCGTGCGCTGGCCTGCGAAAGTGCCGCGGCAGGCAAAACCGGAAGACCGACGCGGGGGGTCTGAAGCTCGAACACCGCCTGGCAAAAAGGCCAGCTCTCTCGCAAGCGTTGGTTTACCAAAATAAGGCGAGCCAGCCGTCGCCGCGATTGAGCCCATTTCCGCTTCTCGAATTGTCGGCCGGCAACTCCTTGATTTCGCTGTAAGAACTCCGCAGAGCGCGCTGTCCCCGGCGTCGCCGCGCGTCCGCCTCGGAAGCCTGCGGCCTAGCTCTATGACATTGCTCTAGCAAAGTCTTTACCTGTTGAGGCTTTCCTAGCGGCAGTTCAATCGGACCCCGCTATGCCTCGGCCAAGCACGATCACTTCGATGCTGCATCATGTTTGCGCTCGTCTCGGCGCCCGATTGGCGCGCTTTGTTCTGCCGATCCTGCGGCAGGTGCCGCGTTTCTCCGCCGACCGCCGTGCCAATGTCGCGATGATCTTCGCTCTCACGTCGATTCCGATCATCTTCGCGGTTGGCATGGGCGTCGACTACACGATGGCCGCGCGGCGACAGACGAAATTGAACGCCGCCGCCGATGCCGCGGCGCTTGCCGCTGTCACGCCCTCAATGCTTTCGCAGAATACATGCAGCAGCACCGCGGTCCAATGCACGGCGAATAGCCAAAGCCTCGCAACGACCGGCCAATCCGCGGCATGCAATGCCGCGGTGAACCTGTTCTGCGGGCAGGCCTCGACCGTTACCGGTGTCAGTTCCGTCAGCTTAACCGTGAACGTGACGCAACCGCCGGCCATCAACACCCCGACCCAGCAACAGGCGGCTATCTCATATACGGCGCAGTCGCAAACCGCGTTCGCTGGCGTCATCGGGCAGAAGACGATCAAGATCGCAGGCAGTTCGACGGCGCTCGCCTCGACCGCACCGAACATCAATTTTTACGTTCTAGCGGATGACTCGCCGTCGATGGCCATTCCGGCGACGACCGAGGGCATCAACGCCATGATGACCGCCACGGCGAATTCGCCGACAAGCGGGACCAACGAAGGCGGCTGTGCCTTCGCTTGCCACGAAGCCGATCCGAGCGCGGACAATCTCGGAAACCCGGGCGGAGAGGACAATTACGCCCTTGCCCGGAGCTTGGGTTTGACATTGCGGATCGACAATCTGACCACCGCGATCGAAAATCTGGCGAGCACGGCCGCAACCACCGCCGCATCCAACAAAGCCATTTATCAATTGGCGATCTATACGTTCGACACCAATGCGAACACCTCAGTCACTGGAAGGTCTGGCACGATAGGATGTACATACGGCACGCCGCTCAACCAGATTGCTGGGCTCACCTCAAACATGACGACGGCTTCGAACGATGCCTCCAACATCACGATGCTCGAAGTCTATAACAACAGCGGTACCCTGGTATATTACAACAGCAATGATCAGCCGACGGCCGGCTGCAACGATTCCGACGGCGATACCGACATCGATGACTCGCTTACTGGCATCAATAGCATCATGCCGACGCCCGGCAACGGCACCAACGCAAAGGGCGACGCGCAGGAAGTGCTGTTCTTCGTCACCGATGGGGTCGAGGACTACATGAATAGCGGCACGCGCCAAATATCACTACTTAATACGGCGAATTGCACGGCCATCAAGAACAGGGTGAGCAGCGGCGGCCTCCCCATCAGGATCGCGGTGCTCTATCTGAACTATCTTCCTTTGCCGAGCAACGCCTTTTACACTGCGAACGTCGAGCCGTTCGAACCGAACATTGGAACGACACTGCAGAGCTGCGCATCGCCCGGACTTTATCAGGAAGTCACCACGGACCAGGATATTTCGACGGCGCTTGCGACCCTCTTCATCGATGCTGTCAACACCGCGCATCTTACGCAGTAAGTTCCCCCCGAAGAGCTCGGCGAAGCGGGCGAAGACCGGGCGTACGTTGTCGCGTTTCCGGGATGCTTCCGCACATTGCAGTTGACGCTCGGCCTTTGCCTCTCCGGATCGGCTTATGAGGGCAGTGCACCGCAAGACGTGGGTGCGATCGAATTCGTCAGGCGCGGGCTCATATAGATCTTGTCCGAGATTGGGATCGTACCGATGATCTTGTAGCCGAGGATGGGCGTGAAAGAATAAGTCACGGTCCCGTAGATCAGCGAGATGTTGTCCTGATCGAGCGCGGTCGGCAGGGTGAACTTGGAGCAAGGCGTAAGCGCCGTCCCGTTCAGGGTGGAGCTCCAAGTGACGGTCGCGGCGCCGGATGAGTTCGTCGAGATTTCCGAGACCGTGATGGCGAGATTGCTCGCCGAATATGGAGCAATGACTTCCGACGAGGCGCCGAGAACCGTGGTCATTATCGAGCTGGACATGGACGGGTATTGCGTAACCAGGTCGGTGACGATGCGGGTGGTGACCGTGACCTTTCGGCTGATCTCGATGGCCTCACCGACTTGCGCCACGCCGACAAAAACGAAGAGCATGAGCGGTAGAACCAAGGCGAATTCCACCGCGGCAATGGCCCGATCGGCGAGAATGAATCGCCGCAAATGCCGATCCGAAAAGCGCTTCGATGTCATATCAAGGCTCGTTCTTGAAAACGGAGGTGGCTATCAAGAGGTGATTGCCATTCGACAGATTCGAAAGATTGAATCCGAACAGATGTCCGAAGACCGGCCATTGATACATGACTTGGAGAACGACGATGTCGCCGGCGCTTCCCGGCTGATATGACCAGGTGTTGGTCACTTGCCCTTTCGAACCGAAAGTCAGGGTCGGAGCCGCCGGACTCGCGTCTGAAAAAGTGTCAGCCGTCTGCATGTTGACCATGAGATTGGCGCAGTTGAACAAGGCGGAGAGATAGCCGCACACTTTCGTAGTGAACTGGGCTTGCGTGAGAGCCTGCGTCACTGCTTGCCCGGTCAAAACAAGCCGGCCGGATTTTTCGACCGCGGTCTCAAGCTCCTCCTGGGCCATGAGAAGAATGGCTGCTTGCAACGTGGCGAAGATGATCGCGAGGAACGGCAACGCAATCAGGCCGAATTCCACCGCGGATGTGCCGTCCCGAGAACGCAGAAATTTGATCGGCGACCTCGGCCGTGCTTGGCGCAGGGCAAAAGCCCGCTTGCAGCTTTCGATGATGGCCTGAAAACGCAATTGGCGTGACCGCTCTCGATGTATCGACGTACTGCCCGTGAATTTAACAAACGAGCATTTCCCAATGGTTACGCTCACCCTGCAATCCTGGTGAATTTTGCGGCTCGACGGGTCGTTGCCCCATGCGAATGCTTGGCTTTTCGCGCTCGCGGGCGGCTTGCGGGCGTCGCCCGCAAACGGCGGTTTGCAACCGGACGGAGGCGCTTGCAAATGCGAAAGTCGCAAGTATAGGTCCTTGGTCCGGCGCGATGTTCATTCGATGTTCATCGCTTGGCCGTGAGGCTCGGTTTATGCGCTACGCCGGCGTTGCTTTGGCTTTCAACTTGGCTGCCGTCGTGCCGGCGCTGGCCGCCGCGCCGGTGCCCGAACGCGAATGCTATTCGGCGGCCCAGACCCGCGAGCGAATCGCCCTCCATAAGCTTGCCGAGCCGTTCCGTCTGATGGCCAGCGCGGCCAACCGATTTCAGGCCGAAGCCATCGGCGCCAAACTGTGCCGATGGAAGGAAGAATTCGTCTATGAAATAACCCTGTTGCGTCGCGACGGACGGGTCATCCATGTGTTTACGAATGCGGCCAGCGGGCAAATGATCGGCGCCAAGAACGCCAAGTGAGGAGAGTTAAGTTTTGCGTCTGCTCGTGGTCGAGGACGACAGGGATCTCAATCGGCAGATTTCCGCGGCGCTGGCCGAGGCGGGCTATGCGGTCGATCGGGCTTATGATGGCGAAGAAGGCTGGTTTCTCGGCGATACCGAGTCCTATGACGCCGTCATTCTCGATCTTGGCCTGCCGAAGAAGGACGGCATTACGGTGCTGGGCGACTGGCGCCGGGCGGGCCGCGGCATGCCGGTGCTGATCCTGACCGCGCGCGACCGCTGGAGCGACAAGGTCCAGGGCTTCGATGTCGGTGCCGACGACTATGTCGCAAAGCCATTTCACATCGAGGAAGTTCTCGCCCGCCTGCGTGCCCTGCTGCGGCGCGCCGCGGGCCATGCGACGAGCGAGTTTGTCTGCGGTCCGGTCCGCCTCGACACCAGGGCGGGGCGCGTTTTCGTCGACGAAAATCCGGTCAAGCTCACCTCGCATGAATATCGCCTGCTGTCCTATCTGATGCATCACGCGGGTCGGGTCGTCTCCCGCAGCGAACTCGTCGAACATCTTTACGATCAGGATTTCGATCGGGACTTCGAATACGATCGAGGTTTTCGTCGGGCGCCTGCGCAAGAAACTCGGCATTGACATCATCAAGACCATGCGCGGGCTCGGCTATATTGTTGCCGAGCCGGAGGTTGACGCGGCATCCGACAAATCCGACAGAGCAGGCCCTGGCTCGGCCGGCCGCACGTAACGCGATGCGAGCCGCCGATCCACGAACCTGGTCGATTGCCGCGCGGCTTTTCTTTTCCGCCGCGGTTCTGAGCACCGCGATCCTGCTTGTCGCCGGAGTGAGCCTCTCGGCCCTCTATCGCAAATCGGCCGAGTCGCGTTTCGACGAGAGGCTCGGAGTCTATTTGCGGGCGCTCGTCGCCGATATCGCCTCACCTTCGGAAGAGAACCGCCTGGAGCCTTTTGCCCTGGGGGAACCGCAATTCGAAATTCCGCTCTCCGGCTGGTACTGGCAGATCACGCGGCTCGACGGCGACAATCCGGACATCAAGAGCTCCCGCTCGTTGTTCGCGGCACGCTTGCCGCGGCTTGCGGACAAGGGCATCGCGGCGGGGATCGGCGGCGCTCGCAACGGCTATGCGACGGGACCGGACGAGCGGCGTCTGCGCCTGGTGGAGCGGGTCATCGATACGGGCGATGAGGGGGTCTATCTCGTCCAGGTGGCGGCGACGACGGTGCCGATGGAATCGGAAATCGCCGGTTTCGAGATCGCGCTCGTGGTCACCTTCACCTTGCTGGCGGCGGCACTCGTCGGTTCGACCGCGTTGCAATTGCGCTATGGCCTGGAGCCGCTGCGCCGCCTTCAGGAGGCGGTCGCGGCGATCCGGCGCGGCGAGGGGGAGAAGATCGCCGGCGACTTTTCGCCCGATATCGCGCCGCTCGCCGCCGAGCTCAATCTTCTGCTCGCCGCCAACCGCGAGGTGGTCGAGCGCGCCCGCACGCAAGTCGGCAATCTCGCCCATGCGCTGAAGACGCCGCTCAGCGTCATCATCAACGAGGCTGCGGCGGACAAGGGCGCGCTCTTGAAAATCCGCGAACAGGCGGCGATCATGCGTGATCAGGTGACCTATTATCTCGACCGCGCCCGCGCCGCGGTCAGGGTCGGCACGCTCGGCACGATGGCCGATGTCGCGCTCGTCACCGCGACGCTCGTGCGCACCTTCGAGAAGATCTATCGCGATCGCGGCGTCGTCTTTTCCGTGGCCGTTACGGGCCGCGTGAGGTTCAAGGGGGAACGCCAGGATCTCGAAGAAATGATCGGCAATCTGGTCGATAATGCCGGCAAATGGGCGCGCCATGTGGTGGCCATCGAGATCGGGCCGGTCGCCGCCGCCGATCCAACCTCGCAGCGCTTGTTCCGCGTCACCATCGATGATGACGGCGTCGGCCTGCCGCCGGAGCAGCGCGAAGCGGCGATGCGGCGCGGCCGGCGGCTCGACGAAACGCGTCCGGGCTCCGGGCTCGGCCTCTCGATCGTGGCCGATCTCGCCGCGCTCTATGGCGGCGTGCTGAAGCTCGATGTCAGCCCTATGGGCGGCCTGCGCGCCGAGCTCGAACTGCCGGCCGCCGCCTAAAGCTTAAACATGCCGCTATCTTAGCTTTACTGCAGGAATTGCCCGGGAACGCGCTATCTGGCGCTGTTTGGTGGCGAAAGACTTCCCATCTTGGCAAGAAATGCCTAGAGGAATGGCCGCTCTCCTGAGGAGCGCGTAGCGCGTCTCGGAGGGCGAGGACAGCCAAAAGTAACCGGCGGCGCATAGAATACGGAAAGAATTGCGGCCTATTCGGTTGGAACGCTCGCAAGGAACAGCATGCTCTGGGCCGTTTTCGCGCTTTTGACCGGCGCCGCCATATTCGCGGTGCTCTGGCCGCTCGCCAGGCCGGTGCGCAAAGCGGATTCGCCCGACGTCGCCTTCTATCGGGCCAAGCTCGACGAGATCGCGCGCGATGCCGAGCTCGCCACGATTTCCCCGCAGGACGCCGAAGCCGCAAAGACCGAAGCCGCGCGCCAGCTCCTCGCTGCCTCTGAAAAAGGTCCGGTCGGGGAGTCCATCGCGCGGTCGCCGCTACGGCCGCGGCTCGTTGCGCTCGCCGCCCTGATCTTCATCCCGACCTTGGGGCTCGGCCTTTACGCCGCAATCGGCCATCCCGACTGGCCGGACGAGCCGCTCGAAGCGCGGCTTAACGCGCCGGCGGAATCCCTGGACATCAATGCGGCGATCGCCAAGGTCGAGGCGCATCTCGCCCAGCACCCCGATGATGGGCTGGGCTACGAAGTTCTGGTGCCCGCCTATCTGCACCTCGGCCGCATCGAAGACGCGGTCCACGCTGCGCAGATGGCATTGGAAAAGCTGGGCGAAAACCCGCAACGCCTGACGGCCTATGGCGAGACCCTCGTCTTTGCCAATCATGGCATCGTCACGGAAGAGGCACGCAAGCTTTTCGCGTGCGCCGTAGCGGGCGCGCCGCTTCCCAAGGCCCTGTTTTATCTGGGCCTCGCCGCTTCGCAGGATGGCGACAAGGCAAGTGCACGCGATTATTGGCAGAAGCTCTTGGCGCAATCGCCGCCGAATGCGCCTTGGCGATCCGATCTCGAGGCGCGGCTTGCCTCGCTCGCCAATCAGACCGCGATGCCGGATCAAGCTGCCGCCATCGCCGACTTGCCGCCGGCCGAGCGCGTTGCAGCGATCCGTGCCATGATCGAAAGATTGGCGGCACGGCTCGCCGAGAACGGCCAGGATATCGAAGGTTGGCTAAGGCTCGTGCGGGCCTATAAGGTCATGAACGAAATCGACAAGGCGCGGGCGGCGCTTGCGACCGCGCGTCACGATTTCGGCGGCGATCCCGCGGCGACGGCTCGCATCGATGCGCTGGCGCATGAACTCGGGCTCAATTCATGACCCGCAGAAAGAAGCGCCTCGCCTTGATCTTCTCCGCTTTCGTCGTTCTCGGCACCGGGCTCGGTCTCGTGCTCTACGCGCTGCGCGACAATATCGTCTTCTTTTATGGCCCGAGCGAGGTCTACGCGAAGGACCTTGCACCGGGCACCAGGCTGCGCATCGGCGGCCTTGTGAAGCAAGGTTCGCTCACCCACCAGGGAATGACCGTGCATTTTGAAGTGACCGACGGTAAGCGCGAGATCCCTGTTACCTACAGTGGCCCGCTGCCCGATCTCTTTCGCGAAGGGCAGGGGGTTGTCGCCGAAGGTGTGCTCGGCGCGTCGGGCATGACGGCATCCACCATTCTCGCCAAGCACGACGAGCGCTATATGCCGCGCGAGGTTGTCGATGCCTTGAAAAAGGCCGGCCGTTGGCAGGAGAGCACAGGCATGAGCGCCGGCATGGGAGGCGGATCGTGATCGTCGAGACAGGCCATTATGCGCTCGTGCTCGCTTTGGCATTGGCACTCGTCAATGCTTCGGTGCCGCTCTGGGGCGTCGCTACGCGCGACCAGCGGCTGATGGCCGTGGCACCTTCCGTGGCGCTTGCGGGATTTTTCCTGGTCGCACTTTCTTATGCCGCCTTGACCTATGCGCATGTCACGTCGGATTTCTCGCTCGTCAATGTGGTCGAGAATTCGCATTCGGCGAAGCCGCTGATCTACAAGATCACCGGAGTCTGGGGCAATCACGAGGGCTCGATGCTGCTGTGGATCTTGATCCTGTCGCTGTTTGCGGCGGCGGTCGCGGTCTCGGGGCGGGCGATGCCGATAGATCTTCATGCGGCCGTGCTTGCGGTCCAGTCCTGGATTGCATCTGCCTTCCTTCTGTTCATTCTTCTGACCTCCAACCCTTTCGCCCGCCTCGCGGTCCCGCCGATTGAAGGCAATGATCTCAATCCGCTGCTGCAGGATCCGGGATTGGCCATTCATCCGCCGCTGCTTTATCTCGGTTATGTCGGGCTTTCGATCACCTTCTCTTTTGCCGCCGCGGCGCTGATCTGCGGACGCATCGATGCAGTTTGGGCGCGGCTCGTTCGTCCCTGGACCTTGATCGCCTGGGTGTTCCTTACGCTCGGGATCGCGATGGGCTCCTATTGGGCCTATTACACGCTTGGCTGGGGCGGCTTCTGGTTCTGGGACCCGGTCGAGAACGCGTCGCTTATGCCCTGGCTCGCGGCGACGGCGCTGCTCCATTCGGCCACCGTGATGGAAAAGCGCGAGGCCTTGCGGGTCTGGACGATCTTCCTCGCCATTCTCGCCTTTTCGCTGTCGCTCATCGGCACGTTCATCGTGCGCTCGGGCGTTCTAACCTCCGTTCACGCTTTTGCCACCGACCCGCGCCGGGGCGTCTTCATTCTCGCGATCCTCACCTTCTTCATTGGCGGTTCGCTGCTACTTTTCGCGCTCAGGGCGAATACCTTGAGGCCCGGCGGCTTCTTTGCGCCGATCTCGCGCGAGGGGGCGCTCGTCCTCAACAATCTCGTGCTTTCGACCTGCTGTGCAACGGTCTTCATCGGGACGCTCTATCCGCTCGCGCTCGAAGCTCTGACGGGCGAGAAGATTTCGGTCGGGCCGCCCTTCTTCAACTTAACCTTCGTGCCGCTCTTTCTGCCGCTTTGCGTGCTGATGCCGATCGCGCAAAACCTGGCCTGGAAACGCGGCGATCTGCTGGGAGCGGTGCAGAGGCTTTTCTTCGCTTTCGCCTGCGGGCTCGCCGTCTTGCTCGTCCTTGCCGCTGTACGCGGCGGCCCTGTCATTTCGCTCATACTCGCGGGACTCGCGATCTACACGATCGTCGGCGCCTTCAGCGATCTCGCAACCCGCATCTTTGGGCGTGCGGCCTTGGTGAAAGGCCATATCTTCACGCATGCGCTCGGCCTGCCGCGCTCGGCCTATGGGACGGCGCTTGCGCATGCCGGCATCGGCCTCAGCCTACTCGGCCTCGCCGCCACCGGCTGGGGCGCGCAGAAAATTCTCGCGATGAAGCCGGGCGACGCAGCGAGCGTCGGTCCCTACGAGATCGTGCTCCAAAGCATCGGGCCGCAGACCGGGCCAAACTATACGGCGACCGTCGCCCATATGGCGATCCGCACCGGGGAGGTCGAAATCGCCGATGTCGATCCGGCCGTCCGATTCTATCCGACGCGCCAGACGAGCCGTTCTGAAGCCGGCATTGAGACGATCGATTTCGGCCAAGTCTATGTCGGCATCAGCGACGGCGATACCGCCGGCAGCGTCAACGCGCGGCTCTATTGGAAGCCGCTGGTCACCTTCATTTGGTTAGGAGCGATCGTAATGGCGCTCGGCGGCCTTTGCTCGCTCAGCGACCGAAGGCTCAGAATCGGCGTCGCGCGTCGCATCCGCAAGCTCGCCGCGGCGCCGCAGGCAGCGGAATGATGCGCGCGGCAGCACTGGCCGGTCTCGTCTTCCTGACGCTCGCGCCGGGATTTGCTCTCGCGGTCACGCCGGATGAAATGCTCGCCGATCCCAAGCTCGAGGCTCGGGCCGAGGCGCTGTCGGCGCAATTGCGCTGTATGGTCTGCCAGAATGAATCGATCGACGAGTTGGAAGCCCCGCTCGCGCATGACATTCGCGTGCTCGTCCGCCAAAAGATTCTGGCCGGCGACAGCGATGCCCAGATCCGCGCCTTTCTGGTCGCCCGCTACGGCGATTTCATCCTGCTGAAACCGCCGTTCAAGCCCGAGACGTTTCTGCTTTGGACAGCGCCGCTTCTCCTATTGCTCGCCGGCGGGGCGGCGATCGCGCTTTCGTTCAAGCAGTACAAAACACCCGTTCCCCTCGCATCCCTGAGCGCCGCGGAACGGGAAAAGCTTTCGGCCATCGTCGGGGATGAGAAAAGCTAAGACCCGTACTGGCCTAACCGCCCATTGCCGCGCCGCCGGGCGGCGGTTACGTTGCCGCCAGTCCAAGCGTTCCGGTCCGCTCCTTTGTCCGCCATCCTTCTTGCCTTTTGCTTCGGCTATTTTTGCGGTTCGATCCCATTCGGCCTGCTGCTGACACGCATGGCCGGCACGCAGGATCTGCGCGCCATCGGCTCGGGCAATATCGGCGCGACCAACGTGCTCCGCACCGGCCGCAAGGATCTGGCGCTCGCTACCCTTGGGCTCGATGCACTGAAGGGCGCCGCAGCCGTGCTCATCGTGGCCTATGTGGCGGCCGGCTCGCCGCCGCTCGTCGCCGCGGCGGGGGCCTTTCTTGGTCATGTCTTTCCGGTCTGGCTGAAGTTCAGAGGCGGCAAGGGGGTTGCGACCTATCTCGGCTGTCTGCTTGCGCTCCTTTGGCCGGCCGGCGTTGCCTTCATCGCGCTCTGGCTGATCGTTGCCGCGGCGACACGCTATTCCTCAGCGGCGGCGTTGACGGCGAGCGCCGCCACGCCGGCTATCGCACTTCTCTTTGGGCGTGCAGATATTGCCGCGCTCTTTTCGCTGCTCACGCTTTTGCTTTGGTTCATGCATAGGGCCAATATCGGCCGGCTCATCAACGGGACGGAGACGAAGATCGGAGCGGCTAAAAAGATCGGCGGCGCGGCATGAGCGCCGAACCGAGCTTGCAGCTCACGGATGCGCAGCGTCTCGATTGGCTGCGGTTGTGGCGCAGCGAGTTGATCGGGCCGCGCACCTTCCGAATCCTGATCAATCGTTTCGGCAGCGCGCAGGCCGCTCTCAATGCGCTGCCGCGGCTCGCATTGGGCGGCAAGTCGACCAGGATCGCCAGTATCGAAGAAGTCGAGCGGGAGTTCGGGCTCGCCGAAGCCTGCGGCGCGCGTTTTATCGCGCTCGGCGAAGAGAATTATCCCGCGCTGCTGCGCAAGATCGACACGGCTCCGCCGATCGTTGCAGTGCGCGGCAACCTCGCGGTCTTCGCGCGCCCGGCGGTTGCCATCGTCGGCTCGCGTAACGCTTCGGGCGCCGGGCTTGCCTTTGCCGAAAGGCTTTCCCGCAGTCTCGCACAAGCGGGCTTTGTGATCGTCTCCGGCCTTGCCCGCGGCATCGACATTCGCGCCCATCAGACGGCCTCTGAGACGGGCACGATCGCGGTGCTGGCCGGCGGCCACGACAAGATCTATCCCGCCGAACACGCGGCCCAGCTGGAACATTTGCTCGAACGTGGCGCGGCGATCAGCGAAATGCCGTTCGGCTGGGAGGCGCGGGGCAGGGACTTTCCGCGCCGTAACCGGATCATCGCGGGTCTCGCCCAAGGCAGCGTGATCGTCGAGGCGGCGCGCCGCTCCGGTTCCTTGATCACCGCGCGTTTTGCCGCCGAACAGGGCCGCGAAGTCTTCGCCGTACCGGGCTCGCCGCTCGATCCGCGCGCTGAAGGAACCAACGAACTCATTCGCGAAGGTGCAACGCTCTGCACGTCGGCGCAGGATGTGATCGACGCCTTGGCCCGGCAGATCGGCGATCTCCCACGGCCCGATCTTCTTTCCGATGCCGGGCCGAACGCTCCTCCGGACGAGCCCTTGTGGGAGGAACTCGACCTGCCGGATGTTGCCGCGCCCCCGAGCGTCCCGGCCATGGCAGAAGCGGCGCAACCCGGTTTCGCCGGGCCGACCGCCAAGAAGAATGCGGCATGTTCCGAAGCGACGCGGGAGCGGATCGTTGCGCTTTTGGGACCTTCTCCCATTTCGGTCGACGAACTCGCGCGCGTTGCAGAGACACCGGCGCGTGAGGTGCGCTCGATCCTCCTTGAGCTGGAGCTCGCCGGCCGGCTCGAACGCCATGGCGGCGATCTCGTCAGTCTTGCCTGAGGCAAAAAGGCTGTTGCTTGGCTGATAGCGTTGAACCGACGATCAGAGGCGCGGCTGATCAGAGGCGCGGCTCATATGCGATTCCGCCTCCATCCGCGCCATGTTGAGAAAATAGGTCAGGGTGTCGAGCCGTGCGGCTCCGGCAAGGCGGGCAAGTTCTCCTGTCATGTCGGCGATATATTCCGCGACGCCCGCCGCGTCCGTGGCTGGTTGGCGCAGGTGCGGAGCCGGATCTTGTGCGGGCTCTCGCGCCTGGGGCCGGCTCCTTCTCGGCCGGGGGTGCTGGGACTTAGCCGTGCTCAAGATAAATGCCGGTGAGAGAATCTCGCCTGAAATGCACGTATAAGGCGAAATACGTAGTTTACACCACATCAACAAATGCTAGTCTTGTCAGTACCTTGGCAAGGTTGATTGCATTAAGTGTCTGATTATGCCATGATCTTCATGATATTGCCACTATTACGGGGATTATATCGTTGACACCACAACTGCTATATGTTGTGGTTGGCCGACAGGCCGGCGCATGACAGCGATGGCGGCGTGCTATGACTGGCGCGCCCGAGGAAAGGTGCCGGTCCACGGCGGAGGATTTACAGCGTTCACTGGGGATAAAGGCTTCCGTGCAGCGCTTTCTAAGCCTAGGTTGCAGTTGTGGCTCCTGGAGCGGAACTAGGACCGGACGGATGCATTACACAAATTCAGAAATGAAGCTTGATCAGCTGATCGGATATTTCAACAGCCGAAAGATCAATCTCGCACCTCCCTTTCAGCGCGGCCACGTCTGGGATTTGAAAACCCGCCAGCGCTTGTTGGAAAACATGGTCACCTCCCGTCCGATTCCAGCGATCTTTCTTTACAAAGAACCAGATGGCTCGCAGTTCAGCTACAACATTCTAGATGGGAAACAGCGGTTGGAGAAGCTCGATCCTGCTTCATCGGCACACGACGCGCATCTTTCGGTTCAAAACGTCAAAGATTATTTTGTCGAACAAAAAGAGAAGAAACAAGCGAACTATTCTATCATCTTGAAGGCAAAAAGGTCTCGTTCAAAGATTTATCGGAAGCAATGATTTGCGAATTTCGCGAATATGCCATCCCGACGATTGAGATTGATTTTGATGATGAGACATCGCTCGATGAAATAATCAATCTCTTTGTGGACATCAACCAGCAGGGGAGAAAAGGTCAAGCAATTCGATATTGTAAAAGCTATCGGAAACCAAAGCCCTCTATTGCAGAGCGTTTTTGATTTGATGGCATCACAGCAGGGGCGCAAGCAAGATGTCCATTTCAAAAAGAAAAATACTGTCTTCACCAGAGTTCTGCAGATGCTGCAAACCGTCCAGAATGCGACGGACGCGAACCAAAAAGTGGACCGCATCTGGGAGCGATTGGTCGAGATTGCCCTGTTCTGTCGGACAAACAATCATCGTGCCCCGCGAGACATCCTAAAAAGCTTTATCAAAAGCAAGGGAAGCGGCGGCAAAGATGCAGGTGCGGTCACAGATGCTGAGCTGAGCAAATTAAAGAAGGTTTTCGCATTCTTGGACAAATGCTACAAGCAAACGAATCTCGGCAAAACGCGGTTGGCCCGCGACGTTCCTCAGTTCTACACCATGGTGACATGTCTTCTTTCGTCGGATTTATTGGCTGCTGACGGCTCGCCACCCGATTACCCCGGCGTCAAGCGCAAATTGTTGGAATTTGCGAATTTTCTTGATAGCACCAAGACACCGGCCGATGAAGAGTTGGCAAAAACGATAACTCATTACAAACAGGTCGCGGCTCGACGAACGACCGATCCGGGGCAGCGCAAGATCAGACAAGACACGTTCTTACAGATAATGGCCAAGCTGTGAGCCAAAGTCAGAAGGACAAATTTAGTCCAGCAGATGCGCAGAGCCGCTTCGAAGCGGCGCTTCGCGGTGCATTTGTAACGCCGCCCAAGCCGATGAAAGATATTCCTCGCAAACGCCCCAAACGAAAACGGAAGCCCAAAGCTAAGGCTTCCGCTTAGGTTGCTTTTTTCGTCAGCGAAGAAAACGTTTCGCGAGGCGACTGAAATCCGGCTTAGTGAGCATTTCGATACGTGAGGCGCTTGCCGTCCGCGCTTTTAATCGCAAGCGCCGCACGTTCTCCATCGTCGATTCCCAGTGCGGCTCGATGGTTGTATCTGAAATCGTATTCAGCGAGATAGCGATGCAGATGCTTCTCGCTGCAATGCTGGTAAACCCCGCGCATCCCGCGCTTGAAAATTGAGAAATAGCCTTCGACGGTGTTCGTGGTCACGTCGCCACGAACATATTCTTCGCTGCTGTGGTTGACCGTCTCGTGCGCGGCAAATTCAGTGCCGATCCTTGTGTAAAGGCGGCTTTCGTCGGTATGAAGGCGCGTCTCGCGATGAATGTTCTCGCTGACGATCTTAGCAACTGTCGGCCCATCGGCCTGCGCCGGATGAAATGAGCGAACGCTGCCGCCTCGCTCGACTAGTGAGACGATAGCGCGCTTGTGGCCAGTGCCCTGGCGCTTTTTGGAGAATGGACGGCCTGTTGTTTTGACCTTGCGGCGCTTTGCTTCGGGAATGTCACCGAAATAGGTTTCATCGGCTTCCACAACCGAACCGCTGCCGCCCATAGGCGCAAGACCGCCAGCGCGCATTGCTTCGCGAACTCGGTGCGCCATGAACCACGCGCTCCGGTAGGTAATGTCGAGGCTGCGGTGCAACTGATGGGCCGAGACGCCCTTCTTGCTCGACGTCATCAGGTGAAAAGCCTGAAGCCATTTATGCAAGGCGATATGACTGCGCTCCATCGGCGTGTTCACGGTCACCGTGAAATCCTTGCGGCATTCCTTCTCAGCGCAACGGTAGCGACCGGGAGTAGGAGTTTTGTAGGAATGACCGATCACGCCGCAATGCGGACAAACCGTGCCAGCGGCCCAGCGCAGCCGCTCTAGATACTCGCGGGCGGCGTCGTCATCGTGAAAGTGCGGAGCGGAAAAGGTATCCATCGGCCAAACCTCACTCTATGGCCAAACACTATACCTCGTGGTTTGTGTTGTCAACGATATAATTCCCGTATAAGTTGTATTACAAGCGTAAGAATTCGTCAACCGTAGATGAGGCCGAAGCCCGGCCAAAAGCCGAGTGAATTGAAAATGGGCGCGCCGCCGCTTACTGCGGCGCAAGCATGGCATAGGCTGGCAAGGTCAAGAACGGGGCAATGGGCTTGCCGAGCACGAGCTCCTGCAGCAAGGCTGCGGCCTCATCGAAACGGCCGGCATCGTAGCGCTCGCTGCCAATCTCGCTGCGCACCTGCCGCATTTCCTGCGGCAGCCAGGTTTCGAACAGATCCTTGTCGCTCACGCGGCCATCGTCGAGCTTTTGGCCGTGACGCAACCATTGCCAGATCGAGGTTCGCGAAATCTCCGCGGTCGCGGCGTCTTCCATCAAACCATAGATCGGCACGCAGCCATATCCGTTGAGCCAGGCTTCCACATATTGCAGCGAGACGCGGATATTGCGCCGCATAGTGGCTTCGCTATGCGGACCCTCCGTAGGCGTTAGGAGGTTGGTCGCGGTGACCGGCGGATCGCTGTCGCGGGTTACGTCCAATTGATTCGGCTTGTTTCCGATCACCTCATCGAACACCGACATGACCGTTGCGGCAAGACCGGGATGCGCGACCCAGGCGCCGTCACAGCCGAGCCTGGCTTCGCGCAATTTATCGGCCCGCACGGCCGCGAAGGCGATTTCGTTGGTCTTGGCATCTTTCGAGGGAATGATCGCCGACATGCCCCCCATTGCCAGCGCGCCGCGATGATGACAGGTGCGCACCAGAAGTCGCGAGAGCGCATCGAGAAATGGCTGATCCATGGTCAGCACCTGCCGATCCGGCAGCACCTGATCGGCATGCTCTCCCAGCGTCTTGATGTAGCTGAAAATGTAATCCCAACGTCCGCAATTCAGCCCGACCGCATGATCGCGCGCGGAAAACAGGATCTCGTCCATTTGGAATGCCGCCGGCAGAGTCTCGATCAGGAAGGTCGCTTTGATCGTTCCGCGCGGGAGGCCCGCGTGGTCTTCGGCAAAGTCGAAGACATCGCTCCACCAGCGAGCCTCTTCGTAATGTTCGAGCTTGGGCACGTAGAAATACGGCCCGCTGCCATTGGCAAGGACTTGCCTCAGATTGTGGTGGAAATAGAGAACGAAATCGAACAGGGCGCCGGGAATTGGTTGACCCTCGTAAAGCACATGCGCCTCCGGCAGGTGAAGGCCGCGCACCCGCGCAATCAGCACACAGGGGGTGCCTGTCAGCGCGTAATGCTTGCCGGTCGCCGGATCATCGTAGGAAATCGTTCGCGCATTTGCGTCGCGCAGATTGATCTGTCCCTCGATCACGTTGCTCCAAGTCGGCGCGAGCGAATCTTCGAAATCGGCCATGAAAGCCTTGACCGGCGCGTTCAGCGCATTGATCACCATTTTGCGGTCGGGCGGACCGGTGATTTCGACGCGGCGGTCAAGTAAATCCGGCGGAATGCCGCGGATTGCCCAGGTGCTTTCCCGCACGCCGCGGGTCTCGGGCAGAAAATCGGGTAGGGCGCCGGCATCAAAGCGACGCTGACGCTCGGCACGCGCGCGCAGCAACGCATCACGGCGCGCACCGAACAGCCTGACGAACGTCGACAAAAGCTCGAGAGCTTCTTCGCTCAAGATTTCTGCTGCACCCGCGATCGTCGGGCCGCAGACGCGCAATGTTCCGTTCTCAATGGAACTTGTCATAGCTCCACTCCTGAAGAGAACGATGGGTGGCCACGACCGAAACGCGATCGCCCACGTCAACGCGCGATCGATCTGGGGTCGCTGGGCCTTCGAGCCTTGCATATCGCGCGCCACGCGACAGCGGCCGCATCATCGCCTCGGACGAGAAGAACGGCAGGTGCTGATTGGTGAATTACGGACGGGTAGCCGCGGCGAAAAGTTCGGTGCCGGCGTGCAGAAAGCGTTCCGGATCGACCGGTTCGCCATCAATGCGCACTTCATAGTGCAGATGCGGCCCGGTGGCGCGGCCGGTGGCGCCAATACGGCCCAGAACCGTGCCCAGGCCGACGTTCTGGCCGGGGAGAACCTCAATGCTTGAGAGATGGGCATAGCGCGTCGTCAAGCCGTTGCCATGGTTGATTTCGACCATATTGCCGTAGCCGCCGTCGAAGCCGGCAGAAACCACGGTTCCGGCCGCGGTCGCCCGCACCGGCGCGCCATAGTCGTCGAGCAGGTCCACGCCCGTATGCAGGGCTGGCGTGCCGAGAAATGGGTCGATGCGCGGCCCGAATCCGGAGGTGATTTCCAGCTCGCCAGGCAGTGGGGCTTCGAGCGGCACATGCGGCAACAAACGGCGAAGCTTTTCAAGCGTATCGATCGCGCCTTCCACGCGGCCTGCGGCGGCGGCGAAGGACGATCCGTCGGAGAGGATTGGCAAAGCGACGAAAGGACCGCCCATGGCGGCGCCGCCGGGGCCGGCCGACCCGCTCTGCACCCCCGGCAGGCTGAGGCGGTCGGCGACGAGCCCCGCCGAAGCGAGCGCGGCCCTAATATGCGCCGTCGCCAGGTTCGCCGGCTGCTGTAAAGCGCCGAGGATCGCCAGATCCTGGTTATCGACTCGATCGTAGCGATCGAGGAGAAGATTGATCCGCGCCGGGAGCGGCAAATCCGCCTCGAAATTGACGGGCGACACCAAATCGCCGGTCGAGCTCGAACCTGCGTTGCTGCTCGAATCTTGACCTGGGTCTTTGCGCAGCTGCAGATCGAATCCTTCCGGATGCGGCTTTCCGTCCGTCGTTGGACTTGGGCTCGGTAACGGCACGTCGGCGCTCGTTGCAGTGGGCAAAGCCGAAGATTTGCTCAGCTTGGAATCGGGCAGCCGCATCTGATTGACCCGTTCCGCCAGCGCCGCGACGAACGCGGTTCGGCTCTCGACTTGATCTTGGCGTTGAGCGAGCGCCTGAACCCTGTCGCTGAAGTCGGCCTGATCGGCGCGCCCTTGCTCGGTCACGTTCTCAAGTTCGTGACGAAGCGCGGCGATGCGATCCTCATAGGCATATTGCATCTCGACCTGGTGCCGCATGAGAGAGGCAAGCAGGTCATCGTGGAACAAGAAATAGCAGGTTGCCACGAGATAGAGCATAGCGACAAACGGCAACAGCCCGAGCAGCACGACGGCAAGTGTGCGCGGCACGGCGAGCGTTCGCGAGAAGGATCGGTAGGCGAAAGTCAGCTGCAAGCGGTCGCGGCGCGTCGCGACTTCGCCACGACGAGAATTCATCACGTGGGTCTCAACCCCATCGCTGGAGGAGCGTCAACCACAACGCGTTAAGGTTAATATTTGCTGAAGATCGAGCCGCGCGCGGCCGATCACGCCAAGGCCTTGGTGACGGCGAGCACAGCCGCCGCGTGGCCTGGCACTTTCACCTTGTTCCAAACCTGCGCGATCCTGCCGTCAGGTGAAATCAGGAATGTGGTGCGTTCGACGCCCATGTAGCTGCGCCCATACATGCTTTTTTCGGTCCACACGCCATAGGCTTCGAGCATGGATTTGGCCTCGTCGGAGACAAGGTCAAGATCGAGCTTGTGCTTGTTCTTGAATTTCACGTGACTGGCGGTCGAATCCGGCGACACGCCGACGATGACGGCACCGGCTTTTTCGAAGTCGCGTTTGAGGCCATTGAAATCGATCGCCTCCTTGGTGCAGCCGGTCGTGTCGTCCTTCGGATAGAAATAGAGCACGAGTTTTTTTCCTGAAAAAGACTCCAGAGTTCGGATCGCTCCGGAGTCATCAGGCAATTTGAAATCCGGGGCTTTGTCGCCGGAGCCCGGTTTCTTGCTCATAATCGCCTTCCTTTCGTCTCAATGAGCGGCAATTCGCTAGCGACGAGCTTCGCAAAAGCTCGAACCGACTTTGCGAAGATCATGCTATAAGAAAAAGACCATGCGATAACAAAGCAATCCAGGCAGGGTCGCTTGCACCGCAAGGGAGCCTGCCGAGAGCGGCGGTCTCGCCGATTAGCCTGCGCCGGTTTCGACAAACCACGTATATTCAGGTACGAATTGGCATTCCAGTCCGCGCTCGTTGGCGAAAGGCCCGTTTGGTTTGGTCGATCATACGGAAAATACGCGTGCCCGGGCGGGATTTGCGGAGAATTCCCTCGCCGAGTGTCCGCCTCGTGCGCCGACCTTGCTCCAAAGTGCACTTCGGCCGCAGCTCTATATTCTGGACTGGCTGTCGCGGCGCACGGTCGGTTCGATCGTCGGCCTCGTCCTTGTCGCAGTGCTCGGCGGGGGTTTTTTTCTGCTTTACCTCGGCAACGGGCCGGTCGCGATCGCCGGCCTCGGGCCGCGCATCACGCAGGCACTCGATGAGAAGATCGGGCACGGCTATGCGTTCAAACTCGGCGATGTCTCCGTAACGAGCCGCGGCTTCGGTCCGACGCTCAGTATCGATCATTTGTCGCTCACCAGCAGCTCCGGCGAGACTATCATCACCGCGCCGCGTGCCGAGGTCTCGGTCGATCTCTTCGCCCTGCTGTTCGGCAAGGTCGTACCAAAGCGGCTCGAAGTCTTCGATGTCGAAGTGCACCTTGCGCTTTTGCCGGACGGATCGCTCGCTGTCTCGGCGGGCAACGGCCAGCAAGGCGTTTTGCCGCTTCTAGGGCCGTTGACCTCGGCAATGGGCGCTAGCGGCGCGGGATCGGCGCGCCTCAGCCCAGCCTTGGCGGTCGGGCCTGGCGTCATGCCGGCGGGCCACAACCCGCCCCGTTCGCTGATCGTCAAGCGCATCGCCGCCGCGATACGTCTGCTGATCGATGTTTCGACGAAGCCGAATGGCCCGCTCGCGGCAATCGATCGGGTCGGCATCGCGCGCGGCCGCTTCGTCATCGACGACCGGCTGAACAATCAGACCAAGCTCTATAACGGCCTTGACCTCTCCCTCGACAAATCTGGCGGCGGCACCAATCTCGATCTTTCGGCCGAAGGCCCGAGCGGCCCCTGGTCGGTCTCGGCCAGGGCGTCGGGAAGTCCTGGCGGCGATCGCCGGCTCGACGTCGCGTTCAACAACATCTCACTCGACGAGATTTCGATCGTCAGCGGCCTGCGCAACGTTGGCGCCGATTTCGACATGCCGATCTCGAGCAAGTTCGAGATGGTTCTTGCGGCCGATCGAAGCCTCGCGGAAGTCTCCGGCCTGGTGCATTTCGATCCGGGCTATCTCAAGTTTGAGGATCCCAACGATGAACCGCGCATGGTCGATTCGATCGACGCGGCCATTCATTGGGACCGCGCCGGGCGTCGAATCGTCGTCGATAAGGCGCAGTATCGGGCCGGCCAGACGGATATCGCAATTGGTGGCGCGATCGCCCCGCCGGTTCGGGAAGGCGAACCTTGGACGATCAATCTTGCCAGTTCACAGCCGGGCGTTTTCGGAGCCGAACGGCCGGGCGAAGATCCGATTTCGATCGACCACCTTGGCTTCCAAGGCCGTCTCGCGTTCGATGACAAGAGCCTGTTCATCGACCGCTTCGAATTCAACGGTCCGAACTGCGGTCTCGCCTTGGCCGGCGTCATCGACTGGAAGAATGGGCCGCATGTTCGTCTCGGCGCCTCGATCAGCCCGACGCCGGCGATCATCGCCGTACGACTCTGGCCCTCTTTCATGGCCCCTGACGTGCGTGCCTGGTTCCTCGCCCATTGGAAAGAAGGCGTGCTTGAGCGCGGCACGATGCGGGTTGATTTCGACGCCGCGATGATCGACGCGATGCGCCACCAATATGCGCCGCCCAATTCCGCCGTGGCGATAGATTTTGCCCTTTCCGACGGCGGGGTTGAATTCTTGCCCGGAGTTCCGGTCCTGCGCGGCATCAATGGAACCGGTCACGTCACCGGCCATACCTCGACCTTCGTCGCCGCGAGCGGCATGATGGATCTTGGCACCGCCGGCAAGCTCGCGCTTTCGGACGGCCTGTTCCATGTTGCCCACGCCGAGGTCAAACCGACGCTGACCGAGCTTTCGGCCAAAGTGTCCGGTGATGTGAGCGCGGTGGGCTCTCTTTTAAGTCGCGAGGCGCTGAAGCCCTATGCATCACTGCCGGTTGATCCCGCGACACTCGACGGCCAGATTTCCGGCGATCTCGGAGTCGATTTGAGCCTCGGACCTGGCGGATCTTCTGCCGATACGAAGCTGCGGATCAATGCGGTTGCCACCGATTTCTCTGCCGAAAAACTCGTCGGCGACCAGAAGCTCGACGCCGCAACACTCGACATCGTCGTCGATGAGAAGGGTCTTCGAGCAACGGGGCAAGGGAAAATTTTCGGGACGACCGCGAGCCTCGACATCGAGAAGCCAGCAGCAAGCCGTGAGGGACAGGCTTCGGTAAATCTCATCATGGACGATGCGCTGCGGGCAAAGCAGGGGCTTGCCATGTTGCCCGGCATTACCGGGCCGATCGGCACGCATGTGACCGCGCCCCTCGGCGCCGGCGGCCTGCTCAAGGCGCAAGTCGAGCTCGACCTCACGCATGCAGCCATCGACAGCCTCGGCATCAGCAAACCCGCCGGCCGCCCCGGCAAGGCGAGCTTCGCAATCGTCGTCAACGATGATCATTCGACCTTGCTCGACCAGATCGCCATCGATGCGGGACAGGTGCAGGCACGCGGCGCCGTCACGATCGGCGGAGCCGATCCGTCGCAGATCTCGGCGAAATTCTCGCAGATGCGGCTTTCCCCGGGCGACGACATGAAGCTCGATGCCTCGAAAGTCGGCGACACATTGAAACTCGTCCTGCGCGGGACGACGTTCGATGCGCGGCCTTTCTTGAAAAATTTGACCTTCTCGCGTTCGGAAGAGCCCGGCGAGTCCGAAAGCAGCGCGCATAAAGAAGCGTCCAAGGATACGGTAAAAGAGCTCGCCGGAACGAATATCGATATCGATCTTAGATCGACGTCTTTGACCGGGTTCAACAATGAGACCATGTCGAACGTCGATCTACACCTCGTCAAGAATGGCGAAACTTTGCGGCAATTCGCGCTGGCCGGCCGGTTCGACAACGGCACGATCTTCGGTAATCTCAACAATGCCGACACGCCGTCGCCGCAGCTCGACCTTTCGACCGACGATGCCGGCGCGCTCCTCGCCTTCATCGACCTCTATAGACACATGGACGGCGGTCAACTGGCGGTCTCCATGCGCCTCGGCCAAGATGCCATGGCTGGCACGCTCACGATCCACAATTTCATCCTGCGCGATGAACCGGCCTTGCGCCAGCTCGTGGCCGAGGGCGCTCAGCAATATCCGGAAGGGCGCGGCGTGCAGAACAAGCAGATCAATTTCAACGCCATTCCATTTACGCGGCTGCAAGTGAATTTCCAGCGCGCCGGCACCCGGCTCGACCTGCGCGACGGGACGATCTACGGGCCACAGGTCGGCCTGACGGTCGACGGCTGGCTCGACTTCGCTCGCGACCGCGTCGCCTTGGATGGAACCTTCGTGCCAGCTTACGGCGTCAATAATCTCGTTTCACAGATTCCAATCTTCGGTCTGCTTCTTGGTGGCGGGCTTCACGAGGGCTTGTTTGCCGTGAACTATCGCATCAGCGGCGCAGCAACGAAGCCTATGCTCAACGTCAACCTCCTGACCGCGATAGCGCCGGGTATCCTGCGCAAGATTTTTGGCGCCACCGATTTTTCGACGCCCGATGCGACCGGAGCGGCGGGGGCTTTGGCGGATCCGCAGCAATAGGCCAATCTTAGCCCGTAGGCCTCACCAGGACGTGCTTCTTCCTGCCGAGCGAGAGCTTGATTGCGCCGTTCACGAGATCGGTTTCGCTCAGGATGGCGCGTTCGTCGGTCACCGTCACATCATTGACCTTGAGGCCGCCGCCCTTGATCTGGCGCCGCGCCTCGCCGGTCGAGCCGACGAGTCGCGCCTTGAGGAAGGCGGCAAGCACGCCGAGCCCTGAAGCAAGCTCCTGGCGGGAGATATCGATGCTCGGCAAGGTCTCGCCCAAAGCGCCTTCTTCGAAGGTCTGGCGCGCCGTTTGTGCCGCGGCGCCGGCCGCCGCGCGGCCATGCAGCAAAGCGGTCGCCTCGGTTGCGAGGATCTTCTTCGCCTCGTTGATCTCCGAGTTGCGCAAAGTTTCGAGCCGGGCGATCTCGTCGAGCGGCAATTCGGTGAAGAGCTTGAGGAACCGCCCGACATCACTGTCCTCGACGTTGCGCCAATATTGCCAATAGTCGTAGACGGATAGCATTTCGGCATCGAGCCAGACAGCGCCCTGCGCGGTTTTGCCCATCTTCGCCCCCGAAGACGTTGCGAGCAAAGGCGAGGTGAGCCCATAGAGTTGGTCCGTGCCCATGCGGCGCCCAAGATCAATGCCCGTGACGATATTGCCCCATTGATCCGAGCCGCCCATCTGAAGGCTCACGCCATAGCGCTTGTGCAGCTCGACGAAATCATAGGCCTGGAGGCACATGTAGTTGAATTCCAGGAACGACAGCTCGTGCTCGCGCTCGAGGCGTAGCTTGACGGAGTCCATCGTCAACATGCGGTTGACGGAGAAATGGCGGCCGACCTCGCGCAGAAAATCGATGTAGTTGAGGCCCAGGAGCCATTCGGCATTGTCGGGCATAATCGCATCGCTCTTGCCGGCGCCGAAGCTCAAGAATTTCATGAAAGTCCGCTTGATTCCGGCCTTGTTGGCTTCGATCGTCTCCTGCGAGAGGAGCTTGCGGCTCTCGTCCTTGCCGGAAGGATCGCCGACCCGCGTCGTGCCGCCGCCGATCAGCGCCACCGGCTTACCGCCGGTCTTCTGCAGCCAGCGTAGCATCATGATCTGGATGAGCGAGCCGACATGGAGCGAGGGCGCGGTGCAATCAAATCCGATATAGCCGACGAGATCGCCGCTCTTGGCTTTGGCGTCGAGCCCGGTGGGATCGGAGCATTGATGCAGAAAGCCGCGCTCAGCGAGGATCGCGAGGAAATCGGATTTCGGGTGGAAGGCGTCGGGCAAGGCGGTTTTCGTGGGTGATAGTTGGAAGGCGCGACCCTAACGGGGCGCCGCTTTGCGTCAAGGGGCAGAACCCACAGAAGCTTTTCGAGCCTCTTCCATCCGATCCTTGGGCGTTTTGGACGGGCTCGAAGAGCCGGCGCGCCATTTGGCGACTTGCTCGAGCAAGGCCAGCGGCTTCTCAACGACCATCTCGCGGCGCCCGAGGAAAACTTCGCCGCTGTTTCCATCAAGTGAAAGCCAGTCGCCAGCGCGAAGCAAAGCGTCCCCGAGCCGCGCTTGCGATCTCGCGCTGCGAATCTCGAGCTTACGGCAGCCGACGAGACAGACCTTGCCCATCTGCCGGGCAACCACGGCGGCATGTGCGGTCCGGCCTCCGATCGCAGTGAGGATGCCGTCTGCGACGGCAAAGCCCGCCACATCTTCCGTCGATGTATCAGTTCGCACGAGGATGACGGGATCGCCGGATTTGGCGAGGTCCTTTGCGTGTTCTGTATCGAAGGCAATGCGCCCCGTAACGACGCCAAGCGAAGCGGACGTTGCCCGTGCAATCGCCGCCTCCGCGCCGACAAAGTGGGTTTCGGCGGCAAGGCTCAGATCAACTCCCGCGAGTCGCTTGATGGCTGTGGCTTCGTCGATCAGGCCTTCACGAACGAGATCGACCGCGATCCGCAGGGCCGCACGCGGGGCGCGTTTCGCCGGCCGCGTCTGCAAGAAATAAAGCTTGCCCTCCTCAATCGTGAATTCGATGTCTTGGACATCGCGGAACTGGGTCTCCAGCTTGCGCGCGCCGGCCGCAAGAGCGGCGGCGGCTTCCGGCAGGCGGCCAAAAAGCATGGCCGCGTCGCCGGGCATCCGGCGGCCGGACACGATATCCTCGCCTTGCGCGTCGAGAAGAAAATCGATGTAGAGCTCTTTCTCTCCCGTGGCCGGGTTGCGCGTGAAGCCGACGCCGGCGCCTGATCGCGTGCCGGAATTGCCGAAGACCATCATCTGCACGGTCACCGCCGTTCCCTTCAGGTCTTCGAGCTTGTTCAAACGACGGTATTCATGCGCGCGCGGACTCTCCCACGAGGAATAGACGGCGCGCGCCGCGGCGCGCAATTGCGCCATGGGCTCGGAGGGAATCGCCCGGCCCGTCAGCTCTTGCGCAATCCTTTCGAAGTCATTGGCAAGCCGCTCCAGCGCTTCCGAATCGAGCTCTGCTTCGCTGTTGGCGCCTTCGGCCTTCATCATCCCCGCAAGCGCTTCGTCAAAGGGCCGGCTCGGTGCCTTGCCGACCACAGCGGCATAATTCTCGATGAATCGGCGGTAGCAATCCCAAGCAAAGCGCGGATTGCCGGTCGCGCGTATCAATGCATTGAGCCGCGTTTCATCGAGACCGATGTCGAGGATCGTATCGAGCTTCCCGGCATGGATCGTGCCGCACCGGAGCGAACCGAGACAAGAAGCGGCCGACGAAGGTCGCCGAATTTCCGTTGGCTTAGCGCCTCGAGCGCGGCGATGCCCTGTTCAAGGTCGTGATCCAATGCGGCAAGAGCGTCGGGATCGCCGCCGTTGACCGCGGCGCAAAGGTCGGTCGGTATCACAAAGGCTGGCGGAACGTTGAGACCAAGCGCCGCCATGCGCGAAAGCATGGCTGCCTTGGACCCCGCCGCTTGCTCAGAAAGGATGGAATCGCCGACAAACAATGGGGAGGCTATCTCGCTCATGCCGACAATTCCTCGAGAACCCGATCGCGCAGGGAAAAAGCGGCGTGGCTGAGATGATCGGTTGCTTCTCCGAGCGCGTGCGCGACTTCGCGAGTGGCGATCAGCCGACGTGCGTCTTCATTCGCCGCCGCCATCAGGATGCGCATGGCATCACGCTCAGCATCGTCGGCGCCATGCTCGGCATCGACGGTGGCATCGATGGCCTGAAGAGCATCTTCGGCGTCGGCTCGGTGCCCATGCGGCAGTTGCATCGTCGCTTCGACGGCGCGGACGAGATCGCTGACGCTTTGCGTGGTGATTTCGGCGAGCTGCGCCAGTGGCGCGGAATGGAACTCGTCGGGCATGAGGCTCAGAAGAAAGGCGCCTTCGTCGAGACAATCGAGAACATTCTCGATCTCGTCGATCAAATAGCGAAGTTTCGGATCGGCGCTCAGCTTTGCGGCAAGATCGCGCGCACTGAGGGTCAGGCGGTCTCCCTTGGCTTCGAGAATCTTGGAGCGTTCAACGAGTTGTCGGCGTGCCTCGATCGGCGCCGGGGTGTTCTCCGACAAGGCATCGCGGAGCAGATCGGCCAACACGCGCGAAAGGCCGAGGTGGCGCACGAGGATGATGAGGAGCGCGCGTTCGGCGGTTTCCAGCCGCTGTGCGAGTTCAGCCTGAATCTCATCGCGAACAAGCCGCAGCGAGCGGCCGGCGGAATAGCCGAGGCTCGTCATTCTCAGCACATTACGCAGGAAATCCGCCGTTTCGTTTCGGCCTAGGACTGCGTCGAGCCGCGCCCCGTAGGGAATTCGAGCAGCGGCCGCATGTCGGACTGCCTCGAAGACGAGATCGGCGCCGCCCAGCTCGAGGAAAGCGCGATGTCCGAAATCATGCTCCGCCGCCCAGAGCAGAAGGTCGATCGCGCTCACCTTGCCGACGAAGTTCTGCAGTGCCTTGCGCGCCTTGTTGCAGTCGATGAGAAAGACAAGGCGCGAACCGAGAAATTCGAGGAAATCTTCAAGGCTTGATGTGTCTGTGGCGGAGAGATGCCCGGTGAGAAGCAAAAAAGTGTCGCTTTCGAAGCCCTGTGCTCGCCGCTGGGCGAGCGGGCTCCAGACCACGTTTTTGCCGGCAAAGAGCGCGATAAAGAATTCGGCGCGGCTGCGATGAATGTCGGTGTAGGTGATCGTGGCTGACAGGGCCTCGATGTTGACGACGAGGACATGCGCATCGGTCGCGCCGATGTCGTTTTGGATCGTGAGCCGGGTGCCGCTGCGCACCGCAGTCGTGCCAAGGCCCGGATGGCCGCAGGCCAGAGGTGCCGTGCGGTTGAGACCGCGCATGAAGGCGCGGATCAGGCTGCGATCCTGCTCATCGACGCCGTGCGCGCTCGCCCCGTCAATTGTTTCGGCCGCTGTCTCCGAGGCAAGCCGATTGATTTCCTTGTGCATGTCCATGATGAGAAGATGTACGCTGTCGCGGCGCTCGCGCCGGGCCGAGGCCATGTCATCTATCGCCGCAAGCCGGATCTCGTCGCCGCCGGCTTCTGGAAGGGTCTTTTGCAGTTCGGCGAGCCGCGTCGAGAATTGACGAGCCGTTTCCGGGCGTGCTGTCGCCAGCGGGGCAAGCATTGCGGCAAGATCGGACCTGAGGGCGGCCATCAGCAAAGCCGCGCCCGGCAGGATGCCACGGCCGTCGTCGAGCGCCCGGGCTCCCGAGACCAGCCGGTCGAAATCGTCGAGTTCCGCCGCATGTCTTTCGGCGGCAAAATCCTGGATCAGGCTTAGCGGATTTTGGATATGGGCGACGCCCGCCTCAAGCAGAGTGAGGCGCAGTTTAAGTCGGTCATTGGCCGCCAAAGCCGCCGCAATCAGCCCCGGCAGAAGAACGGCGGATTCTCCAAGACATTCGACGATTTCGTTCTTTTGGGTCATCGCGTACGCTCGTTTAACTTCAAGCCCTGCGACGCAAAATGGACCATTGGGGCGAGAAGCGCATTGCGCTGGATCATCTCCCGAAGGCAACCGGCGCGGGTCTTCTCAGGCGAAGACGCGTCCCATCATGGCGCGTCCGACGTTTTCGGCGATACCGCGGAGATATTGGTTGCCTGACTCCAGTCCGACGCCGCCAGCGTCGAATTCCGATTGCAGACCGTCGCGCAAGCCCCAGGTCGCGGCAAGGATCGGGAAGCCTTGCGCCTCGATTTTCTGCAGCGCGGCAGCGATCTGACGCTCCGATCGCCCGGTTTTCGACAGGATAAACATGACCTTGCCGTCGGCGCCGTGTTTGGCGAGGCGTTGAGCGAGCGCCAAGGTCGGGCGCAGATCGTCGGTCGAAGTGCCGGTCGGCAAGAAGACGACCGAGCTTTCCTCCGCCACTTCTTTCGTCAGATCATCGGCGAGGCCGCGGGTGTCGGCCACGATCAGGTCGAAGTGTTCTTCCCCCTTGCGCAGTTTTTTCAAACTCTTGAAGGAACGGACGTCGATTTCCGGCTCGACGTTGCGGCGCAACCGCATGGCGTTCCATTCGAGACAGGTCAGTTGCTCAAGATCGAAATCGGCGAGCAGCACCTTTCGGCCATCGCGCGCTGCTTCGACTGAGAGCAGCCGCGCCAAGCTGCTCTTGCCGACGCCGCCTTTCTGGCCGATGAAGGAGACGAGCTTCAATTCCTGTTTCATTGCAAAACCAGGGACGCGCGGACCGCGTTCTTCCGAATATGTTCGGCTGCAAATTGGACCGCGACGAGATATACTCTTGAGCAATTAGGCTCAAGCAATACAGGGCCGATCGCGGAACGAGCGCAAGCCTTTTTCCGCGGCGACCGCGCAATTTTATCGATCGTCCGGAATGTGACATCGGATTGTGACAATCGGCAATCGGCGTGGCACGGGAATCCATGTCTCCAACGCGCGCAATCGGCTTGATGAGCGGCACTTCGATGGATGCCATCGATGTCGCCTATGTCGAAACCGATGGCGCGGATCATGTTCAGCCCGGGCCGGCTCGCTCATTTCCCTATGCGGCGGAAGATCGCGCCCTGCTGCGTGCCGCAATCGGCGAGGCCGCGATGCTCGCCCCTGACCCGGCCGAACGCAATGCCCGCCCGGGTGCGCTCGCTGCGGCGCAGTCCATGGTGACGGCTCGTCATGCGGAGGCGGTCGAATCTTTCCTCGCAGCCGAGAGATTGCCGGGCGCGGACATCATCGGCTTTCACGGCCAGACTGTGATCCACCGGCCGGCTGAGCGCTTCACGGTCCAAATCGGCGACGGGCCGGCCCTGGCGCGGCGGCTTGGTCTCAGGGTCGTCCATGACTTTCGCGGCGCCGATGTCGCTGCCGGCGGGCAGGGTGCTCCCCTCGTTCCGATCTATCATCAGGCTTTGGCAAGGGGTGCCGGGCTCGCCGGGCCGGTGATCGTCATCAATATCGGCGGCGTCGCCAATCTCACTTTCATCGACGACGGCGATCCGATTGCCTTCGACACCGGGCCGGGCAATGCACTCATCGACGATCTCATGCAGCGCCGCGCCGGCATGCCCATGGACGAGGGCGGCAGCATGGCTGCGGCCGGCAAAATCGATTTCGCCGTGCTCGCCGAGCTTCTCGATCATCCCTATTTCGATCGAGCGCCGCCGAAATCACTTGATCGCAACATGTTTTCGGCCGCTCCGGCCGATACGCTTGCGCTCCCCGATGCGGCGGCCACTTTGACCGCCTTCACCGCGCAGAGCATTGTCCGCGGCCTCGCCCATCTGCCCAGCGAGCCGGCCCTCGCCATCCTTTGCGGCGGCGGCGCGCATAATCTCATCCTGCGCTGGGATCTGATGCAGCGCTTGCCGTGCGGATTGGTATTGGCCGAGGCGCTCGGCTGGTCGAGTGATGCGATGGAAGCGCAGGCCTTTGCCTATCTTGCCGTCCGTAGGCTGAAAGGTCTGCCGATCACCTTTCCGACCACCACCGGGATCTGCGCGCCTTTGCCGGGTGGGCTGATCGCAGAGCCGGGACCGATCAATGTGCCGGGCTGAAATGATTTTGCGCTCGAACTCAGCCGGTCACATCCATCTAATGTGAGGAATCACACATGCGCCTCGCACCTATCGCACCCGCCGATCTCACGCCGGAACAGCGCGCCCTCTATGTCGACATGCGCGAGGGCATAGGCAAGAGTTTCAAGGGATTCATCGCCATCCGCGAGGACGGCGCCCTGCTTGGGCCGTGGAACCCGTGGTTGCATGAGCCCGTATTCGGCAAGGCTAGCTGGGATCTCGTCCGCGCCTTGGCCGACAATCCTTCGCTGCCGCGCCCGGTGCGGGAGGTCGCAATTCTGGTAACCGGCGCGCATTTCAAGTCGGCCTATGAAATCTATGCGCATGTGCTCATTGGCGAGCAGCGCGGCTTGTCGGACGAGAAGCTCGCGACCATCGTCGCCGGGCAGCGTCCCGTCGATCTGACGCGCGAGGAGCAGATTGCCTATGATTTCGCGAGCGCGCTGGTCAACGGCGGCGTCCTGCCCGAGCTGACATATAAAACGGCGATCGCGGCTTTCGGCCAACATGGCGCCGCCGAATTGTCCTATCTCGTCGGGCTGTATTCGCTCGTGTCGGTCACGCTGAACACGTTCGACGTCCCGGTTCCGGACGCCTGAGGCGATCAGATCAAGGGTCGCGTGGCGGGCGGCACGGCGTCGGCGCGGCTCAACGCCTTCAGTTCCTCTTCGTCGACGATCTTGAGATCTCGTTCGTTGAGCTGGATCAGGCCCATTTTACGCAGTCTCTGCAGAGTCTTGTTGGTGTGAACCAGGGACAGGCCGAGCGTGTCGGCGAGATGCGTCTGGCGTAGCGGCAGATCGAGTCGGTTGCGCTTCAACATGCCGAGGTCGCGCGCCTTATCATAGAGATACCAGAGCAGATAGGCGGTTCGCTCGAGCGCGTTGCGCCGTCCGAGTGACAGGATCTGATCGTCAAGGCTGCGTTCTTGGCGTGCCGCGAGCCACGTGATGTCGTAGGCGAGCTGCGGATCCTTGTTGAAGAGTTCCCAAAGCTTGTCGCGTGGGAAGACGCAGAGCACCGAGTTGGTCAGCAACTCGACGCCATAGCCCATCATTTCGGAGATCGAGGCCTGAAGACCGAGGAAATCGCCCGGCAGTGCATAATTGATGATCTGCCGACGCCCATCATCGAGAGTCTTGTAGCGAAACGCCCAGCCCGAAAGCACGGTGAACAAGTGGCTGCTCATGGATTGTTCGAGCAAGATTGCGCCGCCGGGACCGACCGACAATTCGCCGATCTTGAATTGCTGCAAAAAATCTATGTCCAATGGACTGCGGTCGCGGAAGACTTCGAGCGCCCGCAACGGGCATTTCGCGCAGGGCGTCGTGATTTGAGCCGCATTGCCCGTCATAAGATGATGCTTCGCTGCGCCGACAGACCCATGTGAAAGTCTCTTGCGTACACGGACGTGGTCCTGCGTGCACGATCATATGTCAAACTTGAATGACAAGCGACATCCCAGGGTAGAGCGTTGTGCGAAGCGATCAGCAATTTGCTGATCTGCGCCATCATCGCTCGGCCGGCTCTGATCGGGTCGGCGTCGGCAGTTTCGGCGGATTGCCGAGCCGCCGGTCGAGATAGATCGCAACTTCGTCGATCAGCAAATCGACGCAATTCTCGAAGAAATGATTGGCGCCCGGAATCACCGCGTGTTCGATCGAAATGCCCTTCTGCGTCTTCAATTTCTCGATGAGGCCTGTCACCTCTTTCAACGGCGCGACGCGATCCTGATCGCCGTGCACGAAGAGGCCGGAGGAAGGGCAGGGCGCAAGGAAGGAAAAATCGAATCGATTGGCGGGCGGCGCTACCGAAATGAAGCCTTCAACTTCCGGGCGCCGCATCAGGAGCTGCATGCCGATCCAGGACCCGAAGGAAACGCCTGCGATCCAGCAGGCGCGCGCATCGGGATTGATCGACTGCGCCCAATCAAGCGCAGCCGCGGCATCCGACAATTCGCCCTGGCCGTGGTCGAAGACGCCCTGGCTGCGGCCGACGCCGCGGAAATTGAAGCGCAGCACGGAAAAGCCGCGCTCCGCAAAAGTATAATAGAGATTATAGACGATCTGATTGTTCATCGTTCCGCCGAATTGCGGATGCGGATGCAAGATGATCGCGATTGGCGCACCCCTTTGTGTCGAAGGATGGAAACGTCCCTCAAGGCGACCGGCGGGACCATTGAAAATGACCTCTGGCATCAGGGCTCCTGAATTTCAGTTTTGCGGTTCGCGTCTTACAATCGGCCTGCGCTGCAACCTCGACGCGATCCGCCTGAGACTGGAATTTACCAAACCTGGCAATTGCTTGACTCGGTCGGTCCGGACCGCCTAGAGTTAGAACCATTCTAACCCGAGTTAAGAGTTCGGCTGCGGCCAAGATGCGCTTGGGGGGCGCTGTCGCCTCATCTAGCACGGCCGCCACCTCAAAATGCAATCATTTTGGTGTGGGTCGGCAAAATGGTTTTTGGTTTCATCGCCTTAGAAGCAAGTCGGAAGCGACGAATGGTGCGGGTCTATCTCGACCATAATGCAACGACGCCGCTGCGGCCCGCGGCGCGCGAGGCCATGCTCGCGGCGCTCTCGTCTTGCGGCAACGCGTCCTCGATCCACGCAGAGGGCAGGGCGGCGCGGGCGCGAATCGAGGCCGTGCGCGAGCAGCTTGCTGCTTTCGTAGGGACTGAGTCGAAAAAGGTCTGCTTTACTTCTGGCGCGACCGAAGCGTTAAATCTGGTGCTCACGCCAAATCTCGAGATTGGCGGCGTCGGCCCCTTTGAGGTTCTGCTGATCGCCGGAGGCGAGCATGCCAGCGTCATTTCCGGCCATAGGTTTCAGCGTGAAGCGGCCGAAGTCCTTCCGCTCGCGCCTGACGGGCGTCTTGATCTTGCCGTGCTCGAGGCAGCGCTTGCCCGCCATGCCGGGCGCCGTGTCTTGCTCGCATTGCAGGCTGCGAACAATGAGACGGGCGTGATCCAGCCGGTCGCGGCGGCGGCGGCGCTTGTGCATGCGGCCGGCGGCGCCGTGATCTGCGACGCGGTTCAGGCAGCGGGTCGAGTAGCTTGCGACTTTGGCCGCCTCGGCAGCGATGCTCTGGCCGTTTCGGCGCATAAATTGGGTGGCCCGCAAGGGGTCGGAGCCCTTTGTTTTGGCTCGGGCAAGCATCATATAGGAGACACGATGCTGCGTGGCGGAGGTCAGGAGCGTGGGCTCCGGGCTGGAACCGAAAATGTCGCGGCGATCGCGGGCTTCGCCGAGGCCCTTCGGGGAGCCGAAGCCGAGGCGGAAACGGAGCAGCTGAGGCTTGGGGGCTTGCGCGATCGGCTCGAAAGCGATGTGTTAAGCATCGCACCCGATGCTGTGTTTTTCGGAGCCGACGCGCCGCGATTGGCCAATACCACGAATTTCGCGGTGCCGGGCATCGAAGCGCAGGTTCTGTTGATGTCGCTCGACATCGACGGGGTCGCGGTTTCATCGGGCTCCGCCTGTTCGTCGGGGAAGGTGAAGCGTTCGCATGTTCTCGAAGCCATGGGAGTGGCCTCTGCACTTGCGCAAGGGGCAATCCGCGTGAGCCTCGGATGGACGACGAAAGAAGAGGATCTGAATTTGTTCGGTCGGGCCTTCGAAAAGGCGGTCCGTACCGTGAAGGCCAGGCACAAGCCTGCCGCCTGAGAATTGACGTCTGAACCAGCGGTCCTTGAAGCCGCCGAGGTGAGGAGAAGGAAATGGCTGCCGTCCAAGAGACGATCGATCGCGTCAAGGCGATCGATGTCGATCAATATAAGTACGGATTTTTTACGGACATCGAAGCCGACAAGGCCCCCAAGGGGCTCAGTGAAGACATCGTCCGCTTCATCTCGGCCAAGAAGAACGAGCCCGAATGGCTGACCAACTGGCGGCTTGAAGCCTATCGCCGCTGGGTGACCATGCGCGAGCCGACCTGGGCGCGCGTCTCCTATCCGCCGATCGACTATCAGGATCTTTATTATTATTCCGCGCCGAAGACCGCGGCGGGTCCGAAGTCGCTCGACGACGTCGATCCGGAGCTCTTGAAGACCTATGAGAAGCTCGGCATTCCGCTGCGCGAGCGGGCGATCCTTGCCGGCGTGCAGGTCCCCGAGGGCGAGGCCGCGGGGCGCGGCGTCGCGGTCGATGCGATCTTCAATTCGGTCTCCGTCTTCACCACCTTCAAGGCGGAACTGGCCAAGGCGGGCGTGATCTTCGCGCCGATTTCCGAGGCGGTGAAGTCACACCCGGAACTCGTGCGCAAATATCTGGGCTCGGTGGTTCCCCCGACTGACAATTTCTTCGCAACCCTGAACAGCGCGGTCTTTTCTGACGGGTCCTTCGTCTATGTGCCGCCGGGTGTGCGCTGCCCGATGGAGCTCTCGACCTATTTCCGCATCAACGAACGCAACACCGGCCAATTCGAGCGCACGCTCATCATCGCCGATAAGGGCGCCTACGTCTCCTATCTCGAAGGCTGCACAGCGCCGAAGCGCGATGAGAACCAGCTGCATGCGGCCGTGGTCGAGCTGATCGCGCTCGATGATGCGGAGATCAAATATTCGACCGTGCAGAACTGGTATCCGGGCGATGCCGAGGGCAAGGGCGGCGTCTTCAACTTCGTCACCAAGCGCGGCGATTGCCGCGGCGTCAACGCGAAGATTTCCTGGACGCAGGTCGAGACGGGCTCGGCGATCACCTGGAAATATCCGTCCTGCATTCTGCGTGGCGACAATTCGCGCGGCGAGTTCTATTCGATCGCCATCTCGAACGGCCACCAGCAGGTCGATTCCGGCACCAAGATGATCCATCTCGGCAAGAACACGACGAGCCGGGTGATCTCGAAGGGTATCGCCGCGGGCAATTCGCAGAACACCTATCGCGGTCAAATCTCCTCGCACCGCAAGGCGACCGGCGCGCGCAATTTTACCAACTGCAACTCGCTCTTGATCGGCAACGACTGCGGTGCCCATACCGTGCCCTATATCGAATCGCGCAATCCCTCGACGCAGTTCGAGCACGAGGCGACGACCTCGAAAATCTCCGAGGACCAGCTCTTCTACTGCATGCAGCGGGGGCTGTCGGCGGAAGAGGCGACGGCGCTCATCGTCAACGGTTTTGTGCGCGACGTGCTGCAGCAGTTACCGATGGAATTCGCGGTCGAGGCGCAAAAGCTGATCGCGGTTTCGCTCGAAGGCAGCGTCGGATGATCGCGGTTTCAATTTTAGAATGCAACAGGATTGGGCAATGCTCGAAGTCAAAAATCTCAATGTGGCGATCGGCGACAAGCAAATCTTGAACGATCTGGACCTTGTGGTCGCGCCGGGCGAGGTTGCGGCCATCATGGGACCGAACGGCAGCGGCAAGTCGACGCTCGCCTATGTGATTGCCGGCAAGGAAGACTACGAGGTGCTGTCGGGTGAGGTCCTCCTGAACGGCGAGAACGTGCTTGAGCTTTCGCCCGACGAACGCGCCGCCAGGGGTTTGTTCCTGGCCTTTCAATATCCGGTCGAGATCCCGGGCGTCGCGACCATGACCTTCCTTAAGGCGGCGCTCAACGCGCAGCGCAAGAGCCGCGGCGAGGAGGAGCTTTCGATCCCCGAGTTCATGAAGCGCGTCAAAAAGGTAGGCGACATGCTCGACATCAAGCCTGACATGCTGAAGCGCGCGGCTCAATGTCGGTTTCTCGGGCGGCGAGAAGAAGCGCATGGACATCATGCAGATGGCGCTGCTCGAGCCTTCCTTCGCCATCCTCGACGAGACGGATTCGGGCCTCGACATCGACGCCGTGCGCATCGTCGCCCAAGGCGTCAATGCGCTGCGCTCGCCTGAGCGCGGCTTCCTCATCATCACCCATTACCCGCGGCTTCTCGATTACATCGCGCCGGATACGGTGCACGTCATGTCTGCAGGCAAGATTGTGCGCAGCGGAGGCAAGGAACTCGCTGACGAGCTCGAGAAGAGCGGCTATCGCGAATATGCCGGCGACGCGGAAGAACTGGTGTGAGGCTTCGATGACGGCTCAGATCATTCCTTCCCGCACTGCCGCCGAGACGGCGCTGGCAGAAGTTTTCGCGAGCGCCAGGGCAGGTTTGCCGGGCGCCGGCGCAGCCGCGAAAATGCGGGATGACGCTTTTGCGGCTTTCGTGCGCGCCGGCCTTCCGCATCGGCGCATCGAGGCATGGCACTACACCGACCTGCGCGCGCTGATGCGCGAGGCGTTGCCGATCGTTCCGGCTCCGTCTCCGGCAGCATTGGCGGCTCTGCGCAAAGAAATCACGAAAGTCGGGTTGCCGAGCCAAAGCCTCGTGCTCGTCGATGGCGTCTTCGCGCCCGAATTGTCGGGCGCGCTGCCGGCTGGCGTAACCGTCGCCTCGCTGGCCGCGGCCTTGGCTGAAGGCCGTCCGGAAATTGTAACCAGTCTCGCGGCGGCCTGGGCCGATGCCGACGACGCGATTATCGCCCTGAACGCCGCTCTGATGCAGGACGGCGTCATCGTCGAAATCGCACCCGGAACCAAGCTCGCCGAACCGATCAACCTTGTCTATGCGATGGTGGCGACCAAGCCTTCGGCGCGCTTTTCGCGTTCGCTCGTCAAGATCGGCGCTAAGGCCGACGTTCGGCTCAACGAGATGAGTTTTGGGCAAGGCGGCCGGGTAGGTCAGACAAACAATGCCATGATCCTTGAAGTCGGCGACGACGCAGATGTGAGGCACGCGCTGGCTTTGACCGATACGCAGCCGGGCAGCATGCGGCTTGAGACTTTCATGGTGAAGATGGGAGCGAGGGCCAAGTTCGACAGTTTCGCGCTGATAACCGGCGGTGGCCTGGTGCGGCGACAGATCTTCAAGCTCTTCGAAGGCGCGGATGCGAAAGGAACGTTACGCGGCGTTTCGCTGCTGCGCGGGCGTGAGCACGCTGACACGACTCTCTTCGTGCGCCATGTCGCGACCGGTTGCGAAGGTCGGCAGACCTTCCGCTATATCCTCGACGAAGAGGCAACCGGCGTCTTCCAAGGCAAGATCGTCGTAGAGCGCGAGGCGCAGAAGACCGACGGCAAGATGCTCGCCAAAGCCCTGCTGCTCAGCGACGGCGCGACGATGAACAGCCGGCCGGAGCTCGAAATTTTCGCCGACGACGTGATCTGCGGGCATGGGGCGACGTGCGGCGGCCTCAACGCCGACCAGCTCTTCTATCTGCGGACCCGCGGCCTCATGGAAAGCGAAGCGGAGGCGCTGTTGCTCGAAGCCTTCGCGAGCGAATTGGTGGATGAGATCGGTCACGAAGGCCTCATCGCGGCCTATCGGGCCGATGTCGGCGCCTGGCTCGCGGGGCGCGTGAAATCCAACGTACGGAGCGCCGCATGAACGAGCATGCCCAGGCGCCGCTCGATGTGACGCGCATCCGCCGTGATTTCCCGATCCTCGATCTCGAAGTCTACGGCAAGAAGCTCGTTTATCTCGACAATGCCGCCTCGGCGCAAAAACCGAAACAGGTCGTCGATCGCATGGTTCATGCGACCTATAACGAATATGCCAACGTGCATCGCGGCCTTCACTATCTCGCCAATGCCGCAACCGAGGCCTACGAGAATGCGCGCGAGAGCGTGCGCACCTTCTTGAATGCCGGGTCGGCCGATGAGATTGTCTTCACCAAATCGGCGACCGAGGCGATCAATCTCGTCGCCTCCTCTTACGGCCAGACCCACATCAAAGAGGGCGACGAGATCGTTCTCTCGATTATGGAGCATCACGCCAATATCGTGCCCTGGCATTTTCTGCGCGAACGCAAAGGCGCGGTGCTGAAATGGGTCGATATCGACGATGAAGGGAATTTCTCGATCGACGCCTTCAAAAAGGCGCTCACCGAAAAGACCAAGATGGTTGCCATAACGCATCTCTCGAACGTGCTCGGCACAGTCACGCCGATCAAGGAGATCGTCAGGATCGCGCATGAGCGCGGAATTCCCGTACTCGTCGATGGCTCGCAAGGCGCGGTTCATCTCGATGTCGATGTTCGTGATCTCGACGTCGACTTCTATGCCATCACGGGCCACAAGCTCTATGGGCCGACCGGCGTCGGCGCGCTCTATGGCAAAAAGGAATGGCTCGCCAGGCTGCCGCCGTTTCTGGGCGGCGGCGAGATGATCAACGAGGTGACGAAAGACAGGGTCACCTATAACGAGCCGCCGCATCGGTTCGAAGCGGGCACGCCTCCGATCGTGCAGGCGATCGGCCTCGGCGCTGCGCTCGACTATATGCGCGGCGTCGGCCGGGCCAAGATTCATGCGCATGAAACCGCGCTCGGTGCCTATGCGCATGAGAAGATCGCGCGGATCAATTCGATCCGCATTTTCGGCCGCGCCAGAGGCAAGGCTGCGATCCTCGCCTTCGACATGAAGAACGCCCATCCACACGACGTTGCGACGATCATCGATCGCAGCGGCATCGCCGTGCGTGCCGGGACGCATTGCGCCCAGCCCTTGCTGGCGCGTTTCGGCGTGACCTCGACCTGCCGAGCTTCTTTCGCGATGTACAACACGTTCGAGGAAGTCGACAAACTCGCCGATGCCCTAGTCAGGGCGCAGAGCCTCTTTGCCTGAGGATCATGATGACCGAATCGCCAACGCTCGAAGCTGAAGCGCCGAACGCGCCAGAGTGGGTCTTTGCAGCCGAGATTCCCGAGGCCGAGAAAGAACGGTTGCGGGACGAGATGATCGCCGCCCTCAAGACGGTCTTTGACCCTGAGATCCCTTGCGACATCTATGAGCTTGGCCTCATCTACAAGGTCGCCGTCGATGACGGCCGGCAGGTCGTCGTTGACATGACTCTGACGGCGCCGGGCTGCCCGGTCGCGGGCGAACTGACCGAGTCCGTCGAGAGCGTGGTCGGCGCGATCGCCGGCACGTCGGGCGTGGATGTCCACATGATCTTCGAGCCGCCTTGGGATCAGCGACGCATGTCGGACGAGGCGCGCGCGGCTTTGGATTTTTATTGATGCGTTCTGCGGCAATTGCCGTCGCCGTCTGCGCGATGGCGGTCCTGGGGATAGATAGTGCATGGGCGGGAGACAAAGCTGGCTGTTCGACGGCGATCAGCCTGACGGACGGTATGCCCTTCGGCCTTGCAACAGTGGTGGGACCGGCGCCGCGAGTCTTTTTCATCAAGGGTGCCGTGGACGAAAAAGGATGTCCGGCGGAAACGGACGACTGCCGCTGGCGGGCCTTCATCGTTCCCGGCGATCGGGTATTTACCGCGCAGAGGTCGGGCGGTTTCGTCTGCGCCTCGTTCGTTTCGGCAAAGGGGCTCGAGACGGCAGGCTGGCTGCCCGCGGCCGCGTTGAAGGACTTGCCGCTGCCCAATCCCACGGTCGGCATTGAAGCCTGGGTTGGGGCGTGGCAAGGGAATATGGAACAGCGGATCACCATCCGGCGCGGGTCGGAGAAGAACATACTGTCGATCTCGGGTGAAGCGACCTTCGGGGCCTCGGACCCGGAGCGTGTCAAACGAGGCGGCGTCAATTCGGGTGAGATCGCCGCCGACGTTTTCCCGCACAACGGCACGCTTGCTTTTGCCATGGTCGGCGAGGCGACGAAGCCCTATGATCAGGGCGGCGAATATGATTGCCGGGTTCGGATGCGGCGGTTCGCGGACTACCTGCTGGTGGAGGACAACCACGTCTGCGGCGGCATCAATGTGAGCTTCACCGGTACCTATCGGCGCAGGTGAAAACGGGGCTCGCATTGAGAGACGGCAGGACCCATATTGAAGGGCGGCGACGCCCGGAGGAGACGATGGCGAAATTTCCGATCATGTCCTTGACTGAGGCGGCGGCCGATCGCGTCCGGCACCTCATCGCCGGTGCCGAGCGTCCGGTCACGGGCATCCGCGTCGGCGTCAAGAACGGCGGCTGCGCCGGCATGTCCTACACTTTGGAGTTCGCCGAAGCCATCGGTCCCTACGACGAGATCATCGAAGACAAGGGCGTGAAGATCCTCATCGATCCCAAGGCGCTGATGTTTCTGTTCGGCACCGAGCTGGATTTCAAGACCGATAAGATTGGCTCGGGATTCACCTTCAGCAATCCCAACCAGACAGGGTCTTGCGGCTGTGGGGAGTCGGTGTCGATCGCACCGGCGAGCGAAGCTGCGCTGGAAGCGGCGCGGGCGGACAGCCGCTGAGCCGGAGCCGGCTTACTCCGCTTCTTCGGCAATCTTTGGTTTCAACTTCACGGGCCGGAGCAAAAAGCTCGGCGTATGATCGCCCATTCCGATGACCGGCCGGTTGCCGTGATCGGCGAAAGCTGGCGCCGGCCGTCCAGTGCGTTCCTCGGCTTTATGATCCTGTGCTTTGCGCGCTTCGTGTTCTTGCGCTCTGTGAGCCTGCGGCTTTTGTTCCTGCGCCTCGCGCGCCTCCGGCTTGTGAGCGCTGCGTTCTCGGCCGTTCGCTGTCGTGCGCTCTTGGCTCGGGCGCTTTGACCCCGTACCCCTTTCGCGCCGTCTTGCCGGCTTCTCCGGCACGCTCTCATCAGGCATCGGCGCACCGAGATCCTCGAACGTCGCGCCTCCCAACCAGCCGATCGGATGGCCGATCAACTTCTCGATTTCAGCGAGATGCTTGCGGTCAAGCCGCGTGACGATTGTGATTGCAGTTCCTTGTTTGCCGGCCCGTCCGGTGCGCCCGATTCGATGCACGTAATCCTCGGAATGGACCGGAACATCGAAATTGAAGACATGGCTGACATCGGGAATATCGAGGCCGCGGGCGGCGACATCCGAACAGACGATGAGATCGACCTCGCCCGTCTTGAACGCATCGAGCGAAGCCATACGCGCCCTTTGGTCCATGTCGCCATGCAGGGCGCCGGCGCGGAACCCGTGCCGCTGAAGCGACGTGTGGAGCAGAGCGACATCGCGTTTGCGGTTGCAGAAGATGATCGCGTTCTTGAAATTGGCGACGGCGCGAATCTGCTTGCGCAAAGTCATGCGTTTGGGGGCGCCGGGTTCGGAGGCGACGAGGATCTGGGTGATCGCCGCCGGGCTCGATGCCGCCGGCGCGACCTCGATACGCACCGGATTATGCAGGAAAGCCTCGGTGAGCCTGATAATCTCGCGCGGCATCGTAGCCGAGAAGAAGAGCGTCTGACGGGTAAAGGGAACGAGCTTGCAGATCCGTTCGATATCCGGGATGAAGCCCATGTCGAGCATGCGGTCGGCCTCGTCGATCACCAAAATCTCGATGCCGGTCAGCAGCAGCTTGCCGCGTTCGGAAAAATCGAGCAGCCGCCCGGGCGTCGCGATCAGAACGTCGGCGCCGCGCGTGATCTTCGTTTCCTGATCGCCGAAGGACACGCCGCCGATCAGCAGCGCGACATTGAGCTTATGGTTCACTCCGTAGCGCGCAAAACTCTCTTCGACCTGGGCGGCGAGTTCGCGTGTAGGTTCGAGGATGAGCGTGCGCGGCATTCGCGCCCGTGCGCGCCCCCTTTCGAGGCGCGACAACATCGGCAAGGTGAAAGCGGCGGTCTTGCCGGTGCCGGTCTGGGCGACTCCGAGCACGTCGCGCCCGGCGAGCGCTTCGGGAATGGCTTTGGCTTGGATCGGAGTGGGGTGCGTGTAACCTGAAGCTTCTACAGCCTGCAGAACCTTCTCGCTGAGACCTAGTTCTCTAAAAGTCATCTTGTTCCTGAAAAGAGCCTCTCGCCCCTCATAGGGCAATCCGGCGTTTTCCGAGGCGCGTTCCGACCGGCCGGCCAGTGCGACAACGGATTTGCGCTAAGGAAGAAATCGGAAAGCGCGAGTGAGCCGAATCGGATCACGTTCCAAGCGCTCTTTAGTACCGATATCGGGATGAATCAACAGAATTGCAAGCTCGGCAATGGGCCGATCTGCCTTGGAGTTTAACATTAATACACGTTCGGGCTTCACTCGGCCGCTGCCGGGCGCAGCGGCTGCGGCCGGTGCGAGAAGATTTTCATGAGCGCGAAGATGGTCGCGAGCGTCAGGATATAGACGAGAAGCTGCAATTGCGTAGGCTCATCCGTGTAGCCGATCAGCGTGTGCAAGAGCCGACCCAGAATGGAATCGTCCGGCAGAATGGACGACGTATTCCAGACGATCCTGTCGAGCTTCGTCGCAACATCCGCCTGTTCGAGAAAGGCGACGGCTTGCACCGCCATTCCGGCGGCGATGAACGAGATCAGGAGCGTCGTCACGCGGAACAAATGCCGCATTGGGATGGCAACCAAGCCTTTGAAGGTGAGAAAAGCGACGCCGACGCCGAGCAAGAGGCCGAGCACGCCGCCGACGAATATGCCGAACCCGCTGCTGCCGCCGGCGACAATGATTTCATAGAGGAAGAGAACGATCTCGGAGCCTTCTCGCAGCACGGCGACGGCCACGACGATGGCGAGCGCGATGAGCGATTTAGATCCGCTGCGAATCTCGCGGCCGATCTCGTGCAGCTCATCGCTCATTTCGCGGCCGTGCCGCGCCATCCAGACATTGTGCCAGGTGAGCATGACGACCGCGATTGCAAGAATAGTCGCGTTGAAGACCTCTTGTCCGATGCCAGCCATCGCCGCGGCGATCAATCCGGTGAACATCGCGACGAGCCCGGCGCCGCAAACGCCGGCAGCAACGCCGGCGAAGATGTAGCGCAGACGATGCGGAATCGCTTGCGTCACGGCGAGAACGATGCCGACGACCAGACCGGCTTCAACGACCTCGCGGAAGACTATGATGAGCGCACCAATCAAGAGCGCACCTTTCATTTCGTCGGCTGCGATTCCCATGTCGACGTGCGCGATGCTGCGCTTCGTCACTTGTCAGAGCAACGCCTGGAGCTTGAGACTTGAGGCCGCTGAATTTGCGTGCGCAGACCATTCGCCGTGCGCTTTGAACTATACGCGCGCGCGCAATACTGCAAGGACCCGAGCCTACATTTAGAATTCCTCAAAATGCGGCTGCTGAGACTTGCAGTTTACTGTCGTTCTAAACTAAGCCGCCGTGTCGATAGGCACGATCGGGCTTTTCGGAATAGCCGCAAGAAGAGCGATGAGATCGGGATCGAGCATTACGATCATGCGCTCGACGGGCTTCAGCCAATCCATGGCCTCATCGATCGAATGGGCTTCTTCGAGCTTGGCTTCGGCGAGCGCCCAATCCGCCGAAATCTCGCCGCGCTTGCGGGTACGCCCGGGAGGCAGCATCGCGAGATGAACGGCGCGGAACTCGGGGTCTTCATAGAGGCTGCGCAAGCCTTCGGCCTTCTCGACCTGGCGCGCTAAGATTTTCCCCAGCTTGTTGGCACGACGCACGATGCAGGGCTTCGCTCTTTCTTCCGGCGTTCCTAAAAGCCCGGAACGGCGCAGGAAGATTCCCAAGGACAATTGTCCGGTCGCCCAGGAAAGCAGGATCGCGAGCACGAGACCGAGGATCGTCGGCGACATCCAGGCGACGAGCGAAGGCGAGATCATGAGGCCTGCAATCAGCATCAATAGACCCATGGCGACATGCGACCTGTGGCGGCGCACGATTGCCTTGAAGGGGACCGATCCGTCGTCGCGCCGCTGCGGATTCCAGCCCGTGTCGAAGCCAAACAGGAAATGCACGACATGCCCGGTCTGGATCAGCATCATGATCGGTGCGAGCAGCGCCGACATGATTGTCTCAAAGAGGGTCGAGACGAGGAGGCGGATCGTGCCACCATAGCCGCGCCGCGTGGAGCTTCGCAGCAGCGCCAGGATCAGACCGAAAACCTTCGGCGCGAGCAAGATCGCCATCGTGAGGGCGAAGAGGTTCAGCGACCGTTCGGCGTCGAAGCGAGGCCAAGCCGGGAAGAGCGCGAAACCGCTCGGGAAATATTCGGGCCTTATGTAGCTCGCCTGCAGGACGAGGATGATACCGACAAAGAGTTGCAGCATCCAGAGCGGCGAGGCGAGGTAGCCCATGATGCCGGCGATCATGTGCTGGCGCGAGGCCCAATGCAGCCCCTTCGCCGGCAAGATGCTCGCGTGCTGGAGATTGCCCTGACACCAGCGGCGGTCGCGCGTTGAAAGCTCGATCAGCGACGGGGGGCATTCTTCGTAGCTGCCGCGAACCCCCAAGAGCATGTAGACCGCATAGCCGGCGCGGCGCATCAGCGCAGCCTCGACGAAATCGTGGCTTAAGACATGGCCGCCGAAAGGTGCGCGGCCTTTGAGGATCGGCAGGCCGCAATGCGCCGCGAAAGCCTGTGTCCTGATGATCGCGTTATGGCCCCAATAATTGCCGTCGCGGCCCATCCAGGCGACAAGCCCCGCGGCGATCACCGGCCCATAGATTCTGGCCGCGAATTGCTGAACACGCGCAAACAGGGTGTTGCGATTGATGATCAGCGGCAAGGTCTGGATGATCCCCGCGCCGGGGTCCGCTTCCATCGCCGCCGCAAGGCCGACAATGGCCTCGCCACTCATTAGACTGTCAGCGTCAAGCACCACGAAATGCGGATAATGACCGCCCCAGCGGGTGACGAAATCGGCGATATTGCCAGACTTACGCGCTAGGTTTTTGGGTCGGTGTCTGTAGAAAATCCGTGCCCGCGGTCCGAGCGCTCGCCGGATCGCCACGAAGGCATGTTCCTCGGCGATAAAGATCTCCGGATTGGTCGTGTCGGACAGCAAGAACCAATCGAACGAGGCACCGTGTCCGCTCGCCTCGACCTCTTCGAACATCGCTTGAAAAGCGCCGAACACGCGCTCCGGCGCCTCGTTGTAGATCGGCATGATAATCGCCGTGTGCTCATTGAGCTGAGCTGGAACCGCAGGTGGCTTGGGCGGCGCGAAAAGCAGCCGCAGGAAGCCGACGCAGGCGCTCGTGAAGGCGACCGCGATCCAGGAAAAGTTGGCCACAAAGAGACAGACGAGGGCCCATTCGAGCGGTGTCACGCCGCCGATGGCGACGACCTCATACATTTCATAGGCGCCGTAGGCGGTGAGCGCCAATCCGCCACCAAAGATGAGAAGGCGGGAGATGAAGCACCAGAAATCGAGCCGCCGCGGAACGCGTATCTGGTCTTTGTCGGGATCGAAATGAAACAGCTTCTGGGCCGGCATCGCCAGCGGCGACTCCGGCGGATTTGTCAGGAAAGAATCATTCGCCGCGCTCACCCGCGCGTCGCTCGCCCCCTTGGCTGCCCCTTCGGGGAGCCATGAACTGATCAGCGTGTCCATCTGTAGAGCCAAGTTTCGCTGAGGGGCCTGCCGTCGGCCTCCAGCCTGAGACGCATTTCCGAGGAGGTCTCGCTGCCAGGGTCCAATTCGAACAAGACGCGATAGACCTTGGTATTGGGCAATGGAAATTGCCGGATCGAGGTGATCGTGCCCGGGTTCGCAGTCAGCATGGGTTTTGCCGTCTGGCTCTGCTCCGGATCGCCAAGAGGATCTCCCGTAAATTCAACAAGGAAGCGCCGCCGCCGGCCGCTTGAGCCGCGGCCCGCGCGTGTGTCGGTGACGATCGCAAGCGCCGGTTGTTCCGGCGGATACCAACACCAGAACTGCCGGTAGGCAAAGGAAGTTTCATTGCCGGCAACGAGCGGATCATGCGGCCGCCAATAGGCGATGATGTTGTCGTTCGCCTCAGAATCGCTTGGAATTTCAATCAATTGAAGGCCGCCGGCGCCCCAATCGCCAATCGGCTCGATCCACAGCGAAGGCCGCAGCTCCCAATGCTGGTCGTCGTCCTCATAGTGGTCGAATTCCCGATCGCGCTGGAGAAACCCGAAGCCCCGCGGGTGTTCATCGACGAAGGTCGAGATCTGCAAAGTCTCTCGGTTGGAAGCCGGACGCCAAATCCATTCATTTTGCCCGGTCGACATTTGCACGCCGCCGATTTCGGCAAGGGCAAGCCTCACATCGTCGACGCGGCGATGATCGATCGGGTCGGAGATCACCGTCGCGCTCATGGTCGCGAGGCCGAAATTATCGACATCGACCCTGGGGAAGAGGGTGCATTCCGTATCGATGATCGTCGCCTCGCCCGGGCGCAAAGTGAAATGATAAGCTCCGCTCACGCTTTCCGAGTCGATTAAGGCGTGGATCACGAGCCTATCCTCAGCCAGCGACGGCCGTTCGATCCAGAAGGTGCGGACCGTCGGAAACTCCTCGCCGCGCGGGTCGGCGGTCTTGATCGATAAGGCCCGTGCCATTGTGCCGGGGTTCTGGCCTTGCGCGACGGCGCGAAAAAAGCTCGCGCCCTGGAATGTTGCAATCTCTGCAAAACCTTTGCCATCCTGCGGGGTCAGGATACGGAAGCCGGAAAATCCGATGTCACCAACGTCCCCATGCACGGAGATCTTGCCGAAGTCGTAGAGATCAGGACTGTAGATGAGGCGCCGCGCTTGGCCCTGCGTGACAATGTTAATCTCCACCCGAGACGAAAAGATGAAGCCGCGATGCAAGGGTTCGAGGGCGAAGCCGGTTTTTTCGTTTGTCCAGAGGGCGGTGCCGGGCTTGCCACGAATTGCAACATATTGCTCGTAAGTCAGGTTGCGGAAGGGCCCTGGAAGGTCGCTCGCGACCGGCTTGAATTCCGCTTCGGCCAGGCTCCGCGCCGCGTCCGTCACGATGCTGGCCTGGAAAGGGATCGGATCGCTGAAAGCAAATCCAGGCGGCGCCGATTGCGCCAGAGCCCCGCCGACCAGATCTGCCGCCGGCTGGAAAAGTTCACTTATCCCGGCAGCCATGCTGCCGAGACCGATTTTCAACACGTCTCGACGCTCGAACATGAACCGATGGGCCCCAAATCGGAGCCGTTGCTTGGAATTGGCGCTATCTCTCGTGTATATCGCATTTATCGCGACTGCGAGATGGCTTTTTAGGGAGAATTTGGTGAGCGCCTTCCAATCCTTGGAGGATTTGGCAATGTCGCAGCCTGGGTGGGCGCCGGGCTTACGCTGGCAGCGTCTATGGCGCTCCTCTTGCGTGGATAGCGCCCGGTTGCGGCAGACGCGTGAACTCCATGGGACCGCGTGTCGCAGCTGGCGGGGGTCGTCGGTTCGGGCCTTGCGCCAATGAAATCACCTAACCAAGCGCAACGGCGCTGCCTCGCGATCGTCCTCGCCGCAGGCGAGGGCAAGCGGATGCAGTCGTGCCGGCCGAAGGTGTTGCACGAGCTTGCCGGCCGCTCGATGCTCGCTCATGTTCTTGCGGCGGTTGGGGCAGCCGGCGCCGACGGTCTCGCGATCGTGGTCGCTCCCGATCAGGACAATGTTGTTGCCGAAGCAAAACGCATCGCGCCGGAGGCGAGTATCTTCGTCCAGGCCGCGCCGCTCGGGACAGGCGACGCGGTGCTCGCCGCCAAACCCGCCATCGCCGCAGGCTGGGACGATATTCTCGTCGCCTTCGCCGATACGCCGCTCGTCGAGCCCGAGACCTTCGCCAAGCTGCGCGTCCAGCTCGCCGAGCCCTACGGCATCTCCATACTCGGCTTCGTGGCGGCTGACCCCACGGGTTACGGCCGCTTGATCCTCGAAGGCGGGGCGCTCGCCGCCATCCGCGAGGACAAGGACCTCAGCGAAGAGGAGCGCGGCCTTGCGCTCTGCAATGGTGGCGTCATGGCAATCGCCGGAGCCCATTGCCTAAGCTTGCTCGAATCGCTCGGCAAGGCCAATGCGCAAGGCGAATATTATCTGACGGACGCCATCGCCGCGGCGCGGGCGCGGGGATTGAAGGCCGCGATCGCTTACGCGTCGGAGGATGAGGTGCTGGGCATCAATGATCGCTGCCAGCTCGCCGCCGCCGAGGCCATTCTCCAAGCCCGCTTGCGGCAAAGGGCGATGCGCGCGGGCGTCACTTTTCTCGATCCCGAGCGCGTCCACCTCTCCTTCGACACCGTGTTCGGACGCGATGTCACGGTCGAACCGGACGTTTTCTTCGGGCTGGGCGTCAAAATCGGGGAGGGCGCCACGATCCATGCCTATTCGCATTTGACGGGAGCAGACGTTGGGCCGGGCGCAAGCGTCGGTCCCTTCGCGCGGCTTCGGCCCGGTGCCGTGCTCGGCAAGAACGTCAAGATCGGCAATTTCGTCGAGGTCAAGGCCTCGACGCTCGGCGAAGGCGTGAAGGCCAATCATCTCGCCTATATCGGCGACGCGACGATCGGCGCCCGGACGAACATCGGCGCCGGCGTTATCACCTGCAATTACGACGGCTTTACCAAGTTTCCCACGGAAATCGGGGAAGGCGTCTTCATTGGGGTCAATTCTGCCCTGGTTGCGCCGGTCACGATCGGAGCTGGCGCCTATATCGGAACCGGCTCCGTGATCACCAAGGACGTTGCGCCCGATGCGCTCGCCTTGGCGCGCGAGAGGCAAATTGAGAAACCATTTTGGGCTAAGGCTTTCCGTGACAAACATCGGAAATAACTGGGTCTTGCGCCTACCGAACTGAAAGATACCCCATGTGCGGAATCGTCGGCATTCTGGGCTCCGAGCCGGTCGCCGGAACCATTCTCGAGGCTTTAAGGCGGCTCGAATATCGCGGTTATGACTCGGCCGGCATCGCAACTCTCGAAAACGGCCGGATTACGCGTCGGCGCGCCGCCGGCAAGCTCAAAAATCTGGAAGCCAGCCTCGCGGCGGAGCCCCTCTTCGGCCATTTGGGCATCGGCCACACGCGTTGGGCGACGCACGGGCGCCCGACCGCCGAGAATGCCCACCCCCATCACAACGGCAAAGTAGCGGTCGTCCATAACGGGATCATTGAGAACTTTCGCGCGCTACGCGACGAACTCAAGGCTAAGGGCCATTCCTTCAGCTCCGATACCGATACGGAAGTCGTCGCTCATCTCGTCGACGAGGCAATAAAAGGTGGGCTCTCGCCTGTCGAAGCCGTGGCGGCGAGCCTGCCGCGCCTCAAAGGCGCCTTTGCGCTCGCGTTCTTGTTCGAGGGCGAGGAGGATCTGTTGATCGGCGCGCGCGAGGGCGCACCGCTCGTCGTCGGCTTCGGCGTCGGCGAGAGGGAGGGCGAATTCTATCTGGGCTCCGATGCGCTGGCGCTGGCGCCGCTCACGGATGAACTCGCCTATCTGGAGGAAGGCGATTACGTCGTGCTCACCCGTCAAGGCGTGAAATTTTACGATGCCGCCAATCGCTCAGTCTCGCGCAGGCGGATCAAGGCACCGGCCTCCGCCTTTCTGATCGACAAAGGCAATTATCGGCACTTCATGGCTAAGGAGATCCACGAGCAGCCGGAGGTTGTCGCCCGCACGCTCGCCCATTGTCTCGATCTCTCGGCCGGCGCGGTTGCGCTTCCCTTCGATCTGCCGGTCGATGCGGCGCATCTGCCACGCCTGACGATTGCCGCCTGCGGTACGGCCTTCATGGCGGGGCTCGTCGCCAGCTATTGGTTCGAGCGCATCGCCAAACTGCCGGTTGAGATCGAAGTCGCCTCGGAGTTTCGCTATCGCGAGGCGCCGATGGAGAAGGGCGGATTGATGCTGCTCATCTCGCAGTCGGGTGAGACGGCCGACACGCTCGCCTCGCTGCGCTACGCCAAGGCGCAGGGTCAGAAGATCCTGAGCATCGTCAATGTCGCGACCTCGACCATGGCGCGCGAGAGCGACGTGGCAGCTCTGACTCTGGCCGGTCCTGAGATCGGTGTCGCTTCGACCAAGGCTTTCACCTGCCAGCTCGCGCTTCTCGCCTGTCTGGCGATCGCCTTGGGGCGGGCGCGCGGCACGATCGATGCGAAGCAAGAGGCGAGCCTCGTCGCGGAGCTGATGGCCGTTCCGGGCCTGATGGCGGAAGTCTTGAAACGCGAGCCCAAGATCGAAATCCTCGCCCGCGATCTCGGCAAGGCCCGTGACGTTCTCTATCTCGGCCGCGGCACGTCCTATCCGCTCGCCCTCGAAGGTGCGCTGAAGCTGAAGGAAATCTCCTACATCCACGCCGAAGGCTATGCGGCGGGCGAGCTGAAGCATGGACCGATCGCGCTCGTCGATTCGGATCTGCCGGTCATCGTGCTTGCACCGCGCGACGGCGTTTTTGAAAAAACCTTGTCGAACGTGCAGGAGGTCGCGGCGCGCAACGGCCGCATCATTCTCGTCGCTGACGACCAAGCGGCACATGACATCGGCGCCGACGCCGAAGTGATCGTCATGCCCGACATGGCAGCGAATTTTTCCGCGATCGTCTATGCGGTGCCGGTGCAGATGATCGCCTATCATACGGCGGTCTTCATGGGCAAAGACGCCGACCAGCCGCGCAATCTCGCAAAGAGCGTGACGGTCGAATAGCTACCGCTTGGCGCCGCCTCCTCAGCATCATTGCCGCCCACGGTGCCGGATCAGCCTCAAAGCCCAGTCTTCGGATTCGTGGCGGAGGATTGTCGCGTCTGCTCGAGTTCCAGCTTCGTTGAGAGAATCTGCATGACGTCGCGCAGCGAGAGAACGCCGACCAGGCGTTTCTGTTCGACAACCCAAAGACGGCTTTTCCCGCTATGCCGCATTTGCGCCAGGGCCGCGAGCGCATCGCCATCGGGTGCAACCATGTCTTCCGGCTGACAGCGGGACATGATCGCATCGACGCGGGTCGTCGTCCACGTCGCCCGATCGATCCTCGCCGCCTGTTCCGTCCCGATACAACCCATCAAGACACCGTCCGAGGCGACCGGAAAGGACCGGTGATGGTGGCGATAGACGAAATCCTCGATGAAAGCAGCGACCGAGACACCGGGAGAAACGGCAATCGGGGGCGCGGTCATGACACGGGAAACCGGTACGCCTTCGAGTACCGTCCGGGCGACAACCTGCTGGTAGCTTGTCGAGGCCGCGCCTCTCACGAACATTCCGATGAGAAAGCGCCACATCCCGCCGATGAAATCGCCGGTGAAGATGCTCAGCACGCCAAGGACAATCAGCAGGATGCCGAAGAGATCGCCGGCGCCCGCGGCGATTCGCGTTGCCCAAACGAGATCCTTGCGCCAGGACCAGAGCGCGGCGCGCAACATGCGGCCGCCGTCGAGCGGAAATGCCGGAACGAGGTTGAACACGGCCAGAACCGCGTTGACGACGCCGAGATACCAAAGTGTGCCCTTGAAAGCGGCCGGCAATTTCCACGCGCCGGCAAGCGCGAGCAGGAGAAAAAAGATCGCACTCAAAACGAAGCTCGCGGCCGGCCCTGCAGCCGCCATCAGGAATTCGCTCTTGGGGTTCGGGGGCTCCTCTTCCATTTCGGCGACGCCGCCGAAGAGGAAGAGCGTGATGCCGCGGATCGGCAAGCCATAGTGCCGCGCGACCAGCGAATGCGACATCTCGTGGAGGACGATCGAGAAGAGGAAGCCGATCGTTGTTACAATCGCCATCCACCAATAGGTCGCCGGCGCGAGCCGCGGCGTCACACTCGGAAACACGGCCTCCGCCAGGGTCCAGATGATAAGCGCGGCCAGAAGAAGCCACGACGCATCGATCCAGACATCGAAGCCAAACAGCGACAGGAGTCGAATTCGATGCGTAAAAATGGCCATTCTCCCCGGCGCGAACCCAAAGATTAGATGTGCTGGCGGCCACGAAAAGATAATGAGCCGCCGATCGGGCCAGGATTTCGGCCGCGGGGTAGTGGGTCGGACCCACTACCGGCCGCGGAGCTCATTTGACGCCGCTTGTCTTTTCCGTCCCCATGCGATTGTTTGGGCGCCGAGCCGCCAGCAGGCGCCGTCCTCGATCCTCCATCCCCGTTCAAGCCCTCCCATGCGCCTCTCCCGCTATTTCCTGCCGATCCTGCGCGAAACGCCAAAGGAGGCCGAAATCCTGTCGCATCGGCTGATGCTGCGTGCCGGCATGATCCGCCAGGAGGCGGCCGGCATCTATGCCTGGCTGCCGCTCGGCTTCAAGGTCTTGCAGAAAGTCACGCAAATCGTGCGCAAAGAAATGGACCGGGCCGGCGCCATCGAGCTTCTGATGCCGACGCTACAGCTTGCCGATCTCTGGCGCGAGACCGGCCGTTATGATGCCTATGGGCCGGAGATGCTGCGCATCAAGGATCGGCACGAGCGCGAATTGCTCTACGGCCCCACCAACGAGGACATGATCACCGAGATCTTCCGCGCCTACGTCCATAGCTATCGGGAACTGCCGAAGATCCTCTATCACATCCAATGGAAGTTTCGCGACGAGCAGAGGCCGCGTTTCGGCGTGATGCGCGGGCGCGAGTTTCTGATGAAGGATGCCTATTCGTTCGACATCGATGAGCCGGCCGCGCGCCGTTCCTATCAGCGGATGTTCGTCGCCTATTTGCGCATCTTTGCCCGCATGGGGCTCAAGGCCATTCCGATGCGGGCGGAAACCGGGCCGATCGGCGGTGACCTTAGTCACGAATTCATCATCCTCGCCGAGACCGGCAAATCCGGCGTCTATTGCAACGCCGATATTCTCGACCTGCCGGTTCCGGACGAGACGATCGACTATGACTCAAATCTCGAGCCGATCATCAAGGAATGGACGAAGGCCTATGCCGCGACCGACGATGTCCACGATCAGGCGCGTTTCGAACGCGAGACGCCGCCCGAAAAGCGCGTGCGAAAGCGCGGCATCGAGGTCGGCCAAGTGTTCTATTTCGGCGACAAATATTCAAAGCCCATGCGCGCCGTGGTCACGGGCCCGGACGGAGTCGAACGGCCGGTGATCGGCGGCTCCTATGGCGTGGGTGTCTCCCGCCTCGTCGGCGCGTTGATCGAGGCCAATCACGACGAAGCGGGAATCATCTGGCCTGAGGCGGTCGCCCCGTTTGTCGTCGGGGTCGCCAATTTGAAGGTCGGCGATGAGGCCTGCGATGCGGCCGCCTTGAAAATCTACGAAGCACTCAAAAAGGCCCGGATCGACGTGCTCTATGACGATACGGACGAGAGGCCCGGGGCCAAATTCGCCCGGCTGGACCTGATCGGCCTTCCCCATCAGATCATCATCGGGCCCAAGGGGTTGGCCGAAGGCAAGGTCGAAGTGAAGGCGCGTGCTACTGGAGCTCGGGAGTTGATGACAATTGGCGAGGCCATCGCCCGTTTTGCCGCCTGACGTGCGGCCCGCTCCCTAGGGGCGAGAAGAGGATCGAAATGCCCTTCGCACCTTTCGAATGGATGATCGCGGCGCGCTATCTACGGGCGCGGCGTGCCTCGGGCTATGTTTCCGTCATCGCGGGATTTTCCTTTCTCGGCATCACGCTGGGCGTTGCCACGCTGATCGTCGTCATGTCGGTGATGAACGGATTCCACAAGGACCTGCTCGACAAGATCGTTGGTATCAACGGCCATATCTTTCTTCAGGCCGCCGACACGCCGCTGACCGATTATGACGCGGTGGCCAAACGCGTCGCCGCCGTTCCGGGCGTGCGTCTCGCCATTCCGATGATTGAAGGTTCGGCCTTTGCCTCCTCGACCTTCGCGCAGGGCGGCGCCGGAGTTCTGGTGCGGGGGATCGAAGAAGCCGACATCAAGCGCTTGCCGGGCATCGCCGGCACCGTGCGTAGCGGAACGCTCGCCGGGTTCGACAAGGCCGGAGGGGTGGCGATCGGCCAAAGGCTCGCCGATAACCTCAACCTGCGCGTCGGCGACATGATCAAGCTCATCACCGCCAACGGTGCCCAGACGCCATTCGGTGTCGTGCCACGCGTCAAGAGCTATCCGGTCGATGCGATCTTCCAGATCGGCATGGCGGAGTTCGACGGGATTTTCGTCTATGCGCCTTTGCCGGCGGCGCAAGCCTTCTTCAACCAGGATGGCCAGGCGAGCGTAATCGAACTCTTCCTCAACGATCCCGAAAAATCGACACCGTCCGCGACGCGATCCAAGCGGCGGTCGACCGGCCGGTGCTGATGACCGATTGGCGCGAGCGTAACCGGACCTTTTTCGATGCCTTGAACGTCGAGCGCAACGTCATGTTCATCATCTTGACCTTGATCGTGCTTGTCGCCGCCCTGAACATCATCTCCGGCCTCATCATGCTGGTGAAGGACAAGAGCCACGATATAGCGATCCTGCGCACCATGGGTGCGACGCGCGGCGCCATCATGCGGATCTTTCTCATCACCGGGGCATCGATCGGTGTCGCCGGAACGCTCGCAGGCTTTCTTTTGGGGCTCGCGGTCGCCGATAATGTCGAGCCGATCCGGCAGTTCCTGAATCGGCTTCTTCACGCCAATCTTTTTCCCGCCGAACTCTACTTCCTGTCGCGGCTTCCTTCCGTTGTCGATCCGCGCGATGTCGCCTCGGTCGTCGGCATGACTCTCGTCTTATCGATTCTCGCCACGCTCTATCCATCCTGGCGGGCGGCCAAGCTCGATCCCGTCGAAGCCTTGCGATACGAGTGACATGTCGCAGCCCGTTCTTCAGCTCGAAAATGTGGAGCGCCGCTTCCAGCAAGGCGCGACCGCGCTTTCCGTCTTGCGCGGCGGAAATTTCGGGCTCTTCGCCGGGCAATCGGTGGCGCTCGTCGCACCCTCCGGCGCCGGCAAATCGACCCTGCTTCATATCGCCGGCCTGCTGGAAAAGCCCGACGGGGGCGAGATCTACGTCAATGGAGCGCCGACGAGTTCCATGAACGATGACGCGCGCACGCGATTGCGGCGGCACGCAATCGGCTTCGTCTATCAGTTCCATCATCTACTGCCGGAGTTCACGGCGCTCGAGAACGTCATGCTGCCGCAGATGATCGCCGGTCTCAGCCAAAGGCAGGCGCGCGCGCGAGGCATGGAGTTGCTCGATTATCTTGGGCTGGCGGCACGCGCCAAGCACCGGCCGACGGAACTCTCGGGCGGCGAGCAGCAAAGGGTGGCGATCGCCCGAGCAGTGGCGAACGGGCCGGTGATCCTGCTCGCCGACGAGCCAACCGGCAATCTCGACCCAAAGACCGCCCATAACGTCTTCGAGGCGCTCGAAAGACTAGTGAAAGCAACTGGCCTTGCCGCGCTGGTCGCCACCCACAACGAAACCCTTGCGGTCAGAATGACGCGACGGGTGACTTTGAAAGACGGGTGGCTGGTCGAGATGGCGTGAGCGGCCAAGTTGCGCGCGCGGGGACGCCAAGGCTTGGTTTCAGCGCAGCCTCAATTGAAAGTCGGCGACTATGCTACGCGACGTTATTCGGGTCTTGGCCGAGGTCTTCGAGCCGCCTGCAGAGAGCGCGGATGCGCGCCTTCAACTCCGCGTTCTGGACTTCGAGATCGCGCAGCCGTGTCTCGCCACCGATCGCCGGAGGCTCGGGCGCTACCGTCGCAGAAACGGCCGCAGGCTGCCCGTCCATGAACTCGACACCAATCGAGTCCTTGTCGCGCCAGACAAGACGGGCATGATGGCCGCGGCTTTTTTGCGGAATATAGAGATCGAATTCGGTCGGAACCGCGAATGTGTCGTTTAAGGCGATCTTGGCGCCGGTCGCCGAGATATTCTTGATGATGCAGTCGATCGTGGACATGCGATTGTTAAAGATGATCTGAGCCCGCAGGAAGCTCCTGATCCTCTCGGACGTTCGCATGTTCTGCGGGTTTTGCATGTTTCACATGTCCAGAATCCGCCCGGGATCGTGGCGCAGGGCCAATCTTCTGTTCGCTCAACGCCGGATCCGCCGGGCGCAGGCTCGGCCGGTTGGGCAAGCAAAAGGCTCCTCGCAGCAGGACCAGGCGCCTGGGACGATAGCTGTGCAGGGTTAACATTTTGCTCAATCGGTGCCGGAGCGAAGAGGAGCGGGCGGCGCCGGGCGCGCGGATGCAAGGCGAAAAATCTTATGTTAGGGTGCTGCCCAGTTCGGGGATTCCACTTTGAGATATCGTATCGTTTTCCTTGTCGCGATGGTGCTGACGGCTGGAGCGCTCGCGGGCTGCGACAAATGCGGCCGTTTCGAAAATCTCAATGTTCCGAGCATTCCGAAGTCATGCCACGCCGATCCGCCACCGGGTTAGGCGGCGTCGCGGGCCGGGAAAACGCGATCGGCAACGTCAAAGAGCTGGGACGCTGCTTTAGTTTTGAGATGAGCCCCGGGCGCCTGTCGGCCTAGGACAGCAGCGGCAGGGGCACGCCCAAGGTCAGCAACAGCAGCAAGGTGTTGAGGAACAGGACCACTATGGTCGCCACGACCGCCGCGGCCTGAGTGACACGCCCATTGGCGAAAGTGCCCATGATGTCGTGCCGCCGCGTGAAGACCAAAAGCGCGATCATCGGGATCGGCAGCGCGAAGCTGAGGACGACCTGGCTGATAACCAGTGCGTTCGTCGCATTGATTCCGAGGCCGACAACGACGAAGGCCGGCACCATGGTGACGAGCCGCCGGATCCAGACCGGGATTTTGAAGCCCACGAAGCCCTGCATGATCATCTGACCGGCCATGGTTCCAACCGCCGAACTCGATATGCCGGAGGCGAGCAGGGAGATCAGGAAAATGCCGGCGGCTGCCGCACCCAGAAGCGGCGTCAACGTGTAGTAAGCGGTCTCGATTTCGGCGACATCGCTGTGGCCCTGGTGAAAGGCGGCGGACGCCATCATCACCATCGCCATATTGACTGCGCCGGCGAGTGCCAGCGCGATGATGACTTCACGGTTGGAATAGGAGAGGAGCTTGCGCCGGTCGCCGTCATTGCGGAGCGGCATCCGTGCCTGGGTAAGGCCGGAGTGGAGATAAATTGCATGCGGCATCACGGTCGCGCCGACGATACCCACCGCAATAAGAACCGCCGCCGTGTCCTTGAAGCTCGGGAACGGCTGAGTGGAAGGCCGCCGCCGCCCAATCCACCGGGGCGATGAACATTTCGATCAGATAACAAAGCCCTATGATTCCGACTAAGGCGCCGATGATCAGCTCGATCGGCCTGAAACCGCGTCGCTCAAACAGCAAAATTCCGTACGTCGCAATCGCCGTGACAACCATGCCCCAGAGCAGCGGGATGTGGAACAGGAGCGATAGCCCGATCGCGCCGCCGAGGAATTCGGCGAGATCCGTCGCCATCGCCGCGACCTCGCTGGCGATCCACATCGCATAGACGAGAGGACGCGGCAGGCGGTCGCGGCAGACCTCGGCGAGGTTGCGACCGGTGACGATGCCGAGTTTCGCCGACAAGGCCTGGAACAGCATCGCGATGACGTTGGCAATGAGCACGACCCAAAGCAGCCCATAGCCATATTTCGCGCCGGCCTGAATGTTGGTCGCGAAATTGCCGGGGTCCATATAGGCGATCGATGCGATCACCGCCGGCCCCGCCAGGGGAAGGACGACGCGCAGGCCGCGGCGGCGGCCGTCGAGGGTCTCGCGGATGGCGAGCTGCGTCCTGTTCAGTTCGGGATCGGGCGCAACGATGTCCATGAGTCGCTTATCCGGGCATTAAACATTAATTTGTAGCCATACCTACAAATAAGTTACTTGGCTTTAAATGGCTCCGCAATTGATATTTTCAATGCGGGAGAGCATTCTTCACAACTGCACAAAGGCCCCGCGGGGGATTGCGATGAGCGCCAAGAAGGTCGTTGCGCCGGACCCTGCGGCCGAACTCCCGACCGAGGCGACGCAGGCCGCGAGATTTGGAAAGGCGCGTTCGGCGCAAGCGACTGCCGTGCTTGAAGATTATGTCGAGCTGATCGACGATCTCTTGTCCTCGCAAGGCGAGGCTCGTCCGACCGATATCGCCCGCAGGCTCGGTGTCTCGCATGCGACCGCGATCAAGAGCATCGCAAGGCTCAAGCGCGAGGGGCTCGCGACCTCCAAACTTTACCGCGGCATCTTTCTGACGCCGCAGGGTTCGGACCTCGCCGCCCGCGTCCGCGCGCGCCACCGGCTGGTGGTTGATCTTCTCGTGGCCGTCGGCGTGCCGGAACAATGCGCAGAGCTTGATGCCGAGGGAATCGAACACCATGTCTCCGATGCTGCGCTTGCTGCCTTCGCGCGGTTTCTTGGACGCGGCGGCTGGTCGGGCCGGAAGCCAGGCTGATCAGGAAGCAACGCGACGCATTCTCGGCACGTGCCGTGGCGTGATCGAAACAAGTTTAATCACGTATCGATTTGTGACATTCGCGCCACATCTTAAGATCATTTCAGCAAGGCTTGATTAGCCAAAAGGAAAGCCGCTTTTCAGCCATAAACCGTCGGCTAAGCTCAATTCAGTTGGACGGAGTTGTCGTTCCAACGCGGCAGGTGCCGAGCGAAAGGGTAGACAGAGTTTTCGAAGTAGCAGGAGTCATTCGCCCGCGTCCCCGCGTGGCATTTGTGCCCGAAGAGGGCCCGTCGCTCACTTTCGAATAGCGGGGTTGACCAATTGGACGCGCGCGTCTTCGACAAGCAGAAGCTTCCCAGTCGTCACGTTACGGAAGGCCCGGAAAGGGCACCGCATCGCTCCTATCTTTATGCGATGGGGCTGACGCGCGCGGAAATTCATCAGCCTCTCGTCGGGGTTGCTTCTTGCTGGAACGAAGCGGCACCCTGCAACATCTCGCTGATGCGCCAGGCGCAGGCGGCGAAGAAGGGCGTGGCGACCGCGGGTGGAACGCCGCGCGAGTTCTGTACCATCGCGGTGACCGACGGCATGGCCATGGGGCACCAAGGCATGAAGTCCTCGCTCGTCTCGCGGGAGGTCATCGCCGAATTCAGTGGAGTTGACGGTGCGCGGACATTGCTACGACGCGCTCGTCGGCATCGCCGGTTGTGACAAGTCGCTGCCCGGCATGATGATGGCGATGCTGCGCCTCAACGTGCCGTCGATCTTTATTTACGGCGGCTCGATTTTGCCCGGCAGTTTCCGCGGCCAGCCGGTCACGGTGCAGGATCTTTTCGAAGCTGTCGGGCGTTATTCCGTGGGCAAGATATCGGCGGAAGATCTGGACGAGCTCGAGACCGTCGCCTGTCCTTCGGCCGGCTCTTGTGGCGCCCAGTTCACTGCCAACACGATGGCGACGGTTTCCGAAGCGATCGGCCTTGCCCTGCCTTATTCCGCCGGCGCGCCGGCCCCATATGAGATCCGCGATCGGTTCTGCGAAACCGCCGGCGAAATGGTAATGGAACTGCTGGCGCGTAAAATCCGCCCGCGTGACATCGTAACCCGTAAGGCGCTCGAAAACGCCGCCGCCGTCGTTGCCGCGACCGGCGGGTCGACCAATGGCGCGCTGCACATCCCGGCGATCGCGCATGAATGCGGCATCGATTTTGACCTCTTTGCGGTCGCCAAGGTTTTCGAGCGCACGCCCTATATCGCCGACTTGAAGCCGAGCGGGCGCTACGTCGCCAAGGACATGTTCGAGGCCGGCGGCATCCCGCTCCTCATGAAGACCTTGCTCGACCACGGCTTCCTGCATGGCGATTGCCTAACGGTGACGGGCCGCACGATCGCCGAGAACTTGGCGAGCGTGAAATGGAATCCGGCGCAGGACGTCGTTCGACCGGCCGACAAGCCGATCAATTCGAGCGGCGGGATCGTCGGGCTCAAGGGCAATCTCGCGCCCGACGGCGCGATCGTGAAGGTCGCCGGCATCGATCAGGACAAGCTCACCTTCGAAGGACCGGCGCTCTGCTTCGACAGCGAGGAAGCCTGTTTCGAGGCGGTGTCGAAGCGCCGCTACCAGGCGGGCTCCGTCCTGGTCATTCGCTACGAGGGGCCGCGCGGCGGTCCGGGCATGCGCGAAATGCTGTCGACGACGGCCGCGATCTATGGCCAGGGCATGGGCAATAAGATGGCGCTGATCACCGACGGGCGTTTTTCCGGCGCAACGCGGGGTTTTTGCGTCGGCCATGTCGGGCCGGAGGCGGCGGTCGGCGGTCCGATCGCGCTTGTCCGCGATGGCGACATCATCGCCATCGACGCGGTGAAACGCACCATCGAGCTTCGCGTTTCGGACGAGGAACTCGCCGAACGCAAAAAGAGTTGGAAACCGCGGCCGACCGAATTCGGTTCCGGCGCGCTCTTCAAATATGCGGAGGGGGTCGGTCCCGCCCGTTACGGCGCGGTCACCCACCCCGGCGCAGCTGGCGAGACCCAGTGCTATGCTGATGTATAGGCGCAACGCTCTCTTCGTCGTTATCGGCATCGCCGCGCTTGCCGCCGGCGCGAGCGCGGTCGCGCCTGCGGGTCTGGCCTTTGACGGAACGACGCAGACCGCTGCGACCACCGATAAGACGACCCCGCTGCAAATCTTCAAGAATCCGCAGGCCGCTCTGCGCGCCGGGCTCGAGGACTTCAAGACCGGAGATTCGCGTTCGGGGCTCGAAGCTTTGAAATATGCCGCCGACGCCGGCGAGTCGCTGGCGCGCTGGAAGCTAGCCAAAATGTATGCCGACGGCGATGGCGTCCCGCGCGACGACATCAAGGCCTATGAATATTTCGCGCAAATCGTCGAGAATTACGACGAGGACAATCCGGACCCGCGCGAATTGCCGGTCGTCTCCAGCGCCTTCGTCGCGGTCGGGGCCTATAGCCTGAACGGCATCGCCAATACGAAGGTGGCGCCGGATCCGCAGCGGGCGCTCGCGATGTTTCAATATGCGGCAACCAATTTCGGCGATCCGAACGCGCAATATGATCTCGCCCGCATGTATCTCGACGGGATCGGGGTCGATAAGGATGCCGCTCAGGCGGCGCGTTGGCTGCATCTTGCCGCCGACAAGAACCACGCCGAGGCGCAGGCTCTGCTCGGCCAATTGCTGTTCGCCGGCCGTGACGGTGTGCCGCTGCAGCGCGGCGTCGGCCTGATGTGGTTGACTCTTGCCCGCGATGCTGCGCTGCAGGACAAGAAGGATCAATGGATCCTCGATCTTTACAACAATGCCGTGGCGGCGGCGAGCGACAGCGATAAGGAGATCGCCGCGCTCTATGTCGCCGACTTCAAGAAGCGGCACGATTAGGGATCATCCTTGATCCCGATGGCTGAACAGCATGAACACCGCTGAAAAAATCGTCCGTGTGCGGATCGGCGGCCGCGTGCAAGGCGTCGGCTTTCGCGCTTTCACCCAGAGGCATGCCGAGGCTCGTGGCGTCTCCGGCTGGGTCCGCAACTGCCGCAACGGTGACGTCGAGGCGGTCTTCGCCGGGTCCGAGCATGCCGTGACCGCCCTCTGCGAGACTTGCTGCCGGGGTCCGCTGCATGCGCAGGTCGCGCGGTTCGAAATTTTTGAAGCGGATCACGCGGCGCTTGCCGAGGTCGGCGGGGCAGGCGGGTTTTTTCAGCTCGCAACCGCCTAAATCCATAAACGGTTCATGCCCCGTCGTCGCGGCGATCGAATGCGGATCGGGCCGCTTCAATTTCCGCCAAATGAGTTTGCGCCCAGGTGCCGAGCGCGATCACCGGCTTGCGCAGCGAGCGGCCGAGATCCGTCAATTCATATTCGACGCGCGGCGGGATCGTCGGAAATATAGTCCGGATCACCAGTCCGTCGCGCTCAAGACCTCGCAAGGTGAGGGTCAGCATTCGCTGCGAAATGCCGCCGATCGCGCGCTTGATCTCATTGAACCGGCGTGGGCCGCCTTCGATCTGCATGATGACCAGAACGCTCCATTTGTCGCCAACGCGGGCCAAAATCTGGCTCACTTTGTGGCAGTCCGCGTGTTCGAGAGGGCGATCTGTAACAGTCACTTAGCTGTGCCCGGGTATGGAATTTGTGCCTCCTTGCGGGATATAGCGGGGGTAATCTAATTAGTCCAGGTTACAAATCGATACCAAGGCCCGGACACAATGAAACTTCTGCACATCGACTCAAGCATTCTCGGCTCGAATTCCGTCAGCCGGCAGGTCACCGCCGCCATCGTGGAACAATTGCGCCACGCAAATCCCCGTCTCGAGGTGACCTATCGCGACCTTTCCGCCGCGCCCCTCGCGCATTTGACGTTGGCAGTTCTGCCAAGCGATCATCCGCTTTCAGCGCTGGCAGCCTCTTCCGACCGGACCGCGCATCGTGATGCAGCCGCGAGCCAAAAGGTTCTCGACGAATTTTTGGCCGCAGACATCGTGGTTGTCGGCGCGCCGATGTATAATTTTACGATTCCCAGTCAATTGAAGGCCTGGATCGACCGCATCATCTTTCCCGGCAAGACGTTTTCCTATGGCGAAGGGGGCGTTGTCGGCCTGGCTGGCGGCAAGCGCGTGATCATCGCGGCATCGCGTGGGGATATTTATGCCGCGGAGACTCCCGCCGCCGCCAAAGAACATCTGGAGACCTATTTGCGTACGGCCTTCGGCTTCATTGGGGTCGCCGACCCCCAGTTCATCATTGCCGAAGGCATCCAACACGGGCCCGAGCAACGGCAGAGGGCGGTTGAAGCTGCGTTGCGGGCCGTTACGGAGCTTCGCGCGGCCTAGCAGGGCGGATACGCGGAGCCACGCAGGTATCACGCCGGCTGATAATCCTTGGCACGCGTCGTCGTGCCGAAGATCGTTTCGAATTTTCGCCGTAGTGCGATGTCGACCTCGCTCATCGTGATGCTGTGCCCGAGATCGCGAAGGCTCGTCGTGCCAAGATGCAGCGCCGCCACGCCGCAAGGCGCGATGCCGTCAAAATGCGAAAGGTCCGGCGCGACGTTCAGCGCCAGCCCGTGAAACGTGACCCAGCGGCGCACACGCAAGCCGATCGCGGCGATCTTGTCTTCGGCGATCTCGCCCTCGGGTCCGTTCGGCTTGTCGGGCCGCGCGACCCAGATGCCGACCCGCTCCTCGCGCCGCTCGCCGCCCACATCGAAATCGGCGAGCGTCGCGATGAGCCATGCCTCCAACGCCGCCACGAAGCCGCGCAGATCCGGCCTGCGGCGGGAAAGATCGAGCATGACGTAGCAGACGCGTTGTCCGGGGCCATGGTAAGTGATTTGGCCGCCGCGGCCGGTTCGATAAAGCGGGAAGCGCAGATCGGAAACGGAGACATCGGCCGCCGATGTCCCGGCGGTATAGAGCGGGGGATGTTCGAGGAGAAACACCGCCTCGGCGGCCTTGCCTGCGGCAATCGCTTCGGCACGGTTTTCCATTGCCGCGACCGCCGCCTCATAGGATATCAGACCGGGGATCACGCGCCATTCGACCGGCGGCGCATCGCGTGCCGGAAACATGGAGCGGGGAAGGGCGGCGAGCCTTGTCACCGAAGGGCCTTTTTGTTAGACCGCACGACCTTCGCGGCCATGGCGGAATTGGTAGACGCGCTAGCTTGAGGTGCTAGTTGGGCAACCAGTGGAGGTTCGAGTCCTCTTGGCCGCACCATTTCGCGCTTAGAACTACATGGTCCAAGATGAACGGTTCTGGCCGAGCAAAATCCGCCCAAGATATTATCGAAGCTCTGTCGTTGCGGCCGCATCCCGAAGGCGGCTATTTTCGGGAAACTCTTCGTGACGCACTGGCAATCAATGGCCGCGCCGCCTCAACCGCCATTTACTACTTGCTTGCCAAGGGCCAGCGCTCCCATTGGCATCGTGTCGACGCAACTGAGATTTGGCATTGGTACGGCGGCGCATCGCTGGCTCTTTCTGTAAAGATGCCCGAACGATTGTCTGTTCATCGCTTGGGAATAGATCTCTCTGCCGGCGAAGCGCCGCAAGCCATCGTGGCCGCCGGCATCTGGCAAAGCGCGGAATCGCTTGGCGAATGGACATTGGTCGGGTGTACAGTCGCGCCTGGATTTGAATTCAGCAAGTTCGAAGTGGCCCCCACAGACTGGCAACCCTGATCCTGTCACTCGACCGATTCAGGCAAATGCGCGGCAGCCGGCGTTGCGTTCCGCTTTTTCCCATGCAGGACCTTGGCGAGGATCGCCTCGGTCTCCGACGTCCAGCCTGGCGGCGCTTGGCGAAACGCAGGTTTAGCATCGCCCGGCACGATATCAACGATCTTGAAGCCGCGGGTCTTCAAGTCGCGGAGTAGACTTCGGCAGCATCGCCGCCGTCGAAGCTTTGGTGTCATGCAACAGGAGGATGCCGCGACGAGCCTTCTCAAGCCTGTCCAGGACGAGCTTGCGTTCCTCATCGGGCGTCATGTTCAACCAGTCCGAAGCCCAGAAATCCGCACCGAAAACGGCGATATCGCGGCTCTTGAGCCAGGCAACGAGCGCGGGCGTGTCGGCAAAACCTGGAAATCTGAAAAACGGTACTTTCGGCTGCGCCTCAGCCTTGCCATAGGCCGCCTTGTCGTCGGCGGCAAAGCCCTTGTCGATGTCGGCGCGGGCGGCGGCGTCGCGCATGAGCCGCAAGATCGGATGTGAGAAAGTGTGGTGGCCGATCGTATGGCCTTCCGCCAGTTCGCGTCGCACCAGCGCCGGATTCGCTTCGGCATTGCGCCCGATGAGAAAGAAGGTCGCCTTGACGCATTCATGCGCGAGGGCCGCAAGCACTTTGGGCGTTGTCTTGGGCGAAGGGCCATCGTCGAAGGTCAGCACCACTTCATGGTCTGCAAGGTCCAAGGTCTGCGGATAGCTCTTGAGGCCGACGGCGAAGCCGCCCCTCGTCGAGAGCGCGAGGGTGCGGGCGACGCCGAGGCGATCGGCGGGGCATGTCGCGGCTGCCGCAGCCTGGCCCGAGAGGCCGGCGGCGAGACACAGAAAAGCAAAGACTATTCTCAGAAGTTGCACAGGTTCTGGTTAAATCATCGAGCCGGTCGATCATCGCTTCGCTCGCAATGACGGTGGCGTAAGGAAAAGCTCCCAATCAAGTTGGATTCTCCAAGCTGAATGTCTCCGAGGTCTCGTCATAGGCGAAAAGTTCGCCGTAGCGGCCCCAATCGATGACGCTCTTCAATGTCTGCTCGGCGTAGTCATCCGACATGAAATCCTCGAGCTCCTCGAGAAACCGCGCTTTGCGTGCCGAATGCGAGGGCCGGTCGTCGAGCACCGTCCGGATGCGCGCCGCGAGCGGCACATAGGCGAGCAAATGCTCGCCGAAGAGTTTTTTGCGCACGTCCACTTCGGCTTCCGCGAAGCGCAGGCCGGCCGGTGTCAGCTTGATGTCGCCTTCTTCGATTTCGGCGAAACGCAGCAGCTGCAGGGTTTCGGAAGCAGGAAAGAGGTCGTCGACCGCCATGGAAGTTTCGTCGGCAAGGGCTGGCAGATCGGCGCGGCCCTTGTACGGCGGTCCGGCAATCGTCTCCATGAGGCCGGCGAGCGTCTCCATCGAGACTTCGGGCAGCGACATAGCAAGCCCGAGGCCTGGGAACATTCCTTCGCGGGGCTGAGCCGTTTCAGAGCGGCGCGTCATCAGGGCGTAGATCCGATCCACCAATTGGCGGAATTCGGGCGCGAGCCGGTTGCGCGGATGTTGAAGATTGACTTGGATTTCCGCCGAGATGCGTCCAGGGTTGGAGGCGAGGACGACGATGCGGTTGCACATCAACACCGCCTCTTCGATGTTATGGGTGACCATCAATATCGCTTTGATCGGCATGCGGCCTTCGACCCAGAGGTCGAGGAGGTCGGTACGAAGCGTTTCCGCCGTGAGCACGTCGAGCGCCGAAAAGGGCTCGTCCATCAGGAGAATGTTGGGGTTGACCACGAGCGCGCGGGCAAAGCCGACGCGCTGGCGCATGCCGCCCGACAATTCTTTGGGAAAGGCCGATTCGAAGCCGTCGAGACCGATGAGATCGATCGCTTTCAACGCGCGTGAGCGGGCTTCTTTCTCCGGCACTTTTTTGGCCCTGAGGCCAAGTTCGACATTGGCCAGAACGGAAAGCCAAGGAAACAAGGCCGCGCTTTGAAAGACCATGGCGATCTCTTCGAACGGGCCGCGCACCGGCTCGCCGCGAAACGTGACTTCGCCCGAGGTCGGCTTTGCGAGACCCGAAATGATGCGCAGCAGCGAGGACTTGCCGGAGCCCGAGCGGCCAAGCAGGCCGACGATCTCGCCTTCCTTGAGGGTGAGCGAAACATGGTCAAGCACAAGCGCGCCAGTCTCGCCGGAGCCAGTGAGATAGCTCTGGCAGACGTCTTTGACTTCAAGCAGGGGTTTCAGTCTCGTATCGAGCATGAGGTCCTCAATCTAGCCGCAGGCGCCGCTCGGCAAAGCGCGATAGCGGGCGCCATAGGAACCGGTTGAAGAGAATGACAAAGACCGACATGACGCCGACACCCAGCACAATCTTCGGATAATCGCCGGCGGCCGTTGCGGTTGCGATATAGGCGCCGATCCCATGCGCCTTGACCGTATCGTTACCCCATTTGACATATTCGGCGACGATCGCGGCATTCCAGGATCCGCCCGAGGCCGTTATGGCGCCCGTAACATAATAGGGGAAGATTCCCGGCAGGATGACCTCCAGCCACCAGTCGAGGCCATGGATGCGAAAGCTCGCCGCGACTTCCCTGAGATCATGCGGAAACGCGCTGGCGCCGCCGACCACATTGAACAGAATATACCATTGTGTTCCGAAAATGATGAGGAAACTCAGCCAAATGTCGGGATTGAGCGAATATCGCAAGATCAAAACAACCGCGATCGGAAACAGAACATTGGCCGGGAAGGCCGCAAGGAATTGCGCCAGCGGCTGAACTTTCTCCGCGAGCCTCGGATTGAGCCCGATCATCACGCCGATCGGCACCCAGATGAGCGTGGCCAGCAGGATCAGCGCGATGACGCGCAGCATGGTCAAAAAGGTGAGCCAGATCGCTTCCCCGAATTCAGGCAGCGTCAAATTCGCGCTGACGTAACGATATACGAGCCAGAGGGCCCAGGCGCCGGCGAGCACGCCAGTTCCAATCGACAGAAAATCGAGGGCACGCTCTTTCCAGCGGCTTGCCTCTGCGGAAAGTTCGGCGCGGAACGGAAGTTCAAAGCGCCACAGCGCGGCGCTCTTGAAGAGCTGCGCTGGTACCGCGATGAACGCTCGCAGCCAATAGGTGCGGCGGAAGAGCTGGACGACCCACGATCTTTCCTCCTGTTCTCCGCCCGACAATTCGACGCGAAATCGGCCGCCGAAAGTGACGAGCGGCCGGAACAGCAATTGGTCATAGGCTATGATGACCGCAAGCATGGTGAGGATCGCGGCGAAAACGGCATCGATACGCTTGTGATCGATGGCGAGCGCGAGGTATGAGCCGACGCCCGGGAGATTGACTGTCGTGTTGCCGACGGAGATTGCTTCGGATGCGACGACGAAGAACCACCCGCCGGACATCGACATCATCGTGTTCCAAATGAGCCCGGGCATGGCGTAGGGCGTCTCAAGCTGCCAGAACCGCTGCCAGGGTGACAGCAGCAGGCTGTTTGCCACTTCACTCAGCTCATGCGGCACGTTGCGCAAAGATTGGTAGAAGGAAAAGGCCATGTTCCAGGCCTGACTGGTGAAGATCGCAAAAATCGCCGCGCATTCGGCGCCCAGTGTCGAACCGGGAAAAAGCCCAAGAAAAAACGTCACCGTGAACGACAGAAAGCCGAGGATTGGCACCGATTGAAGAACGTCGAGAATTGGGATGAGAAAGCGTTCGGCGCGCCGGCTCTTGGCGGCCCAAGTCGCATAGGTGAAGGTGAAGATCAAAGAGGCGAAGATCGCCGCGAACATTCTCAGCGTCGTGCGCAACGCATAATAGGGGAGGTTCGCGTAGTCGAGCGAGGCCACTGTCGATTGCGGCGCTTCGAGCGGCAGAACCATGCCGCGCGTGCCATGCACAATCAAGATGAAGCCGGCGAAGATCAACGCCAACGCGATCACATCGAACTGGTTCGGCAGGGTCTTTCGGCCGAGCGAGGCGAAGGCGACGAATCTCGATGACATAGGGGACTTTATTCGGAGGGCAGTTCGCCCCTCTTCTCATTAAGTGGCGTGACATTCAAGTGACGTGGTCCGAGCCCAACGAATGAGAAAAGTCCGGGAAAACTTCGCTCCGGCGGTGAGGTGGCGGCCATCCGCACCGGCATTCAGCCTCCGTTCGGCCATAAACGCTTGCCTAGTGAGAACCGGTCAACCGTGGTGAGATATGCGCACTCGCCTCGATACTGTCGCCCTTTTCCTGCTTCTCGTCCTCGCCTTGGCATCGCCCCAGGCCCGCGCGCAAGATCAGGAGCCCCGGCTTGCCCTCGTCATTGGCGATGCAAATTATAAGACGGCGCCGCTTGCAACCCCGGTGAACGACGCCGGTCTCGTCGCGCAATGCTTGCGGGAAGCCGGGTTCGACGTGACCGGAGCCGCCGACCTCGATCAGGACGCGTTGCGCCACGCTTTGCGCGACTTCGTCGCCAAGGCGCAGCAGGCCGGCCCGAACGCTATCGTCTTCGTCTATCTTTCGGGCCGCGGGCTGCAATATGCAGGACAGAATTACTTCGTCCCGGTCGATGCGGTCGTGCAACGCGAGACCGACGTGCCGCTCGTCAATGTGCGGCTTACGGATTACACGCAGGCCCTGGCGGCTATCCCGGCGAAAGCGCGAATTTTCGTCTTCGACCTCGCCCGCCGCTTGCATTTTGCGACCGAGGGCGAGCCCTTCGCCAGCGGTCTCGCGCTGGTCGATGCAGAGTCAGGCTCTCTCTATGCCTTCAATGCCGCGCCCGGCACGATCGCGCCGGAGGAACTCGGACCCTATGGCTTCTACGCTGAGGCCCTCGTCGAAATGATCCGCGAGGGAGCCTTCCTCGACCAAGTCTTCACCGACACCCGCCTGAGGGTGAACGCGCTCAGCAATGGCGCAATGGTGCCGTGGGACGTGGCCAAGATCGAGGCCCCGATCTCCTTCTTTACGCGTGAGGCGAGCGCACCGCCTCTACCGGACGTGGCCGGCCTGGAGAGCCAGCCGCTCACCGGATTGCCGGCTGCGGATGCCTATGTGCGCGTCGTCGCGCGCGACACGCTCGCCGGATACGAGAATTTTCTCGCCGCCTATCCGCGCGATCCGCTTGCGTTGCGCGTGCGCGCCTTGCTGGCAGTGCGGCGCGAAGCGCTCACTTGGTTCAGCGCCGTCGAGGCCAATACGCCGGAAGCCTATTGGACCTATATGCGCCGCTACGCGCATGGTCCGCATTTTGTGGATGCACGCCGGCGGCTTGGCACTCTTGCCGCGCCGCTCGATCCGCCGCCGCGCTTCGATCCTTATGATTTCCAAGGTCTGCCGCCTCCGCCGGAGGACGAGGATATGATCATCGGACGGCCGGTTCTGATTTTCGACGATCCGTCCTTTCCTCCGCCGCCGGCTCCGCCCGTCTCCATCTTGCCGGCGTGGCCGGTCGAATTCGAACATTTGCCGCCGCCGCCGTTGGCGGGGCCGGGCATCCTGCCGGTCCCGGCGCCCGTTCCTCTGCAATTCTCCAAGCCGGCCATCCAGCCGAAGGTCAGCCAGAGCCAAGGCGGAGCCCCGGTGCAAGACCAGCCGCCCAGCGCTTCGGGCGCGTCCATGCCTCCGGCTTCGCCGGAGGCCACGCCCACCAAGCCGCACGGCCCGGCTCACAAGGCAAAGCACACCGCGTCTTCCGGCAAACCGGCCAAATCCCAGGCGAAATCAAAAGAGCGGGTGAAGCCGAAGAAATATGCAAAGCCGCAAGTCACCAAGCCCCACCGGCCGCAGAAAGGCGCAAAGCCGCCAAAACATGGGCCGCAGAGCGCAAAATCAAAAGGCGCGTCGAAACGGACAAGCGGATTCAAGTCTGCGAGCAAGGCGAGCAAACCGGCGCGCGGAGCAAAACAATCCGGAAAGCCAAAGCTGCATCATTCGTCCAAAGAGCGTAAACCGCCGCAGTAAAGCTGCGCTGGGCTTGTGTTGCCTTGTCCGGGAGCAAGGTCAGCCTGCTTTGACGCCAACTCTCTTTGATGCAGCAACCTGAATAGGTGTGGACCGCAGATACCGATTTACTTATGGTGGCTGTGAGATCCCGATCCGCACGTGGGGAGTCGATCGGGACGCAGAGTGAGGTCAAGGTGCAACGCGCCGAAATAGGTGCCGGCGATGAAATACTAAGCCCGAATGATCCGGGAGAGATCAGGGGGGTGCCAAGTTCTCCCGTCGCCGCCGCGAGTTTGCGTTCACCGACGCAGCGATCCGACGCCGAGGAAAGGCGCACGCCGACTTATGCGGCGCTCGATCTCGGCACCAACAATTGCCGGCTTCTGATCGCGCGAACGGCCCATCATGGCGCCGACGCCGGGGGATTCCGTATCATCGATTCCTTCTCGCGCATCGTTCGGCTCGGCGAGGGCATTTCACAGACCGGGCGGCTTGGCGAAGCCGCCATGGAACGCACGTTCGAGGCGCTGGAGGTCTGCCGCGATAAGATGCATGCGCGGGGCGTCACGCGATCGCGACTGATCGCGACAGAAGCCTGCCGGGTCGCTGAAAACGGTGCCGAATTCGTGGCCAGAGTCTCCACAAAACTTGGCCTTGAACTCGAAATCGTCGATCGCGAAACCGAAGCACACCTGGCGGTCGCCGGCTGCGCTTCGCTTGCCGATGCGGCGGCCGAAGCAGTCCTGCTGTTTGATATTGGCGGCGGCTCATCCGAGATCATCTGGCTCGCCGGTCCCGGCCGGGACGCCGCGCCTCTCAACGAGCGCGTTCGCTTCTGGGTTTCGGTGAAGCTCGGCGTCGTCACGCTCGCCGAACGGTTTGGCGGCATCGACGTGAGCGACGAAGTCTTCGAGGCCATGGTCGATTATGTCACCTCGGAACTTGACGAATTCATTACAGGCGCGGCGGCGTTCAAACGTTGCGCCAATTTTCATCTGCTCGGCACCTCGGGGACGGTGACAACGATCGGCGGCATCTTTCTCGATCTGCCGCGCTACGACCGCCGTCGCGTCGACGGGCTCTGGATGTCCGACGGCGAAATCGACGCGACGGTCGGCCGATTGCGGCTCATGTCCTATCGCGAGCGCGTGGCGAACGGCTGCATCGGTCCGGAACGCGCCGATTTGGTGCTCGCCGGCTGTGCGATCCTGGAAGCGATCCGGCGCGCCTTTCCAGCCAAACGCGTGCGCATCGCCGACCGCGGTTTGCGCGAGGGGATGTTGATGCAGTTGATCGCGGCCGACCGCGCCTTCGGCCGGGTCGGGTCGCAATGACCGAAACCACCCGCCGCGCCGGCGGGCGTCTGCTCAAGACACGCGTGAAAACGGCGCGCAAACGGCCGCTCGCCTCGACGCTTTGGCTCGAACGCCAGCTCAACGATCCTTATGTCGCGCGGGCGAAAGCCGAGGGCTATCGTTCGCGCTCGGCCTTCAAGCTCATCGAGATCGACACGCGCTATCACATTCTGAAACGCGGCCAGACAATCGTCGATCTCGGCGCCGCGCCGGGCGGCTGGTCGCAGGTTGCCGCCGCCAAGACAGGCGCAGCCGAGGGCAAAGGCAAAGTCTTGGGCATCGATCTGCTGCCCATTGCGCCCGTGCCGGGCGTCGAATTCCGGCTCCTGGATTTTCTCGATCCCGAAGCGTGGCAGATCCTGAAGGACTGGCTCGGCGGGGCGGCCGACGTGGTTCTTTCCGACATGGCGGCCAACGCGACCGGGCATCGCAAGACCGACCATTTGCGCATCATGGGCCTCGTCGAACGCGCCGCAGAGTTCGCCTGCGCGATCTTGGGCGACGGCGGCACTTTCCTTTCCAAAGTCCTGCAAGGTGGGACCGAGACGCAACTTCTCGCCGAGCTGAAACGCCAGTTCGCCGAGGTGCGACACGTGAAGCCGAAGGCGAGCCGGGCGGAATCGTCCGAACTCTACGTGTTGGCGACCGGATTTCGCGGCCGCCCCAGCTAAGCGTTGCGAAGGGCATCCGTTTCAAGCGGCGGCAGAATGCGAATTATCGTCTCGAAATTCCGCACCGTTTTGCCGTCACTCTGCTCTCCCAGCATCCGGTCGACAGACATTCGCTCAGTAGGTCTCCACAAACACCTCTGCACCTTGGCGAATCGGCGTAATTCTTTTCGCAGTAGGCGAAGCAGACTTGTTGCCGGTCCGAACACGTCATGGCGAGAGCAAAAGTCGATGGTGCCGCAACGAATATGAGTCCTGCAAGCAAACATATTTTGAACGCGCGTCGCATGAGTGTCTCCCCCTGTTGATGCCTCCATTCAATCATGGTCGCAAGACGCGATAATTAAATATGGAGACGGTCGCAACTCAAGTCCTGTCGGGAGAGCGATGACAGGGCGAAGAGGAACTTGGCCGCTAATCCGAAAGCGTCGTCTTATGCCTCGGCGAGCCGGTGAGATCGCTGCCCGCCTCCTTCGGCAGGTTCAAGAAGAACAGGACCGAACTCGCCGAGGCGAGCGCGACGAGGAAGAAGGCCCGGTGGAAATCGACGATGGCGAGATGCGTGTCGCCTCTGAGCGCCTGCGAAAGCTCGATGCCGAAAGCACCGACGGCAATCCCGAGGCTCAGAGACAATTGCTGGGCGACGGCGGAAAAGCTCGTCGCCCGGCTCATCGCGACACTGTCCATCTCGGCATAGGTGATCGCATTGATGGCGGTGAATTCGAGCGAGCGGAAGAAACCGCCGAAGAGAAGCAATCCCATCATCAGCAATGCCGGCGTCGTTGAGGTAAAGAATCCATAGCTCACCAGAAAGGCGCAGCTGAGAAGCGCATCGAAAACAAGAACGCGGCGAAAGCCGAACCAGCGCAAGATCGGAACGGCCGTCACCTTCATCGCCATGGCGCCGGCGGCGGCAACGAAGGTCACTGATCCGGATTGAAAAGGGCTCAATCCGAAACCGACCTGCAACATCAAGGGCAGCAGAAAGGGCATGGCTCCGATTCCGATGCGAAACAGCGAGCCGCCGACGATGCTGGCACGGAAGGTCGGCACCGCGAGAAGCTTGAGATCGATGATTGGAAACTTGATCCTGCGAGCGTGCAGCCAGTAGGCCACGAGCAGGATGCTGCCGGCGGCGAGCAAGGAAAGGATGAGCTGCTTGCCGAAGACCCCACGTCCGGCGACGGTGAGGCCGAAGATAAGGCAGGCGAGGCCCGCGCCCGAAAGCATGAAGCCCCTGACATCGAGGGGCCAAGGCGTCTCGCCGCGTATGTTCTTGATGAATAAGCTAACCAGCACGATTCCGACGATGCCGATCGGCACATTGACGTAGAAGATCCAGCGCCAGTGAAAATAGGTGGTGATGAAGCCGCCGATCAGCGGCCCGCACAGCGGGCCGAGCAGGGCGGGGATCATGAGATATGACAGTGCGCCGACGACTTCGGAACGGGGGACCGTGCGCAAGAGAACAAGCCGGCCGACGGGGACCATCATCGCGCCGCCAAGCCCCTGGATCATGCGGGCGGCGACGAATTCCCAGAGCGTGCTCGATTGGCCGCAGAGGATCGAACCGAGCGTGAAGATCGAGATGGCCGTGCGAAAAATCGTCCGGGCGCCGAATTTATCGGCCGCCCAGCCGCTTGCCGGAATGAAGATGGCGAGCGACAGAAGGTAGGACGTGAGCGCCAGCTTCAGCGCGATAGGGTCCTGGTGCAGATCGGCCGCGATTGCCGGCAGCGAGGTCGAAATGACCGTCCCGTCGAGGCTTTCCATAAACAAGGCGCAAGCGACGATCAGCGCCGTAACGACATAGCGCGGCAAAGTTAGACCCTATGTCCCGGGTTTCGACGGAAGGCGAATGTAATTTAGGCCGCGACGCCCCATATTGATAGGGCTTTGGCCGACCACGCGGCGGGCGCTTCCGGAATCGTATCCCCGCTCTTTAGCTTTGCGCTCCGCCGCAGGCGTGCTATGAGCCGCTGCCAACTTTAGTCCGCCGCGGGTCGTTCGCCGATTCGTGGCAATCTTTTAAAGTCCGCGGCCCGCGCGCCGCGCAGCACGGAGTTGGCCATGGCCGAAATCGCGAGACCGGCGTTCAAGGAAGCCCTCACGTTCGATGACGTGCTGCTTCTGCCGGGCCATTCCGAAATCCTGCCGGGCGCCGTCGATTTGAAGACACGGCTTACCGCCGAAATCAGTCTCAACCTGCCGATCGTCTCGGCCGCGATGGATACCGTGACCGAGGCACGGCTTGCGATCGCCTTGGCCCAGGCGGGCGGGATCGGCGTGATCCATCGCAACATGGAGCCGGATGAACAGGCCGAGGAAGTGCGTAAGGTCAAACGCTACGAAAGCGGCATGGTGGTCAATCCGATCACCATCTTTCCCGATGAAAATCTCGCCGACGCACTGGCCCTGATGCGTCAACACGGCATATCCGGCATTCCGGTCGTCGAGCGTGGACCGCTAGGCAAGCCGGCGCGGCTCTGCGGCATCCTCACCAACCGCGACGTGCGTTTTGCCGATAATCCGTTTCAGCCGATCTCGGAATTGATGACGAAGCGCGTCATCACCGTGCGCGAAGGCGTGAGCCAGGAGGAGGCGCGCCGGCTCCTTCACCAGCATCGGCTCGAAAAGCTCGTGGTCATCGACGATGAGGAGCGCTGCGTCGGCCTGTTGACCGTGAAAGACATGGAGAAGGCGACGCAGCATCCTTTCGCCAGCAAGGATGCCGAAGGGCGCCTGCGGGTGGCAGCGGCCTCGACCGTCGGCGACAAGGGGTTCGAGCGGGCGCTGGCCCTGATCGAGGCCGGCGTCGATGCGCTCGTCGTCGATACCGCGCATGGCCATGCGCAATCGGTTCTCGACCAGGTCGCGCGCATCAAGCGCGCCTCGAACAAAGTGGCGGTGATTGCCGGCAATGTCGCGACCGCCGACGGAACCAAGGCGCTGATCGATGCCGGCGCCGACGCGGTGAAAGTAGGCATCGGCCCCGGTTCGATCTGCACGACGCGGATCGTTGCAGGCGTCGGCGTGCCGCAACTCACCGCGATCATGGACTCGGTCGAAATCGCGCGCGCCGCCAATATTCCGGTGATCGCCGATGGCGGCATCAAATATTCGGGCGACCTCGCCAAGGCGATCGCGGCGGGCGCGGAATGTGCGATGATCGGCTCGCTGCTGGCCGGCACCGATGAGAGCCCGGGCGAGGTCTATCTGCTGCAAGGCCGCTCGTTCAAATCCTACCGTGGCATGGGCTCGGTCGGAGCCATGGCGCGCGGCTCGGCTGATCGCTATTTCCAGCAGGACATCAAGGACACGCTGAAATTGGTGCCGGAGGGGATCGAGGGCCAGGTGCCCTATCGCGGTCCGGCCGCCGGGGTGCTGCATCAATTGAGCGGCGGGCTGCGTGCCGCCATGGGCTATGTCGGCGCACCGACCATCGCCGAGTTCCAGAGCCGCGCGCGCTTCGTCCGGGTCTCCGCCGCGGGCCTGCGCGAAGGCCACGTGCATGACGTGACGATCACGCGCGAGAGCCCGAATTATCCGACGGGCGTGTGAGGTTACGTGTTTTGTGTCGTTAGAGGCGAGCGATGACACCGGCCGCCCGCATCGCCGCGGCAATAGAAATTCTCACCGACATCGAGACGCGGCACAGGCCGGCCGCGGACGCCCTGAAGGATTGGGGCCTCGCGCATCGTTTCGCCGGATCGAAGGATCGCGCCGCGCTGGCTTCGCTCGTCTATGATGCCTTGCGCTGCCGGGCTTCGGCGGCATTCATCATGGGGGCCGAGACGCCGCGCGCTATCATGTTGGGCAGTCTGCGCGAGATGCACGGCCTGACGGGCGAAGATGTCGCGGCGCTGTTCACCGGCGAAGGATTCGCGCCGACGCCGCTCACGGAGGAAGAGCGTGAGCGCTTCGAGACAGCGACGCTCGATGGCGCACCGGCGCATGTCCGCGGCAATTTTCCCGAATGGCTGGCGCCGTCCTTTGCCGCTGTGTTCGGCGACGCGGCCGGCGCGGAGGGCAGGGCGCTCGCCACCCGCGCGCCGCTTGACCTTCGCGTCAACAGTCTGAAGGCGACGCGGGAGAAGGCGCAAGCGGCCTTGGCGCATCTCGGCGCCACGCCGACGCCGCTCTCGCCGCTCGGCCTGCGCTTGCCGCTCTCCGAAGACGGCCGCAGCCCTTCGCTCGCGGGCGAGCCGGCCTATGTCAAAGGGCTCGTCGAAATCCAGGACGAAGGTTCGCAGCTCGCGGCTCTCCTCTGCGCCGCGCAACCTGGCGAGCAAGTGCTCGATCTCTGCGCGGGAGGCGGCGGCAAGACGCTGGCCTTGGCCGCGGCAATGGGAAACCATGGTCAGATTTATGCGACGGACCGCGACGCCCGGCGGCTCGCCGGACTCTTCCGCAGGCTGGAAAAGGCCGGCACCCGCAATGTCCAAGTCCGTGCGCCGCGACGTGGCAGCGATCATCTCGCCGATCTCGAGGGCCGCTGCGATCTCGTGCTCGTTGACGCGCCCTGCACGGGAACGGGCACCTGGCGGCGCAATCCGGATGCGAAATGGCGCATACGCCCCGGCGCACTTGCGCAAAGGTTGAAGGAACAGGACGAAATCCTGGAGATCGGGCAGAGATTCGTAAAGCAAAACGGTCGGCTCATTTACGTCACTTGCTCGCTTCTGCGCGAAGAGAACGAGGATCGGGTCGCGGCTTTTCTTGAAGGCCATGCCGATTTCGTCGCAATCGAGCCGGCGCCGCTCGCCCAAGCCGCAGGTCTTCCGGAACTGGCGCGCTTTGCCTCAGACCTTGACCCGGGCATCCGTCTCTCGCCGCTGGAAAGCGGCACGGATGGTTTCTTTATCGCTGGACTGAGGCGGGCATGGCCCTGTCCCCGCTTGCGGGGAGAGGGGTAAATCGGCGCGTTCTCCTACAGGGAGAAGGAATGCGCGTCAGCGGTTAGGAAAGCGCACGAGATCGCTCAGATGCCTCTTTATGGAAGCAAGGGCCGGCCAGCGGACTTGCGCCGGACGGGCTGGCTCCGGCTCCGGCCCTTCCGAGAAAAGCGCCGGAATGGCGGCGGCCCGGACTGGCCGCATCGGCCGGCTTGCCGCCGCCGAGGGTCTCTCCGGCGCGTTCGCAGGTGCGTGGCTCATGCGGACGATCTTAAGCGGCAGGCCTTGCCCGCCGTTCAATCCGGTCGCTCGAATGCGTTGGAATGGCTTCAGGAAATCTTGCCCTGGGGCTGAGTGCCGTGGGGGCAGTACGGGATTGCCCCGCTTGCGCGCGGCCCGGCGATCCCCTAAGCGAACTTTTTGCTGGGACAGCCCATGGATGAGCTTCATCACGAGATCGTCGAACATCACGACAAAGTGCTGATCGTCGATTTCGGCTCGCAGGTGACGCAATTGATCGCCCGGCGCGTGCGCGAGGCCGGCGTCTATTGTGAGATCGCGCCCTACCAGCGCGCCGCCGAAGCTTTCGCCGCGCTCGCGCCCAAGGCCGTCATCCTTTCGGGCGGCCCGGCTTCCGTGCTCGACGAGGGCTCACCCCGCGCGCCAAACGCGATCTTCGAATTCAGGCGTGCCGATCCTCGGCATCTGCTATGGCGAGCAGGTCATCGCGGCGCAACTGGGCGGCAAGGTCGCCGCCGGCGACAATCGCGAATTCGGCCGCGCCGAGGTCGAGATCCTGAGCGACAGTCCTTTCTTTGAAGGCGTGTGGACGAAAGGCCAGCGCTATCCCGTCTGGATGAGCCATGGCGATGCGGTGAGCGAACTGCCGACGGGCTTCCGCCGGCTCGCGACTTCTGAACATGCGCCGATTTCGGTCATCGCCGATGAGGCGCGCCGCATCTATGCCACGCAATTCCATCTCGAAGTCGTGCATACGCCGGACGGCGCGAAACTGCTCGCCAATTTCGTGCACAAGGTCGCTGGGTTGAAGAGCGACTGGACCATGCGCGCCTTCCGCGCCGAGGCTGTGGCCTCGATCCGCGCCGAGGTTGGCGACGGGCGCGTGCTCTGTGCGCTCTCGGGCGGCGTCAATTCGGCGGTCGCCGCGCTGCTCATCCACGAGGCGATCGGGGATCGCTTGACCTGCGTCTTCGTCGATCACGGCATGCTGCGGCAAGGCGAGGCGGAGCAGGTGGTCTCGCTGTTTCGCGGCCATTACAATATTCCGCTCGTGCATGTCGAGGCGAGTGAACTCTTCCTCAAAGCGCTCGAAGGCGTCGAAGAGCCTGAGCAGAAGCGCAAGATCATCGGCAAGCTTTTCGTCGATGTCTTCGATGCGGAGGCGAAAAAAATCGCCACCGACGGGCGCGGCGCCCCGAGCTTCCTTGCGCAAGGCACGCTTTATCCGGACGTGATTGAGAGCGTCTCCTTCCACGGCGGCCCGTCCGTCACAATCAAGTCGCATCATAATGTCGGCGGCCTGCCGACACGCATGAAGATGAAGCTCATCGAACCCTTGCGCGAACTTTTCAAGGACGAGGTGCGCAAGCTCGGGCGCGAACTCGGGCTGCCCGAGGCCTTTGTCGGCCGCCAACCTTTTCCGGGGCCGGGGCTTGCGATCCGGCTGCCGGGAGGCGTGACGGCGGAAAAGCTCGCAATCCTGCGCAAGGCCGATTGGATCTATCTCGACGAGATCCGCAAGGCGGGGCTTTACGACAAGATCTGGCAGGCCTTTGCCGTGCTTTTGCCGGTGCGCACGGTGGGCGTGATGGGCGACGGGCGCACCTATGATTTCGTCTGCGCGCTGCGCGCCGTCACGTCCACTGACGGCATGACGGCGGATTTCTATCCTTTCGACATGAGCTTTTTGAGCCGCGCCGCGACCCGCATCATCAACGAGGTGCGCGGCATCAACCGCGTGGTCTACGATGTGACCAGCAAACCGCCGGGGACGATCGAGTGGGAGTAGGCGGAGTACTGACTTCGGGGCCGCGTTTACACATCAAAGATCCGCATTCCAGAGGCTCGCGGTGCAGGGCATTTACATCGCATAGGTTAGGAGGCCGGCCGGATCGACCACCTCATTCGAGGGAGACATATTATGATGATGAACAGGCGCACTTTTTCGGCCGCCCTCGCGTGCAGGCGCGGCCGCTTCGCTGACCTCCCTTCGCGGCAAGGCCGCGACCGCGGTTCCGCCCAAGGCGCGCAACATCGTTCTCGTGCATGGGCTGTTCGCCGACGGGTCGTGCTGGTCCGGGGTGATCGCACGCCTGCAGGCGGCGGGGCTCAATGCCACGTCCGTGCAAAACCCTCTGACGACGCTGCCTGAAGCAGTAGCTTCGGCTGAGCGCGTGCTGGCACGGCAGGATGGCCCGACGGTTCTGGTCGGGCATTCCTTTTCGGGGATGATCGTCACCGAGGCCGGCACGCATCCCAATGTCTCGGCCCTTGTCTATGTGGCAGCGCGGGCACCTGATGCGGGCGAGGATTATACGGCGCTGGCCAAGACATTCCCCACGCCACCCGCGTCCGCCGGTATCATTTTCGACGGCGATGAGGGGCGCCTCAGCGAGGCCGCGTTCCTGCGCGATTTCGCGGGCGACCTGCCGGAAGCGAAGGCGAAGGTGCTCTATGCGGTCCAGGAGCCGTTCCATAAGGCCCTGCTCACCGGCAAGACCACGCATGCGGCCTGGCGATCGAAGCCAAGTTTCTACGCCGTTTCGACTGAAGACCGGACGATCAATCCCGATCTCGAGCGCTTTATGGCCAAGCGGATGGGCGCCAAGACGATCGAAGTGAAGGCCAGCCATCTGTCGTTGATCTCTCATTCGGCCGAGATCACGAATCTGATCCTGGAGGCCGCGGGGCAGCGCAGCTAACAAGCAGCGCCGCCTCACCGCCCCAAGTTCTGATGCCCGCCGGCCAGCGGCACGAAGGGGATGATCTTGCCGCCGAAAATATCCGACCGCGCGACTGTGATCGCGCCGTCCGCGCCGGTCGTCTTGATCACCTTCAAGATATGCTGCGCGCCCGGCGGCCCGATGGGAATAACCATGATTCCGCGCGGCTGCAATTGTTGCAGCAGCGGCGGCGGAATATGATCGATGCCGCAGGTGACGATGATCTTGTCGAAGGGCGCCGCCTCTTCCCAGCCATAATAGCCGTCGCCACTTCGCGTCGCGATCGCCGCATATTCGCGATAGCCCTTGCCGATGAGCCTGTCATAGAGGCGGCGCGTGCGCGCCGCGAGCGCCGGAATGATTTCAATCGACCAGAGCCTGTCGGTCAGGTAGCTCAGCAAGGCCGACTGGTAGCCGGAGCCGGTTCCGATTTCGAGCACTTTGTCGCCGGGACGAACATTGATCGCGCTCGTCATGCGGCCCATGGTTCCGGGCGGCGTGATGCTGACGCCGAAGCCGATGTCGAGATAGTGTCCGACGTAGGCTTGCGCGCGATCCTGCGGCAACACGAATTCCTCGCGCGGCGTCATGAGAAAGGCGCGCTTGTCGGCGCGGGTCCAGAGATCGTCGAAAGCAAGGAGCTGCTGATAACGGTCGAAGCGCTGATCAAGGAAGGTCGAATCCTCGCCGCGGTTCGCCCTCATCCAGGCGATGAAGGCGGCGCGCGGCGCCATCGGTGGCCAGAGGTCCGGCGAGAAAGGCCTCGGCACATCGGCGCGGGCAGGCAGGACAGTGGCGATGCCGGCCGCAGCACCTAGTAGAAAATCGCGTCTGCGCATGAGGATCATGCGGAAATCCATCGGATGCTCATCCAATACGCTCGCTTGGCCGATCTGTGGCGCGAGAAATTGCTATCGCGCAAGCTTCGCTGCGAGGAAATTGCGCAGCTCGGATTTGGAGTTCTTGCGCGGCCGTCGGATCGTATTTCAGCCACATTCCGAAGAGCCGCGTGCCATCGGCGAGGCTTGGGTCGTCGAACAGGTGGTGGGCGCCCGGATAGATTACGAGCTTCACGTCAGACCGATCGCTCGGTTGGCTGCTTGCCAGCCGCGCGCAATCCGCCGCGGGCGTCACGTCATCCAATGCGCCGATGAGAATCAAAGTCGGAATCGCCAGCGTGGCATTGGCCTCGTTTGCGCACGGGGGATAAAACGCCGCCGCGGCTTTGAACGTCAGATCTTGCGGAAGCGCGAAAGCGGAGGCGGAGGGCGACGCGGCGATCTTAAGAGCGGTATCGGCGCCTTGCGAATAGCCGACAGCGGCGATCCTTGTCGAATCGACGTAAGGCAGATTCGCAAGATAGACGAGAGCCCCGAAGGCATCGGACAAGCCCTGCGGGAAGTCCACCGCGCAGGTTTGCTTGATGCCCCGCGTCGCGAAATCATCGACGAAAAGCGCCACGTAGCCCCAACGCGCGATCATGCTGGCGATTGCTTGCCTATTCGCGGGCAAGCCGAGGCAAGAGTGGAGCAGAACGACCGCGGGAAAAGGACCCAATCCCTTGGGCTTGGTCAAATAACCCTGAATGGCGGCGCCACCGGCTGGCTGAAATCGGGGCGCGGCGACGTCGAACTTCACCAGTTCCTCGGCCGATGTGGGCGACTGGCCCGTCAGTTCGAGCGCCAAAAACGCGGCGAGCACGAAATATCCGCGGATCAAAGCGCAGCGTCTCATGACGGCGCGACCATGATGAGGAGGGGCATGCGCGGGCTCACTGGATTTCCTCAAGTCACGCCCTAGTTGTGTGGCGCTCTGTCGGAGGCATGTTGTTCCATTGCGAAGAGCGACGATCGGCCGACATCTGAGCACAAATTTAAGAAAGGAATTAGCGATATGCCGACAATCACCACCAGAGACGGCGCCGAGATTTTCTACAAGGATTGGGGCAGCGGGCAGCCCCTCGTGTTCAGCCATGGCTGGCCGCTCTCGGCCGACGATTGGGATGCCCAGATGCTGTTCTTTCTGGGCAAGGGTTTTCGCGTGGTCGCCTCTGATCGGCGCGGTCACGGCCGCTCGACCCAGACCAGCGGCGGCCACGACATGGACCATTATGCCGACGATCTGGCGGCCGTGATCGAACATCTCGACTTGAAGAATGCGGTGCATATCGGCCATTCCACCGGCGGCGGCGAAGTGGTGCGCTATCTGGCCCGGCATGGCGAAAGCCGGGCAGCGAAAGCGGCGCTGATCAGCGCGGTGCCGCCGCTGATGGTGAAGACTGCCGCCAATCCCGGCGGCCTGCCAAAGGAAGCTTTCGACGGCCTGCAGGCGCAACTCGCCGCCAACCGGGCGCAGTTCTATTACGATTTGCCGGCGGGACCCTTCTACGGCTTCAATCGGCCGGGTGCGAAAATCTCGCAGGCCATCATCTGGAACTGGTGGCGCCAGGGGATGATGGGCGGCGCCAAGGCGCATTACGACGGCATCGTCGCCTTCTCGCAGACCGACTTCACCGAAGACTTGAAAAAGATCAATGTGCCGGTCCTGGTGATGCACAGCGAGGACGATCAGATCGTGCCGTATGCCGATGCCGGGCCGCTTTCCGCCAAGCTGCTGAAACACGGCACTCTGAAAACCTATAAGGATTTTCCGCACGGCATGATCACCACGCAAGCGGAGACGGTCAATGCGGAGCTCCTGGCCTTTCTGCGGAGCTAGCAGCCTCAGCGCTTACGAAAGCTGACCGTCACGCCGGCGATCTCGGTGCTGTTCAGCCGGATCGAAACGAGTTGCGTGCGGCCGCGCGTAGCGAGCGTCAGGGCCGCCGTAAACCCCACGCCGGTGACCGTTCCTTGGATCAGCCCGCCATGCATCACGCCGGTCAGCGTCCCCGTGGCGCCGCGCGTCGTTTCGGTCCAGGTGCCGGATACGGCCCCATCTTGTTCGGTCACATCGCTCCCGATGTTCACCTGATAGCTGTCGCTGGCGCAGCGCAGCACCTGGTTGAGAGCGTGCCCGCTGGGCGACACCACATAGCTCGCCCGACAATGAAGCCGCTCCTGCGTGCCGCTCGGCATCTCTATGGTGCCGCTGCCGATCCAGACTCCGGCCAGTGGCGTGAAAGGGCCGGCGAGGGCGGGGCTTGCCGGGATCGCGAGGAGCGCGAAGGCTGCCGCAGCATAGGCGCGCGGCCTGGATCGTAAGGCTTGCATGAAACTCCCCGCTGTTTCTTCGTGTCTCCGAGTCGCCGCGCGCCGATCCTATTCAAAAAACCGGCCTCGGTTGAAGTCTCGAATTTAAAAGCATGTGCACGATCGCACGCCGCTGCGCGCGCAAGCAGTTCACCTCAGCGGCCGTTTAGTCAACGTAAGTGATAGTCAATATCATTGACTGTCAATGTCATTGATGGCATCCTCTCGGGCATGACGGAAGAGAAGCCTTTGCCCGACGACATCGTGATGCCCGCGCTGCTTCGGCACGCGCGCGTCACTTATGGTTCGGCCATGCGCCTGGCGCTGGCGAAGGCAGGCTATGAAGACATCCCGCGGAACGGCCTTTACATCATCGGCGGCCTCATGCTGGGCGCGGGCGGCATTCCCCTCGGCCAGCTCGTCAAGGAATTGCGGATCTCAAAACAGGCCGCGGGCCAGCTGGTCGATACTTTGGTCATGCGCGGCTATCTGGCGCGCACGGTGGACGAAGAGGACCGCCGCAAGCTAACCGTCGCTCTCACCGAACGCGGCCGGGCAGCCGCGGCGGTGCAAATCGCGGCGCGGGAAAAAATCGACGCCGAACTCAGAGCGCGCGTCGGCCAAGACAATGTCGACCGCACACGCCGGACCCTCGCGGCGCTGATTGATCTGGGCCATCAGTGCGACGAGGATCAGGACGACGAGCACTGACCACGCACCGCGCGATATTCCGCTCGGCGACCCGCTGGGACGGCACCGCCAAGATCAACGGCAATCCGCGATTCCGCGTCACAAAAGATATCCAATCATTCCCCTTTTGCCGGGATATCCTTAGATATTTAGACAAATTAGGCTTGCCAGCAGAGTTGTTGGTCGCCAGCATTTTGATTTGATGATTCGCAATGTAAATCTGTAGAGAGATAATTTTGGGAAGGGTATGGCGGAAAAAGACATTTCAACCGCAAAATCAACGTGGCTTCCGGTAATCGGGAAGGCGCTCGCATATTTGTGCATGAGGTCCGCCGAGGCAGAAGGAAGGTTTAGGACCCTCGTTGATAGGGTCGATTTCCTTGAAGATCTAGGCGTGCCGGCTTCTGATGCCGCCAAGGCCGCTGGCAGCTCAAAAGCGTCTATCGATGAATTGCGTAGGCGTGCACGTAACAAGGAAGCATCAAGCAATGGCAAAGCGAAGAGCAAAAGCCGCCGCGCCCGTCGATCATGACACGGCTCCCCGTTCGTCGATAGACAAGATCGCGGGATTGCTTGCACTAATCGCAACACGAGAAATGGACACGGATGACGCCGCGTTAAAGCTCGATGGCATAGGATTCAATGCCCGCGAAATCTCGACGCTCCTAGACGTAGGACCGAACTACGTAAACGTGGCACGGCACCGCAAGAAATCCGGCGGCAGAAGAAGAGTTCGCAAGGACGCCGACTGACGCCTTATGCCAAAAATAAATCAGGCCCTTCTTGACCGACTTGTCATCCGCCTTGGAGTTAGCAAAGCGCGCGTTTATGCGCTCGTTCAGGAGATCTCAGCCAAGAACCGCATTGCAAGACACCTCGGCGCTTTGCTTCTTGCCGCCGATAACGGTATCAGCCTTCAAAAATATGCGTCCGACCGTGACTTAGCTGAATTGCGCGGAATTCCAAATCATGCGCCTGTTACAGAGGCTACAACGGTTCCCGCGCCTTTAAGGCTGCCACCAAAGAAAAACAAAGCGCCAAAGCTTACCAAAGAGAACACAATTTTTGTCGTACATGGTCGCGATGCCAAATTGCGCGATGCTATGTATGAATATCTTGGCGCTCTCGGACTAAAGCCTCGAGAGTGGGGCCACGCAATACGGGCGGCCTCAAAGAGAGTGGGTGGTAATCCTTATGTCAATGACATAGTCACAAAAATCATGGAGCAGGCGGAGGCTATAGTCGTGATTTTGTCACCGGACGACGAGGTGAAGCTTAAGGAGCAGTTCGTCGGCACCGGGGAAAAGACCACGGAAGGCAGACTGCGGGGCCAAGCTCGTCCGAACGTGATCTTCGAGACCGGCATAGCCATTGGAACGCATCACCGTAAAACGATTATTGTTCAGATTGGCAACGTTAAGCCGTTTACCGATATCGGAGGAATGCACCTGATGCACCTCACAAATTCCGTAAAATCGCGACATGAGTTTGCCAATCGACTCGAGGCGCTAAATTGTAAGATCGATCGAGGCGGCGATCACTGGTTGCGCGCAGGCGATTTCACTCCCACCGCGGCAAGGGCCAAGCCGCAGAAGCAGGCTTCGTCCCGGCGGTAATTACTGGCCGATCAAACGATGTCAGCATTGTTTCTCTCGCCGTCTCTCCGCCGCAACGCACGTCCTCCCGTCTCCTGGCCCAAGGAAGTCGCGCATTAACGTTCACATCGGAAGATAAGTGGAGGGGACAGCCTGTCCCAATTCGAGTGCGGCCTGCTTCCCACCCCTCGAATCTTCGACCCGCCATCGACCCGGATCGTGTCGCCCGTGACCCAGCGTGCCTCGTCCGACGCGAGGAAGGCGATGGCGCCGCTGATGTCGTCCGGCTGCGCGATGCGTTTCAAGGCTTGGATGCCGAGCGCATAATCGCGCCCCGCCTCGGTTTTGGTGAAGTTCGACATGTCGGTCGCAACAACGCCGGGCGCAATGGCACCCTCATGATTTGCTTCCTTCTCGCTGAACGATAATCTCCGCGTAGTGATGTCGCTTGCCTCGCAGGCCGGCGAAAGGACAAGGCAGAATGCGTGCATGAGCGAAGAAATGCAAAGCGAAACGGGACGCGCCTGCGGGGCCTGCTCGCTCTGCTGCAAACTCTTGCCCATCGCCGCCCTGGATAAGCCGCACGATCAATGGTGCACCCATTGCCGCCCCGGAAATGGCGGCTGCACGATCTATGACAGCCGCCCGCAAACGTGCCGGACCTTTGTCTGCAACTGGCTGGCCGAGCCGAGCGTGGGCGAGCATTGGTATCCGCTGAAATCCAAAATGGTCGTGCAAATCACCGGCGGCCACGACGACAAATATGATGTCTTCATCGATGTCCACGTGGACCGCGGCGCGCCCGACGCGTGGCGAAGGGAGCCTTATTATTCCGAACTCCGGCAGATGAGCGCGGCCGCTCGAACGCTGGTGCGGGTGTTTTATGGCAGCCGCACATGGATCATGCTGCCTGACCAGGACATCGAGGTTAAGGGCGCGTGATTGGGGCCAGCTAGGATTTCCGCCCGGCCGTAAGCGTGGCCCGAGCGTTCGAGAGCGCTGGTGAGAGCCATGCCTGGCGACGGCGAGCACGGCGAATTTCCGCCTGAGTGCATGGAGATCGCGAACCTGCGCCAAAAGCGCGCGATGGTGCGATATCGCGCCTTCGTGGGGTGACGAAAGGCCGATTGAACACATATTCGACGATGCCCACGGGCCGTGCCGCGCCGAGCTCGGCAGTTTGGCGGCGCATGGGGTGCGGTCGCCGAACCGGAGCGTCATGTCCGGGTTCGATAAAAATCATCGGAAGTGGATCGGAATGAACCAAGGTTTCAAACCGCAGGCGCCGGTGACGCCTGTCATCACCGGCCGGCTCACGTTGCTGCTTGCCGTCGCCTGCGGCCTCATCGTCGCGAACATCTATTACATTCAGCCGCTGGCCGGATTGGTTGCGGATGAGCTCGGCTTGCCGCGCGGCGCGACGGGTCTTCTCGTCACCTTCACGCAGATCGGCTATGGAATCGGTCTTATCTTCGTCGTGCCGCTCGGCGATATCGTCGCCGGCCGGAGGCTGATTATCACGATCCTGAGCCTTCTCACCCTGGCGCTTCTCGGCCTCGCCTGTGCGTTTTCATCGGCATTGGTTCTGGTCGCTTCGCTCCTCGTCGGCATCACTGCGGTCGTCGCGCAGGTGATCGTGCCTTTTGCTGGCAATCTCGCGCCGGATGAGCGTCGCGGCCGCGTGGTCGGCAATGTGATGAGCGGACTTTTGTTCGGCATTATGCTTGCGCGGCCGGCCGCAAGCTTTGTCGCGCATGTCTTCGGCTGGCGCGCCATCTTCGTTGTGTCGGCTTTCGCCATGGCGCTGCTCGCGCTGGTCATGGGCCGCGAGCTTCCGGTTCGAAAACCGTCTTCAAGTCTTGGCTACGCGGGGATTTTGCGATCGCTGCCGGGCTATGTCGCGAACCATCCGTTGCTCAGGCGCCGCGCCTTCTATCACGCCGCGCTTTTCGGCGCCTTCAGCCTTTTCTGGACCGCCGTGCCTTTGCTGCTGGCGGCTCCGCCTTTCAACTATACGCAAAATGGCATCGGGGTTTTCGGCCTCGCCGGCGCGGCCGGCGCGCTTGTCGCACCGTTTGCCGGGCGCATCGCCGACCGCGGCTGGACGCGTCCGATGACAGGCGTCGCAATCGGCCTCGTCACGTTCTCATTCTTTCTTTGCCTCTGGGGCGAAGTTGCGCATTCGGTCGCGCTTCTCGTGGCGGCGGCGATCGTGCTCGAAATGGGCGTGTCGCTCAATTTGATTTTGAGCCAAAGAGCGATCTTTGCTTTGGGCGCCGAGACGCGCAGCCGCTTCAACGGGCTCTTCATGGCCTTTTTCTTTTTGGGAGGCGCCATCGGTTCGGCGCTCGCGGGCTATACATTTGCGCAAGGCGGCTGGTCGCTCACCTCATGGACCGGCGTCGCCTTCGGCCTCGCGGCTCTCTTCTATTACGCGACAGAGTTTTTGAAGCGGGAGCGCAAAGAATTATAAATTGGGGCTGGTTCGGCTCGGCGGCCCGATGGCTTGAGTAGGCGCATGCGAAATCCCTCAGTATCGTTGGCCCAGCAGACGGGCTTGCACAAATAATTCCTAAACCGCGCTTATCGGCTTTCGCGGCACTCCACGGCGAGAACTTGTGCCGCGTGCGTCGCTCAATTGCGGCTCAATTCATTGCGCAACATCGACTAACCTGAGCCCAAGCTTTCTTGGCGCAGAGGCGGCGACGTGGAGAACATGTGTCGCGTAATATTGTGGCCGTTGCTTTTCGCCGGAATTTCATCCGCGACGGCGGCCGTGGCGGCCGAGCCCAACCAAGAAGTCATACCGCCGACCGAGGCGGTCGACACGCAGACCATCGTGAAGACCATCGAAGGTGCCATCAATGGCGCCTACGCGATGGGCGGCCGGCCGGCCATGCGCGACGCGCACGCCAAGGGTCACGGCTGCGTCAAGGGCACATTCACCGTCGGCGCCGATGTCCCGCCGGCGCTTGGCCGAGGCGTTTTCGCGCAGCCGCATACATTCACTGCTTGGATCCGCTTTTCCAATGGCGCGGGTACGCCGCATGACGATGCGGTCGGCGATGGCCGCGGCATGGCGATCAAACTGACCGGTGTTCCGGGCAAGAAACTGCTGGCCGACGAAGCCGAGGCGCAGACGCAAGACTTCGTGATGATCAACTATCCGGTCTTTTTCATCCGCAATGTCGCTGACTATGTGCCGTTCACGGCGCTTTCTCTCGAGGGCAAGTCGGCTGAATTCTTCGCTACCCACGCGCATGAGGAATCAATCGTCAAAGCCATCACATCGATGACGATCGGCAATGTTTTCGACCAGCGCTATTTCAGCATGTCCCCCTATCTGCTCGGCGACACATACATCAAATTCTCGGCGCGGCCTGTTGACTGCGTCAGCGGCGCGGCGATCCTCCCGTCCGCGGCGGCGGCGCCGAAAGGAGATCCGAACTATCTCCGCGAAGGGATGGTGAAATGGCTCGATCAGAAAGATGTCTGTTTCAAATTCGCCGTCCAACCGCAAACCGATCCGGCGACCCAGCCCATCGAAGACCCGACGGTGCTCTGGGACGACGCCAAGGCACCTTTCGTCGATGTAGCGTCGATCCGTATTCCGCGGCAGACCTTCGACAGTGACGCGCAGCAGACCTTCTGCGAGAACCTGTCGTTCACGCCTTGGCACGCGCTGCCGGCGCATCGACCGGTCGGGGGCATCAATCGTTTAAGGAAAGCCGTCTATCAGGCAATTTCGGAGCTGCGCCACAGGTTGAATGGGGCGGCATGGGTCGAGCCGACGGGGAACGAGACCTTCAACTGACTTGGTCGCGCGAACGGCCAGCAGAACGCTGGAAGATCGGAGAACCGTAATGAGCAGGACGCTGCAATTTATCCTTCTCGGCGGCATGGTATTTACCGCGGCGGCCGTCGCCTTCGCTGCGAGCGACACGCCGACGAAGTTCGTCGCGCTCGACCAGAACATCGATCAGGCGACACTGCAGCATTATCATTTCATGGACCAGGGCAACCGGCTTATCCCCGCCGCTTGGCTCGACGCGCTCGTGGATGCGAATGGCAAGCGAGTCATGGATCCCGAGGTGCTGCACCGGCTCGGTTTCCTCGTCGACAACGTCAAGGCGGACGCCAGCAATCCTTACGGCTGGCCGATCGGCTTCACCGTCAGCGATCCCAAGACCAGTGGCGGCATCCCGATCGCAGGGTTGAGCTGCGCCGCCTGCCATACCGGCCAGATCGAATACAAGGGCACCGCGATCCGCATCGAAGGAGGCCAGTCGATGATCGACCTCGCGGGTTTTGCCGAGAATGTCCTCGGCGCGCTCTCGGCCCTCGCGCATGATCCCGCCCGGCTCGCGCAGTTTCGCGCCGACGCGGTCAAGGCAGGCTATCCGGCCCAGCGGATCGATGCGGATTTGGCGGCGGCGGTCGAGGGCTTCAAAAGCCTGCGCGGCGGTCCGTCGTTCTATAAGCTGCACGCGGTCGTCGCCGGCCGAGGCCGCTATGACGCGGTGCAGGCCATCGCCAACCAGGTCTTCGGCAACGATCTCGACGTACCCTCCAATTCCAGAGCGCTCGACGCGCCGGTGAACTATCCCGAGCTTTGGGACATCTGGCGGCTGAGCTGGCTGCAATATAATGCTTTCCTGCCGCCGCTCTCGACCTCGCGGAACATCGGCGAGGCTCTCGGCACGCGGGCAAAAACCAACATCGTCGATCCGCACACCGGCCTGCTCAATCCAGAACCGCTACGTTGGCAGACCTCAGTGCAGCTCGACAATATCCTATGGATGGAAAAAATGCTCGAGAGCTTGAAGGCGCCGCCCTGGCCGGCGGATGTCCTCGGCCCGATCGACCAGGCGAAGGCAGAACGCGGCAGGAAATTGTTCGTCGCCGATTGCGCCGGGTGCCATGGCATCAAGGAATTGCCGGACGGCAAATGGGACGTAACCGTCGTGTCGCTCAAGCACATCGGCACCGATCCAGGCCAGGCGACGAATTGGGCGGCGCGCACCTATGACGCAACGAAGCTCGGCATGGGCAAAGAGACGCCGGCTTATGAGCTCGGTGTCGCCATCAACGCGATCCGCAAGCAGCTCTACGTCGATTACAAGACGCCGGCTGCCTTGCAGGAGCCGGACGTTACACTCGAAGCGCCTTGCGGCTACAAGGCGCGACCGCTCATCGGCATCTGGGCGACGCCGCCGTTTCTTCACAACGGCTCAGTGCGCACGGTCTTCGATTTGCTGAGCGATACGCGCCCCGCCAAGTTCACGTTCGGCAGCCGCGAATACGACCCGGTCAAGCTCGGCTATACGGAGGACGCGGGGCCAGACACACTCGTTCTGGATACGTCCATTCCCGGCAACAGCAATGCCGGTCATTGGTGGACCGACGACAAGAGCCGGCCCGGCCGGATCGGCCCAAGGCTTTCGGATGACGAGAAATACGCCATCATTGAATATCTGAAGGCTGCGAATTACGAAAATTATCCGACCGAAAAGCGCGCCACGATGGAGATCATGCCGTGTCAGGGCGACAGGGACTGGGCGCTCAAAACATCTGCGCCGGCCACGAAGTAGCGGACGCCGAGCGTTGGACGAAGGTCATCAGGGCGTCGCCAGCGCGTTGGCTTTCACGGCGATGTCCGGCAGGGTCCATTGGCAGAGATGCAGGCCGTTGCGACGCACGGCAAGATCGATATGGAGGTGTTCCTGGTGATAGAGGTCGGCGCCCGGACCAAGCACCGTCGAGAAGCGTAGGCAAGCCGTCTTTTTCATCAGCGCCCGAAACGCTTTGACGTCGTCGGTGTCGTCCTTCGAAGGAGCGACGACGAAAAGCTTGCCCCGCTCAGTGCGGAGCGCGTGAAGATCAAACGCATTGCCGGTCGCGTGTTCGCTCAGCTTAGCCCCGGCGATGCTGTCGCGGTTGCGGCATTCGTAGCCGCCGGTGCCTTCGATGCCTGCGAGCCTATCGCCCTTTGCGATCGCGGGCGCAAGATCGTCACGCACCCAATCGGCAACCGCCGATGACAGCGACGCACGTAGGATGACCGCTGGCGACAAAGTCACTTTTGCGCCGTCCTCAAGCAGAATGGCGTCGAGCCGCAGTGGCGCGTTAATGACGCAGCCGCCTTTGTCGTCGATCGGCGGCAACGCTTCGCCAATGACGCGGTGGCTCGCCAGGACCTGGGTGCGCAAAGCGTCATTGTCCGCCGGCGTCGGCTGGGGAGCTATCGTCTCTGCTGTCGGTGCCGCGAGATCAGCAGGGCGTGGCGGCGGCAGAGGTATCGCGGCAGCGGAGGCGGAAGCGAGGGCCAGCACGCCGAGACTCACCAGCGCGCATGAAAAAACGCGCGCCGCTTCTCTCGTTGTTGCCGATACGTCTCTTGGCGTGTTCGTCTTAGCCTCGCGGTTGCGATCGATCGATAAGTAACGCGCGGCAAGCCGTTAAGTTCGTGCTCGGCGTGACCGAAGAATGGCCGGATGCGTGCGCATCGCCTCACACCAATGCGCCGCCGCCATCGACGATAAGGACCTGGCCTGTGCCGTAAGTCTGGCGCATCAGATAAAGATAGGCTTCGGCGATCTCTTCGGTCTCGCCGACATGGCCGACGAGCAGGTGCTCCTCCATTTGCCGGTAGAGCGCCGCGCGATCGGCTTCGCTCAGGTTCGCCCACAGCGGGCTCCTCACGACGCCAGGGGAGACGATGTTGACGCGGATCGGCGCAAGCTCGACGGCGAGGGCGCGGGTCAAGCCCTCCATCGCCGAGCAGATGCTGGCGCCGAGAGCCCATCCGGCATGCGGCCGTGCTCCCGCCAAGCCGGAGGTGAAGACAATCGAGCCGCCTAGCCGTATTTTATCGGCGCCATATTTCGCGGCCGTTAGCGCACCCCAATATCTGAGCTCGAAGAAACGCCGCGCTGCGTCGATATCCGTATCGGCCAAGCGGCCAAGCTGCAGATTTTCGCCGGCCGTGAACACCAGATGGTCGAAGGCTCCAAGCTTGGTGAACAAGGCTTTTACCGCTATCTCGTCGGAAAGGTCGAGCACATGGCCCTCGGAACCCGGAGGCAACGTCGTCAGTGCCTCGTCCACTCGCGCCTTGCGGCTCGATGCGATCACAAGCGACGCGCCTTCACGCGCCGCGGCTTGCGCGGTCGCCAAGCCGATGCCTGAACTTCCGCCCAGCACCACAATGCGTTTTCCTTTGATAGTTCCCATGGCGAACTTTCCTTTCAGAGGCATGATGCGACATTCCGCCCTGTTGGGGGCTTGCTGGAACTCAGCCTTGTCAATTCTATGTTTACGAAGACCATTGCGGCACCCAATCCCGGCAGGGCGTCGGGCGGGAGTTGGCAGCCAAGGGTCGTGGCCCGCGCGCAACTTGCCGCGTTTGAATAATCCCAGAGCAAAAAGTCGACAATCTTCGCCGCAATCGTAAGCGCGGGCGTTCAATCAAGAGGAGGCGTGGTCATGGTCAAAGCATGGGCGGCCAAAGGGCCGAAGCAGAAACTCGAGCCCTTTGAATATGATCCCGGTCCGCTCAAGCCGGACGAGGTTGAAGTCGCGGTCGAGAGTTGCGGAATCTGTCATTCCGATCTGTCGATGATCGACAACGATTGGGGCTATTCCGCCTATCCGCTCGTACCAGGCCATGAAGTCATCGGCCGCATCGTCGCTCTCGGCACGGACACGAGAGGGCTCAAGGTCGGTCAACGCGTCGGCGTCGGTTGGGCCTGCGGCAGCTGCATGCACTGCGACCAATGCCTTTCGGGCAACCAGAACCTCTGTCCCGAGGGCGTCGGAACGATCGTCGGCCACCATCGGGGCGGCTTCGCCGACCGTGTCCGTACGCAATGGCCCTGGGCGATCCCGATTCCCGAAGATCTCGACGCGAAGGAGGCTGGTCCGCTGCTCTGCGGTGGCGTGACCGTGTTCACGCCGTTCGAAATCTATGGGATCAAGCCGACTGAACGCGTGGGAATCGTGGGTATCGGCGGCCTTGGCCATATGGCGGTGAAATTTGCCGCCGCCTGGGGCTGCGAAGTCACGGCTTTCACATCGAGCGAAGGGAAGGCCAATGAGGCGCGCGCCTTCGGCGCGCATCACGTGGTGAGCAGCCGCGATTCCGGTCAGCTCGCCGCCATCGCTCGCACGCTCGACCTCGTGCTCGTGACCGTCAATGTGCCGCTCGATTGGAAAGCGATGATCGCGACGCTCAAGCCGAGGGGCCGCATTCACTTTGTCGGCGCCGTGTTGGAACCGATCCCCGTCGAGGCCTTTGATCTCATCGGGGCGCAACGCGAAATTTCCGGATCGCCCAATGGTTCGCCGACGACAAGCGCGAAAATGATGGCCTTCGCGGCCCAGCATCATATCCTGCCGCAAACCGAACATTTCCCGCTCGCCAAGGTGAACGAGGCCCTCGATCATCTGCGCGCCGGCAAGGCCCGCTACAGGATCGTCCTCGACATGTGAGCGCTAGTCTTCGCGCTCCTTCTTGAGCAGCGCGCTCTTGCGTGCAACGCCCCAGCGATAGCCGGAGAGCGCGCCGTCGTTGCGCACAACGCGATGGCAGGGGATGGCCACGGCAATTCTGTTGTTGGCGCAGGCGCGGGCAACGGCGCGCGCCGATCCTGGCGCGCCGATGCGCCGCGCAATCTCGGAATAGCTCGCGGTCTCGCCGACGGGGACCTCGCGCAGCGCCTGCCAAACTCGTTGCTCGAAGGCGGTGCCGCGAATATCAAGCGGTAGATCGAGGCCGAGCCGCGGCGCTTCGACAAAGCCCACGACGCATGCGACGAGCGCCTCGAAAGCCGTATCGCCGCCGATGAGATTGGCGCTCGGAAAGAGGTCTTCAATCTCGCGCGCAAGTTCATCCGGATCGTCGCCCAACATGATGGCGCAGACGCCTTTGTCGCTGCACGCGACGAGGATGGCGCCAAGCGAACATTCGCCAATGGCGAATTTGATGTCGGCCTCGGGAGCGCCATTACGGAAGGCCGTTGGGGTCATTCCGAGAATCTCGTTGGAGGTCTCATAGAAGCGGCTGTTGGAATTGAAGCCCGCATCATAGATGGCGTCGGTCACGCTGCTCTCTGCTTCGCAGAGATGATCGCGGATGCGCTTGGCACGATGCGCGGCGCCAAACGCTTTCGGCGTCAGGCCGGTTACTGATTTGAACACACGGTGAAAATGGAACGGGCTCATGCCGGCTGCCGCGGCGAGCGCATCCAAGGCAACAGGCGCATCTGACGCAGCGATCCTGCGGCATGCCGCAGTCACCAGCGCGGCGTGAATGGCGCTGCGCCCGGCTTCGTTCGGCCGGCAGCGCCGGCAGGCGCGAAAGCCCGCCTTTTCGGCCGGGACCCAGGTTGGGTGGAAGACAACATTTTGTGGATTCGGCAAGCGCGACGCGCAGGTCGGGCGGCAATAGACGCCGGTGGTCTTCACGCAGTAGACGAAGGCGCCTTCGAAGGCGGGATCGCGATTGGCAACCGCCGTCCAACGCGGATCCTGTTCGATCGGCATCGCCAGGGTCTTTCGCGTCTTTTCGCCTGCTTGCTTTTCCGTGACAAAATTCATGTCGTGCGCCGTGCGTGAGTTGGCATGATAGATAGCGGGCCGCCGGCTTTCATGCACTCCGGTTCTTGCGCTCAAATTCGACGCGCTCGATCAGCGCCATGGCCGCGGCCGGATTGCGCGTTTTGAAGCCGCTGATCACATAGAGGAAGACATCCCGTTCGGAGCGGACTGCGGCCGGCTTCGTCACGCTCTCGAGACCGTCGGGCATGCCGCCTTCCGCCCAGGTTCGCGCGCGCCCGGCCCAGAGATCGAGCGCCTTATCGGAATAGCCCCGATCTTCCGCCTCGCTCGTTCCCATGATGCGCCCGTAGACAAAATCCGCGGTGACATCGGCGATCTGCGGATAATCCGAGTTGGCCGCGATCACGATGGCGACGCCATGTTCGCGCGCCAGCGCGACGAAGTCCGGCGTCTTGAAGCTCGCATGGCGCACCTCGACGGCATGGCGGATTTTCCGTCCGTCGATCGTCTTCGGCAATAGCTTGAGGAATCCTTCGAAATCTTTCGGCTCGAATTTCTTGGTGGGCATGAACTGCCAATTGATAGGGCCGAGCTTATCCTTCAGCGCAGTCACGCCGCTTGCAAAGAACCGCTCGATCGAAGCGCCGGCTTCGGAAAGAACGCGGCGGTTGGTTGCAAAGCGCGGACCCTTCACCGCGAAGACGAAATCGTCTGGGGTCTCTTCGTACCATTTGGCAAAGCTCTCCGGCGTCTGCGAATGATAATAGGTGCCGTTGATCTCGATCGACGTGAGCTCGCGGCTCATATATTCGAGCTCGCGTTTCTGCGTGAGACCTTCGGGATAGAAGGCGCCGCGCCAGGGCTCATAGGTCCAGCCGCCGACGCCGATCCAGATGCGCGGGTCTGGGTCATGCGGCACGGCCGATACTCCTCACGACGAATTCGGCCCACTTCGGGATGCGGAGCGCAAGGTGAATTGGAAATCGGTGCGATTTCATGTGCTTATCTCGCAGAGAAGTAATGGCGCGGGGTCGCCCATCCTTGACGCCGCCGCACCGGAGCGTGCCGGAAAAGTCGCATTTCGCACAGGTCCGTGCTAGCTGACGCATCCAAAGCGGCAAAGCCGCCAGTTTGTGAGATGCAGATGGCAGATTTTTTCCGCGAGGTCGATGAAGACGTCCGCCGCGACCGGGCGATCCAGTTTTGGAAGAAATACCAGAACTGGATCATTGGGGCGGCGCTGATCATCATCGCTGCGACTGCGGCCTGGCGCGTCTACGAATATTTTCGTCTCAAGGCCGACGAAGCTGCCGGTAGCCGTTACGACGCCGCGTTGCAATTGCAAAATGACCGTAAATCGGCCGAAGCGGCAGCTGACCTCGAATCTTTGGGCAAGACTGGTCCGCGCGGCTACGCAATTCTGGCGCGGCTCTCAGGCGCCGATATGCTCGCCGCGAAGGATCCGGCGGCGGCGATTGCGGCCTATGATGCGCTCGCCGCCGACCCCGGCGTCGATGCGCCCTATCAGGACGCGGCGCGACTGCGCGCCGCCTATCTGCGGATCGACAGCGAAGACCCCAAGCAATTCGAGGAGCGCTATGCGCTTGCCGCAGGGCCTGAGCAAGCCTACCACAACCTCTACCGCGAGCTTCTTGCTTTGGCCGCTATCAAGCTTGGCGACTTCGCCACGGCCGGCCGTTGGTTCGATGAAATCGCGGCCGATCCGCAGGCGCCGCCCGCCGTGCGCGGCCGGGCTGAGGCTTTTCTCAGTATCGTCCAGGCTGGCAAACTGCCGAAATAGCAATGTTCAAGATTGCCATCGTCGGGCGTCCGAACGTCGGCAAATCGACCCTGTTCAATCGGCTGGTCGGCAGGAAACTGGCGCTCGTTGACGATCTGCCCGGGGTCACGCGCGATCGGCGCGAAGGGCTGGCGCGGCTCGGCGATCTCAGCTTCACCATCGTCGACACGGCAGGGCTCGAGGAGGGCGGCGGCGAAACGCTTGCCGGCCGGATGCGGGCGCAGACCGAGGCGGCGATCTCCGACGCCGACGCGATTTTCTTCATGCTGGATGCGCGCACCTGCCTCACGCCGGACGACCGTTTCTTCGCCAATCTCCTTCGCCGCTCGGGCAAGCCGCTGATCCTTATCGCTAACAAAGCGGAGGGGCCAACCGGAGAAGAGGGCGCGCGCGAAGCCTTCGATCTCGGCTTCGGCGAGCCCGTCGCGCTCTCGGCCGAGCACGGCGAGGGACTGGCCGAACTCTATGCGACGATATGCGAAGCCTTGCCGGAAGCGACGGCGCTCAGCGCGGAAGATACCGCGGAGGAGGCCGCGGCAGAGCCGATTGGCGAGGACGAAGACGGTTCCGAGCTCGATCCGACGAAGCCCTTGCGGATTGCGGTCATCGGTCGCCCCAACGTCGGCAAGTCCACTTTGCTCAACCGCATCCTCGGCGAGGAAAGACTGCTGACCGGACCCGAGGCGGGGATCACCCGCGATGCGATCGGCGTCGATCTCGAATGGCAAGGCCGCAAATTGAAGATGTTTGACACGGCCGGCCTACGCAAACGCGCCCGTGTCGATGCAAAGCTCGAAAAGCTTGCCGGCGCGGATGCTTTGCGCGCGGCGAAGTTCGCCGAAGTCGTAGTTCTGCTGATCGATGCGACCGCGCCACTCGAGAAGCAGGATCTGACGCTTGCCGATCTCGTGGCGCGCGAGGGCAGGGCCTTGGTCATAGGCTTGAACAAATGGGACCTCGTCGAAGGGCGCGGCGGCAAGCTCACGCAAATCCGCGAGGAAGCGGGAAGGTTATTGCCGCAGATCAAGGGCATGCCGATCGTGCCCGTGTCCGCCGCAACGGGGGAGGGGATCGCCGCGCTGATGCAGGCGATCTTCGAAGTGCATCTGACTTGGAATAAAAGGATCGCGACTTCGAAGCTCAACCGTTGGCTTGAGGCGGCGCTTGCCGCGACGCCGCCGCCCGCCGTCGCCGGGCGCCGCATCAAGATCCGCTACATCACGCAATTACGTGCCCGGCCGCCCTATTTCCTCATCTTCGGCAACCAGCTCGAACATCTGCCCGAGAGCTACAGACGCTTTCTGACAAACGGCCTGCGGGCGAATTTTAATCTCGCGGGCGTGCCTATCCGCCTGTCGATGAAGACCACCGAAAACCCCTACGCGTCACGCAGATCGCGGCGCACGTGAAACATGATCATCTTTTGGTGCCGGCCGGGTTTCAAAGGCCAACCGCAGTTCAACGCTTCGGGCCGACGGCACGTTCGGGCGGGGTTAACGTCTCGGTAACTTTTCCGGCCGAGGCTCACTGACCTTTTTGAGATCATGCACCATGTCGATCACGCGTCTCATTTACTATTCCGAAAATCAGATCGTTCGCGGCGACGTCTCGGTGCTGGGCCAGCTTAGTGGCATCCTGAGGTCGGCCAATCGCAACAACCGAGCTTCCGGACTCACAGGCGCGCTGATTTTCGACGAGCTTTGGTTCATCCAGGCACTGGAAGGCGACCGCGAGGCAGTCTGGCGGACTTTTCAGCGCATCTGCGAAGATGAGCGTCACGCGAACGTGGTTCTTGTCGAAATGCGCGACGTCGACGAAAGGCGCTTCGGCAATTGGTGGATGGGGTTGGCAACCCGTGATGGCCAAACCGAAGCGGCGTTCGCGCCATACCTGCGCAACGGTCATTTGTCACCGCCGACGATGTCGGCCGACATGATGCTCGACCTGATGGTCGAGCTGGCGAAAGTCGGCCTGTCGCGTGGGGTGGCAACCCCGACGGTCAAGCATATCCCGCCCGCGGCCTAGAGCCGCCATCTCTCCAATCGCGCAGCCGCATACTATCCGTGCTGCGCGATCTTCTCGTGCAGCTTGCCCGCTTCGTGATCGCGGACCAGGTGCGAGAGGGACGGCTCGTCGAGCTTGGCGAGTACGCTCGCCAGCGTGTCGTCCGGCGAGAATCCTGGCGCGAAATTGGCGCCGTAGATCTTTCTCAGCGTCTTCACGTGCGTATTCCCGTGTTTACGGGCAATTTCCCCGTTCTTGTCGCGATGGCGACCATCGATGGCCATAGCATCCTCCCTGGAATTCGCGAGCCTCAGCATAGCAGAAATCGACAGGGGAGGCGCGGCTGAACCTTCGATCGTTAATGACGAGGCTCCGGGTTGGCGCGCTTTTTCAAAAAGTTTGTCCCTAAAAATCTGCCTAACTTGTGCTGGTTCGCGGATACTTGCAGCCGGAAAGCGAGACAGGGGGCGATCTCGATCCGATGCCTATGTTTGCGTCGGTACGCCCACGCCAGGGGCAGGGTAGGGTGAAGCGGCGGCGCCCCCAACGATAGACTCGATCGAATTGCCTGCCGCCGGTCGACCGCCTACGCTGGTGGGGTCGACGGCGCTCTGCCGGCAGCCTGGCCAGGACAAACTGGATCATCGCCTTTGACCATCTCTGCCGCCATTCACCACCTCACCCATTACCGCTATGACCGGCCCGTCGGTTTGGGGCCGCAGACCATCCGGCTGCGCCCCGCGCCGCATTGCCGCACCAAGATCACGAGCTACGCACTCAAGGTCGAACCTGCCGAACATTTCATCAATTGGCAGCAGGACCCGCACGGCAACTGGCTCGCGCGTCTGGTGTTTCCGGAGAAGACGACGGAGCTCAAGATCGAGGTCGATCTCACCGCCGAGCTTGCCGTCTACAATCCCTTCGACTTTTTCATCGAGCCTTACGCCGAGCAGATTCCTTTCGCCTATGATCCAGACCTGAAGGCCGATCTCGCGCCCTATCTCGAGGCCGAGCCGCTCGGGCCGCGGCTTGCCGTCTATCTGGCGGGCCTCCCGAAAGGCCCCATGCGGACCGCCGATTTTCTCGTCGACCTCAACATGAGGCTGCAACAGGCGGTGCGTTATGTGATCCGGATGGAGCCGGGGGTGCAAAGCCCGGAGGAAACGCTGGCGCTCGGCTCGGGCTCCTGCCGCGACTCGGCCTGGACGCTTGTTCAGCTGCTGCGCCATCTTGGTCTCGCCGCCCGGTTCGTCTCCGGCTATCTCATCCAATTGCGCGCCGACATTGATCCGATCGAAGGGCCGAAGGGCACGCAGCACGATTTCACCGACCTGCATGCCTGGGCGGAAGTCTATGTGCCCGGCGCCGGCTGGATTGGCATGGACGCGACCTCCGGCCTCTTCTGCGGCGAAGGCCATATCCCGCTCTGCGCGACGCCACACTATCGCTCGGCCGCGCCGATCTCGGGCGCCGTCGAGCCGGCGCATGTTGAGTTCAGCTTCGACATGAGCGTGACGCGCGTCGCCGAGGCGCCGCGCATCACGTTGCCGTTCTCCGACGATGCCTGGATGAAGCTCGACGCACTCGGCGAGCGCATCGATGCCGATCTCAAGGCGCATGATGTGCGGCTGACGATGGGCGGCGAGCCGACCTTCGTCTCCATCGACGATTTCGAGGCCGAAGAGTGGAACACGGCGGCCGTCGGTCCGACAAAGCGCATGCGCGCCGACGATCTCATCCGCCGGCTCAGGGCCCGCTTCGCGCCGGGCGGTATGCTGCACTATGGACAGGGCAAATGGTACCCCGGTGAGACGCTCCCGCGCTGGGCCTTTGCGCTCTACTGGCGCAAGGACGGCAAGCCGATTTGGAAAGACCCCGCGCTCATCGCTGCCGTTCCTCTGACGCGGACCGCCGACGAACTGAGCGCTGGCCCGCGCGACGAAGCGAGCGTCGAAAATTCGCGTGCCGAGGCGGCAACGCTCGTCGCGGGGATCGCTGCAGGGCTCGGGATCGAGAACGATTGCATCCTTCCGGCCTACGAAGATCCGACGACGTGGCTCGTCAAGGAAGGCAATCTGCCGGACAATACCGATCCGCTCGACCCGAAGATCGAGGATGCCGAAGAGCGTAATCGTATGATCCGCACCTTCGCCCGCGGGTTGACGACTCCGTCCGGCTACGTGCTCCCGGTCCAACGCTGGAACGCGAAGGCTGAGGGGCGTTGGACGAGCGAGAAATGGAGGCTGAGGCGCGGCCGCCTCTTTCTCGTGCCGGGAGATTCACCCGTCGGCTACCGGCTGCCGCTTTCGTCCCTGCCCTGGGTGCCGCCCGCCGCCTATCCGTTCATCGTGGCGCAAGACCCGCTCGAAGAGCGCGGCGCCTTGCCAGATCCGCATGAGATCGCACAGCGCTTCGAGCGCGGGGGAGCCGGCGTTGCACAGCAGGAACGGGTCGAACAGCATATCATCGAGGGTGCGGTGCGCACCGCGGTTTCGGTCGAACCACGCGACGGGGTCCTCTGCGTGTTCATGCCGCCGGTCGAGACGCTCGAGGATTATCTCGATCTTCTTGCTTCGGTGGAGGCCGCGGCGGCGGCGCAGGGCACGCCCGTTCATATCGAGGGCTATCCGCCGCCCTTCGATCCACGCCTCGACGTCATCAAGGTCACCCCCGATCCTGGTGTGATCGAGGTCAATGTCCATCCTGCTGCCGATTGGCGCGCGGCGGTTGCGACGACCAAGGGCCTCTATGAAGACGCGCGCCATGCGCGGCTTGGCGCCGACAAGTTCATGACTGATGGACGCCACACCGGCACCGGTGGCGGCAATCACATCGTCTTCGGCGGCCCGAGCCCGGCCGACTTGCCGTTCTTGCGCCGCCCCGACGTTCTGAAGAGTTTGGTGCTCTACTGGCAGCGGCATCCCGCGCTTTCATATCTGTTCTCCGGTCTTTTCATCGGCCCGACAAGCCAGGCGCCGCGCGTTGACGAAGCACGCCATGACCAGCTCTACGAGCTCGAGATCGCGCTCGCCAGCGTGCCAAAGCGCGAGCAGCACGCGCCGCTGTGGGTCGTCGACCGGTTATTCCGCAATCTCTTGGTCGATTCCACCGGCAATACGCATCGTTCCGAAATCTGCGTCGATAAGCTCTATTCGCCGGACGGGCCAACCGGGCGCCTCGGTCTCGTCGAGTTCCGCTCTTTCGAGATGCCGCCGGATGCACGCATGAGCCTCGCCCAGCAATTGCTGCTGCGCGGCCTCATCGCTTGGTTCTGGCGCGAACCGCAGGAAGGGAATTTCGTGCGGTGGGGAACGGCCCTGCATGATCGTTTCATGCTGCCGCACTTTGTCTGGCAGGATTTTCTGGAGGTGCTCGCCGATCTCGGCCGTGCCGGTCTTCCATTCGACCCGGTCTGGTTCGAGGCGCAGCGCGAGTTTCGCTTTCCCGTCTACGGGACGGTCGAACACGGCGGTGTGCGGCTTGAATTGCGTCAAGCGCTCGAGCCTTGGCACGTGCTCGGCGAAGAGGGAGCGATCGGCGGCACAGTGCGCTACGTCGATTCCTCCGTCGAGCGGCTGCAGGTGAAGGCCGATGGGCTCATCGAAGGCCGCCACATGATCGCCTGCAACGGCCGCCGGTTGCCGATGACTTCGACCGGCACTTTCGGCGAGGCTATGGGCGGCGTGCGTTACAAGGCCTGGAAACCGGCGCGTGGGCTGCACCCGACGCTCCCCGTGAACGCGCCTTTGACCTTCGATGTCATCGACACCTGGAGCGGCCGCTCGCTCGGTGGCTGCGTCTATCATGTCGCGCATCCGGGCGGGCGCACCTACGACACGTTTCCGGTGAACAGCTATGAGGCCGAGGCGCGCCGCCTCGCGCGCTTCCAGGAGCATGGCCATACGCCCGGGCCGATTGAAGTCCCGCTTGAGGAACGTTCCGCCGAATTTCCGTTGACGCTTGATTTGCGCCGGTTGTAGCAGCGTATCGTCGTGAGCTCGAAGGAACGCGGGGCATTGCGGTGACGAAGACGGCGGTGGCCATAAGAAACATCCATTTCGAGGATCTGGGCCTGTTCGCAGCCGTGCTCGTGGACAATGGATATAGGATTGATTATCGCGACGCCGGGTCCGGCGATCTGCAATCCTTGGATCCTCTCGGGCCGGATTTGCTGATCGTGCTGGGCGGTCCGATGGGCGTGTACGAGAAGGACGATTACCCTTTTCTGGAACGGGAACGCGATATTCTCACGGCACGCATCGAGATGAACCGTCCGACCTTCGGCGTCTGCCTCGGCGCGCAACTCATGGCAGCGGCGATGGGGGCAAAGGTCTTTCCTTCCGGCGTCAAGGAAATCGGCTTCTCACCGCTTTCGCTGACGGAGGTCGGGCGCGAAGGGCCGTTGCGGCATCTTGCGAGCGTTTCGGTATTGCATTGGCACGGAGATACATTCGACCTTCCGAAAAGCACCGTGCATCTGGCGGCGACCGACATGTGCGCGCATCAGGCCTTTGCCCGCGGCACCAACATCATGGGCGTGCAATTCCATCCGGAAGCCGATAGTGCCGAGTTCGAACAATGGTTGACCGAATACGAAGCCGAACTGGCTGACGCTGGAATCGACCCTCGCCACCTGCGCGCCGCGGCTACGCAGGTTGGTTCGGCAAGAGGGAGGGCGGCGACGGCGATGTTCTCAGAATGGCTAAGAGACCTGACATTCTAGCGTGCAGCCTTTCGCGCCTTTTCCCGGAAAAAACTCCATTGCGACTTTAGCATTAAGTAAAGATTCGGCGGTATAGCCTCAATCATCCTGATTTCATCATGCGATCGGTTACGTGAGCAATCATCATCCGGGTAAAATCCGCCTTGGCGTCGTTTGTCCCATGGCAAACGAAGAACAGACCGCGGTCAAGTTCGTCGATGCCGTGGTCGATCAATGCCAAGTCCGCGGCTTCAAATCGGTTGACATGTTCGTCGTCCTGGACCGGGCTTGCAAGGACAAAACCCTCGCGTTCTTGACGGCACACGCGAATGAACAGCCGGCGCTGCGTGTAATCTGGCACCCGAAAACAAGAGCGTTGTAGACGCTTATCTGCGCGGCTATCGTGAAGCGCTTGCGGCCGGCTGTGACTGGATTCTTGAGATCGATGCCGGCTTCAGTCACCAGCCGGAAGATATACCGAAGTTTCTCGAAGCGATGACGCATGGCTATGACTGCGTCTTCGGTAGCAGGTTTTGCCGAGGCGGGAGCGTTTCGGATACGCCGCTGAAGCGCAAGTTGATCAGCCGCGGAGGGACCTGGCTCACCAATATGTTCATCGGGACGAAGCTGCGCGACATGACAAGCGGGTTCGAGCTATTTTCGAGGCAAGCTCTCTCGCGCGTGCTTGCCCGGGGCGTGGAATCACGGGGACCTTTCTTCCAGACCGAAATCAAATGCTATTGTCGCAATCTGCAAATCGCCGAAGTTCCGATTCAATATCGTGGTGCGAGTCATTCTATTAACGCTCGCGCGCTTCAGGACTCAATGAGCAATCTCTGGCGTCTTTTCAGCCTTCGCCTCCAAGATAGATTATGACCGAAAACGCCGGAGAGCGCATTGCCGTGGTCGTTACCTCCATCGCGGCGCCAAATCCAATTCTAGACGCGTTGGCGCGCGGCGCACAGGAAAATGGGATCGCTTTCATCGTCATAGGCGACACAGCGAGCCCGCAGGACTTCAGTCTGGAGGGTTGCCGTTTCTATGATCTTGCAAAGCAGACAAAACTGGACTTCGCCTTTAGCCGCGGATGTCCGACGCGTCACTATGCGCGTAAGAACATCGGCTATCTGATCGCGCTCTCCGAAGGCGCCGACATCATCATCGAGACCGATGACGATAATTTTCCTCGGCCGGGTTTCTGGAGTCGAAGAACGCGTCGCCAACAACAGATGCCGGTCGTCGCCGATAGCGGTTGGCTCAACGCCTATCGCTATTTCACCGACGCGACCATTTGGCCGCGTGGCTTGCCGCTTGAACACGTGCACAGACTGGGGCCGTCTTTCGACGATTTGCCGCGGATAAATATCGATTGCCCGATTCAGCAAGGTTTAGCGGACGAAAATCCCGACGTCGACGCGGTCTACCGACTTGTTATGCCACTACCACAGAATTTCCGGGCAGATCGACGCGTCGCGCTCGCGCGCGGTACATGGTCGCCGTTCAACAGCCAGAATACGACTTGGTGGCGCGACGCCGCCGCGCTGCTCTATCTGCCGGCCACGTGCTCATTCCGGATGACCGATATCTGGCGAAGCTTTGTCGCTCAACGTATCGCCTGGGAGAATGATTGGGCCGTGCTTTTTCACGAAGCAACGGTGCACCAGGAACGCAACGACCACAATCTTAGCCTTGACTTTGCGGATGAGGCGCAGGGCTATCTCAACAACGCCGCGATCGTGGAGATGCTCGATGCTCTTCATCTTGAGGCGGGCATTGAAAATATCGGCGCAAATATGCGGACCTGTTACGAAGCGTTCCTGAACAAGGGGCTCGTCGCGAAGAGGGAGCTGCTGTTGCTCGATGCGTGGCTCGGCGACTTGAAGACCATCGCGTCGAGCTGACGACAAAGTCAGCATAGGCAAGCAAAAAATTGGGGATTCCGCTGGACTCGCAAATCGTCAAAAGGCGCTTGGTTCACGCGGAGGAGAAGCGCGCTGGCTTTAGCACGCGGTTCTATTTCCGACACGTAGGTCGAAGCTTTAAGCATATTTCCTTCACGCCGATCGATGCAGGCACTGAGCCCGGAAGCGCGTCGCAGGCCGCGAACAATGTCTTTCTGTTCGCGGTCGCGGCTGCGATCTTAGTCCTCATCGCCCTGCGCGTTGCGCTCTTCTGTGTGAAGCCGTTCTGGCTCGATGAGACGTATACCGGCGCCTCGGTCTATTTCGAATCGCTGTCGTCTCTGTTCAACAATTGGATTAAGCCCGATGTTCATCCGCCGCTTTATCCGATGCTGGTTCTCTTCTGGTCGAAGATTTTTGGAGCTTCGGACTTTGCGCTGCGTGCGCCGAGCCTCGTTTTCGGGGTCAGCGCCATAAGCGTCCCCTATTTCGGACTTCGCGACGTTATCGGCAGGCAAGCGGCGGCGATTGCTGCCCTCGTCCTAGCAGCGGCGCCGAATGCCATCGTCTATTCGGTGGAAGCAAGGCCCTATGGTCTCGTGCTTTTGCTCGCCGCTCTGGCAACCGTTTTCGCCATCCGCTATGCTCTGACGCGGCGACAGAATGCTTTAGTTGCCTTCACGCTCGTCACAATCCTTTTGTCGCTCACCCATTATTTCGGATTGATTCTAAGTTGTGGCCTCTATCTCTGGCTGATCCTGCGCGATTGGCGCAATGCACGGGCGCTTGTTCTCCCCTGTCTCTTTTTTGCGGTGGCTCTCATCCCTTGGCTCGCCTATCACTTGCCCGGCTTGCGGAGCAAAGGCGGCGGCAATTTCTGGATTCGAAAGCACAGCCTCGCCGGAGACATTTACATAGGCTTGACAGGGGCTTGGGGCGAGGAGTTCTACCCAAATGCACTCGTCTTCGAACTGATACTTCCTTCCGTCGCTCTATTGGTGATGAGGTGCGGCGAAGTGGCCCTTAGCCGCCTTGCTGCGGAGATGTTCGCTCTGATACTCGTTGAATTGGCTGTCGTCGTGGTCGTCTCGCAAAGCTCCCCGCTGACGGTCTCACGCTATTTCCTGGTTTTCACGCCCCTCGCGGCCGTGATCGGCGGCATCTTGGTGGGGCAAGTCAGCCTGTCACTTTGTCTGACTTACGCGCTCGCTCTGCCTTTCGTCGTCACGTTGCCCTGGGCAGATTCTTATTTGCGTTCCAACATGTCGCAGACCATCGCCTGGGAGAAGCCAGCGCAGCTTCTCATGAAGCAGCAAGCGGCGACTCTGGTTTTCCTGCTCGACGATCCGCTGAATGTACATTGCTCGGATTATCAGCTCCGCCGCCTCGGCGAATTCTTCTTCCGGCGCGCCGGATCGAATGTCAAAGTTGTGCCGGTGTCGCTGAATTCGCCGAGTCTGGAGGCTGATGTTGCACGGGCGATCACATCCGGCGCACGGCCGCTCGCGGTCCTTAAGCCGACCACGCCGATCGGCGCCTATCAAAACCACGACGCCCTTCTTACGCGCCTGGTGCGGACCTATGGCGGCAATTGTTCGACAATTGAACGCAGCGAGACCTGTATCTTCCACTGAGCAGAGAAGCGCGCTGGACGATGCACCCGTTGAGTTCGCGCATGATTTCCGCTCGAAGTGTATCATAGCCGTAACCGGGCCACATGCGCGGCCCTAGTCGTGCGCGTAGTCTGAAAGAATGCGTTGAACCCGGTGCCGATGCGGCCGGACCGATGGCTCAAGGCTCGTGGTTTGAAACACGGCGCGGCACGGAGGGCTCAGACTTTCGACGTTGGCCTCCATGCAAGCTTTGACACGCTCAGCATCAGGTATTTCAGACGAACAGAGCCGGAAGGCATCGGGCGTGCAGGCTTCCTGCTGCTCGGCTGTTGCCTCAAGGGCCTGCGCGCTTGATACAGCGCCCAGGCAAAAGCCAGCAATCAAAAGCGCGCTTCCGGCCCAACTGAGGGCAACGTGATTGATGTTCATGTGGGGCCTCCTCGACGGAACTATTCCGCTTGTCGAGAACGAATACCATCGCCGAGCGTTCCGACAGTTGCCACGTAACCTTACCTGTCGGTTCAATTTTGGGTTCTAAATTTAGACCAATGGGGAAGCGATTTCCCTCGCTCCTGGTTCCTTAGAAATTTGGGGTCTGCCGAGGATTTTCCGTCCAGGGCCGCATTCACCTCTCACCGCCGCTTCGCGCCGCAACGGCATTCGAGGCCGCGCGCCCTGTCGGGATAAGGCGCGGCCTCGAAAGACAAAGAGACGAGGGATTGTGTCAATTGACCGGGAGGAGCACGATCATCGATCAAATGATGGACCGCAGCCACCTCAGGGAAAGCTCATGGAACCCATCCCGGAATACGCGGTAGATCACAGGCAACTCAGAAGGTTGAAAGAATCCGGCTTCGCTCCGACATCGGTTCTGGACATTGGGGCGTCCAGCGGAGTGTGGTCTGGAACCTGCTCGCTGATCTTTCCGGAGGCCGAATATTTCCTGATCGAGCCGCAGACTTACCGCGGCGAATACGCGCCGATACCCGAGGTAAAGCGGCATTGGATTCGTTCGGCTGTCGGGGCGAGCGAAGATATTATCGAATTGACCGTGCCGGAAATAGGGAGGCAGTCGAAGTTCAACGCCCACGTTTTTCCGGCTCCAGAAGGCTCGCGTCGCTCGCATTTGCCAGCGGAGAAGATTCGCTTGCCGCAAACCACCGTGGACCGGCTGCTCGAGCTCGGCAAAATCCAGCCTCCGCAATTGGTGAAGTTGGACGTGCAAGGATACGAACTCGAGGTGCTGCGCGGGGCGACTGGGCTGTGGGGGAGTGCCAAGGTCTTTTTCGTCGAGACCAGCCTCTACCGGTACTGGCAGGGAGCGCCGCTGCTGGCGGATGTCGTGGCCTTCTTCGCAAAGCATGGATTCCAATTTTTCGACTTCTCCACGCAGTGCCGCATGGGACCCGAAGTCCTCTCGCAATTGGATATAATCTTTGTCAGCGAGACCTGTCAGATGAACCGCTTGATGGATGAAGCCGGCATCAAGAAGCCGATATGGGCCATCGAGAATCGCTCAAAATAGCGCAATGACGAGAATGACGACGAGAAGCAAGCCGATCAGCGACAAGTAAAACGGGAGGTAGCCGGATTGGATGATCCGCAATCTCACCGCTGCGGCGATGACGAGCCGTTCCAGCGGAGCGAAGAGATAAGGACCGAAAATCGGGGCTACATCATGGGTGAAGACCAACCGCTTCGTGAAATAAGGCAGGCCGTTGGCTTCGTGCGGCGGGTGGCGTTCGGTCTCCATCGTCGGGCGGTAGATGAAACTGTAGAAGGTGCGTAACGCATTGGAGAAAGTGAGTGCCGTCGTCGCCGCGCGGCGCGGCGACTGGTTGCCGCCGCCATACCAGACCGGCACGGTGCGCAGAGGTCCGTGCTGCCGCCTGGAGAGCCACAGGAAAGCGAGCGGCAGAAGCGCCAGCAAGGGCAGGGCGATGATAAGCTTGCTCGGCGAGATGAAGGCGAATTTGGCGGTCAGAGGCACGAGCAGCCAGCCGTCATGCATTTTCGATGCGGCGTCTATCCCGAAAGTGTCCGCGACGACCGTCTTGAGCGCACCAAGCCAAGCCGGCATGCCCACCGCCAAAGCGAGGACGAGGAGGCCCAAGATTCCTACAGCGATCGAGGTTTCGATCGGCACCGAAGGATCCTTCGGTGCATTGCGTCCGAGCAGGCCGATCCCGAATACCTTAATGGACGTTGCGAAAGCAACGGCCGCGGTCAAGGCCAGTCCCGCTCCGGCCAACGCCGCAGCGAGCCGGCTGCCGAGGCTCGCGAGGTGAAAGCCCTGGAAGAACGTTTGAAATAGATACCACTCGCTGACGAAGCCGGCTTGCGGTGGCATCGCCGCAAGACTCATAGCGGCGAAGAGTGCGCCGACGCCCAAGATCCAGGGGCTGCGCGCGAGCAGTCCACGTTGGACGAGCATATAGTCTCCCGCCGCGCGATAGACGCCGTCGGCGGTCAAAAACAGCGCACCCTTGGCGAGCGCATGTCCAGCGAGATGAATGAGCGCGACGGTGAAAGCAAGGCCGGCAAGATCCATCAACCCGTCATGCCGGAACATCAGCGATACGCCCAATAGGGAGACCGCGATCGCGCCATTCTCGGCCGAGGAGAGGCTCAGCAACTCGCGCCAGCCCTCCTGCTGGAAGGCGTAGAGGGCGGTGAGGATCGCGCTCACGACGGCGATGCCGACGATGAAAATGCCAGAGACCGAGACGGGCAACATCTGCGTCGCCGGCAGCCAATCGACCAGGCCGCGGGAAAGCGCAAAGAATGCCGCGTTGAGGACAATTCCTGAAAGCAGCGCGCCCGTCGCGCCGCTGCCGGCGCCATAGGCACCCGGAAACCATTCGTAGAACGGCAACAGCCCGAGCTTCGCACCGAAACCGATGAGCAGTAGAAGCCCGATCCAAAGTTGCTCGGCGCGCGACATCTCCCGTGCGCCGGCGGCAAAGTTTTCGAAGGAGAGGCCGTGGGCATGGGCGGAGAGAAGAATAAAGGCCACGATCAAGGCAATAAAGCCTGATTCGAGCAGACTCAGCATGAACAGAACAGGCGTGCCCTTATCGGGGGCGAGATTTTCCCCGAGAATCATGACGGCCCCGCCCAAACTCATGATTTCCCACGCGACCAAGAAACTCGCAGCATCTTGGAGACCGAACACGCCAAGCGCGCCAATGAGGCTCGCGGCCAAGCCGAAAATCCAGCCACGCTGGCTCGATGAAGGTGTTCCGAGCCAAGCCGCGAGGATTGCGCCCGGCAGGCCAAAGCCCATGAGCCAAAGCGCATCCGGCGCCAGGCGGAAGGTCGATCCTGAGGGGCTGGAACCCAGCGGCGTCGCCATCGACGCAGTGCTCCCGGGCAAGGTCGCGACGGCGAGAATGAGAAGCGCCACGCAACCCAACCCGAGCAGCACACGGGCGGCGGCAAGGCCGCGACCGATGAGCGCCAGCCCGGCGGCAATGACCCATGCCGCGACCGCGATCAGGACAAGATCATTCAAGGCGTCCTCCCTTCACCCTTTGCGGCACGCGGTCGAGAAACAGCAAAAGCGCTTCGATGAGCGCCGCCGGATTGGGCGGACATCCGGGCAGATAGAGATCGACCGGCAGCACGCCTTCGAGCCCGTTGCCGCAGGCATAGCCTCCGCCGGAAATTCCGCCGGAGACGGCGCAGGTCCCGACTGCCACCACCCAGCGCGGTTCCGGCATGGCTTCGTAGGTGCGCAGCAAAGGGTCGCGCATCGCATAAGTGACAGGACCGGTCACGAGCAGCAGGTCGGCGAAACGCGGCGAAGGGGTAAAGAAAATTCCCAGCCGATGCAGATTGTAGAAGGGATTGTTGAGCGCTAGGAGCTCCAACTCACAGCCGTTGCAGGAGCCGGCATCGACATGCCGGATATGGAGGCTGCGGTGGAAACTTTCCGGCACACCCCGATTTGTGGATTCTTCCGCGCGAGAGTCCTCGTAGCCGAGCAAGAGGTCGGAACGATCTCGCGTCCCGAAAGCCCAATCATACGAACTCGTGGCGGCGCCATCGGGGCAGGCCTCGACGCAGAGCTGGCAGACGACACAGCGGCCGTAATCGACAGCAAGCCTCTCGGCTCCGCTCCGATCGCGATCGACGCTGATTGCACCGGTCGGGCATATAGCGGCGCATTCGGCGCAACCTTCCGCGCAAAGCTCCGGCGCGAAGCGCGGCATGCCGAGCAGGCCCTCTTGGCCGTCGCCAGCACCCCCGGGCCACGCGGTCGTCGCGCTTCCTTTCAACAGTCCAAAAAGAGTCCAAAGCGGCATCTATTTGAAGCCCTCTAGCGATCGCATCCTGCGACGGTCAGTCCGAAACTCGCCTCGTTGATGGCGTAATCCATCATGTTGCTGTCATGCACGGTGAAGGGAAAAACCCGCCAGTTGGAAAAAGAGGGTGACTTGATCTTGACTCGCGCGATTTTTCCCGCGGCGTCGAAATGGACCGCGTAAAGGAGCCCGCCGCGCGGCGATTCCGCCCATCCGAGCCCTTCCGATTTCGGCGACGGAACGCAATCGACGCGAATCGGGCCGTCGGGGAGCAGAGTCAGGATGCGTTGGATGAGAGCGATGCTTTCCTCGATCTCGGCGATACGCACTTGCGCCCGCGCATGCGCATCGCCGCTCGGCTTGGCCGGCACGGTGAATGGCAGCTCGCCGTAGGCGGCGTAGGGATGGTCGCGACGCAAATCGCGATCGATCCCGGAAGCGCGCTCGATCGGGCCCGTTGCTCCTTGGTCGAATGCAACCCTGCGGCTGAGTTCGCCGGTCGTGAGCAGACGGTCGAGGTGGCTGTTGGTGCTCTCCAACATCGTGACATAGGTCACAATCTCATTGCGCAGGTCTTCGAGCGCCTTGCCCAACCACGGCTTCGGATCCAAATCGCGGCGCAGACCGCCCGGGATGAGAAGGCTGCGCAGAAACCGGCTGCCCGTCAGCCGTGCATTGATCTGCTTAGCGCGTTCCTCAAGCAGCTTACCCTCAGCCTCGCCGACTTTGAGCGTCGTCGTATGGGCGAGATGGCCGAGGTAATGAAGATGATTGTAGAGCCTTTCGAGCTCGGCGAGCAGGCTGCGCGACATCAGCGCGCGGCGGGGCACCGCACATCCGGCCGCCTGCTCGACCGCCTGACAAAAGGCGAGGGCGTGCGCGAAACTGCCGACGCCGGACACGCGTTCGGCCAAGACCACGGCGCTTGTCAACGGGCGCCCCTCGAAGCGCTTTTCCATGCCGCGGTGTTTGAAGAAGAGTTGCGGATGAAAATGCAGGATGTGCTCGCCGATATAGAAGAAGATGAGCTCGACCAATTCGACCACATCGGCGCGCACCGGGCCAAAGGGCAGGCGCTGGACATCGGCACTGTCCACGTCGGGTATCCCCCCGTCCTTCGCGGTAAATGGCATCGGCATGTCGGCGGGATAAGCAGGATCGAGCGGCGGCCTGCTCGGAGCGGCGCCCGGATGGAGAATAAGGTTGTAAGGCTGCGGATGGCCGAGAAACTCTTGCCCGAACAGGTCAGAGATCTCCCGCTCGTACCAACTGAGCAGCGGGCTGACCGCAGCAAGACTGTGAATGGGGCCGCTGGGCCTGCATCGCCAGCTGAGAAAATCCTGCGTTCCGGCGCGACTTGCGACATAACGCAGCTCGAGTTGGCCTGGCTCCGGATACCAAGCGTAAGCCATCTGCATGCGCCCGCCGCTTTCGATCAGGCGAGCGACCGCATCCGGCAGATTCTCGGGTTCGATGGAAATGACGTCGCTCATGGGGCGCTCGGCGAGAGCGATTGGGCGATGGAGGTGAGATAGCCCCAGATGCCAGCCGGCCACCAGAGGCCGAGGACAAGGAGCGGCGCCAGAGCGAGCCACATCGGCACCGCGCACCAGGCGCTGAGCTTCATGCCCGGCTCGGCGCTGCCGATCGCGGGCCTGTAATACATCGTCCGAAAGTGGTTCATGAAGCCGATGAAGATGACGATGAGCAGAACCGCCATCGCATAGACCGCCCAGGAGAACGACGGCTTCATGCCGGCACGCATGATCGTGAATTCGCCGAGGAAAAGACCGAAAGGCGGCGCTCCCGTAATGCCGACCGCCCCGGCAAGCCAAAGGGCGCCGACAATCGGAAGCCGACGACCGACGCCATTGATGCCTTCGATCTCCTTTGTGCCGTAACTCCGCATGACGTTCCCGGCGCCGAAGAACATGAGCGACTTATTGAGCGAATGGTTGAGCATCTGATAAAAGGCGCCGCCGACGCCGAGCGCTCCGCCGAACCCGAAGCCGAGCGCGATGATCCCCATGTGCTCGATGCTCGAATAGGCCATGAGCCGCTTGATCCCTTGCTGACGGACGATGAACAGTGCGCCGATCAGCAGGGAGAGCGCGCCAAGGCTGACGAGCGCGAACTCAGGGATCCCGCTCAGATGCGCCGCGCGCGTGATCCCGAGGAACCGCACAATGCCGATCATCGCCGTGTTCAACAGCGCGCCTGACAACATGGCCGAGACGGGCGCCGGGCTTTCGCTATGGGCATCGGGCAACCAGCTGTGCATGGGCGCAAGACCCACCTTTGTTCCGTAGCCGACGAGCACGAGAAGAAAGGCAACGGTCAAGAGTACCGGGCTCATCTTCGGAGCTGCGTCCGCCAGCACTCCCCAGGTCATCGCATAGGTGGGGCCGAACACGAACGTGCCGGCGAAGTAGAAAAGCATTGTCCCAAGCAATGCCAAACTGATGCCGGCGGAGACGACCATAATATATTTCCAGGCGGCCTCTGTGCTTTCAGCGGCATTCTCGAAGGCCACCAGGAAAGTGCTGACCAGCGTCGTCAGCTCGATCACGATCCAATAGATGCCGATGTTGTTCATCAGCGGAGCGATCAGCGTCGTCAGCGCAAAGCCTGCGAACAGCGCATAGAATTGGCGGAGCCTCTCATCCTCATCCAGGAGGCGCATATAGCCGACTGCGAAGATCGAGGCGAGAAAGTAGACGATCGCCGTGCACAGGACGACCCAGACCGAACTGCGATCAACGATGACGTAATTGTCCCAAAAGATCCGCGCATGCCGGTCCACGATGAACGGCAGCGGCAAAGCGCAGGCGAATGCGACCCCCGCGGCAACAAGGTTGAGCGCTTCGGCAACGCGTGCGTGCTTCGTCAACAGGCAGCCAGTCAAGGCAAAGAAAGGCGCCAGCGCTATGACCGAGATCAGGGGACCGACCATCATCCCACCAGCCGTTTGAGGTGGAGGCTGCTCGTTGTCCCGACTCGGTTTTGGAGATAGCGGACGAGCACGCCGAAACAAGCAACGACGATCAGCAAGTCGAATAGGATCACGACTTCGATCAGCAGCGGCATCCCTGGCACGAGGATCTGCGAGCCGAGGAAAATGCCGTTCTCGAGCACCAGCAATCCGACGACTTGACTGATCGCTTCATAGCGGACGGCGAAGATGAGAAAGCCGATGAGCATCATCGACAGCATGACCGTCAGCGCCAATACCGCGACGGTGACTTCGATATGCAGCCCCGTGGTGATGCGGAAGGATACCGACAGCGCCAACATCACTGCTAGCGCACCGACAACCAGGCTCGTGCTTGGTTGCAGCGAAAGATGGATCTCGCGGTCGACATCAAGCCTTCGGATGATCCTCCAAACGAGATACGGGAGCATCAGGCCGCGGAAGAACAGGGTGAGAATTGCGATCAGATAGAGCTCGGGATAATGACCGTAGAAGCCGACGGTGGCGGAGATCGCCGCGATGATCCAGGATTCCGCCGCGAAGGCGTAGAGATAATTGTTGAGCCAACGTGACCCCAGCATCACGAAGGACAGAAGCAGGCTGGCGATCGCAAGCAGACTGAACAGTGAGGAAGCGAGAGGGCCGAGATGTTGAATGAACATGGGTTAAGTCAGTTGCGTGCCGACGATTGCAAGCACGGCGAACAGAAAGGACGCAGCGAGCGGCTCTTGATAACGATAGAAGCGCAGGCGCGATTGGGCGGTCTCGACGAAGACGACGGCGCAGGCGACGAGAGTGAACTTGACGACGAGCCCCAAGGCGGCGCCGGCCGCGCCAAGCGCGGTTCCCGCAATCGACAGGCCCCACGGCAGGATCAGCACGTTGCAGAAGATTGTATAGAGAATGAACTGTTTCATCGCAGCGGCCCATTTGAGCAAAGCCAGCAATGGGCCGGAATATTCCAGGATCCGCGCCTCGTCGATCATATAGACTTCGATATGCGTGCTCGAATAAATCGGCATGCGATCGGTCTCAACGAGAAGCAGGATGAAGAACGCGGCGACCAAGAAGAGATGCGCCGGGCTCCAATAGACCGCCCAGCTTGAAACCAGGAGATGGTTGACGACGAAGGGCAACATCGCTTTGGCGAGCAGCGTGATCCCGACGAAGACGAGGATCAATGTCGGCTCGGCGAGGATCGAAACCATGACGGCGCGGCTCGATCCGATGCCGCCATAAGCGCTCGAGGTATCAAGCCCCGCCAAGACGATCATGAAGGAACCGAGCGTCAGAATGAGGCCGCCGCCCAGGATGTCGCCCATGTCCGATTGGGGGAGCGGAAAATTGGTGAGCACCGGAATAAGGATCGGCACGGTGAGCATGCAGGTGAAGGCGACGACCGGTGCCACCCAAAAGAGCCAGGATGCCGTCTCCGGCACGACGATCGTCTTGTGGAAGAGTTTGAACAGATCGCGGTAGGGTTGAAAGATGCCGGGCCCTCGGCCGCGCTGGACCCGTTCCTCAAACTGGATGATAATGCCCTGAATCAGCGGCGACAGGATCAGAACCGTCAGAACTTGTGCGATCTGCAGCAGCACGGCGCGGCTCACGACTGTCCTCGCCGCGGGTGAGCTGAAACCGGGAACAGCGCAGACATTATCGGAGGTCGCCCAGGGCCTCGCATGCAAATTTCTCCTGCCGTCTAAAAACGCGTGCAGGAGTCATCGGCCCCGAGGGCGGTTACACGGCGGAACTCCATCGCCGATCCTTGGCGGATAGTAATGCGAATGTCCGTCCAGCTTGTCAACCCGCCGATCGCGGCAAGCCCTTGATTGGCTACCGGTCAACTCGGCTGCTTGGCCGCCGCCGCGCCTTAGTCATGCCAGGGCAGAATGCGTCACGCGGCCGCATGTTCATATCGGGAAACGTCTCCCCGCGATTCCTTCAATCTGAAGGCCTGATCTGAACCATCATCAACGTGGAGAATTTTACGAAAGAGGTTTTCGACATCTTCCTTTACGCAACTTTCCTCGCGCACCGAACGATGGAAAGATGGCAAAGCGCGATCGCAGCGCCGAGGATTCGGTCTCAGTTGCGACAAAGAGTAGCGGCGGATTCTCGATCGCGTCTCAGCCCATTCCATCCGCGATTTCAATCGAGTCGGCGAAAACCGCATCAAAGCTCGGACGGTTGCGGTCGAGCCGACTTGGCGTCCTTCATCGAGCAACTCCGTCGCATCCATGCGGTGACGTCAGCCGCCTTGCCGCTCAGCACCTTCAGCCACTTGGTATCCCGGATATTCACGTCGGCATCACCGGCGCGCCACCATTCACTGACGATGATAGCGTGCCAGGAGGCACGTCCAGCCGCGATGAACCGGAGATCCACGACTTCGACCGTAAATGAATAGGTCTGCCCGGAGAAACGGCGGCGGTCGCGTGTACACGTGACACCATGCGCATTCCAGGAATTTCGCGGATCCCCAACCTTCGGCGCGTCGATGACGAATTCGATGTCAGCTATCGTCTGTGCATTGCCAACTCGCTTCGTCAAAAGCCCCGACGGGTTCAATGACGCTCCCGGTCAGTCAGGCCGTGTGATCGCTTGGCAGCTTTTCACGACCGACGAATATCGCGTCATACAGATCCTTTCCATAGCTTGTCTGCAAGGGTTCGCCTTCGATCAATCGGAACGTGCGCGTTCCATCGGGTCGGCGTTCCGCACGCAGAAAAATGGCGCTCTGCATTCTCTTTTCGTTCAGAGAATGCGCATATTCATACAAATGCGTGACGAAGACAATCCTCACATGCTTTTCCAGCAACGCGATGGATGCGATTGACGGAGCGCTCGAGAAGTTCATGCGCGCCTTCGAAGTAGCGAAAAGTCTTTAACCGCGCCGGGTTCGGCTTCTGCCACTTTGCCGCTGCGCTTCCAGTGTGGAGCCGGGGCCCGGAGCAGAGGAGAAACATTTTTATAATCGGGAACTTAGCAGAGCTGGTTCCGTTGCCCCAATGCCGGCCGCGCTTTAGCGGTCACGAAAGGGGCATTCTATGAAACTCATTTGCACACTCGCGTTGGCTACAAGCGCAATGTTCGTCGTTTCGGCAGCGGTCGCCCAAGACACGACGACAACGACGACGACGACGGAAACACCGCCGCATCAAGGCGCCTATATCGGCGTACCTGGCGTTGCCGGTGTGGTGGTCGGCGGCACGCGCGGGTGTGTGACCAGAAGCAAGACCGAGACCGATCAGGATACGGGCAACTCGCGCACGAAGACGGAGTCTAATTGTTAGGATATGTCACCGTTCAATTATTGGAGAACATCGTAAATCGACGTTTTGCATTGGCCGTTGGACTTTTCGCGGTGTTGTCTTGGCCTCTCAGCGCGCAGGCGCAAGGGTTTGTAGGCGGCGCGGAAGAGGGCGCGCATGAAGGCAATCGGGCCGCTGGTCCAGTTGGCGCCGTTGTCGGCGGCGCCATTGGTGCGGGGGTGGGAACAGTGAATGGCGCGCTGGGCATTCACTGGCATCGCTGCCACTACTATCATGGCTATCGCCATTGCCATTATTGACGCCGGCGCGAGCGCGAACTCAAATGACTCACCAATTGTTACCCGTCCGATTTACCCGGGCGGGTTCTTTTCGTGTTCCAGACATTCCTCAGCTGAATGGGTTCATCCCGAGTGACTGCAGATGAGCGCCATAAAGCAGCACTGCCGCATAGGCGGTGAAGCATAGCGCTGCGGCTGAAACGAGCAAAGGATTGGTGATATGCATTTCGGGTTCTCCTGATCTGGAAATAGAACGCGCGTGCTACACACAATGTTCCTTCTTTGGCGCTGCACCGCGAGCTCGCCCGTGTCAGAGCTGCGATGGCGAAGAGTCCCGCCAACAAAATTTGATATCGATCGAACCAAAACTCGAAGCAGCCGGATGCCGACTTTGTGGAGAGGCGGTTGGGTGGCAAGAGGGCGACCGCATCATGGATGAACAGCGCGCCCTGTCTACCTTCACGCGTCCCCCTCGCCGCTTGCGCCAGCCCCAAGCCCGTGCCTTTGGGCTGTGCGATGGTGGGGCGGCGCGGGCGTCTCACGTCGATCCGCGAAATGGCGCCAGCGTTGCCTGACGTATTGTCCGGACGCTTAACTCCACCTGACGACATCCGAGGAAAAGCCTTTGATTTCGATGGTGGGCGCACAAGGGCTCGAACCTTGGACCCGCTGATTAAGAGTCAGCTGCTCTACCAACTGAGCTATGCGCCCTAACTCGAGAACGATCGAGGTTAGGCAGTTCCACCATTTCGTTTTCGAGGAGCGCCGCCGGGGCTTCGCTCCGACTGCTTTGCGCGACGGCCGGCGGTTCATCGGCACCGAGCCTTCGCGCGAGCCACATCTAGGACATCTCAATCAATTTTCCAAGCGCCCTGAGCACATACGGAAGGCAGCGAGGAGCCGGGACGATTGCCACCGAGTCGGGCCCGCGCGCTGGAGCCGAGCCTCGATGATAAGTGAGTATCATGCAGTCATCCGTCACCCGACATCAGTCGAGTGGATGCGGCGGCCTGCGGCGAGCGCCTCCGGTTTGCCGCGCTGCCGCTTTACCATCAGTTTGTTCAAAGCCGCGATATAGGCACGGGCCGAGGCGACAAGCGTGTCGGGATCGGCGCCGCGCGCAGTCACCGTCTTGCCGCCCTCGGCGAGCCGCACCGAGACTTCCGCTTGCGCATCCGTGCCCTGCGTCACGGCTTGGACCTGGTAGAGTTCGAGCACGGCTTCGTGCGGCACGAGGGCGTGGATCGCATTGAAGATCGCATCGATCGGGCCGTTGCCGGTCGCCTGATAGGTCTTGCGCTCTCCATCGACCTCGATCGTCAGCGCCGCCGATTGCGGTCCGCCGGTGCCGGCGATGACCGAGAGCGCGACGAGCTTGATGCGCTCATGCGCATGCACGATCTCGTCATCGACGAGGGCGACAAGATCTTCGTCGTAGATAATCTTCTTCCGATCGGCAAGATCCTTGAAGCGGACGAAGGCGTCTTCGAAGGCATTGTCGCCGAGCTCGTAGCCCAATTCTTTCAGCTTCTCCTTAAAGGCGTGGCGGCCGGAGTGCTTGCCCATCACCAGCGAGGTCTTGCTGACTCCGACGCTCTCCGGCGTCATGATCTCATAAGTTCCGGCGTGTTTCAGCATGCCGTCCTGATGGATGCCGGCCTCGTGCGCGAAAGCGTTCCGCCCGACGATCGCCTTGTTGTATTGGACCGGAAAGGAACTCACCGCCGAGACAAGCTTCGAGGCGCGCGTGAGCATCGTCGCGTCGATGCCCGTGTGATAGGGCAATCTGTCGGCGCGCACCTTCAGCGCCATGACGACCTCTTCCAGCGCGGCATTGCCGGCGCGCTCGCCGAGCCCGTTGATCGTGCATTCGATCTGCCGCGCACCGCCCTTCACGCCGGCGAGCGAATTGGCGACCGCGAGGCCGAGATCGTCGTGGCAATGGACTGAGAAGATGGCCTTATCGGAATTGGGCACCCTGGCGCGTACCGTCTCGAACAAGGCCTGATATTCGTCCGCCACGGTATAGCCGACCGTGTCGGGAATATTGATCGTCGTGGCCCCCGCCTTGATCGCAAGTTCGACGCAGCGGCAGAGAAAGTCGATCTCGCTCCTGGTGCCGTCCTCAGCCGACCATTCGACGTCGGCAACATAATTGCGCGCCCGTTTGACGCTCGCCGTGACCATTTCGAGCACCTCGGCCGGCTCCTTGTTGAGCTTGAACCTCATGTGCAGCGGTGAGGTCGAAATGAACGTGTGGATGCGTGCCCGCGCGGCATGGCGCAAAGCCTCGCCGGCGCGGTCGATGTCTTTCGTGGCCGAGCGGGCGAGGCCGGCGACGGTCGCGCGCTTCACCCGTCGCGCGACCTCGGTGACCGCTTCGAAGTCGCCCTCGGAAGCGATGGGAAACCCGGCTTCGATAATATCGACGCCCATCGTGTCGAGAAGTTCTGCAACGTCGAGCTTCTCTTCGAGCGTCATCGAGGCGCCGGGCGATTGCTCGCCGTCACGCAAGGTCGTGTCGAAGATGATAATTCGGTTGGGGTCGACGATGCGCTCGCCGCTTTTGTCGTTGGAATCGGTCATTGGGGTTTGCCTTGCTTCGTGCTTCCGTGGCTTGCTCAAGCGCTCCCCTAAGGGCCTAGGCAAAGCCCGGCCGGCCCTCAGGGGCTTATAAGGAGAAGCAGAGCGGACGCGAGCAAAGCCGCGCGCGGCGAAACCGACGCTGAAAATGGCGCCGATCCTTCCAAGCGCGCTTTGGGAGCTTGCGCTGACGCCGCGGGATGCACGAAAGACCTCGAATTCAAAATGATTCCGGTGAGATTTAGACGAAGCGCCGAAAAAGGGCAAGACCGGCCCTTCGAAGAGGGAAGGTCGCTTTACAGGGCGCCTGGGGTAGAAATCGTCGCTAGAGGTTGAAAGATCCTTGGCGATCAAGGCGAAATCCGAAGATCCGCCATCTTGCATTATCGGCCGACTGAAATCGATGGCGTCAGTTGGGGGCTTTTCTCCGGCGATGCCTGGATGGTCAGGATTTCGTTCAACAAAGCAAAATTGTTCTTCGATGTGCGGTCATCGAGCCGGATCGAATACCAATATCCTCCGCGAGAAATCGCAACATAGGCATTGCTCGGAGGCAATGAACTCCTTTCGATCAAAATGAACACGCGCCGCGCATCGCGCCCCACGGTATCGTTCCGCAGGCGTGCGTCGATCCTCGTTTGAAGTGCCTCTGTGAAGAACGCCTTCCAATCATTTTCAATGGCATCGGCATTGGGTTCGTTCTCACCGGAGGGCCCGGGCAGCTGACTGTTAAAATAGAACAGGTTTTGGACATATTCGCCCGCCACGATATGACAGGGCGCTTGGTTGTTGTAGCTGATGATTTCGTTCGCCTCCTCAGGCGAGGTGATGTAGATCTCCGGCGTTTCGGAAAGCTTGAGAGAGCCGACCGCCGAGCGCGTTCTGAAGAAAAATCCGGCTCCCGACGTTCCGCCTTGCAACGTAATCACATCCGCTGTCGCGGACCTGCCGTAGAGGTTTTCCAGGCCGGCCCACAGCCTCCGTACATTGCTGACGGGATTCAGATCCTCGCTCGGAATCTCGCAGTTGGGAATGATGCCGGACGTCGGCGCGGGCGCTTGATTCTGGAGTATAATGTTTAAGTCTTGACTGTTCGCGGCATCTCCCCCTCCGCCCGGCTCCGGCGGATCCTTGCCGCGCGATTTTGTTCTCCCGGGGGCTGTCTTTTGCGGTGTCAGCACAATAGAGCCGTACTGGTCCAACAGCACCATTCGATCGCTCGCCAGGTAGTAATCTGCATATCCCGGCGTCAGCCGCTCGACCGACATTTCCAATATGCTCACAAGCGGATAATCGGAATCGAACATGTGGACGATGGAAACCGGCGCAATCGGTGAGGATATTTGCTGGATGAGGGGATAGCCGAGGACCGGCGTATAGCGAACCAGCGCCTGATCGCCATAACTGAAGGTTCCGCCGACGGCGCCGACGTTGCCGGCCAGAGTTCCGCCCGTAGTTCCGGCTTTCGCGCCGATCTGTGATGAAGCCCCCGTGACCGATCCCGTAAAAGCGACCGTTGCGTCGGCCTCCGACACGTCCACGAAATTCGGTGTTTCGTAGTTTTTTGCCCGAATGATATTGAGCAGCAATTGTTCGGAGGCGGTATCGTGAATGACTTCGTTATAAAACGTGCGGCTCGCCGTTATCGAAGTTGGGCCCATCGTCGCGCCGCAGGCGCAAAGCGTCAATGCACAGGCAAGCGCCGCCCAACGCAACATTATACTCCCCCCGCGTACCCGCACAATGACAGACACGGGACGCCGTTTAACATGCAAGCGTCCACGCAAAATCGTCCCCCGCCGCGTGGCCGCGCAAGTAGCTTGAGCGGCGGTGCGAAGGAATGAATGGGAAGCTATATTTTGTCCGGTTCTGTTGTATTTATACATCATAGACTTGATCGAACGACGAGAAGCGCCGGAGAAGCAAGATGAAGCAGAAGCGGGGAGAGCGATCTGTTGTGTACTTTGCGCTGTTCTTTTGCGTCACGGGCGCCGCTCAAGTCTTCGCCTCGACCGCAGTCCAAAACCCTCGCCACTATTGCGCGCAGGTCGGAAATGACGATCAGCCTCGCCCCGCGCCACCCGCCCTCGCGGCTGCAATTCAACGCCTCTTCGGCATCAGCGGAAAATACGCGCTCGAGACGACCTCTTATCGCTGCGCCGGCGGCCATGTGATGCTTTGCGCGGTGGGTGCCAATCTGCCTTGCGGCAAGGCCGACCTCGCCGCCACATTGCCGGCGGCGACTGAGTGGTGCCGAACCAATCCGAATTCCGATTTCATTCCGATGGTCGTGACTGGTCACGACACGGCCTATGCTTGGCGATGCGTCGGAAGCATCGCCAAGTCTGGCGACAAGATTGGACCGATCGACGCGCGGGGGTTCTTTTCCGACAATTGGATGGAGTTGAAATGAACGCCCTCGCCTAAGTCCTTTGCTTCACTCCGATGGAGCGAGCGCCGGCAGGTGCGTTCGATCCTTGATCTCGGGTGGGGAATCCGCGGCCGACACATCGAGGAGTTCGTCGGCCTTGGTTGCGGCAAATCTTCCATAACGCAAGGCGAGCGGTGGCAGGATGAAGAGATTGAGAGCCGTCGAAGTGAACAAGCCTCCGAGAATCACCAGGGCCATCGGGCCCTCGATCTCGCGGCCGGGCGTATTCATGCTGATCGCCAAGGGCAAAAGACCAAGGCCGGTGACGAGCGATGTCATGAGAACCGCTGCAAGCCGGTCGCCGGCGCCGCGCACGGCGGTTGCGGCGTTCCACGATTGGGCATCCACGGCAACCAGATGTTCGTAATGCGAGATCATCATCATCGAATTGCGCAGGGTGATGCCGAACAGCGTCACAAAGCCAACGAGTGAACCAAGCGACAGGACGCCGCCTGAAAAGAAAACCGCCACGACGCCCCCGACCAGGGCGAACGGCAGGTTGGCCATGGTCACGAGAAGGTTGCGCCAGTTGCGGGTAACAACCGACAAAAGCAGCACGATCCCAATGCCGGCAAATACCGACTTCAGCGTGAGATCGCGCTGCGCCTGCGCCTGTCCCTCGGCGGCCCCCGAATAGACGACATAGGTGTCAGGCGGCAGCTTGACTTTCGCAGCAATCTCCCGGCGCGCGTCTTGGACGAAGGAAGCGGGATCCCGGCCTTGGACATCCAATGTCACCGCCTGGAGCCGGCGACCGCCTTGATGCTGGATTTCGTAAAGGCCGGATGATGCGTTGACGTCGGCCACTTGGCTTAGGCGGACGTAAGTGCCGTCGGGCGCTTAAATCGGCAAATTGCGGATGTCGCCGATATTGCCTTGGTGCTGCGCGAGCCTGACGACGACATCGAAGACGCGATCGCCTTCATAGGTCTGCCCGACGATGTCGCCCTGATAGGCCGTGCGTATGATGTCCAGAATGCCAGCGGGATCGAATCCCCAGCGCTCGAGATCGGCCGGGCGAAGCTTGATCATGATTTGCGGCAGCCCGAGCGGCGATTGCATCTCGACCGAGGTAGCTCCCGGGATGCCGCGCAACACCTGTGCGATACGTTCCGCGGTGTCGTTGATGACGTCGAGATTGCTGCCGTAGACATTAATCGCAACCGGCGTCGTGTAGCCCGAGAAGGTTTCGTTGACCCGTTCCGTCAGGAACGTGTTGGCGGAGAAATTGACGCCGGGGAAATTCGTCAGGCTCTTGAGGATATCCGCTTTGGCGGATCTCGCCGATTCTCCAGAGAATTCCTTGAGCTCCACCTCGAATTCGCTTTGGTGCAGGCCATGCGTATCGCCCGCGGCGGCGCGCTCGGCGCGTCCGACGCGTTGCGCGATGGTGCGGACGATGGGAAGCTTCTCCAATGCTGCCGTGACACGCGCGCCCATCCGCAGGGACTCGAACGTGGCAGTGCCGGGCATCACCGTCATATGCACGATGAAATGGCCTTCCTGCAGATCCGGAAGGAAGGTCTCGCCGAACAGTGGCAAGAGGGCGATGCCGCCCAAAGTGAAGAAGGCTGCCGCTGCGATGGCGAGGCGCGGGGCGCGCACCACGCGGCGCAGAATGGTCTCATAGGGGCGTCGCGTCCAGCCGATGACCGGCGGCACGCGTTCCTTCGTGTGCCCCGGCAAGAAGATCAGCGACATCGCCGGCGTCACGGTAATGGCAACGACGAGCGAGGCCAGAACGGCAAATATGTAGGTCAGGCCGAGCGGCGCAAACAATCGGCCGGCGACCCCCGACAGAGTCACGACCGGAAGGAATACGAGAAGCACCGCAAAGGTCGCATAGACCACGGCGCTGCGCACTTCATAGGTCGCTTCCAAGACGACGCGCGCGGGAGGCCGCGGCTCCCCCTGCTGCCTGTTCTCGCGCAGCCGGCGCGTGATGTTCTCGATGCCGATGACCGCGTCATCGACGACCTCGCCGAGCGCGATCGCCAAGCCGCCCAGAGTCATCGTGTTGAGCGTCACGCCATATTGCTGCAGCACGATAACGGCAGCGAGCAAGGAAATCGGGATTGCCGAACAGCAGATCGCCGCGGCACGAAGATCGAAAAGGAAGAGAATGAGCACGGTGACGACCAGCGCGCCGCCGACCAGCAACGACGAGCGCAGATTGTCCGTCGCCGCAATGATGAAGTTGGCGGGACGGAACAGTCCTCCGTGCAAGGTCACGCCTTCCTGCTGCAATGTCGGCTGAAGGTCGGCGAGCGCTGACTCGATGCCCTTTGTGACGTCGAGCGTATTGGCGCCAAATTGCTCGTCGATATTCATGACGACGCCGGGTTCACCCATGATGGCGGCCCCGCCGATCGCGGGCTCCGGCGCTTCGATAACGTCCGCCACATCGCCCAACACGACGCTGCCGCCATCTTGCCGCGCCATGACCGTGCGGGCGATGTCGGCGGGTCCGATCGACTGAGCATCGGTCTGCAAGGTGATGCTCTGGTTCGGCGTGCTAACGAAGCCGGCGCCGCGCACGCCCGTCGCGCGCCGCGCTGCGGCGAGAACGTCGTCCATGCCGAGCCCGAACCGAATGAGCCGATCGGGATGGACGATGATCTGTGTCGACTTCTGCTCGCCGCCGAAAATTTCGGCCCCGGCCACGCCCGGCACCGAAAGAAGGCTCGGACGCACGACCCAGGTTGCAATGGTGCGCAATTGCATCAACGACTGCTTGGACGATGTCAGGCCGATCACGAGAACGGTCGCCGCCGAGGAGGTGAGGGGAGTCATCGAGGGCGGCTCGACGCCCGCGGGAAGCTGACTGGTCACGGCTGCCAGCCGTTCGGCCACCAATTGCCGGTCGCGATAAAGATCCGTGGTCGGATCAAAATAGACCTTGATGTCGGACAGTCCTTGGATCGAACTCGATGTTATCCGCTGCAGGTTGGGAACGCCGTTGACAGCCGCCTCGATGGCCCGCGTTACGAGAGTTTCGACCTGCTCGGAAGCGAAACCAGGCGCTTCGGTCTGCACGTCGACTTGCGGCGGCGCAAACTCGGGAAAGGCGTCGTAACTCGCGTTGCCCAGCACATAGATGCCGTAAGCAACGAGCAGGCAGGCAAGCACGACGATGATGACGCGAAAGCGGAGTGCGAACCGGATGATGAAAGCTTGCAGTCCGGCGACGCGCATTATCGCTAATCCTCGACCGGAACCTGCGCGCGAAATTCCTCGGAGAGCAACATCTGTGCGCCACGCACCGCGACTTCGGCATCGGGCGGCATATCCGCGACGATATACCCGTCATTGCCCGCAGGCCGATCGGGGCTGATCTCGCGCCGAATGAAGGTCCTCGCGTCCGAACGGATGTAAATCCAGGCCTGCCCTTCGAGCCAGACGACCGCCGAATTTGGCACGACCCATCCGCGTTGAGCCGATTTGACGGCCAGCGACACTTCGAGATTCAAGCCGGGCAGAAGACCGTCCTGCGCCGGCACGGTGTAGAAATAGCCGATGCCTTGAAGCTTGGGATTGGTGGCCGTGGCAAGCGAGACGTAGGCGAGCTGTATCTTTGTGCTGCTGTTCAGCGCGGCAACCGCGGTCTCGGGGGGAGCGGAAGGGACGACGCCGGGCGGCAGAGTCACCTTGGCGAGATATTGATGCCTTTCGATCAGAGCGGCGATCAAAGGCGCATGATTGGCCAGCGCCGCGGCGATGACGCCGCCCCAATTCTGTCGCGCGGCCGCCGTCACGGCGCTCAGGCTGGCGCGCGCCGTGGCAAGCGCGGCCGTGTCGGTCTCAAAGCCGCTTTGCGCACTCTGCAGTTGGGCGGCCGAAATATTTTGCTGATCGTTGTAAAGGGTCTTGGCTCGTTCGAAAGCCGCCTGCGAAATTGCGAGCTTCGCATCGGCGCTCTTCACCTGCGCCTCCGCATCGATGTATTGGCCGTTGAGGTCCGCCAGGGTTGCCGGATCGAGGATCGTCGCAAAGCCGAGTATGGTATTTTCGGCGGGGGCAGGGGTGAGGCGCGCGCATTCGATCCCGGCGTTTTGAACGTCCGCCGCACTCAAAGTGAGGATGGTCACGCCATTCTTTATGGCCACGCGCGTCGGCGGATTGGCGACGCTCTCGGCGTCGTCTTCATCGTCGGCCTTGGTCTGCCCCACGAAAGCATGAAAGATCGATCCGAGCCCGCCGGCGAAGACGAGCACCAGCAGGATCGCAAGCGCAATCCGACGCCCAGAAGCAGATTTTGACTGCGGTGTCACGTCGAAGACTCCGGAGCCTGCGGCAGCGCGGCTCGTGGACCGGGTAACACAACATCGGGTCCGTATAAAGAACGCTGCAAGGCATCCTCTAGGGAGCCAAGTGCCTCGCGCTGCTGCAAAAGCGCATCGAAACTGGACAATGCGGTCGTCGCGGCTTCAAGCTGCGCCGTGACAAGCGTCGGGCGATCGGTCTGCCCGGCACGAAATGAGCTCTCCGTCTCGCGCGCGCGGCGTCGTTCGTCGTCAATCAATTGGTTCGCGCTTGCCAGGTTTTGTGTCGACTTACGATAGGCTATCGCAGCTGCATCGATAGCGCCGATGATTTGTGCCTGGAGGGCGGTGAAGGCGGCGGCTGCCTCCTGGCGCTTGGCGAGAGCTTCGGCAATCGCTCCCTGATTTTGATTAAAGATCGGCAGCGTCGTGCCGAAATCGAGCTGGTACTGGTTAATTCCATATTGGTAGCTGTAGCCCGGGCCCAAGGTCACATTCGGAAATTGGTCGGCGATGGCAATGCGCAGAGCTTGCTGCGTTGCATCATAAGCCTGAAGGCTGGCTTGCACGTCCGACCGTTCGGTCAGCGCCTTCCGGCGCCATGCGCCGGAGTCGAAGTTTGGTCCGATGGCCGGCGGATGGTTGAAAGCATCCATTGCCAAATTAACGCCCTCGAGTGCTTGCGCCGGAACACCGATCGCCGTTGCGAGCTGGACGCGCGCTTCGGCAGCGGCAAGTTCGACATCGTGAAGCGCGAGCGTGATCTCTCCGCGGTTGATGCGTTCGCGCGAAACGTCGAGAGCCGAGGCTTCGCCCGCGCTAAGCCGGTGCTCGAGTAGGCTGACCAGCTGATTCTCAAGGTCAAGCCGTTGCCGCGTGAGTGCCAGCCTCTGCTGCGCGGCCCAGAGCGCGAGCAGAGCGGCGCGTACGCGGCCTCGAACCTGCCAGCCCGCCGTCGCGACATCGAACCGCGCGGCTTCGGCCAAAGACTGGGCCTGCGCCGTCCGTGCCTCGCGTTTGCCGAAACTCTCGACGATGAAATCGATCGCTGGGCCAATGGTCAGCGGCGCGGCGCCTGCGGGAATGGCGCCCGCAACCAGGCCTTGGCCGACAATATTCGTAAAATTGAGCACTGGGTTGGGGCGCTCCGCGGCCGTAATGGCAGCCGCTTGGGCCTCGGCCAGCTTGGCGTGCGCGATCTCAAGATCGGGATGATAATAGACGGCGGCGAGGGTCAGGCTTGTAAGGTCCCAGGTCGGCTCGGCCTCCGCATCGCCGTCGGGGTGGAGCGCCAACGCCACAAATTGCCTGAGGCGCGGATCGTTCAGGCTACGGCTTTCGAGCGCGCGCGCATTCGCAACCGGTGAGATAGGCTCGGGCTGATAACTGACGCAGCCGGCAAGCAGGCCCGCAAAAGCGACAAGGAGAAGCGCGCGCACACTCGACATCCGAATTTTGGCTCTCTTCCTCGCGCAAACCGGCCCTCTGCCGCTGAAACGGCGGGGGAAGGCGATAATAACTAAATGAAGTGACTGAGCAATCTCCAGCGCGGATATTGACCATACTCGGTCTACCCCCAAGAATTTCCGTGCCTGTTGTTTGCGTGGGTAAGCTATACTGATCCACGTGGGCGATTGATGCCTGTTCCATCTGGCAACGGGCGGGCTGCCGGGTCATCTAATCAGTTGCCTTTCGACGCGTGCGGCAGGAGAGAGAAATGCAGGATCACGATGCGCCATTTGGCCGAGAGTTCATCGAGCGGCAACGTCGCCGCCTCGAAGCCCTGCGCCGGCAGCTTCTGGGCGGCGAGGACCGGACGATCGCCGACCAGCGGGCCTTTCAGGAGGAGCATGGGGGCGAGGCGCAAGAATTGGAGGATGAAGCCCAGGACTTGGCGCAGAACGAAATCAACCAGGCGTTGCATGACGTGGACGATCGACGGGTCGGCCATATCGAACGGGCACTGCAGAAGATCGAACAAGGGACCTACGGCCTATCCGACCTAAGCGGCGCGCGGATACCAAAGGCCAGACTTGAGGCTGTTCCCGAGGCCATCTTCACCGTCGAGGAAGAGCGAAAGCAGGAAGCCAAGAAGTGAGAGCAAAGTTTTGTTCGGGATGCGACAGGTTGCGCGCGCTAGGCGTCGAAAATCGCGCCTATGCGGCGAGAAATCTCCTGAACGCGTCAAGGTTACCAAGCCTCCCGTTTGGCAAATTGCGCCGCGGATGCATGAGCACTAAGATCATGGCCATTCACGGCGAACCCTAAAATTCGCGGCCGTCAACGCTGACGATTGGCAGCGTTGAGGGTTCAAGGGTGCGGATCGATGCCGACAGAACCCACTGCGGCGGGCGCAGCAGCCGATACAGCATCGCGTTCCGCCATGCATCCCCGACATGATCAGACGTTTCCGACGCTGACGGACAGGGAAATCGAACGCCTGCGCCGGTTCGGCTCTCTGCGCCACTATTCGGACGGCGAAAAATTGTTCGAAGCCGGCAAGCCCGGTCCCGGCATGTTTGTCATTCTGTCCGGCCATGTCGCCATCACGCAGCATGACGGAATGGGTCACGTCACGCCCGTGGTGGATCAAGGGCCCGGCCAGTTCCTCGCCGAGATCGCGCAACTCTCCAACCGTGCCGCGCTCGTCGACGGCACGGCCGAAGGTGATGTCGAGGTCCTGTTGATCCCGCCACCGGGACTGCGGGCGCTGCTCATCGCGGAGGCGGATCTTGGCGAACGGATCATGCGTGCTCTGATCCTTCGTCGCGTCAGCCTGATCCAGGAAGGGATCGGCGGTCCTGTTCTGATTGGTTCATCAGCATTGGCCGACGTGACTCGCCTGCAAAACTTTCTCACCCGCAACAGCTTTCCGTATCACCTCCTCGATCCAGCCGCTGATCGCGATGCCGCCGATCTCGTCGCGCGCCACGCGCCCAAGCCTGACGAGCTTCCGTTGGTCGTCTGTCCGAACGGCAAGGTGCTGCGCAATCCGGGTGAAACGGATCTGGCGCGCCAATTGGGCTTGATCGGCGCTCCGAGAAGCCAGGCGGTTTACGACGTGGCAGTGGTCGGCGCTGGGCCAGCCGGTCTGGCGACGGCGGTTTATGCGGCCTCTGAAGGTCTGTCGGTGGCGGTGTTCGATACGCGCGCTTACGGCGGGCAGGCCGGCGCCAGCGCCCGGATCGAAAACTATCTGGGCTTCCCAACTGGGATCACGGGCCTGGCGCTCGCCGGCCGCGCCTTTGCCCAGGCGCAGAAGTTTGGGGCCGACATGTTGATCCCGGTGGAGGTAAAGACGCTCGATTGCGATCATAGCGACGGATCGTTCGGTCTGGTGATCGACGGCAACGAGCGCATGCGGGCAAGATCGGTGGTGGTGGCGAGCGGCGCGCGCTATCGGCGCCCGGCGATCGAGAACCTGAGCCTGTTCGAAGGGCGGGGCGTCTGGTATTGGGCGACGCCCATCGAGGCGCGGCTCTGCGCGGAGCAGGAAATGATCATCGTGGGCGGCGGCAATTCCGCCGGGCAGGCCGCCGTGTTCCTCGCCGGCTATGCCCGTAAGATTCGCATGATGATCCGCGGCGACGGCCTGTCCGAAAGCATGTCGCGCTACCTGATCGACCGGATTGCGGCGGCAGCGAACATCGAGCTTATGACGAACACCGAGATCGTCGCCCTTGAGGGGAAGCCGGAAAGCGGACTGGAACATGTTCGCTGGCGCAATCGCCGCACCAATGCCGAAACGTCGGGGGAGATTCGAAACGTGTTTCTGTTTGTCGGCGCCGATCCGGCGACGGACTGGCTCGATGGATGCGGGGTCAAGGTCGACCGGGCCGGTTTCGTAATCACCGGGGCGCCGCCCGCCAGCGATCACGACCGAGCCGCCTCGGCGCTCGAATCCAGCATACCGGGCGTGTTCGCTGTGGGCGATGTCCGCTCGGGATCGGTGAAGCGCATCGGCGGCGCCATCGGCGAGGGAGCCCAAGTCGTCGCGGCGCTGCATCGCTTTCTGGCCGATTCCATGACCCCGGCTCTCTAGGCAGATCAATGCCGGTGCGCGGCGACAGGGAGCATCCTAGTTCCGCAAGAAGAGATTTGTGTGCGCGACGAAAAGCTCCGGGTACTGGAACAGAGCTCCGTGTCCGGAGTTGGGATACAAGACCAACTGCGCATTTTTCAAATGTTTGAACATAAAATACGCGTTGGTGTCGGGAAGCATAGTGTCGTTGCTCCCGCTCACGATAAGAACGGGCTGGTTGATGGCGCTCAAAATGGAGTTTTCGGGATCCTTGCTGGCGCACCAGGTAATCAGAGCCTTGGCTTGCGGATCGGTGACCGCTTTGCCGCTGTCGGGGTCTCGGTCGGCAGTCCTGGCTTTGGCGCGCGCGAGAAAGGCCAGGCCCGCAGCCTGACTTGCCTCCGATGGGGTAAAGAACAGGGGCAGGCGCGCATCGGGCGCTTCCTTATGCGAGAAGGCTTCGGTCAGCACCTTCAGCAAGTGCTCCTCGCCGCCTTGCGGCGCGGTACCTACCAGCAAAATCTTTCTGACCAAATCCGAATGATCGGCCGCGATTTTCTGGGCAATGAAACCGCCCAGCGAATAGCCGAGCAGGTCGACTTTCTTCAGTCCCAGGGCGGAGATGAAACTCGCGGCGTCCGTTGCCATTTGGGCAACGTTGTCGGGAGTCTTCCCATCAGACTTGCCAACTCCCGCATTGTCGAAAACGACGACCGGGCGATCTTCGGCGAGCGCGTTCACAACCGCGGGGTCCCAAGAGTCCATGTGTCCTGAAAAGTGCTGCAGGAAAACCAAGGGCGTCCCCGCAGGCTTGCCGAATGTACGATAGGCAAATTTGATCCCGGCCGCGTCAACGAATTTGGTCGGCGCGGTTTCGAGCTTTTCGTCGGCGTTCGCGACATTCTCCGCCGGGACGATGGAAAGCGCGTGGGTCCGAAGCGGCATCGATTTAAGATGTGACATGAATTCATCTCCTCACATTGGGTCGAAGCAATTCCTACACGCCGCAGTTCCCGCCGGTGTCCCAGGGGTTGATTGTAAGCGTATATGCGCTTAAATAGGCGTATATGCATGCTTGTCAAGATTGAGGATTGATGATGTCCGCAAATACGGCTTCGAGCTTTGAGGATTGCAATTGCTTCGCCCTGCGCGCGGCGGCCAGGCACGTCACGCAGGCCTACGATCACTTCTTGGCACCAACCGGGTTGCGCACGACTTAATTCACGATTCTCGCAAATCTCAAACGGAACGGGCCGTTGACGATCAACGCGCTCGCCACGGACTTGGTGATGGACCGCACCACGCTCGGGCGCAATATCCTGCCGTTGGAGCGCGACGGACTGATCAGGGTCGAACCGGCAGCCTTCGACCGCCGTGCCAAGCAGCTCCTATTGACCAGGGCGGGAGAGGAGCGCCTTCAGGCGGCGCGGAAAGGATGGTTGGCTGCGCAAGCGCGGTTTGAAAGCGTCTTCGGAGCCAAGCGCACGGCGGATCTGCGCGCCTCGCTACTCACAGTCGTTGGGAGCGACTTTGCGTCGGCGGACCACGCAGGCACGCAATTCATCCCCGGGTAAGCGACGCGATCCCTCGTGTGGCCAGGAATGATTTAAGACGCATCTCCGCGCAGCTGTGACGCGACGTCGTGGTGCCCAGGGGCGGAATCGAACCACCGACACGCGGATTTTCAGTCCGCTGCTCTACCAACTGAGCTACCTGGGCAAGGCTCGCGCGGGGCGGGCGGGCTTTATAGAAAGCAGCGTCCGCCTTGTCCAGCAGGCGAGCGTCAAGTGGCTTTCTTGCCGAGCTTGGCAGGCGCAGCTATAAGCGCGGCACCTCAGCCTCAAGGATCGCAAAAAACATATGGCGCTAGAGCGTACCTTTTCCATTCTCAAGCCCGACGCAACGCGACGCAATCTCACCGGCGCGATCAATGCCATGATCGAGGCCTCGGGGTTGCGGATTATCGCCCAAAAGCGGGTCCTCATGACTCGCGCGCAAGCCGAAATCTTTTACGCGATTCACAAGGAACGGCCGTTCTTTCGCGAACTCGTCGAGACGATGACCTCGGGGCCCGTGGTCGTCCAGGTGCTCGAGGGCGAAGATGCGATCAGAAAATATCGCGATGTCCTTGGCGCGACCGACCCGGCCAAAGCCGCCGAAGGCACGGTGCGCAAAAAATTCGCCGTTTCGCTCAGCGAAAACGCGGCGCACGGATCGGACGCGGCGCAGACCGCGGCCGTCGAGATCACGCAATTCTTCTCCGGCAACGAGATCGTCGGCTGAACGTGAAGCTCACGGCGGGCTTGGCCCTATTCCGGCCGGACTTTCATGATGCGTGACCGAACCATGACGGACATGCGGAAAAGCCAAAAACCCGGCCTTCTCACCCTTTTCGGCATCGCCGGAGTTCTCGTCGTTTCGGCCGCCACCGTCGAGCAGGCTGCGGCCGACAAGATCAAACATTCGATCGCCGTCTTTTCCGGTCTCGACAAGATCACCGGGCGGATCATTTCCTTCGAAGTCGCCACCAATGAAACGGTGCAGTTCGGCACGCTGCAGATCACCGAACGGGTCTGTTACACGCGTCCGCCGACCGAGGCGCCGCAGACCGACACTTTCGTCGAGGTCGACGAAATCGATGCCGACAGCAGCAACACCAAGCGAATTTTCACGGGCTGGATGTTCGCCGCAAGTCCGGGCCTGCACGCGCTCGATCATCCAGTCTATGACATCTGGCTCACTGGTTGCAAAGGCGACGAGCAAGTGATCGCATCGCCGCCTTCGACCGCTGAAGCTGAGACACCGCCGGCCGCGGAGGTTGCCAAACCGCAAGTGCCGACGGGCCCGCCGTTGGCAATTCCCAAACCGGTGAGCGCGCCGCCGACAATTCCCCAACCGGCGACTGCGCAGGGGCAAGGCTCGCAGCCGCAGCAGACCGGGCCGATCGAGGTTGGGCCGCCGCCGGGCTTCGTTCCTCCGGGCACGCAGCCCGCGCCCTCCAGCGATCAATTCACCCCGGCCGCACCGGGGCCAGACGATAACGGCGGATTTTGAACCCGCTTACGCGCGCAGACCGTGCTCGCGATGCGCTTTCAGTCTGGCTGGCGGTCGGTCTCGGCCGGGCGGGCGAGGGCGGCGAGGACCTCGTGGCCCGAGACTTTTCGCTCCTTCGGCCAGACCCAAAAATCGGCCTTTTGCGCGACGGCTTCGGCCAACATTTCCCGGTAGTGCTCTTTCGAGACTTCAACTGCGCCCAGGGTCTCGAGATGCGGCGTGACAAACTGGGTGTCGAGCAGGCGGAAACCGCCGGCAGCGAGCCGACCGGCGAGATGGATGAGCGAAACCTTGGAAGCGTCGGTCTCGCTGTGGAACATGCTTTCGCCGAAGAAGGCGGCGCCGAGAACGACCCCATAGAGACCGCCGACCAGCGCGCCGTCGCGCCATGCCTCGACCGTGTGGACTTTGCCCAGTTCGAAGAGCTGGCCATAGAGACGCTTGATGCGCTGATTGATCCAGGTTTTCTCGCGCCCGGTCCCGACGCTGGCACATGCCTCGATCACCGCGCCAAAGTCGCAATCGACGCGAAATCTCGAAACGGTCCGAACGGATGGTCCTGGCCAGCTTTTTCGAGACGATCATCCGGCCGAGTGGAAAGACGCCGCGCGCCTCGGGATCGATCCAAAAAAGGTTCTGGTCGTCCGCACTCTCCGCCATGGGAAAGAGGCCGATCGAATAGGCCCGCAGCAGGATGTCCGGGGTGATCTCGAAGTCGTCGCGAGGTCGCGTCACGTGGTGAAGATGGGTTCTCGCCCGGGCCTTCGTCAAGAATGCGACCGAATGTAAAATTCGCTTTGCTGAAGTCTTCCCCACTCAAATTCGATAAAAAACCCTCTGTCTCGAGGCGAAATCTAGCTCTTTGCCTCCATTCCGCCGCTTGCCAGGAATTTTTCCAGCCAGTGAATGTCATAGAGGCCGTTCTGGATATCGGGGTTGCGGATGAGCGTCCGGAACAAGGGAAGCGTCGTGTCGATCCCGTCGATGATGAATTCGTCGAGCGCGCGGCGCAGCCGCAGCAAAGCTTCGTTGCGCGTGCGGCCGTGCACGATCAGCTTTCCGACCAGGGAATCATAATAGGGCGGGATCGTGTAGCCGGCATAGGCAGCGCTGTCGACGCGCACGCCTAAGCCGCCGGGCGGATGATAATAGTCGATCCTGCCGGGCGATGGATTAAATGTCACCGGGTCCTCGGCGTTGATCCGACATTCGATTGCGTGGCCGGAAAAGACAACGTCGGATTGCGCGATGCTCAAGGGCGAGCCTGCGGCAATCTTGATCTGCTCATTCAGAAGATCAAATCCAGTGACCATTTCCGTGACCGGATGCTCCACCTGGATACGGGTGTTCATCTCAATGAAATAAAACTGGCCATCGTCATAGAGGAATTCGATTGTGCCGACACTCTTGTATTTGAGCTCGCGCATGGCTGCGGCGCAGATCTCGCCAATTTGGCGGCGCTGCGAATTGTTGAGGGCAGGCGAGGGGCTTTCCTCCAAAAGTTTCTGATGGCGGCGCTGCAGCGAGCAATCGCGTTCGCCAAGATGAATGGCATGGCCTTGACCGTCGCCGAGGATCTGAATTTCGATATGGCGCGGGTTGTCGAGAAATTTCTCGAGATAGAGGCAATCGTCCCCGAAGGCGGCCTTGGCCTCGCTGCGCGCGGTGGCGAGCGCGACTGCGAGGTCCTTCGCGCTACGGGCGACCTTCATGCCGCGACCACCGCCGCCAGCCGCTGCTTTGATGAGAACCGGAAAGCCTATGTCCTCGGCGATCCGCAAGGCATCCTCCGGCGTCACCGGGCCGTCCGAACCTGGAACGCAGGGTATGTTGAGCCGCTTTGCGGTACGCTTGGCCTCGATCTTGTTGCCCATGAGGCGAATGTGTTCGGGAGCGGGCCCGATGAAGCCGATTTGATGTTCGGCGAGGATTTCGGCGAAACGCGCGTTCTCCGCCAGAAATCCATAGCCGGGATGCACAGCCTCGGCCCCGGTGATCTCGCAGGCCGAAAGCAAGGCGGGAATGTTGAGATAGGATTCGCGCGGCGACGGCGGACCGATGCAGACGGATTTATCGGCGAGCTTGACATGCATAGCGTCCGAATCCGCGGTCGAATGAACGGCGACCGTGGCGATGCCCAATTCCTTGGCGGCACGCAGGATTCGCAAGGCGATTTCGCCGCGGTTGGCGATGAGGATCTTGTCGAACATAATTATCCATCAGCGATCAGCGCCGGCGTGCCGCGCATCACGTGCTCGTTCGGCGTCCGGCAGACGGGTCGAGGCATCGGCGCTTGGGCCGCTCTGCCTCGATCAGGCCGTCTTACTCGATGACGACGAGCGGTTGATCGAATTCCACCGGTTGCGCGTCCTCCACCAGAATCGCAGTCACGGTTCCGGCTCGCGGCGCGACGATGTCATTGAAGGTCTTCATGGCTTCAATCAGCAAGATTTTGTCGCCGGATTTCACTTGCGAGCCGATCGCCACAAAGGGCGGCGTGTCCGGTGCCGGCCGTAGATAAACCGTACCGACCATCGGGGATTTCACCGCTCCCGGATGAGCCGCGGCATGCGGCGTCGGCCAGGCGAGATCCGACGCGGTCGCGGCGCCCGACTGCACCGGCGCGGCAGAGGCGCCGCCAGCCGAGGTGACCGACAGAGCTCCTCCTTGGCGTGTGACCTTGATCTTCAGCTCGCCCTGCGTCACCTCAATCTCGCTGAGATCGAGGCGGTTGGCAATTTCCCCGAGCGCTTCCACGAGGTGCGGGTCGATCGTCGCCGCCGGCACCGCCTTTTTTTCCGTCATTCCTTCAAACTTTCGGCCGACAACAGAGCTTGAAGCGCAAGATCGTAAGAGGCCGCACCGAATCCAAGGATCACGCCTTGGGCCACGCGCGATATCCGCGAGATATGGCGAAATCGTTCGCGCGCGTGAATGTTCGACAGATGGACCTCGATGACATGAGCGTTGGCGCCTTTGATCGCATCGGCAAGAGCAATCGAGGTATGGCTATAGGCGCCGGCGTTGAGAATGATCGGTTCGCCGGCACGACCGGCGTCCTGAACCCAGGTGACGAGCTCGCCCTCGTGGTTCGTCTGGCGGAAATGCAAAGTCACGCCGCGCGCTTTGCAGGTTTGGGCCAAACGCGCCTCGATCATGGCAAGCGTTTCATGCCCGTAAACCGCCGGTTCTCGCGCGCCGAGAAGATTGAGATTTGGCCCATTGAGAACGTGGATGGCCTTGATCATCAGATTATGGACCGGCGGCGGATTCTTCCGCTTCCTTAGCCGGCTTCATGCGGCAAAGAAAGCGTAAGGATCGGCAGGCGCCGAGTCTCGGTGCGGGATGCTCAGCCGGTCCGCCGTCGAGTTGCGAACAGGTCAGGAACAAACGACCTTTCCGCATTTCCTCACATTGTCGAGCTTGGCCTTCAAGGCGTCGTAACCCACAGCGCCGACCACGATTTCGTCACCGACTACGTAGGAAGGCGTGCCGTTGAGCGCGAGATCGCGGCCAAGCCGATCCGAATTCGTCGAGACCTTCCTTGACGCTGGGCGCCTGCATGTCCTTGCCGATCTTGTCCATGTCGGCTCCGAGAGCTTGCGCGACGGCGAGCGCCTGAGCCTTGCCGACCGGGCCATGTGAACCCAAAAGCTTCTGGTGAAATTCCCAGAATTTCTCTCCTTTGAACTGATTGCGGACGGCGGCGGCGACTTGGGCAGCTTCGACGGAAGCATCGGAAAGAATGGGATAGTCGCGCAGGATGATGCGCAGATCCGGCTCGTCCGACATCAGGCGGGCGATGTCCGGCAGCATCTTTTTGCAATAGCCGCAATTATAGTCGAAGAATTCGATAAGCGTCAGCTTGCCGTTCGGGTTGCCGACGACAGCCTGGTAGGGCGAGGTATAAAGCGGGCCCTGCGCATCGCCGACGAGTTTGTTGCGAGCGTCGGCCTCCGCCACCTTTGCCCGGTTCTCCAGCTCGTCGATGGCGTCGCGCAGGATCTCCGGGTTCTTCATGATATAATTCTTGATGATCGTTTCGATCTCGCTTTTCTGCGACGCCGAGAATTCGTCGGCGGCAAGCGGCGTGCTGAAGCTGAAAGCCGCGAGGCCGAGGGCGAGGCTTGCTAAGAGGGCGCTGATACGGGCCATCCTCTTTATCTCCTTGGTTTTTGAATTCAGGCGGCCCAATCGGAACCCGACGGGGCGGTCTCGGCGCTCGGGGGGATCTGCGCCCGAGCGCTCCTTATCGCCCAACTGGCGCCCCCTTTCAATTGGCGGCTTTGCCGCGTGAATTGGTTGGGCGCCGGGGCTCTCGCGGGACGGGGTGACCGCGGCGCGTCCATCGCTAGCGGCTCTTCCTCCGCAGTTTGCCGCCCGCGAATGGCCACGTTCAGGATCCGTTCATGCGCCAGACCTCTAAACTCCGGGCAGATTCGAATCACAGCACCTACGGCGATGCGGACAAAGCCCATCTTTTTCGATCCGACCGGCCGGCGCGCCTCATGGATCTCCTGGATTATGCGGATCGGCACCGCGGCGGTGGCCGTCGTTTGCGTGGTCTTTGTCATCCTTTTGATGGGTAATGACGCGCCGCTCGGCACCGATCTCGCCGGCAATGCCGAAGCGCTGTTCCGGCCGCCCGCAACCGCTTCCGTTTCCCGACACTTCCTCAGCAAATCGACGGAACGGGTCGCCGCCGAACTGCGCAGTCAAGAACGCGACCTTTGGCGCCTCGCACATATCAAGCCCGCGGCCCCAGGGCGGTCCGGTGATTCGTCAGGCGACCTCGGCGCCATTCCGGGACGCGCGCTGAGCATCGGCTTCTACGCCAATTGGGACCAGAGCGCCTTCTCGGCGCTGGAGAAGGATCTGCCGCATCTCGATTGGGTCATTCCGACTTGGCTCAGCGTGCAGGGAAGCGACGTCGGCATTCGCAACGATCTTGATCATCGGGGGTTGGCGGCTATTAGGGTGGCCGATCCCTCGAAGCCGATCTTTCCGTTGCTGCAGAATTCCGTCGAGGGAAAATGGGACGGGGAGGGGCTCGCCCGGTGGCTTGCCGATCCCGCCAAGCGCGCCGCGCGTCTCAAGGAAATCATCGATTTCCTCGACTTCAACAAATTGCAGGGCCTGACGGTTGACTTCGAGTCCGTGCCCGACAGCGCCCAGCCGGATCTCAAGACGTTCCTCAAGGAAATGGCAGCGGCGTTCAAGCCGCGCGGCTGGCTGATCCTCTTGGCCGTTCCCTTCGACGACAATTCCTGGGACTATGTCGCCTATTCGCATCTCGTCGATTTCATGATTCTCATGGCCTACGACGAGCATTGGGACACGGGGACATCCGGCAGCGTTGCAAGCCAAGGCTGGTTCGAGCGCCTGCTCGACCTCCGGATGAAGGATCTCGACCCCAACCATACGATCATCGCGCTCGGCAACTACGCCTATGACTGGACTTCGGGCAAGCCGGGAGAAGACCTGACGTTCCAGGACACCGCGCGGCTCGCACGGATGCGCGATGCCGAGATCGATTTTGATCCGGACGCGGAGAACCCGCATTTCACCTATAAAAGCTCGGACGGAGCGCCGCACGACGTCTGGTTTCTCGACGCAGTCACCGCGTTCAACGAGATCCACGCCTCCGACGTTTACAAACCGGCCGGTTATGCGCTGTGGCGCCTCGGCTCGGAGGACCCATCCGTCTGGTCAGTGATGGGGCGCCCCTATGGCTCCGCCGCGCCGGACGCGTTGAAGATTATCCCTGCGACCCAAGAGGTCTACTTCGAGAATCAGGGCGAGATTCTGCATGTGGCCGCGGAGCCTTCGGACGGCCAACGCACCACTGAACTCGACCCCGAGACCGGCGATATCGTCGACGAGAATTATCTGGTTCTGCCAACTTCGTTCATCATTCAGAGGTTCGGCGTGCAGCCAAAAAAGCTGGCGCTCACCTTCGACGACGGTCCTGATCCGACATTCACGCCGCAAATTCTCGACATTCTCAAAGAGAAGAACGTCCGCGCGACCTTCTTCATCGTCGGCGAGAACGCCGGCGCGAGCCCCGATATCGTTCAGCGCGAATACGACGAAGGCCACGACATCGGCGACCATACGTTCACGCATCCGAATGTGGTCGAGCTACCGCTTGGTATGGCGAAGTTGGAGATCAATGCGACGCGGCGGCTGTTCGAAGCGATTACCGGCCATTCGATGCGGTTTTTCCGGGCGCCCTTCCTCGGCGATTCGGATCCGACCACGATCGACGAACTCGAGCCGGTATCATTGGCGCAGAAAATGGGATTCGTGACCGTCGGGCTTAGAATCGATCCCGACGATTGGCTGCGACCGCCGGCACAAACGATCATCGACCGCATTCTGAAACAAGTGGCCGACCAGGACCCTGACAATGCCGGCAATGTCATTTTGCTGCATGACGCCGGCGGCGACCGGTCGGAGACGGTGAAAGCACTCCCGCGGCTGATCGATGAATTGCGCACCAGGGGCTACGAACTCGTACCGGTATCGGAGCTTGCCGGGCTGACACGCGAGCAGGCCATGCCGACATTGCCGCCCGCCATGTGGGCGCCGCTCGTCAATCGGTCGGTGTTCTACACACTCGGTTATTCGAGCCATCTGCTGCAGGCGATGTTTATCGGCGCGATCTGGCTCGGCTTTGCGCGCGTCGTCTTCCTCTGCGGGCTTGGTCTCCTGCATCGCTGGCAAGAGTGGCGCCGGCCGAAGCCGGTCATCGCAGGAGCCTGTCCCGAGGTCAGCGTCATCATTCCCGCGCATAACGAAGCGAAGGTGATCGCGAAGTCGATCGAACGAATTCTTGCGAGCGATTATCCGGATGTCGAAGTGATCGTCGTTGACGATGGGTCAACCGACGAAACCTCGGCCGTCGTGGCTGGTCGTTTCGGCAATATTCCCCGGGTGAAGCTGATCACGACCGCGAATGGCGGCAAAGCCAATGCGATCAATGTCGGGCTTAGAGAGGCCAAGGGTAGTATCATCGTCGCGCTCGACGCCGACACGCTTTTCGAGACAAATACGATATCAAATTTGGCGCGCTGGTTCGAGGATCCCATTGTCGGCGCGGTCGCCGGCAACGCCAAGGTCGGTAACCGGATCAACACGGTGACCCGTTGGCAGGCGCTTGAATATGTCAGCGCCCAGAATCTTGAGCGCCGCGCGCTTGTCGCTTTGGGATGCATTACCGTCGTGCCCGGCGCCGTCGGCGCGTGGCGACGCGAGGCGCTGGAGCGCGTTGGCCGGTTTCCGGTCGACACGCTGGCTGAGGACCAGGATCTTACGATCGCCGTTCAGAAGGCCCGGTATCGCGTCATCTTCGACAGCGAGGCGATCGCCTGGACGGAAGCGCCAGACACAATTCAGGGTCTCATCAGGCAGCGTTTCAGATGGGCTTATGGGACTTTGCAGTGCCTCTGGAAGCACCGCGACATGACATTCCGACCGCGTTACGGAACGTTGGGAATGATCGCCCTGCCGCAGGTCTGGTTGTTCCAGGTTCTGCTCGCGCTCATCGCGCCGGTCGTCGATTTCGCGCTGATCTGGCAAATTCTGCGCACAGGCCTCGATTACCTACAGCACGGGAATCAATTCAATCCCGACAGCCTGGCAATCACGCTTGCCTATTTTGTCGCGTTCATGGCCACCGATTTCGCTGCCGTCGCGATTGCCTTCATCATCGAGCGCAACGAGAACTGGAGATTGATGCTCTGGCTTGGCCTGCAGCGCTTTTGCTACCGCCAGATCCTCTATTACGTGGTAATTAAATCCGCGATCGTGGCTTTGCTCGGGCCTTTCGTCGGATGGGGCAAGCTCGATCGCAAGGCGACCGTCTCGCTGCCGCCGTTGACCGAGCCTCAGGTGCGGTTTGGAACCGCCTCAAACCAGGATTGATCCGGGGCAAGGGCAGCGTCGATCTTCGCGTCTGGAGTTCGAGCTAGCTGACGGTGCGCTATTTGTCGGTGCCCGCGCATGGATCGATGCTTGGCGGGTGCCGCAAGCCGACGATCGATCCGGTCGGTGTATAATCGACCTCGCCGCGTAACCCGCTCTCGGCGGCGAGCGCGACCTCAGTTCCCTCGAACATCCGTGCCAACACGCCGTTCTTCTTCGATGCGTAGTGGAGAACGTCGGCGGCCGCGACGGAGAGCACGGCTATGACGGACATGGCGAGCGCTATGCTCTCGAAACTCGTTCCGCGCTCGTTACGCAGGAAAACGCGCAGATTCATGAAACTCTTTCCTCTCGCCCGACCCGCTTCAAGGATGCGACGGCAGAGTTAAGAGAGGGTTGATGAATTTGCGAAAAATCGGAAACGACCGGAGTGCCTGCCGTCAGACAACGACAAGCTCGGTGGCGAAGGCGGCGCGTTCCTGAATGAAGGCGAAGCGGGCTTCCGGCTTGTTGCCCATCAGGCGCTCGACCGATTCCGACGTTTCTTCGATGTCCTCAGCGAGGACCACGACGCGCAAGAGCGAACGCTGGCGTGGATCCATCGTCGTCTCCTTGAGTTGCGCCACCTGCATCTCGCCGAGCCCCTTGAACCGGCTCACCTCGACCTTGGCCTTGCCCGTCAGGACGGTACGTAGCAATTCGTCGCGATGCGCGTCGTCGCGCGCGTAGACGTGGATCGCGCCTTGCGTCAGGCGATAGAGCGGCGGCACGGCGAGATAGAGATGTCCCGCTTCGATGAGCTTCGGCATTTGCCGGTAGAAGAAGGTGATGAGCAGCGAGGCGATATGCGCGCCATCGACATCCGCGTCGGTCATGATGATGATCTTCTCGTAACGCAGGTCATCTTCGCGGTAATGCGTGCCGGTGCCGCAGCCGAGCGCCTGGATCAAGTCGCTAAGCTGCTGATTTCCGGTGAGCTTATCGCGCGTGGCGCTGGCGACGTTGAGGATCTTGCCGCGCAAGGGCAGAATGGCCTGGTTCGTCCGGTCTCGCGCCTGTTTGGCCGAACCTCCGGCTGAATCGCCCTCGACGATAAATAATTCGGAACCTTGTGCGCCCGTGTTGGAGCAATCCGCGAGCTTACCCGGAAGCCTGAGCTTGCGGCCGGCATTCTTGCGCGCGACATCCTTTTCGGCGCGCCGCCGCAGCCGCTCCTCGGCCCGTTCGACAGTGAAATCGAGCAGCTTGAGGGCCGCGGAAGGTGAGGCTGCGAGCCAGTGATCGAAGCCGTCGCGCAAAGTCGCCTCGACAATCCGCGCCGCGTCTTGGCTCATCAGCCGGCTTTTGTTCTGGCCCTGAAACTCCGGATCGCGGAGGAAGACCGAAATCAGGGCAGCGCAGGAGCCCATGGCGTCTTCGCTGGTCAGAACGGCGGCGCGCTTGACTTGGCCGATGCGCTCGGCATGGTCCTTGAGGCCGCGCAAAAGTGCGGTACGCAGGCCCGCCTCATGCGTGCCGCCATCGGCGGTCGGGATCGTGTTGCAATAGGAATGGACGAAGCCGTCGTCCTCGACAAGCCAAGCGATCGCCCATTCAAGCGAGCCATGGCCGCCTGGCTTCTCGATCCTGCCGGTAAAGCTCTGCTCGAGAACGAGCTCTTTGCCTTCGATGTCCTGCGCGAGATAGTCCTTGAGGCCGCCAGGGAAGTGGAACACCGCCTCGGGTGGAATCTCGGCCGCCGGATCGAGCAGTTTCGGGTCGCAATGCCAGCGGATCTCGACGCCGCCAAAGAGATAGGCCTTGGCCCGCGCCATCCGGAACAGCCGGGCCGGCTTGAATTTTGCGCCCGTGCCAAAAATCTGCTCGTCGGGCTTGAAACGGATCTTGGTGCCGCGCCGGTTGGGGATGCGGCCGATCTCTTCCAGTTTGCTCTTCGGTGCGCCGCGTTCGAAGATCTGACGGTAGAGTTTTTGACCGCGCGCGACTTCGACTTCGAGGCGTTCGGAGAGCGCATTGGCCACGGAGACGCCGACGCCGTGAAGGCCGCCCGAAGTCTGGTAGGCGCCGGAATCGAATTTCGCGCCGGCATGCAAAGTGGTCATGATCACTTCAAGGGCGGATTTCTTCGGAAATTTCGGGTGCGGATCGATCGGAATGCCGCGGCCGTTATCGGTGACGCTGAGAAAACCGTTGGCTTCCAGCGCAACATCGATGAAGGTCGCATGGCCGGCGACCGCCTCATCCATCGCATTGTCGAGGACTTCGGCGAAGAGGTGATGCAGCGCCGCCTCGTCGGTCCCGCCGATGTACATCCCAGGCCGACGACGGACCGGCTCGAGCCCTTCGAGGACCTCGATCGAGGCGGCCGTATAGCTGGCTTCCCCCGGCGTGGCTGCACCGCGCGCGCCATTGGTTCTGCCGGTCATCTGCTTGCGTGCCGCATTTCCGAAGAGATCGTTGGCCATCCAAATGCTCGTTTGCCGCGTCGATGTGATTCGCAGCCTTCAGTTTAGCCCAAGGGCGTGTCGAACATATAGGAAGCCTCGCAGTTTCCTGCTTGGCAGGCTCGAATTGGGACAGTGCCGCTTAGCTCTGCCGCGCGTCAACGGCGACAGGAAGTCTGGCGATCGACAGATATAACCGCTTAGCCGACGACGACATTCGTCTGCTGTGAGAGGATTGCGCCGCGCGCCGCAACGGGAGCGCAGCAAGTTGGGTGCGTGAGTTCGGCAAGTTAACCGTGTGGACGGCTGTTTCGCCTTTAGACGGAGTAATACATATCGAATTCGACCGGGTGTGGGGTCATTTCGAAGCGCAGGACTTCGGCCATTTTGAGGTCGATATAGCTGTCGATGAAATCGTCGTCGAACACCCCGCCGGCCTTGAGGAAGGTGCGGTCCTTGTCGAGATTGGTCAAAGCCTCGCGCAGCGAGCCGCACACCGTCGGGATCTTCTTCAATTCCTTCGGCGGCAGATCGTAAAGATCCTTGTCCATGGCGCTGCCCGGATCGATCTTGTTCATGATCCCGTCGAGGCCCGCCATCAGCATCGCCGAGAAAGCGAGATAGGGATTGGCGGCGGGATCGGGGAAGCGCACCTCGATGCGCTTGGCCTTCGGGTTCGACGTATAGGGGATGCGGCAGGAGGCGGAGCGGTTGCGCGCCGAATAAGCGAGCAGAACCGGCGCCTCAAACCCCGGCACCAGGCGCTTGTAGGAATTGGTCGAGGGATTGGTGAAGGCGTTGAGCGTGCGCGCATGCCGGATGATCCCGCCGATGTAGTACAGGCATTCGTCGGAGAGATCGGAATATTTGTTGCCGGCAAACAGCGGCTTGCCGCCCTTCCAGATCGATTGGTGCACATGCATGCCCGAGCCGTTGTCGCCATAGATGGGCTTGGGCATGAAGGTTGCCGTCTTGCCGTAGCTCTGCGCCACCTGATGGATGCAATATTTGTAGATCTGCAGATGGTCGGCGATCTTGGTCAGCGGCCCGAACTTGAGGCCCAGCTCATGCTGGGCCGAGGCCACTTCGTGGTGGTGCTTTTCGGTTCCGGCGCCCATCGCCGCCATCGCCGCCAGCATCTCGCTGCGCATGTCCTGCGCCGAGTCCTGCGGCGGCACCGGGAAATAGCCAGCCTTGGTGCGGATCCTGTGGCCGAGATTGCCGCCCTCGTAGGTCGTGTCCGAATTGGACGGAAACTCGATCGAATCGACCACGAAGCCGGTGTTGTAGGGCTCGGTGGCAAAGCGCACGTCGTCGAAGACGAAGAACTCGGCCTCCGGGCCGAAATAGACCGCGTCGCCAACCCCGGTCGAAGCCATATAGGCCTCGGCCCGCTTGGCAATGCCGCGCGGATCGCGGTTGTAGGGCTCGCCCGTCAAAGGCTCGAGAACGTCGCAGACGATCGACAGCGTCGCCGCCGCAAAGAACGGATCGAGCACCGCCGCTCGTCGGATCCGGCATCAAACACATGTCCAACTCGTTGATCGCCTTCCACCCGGCAATCGACGAGCCGTCGAACATCAGCCCCTCCGAAAACGTGTCCGCATCGATGATCGCAACATCGAATGTCACATGCTGCCACTTGCCGCGCGGGTCGGTGAACCGACAGTCGACATATTTCACGTCCTTGTCCTTGATTGCCTTCAGCACTTCATCGGCAGTCTTCATGTCTCGCCCTCAACTCATATGAAAAACAAAAGATCCGGTTTGCTAGAAGTGAGAAGAGCGAACTCAAATCGCATCCAACCCCTTCTCTCCGGTACGGATGCGAACCGCACTCTCGATATTCGAGACGAAGATTTTGCCATCGCCAATTCGACCAGTGAGCGCCGCCTTGCGGATTGCCTCAACTGCGAGCTCGACGATAGCGTCGGCCAGCACCACTTCGACCTTCACCTTGGGAAGAAAATCGACGAAATATTCTGCGCCGCGATAGAGCTCTGTGTGGCCCTTTTGCCGGCCGAACCCTTTGGCTTCGGTCACCGTGATCCCAGATACGCCAGCCTCGTGCAGAGCTTCCTTCACATCGTCGAGTTTGAAAGGCTTGATGATCGCCTCGATCTTCTTCATTGGCGTCTTATCGTACAAATCGGCCAAAATTGCGTTGCGCACGCTGCGCGGGTCTCATTAGCACTTGTCAAGCTAAACTGCCACGGCAAAAAGCCCGGTCTTGCCGGCCGTTGCGCGGGCCCGCTACCCTATATCAACGACACTGCGGCGCGAAAATTGCTTCCATTGAGCGCAATAATTGAGTGCAATCCTGTTCGCGAACAAGAGACGCGGTTCGAGCATGGGCCTCGTCCCTGTCAAGCATCCATCCTAACGAAACCGGCACCGGCTTTGGTGAAAGCCGATGCCGGTTGTCTATGCGACCGATTTGTTATGCGGCGCGAAAAAAGCGCAGGCGCGACGAAGAATTCAATCCCAACACAGTCAGTCGACGTGTTCGAGAATTTCCTTGCGTGCGACCACAGGCTTCTTGGCCGTTTCGACGAGGCTTACCGCGACGCCTGAGCCGAGCAATTGCAAAGAGACTTCCTTGCCGTTGCCGAACCTGATGCCGTCGCGATAGGCGCCATGCTCGAGCCGTGCGAAGATCACATCTTCTTCGGGCTTTACGCCGAGGCGGGTCTGCAGGTCGTTTGAGATGTTTTCCAGCTTGAGACGGGTGTCATACTGAACGCAGACGGCAGTCGTGCAATCGCCGGGCGAGGCGAGGCCGATGCTCCCGGAGGGGAAACGGGTCGTCACATATTTTTCGGACTCGCGCGCCGGCCTTGAGGCGTACATTTCCAAGGAATAGTCACACATGGCAGTCACTCCTGAGCTCTCGATGGTTGATCCTTTTCCGAACTATCGCCGCGCTGATGGCACAGTGCTGAATTCGGAATGAGCAGATCGGCAACTCCCTCAAGCAGGGAGCATCGGGGACGGCGCAAGGAGCCAGCCGGTCCGATTCCTCAGGAGAGAAGGGCGGCGTTGCGCCGCGTGAGGAAAGCGGACAACGTTCGACGATCGCCGAACGTTCCCCAGAGCGAAACACCCAAAACCACCAGTCGTTTCAAGTAAATCGCCACTGTTAGTCTATGGTAGCGCGCGAGTCCCGGGCGTCAAGCTCTTTGCGGATGGCGGGGTCTTTTTCTGTGCCTGCGGGCAGCAGGGCAACAGTCACAATCGCGAAAGCTTTCATAGATCGGATCGGAAGGATTCTGAAACGCATCGGGTGGGACCCGCGTCGCGCCGGTGCAAAGCTTGTGTCTCGCTGGCATCACCCCTTCGTGACTGGCAAATCCCGTCTTGCGCCCCATTCGGCCCAAGAACCATCATAAAGGGCCACGTCCTTTTTCCCGGCAGTTTGCAGCGCCAAAAGCAGAATTGCAGCCGTTACCCCGGACCCGCAGGTCGTAATGATCGGCTTGTCGAGATCGACGCCGGCCTTGGAGAAGGCTGCGACGATCTGCTGCGGCGGGCGCATTTCGCCGTTCTCGGCAATCTCGCGCCAGGGTAGGTTGAAGCTGCCCGGGATATGCCCACTGCGCACGCCTGGCCGTGGCTCCGGCGCGTCGCCGCGAAAGCGCGCCGCCGAGCGCGCGTCGACAATCTGTGGTGAGCCTTCCTCCACCGCGCGCTTCACCCTGTCGAGGCTGGCGAGCCCGGAACGATCGAAATCGACCAGGAAATTTTCGACGGCCCGCTTGACTTCGCCCTCTTCGAGCGCGCGGCCCTCGGATTTCCATTTGGGCAGACCTCCAGAGAGGATCGTCACGTCCTTGGCGCCGTAGAGCCGCAGCGTCCACCAGACGCGTGCTCCACCTTGAAAGCCGGCGTTGTCATAGACGACAAGGTGTTTGGAGCTGCCGATGCCGAGATCGCGCATCGCCGCCGCGAAGGCTTCGGGCGAGGGCAGCATGTGCGGCAGATTGATGCCATGATCGGCAATCGCATCGATGTCGAAGAATACGGCGCCGGGAATATGTCCGGCAAGATATTCGGCCCGCGCGTTGCGGCCTTCGTCCGGCACGAAAAACGTGCCGTCGATCACCACGAGATCGGGACTTGCCAGATTGTCGGCGAGCCATTGCGTTGAAACAAAGAAGGGAGAGCTCATCGGGGGGAGCCTTTGTTGGCGGTCTTCAGACGAAGTCGGGCGCAATCGAAACGGGGCGGCCGAGCCACGAAGGCACCGGCAGGTTCTTCGAGCGCAGGAACTCGGGATTGTAGAGCTTCGATTGATAGCGTGCGCCGGAATCGGCGAGAATCGTCACAATCGTATGCCCCGGCCCCAATATTTTGGCGAGCCGGATCGCGCCCACGACGTTGATGCCGGATGAGCCGCCAAGCAGCAAGCCTTCATGTTCGGCGAGATCGAAGAGAATGGGCAGGGCTTCTTCATCCGTAACCTGGCAGGCGAAGTCGATCGGCGCGCCTTCGAGGTTGGCAGTGATCCTGCTCTGGCCAATGCCCTCGGTGATCGAAGATCCCTCGGACTTCAATTGCCCGTTGGTGTAGTAAGAATAGAGCGCGGCGCCCATCGGATCGGCGAGCGCGACCTTCACCTTCGGGTTTTTCGCCTTCAAGGCCATGCCGACGCCGGCGAGCGTACCGCCGGTGCCGACCGAACAGACGAAGCCATCGATCTTGCCCTCGGTCTCGGCCCAGATTTCCGGTCCGGTAGTCTCGAAATGGCCTTGCCGGTTGGCGATATTGTCGAATTGGTTGGCCCAGATCGCGCCCTGCGGATGTTCCTTGGCGAGCCGTTCGGCCAGCCGGCCTGACAGTCTCACGTAATTATTGGGATCAGAATAGCCGACGGCCGGCACTTCGATGAGTTCGGCGCCTTGTAGACGCAGCAAATCCTTCTTTTCCTGGCTTTGGGTATCGGGAATGATGATCACGGTCCGGTAGCCCAAAGCATTGGCGACAAGAGCAAGCCCGATGCCGGTATTGCCCGCCGTGCCCTCGACAATAAGTCCGCCGGGCTTCAGCGCGCCGCGTGCGACCGCGTCGGCAACGATGGCGAGAGCGGCGCGATCCTTGATGGAACCGCCGGGATTCATGAATTCCGCCTTGCCGTAAATGGCGCAGCCCGTCGCCTGTGAGGCCTGCCGCAACTTGATGAGTGGGGTCTTGCCGATGGCCTCGACGACGGTCTGTGGAGACGGCATTATGGATTCTCGACAAATTACGTCGGCTATATAGTGGCGGGCGGCGCCATCTGTCGAGCCGCGCCGCATGCGGCTTCAAAGAGGCCGGACATATGTATCGCGCAACGCCCAAGGACGGAATCGCTTTTGTGACCGGCGCCAGTTCCGGCATCGGCCGCGCGACGGCGCTCGAACTGGCGCGGCGCGGCTATCGCGTCGCAATTACGGCGCGGCGCGGCGGCGAGCTCAAGCGCCTCGCGGCGGGAGCACCCCAGCAGATCTTCGCCTATCCCGGCGATGTGACGCGGCGCGCCGAAATTGCCGCCACCGTCGCCGCGATCGAGGCCGACCTCGGCCCGATCGCGCTCGTCTTTCTCAATGCCGGCGTCTCTCTCCGCGTCGAGCGGCAAGGCTTCGATCCGGCGGTCATCGCCGAGACGCATGCCATCAATGTCGGCGGTACCGTGAATTGCCTCGCGCCAATCCTTGCCGCGATGAAGGCGCGGGGCCGCGGCCAGATCGCGTTCAATGCCTCCCTGGCTGCTTATAACGCGCTTCCTGCTTCACTCGCCTATGGGTCTTCAAAGGCAGCCATGATCTACATGGCGGAAGCTTTGAAGCTCGACTGCGAGGGCATGGGGATCACGGTCCAAATCGTCTGCCCCGGTTTCGTGCGGACGCCGATGACCGATCAGGAGACCGAGTTCAATATGCCCTTCATGATCGAAGCAGAAGACGCCGTGCGTCGCATCTGTGAGGGGTTCGAGAAGGGCGGATTTCGAAATCACCTTTCCCTGGCAACTTGCGGCTTTGGCAAAATTCGCCCGCTGCCTGCCATATCCGCTGAAGTTTCGCATGATTGCGTGGTCCTTGCGCAAGGCACGGCGAAAGGAGCGGGCGTCACCTTCGGGACGAACCGGCGCCGAATGAAGAATCGCCGCAAGCGTGAAGCGGATCGTGCCTTCGTTCCGCGCGGGTCGAGACGAGCCGCCTCAGCGAGCCCTGATCGCGTAAAGGTCGAAGTATGCGCGTGCGGCCTTCCGCCCGATCTCAGCTGAGCAGCGTCACTTCTCCGCTGTCGAGCGCATAATAGCCGGCAGCGACTTTCAGCTTTCCTTGCTTGATCAGGCCCGCGAGCACGGGTGAAGCAGCAGCGAGCAGATGCGCTTGGATTTCGGCATTGGCCTTGATCGCGGCATCAAGATCGCCTCCCGCAGCATCAACGGCCGGACGCAGCGAGGCATAGAGTTCGCTGATCTGGCCGGGCACATCCTTGCCCCCCATGGCAGCCTTGACCGCACCGCAGCTGGCATGACCGAGCACGAGGATCGCCTTGGTGCCGAGGACCGCCGCGCCATATTCCAGACTTGCGATGATCTCGGACGTCGCAATGTTGCCGGCAACGCGGGTGACGAAGACGTGGCCGATACTTTGATCGAAGACCAATTCCACTGGAACACGTAAATCGGCGCAGGACAGAACCGCTGCGAAAGGTTCCTGCTGGGCGACGGTGTTCTGTTTGAGGATCGTCAAATCCTCCTCGAATGAGTTCAGGCGCTTCTCGACGAAACGCTTGTTGCCGTCGACCAGGGCCTGCAATGCCGCGTCGGGCGAGAGCGTGCTCCGCGCAGACGCACGATTTTCGCCCAGCGTTGTGGCGGCGATCGTGCCTGCGACCGCGCTCCATAAGAGGCTGCGTCGGGATAGGCCGCCAGTCGGGAACGGCCGATGGATTCCTGTGCTGCAACAAAGGCAGCCGGATGAAAGTTCATGGCTCTTTGGTAGGTCTGTCACGTTGAAGCCGCCTCCTCATCGCTGGCAAGCGCGGAAACTAGCACGAGAATCGATCCAGGTGCGGTAAGTCGCGCGTTTGCGGGCGGCGTCACGGTCAGACAAGGTTGATTTTATGTCTACTTTTTGAATGCGCGTTGAGCGCCATAGGCTTGGCCAATGATTTACCGTCGGTTCACCCCTGAATGGTCCGTTTCAGGCGCAGAAATGGATACGGCGATGGATAGGCCCTAGACCGTGTCCCCTGGGTCGGGGACAACTTAAGGGACGCCCGCCGAAACCCCGGACCCGGTGATGAAGCGAGCGGCCTTCGAGGCGCGCACGCCCAAAAATGTGGCGCGAAAGTATCTTGGGCGCTTTTTGTCTGGATTACGCGGACCGATAATTGCAAAGCTGAAGGATGCTTTTGCCCCGATCCAGGAGCCAAGCCTTGCAGAATTTGAAATTTGTCCAAGACGCCCCACCAACGGCAATTCCAAGAGAGCCTGTCCGCGATTGGAGCTTTGGCTTCATAACAGGGCATAGAACCCGGATCCTTGTGAGTATAGTGTCGGTTATCCTCATCTCGTCGGTTTGGTATTTGCTATCGCCTGCCGCCAGGCCTCCGACGACGTTGTTGGACAAGATCTGGTCTTGGTCGAGTTTGCTCTGGCTGAGTGGCATGTTGCCGGGCACAATAGGCTTGTTGGGAGCATTCGCGTATCGTCACCCGAGCAGCTTGGATGACGTACAGCCGATAAATCTCACGATTTGTTGGCGTATCGTCACGGCAGGCAAAAATATAAATATTGTCTTGAGTACCATTCGTCGGTGTCAGAATGAAATGGCTGAGACACCAATGGCACCCTACATAATAGAAGTCGTCGTTGATTATGGTGACAATATTTTATTGCTCCCGCAGCACGACAAGGATGTGCGCGTCATCATTGTCCCCAAAGACTATCGCACGCCCAACAATTCTCGTTTCAAGGCAAGGGCGCTGCATTATGCCCTTTGGCATTCTTCGATCTCGGACAGAGCTTGGATTGTTCACCTTGACGAGGAGACACAGCCAACGTCTTCTGCCATCAAAGGGATTTGCAATTTCATTCGCCAAGAAGAGCTATCGCATAAACTGCGCATAGGCCAAGGGGGGCTGCTTTATCATCGCGAGTGGCAAAGGCATCCTTTTCTCACCTTAGCAGATACCGGGCGAACAGGCGATGACTTCGCCCGTTTTTATTTTCAGCATCGATTGGGCGTTACTCTTTTTGGTTTGCATGGCTCCTTCATTGTGGTTCGCAACGATATAGAAAAAGCAATCGGCGGTTTTGATTTTGGTCCGCAGGGCGACATTACCGAGGATGCTTTCTGGGCCGTGAAGGCAATGGAGAAGGGATTGCGCTGCGCGTGGGTTGAAGGATATTTGGAGGAACAGTCGTGCATGTCCTTCTTGGATTTTCTTCGTCAACGTCGGCGTTGGTTTCAAGGTTTGATCAAAGTCGCTTTATATGCTCCAGTCAAACTACGTTGGCGCCTATGTCTTGGTTTGAGTACGATGCTGTGGGGCTTGGCACCCTTCGCCATGCTCTACACCTTCGCCAACTTGTTTCATAACCTTGGGATCAGCCCAATAATCAGGATTTTGGCGAGCTATTCGTTCGCTACGTTTGCCGTTCTCTACATTACTGGATTGAAAGCTAATATGGATGAGCATGGTGTGAGAGGTCGGGGTCGGCGAACGATGATGACATTCTTGGTGTTTTTGCTGCTGCCGGTCTTTGCGGCGATGGAAGGCCTTGGCGTGTTGTGGGCGATGGTAAGTCCGGTTAAGGGCTTTCAAGTCGTGAAGAAGTGAAGGCCGCGAAAGTCGCGTAAGTGCCGATTGCCATCATCGATGCGCTGCGCGCCCTGAGCACGCCCAGGAATTGCACATCATTAGCCACACGCTCATGCGGCTTGACGATGCCTTGGCAACTTTCAGCAACCATCCATAAGGAGTGCAGTGGCTCCCTGAGCAGGACTCGAACCTGCGACCGATCGATTAACAGTCGATTGCTCTACCAGCTGAGCTATCAGGGATCAGGGCGAAGCGGATATAGCAAGCGCAGCATGGCTTTGCAAAGGTCATGCGCGCGGGCGCCGCGAAGCATCGGTTGCGGTCTACGCTCGTCTTTTGCTATAGCGGCGGCGCGCCGGACTCGGAGTTCGGCCGCATTGGCCTCGTGGCGGAGTGGCTACGCAGAGGACTGCAAATCCTTGCACCCCGGTTCAATTCCGGGCGAGGCCTCCATTCAATCAGAGTTGAGCTTGCGATCGGGAGACTGGAACAGGCTGGAGCTTGCCTGAATTTCGCCGAAGTAAAACTTCCTTATGGACGCCCGTCAGACATATGCCGTCGAGACGACGCCAAGGGAGAGCAGGATCATGACCGAAAGACCGCTCGCCGAGCTTCATGCCGACGCCATAGACGTCCATTTGACTTTCGACGGCGCATTCGCGGCGCTCGGGATCGTGAACGGGTCGCAAGCCTATATCGTGTCGCTTCCACGCGACGCGCTCGAGGAGTTCATCGTCCGCGCCGTCGATAAGCTCGCGGCAGCTCCACTCCCACGTGCCGCGGAACAAATTTAGGCCTGCCCGCGGAGATCCCGAAGAAGGGCGAGGACAAGCCCGATCCCACGTAGAGGTTCTCACCTCGCGCTGCAAGGGCGCTTGCACGACGCCACGCTTGCCTTTGCATGTCCAGCCGCCATCATCAGGCCTCCCACATTTTTTGCAGCGATGAAAAACCGCTTGCAAATCAAATTTAAGTGCTCGCCTTCGCGGCCAATCGAAGGCAGCCGCAACTCAGTCATCCACAGTTAAGCGCAAATTCCTCCTTTTGCGGGGATCGGCGAATGCTATCTTGCAATGAGGTGAGTCAAACGATTCGGGCCTGCGGCGGGCCGGCGATGGAGTCGCAAGCTGGTCGGATTGAGCGTTCTTCAGCGTTCTTGGGGAGCTGGTCCGTTGGGCAGCAACGACCTTCAGTCGGCGCAAAGCAGTTTGCACGTCGACGTGACATCTGACGTAGAACAAACCGGGGCGACGAGCCTTGAGCTGATCGAGATTGCCGGGCAGATCAAGTGGTTCGATGTCTCGAAGGGCTATGGTTTCATCGTTCCTGACAATGGCCTGGGGGACGTTCTGCTGCACGTGACAACGTTGCGCAGGGATGGATTCCAAACGGCGCATGAGGGCACGCGAATCGTCTGCGAAGCCGTCATGCGCTCCAAGGGCCTTCAGGTCTTCCGGGTGATTTCGATGGACGAGTCGACGGCCGTCCATCCGGCCCAGCTCCAGCCAGCCCGCACCCACGTCCAGGTGGTGCCAAGCAGCGGCTTCGAGATCTGCATCGTCAAATGGTTCAACCGCGTGCGCGGCTTCGGTTTTCTGTCGCGCGGCGACGGCACCGAAGATATTTTCGTCCATATGGAAACTCTGCGCCGCTACGGAATCGCCGAATTGAAACCGGGCGACGGCGTGCTCGTCCGCTTCGGCGACGGTCCCAAGGGCCTGATGGCGGCGGAAGTGCGCCCCCTCGAAGCGGCCTTGCCATCCTCTCACTGATGCGGCATGAGAGCACGGCTTGACCAGGGCCGTGGCCGCACCAGGACGTCGGCGTGAAAAATCTCAAAGTTTTATGCGACAGGCGCCCCGGAGCCGGCGCGTGCTGCGTTCTCCTGCAACTTTGCCTTATCGGGCTGTTCGCCGGCATGATCCTGGTGCGCGCCACGCCGAGCCTTGCGGAAGAGGGGAAGTTCGAACCGCTCGCAATCGTGACCGCAACCGGCACGCATAATTTCTCGGTCGAAGTGATGCGTACTCAGCCCGAACTTGAAAAGGGGCTGATGTTTCGCAAGTCCATGCCGGATGACCACGGCATGCTGTTCGATTTCCAGCGTGAGCAATCGGTGATGATGTGGATGAAGAACACCTATATCCCGCTCGACATGATCTTTATCGCCAAGACCGGCCGCGTGGTCGGCATCATCGCCGATGCCAAGCCGATGTCGGAACAGATCCTGACCGTGCTTACGCCCACCGACGCAGTGCTTGAACTGAATGGCGGAATTGCCGCCAAGATTGGCTTGAAGGTGGGCGACACGGTCCGCGACCCGATTTTCAGCCCTTGAGGCGAACCGCCAAACGAGCCTTGTTCGGGCAGGGTGCGCATGCTAGCCAAACCGCAGAGCGGGCCGGCAGTTTGGGTTTGCGGGGTATAGCGCAGCCTGGTAGCGCGGAAGTTTTGGGTACTTCAGGTCGCAGGTTCGAATCCTGCTGCCCCGACCATTTTCGACCTTTGAAGGATCGCATGCATGACGGCACGTATCTACCGCCCGAGCCGGAGCACGACGCAATCGGGGGAGGCACGCAGTAAGCTTTGGGTTCTGGAGTTCGCACCGGAACTGCCGCCGGAGATCGATCCCTTGATGGGTTGGACCGGCTCGCGCGACATGCGACGCGAGGTCAAGCTCAGTTTCGGCAGCAAGGAGGAGGCGGTCGCTTATGCCGAAAAGAATTGCATCCCCTACGAGATCGAGCCGCCGAATGAAACCAGACGGAAATTGATTTCCTATTCCGATAATTTCAAATCGACTCGCCTTGGCCAATGGACGCATTGATGCCCTAAGGAGACTTGGGCAGGCGGTTGGCCGTTCCGGCCCCGTAGCTCAGCTGGATAGAGCAGCCGCCTTCTAAGCGGCAGGTCGCAGGTTCGAGCCCTGCCGGGGTCGCCAGCAAATCAGCCAATGCTGCGGTTTTGCTCCGAAAGGAAGGCGGAACTTTCCATCTTAACGATTTGTTGATAAATTATGCGCGTGCGGCGTGGCTGAAGTGCAGGAGTACCGCATATGCGTTTATTGTTCATAGGCATAATCGCCGTGGCCCCAATATTCATGGGCCCAACAGTTTCCCTCGCCGCCCAGAACAGTGAGATAAAAAGCTCCTACCACTATTCCGGCTGTGTTTGTCATTTCGGCTATGGTGGTAACGCTTGTATCCCTGATGTCTCCTGCGGAAGCGAGGGCGGCCAATGCGCAGAATCCTGCGTGTTATCGCCTGAGCGCAATTATTCCACCCGGGGATGACAGAGACGGCTCGGGCGAACCGGAATTGAAAGGCGCTCCGTAATCTGTGGAGCGCCTTTATTTTTGTCTCTTGCTGTTGGGCAGGTTATGTCTGTTGGAGACAAGTTGGCGCCGTCAACGGATGCCGCGCCGTTTCCGCCGGGCGATTACCATCTGTGCTTGATATCAATGGCTCGATCGCCGTCGGAGCGCCTCGGTCCCGGAATGTTTTTGCCGGAAACTGCGCTGGACGGCTCTGGTCGCTATGAAGCAAACGATAAGCACATTGCTGGCAAGCCAAATAATTGCGGCCGTCAACCATGGGTGCGTCGACGCAAAAGATTGGTGAGCAATCATATAAAGCCTCTCGGGCCAGAGGCAGACTTCCTCCGTGCAAAGATGAACTCGATTGTTTGATGTTTCGTTAACTATCTTGACCCATGCCCGCGTCATGAATTATCTGCCGAATAGCGCGGCGCGGTCGCTGGCCTTCAGTTGTGGTCGAAGAGGAGGGCCCAATTGCTCTACCCCGGCGGCGTCGCGACGGCTTCACGGGCACACGGGACGAACGCCTTTTTCTCTCCGATTTCTATCCGTTCCGATCGGAAGATCCACTCTGAGGGGCCAGGACGCAGGATTCCGTGCACCGTCCGCCTTCGCTGCTGCAAGCGACCGCTGGAACGCAAGCATTGCCGGGATAGCCAAAATGGCAAATACAGGCTTCGTAGCGGTAGGAGCTTTTGACATCGCCGCGTTGCGCGGCTGAAGAAAGTGCAGGACCGACCAATGTGAAACCGATGGCCATCAGGCCGAGAAACGCAAAATGCATTTGCCAACTCCCACGCTTAAGCCATGCTCCAAATGGGGATCTCTGAACGAATTGCCGATGCAGAAGTTCCTTGGCCGCAACGTGCGATACACAGGGAAGTCGGGTGGCGCACATGAATGAACACAATCGACATGGACGTGCGCGATCCCAAGTCCGTCGCCGCGACTGGCGGCGCATTCATCATTCGCCACTGTTCTGGGTCGGCGCTTTGATGTTCCTCGCGGCGATTGCGATCTACGTTTTATCCGAAGACCTGTCGTGGCGACCGCGGCTGGAGCATCGCTGAGGATCCGCGTCTTCTCCGCATCTTGGGCCCGCTGCGTACAGGGCGCGAAGGGCGGTCGCCCCAATTTCGTCCGATTTTGAAGGCCCTCTCACGGCCTCGTTCGCGTTAAGCCTAATATCGCGGCGGCAAAACTCTTAAAGTTTTAGCAATCCGCGCTGTGCAGGCTCTAGCCCGTCTTCTGCGGCACCGAGCGGCGAACGTCGGGGGAAGTGGTGACACGACTGGAGTTTTGGTCGCGTTTCGGGACAGCCGCGGCGCCATCGCGTGCCACGCTCCGCGTGGCTCGAGCGAAACTTCGGTTTGCGCTGGTTGCGGCATTGGGGGCCTCGGCGCTCGGCGGTTGTGCACAGCAGCCGCCATTCCATTCCTCGGAATATTTTCCTTCCTCCATCTACGGCGCCGCCAGTCCGCAGGTCGTCGCCGATAACGAGCCGGTCCCGCATGGTGGCGGGACTTATATGATCGGCCATCCCTATACGGTCGCAGGGCGGACTTATTATCCAAGCGAAAGGCACTACGTCGCGGTCGGGCTTGCGTCCTGGTATGGCGACGCCTTCCATGGGCGGCGCACGGCCAACGGCGAAGTCTTTGACCGCAACTCGATCTCCGCCGCCCATCCGACCATGCCTTTGCCGAGCTATGCCCGGGTTACCAATCTGCGCAATCATTATTCGATGATCGTGCGCGTCAACGACCGCGGTCCTTTCGAGCCGGGCAGGATCATGGACGTGTCGCTTCGCGTGGCCGAGATGCTCGACTTCCGCAGGAATGGCACGACCAAGGTGAAGGTCGAATATATCGGGCCGGCGGCGCTCGATGGATCCGACGACCAGAAATTGATGGCGACGTTGCGTTATGACGGCGTGCCGGCGCGCTTCGGCATGCCGACCCTGCTTGCTGCACAGAGCGGGGTGGTGCAAACGGCCTCGGCCGAAGCTCCGGACGGCGAGGCGCAGGACGATGCCGCAGATCCGGCCGCCACGCCTCTGCCGCCGGCGCATGTCTTCGCAGGATCCGCGCCTTTGCCTCCCGCACGGCCCTTCGACCTCGAGACCATTCCGGGAGCCGATGAGCCGATTGCCCAGACCGCAACCCAATAGGCGTCGGTTGTCGTTGCGTTAATCTGCACTTCACGCAATTTGCCGGCGTTGTTACGATCGCCGCGTGATCCGTTGATTTCCCCGCCCCAGAGATACAATCTCCCGGCCGGCCGCAGAGCCATCATCACAGATTGGGCCGGGCGTGAATTTCTCGACACTATCTTCCTTGTCGTGGTTTTTCTCGAGAGTTTTCCTGACTCTCGGGGCAACGAACGCGCGCGCGGGGCAGGGCGCAAGCGCGGCCGGCCCGGCCCTGCCGCGCGCGCGCTTTGGAATCTTGTTGATATTCTCGATTGCCGCGGGACCCTGCACGGCTGCTGAGCAAGCCTTTCAGACGAGCGTTCCGCAGGCCGTCCTCATCGATGCGGATACGCAGACTGTCCTCTTCGAAAAAAACGCCGACCTGCCGGCTACGCCCGCGTCGACAGTGAAAATCATGACGGCGGAGCTCGTCTTCCATGCCATCGCCCAGGGCCGTCTGAAACTCGATGACACGTTGCCGATCAGCGTGAATGCCTGGCGCAACGGGGGCGCTCCGGCGCATGGCTCAACCATGTTCGCAGCCTTGAACAGTAGCGTCAGGGTCGAGGACCTGATCCGCGGGCTCGTCATCGTGTCCGGTAATGATGCGGCGATTGCGCTGGCCGAGGGCCTTGCCGGTTCCGAAGGCGCTTTTGCGACCCGCATGACCGATAGGGCGCGGGAACTCGGCATGATGCACTCGACCTTCACCAATTCCTGGGGCAATGCTGATCCGGATCAGAGGGTGACGGCGCGCGACATGGCCTTGCTTGCCGCGCACGTGATCCATACCTATCCCAATCTCTACCATTATTTCGGCGAAAAGGACTTCACCTGGAATAAGATCAAACAGCCGAACCGCAATCCATTGCTGACCATGGACATCGGCGCTGATGGGCTCAAGACCGGCAATATCGACACGAACGGCTATGGCATTGTCGCCTCGGCGGTGCAGAATGGTCAGCGCCTCATTCTGGCGCTCTATGGCGCCAAGACGGCCAAGGAACGTGAGGACGAAGCGGTCCGCATCCTGCAATGGGGATTTCGCTCGTTCGAAGCGAAAACGCTGTTTTCCGGTGGCGAGGTCGTGGGCTGGGCGGGGGTCTATGGTGGGAGCCAGGGCTCGGTTGCGCTCGCCTCTGCCCAGACGGTCAAGGTCTTGGTCCCGCGTGAAGAAACCGAACGACTTACAGGAAAGATCGTCTATATGGGGCCGCTCGTCGCTCCGGTGGCTGCAGGAAAGACGGTTGCCCAGCTGAAGATTTTTCGCGGCAGCAATGAGGTGTTTGAAACCTCCTTGGTGACCGCAACCAATGTCGGAACCGGCTCGTTCTCACGCCGCGCGATGGACGCGGGCCTGGAATGCGCCGAAGAATTTTTCCGCAAATATGTCCTGAAGGAATGAGCGCCGCGCCATCAGATATTCCGCGCCGGGGAGCCTTCACTACGCTCGAGGGCGGCGAAGGCGTGGGCAAATCAACTCAGGCGCTTCGTCTCGTCGGAAGACTTCGCCAGAGCGGCATAGAGGCGATCGCAACCCGCGAACCCGGCGGCTCGCCGGGCGCCGAAATGCTGCGCGATCTTCTTCTCTCCGGCAAGATCAAGGATCTCGGCACCAAGGCCGAGGCGATCCTGTTCGCGGCCGCGCGGATCGATCATATCGACTATAAGATCGCGCCGGCGCTTGCCGCCGGCACATGGGTCGTGAGCGACCGTTTCGCGGATTCGACGCGCGCCTATCAAGGTGCAGTTGGCGGTCTCGACCGCCGATTTCTGCTTGCGCTCGAGCGCGTCACTTTGGGCGAGATCAGCCCGGATCTCACTTTGATCCTCGATCTGCCGGCAGAGGTTGGCCTCGCGCGCGCTGCCAAAAGGCGTGGGCCGGGTGCCGCATCGGATCGTTTCGAAGGCGAGGCCATTGCGTTCCATCAGGCTCTGCGAAAGGCCTATCTCGAAATCGCCGCAGCCGAGCCGCAGCGCTGCGTCGTCGTCGATGCCGCGCAAAGTGAAGACGCGGTTGCGCAAGCGATCTGGGACACGGTCTCTTATCGTTTGCTTGGCGCGTGGAGCAAGGAAGCGCATGGCGCCTAGAGCGAACGAGAGCGTGCCGGAGGCGGACCGGTTCGAAGATGCGCCGCATCCGCGTGAGACTTTCAAACTCGTCGGCCATGCCGAGGCCGAGCGCGCGTTGCTCGACGCTTTGAAGTCGAACCGCTTGCCGCATGCTTACATCATCGGCGGAGAGCCGGGAATTGGCAAAGCGACGCTCGCCTGGCGGCTGGCGCGTTTTGTCCTCGCTCATCCGGATCCTGCCGCCGCGCGCGCAGCGCAAGATCTTGCGGTCGAGCCTGACCATGTCGTGGCGCGTAAGATCGCTGCGCTCTCCCACGGCAACATCTTCTTGTTGCGGCGCGAATGGAACGAAAAGACAAGACGCCATTTCAGCGAGATCCGCGTCGATGACGTGCGCCAAGCGACCCAAATGTTTCAGCGCTCCGCCGGAGGCGAGGGCTACCGTATCTGTATTGTCGATAGCGCCGACGACCTAAATCGGTCCGCCGCCAATGCTCTCCTCAAGCTCGTCGAAGAGCCGCCGCCGCGCTCGCTTTTCCTCATCGTTGCGCATCGGCCGGGTCTCGTCCTGCCGACCTTGCGCTCGCGGTGCCGCACGCTGCTTTTGCGGCCGCTTTCGGTGAGCGAAATTGTCACTGTCATCGAAGGGGTGGGCGAGCCTTGGACGGATCTCGAACCGGGCGCGCTGCGCAATGCCGCCGAGAGGGCGCAGGGCTCGGTCTCGGCTGCCTTGCGCCTCCTAATGGACGACGGGCTCGAACGCGATAGGCAGATCAGTCGGTTGCTTGATAATTTGCCCGCTCTCGATTGGCGCGCCGTCCATGCGCTTGCCGATCAGGCGGCGGGGCGCGACAACGAGGCTGAATTCGACCGGCTCATGGCCTCGATCATCGCTTGGATCGACACCCGGCTGCACAGCGAAGCGGCGCGCGGGGCAGGGCGCCTTGCGCCTTTGGCGGAGGTATGGGAAAAGGCCGCCGAAGCGGCGCGGGAAGCCGAGGTCATGAACCTCGACAAGCGGCCCCTCATCCTGTCCATTTTCGCCGATCTCGCGGCGGCCAGGGCCGCCTAAGGACCGCTTCTACCGCATGATCTTTTTGCAAAGCCGCTTCCCAGTTTTGCGGATCATGCTCTAAGAGCTGATCATGGCCGGCCGAGCGAAATTCTATATCACCACGGCAATTCCCTATGCCAACGGTGCGCCGCACATCGGCCATGCCTATGAGCGGATCGCGACCGACGCGATCGCCCGTTTCAAACGCCTCGATGGCTATGATGTCCTCTTCGTCACCGGAATGGACGAACATGGCCAGAAGATGCAGCAGACGGCGGCGCGTGAAGGCATTACGCCGCAAGAGCTCGCCGACCGTACCGCCGGGCAATTCGAGGCGATGGGGCAGGTGCTTGAGGCGTCGGCCGATGATATCGTTCGCACGACGCAGCCGCGCCACCGCGTTGCCGCGCAAGAAATCTGGCGCCGCATGGCCGCCAACGGCGACATCTATCTCTCGAAATATCCGGGCTGGTATTCGGTTCGCGATGAGGCGTTTTTCGACGAATCCGAGCTCACCAAAGGTCCGAACGGTTATCTCGCGCCGAGCGCCGCACCGGTCGAATGGGTCGAGGAGGAGAGTTATTATTTCAAACTTTCGGCCTATCAGGAGCGGCTTCTCGCCCATTATCGCGCGCATCCCGAGTTCATCGTGCCCGAAGCCTACCGTAAGGAGATCGTCGCCTTCGTCGAGCGCGGCTTGACCAATCTTTCAATCAGCCGTTCGACCTTCGATTGGGGCATTCCGGTTCCGGGCGATCCGAAACATGTGATGTATGTCTGGGTCGATGCGCTGACCAATTACATCACTGCCACGGGCTTTCCCGATGCAACAAATCCGCGCGCAAAATTCTGGCCGGCCGACGCGCATGTGATCGGCAAGGACATCACCCGTTTTCACGCGGTCTATTGGCCCGCATTCCTGATGTCGGCGGGTTTGGCGCTGCCGAAACAGATCGTCGTGCATGGATTCTTGTTCAACCGCGGCGAGAAAATGTCGAAGTCGGTCGGCAACGTCATCGATCCTTTTGCACTCGTCGCCCATTACGGCATCGATCCCTTGCGCTATTTCTTCTTGCGTGAAGTGCCCTTCGGGCAGGACGGCAATTATTCGCACGAGGCGATCGTGACGCGCATGAATGCCGATCTGGCCAATGATCTCGGCAATCTGGCGCAGCGCTCGCTCTCGATGATCGCCAAGAATTGCGACGGCAGGATGCCTGAACCCGGGGCGTTGAGCGTGGCCGATCGAGCTATCCTCGTCGAGGCGGAAATGCTGGCCGACAAGGCGCGGCTGGCGATGCGGAGTTTCGCGCTGCAGGTCGTCCTTGCCGATATCTGGCGCGTTGTCGGCAATGCCAACCGCTATTTTGCGGCCGAAGAACCATGGGCGAAGCGCAAGACCGATCCTGCACGGATGGCGACGATCCTCTATGTCACCGCGCAAGTCCTGCGGATGGTCGCGATCCTTTCGCAGCCGTTCATGCCAGGCGCAATGGGCAAGCTGCTTGACCTCTTGGCTGTGGCGCAGGATGAACGCGATTTCGCCCATGTGGGGCAGGGGGTGCTGCCGCGGGCCGCGCATTGCCGCCGCCTGCCCCGATCTTCCCACGCTATGTGGAAGCCGAAGCCGCCGTTTGAGAATTTCATGCTGATCAATTCGCACTGCCATCTCGACTTTCCCGACTTCGCCGCCGACCGCGAGGCGGTGATCGCGCGGGCGCGGGCGGCGGGGCTCGAGCGGATGATCACGATCTCGACGCGCGTCAGGGAGTTTGCGACGATACGGGCGCTCGCCGAGGCTCATGAGGATGTCTATTGCACGGTCGGAACGCATCCGCATAACGCAGGCGAAGAGCAGGTCGCGGCAGCCGGGCTCGTCGAACTCGCGCAACATCCAAAATGCGTCGGAATCGGCGAAGCCGGGCTCGACTATCATTACGACAGCGCGCCGCGCGACATCGCCGCGCAAGTCTTCCGCACGCATATCGCCGCCGCCCGGCAAAGCGGCTTGCCGCTCGTCATCCATGCCCGCGACGCCGACGCCGATGTTGCCGCAATTCTCGAAGACGAAATGGGGAAGGGGGCGTTCAAGGCGGTGCTGCATTGTTTCACCTCCTCGCGCCGGCTCGCCGAGGTCGGCCTGTCGCTTGGATTTTACGTATCCTTTTCCGGCGTTCTCACCTTCAAGAAGTCCGACGATTTGCGGGCGATCGCGCGCGATGTGCCGAACGATCGTCTGCTTGTCGAGACCGACGCGCCGTTTCTCGCTCCCGTGCCTTATCGCGGCAAGCGCAACGAGCCGGCCTTTGTCGCCGAGACCGCAAAAGTCCTCGCCGACGTGAAAGGTATTTCTCCGGCGGCCTTGGCGGCGATGACGAGCGCCAATGTCTTGCGGCTTTTCTCCAAGATGTCGGCGCCGCGCCTGGCGGCCGCGAAATGACGTTCACGGTGACAATTCTTGGCTGCGGCTCGTCCGGCGGCGTTCCGCGCGTTGGCCAGGGCTGGGGCTCGTGCGATCCGAAAAATCCGAAGAACCGGCGCCGCCGCTGTTCGATCCTTGTCGAACGCAGCGCGAGCGACGGGGCCAAGACCCAGGTCCTCATCGACATGTCGCCCGATCTGCGCTGCCAATTGCTCGATTGCGACGTTGACCGGCTTGACGCGATCCTGCTCACCCATTCGCATGCCGATCACACGCATGGAATCGATGAGGTGCGCCCGCTCGTCCTTTTGGCCAAGAAGCGTATCGATCTCTATATGGATGCGGCTACGGCGGCCGTCGTGCGCCGCCATTTCGATTATATTTTCGAGACCCCACAGGGCAGCTATTACCCGGCACTTTTGACCGAGAAACGCTTGGTTCCGGGCGAAGTCTGCACCGTCGCCGGACCCGGCGGCAGCGTCGATTTCCTGCCATTTCGGCTCGAACATGGCGAAATCGACGCGCTCGGATTCCGCTTCGGAAACGTTGCCTATTCACCCGATGTCAGTGCCATCCCGCCTGAGAGCCGAGAGTGCCTCCAGGGCCTCGACCTGTGGATCGTGGATGCCTTGCGCTATACGGCCCATCCCAGCCATTTTTCCTTGCCGGAAACGCTCGAATGGATCGCCGAACTGCGGCCAAAACAGGCGATCCTGACAAATCTCCATACGGATCTCGATTTTGAGCGGCTGAAAAGCGAGCTGCCGGCGCATATCGAGCCCGCGTTTGACAATTTGCGGGTCAAAATACCCGGCTGAAGGCCGGCGCTGGCCGGCGATCTGCGCGCGAAACTCGCGATACAACCGCGCCCCGTCAAAAGCGGAAATTAATCGCCCGGATGCGTTCCATAATATTGATTATGCGAATCGTGCTTGAGCCAATCGTTGATTTGTCACGGCTTCAAGTTCCTGTCGGGCGCAACCGGAGTCTGGCGGCGGCTCCCGCTGAACTCGGCGCCGTCGCAAGCTCGCGCAAAAGCGGTAGCCAAGGGGCTGGTATTTCTGCTATCAATGATGAATAGGCGGGACTTCGGCAATTCCTGGGAAATTACCATCGCGAGAGGATCGGCACGGACGCTTCCGGGCGGCCGTCTGAACGTGCGCCTGGCTTTGGGGCTACCGCTCCGGGCCCCCCATTGGAAGGAGCGGTGCACGCGGTTGGTTGAGTGGGATACGAAATAGGTAGAACATGAGCAAAGGTAAGGAATTCCGAGGCCCGAAGAAGCGCGGCTTCGATGATGAGGGTCCTTCGGGCTACGAGCCGCCACAGAGCCGGCATTCCCGGCCCGCTTTCGGCGGAGGTTTTGGAGGCCCGGACATGGCCCCGCCCGTGACCGGCACGCCGGTCGATGCCATCGTCAAATGGTTCAAGAGCGACAAAGGCTTCGGCTTCGTTGAGCTGAGCAATGGAGCGGGCGACGCCTTTCTCCATATCGGCGCGCTCCAGGCTGCCGGCTTCGAGACTGTCCCGCCGGGTGCAAAGTTGAAGGTCTATGTCGGAACGGGTGCCAAGGGCACTCAGGTGACGCGTGTGCTGGAAGTGGACACCGCTGGCGCGGCTGAGCGCGCCCCGCCGCGCTTTAACGAGGCGCGCCCTCCCCGCCGGCATCCCGATCCTTCCACCGCCGTGCAAGTCAGCGGAACCGTCAAATGGTTCGACGACAACAAGGGCTTCGGCTTCGTCCAGTCGAACGACGGAGGCAAGGACGTTTTCGTTCATATCTCGATCCTCGGCCCCTCCGGCGTGCAGCATCTTGCCGAAGGCCAACCGGTGACGATGCGCGTGGTCGACACGCCAAAGGGACGCGAAGCGCTTTCAATCGCCCTCGCCTGAGGCAGAACGCAGGTCTATATTCAGCGAACGGCGCGAGCGACTGAGCTTCGCGCCGTTTCCTTTTGCCGCACGCGAAGCTGCGCATCGAAGCGCCCGAAAAGATTGCATGGAAAAGTCGCGCGACATCGGAAAACTCCTCGAGATCATGGCGGCCTTGCGAACGCCGGGCACGGGTTGCCCGTGGGACCTCGAACAGACATTTGCGACGATTGCGCCTTACACGATCGAAGAGTCTTACGAAGTCGCCGACGCCGTCGCGCGCGGCAACCTTGCCGACCTCAAGGAGGAATTGGGCGATCTCCTGCTCCAGGTCGTGTTCCACGCGCGGATGGGCGAAGAGATCGGAGCCTTCGATTTCGGCGATGTCGTGGAGGAGATCACCGACAAGCTGATCCGCCGCCATCCGCATGTCTTCGGCGCGCTTGGCGTCCTCTCCGCCGACGAAGTGACGGCGCTCTGGGCCAAGATCAAGGCGAAGGAGAAACTTACGCGCAACGCGACGACCGAGCCGGGCGAGGCTGGGGCCGCGGGGTTGCTGTCCGATATTCCGATCGCCCTGCCCGGCTTGACCCGCGCAGTGAAGCTGCAGAGCAAGGCCGCGGGCGTCGGCTTCGACTGGGACGATGCGCGGCTCGTCCTTGCCAAGATCCGCGAAGAAACCGACGAGATCGAAGAAGTGCTCGACAGCAAGGATGCGGCCGCGACCGAAGATGAGATCGGTGATCTTCTGTTCGCTCTCGCCAATCTCGCCCGCCACGTGGGTGTCGATCCCGAGGCTGCGATACGCCGGACCAATCAGAAATTCGTGCGGCGTTTCGGCCATATCGAGCGTGAAATCGCGCGTCGCGGCATGAAGCTTGAAGACACAAGTCTTGCCGAGATGGATGCGCTTTGGAACGAGGCCAAGCAAGGCGAGAAGTAGGCGGCGGGAGCGTCGAACTCATCCCTCACCCCGTGCAGTGGGGTGAGGGAACTGTTGCCCCCTCTCCCCATGAGCGTAGTCGAATGGGGAGAGGGCTGGGGTGAGGGGCTGGGGGAGTTGGGCAGGCGTTGCAGCCAATCACCCTCCCCGCACCCTAACCCTCTCCTCGCAAGCGGGGAGAGAGAAGCGCGCATTCATCGTTGCGGCCGGCTCTTGATCGCAGCCGGCGCGGCTTCGCCAAACCTTCCCCGCACCGTCTCAACCAGCGCCGGCGCCGCGCGCACGGTCAGACTGATGCTACCGTCGGGCGCCTCGCTGCGGCTCAAAACCTCGGTGTGCTCATAAAGCCAATTGCGGCCGCGACCGTCGTCCGCATCGAGCGTGAGGTCGAGGACGATACGCTCGGCCGCCAAGTGCGCTTCGAGACGGGCGATGAGCTCGTCGATCCCCTGCCCCGTCAGCGCCGAGATGATGATCGGCCGCGTCTTTGCCGGCTGCCGCCGCGCCGCATTGAGAACCGCCATCATCTTTTCGGCGTCGAGCAGATCGATCTTGTTCCAGATTTCGAGCACGCGGCCCGGCCGTTCGGCGTCGATCCCGAGTTCGGCGAGAACCCGTTCGACATCGTCGCGTTGCGCCTCGCTGTCTTGATGCGCGATATCGCGGACGTGCAGGATGATATCGGCTTCGACGACTTCCTCCAGCGTCGCCTTGAACGCCGCGACCAGCGTCGTCGGAAGATCGGAAATGAATCCGACCGTGTCGGAAAGGATGATCTCGCTGCCGCGCGGCAGACGCAAGGCGCGCAGAGTCGGATCAAGCGTCGCAAACAGCATGTCTTCGGCGACCACTTGGGCGTTGGTCAGCCGGTTGAAGAGCGTGGATTTGCCGGCATTCGTGTAGCCGACAAGCGCAACGATCGGATAAGGCACTGTGCGGCGTTTCTTGCGGTGCAGGCCGCGGGTCTTTTTGACGCCCGCGAGATCGCGTTCGATGCGGGTGATCCGCTCCTGAATCAAACGCCGGTCGGTCTCAATCTGCGTCTCGCCCGGGCCGCCAAGAAAGCCAAAGCCGCCGCGTTGGCGTTCGAGATGGGTCCAAGAGCGCACGAGGCGCGATTTCTGATACGTGAGATGGGCGAGTTCGACCTGCAGCGCGCCTTCGCGGGTTCGCGCCCGCCGTCCGAATATTTCGAGGATGAGCCCCGTGCGATCGATGACTTTCGCGGCGAAGGCCTTTTCGAGATTGCGCTGCTGCACCGGCGAGAGCGCGCAATCCATGATGACGAGACCGATAGCACGATCGGCGACGAGCGCAGCGATCTCCTCGACCTTACCTTGGCCGAGAAATGTTGCCGGCCGAATCTGCGTTAGGGAGACGATTTTGGCTTCGACGACATCGACGTCGATCGCCTCGGCGAGGCCGCGTGCCTCTTCAATCCGCGCCCCGTGCCAACGCTCGTGCGACACGGGCCTTCGTGTCGTGTCGGCATCGCGGCGTCGCCCGGCGAGATAGGGACCGATGACGAGCGCCTTCGTCCTCTCGCTGTGGCTACGAGCCGAACTCCGATCCCTCAAATCAGCCTCGAATCCACCGGTATCAGGGCCTCACGATCCGACCTGCGCCTCATCGCCGGGCTCGAACATCTGAATTGGATGGCCCGGCATGATCGTCGAAATCGCATGTTTGTAGACGAGCTGCGAATGTCCATCGCGGCGCAGGAGAACACAGAAATTGTCGAACCAGGTGACGACCCCTTGCAACTTTACGCCATTGACCAGAAAGATCGTGAGCGGGACCTTGTTCTTCCTGACGAAATTCAGAAAAGTGTCCTGAAGATTCTGAGTGCGTTCTGCCGCCATTTTCTTGTCCGTTCTTTTCTTGAGGCCGCGTCCGCCACATCGGCTGAAACACGACCCGGATCATTGCAGAAATGCCCAAGTTAGATCGGCCGGCAGCTTTGCTTCTGGATGGCCGATCGCCGCTATTAGATCTTTGGTGCGACCCGACCGCAAGCGGGACTTTATCCCGAAGATGCGGTTCCTAAATCTTGGGCTCGGCTCTCCCAGCCGCTGCATCAGAGCGTCACGGCCGCCACGCTGTGAAAGCGCTTGCGTAAGGAAATTGTAAGTGCGCCAGGCCGGCCGTCGCCAATCGGCTGACCATCGATGCTAACGACCGGCATAACCAGCGTCGTCGCGCCGGTTATGAAGGCTTCGCGCGCGTTTTTGGCCTCGGAAAGGCTGAATCTCCTCTCTTCGAGCCGGAGCCCATCGGCGGCAATAAGGTCGAGCAAAGTGGTGCGTGTGACGCCGCGCAGGATCGCGCGATCGATATGCCGCGTGATGATGACCCCGTCGTGACTGACGATCCAGGCGTTGGACGCAGCACCTTCCGTAACCATGCCGTCGGCATCGATCAACCAGGCCTCATAGGCACCCTTCTCCTTCGCCGCCTGACGGGCGAGGACATTCGGCAAAAGCCCAATCGTCTTGATATCCGGCCGCTTCCAGCGAAGATCCGGCACTGAGACGACAGCGATGCCCTTTGCCGCCAGCGCTTCTCCTTTGGCCGGATCGATGGCCCGGACGGTAACGATCAGGCTTGGCCGAACGGAGGCTGGCGGAAAGCAATGGTCGCGCGGCGCCACGCCGCGCGTCACTTGGATATAGAGATAGCCGTCGCTGATCTTGTTGCGGGCAAGGATCTGTCGCATGACCAAGGCAAGCGCGCCGGGCGCCAAGGGCGCAGCTATGCCGAGTTCTTTGAGGGATCGCGCCAGACGCTCTATGTGGCGGGCTTCGTCGATCAGCGCGCCGCCCCTGATCTCGCAGACTTCGTAGACGCCGTCGCCGAATTGATAGCCGCGATCCTCGATAGGCACCATCGCCTGCATCTGCGGCAGATAGCGGCCATTCACATAAGCGATCCGACCCATAAGGCGATCAATCGATCCCGAGTGATTTCAACTTGCGATGCAGTGCCGAGCGTTCCATTCCGATGAATTCGGCGGTTCGCGATATATTGCCGCCGAAACGGTTGATCTGGGCGACCAGATATTCGCGTTCGAAGACTTCGCGTGCATCCCGCAAGGGCAAGCTCATCAGTTTTTCGCCGCCCGCGCCGTTGGGCGTCGAAGGCACCAAGGCGCCGATCTCCGAAGGCAGCATATCCGAGGTGAGCTCTGATTCCGGGTCACCCGAGGCGAGAATCATCAAACGTTCGACGTTGTTGCGCAATTGCCGGATATTGCCGGGCCAATCATGCGATTGCAGGACGGCCATGGCTTCGGCACCGATCTTTCGGCGCGGCAAGCCGGTCGTCGTCGAGATCTGTTCCATGAAGAAATCGATGAGCTCGGGAATATCTTCGCGGTGCTCGGAGAGCGATGGCACCCGGATCGGTACCACCGACAGGCGGTGGAAAAGATCTTCCCTGAGCACGCCGTCGGTGATCAAGCGCGGAAGATCGCGGGAACTGGACGAGAAAATCCGCACATCGACATGGACGCGCATGGTGCCATTGACCCTTTGGAAATTCTGATCCACCAGGACGCGCAGGATCTTGCCCTGGGTTTCTTTGGGCATGTCGGCGATCTCGTCGAAATAGAGCGCGCCGCCATGCGCCTCTTCGAGCGCGCCGACCTTGCGGCTGCGTCCATCCTTGCCTTCGACGCCAAAGAGCTCGATCTCCATCATCTCCGGGGTGATCGTCGCCGAGTTGATGACGACGAAGGGGCCGGGGGCGCGGGCCGAAGCCTCATGAATACATCGCGCCACGAGTTCCTTGCCAACTCCCGGCGCACCCGTGATCAGAATCCGCGAATTGGCCGGCGCGACCCGCTCGATAATCTGGTGCAATTGATGGATCGTGCTCGATTTACCGATGATGCAATTGGCCGCCCCGGCGCGGGCCCGCAATTCGCTGATCTCCCGCTTGAGGCGTGAAGCTTCCAGCGCCCGTTCGGCGACGAGGACCAAGCGGTCGGCCTTGAAAGGCTTCTCGATGAAGTCGTAAGCGCCCATCTTGATCGCGGAGACGGCCGTCTCGATGTTGCCGTGGCCGGAAATCATGACCACCGGCAGGCTCGGATGGGCGCTCTTGACCACTTGAAGAAGCTGCAGTCCGTCGAGGTGCGAACCTTGCAACCAAATATCGAGAAAAGCGAGATGCGGCCGCCGCGCCTCGATGGCGGCGAGCGCTTCATCGGCGTTCTTGGCGGTGCGCGTGCCATGACCTTCGTCGGACAATATGCCCGAGACGATATCGCGAATGTCGGCTTCGTCATCGACGATCAAAATGTCGCTTGGCATTATGCTTCACGCTCTTTCACTTAGCGCTCTCGCTGGCTGAGGCCGACAACTCCTCCTCGGAGACATCGACGGCCCGCTGCGCATTATCACCTTTGGGGAAATAGAGCCGGACGCAGGCGCCCTGCCCGGTCGGCAAATCGAGGAGTTCGAGCCCGCCGCCATGGTCCTCGAGGATCTTGGCGACGATGGGGAGACCGAGGCCCGTGCCTTCGGTGCGCGTGGTCATGTAAGGCTCGAGCAAGCGATGCCGATTTTCGCTCGGAAATCCTCTGCCGTTGTCGGTGATGAAGATCTCGACGAGTCCATCCAGCGTGACATCGAGCGAGATCCTGATCTTGCCGTGCATCGGCTCGACGGCCTGCGCGGCGCTGATGCCTTCTGTCGCGTTCTTGATAATGTTTGTGACAGCCTGCGACAGAAGCCGGCGATCGAAATTCGCGATGATCGAAGTCTCCGGGAGTCGATCTTCGAATTCGATATCCGGATGGCCGACACGCATGAGAAAGATGACGCGCCGCACGCAATCCGTCAGGTCGTCGCGCGTCAGCCTTGCTCTCGGCATGCGCGCGAAGGCTGAGAACTCGTCAACCATGCGCTTTATGTCGTCGACCTGGCGAATGATCGTGTCGATGCATTGATCGAAGATCTCATGATCGTCGGGGATGAGGCGGCCATATTTGCGTTTCAGACGCTCGGCCGAAAGCTGGATCGGCGTCAGCGGATTCTTGATTTCGTGAGCGATGCGGCGGGCGACGTCGGCCCAGGCCGCGGTCCTCTGCGCCGCCACCAGATCGGTGATGTCGTCGAGCGTCACGACATAGCTCTTCTCGACCCGTTCTCCCGGCTCGGTGGTCACAAACATATTGAAGATTCGGTCGCGCCCCGCACGGTTTACCGCGATCTGCCCGCGTACCAATCGGGCATTGTTGGAGCGGGCTTCGGCCAGGACCGGCGCGACTTCAGGCAGAACGGCTTCGATCGACTGCCCGACGGCACTCGCTTGCTCGCCGTGCGGTATCAGCCGCCCCGCCGAGGAATTGACGACAGTGATCTGGCCCTTGGGACCGACGCCGAAGACGGCGACCGGAACGCCCGAGAGAACCGCCTCGGTGAACAGACGCCGCTCATCGATGAGATTGCTTGCCGCGATCAGCCGACTTTGCTGCAGCCGCAGTTCGGAGGTCATCTTGTTGAAGGTTTCGCCGAGATGGGCGAGATCGCCTTCCGAAGGATTCACCGCGACCCGGACCTGAAGATTGCCCGAGCCCACTTCGTCGGCCGCAGTGATGAGCCGCCGGATCGGCGCAACCAATCCATTGGCGAAGGAAAGGCCGACCCAAGTCGCCGACAGCAGCATGATGAGGGCGACGAGAACATACATGGTCGCAAATGCGATCTGGATGTTTTCTCTGTGGCTGTCGAAGGCGTCGAAGAGCGCCACGAAGCGCGAGGCCTGATGCGGGAACTCGACGCTGAACGGCTCGATCGGCCGCGCGACGTAGAGAAACATGTCGTTGAAGGCATTGAGCTTACGCAAGGCGACGAAGGTGCGGCCTCCCTCGAGGATCATGCACAGCGGCTCGCTGCTTTGGGCATCCTGAAAATCGTTCGCTTCGGGGCGCACCACGATTGTTCCGACCGTCGCGCCGGTATCGATCTTTTCTTCGATCGCGCCGTCCGGATGCATGATCGCCGCCGCGGTGAAGTTCAGCGCCTTCACCCGCGAGGCGAAAAACTCATGGAACAATTGCCGGTCCGTGGTGAACAAGGCCTGGCCGCGATCGAGATCCGACGCGGTGAGCTGCGCCTCCTGCAGAAGCGTGCGGCACTGGTCTTCGCGGAAGAGCCGGGCGGCATCGACGGTATGCAGCAGGTAGCCGCGCACGTCCTGGAGGAAGACGGGATTGAGGCTGCGCTCAAGAATTGCCGAGCCGATAAGCGCCATGAGAATCGCCGGGACGATGGCGACGATAGAGAACAGGCCGACGATCCTGATGTGCAGCCGCGCGCCAGCGACCTGCGCGCGCCGGGCAGCAATAAGGCTCCAGGCTTCGGCGACGACAAAGCAGATGAGCAGCAAAATGCAGAGCGCATTGATGCAGAACAGGCTGATGACAACCATGTCCGTCGGCGCGATCGGCGTATAGCCGGCGAAGATCAGGAAACTCGTCAGCGCCGCGGCGGTGGCAAGGACGACCGCAGCGAGACCCAGCTTGGTCAGGAGCCGAGGTCCCCTGCGCGCAGCGGTCGGATCCGGAGCAGTTCCCGTTTCACTCATCCGGCTCGCACCTGCAGTCTGACGCTTGGAGCATTCGCTTCGGTGATGGCGAATTTCTTATTTCTCTCGGGGAGCCTTGCTCGGCCGGCCCTTACTCCCGCCCCGCTTGCCCGCGCCGTCCGAGAGTTGCGCGAAAACCACGCTGTTGCAGAATTACGACATTTCCGGGGCGAACTATCGCGGCAGGCGCATCAGCCTGATGTCGAGATCCTTGACCTTCTTGCGCAAGGTATTGCGATTGAGGCCAAGCAGCTCCGCCGCCTTGATTTGGTTGCCGCGCGTGGCGGCAAGCACCGCCGAAATCAGCGGATATTCCAGTTCGCGCAAGACGCGATGATAGATGCCGGGCGGCGGAAGGCTTTCGCCGTAGGCCCTGAACAATTCGGAGAGGTGGCGCTCGACCGCGAGCGCCAGAGTCTCGACGCGATCTGGATCCCTGCCGCGATCCTCGGCTTGCGGCCTTTGTGTGTAGGTCGAGAAAAACGGCGAGGAATCGGCTGAGAGCTCGGTATCGACCAATTGCTCCGTGATCGTTTCCTGCGGGTAGAGAGCCGCCAATCGGCGGACGAGATTTTCGAGCTCGCGGATATTGCCCGGCCAGCGGTGGCGCTTCAATCGTTCCAGCGCTGGCGGCTCGATATGTTTGAGCGGCAGACCCTCGGCGGCCGCAAGCGCGAAGAAATGATGGACAAGGTCTGGAATGTCCTCGCCGCGTTCGCGCAAAGGCGGCAGCCGCAACGGAACGACGTTGAGGCGAAAGAAGAGGTCCTCGCGGAACAGACCCTGATGAATCAGGTTGCGCAGATCCTTGTTGGTCGCCGCGATGATCCTGACGTTCGTCTTGATCGGGGTGCGGCCGCCGACCGTGGTATATTCGCCCTCCTGCAGCACGCGCAGAAGCCGAGTTTGCGCCTCCATCGGCATGTCGCCGATCTCGTCGAGAAAAAGCGTGCCGCCCTCGGCCTGCTCGAAGCGCCCTGCCGACCTTTGGTTGGCGCCGGTGAATGCTCCCTTCTCATGCCCGAACAATTCGCTCTCGATCAAGTCGCGCGGGATCGCCGCCATGTTGATCGCGACGAAGGGGCCACTCTTTCGCTTGCCGTAATCGTGGAGGGCGCGGGCGACAAGTTCCTTGCCGGTTCCCAACTCGCCGGTGATCATCACGGTGAGATCGGTCTGCATGAGGCGGGCGAGCACCCGATAGATTTCCTGCATGGCGGCCGAACGGCCGACGAGCGGCATGCCTTCTAGGTCTGTTGGCGCGGACGGCTTGGCGCGGCCCTTGGGCTCGTTCATCGCGCGTCCCACGATGGCGACGAGTTCGCGAAGATCGAAAGGCTTCGGCAAATAATCGTATGCGCCGCGCTCGGAAGCCTTGATCGCGGTCATAAATGTATTTTGCGCGCTCATGACGATGATCGGCAGTTCCGGCCGCAGTTTCTTCATGCGCGGCAGAAGTTCGAAGGCGTTGTCGTCGGGCATGACGACATCGGTGATCACGAGGTCGCCTTCTCCGGCCTGCACCCAGCGCCAAAGTGTGGCCGCGGTCCCTGTTGTACGCACTTCATAGCCGACACGTGAAAGGGCCTGGCTCAGCACCGTCCGTATGGCGGCGTCGTCATCGGCTACGAGGATGTTTCCTCCCATCGCCAACTGTCTCCCAAGCGCCCCCGGAGGGCCGTCCTCGCCTATTTCAACTTGACGCTACGGCCGTCGCGCGGAGCGTACATCGGCATCAGCACTCTGAATATCGTCCGGCGCGGCTGTGATTCACATTCTATCGTCCCGCCGTGATCGCCGATTATCTTTGCGACCAGTGCAAGTCCGAGGCCATTTCCGGAGGTTTTGGTCGTGACGAAAGGTTCGAACAGATGCTGTCGGATTTCAGGCGCAACGCCCGGACCATTGTCGCGGACGCAAAACTGCAACGGCAGGCTTACCGCAGCGTCAGAGTTCGAGAGCTTGAGGCGAACGCCGGGACGAAATGCCGTTGAAAGCTCGATCTCGCCGTCGCCGAGCAAATCTCCGATGGCTTCCGCCGCGTTCTTGACCAGATTCAAGAAGATCTGGATGAGTTGATCGCGATTGCCGAGGACCGGCGGCAGCGACGGGTCGTAGTTTTCGGTAAAGCGAATGTTGCGCGCAAACCCCGCCTGGGCGATGCGTCTGACATGGTCGAGCACGGTATGAATGTTGACGCTCGCGCGTTCCAGCGGGCGGTTGTCGGAAAAGGCATCCATCCGGTCGACGAGCTTGACGATCCGGTCGGTCTCCTCGCAGATCAGGCGGGTCAAGGCTCGATCGCCATCGTTTAGTTCCGCCTCCAGCAATTGTGCGGCGCCGCGAATGCCCGAGAGCGGGTTCTTGATCTCGTGGCCGAGCATTGCGGCCATAGCGGAAACCGAACGCGCCGCGCCGCGATGGTTGAGTTGGCGATCCATCTTTTCCGCCATCGCCCGCTCTTGCAGCATGACAACGACCCCCTCCCCCATATCGGAGAAGGGCGTTACGAAGAGATCCACCATCTTTTCAGTACCGAGCCGCGGCACGCCGAGATCGACACGATATTCGGTGATCGCAGCGCCGGTCGCCTTCACCTGTTCGATGAGCGACAGCAAGACCGAGTCGAAAGGCAGAAGATTGGAGAGCGTTTGCTGCAGCAGGATCGCGCGGCTGATGCCGAAGAAGATCTCGGCCGCGACATTGGCTTCGACCACAAAGCCGTCGGCGGCCACCGCCAGGACCGGATGCGGCAAAGCATTCAGGATCTTCCCTGCATCACCAGAAAAATCCGCATCAGAAGCGGTGGATTTGCGCGGCTCGACATGCACGGAACCGTTGGAGGATGGCGTTGAGTTAATCGTGCTCATGCTGCCACCGCCGCAGTTTCGGCCTCGAACAAAATCGAAAGAAGCAACTCGACTTCGGCCGGATTTTCGCTCCTGAGAAGTCTCGGGCGAAGCTCGGCCGCATTCGGATTATGCGACCACGCGGCATAGGCGGAAAGGTGCTTGCGGGCATGCCGCAGACCTTGCTCCTTGCCAAAGAGCGACAGCAAAATGCGATAATGTTCGAGAGCTGCGGCGCGGCGGGCTCGCGCGCTCGGCGCCGGGCGCGAAGTTCTCGCAAGATGTTGCGCCACTTGTCCGACAAACCAAGGCCGTCCGACCGCGCCGCGGCCGATCATGACCGCATCGGCGCCCGAGCTCGCAAGCATGGCGCTAGCGTCCTCGAGGCTGGTGCAGTCTCCGTTGGCGACGAGCGGGATCGATGTTGCCTCTCTCACCTTTCGGATCGCGGCCCAATCGGCTCTGCCTTGATAGAATTGACAGCGCGTGCGGCCGTGCACGGTGAGCATCGCAATTCCTTCGGCTTGCGCGCGACGCGCGAGCTCCGGTGCATTCAATGCCGCTTCGTCCCAACCCAGACGCATCTTCAGCGATACCGGAATTTTTACGGCGGTGATGACGGCACGAACGAGGCGGATGGCAAGATCGAGATCGCGCATCAAAGCAGAGCCAGCGGTGCCGCCCGTGACGCGCTTTGCCGGACAACCCATGTTGATGTCGATCATCGCGGCGCCGGTGGCTTCGGCGCGACAGGCTGCCTCTGCCAAAGATTCAGGACGGCAGCCGGCAATCTGGATGACGTGGGGTGAAAGACCGGAGCCTTCCGCCCGGACCGCCGCCTCTCGATCGCCGCCGGCATAAAATTCCGCATCGAGCATTTCCGTGACCGTCAGCGCCGCGCCGAAGCTCTGGGCCAGCCTGCGCATGCCGAGGTCCGTCACGCCCGCCATGGGGGCCAGGAAAGCCCGGCCTCTGAGCCGCAAGGGACCCACGGACAGCCCCTCCTTGCCTAGAATTTCATCAAAATGGCTCATGCTCACATCATAATCATTTTGTGCAGCGCCACAACAGGCACCATGCAGCGTTTCAGCTAAAATTTGACGCAGCCTGCGAAAAACGGGAGACCGCCCTAAAGTGCGCCTAAATTCGGGCAAGAGGGCATGGTCGAAACATCTGAACTCGCAATCCTGGTGGTCGCTGCCGGACGCGGCTCGCGCGCCGGCTCCGGGGTGCCCAAGCAGTATAGGCTGCTTGGCGGCAAGCCCCTCCTGGCACGTACTTTATCCACACTCTTGAAGGCGGCGCCGCAGGCACGCGTCCTGGCAGTCATCCACCCCGACGACCTCGATGCCTATCGGAACACCTTGGCTTATCTCGACAAGACTGATCTCGCGCGCCTCTTGCCGCCCTCGCCTGGCGGTGAGACGCGGCAGGACAGCGTCAGGCTCGGTCTCGAGGCCTTGGCGCAGCGGGGCCAGCCTGAGATCGTGCTCATCCATGACGGCGCCCGGCCCTTTTCGAGCGCCGATCTGATCGACCGCGCCGGTATCGCGGCGCGCGCGCATGGCGCGGCGGTGCCCGGACTTGAGCTAACCGACACGATCAAGCAAATAGACGGCAACGGCCGCATCGTAGCGACGCCGCCGCGCGAAGCGCTCCGTTCGGTGCAGACCCCGCAGGCGTTTTCCTTCGATCTCATCCTCGCGGCGCATCGCAAGGTCCTACAAGCCGGCCAAAACGGTCTGACCGATGATGCGGCGATCGCAGAATGGGCCGGCCACCATGTTCACGTGTTCGAGGGCGAGCCAGAGAATATGAAGATCACCAGTGCCGAAGATTTTTCGCGCGCCGAGACAAAGCTCTTGCGCGAATTGCCGGATATCCGCATTGGCCAGGGCTTCGACGTCCACGCCTTCGGTCCCGGCGATCATGTCTGGCTCGGGGGGGTCAAGATTGCGCATGATCAGGCGCTGCTGGGTCATTCGGACGCCGACGTCTTAGGCCATGCGATCACCGACGCAATTCTCGGCGCGATCGGCGACGGCGACATCGGCAGCCATTTCCCCCCTTCCGATCCGCAATGGCGCGGCGCCGCATCGTCGATCTTCCTCGAAGCCGCGATGAAGAAGCTGCGCGAGCGCGGCGGCATGCTCGCCCATATCGATGCGACATTGATCTGCGAGCGCCCGAAGATCGGCCCGCACCGCGAGGCGATCCGGGCCAAGATCGCCGAGATCGCCGGCATTTCTATTGACCGGGTGGCGCTCAAGGCGACGACTTCGGAACGTCTCGGCTTCACCGGCCGCGAGGAAGGAATCGCCGCCTTGGCGATCGCGACGGTGCGCTTGCCGCTCGGCAAGAGTTAGGATTCAAGCTTCCGCGCGACGCTCGCCTCGGCAAAGGTCGCCATGTCGCGATGGCAGGCAAGTGCCGCTTTCACGAGTCCAGCGGCGAGCGCCGCGCCGCTTCCTTCGCCAAGCCGCAGGCCGAGATCGAGCAGCGGCCGTTTGCCGAGCCGCCGCAGGACATCCGCATGCGCGCCTTCGGCCGCGACATGCGCGGCAAGACAATGCGCGATCGCGTTTTTCTCTTCCGCATGCAGGACAGCAGCAGCAGCAGCCGCGACATAGCCATCGAGCAGAATAGGCACGCGCTTCAGGCGCGCCGCGACGATCGCTCCCGCCATGGCGGCGATTTCATAACCGCCGAGCCGGCGCAGAACTTCGAGCGGATCGACAAGCGCGTGCTTATGATGGGAGATCGCCGCCTCGATCGCAGCGATCTTGCGCGCGAGGCCAGGATCGTCGAGGCCGGTGCCGCGGCCCGCCCAAAATCCCGCCTTGCCGCCGTAAAGCGCGCAATAGATCGCCGCGGCGCTGGTCGTATTGCCGATGCCCATCTCGCCGATGGCGACAAGATCGGCGCCGTCAGGAACTGCGGCCATGCCGCGCGCGAAGGATGCGAGCGCCTGGGCTTCGCTCATGGCCGCATGTTCCGTAAAATCCTGCGTCGGCATGTCGAGATCGATGGCAACGACGTTCAAGTCGAGCTTGAATGTCGCGCAGATCTGATTGATGGCGGCGCCGTTCGCGGCGAAATTCGCCACCATCGCCTCCGTCACCGAAGCCGGATAAGCCGAGACGGCGCGCGACACCACGCCATGATTGCCGGCAAAAACAAGAACGAGCGGATGTTCGAGCGACGGCATCGCCCTGCCCTGCCAGGCGGCCAAAAATTCGGCGATCTCTTCGAGCCGGCCGAGCGAGCCGGCCGGCTTCGCCAATTCCGCCTGACGGGCGCGCACCGCAGCGGCGCAATCCTCCGACGGCGGCGGGAGATCCTTCATCAAGGCGCGGGTATCATTGAAGGATTTTGGGGGAACGGATGTCAGCGAAGTCATAACGTTTGATCGATATCCTTAAAGTCTGTTTCGCATTCGATGACCCTCGCCACCTAGCTTCCATGCTCTATGCGCAGAGATCTGTGAAATCCAGCGACGCGTGTACGGCTCGCGCGCTTTTCTGGAGCGTCGCCGCTTTGACGGCCGCGGGTTTTCTCTTGCGGCTTCTCTGCGCGCGCGGCGATCTCTGGCTCGATGAAATTTGGTCGATCCAAAACCTCGAGCACATCCGCAATGTCGGCGGCATATTCTGGGGCATTTCGCAGGACAATAATCATATCCTCAACTCGCTCTGGCTGTGGTTTGTAGGTCCCAACGCCACGCCGGTCGTCATTCGCTTTGAAGCCGTCGTTCTCGGCACTTTGACCATTCCGGTCGCGGCGAGGCTTTGCGCGCGCAGCGGTCCTGTTGCGGCGGTTGCAGGCGCAGCACTGGTCGCAGGATCGGTCCTCTTCGTCCATTACGGCTCAGAGGCGCGCGGCTATGCCGGATTGATCCTAATGATCTTCGTCGCAGCCGAGGTGCTCGAGACTTTTCTCGAGAACCCGAACGATCATCGCAGCCGGCTGGCGTTCGGTCTCGCCGTAGCCTTCGGCACGCTGTTTCATCTCACGATGCTGACGGCGGCTTTCACGCTCGTCATCGCGACGCTCGCGCGGATTTATTTCGCCACCCGCTCGCCGCGGCGCCTTGCCCTTGCGGCCGTCGATCTCGCGATCCCCGCCGCCTTGGGCGCATTGCCGGCGCTCGGATTCCTCGTCGCCGGCGTCCTGAATACGCATAAGATCCAACTCGGCGATCAGGTGCCCTTCAGCTTCGCGCGGCTGGCGCATGGGCTATGCACGCTCTATGAGGCGACGCTCGGCCTACCCTACGATCTGCCGATTTGGCTGGCCGCCGCCGCGGCGATCGTCCTCACCGTCGCGGCTCTGTTCGTTGTCGCTCCGGAGCGGCGAATTCTGCCGCTCGCCTGCCTGGTTCTGCCGCCGGTCCTCGCCGCGCTCGTGAGCCTGCCCAACGTCCATATCGCGCGCTTTCACCTGATCGGCGCCGTCGGACTCGTGATCCTCTTCGGCGATGTGATGGCAAGGCTATGGACCGCGCGGCATTTCGCTTTCGTGGTCGTAATCGGCCTTGCTCTTGCAATCGGCAATGGGCTGCACGTCGCGCAGCTTTTGGCGCTTGGGCGCGGCGATTATCAAAAGATCGTCGCGCGGATGGAAAGCGCAGGCTCGGCAACGTACGGATCTAACATGCCGGCCGAGCTTGGCCGCACTTTGCGCTTCTACGACCGGCGCTCCGCACTGACACAGGTCGGCGCGGCCGACTGGTGCGAAAGACCGCCAGATTGGTTCATCCTGTCCGACGATCCGGCGGGCGAAGCAGCGCACCGTTCTTTCGGACCGCCGCGATGCGCTGCTTCTTTCGATCTTGACATGGTGATGCAGCCGGCGCCGCTTTCCGGCCTTAGGCTCGCGCTCTATCGCCGCGCGAAGTCGTGACATCACGGCGATCGTCGCGTGATCGGTTCAGACGATGAGCCGAGCGCCGGTCAAGGCGAGCGTTGAGGCGAGTACTGGCCGCAGCACGCGATCGGGAACGCGAGCGGCGAGATGACTGCCAATGGCAATTCCGGGCAGCGAGCCGATTAGCAGGGAGACGAGCAGGTTCACGTCGATTGAGCCCAGGAACAGATGTCCGATGCCGGCAAAGAAGGTCAGCGGCACGGCATGCGCGATGTCCGAGCCGACAATCCGTGCAGCGGGAAGCTGCGGATAGAGCAGGACGAGGACCGTTACTCCGATCGCGCCGGCGCCGACCGACGAGATCGACACGAGAACGCCAAGAAAAACCCCGAGGATGACCGTAATCAGCGCCGTCTGCCGCTCGGTCAGACCCTCGGTAAATCTGGCGAGATGGGCGAGCAGCCATTTCCGGAAGATCAGGGTCACCGCCGTCAAGATGAGCGCGAAGCCGAGAACCGTGGTGATCACGTTGCTTACGGCATGTTGTTTGCCGCCGAAGAATTTGAGGGCCAAGATCGTAAGGATGGTGGCAGGAACGCTGCCTGTCGCCAAGCGCCGCACGATGCGCCATTCGACCGTGCCGTGGAATCCATGCACCAGGGTGCCGGTGGTCTTGGTTATCGAGGCATAAATCAGATCGGTGCCGACCGCGGTCGTCGGCACGATGCCGAACAGCAAAACCAACAGCGGCGTCATGAGCGCGCCACCGCCGACGCCGGTGAAGCCAACCAGGCCGCCGATCAGAAAGCCCGAGATCGAATAGAGAAAATTCACCCCGTGCCACACGAGCATCGCCCACCCTCCTCCTGGCAAAGCGAGCGGCGAATGGAAGCGCCTTAGGCTGCGTTTTGACAGATTTTTCCGATCTGGGGCTATATTTCTAGTTTCTTTATGTAGTAAGTCAACTCTAGAATAAGATTCTCCGGGTGACGGGCGTTTGGGGGAAATTCATGGATGCGATCGACCGCAAGATTCTGCAGATCGTGCAGGCCGACTTCGAGCTTATCGATCGCGGCGATCGCCGCCAAGGTCGGCCTCTCGCAAACGCCGTGTTGGAAACGCATTCAGCGCTTGCAACTCGAGGGCGTCATTCGTCGGCGTATCGCTTTGCTCGATCCGGCGAAGCTCGGCCTAGCGATCACTGCCTTTGTGACGATCGAGGTCGGCGATCATTCGCGCGACAGACTGAACCAGTTCGCACAGACGATCTCGGCCATGGAAGAGGTGATGGACGTCTATCGGATGGCCGGCGACGTCGACTATTTGCTGCGCGTCATCGTGCCTGACACCAAAAGTTTCGATGCTTTCTACAAGCGCCTGATCGAAACGATCCCTTTGAAGAGCGTAACCTCGCGCTTCGCGCTTGAAAGCATCAAAGCCGAGACCGCCCTCCCCATCCGCTTCTGAATGACCCTATGAGCCGGCCGCGTAGCTGCGGCCAGCCTGAATGCGATGCAAGGCAGCGACAAGCGCGTCGACATCGTCAGGCGTATTGTAGAAGGCGAGCGAGGGCCGCACCGTCGATTCGAGTCCGAAGCGGCGCAGAATTGGTTGCGCGCAATGGTGTCCGGCGCGCACCGCGATGCCTTCCTGATTGAGCGCCCTTCCGACATCCTCGCTCCGGCAGCCGTCGAGAACGAAGGACAGCACGCTCGCCTTTTCTTTGGCCGTGCCGATCAGGGTCAATCCCGGCACGCTCAGCATCCGTTCCGTCGCATAGACGAGCAGCTCGTGCTCGTAACGCTCAATGACCTCGCGGCCGATCGACTCAACATAATCGAGCGCGGCACCGAGCCCCGCCGCGTCGGCGATGTTGCCGGTGCCGGCTTCGAAACGCCCGGGCGGCGGTTGATAGAGCGTCTTTTCGAAGGTGACATCGACGATCATATTGCCGCCGCCCTGCCACGGCGGCATATGCGCAAGAACGGCAGGCTTGCCGTAGACGACGCCAATGCCCGTCGGCGCAAAGATCTTGTGGCCCGAAAAGACGAAGAAATCGCAATCGATCGCCTGAACGTCGACCGGCATATGCGACACCGATTGGGCGCCGTCGACGAGCACGCAGGCCCCATGACGGTGCGCCGCCGCCGTCATCTCGGCGACCGGAACGATCGTTCCGAGCGCATTCGAGACCTGCGGGATTGCCACAATGCGGGTACGCGGGCCGAGCAGTCTCTCGTAATGTTCGAAAATAACCTGGCCGGAATCATCGAGGGGCGCAACGCGCAGGCGTGCGCCGACCTCGCCGCACAATTGCTGCCAAGGCACGATGTTGGCGTGATGTTCGAGCCAGGTGATGACGATCTCGTCGCCTTCTTTCACGTTGCGCCGGCCCCAGGCCTGGGCCACGAGATTGATTCCCTCGGTGGCGCCGCGCACGAAGATGATGTCGCGGTCGGAGCCGGCATTGAGAAAACGCGCCACTTTTTGCCGCGCTTCCTCAAAAGCATCGGTCGCACGCGCGGCGAGCTTGTGCGCGCCGCGGTGGATGTTTGAATTCTCGTGCTCATAGAAATAGACGAGACGGTCGATCACAGCCTGCGGCTTCTGCGTCGTGGCGGCGTTGTCGAGCCAGACGAGCGGTCTTCCGTTGACCTGCTCGCGCAGGATCGGGAAATCACGCTTGATCGTGTATGCATCGAAGGGACGCGTCGCCGATCGGAGGTCAGGCGCGAGCTCGGGACTAAGATCGAGCCAAGGCGCGCCAGGTTCTGCTGTTGCGCCATGCTCCGGCGTCGCTTCACCCTCGAGCGATTTGGTCTGGCTGAGAAAGTAGAATGCCTCGCCCGGCGGCTGCGCATCCGGAGGCAGAGGCACCTCTTGTAACGGCTTCTGTGCGACAAGGCCCGAAGCGTTTTCGTTCGAAGCAAACCGTGGCAGGTCGTGTGACTGCGATGGGAGCCAAGCCGGCGAGGCCCCAACCTGAGGAGCAGACGGTACGCCGGGCTGTCGCAGCTGTCCTGCATCTGGGGAATAAAACGCCGGCACGCCCGCAGATCGCATCGTCGGAACGTCAAGTGGTGTTTCCGGCGGCGACGCCGGCACGAAGGGAGCGAAGCCAGGCGCGACAGGCGGGATCGCCGCCCCAGCCGGCGACGGCACATCCTTCAGGAAGTAGAGAGACTCGGGTGCTCCTTGCCGCTGTTCGCCGAGACTTTGTATCGCGAACGGCGCGTCGCGATACCCGAGCGGCACGAGCGCGGTGATATCGCCGAACTCTGCCCAAGCGTTTGGATTGGCTTCGATCGGATAGGTTGGCGCGAAGGCGCCGGGCGAAGCACCCGGCTGCGGAACGTCCGGTACACCGAGCGCGGTATATTGACCCGGAGATGGCGCCGGCGGCGCCGAAATATTCGGCGTCGGCACAACGGACGGAATTGTCGTTGGCAGATCGGGCGTGCCGAAAGGCGACGCGGCTGGCGCAATGGGGGCGATGGTCATTGCCGGCGAGGGCGTGGGCACCATTGCCGGGCTCGGCGGAGCAACCGGCGTTCCCAGCGAATCCGACGCAGGCGCATGCGGCGAACCCCGGAAGAACGCGTTGGCGATCTCAGCGATGAATGTTGGATCAGGCCAAGACGGAGCCGAAGGCATGGCGAGGCTCTCTTTTCAAACGAGCGATCGGCGCATTAGGCGTAGGTAAAGGGATATTGATGATATTTGCCGACATCGACCCCTTCGAGCACGCCCAGCGCATCATGCGTCAGGATCGCCGCGGAGCAGTAGAGCGAGATGAGGTAGGATGCGACGGCCTTGCGATTGATGCCCATGAAACGCACCGAAAGGCTCGGCGCGATTTCACCGGGAATGCTCGGCTGAAACAGGCCGACGACTCCCTGCTTCTTCTCGCCGGTGCGCAGCAACAATATTCGTCGCGCCCTCTTCGGTGACGTAAAGCTTGTCGCTCGGGATAAGAGGCAGCCCGCGCCAAGTCAGAAAGGGCGTTCCGAACAAGGTGATTGTCGGCGGCGGAACGCCGCGCCGCGTGCATTCGCGCCCGAAAGCGGCGATGGCGCGCGGATGCGCCAGAAAGAATGCAGGCTCCTTCCAGACTTTTGCGATCAGCTCGTCGAGGTCATCGGGCGTGGGCGTCCCGCCGCGCGTCGCGATCTTCATCGAAGGCGCAGCATTGGGGAGCAGCCCGTAGTCCGGATTGTTGATGAGCTCGCTCTCCTGCTTCTCCTTCACCTTCTCGACGAGAAGCCGGACCTGCTCCTGAATCTGATCGTACGGGTGACTGTAGAGATCGGAGACGCGCGTCTGCACGTCGAGCACGGTCGTCACTGCATTCAACGAATATTCGCGCGGCGCCTCCTCGTAATCGACGAACGTCTCCGGCAGATCCGTATCGATATCGCGGCGCGGGCTGCACTCCACGTCGGAATCTGCCGGGGCCACGGCTTCCTTGACACGGTTGAGACGATAGATGCCTGCCTCGACGGGGGTCCAAGGCAGGAAGGACACGAGCCAGCGCGGGGTAATTCCGGACCACTGCGGCACGCGTTTTCGTCGCGTTGGCGAGTTGCCTGGCGGCAGCTTCGCTGAGAGTCCTGCGGACGACCGGTTCTTCAGGATCTTCGGGCATTTAAACGGCCTCCTTCGCAATCTAAGTAATAAGCCCTAGAATTATATTCTACCGTAATAGAATATAATTCTACGGCATGACGTCTACACTGCTACATTGCTTGACTGACGCGGCGCTTTAGTACAGCGTTGTTTGCGGTTGCGCAAGTTATTGTTTGAAATGAGATAGTCTATGTTATTATGGGACAATAAAAGATTATGCTTTGGCCGCAGAAGAACGTTTCCGATATCCCGTCGTTGCCGAAGAAAGTCCTCTGCCGTCACGCCAAGATCGGACTCGCCCCAAGCGTTTGTCGTGGCCTTATTAATTGACAATGTTTATGGATAATGTAGGGTTATAGCTTGCGAGCGGCTTATTCGCATCCGCGGTGCGCTCGAAGGCACCGATCATCCCGCGGTCCCCACATGCGTTCCGATCCGTCAAACCCATCGAAACGAACCGACTCCTCGCGTTGTTTATGTTGCGTGTTGGTGCAGCCGGACCGGCCGATGCCCGCTTGTCCATCGAAAACATGAGATCGGCGAAGCGCCGATTCGCTGAACGCGATCCAGTCCACGCAGTCCAACGAAGAGTTTCTCAAATGTCAGATGCCTACATCGTGCAAGTCGGTGGCGACACGGCAGGAATTATCGTCCGCGATCATAGGGCCGAGACTTTCAGCTTCTTTGCAGCAACGCATAAGTTCAACGCGCTCGAGGGTTTGCAATTCATCGAACCTTACGCGGCCGAGCGCGCCGCGCGTCTGCTCGTTGCCAGCCCGAAACACGCGCCGGGAAGAGAGCCAAAAGATGGCCGCCCGTGATCACGCCGAAGCGGTGCGGCAGCTCGCGATGCCGCATCCTTGAGATTGAAGGAGCAGATCATGTCCATTGAACCGCAAAGGCCGGAAACTCTGGCGCTGCACGCCGGTTGGCGGGCCGATCCGACCACCGGCTCGGTCGCTGTGCCGATCCACCAGACGACCTCTTATCAGTTCTTCGACACCGAACACGCCGCCAATCTGTTCGACCTCAAAGAGCTTGGATTCATCTATACGCGCATCGGCAATCCGACGACCGACGTCTTGGAGAAGCGCGTGGCGGCGCTCGAAGGCGGCGTAGCGGCGCTGGCGGTTGCCTCCGGCCAAGCCGCCTCAGCGCTTTCGCTGCAGAACATCGCCTTTGCCGGCGACAATATCGTCTCTTCCACCGACCTTTACGGCGGCACCTGGAATCTCTTCGCCAATACGCTGAAGACGCAAGGGCTCGAAGTACGTTTTGTCGATCCGGCCGATCCGGAGAATTTTCGTCGCGCCACCGACGAGAGGACGCGCGCCTATTATGCCGAGACGCTTCCGAACCCGAAGCTCATCGTGCCGCCACTTGCGGAAATCGCCGCGATCGGCCGCGAACACGGCATCCCGCTGATTGTCGACAATACCGCCGCGCCACTGATTGCCCGGCCGCTCGATCATGGCGCTGCGATCGTCGTCTATTCGAGCACGAAATATCTCGGCGGCCACGGGACGTCGATTGGCGGCATTATCGTCGATGGCGGCAATTTCGATTGGGCGCGCTTTCCGCAGCGCCAGCCGGCGCTGAACACCCCCGATCCCAGCTATCATGGCGCAATATGGACGGAGGCGGCCAAGCCCTTGGGGCCCATCGCCTATATTCTCAAAGCACGCACGACGCTGTTGCGCGATCTCGGCGCAGTGCTGTCGCCCTTCAACGCTTTCCTCACGCTGCAGGGTATCGAGACCTTGCCGCTACGCATCGAACGCCACGTCGAGAACGCCAATCGCGTCGTCGCCTATCTCACCAAGCACAAGGACGTGACGCGGGTCATTCACCCTTCCGTTCAAAGCGGCGTCGCGCGGGCGCGCGCCGATAAATATCTGAACGGCAAATATGGCGGCCTCGTCGGATTTGAACTTGTCGGCGGACGCGAAGCCGGGCGCAGGTTCATCGACGGTCTGGAGCTCCTTTACCATGTCGCAAATATCGGCGACGCACGCAGCCTCGCCATTCATCCGGCGACGACGACGCATTCGCAGCTTTCGGTCCAAGACCAGTTCGCAACCGGCGTCTCGGAAGGCTACGTCCGCCTTTCGGTGGGGATAGAGCATATCGACGACATCCTCGCCGACCTCGACCGCGGCTTTGCCGCCGCAGGTACGATCGCGCGCGCCGCTTGAACGGAGCCCTTCCGTTTTGGCGTCGCATCTCTATCTATGGGTCCCATGACAATGCCATTGGAGAAAGCTCGCGTGACGCTTGTTTCTTCGCTCCCCGCTTCGACAGCGCCGCCGTTGCGCGAGGTGTTCTCCGATGACAATCTCTGGGAACGGCTGCGCGAGGAAGCGGCCGACATACTCTCGCGCGAGCCGATCTTGGCCTCGCTGATCCTGACAGCGGTGATCAACCGCCATTCCTTCGAAGAGGCCGTCGCTCACCGGATCGCCATGCGGCTTGCCAACAATACCGTTTCGGCGGATTTGATCGGCGACGTATTCCTTGCGGGCCTGCGCGGCGATCCCGGGATCGGCAAAGGATTTCGCGCCGATATCGCCGCCGTCGTCGACCGCGATCCCGCCTGCACGCGGCTGATCGAGCCCCTGCTCTACTTCAAAGGATTCCAGGCAATCCAGACGCATCGTTTGGCGCATTGGTTATGGAACAACAACCAGCAGGACTTTGCGCTTTATCTGCAAAGCCGCTCCTCGGACCTCTTTCAGACCGATATTCATCCGGCGGCGCGCTTTGGCCGCGGCATTTTCCTCGACCATGCGACCGGGCTCGTCGTCGGTGCCACTGCCGTCGTCGAGGACGATGTCTCAATTCTCCAGAACGTGACGCTCGGCGGCACAGGCAAAGAGAGCGGCGATCGCCATCCGAAGGTGAGGCATGGCGTCATGATCGGGGCCGGGGCCAAAATCCTCGGCAACATCGAGATCGGCCATTGCTCGCGCGTGGCGGCGGGCTCTGTCGTGCTCAATCCGGTGCCGCCGAATTCCACTGTCGCCGGCGTACCGGCCAAGGTCGTCGGCGCCGCTGGATGCCCCGAGCCGGCGCGGGACATGAACCAGATCTTGAGCCAGCTCGCCTACGATTCCTTCAGCTACACGATCTGACGCGCCGCGGACCAGTGCGCGTGCTCAAGGCACGATGTCGAAGGTCTTGCTGTCGAAATTATAACGCGGAATCTGAACGTAGCTGCCGTTGATGAAGAACGGAACCTTGTGGACCTTGACGTTGCTCACCATCAACTTTCCGCTCTTGGTATCGAGCCAGAAATCGATATCGTAGAATTGGTCCGTGGTGCCGGCTTTGCGGAAATCGGTGCAAGCAAAAAATTGTCCGTTTTCCTTGAGGCGGCGAACCGGTTGATGAACATCGACGAATTGCAGCGGAATCATCTGCCCGGTCTTGTCGTCTTTGAGCGTCAGGACACCGTTTTGGGAAGCGGTTTGAATATAGCCGTCGATTGTCGACATGACCTCCCAACTGCGTTTCTGCTCGGTCTGGCCCGGATGTTCTGAAGCCGGAATCCACCACCAGGGCTTGGGCTGACGTTGCTCCATGGTCCAGGTGTTGCCCTCCTTGACCGGCGCTTCGTAGATGCGGGTTTCAAAAACCGCGAGCTGGCCGTTCTTGGGCGCTATCCAGAAGTCGACGAGATATTTTTCCGCCGCGTCGCCTTTGGCGTGAAAAATCACGTCCGGAAAAAAGCCGTAACCGTCAAGCGTGCGTGTGAAGTCGACGTTTTCATAGATAAGCGGGACCGACGTGTTGGTCACCGGGTCATCGAAAACGAACACGCCGCCGTTCTTGGCGGATTGATCCTTGATCAGCTTATCGACGTAGGTCTGTGCATCGTCGGAGGTGAATTTGTCCATGCCACCGGCGATTTGTTCGACTTCATTGGCTGCGTAATTGTCGGTAGCTTTGCTGATGTTGTCCTCAGGCGCTTTCAGAAAGTCGGCCTTGGCGTCCGCGGTCGAGAAACAGTAAAGCTTGCCGTCCTTGCTGGTCCAATTGATCTTGCAATCTGTCTTTATCAAATGATGATTGACGAGGCCTTCGGCGCAATAGCCGCCGAATTCCGGTTCCGCCGCGAAGGCGTAAACTGGGCAGACGAGTGCGAGCATGAGTAGGAACGGCAAAAGCCATCCGAACGTGTTGCGCGGCATTCTTGACAAACGAAGGTCGGTTTTCGGGGCGAGCGTTTGGCGGGGCACGATTATCCTCCCTGTCCGATCGAACCCGGTTGCGGGCGCCGAAGCTCGGATCCTGGCAGGTCGGGTAAATTTCCGACTTGCCGCGGGTCCGACGGAGGCCGCCGCGGCCATTCCATTGACCTTAAAGATACAACTCTTGCCATGTCGGGTAAAGGGTCCGTCCGCGGCACCGTGGCCAAGGCCGTACTCACTCCCCGTCACCGCGCTGGCGCCGTGTACACGCACAGGTAGATTTATTTACCACATAATCGTATAGGTGATTCCAAATCGCGGCTTCGCTCGCAGATGCCTGGCTAACGGAAACCACGACATGCTCAAGGCGGATCTCCTGAGCGACGAGATCTTCGTCCTCGACGACGATCCCTCCCTCACCAGCTCGCTTGCTGATGTGTTGCGGTCCGACGGCTACCGCGTGATTTGCTTCAACGATGCGGAGGCCTTTCTATGCGTGGCGCGGTCGCGAACGCCCGCCTGCATCCTCCTCGGTCTTCATATGCCGCGGCGTTCGGGGCTTGAAATCCTGCGCGATCTCGATGCCCGCAACTACGCCGCACCAATCATCACCATGTCCGGCAAGGCCAGCATTTCCTTGGCGGTCGAAGCGACGAAAGTCGGCGCTTTCGATGTGGTCGAAAAGCCATTCGATCCGAACGGCTTTTCGGGCCGTCTTCGTCGCCTGATCAAAGCCTGGAGACGCAGGCAGGAAGAAAGTGCTGCTCCGGCCGCCGCGGCGGATTTCCCTGGCAGCTCGCGATTGACGCAGCGTGAACGTGAAGTGCTGGCCGAGATCGCCGCCGCCGCTTCGAACAAAGAAGCAGCGGCTCATCTTGGCCTCAGTCCGCGCACGATCGAAGTCCATCGCGCCCATATCATGATGAAGCTCGGGGCCAAGAACACCGCCGATCTCATTCGCATGGTCATGAACAACAAACCAACAGCCGCTAGGAAATGGAGCTGACCCGCGAACGATATATCACCGACGCGCCGAATGTATTACGTGGATTTACTTACGTATAATGCCTGGTGGCTGAATAATATATACCTAATGCGTCCTATTGGATGCAGTTGTTACCTTCAGGCGTTACGATTTATTCGTATTCTATCAACAATATTCCAGCACTAAACTTCATGTGAGGCCAAGCGCTAAGCCGGCGCCGCCGCCTCGCGTGCCTACGCCAGCGGCGCTTTCGCAGGTCGATCGAACGTGACAACCGCTCCCCAGGTCCTAGAGCACGCGCAAAGACGCAGCGACCATCTCCGTCAAAGCGACGATCTCTTTCGCCAGCTCGCGATCAACATTCCCCAGGCGCTCTGGATTCGCGATATTGGTCGTGGGACGCTTCGTTACATCAATCCGACTTGGCTAAAAATGACCGGTCGGTCGATTGCCGCCGGGGATCCGATCGAGAAGCTCTATGCGGGCTTCCAATTCGACGACATACAGCGGCAACTTCTCGAATTCGAAGCAATTCTCCGATGGCGGCGCCGATTTCGAATGCCAATTCGCGCGGCAAGACGAAACCCTGCTCTGGGTGCATGTACGCACCTTCCCGATCCGGAATCAGGAGGGGGAGGAATTTCTGATTGCCGGGATCATGGAGGACATCACAGCTCGCCGAAAGGAGAGCAGACGGATCGAGCAGCTGAAGGACGACTTCGTCCAGGTCATCACCAACCTGCTGTCGAACGCCGTGAAATTTTCGCCTGCGGGGGAAGAGGTAAAGGTTGCGATCGAGAGCGGCGCCGGAACAATCAAGATCTCGGTGCGCGACCATGGCCCCGGTATTCCAGCTGAATTCAAACCTCGGATCTTCGAGAGATTCGTCCAAGCCGACGTTTCGGATAAGCGGCAGAAAGGCGGCACGGGCCTCGGGCTGAGCATCGCCAAGGAAATCATGACGCGAACTCGGGGGCAAAGTGGGGTTCAATGATGCCCCCGCGGGCGGCGCGATCTTTTACATCGAGCTTCCTGTTCAGGCGCCGTCGGCCGGCGTGGAGTCCGCAGCATGAACGCGAGGCGTATTCTCCACGTCGATGACGAGCCCGACATTCGCGAGGTTGTCGAAGCCTCTCTCGGCCTGGATCCGGACTTCGCGGTGCGGAGTTGCGCTTCCGGGGACGTCGGGATCGAGGTGGCGGCCGATTGGCAGCCCAATATGATCCTGCTCGATGTCATGATGCCGGCAATGGACGGACCGGCGACGCTCACCCATCTGCGCGATAATCCGCGGACCTTCTATATCCCTGTCGTCTTCATGACGGCGCGCGCCCAGACACGGGAGATCGAGCTTTTTCGCGCGCTCGGCGCCGATGGCGTCATCGCCAAGCCCTTCGACCCAATGACGCTCGCCGCCTCGGTGCGCAGCTATCTGCCGACCGAAGCAAGCATCGAGGCTTTGCGCAAAGCCTTCGTGCGGCGCGAGCTGCGCAGGTCTTTTGCGCGCCGCGCCAAGATGGACGCGGCGGTGCTCGTCCCTTACAGTTCCGCTCTCGAAGAGCGCCTCAATTCCTCAGTCGTGCTGCGCCGAATCAAGGACATCGCCCATAGTCTTGCTGGATCCAGCAGCATACTCGGCTTCCATCTGTTGAGCAGCGAGGCCGCGTCGCTGGAGGAGGCCGCCGCGGCGCGCATAAACGGCGATGGCGCGCCCGCGGACGTCAGAAAAGCCATCGACGCGCTTATCGCCGAGATCGACGCCATGCCTATGCCGTAAGCTTTCCACGACGATCGCTTCGCTTGCATCGTCCTAAGTGGCTGCTCGATCATGCTGATATGATTGCAACACTCGCAGCGAATCTTCATCTTGGCAGGTCAGAGCGGTGCTTTGAAAACCCTTTGTTTATCAGAAGTTTAAGCTCGTCACACCAGGATTCATAAATTAATTTTTATAAAGACGGCAACAGATTGTCACATAATTTCGTGGGTGGCCGATTTATGACCTGACCTGGGATGAAATAAGGCCGGGCGGAAAAGGCTCGGACGCGTAATTCAATCTCAGGGGGCACAAGTGAAAGTAACGTCGAAAATCGGTCTCGCGAGTGGAGTGGCCCTCGCGGCGCTCTTTGCAATGGGAACGCTGCCTGCAAAAGCCGACGACACGTCGACGGCCGAGCTGGCCGCCGAGATCCAAGCCTTGAAAGCTCAGTTGAAGCACCTTGAGAGCAAGGTCAATTCTCAGAGCGTGCGGATCAGGGCTGTGCAGGGAACGATCGTCAAGGGTCCGCCGGTCGCCTATGAGCCGCCACATCCCTGGGACAAGAAATTCTATCTGAACGGCATCACGATCACGCCCGGCGGCTTCCTCGCGGCCGAAGGCGTGTTCCGTACGCGCGACACAGAGGGCGACTTCAGCCCGTCCTTCGGCAGCCTTCCCGAATACAACAGTCCGCTTGCGCATCTGCAGGAGCTGCGCGGCACTGCGCGGCAAAGCCGCGTGTCCCTGTTGGTGCAAGGCGCTTACAATCCCGACACGCTGGTTTCAGCCTACGGGGAGATGGACTTCCTCGGCGCCGGCGTCACGCCGAATTCCAATGAGAGCAATTCTTACAATCCGCGCATCCGCGTTCTCTATGGAACGATCGATTGGGCGGATGAAGGGTTCCACCTGCTCGCCGGCCAGAACTGGTCTCTGGCGACCTTGCAAGGTAAAGGCATTTCGCCGCGCAACGAACTCATTCCGGCGACGATTGATGCACAGTACGTCGCGGGCTTCACCTGGTCGCGTCAGCCGCAAATTCGCATCACCAAGAATTTCGGCGACCAGTTCTGGGTGGCTGCTTCCGCCGAAATGCCGCAAACCACGTCCTGCACCGGCAGTTTTAGCTTCGGAAACGGAGGCTCTGCGAGCGCCAATACCCCGGTCACCTCCGTCAACGGCAACGGCGTCGTCTGCGACACGGTGGGCTCGACGAGCGGATCGAGCGTGTTGAACAACACGACATACTATTCGCTCAACCACATCCCCGACGTGATCGCCAAGGCGGCTTGGGAGCCGGTCATCGCCGATCGCAAAATCCATATCGAAGGGTTCGGCATCTACAGCGACGAATATGATTTCGTAGAGAACGGGGTGACCTCGGGAGTCTCCCTTAACAACAGCCGTTTTGACACGACCGGCTGGGGCGCCGGCGGCGGCTTCACCGCCCAGGTCATCCCGAAACTAATCGACGTGCAGGGTTCGGGCATGATCGGCCGCGGCATCGGCCGTTATGGATCGTCGCAACTTGCTGACGCGGCATTCAGTGCCAATGGCGCGCTCGACCCACTGCCGGAAGCCATGTTCCTCGGCGGCGTGACTGTCCACGCCACCCCGCAGCTTGATCTTTACGCCTACGGCGGCGAAGAAAGACTTCTTTCCACCGACTTCGTTTCGGCAGCCGTTCCTGGTTATGTTAGTCCGACTGCCAACAACTCCGGCTGCTATTTCGTCGGCGGTACCTGCGCCGGAAAGGTCCAGGACGCCTGGGAAGTCACCGGCGGCTTCTGGGACAAGGTCTATCAAGGCGACCTAGGCTCCGTGCGCGTCGGGCTGCAATATGCCTATATCCGAAACGACTTGTTCCCAGGATCCGGCTTCACGGCTATTCCTGGCGCGACGCCGCTGGCGCCCAACAGCCCTGTGCATTTCGACGACCAAATGGTCTATGCCTCCTTCCGCTACTATCCGTTCGACCCGCCACCGGCAGCGCCGGCGCTTCCGCCCGTGGTCGCAAAGTACTGAGCCAGCGGTACGGATGACATTCACGCAAGCGGGCCTCTGGCCCGCTTGTTTTTTGCCCGCAGTCTTGCCAACGGACGAGGTTCGTCCCTAACGATAAAGTCGCTTTCTTGATGCTATTTTGTAGCGAACGTTGATATAAATGGACTTTCCAAGGGGCGTGGAGCTCCACATTCCAGCGCACGATAGGTGCTGTCGCGCCCAGGCTCCTTGTCCGCAGTAAGAGCGGCGCGATCGGCTGCGGAGTGCTGCTCTATCGGCCCGATAAACTGGGAGCCGTCGTGGCTGACACCCCTCTTGAGCGCGCGCCGATTCTCCTGGTTGAGGACGAATTCGACATGGCACAGGAGATCTCGCTCGCTCTGGAGCGGCAGGGCTATGCCGTGCGCATCGCCGAGACGGAAGCCGAAGTCCTCGCCGCGGCCCACGCCCATCCGCCGGTGGTCATGATCGTCGATCGCATGCTGCGCGGCAGCGACAGCTTGTCGATGATCGAGAAGCTGCGCGGCGAAGGCAACAGGGTTCCGATGCTGGTCATCAGCGCGCTCTCCTCGGTCGACGACCGGATTCACGGACTGAAGGCAGGCGGCGACGATTATCTCGTCAAGCCCTTCGTCATGGACGAACTCGTCGCCCGGGTCGAAGCCTTGCGACGCCGCGCCAGCGAGGCCAGAGTGACGAGCCTCAAGGTCGGTTCGCTGACGATGGATCTGATCGACCGCAGCGTGCGGCGCGGCGATAGGCTTCTCAATCTCCTGCCGCGCGAGTTCAATCTCTTGGAATACTTCATGCGGCATCCGAACCAGATCATCACCCGCGCGATGCTGCTGGAAGACGTCTGGCATTACCGGACCTTGCCGCAGACCAACGTCGTCGACGTTCACATCGGCAAATTGCGGCGGAAAGTCGATACGCCCGGCGAACCCCCGCTCATCGAGACGGTTCGCGCCGCCGGATTCATGCTGCATGGCGACAAGTGACATTTTCCGCTCCGCGGCTTTCCGCGTGGCTGTCGTCTTCGCTTTGGTCGTCACCGTCTCGACCTCGGCCGTTTTCAGCTTCGTTTATTGGCAGGTTGCGACCTCGGATACGACGCGCCTGCGCAGGATTTTGGTTGACGAGGCAACGAAGGCCGCTGTCGAGCCGACCGGTCAGGTCGAGCAGGAACTCGCGCGGCGTTTGACTGGCGATCTCCGGCAGCTCGAATACGTCGGTCTCTTCGATGCCGCGGGAAACCATCTCTATGGCAATGTCACCGAGATGCCCGCGGTCCCGGTCGATGACATGGCACATCTCGTCGAAGTGCGAAGGTTCGAAGGCGGCCCGACCCAAACCGAACCCGTGATATTCGTCGCGCGGCGGCGCCCCGACGGCGGAGTTCTGCTGCTCGGCCGCAGCCTTTATGAAATCTACGCGCTGCGCCGTTCGGTGCTTCAGGCGCTGGCGATCGGCATCATACCGACGATCTTCTTGGCCTTGCTCGCCGGTGCGCTGCTGAGCCTGCGCGCTTCACGCCGATTGCAGGCGATCCGCCATGCGATCGATCGCGTCATCCGCGGCGATTTGCAGGGGCGGCTTCCGGTTCATCGGAGACCCGACGACATCGACGAAGTGGTCCGTGCCGTCAATCGCATGCTCGACGAAATCGCCCGCCTGATGAATCAGGTGAAAACCGTCGGCGACGATATTGCGCATGATCTGAGAACCCCGCTTTCGATCATGCGGGCACGGCTCGAGAGGGGACTTGCGAGCCCGTCCGAGGCGGAGCTGCGGGCGACGACGCGACAGGCGCTTGCCGACCTCGACCGGGCGCTTACGACGGTCACCGCGCTCTTGCGCATTTCTGAAATCGAAAGCGGACTCCGGCGAAGCGCATTCGAGACCGTCGATTTGGCCGAAGTCTGCCGCGAGGTGTTCGAGTTCTATGAACCGGTGGCTGAAGCCAAGTCGATCAGCATGAGCATCGAAGCCTCGCAGCCGGTTCCGGTGACTGGCGACGCTGACCTCTTGAGGGAAGCGCTCGCCAACCTTGTCGACAACGCCGTCAAGTTCACGCCGCGGGGCGGCGCGGTCCGGATCGTCGCGAAGGTGAATGGACCTTCGGTGCGGGTGATGGACAACGGGCCGGGCGTCGCGCCCGGCGAGCGCGAGAAGATTTTCAAGCGCTTCTACAGATCCGCCGGGCATGAAGGCATCCCTGGGCATGGTCTGGGCCTCAGCATGGCCGCAACGATCGCCGAGTTGCACGGCTTCGTCTTGAGGCTCGACGACAACATGCCGGGCGCAGCCTTCGAAATGGCTCCACCCCTAAAGCCAGGTCCGGAAGCAGCGGAACCGCGGACAAGGTCGCCTGTCTAAAGGGGTTGCCGCAAAGTAGATCGGCGCGCGCCGCAAATAAGGATGGGAGTGTCCTCGTTTTGCCGGGGTATTCATCAACATTAATTTTGTTGGAAAACGAGCAGAACTTGGCCCAGACTTAGATTGACGTGGCTCGGCTCGGGAATCGAAATTTTTATTTAGTATCATCACTTGTCCGGCACAGTTTATTTTCGGCCCGAGCCCGGAGCGCGGCCACGCGGCCGCTCTGTGCGCAGCCGGTTCGCAATGTGCTTGTTCCTCGGCTCAAGCCTTCTATTTGCGCCTGTACCAACGCCCCCGAGGCTCGCGGCGGAAGCGGGAGTTGTGCAAAACAATGCTCGGAATCGTCAGGATAGCGCTTCAGCGTCCCTACACCTTCGTGGTCATGGCGATGCTGATTCTGATCTTCGGCGTGATGGCCTGGGTGAAGACGCCGACCGACGTCTTTCCCGATATCAACATTCCGGTCGTGAGCGTGGTCTGGACCTACAACGGCCTGCCGCCCGACGACATGTCCGGCCGCATCATTTATTATTATGAGCGAACGCTAAGTTCTCAGGTCAACGACATCCAGCACATGGAATCCCAGTCGCTGACCGGATACGGGATCGTCAAGGTCTTCTTCCAGCCCAATGTCAATATCAACACCGCGCTGGCGCAGGTGACCGCCGCCTCGCAGACGGTTCTCAAATTTTTGCCGCCTGGCATTACGCCGCCCTACGTCCTCTTCTTCAACGCGTCGAGCGTGCCCGTCCTGCAGCTCGCTATATCGAGCAAGACGATCTCGCAGGCGGAACTCTTCGACTACGCGCAGAACTTCATTCGGCCGCAGCTGGCAACTGTCGCCGGCGCCGCCATTCCCTCGCCCTACGGCGGCAAGGTCCGGCAGGTGCAGGTCGACATCAATCAGGGGAAACTTCAGTCCTACGGCCTCTCGGCCGAGGATGTCGTGAACGCGCTCGCCAAGCAGAACCTCATCATTCCAATGGGCACGGCGAAGATTGGCCGGTTCGAATATGTCGTCGACATGAACGATGCGCCGCAGGATATCGCTGACCTCAACGCGTTGCCGATCAAATGGGTGGACAATGCCATGGTCTACATCGGCGACGTCGCCTATGTGCACGACAGTTATCCGCCGCAGATAAACACGGTCCGCGTCGACGGCGCACACGCCGTGTTGATGACCATCCAGAAAGCCGGGTCCGTCTCGACCCTCGACGTGATCAATGGCGTCAAAGTGCTGTTGCCGAAGATCCGCGCCTCGCTTCCGCCTGATATCGACATCAAGGCGGTCGGCGACCAATCGGCCTTCGTTCAAGCCTCCGTCGACAGCGTCTTGCGCGAGGGCGCGATCGCGGCGGCGCTGACCGGGCTCATGATCCTGCTCTTCCTGGGCAGTTGGCGTTCGACCACCATCATCCTGATCTCGATCCCGCTGGCGGTTATGGGATCAATTGCATTGCTTTCCGCTACGGGCGAGACGATCAACGTGATGACGCTCGGCGGCTTGGCGCTGGCCGTCGGCATCCTCGTCGACGATGCGACCGTGACGATCGAGAACATCAATTATCATCTCGAACAGGGCAAGGAGATCGAGCTCGCCATCATGGACGGCGCCCGCCAGATCGTCATTCCGGCGACCGTTTCTCTGCTTTGCATTTGGATCGTCTTCGTGCCGATGTTCGGATTGGGCGGCGTCTCCGGCTTTCTCTTCAGGCCGATGGCCAAGGCGGTGGTGTTCGCACTCGGCTTTTCCTATCTTCTGTCGCGCACCCTGGTCAACACGCTCGCCCGTTATCTGCTCGCGGCGCAAGCGCATGCTCGCGGAAACGACGAGCACGAGCCTCCGCCGAGCCGCAACCCGCTCGTTCGGTTCCAGCGCGGCTTCGAACATCGTTTCGAAAAAGTCCGCGCCGGCTATCGCAATCTGCTGCAGCTCGCCTTGGGGCGCGGCTGGTCGTTCATCATTGGCTTTTTGGTCATCGTCGTCGCCTCGTTCAGCCTTGCGCCGTTCCTTGGACAGAACTTCTTTCCTTCCGTCGAATCCAATCAGATCAGGTTGCACATCAGGGCGCAGACCGGAACCAGGATCGAGGAGACTGCAAATCTCTGCGACGAGATCGAGACGGCGATCCGCGGCATCATTCCGCCCAACGAACTCGACACGATCGTCGACAACATCGGCCTCCCGATCAGCGGCATCAACATGGCTTACGCGAATTCGGGGAGCATCGGAGAAGCCGACGCCGATATCTTGATTACCCTGAAGCGCGGAATGTCGGAGAAGACCGAAGGCTTTATCAACTCCATGCGGGAAAGCCTGCCGCGTCTCTTCCCCGGAACGACATTCGCGTTCCTGCCGGCGGACATGGTCAGCCAGATTCTCAATTTCGGTCTTCCGGCACCGATCGACGTGCAGGTGATCGGAGAAAATTTGGGAGCGGATCGCGCCTATGCCAACAAGATCTTCGCGAAGGTTGCCCGCATTACCGGTGTCGCAGATCCGCGCATTCAGCAGGCCTTCAATGTTCCGACGCTTTATGTCGACGTGAACCGTACGCTCGCCGGCACCGTCGGACTTTCCGAAAAGGACGCGGCTTATTCCTTACAGGACACGCTCGCCGGCAGTTTCCAGACCGCTCCCACATTCTGGCTCAATCCGAAGAACGGCGTCTCTTATCCGATCGTGGTGCAGACGCCGCAATATTGGGTCAACTCGATCGGCGACCTGAACAACCTGCCGGTGACCGGACCCGATACTTCTCAGCTGCTGGGCGGCATCGCGACCATCAGGCGCGGGTGGAGCGACGGCGTGGTTTCCCATTACAATGTGCAGCCAGTCGTCGATATCTACGCCTCGGCGCACGGCCGCGATCTGGGCAGCGTTGCCACGGATATCCAGAAGGTTCTCGATCAAACCAAGGCCGAGGCGCCGCCCGGATCGACCGTCGTGCTGCGCGGACAGGTGAGCACGATGAAGGAGGCCTATGGACAACTCTTCGCGGGCCTCGCCCTGGCGATCGTGTTCATTTATCTTCTGATCGTCGTCAACTTTCAATCGTGGCTTGATCCTTTCGTCATTGTCGCGGCTTTGCCGACCGCCCTGGCCGGCATCGTCTGGATGTTGTTTTCGAGCTTTACGACCTTGTCGGTTCCTGCCCTCACTGGAGCCATCATGTGCATGGGCGTTGCCACCGCCAACAGCATTCTCGTCGTCAGCTTCGCCCGGGAGAAACTGGCCGAGGGCGTCGATGCGGCCGCGGCGGCGCTTGATGCCGGCGTCACCCGGTTCCGCCCGGTTTTGATGACGGCGCTAGCCATGATCATCGGCATGCTGCCCATGGCGCTCAGCGCCGAGCAGAACGCCCCGCTCGGCCGCGCGGTCATCGGGGGTCTTCTCTGCGCCACCGGCGCAACGCTCTTGTTCGTGCCCGCATTGTTTACGCTGGTGCATTCTCGCGGTCGGCAGATCGATTTGGAGCCCTCGCATTAGTCAGGCAGAAATGGAAAACGACGCGAAGATTTCTCCAAAAGAAGCCAAGCGATTGGGCCGAAAGGTCAGGTGGCGTCTCGTCCTTGCCGGTCTCTTCGCAATTGCCGTTGCCGTATTCGGCGTGACCAGCCGCAAAAAGAGCGAGACGGACCTGACGCAGTGGAACTCACGCGCAAGCCATTCCAACCGTCGATATCGTTCTGCCCGAGCACGGCGTTGGCCACCAGGAACTCGTGCTACCGGGTAATGTCGCGGCCTGGTATCAGGCGCCACTCTATGCCCGCGTCAATGGCTACGTGAAGATGTGGTACAAGGACATCGGCGCGAAGGTGAAGGCGGGCGAGCTGCTTGCCGAGATAGACACGCCGGATCTTGATCAGCAGTATGAAGAGGCGAAGGGCGACCTTGCCAAGGCGCAAGCCAATGAAGCGCTCGCCGAGCTGACCTCGAAGCGCTGGGAAGCGATGCGAAACACGGCCGCCGTTTCCCAACAGGACGCGGATGTGAAAGTCGGGGAATATGAGGCAAGCAAGGCCGTAGTCACGGCCGCTACAGCCTATGCGGCAAAACTGGCGGCATTGGAAGCGTACAAAAGGATCGTCGCGCCATTCGATGGCGTGGTGACCGCGCGCAACGTCGATGTCGGCGCCCTCGTGAGTTCGACGCCCACCAATAGCCGTCTCGGCGGATTTGGCAGTTCGGGCACTCCCTCCCCTCTATTCGAAGTCGCCGATATCCACGAAATGCGCGTTTACGTGGCCGTTCCGCAGTCTTTCAGCGCGCAGATCACGACCGGGATGAAGGCCGAGCTTACGCTGCCCCAATATCCCGGCCGGAGTTTCAAGGCGACGGTTGCGACAACCTCGAACGCCATTTCCCAACAGGCCCGCTCGCTGCTGGTCGAACTCCACCGCGACAATAGTGACGGAGTGTTGCAGCCGGGGTCTTTTGCCGAGGTGCATTTTGAGCTACCGGCGAACAATGAGGTTCTAAGTGTACCCGCAAGCGCCCTCATCTTTCGGAGGAACCAGCCCGAAGTCGCAACGGTCGGCTCTGACGATCGGGTCACGCTGAAGCCTATCGAGGTCGGACGTGACCTGGGGACAGAGATCGAGGTCCTCTCCGGCCTGACAACGAACGATCGCCTTATCAGAAGCCCGTGGGATTCCATTTCCGACGGCGACAGCGTGAAAATCGCGGGCCGGGATAAGGCACCCGAATTAAGCACGCGATAGGCCTCGGGAGCGGGGGAGCGACATGAGAGTTCCGATTCCGCTGGCGGCGATGCCTGCACTCCTGCTCGCCGCTTGCGATCTGGCTCCCACATATCATCCCCCTGCCGTCGAAGTACCGGCGCAATTCAAGGAAGCCAGTAACTGGCGATTGGCCCATCCGCGCGACGAGGAACCGCACGGAGAATGGTGGCTGAGCTTCAACGATCGCTTTTTGGACGAGTTCGAACCGCAGGTCGAAGCTGCCAATCCGGATCTCGCCGCCGCTCTCGCAAACTATCTTCAAGCACGCGATTACGTTCTGCAGGCGCAGGCCGCCTTCTACCCCTCGATCGCCCACCAAACGGATCTCTCCTACAACAAGCAATCGGCGAATCGTCCGCTGCGATCGGCCGACGAGCCCACTTATTACGGCGCGAATACGATCGACATCGAGGCGAGTTATGAGGTCGATTTCTGGGGGCGCATCCGCGACCAGGTCAAGGCGGCCAAGGCCCAGGCGCAGGCCAGCAAAGCCGACCTCGAATCCGTGCGGATCGGTTTGCAGGCGGAATTGGCGCGCGACTATGTGAGTTTGCGCGGCCTCGATCGGGAGGCCAGGCTTCTGCAGGACACGGTGAAGGCCTACAAGATCGCACTCGACCTCACGCGCGAGCGCCTGACGGGCAAGATCGGCGCACCGATCGACGTCGCGCGCGCCGAGGTGCAGTTCGAAAATGCCAAGGCGCTGCTCGCTGACATCGCCGGGCCTCGCGCTGCCTTTGAACATGCGATCGCCACCCTTATCGGCCAGCCGGCCTCCACTTTCTCGATTCCTGTGATAGCCAAGCCTGTCGCAATTCCAACATTTCCGCCCGGAATTCCTTCGTCTCTGCTTGAACGTCGGCCCGATGTCGCCGCAGCGGAAAGAGAGACCGCTGCGGCTAACGAGTCGATCGGTGTCGCGCGCGCCGCCTTCTTCCCGACCCTGACGCTTAACGGCATGGCCGGCGGTCAGGACACGGGGCTCAATCTTCTGTCGCTTCCAAACAGCCTTTGGTCGGTCGGGCCGACGGTATATCTGCCTTTATTCGACGCCGGCCTGCGGCGCGCCCAGCTTGCCGCAGCGGAAGCGGCCTATCTTCAAACGGTCGCCCATTATCGAAGCGTGGTTCTGCACGCGATCCAGGAGGTCGAAGACGACCTCGCCAATCTTGGTTCGCTGAAGATCGAAGGCCAGGATGTCGCCTCGGCCGCCGTTTCAGCGCAGAGAGCCTCCGATTTGGCCCTGACCTCCTATCGCGAGGGCGCCGTCAATTATTTGGACGTGGTCACCGCACAGACCGCCGCGCTCGACGCACAACGCGCGTCGCTCGCCGTCGAGACGCGCCGCTTGCAGACGAGCGTCGCTTTGATCCTGGCGCTCGGCGGCGACTGGTCGGCAGAGGAACTGGCGGTGGTCAACGCGGATGATCCCTGATCAAGGCCATAAATCCGCTTAGCAGCGCGTCGCAAGGGAGATTGAGATGCAAGAAGGATATTGCACATGCGGCGATTGCGCCTTTTGGGATCACGCCGACAATGGAGAAGGTCTTTGCCGTCGGCATGCCCCTCGCGTGGGCCAAAGGGTCGATGAAGTGGCGCATTGGCCGGAAACCCGCGCCGAAAACGGTTGCGGTGAAGGAGAACGCGGTGCAGATCGCCGGCCGGTGACCTGCTCCGCTTGTGTCTATTGGAGCCGGCCGGGCGGCGGATTGGATCCGCAGCGCCGCCGCGACGAGCCTGCCGAATGGTGGCGACAGGCCGGTCATTGCTTCCGGTATTCGCCGCAACCGAGCCCCGAGCCCGGCGCACGCAGTTTTTGGCGGGTCACATCGGGGCGCGATTCCTGCGGCGACGGCAAGATGCGCGCCTCAAGTTGAAAAGCTTCAGAATTTAATCCAGCCATTGAGATCAACACTATGATCGAGAATTTTAGGGATCACTCAGCCAATGAGCGCACATTCCTGGCCTGGGTGCGCACCTCCATCGCCGTCATGGCCTTTGGATTTATCGTGGAGAAATTCGATCTGTTCCTGGAGATTGCCGCACCATCGCTGGCAGGCCGCAAGCTGTCGTTGCCGGGTCAAAAATTCGGCAATATTGCCGGGCTGCTGCTCATCATTCTCGGCGCAGCCATGGTTGCCATTGCGGCCGGTCGCTTTTTGATCAACGAAAAGAACATCGACAGCGAACAGACGCATGCACGCCCGGGATCGCGGATCGAGGTAGCGCTAGCGACTCTGCTGGTTCTTCTGGGAAGCGCTCTTTTCATTTATCTGTCGCACGCTCTCGTCGCGGCGCCGGGAGGCTAGCGGCGCCGCATGATGTCAGTCGGCATCGCGGCGCTCAAATGGCGGGGCATCGATTGAGGACCTATGTTCACACCGGAGCTTCTCCAAAGCGCTGAAGCGCTTGTCGGCCTCTACAGAGCCCGCGGGCTGACGCTGGTCACCGCCGAATCCTGTACCGGCGGACTGCTCGCCGGCCTCATTACCGAGATTCCCGGAGCCTCCAACGTGCTTGAGCGTGGCTATGTCACCTATTCGAACCGCGCCAAGGAAGAGAACCTTGGGGTCGCGCCAGCGCTTCTCGACAAATTCGGGGCTGTGAGCGCGGAGGTGGCGCTGGCCATGGCGGAAGGCGCACTGGCCCATTCACCTGCCGCGATCGCGCTCTCCGTAACTGGGATTGCCGGTCCCGACGGTGGCTCGGCGGACAAGCCCGTCGGCCTTGTCTATTTCGCCTGCGGGCGTGCGGGCGCCATCAGCCTGCGCGAGAAGCGTTTCGGAGATTTGGGCCGCCAGGGAATACGCTTGGCGGCGCTCGCGGTCGCGCTTGAACTTCTCTTTGCGGCGGTCGATTCTTGATTTCAGTCCACGATCAGGTCGTGTGGCCATAGACAAGATCGGCGCGGGTTTCGAAGGCTTCGGCGAATTTGCGAAACGCGTTTTCGAACAGGCCGCCGACAAGAAGCGCCAAGGCCCGGCTGCGGAACTCATAGGCGATATCGAATTCGATCTTGCAGGAATCCGGCCTCACCTCGCTGAAATGCCAGCGATTTTCGAGATGACGGAAAGGTCCGTCGATATATTCCACGAGGATCTCGAAATTGGACCGGTCCAACGTCACCCGGCTCGTGAACGTCTCGCGGATCGCCTTATAGCCGACCTCCATATCGGCCACGAGGACCTCGCGGCCGTCCGCCATGAGGTCGCGCCGGCGCACCTTCAAGCTGCGGCAGAGCGGGAGGAATTTCGGATAGGACTCGACATCCGCGACGAGATTGAACATCGCGGTCGCGGGATGCGGGACTGTGCGGCTCGTATGAAACTTCGGCATGATTTGTAAGATAGGATAGCCGGCTTTGGTTAAAACGGGGATGCTGAATTCCTTCAGCCTCTTGCGAAACCATGTCGCAGCGCGGCGGTCAAGGTGAGCGCCGGGCGCCCCGATTGGCCTTCAGCTTCGCGAAGTCTTCCGCCGCGTGATAGGAGGAGCGCGTCAGAGGCGAAGCCGAGACGAGCAGAAACCCCTTGGCCAGCGCTATATGTTCCAGCGCCTTGAACTCTTCCGGCGCGACGAAAGACACCACAGGGTGGTGCTTCCTGGTCGGCTGAAGATATTGGCCGATGGTCAGGAAATCGACCTCGGCGCTGCGCAGATCGTCCATAAGCTGCAGCACCTCGTGATGCGCCTCGCCGAGCCCGACCATGATCCCGGATTTGGTGAAGAGCGCGGGATCAAGCTCTTTTGCCCACTGCAGCAGCCGGATCGAATGAAAATAGCGCGCCCCCGGCCGCACGCTCGGATAGTGGGACGCGACGGTTTCGAGATTGTGGTTGAAGACATCGGGTCGGGCTTCGATCACCTTTTCGAGCGCGCCCTCTTTGCGCAGGAAATCGGGTGTCAGGACCTCAATCGTCGTTCGCGGGCTCTGTGCCCGAACGGCTGCGATGACTCGTGCGAAATGGCCGGCTCCGCCGTCGTCGAGATCATCGCGATCGACTGAGGTAATCACCGCATGGGCGAGTCCGAGCTTGGCGACGGCCTCGCCGATATGCGCCGGCTCATCCGGGTCGAGCGCGCCGGGCCGCCCCGTCCGGACATTGCAGAAGGCGCAGGCGCGCGTGCACGTGTCGCCCATGATCATGAAGGTGGCGTGTTTCTTCTCCCAGCATTCGCCGATGTTGGGGCAGCCCGCCTCTTCGCAGACGGTGACGAGCTTATGCTCGCGCACGATCTTTTGCGTCGCCGCCCATCGGGCAGAGCCCGGCGCCTTGGCGCGGATCCAATCGGGCTTCGGCGCGCTCGGCTGATCCGCCCGATGCGCCTTTTCCGGGTGGCGGAGGCCCCTGCCCTCATCAGCCCTTAGATCGAAGACCATACCAACTTCCCAAACACCCGGCGTCGCTCGATGTGGAGCACTCTATCATAAGCATGGAGCACGCTCTCGTGCATCGTCTCCAACAAGGACGGGGGTGAGAAGACCGTGTCCCGCGCGCTTAAAATCCCGCAGCCTCCCGCCAAGGCGAGCTGTAAACGAAAATCATTTGCCGGGATCGGCGACGCCAATGCCACGTTTCGCGATAGCGTCGGCATAGCGGGCGTTCGGATCAAGGATGACGATGAGATCATTCTTGTCGGCCCGGCCGAGGCGCGCGCGGGCTTCTTCTTCGAGAAGATCGCGGTCGATCGTTTCGCCGCGCAAAAGCGCGATCTTTCTTCCCCAGCGCTCCCCCTCGTTCTGTAGATTTTTGAGATTGAGACGCAAGCTCGCGATCTGGCGCTCATAGTCTTCGTTGGTCTTCAACCCGCGCTCATCATTGACCGCGTGCCAAATGAAATAGGTATCGGCCGCTCCCGACAGAAAATAGAGCAGCAGGGGAAAGAGAATGGCGCGAAGCCGGCGGCGGATGACCATCCGGCAAACCTCACCGATTGCGGTTAGCGATCGATTAAGGACGCTTGTCACAGTACAGCATCTACGGCGGCGGCGCCGTTGGGGTCGACGAGCTATGCTCACCACCCCTCCCGGCCGCTTCGCGGCCACCCTCCCCTTCCAGGGAGGGATTAGCGAGAGCGTTTATGCCAGCCGTTTGAACGCGCCGCGGCCGGCATAACGCGCCTCTTTGCCGAGCTCCTCCTCGATCCGGATGAGCTGATTATATTTGGCGAGCCGGTCCGAGCGGGCGAGCGAGCCGGTTTTAATCTGCCCGCTGTTGGTCGCGACCGCGAGGTCGGCGATGGTCGAATCCTCGGTCTCGCCGGAGCGATGCGAGAACACGGTTGTATAGGCGGCGCGGTGCACCAGTTCGACCGCGGCAAGCGTCTCGGTCAACGTGCCGATCTGATTGACTTTGATGAGGACCGAATTGGCAATGCCCTTGGCGATGCCCTCGGCGATCCGCTCCACGTTGGTGACGAAATTATCGTCGCCGACGAGCTGAATTTTATCGCCGATGAGATCGGTCAGGATTTTCCACCCTTCCCAATCGTCCTCGGCCATCCCGTCCTCGATGCTGATGATCGGATAGGAAGCCGCAAGCTTGGCGAGATATTGCGCCTGTTCTTCGATCGAGCGGGTCTTGCCCTCGCCTTTGTAGACATATTTGCCGTCATGGAAGAATTCGCTGGCGGCAGGATCGATGCCGAGCGCGATGTCCCGTATTGGCTTAAATCCCGCGCCTTCGATCGCCTTGACGATGAAATCGAGCGCCGCTTCGGCGGAAGGGAGATTGGGCGCGAAGCCGCCTTCGTCGCCAACGTTGGTGTTGAGGCCGGCCTTCTTGAGCGCGCCCTTCAGAAAATGAAAGACTTCCGAACCCCAACGCACCGCTTCCTTCAGCGAAGGCGCGCCGAGGGGGACGATCATGAACTCCTGAAAGTCAATTGGATTGTCGGCATGCACGCCGCCGTTCAGGATGTTCATGTGCGGAACCGGCAGCACGCGCGCCGTCACGCCCCCGACGTAACGGTAAAGCGGGAGACCGCTGACATCGGCGGCGGCTTTGGCGGCAGCGAGCGAGACGCCGAGAATGGCATTGGCCCCGAGCCTCGCCTTGTTCGGCGTGCCGTCGAGCGTGATTAGGGCATCGTCGATACCGACTTGGTCCTCAGCGTCCATTCCGCTGAGCGCGTCGAAAATGTCGCGATTGACCGCCTCGACGGCTTTCAGGACGCCCTTGCCGCCATACCTCGACTTGTCGCCGTCACGCAATTCGACGGCCTCGAGCGTGCCGGTCGAAGCGCCGGAGGGTACGGCCGCCCGGCCGAACGAACCGTCTTCGAGCGTCACGTCGACCTCTATGGTCGGGTTGCCGCGGCTATCCAAAATTTCGCGGGCGGCGATGTCCACGATCGCAGTCATTGTCTATCCTTTCGGCTGAAGACGTCGGCTGCGGGTTTCTACGCCGAAGAGGGCGGCAAAATAAAGGGGGGCAGGTGACGCATATGCGAGAGGCCTCGGCATTATATCTGTCATTCTCTATTCACGATCGGCCGGCCCGGGGCTCGTCGCATCAGATCAGGCGGAATTGCGCTCGGTGAGCATCGCCGATGCCAATCCCAACTTGCCGAGACCCCTGTATTCCAAGATCTATTCGCGCAACTCGACCCGGCAAGCTGCTAACCGGCGTATTGCGCCACGCCATTGCCGAACGACCAGTTTTCTTTCTTCACTTCGTCGAGATTGATGAAAACGTCCTCGCGCCGCAGGCCGAGGCGTTCATGCAGGCCGTCTGCGACGGCTTTATAAAAGGCGCGCTTGACCTCAAGCGCGCGCCCTTCGTTGAGCGTGATTTGAATAATGATGCAATCACTGGATCTTTGAATGCCGAGATAGGTCGGATCGATGACGAGATCCGCTGCCTCATGTTCGCCGATGATCTGAAAGCGATCGTCCTTTGGGACGTTCAGGGCCACGATCATGGCGTCATAGACCACCTCGCCGACAGTTCGCCGATATTCGGCGTCCTTGCCTCGCGGCAAGTCAATTCGGGCAAGCGGCATGGCAACCTCCATTCAAACGGGTCCGGTGGTTTCATAGTTGTCGGGACGCCGCCGCGCACGAAAATTCATCCCCCGAAGCGAGCGCCGGCGGCCGAAAAGACATTGAGTTTTTAGGCTGCTATAAGGCCGCCCATGGCAAAGAAAAGCAAAGGGGCGCGGACCCTCGGCCGCAAGGTTGCGCTGCCGGCCTCGCCCGACAAAGCAAAGCTCGACCGCGTCGCCAATCCGCACAGCGATGCCAATTATGTCGCGCGATTTACCACGCCGGAATTTACCTGCCTTTGTCCGGTCACCGGGCAGCCGGATTTTGCCCATCTCGTGATCGATTATGTGCCGGAGCGCTGGCTCATCGAGTCGAAATCGCTAAAACTTTATCTCGGCGCGTTCCGCAACTACGGCGCCTTCCATGAGGACTGCACCTTGCGGATCGGCAAAGATCTCGTTGCGCTTTTGAAGCCGCGTTGGTTCCGGATCGGCGCCTATTTCTTCCCGCGCGGCGGCATGCCGATCGACGTCTTCTGGCAGGCGGGCGAATTGCCTGAAGGCTGCTGGGCGCCGGACCAGGGCATGCCGCTCTACCGCGGGCGAGGCTAGCGCACGCGTAACTCAGTCCGCAAACGGCCGGTCGCCCTCGCCATTAAGCAAGAGATTCAGCGTGTTCCTGTAGCCCCAAGACCAGGGGTATGGCCCATAAACATTGGGCTCGGGATTATAGACCGGCGGGTTCGCGTAGACGTAGGCGGGCGGATAGACGTAACCGCCATAAGGCGGCGGCCCCCAATAGCCATGCGGATATCCATAGGCGTAATGGTGGTGGTAATGATGGTGCACATAAACCGTGTGCCGCGCACCGCAATGCGTTTTGCCATGCGCACAGACCGCGGCTTCGGCTGCCGGAACGGAAGCGGCGACAAATCCGAGCGCGAGGGCAGAGATCAAGAGTTTCATGAGCTGGCCTTTCGGATGATTCCGGAAATCACGCGCAGTCCTGACGTTTCGTTATTCTAGCATGTTTCGGGCAAGCGGCGAGTAGGCATCGTGTCGGCTTGCCATGTGCTTAACGAATTACGCCTGCGCCTTAGTGATTTGGTCGTAGGCCTTCAATTCTGCAAGTAGCTCCGCGACATCGCCCAGCGGCAACATGTTGGCGGCATCGGAGACCGCCTGTTCCGGGTCGCTATGTGTCTCGAGGAACAGGCCGGCGATCCCGACCGCCACCGCGGCGCGCGCCAGGACCGGCACGAAGCGGCGTTCCCCGCCGGTGGTCTCGCCACGGCCCCCCGGTTCCTGCACGCTATGCGTGGCATCGAAGACCACCGGCGCGCCGGTTGTCTCGGCGAGGATCGGCAGAGCCCGCATGTCGGCGACGAGCGTATTATAGCCGAAGCTCGTGCCGCGCTCGGTGACGAGCACGGCCGGATTGCCGGTGGCGCGCACCTTTTCGATCGCGTGGCGCATATCCCAGGGCGCCAGGAATTGCCCCTTTTTGATGTTGACCGGCTTGCCGGTCTGAGCAGCCGCGACCAAAAGATCGGTCTGGCGGCTCAGGAAGGCGGGAATCTGGATGAGATCCACAACGTCCGCGACGAGCCTGCAATGATGCGTCTCATGCACGTCGGTTGTGACCGGCAGGCCGAGCTTTTCGCGGATTTCAGCGAAGACCGGCAGTGAATCCTTCAGCCCGAGCCCACGCCCGCTCGATGCGGCCGTACGGTTCGCCTTGTCGAAAGAGGCTTTGAAGACGAGACCGATCCCAAGCTTGAGAGCGATGTCCTTGAGCGCCGCCGCCATTTCGAGCGCATGCGCGCGGCTTTCGATGGCGCAAGGGCCGGAGATAAGCGCGAACGGCAGCGCATTGCCGAAGGTAACCGCGGCTTTGCCCTGCCCCACGATGACGTTAGATGCGCTCTGCAAGTTTTGACCTTGGTTGCGATCCTCTTCCCACAGAGAGAAAGGTTCGCGCCGTTACACCAGCCGGCTCTGCTCGACCGCCGCGGCGATGAAGCTCGAAAACAGCGGATGCGGTTCGAACGGCCGCGATTTCAGCTCCGGGTGATATTGCACGCCGATGAACCAGGGATGGCCGGCAAGTTCGATCGTCTCCGGCAGCAAGCCGTCCGGCGACAGGCCGGCGAAGACGAGCCCCTTGTCTTCCAGCTGCTCGCGATAGGTCATGTTGACCTCGTAACGATGCCGGTGACGCTCGGAAATCTCGGTGGTCCCATAGATGCCGGCGATTTTCGATCCCGGGCTCAGATGCGCCGCATAAGCGCCAAGCCGCATGGTGCCGCCGAGATCGCCTTCGGCGGCGCGGATTTGAAGTTCGTTGTCGCGCATCCACTCGGTCATGAGACCCACGACCGGATGTTTGGTTGGCCCGAATTCGCTCGAATTGGCGTCAGCGATGCCGCCGAGCGAACGCGCCGCTTCGACCACCGCCATTTGCATGCCGAAGCAAATGCCGAAATAGGGCACCTTGCGCTCGCGGGCGAAACGTGCCGCGAGAATCTTGCCTTCCGCGCCACGCTGACCAAAGCCGCCGGGCACGAGAATGCCATCGACGTATTCGAGCCGCGGCGCCGGATCGCTGTCCTCGAATACTTCCAATTCAATCCAATCGAGCCGCACCTTGACGCGATTGGCCATGCCGCCATGCGCCAAAGCCTCGATCAAGGACTTATACGCATCCTTCATTCCCGTATATTTGCCGACGACGGCAATCGTCACTTCGCCTTCGGGATTGTGGATTTGCTCGGTGATGGTGTTCCAGCGGCTCATGTCGGGCTTCGGCGCGGGCTCGATTCCGAAGGCTGCGAGCACCTCCTGGTCGAGCCCGGCGGCATGATAGGCGCGTGGCACGTCATAGACGGAGGCGACATCGCGCGCCTCGATTACCGCGCTTTCCCGCACATTACAGAACAGGCCGATCTTGCGGCGCTCCTCGCGGGCTATCTCGCGATCGGTCCGGCAGAGCAGGATGTTGGGTTGAATGCCGATCGACCGCAGTTCCTTGACCGAATGCTGCGTCGGTTTGGTCTTCAACTCGCCGGCGCTCGGGATATAGGGCAAGAGCGTCAGGTGAACATAGATGGCGTGGCCACGCGGCAGGTCATTGCCGAGCTGCCGGATCGCCTCGAGGAAAGGCAGGCCTTCGATGTCGCCAACCGTGCCGCCGATCTCGACCAGCACGAAGTCGAAGCCTTCGTTGCCGCGCAGGATGAATTCTTTGATCTCGTTGGCGACATGCGGAATGACCTGAACCGTGGCGCCGAGATAATCGCCGCGTCGCTCCTTGCCGATGATCTCCTGATAGATGCGCCCGGTCGTAATATTGTCGTCGCGCACCGCCGCACGGCCGGTGAAACGCTCGTAGTGACCAAGGTCGAGATCGGTTTCTGCACCGTCGTCGGTGACGAAAACCTCGCCGTGCTGATAGGGACTCATCGTCCCCGGATCGACGTTGAGATAAGGATCGAGCTTGCGCAAGCGGACCGTATAGCCGCGCGCTTGGAGCAAAGCGCCGAGGGCCGCCGAAGCGAGCCCCTTACCCAGGGAGGAGACCACGCCGCCGGTGATGAAAATATACCGCGCCATGGGCCTCGGCGTTTATCCTGTTTCCGGCCTTTTGGGGAGCATTTTTATCGGCTTTGGCCGATCCTTCCACACAGGCGGACGAACGGCCGGAGCCGGCATGGCCTGCAAAGCCCACGACGACGTTAATCATCGAGAACGTGCTATTGCGGCTGCGGCGCCACTGGGGCGCCTGGCTGCTGCTGGCGCTCTTGCTGCAGCTTCTTGAGCTGTTCCATCAAGCTGCCTTGGCCGGTGGCCGCCGGGGCCGGCGCGCTCGTCCCGGGCGGCGGCGTCACCCCCTCCAGGATCGATCTCGGCGCCCGTGTCACATTGGCCACAATGGTCAAGGCAAGGCTCGTCGCGAAGAACAGGGCCGCGAGAATTGCTGTGGCGCGGGTGAGCACATTGGCCTGGCCGCGGCCGGTCATGAAACCACCGCCGCCGGTTCCCAAGAAGGCCCCGCCTTCGGAGCGCTGCAGCAGCACCGTAGCGACAAGCGCGATCACGACCATGATGTGGATGACGATCAGAACCGTCTGCATAAAAGCCTCTGGCGCTTGGCCGCCTGTTTGGCGCTCTTACACCCCCGAGATTATCCTGGCTAGCGCGGGTTCGCGCCGGCCGCCCTTCCGTCGCGCCTACCGATAGACCCTGGCGATTGCCATGAATTCCGACGCTTTGAGGCTGGCGCCGCCGATCAAGGTACCGTCGACATCTTCGATCGTCAGCAATTCCAATGCGTTGGCTGGCTTCACTGAACCTCCGTAGAGGATCCGGATCTTGTTGCCTGAGGCGGGCCAACGTTGCGTCAGACGGCGGCGCAGGAAGGCATGCATCTCCCTCACATCTTGCGCGGTCGGCGTCACTCCGGTGCCGATCGCCCAGACAGGTTCGTAAGCGACGACGAGACGTTCGGGCTCGTCCGGCAGCGATGCTTCGAGCTGGTCCGCGACGCGTTCCAAGGCTGCGCCGGCGGCGCGCTGGGCTTCCGTCTCACCGACGCAGAGGATCGCGTTGAGCCCGGCGCGCAAGCCCGCCATCGCCTTGGCGCGCACGAGAGCGTCGCTCTCGGCATGTTCGGCGCGCCGCTCGGAATGACCGACAATGACGTAGGAAGCCCCAGCGTCTTTCAGCATCCCGGCGGAAATGTCGCCCGTATGCGGCCCGCAATCAGCAGGATGGCAGTCCTGGGCGCCGAGCACGACGGGGGAACCCGCGCAAAGGCGAGCCGCCTCCATGAGGAGGGTGGCAGGCGGACAGATGAGAATTTCAGCCGCCCCGGCCTCCCCTGCCGTGACCGCCGCCCGGATCGCGGCGATTTCGGCGAGATCCGCCGCGCGGCCGTTCATCTTCCAATTTCCGGCGACAAGCGGCCTCAATCTATCCGGCATGATCAATCCCGCTCTCGATCAGTGCGTCCAATCGCGAAGAACGCGCGGCAAGACCCATCGCAGATCCGGCCGAGGCGTTGCAAGCTCAAGATCTGCTCCCTATAGTCCGCCGCGCCAAGCAGCCCCTAGCGCAGTCCGGAGATTCCTCAATATGCTCGATGCCTTGCGCGCCTCCAGCCAAACCTGGTTCGGCCGCACAATCATGGCCATAGTGATGGGCTTGCTCATTATTGCCTTCGGCTTTTGGGGGATCGCCGATATTTTCCGTGGCTTCGGCGCGAACAGCCTTGCCCGCGTCGGTTCGGCCGAAATCACGGTCGAAGCCTATCGCAACGCCTATCAGAACGAATTGTTGAACCTTCAGCAAAAAGAACGCCGCGCGATCAGCGCCGATGAAGCCCGTGAAATGGGCCTCGACCGCCAAGTCCTGGGACGGCTCATCAGCGATGCAGTGCTCGATCAGGAGGCCCATCGTCTTGGTCTCGCCATGTCCGACCATGACCTCGCCGAGCGCATCATGCTCGACGACACTTTCAAAGGCGCAAACGGCCAGTTCGACCGCGCCCTTTTCGAGGAAAGATTGCGGGACGCCGGCTTGACCGAGAGCCATTTCGCCGCCGAGCAGCGCGCCACCTATCTGCGCCAAGAAATGATTACCGCGCTGGACAATGGTTTGAAGACGCCCAACGCAATGCTCGAGCTCATCAACCGCTATTACAACGAAACCCGGGCGATCGATTATTTCATTCTTCCGAAGAGCGCCGCCGGAGCCATCCCGTCGCCAAGCGATGCGGAACTCAAGGCCTATTACGACGCGCGCCGCGACACCTACCGCACGCCCGAATATCGCAAAATCAGCGTTTTGGTGGTGACGCCCGCGAGCCTCGCGGAGCAGCTTATGAAGACCCAACCAATCAGCGACGCGGATATATTGAAGCGCTACAACGACGTGAAAGCCGCGCGCTATACGCAGCCGGAACATCGCGAGATTCAGCAGATCGTCTTTCCCGACGAAGCATCGGCAAATGCGGCATCAGCCAAACTCGCCGGCGGCGAAAGCTTCGATGCGCTCGTTGCCGAGCGGAAACTGACGCCGAAGGACATTGATCTGGGCACGGTGACCAAGACGGATCTCGTCGACAAAGCGGTCGCCGACGCCGCCTTTGCTCTGCCCTCTGGCGGCGTATCGAAGCCGGTGAAGACGCAATTCGGCTGGGCGATCCTGCGAGTCGCGAAGATCGTTCCGCAGATCGTCGAGCCGCTTTTTGCCGTCAAAGCCGTAATCGCCGAGCAGCTTGCACTTGCCCGCGCTAACGGCGAGATCAACAAGATCCATGATCAGATCGAAGACGAGCGCGCCGATGGCAAATCCGTCGCCGAGGCGGCGCAAGGCGTCGGCCTCGCGGCGCACACGATTGACGCCATCGACGCGCAAGGCCTTGGCAAGAACGGCAAGCCCATCGCCGATTTCGGCGATTCGACGGAACTCACCAAAGCGGTCTTCGCCTCCGATATCGGCGTCGACAACGAACCGATCAGCACGCGCGACGGCGGAACGATCTGGTTCGATGTCCTGGGTATCGAGCCGGCGCGCGCGCAGAGTTTCGACGAGGTCAAGCAAAAGGTTGCGCAGGCCTGGGCGCAGGATGAAACGGCCAAGCGGCTCGCGGCCAAGGCCTCCGATCTCGTGAAGAAGCTCGAACTCCGGCGAAACGCTTGCTGCCGTCGCCGCTTCACAAGACAACCTCGGAATCAAGCACGTCGCCGGAATCAAACGCATGGACCCCCAGGATCTGACGCAGACCGTGCTGACCCAGGTCTTCGACCGCCCGATTGCCAGCGCCGGATCGGCACCCGCGGAGAACGGCGATCGCATTCTTTTCAAAGTCGTCGACGCCAAAGTTCCGCCGCTCGATGTCAAGCGGCCGGATTTTGCCAATATCGTCGACCAAATGAAGACCGCTCTCGACGAGGACGTGATCGCCCAATATGTCAGCCAACTCGAGGGCGTCATCGGCGTTGATATCAATCAGCAGGCGCTCGCCTCCATCCTCGGCGCGGCGCCAGAGTCCGATTGACGGACGAAAGGCATGATCGAGCCCTCCTTCGAGGCTTTCGCGCAGGCCTATGAGGCCGGCACGCTTCTGTCCGCAAGGCTGGTCGGCGATCTCGAAACGCCGGTATCGGCCTTTCTCAAAATTTCCGCTGGCCGCGCCGGCGGGCAGTTTCTGCTCGAATCAGTCGAGGGCGGCGGTGCGCGCGGCCGCTATTCCATGATCGGTCTCGATCCCGACATCGTCTGGCGCTGCTACGGCGACAGAGCGGAAATCAATCGGCAGGCGCTGAGCGATCCCGATGCCTTCGTTGCCTGTTCCGAGCCGCCGCTCGCGGCCCTGCGCGCGCTGATCACCAAATCGCGGATCGATGCACAGGGGGAGCTGCCTCCCATGGCGGCCGGCGTCTTCGGCTATCTCGGCTATGACATGGTGCGGCAGATGGAGCGCTTGGCTCCCGCCAAGCCCGATCCGATCGGCGTGCCCGACGCGATTATGCTGCGTCCGACCGTGATCGTGGTCTTCGACAGCGTGAAAGACGAGATCTGGGTCGTGACCCCCGTGCGCCCGATCCGAGGCCGAACGGCCAAGGCAGCTTATGAATTGGGCCGCGAGCGGATCGAGACTGTCGTCGCCTGTCTCGAAGGGCCGCGCGTCCGCGACGAGGAAGGTCCCGCCGCGCCGCAGACCCCACCGAAATCGAACACGTCGGTAGCGCGGTTCTTGAAGATGGTCGAGCGCGCCAAGGAATATATTCGTGCCGGCGATATTTTTCAGGTCGTACTATCGCAGCGTTTCACTGCCCCTTTCGCCCTGCCCGCCTTTGCCCTCTACCGCGCGCTGCGCAGGGTCAATCCGGCCCCGTTCCTCTGCTATCTCGATTTCGGTGATTTTCAGATCGTCTGTTCCAGCCCGGAGATTTTGGTGCGTGTGCGCGGCGACAAAGTGACGATCCGACCGATCGCCGGCACGCGCTGGCGCGGCAAGACGCCGGCCGAGGACGCGCAGCTCGCTGCCGAGCTTTTGGCGGACGAGAAGGAATGTGCCGAACATCTGATGCTGCTCGATCTCGGGCGCAACGATGTCGGCCGCGTCGCGAAGATCGGCACGGTCGAAGTCACCGAGAAATTCATGATCGAGCGCTACAGCCATGTCATGCACATCGTCTCGAATGTTGAGGGCAAGCTTGGCCAAGATCATGATGTCATCGATGCGCTCTGTGCCGGATTTCCGGCCGGAACCGTCTCCGGCGCGCCGAAAGTCCGCGCCATGGAGATCATCGACGAATTGGAGACGGATAAGCGCGGCATTTATGCCGGCTGCATCGGCTATTTCGGCGCACACGGCGACATGGACACCTGCATCATTCTGCGCACCTCGGTGGTGAAGGACGGCCTCATGCATGTGCAGGCGGGCGCCGGCGTCGTCTACGATTCAGATCCGGCCTACGAGCAGCGCGAATGCGTGAACAAAGCACAAGCTTTGTTCCGTGCTGCGGAGGAGGCGGTGCGCTTCGCCACAAGGACGAAGCGCAGACAATAGACCGACGATGACAGGCGGCAATTGCTGCGCTTCTGGTCGAATTCGCGCGCGGTCGGTCATTGACATAATCCTATCGAAGGAACCGATTAAAAGACGCGGCATTTTGATCTGCGTCAATTCACCGAAGTCACCTTAAAAAATGGTCTCGAATGCACGACATAAAGCAGCAAAGGGCTTCGACTCGCTCCTGCGAGGGCCCGCACAACAATCATTTCTCTCAAGGAGGATCGTCACGAGGCAGCACCTTGCGCTGCGATTAAGGGCGTCAAGTTCGCAACGAGCGAAAGGATTGAACCATGGCTAATCTCGAAACCATCAACATTCCCGGAACGAAGCTCAACCCCACACGCGTCGCGCTCGGAACATGGGCGATCGGCGGATGGATGTGGGGCGGCAGCGACGATGCGGATTCGATCCGCACCATCAAGAGCGCGCTCCATCGCGGCATCAACATCATAGATACCGCGCCGGTCTATGGCTTCGGCCATTCGGAAGAGATCGTCGGTCAGGCGCTCGCGGAGAGCGGGCAACGGCAGAACGTCATCATCGCCACAAAAGTCGCGCTCGACTGGAAAAACGGCAAGCCATTCCGCAACGCCAGCAAGGCACGGATCGCAAAAGAGATCGAGGATTCGCTGCGTCGCCTGCGCACCGACGTCATCGATATCTATCAGGTCCATTGGCCGGACCCGAACACGCCGATCGCCGAGACCGCCGAGGCGCTCGCCGCGCTCTACAAGGCCGGCAAGATCCGTGCGATCGGCGTCAGCAATTTCAACAATGCGCAGATGGAGGCGTTTCGCGCCGTCGCGCCGTTGCACACCGCGCAGCCGCCCTACAATCTCTTCGAGCGCGAAGCCGAAGCTCATGTGCTGCCCTATTGCGCCGATCACAAGATCGCGACGCTCGCTTATGGTTCTCTCTGCCGCGGCTTGCTTAGCGGCAGCATGAAGCCCGAAACCAAGTTCACGGGCGATGATCTGCGCCGAACCGATCCCAAATTCCAAGCCCCGCGTTTCCAGCAATATCTTGCTGCGGTCGCGCGGCTCGACGAATTCGCCCGCAAGAATTATGGCAAGCGCGTCCTGCATCTGGCGGTGCGCTGGGTGCTCGACAAGCAGCCGCTGAGCATCGCGCTCTGGGGCGCCCGCCGTCCCGGTCAGCTTGATCCGGTCGCCGAGGTTATGGGCTGGAAGCTTGATGCCGCCGCCTTGGCGGAGATCGATCGCATCCTCGCCGAAACCGTCAAAAGTCCGGTCGGGCCCGAATTCATGGCGCCGCCGGCCCGCGCCGCGGCGTAACGCTCTATGGCCGGGCTTGACCCGGCCATACTTGACCTCGCCTGCTCCAATGTCCAAAAGGCCGGCAGAGGATAGACGCATGCCCGCCGTGACGCTGATCGACAACTACGACAGTTTCACCTTCAACCTGGTGCATTATCTCGGCAGCCTCGGCGCCGACATCACCGTGCATCGCAATGATCAGGTGGGCGTCGCCGACATTCTCGCCGCGCGGCCGGACGCGATCGTGCTCTCGCCCGGGCCTTGCACGCCGCGCGAGGCCGGGATCTGCCTCGATCTCATCGACGCGGCGAGCGCCGAAATCCCGATTTTCGGTGTCTGCCTCGGGCATCAGGCGATCGGCGAAGCCTTTGGCGGCGAAGTCGTGCGCGCGCCCATTCCCGTGCATGGCAAGATTTCCGAGATCAAGCACGCCAGCGAAACAGTCTTCCGCGGTATCAATGGGCCGTTTCACGCTACGCGCTACCATTCGCTGGTGGTCAAACGCGACAGCCTGCCGGACGATCTTCATGTGACTGCCGAAACCGATGGGCTCGTCATGGCGCTTTCGCATCGCGAACGCCCGACGCATGGGGTGCAGTTCCATCCCGAAAGCATTGGGTCGGAACATGGGCATCGCATTCTCTCCAACTTTCTCGATCTCGCCGCGGCGTGGAACAAGAAGCGCATTCCTTCTCCCGGTAAGCAGGGACAGGGATAGGGTGAGGGGCCGGGGATTTGCCACACCATCGCAGCCAATTCTCCCGACCCTCTCTTCATTCACTTCGCCTATGCGCAGAAGAGGCCCCGCTTGCGCTCGTGCGGCGGGCGGCGCAATGAAGGCCCATGGGCACATTTAAACCGCTGATCGCCAAAGTCGCGGGCGGCGCGAGCCTCACGCGTGCCGAGGCCGAGCGTGCCTTCGACATGCTTCTCTCCGGCGAAGTCACACCGGCGCAGATGGGTGGCTTTCTCCTGGGGCTGCGCGTCCGCGGCGAAACGATCGAGGAAATCACCGGCGCTGTCTCAGCGTTGCGGGCGAAAATGCTCAAGGTCGCGGCGCCGCCAGGCGCCATCGATATTGTCGGGACCGGTGGCGATGGACACGCAACCTACAACGTCTCGACGCTGGCGGCGCTGATCGTCGCGGCCTGCGGCGTGCCGGTCGCCAAACATGGAAACCGCGCCGCCTCGTCGAAATCGGGCGCGAGCGACGTCCTGACGGCGCTCGGCGTCAGGATCGGGCTCACGCCGGAGGAAGTCGCGGCTTGCATCGCAGAATCCGGCATCGGATTCATGCTGGCGCCGGCGCATCACGCCGCCATGCGGCATGTCGCAGAGGTGCGCGCCGAACTCGGCACGCGGACCTTGTTCAACCTTATCGGGCCTCTGGCCAATCCCGCTGGCGTCAAACGGCAGTTGCTCGGCGTCTTTTCCGCCCATTGGCTTCAGCCGCTTGCCGAAGTTCTGCGCAGTCTCGGTTCCGAGCGCGTCTGGCTGGTGCATGGGTCGGACGGACTCGACGAAATAACCACCACCGGCCCGACTTTCGTCACGGCGCTCGAATCTGGCGCAATCCGCTCCTTCGAGATCGTGCCGGAAGAGGCCGGCCTCAAACGCGCCAGGCTCGACGATCTCAAGGGGGGCGATGCGGCCCATAATGCCGCCGCGCTGAACGCGGTTTTGCATGGCGACCGAAATCCCTATCGCGACATTGCGATCCTCAATGCCGCGGCGGCTCTGGTCATTGCCGAAAAGGCGGTTGATCTCAAAGAGGCTGCGGCGCTTGCCGCCGATGCGATCGATGCCGGCCGGGCCGCGGGTGTGCTGGCCAAATTGATCAAGGCTTCGCAAGCCGCTGGGAAAGAGACTTGACTTTTTGCGCCACATCTTTCGTGTCGTCAGCGGGCCCTCGTTTCGGCACCCGAAGCGAATCCCCGGGGTAAGGCGCATGGCCGATATTCTGAGGCAGATCGAAGCCTATAAACGTAAGGAAATCAGCGAAGCGAAGTTGCGCATGCCCTTATCGACGCTGGAGCGTCGGGCGCATGAGCACGCGCCGCGCGGCTTTGTGCGGGCAATCGACGCAAAGCTCGCCGAAGGTCGCCCTGCGCTCATCGCCGAAATCAAGAAGGCAAGCCCCTCGAAGGGCCTGATCCGCCCCGATTTCGATCCGCCCAGCCTCGCCAAGGCCTATCAGAACGGCGGTGCCGCCTGTCTTTCGGTGCTGACCGACACGCCCTCGTTTCAAGGCAAGCTCGATCACCTCGAGGCGGCGCGTAAGGCGAGCCACCTGCCCGCGCTGCGCAAGGATTTCCTGTTCGATCCCTACCAGGTCTATGAGGCGCGCGCCTATGGCGCCGATTGCATTCTCATCATCATGGCTTGCGTCACCGATGAAGAAGCCAAACGCCTCAACAAGACCGCGCATGATCTTGCCCTCGACGTTCTCGTCGAAGCTCACGACGCGGAGGAGCTCGATCGCGCGCTCGAGCTCGAAACGCGGCTCGTCGGGATCAACAATCGCGATCTTCGCAGTTTCGAAACCAGGCTCGAGATCTGCGAACATCTGGCCGGAAAAATCCCGGCCGATCGGATCATCGTCGCCGAAAGCGGGATTACGACGCACGAGGATTGTCTTCGGCTGAAGCGCGTTGGGATCAGAACCATTTTGGTCGGCGAGAGCCTGATGCGGCAGAAGGACCTTGCCATGGCCACGCGAAGCCTCCTCTACGGCACTGTCTTCGAGCGCAATCAACTGGGCAAGGCGCATGGGTAAGGGGAATAACCCCTCTCCCCGCAAGCAGAGGGAGGGTTGTGGCCATGACGACCAAGCTCACCCATCTCGCTGACGGCGGCGAAGCCAACATGGTCGATGTGTCGGAAAAACCCGTCAGCGAACGCAGTGCGCTCGCCCGGGGCGTCGTGAGCATGCACCCGGAGACGTTGCAGGCCGCGCTCTCCGGCAATGCCAAGAAAGGCGATATTTTTGGCGCGGCGCGGATCGCCGGCATCATGGCGGCGAAGAAGACGGCCGATCTCATCCCGCTCTGTCATCCCCTCGCGCTCGCCAGCATCAGTGTCGATATTGAGCCGGACACGGCTTTGCCCGGCATCAAGGTCTCGGCCCGCGTCAAGGTTTCGGGCCAAACCGGCGTCGAAATGGAGGCGCTGACGGCAGTCGCCGTGGCCTGTCTGACGATCTACGACATGCTGAAGGCCAAGGATCGTTCAATGCGCATCGAATCGATCGAGCTCGTCGAGAAGACCGGCGGCAAGTCCGGCACGTTCAAGCGATGATCTCGGTCGCTAAGGCGCGTGCCCAGGCCCTCTCCGCGGCGCGCTTGCGCGGAAAGCTGCGCGTAGCGCTCGCCGAAGCGCTCGGCCGCACGCTCGCCGAGCCGCTCACGGCGCGCCGCACACAGCCTCCCGTCGCCATCTCCGCCATGGACGGATTTGCGTTTCGTGCCGCCGATTTGGCGAGCCTGCCCGGCCGCTTCCACCTGATTGGCACGAGCGCCGCCGGGCACGGATTTGCGGGTGCGCTCGGCCCCGGCGAGACGGTCCGGATCTTCACCGGCGCGCCGGTTCCAGCCGGCGCCGACGCGGTGCTGATGCAAGAAGACGCCAATGTCGAGGAGGATTTCGTTCTGCCGTTGAAAAGCCTCGAGGCTGGCCGCAATGTCCGTTGCGCCGGCATCGACTTCAAGGAGGGCGACGAACTGCTTTCCGCCGGCACGCGGCTCGGACCCGTCGAGATCGCGCTGGCTGCCGCGATGGACTATGCCGAGCTTACCGTCGCGCGAAGCCCGCGCGTCGCGATCCTTGCGACCGGCGACGAACTGGTTTTGCCGGGCAACGCGATCGGGCCTAATCAGATCGTTGCCTCCAATGCGCCGGCGATCGCCGCCTACGCCCGGCTTGCGGGGGGCGCGCCGATCGACCTTGGCATTGTGGGCGATGATTTCACCGCGCTTGAAGCGTCAATCCGGGCGGCGCGCCAGGCCGAAGCGGACGTGCTGGTCACACTCGGCGGCGCTTCGGTCGGCGATCATGATCTGGTGAAATCGGCCCTCGCCCAGGAGGGCATGGAACTCGGCTTCTGGCGCATTGCCATGCGTCCGGGCAAGCCGCTGATTCACGGGCGGTTGGGCGAGATGCTGATCCTCGGCCTGCCGGGTAACCCCGCCGCCTCGCTCGTCTGCGCCCTGCTCTTTCTGGTGCCGATGGTCCGCGCGCTCTGCGGCGATCCGATGGCCGGCGAGGATAAAAGCGAACCCGCGCGGCTCGGCGTCGCCCTGCCCGCCAATGCCGCGCGCGAGGATTATATGCGCGCGGAGCTGATGCGGGCGGAGGACGGCCTGCCGATCGCAGTGCCTTTCGCCGAGCAGGATTCCTCGCTGCTCAGCGTCTTTGCCAAGGCGCAATGCCTCCTTATCCGCCCGCCATATGCGCCAGCGGCGCAAAGCGGCGATCTCTGCCGCGTAATCCGCCTGCCCGAAGCGGGAATATGAAGCGAGTCACGCGTTGCCGCGAAGGACCTGTGGTGCCCCGAACCTGAAAACGACAATTGCAAACAGCAGCATCGCAGCCAATACCACCAAAGAACCGATGACCGTCACAGGCAAGTAAGTCTGGCCCCCCAAAATGATCGCCGCGATTCCGATCGGCAATATGATCGCCCCCGCCATCGCGGTGAAAGCGTGCACATAAGCAAGTTTGCTGGCCGCAGCATTGGGCACAGCCTGATAATAGAGCCCCGCAAGAAACAGCCCGACCCAACCGACCAGGTTCAAATGGGCGTGTGCCGGAGCCAGCGTGAAATCGTTGCGGATGCCCATCACGATTCCGAATGCCATGCCAATGATTTCAAGAATTACAGCAAGCCGTAAGAGCCAATTCGCAATCATCGTTTCCCCCTTGGATATTCGAAACGGGGGATCCTAACGCGGCGCGGGAGAGCGGCAAACCTGTCGTGCCAGCGCTATTTTCTGGGCGTAGGAATGTAAAATTGCGGATATTCGCGGCGCCCGGCGTCATATTGCGCCTCGATTGACAGGCGCAGCCGCCTGTCCCACCTTTGCGCCATAAAATGGGAGGTCCGCCAATGCACATCATCTGGATCATTCTTATCGGCTTCTTCGCCGGGCTCTTGGCGCGGTTTTTCTCGCCGGCGCCGAATAATCCCAGCGGCTTCATCCTGACCTGCCTGCTCGGCATCGCCGGGGCGTTTCTCGCCACTTTCATCGGCCAGGAAATCGGCTGGTATCGCACCGATCAGGGAGCCGGCCTGATCGGCGCGACGCTCGGCGCCGTCGTTGTTCTTCTGATCTGGCGGGCCATCGTCGGCAGCGGTGCGGGAATTGGCCCGACGGCAGCCCCTGGACCAAGACGGTGGCTCTAGGCTGGCCAGCGAAGTTGGCGGATGAGAAGCGCGCTTCGCTCGCAATGATCGAGCAACCATCATGGGAAAGACGAACATGAGGATGGGTTCGGCCATTTTGCTCGGCCTGCTGGCCGGAATCGTATCCGCGACAAATCTGTCGGCCTATTCCTCTGCGTCACCCATCGCGAGCGCGACACTCCTCGTCAATGATGCAACGAATTCCGTGGCGCTGTTGGATGAACACAATGTACAGGTGACGTTCGCGCCGGCCGAATATCAGGACATGAACATTACGAAAGCCTTCAAGATCAACTGTCTGCTTTCCAACAATCCTGGGCCATATACATACAGCGTGCGAGTCGATAGTAAATACAACTTCATTCCTGCCGACGTCGTTGAATATAAACAGTTCAATCCATCCTACATCGAACTGGAGATCGACACGGCCTATCTGACAAACAGCATCGACCGTTCCGATTTCAGGAATCATAAAGTCCGTATTGATTTCTTCGCCGACCATTGAGAGGATGGCGGACTTCATCCAGCGCGATCGCCTTAAGCGTTGACGATGTCGAAGACGAGCGTCATCAAATCGCGGAGGAAATGTTTTAATCTATTGCAGAGTTCAGACGTGCTCATTTACGCATTGGATTTTAGAGGAAGCGGGAACGCTGTGTGAGCATCTCGGTCGTGCTCCGCGGCGTGAGGGGGTTGCTATGTCACTTCAACAGAAGGCGAGGCGCAGCTTTGGCGTCGATGACCAACTCACGTGTCCGCAATGCGGGAAGCTCATGGGGCTGACGCGACGCGGGCCGAATCCACGGCTTGGCGCTTCCTACGAGCGGCAAATCTTCACCTGCCGCCAATGTGCTCATGAAATCGAGCGGACCGTGGACGCAAACGGAAGGCCTCCCCTATAGGTCGCCGCCGTCTGCCGTTCAGTGCGCGGGTCAGTCGGATTAGCTTGCCCGCTGCGCGAGCACTAATCGTTAATCTCCAGCATCGGGTGGGCGCGTTCGGCCGCCGAGATAGGCGGCGACCGGCCCGGTCAGCGCCATGCCGTGCAGGGCGTCTGGCGATATAAGCCGCGCCTCGATGATCTCGCGGTTGTCGAGCCGCAGCTGGGGGAGCTCGTTCAGTTGCAATTTAAAGAAATGCACATGGTCGCGGCGCTCGTCCCAGATGCCGGAGGCAACGCCCGCCGGAAGGAGTTCAGGTGCCGCGAGGCCGATCTCCTCGGTTAGCTCGCGCCGCGCCGCCGCTTCCGGCGTCTCGCCATCTCGGATGGTACCGCCCGGGAAGTTCCATTCGTGCCGATAGGACGAGCGCAGCAGCAACAGCGCCTGGCCGACATAGACCGCCACGAGCGCCCCCTCGTGCTCCGAGCGCCGCAGCCGCCACCAGACGCGGGCGAGCGGGAACCCAAGGCGGAACGCCGTCCGCCAGGCGAAATCGACAAGCGAGAAGGCAGAACCTGTCGAGGGGCCGGAAATGGCTCGACCCAACGGGGAGATCTGGCAATGGACGGCCATGCGCCGCGAGTGTGGCAGGCGCCAATTAAGTTTTTAAGAATAGCCGGCCTTCGTCTTTAGCTGACGGCCGCCGTCCTCGGCCTGATGTGAGGCGCTGACCAAAATGAACAGGCCGCCTCAAACGGCGGCCTTTTTCTTCAATCACCTTTCAAGAGAACAAGTAACTTCGGTGCTCTGCCAATTCTTACCATCGGCAGCCCAGCGTTCCGTCAGGCCGGTCTTGCGGTTGATCCGCATCGGCGTGGGCAATCGCAAGTCCCAAACAACATAAGCATCGTCAATCTGGGCACGATGGACTTCCTGAGTTCCATCCGGACTGATCCAAATTATCATCTGATTTGTCGGATCCACGCGAATAGTGGCTTCGTTGCCGCATTTGTAAGTCGCCGTCTGCGCCGCGGCGGGCGTGGCAAGAACAACCAGCAGCATCGCGGCCGTTGCCGCAAACGTGGTGCCTCTCATCGCCTCCTCCCAGCGAAGTCGCTTTATTTTGCGGCTTCTCGCTGCAACAGCATCAAAACCTTAGCATATTTATCCAGGATTTGCCTAAGCCTCTCAATACCATCGGCATCGACCGCAGCGCTAAATGAAGCCGACGTTGCACCTCACCTGAAAGAAAGATAGCCTCCGCACACCCGGTCTGCGGGGAAGAGAGGGAGCGCGAAAATGCGACTTAGGGCAAAAATTATCGCCGTGGCGGCTGGACTTTTGATGGCTTCGAGTGCCTTCGCCGTCAACATCCAGGAAGTCGTCCGGATGATCACGCACACGGATCTGGTAATGAGCGACGGCACGAAGATGCATGCTGATGTCGTCAAGATGCATGGCAAGATGTATGTCATGATCCCGGTGGACGATCTTCCCGACTATCTGCATCAGCAGGTCTTGAAAGTGATGCACTAAGAGACGCCGGGGACAATATCTCCGGCTTCTGTCGATTGCCGTGCGGGCGAGCTGTCCTCAGCTCGTCCGTTTGCATATCGGGGTGTCGTCGTCCGAACTCGGGATGCTCGTTCCCACGCGTCCTAATTCGCGAGAGAACGCTAAATGATCAGAATTGCAACCCTGCTGAAGGCGTAAACCCGGTGGCTCCGCCGTTATTTACAGGGGCGCCTCCTCCCCCGGAACTTGCAGGGCCGCCGTTCTCCATTGTCGTCGATTGCTCAAAAAATTTCTTCCGCCCTTCGGCGAGGTTATTATTGAGATTGGTCGCGCCAGAGGACCTTGGGTCCGCGATCACCCAGTTCTCCGAGTCATCGCTCTTCGTTACGGCCTCTTTCGTGTGGGCCGCGTGTTTTACGCTTTCCGCGTGAACCGCGTTGGCTTGCGGTCCAGCACTCTGCGCCCGCGCGGCCGAGCCGAGGCTGCAAAGAACAATCGATGCGATCCAGACAAAGTGCCTAATCATGGCCCGTGACCGAGAATAAAGGCGTCGAGACAGAAATGTAGCTCAGATCGTCCTTTAGCATCGCTCACATCTTTGCGAGGTTTACGCAGGTGATAAAGCGGCGGAAATTCGGATACGCGCCCTCAGTGCTAGGTCGGGCGCCAATGTCCTAATTTGGGGAATTATATACTTGACTCCCTCGCGATTGTCGCGACATTGGTATCTCTAGGTGGCCTCGGCCAATGGGCAGGCGGCACCATAAATCGGCCTCCGACGATGATCATTGGCGCTTTGACCAAGAATGCTATTACTTCATCGTCATCGCCTGCCTGCTTCAAAATATCACCGGGCAATCCGCCGATGATTGCCGAGATGGTCAGCACTGCTTCCAGCGGTGGTTTTTTGAGAATGAAAACGGCGGCGATTTCGGCAGCCAATCCAACGACAATCAAAAAAGCAACGCGGTCGGCACGAACCGAATTAAACTCATATTTTGATTGGAGATCGCCGTTTCCTTCACCGTTTCCTTTACTCATTGGCTTAATCCGTCCCGGTCCGCACAAGCGTTCAGGTCTAACAGAAAAAGCGGCAGCAATTTGCGCAATAGGCGCACTGATTTCACTCGCTGTCTGCTTAGGTCTTATTTTCCTTGGGAAATGGCCGTTATGAGGTCTAGCCCTTTTGAATGTGTTTGCCTTCACCGGAAGCCTGAGCAGCTATCAGGCGCTTCCGCATCCGCCGCCTTTTTTTTGCTGGTTTCGTCTTCGGCTTCGGTCGGTAAGCAAGCACAACGTCAGCGATTGCGTCTAGCGCCTTTGGCACGTCCTCTGGCTTCGGCTTCGCTTTCTTCATTGGATCAGCCCCTTGTAGGTGAGGCGCTTTCCGGCGACGCCATCCACAAAGCTGTCGAGCCGCGTAAGCGTGTGGTTCTTGACATTGCCCTCGTTCAGCCTGAAGGAAAATTCATCGACATAGCGATGAAGATGTTTCGCGCTAACGTGGTGAAACGTTCCGTAAACGCCGCGCTTCAAGACCGCCCAAACGCTTTCAATACTGTTGGTCGAAATGTCATCGCGGACGTATTCGCCAGCGGCATGATTAATAGTTTCGTGCGTGAAGCCCATGCGCTCCAGAACTCGATAAGCGCCATGCTCATCGGTGTGAAGGATCGAACCTGGTTCGACGTTCGCGTGAACTTCGGCGCTAATTGTCTGCATATCCGAGCAATCAATGTGCTTCGCCTTGATGCGACCGCCGCGCTCGCGCATGCCAAGAACGGTCGCCTTTCCGGCTCCGCCAGTTCCGGCATGCAGCTTCTTATCCTCGTGCATGTTCTTCGCCAGACCGCCGATATAGGTCTCGTCAATTTCGATGATGCCACGCAGCTTTTCCAATTTGTCGCCACACGCCTCGCGAAGGCGACCAAGAACAAACCAAGCCGACTTTTGCGTGATCCCGATTTCCTTGGCGAGTTGCATGCTCGAAATGCCCTTGCGGGCCGTGACGAGCAGGTACATCGCATAAATCCACTTGTGCAGGGGAACATGCGACCGCTCGAAAATGGTCCCGGTGCGCACCGTGAAGTCTTCCTTGCATTGATTGCAGCGATAGAAGCCTTCCTTGCGGACCGTAATACGCTCGCCAAGGCCACAGACCGGACAGCGCGGGCCGTTCGGCCACAGACGGCCTTCAAGATAAACTCGCGCCGTTTCCTGGTCCGGGAACATCTTGAAAAGTTCGAAGGTCGAAATCGTGCTCTTGGACATTGCCTAACCCCTCGTTTCTGGGCACAATATGCTCCAAAAAAGCGAGGGAGTCAAGTATATAATTCCCCTAATTTGGGGGATTATCCCGGACTTGACAGACGCGATTAGGCATAGTAGCGTTCTCCTACAGTGGAGATCGCGCCATGGGCCGCCGTCCAAAACCAGTTCATCAGTTGAGTATCGCGCAGTTTGAGCGGCTTTTCCCGAATGAAGATGCTTGCAAGGCTTACTTGCAGGCTCGCAGATGGTCTGAGGGCGTCCGCTGCCCGCGTTGTGGCAATCCTGCTGTCTATAGCCTCGCGACTCGCAAATGGCATTGGCAGTGCGAGAAATGCGCGCCTGACGGCTATCGCTTCTCCGTCCTGGTCGGCACGATCTTCGAGAATACGAATAAGACCCTTCGCGAGTGGTATCGCGTCATCCATTTGATGCTCACTAGCAAGAAGGGGATGAGCGCCCTCCAAATTCAGCGGTATATGGGCTTCGGTTCCTATAAGACTGCTTGGGAAATGTGCCACAAGATCAGAACCGCCCTTGTTGAGGACGTGGATAAGCTTGGAGGCATTGTCGAAGTTGACGAGACTTTCGTTGGCGGCCTCGCCAAGAACCGGCACAAAGATAAGCGCGGCGATGGCGAAGGTGGAACCGGAGGTGCTGGCAAAGCAATCATTGTCGGCGCGGTTGGCCGCAAGGGAAATGTCATCGCTCGCGTCATCGCCAATGTCCGCGCCGAAACGCTGACAAGCTTCGTTCACGAAGCGGTTTCCGACAAAGTGAGCTTGCTCTGCACCGATCAATGGGTTGGCTATAAGCATCTCAACAAAGAATATCCGCACGTCACTATCGACCATGCGCGCGGGCAATACGTTATCGGCGCGGTCCACACGCAAACGATTGAGGGTTTCTGGTCGCTGATTAAACGCGGGGTGGTCGGCACATTCCACAAAGTCAGCAAGAAATATCTGCCGCTCTACGTCGCCGAATTTCAGTTCCGGTACAACAACCGGGAGAACGCCGATATTTTCGGTGAGGCGATCAAGGGATGCTGAAACACTCTGTCTTGAGGATCGCCTGCGCGAGTTTAGGCGCCCTTCTTTTGCTATTGATTGTTGCATGGTTATGGGGCCCCCCAAGCCAAATATGCAAATACAATCAAAGCACTCACCAAAATCCCTGCCAGACCTATAACTTTGCCTTTTTCATCATCATTAAGATCGGAGAAGTTCTTAATTATTACGGGCCGCTTATTACCGCCTTGGCTACTGTTGCTATTGCTTGTTTCACTTTTGAATTGAAGCAGTCCAACGACAGGCTCGGGCGTTTGACTAAAGAAATGTCCGACACCCAAGAAAGACAAATGCTCGTCGCGGGGAGCCAAGCTGATATTCAGCTTAAGCAGCACGCTATAGGGCGATTGCAATTCTTCGCCACTCATCGTCCCCGACTGCGAGTCAGGCACGTATCCGTCGTTACGGCCGACCACATTGGACACCCGACGTTGTTCTTCAACCATGGAGCGCAAGTCAAAGGCGCCCTCATCGTTGTCAACGTCGGCGGCAGCGAAGCCAAAACCGTCGATACGAGATACCGAATCTTCTTTACCAAGACCGGCTTGCCAGCGAGCGCTCCTTACGACGATGACTTTCGCACCGATTTGCTTTTGCCGGGACAGGTGCTGAAGGTTGGAGAATCGGTCGCGACACCCATCGAAGATACTATTGACATGAACGGAGGGGGAAGCCCGGAGGGCGAGATTTTTTTGCGAGCCTTCGATGCGGAGGATTGGGTTATCTACGTCATGGGCCAAATTCGATACCAAGACGAAGCGGGGGCTGATCGATTTATGGGTTTCTGCCGAAAGCGGGGAGGCGACGGCAGATTCAGTGCCGTAGATGATCCCGATTATGAATATGAAGACTAAAGCGCCGTGTCTGGCCCAACGTAAAATACGCAAGCGGCTTCTGTCAAGTCCGGGATAATCGCCGAAATTAGGACACCCTCTCCGGCAAATTAGGGGACCTATATAGCACTTGACACTGTACGCCGAATCACCCATTTTAAGTTCCTGCTCATCATCGGAAGCATGAGTTCTAAAGAGCCGCCGATATGAGATAGCATCCCGTGATAGGTCGCGCTGACCTGAGTACACCGGGACCATTCTCAGGGCCTGGGCGCTCCGGGCGACGAGAAGCAACCGAAAACCGCCTTTGCGGTCGAGGATGATTCCGTCGCCAAATGCCAATAGCTCCGAAATCAATCCCCGAACGCGCAAAGGCCTCCCTCTCAGGAGACCTGAAATGTATCTATACGTTTGGGTTGACCCGTATCGTCGGATACGGAACGGAAAAATACAGCTTGTACGAGGACACTGGCGGCGTTGGCCGCGCAAACGGTCAGCGACCCTCATTACGCTTACGCATCCGTCTGTGGCGTAATTTCACAACGGTTTCGGATTGATCTTTGCCGCCGGACGGCTTGCGTTTTTTCTTGCTGCCCGGCGGCTTCGCTTGCTTATTGCGCTTTATGAGCTTTTCTAGCTCAGCCGGGTCCGTTTCAATGAAGCGTTCTAACGCGTCATCAAATTCCATTTCGATCCGAAGTGGCGAAGGATGTTTGATGCCTTTTGCCAATCTAGGAGGCTTTCATGGACGAAACATCGGTTAAAGCCGAAATGCGCCTCTTCGCGTTAGAATCCATCATCTGCCAGCATCTCGCGACACATTACCTGCCGATGCCGCGTGAGATTTTCGATGCGACCCGGAAACTGGCAGTTGAGGGCGCAATGAGGCAGACTTTTTCTGGTGGGAATCCTGCCGAATCTGATCTGCTTTCCGCCGAATTGCAGGTCGCCTTGGAACGCTTGTACGGGATGATAAAATATAACCTGGAAACTGTGCGAATACACCAGCTGAAATAGCCTCAATCATGCTGGCGAGAGGACTCATCGTGCTCATGCGATAAGCGCCTTATAAGTTAGCCGTCCCTCGACTGCGGAAAATAGCGCATTGACTTGATCCTGCGCTGGCATTTCACGCCGGTTCATTCTCCACGTCATTTCCGCGACATATTGATCCAAATGCTTTGGCGATACCCAATGATGGATGCCAATAATTTGCCGTTTCAGCTGCGCCCAAACGCTTTCAATTGTCTGGGTATGGACGTCGCCGATGGCGTACTGGCCGCGCGCATGGTCAATTGTTGCGTGCGGAAATTCTTTTCCTAGATGTTTGTACCCAACCCATTGATCGGTAACGACTAAATCAACAGACGGAGAGACGGCCTCGCGTATAAAGCTGGTTAGCGTGTCAGCCTGCACGTCCGGAACGACGCGGGCGACTACATCGCCATCGCGCTCGACGGCTCCTGCAACTACCGTTTTGCCAGCGCCGCCGGTGACACCGCTTTTTCCTCGCTTGTCCGCACGCTTATTGCGGTAACGGCCCCCTATAAAAGTCTCGTCAACCTCCACAACACCTGACAGGGGTTTGTTGAACGATTGAGTACGAGCCGCATGACGTAGGCGATGAAGCATGAACCACGCGGATTTTTGGGTAATTCCTAGATCCTTGGCGAGTGTCGTCGATGCGATGCCTTTCGGATGATTTGTGAGCAACCAAATCGCTCCGAACCACACGCGAAGCGGAAGTTTCGTATTCTCAAAAATCGTGCCCACAAGGATCGAAAAATGGGCGCTGCACTCGGCGCACTTGTAGCGATTGGGGTCGGCTAACTTGTAAACTTTCTCGTGCCCGCAATGGGGACAGAACCGTCCGTTTCTCCAACGAATAGCGGTGAAATGGTCGATTGCTGCCTGCGGCTTTTGGAAGGCGATCATCAAGTCAGCGAGCGTTTTAAATTGCTTCATGGCCGTAACTCCATAAACGCGAGAATACGCTCATTTTTCTTGGTGTCAAGTGCTATATAGGTCCCCTAATTTCCTGGATCTCGACCGCGAGGCATTTCAAATAATCGCGAGCGCCAATTTCTTTTAAGAAATATTATTGAAGCACAGTACGCGGGTGCTAAAATTTAGCTTAGAGCGCCGGCCCATCTTTATGATGTTCGCCAGCGTCTCGTGGAGGAAATATTCCCTATCGGAGGGCGAAGAAAATGCCGATTTACCGAACTCTTGCAGGACGGTCAATTCGGACCGCGCGAAATCGACAAAATAACGAAGGCTTACGAAGAGGCCTTGAAAATGATAGGCCTTACCGACCGATCGTCTCTGGCAGCCGAAGTGTTAGCCACGCGCATCATCGCTGCATTCCAAAGCGGAGAAACCGATCAGCATCGGATCGCAGAAAAAGCGGTCGCGCGCTTGGAGGCGTTCGCTAAGATGGGCTTGGTTGAACAGAACGAGGCCCCGCGCCCTAGCTAGATGCTGAGCCAGACTGAGTTTGCTACCCGAGGCCGCCTCAGTTGGCGGCCTCATCCTTTTTAGGATTCGTCGGCAAAAGCGCTTTATTTGCCTCCAGGGCTTTCACGAGACGATCAACAGCTGCCGCATCGGCAAGCACGGCCGACACCTCCAATAAATCCCCATTGAACGACACCCGCATCGGCGCTGTTAGGGGTGCTTGCGGGGCAAAGCGTCCTGCTGGCGCAGGGGTTCCTGTTGGCGCTTGCATAGGCGGTTTCTCTCGTTGCTGTTCCTTCGTCGGAGCGGCATTATACTCCCCAGAAACCGGTGTTACAAGATCCATAGTTTCCTTATAGACCTCGATAACTCGATCCAAAGCGTCAGAGGCAAATTTCTTCCGAACGAGATAAACCCGCAAATTCTCATCGCTCGGCCGCGAGCCGTGCCATTCGTCTCTGATGGCTGCGAAGAGGGATGGTTTGAAAGCGGCCTCGTTAATCGCCGTCTGTTTCTCTTCGGGCGTTGCCGGGAAGAGAATGGAAATGGCGAGAGGAGAGACCTTCACTTTGTCGCCATTGACCTCTTCAAGAAGCCCATATTTTTCAATGGCAGAGACGTTGCGGCCGGCGAGCCCGTGGAAGCTCGTATAGCCTAAATGTTTTGCCACGACCTCTTTAGGGGCAGCCAAATGCTGTTCGGCCGCATGGACTGCGGTGACGGATTTGATGGCCTCCGGCAGGCTGAGCACTGGATAGTTTGGGCTACGAACACGAGCCATGATTCGGGCCCTCCGATTTAACTTGGCCCTTCTACTCCGGTCGATATAACGCGGTCAAGATTATTTTTTGTATCATACTAAAAAATAACTTGCACAACGCGATATGGCGTTATAATAATTGGTTAAGACGGAGGGAACCAATGCCCATACAGCCAGAGCCTCAGCGGTCCGCCGATCCGCTTGGGCTACGACATGGGAGGGGCCGCGTTCCCGGATAGAAACGAAAACGCGGCCCCCAATAGGCACTTACGAAGCTGGGGATTGGTCTAACGGTAGGACGTCCGCGTTACAGGTGAGGCAATCCCGGTTCGAATCCGGGTTCCCCAAGAACCGAATCAGTGGGACCGGCTCCGTTGGAGCGGGGCCGGTCCCCGATCATCAACCCCCGGATTTGGCCCCGGAAGTCGAATGACCGTTTCGCTGAATATAAAGCAGTTGGAACTGCTTTTCCAGCGGCCGGGGCCAAATCCGCAACAATGGATTCGCCCCATCAACATTCTCTCTTTTGAACAGCAATGTGCCGTCACCGGCGCCCTTACCGAAGGTGCCAGCATCCGTTCCGTCGAACGAGCTCACCGGTATCGATCGCGACACGATCATGCGCCTGGCGGCCCGCGTTGGGCTTGGGGCGACCAAATTTCACGACCGCACGGTTCATAGCGTCCAAGTCTCCCGGATCGAACTG
>CAVXBI010000004.1:0-1023338 GCA_963759985.1 uncultured Alphaproteobacteria bacterium
ATGCCAGCGGCGGACCATGGCACGGAGAGAGGGCACGATTTCGCGCAGCAGGCGCTCGAAGGCGCGGCTGTCGCCGTTCTGCGCTCTCGCCATGAGCTGCGCCCAATGTTCATCGCAGCGGCTGGACTCTTTGGCCTGCCGCGCCGGCCAAGGACATGCGCGCCGGCTTCGTGCCTGGGTGTCGCTGCTGTAAGTGCAGCCGAGAATATCGGTGGCGACGGCCAATGCGGTCATGGCTTTGCCCTTCCTTCACACGCAGCGGATCGCTGCCGGACGAGCAATGAGGCGCACCAGGCCTTAAGTGAAATGCCGATGTTCTATGGATTCAATGAGCGCGATCTATCGACAAAGCGCTGGCGTGGCCGGCGTGTTCGCCGCGGATCGGCGATGGCGCGTTCACGCCGCCTTGCGGCTCGACTGTCCGAACAGCATCAGCCGGGCCAGCCGGCGCCGCAAAGAGGCCCAAAGTTGCCGCATTTCTTCCGCTGCCGCGCCAGTCGGGTCGAATTCCGTTGGGCCGAGGCCGCGACGGATTGATTCTTGATAATCGACCCGCGCCGATACCAGGGGCCGCAAAAGCCCGCCCATGGCTTCGAGTGCCATCACGCCATCTTGCAGACGCCGATTCTCCTGCGTGATCGGGCATTGATTGAGCAGGAAAACATAATCTTTTCCCAGCGACTTGGCACGCGCGCGGGTGGCTTCGGTCGCCCAGATGTCGAGAACGGTCGGGCGGGCGGGGATGATTATAAGATCGGTCGCCTTCATGGCGGCTTTGGACGCAATCGAATGAGTCGCCGGGGTATCGATAATCACCAAGCTCATATTGCTGCCGGCGAGTTCGGTGAGGACCGCCGGGAGTTCACTTGGCCGAATGGATGCGACCGTAAGCTTCCGATCACGCCGGTTCTTAGCCCACGTCGTCAGCGACTCCTGCGGATCCATGTCGAGCAGGAAGACGCGTTCGTGCGCGGCTTGCGCGGCGACGGCGAGACTGGCGGACAGTGTAGTTTTTCCTGAGCCGCCTTTCTGTGTGATGAATGCAACCTTGTGCATTGCGGGCCGTATTCTTTCTCGTGCGCGCTCGCCGGCGAGCCGCCTCCCAACTAAGCCGCGGCTTGCTCCAGGCTTTGCGGCAATATGGCATCGAGCGCGATCAGGCTGATCATCCGCCCCTCGATGGCTACGATGCCGCTGATGAAATCCTTCGCGGCCTGCAAAGCGACGTCGGGCGTCGGCTGAATGAGATCCTGACTGATCGTCAAAATCTCCGAGACCCCCTCGACCAGCAGACCGATGGTCTGATCGCCGATCTGGGCGACCAGAATGGCGTGGCGGGTGGTCGGTTGGGTCGCCGGGAAGCCGAGCCTTGCCGCGAAGTCGATGATCGGCAGCACCGTTCCGCGCAGATTGATCACGCCGCAAACGTAATCTGGCGCATGCGCCACCGGCGTCGCGGGCGTCCAAACCCGGATTTCGCGCACCGACATGACGTCGACACAGAACTCCTGGGTTCCGATCACGAAGGTGATCATTTCGCGCGCCTTGGCGCTGTCCGACCTTTCAAGTTCAGCCATGTTCTTCGCCTGCTTACCTGGTTCCGACCTTCGGGCGTCGTCCGCCTCTCATAAAATCAGGCTGCTTTCGCGATCCCTCAAAAATCTTCCCACTTGCCGCTTTCCCCACCGACAGGCGCGCCGTTCACAACCGCCTTTGGCGCGACGCGGGGGGCAGGCGCCTTACGCGTTTCCACGCGCCCGGCACTGGCTGTAGCCGGGACCTTGCTCTGCTGCCGGAAGGCATGCGGGGCGGCTTTTTGCAGTTCGCGGCGTATAGGCTCGGGACTGTTCACCCGGCCGACCTTGAACTGGCCGACCAGGTCCGACAATTGTGAGGTCTCGTGCGACAGCGCATGGCTGGCGGCGGTCGATTCCTCGACCATCGCCGCATTCTGCTGCGTCGTCTGATCCATCTGATTGATTGCGCTGTTGATTTCGTTGAGTGCCGTCGCCTGCTCCTTGGCCCCGGTCGCTATGTCGGAAACGATGCTGTTGATCTCGGTCACCTGAGTCAGGATCCGTTCCAGCGACTTGCCCGTTTCGGACACCAGCTTGACCCCGTGATCAACCTGTTCCGTCGAAGTCAAAATCAGGCCCTTGATCTCCTTAGCCGCTTCGGCCGAGCGCTGCGCGAGCGCCCGCACCTCGGAGGCGACGACCGCAAAGCCCCGACCCGCGTCGCCGGCGCGCGCCGCCTCGACGCCCGCATTGAGCGCCAGAAGATTGGTCTGGAAGGCGATCTCGTCGATGACACCGATGATCTGGCTGATCTGCTGCGCCGATTTGGCGATCGCGTCCATCGCCTCGACCGCCTGGCGTACGACGACGGCGCTCTTCTTGGCGTCGTCGTCGGTGGTGGCGACAACCTGACGGGCATGGCTTGCGCCTTCGGCCGACTTCTTGACGGTCGTGGTGATTTCATCGAGCGCTGCCGCCGTTTCTTCGAGACTGGCCGCTTGCTGCTCGGTGCGGCGGGAAAGATCGTCGGAAGCCGCCGATATTTCCTGCGTTCCCGACTGGATTGCGCCGGTGCTGTCGGCGATTTGCAGCAATGTGGATTGCAGTTTCTCGAGCGAGGCGTTGAAGTCCAAGCGAAGTTTTTCGAAATCCGGGATGAACGTCTTTTCGATCCGGTATTCGACGTCCCTGTCGGCCAACCGCGCCAGACCCGCACCGATTTCGTTGACGGCTTGAACGCGCGCACTCACGTCTGTCGCGAATTTGACGACTTTGACCACTTTCTTGTTGAGGTCGAAGATCGGATTATACGAAGCCTGGATCCAAACCTCTTTGCCGCCCTTGCCAAGGCGCTTGAATTCGGCTGCGACGTATTCGCCACGATTTAGCTTTCTCCAGAATTCCAGGTACTCGGCCGATTGCGCGTAAGTTGGCTCGACGAAAAGGCGATGATGCTGTCCTTTGACTTCGGCGAGAGTGTAGCCAAGGGCGTTGAGGAAATTCTCATTCGCGACGATGACTTCCCCCTCAGGGGTGAATTCGATGACCGCCTGAACGCGCGAGATTGCGTTGATTTTACCTTCGAATTCGACGTTCTTGAGCTTTTCGGCCGTAATGTCCGTTGCGACCTTGACGACCTTCTGAACCTTGCCCTTTGAATCCTTCACTGGATTGTAGGACGCCTGAATCCAGACCTCTCGGCCGCCCTTGCCGAGGCGTTTGTATTCTCTTGCGTCGAACTCGCCACGGCCGAGCTTGTCCCAGAAGGCTTTGTAATCGGCGCTGCGCACGTATTCGGGCTCGACGAACATGCTGTGGTGCTTGCCTTGGATCTCCGCGAGGCTGTAGCCCATGGCGTTGCAGAAGTTCTCATTCGCCAAAAGAATGATCCCGGTCGGATCGAATTCGATGATGGCAAGGGACCGGTCGAGGGCCTTGAGCACGGCTTTGGGGGCCGCCCCGGAAGCGATATCAAAATTGAACATGCGAAATCACTCCCTGGAAGGCGCGATCGCCCACGAGTTTCGCCGATATTTCTGGAAGGAAAATTCCGGATTGAAACCGGAATGAACGTACGGCGTCATGCCCTCGACTCAGGCTTGCGCAGCCAAGTCGACACGTCATAGTGTAAACGATGACAGAGGAAAGTTAATTGCGTCTTTATGGCGCGCGAGATCGCTTTCAAGATCATGCAAAAAATCATATGCGACAAGCCATCGGCCGAAAGTGCGGGAGTTAGGTACCGGCCAAATGCAGCTCTTCTCGCTTAGAATGGTCGATCGGAACAGTCGAAACTGGTGCAGAGCGAGGGCAGCAATGCCAAATGGTGTGTGGGCATATGGCTCAATCGCGCATACGCCTTTGGTGATCGTCGGCGCAGGCGAGTTCGGCGAGATCGCTCTGGAGTATTTCTCTCATGATTCTCCTTATAAAGTCGCGGGCTTTGCGGTCGAGCGGCCCTATCTGAAGGAGACAGAACTCCGCGGACTGCCCATCGTCCCGGTCGACGAGATAGAGCGGCATTTCCCGCCTTCCACGCACTCCGCCTTCATTGCTATCACTTATACAAAGCTGAACAGAGTTCGTGCCCGTCTCTATGAAGAAATCAAGGCCAAAGGTTATGATCTGGCGCGCTACATAAGCTCGCGCGCTTTTGTTTGGTCCAATGCGGCCATCGGCGAGAACGTGTTCGTGTTCGAGAACAACGTCGTACAACATGGCGTCGCGATCTCGGACGACGTGGTGCTATGGAGCGGTAATCACATCGGTCATCGCTCCTGTATCGAAAAGCACTGCTATCTCGCGTCCCACGTCGTGATTTCCGGTTATTGCGCGGTGGGCGAATACAGCTTCATCGGCGTCAATGTCACCGTCGCGGACCACGTCAAGATCGGACGCAATAACCTCGTTGGCGCGGGAACGATCATTCTGAAGGATACGCCCGACGACGCAATTTATCAGGCCGTACCGAGCAGCCGGTCTCCGGTTTCCAGCCTGCGCTTCTATAAAATCCGCGAAACAGATTGATGTGGCAGAAGAAGGGTTTCATCTATGGCCCAGATGAGCGCATGGCGTGGGCGGTCCACAGCGCGCTGACGCCCACGCCCGTACTGCTGGGCGATGTCATTCGCGTCTTCGCTGGTTTTCGCGATAACAAAGGCATCAGCCGCATAGGATATGTGGATGTTACGGCCGACAATCCTTCACAGATTCTCGAGGTATCGCCAACACCCTCTCTGGACATTGGAGCTCCTGGTACTTTCGACGACAATGGCGTGATACTTGGCGATATCGCGTGGGACGGAAGAGAATGGAGAATGTATTACGTCGGATTTCAGCATGTTGCCGGCGCCAAATTTCTCGCCTTTACAGGACTTGCTTTCAGCCGCGATTGCCGGACGTTTGTGCGAAGCCACAATGTACCCGTCCTGGATCGAGCAGACGAAGGAATCTTCATTCGCGCAATACATACGGTTCGCGAAGAAGGCGATCGCTGGAAAGCGTGGTACGCCGCAGGAAACCGATGGGAGATCATCGCGGGCCAGCCATATCCGTCATACGAGATCAGATATATAGAGTCGCCCGACGGCATGAGCTTTGGTCAGAAGGGTACTGTATGTCTTATCCCGCAAGGCGATGAGTACCGCGTCGGGCGGCCGAGAGTGTTTCGGAATGGCGAGGTCTATTCCATGCTTTTTACGAAAGGCGACAAAGCAGGCGGTTACGTTCCCGCTTTTGCGACTTCTTTCGACGGAATAACGTGGAATCGAGACGATGCCCGGGCCGGCATTTGCCTCTCGGCCTCAGGATGGGACTCTCGCACGCTTTGCTATCCAGCGCCAATTGTCGTCGGCGTCAAGACCTATCTGTTTTACAACGGGAACGACATGGGCCGAGCCGGATTCGGCTACGCAGAATATGTCGATGGCTGAAGTCGCTCGCTACAGTCGGAAGGACGCAGCCGCTTGGGATGCTTTTGTTGATTGCGCGCGCAACGGGCATTTTTTCTTCAAGCGCGGATATCTTGAATATCATTCCGACCGGTTCTTGGATCACTCATATCTTTTCAGACACAAAGGCCGCGTCGAAGCCTTGCTCGCGGCCAATCTCGCGGATGACGTACTTTACAGCCATCAAGGTCTAACCTTTGGCGGTCTGCTCGTTGACGAGCTTGGAGGCGCCGGTATTCGCGAGCTTCTCGAATCTCTCTGCCGGTCGCTTCGCGAGGTTGGGATCCGCAAGCTGGTCTACAAGCCCGTTCCTCCGATATTCCATCGCCAGCCGATGCAAGAGGATCTCTACTTTCTGCATATACTTGGGGCGCGGCTCGTCCGTCGGGATCTTTCGTCAGTGCTGGATCTTCAGGCCGCGCGCAATTACGCCAAAGGAAAGAAGGCCAACCTGCGCCGCGCCGCGACCGCGGGCCTGACTTGTGCTCAGGAGGGCGACGCCGAGCCCGTCATGGCCCTGCTTGAAGACGTTCTCGGATCCCGGCATTCAGCACGCCCCACACACACCTGCGCCGAGATGGAGCTTTTGCATCGGCGCTTTCCCGACAATATCAAAATATACGCTGCCCGACGGAAAAGGCAGATTGTCGCTGGCGCGATCATATTCCTCAATCCGACTGCCGTTCACACGCAATATCTCGCCAACAACGATGAAGGGCGGGAGGTCGGGGCGCTTGATTTTCTTATCGACAACTTGATCGTGAATGAATTCAAGAGTTGGCGATGGCTTAGTTTCGGGATATCCACCGACGACATGGGCCGAAAGCTGAATCTCGGGCTGCTGCAGTTTAAAGAGGCCTTCGCAGCGCGCGGCATTGTCCACGACGTCTACGAGCTGGATCTTTGACCATGCCGGGGGCGACACTGGAGGATTGCCGCATCCTGAACTTTCCCAAGATCTATGACGTGCACGGGAGTTTGACGTTTATAGAAGGTGGCCGGCAAGTGCCCTTCGATATCCAACGTGTTTATTATCTCTATGATGTGCCGGGTGGCGAAACGCGGGCGGGCCACGCGCATATGGCGCTTCAGCAATGCCTGATCGCGATCTCCGGAAGCTTCGATGTGACGTTGGATGACGGCCGGAGCAGAAGAAAATATCATCTCAACCGGTCCTATTTCGGGCTTTATATCCCCGCGATGGTCTGGCGAGAGATCGACAATTTCTCGTCCGGCGCAGTATGCGTGGCATTGGCCTCGCTTCATTACGACGCCGGGGACTACATCCGCGATTATAAAGAATATCTCAGAATTATCGGCGGTGCAGCCTCGTGAACGTCGCGTTCGTCGATCTCGCCCCCGCGGCGGCGGAAATAGAAGCGGACGTGAACGCCGCAATCCGGCGGGTCTTGCAAAGCCAATATTTCATTCTGGGACCCGAGGTTGCGGCCTTCGAGCAAGAATTTGCGGCCTATTGCGGCACCGCCGCGTGCGTCGGGGTCAGCAATGGGCTCGATGCCCTATCGCTGATCTTGCACGCGTTCGATATCGGCGCAGGGGATGAAGTGATCGTTCCCGGAAACACTTATATCGCGACCTGGCTCGCCGTCTCGCAGGCGGGAGCCAGACCCGTTCCGGTCGAGCCGGATGACCTGACTTTCAACATTTCCCCCTCTGCCATCGAACCGGCGATAACTCCGCGAACGCGGGCGATCATCGCGGTCCATCTTTACGGCTGCCCTGCCGACGTGGACGCCATCAACGATCTGGCCGCGAAGCATAATCTGCTTGTCATCGAGGATGCCGCCCAAGCGCATGGCGCAGTCTACCGTGGGCGCAAAGTGGGCTCGCTAGCGGCCGCAGCGGGTTTCAGCTTCTATCCGACAAAGAACCTCGGCGCGCTGGGAGACGGCGGAGCGATCACGACGAATGATGTCGCGCTTGCCGAGCGACTGCGACGGCTACGCAATTGCGGCTCCTCCACGCGCTATGTCCATCAGGAGATCGGGTTCAACAGGAGACTCGACGAAATCCAGGCCGCCGTTCTGCGTATCAAACTCAAACATTTGGACCGCTGGAACGAGCGGCGCCGCGTCGTCGCCGATGCCTATCGAACCGGGCTGAAGGAAAGCTCGCTACGCCTTCCCCTCACGCCGGTGGGGGTCACGCCCGTTTGGCACCTCTTCGTCGTGCGCAGCCGGTCGCGGGATGCCCTTCGGGAGCATCTCGGAAAACGAGGGATAGAGACGCTGATCCACTATCCCGTAGCCCCGCATTTGCAGGCGGCCTATTCCCATCTGGGGATCGGCGAAGGATGCTTACCGGTCAGTGAGGCTATGCATAAAGAGGTGTTGAGCTTGCCGATGGGACCTCACATGGAGGTGCGGAAGGCGGCAATCGTCTGCCAAGCCGTGACCGATATGTTCACTCAGGAGCCTACCGCGTTGCGGAGTTTTAAGGATGCCGGCAAATTCCGATAGGGTAGAGGATCTCCCCTTAGTGTCGATCGTTGTCCCTGCGTACAACCATGAGAAATATGTTGGCGCAACGATCGATAGCTTGATCGCTCAGTCGTATCCCAACCTTGAGCTGATCGTCGTCAACGATGGTTCGCTGGACGCAACCCTGGGTGTGATCAACTCGCGCGCTTCCGATTGCGAAAGGCGTTTCAAGCGTTTCGTTCTGATCGACCAGGAGAACGCCGGCTGTGCGGCGGCGCTCAATCGCGGCATCGACGCGGCAAAAGCATCCTTTGTCTTTCCGTTCGCATCCGACGACATCGTCGTGCCGGATGCTATACAGAGCCTTTTGCCCCACATGCTGGAGAATTCAAACGTCGCGCTTGTCTGCGGCGACGCCGATTTTATCGATGCCGTCGGCGTGCCGTTCCCGTTCAAGCGCGGCGAGATCCTCTATAATTCCCTTGTTCGGTTTTGCCTCGGCGATCGTATGGATGTGGACCTGCTGAACGGCTTTGGCAGTTATGCGTCACTCCTTGCAGGAAATTATGTTTCGATAGGTTTGATGTTGCGCCGCGAGTTCGTGCTAGAAGTCGGTGGTTACGACCCGGACTGTGCAATCGAAGATCTCGAATTATGGTTCAAGCTGGCGAAAAAATACCAATTCAGATTCGTTGACCGGATCCTCTCTCATTATCGATGGCACGGCGATAATGCTATCTCGAAGAGAGTTGTTCGGATTCAATTCGATGAAACGCTCCTTATGATCCGCGAGGCGGAGTTCTGCGCGAAGCACGATTTAGCCGAACAATGGCGAACACGCGCTCGAGTTCTTGTTTCGTCACTATTGTTTCAATCGCGATGAAGCGCATCGTGCCGAATGCGACAAGCTCGCGGCGGAACGAGATCAGGCCCGTGCCGAATTTGACAGGCTTGTGGTCGAGCGCGATGAACTCAAGAAGAAATACGGCTATCGCTTGGAGCGAACGATAAGCCTTTTGTTCTGGAAGGTACGTGAATTCTTCCATTCGATCGCGAGGACAGGCTCACAGTCTGTCCGGTCAATTCCTTCCTTGGCACGCTGGCTGAAAATTCGGCGTAAAGATTTGTGGCTCGTCGAGAGTTCAGGCTACTTCGATCGGACGTGGTATCTGGCACATAATCCCGACGTTGCCCGCGCCGGGATCGATCCGGCGCAACATTATCTCGATTATGGTGCATTCGAAGGTCGCGATCCAGGCCCGCGTTTTTCGACGACGGGATATCTTCGTCAGAATCTTGATGTCGCGGCCGCCAGGATAAACCCGCTCCTCCATTTTATTCTCTACGGCGTCACCGAGGGACGCAAGGGTGGCGTCGTCTCAAAGGACACCGCAGATGCCTGACCTTGGCGCCGACATGAACGGATCGATCGCTGGGACGCGCGGCTCGCATGCGACAGGCCGCTGAACCCAAAAAACTGCCGCTTATCGGCCGATTGACGACGGCGCATCAATCGCACGGCATGCGCCATCGTTTCTCTTGGCTGATAGAGGGTGTGGGGGCCTTCGGAACGGAAGCTCGAGAATATAAATTTTATCAGCTGCTTGCGTCTCATGCTGGCGGAGAGGGGGGATTCGAACCCCCGATAGGCTTGCGCCTATGCCGCATTTCGAGTGCGGTGCATTCAACCGCTCTGCCACCTCTCCGAGCCCTTCGCGGTCCGAAATCGGGTACCATGCACATTTGCGCCTTACAAGGCGGCCCGTCTCGCCGCCTCATGCGTAAGGAGAGGTTCAAAGCCTCCGCTCGAGGGCCTTCGCTTTGAACCGCGGAATTGAGATTTCAAGCGGGTTCGTCGCCGTCCGCGAACAATCCGAATTGCTGTGGCGTCGGCTTTGGCGCCTCGAGACCCAGATGCCGAAAGGCATGCGGCGTCAGCAGCCGCCCACGTGGCGTGCGCTGAAGAAAACCTTGCTGGATGAGATAGGGTTCGATGATGTCCTCGATCGCGTCGCGCGGTTCGGAGAGCGCCGCGGCGATCGTGTCGATCCCGACCGGGCCGCCGCCGAACGAGTTCGCGACAAGTCCGAGATAGCGCCGATCCATCGAGTTCGAGCCCGATCGCATCGACATCGAGCTCAGCCAGAGCTCGGTCGGCGACGGCGCGGGTGACGATGATGGCTTGGCCCGGCGACGCGCCAACCTCGGCAAAATCGCGTACGCGCCGCAGCAGCCGGCCGGCGACACGCGGCGTGCCCCGCGCGCGTTTGGCGACCTCGTTGGCGCCGTCTTCGCTGATCTCCAATCCGAGGATGCGCGCACCGCGGCGCACGATGATTTCGAGCTCCGGCACCGAATAAAAATCAAGCCGCACCGGGATGCCGAACCGATCGCGCAAGGGCGTCGTGATGAGGCCGGCGCGGGTCGTCGCGCCAATCAGCGTGAAGCGTGCGAGATCGATCTTCACCGAGCGCGCGCCGGGTCCCTCGCCGATCATCAAATCGAGCTGGAAATCCTCCATGGCCGGATAAAGGATTTCCTCGATTGCCGGGTTGAGACGATGGATCTCGTCGATGAAGAGCACGTCGCGCTCTTCAAGCGCGGTCAGCTGCGCGGCAAGGTCGCCGGCCTTGGCGATCACCGGGCCGGATGTCGCGCGGAAATTGACGCCGAGCTCGCGCGCCACAATCTGCGCCAGCGTGGTCTTGCCGAGACCGGGAGGGCCGACGAAGAGCACATGGTCGAGCACGTCGCGGCGCGCCTTGGCGGCTTCGATGAAGACGCGCAAATTCTTGCGAACAGCATCCTGGCCGGTGAAGTCGGCGAGCGTGAGCGGCCGGAGCGAGACATCGCGATCGTCGTCGCGCTTTTCCAAGGTCACGAGTCGAGGGCTGTTCAGCGCGGCTCTCCGGGAGGGACGGAACGAATTTGCGCCGATTCTATCACGATCGGGCGGCGCCCCGCTGGAGTTTCCCCAGCTTGACGGTTTTCCCCGGCCAGCGGCAGAGATCGTTGATGATGCAGTTTCCGCAGTCTGGCCGGAGAGCCCTGCAGACATAGCGGCCGTGCAGGATCAGCCAATGATGCGCGTGGATCTTGTACTCTTCCGGGACAATCTTCTCCAATCCGTCCTCGACTTCGCGCGGCGTCTTGCCGGGGGCGATCGGAACACGGTTCGAGACCCGGAAGACGTGCGTGTCGACGGCAATCACCGGCAGACCGAAAGCGGTGTTCAAAACCACGTTGGCGGTCTTGCGGCCCACCCCGGGCAAGGTTTCGAGCTCCTCCCGGTTTTGCGGCACCTCGCCCCCGTAATCCTTGATGAGCCGCTCCGAAAGAGCGATGATGTTCCTCGCCTTGGCGCGGTAGAGGCCGATGGTCTTGATCATGTCGGTGAGCTTCGCCTCGCCGAGTGCCAGCATCTTTTGTGGGCTATCGGCAGCAGCGAAGAGCTTGGCGGTGGCCTTGTTGACGCCAGCATCGGTCGACTGAGCGGAGAGCACGACGGCCACGAGAAGCGTGAAAGGATTGCGATAATTCAATTCGCCACGCGGGTTGGGAAGGGCCGCCGCGAAACGACGGAAGATTTCACGAACCGTCGGCCGATCACGCAGCCTGGGCAGCCGGGTTACCGGCTTTGGCGACGGCTTGCCGGGAACTTTTTTGGCACTTTTGTGCTTCATCCTGGTGTTGATCGCCATTGCGGCGTTATAAGGTTGGTTGCGACTAGAGAGAAGGGCGAGCCCGGATGACGGACCCCTCGATCCACATCCCCGAAGAAAACGACCCCGCCGAGCAGCGGATTTTTGCGGTCCGGCTGCAACCGTATCGCTCTCTGACCCGGCGCAATTTCCACATTCTCATGATGGTCTTCTCGGCCATGAGCTTTATTGCCACCATGCCCTTCGTTCTGATCGGCGCCTGGCCGGTTGCAGGCTTCATGGGGCTCGACGTGGCGCTGCTCTACTTCGCCTTCCGCGCCAATTTCCGCGCCGCTCGCGCCTATGAGGACGTGCAGGTCACGCCTCTCGAACTGATGCTCGCGAAAGTCTCCCCGCGGGGCGAGAAGGCGGAATGGCGCTTCCACCCGTCCTGGGTGCGGCTGCATAGGGAAGAGCACGAAGAATTCGGGGTGCAAAAACTGGCGCTCGTCTCGCGCGGCCAGAGCGTCGAAATCGCCAACTTCCTCGGCCCGGAGGAGAAGGCGCGTTTCGCCAAGGGCCTTTCGCGCGCCTTGGCCGAGGCCCGACGCGGGCCGCGCTTCTCTTGAAAAGGCAAACGGCGCAGCCGCAGCTCGGCTCCGCCGTTCGCAGTTGCCGTCCTCCCGGGACCGCGAGCTATCCGACGCAATTCTCGCGGGCCCAGCGGGCCCAACGCGCCTGCGCCGCGCGCGTGCAATCAATCCCGCACGGAGTCCCGCGCAGATCCCTCACGAAGTCTGCTTCGAAATCGTAAGTTCCGTCTGGGTTCTGGTACTGGCCATAGGGAACGGCCGCGCGCGCCAGGCGGCAGTGCATGGTTCCGCCCTGAGCGGTGGAGAAGGCCGCGGGAGCAACGGCGAGAAGTGCGCCGGTCGCGAGCAGAATGAGACGTTTGAGGTTCATCGGAATTACCTCCGTTTGATGGCGGCGGCGGCATTGCCGCCGGCCCTGTCGCATCAACCCCAACGGGCAAAAGCAGGTTTCCTAATATTCCTTTTAGGCGAAAGGGATGCCCACCGGATGCGGCTAATTTGATGGAGCGTGCCGGCTTATGCGGGCCATCCCCCGATCCGGGATGACCTGGGAACATCGAGGCGCTTGCAAGGCCTGCTTGCGTCGAAAAAATGCCCCCTTATATAGGCCTCATCTTGATATAGGCCTCATCTTGCACGCCAGTGCGGCGCTACCACATTGAGATTGATCGGGGAGCGGGCGGCATTCCGTCCGGCCCAGGCCGGGTCGCTTCGGGGTCCGGCGGTCTTGCGGCTCGAAAGGAAGAATAATCATGGCCAAAGTGATTGGTATTGACCTCGGAACCACGAATTCGTGCGTGGCGGTGATGGAAGGATCAACGCCGAAGGTCATAGAGAACGCGGAGGGCGCCCGTACCACGCCCTCGATCGTCGCCTTTACCGAGGACGGCGAGCGGCTCGTCGGTCAGCCGGCCAAGCGGCAGGCCGTTACCAATCCGGAACGGACGTTCTTCGCCATCAAGCGGCTCATCGGCCGCACTTTCGACGACCCGATGGTCAAGAAGGACATGGGCCTCGTCCCCTATAAGATCGTCAAGGCGCCGAACGGAGATGCTTGGGTCGAGGCCGACGGCAAGAAATATTCGCCCTCGCAGATTTCCGCTTTCATCCTGCAGAAGATGAAGGAAACCGCCGAGGCCTATCTCGGCCAGCCGGTCAGCCAGGCCGTCATCACCGTACCCGCCTATTTCAACGACGCGCAACGCCAAGCCACGAAGGACGCCGGCAAGATCGCCGGCCTCGAAGTTTTGCGCATCATCAACGAGCCGACCGCCGCGGCCCTCGCCTATGGCCTCGACAAGAAAGGCACGGGCACGATCGCCGTCTACGACTTGGGCGGCGGCACGTTCGACGTATCGATTCTCGAAATCGGCGACGGCGTCTTTGAAGTGAAATCGACCAACGGCGACACGTTCCTCGGCGGCGAGGATTTCGACAATCGTATTGTCGATTATCTGGCCGACGAGTTCCGCAAGGAAAGCGGCATCGATCTGCGCAAGGACAAGCTCGCCCTTCAGCGCCTCAAAGAGGCGGCGGAAAAGGCCAAGATCGAACTTTCCTCGGCTACGCAGACCGAAATCAACCTTCCCTATATCACCGCCGATGCTTCGGGCCCGAAACACCTGACCCTGAAGCTGACGCGCGCCAAGCTCGAAGCTTTGGTCGATGATCTCATCCAGAAGACGGTCGAGCCCTGCCGCAAGGCGCTGAAGGACGCCGGGCTCAGCGCCGGCGAGATCAACGAAGTGGTGCTGGTCGGCGGCATGACGCGCATGCCCAAAGTCCAAGAGGTCGTCAAAAACTTCTTCGGCAAGGAGCCGCACAAGGGCGTCAACCCCGACGAGGTGGTGGCGGTCGGCGCGGCGATCCAGGCCGGCGTCCTGCAAGGCGACGTGAAGGACGTGCTGCTCCTCGACGTGACCCCGCTGTCGCTTGGCATCGAGACCTTGGGCGGCGTCTTCACAAGGCTGATCGACCGCAACACCACGATCCCGACCAAGAAGAGCCAGGTCTTTTCGACGGCGGAAGACAATCAGACGGCGGTCACCATCCGCGTCTTCCAGGGCGAGCGTGAGATGGCGGCCGACAATAAGCTGCTCGGCCAGTTCGATCTCGTCGGCATTCCGCCGGCGCCGCGCGGCGTGCCGCAAATCGAAGTGACCTTCGACATCGACGCCAACGGCATCGTCAATGTGACGGCGAAAGACAAGGCGACCAACAAGGAGCAGCAGATCCGCATCCAGGCCTCGGGCGGCTTGTCCGAAGCCGACATCGACAAGATGGTGAAGGACGCCGAGCTTCATGCCGCCGAAGATAAGACGCGGCGCGAACTCGTCGACGCCAAGAACCACGGCGAAGCGATGATTCATACGACGGAGAAGTCGCTCTCCGAATATGGATCGAAAGTCGCCCAGTCCGACAAGAGCGCGGTCGAATCCGCGATCGCGGCGCTAAAGACGGCGCTCGAAGGCGACGACCTCACCACAATCAAGGCCCGGACGGAGGATCTCGTTCAGGCTTCCATGAAGCTTGGCGAGGCGATGTATAAATCGGCGGGCGAGACCGGCGGGGCAGCCGGCGCGGAAGGCGCGAAGGACGACGTGATCGATGCCGACTTCAAGGAGGTCGGCGACGACGACAAGAAGAAATCGGCCTAATCTCGCGCGCAGACATGCCGCGGGCAACCGTGGCTCCGAATGGAACAAAGGCCAGGCCGTTCGCCTGGCCTTTTCCGCGAAAAATTGCGTAAGGTGGCAATCGGGCTTGGGTTTTCTTATCTGTTAACTCGTGGCATTCCGGAGGCGGAAGAGGCTCAAACTCCCGTTTCGAATCCATTATGAGTTGGGAACGGCGCCGCGGGTGCCGCGAAGGGTCTGAATTGCGATGGCGAAGCGCTGTTTCTACGAAGTCCTCGGCATATCGCGGTCTTGCCAGGAGGTAGAAATCAAGGCGGCCTATCGAAAGGCCGCGATGCAATACCACCCGGATCGCAATCCGGGCGATGCTGCGGCCGAACATAAGTTCAAAGAGCTGAACGAAGCCTATCAAGTCCTCTCCGACACGCAGAAGCGCGCCGCCTATGATCGCTTCGGCCATGCGGCCTTCGAGCAAGGGGGCGGCGGATTCTCCGCCGGCGGCGATGGATTCGCGGCGTCGATGGCGGATATTTTCGACGATCTCTTCGGCGACGTGATGGGCCGGCGGACCGGACGCGGCGGCGCCGCGCGCGGCTCGGACTTGCGCTACAATCTCGAAATCACGCTCGAAGAGGCCTTCGCGGGCAGTACCGCGAATTTGAACCTGCCGACCTCGGTCGCATGCACGGCCTGCGCCGGAAGCGGCGCCAAGGCCGGCGCCAAACCCCGCGCCTGCACGACCTGCGGCGGCTACGGCCGCGTCCGGGCGCAGCAAGGCTTCTTCTCGATCGAGCGGACCTGTCCGAGTTGCCACGGCCAGGGCGAGACCATCGACAATCCCTGCACCCAATGCTCCGGCACGGGCCGGGTGACGCGCGAGCGCAGCCTCGCGGTCAATGTGCCGCCGGGTGTGGAAGACGGCACAAGGATCCGGCTCGCGGGCGAAGGCGAGGCGGGGCTTCGCGGCGGCCCGCCGGGTGATCTCTATATTTTCGTCTCCACCAAACCACATCCGTTCTTTCAGCGCGACGGCGCCGATCTCTTCTGCCGCGTGCCAATCTCGGTGGTTCAAGCCTCGCTCGGCGGCGAAGTCGAAGTCCGCACCTTGGGCGGGGGCGAAACGAAGGTGAAGATTCCGGAAGGGACCCAGTCCGGCAAGCAGTTCAAGGTGAAGAACAAAGGCATGCCGGTTCTGCGCTCGCGCGACATGGGCGATCTTTATATCCAGGTGACCGTGGAGACGCCGCAAAACCTCACCAAGCGGCAGCGCGAATTGCTCGCGGAGTTCGAAACTCTATCTTCCAACAGCACGCATCCCGAAGCCTCGGGCTTTTTCGCGAAGATGAAGGATTTCTTCGAGAACCTCGGTTCGTGAGCGCTGCGCTTATGGCCGGGTGGTATCGCAAACGAGAGGGGCTGGAAATGCGCTTCAGAGAGACGTTTGTGGCGCTCGTCGCAGCACTGTCTTTTGGATTGGCGTCGGCGGCTTTTGCTCAAGACTCCATGTCTGGCTGGAAGGCGAGGTCTGGTCACCACGCCGGTTGGAACGGGTCATGCGACTTCGTTCAAAGGCCATACACCTACGTCAATTGTTGCGGCGAACTTATAGCTTCGCCGGACGATCCGAGAAGTGCACCCGGCGGTGCTCAGTAAGCTCAGGAATCTGGTAACCGGCCGTGGTCCGCATGGCCTGAAGCGGGTATGATCATTGGCTTTTGGGGAGGACGTCATGAGAATGCTCATTCTGTCCCTTGGGTTTGCTCTTGTCGCAGCACCGGCGCTTGCGGAGACGATCCAGCCGACCGATGCCGGCACGCATGTGGGCCAGACCGTTACGGTCGCGGGTACAGTCAGCGAGGTTCATACTTCGACGCGCTCAGGCGTGACCTTCATCAACATGGGCGGCCGCTATCCCGACGATGCCTTTACCGGGGTGATCTTCTCCGAGGATGCGAGCAAGTTTCCGGATGTCGCGGCGCTGAACGGCAAGGCGGTGGAGATCACCGGGCCTATCCGCCTGCATAAGGGCAAGCCGGAAATCATCCTGAAGGACGCGGCTCAACTCAAAAGCCAGTAAGCGGGCTGAAGACTGCGCGCCGATATTCCGTTCATCACGCCAGCGCGCGCGGCGCTTCGCCGCTCGTCCCCGCCGCTTCGAACAGCGCGGCGACGAAGGGATCGCGCTGCGCTTCCTCGGCATAGCGGCGGGCGAGAACGCTTCTTTGCGCCGCCTCGAGATGCGGCCAGACCACGTCAAGCAGCACGCGTCGGGTCTGTGGCGCCGCTCGGTCGCAATACACCAGCAATGCTTGAGCGAGGTGTTTGTCGCAATGATTTCGCAGGCTTTCGATGAGGGTTCGCTGCACGAGCGATGAGGCGGGAGCCTTCGCTTCGAGATATTCGCGAAGGACTTGCGGCGCTTCATAACCGTCGGTGCCGAGCAGGAGCGCCGCCTGCAACGCCTCGAACTTGCCCGGGAAGGCCCCTTCAAGAAGCCGGGCGGCATACCATTTTGCAGCGGCGCTGCGCACCGGCTTGGGGATCTCGTCGCGGCAGGTTTCGAGCACATCGGCCACGAAGATCGCCCCATGCGGGCTCGCCGCAAGAAGGTCCAGGATCTCCGGGAACCGGGCGTAGCTTTTCGTCGCCAAGGTGGCCTCGACGAGAAGGCGCAACTCGCCGAGCGGTACATAAGCATCCTGCGCCGCCCGGCGTTTTAGATCCGCGAGAAGGGCCTGTGCATCGATGCCTCGAATGAGTTCGGCATCCTCCCGTTGCAGTGGCGTTTTGCGATAACGCAACACGACGTCATAGAGTTGATTACGCGGCCGGCCAGGAAGAGGCGGAAACTTGTTTTGCGGCGCGCTGTCTGGCGCTGATGGCGCCGGCGGATTTGCGGGCGGCTGCGGAACCAACTGCGGTGTTCCCTGTGCCACGCTGAGGATTCGATCCCGCCCCAACTTCCCCCAGAGAAGCCCGGCACGCCGGATTCTGCTCGCTCTCTCATATTGTTCGCCCGTCAACGCCTGGAGCGACGTCTTGCTCTGATTGAGGTGCAGCCGCTCCAGTGCAAGCCGTTCGTCCAACCGCTGCAACCAAGCGCGCGCCGTCGCAACGTCGGGTGCAAACAAGCGATAGTCATCGACGTAGCGAACGTAGTCGATGCCGTCCTTCTGCAGCCTGTCGTCGATTTCGGCGAAGACCGCTTCGGCAAGGATGTGGCTGGCATGAGAACCGGCGGGCAATCCCTTGCCCTCAGGCCCCCTCCAGCCGCGCAGCAGCCGGTCAACGGCCGCCACAAGCCAGGGCTCAGCGCCTCTGCGCGCCAGAGATTGTGCGAGGCGCTCGCCGCACATGCTGTCATAGCAATCCGCGACATCGGTGCTGACCAGCACGGTTCCGGGCTTCGCCTCAAGCCGATCTCTGACGGCCGCCTGGAAGGTGCCAAAATCATACCGCTCATCGAACAGCCGCCCGGCATGCGGGTTGAAGCGATGCGAGAAAACGCGTTGCACCGAGACTCTCGTCGGTTCGAGCCGGCTTGCAATGAGAATGGCGCAGGTGAGATAGGTCAGGAGATCGACCGGCTCGATCCAAGCGCCGCGTCGATAGGCGCGTGGACCCGATTTGGGAATCTGCATCGCTTCAATCGACGGCAAACCGTCTGCGTAGGCCGGAACCAGAAGATTTTCGGCGATGCGCGCCATTAATTTTTCGCGCAGCCTTGCGTTGCCGCGCAGGCGCTCAAGCTCGAAAGGGGTGGGAAAGAAATGATCGATCCCATCGATGTCGGCATTCTGCAACGCGAGATCGATGGCCGCCGAAATTTCATGCGGATCGGGTGCCGTTCCGGCGATATCAGGCGGCTGGCCCCAGCGACGGTCAGCAAGCCCGCCATGTCCTGCATCGGCCAAAACGCGCGGCGCGCAGGCGACGCCCGCACCGAGGCCGGCCGTAAGCCGGAGGAACCATCTGCGCGAACCCTTTTCGAGATCATCGCCGAGCATGGCCATGTCCTCCAAAATGCGAATTATCATCCTCGGGCAGGCGCGAAGACAGTTCCAAGCCGCGCCTCGCTATCTGCGATATAATGCCAATTCCGGATGGCTGTCGATTGCTGGTGCGTTTCCTTGACGAATACGGCGTTGTCGGCAATTTTGGGCTGTAAGAATGAGCTCATTTCAACGCATGGGAGCCGAGTTGAGTCACAACAAGACGATGCGCGCGCCGAAGCAAAGGACAGAGGGCCGCTTCTCCGACGAAGCGCGGTTTTTTCGCTCCTGGTTCGACAATCCCAAGCAAATCGGCGCGGTGATGCCATCCGGGCCCGCTTTGGCCGAGACCATGGCGCGCGCCGTCGATCCAGCGCTGCCAGGGCCGATCGTCGAACTCGGCCCCGGCACCGGCGTAGTCACTCGAGCTTTGCTCAACCGCGGTCTCGCGCCGGGCCGTCTCATCCTGGTCGAATTCGATCCGAACTTTTGCGCGCTGCTCGGCGAGCGTTTCCCCGGCGTGCGGATCGTCGAGGGCGATGCCTATCGGCTGGCTGCGACTTTGCGCGGGCAACTCGAGGCGCCGGCCTCCGCCGTTGTCTCGAGCCTGCCGCTGCTGACAAAGCCTGAGCCCCTGCGCCGCACTTTGCTCGCCGAGGCCTTCGATCTCATGGCGCCCGACGGATTCTTCGTCCAATTCACCTATGGCCTCACGTCGCCTGTACCGCGCAGTGCGGGTTTCGCGGCGCAAGGCTCGGCGCGGATCTGGCGCAACTTTCCGCCAGCACGTGTCTGGATCTATCGCCGCGGCGGATCGTGACCCGAATGAACGACCGGCTCATCGTCGCGCTCGATCTCGCCGATCCAGAACAAGCGCGTGCGCTCGTCAACCGGCTGGGGGCGAGCGTCAATTTCTATAAGATCGGTCTCGAACTCGCCTATGCCGGCGGATCCGGCGGTCTGGCGCTCGCCGATGAACTTTCCGCCCAAGGCAAGAAAATCTTCCTCGACCTCAAATTGCACGACATCGCAAACACGGTGAAACGCGCCGCCGCGCAGATCGCGCGGCGCGGCGTCGAATTTCTCACCATCCATGCCTATCCGCAGACGATGGCGGCGGCGAAAGAGGGCGTCGCGGGATCTTCGCTGAAGCTCATCGCGGTGACCGCCATGACCTCCTACAATGATGCCGATCTCGCCGAGGCCGGGTATCGCTTGGCTGTGCGCGATCTCGTGCTGTATCGCGCCGCCCAAGCCAAGGCGATCGGCATCGACGGGCTAGTCGCCTCGGCGCATGAGATCCCGGATCTGCGCCGCGCCATCGGGCAGGACATGATCCTGGTCGTGCCTGGAATTCGGCCAGCGGGCGGCCAGCGAGGCGACCAAAAGCGCGTGGCGACGCCATCAGAGGCGATCAAGGCGGGGGCCGATTATCTTGTCGTGGGGCGGCCGATCGTCGAGGCAGCCGATCCGCACGCCGCAGCCGAAGCAATCCAGGCCGAGATCGCCGCGGCGCGCGGGTAGGACTTGCTGCCAAGTTCATGAATGCCGGATTATTGCTGCGAACAAGCGTGTTCGTGATTCTCGCATCCGGTCTGGCAGCTAATCGAGCCCGCGCTGCAGAAGTCTAAGTCATTGCCGGTATTGGCGCATTGGAGCTTTTGGCTATCGCACGCCTGTTGGCAGACGACATAGCCGTGAGCGCACGCGCCTGCATTCCCAGCATTGGCCGCAGCGCCATGTAAAACAGGGAGCAATGGCAAAACGAAAAGAGCTACATAACGCACGACAGCCACCCTAAAAATAGAGGCATCCGCAACGTAGCAGAAAATCCAAACGGAGAAACGCGGCATTCGCCCCGCGGGCGGGTGGCGCGGCGACCAAAAGTGCGTAGCGACGCCATCAGAGGCGATCAAGGCAGGGGTGATTATCTTGTCGAAGGGCGGCCGATTGTCGAGGCCGCCGATCCGCGCGCCGCAGCCGAGGCGATCCAGGCCGAGATCGCCGCGGCGCGGGGGTAGGGCTTTGCTCCGATCCTACGAAAAAATATTTCCGCGCGATTGGAGCCGAAGGACCTTACACGGAGCGCGAACGCGGACGCCAAATTGGGGGTATCGACGCCGGTACGCAGACTTTACGCTACTGGTGACCGAGGGTGAGCGCTGCAGGCAAACTACATCCGGTTCGCATGCCGGCCTGATACCGATTGCGCTTCCCTGGTCACCAAGGACCCTAGCGGGATCAAGTGACGCGTGCATGACGAGCCTCCCGAGGCGGAGCTAAACTTTTCAAGCGGCCCGCCGGGCCTTATAGACCAAGCCTAGCTCTAGACTTCGGAGACGCGCCATGGGCGACATGCGGCTCATCGTGGCCGGAGCGGCCGGCCGCATGGGCCGCGCGCTCATCAATTTGATCGCCGCAACCGACGGCGTGGCGCTCGTCGGCGCGCTCGAAGGACCGCAAAGCGAGGCGCTCGGTCAGGATGCCGGCACGATCGCAGGCCGCGGGCCTCTCGGCGTCGCGATTTCGAGCGACCCGCTCGCGTGCGTTGTGACCGCGGACGGGATCCTCGATTTCACGACGCCGCGCGCCAGCCTGGAACTGGCGGCCTTGGCGGCGCAGGCGCGGATCGTGCATGTCATCGGCACGACTGGATTTTCGGGCGAGGACGAGAGCCGGATCGCGGCCGCCGCTCACCATGCGGTGATCGTGAAGTCCGGCAACATGAGCCTCGGCGTCAATCTTCTCGCCGCTCTGGTCGAACAGGCCGCGCGCGCGCTCGGACCCGATTATGACGTCGAGATCGTCGAAATGCATCATCGCTTAAAGATCGATGCCCCGTCCGGCACGGCGTTGCTTTTGGGCGAAGCCGCCGCACGGGGACGTGGCGTCGCGCTTGCCGAGAAATCCGCGCGAAGCCGCGACGGTGTGACTGGCGTGCGCGAGAGCGCCACGATCGGCTTCGCGTCACTGCGCGGCGGCACGGTGATCGGCGAACACGCCGTGATCTTCGCCGGTCCCGGAGAGCGGCTCGAACTTGCTCACAAAGCCGAGGATCGTGGAATCTTCGCGCGCGGCGCCCTACATGCCGCACTCTGGGCGCGGGGCAAAAAGCCCGGCCTCTATACGATGGCCGATGTGCTTGCCTCTCCTGTCGTGGGCGGCGCAAAGCAAGGATGATCCATGCAACGCCTTCTCGTCCTCGTGCGGCACGGCCAAAGCGAGTGGAACCTGAGAAATCTTTTTACCGGCTGGAAGGATCCCGATCTCACGAAACGCGGCATCGAAGAAGCGCATGTCGCCGGCCGCGCGCTCAAGGCAAAGGGCCTTTCCTTCCAGCGCGCCTACAGTTCGAACCTCGCGCGGGCGAAGAATACGCTAACGCCAATCCTTGCCGAGCTCGGCCAGCAGGATATTCCAACCGTCTATGCCGAAGCCCTGAATGAACGCGACTACGGCGATCTTTCCGGTCTCAGCAAGGATGAGGCGCGTGCCAAATGGGGCGACAACCAAGTCCATCTCTGGCGACGCTCCTACGAAGTGCGCCCGCCCGGCGGCGAGAGCCTGAAAGATACGGTTGCCCGGGTGCTTCCCTATTATTTGGACGAGATCTTGCCGCGCCTATTGCGCGGCGAGCACATTCTCGTCGTGGCGCATGGTAATTCCCTGCGTGCCATAGTCATGGTGCTCGACCGGCTGACACCGGAGACGGTGCCCGAGGCGGAGATTGAGACCGGCGACGTGCTTGTCTATCGGTTCAATGCCGATTCGACGATCGAATCGAAGGAGGTTTTGAAATCCTAGAGCAGCTCGACTTTTCGAAGCCGACGGGGATACATCGCTACGACAACGGCCTCGTGCATGTGCCATTCTACCTCGACGAGGCGGCGCAACGGGCCCTGCTCGCGGACATTGATGCCGTGATCGCCGCAGCCCCCTTGTTTCAGCCCTGCATGCCGAAGACCGGCAAGCCTTTCTCGGTGAAGATGACCAACTGCGGCGCGCTCGGCTGGGTGTCGGATCGCGAGGGCTATCGCTACCGGGCGACGCATCCAGAGACGGGCAAGCCTTGGCCAAGTATCCCCCTGCTCGCTCTGCGCGCCTGGGCGGAACTCGCCCATTATCCGCATGCGCCTGAGGCCTGTCTCGTCAATGTCTATGGCCCCGCCGCGCATATGGGTCTGCATCAGGACCGCGACGAAGATGATTTCGCCGCGCCCGTTGTGTCTCTGTCACTCGGATGCTCGTGTATCTTTCGCTTCGGCGGTACCGCGCGCGGCGGCAGGACGCAGATCCTGGAACTCGCATCGGGCGATGCCGTCGTGCTGGGCGGCCCGGCACGTCTCGCCTATCACGGCGTCGCCCGCATCCTTCCTGGCTCCTCCGCCTTGCTCGACGGCAGAAGGATCAACCTCACTTTGCGCCGAGTCACGAAGCCGCGCGGCGTGGACGGCGCGCGGCAGGAATGATGGAGAGAATCTCGCAAATTCTCTCCATCAGTGTTCAATGGTGCCACAACAACGCGATTAAGATGATGATGGGGATCGGAATACCGATCAGCCAAAGCAACAAACCCCGGCCAAGGCCCATGACGTTCCTCCTCTCGTTAAGCTCGGCTCAACGTTGCGAAGGCATTGCGGGTTCCCCGAGGGCCAAAGCTTCGGATTGGCTGACGGCAGCGCGAGGGCTGCGGGAACCATTGATCGGCAGCCTCGTTGCGCGCAGTAAGTTAAGCGCGAAGAGCGCGCCTGCTCAGCTCGAAAGAACGGCGAGCGGCAGCGAAAGATTGATGATCAACCCGTCGCGCTTCCACATGTGGGAAACTCGTCCGCCGAGTTGGCCTCCGACGATTCGACGCGCCAGCATCGTGCCGAAGCCCGCAGCATCATCGCCGGGCGGTTCGAGCGGCGGCCCGCCCTGCTCTTCCCATTGAAGGAGGAGCACGCCCTCCGCAATTGACCATTCGATCTTGACGCGGCCGCTCGCCACGGAAAAGGCACCGTATTTGGCGGCATTGGTGGCAAATTCGTGCAGGAGAAGCGCCACACCGGTGACGGTGCTGACGCCAACTCGCACGTCTGGTCCGTCGATGGCGACGCGGGCGCCGCCGGGCTTCGTGTCGTCGAAGGGAGAGATGATTGTCGAGACAAGGCTACGAAGGCTTATCGCACGCTCTGCCCTCACGGCGCCCCTGCTCAGATCGGGCAGCGTCAGGTCCTGCGCCCGTGCCAGCGCGGCAAGCCTTTCGCGGACCGCGGCCGCAAGATCTTCCGGCGTTCCGGCCGAGCGCGCGCTGAGCGTGACCACGCCGCTGGCCAGCGAGAACAAATTCTTGACCCGATGATTCATCTCGCGCAGCAGGAGCTGCCTCTGCTCTTCGGCGCGGTGGCGCTCGGTGATGTCGCGGGCGATTTTTGATGCGCCGATGATCCGGCCGTCCGCATTCCGGATCGGAGACACCATCAGCGAAATTTCCACCAGGCTTCCATCCTTGCGTCGACGCACCGTCTCGTAATGGTCGACCCTCTCGCCGCGGCGAATGCGGCCAAGGATGTCCGGCTCTTCATCGAGGTGATCATGCGGAATGAGGATCGTGACCGGTTTGCCGATCACCTCCTGGGCCGTATAGCCGAAGAGCTGCTCGGCGCCGTGATTCCAATTGGTGATGATGCCGTTGAGGTCCTTGGCGACGATGGCGTCTTGTGAAGAATTCGACGATGGAGACAAGCTGCTGGCGAATTTCCTCGCCGCGCTCGTATTCGGTGATGTCGATCAAAGTGTTGAGCGCGCCGACCATGCGGCCGGTTTCATCCATAAGAGGGGTCGGGTAGGCGCGAAACCTGACGCGCGTGCCATCGGGCCGTTCGAGCAATGCATCCGCGCCTTTGATCGGGCGCCGCTGCTTCAGCGCCACCGCCATCGGGCATTCGTCATGCGGCAACGGGCTCCCGTCCGTGCGAAAAAGCTGCCAGGAGCCGCACCAGGTGCTCTTGCCGATCTCCGGATGCCGGCCCCATAGCTCGACCGAAGCCTGATTGTAGAATGCGATCCGGCCTTCGGCGTCGGTGACATAGACGGCCACCGGAAGCGCATCGAGCCAATCGCGCATGCGCCGCTCGCCTTCTGGCACCGCCCTTGACAAGTGGCTCCCGCCGCCGGCGTTTTGGCCGCAAATCATCGCGCCGACGATATTGCCAAGCGGATCCTTCAGCGCATTCATGCTGAGCACGATGAAAGTCGGCGAACCGTTCGCGTGTTCGCGGTGGATCACCTGACCGACGACGTGCGAGCCGCCCCTCAACACATCGGCCAGAAGCTCATGCGGCCGGGCACCGCCGTCGAGACTGCGATAAGCGCCACAGACCCTCTCGACCGTATCGCCAAGTCTCGGTTCGTGTCCCCAGAGTTCGGCGGCGGCGCGATTGTGGCTCGCGATTGTGCCATCGGGATCGCAGACGAGAATGCCGACCGGCAACAGATCCAAGACCGATGCAGCCGCGTTGAGAATATGTTCGTCCAGCAAGCTTTGTGGGAAAGCAGCAATTTTATCGGCTTTGAGAGAGCCCGCGGGAGCGCGTCCGAGACCGCTGCCAGACCTCTGACCCATTGCAGCACCGCACCTATGCGAGAACTAAAGCCAATCCGGATATAATAGGGCGACGGTCCGCTCAAGGCGAGTTCGAAAATACCCCGGCATCGGGGCGCCCCCTACCTGTCGCAAATCGCAGCTGCCGACCTGTGGCATGATTTTGCCGAGCCGACATTCAAATTTATTAATCAAGCCGGCACTTTCGCAACGCGGCCACGCGGCAGCGAATGTGCGGCAAATCCATGGCGGCGTTGATGTTTTTCTGTTGCCAAGCTTGGAACCCGACGCCCCTGGCGACGTTCTGCGGCCACTAAGCATGATCAGCTCCAAGGAGGACGTCATGAATTGGGATCGCGTCGAAGGAAACTGGAAGCAGTTTACGGGCAGGCTCAGGGAAAAATGGGGGGATCTCAGCGACAACGATCTCGCCAAGATCAACGGTCGCCGCGATCAGCTCGAAGGCATGTTGCAAGAACGCTATGGCATCGGCCGCGACGTTGCGCGCAAGAACGTGGACGAATGGCTAAAGACTCTGCACTGAGTCGAAGGATGCCCGGCGAAGCCAAGCCGAGGCGTTGGTGAAGCGTAAGCGCACGGCGCGAACCTCAAGGGGTTCGCGCCGCGTGCGTTTCAGCCTTCCTTGGCGGCGCTGCGCGAAACGCCCACTTTCGCTGGACGCAGAACCCTGTCGCCGATCGTATAGCCGTCATCGACGACCTTCACGACCGTTCCGTTCGGCACCGTATCGTCGGAAACTTCGAACAGAGCCTCGTGCAGGTTGGGATCGAACTTGGCGCCGAGCGGCTGAATCTTTTTGACGCCGTGGCGCGCCAAGCGCGCCAGAAAGTCGCGCTCGGTCAATTCAAGGCCTTCGATCAGCGTTTTGATCGACGGGTCCTTGCTGTTGCGCAGCTCCGGAGGGATATTCTCGACGGTGCGGCGGGAATTGTCGGCAAAGCTCAACATGTCGCGCGCGAATGAGCTTACGCCGTAGAGCTTGGCGTCGGTGACCTCTTTCTCGGTCCGGCGGCGCAAATTCTCCATGTCCGCAAGGGCGCGCAGAAGCTTGTCTTTGAGTTCGGCGTTCTCGCGCTGCAGGTTTTGCAAAACGGCACGCAAATCGGGCTCGGCCGTTTGGGGCCGATCCGGGCGTCTCGGGGTCAACCACGGGCTCGGCGTTTTCGGTTACTTTGGCGTCGGGCATGATGTTGATCCTGCTGGTCTCACTTGATAGGGCCAGAAAATTCGCGCTCTTTACTTAGGCGTTTTCAGACGAAGGCGGCGGCCTTACGGCGCCAGTCGCGGCCCCGTCGGATATCTGGTCGGAGCCGACGAAAATCAAGTTGTCCAAGCGCGCCTCAGGCGGAGCCGACCGGCAGCCTGAGCCCGGGAGGGCACCGGCGCCGAAGGGTTGAAAGTGGCGAGCAGTTTCTGTCGAATGGCGGCTTTGCGGCTCGCCGAGACGATTTTGGCGCCGGTCAGGTCGGTCACATAAAAGACGTCCGCGGCCTTTTCGCCGAAGGTCGCGATATGGGCCGAGCCGATGTTGAGGTTCAGGCCCGACAGGATCGTGGTGATGCTATAGAGCAGGCCCGGCCGATCGTGGCCCGGAGACCTCGATCACCGTGAACTTGTTCGAGAGCTCGTTGTCGATCGAGACTTCCGGGGGAACCTCGAAGCTCGTGTGGCGCTCGCTGACCGGGCCTTTGGCGGCAACCAGTTCGCCGAGCCGGACCTCGCCGCGCAACGTGCGCTCGACCGTCAGCGCGATCCTGTTGGCGCGACGCAGCTCGTCCTCATCCCGCTCGAACCCGCGCGACACGAAGAACGTATCGAGGGCCAGGCCGTCGTTGGTCGTATAGATCTGCGCATCGACGATGTTGGCGCCCGTCGCGGCACAAGCGCCGGCGACGATCGACAGGAGACGCGGATGGTCCGGCGCGATCACCGTGAGCTCGGTGACCGCCGCGGAATGCATCCGTCGCGATGTCGATGACCGGCGCGGGCAGCTCGACTTCCGTCATATTGAGCAGCTTGGCATGGCGGAGCTTGCGCGGCAGGTCGACCCTCAGCCAATAGGCCTGCTGATGGCGCGCCGCATAGGCTTCGAAATCGAGATCCGTCCAGCCGACCAATTTCTCGCGCAATTCCGCCTTGGCGCGTTCGACCCGCCAGGTCCGCTCGCGGGCCGAATGGCCGCCGGCAAGCACGACTTCGGTCTCCCAATAAAGCGTGCGCAGCAATTCGCCCTTCCAGCCGTTCCAGACTCCGGGGCCCACGGCCTGAATGTCGCAGACCGTCAGGACCAGCAGCATTTTCAGCCGTTCGAGCGTCTGCACGCGGGCGGCAAAGGTCTCGATCGTCCGGCGGTCGCCGAGATCGCGCCGTTGCGCGGTATCGGACATGATGAGGTGGTTTTGGACGAGCCAGGCGACCGTCTCGGTCTCCGCCGGCGAGAGGCCGAGACGCGGGCAGAGTTGGCGCGCCACCGCGACGCCGGCGAGCGAATGATCCTCGGTGCGGCCCTTTGGCGATGTCATGCAGGAACATGGCGACGTAGAGCGCCGTGCGCTTCTCGATCGACGGCATGATCACGCTCGCCAGCGGATGTTCTTCCCTGTGACGCTGCGCTTCGAGATCGGCGAGGTGGCCGATCGCCCGCAACAGATGCTCATCCACCGTATAGTGATGATACATGTTGAACTGCATCAGAGCGACGATGCGGCCGAATTCCGGGATGAAGCGGCCGAGTACGCCGGCTTCGTTCATCAGGCGCAGCACGACCTCAGGCGAATTGCGCGAGGTGAGAATGTCGAGGAAGAGCCGATTGGCCTCGGGATCGGCGCGCAGTTTGGCGTCGATCAGCTTCAACGCCGAGATGACGAGTCGCTTCGCCTCGGGATGAATCGCAAGACCATTGCGGTCCGCCATCCAGAAGAGACGGATGAGATTGACCGGATCGCGGCTGAACACGTCCGCTCCGGCCACGGTGATCCGGCCCTTCTCGATCGCAAAGCCGGCGCTGCGCAGGCCTTTCTCGTGCGGGCGCGCATGGCTGGCGAAGCGGTCGAGCACGGCGGCGGGTTTCGCCTGGTTTTCTTCAAGCGCCGCGCAGACAACCGCGGTCAGATCGCCGACATCCTTGGCGACCAGAAAATAATGTTTCATGAAACGTTCGACGCCGGCGAGGCCGCCGCGGCTCGCATAGCCGAGTCGATCGGCGACCTGCCGCTGCACGTCGAAGCTCAAGACTTCCTCGGCGCGGCCGGTAAGGAAATGCAGATGGCAGCGGACCCGCCAGAGGAATTCCTCGCAGCGGTAAAACAGCCGATATTCGCGCCGCGTGAACAGGCCGGCCTCGACGAGATCGGAGGCCTCGCGCACGCGGTAGACGTATTTGGCGATCCAGAACAAGGTGTTGAGATCGCGCAACCCGCCTTTGCCCTCTTTCACGTTCGGCTCGACGAGATAGCGCGAGCGGCCGGCGCGCGAAATCCGCGTATCCCTCTCAACTAGCTTGGCGGCGACGAAATCGCGCGGATTATGGTGAACGATTTCCTTCTCGAAACGCCGCCGCATGTCTTCGAACAGAGCCTTCGTCGCCGAGTATGAAGCGCGCTTCGAGCAGCGCGGTCCTGATCGTCATGTCGCTTTTCGATTGGCGCAGGCATTCCTCCACCGAGCGCGTCGAATGGCCGACCTTCTGGCGCAGATCCCAGAGCAAATAGAGCATGGCTTCGGCGACACGCTCGCCGTGTTCTTCTTCCTTGTCGGCCGCCAACAAAAACAAGAGGTCGATATCCGAGCCGGGCGCCAGCGTGGCGCGGCCATAGCCGCCGACCGCGGCGACGACAAGCCGATAGGGCCTGTCGTGGGGCGCCGGGCGCAGATAGGTGACGACGAAGTCGTAGAGCGCGCGGATAAGCTCGTCTTCGATCACCGCGAGATTTCCGGCGCAGGCGAGGCCGCCACTGGTCGCCTCGAAGACGGCGCGGGCGCGGGCGCGGCCGGCATCCAAGCTGCGCCGGCACAGATCGACCATATGTTTGCGCAGATCTTCGAGGCCCATGCCGCCGGCGTGGGCTTTCCCGATCGCCCGGGCAATCTCCGCCCGGTCGAACAATTGCGCCGGGGTTAAGGGCGAAACGCGCCGGCTCGGTTTCTCCAGGACCGGTGCGAGATCTGTCATTGTCATCCGATTCGTCCTGCTGTCGCCGCGGACAATCTAGATCGCGTTGGGCAGAAACCTATGTTCAATTGGGCATGGTCTTGTGGAAGAAACGCTTATGCTCTGCCGATTTTTGCTTCGATCGCGTCCCAGACCGTGGCGGAGAGGTCCGGCCCCCCGACATTTCGTATGGCTCTGATTCCGGTCGGCGAAGTCACATTGATTTCAGTAAGATGGCCATCGATTACGTCGATTCCAACGAGCAGCAGGCCACGGCGCTTCAATTCGGGGCCAATTGTCGCACAAATCTCCCGCTCCCGGGGAGTGAGATCGGTCGGCTCCGCTGCCCCGCCACGCACCATATTGGCGCGAATGTCATTGCCGGTCGGCAGGCGATTCACGGCTGCGGCGGCGACACCGTCAATGAGGATGATCCGCTTATCGCCTTTCGCGATCTGCGGCAGAAAGCGCTGCACGACCCAGGGTTCCTTGAAGGTCGCGGCGAAAAGATCGTAAAGCGAACCGAAATTCGGGTCTTTGCGACCGACCTTGAACACGGCGGCGCCGCCGTGCCCATGCAGCGGCTTCATCACGATCTCGCCGTGCTCCTCCAAAAAGGCTTTCGATCGCCCGCTTATCCCGCGTAATCAGAGTCGCCGGCATGAATTGCGGAAATTGCATCACGAAGAGCTTTTCCGGCGCGTTGCGGACGGAAGCCGGATCATTGACGACAAGAACGTTCGAAGGCAGCCGCTCGAGCAAGTAGGTCGACGTGATATAGGCAAGATCGAAGGGCGGATCCTGCCGCAAGAGCACGACGTCCATCGACGCGAGATCGAGTATTTCGCTTGCCCCCAAGCGAAAATAATCGCCGGCGGTTTCGCTGACCTTAATGGGCGCGGCTTCAGCGACGATGCCGGATCGCACGCCAGGATAATTTGTCCGGCGTATAATGGAAGAGCTGGTGGCCGCGCGCTGCCGCCTCCAGCATCAGAGCGAAGGTCGAATTGCCGGCAAAATTGATGCTTTCGATCGGGTCCATCTGCACCGCGACGGCCAGCGACATTTTGCGTTCCTCCGAAGCATGATCCGCAAAGCGGCGTCCCGCTTTGCAAAAGGCCATGCGATAACAAAGCCTCTGGAACCGGCTTGCGTGCAATCATACCACGGCAGCACCGCTGCGGTTGCAGCCTCGGCCCGGCTGACGAGCGAGCATTACGCGCTGCGGTGAGATCGATCGAATTGACGCAACCTGCGGTTCCACGAATCCGCGCCGGCAGACCACGCGAACCGGAAACCGCCTGAGACAACTTCCGCGTCGTTAACTTCCCATGAAGAGCGCCGGATTAAGCTTCCGTTGATCCCGCATCGAAGGGCGAAATTCATGGTCGGACTATCCATTGGCCGAAGCTTGGTGCTGAGACAACTCCTTTTCATGGGGCTGCTCATCGCTCTGGGCGTCGTGGCCTATGTCGCCTCCATCGAACTGCGCGATCTGGCCCATGCGGTGGCGACCACAGCCGATCCCGTGCTGGCACGCCAGCGCGCCGCGGAACTGGAGGCCGCGGCGGCCTCTCTGTCCTATAATCTCCTGATCGGCACTGGGTTTGGCTGTTTTCTCATCCTCGCCGTCTCGATTCCCGTCATTCATCGTACCATAGCGAGGCCGGTCGAGCTCCTTGCCCAGCAAATGGCTTCGCTCGCTGCCGGAAACACCGAGATCCAGATCGTCGGTGCTGAGCGCAAGGACGAGATCGGCGCGATCTCCAGAGCGCTGTGCGTCCTGCGCGATGCCGTACGAACTAACAATGCGCTCGTCGCCGAAATTCGTGCCCGCGACGATCGCGAGGCGCGGCTGATGCGCGAAGCTGCAATCCGCGCCAAGGTCGAAAAGTTTTCGCTCGAGCTTTCGGCTACGGTTGCGCGCCTCGGCGCGATGACCAAACGCATGGCGATTGCCTCGCAGGGCATGATCACGGCCGCCCGCAATGCGGCGGAAGGATCGAATCAAGCAAAGATCGCCTCTTCGAACGCCGCCGGCGACGTTTCGTCGGTGGCGATCGCTTCGGAGGAATTGCTCGCCTCGATCGAAGAAATCAGCCGGCAGGTGGTGCAATCAACGACCGTCGTCAAAAAAGCCGTGTCCGAGAGCATCGAAACCTCTGCCGGCATGGCTAAGCTCGCCGAAGCCGCGCGCCGCGTCGGCGACATCGTCAGCCTGATCTCCAGAATTGCCGCGCAGACCAATCTGCTCGCGCTGAATGCGACGATCGAGGCAGCCCGCGCCGGCGAGGCTGGACGCGGCTTCGCGGTGGTCGCGCAAGAGGTGAAGACGCTCGCCACCCAGACCGCGCGCGCGACCCAAGATATCTCGAGCCAGATCGCCGACATCCAGGCGGCGACCGAGAACTCGGTCTCCGCAATCGATACGATCCAAGCCAAGATCGGCGAAATCGAGCAGATTTCGGCGATTATCGCCTCTGCGGTTCAGGAGCAAGGCGCTTCCACCCAGGAAATCGCCCGCAATGTGCGCTCGGCCGCTTCCGGGACGACGGCCATGTCCAACTTTGTGGAGAGCGTGGCGAAAGCCGTGGTCGCGACGAGTGAAAGCGTCAAATCGGTCGTCGATCTCGCCCGTGACCTCGACAATCTCGCCGCCGCCATGACCACCGACATGCGGGCCTTCGCCGAGGCTCTTCAGGAAGCCGCCTGAAGCAAGGCACCTCGGCGATCCGTTCCATTCCCTCCGGCCCCACCACGCATTACATAGAGCCAAGGCCGTGGGGCCGAGGCGCAGCCGCATGAAAATTTCCCTGATCCAGATGAATTCGCGCCAGGCCAAGGCGGCGAATATCGCGGCGGCGGTCGAACTTATCGAGCGCGCCGTGGCGGAAGAGGAGCCCGATTGGGTGTGCCTGCCCGAATGCTTCGACTTTCTCGGTGGAACCCGCGCCGACAAGCAGGGCGCCGCCGAGATTTTGGGCGAAGGGCCGGCCTATCGGGCGATGCGGGATCTCGCACGCCGGCATGGCATTTTCATCCATGCGGGCTCGATCCTCGAAAGGATCGCCGGCCAAGACCTCATTCACAACACCACGATCGCCTTCGATCGCAGCGGCAAAGAAGTCGCCCGATATCGCAAGATCCATATGTTCGACATCACCGCGCCGGACGGAACGCAATATCACGAAAGCGCGGCCTTCGGGCCGGGTGATGCCGTGGTGACCTATGACTGCGAGGGCCTCACCGTCGGCTGCGCCATCTGCTATGATTTGCGCTTCCCTGACCTGTTCCAGGCGCTGGTCGACAAGGGCGCCGACATGATCGCGCTGCCTGCCGCCTTCACGCTGTTGACCGGCAAAGACCATTGGGAAGTGCTTTGTCGCGCGCGAGCCATCGAGACCGAGACCTATTTCTGCGCCACCGCGCAGACCGGCACGCATCACGTGGGCAGCGACGTGCGCGCGACCTATGGCCACTCTTTGGTGGTCGATCCTTGGGGACATGTCACGGCGCGAGCCTCGGACGGCATTGGCATCGTCTCGACGCGGATCGACCGCAAGCTCGTCGACAAGGTGCGCGCCCAGATCCCGGTCGCCAAGCATAAGGTCAGGATTCGCTAGAACGGAGCCGCAAAAGCGGGTTCGGCTCTTGCGGCGATCGCGCGCAAACGAAGTTCGATTTCAGCCGCGTTGCGTCGTCTGCGTCGCATTTGGCGGCATGACATTAAATCGTGCCTTCTGCTCGTCGCTCAACGACGCATAGAAGGTCCTCAATGCCGGCTCTATCGTCTTGACCGCTCCTGCCATGGCGTCGAGACGTTTGATGACCGCATCGAAGCGATCGGTCAAAGTCTGCGGAACCGTCGTCGGGCAGGACAATTCCATACTGCTCGCGGCCTTGGCCGAGACGTCTTTCAGCGCGTTGAAAGCGGCGGTCTGTTGTTGGCCGCTCGGCTGCACGCTCTGCTCGATTTGATCCACCGGCAGATTGGCGAAGGCATTTGCCTGCTGCGTGCAAAGGTCGCCAAGGCCGCTTGCTTGCACCGTCGGTTCCGCGGGTCTCCGACGCGAGCGCTCGCCGAGTGTGATCGCGTTGAAGCGCTCCCTCTGCGCGTCATCGAGGGAATTGTCGAGCGTCGTCAGCGGCGCGCGCATAATCTGCACCGCCTGAATCATCGCATCGATCCGCTTGCCGACGGCCTCGATGCGGCTGACCGGCGTCAGCGGGGCTTGGCCGGGGCACGAGGCTTTCAAAATATCGTCGGCCTTGGCCGAAGCGGTCTTCAGGTCATTCAATATCGCCGTTTGCGTGTCGTTCGGCTGGATCGCTTTTTCGATCCGGTCGACCGGCACGTCGGCAATCCCTGGCGCGAGAGCGGCACAAGGCGCGTCAGCTTCCGCCTCGAATTCGGTACTGGCGGTGCGAACCTGCCGTTGCGTGCCGTAGACATCATAGGAATTTCCGTCCCAGGCGCCGTCTGCATCGAGATAGGGCGTGCCCCAAAAGATCGAGGAGAGAAGATCGTCGGGCCCATAACCGAAGAAGGGATCGTAGAAATCGTAGGGCCATAGGGCGAATGACAAGAGATCGCCGTAGAAAAAGGGCCAGAAGACCGGGCCGGCCCAGTCGTCCCAACCGTAACCATTCCAGCCATAGCCATAGCCGCCATAGCCTCTGTTCCAGGCGTTCCAGGCGTGGCGGCCGCCGAAGGCGTTGCGAGCGAAGCCGGCGTGGTGGAACGCTCCATGCGCGCCGCCAAAATTGCCCATCATCCTGTGATGGCCGAAGGCGCCGCGAGCGCCAAAATTCCGCCCGCCAAAATGTCCGGCGCCGAAGTGACCGAAGTGGCCGCCGCCAAAGTGACCGAAATGGCCGCCGCCGAAATGGCCAAAATGCCCGCCGCCAAAGCCGCCAAAATGACCCCCACCGAAGTGACCGCCGCCGAAGTGGCCGCCGCCACCAAAATGGCCGCCGCCTCCGCCGCGCCCAAATGCTTCGCCCGTCGTCGAAGTCCCAAAGGACAGCGCGAGGCCGAGTCCAACTGCCGCAGCCGTCGCAAAAATTTTTGTCATCGGACGCGCCATGGAAGCTCCTCGGCCACGAAATTCGCCGTGAAGCCAACGCGCGAAATCGTCCAATGTTGCTTAATATTTCCTTAAAGAAAGCGTGATTGCGGCAACGGCCAAGCTCCGTGCGCTTGCCGCAACCGGCGGCTGCACCTCAGCGCGATGTCGTCTAAGCCAGCGCGATTGCCGCGACGAGCCTGCCGTAGTCCGGCTCTTTGCGATGCACGGAACGGCGGTAGGAAAAACAGCGGCTCTCGGCCGCATAAGTATCGACGCCGAGATCTTCGAAATAGCCGATCCCCGCAGCCGTCAATCGAGCCCCGATGAAGCCCGGCAGATCGAACATGAAATGTTTCTGCTGCGCCGAAGGCGAGAAGAAGCGCGCGTAGCTTTTCTGCGCTGATAGAAAGCGGGCGAGAAATTCCGCGCCGACTTCATAGGATTTTGGCCCGATCGTCGGACCGAGCACGGCGGCAATCGCCTTTCGCCTGGCGCCGAGCTTTTCCATCTGAACGAGGGTTGCTTCGAGGACGCCGTCAAGCGCGCCTTTCCAGCCGGCGTGCGCGGCAGCAACCACTTCAGCGTCGGCATCGGCCAAGAGAACCATGCCGCAATCAGCGCCCGTGACGCCGAGGCCCAAGCCGCGCGTGGCACTGACGAGGCCGTCGCAGCGGGGTCTTTCTGCAAAGGCTTTCGTAACGATCAGCGCCTCGGCCGAATGCACCTGATAGGCGATAAGCAGTTGATCGCGCTCTATGCCCAAGTGCACCGCCATGCGCCGCCGATTCTCAAGCACGCGGTCCTGATCGTCGTCCGAGCCGATCCCACCATTTAATGATTCATAGACGCCCTCGGAGACGCCGCCGCGGCGGGTGAAGAAGGCATGCGCGACCCCTGCGAGGCTTTCGCTCGTGATCGCCTCGATCATTGCACCGCCTTGTCGGTTGCAAGACCCGACGGCATTCCGAGCCCCGGCGACGTCACGGCGAGAACTTTGAAGTGTTCCGCCATGCTGGCCCCTACGCCCGAGGCGCGACCGGGCACGGCAAGGCGTTCGACTGCGGCATCGATGGCCGCACTTTGCGCAGCATCGGCCTTGCGCTTCAGGGCCTGCGCGCGTTCGAACAAGCCGAGGCGGCCGAGAAACGTGCCTTGCGTGACTGGACCATGGACGCAAGCGCCGGCCGCCGTGGCAGCTCGCGCAAGCGCGGCGAAATCGACATGCGCGGTGAGGTCGGCGTCCCCCGGCTCCTGCAAAGGATCCGTCGGGCGGTGTTCCTTCACTGCTTGCAGCGTCGCGCCCGGCCTCGTCTCGGCGTGGCCATAGTCGATGACGAGCAGAGCGCCGGTCTCTGCCGCAATATGGCCGGCAAGCCGGCCCATCAGCCTTTGCCCGACGAGACCGATCTCGACGATCGCGCCGACCGCGGGAGCGGCATCCGAATGGGCCGGCGCTGTCAATCCTGTCGGCGGCGCCGGCGCGAGCCCGAAGCAAAGCGCCCCCTCGGCATTGAGCCCGACCAGCCTTTCGCACCATCCCGACGGCACCCGCACATATTGGCGCACGGGCAAGGCATCGAAGAATTCATTGGCGATGATCAACGTCGGCCCCGCCGGAATCGACTCGACGGATTCGTGCCAGGCGATCGGCACTCCCGCCGTTTTGAGGCTGCGGCGCTGCTCGGCGGCGAGCGGTTCGCTCATTTCGACGAGATGCACGTCGAGCGCTTTGCGGAAGCCGGATGCAACGCGCGCGGCGCGCAGAAAATCTGCCATCAGAGTGCCGCGGCCCGGCCCGAGTTCGACGAGCCGCACGACTTCGGGCTCGCCCATCGCGCGCCACACCTCGGCCGCCCAGAGCCCGATCAATTCCCCGAACATCTGGTGAATCTCAGGCGCGGTAATGAAATCGCCCTGCGCGCCGATCGGCACACGTGACCGGTAATAGCCGTGCTCGGGATGCATGGCCGCAAGCGTCATGAAGCGTTCGACGCTCATCGGTCCATCCTCGGCGATCATGGCGGCGATTTCCCGGCCGAGCGGAGTCATGTTGCGACGCGCCCCCTCGAAACGGCGAAGGCGACGAATCCGATTCCCGCAGCGATCAACGGCACCGAAAGAACCATGCCCATCGTCGCCCCGCCGAAGAGATAGCCGAGCTGCGGATCGGGCTCGCGAAAAAACTCGCAAGTGATCCGCGCGACGCCGTAACCGATCGCGAAAATTCCTGTGGCAAGGCCAGGACGGCGCAAAGCGCCAAGTCTTATCGCGACATAGAGCGCGACGAACAGAAGGATTCCCTCCAGGGCCGCCTCGTAGAGCTGGCTCGGATGGCGCGGCGCTCCGTCGGATCCCGGAAAGATCATGGCCCAAGGCACGTCGGTCGGCCGGCCCCATAGCTCGGGCTTGATAAAATTGGCGAGGCGGCCGAGAAAAAGCCCGATCGGCACACCCGCGGCGCTGATATCCATGACGCTGAGCACCGGCACTTGCACCTGCCGTGCAAACAGGAAGATGCCGAGCGCCGCGCCGATGAGGCCGCCATGAAAGGACATGCCGCCTTTCCAGACGGCGACGATCTCGCCCGGATGAGCGAAATAGAAGGCAGGATTATAGAACAGTACATAGCCGAGCCTTCCGCCGAGGATGATGCCGAAGGCCAGATAGACAATGAGATCATCGATGCTGGCCGGTGTCGGGCGCCGCACGCCGTCCCAGAGCGCGGCATTGCCGACGAGATAGCGGACATAGGCCCAGCCGAAGACCAGCCCGGCGATATAGGCCAGCGCATACCAGCGGATCGGCAGCGGCCCGATCGATACCAGCACCGGATTGATCTGAGGATAGGGAATGAGGAGGAGCATTTCGGTCCCGGTATGTAATAGGCAGGGTCATGCGATGCTGCCGCAGACGCGTCAAGCCGCCCTTTGCTTTGCCCGACAGTGCCGAAAAGCGCGACAGAAGCGCATGAGCTGGCCTATAATGGGAAATGGTTGTTCGCGACGCTACCCCTACTCTCGCATGCTAGAGAGCAGAAATTCGAGGAGGAGAGAATGCCTCAGAATCGTGGCACCATGTTCGACGATCTCTCGCAGCTGATGAACGACGCGGCGGAAATGGCGCATGGCGTGCGGCGCGAAGCGGAGACGATGTTCAAAGCGCACGTCGAGCGGTGGCTCGCCGGCATGGACCTCGTCACCCGCGAGGAGTTCGAGACCGTCCGCGACATGGCCGTTGCGGCGCGTGACGAGAACGAACGACTGGCCAAACGCGTCGCGGTGCTCGAAGCCCAGCTCGCCGGCGAGGAAATCCCGCGCGGTACGAGCGACGCTTTGTAGGTCGAACGATGCCGAACTTCAGCCAAGCCATGCTGCCGCAGGACGGCCGCCAGTCCGACATGGCCCTCTCGGTCGGCCGCGGAACGCGGCGGCTGTTGCGCAATCTCAATTTCTCGACTTTGACGGAATTGCCGCTGGCGAGCGGGCGGCGGGCGGACATCGTCGCGCTCGCGAGCGATGCGACCTTCGTTATCGTCGAGATCAAATCATCGATCGCCGACTTCCGCGCCGATGTGAAATGGCCGGATTACCGGTCGCATTGCGACAGGCTTTATTTTGCCATCCCCGACGGCGTGCCGGCCGCGATCATGCCGGAGGATGCCGGGCTCATCGTCGCCGATGCATTCGGCGCCGCGATCCTGCGCGAGGCGCCCGAGCATCGTCTGGCACCGGCGACGCGACGCGCCATGCTGATGCGCTTTGCGCATGCCGCGGCGCATCGGCTGCACGGCTTAAGCGACCCGGAGATTTTGAGCTTCGGCCCGGTGTGAAGCTTGTCCCCTCTCCCCGCCTGCGGGGAGAGGGTTAGGGTGGGGGGCCGGGTGATTTGCTACACGGTCGTCCGCTGCTCAAGTGCAGCAAGAACGGTTTCAATGACGCTTTCAGCGGCGTCGAACATTTCGGCATTTGTAAAGCGGACGACGCGATACCCTTGATCCGTCAAATAAGCGCAACGTCTTTTGTCCCGTTGGATTTCTGCTTCAGTTCCGTGTGTCGCCCCATCAATTTCGATGACAAGCTTCTGTTCGCAGCAAACGAAATCCCCGAAATAAGGGCCGCGTGGTGCTTGCCGAACAAATTTGAAGTCTTTTAACTTGCGGCCACGCAACGACGCCAGAGCTTTTCTTCGGCAACCGTTTGTTCGCGCCGCAATTCTCTCGCCCGCTGGGCTTCATGAATGCGCAAACCACGCATGCGCTAATCCCCCAGCCTCTCACCCTAGCCCTCTCCCCGCTTGCGGGGAGAGGGGACGCTGCACGCTCCATTAATTTCGCTAGCGCGGGGCGCGCTTGGCGAGAATGCGCTGTAAGGTGCGCCGGTGCATGTTGAGCCGGCGCGCGGTCTCCGAAACATTGCGGCCGCAAAGCTCGTAGATGCGCTGGATGTGCTCCCAGCGCACACGATCGGCGGACATCGGATTTTCCGGCACTTCGGCTTTGTCGTGGCGGGTCGCCATCAAGGCCGCGTAGATGTCGTCGGCGTCGGCGGGCTTGGCGAGATAATCGAAGGCGCCGAGCTTCACCGCGGTGACCGCGGTGACGATGTTCCCATAGCCGGTCAGGATGATCGCGCGAGCATCCGGCCGTTTGGCCTTCAATTCCGATATGACGTCGAGCCCATTGCCGTCGGCAAGCCGCATGTCGATCACGGCAAAGGCCGGCGCCTCCTGCGTGATCGCGGCGAGACCTTCGGCGACCGTCTGCACCGCGGTGACAATAAAGCCGCGGCCCTCCATCGCCCGCGCCAGGCGCGACAGGAACGGCTTGTCGTCATCGACGATCAGCAACGTCTTGTCCGTGTCGGAGTTGCCGAGCGCTGGAAATGTCTCCACCCTTGTGCCCGCGCCCGTTTCGGGGGGATCGGTTTTCATTATCGCGTCCCTTGCGTTTTCTTTATATTAGGTCGGAATTGTCCCCCCGAGAAAGGCAAATCGTCGGCCGACCCTTCTGCTTTGGCTTCTCGCAGGTAAAATCGAGTTACGCCAAGTTTATCATGCACCTTTTGCCGGCGTATAGTTAAAATCGGCGCGCCTATCCTTGGGCGCCGACATGCCGATTTCGGCGCGCTAATGATCATCCGCTGGATAGAGACTTCGCGTCCTCGACGTTGCGTCCGCGCCGACCTGGTTCAAAACTGGCGCGCGGCCAGCGGATCGTCACGCGCGCCCCGGATTGCGGCGGGGTGAGATTGTTGAGGATGACCGCAGCGCCCGATCGTTCGAGCAAGGTCTTGGCGATGAAGAGGCCGAGACCGAGACCGGAATCCTCTTCCGACTTGGCGCGACGGTCTTTCTTCGTCGTCACATAAGGTTCACCCAGACGCCCGATCACGTCGGGGGAAAAGCCCGCCCCGTCATCCTCGATTGCAACTTCGACCGACGTGGCGCTCCAACGCGCGATGATCTTGACCTCGGACTTCGCGAAATCGATCGCGTTTTCGATGAGATTGCCGAGGCCATAGATCATGCCCGGATTGCGCCGGCAGATCGGCTCAGGCTCGCTCCCCTGTGTGGTAATGCTGATCACGATGCCGAAATCGCGATGCGGAGCGGCCGCCTCCTCGAGCAGGAACTTCGAGACTCATCTCGTTCAGGATCGTGCCCAATTCATCGCCGAGCGAAGCGATCTTGGTGAGGATGCCGCGGCAACGCCCGACCTCTTGCGCGATAAGCCCGACATCCTCCTCGAATGCGCTGTCGGGAGGCAATTGCTTTTGCAGCTCCTTGACGACCAGAGTGATGGTCGCAAGCGGGGTGCCGAGCTCATGCGCCGCCGCGGCGGCAAGTCCATCGAGCTGGCTCAAATGCTGTTCGCGGGCCATGACGAGCTCAGTCGCGGCGAAAGCATCGGCAAGCTTGCGGGTCTCTTCGGCGATGCGCGAGGCATAGACCGCCGTGAAGGCCGCGCCGAGAGTCATCGCCACCCAGATGCCGGCAATATAGAGGAATGGAAGTTCGAGGGGCTCGCCCGGCACCCAAGGCAGCGGATAATGCACGAAGGTGAGCATTGTCACCGCCGCGACCACCAGCAAAGTGAGCCCGATGGTGATCCGTCCGGTAAAGGAGACGGCGGCAATCATGATCGGCGCCAGGAACAAGATCGAGAACGGGTTTTCGAGGCCGCCGGTCAAGAAAAGAAGCGCCGAAAGCTGAAGGATGTCGTAGCCGAGCATGGCCGCCGCGGGCAGATCCTCGAGCCGGTCGCTGCGCCCGAACCGCAGCCGAAGCATGATGTTGAGCCAAGCGGAGCTGGCAATGAACAAAAGACAGGGGCCGAGCGGGATAGGAAATCCAAGGCCGAAGCGAACGAAGAGTACGGCGGTTGCTTGTCCGCAGATCGCGAGCCAGCGCAGCCTAACGAGCGTGTCGACGCGCAGCCGGCGCGAGCGCCTGCCGAGGTCGAGATCCACGCGATCGGGCGCTTTATATTCTTCGCCGGCCGCGCCTGGGTTCCACTGCAGAGGCGGGCGCATGAGCCGCGATCCTCCCCTTTACTTCACGAGTTTTCTTTCCGCCTGTTATATGCGCCCGAAGCGAATGAAGCCACAGGACCAAGCCATGGATTTATCTGTGCCGTCGGGCGCAGACGCATTTGAGCGCGTCGATCCGGCGATCGAAGTCGAGGCTCTGACGAAACAGTTCAAAGGCTTGATCGCGGTCGACCGGGTGAGCTTTTCCGTCGCACGCGGCTCGGTGACCGGCCTTCTCGGCGGCAATGGCGCCGGAAAGTCCACGACGATCGGCATGATCATGGGCCTTATTCTGCCGACCTCCGGCAAGGTCAGAGTGCTCGGCGTCGACATGTCGCGCGAGCGCTATCGGGTGCTGGCGCGGATGAATTTTGAAAGCCCTTACGTCGACATGCCGCATCGTTTGAGCGTGCGGCAAAATCTAGAAATTTTTGCGCGCCTCTATGGCGTCGGCGACATCCCGGCGCGGATCGGCCTCCTGGCCGCGGACCTGGCGCTTGAAGACCTGCTCGACCGGCGCTTCGGGCAACTTTCGGCCGGACAGAAGACACGCGTCGCCTTGGCGAAGGCGCTCGTCAACGAGCCCGAAGTGCTGCTGCTCGACGAGCCGACCGCCTCGCTCGATCCCGATACGGCGGATTGGGTGAGGACGCATATCGAGGATTATCGGCGCGCGAAGCGCTCCACCATCCTGCTCGCCTCGCACAATATGCTGGAGGTGGAACGGCTCTGCGACCGGGTGATCATGCTGAAAGAGGGACGCATTGTCGGCGACGGCAGCCCGGACGAGCTTCTCGCCCGCTTCGAGCGAAGCAATCTCGAGGAAGTCTTCCTCGACCTCGCGCGCGGCCGCAGGCAAGCCCAATGAGTCGTTCGGGAACGATCACCTTTTCTCTCGGCCGGGTCGGCGCGATGCTGCGGCGCTATTTCTATCTGCTGCGCTCGTCTGTGCCCCGGATCCTCGACCTCATCTATTGGCCGCTGGTGCAGATGCTGACCTGGGGCTTCTTGCAGACTTATCTCGCGAAAGCGCCCGGCCCGATCGCCGGCCGCTTGGGCCTCGCCGCCGGCGCATTGATCGGCGCCATGCTGCTCTGGGACATCTTGTTTCGCGGCCAACTCGGCTTTTCGGTGTCGTTTCTCGAAGAAATATGGTCGCGCAACATAGCCAATCTGATGATGAGTCCCCTGCGGGTCGGCGAATTGATCCTGGCACTGATGACGATGAGCCTCGTCAGGCTTTCCATCGGTTTTGTTCCAGTGACTTTGCTCGCAATCCTGTTCTTCGGTTTCAACCTGTGGGGATTGGGGCTGGCAGTCGGGTTCTTTTTCGCCAATCTCATCCTGACCAGTTGGGCGATCGGCCTCTTCTGCTCCGGCCTTGTGCTTCGCTACGGGCTTGCCGCCGAATCTCTTGTCTGGACGTTCATGTTTCTGCTGCAGCCGCTCGCCTGCGTCTTTTATCCCGTGTCGATCCTGCCGCATCCGCTGCAGGTCTTGGCATGGGCTTTGCCGCCGACCTATGTGTTTGAGGGGCTGCGCGCGCTTCTCATCGGCCACACGTTCCGCGGCGATCTGATGGCTGAGGCCTTCGGCTTGAACGTCGTCCTCTTCGCCGCGGCGCTGAGCGGCTTCAGCCTGATGCTGCAAAATGCCCGCCGCGCGGGGAGCCTGCTGCAGACCGGCGAATAACGCCAATGTGACATTTTTCTGTCAGTTCGACGAGAATTTTGCGGAAGGAAACATTATGTATGTTTGATCGCATTGTTTTGAGAAAATTGGAGTATTAAAATCGTGCAGCGCAATAATGCCTGGGAGGCTCCAGCGGAATGTTGGCCAACCTGAGCAATTGTCGGTGTGCAGGGTGCTCAAAATCGATTGTGGCGAGCTGATGAATACATATTCGTATCAGTTGCACGAGATGGCTTATCTGGCGCTTGCGCCAGCCCGCGCCGCTTCTGACATGACGCGGGCCTGGTTCAACAATCCGATCAACCCTCTCGCCCACACACAGGTTGGCCGTAATGTGGCGGCTTCTGCGGAACTGTTCGAGCGCCTCACCCGGCGCTATGGCAAACCAATCTTTGGCCTCAGCTCGACGACCGTCAACGGCGTAAAAGTGCCGGTTCGCGAGGAGGTCGTATGGCAGCGGACCTTCTGCAAGCTTTTGCATTTTGAGCGCGATTGGCACGGCGCCGACGAACCGCGGCAGGCGAAGCTCTTGCTCGTCGCCCCCATGTCCGGACACCACGCCACGCTGTTGCGCGGCACGGTCGAGGCCTTCCTGCCCTACTATGACGTTTACATTACGGATTGGGCCGACGCGCGCATGGTTCCGCTCGCTCTCGGCAGTTTCGATCTCGACGATTACATCGACTATGTCATCCAAATCTGCCGCCTGCTCAGCGCCGCGCGCAATGGGATTCCCTTGCACACAATCGCGGTGTGCCAGCCTGCGGTTCCCTTGATCGCGGCGGTGGCGCTTCTCGAAAAACGCAACGATCCGGATGTTCCGGCTTCGATGACCCTCATGGGCGGCCCGATCGACACACGCCGCAGCCCGACCGCAGTCAATCTTCTCGCGCAGGAACGCGGTAGCGAATGGTTCCGGACACATTGCATCCATCCGGTGCCCTATCCCTATCCAGGCGTCGGACGCAACGTCTATCCGGGATTTCTTCAGCTCTCCGGATTCATGGCGATGAACTTCGACCGGCACGTCAACGCCCATATCGAAATGTTCAATCACCTGATGGAGGGCGACGGCAATTCAGCCGAAAAGCACCGTGACTTCTATGACGAATATCTGGCCGTCATGGACCTCACGTCCGAGTTCTATCTACAGACGGTCGATACGGTTTTCGTCGAGCATCGGTTGCCGGACGGCACGATGATGCACCGCAATGAAAGGGTCGACCTCAGCGAGATCAGGCGGACGGCGCTGATGACAGTCGAAGGCGAAAATGACGACATTTCCGGCCTCGGGCAGACCTATGCGGCGCAAGAACTCTGCATCGGCATCGCCGCGAAGCGGAAGTTTCATCACGAACAGAAGAACGTCGGCCATTATGGCGTCTTCAACGGCTCCCGCTTCCGCCAGGAAATCGCCCCTCGCATCCGCGCGTTCAACGCCGCCGTCGCGCCGCTCTAAGCCCGCTTGCTTGCCACGCCTCATTGGCAATCTGAAATATAATCGCTGATTTCCTGGTGGCCGTCGGTGAGGTCGAAGTTCACTTCGCCGATTGGTGCCACCATCCCCTTGAAAGAAAACGTCACAATGTCCGATCCTTTGAGGAGGGTCGCGAAGGGTGACGTGACCGCGACGGTGGTGGTCACATGATGCTGATCCGCCATGCTGAGCGGCGCGAGAGCGTCGGTTGTCGCGATGTTGATCACCGCCGGCTGCCCATTCGCGACAGAATTGGCCTTGAATCCGGTGAGCGAAAACCCGCCGACAAGCAGCATGAAAGCCGCTGGCGAAGACTTGGCGGTGCCGGGAAGCTCGCCGGCGTTATACGCCTCCGGCAGGTAGTCGATGCGCAGGACCACGCGGCGGGGTGTGCCGACGCAGCCCAAGATCAGATCGTCGCTGTTGCCGGGGACCGCGCTCGATTTCGGGGTTGCTGCCCACCAAGGCAATGATCCCACCGTCATCGACCAGCGACCAGACCGTGTTGAAAGCAGTCGTTACCTTGAGCTTGGCCATGTCGGCGGCTTGCATATAGTCGATTTGCCCCTGGGCGCTGTTGTAATGGGCAAGCAGCGGCAGGAGTCCGGGATCTATGCCCATCTCCTCCAGATAGGCGCTCATCAAAGCCGCCAACTGCTGCCCGAGGAACAAAAGGTCGGTCCCGGCGAGGGTCTTGGTCTCCAAGTCGGCGGCATGAACCCCGTAAAGCGAGCCTTTTGACACGGTCCGGTGGACTTCGCCCAGGAAGGCGAAGGAGCAGGCGCTGGCGCAGACGCCCGAGGTCGGCTCCGCGGTGAGCAGAGCCACCAGGGTGCCGCCACTCTGGTTGGATGCCTGAAGCTGACCGACTGCGGTGCGCAGCGAATTGTTGCGGATGCTCTCGCCCATCTGCATGCCGACGACGAGGGTGCCGCCGGGCGAATGAAGCATGACGAGCGCCCCCGGTTGGACGCCGGCGGATTTGAGGAATGCGTCGAATTTCGTCGCCGTGTCGGCGACGATCTGCCCGGTAGCATAGATCACGCGGCCACGGTCCGCGACGTTGCCGCCGTCCTTGAATGTCATCGGCCCCCAGAAGTCGAGGCCAGTTGTCACCCCGCCGATCTGCGGGCAGGCCGAGGGCGTTACGGTGCAGTCCACCGCCAACGCCGGCCTCGCGACCAAGGCTGCTGCCAGCAAAAGGCAGCCGCCCATCGCACCACGGATAAAGGCACGCATTGGACCCCCCAATCCGGAGCCGCGGCCCAATTCTAGCTGGAATTTTTCGAAGCCGTAAGACGCCTCCAGCTGGAGCGGAGCCTTTATGGGATCTTAAAGCCAAGCTTATGCTTAGAAACCGCCTGTTAAGGGTAACTGGACACAATCAGGCATCGCGGGCGTGGAATTTTGCCGCCCGGAGGCCTTGATCCAGTGGCGACTCAGGCGCGCTGAGGCTAAGCTTCTCCCATGCCGAGCCCGCCCTCCAGAAACGCGCCGCGGACATCGCAGATCACCTACCTCGATGTCTCGCACGGCGGCGAAACCTATCGTGTTGCCCTGAAGCGCATCGCGACGGCGCGACGCTTCACCTTGCGCGTGCGGACGGCAACGCGCGATGTCGTCTTGACCATGCCGCCGCGTGGCTCCATCGCAGGGGCGCGCAATTTCATCGAGCGGCACGCGGCTTGGATCGGGGCGCGCCTGCAACGCCTGCCGGCCCCCATGCCTTTCGGCGGCGGCGAGGTTGTGCCGATCCGCGGCGTCAACCATCGCATCGTCGAACGGCCGCGGCAGCGCGGCAATGTTTGGATCGAACCGGTTGCCAAGGCTGTGGCCGACGCCACCCTGCCGCGGCTTTGCGTGGGGGCGGAGCCGGACTATGTCGCGCGGCGCGTGAAGGATTTCCTGATGCGCGAGGCCAAACGCGACCTCGAAGCCGCGGTCAAGCGCCATGCCGGAAAACTCGGGGTCAAGCCGCGCAAGATCAGCTTGCGCGACACGACGAGCCGCTGGGGCTCATGTTCCTCGACGGGCGCCTTGAGCTTCTCCTGGCGGCTCATTATGGCGCCGAGCTATGTGCTGGATTATCTGGCCGCACACGAGGTCGCGCATCTCGTCCACATGGACCACTCGCCAAGCTTCTGGAAGATCCTCGGCAAGCTTTCGACCCATGTCGATGGCGCCGAAGCCTGGTTGAAAGCGCATGGCGCGGGCCTCCTGCGTTTCGGGCCCTACAAAGCCTGAACGCCATTCGCACCGCTGCGATAGATTTCACCGCCGCAGGAAAGTCAGATAGACGGGCTTGCGTCCCGCGGTGACGGCCTTTGCCTCATAGCGGGTCGCGGACCATCCCGGCCAGGCTTGCCGCCAGTCAGCCGCCGTCTGCGCATTCCAAACGAAATCAGGCGACCGCAGAACGCGCGCCAAGGTCCAGCCGGCATTGTCATCAATATCGGTGGCGAAGCGCAGTTTCGCTCCAGGTGACATGATCCGGGCGAGCGCGGCGAGCATTGTGTCCGAGAGAAACCGCCGCTTGCGCTGCCGCCGCTTCGGCCAGGGATCTGGATAGAGCAGATAGACGCCCTGCAAGGCTCCCTTGGGCAGTGCGTCGATGACCGCGCCCGCGTCGCCGCAATAGAGCCGGATATTGTCGAGTTTCTTCGGCTCGATGAGGGCCAGTGTCTTGGCAAGGCCGTTTTCGAAATACTCGCAACCGATGAAACCAAAGCCCGGATTGGCCTCGGCTTCGGCGACGAGATGCTCGCCGCCGCCGAAGCCAATCTCGAGCCAGACCTCCGCGGGTTTGCGCGCAAAGAAGCAGGTCAGGTCGGCGATGGGGCGCGTCAGATCGATCGCCAATCGCGGCAGCAGCGTTTCGAGAAGCCCGGCCTGATGTGGACGCAGCTTCTTGCCTTTGCGCCGGCCGTGGAGGCGGGAAGCAACCGCAGCTCTTACAGGATTGCTCTTTTGGAAGTCGGCGCTCATGCCTATGCGCCTGCGAGCAAGCGCTCAGCCGAAACTGGCGCGCAGCTTGTCGACGAGATCGGTCCTCTCCCACGAAAAGCCGCCGTCGGCGTCGGGCGCACGGCCGAAATGGCCATAGGCCGAGGTGCGCGCGTAAATCGGCCGGGTGAGCGAAAGGTGATCCCGGATCCCGCGCGGCGAAAGCCGCATGACATGCGGCAGCGCCAGCTCGAGCTTGTCTTCCGGAACGCGCCCGGTGCCGTGCGTATCGACATAGATCGACAAAGGTTCGGGATAGCCGATGGCATAAGCGAGCTGAATCGTGCAGCGGTCAGCGAGGCCGGCAGCGACGACGTTCTTGGCAAGATAGCGCGCCGCATAAGCAGCGGAACGATCGACTTTCGTTGGATCCTTGCCGGAGAATGCGCCCCCGCCATGCGGCGCCGCGCCGCCGTAAGTATCGACGATGATCTTGCGGCCAGTCAGCCCACAGTCACCGTCTGGACCGCCGATGACGAATTTGCCTGTCGGATTGACGTGCCAGACGGTGCCCTTCGTGATCCAGTCATGCGGCAACGTCGCGCGAATATAGGGCTCGACGATGGCGCGCACATCCTCGGAGGAGAGGTCCGCGTCGAGATGTTGGGTCGAGAGGACGATTTGCGTCGCCTCGACCGGTTTGCCGTCCACATATCGGATCGTCACTTGGCTTTTGGCATCGGGACCGAGCTTTGCCGCCTCGCCTTCGCCGAGCTTGCGGGCGCGAGCCAAGTTCTCGAGGATTTTATGCGCGTAGTAGATCGGCGCCGGCATCAGCTCGGGCGTTTCAACGCAGGCATAGCCGAACATGATGCCCTGGTCGCCGGCGCCCTCGTCCTTATTGCCGACCGCATCGACACCGCGGGCTATGTCCACTGACTGGGCATGCAGCAACACCTCGACATTGGCGTTCTGCCAATGAAAGCCAGCCTGTTCGTAACCGATCGACTTGATGGCCTGGCGCGCCGTGTCTTCAATCGTCGCGACTGAAATCGCCGGGCCGCGGACCTCGCCGGCAATCACCACGCGATTCGTCGTTGCCAAGGTCTCGCATGCGACCCGGACCTCATAGGCGTCGAGTCCGGTCTTGGCGGCTTCTCTGAAGAAGAGATCGACGATCTCGTCGGAAACCCTGTCGCATACCTTGTCGGGGTGGCCTTCGGAAACCGATTCACTCGTGAACAAATAGTTTTTCCGAGGCACAGATAAACTCCGAAAATGCGATACGTCGCTGCGAGAAACCGCTCTTCGATGGGTGGGGACGTTGAGCAGCCGCGAGAGGCCGGGAATTTCCAACAAACCGTTCGTCCGGTCAAGCTTGGCAGGACAATCCGTTCGTCATGACGAACAATCCTACGACTTGCCAGGCTTGTTAGGAGATTCTTCTCCCGCAAGGCTCGTGACGAGATCAATGATGCGTTTGCGCACCTTCGGATCCCGAATGCGGGAAAAAGCCTTGTTGAGCGTCAAGCCCTCGTTCGTGGCGATGAAATCCAACACGAAGGATGAGCTTGCGTCCTCTGCAACCGCGAGTTCGCCGCCGCCGCCTTTGGCGGTGCTGTTCAACGGAGCTCCATCGAAAAAAAACGCTGGCGGCACATTCAACGTCGTCGAGATCTGTTGCAGTCGACTGGCGCCAATCCGATTGGTGCCTTTTTCATATTTTTGAATCTGCTGAAACGTCAGCCCCAGGGCCTCGCCGAGTTTCTCCTGACTCATGCCGAGAAGGATTCGGCGCATACGGACCCGACTGCCGACATGGCGGTCGATCGGATTCGGGACCTTCTTCACGAAAACAACTCTCTCTTCAGTTGATGTGGTCAAAATAAACACCCTGCGCCGCTGAAGCGGGCAACAATTGCTGATGCGGCTGTAGCTGAGCTTTGGAAACGCTGAAGCGTCATAACCTCGATCAACAGCACCTGCAAATCGCCACCCTCATGCATCGCACGCGCGTACATAGCACGAGCAGAGGATCGATCACCGACATGATGCCGCAAAGAGAATGTTGCCCGCTGTCTCCGATGAGTTCAAGCCGTGCAAGTAACGGCTAGCGTTTCACGCCCCCCTTCAGCGCGTTTCTTGCAGTAAAACCTTGTTTTCTATGGAAGTCAAACGAACAGTCTCAGCCCGAGAGAGGCGCAAAACGCGATGACCCAAGCGAGCAGGCCGGCCAGAGATGGGGCGCGGGCAAAGGGCGGCGGCGCGATTTTCCCCGGCAGAATGCCGTCGACCACGCCCGTCTCGCCGAGAGGCAATTGTACGAGAACACGGCCATAGGCATCGACAATGGCGGAAATGCCAGTATTGGCGGCGCGCAGCAGCGGCAGGCCTTGTTCGATCGTGCGCAGCCGAGCCTGGGCAAAATGCTGATAGGGGCCGGCGGTCCGCCCAAACCAGCCGTCGTCCGTGATATTGAGCATGAAGCCCGGTCTCGGAGCGCCGGGCGGGCCCGCCGGTACGGCCTCCTCCGGGAAAATCGCCTCATAGCAGATCAGCGGTGCAGCCGGCGGCAGGCCCGGCACATTCAACAGGCTATGCACCGCGCCCTTCTCAAAGCCGCCGGGCACACGCACGAAATGATGCAGGCCCAACCTGCGAAACAGCCGTTCCATCGGCAGATATTCGCCGAAGGGGACGAGGTGGACCTTGTCGTAAGTATCGAGGACGAGGCCGCCGCGGCCGATGACCAGCATCGAATTGTAGAAGCCGGCGTGGGGCGGCGCACCAGGCGTCTCCGGCGCCTCGCCGACGCGTGCGGCGCCGGTTACGAGCGTCGTTCCCGGAGGCAAGGCGGCGCCGATCGTCCCGAGCGCCGGCGGATCTTCGGTAAGAATGAAAGGAAAGGCCGATTCTGGCCAGACGAGCAAGGTGACGTCGGAAAGGCCGGTATGTTCCGGGCCCGTCGAGCGGTCCGAAAGCGAGAGATAATCGGCGATGATTTTATCCTTGTTGTGCAGGCTGAACGCCTCTTGGGAGATGTTCGGCTGCATCAGCCGGACTTTGACGGCGGGAACCGGGCCGGGCGGCGCGACCGCGAGGCGGAGCGCGCCGAAAAGCACGAGCCCGGCGAGCGCCACGCCGGCGACGAGGAGCCCAGCAGGGAACCGAATAGGCCGGTCCTTGCGCCTCTGATCGGCGAGCAGCGCGGGAGCGGCAAAGATGGCGACCGTCAGAACGGTCAGGCCCGCGAGACCGCCGATTGCCGCGAATTGCGCCAAGACAAGATGGTCGCCGAGCGCCATCCCGTAGTCGTTCCAGGGAAAGCCGCTCAGCACATGGCCGCGCAGCCATTCGCTGAAGCCCAATCCCGCCGCGAGTGCGAGAATCCGGCTGGCGCCGGGCGCCCAGAAGAGACGGGCGAGCGCAAATCCAAGCGCGGGGAACAAGGCGAGCCCCGCGGGCAGGCCGAAAACGCCGAGTGGAAGAGCCCAGGCGAATTCCGGCTCGGTCAGAAAGGCCGCGCCGAGCCACCAGAATCCGGCGACGAAATAGCCGAATCCCCACCACCAGCCGACGCCGAAGGCGTTCGTCAATGAGGCCAAATGAAAGCGGCGGTAGCCCTTCTTGGCTTCCGCCGCACCGTCGATCAGCCAGACGGCGACCGTCATCGGCACGAGGACGGCAGGGAGAAAATCGATTGGAGCCAAGGCCAGCGCGCCGCAGGCACCGGCGAAAAATGCGATCGCGCGGCGCCGCCAACCGCCGGAGAGAATGACGAATTCCGCGATCGAATACATGAGCCGGCTTTCTGGCGGGTCCCCAGATGTCGCAACGTAACGAATCGGGGAGAACTTACCGGCTTTTGCCGCGCGTGGCCAAAGCACGCTCTTCGCGTGAAGGCGCATGTTCGGGCGCGCTATGCTCCTCCCCCTTCCCCGGCTCGCCCGCATCCGCGTCGTCCGGCAAGGCTACGCGGCGGATCCTGATGCGCTTCACCCGGCGTGGATCGGCGTCGAGCACTTCGAATTCGAGCCCGGCTTCGCTCAGGATCTCGCCGCGAACCGGCACATGTCCGGCGAGGCTGGTGATGAGGCCGCCTACAGTGTCGATCTCCTCGGCATCGACGAGGCTGCCAAGATCCTGGCCGAGAACTTGCGAGACATCGCCGAGGCTGGCGCGGGCATCGACGATGAATGTGCCGTCCTCCGCGCGCTCGATCTTCGGGCTCTCGTTCTCGTCATGCTCGTCTTCGATATCGCCGACGATCATCTCGACAATATCCTCGATCGAAGCCAAGCCGTCGGTGCCGCCATATTCGTCGATGACCAGAGCCATATGCGTGTGGCTCGTCTGCATCTTCACCAGAAGATCGAGAGCCGGCATCGACGGCGGCACGAAGAGAACCGGACGCAGCATTCCGGATTCCGCGAGAGTCATCTCGGCAAAGCCCGGCTTGCACTGCAGCGCCGGGCCGAGTTCGAAATTGTCGGTCGCCGCGGCAACGAAATCGACGAAGTCGCGGATGTGAATCATGCCGCGCGGATCGTCGAGATTTTCGCCATGCACCGGCAGGCGCGAGTGGCCGGCGGTGCGGAACACATCGAGCACCTCGGTCAAAGTCGCATCATAGGCAACGGAGAATATGTCGGCGCGCGGGATCATGATGTCCGCAACGCGCACCTCGTGCAGCGACAGAACATTCTTCAGCATCGCCCTTTCGAGCGGCGAGAAGCCGGGCGCCGCGGTAATATCGCCGAGCGCCTCTTGCACCTCGTCGCGGATCGAGGCGCCGCCGAGACCGAACAGGGCGCGCAGCCGCTCGAACAGGCTGGGCTTCGCCGCAGACTTGTCGCCGCCGTTGTCATTGTCGCCGTTCAAGCTCATTCGGAAATTCCGACGAGAGGCGCCCCGTAGGGATCGGCAATGCCGAGCGCGCCGAGAATGTCGCGCTCGAGCCGCTCCATATCCTCTGCTTCCGCGTCGCTTTGATGATCATGGCCGACGAGATGCAGAAAGCCGTGCACCAAGAGATGGACAAGATGATCTTGCACAGTTTTTCCTTCCGCCTCCGCCTCGGCCGCCGTCGTCTCGTAGGCGACCGCAATGTCGCCAAGCGTAGGGCCGCGCGGCGCCGGAAAAGAGAGCACGTTGGTCGGCGCGTCGGTGCCGCGCCATTGCCGATTGAGAGCGCGGATGAAGGCATCGTCGCAAAGCAGGATGCTGACTTCGGCACCGGGCGCCAGCGCTATGCGCGACCCACGCAGCGATGCGGCGATCGCCGTCCGCGCCAGCTCGGCGACTTCGCCGAGCCCCGACCAGAGTTCGCTCTCCGTCGAAATCTCGATGTCGATCATACTTCGGTCGATGCAACTCGGGCCGTCGCTCATCGGCGCGGGCTCCCGTTGTAAAGGCCGGCGCGTGAACGTTCCTCGTAAGCGTTGACGATACGGCGCACGAGATCGTGGCGCACGACGTCGCTCTCCACGAAGCGCACGTGGCCGACGCCCTCAAGCCCGGAGAGCAGGGCGATGGCTTCGCTGAGGCCCGAGACCTGGCCCGCCGGCAGATCGGTCTGCGACGGGTCGCCGTTGACGATCATGCGTGAGCCTTCACCGAGCCGCGTCAGGAACATCTTCATCTGCACCGAAGTCGTGTTCTGCGCCTCGTCGAGCAGGACGCAGGCGTTGCTCAGCGTGCGGCCGCGCATGAAGGCAAGGGGTGCGACTTCGATCATGCCGGTTTGCAGGCCGCGCTCGACCATGCGGCCATCCATGAAATCGTTCAGCGCGTCGAAGATCGGCCGCAGATAGGGATCGACCTTCTCGCGCATGTCGCCCGGCAGAAAGCCGAGTCGCTCGCCGGCTTCAAGCGCCGGGCGCGAGAGGATGAGGCGCTCGACGATGCCCTGTTCGAGCAGCGACACGGCGTAGCCGACCGCGAGCCACGTCTTGCCGGTGCCGGCCGGCCCTTCGGCGAAGCAGAGTTCGTGCCGCTTCAGGTAACGCAGATAGAGATCCTGCGCCGCGTTGCGGGCGCGCACGACGCCGCGCCGGCGGGTGGCGATCTCTTCGAATACGGCGCGGCCGATCTCTGCATTGGGAAAGAGGCTGCCTTGCAGCACGCCTTCCTGGATCGCGCCGTCGACGTCCCCAAGGCCGACCGGCTGCCCGAGCTTTACCCGCGCATAGAGGTTTTCGAGGACGTGGCGGGCCTGTTCGCAGGCTTCCACTGGGCCTTTGATCGTGACCTGATTGCCGATCGCGTTGGCGCGAACGCCGAGCCGGCGCTCCACCTTGGCAAGGTTCTGGTCATAAAGCCCGAAGAGCAGCGAGGCGTGGCGATTGTCGTCGAAGGCCAGAGTGATTTCGGCGGGCGTATCCGAGGCGATCGGCGGGCGCGTGCCCTCGGGTCTCAGCGACGATAGCGAACGATCGGTCGATCTCAAGCCTTTACCTCTTCGACGCCGGCTCCGCCCTCAGAACCGGCAAGGCGCCCAAACAACGAATTCGCGCCCGCCGCGACGATCTCAACCGGCACCAGGGAGCCAAGGAGACGGTCAGGCGCCGTGACCTGGACTGCTTGAAGATAGGGAGACCTGCCGACGATTTGACCGGGGTGACGGCCTTTTTTTTCGAACAGGACGCCGAGAGTCCTACCGATCATGGAACGATTGAAGGCCTGGCGCTGGGTCTCGAGCAGGTCTTGCAGCCGGGCGAGGCGTTCGCGTTTGATCCTCGCATCGACCTGATCAGCAAAATCAGCGCCAGGCGTGCCCGGGCGGGGCGAATATTTGAAGGAAAAAGCCCCGGCAAACCCGATTCTTCGGACAAGATCGAGAGTCGCGTCGAAATCCGCCTCTGTTTCACCGGGAAAGCCGACGATGAAGTCTGAGGACAAGGCGATATCCGGACGCGCAGAGCGCAGTTTGGTGACGAGATCAATATAGGTGTCGCGCCCGTGCTTGCGATGCATAGCCGCGAGCACGGTGTCCGAACCAGCCTGCACAGGCAGGTGAAGATAGGGCATCAGCGCCGGCAGGTCGCGATGCGCGGCGATCAGCTCGTCGTCCATGTCGTTGGGGTGGCTCGTCGTATAGCGCAGCCTCATGATTCCCGGCACCTCCGCGAGCCGCGCGCAGAGTTTCGCCAGCGGCCAGACGCGCCCGTCGGGGCCTTCGCCGTGATAGGCGTTGACGTTCTGCCCGAGCAAAGTGACTTCCTTCACACCGGCGGCGGCCAACTCCTCGACCTCGGCGATAATCTTCATCACCGGCCGGGAATATTCGGCGCCGCGCGTATACGGGACCACGCAGAACGTGCAGAACTTGTCACAGCCTTCCTGCACGGTCACGAAAGCGGCGACGCCGCGCTCTTTCGTCTTGCCCGGCGCGGGCTTCAGCAGATGATCAAACTTGTCCTCGACTGGAAATTCGGTATCGACCACAGCGGCCGTGGCGGCGCGGCGCAGAAGCTCGGGAAGCCGATGATAATTCTGCGGCCCGACGACGACATCGACCGCCTTCCCGCGGCGTAGAATTTCGCCGCCTTCGGCTTGCGCGACGCAACCGGCGACGACGATTTTCATCGCAAGGCCGGCGGCGCGGCGCGCCTTCTTTGCAGCACGAACCTTGCCAAGTTCCGAAAAAATTTTTTCCGCCGCCTTCTCGCGGATATGACAGGTGTTGAGGATCACAAGATCGGCGTCGTCGAGGCTCTGCGTCTCGTCAAAGCTGGCAGCGAGAAGATCGGTCATCCTCTGCGCATCGTAAGCATTCATCTGACAGCCATATGACTTGATGAACAGCTTTTTGCGCGCAGGCGCCGGCGCAGCCGCGGCTTCGCTCTGCGGGTCGGCGAAGTCTGGCTCACTTGAGCGCGGATCGGAAAATTCGTTCATGATCCTCGCCGGGATCTCGACGCCGTCTTCGAGGCTAATTCACAAGCCCCCATGGGTGGTTAATGCCCGGCCAGATCAATTCTATCCCAACTGCCGGCGGGCCGAAACTAATCGAAATCCCGGCGTAAAACGAGGGCCGAACCACGTATTCCATCCACTTTGCGATAATAGGCCTTGCGTTCGCCGACCTCGCGGAAATCGAAGCGCCGGTAGAGGGCAAGCGCCGCCCGGTTGTCCGTCTCGACCTCGAGAAAGAGCGATTTCGCGCCTTCCGCCGCCAGCGCGGCAAGATGGCTTGCCAGAAGCGCTCCGCCAATTCCTTTGCCGCGTGCGCGGGGCGCTACAGCGATCGTCAGCATCTCGGCGGTATCGGCGGCGCGGCGCGATAGGACAAATCCGGTGAGTGCGCTGACGTTCTTGCGCCAGAAGGGGGCGGCCATCGCCGCTTGTCCGACCACATCGCGACCGGCAAGCAGGCTCTCGAACTCCGCCGCGCCCCAGGGATGGGCAAAGCTTTGCGCATGGATGTTGGCGCAGGCGCGGCCGAAGTCAGGCCCGATACGGCGAATCGACGGTGGCTTTTCGAACCAGCCGAACATGCCGATCAAGATTGCCCGAGGGGCACGTGGCTCGCCTCCTGAGGCCTGATATCGGGCAGCTTGAGATAGAGGGGCCTCGGCGGTGCCGTCGCGGGATCGGCCAGAAGGCCGAGCTTGGCAACGTAAGCGATATCGGGCGCGCTGGTGTCGCCGACCACTTCGGCCGCCAGATGCGCCGAACTCGCTTCGATCGCGAGCATGGGTGCGCCCGATCCGGCCATACGGATGGGACCAGCGCCGAGCATGCGCACAGCGTCGCGCACCGAAGTGACGCGCGGCGTGACGATCGCCCGTCCGTCCGAGCTGAAGGCGGCAAAATAGACATTGCCGTGGCCGGCGTCGATCGCCGCGGAAACGAGGCCAGGCTTCTTGGCGAGAATCAAAGGCGCGGCGAGCGCGGCGAGCGTCGAGACGCCGACGACAGGCACGCCGCAGGCGATGCCGATTGCCCGTGCGGCGGCCACTCCGACCCTGAGCCCTGTGAACGACCCAGGCCCAACCGTGACAGCAACCCGGGCAAGGGCTGCGAATCCGCCCTCGACTTGCGCCATCACTCTGTCGATGAGCGGCAACAACGCCTCGGCATGGCCGCGCTGCATGGGGATCGTTTCGCTGGCCTCGGGCGCTTCGGCGCCAGCTTCATAAACGCAGGCAGAGGCGGCCCGAAGCGCGGTATCGATTGCGAGGATCTTCATGGCCGTCATCTGGGGCCGTCCGGCTGGGCCGGCTCAAATCTGCTCGACAGTGTGGACGACCGGCACGTAATGGCGGAGCAGGTTTTGAATCCCATTCCGCAAGGTCGCCGTGGATGACGGGCAGCCCGAGCAAGAGCCCTTCATCGCGAGATAGACCGTGCCGTCGCGATAGCCGCGGAATTTGATATCGCCGCCGTCGCCGGCGACCGACGGTCTCACCCGGGTCTCGATGAGTTCCTTGATCGTCTCGACCGTCTCGGCATCCTCGGGAGCGAAGAATTCGTCGGGTTCCGTTAGCGGATCGGCCAATACGCCTTCGGCGAGCAAAGGTGCGCCGGAGACGAAATGTTCCATGATCGCGCCGAGGATCGCGGGCTTCAGCTCCTGCCATTCGCCGGCGTTCTTCGTAACCGTGATGAAATCGGCGCCAAAATAGACGCCCGAGACGCCCGGAATTTCGAAGAGCGCCTCGGCGAGCGGTGATTGCGCCGCGCCCGTTGGACCGCGGATATCCAATGTCCCGGCCGGCATCACCGCGCGGCCGGGCAAAAACTTCAAAGTCGCCGGGTTCGGCGTGGCTTCAGTCTCGATGAACATCGTCTGCTCTCAATCTGTCGGGTCAAGGCCGCAGTTGGCTTAAACCCAACATGGTGACCAAGGCAAAGCCGAGCAAGCCCAAAGCTCCAGTTGGCTCCGCAATGCCGCCGCATCCACGGTCGACTGGGGCAAAGTCCGCCCGCCACAATCTAATCTCGGCCATCATCTGCTCTGCCATTACCCTTAAGGTTTTGCAAACGATCAGGCCGATTTCTGCGGCAAGCCTAATGGGTTGTGAAGGGTTTTCGTCCTAAGTCCAGCAGGCGCAGGCAGGACGGCAAAACGCTCGGGAGGTTCTTTGTTACGCAATCTCATGTGGCCGGGCGCGCTTGCGCTTGTCGGAGATACGTGGCGCGCCCCACGGACCGAAAGGCCGAGCATCGATAACCGGCCGCAGCACGTGCCGAACGTGCCGCGGCCCGAGCCGTCAGAACTTACAGTCGAAGTCGCCTCGGGCGCCCGGCCTGCGGGACTCCAGTCCGACTGGGAGGATCTGCTGGCGCGCGCCGATATCGCCAATGCTTTCATGAATCCGGCGCTTGTCCGGCTTGCCAGCCAATTCTACCCGACGCGCAACTGCTTTGCCCTTTTGGCATGGCGAAAGGATGCGCCGCGTCCTCGGCTCGTCGGCGTTTGGGCTTTCACAAGGAGGCGGCAATCGGTCGTCCTGAGCGCTCCGCCGACACCGCATGCTTATCTTTCCGATCCGGTCATCGACCGAAGCTGTCTCGACAGCGTGCTCGAGGCGATGCTCGCGCATATTTGCGGCGACGCGACACTGCCCAAGATTGTTTCCCTCGAGACCATGGGCATGGATACAGCCACGATGGCGGCCCTCTCCCGAGTGCTTGCGGCCCGCTGCAGCCCGTCGCGCATTTTTGCGGCGTGGTCGCGGCCAAAACTCGCCTCCGATCTCGACGGCGCATCCTACATGGGACGCGCGCTTTCGGGTTCGAGCCGCAAGAAATTGCGCCAGCACCGGCGCCGGCTGGCCGACGGAGGCGCACTGCGGTTCAGCATGGCCAGCGAAGCGGAAGAGGTTCGGCAGACCTTCAAAGGTTTTCTTACGCTCGAGGCGGCGGGCTGGAAGGGCCGCGGGCACACGGCTTTGCTCTCCCGTACATCCGACGCGAACTTCGCGCGCGCCATGATCGCTGCGCTGGCCGCCGAGGGCCGCGCGCACATTTATGCGCTTACCCTCGAAACAAAGCCCGTCAGCATGCAGATCGTGCTGCGCGCCGGGAATACTGCCTTCACCTGGAAGACAGTATACGACGAACGCTTTCGCGACTTCTCGCCTGGCATGCTCCTGCTTGAGGACTGTACCGCGGCATTGCTGGCGGATGAGGGTATCGCCCATGTTGATTCCGCGCCTTTGACGACAGCGGTTACATGTCTGTGTGGGGGGAGAGGGCCGCGATCGGGCGGCTTTGGTTCGACGTGCGGCCGGGCCGATCACGGGTCTTCGCCTTGCTCAGTTGCCTTCAGGCGCTGAAACTCGCTTTGCGCAGGCGCGCCAAGGCTATTTATCACCGCTATCGCGACCCCTTGTCGCGCCTGCGTTAGGAGCGGAGACCGGCCATGCGAAACACGGAGGTGGTCATCGTTGGGGGCGGTTTCGCGGGCTCGCTTGCCGCGGCGATGCTCGGCAACGTCGACATCGATGTCATCCTGGTCGATCCCCACGCGGTCTATCCGGAGGATTTCCGCTGCGAGAAATTGGATGGGGCGCAGGTCGAGATTTTGCGAAAAACCGGCTTTGCCGACGCGGTGCTGCGGGCGACGACGCCGGACATCGAAACGTGGGTTGCCCGCTTTGGCCGTGTTGTCGACAAGCGCCCGGGCGATCAGCACGGTATCCTCTACGCGCCGCTCGTCAACACGGTGCGCGGCCAGATTCCGGAGAACGTAACTCAGATTTTTTCCAAGGCCACGGCGCTCGCGACAAGCGCCGATCGCCAGCACGTGACGCTATCGAACGGAGAGGAGATTTCCGCGCGGCTCATCGTGCTCGCGAACGGGCTCAATGTCGGCCTGCGCGAAAGGCTCAATCTGCGCTGCGAGCTGCTGAGCGAATGCCATTCGATCAGCATCGGCTTCGATGTGAAACCCACGGAGCGGCGCCAATTCGCGTTTCCGGCGTTGACCTATTACGCCGACCGCATCAGCGACCGCGCAGCGTCGCTCACGCTCTTTCCGATTGGTGAGACCATGCGCGCCAATCTGTTCGTCTACCGCGAGGCGAACGATCCCTGGCTTAAGCGGTTCAGTGCCGCGCCGCAGGAAACCTTGTTCGCGCTGATGCCGGGACTGCGGAAATTGATGGGCGATTCCGAAATCGCGGGTCCGATCAAGATCCGCCCGGTCGATCTTTACGCCACCCGCAATTATTGCCGCGATGGAATCGTTTTGATCGGCGATGCTTTTGCCACTTCCTGTCCGGCGGCAGGCACCGGGGCGCGCAAGGCGCTGACCGACGTCGAACGGCTGTGCAACGCGCACGTTCCACGCTGGCTCGCCACGCCGGGAATGGGCGCAGAAAAGATCGCCGCATTTTATGACGATCCGGTCAAACAAGCATGCGATAAGTTCTCTCTCGCGAAAGCTTATGCATTGCGCTCCTTTTCCATCGATCCGGGCTTGCGCTGGCGCATGCTCCGTTGGGCCAAATTCCTCGCGCACTATGCGGTTGGAGCACTGCGCCGACGCAACGGACGGTTCGCCATCGAAACGGCGCGCCAGCGCAGAGTTCCCGCAGCGAGCCGCGCCGGGACATGACTCAAATGGCGCCGGGCGCATATCGCTCTCAACGTTAGTCGGTATTTTATCTTTGCCATTTACGTCACCGTCCAAACCCGGCTGTTAGGGTAAGGACATCGATCAAAGTCGAGAGATCATGCCGAGAGCGGGTTCCCTCAAGCTTGCCCCCTTTGAGCACGCCAATTTGGATGCGCGAACAAGGGAGACATATCTCTCCGTCGCGAGCCCATTGCCCGCGCCGATCGAAATCGCCGTCTATGAAAATCTTTCCGACGCAGAGAGCGATTGGCGCGCGTTCGAACGACAGGCCGATTGCACCGTCTTTCAAACATTCGATTGGTTGTCCACCTGGCAGCGGTGCGTCGGCGCCCGTGCCGGCGTGCGACCCGCTATCGTCGTCGGCCGCGCCGGCGGGGATATTTTGTTCATCCTGCCGCTCGCCTCCCGAAAGAACGGATTGGCGCGCGAGCTCGTTTGGCTCGGCTCGGATCTCTGCGACTACAATGCGCCGTTGCTCGCGCCGCAATTCTCCTCCCGGCTGGGCGCTCGACCATTCCGCGAAGTGTGGCGGCAGCTCGTCGAAACATTGCAACGTCATTCAAGTCTGCGTTATGACCTCGTTCGCCTGGAGAAAATGCCCGGGAACGTCGGTGCGCAACCCAATCCGATGTTGGCTCTCGGGGTGACGGCAAATCCAAGTGGCGCCTATTCAACGCCCCTTGCAGAAAGCTGGGAGGATTTCTACGGAGCCAAGCGCTCCTCTGCGACGCGCAGGCGCGATCGCACCAAGCGCAGACGGCTTGCCGAACTCGGCCCTCTCGCGCTCGTGCATCCGCACGATGACAAGGAAATTCTCGCCGCTCTCGATACGCTGATGGCGCAAAAGTCACGCGCCTTGCTGCAAATGGGCGCCGGAAATCTATTCGCGCAGCCGGGCTATTCGGAGTTTTATCGAGCCTTGGCAACGGATTCGCGGACCAAACCTCTGGTACATATCAGTCATCTCAACTGCGGTCCGGAGATCGCCGCGGCAAATCTCGGCCTGACCTTCCGCAGTACCTATTATCATTTGCTGGCGAGCTACGACGCCGGCGCACTCTCGCGTTTGGGTCCCGGCGCCGCGCATCTGCATGATCTGCTGCGTTACGCCATCACTCGTGGGCTCAAGATCTTCGATTTCACGATTGGAGACGAACCGTATAAGCGCGATTGGTGCGATGGCCCGCAAAAGCTCTACGATCATTTGTCCCTGGCTACCTGGCGCGGCATCTTTGTCGTTGTGCCGGCGGCCACGAAATTATGGTTCAAGCGGCAAATCAAGCAGACGCCCTTGCTCTGGAAAACGTTTAGCGAAGCGCGGAAATTCTACGGATCGCTGCGGCAAGCCCTGCCAAGCTCGAAAGCGCCCCGCGACTCAAATCCGTGAAGGCGTTTCATATTGGCAGTTTGGTCCGGCGCCGATTGCGTTGGTGGGCCGGGCAGGACTCGAACCTGCAACCAGACCGTTATGAGCGGCCGGCTCTAACCAATTGAGCTACCGGCCCGGTAGCTAGTGAACGGCGCACCAATCGAAACGCAGCCACTTCCCCGGCCGGCGCGAAGCGATGACAGGGTCCAGATCGACATACTGCGGCGTTTGAACCTTCACCTGATCCCGGATGGCCGCTGCTTCCGCGTCAGGCCTCCGAGAAAGCCGCTGCGAGCGCTTTGCCTAGGTTTTTCGAGGCCGCGAGGCAAGGCGTTTGCCCGCGGGTATCAAATGCCCTCTATTTCTCGGTGAGTTTCAGCTCGATCCGACGGTTCTTGCTGTAGGCCTCATCGTTGTCGCCCGGATCGATCGGCTGGAATTCGCCGAAGCCGGCGGCGGCGAGACGCTCCGGCGGCACGCCTTTGCTGATCAGATATTGCACCACCGCGATGGCGCGCGCCGCCGAGAGGTCCCAGTTCGAGGGAAACTGCGCCGATTGCATGGGCCTTTTATCGGTGTGTCCATCGACGCGCAGAATCCAGGGAATCTCGGGCGGGATCTCGTGGTCAAGCTCGACGATCGCGCCGGCGAGCTTGTCGAGCTCGGTCTTGCCCGCATCATTGAGCGTCGCCTGGCCGGTATCGAAGAGGACTTCCGACTGGAAGACGAAACGGTCGCCGACCGTTCGTATGTCGGGGCGGTCGCCTAGGATCTGCCGCAACCGGCCGAAGAAGTCCGACCGATAGCGCGACAGTTCCTGAACCTTTTGCGCCAAGGCGATGTTGAGCCGCGAGCCGAGGTCGGCGATTTTGGCCTGCGATTCGCGGTCGCGCGATTCCGAGGCCGAAAGCGCATCTTCGAGCGCGCCAAGCTGCTTGCGCATTGCGGCGATCTGCTGATTGAGAATATCGACCTGGGCGAGCGCCTGGGCCGTGATCTGCTTTTCTGTCGAGAGCTGCTGGTCGGCTGCCGAGACCCGCTGGTCGGCGCCCGAAGCGCCGGAACTGGCGGCCGCGGCCATGGCCTGCAGCCGCGTCTTGTCCTTCTGCTCGCTGTCGAGGGACGCCTGAAGAGCGGCAAGATTGGCCTCGGCGTCGGCCTTTCCGGCGCGTTCCATCGCCAGAAGCGACGTCAGTTCGGAGATCTGCTTGTTGAGCTTGTCGAGCACCGTGTCCTTGCCCGACACTTCGCGCGCAAGGAAGAATTGCGCCAGCATGAACACCGACAGAAGAAAGACGATAACGAGCAGCATCGTCGACAGCGCATCGACGAAGCCCGGCCAATAATCGATGCTGCGCTGTTGGCGCCCGCGTGCCGGCGGCATCAGCGGCGCTCCGTTTCACTGGCAATCTGTTTCAACACCACCTTGATCTCCTGGTTCTGTTCGGCCTGCGCCTCGACCCAGTCGCGGATCAATTGCTGTTCCGCCCGCATGTGTTGAACGAGACTTTGGATGCCGTCGGCGAGATTAGCCATGGCGATCGAATTCGCTCGCGCATTGCTTTGATCTGCAGTCGTTGCGATCTTCGCAATCGCGGCGCGCAGATCGCGCGGCATGCCGTCGAGCGCAGGCGCGCCCTCGATGAGCGGGTCGGTCGTACTGGCGGTCAAGTTGTCTTCGAGCTCCTTGTAGAACCTGTTCTGCGCTTGGCCGGCTTGCAGATCGAGAAAACCGAGCACCAGCGATCCGGCGAGGCCGAAGAGCGAGGAGGTAAACGAAATGCTCATGCCGGCGAGGGGCGCGGCAAGACCATTCTTCAGATCGTCGAACATGACCGCGGCATCGTTCCCAGTTCCCATCGACTTGATGACATTGCCGATCGAAGCGACGGTGGCGAGCAGGCCCCAGAAGGTCCCGAGCAGGCCGAGGAAGATGAGCAGGCCGGTCAAATAGCGGGCAGTGTCGCGGGCTTCGTCGAGTTGCGACCCGATCGAATCAAGGATCGCCCGCAAGGTCAGAGTCGAGATCGTCGCGCCGGCCGGCCGGTCGCCGAGCAACGTCGCCATCGGCGCCAGCAGGATGGGCGGCTTTACCTTGTCGGAGGCGGCGCCACCCGAAAGCGCATTGACCCAGCGTATTTCGCGAAACAGCCGGATCACCTGCCGCAGCGTTAAGATGATGCCGACCCCGAGCACGAAGAAGATCAGGCTGTTGAGGCCGGGATTGGCCATGAACGCCGTGTGAATCTGCTTGTTCAGGACCAGCGCGAGAAAGCCGACGAGGATGAGAAAAAGCACCATCCGCAGCAGAAATATGCGCGGCGAGGAGAGCTTATAAGGATCGAGGTCGGCCGCCATCTTAAGTCCATTCGCCTTCGTTTGACGCCGAACGGGCGCGCGAGGGTCTGCGCCCGAGCCGCCAAGCGATCCGGTGGAACGCCAGATTCCTAGCATGGATCGGCGTCATCCGGCAGATCGAATGAGCGCCAATAATTGCGAATGTATGGTCTCGTTTCCGGCGCAGATCGAGCCCTTGGTCAGCATATCGGGGCCGCCCTCGGCGTCGCTGACGAAGCCGCCGGCCTCTTTGATGATCAACGTGCCGGCGGCGATATCCCAAGGTTTCAGATCGCGTTCCCAAAAACCGTCGTAGGCACCCGAGGCGACGAAGCAGAGATCGAGCGCCGCGGCGCCAAGCCGGCGCAGGTTGGAAGCGCGCGCCATGACCGCGGACAATTCCGCCTTGAACCGCGCATGCCCGGGCTTGCCGAGATGCGGAATCCCGCAACCAATGAGCGCCTCGCCGATGTCGCGCCGCGCTGCCACCCTGAGCCGCCGGTTGTTGAGATAGGCGCCCTGGCCCCTTTCGGCGACGTAAAGAGCCTCGGCCACGGGATTGTAGACGAGGCCGGCGACGACCTGGCCTTCGCGCGCGAGGCCGATGGAAATCGCGAAGAGCGGCAGACCGTGAAGAAAATTCGTCGTCCCGTCGAGCGGGTCGATGTACCAGATGTGGCTTTTGTCGGGGCCTTCGACCACGCCCGATTCCTCGAGCACAAATCCATAGCCGGGGCGCGCCTTCGACAATTCATCGAACAGAATTTTCTCGGCCTTGCGATCGGCGGCGGAGACGAAATCGCCCGGACCCTTCACCGAGACTTGCAAATTCTCGACTTCGCCGAAATCGCGCCGGAGCCCGCGCCCCGCCTTCTGCGCCGCCGCAGTCATCACGTTCATCAAGGCGGAGCGAATCATGAAGTCTGGTTCCGAAATGCGGGGGTGCGAGCCGGCGATAAGCCCTGTCCCGGAAGGAAAGGCAAGCGAAGGAGAGCGTTCCCTCTTCCGCTGGCGGGGAGAGGGAGTCAGACCCCGCCCATCTTGCACACGAGCTTCCACTCGGCCTCGGTCACCGGTTGCACCGAGAGCCGCGAATATTTGACGAGCGCCATGTCCCTGAGCCGCGGCTCCGCTTTGACGGCCGCGAGGCTGACCGGTGCCTTCAAAGGTTTGTCGGCACGCACATCGACCATGCCGAATGTGCCGGTCTTGTCGGTCGGATCTGGATAATAAGGCTTGGTCACCGTGACAATGCCGACGATCTCCTTGCCTTCGCCCGAATGATAGAAGAAGGCGTGATCGCCGACCTTCATCGCCATCAGATTTTGCTTGGCGGAATGGTTGCGGACGCCGTTCCAGGGCGTGCCCTTTGCGCCGGCCTCGACCTGTTGTTGCCAGGACCAAGAACTCGGCTCGCTCTTGAGCAACCAATACGCCATAAAACCCTCCCGCAACGCTGCGCTTCATTCGCAAGGGCGCGCGTCGACATTTCCAGCGACGACTTCGGGCTTCGCCGGACGCGCCAGCAGCGCCTCGATCGCCGCATCGATTTCGATGCGCTCGGCGAGCACCGCATCGACAGCCGCTGAGATCGGCATGTCAACCGACTTTTGATGCGCGAGATCGAGCAGAATTCCGCAGGTGTAAACGCCTTCCGTCAGCCTGCCGTCGGCGCCCGCCGCCGCGAGGCCGGCACCGCGCCCCAAGGCCAAGCCGAAGGAAAAATTACGCGATTGCGCCGAACTGCAGGTCAAGACGAGATCGCCGAGCCCGGAAAGGCCAACGAGCGTCGCTGGATCGGCCCCAAAGGCGCGCCCGAACCGGCTAAGCTCGGCAAAGCCGCGGGCGATCAGCGCCGCGCCGGCACTTGCGCCGAGCCCGCGGCCGGCGGCAATCCCGCTGGCGATAGCGAGCACGTTCTTGGCGGCCCCGCCAATCTCGACTCCACGGATGTCCTGCGAATGGTAGAGCCTGAACCAGGGTGCCGCGAGCGTCCGGGCGAGCGCCGCGGCCCGTTCGGTATCATCCGCAGCAAGCGTCAACGCGGTCGGCAAGCCTCGGGCGACATCGCCTGCAAAGCTCGGCCCGGAAAGCACGGCCGATGGATTTTCCGGCAGGATCTCGCCCACGACCTGGCTCGGAAAAAGGCCGGTTGCCCGCTCTATGCCTTTCGCGCAGATGACTATCGGGATATCCGGCCGAACACAGTCCGCGAGGGCAAGACACACTTCGCGCAGTGCCTGCATCGGCACCGCGAGGAAGATCACATCGGCCTCGGCCGCCGCGGAAAGAGACTTCGCTGGGCCTCACGTCCAAGCCGAGCGGCACGCCGGGCAGCCGGCGCGCATTGACGCCGGTCGCCACCATTTCTGCGACATGGTCGGCGTCGCGCGCCCAGAGAGCGACCGAGGCCTCCTGGCGGGCGGCGAGATTGGCGAGAACCGTTCCCCAGGCACCGGCGCCGAGAACCGCAATTTGGCGCTTGCGCTTCGCCATTCCAGCTTCTCCTCGATCACGCGTCGGGCAGGAAAGATTGCGCTGCAATTCGCCCTTGTCGCTTCAATTCTGCATGCCGTTCTGCAAGAGAGTCCTGATCGTTGCTAGCATGGTTTCGAAAATCGCAAAGTTGATCGTTGCGATACGGTCAACCGCAAAATTCCTAAAACTTGCATTACAAGCCATCGCCCCAATCGGCTGCTTCCGCAAAGAGTCGGGGAGATTGAGGAGATTTATTCTGCTCCATTCGGCGCCCCGACCCGAGCTGCTTTCAGACGTGTGATTTCCGCCTGGATCGGGCCGAAGGGCCCGTATTTATGTTGCCCTTCAGTGAAACCATCGGCGTAGGGCCCATAGGGTGTGTCGACGGGCTTATCCAACAAGTCCTGGGAAAAGTCGCGATCAAGGTCCGCTTTTCGCGGGCCTGGCTGCGAGTTGATGTAGGCGGCGACATCCCAAGCCTCGGCGGGCGAAAGCACGGGCTTCGAGCGATCGGCTCCGGGCGGCATATTGAAATGCGCGAAATTCGCGAGATTGCTGATCCTCGCCATGCCCGCTCCATTGTTGAAACTGTCGCTTCCCCAGACCGGCGGCACGGCATAGCCCAAAACCGTGTGCTTTGGGTTGAGCGCAATCCCGGCGCCGTCAATTTTGTGGCAGGCGCTGCAGAGGCGTGCATAAACTTGCTTGCCGTTCACGGGATCCGCCGCACGATCGAGGTAGGGCAACTTGCCAGAGTCCTGGCCTGGAAGATGTTCGCCCGGCGAGACCCCCGACGAAAGGAATTTGACGTAAGCGACCAAAGCCCGCATCTCGGGGGCGTCATTCGGAAGCGGGCGGCCATTCATGCTTCGCGTCATACAGGAATTGATGCGGTCTCGATGGAGATCTTCTCGCCCGATCGGGCGCTGTAGCGCGGAAAATCGCCATAGAGCCCAAAGATCGGCAAGCCAAATTTCTTCGTTCCCGCGTTGAGATGGCAATCAGCGCAGGCGAGATCATTTCCCGCGTAACGCTTCGCCGGATCAGCCACAAACGGTCCGATATGCGCGCAGGTGGCGGTGATGAGCTGGCGCCCAAATCGCACGTGCCGGCCATGCGCATCGTTCGGCAGGGCGCCAATATTCGGAACGCTCCAGACCAACGTACTTGCCGTGGTCTCCGCCGCCGCCGCGAAGAGAAAGGCGCTCAGCGCCATCAAGGCCCCGATGTGTGCGCGGAGAAGTATCATGTCTATCTTCCAAGTGCATGGACCGTTGCCGAGAAAATATTTGCCGCGTCCAGTGTGGCAAGGTCGCTCCCCCGGCATCTTCGAGATTTGGCTCTACGCTTTGCCGTGATGCGCGGCCTCGCCATCGGCATCGAGCGGCCAGCGCGGGCGCGCCGCAAACGTCATATCATCGGTCAGCCCGAGCTTCAGCCTCTCTATGCCCGCCCAGGCGATCATGGCACCATTGTCGGTGCAGAGGGGAATGGGCGGAACTATGAGGCGCAGTCCGATCTCGCTGCAAAAGCGCAACAAAGATCGGCGGATCGCGGCATTGGCGGCAACTCCACCGGCAATCACGACGGCCTGGCAAGGGCCGACCCTCTCGCCGAAGATACGCAGCCCGGCACGCAGCCGGTCGACAAGCGTGTCGATGGCCGCGGCTTGGAAGGAAGCGCAGAGGTCGGCGATATCGTTCGAGCTCAAGGGCGCGACCCGCTCAGCCTCGAGCCGCACCGCGGTCTTCAGTCCGGAGAAGGAAAAATCCGCCTTCACCCGGCCGAGCATGGGCCGCGGCAGATCGAAGCGTGTTGCATTGCCTCGCAAGGCTTCGCGCTCGACGGCGGGACCGCCGGGATAGCCGAGGCCGAGCATTTTTGCGACCTTGTCGAAGGCTTCGCCGACCGCGTCGTCCACGGTCGCCCCCAAGCGCAGATAATTGCCGACGCCTTTGACCGCCACAAGCTGCGTATGACCGCCCGAAACCAAGAGCAGGAGATAGGGAAAATCGAGGCCGCCGGAGAGCCGTGCCGTCAGCGCATGCGCTTCGAGATGGTTAACGGCGATGAAGGGCTTGCGCGCGGCGAGCGCCAGCGCTTTCGCGGTGGTCAAGCCGATCATGACGCCGCCGATGAGCCCGGGCCCCGCGGCCGCCGCGATGCCATCGAGATCGGCGAGTGTGAGCTTGGCCTCTTCGAGCGCGCGAACGACGAGCCGATCGAGCACGTCGACGTGGGCGCGCGCGGCAAGTTCCGGCACGACGCCGCCATAGGCCTGATGCTCGGCGATCTGGCTCATGATCTCGTTTGAGAGAATCTCGCCACCGCCGCCTTCGGACTTGAGCCGCACGACGGCCGCGGCGGTTTCGTCACAGGTGGTTTCGATACCAAGCACGCGCATGAGCCAACCATTGATCGAACAAGCCCCGCCACGGATCTGCCCTCCGGATTTGTCCTAAATAGGCAGATCGGGCCTTCGCAGCCATTGAGGCCGCCCGCATAGCGGAAAGCCGGCTTTTGGTGCAAAAGCTGTTGTACAACGTGATAAGCCCAAAACTGCAAGGAAATCAGCAATTCCTCCTCTCAATTCACCACTCGGGACCGGGCCGCGGCTGAGAATCGGGACGCGCGGCAGTCCTTTGGCATTGGCGCAGGCCAATGAAGTCGCGCGCCGGCTCGCGGCGATCCATGCCGCTCAAGAATTCGAGATCGTCCCCGTCAAGACAACCGGCGATACGATCCAGGATCGGCCCTTGAGCGAAGCGGGCGGCAAGGGCCTCTTCACCAAGGAACTCGATATTGCGCTCGAACGCGGCGAGATCGATATCGCCGTCCATTCGGCCAAGGACTTGCCAACGTTTCTCCCCGAAGCGATCGAGATCATCGGCTATCTGCCGCGCGAAGATGCGCGCGACGTCTTCATTTCGCCAAAGGCGCCGGACCCGCGCGCGCTGCCGAGGGGCGCGGTGGTCGGCACGGCCTCGCCGCGGCGCGGCGCTTTGCTCAAACGGCTGCGACCCGATCTCGCCGTCACGCTGCTGCGTGGCAATGTGGAGACGCGCCTGGCAAAGCTCGCGCGCGGCGAGGTCGATGCGACGATCCTCGCGCTTGCGGGGCTCAACCGGCTCGGCCTCGCACATCAGGCAACCAAGGTGCTCGATTGCGATGATTTCGTGCCCGCCGTCGGGCAAGGCGCAATCGGCATCACGTGCCGGCGCGGTGATGCCAAAGTCGTTGGCGTGGTTAGTCCGATCTTCGACCGGGCGACGGGCATCGCGCTATGCTGCGAACGCGCCTTGCTTCGCGTCCTCGATGGCTCCTGCCGCACGCCGATCGGTGGTCATGCCCACCTCGAAGGCACAACGCTTGCCTTGCATGCGATCGTGTTGCGACCGGATGGGACGCAGTTTTTCGAAACGCGCATGAGCGGACATGAAGCACAAGCCGAGGCGCTCGGCGAAAGTGCAGGGCGTGACTTGCTCGCCCGTGCGCCGAAAGGCTTTGTCGAAGTATAATCTTAGAGATTCTTCGGCAAAGGTCGTGGATCAAATCGGAGCATCGCCATGCTCGTCCTCCTCACCCGGCCATCGGACGAGGCAGCCCGCAGTGCCCAGAGGCTCAGGGCCATGGGCCACAGGGTGGTTCTGTCGCCGGTCATCGAGATTGGGCCAACCCATGCTCTCTGGCCGCAAGGCGCCATCGACGCGGTGATCGCGACGAGCGCGCGGGCCTTCGAATGTCTCGATCTCGCGCCGGACTGGCCGCTGCCAGAGGCGCGCCGGCTCGTTCCGCTCTTTGTCGTCGGCGCGAAGACGGCGGAAGCAGCGCGCGCCTGCGGTTTCGAAGGCCCGCTGCAGGTCACCCTCGATGCGAAGGCGTTGAGCCGCGTGATCTGCGACAGGTTCGCGACTTCGTCTCGCATCCTCTATCTCGCCGGGATCGACCGCAAGAGCGATCTCGAAACGGGCTGCGCCGGCTCCGGTCTTGCGCTCGACGTGGTCGAAACCTACAGCACGCAGGCTGCGGCGAGCCTGTCAGAGGAAGCGGTGAATCTTGTTGAGGCTGGCGCCGGCGTGGTCCTGCATTTTTCCCGGCGGAGCGCGGAAATCTTCCTGCGGCTCGCGGCCGAAGCTGGGCTCGATCCGTCGCCGCTCATCCATATTGCAATCTCCGATGACGTAGCGGCGGCTTTGGCGGCGCTACCCAAGGTCGTGGTGGCGGCCGAACCGAGCGAAGATGCAATCCTGGCCCTTTGCCAACCGCCTTCAGCCCGCGAGACGTAAGCGCGGCGATGGCGCTTGGTCGAAGACAGCGGCTTGCATCGCCGCATTGTGATTGCGGCGCGCGATGTCCGGCACCGGAAATCTTGATAAGGGCGCCGCCGACGATCATCTTAGGCGGCGGAATGTTAAATTGCGGACCGGCGGCTGGTTCGTTTCGCGCCGCAGCAGGAATCTTTCTTACAACAATCTTCCGACCTCAAAACATCCGGCTATGATAAACCTGAAACTGAGCGCGGCAGACTTCAATTCAACCCGATTGAGATCCGATCTTTCCCTTTGGGGGCTGGAAGTCAGGAACATCCCAAAAGGAAAAACATCTTGACCTTGGATGAGCGAGTCACGCGCGAGAAGGATCTGCTGCGCACCGGCGCACTCGAGGTTGCTGGCGTCAGCCATTTTTATGGCAAGCGCAAAGCCCTCGACGATGTTTCTTTCGTCGTCGATCCGGCCAGCTTCACCGTACTCCTCGGGCTCAACGGAGCCGGCAAGAGTACGCTCTTCTCGTTGATCACGCGCCTCTACGCCACCCGCAGCGGCACGATCAGAATTTTCGGCTATGACGTCGGCCGGCAGACGGGCGAAGCGCTGCGCCGTCTCGGCGTCGTGTTTCAGCCGCGCACGCTCGATCTCGAACTCACCGTCATGCAGAACCTCATCTATCACGCCGCCTTGCACGGCATCGGACCACAGGAGGCCAAGCGGCGGGCAAGGGCGGTGCTGGCGCGCGCCGGTCTTGCAGAGCGCGCCTCCGACAAAGTCGGCAATCTTTCCGGCGGCTACATCCGGCGCGTCGAAATCGCCAGAGCCTTCCTGCATCGCCCGGATCTTTTGCTGCTCGACGAGCCGACCGTCGGACTCGATGTCAAGGCGCGGGCCGATATTATCGCGCAGGTGCGCGGGCTCGTCGCCAGCGAGGGCATCGGCGTGCTTTGGACAACGCATCTCATCGATGAGATCGCCAAGACGGACTCGGTCGTGATTTTGCACGAGGGCAAGGTGCGCGAAAAAGGTCTCGCCACCGAAATCCTGGCGCGTACCGGCGCACCCGACATGCGCGCGGCCTTCGTCAAAGTCACCGGCGCCGAACTCCATGAAGGGATCGGCCAATGACCAGCATTGCCTCGATCGGCCCCACGCCGCGCAAAGGCTTCACGCTCGCGCAATACGCGATATGCCTCCAGGGAATCGTCTGGCGCGAGGCCCTGCGCTTCCTGCATCAGCGCGGGCGATTTGTTTCGGCGCTGGTGCGGCCGCTCGTCTGGCTGTTTATTTTTGCCTCCGGCTTCCGCGCGGTCCTCGGCATCTCGATCATCCCGCCTTACCAGACCTACGTTACCTACGACGTTTATATCACGCCGGGGCTGATGGCGATGATCCAGCTCTTCAATGGCATGCAGTCGTCGCTCTCGATGGTCTACGACCGCGAGACGGGAAACATGCGGACCTTGCTGGTGAGCCCCTTCCCGCGTTGGTACCTTCTAACTTGCAAGCTGCTCGCCGGCACGGCGGTCGGCGTTCTGCAAGTCTATACTTATCTCCTCATCGCCTATTTCTGGGGTATTTCGCCGGACTTGCCTTGGGGCTACGTGACCGTCCTGCCGGCGCTCGTTCTCTCCGGATTGATGTTGGGCGCGCTCGGCATGGTTCTGTCGTCGCTGATCCGGCAGTTGGAGAATTTCGCCGGCGTGATGAACTTCGTGATCTTCCCGATGTTCTTCGCGTCTTCGGCGCTCTATCCGCTCTGGCAGGTGCAGGAAAAGAGCCCTTGGCTCGCCACCATCTGCTGGCTCAATCCCTTCACTTATGCGGTCGAACTGATCCGCTTTGCTTTCTACCAACAGTTCGACCCTCTGTCCTTTGCGGTCGTCGTCGGCTGTATGATTGTCTTACTTGGCGGCGCGATCATCGCCTATGATCCGGCGCGCGGCATGCTGATCCGCCGGGGCGGAGCGGCCGAATGAAGCGCGTGCGCGAGTTCACCGCAATTCGCTCCGCCGCGCGACACATCAACGGTGCGCGCAGGCGCCACGGCGCACAACAAAGCGAGCGTCCCGACCTTCGCCGGAACGCTCGCTGCACATGCTCGGGCCGGGCGCGACGTCCGCGCCTATTTCTTGGAACCGTCCGCTTTGAATTGGGAGATATAGGCCCAGATGTTGTCACGGTCGCTCGCCTTGGGAAGACCGGGGAAGAGCATCTTAGTGCCGGGAATGTCCGCTTGCGGATTTTCGATATATTTCAAGAACGTCTGTTCGTTCCAGGTGATGCCGGAGTTCTTGTTGGCATCGGAATAATCATAGCCCGGAGCCGAACCGGTCTTGCGCCCGTCGATGCCGTTCAGCTCCGGACCGACGAAATTGGCCGCTCCGGGACCGATACGATGGCAGAGGCTACAGGTGTGCTTGAAGATCTGTTCGCCGGCGGCAGGATCGCCCGCCGCGAATGCCGGCGACGCCATAAGGGCCAGCAGGCCGGCCGCAAGCAAGACCATGCTTTTCTGGTTCATGATTTCCTTCCCCTCTACAATCGCGGTATCCGCGGCTTTCGAAACGCCCGACGACCGGCTCCGTCTTTATGCGCCTGCAGATGTGTAGCCCGATCAACGGATCCAAGACAATCCCTGCGGCGCCAAAGCGAAGCCCGGACATGAGCGAAGTCCTTCATTTGCAAGTCGAGGTTGCGATGCGTCAGAAACCAGCCGGCGGAATTGCGGCGTTTTGCCTCGCCTTTCTTCTCATCTGCTGCGGCCAAGCACAGGCCGCGGACGTGCTGCGTATCGCAGTGCAAAAAACCGGAACCTTCGGCTGGGAGCTCGCCGTCATCAAGGATCACGGGCTCGACACCAAGGCCGGCCTCGATCTCCAGGTCACCGAGCTCGGTTCGACCGATGCCGGCAAGATCGCGATCATGGGCGGCTCTGCCGACATTATCTTGTCCGATTGGCTCTGGGTTTCACGCGAGCGCAGCCTGGGCGGCAAGCTCAAGTTCTATCCTTATTCGAGCGCGCTTGGCGCGGTCATGGTGCCGGCCAAATCGCCGATCAACAGTATAGCGGATCTAAGAGGCAAGAAGCTCGCTGTCGCCGGCGGCCCGCTCGATAAGAGTTGGCTGCTGCTGCAGGCTCTCGGCAAACGCTCCTCGATCGACCTCGATTCGGAAGCGACCATCCTTTATGGCGCGCCGCCTCTTCTGTGGCAGAAGGCGTTGCAAGGCGAGAGCGATGCGACGTTGAATTTCTGGAACTTCTGCGTCGATCTCGAACTGCATGGCTTCCGGCGCCTGATCGGCATCACCGATGTCGAGAAGAGCCTCGGCGCCGCCGGCCCAGTGGCCATGATCGGCTATGTCTTCGACGAAACCTTCGCCGAACAGCATCGCGACGTACTGCGCCGCTTCTTCGCGGTGACCCGGCAGGCGCAGGATATTTTGGCGCATTCCGACGCCGATTGGCAGAAGCTCGGGCCGCGTATCGGCACGACCGATCCCAAGGCGCTCGCCCTTTATCGCAAGCGTTATCTCGAAGGCGCTGAACTTCGGTCGGTGGCGGAGGAGGAGGCCGACGCACGCAAGCTGTACCTCGTCCTGGCGCAAGTGGGCGGCGCCAAGCTCGTCGGCCCGGCGGCCGAGCTCGACAGCGGAACCTTCTACAAAGAGGCGGCGGAAAACTAACGTGGTTTTGAGAGCCCTTTCGCTCCTCCTGCTGATCGCGATCTGGCAGGCGGCTTCGATGATCGCGAGCAGCCGGCTGCTGCCGGAGCCGCTCGCCGTCGTCGCCGTCGCCGTGCAGGAGGCGCGTTCCGGCGCGCTTTTCTTCAATCTCGGCACGACGCTCGCGCGCGTGGCCGTCTCCTTCGGCCTGGCGATGTTTTTCGGCACCTTGTTCGGTGTCCTTATGGGCCGCAACGAGACGCTCGACCGGCTCGGCGACCCCTGGCTGGTCGTGCTCCTGAACCTGCCGGCGCTGGTCATCATCGTGCTGGCCTATATCTGGATGGGACTGACCGACGCCGCCGCGATCCTCGCCGTCGCGCTCAACAAATTGCCGAATGCGACGGTGACGATAAGGGAGGGCGCGCGGGCGCTCGATGTCGGGCTCGAGGAAATGGCGACGGTCTTCGCCATGCCCTGGCGCACCCGGATGAAGCATGTGCTCTTGCCCCAGCTTGCGCCCTATATCGCCGCCGCGACGCGCTCCGGCCTTTCGATCGTCTGGAAAATCGTCCTCGTCGTCGAACTTCTGGGCCGTTCGAACGGCGTCGGCTTCGAGATCGGCACGGCCTTTCAGCTCTTCGATGTCGCGCTCCTTCTCGCCTATGCGCTTCCCTTCGTCGGCATCATGCTCGCGATCGAGACGTTCATCGTGCAACCCTTCGAGCAACATGTCTCCCGTTGGCGCCCAAGGGCAGCTTAAGATCAAGATCGTACGCAAGGCGTTCCGCACCGCTTCGGGCGAAGTGCGCGAAGTGCTGCGTGACTTTTCGCTGTCGCTCGACGGCGGCAAGATCCACGCGCTGGTCGGGCCCTCGGGCTATGGCAAGACGACCTTGCTGCGCATCATCATCGGCCTCGATCATGATTTCGAAGGCAGCGTCGACCTTCCGCCCGAGACACGGATCGGCATGGTGTTTCAAGAGCCGCGGCTTCTGCCTTGGCGCAGCGTGCTCGACAATCTGCGCCTCGCCGCGCCGCAGGCCAGTGAAGCGGATCTGCAGCGGATCGCCGCCGATCTCGGCATCGCCGAGCATTTGCGCGATTTCCCCGGAGAATTGTCGCTCGGCCTCGCCCGCCGGGTCGCTTTGGCGCGGGCCTTCGCGATCCATCCGAACCTCCTCGTGCTTGACGAGCCCTTCGTTTCCCTCGACCACGCTTTGGCAATGCGCCTCGGCGACGAGCTTGCGGCCCTCGTCGAGCGCACCAAGGTCACGACATTGCTCGTGACCCACGACATCGACGAGGCGATTCGCCTCGCCGATCACATCATGCTTTTGGGCGGCCAGCCGGCCAAGATCGTCGCCGATATCGATATTGCTTTCCCGCGGGCGGCGATGACGGCCGCTTATGCAGCCAAGACCAAAGCCGAAATCGGCGCGATCATCGCGGAGACGGCGTGACCCTTCTGATCTTCGATTGCGACGGCGTGCTCGTCGATTCCGAAATGATCGCGCTCGACGTTCTTGCAAAAATGCTGGGCGAATTAGGTTGGCCGATCGCGACCGCCGAATGCCGGGCGCGCTTCATGGGCAAAAGCACGAGCGACGTGCTCGCCGAGGTCGAAGAGATTCTTGGCCGTCCGATCCCGCCCGAACTCGGCGAACGCACGAAAACCCTGCTGTTCGAGCGCCTGCGCCGCGAGTTGCGGCCGGTGCGGGATGTCCGCGCGGTGATTTCTACACTTCCCTATCGCGTCTGCGTCGCCTCGTCCTCCCAACCCGAGCGCATCGCTTTGTCGCTGGAAGTGACCGGCCTTGCGCCGCTCTTTCAAGGACGCGTCTTCAGCGCCGCCGAGGTACGGCATGGGAAGCCGGCGCCGGATCTATTTCTTCACGCGGCCGCCCGCCTCGGCGTCGCGCCGCAGCAAGCCATCGTCATCGAGGATTCGCCCGCCGGCGTCATCGCCGCGCTTCGCGCCGGCATGGGCGTGGTCGGCTTTGCCGGCGCAAGCCACGCCGATTCCGTCTTGATCACGATGCTGAGACAGGCCGGCGCGCAGGAGATCGTCAGGAGAATGACCGAACTTCCGGCGACGATCGAAAGGCTCTGCGCCACCTCGCACGTCGCCGTGACTCCGCCATGAAACTGCTTCTCGTCGTCGCTGCCGCGTTGATCGATCCCGATGGACGGGTGCTGATTGCTCAGAGGCCGGAGGGAAAATCACTCGCCAGCCTCTGGGAGTTCCCCGGGGGGAAAATGGATCCCGGCGAGCGGCCGGAGACGGCGCTCATTCGCGAGCTTGGCGAGGAACTCGGCATCGAGGTCGAGGAGGCCTGCCTTGCGCCGCTTACCTTCGCGAGCCACGCCTACGAGGATTTCCATCTCCTGATGCCACTCTACGTCTGCCGGCGCTGGCGCGGAATCGTACGCGCCGGCGAGGCGCAGGCGCTGAAATGGGCGAAGCCGCAAAACCTGCGCGATTATCCCATGCCGCCGGCCGACGCGCCGCTCATTCCGGCGCTGATTGACCTCTTGGGATAAGTTGGGCGGATCAACGCCCGAAGGGGTCGAACACCCATTGATGGTTCGAGAAATAGTTCGAAGCGGGCGCTCTGGCATAGAACGGGGTGCTCGGCGGCGGCGTGCCGGAAATATTGATGTGCGCACCTTCCGCCTGCACCATCTGGTAGAGTAGGGCGGCGTTGGCAGGATCGAGCCGCACGCAGCCATGTGAAGCGGGCCGGCCGAGCGCTGCCGTTTCATAGGTGCCATGGATCGCAAAGCCCCCGTCGAAAAAGATCGAATAAGGCATCGGCGACAGATCGTATTTGCGCGAGTAATGCATGAGTTGCATGCCGGTCGGCGCAAAGGATCCGCGCGGCGTCACATAGCCGGCCCGTGCGGTCGAAACCGGCCAGGAATAGCTGCCGCTCGAGGCGGTCACATGCATGGTTTGGGTGCTGAGATCGATGTCGATGAGCACCCTGGCGTCCGCAGGGGCGAGCCAAAGAAATCCGCAAAGCATAAGAAAGGTAGCCAGAATTCCGCGCATGACGCCCTCAAGGTCTAGTCTAATGCTTAGTCGCCGCTCCACAGGTGTCAGTTCACGCGAATCAACCTAAAACGCAAAGTTTAAGTAAGGCTGATGACGAAACGTGTTGGGCGCGGACCGTTTGCCGGCTGGCAGCAGGCTGCTTGCCATGCCGGCACGAAGGATGGTTGAGAAGGACGGTTGACAAGAGGAGAGCGGATATGCGCCAAGCCATGGCTTTGTTGGTCGGCGCGGCAGTTCTCGCCCTGGCCATACTGGCCCTTGGGGCCGACGCGCAGGACCTTGGCTCGCTCGAACCCAAGCCGCTGCCGCCGCTGGCCCGCCCCAACGATCCTTCAACCCCGGCCAAGGCATTGTTTGGGCGGGTGACGAGCCCGGCCGGGGTCGCCTCGCGCACCATCGGTTTTTACGCGCGCGGGTGCCTTTCGGGCGGGATCGCGCTGCCGGTCAACGGCCCGGATTGGCAGGTGATGCGCCTGTCGCGCAACCGCAATTGGGGCACGCCGCAGCTCGTCGCTTTTCTCGAACATTTCGCCAGGAAAGTGCCGCGCGTGAGTCATTGGCCCGGCATTCTCGTCGGCGATATGTCGCAGCCGCGCGGCGGACCCATGCTGACAGGCCATGCCTCGCATCAGATCGGCCTCGATGTCGATATCTGGCTGAAGCCAATGCCGAGCCGGACGCTGACCCGTGAAGAGCGGGAGGAGATGTTGTCCACCAATGTGGTGCGGCCGGATCGGCTCGACGTCGATCCGAAAGTCTGGACGTTGGACGATGTCGCCGTCATCAAGGCGGCGGCGGAAGATCCCGAGGTCCAGCGCATTTTCGTCAATGCGGCGATCAAGAAGGCGCTTTGCCGCGACGCGCGGGGCGATCGATCCTGGCTGGCGAAGGTGCGCCCCTATTATGGTCACGATTATCACTTCCATGTGCGCCTCGTCTGCCCCAAGGAACAGCCGTTGTGCGAAGGTCAGGACCCGGTGGCGCCGGGCGATGGTTGCGACAAGGCTTCTCTCGCCTTCTGGTTCTCCAACGCGATACTCCATCCACCGCCGAGCCTCGAACCGCCGAGGCCAAGGCCCGCGCTGACGCTGGCCGATCTTCCGGCCCCCTGCCGGACGCTGCTCACGGCCAAATGAGAAAGTCGAATACAGAAGTGAAATTGCAGGAAACGATTGCGGATCGAAGCTTGCCAAATCCGCTGCTCGAAGAATGGACCGGGCCGTTTCGGGCGCCGCCCTTTGAAGCGATCAAGCCGGCGCATTTCCGCCCGGCTTTTTCGCAGGCTTTCGCAGCGCACAAGGCTGAGATTGCGGCCATTGCCGCCAATCCGGAGCCGGCGACTTTCGACAACACGATCGCGGCGTTCGAGCGTTCAGGCCGAAGCCTCGACCGTGTCTCGTCCGTCTTCTTCAATCTCGCCGAGGCCGACACGAGCGAGGAGATCGAAGCGATCGAACGCGAGGTCGCGCCGCTCCTTGCCAGGCATTATGCCTCGATCCATCTCGACGCGGCGCTCTATTCGCGCATCGAGTCCCTCGATCGGCGGCGCGAGGATCTTGGGCTCGATCCGGAACAAGCGCGCGTCCTGGAACGGCACATGATTGCCTTCCGCCGGGCTGGCGCCGGGCTTCCGGACGATGTCAAAGCGCGCCTTGCCGAGATCGGAGAGCGCCTCGCCACGCTCGGCACGCAGTTCGCGCAGAACGTGCTCGCTGACGAGAACGCCTTCGCGCTCGTGCTCGAAATGGAGGCCGAGCTCGCCGGTCTTCCCGATTGGATGAGGAACGCGGCAGCGGAGGAAGCACGCCGGCGCGGGTTCGAAGGCAAATATGCTTTCACCCTCTCCCGTTCGAGCATTGAGCCGTTTCTTCAAATGTCGCAGCGGCGCGATTTGCGCGAGAAAATCTTCCGCGCTTTCATCTCGCGCGGCGAAAACGATGGGGCGACCGACAATCGCGCGATTGCAGCCGAGATGGTCGGGCTTCGTGCCGAGCGGGCGCGGCTCTTAGGCTATCAGAGCTTTGCGCATTTTCGTCTCGCCGACGCGATGGCGAAAACGCCGGCGGCGGCGCAGGATCTCCTCGAACGCGTCTGGACGCTCGGCCGCGCCCGCGCCTTGCGTGAGGAAGCCGCGCTCCAGGAACTCGCCGCGCAAGAGGGTGGCAATTTCACGCTGGCGCCTTGGGATTGGCGCTACTATGCCGAAAAGCGGCGCAAGGCCGAATTCGATTTCGACGAGGCGGCGATTAAACCCTATCTGACGCTCGACCGGATGATCGAAGCGGTCTTTTTTGTCGCCCAAAAACTCTTCGGCCTCATATTCACCGAGCGCTTCGACATTCCGCTCTATCATGCGGATGCCCGAGCCTGGACTGTCACCACCGCCGACGGACGCGAGGTCGGCCTTTTCATCGGCGATTATTATGCGCGGCCCTCGAAGCACGGCGGCGCCTGGATGGGCGCGTTTCGCGACCAAGAAAAGCTCGACGGCGAGGTTTTGCCGATCATCGTCAACGTCCTGAATTTCTCGAAGCCGGCGCCGGGCGAAGCCTGCCTGCTGAGCTTCGAGGACGCGCGCACTTTGTTTCACGAATTCGGCCATGCCCTTCACGGGCTGCTCTCGGATGTCATCTATCCCTCGCTTGCCGGCACGAATGTCGTGCGCGATTTCGTCGAGTTTCCCTCGCAGCTCTACGAACATTGGCTGGAGCAGAAAGAAGTTCTGCGCCGCTTCGCCCGCCATCATGAGACCGGCGAAGAAATTCCCGAAGCTTTGCTCGAACGGCTCGTTGCGGCGCGGCGGTTCAATCAGGGCTTTGCCACCGTGGAATATACCGCCTCGGCGCTCGTCGATCTCGCGCTTCATCAGGGCGCGGAAAAGGCGGCTCTCGATATTGTGGCGTTCGAGCGCGCGACGCTCGCCAGGCACGGCATGCCGGCCGCCATCGCCATGCGGCATCGATTGCCGCATTTCCTTCATGTCTTCGCGGGCGATTCCTATTCCGCCAGCTATTATTCCTATCTCTGGTCCGAGGTTCTCGACGCGGATGGATTTCGCGGCCTTCACCGAGGCCGGCGATATTTTCGATCCCGTGGTGGCGGCAAGGCTGCGCGCACACGTCTATGCGGCGGGCAACCATACCGATCCCGAGGCTGCCTATCTCGGCTTTCGTGGCCGGGCCGCCTCGCCCGAACCCTTGCTTCGCAAGCGCGGGCTGATCGAAGCCTAGTGCCGCGAGCGCTCCTGCGGCGCGCGACGCCCCGATTGCCACAGCAGCAGGAACCCGATCAACGGAATGAAGATGTCCGTATAGAAGACAACGCCGGAATTGCCCGGCGCGAAATTATGGGCCGTTGCCATTTGGCGCACATGGCCTGCTGCCGCGCCCAAAAGAAATATGCCGGGGCCGATCACCGCGATGAGCCTCGCATCGAAGCTTCTGAACGCCGCGATCAAGCCGACCACGCCGAATCCAAGGCTTGCCATGCCGACCTCGAACTGGAACGGACTGTCGAACCAGCCGATGAAGCGCGCCGCCATCGCGCCGAAGAAGACGTGAATGACGAAATTATAGATATTGCCGAGGCCGATCGGGAAGAAGACGTACCAGGCGAGCAGTTCGCCGATGGCCGCGCCCGGAGTTATGGGCTTGGGCAAGCGGCTGATCGCGACAAGCGCGGCAAGGAAGCCTAGCAGAAGAAAACTCAGCGAATAGTTGGAGAGAAGGAAGACGATGATCGCTCGGATCACTCTCGTGTGACCTAGTGGGTGGGGACGCGACGTTGCCCCGAAACTCACAGCCGATCAAGCGTCCGGCGATCAGGTTCGGCGGAGAAATATTTTTGCAAGGCCTCCTTGAACACAGTTTTGTCCGGCGCCGCTTCCGCAAAGAGCGTCATCGAGGAACGAAATTTCACATCGTCGGGCGAGCCGAAGATGCCAAAAGCGCTGCGCCTTTCGACGCGGTTGACGAGCTTCGTGCATTCGATGAGCCCCGAGCACGGGATGTTGCAAATAGGCTTTGGCTTCGGCACGCGAAGATATGGCGAACTTGCGCGCCGTGGCGCTGACGCCGAGCCCCGCGATCTGCGGAAAGATGAACCACATCCAGTGGCTCTTCTTTTGGCCGTCGCGCAACTCCTCGCAGACGCGCTCGTAGACCGGCGCCTGAGCTGTAACGAAGCGCTCAAGATCGTAAGGCCCCTGCGTTGCCAAATGTTATTTCCCAACCGGAGATTTTGGCGCAACACAATACTGGCGATGCAAACTCATAGATTCATGTTCGAATTTGTTTATTTGCGCCGGCGCTTCAACCCCCGACAATGCTGCGACTGAGGCCGACGAGTTCGGAAATCGCGAAGGGCTTGCTCAAGAAAACGCTTCCGGGCACGCGGCGCGCGGCAACCGACGGATTGCCTGATGCATAGACCACGGGAAGATCGGCCGCCGCGGCGCGGACAGCTTCCGCAACGTCCCAGCCGGTCAAGGCATCGGCGAGGTGAATGTCGGTGATGAGAAGATCGAAGTGCCGCCCTTGCTCAAGCAAGGCGATGGCCCCTTGTCCTGTGGCCGCCTCCAACACGCTCCAGCCCGCTTGCTCAAATTCGCTGACCATGGCGTGCCGCAACAGCCAATCGTCTTCGACGACGAGCACAACGAGGTCTGCAGGATGACCATCCATATATTTCATCCCGCAATATTCCATCCCGCAATGATGCTTGAGCGTGGCAATTCGTGGCGCGCAGCGATTGGCCCGGTCTGCCCAAACGCGTGGCACATCCGCGACGTTCCGTGCGCGGGCACAAAATCGCGGAATTATCGACCTAATTGCTGTTATGGGTTCCCGTCACCCTGCCGCCTTCCAACTTCGTGAACGGGACGAAGGAAATCGGGGCGCCGCCGTAGATATCGGATCGGCTCACTCTGATGGCGCCGCCGTCGCCGCGAGCCGCGACGATCTTCAGCACGTGCTGCGCGCCGGGAGGCCCAACGGGGATCACCATGATTCCGTCCGCCTTCAACTGTTGCAAGAGCGGCGGGGGAACATGATCGATCCCGCAGGTGACGATGATTCTGTCGAAAGGCGCGAATTCCTCCCAGCCATAATAGCCGTCCGCATTCTTCGTGATGATCGATCTATATTCGACGTAGCCGCGCGCGATGAGATCGTCGTAGAGCCGGCGCGTCCGCGCCGCGAGCGCCGGGATGATCTCGATGCTGAAGACGTGGCTCGTCAGATTGGAAAGATAGGCGGATTGATATCCGGATCCCGTGCCGATCTCGAGCACCTTGGCATCGGGGCCGACGTTGAGCGCGCTCGTCATCCTTGCGACCGTATGCGGCCCGGTAATCGACACGCCAAAGCCGATATCGAGATAGTGCCACACATAGGCGCGATCCAAATTGGCCGGCGTGACGAACTTTTCGCGCGGCGTCAGCAGGAAGCCGCGGATATTCTTCGCCCCCCAGATATCCTTGTGCTGGAACAGGGCCTGGAGACGATCCCAGCGTTGCGCCAAGAACTTGGGATCCTCGCCGCGATGCGCCTCCATCCATTGCACGAAATGATCTTGCGTGTCCGCCGGCGGGCTCACGTCTCGGCCGAGCGGCTGGGGAACATTGGCGCGGCACATCGCGGGAATTAATCCGTAGGCGCCGACGCTGACGAGGCCGGTGAGCAAGTCTCGGCGATGCATGGGATGCGCTCCACGCGCGGATTGCGGGCGGCGATCATCATAGCCGATGCCGCGCGGATTCGTCACCTGGCCGAAGCCGCTTGCGCACGTCCGGGCGAAAAGGCCCAGCATAGTTAAACAAAGCGACGGGATCGATTATACTGCCTGGCATTGCTTTCCGGCGCCGCGACCGCTCGCGAGCGCGGGGCTTCGCCGAAGGGCGTGCAATACATATATTGAGTTGGCGGGATCGTGAATTTGCGACAGGTCGAACTGCCGAGGAGAAAGCGTGAACGATGAGCAACGAATCGACCGCTGACGCTACGATTGAAGCCGCCATCGCAGCCGAGCGGCGGCGCTGCATCGACCGGGTGCTGACTTATGCCGCGCTCCGAGATCAAGCCGCCATCGATCTGGATAAGGCGGCGAGCGGTGCCGGCGACGACATACCGAGCGAAGGAGCGGCGGAACGGGCGCGAATGCAGGCGGAAGTGGCGCGCGACGTCGCCCGCTTTTTGGCCGAGCAGACAAAATAAGATGATCTCGCTGCTCACCACGGCGCCGCTGTGGCTGGAAGCCCTGATCGTGGTTGGTCTGACAACCGCGGTCGCAATGCTGGCACCGAGCCTGGTCCGCCATTTTTTGACCCTCGAGAAGCTGTCTAATGTCGACGAAGCCGGCGAGCCGACATCGCAGGTTTGGACTGGCGTGAGCGTCGGCATCATCGGCGGCGTTTTGCTCGGGTTAAGCCCAACCGCCGCGTTTCTGCCGGCTCGCGCTCTGACCGACAAAAATGCTGCCTTCCGGCTCGCAGCAGCGCTGGCTAGGGGGCTACCGTGACAACAATTCTGATTATTGTGTTGCTTATCATTCTCTTAGGCGGTGGCGGATACGGCTACCGTCGATTTGGGACTCGCGGGGCAGGCAGCGTTTTGGTCCTCATCCTCGTGATAATCTTGATCCTTTGGCTCCTTGGGCAGCTTTGAACAGGCATTCCGCCGTTCCGTTTCACGCGGGCGCGGGCCGAAGATTCCTGTCGGCAGACGACGTGCGGCTTGCTAGCTTCGTCAAGCGTGGATTTGGCGGGTTGCGGATTTATGAAGACGATTCTTCTGGGCTTGGCACTCATCCTGGTCTTGGCGATGCTAGGTGCGCTGCTTGCCACGATGGTTTAGCAGAATTCGGCCCTGGTTGCCGACGGCAGAGATCGGGCAAGCGAACGCCGATCTGAGCAAATCATTCTTGTGCCCCATCCGCAGCCGCGGTCGGCCCTGAACGTAGTGGGCAGTCATTTGGTGCGCAAGAGGGAACCACAAGGATCTGTCAACGTGCTGTTCTGGTATGTAAATAATCTTAATGCGGCGAGCTTATACCAACAAAGATACCAACAAGCGCCGAGAAAAGGGCGCCGCGGGGCTTATGTCTCGTACACGACAAGCCCTCGAACCTTGCGGGGACAGCTCTATAACCTGACGGCGGGATAAATTCGGCCGAAATTTGCGAGCTCCACACTGCCGCGCGCGAGCTCCCGTCAGAATTTTTTCCGTGTCAGATTCTCGCGGAAGAGTTGCTGGGCGCTCCGGCGCTCTTTCTGACTCGCAGGTGCATCTCTCCGCACTACCACGGAGCAGCTTGCTGAAAGAGATCGAGACGCGCGCTGAAAGTGCTGGCCGCCAGACGCCCGCTGCCAATGGCTGCCATCGATCCTGACAGGCATTGATTCATGCGATACCCACGGGCGAACTATCGCGCGCGGCGCCCTCTCCGATTTTCGCTGATTCCTAGATGCAATATGCCCATCCTTAGGCTCTGAAAGAAAGCCTCCAGCACGTCGCGCCGCAGGATATAACTGGCGAATTTGCCCTCCCGGACGACGCTTACCAAGCCCGCTGTTTCGAGCTCTTTCATGTGGTGTGAGAGCGTTGTCGGGCTAATGCCGATGCCGTTGCGCACGTCGCAGCATCCCAGCCCGTCGGGGCACTGGCCGAGACGCTTCAAGATTTCATAGCGGCGCCGATCCCCTAAGGCCTTGGCGATGAGAAGGACTTGGTGCTCCGTCAGGGTTTTGCCAGCCTGTTTCGCCATCTCCGTGCCTTAGAGCATGACCGCTTCGAATGGAATCGATCATGCTCTCTTTTCTACCGGTAGCGCGTCTGCCGCCACAGGGACTGTCATCGCTTTAGCGCAAGCCGCCGGAAACCACCAACGTATCTCCCGTGACCCAACGCGACTCGTCCGACGCCAAGAACACCGCGACCGGCGCTATGTCGTCCGGCTCTCCGGTCCGCCCGAGCGGCGTCTGCGCGACGAATTGTTTCTCGACATCGCTGCCGATGACACCCGCAGCATGTGTGCCCTCAGTTTCGATTACGCCTGGATTGATAGAGTTGACCCGAATTTTCCTTGGACCCAGTTCCTTCGCCAGGACGCGGGTCACCGCGTCGACCGCGCCTTTCGTGGCGGTGTATACGGCACTATTAGGCGGGGTGAGATCGCTCACTACGGAGCCCACATTGATGACGCTGCCTCCGTTATCGCCGAAGAGCTTCACCGCTTCCTGGGTCGCCAGCAGAAGGCCCATCACGTTGATGTTGAAATGCCGGTGAAACTCCGCTTCCGTGACCTCCTCGAGAGGCGAAAATTTATAGACGCCGGCATTGTTCACCAGGATGTCCAACCGACCAAAGGCTTTCTTCGTCTCTACAAAGATCTTTTTCACATCAGCCGGCCTTGCCACATCGCCTTGAACGGCGATCGCTTTGCCGCCCTTGGCTTTAATGTCCGCGACGACCCGATCTGCGCCGTCCTTGCTGGTGCCATAGTTGACAACGACCGCCGCCCCTTCCGCCGCGAGGCTTCTGGCGATTCCGGCGCCAATGCCCTTCGAGGCACCGGTCACTACCGCTATTTTGCCTGACAATCTGCTCATGACTTTTCATCCTCCGAAATCAGTTCGATGCCTGTAGAACTATCGAACGGTCGGAGTGACGTAAGCCGGGCGGCGCGGGCTTTCAAGAGGCATATGCGAATCATTAATTCCGCCTTGAGCCACGCGGAAGCGCTGGTGTTCGCCGATGCTGTGCAATGCCCTCGATTGTGGAGTTTTGTGGGCCATTATGATGGCTTAGTTTTACAAATACGTTTGATCCAGTGCGCAGGCCCATCCTTGCGGAAGCGTGGTTGGGCGCCTGCGGCGGGGCGATCACGTTTGCGGGCGGTTTTGGCCTTCAGGTACGGTCGGCATTGGTATTCTTCTTCTTTCTGAGCTCCTCGTTGACCGTGACCCAGGAATCGTCCCGTCCGGCGGCGGCTTTCGATCGCTTTTCGTCTTCGCGCTTTTTGAGGGCTTCTAGAACGCTTTCATAGGTATCAACATAGCTCTCTGCATTCGGCGCGGTCTCGTTCTTGGATGAAAGAGCAGCAGCCAGAATAGCGGCGACAAGCTTCTCGACGTCGCCCATAGGGCTCTCCTGTCTTCCGCCAAGCATACAGGAAGCGGCCGGAAGAGGCGATACCCACTGAGGCGGTTCAATCGAAGCCATAGCGCTGAATTTCAAGCTGTAACAGTGCCGTTCTAAACTGCGGATTGCTACTTGCCGATATTTTTTGCAGGATCGAACAGGGCCAATATTTGGAAGGGGAAAATGAAAAAAGCGATTTGTCTAATAGCTGAAATGCCTTTGCAGAAATGGGGATGCCATCGCCCGGAAGCGTAAAGAATGTGACGTGCCAAGGTAAACCGTGTCCGTCGGCTCACGTACCGGGCGGTGGCCCAACGACAAACACGCGGAATCCTTCAGGAGCGGTGCCCGTAGATCAAAAGCCCCCAAACGGCCAAACGTGAGCGAGTATCTAGCCAGCGAGGCGCCTCACCCGTTCAAATTTGAACGCCCGCGGCTCAACTAAATCGTTCCCCACCGTTCCCCTCTCGCGTCTTCATTCCAGTCGTGACGTGAATCGAATCGGTGAGTAAGAGAAACCGCCGCCGGGGGCCGTGTCGTGGCAATTTATCGCCTCTTGCAAAATTCATCGCTCGCGCCTGGAATGATCATTCGGATGATAGAAGCCTATGAGCACGCGCTGCTCACGCTTCGGATAACTGACCGATCCGGTCCACTAGCCGAAAGCATCGCGATGAAGATCATCGAGATTGCTCCCACCGACGAACGCAAGCCGGTGTTCATATCCGCGAGAGCAATTAGAGAATTAGGCATTTCCATTCCAGAATAGGCCGCCTCAGTTGGCGGCCTCTTAGGTTGTTTAGCCGCAGCGGACGCGGCCAGAGTTCAATCAGGGATGAAGCGATAATTGCTCGGGACTGGCTCCCCCGTAGGCAACTCGCCGACCATTGGGTTCTCGCCCACACAAATTCGGCGGGCACCGTGAGGATCAACGCGACTGGCGCCGTTGTTCCTGAGGCGAATCAGGAGCTATTCCTCTTCCAAAGGGTTGGCTAAGACTGGAAGATTGCGCGCTACTGCTTCTCGACGACTAACCCTGCTTGAGGTGAGTCATGACCAGAACGCTGTCCTTTCTTGCGGCGATCACTGCGGTGGTACTCACCTTCCTGAGCGGCAGGGCCATTTCCGCTCAGGACAAGTACACTCTCAGAGTGCCGAACGGGCTCGCATTCTCCGAGTTCAGGGGTTACGAAGGCTGGCCCGTAATTTCGGTCAGTGAGAACGGAGGCAAGATCGCCGTGATCTTGGGGAATCCGGCGATGATCGACGCCTACAAAGGAGGCCTGCCGGGGAACGGCAAGCCTTTTCCTGACGGCGCCGAGATGGTGAAAATACATTATATTCCGAAAAAACAAGAGACGTACCCTGGTGGGCCAACGGTGCCCGGCACCCAGCACGACGTTGATTTCATGGTGAAGGACAGCAAGAGGTTTGCGGACAGCGGTGGCTGGGGATGGGGTGCGTTCGACTATGACGCTGCGTCCGATACGTTTAGCCCCGCCACCGTGGCGGATGAACCACCGCAGGCAAACGACGCGAAGTGTGGGTTCGCGTGCCACACGCTGGTGAAGAACCGCGACTACGTTTTCACGGAGTACGGACACAGGTGAGCGGCTAACGGGATTCTGACCACTAGGACTCCGACCGTCTGCCATCCCGACCCTGATAGCGCGTTCATCGCCCCATCCCCGCGCATCCAGCTTCCGCCAATCCGGCGTGACGTTCAGCGTTCCTGGCACCGCAGCGCGAGCACACGACGTAAGCTTGTGATACGGTCGGATGCCAGACTGCCGATTTGCTCAGAGACTTGGAATTAGGTGTTGTCGGCGGTTCTGGCGGCGCTGCGGTTCAGGAGGGTTCCATGAACATGGTTGTCGATGAACTCGATGGTGGCATCACCAACGTAACGTTGTGCGGGCGCCTTGATTTCCTTGGCGCTCAAACCATTGACTTGCCCTTCAGCGAGATCGCGGATTCGAAAAGTGCGGTCCTCGTCGATCTCTCGGAAGTCGACTTCCTGGCCTCTTTGGGGATGAGAGTACTGTTGACCAGCGCAAAGGCCATCCACCGCAAGGGTGGCAAACTTGCAATGGTTGTCCCCGAGGGAAATGCCCTGAGGGCCCTCAAGGCGGCCGGATTAGATACCATCATCCCGATGTTTCAAGAGCGGGACGACGCGATTGCAGCGGTCGGCCCTTAGCGAGGGTGTAGCAACGCAAGATGCCCGGCGCATTTGACCACGAAAGCGCTCAAGCCGATGCGGCGTATGTCGGCGATTGTCGCGGGAGGGCCGGTGTATGTTGAATGGGGCATCGGCGGCACAATTGCGCCGGAGAAGGATGCCGGCAAGACAGGTTAACGAGGCATTAACGAAGAAGGACCATCGTAGGGCAATCGAATCAGCCTCGCACCTTGAGGCTACAAATGATTGCGCACCATTCCTTTGCCGCGACGCATCCATGGCTGACGGTCGCCATTGTGTGGCTGACCATCGACGCGCTTATCGTTTGCTTCATCGCGACCAGGACCGCACGACACAACCTTCAGAAAAGATCTGCGAGAAGAGCGGCGCTCCGAAGTAGGCCGAACAATTGACGAAAGAACGTCCGCGACGCCCACGGACGAATCTTCCGCAGGCAGTCCGGCAGAATATGAATCATTCATCGGAATCGGGTTATTGGCGGCGCTCAGCGCCAAACGACTATTGAAACTTCACGCCGATCCGAGGCGCTTGTCGCCATATTACAGAGCAGGAATGGCGCGACTTATCGCAATCAATGACAAGGTCAAAAGTGGACGGGATGAGGCCGTGAATTTCTAGACAAGCCCCGGTTGCCGAAAGATTGCGGACAATGCATCGAAGAGGGGGGCCGGCCGCCCACACAATTTGAGCCCCCTTCAGCGTCCGAGTTCGGGGCGATTTTCTGCGCGGCTCGGTCGCCTCTCTACGGTCTTCGACGAGATGATCAACGGCCATGCTCTCCGTTCTGCGGTCATTTTGCGTGGATGTTTTCATGGCCAATGAGTGCGCCGTCGAGGAGCGGGATGGCAGCTATTTTTGCAGACCTTGGTTTCTTAAGTGTGACGTTGCCGACTGCACAACACCGTTAGCCTTAAGGCGATCCTTAACAGGCGGATCCTACCTTGCATCGCTTGTTGGGTGAGAACAAGGAGTGCAGTTTATGATTAGGTTTATCAGCCGCTTCTGGAGGGATCAGTCCGGTGCTACGGCCATCGAGTATGGTCTCATCGCCGGCCTGATTGCAGTCGTCATCATTGCCGCAGTCACCACGGTTGGCACGAGAATCTCGGCCAAGTTCAATGCGGTTGCGGCAAACTTGAGCTAATCGCCAAAGGGAACCGTCCGGCGCCGCGTGAGCGGCCGGGCTTCCGACCGCCTTTCGGGTTAAGCAATTATTCGCAACTGCATGATGGGTTAAGTACGCAATTCCTTTCTTTAGGATTGCGGGGCAGGCTGCGTCCTCGGGGTGCCTCCAGCAACTTGGGCGCAGCCTGACTGATTCAAAATCAGCCTTTCAGTTTATCAAGCCACGCCCGAAGGCCGCATATGGGCGAGTTCCAGGTTGCGGGCCTTCTTTGCACGCGCGGTTCGCCTTTCGGCAGCCTTCGCCTCTAGCCACTTGCGCCATCGCGCCGTCCCGGCGTATCGGTCCGCCGCACGGCGCTGCGCCGGTGTCAAAGCAGCATTGGCTGCGAGAAGTCGCCGAACCTTTTTTGCTTTTCGATGAGGCGCCTGTCATAGCCGTTAAGATGACTTAAACGTGCAAAGTCCATCCTGCTGCAACCTGAAGTTATCTAGGACGACGTTCGTGGACACTTACAAATCCGATTTGTTTGGCCCGACTGATCAAGCGGTTTTGCTGGAAACCATGCGCGTGGCACGGCACCACGTTCGGCAGCTGTGCGGAGCGATCTCCGCCGACAGCGAACGCTATAAGCGATGCGAAAAAGTTATATCAGCCATGGAAGCTCTAGCTGCCGATCTCACCGGAGACAAAGAGTTCTTTTACCCTAAGCCGTAGGATGCCCCCGGCATGGCAATTTACCGTTTGCTGGAAAATTCGGCGTTCGGGCCTGAGGAAATCCGGAGCATGACAGACGCCTACGAGCGCGCCTTAAGTACTCTCAGGTGGCTAAATCGATCCGACCCCCTAACTGAAATGCTTGCCAAGAAGATTATCACTGTCGCTCGAGCCGGCGAACATGATCCGGCGCTAATATCTGCCCAAGCAATCAAAGACCTTGGGCTTCCCATAAACAAATAGGCCCCTCGGCTTTATCGAGAAAGTGCCGGCCAAAGAGGAGAGAGAAGATTGAGCTATGGTTTGCGATTGTTTTGACCTTGGTCAGCATCCGCAGATCTGAGTTTAAGCTCCTCCCCGATTTCCCAAGGCTAGAAAGCAATACCTAAAGCCCCCAAAAGTCGAGCATGGTATGCGGGGCCGATCAAGTCGAGGCGTTTTTGGCCTTTAGGTTCGCGGGGCATTGTCGTCCCTCCGCTGAGGCTCATAATAGCTTGCGATGCCTGAGAGCAGATAGCCGATGAGAGCACCTATAAGCGTTCCAATAGTCGTGCTGTCCAAAATCTTTTCCAGAGCCAAAATCAGGATAACCGGCAACAGGAATACGACGCCGAGAAACTAAATCGACCTCGCGCCAATCGGCTTACGCGCCCCAATGCGATGAAGCATGAAGCCAATGAAGCCAACCGGCAGCATCGCAATCGCGACCAGCTCGACGATGCCCTTGATGGTGATGGTTGCCCAAAGTTCCTGCATAGCGGCGAGCATACAGCAAAGGTCAGGGCAGCGCGATAGGCAAGTCAATAGCTTGATAGCCAATGAAAGTTCAAACTGAGCCACGGCCCATGCTCCGGCGCTCATCTTAAAAGACACCGAGGCCTTCGCCTTTGGGAACTCTGCCGTGGCTACAACGTTGGGCTGTCCTCAACGACAGGAGGAAGCCATGGGCTTTGGGCGTGGGCTGTTGCTATGGTTGATCGGGATTCCGCTCCCCATCATCATTTTGCTCGCACTTTTTTGGCATCATTGAGCAAATTGGAAGGGAACAAATTGCTCTCCGTCATTTGTCACGCCGGCCGGCGAGAACAATTCTTCACCGACGATATTCTTCGTCGCTGACTTGCTCCATCCAATCGACCTGCTTTCCGTTCAAAGCCTCTTGAATGGCGATATGGGTCATCGCCGTGGTTGGCGTTGCCCCATGCCAATGCTTCTCGCCCGGAGAAATCCAGATCACGTCTCCCGGTCGGATTTCCTCAACCGCGCCGCCCTCGCCCTGAGCCCAGCCGCAGCCGAACATGACAATCAGAGTCTGCCCGAGCGGATGCGTATGCCAGGCGGTCCGGGCGCCCGGCTCGAAGGTGACGCTGTTGCCAGCACTGCGCGCCGGCTCCGGAGCCTGAAACAACGGATCAATGCGGACCGTGCCTGTAAACCAGTCCACCGATCCCTTGGTTGATGGCTGTGAACCGCTCCGCCTGATCTCCATAGACTGCCTCCTCGTCGTGTAGAGGGTCATGGACCGAGAAGCGGGGGAATTCAAACGGAGACATGACGGGGAGCGCCTATTGCGGCGATACTCCAAAGACCTCGGCGCACCTGGAGGCTTGCCAAATTCCAGTCGCATACTGTTCCGGCCCCATGGACGTGATCTTTCCGTCCCTGCTGGTGATAATCTGCATTTTGCATCCGACATCTAGAGAGTCGTCCGGGATCGCTTCTGAAGTATCGTCCAGGAAGCCACTCGATGATGCCCCGCGCAGCCGTATCGTCGTTTCTCCGCCAATCCACGTAAAGAGCTTGCCGCCGTCAGCCATCACATATTGCGAGACCGGTGGCCCGTATCTCGCGAAAAACGCGTCAACCGGTTGACCTTCCCAGCTCATGGGAAGAGTCCTTTCGGTCTGTTTGGCCGTCGCGCACGCCTCAAGGGCAAGACACGCCAAGACCAACGCGATCTGACGCATCGACAACTCTCCTTCGTCTACGCCAATCTGACACGCAATTTCACGCCTGACATAGAAAATCTGGCACGCGTTTGTCGCGGTCCACCGATCAGTAGCCTTGGGCGCTACGGGAGCCGGCAAACCTTCCAGTATCTTCGCACTGCCTTCACAGGTCCGGGGGTCCTGCGAATGCCGAATTTCGTGTATTTTGGAGCTCCGGCCGCCAAAGCAACGCATCGACTTTCAGGACGGTCGCCACCGCTTCGTCTTTGTGCGCGATCATGGGGGCACCGCAATGCCGATCATAGCCGTCGGGAGGGAAGACTCGCCGCGGCGCGCTGCCTATTCGGGTTGAGGCCAGGACGTGCGAAGTGAGAATTTTAACCAGTCTCCGTACTTGAGGATGCTGTCCTGAGGCGGGGCACAGTGTTCTAAGCTCCGGAAACGGGTGTCCTAATTTACGCTAAGCTGGAGTCCCCTGCCGAGCGTAATGCTGATGCGCAAGAAGACCGTGACTAAGAAAACTGTGGCGAGTAAGAAAAAAGGGGACTCAAAATTCACGATCTGGGAAAGGGCAAAGCGTCAGCGCAACGCCCGTCAGAAATTCTGCGATGTATTGGAAAAGAAATACCCGCCCGATGACAAGTTAGTAATAGAGGCGAGACGAAAGTTGGCGGAGGCGATCGCCGAATATGACCAAATAGTTGGTGAGCTTTAGGGCGCCGGAGATGCCGGCTTGGAGTCGATGCCGAGGCGTCTATCTGCCTCTTTAGCCACGTCGAGCGATAGTGCCTCGGTTGGCGGCCTCATGCTCGGCGACGATTTAATGCGCGTCGAATGAGCTTCGGTGACCGTAATTCCCCGCGCAATTCCTGTGCATGCTTTTGGACCCCAGGGAAGCCGGCCAAATTCCTCATGCCAATTCAACTATCGCGAATTCCATTTTTTGACCGCGCTTGCTGGAAATTTCAGCACCCCGGCCCATAGAAAAAAGCCCTGGGCGATGATCCAGGGCTTCAAGGTAGGGCCGGCTTTTAGGATGAGGAGGATAAGCCGGTACGCACCGGCAGGAGCATTCAGCCGGTACGATCTACACGGCAAATCTCAGGCCAAGAAAAAGCCCCGCTCACGATGGCGGGGCAAAAGTTGAAGCCGAACCGGGCACGAGGTTCAGCCTCCATCTGCTCGCAAGGCCTAAGCTCAAAGCCTAATGCGACCAAGCCACGCTTGCGGTGGATATCGGGCATAACTCGGGTGCGCCCGCGAAAACGCTCGATTGATGTGCAGGCATGAACGGGCGTGGGGCCTTCTGCGGAGGGTCAGTTATGACTACGTTGAGAAGAGGTGGGGCTGAACGCGCAATCATTCATGAATGGGATAAATGGGCGGAAGAGATGGCCGAGAGGTTCGGACCGAGCGCCGATATGTGTTTTTTCCATTTTTTGGAAAGGGACAGACCGGACCTTTTAAATTTCGGATATTCCGGTGATAAGTGGAAAGCCGTCCAAATGATGCTGCTGAGCGCGGATCGCATCATTTATTGAGCTTGGGATCGAGCGGTATCAGCGCCAAAAATCTTTGAAGCGGCTCGCGGAGCCCTCGGTGTACCGCACCGTGTGCTGGATCGCACGATGCCCAAGGTAGTCCTGAATTGCCCGCGTATCATGTCCGTCATTGGCCAGCTTATAGCCGCATGCATGGCGAAGCATGTGAATATGGGTCGGGAAAGCTAGGTTGGTTTTCTCAGCTAACCGCTTCACAAGCCGATTGAGCGCGTCCGGCGTGAACGGTGCTCCGCGCTCGCTTGTAAACACAAACTGCGTCTTGAGCTTTTGTCTCCGTTTCAGTTGGCGCAAGGCCCGCAATTCATCCCCACGAATAGGATGTGCAGCCGGCTTGCCATTCTTCACGCGGCGAACATGCAACGTCGCACCTTCGAAATCCACTTGCGACCATTCAAGATCGCACACCTCACTGGCGCGTAGACCGTGGCGATATGTGACCAGGATCAAGGTCGCATCGCGGTGCGGGTATCGGCTGTCCTTTGTTGCTGTCACCAGCTTCTCAACCTCAGACGGCAACAGATATTCCCTGGTTCTGAGATCGCTATTCGGCGGCCGAATTGGTCTAACTGTCCGGTTTTCGTTAGCTGGCCTCACCACTCGCAGCTTGGGTTTCGTTGGCATATTCCGCTCCAATAGAATACAACTGACGGAATAATGCACGAATTGCAGTAAGTGTGTCATTTTGCTTCTTCTTCAAGTCCGGTCATTCCACACCGCCAAATTTGAATTTCTGCGGGGAGGGGAATGACGCTGATTAGGCTCAGCATTTTTCGGCTTGAAGTCATCCGCGCTAATAGCCTTTATGCGTAGCACAGGTGTGTAGCATCGTAGATATTGCGCGGCAAAATATATAATGTAATCAGATAGTTAAGCAACTGGCGCCGGGGCCCTGGCCGGGCTGCCCTGGCCCATTATCCCGTAACTTCTAAAGACAATCGCTTTCCTGCTCGTCGAAAGCGCAGCCTTCCCGTCGCGTGATACGGTGGGGTCGTTCGAAGAGAACAGACGCAGATTACCTGCGCGCTTGTGCAGAATTGCCTCCTATGATTCGTGTTTGACGTTTGGCGCCGGCGCAGTTGGATGCCTGGCTGATCGACCAAGGGATCCCAAATAAGCACGCGCGTTACCGTTTGAGGGTCTGGCGCGAAGACCGAGCCGGTTTGGCCGCATTGCGAGCTGAACTTATCGCCTATTTCGACGAAGCCTTTGATGATGCGCGGAGACGCATCCGGGGTGGGTTTGAGGATGATCTTTCCCCGTTCGTAGAATTCTGCGCGAGATCCCGCCGCCAACTATCCGGCGCTTCTGCATCGTTCCACGCTCCAAGGCTATCTCGGCGAGACACTCGCGGTTCTTGCCGTCGAACACTGGGGAGCGCACGGGCATACCGACTGGGTCGTCCCCGCGTTCCTGTTCCGGCTGCACGACCAGGAGTTCCAGCATCTTGAGTTGATCAATCAGCACCTAGTCGCCGGTAAGGCCTTTGATCCAGATGCGATCGCAGAGCAACGCCCGGGACGTACAGGTGATGACGCCTTGGCGTTTCGAATCAATAGCCAAGGCATCATCACCGACGTTTTGACGCTTGAAGCTAAGTGCCTTTCCCAGAATAATCCAAACAAGATCGCAGAGGCTCACGCGAAACTCGCGGCTGGCCCCCTTCTCCCTTCTGGGGTGCGCGAACTCATTAATCTGCTTGAGGAGTACGACACTGCGCAAGCCCAGGCTTGGCAGAAAGCTCTCCTGCAGCTCTGGCGAGGAGGATATGATACCGTGAACCGGAGCGATGGTGTGGGCTATACCTGTGGTCAAATTCCGATCCGACCCGCAAGCCGAGTTGCCTGGATGCCGAAAGATGCGCCGCATCCTGCCTATACCCTCCAGCGCAACCTAGAGGGCATGGAGTTTCAGTTCGCGGACCTGAACACCATCGTCGAGACGGTTTATCGGGGAGGCTGAGATGGCGAATGCCCCCACGGTCGAGATCGCCCGAGAGATTTGCGCAGACTCGAGCGCCCCGAGCGCTCACCGAACGCCAAGCCAAACTTTACAGCCAACGATTGCATCGCGATATGGGCCGCGAGGGGCTTGCGAGCTTCACGCCCGGCGATGTCCATGTCTATCTCGACGAGGCAATGTTGCTGTTGGAGTGCGGTTTCCTTGAACGCACCGCGGCTCCCAGCAGCGCATGGCGCAACGGTGTTAAGCGTGCCGCAGAAATCCTGGAGTGGCTCTCGCAATCGAGCTTGAGGCCGCCGGGCGCACCTCTGCATCTCCTCGCCGCCGCCGCCTATCAGCTCGCGGACTACCCGGCAATGGCGCTCGGACATTTGCAATTCATACCTGACGAGCAATCGATCTCCGTATTGCTACGAGAGTTTCTCCGAGCGAACTTTCCGGCAACGCTTGAGGCGACGCGCCGTTTCTGGAGGGATCACCGCGTGTTGGAGCTAGCCGACCGCATCGATCGCGCCGACCTGACGACGCACGCCTTCCAACAGATCGTCATGTGCATTGGCACTATGTGCTCCTATCTGCGGACCGGCACCGATGGGACGAGAGAGCGGGCGCTGATCAAGCTGGACCGGCTCGCCGCGGGTCTGCTCTATAGTCGCGATCCGTATTCCTACCTTCTCGCCAAACTCGTCGCCGCTATCTCTCGCCGGTTCATCGAAACCTGTCTCTGGCCGCAGATCGACGCGTTGCGGGCTTCATCGAGCGAGGCGGCCGGCGCGGCGCTGGTTCAATTCGGTCGGTCCGCCTTCGCCAATGGTCGCGCACTCGTATGGCCGGCTCAGACCGCGGGTATCGAACGCCTGCGCGCCAACTCCCCTTTCGTGCTGTGCACACCCACCGGCTCGGGCAAAACCACCGTGGCGACACTTGGTCTCGCCCAAGACTTGTTTGCCGAGCCCCGGAGCGATCAAATCGGCCAAGCCGCGCCATGGCCAGGAAATCTCGCCTTCTACCTTGTTCCGTCTCGGGCGCTCGCCGCCGAGGTTGAAGGCCGGCTTGCGGAGGATCTGAAGGAAATCGCCGCTGAGCCCGTTGTGGTTACCGGTCTCTATGGCGGCGTCGACTGGGGACCTACGGATGCTTGGATCCAGACGGATCGACCGACGATTGTAATCTGCACCTTCGAGAAGGCAGATGCGTTGTTGCGTTATCTTGGAATTCTGTTCCTCGACCGCGTCCGTGTAGTCATAATCGACGAAGCCCACATGGTCGAGCAAGACCAAGGCCGTCTGGCGGGGCTTGCGGACGGTTCATCCCGCTCCTTCCGTCTTGAGCAATTGGGCGCTCGTCTATTACGAGCACGCGATGCCTATGGGTTTCGCTTGATCGCGCTGTCCGCCGTGGCCGCGCGCGCAGCGCCAGCGCTCGCCCGCTGGATCTGCAGCGCTCCTAACCCCGCGCCTATTACATCGTCCTACCGAAGCACCCGGCAGATGCTCGGCCGCCTCGAAGTCAACGCTGGTGGCCATTACGCTATTCGCTACGATCTTATGGACGGCCGCTCCCTCAGGTTTCACGACGCGTACCCGGCTGACACGCCTTTCGTCCCCAACCCATTCCCGCCAATCCCCGGTGGGATTGACGCTGCGTTGGGCGTCGAGGTGCGCTTGCGTGCGCCGACGCTGTGGGCGGCACTGCAATTGGCCGCGCGTCGCCGCGACGGCTCCGCGCCCTCCGTGCTCATTTCTCTGACTCAGAGCGTCGAAGCATTCGCGTCCACCTGCGCCGACCTAATGGACGCGTGGCCACAGAATGCCCTCCCGAATTATCATGAGGTCGATCCGGCTGACGACCTTTGGGTACGGTGCCTCGCCAGCGCCGCCGACTACTTCACGGTCAATTCCGTCGAATACCGGCTGCTGCGACGTGGCATCGCCGTGCATCACGGCAAGATGCCGGGCCTTCTCGCCCGTCGCCTCAAGAATTCTTATCGATCGGTGCCATGTGCGCGTGATCATCGCCACATCTACCCTCTCCGAGGGCGTTAATATCCCCGTAAACTTTCTGCTCATACCCAGTGTATGTCGTGGACCGAGCGTCCTAAGCCTGCAGGAGTTCACGAATCTGATCGGTCGCGCCGGCCGACCCGGCGTGGCTACCGAGGGAAGCGCACTTGTCGTGCTCCCCGAACGCATAATGACACGCGACAAATTTGGTCGGCGCAGGTTGACACCAAGCCGGCAATGGAACGGTTATCAGTCCCTCGTTACCCAGCTCGAGGAGACCACTGCCGCAACCGGCGAGGGCGCTCTGGAGGACGCTGCATCAAGCCCATTGGCGCATCTATTGAATGCCTTGGAGGCAGCCTGGTTGGATCTCACAGGTGGCGGGTCCTCCGAGGATTTCACGACGTGGCTTGAGCAGACCGCAGTCGTCGGGTCGGCAGGTGTTGCCGCAGCTTATGACTATCTCGATTCGCTCGACGCCTTTCTGATCGCGGCGATTCAGGAGGTCGAGGAATTACGCCACGCCGAACTGCCACCCGACCAGATCGAGGGGGAACTGACCGCAATCTGGCGCCGGACCTATGCATTTGCCGCCACGCAAGAGGAATCGCGATTAGCGATGATCTGGCTCGCTCGCGGCCACGCCATCAAAGCTGTCTATCCGGATGCAGCTCAGCGCCGGCGCATTTATAAAACGAGTTTTTCGGGCGGCAACGCTGAACAGAACGCCAACACGGCCCTGATTGACGGTGTGCGCAAGTTTGCGATGGACGTGCGCGAACTGGACATCGATCTCATCGACCGGATCAATCCGTTCGGCGAGGCTTACGCGATCCTCGCCAAGACAATGAGTGAGGACAGCCTGAAACAAGTGGCCGCGGCGATTGCCGCGAAACGCACGAACCTGACGCCGGAAGAAGCAAAGGACCTTGCGGTCCGGGCTGTTAAATTCAAGAAGGAACGGGGGCGGCTCCCCTCAATCAATTCACCGGATGCTTGGGAGAAGCGGATGGCCGAGGGCGCGGCGGCCTTCGTTCGCTTCAAGGACGAGGGGCGGTATGAGTGACATAGACCTCGACGAACTTCGCTCCGAACTGGACGAGTTCGCCCAGCCCGAAAAGAAGGGCGGACGCTCGCCGCGCGAGGAGCGCATTGTCGCTGGGTTCGAAGAAATACAGCGTTTTGTCGAGAAACGAGGCGACGCGCCGCAGCATGGGGAAGACCGCGACATCTTCGAACGGCTCTACGCCGTTCGCCTCGACCGCCTGCGCGCGCTTCAGGAATGTCGATCTCTTCTCGCGCCGCTCGACTATCAGGGGCTTCTGGCCGGGGCGGAGACTTCGCTAGCCGCGCCAGTGGAGTCGATGAGTGAGGACGAGTTGCTCGCTGAATTGGGAGGTGCGGCCGGTTCGTCGGAAATTACCGAGCTCCGCCATGTCCGAACCAGTGCCGACAAGCACGCAGCCGAGGAAATCGCCAATCGACAGAGGTGCGAAGACTTCGATCGCTTCAAACCCTTGTTCTCTCAAGTTCAGAAGGAGATCGAGAGCGGTTTCCGCCAGACCCGTCCCTTCGAGCTGAAAGCCGAAATCCGGCCGGGCAGCTGGTTCATTGTGGGAGGACAGAAGGCCTATGTCGCGGAGATGGGTGAGATATTCTCGAACGCGCAGGGAAGAACCGATGCGCGCCTGCGTGTAATCTTCGACAACGGCACCGAGAGCAACCTTCTCATGCGCTCGTTGCAGCGTGCGCTCCACAAGGATGAAGCCGGGCGGCGGATCACCGATCCGGTCGCCGGTCCGTTGTTCGCGGGTGAAAGCGTCGAAGGTGACCTGCCAAGCGGCACGATCTATGTGCTGCGCAGCAAGTCCGACAATCCGATTGTCGCCGCCAACCGCGATATTCTGCACAAGATTGGAGTGACCGGAGGCGATTTGGCACGTCGCCTCGCGAATGCGAAACTCGATCCGACCTTCTTGATGGCCGACGTGGAGATCGTCGCGACTTACGAACTCTATAACATCAACCGAATCAAGCTCGAAAATATCATCCATCGTGTCTTTGACCCGGCGCGGCTCAACATTGAGATAAGCGATCGCTTCGGCGTGCCGTTCAAGCCTCGGGAATGGTTCCTTGTGCCCCTATTCGCCATAGACGAGGCGGTTGCGCGCATCCGCGATGGTTCCGTCACCGAGTTTCAATACGATGTTGGCAGAGCGCAGCTGGTGCGTCGAAATTGAGGATTCGAAAGGGGAACGAACGAAGAGCCCTTTAGGCTCTAAGCGGCACAACCGTTCCGCTTTGCCGCAATTCTTCGCATTTCTCAGCCCACCATCGCATCATGCGGACACGTTCATCCCAATAGTCGGCGCGGGCATAGGCGCGACGGACAGCATCAGTATCGACATGCGCAAGCTGTCGCTCGACCGCATCCGCACTCCAGAGACCGCTTTCGTTCAGGATCGACGACGCGGCTGAGCGGAAGCCATGACCCGTCATCTCATCTTTGGTAAAACCGAGTCGGCGCAAGGCCGCGTTGATCGTGTTTTCGCTCATGCACCGCGCTGGCGAGCGAACGGACGGGAAAAGGTACTTGCCAGTTCCCGTCAGGGCCTGCAGCTCGCACAAGATGGCAGAGGCTCTTGGTGCCAGGGGGACCCGATGCGGCCGGCGCATCTTCATTTTGTCGGCTCGGAATACTCCAAACACTCGCTTCAAGGTCGAAATCGGCCCATTCGGCTGCGCGGAGCTCGCCAGGACGCACGAATGTAAGAGCCAGCAATTCGAGCGCAGCGCGCGTTTCAGGCGCCCCATCATAAGTCGCAATCGCGCGAAGGAGGCCTCCGAAGGCCTTGAGTTCGATGATCGCGGCGTGATGATGGATGATTGGAGAAGCAAGTGCGCCTTTAAGGGCACTGGTCGGATCGGAGTGTGCGCGGCCGGTCGCGACCGCGTAGCGGAAAACGGCACCGATGGTTGCGCGAAGCCGCCGCGCGGTTTCGCGCCGGCCTCGTGATTCGACGGTCCGAAGAACGGCAAGGATCTCAGGGGCGGTTATCTCCGCGATCGGCCGCGCGCCGATGGCGGGACTGGCGAGGCTCAAAAGCCATTCAAGCTTACTGAGGGTGTGATCTGCCTTGGCCTCTTTCCGCTTCTTGTCTAGGAGCTCGCCGCCGATTGTATCGAACGTATTCGCCGATGCCGCAACCTTGGCGGCCTTAGCGAGCTTCTTGACCCGCGAGGGGTCTTGTCCTTGAGCCAGGAGACGTTTGGCGTCGTCCCGTGCCTGGCGGGCGTCCTTTAGGCTCGTAACGGGGTAGACGCCGATGGCGAGCAGCTTTTGTCCGCCACCGAATCGATAGGCTAGCCGCCAGCGCTTGGCGCCATCGGGAGTGATCCACAATTGGAGGCCGCCGGCGTCCGAAAGTTTAATGAGCTTATCCCGGGCCTTAGCTTTGCGAATCGCGATTTCCGACAGGGCCATGTTGGTATCTACCACTTTTGCACGCCGAGCTACCAACAGATATACCAACTTCTTTGATCGGATACCAACAGACACCGGAAGACCAGTCCGGATACAAATTAAGACCTAACATAATGTTATTAAGGATGATTCCGGACGATTTCGGACGCCAGTGGAGGGCTTTATGGTGCCGCAAGAGGGATTTGAACCCCCGACCCCCTCATTACGAATGAGGTGCTCTACCGGCTGAGCTATTGCGGCAATTGGAGTACGACCCCGAAATCGCAGGACTTCCGCCTCGCCCGCACAATCGAAACCAAAGCCTCGATCGCGATTTCGATGCGATTTCTCGGATCAGCGCCGTCAGCCCGCGCGGCGCTGCGCCGCCACCTCTTAAGCCGGTTCGCGGCCTCTTGGCAACCGCGCCGGCCCCTGGACCTGCCCCTCAAAAAAGGCCGACGTTGTCCTTATCTTCGCGCGCATCCGCCAAGCCCGGATCGTCGGGCGGCGCCGGCATGGGAAAAATCACCGCGCGCGGGATGCGCGGAAGCTTCGGCGGTTCCGCCGCCGGGGGCGCGCTCGCCGCCGCCTCGGGCAGTTTCTGCTCCAGGACTTGCAGCGCAGGCGGCGTCAGCTCCGGCTCGCGTTCCGGCGGATGCAGTAATTGCGGCGCGGTATGCGCAATTTCCATGACCGGCGGCTCGATGGCCTTGATCGTCCAATCCTTCGCCGCGATTTCGGTCCCAAGCCGATCCGAAGGCTTCTGCCAGACGAAAGCGTCAAGCCGCCCGGTGACCGGCGAGACCGGCGCCCAATTCGCCGCGGCGACGCCATCCGCCATCCAGACCGGATCGCGCGGCGCCCGCGCGCTGCGGGCAAGCCATTCGCGAACCTGCCCCTCGTCGCCGGTTTCCGCGTCTTCGAGCTCGGCCATGATGAGGCACATGCGCGCGGTCGGGCGCTGGCCTTCGGCGATGAGCGGCGCCATGGCTTCGCGCGCCGCCTTGAAGTCGCGCGCAGCCAGTGCCGCGCGCGCGACGATCATCCGGCTTTCAGGATCGCGCGGCATGAGCCTGCGCGAGCGTGCGCGCCTTGGCCAAACGATCGGCATTGGAATCGCCCGGGCGCAGATCGAGATAGACTTCGGCAAGATCCGGATGCGGCTGGCGCTGCCAGGCGGATTCGATGAGCTTCGCGGCCTTGCGCAATTCGCCTTTGCGGGCCAGCAGCCGCGCCGCCAGCGCCACGGCGGGGACGAGGTCCGGCGCGCGGCTGAGCGCCTGGCGGGCAAGATGCAGAGGCCTCATCCGGAGCGCTGCGCCGCCTTGTCGAGCGCCACTGCGGTCTCCAGCACGGCGCGCTGGCGCTCGCCGGTCTTCTTGTCGACGAGCTTTGCGGCGATATGGCTTTCGAGCGCGGCGAGCGCGCTTTCCCATTGCGCCTTGGCGGCATGATGATCGAGCACCGCCTTCGCCGACCATGGCAGAGGCGCGATCTTATGCGCTTCCTGCGCGAAATGAATGGCGGCGTCCGTGGTCGCCGCGCCGCTGCGCCTCGACGTGAAGGCCGCGAAGTCCGAGCAGACGCGTCGCCGGATCTTGCGCCAATTTGCCAAAGGCGGATTCTGCCCCGGCGCGGTCGCCCGAAAGCTGCGCCGCTTGGGCGGCAAGCAGCAGGGTCAGCGGCTCCTTCTCGAGATGCCGATCGGCCTCGGTGGACGAGCGGCGAGCGAGCTTGCGCATCGCCGGCGCCAACCGCGATCATCCCGCGCGACAGCGCCGCATAGCCTTTGGCGCGCCGACGCCGCTCGGCCCTTTTCGCCATGAGCGTCGGAAGCCGCAACAGGAAACGAAGAGCCCGAAGAAGCAGGGCAAGCAGGACGGCAGCAAGCGCCACGAACCCGAGCGCCACGGCGACCGTCGTCTCGATACGATAGCCCTGCCAAGTGACGGCGATCTCGCCCGGCCGATCGACGATCCAGACGATGCCAAAGGCTAAAAGCGCGAGAACGAAAAGAAAAGCAGAACGCGGATCATGATGGCTCAGGCTATGGCGGCGGACCGCGGGTTGCCGCGGGCACGACGCTCTTACAGCATCGATCCTATCACATGATTACTGACGTAAAGGAATGCCCGCGGATAATCCGGCCGCCACTCGCCAACCCGCGAAGGCTCAGGATCGCGCCTTGCCGAGCGTCGCCATGGCCTCGCCATCGATGCTCCGCGCCGCAGCGATCGCGTCGATACGGGCTTTCGCCGCCGTACCCAAAGCCTCGGATTTGGCCTTGGCGGCGTCCGGCAGCGCGTTCCATTCTTGATAGGCGGTCTCCACGGCGCCTGCATCAAGCGCTGCCTGAATGCGCGCGACACGGCTTGCAAGGTCATCGCCCGACGTGTCGCCGATCTTCTGCATCCGGACGAGCCGCTCCGCGCCTTTGACGAGATGATCGAGGAAGCCATTTTCGTTCGGCTGCGGCGCGGTCGCAAGGACGGCGGGCGAGAGGTCGGAAAATTGCTTGGCGAGCGCTGCGGGGGTGGCGACGCCGGAAGCCGCCGACGGTTGGAGCGGCGCGAGTTTCATCTTATCGAGGCCGCGATTGGCGAGCGCCGCAAGGTCGGTCGTCATAGGGGCGCCTGCCTCCACTTTGCGCAGAAGGTTCGCGGCAAGGATCGCGATGGCTTCGCTGTCGGCGCGCGCCGCGGCCGATTTGCTCGCGCGGTTTTCGAGGCGCGGGCCTGTCTGTTCTGGACATCGAGCTTGGTGGCAAAGCCGCCGACTTTCGCATCGAGCGCCGCGAACTTTTCTTCAAGCGCACCGAGGCGCGCCTCGAGCGGCGCGAGATCGGCGCGCGCCGCAGCGCTCGGGAGGCGGACTTTTGCGCCGCGAGTTTGTCGAGATCGGCGCGCAAGCCCGCGAGCGCGTCGTTTGCGTGTCGCGGCTCGCGGTCTCGAGCGCCGGCGACGCGCCGGCCAAATCTTATTTGCGCCACGTCGCAAGCCTTGCGGTCGCGATCCGGAGCGCTGTTCGAGCGCCGCGACGACGCGCATTCGAGCGCCGCGAATTCGCCGGCGTCCGTCGAGCATATGGAGGCCGAAGGCGCCGCCGACCGCAACGAGCGCGGCAATGACGATCGCTGCGGCAAGGGCCAGAGAAAGCCGCCGCCGGCTGGCGGGGTGACGCGGCTTCCGACCGCGGCTCGGCTCGCGCGACTTCAACGTCGGGTATCGTTTCGGCGGCTTCTGCCTCCGGCGGCGGAGTGAGCGAAGCGAAAAGATCTCCGCCCGGCGCATTTGTCCGGCGGGTTTTCGGCCCTGATCTCTTCGGCCTGTCCTTCGATCAGCGGCTTTTCGCGCGGCATGCGCTCAAGGCCGGACGCGCGGGCGTGCCAGTCGATTCCGCCCCGCCGCTCGCGTCCGTATCATCGGCCATGTCGCATCCTCGAATCGTGCCCGGTTTTATCGGAAGGCGATGAGGCGCGCAAACCGGCCGCGATGTTCGAAGGCCGCTAGCCTGCGGCGACGGCCTTGGCCTTGTCGAGCAGCGCCTGCGCCATGCGGATGCTGGCGATGTCGATCAATCTGCCGTCGAGCGAGACCGCACCTTTGCCTTCCTTGGCGGCCTGCTGCATCGCCTCGACGACGCGCTCGCGCCTTCGTCACTTCCGCCTCCGACGGCGTGAAGACCTCATTGGCGAGTTCGATCTGCGAGGGGTGGATCGCCCATTTGCCTTCATAGCCGAGGACTGCCGCCCGTCGCGCAGCAGCGAGATAGCCGTCGCGGTCGGAGAAATCGCCGAACGGCCCATCGATCGGCCGCAGGCCATAGGCGCGGCAGGCGACCATCATGCGCGTTTGCGCCGCGTGCCATTGGTCGCCCCAGAAGAACGTGCGCTTGCCTTGTGCATCCTTGTCCGACAAGACGCCGTAATCCGGATTGACACCGCCGATCACCGTGGTGCGCGCGCGGGTCGAAGCGGCATAATCGGCGACGCCGAAGGACATGGCTTCGAGGCGCTTGCTCGACTGCGCGATCGCTTCGACATTGGCCATGCCGAGCGCGGTCTCGATCAGCACTTCGAAGCCGATGCGCTTGCTGCGCTTCTTGGCCGTCTCGATCTGCGTCACCAGCATATCGAGCGCATAGACATCGGCCGGCACGCCCACTTTCGGGATCAGGATCATGTCGAGACGCGGGCAGGCTTCGACGATATCGACCACGTCGCGATACATGTAATGCGTATCGAGGCCGTTGATGCGGATCATCATCGTCTTCGGGCCCCAATCGACATCGTTGAGGCCGGCGATGATGTTGACGCGCGCCTTCTCCTTGTCGTCGGGCGCGACCGCGTCTTCGAGATCGAGGAAAGATGATGTCGGCGCGCGATTTCGCCGCTTTCTCGAACATCGCCGGGTTCGAGCCGGGCACCGCCAATTCCGAACGCTGCAGACGCGGCCGCGCCTGCTCGATCAAGGTGAAGCTCATCCGATATTTCCCCTTCAATCGATTCCGAAGCGTATGCGCGTAAGCCGCGCTCTTCTCAGGCGGAGGCGCGACGCGATTGGGGCTTCGCCAGCACCTGCGCCATCGTCGAGCCGAATTCGGCCGGGCTCGGCGCCACCGTCAGCCCGAAGGAGCGCATGATCTCGGCCTTCTCGGCGGCGCTGTCGCCGGCCGCGGAGATGATCGCGCCAGCATGGCCCATGCGCCGGCCCTTCGGCGCGGTAAGACCGGCGACGAAGCCGACGACGGGCTTCATCATATTGTCTTTGATCCAGGCGGCGGCTTCCGCCTCCTGCGGGCCGCCGATCTCGCCGATCATCAGCACCGCCTCGGTCTCGTCGTCTTCGGCGAAGAGCGCCAGATGATCCATGAAGGAACTGCCGTTGATCGGATCGCCGCCGATGCCGACGCTGGTGGAAATGCCGATGCCGAGCGCCTTCATTTGCGAAGCGGCCTCATAGCCGAGCGTGCCCGAGCGCGAGATGAGGCCGACCGAGCCGCGCATATAGATATGCGGCGGCATGATGCCGAGCATGGCCTTGCCAGGGCTGATGATGCCGGCGCAATTGGGGCCGACCAGCATCGTGCGCCGCTCTTTCGGATAGCGCATGAGATAGCGTTTGACGCGCATCATGTCCTGCGCCGGAATGCCGTCGGTGATCGAGCAGACGAGCCTGATGCCGGCGTCCGCCGCTTCCATGATCGCATCCGCGGCGAAGGCCGGTGCGACGAAGGTGATGCTGGCCGTCGCCCCGGTCTCCTTCACGGCCTCCTTCACCGTATTGAAGACGGGCACGCCGACATGGATCTGGCCGCCTTTGCCGGGCGTGACGCCGGCGACGATGTTGCTGCCGGCGGCGATCATTTCCTTGGCATGGAAGGTCGCCTTTTCGCTGGTGATGCCCTGCACGAGAATCGGGGTCTTTTCGTCGATCAGAATGCTCATGGCACGTGCCTTTGGTGCTCTAATCCGACGCGACTCTTCTAAAATCCGGCGCTAGTGTGCGCTCGCAACCTTGACCTCAATGCCGTTCCCGCGGCAGGCGGCGACGGCCTTGGCTGCGGCCTCGCCCAACGTATCCGCGCTGATGATCGAAATGCCGCTTTCCTTGATGATCTTGCGGCCGGCCTCGACATTGGTCCCGGCGAGGCGGACGACCAACGGCACGTTGATCTGTGGTTTCCTTGCAGGCCTGGACGACGCCCTGCGCGACCCAGTCGCAACGGTTGATGCCGGCGAAAATATTGACGAGCACGCTGCGCACCTTGTCGTCCGACAGCACGAGCCGGAACGCGGTCGCGACGCGCTCGGGCGAGGCGCCGCCGCCCGACATCGAGGAAGTTCGCCGGGCTGCCGCCGGCATGCTTGATCATGTCCATCGTCGCCATCGCGAGGCCGGCGCCATTGACGATGCAGCCGATCTCGCCCTCGAGCCCGATGTAATTCAGATTATGCTCGGCCGCCTGCGCCTCGCGCGGGTCCTGCTGCGTAGGCGTCGTACATGGCCGCGATGTTGTGGCGCCGGAAAAGCGCATTGTCGTCGAAGGACATCTTGGCGTCGAGCGCGAGCACCTTATCGTCGGCGGTCACGACCAGCGGATTGATTTCGAGCATCGAGGCGTCGCAGTCGCGGAAGGCGCGATAGGCGCCGAGAATGGTCGCTCACCGCGGCGCGCGACCTGCTTGCCGTTGAGGCCGAGCTCGAAGGCGATCTCGCGCGCCTCGAAAGGCCTGCAGACCGACGGCGGGCTCGACGACCACCTGCATGATCGCGTTCGGATCGGTCTTGACGATCTCCTCGATCTCCATGCCGCCGTATCGCGAGGCGATGACCCGCACGCGCTCGGCTTTGCGGTCGAGCACGTAGCCGAGATAGAGTTCGCGCTCGAACGGCGCGGCCGCTTCGACATAGACGCGCTGGACGGGCTGGCCCTCCGGCCCCGTCTGTGGCGTGACGAGCCGCTTGCCGAGCAGATCGTCGGCCGCTTGGCGAACGTCTTTATAGCTGTGCGCAGAGCTGGATGCCGCCGGCCTTGCCGCGCGCGCCGGAATGGATTTGCGCCTTGACCGCCCAACGCGAGCCGCCGAGCTCGATGGCGACGTAAGAGGCTTGCTCGGGCGTGCGCGCGACGGCTCCCGGCGGCACGGCGACGCCGAATTGAGCGAGCAATTGCTTGGCCTGATACTCATGGATGTCCATAAAGCGCGTTCCTCCCGCCGTGGCAGACCGTAACTTTTACGATTTGGTTAGCCGAGTTTGATCTTTGCCGCCAGATGAGAATAACCGGGTTGGTGCCGAATCCGTTTCCGAACATCCGCTTCTTCGCAGTGCGAAATCGGCGTCCATCGGCTGCAGGGAATCACGCAAAGGCGCCGCGCTCATGAGCGAGAGGGAAGAGAGGCTTGCTATGGCGATCGGTAACAATGTGAGGCGGAAGCAAATGCGCTGTCGTGCCGCAAGCTCTATTGCAGCGCGGCAAAGGCTCGGGCAAGCTGCCTGCCCGCGCCGGCTGCCGGCGCACGCCCTGCAAGCGAACTTATCCGATGGCTGAGACATCATCACCCGCGGCGCTCGACCGCGCGCTTCTGCCGGCGCGGCTCGTCGAGGGCTATGAAGCCTTCCTCGGCGGGCATTTTCGGCACGAGCACGAGCGCTATCGACAGCTCGCACAGCGCGGACAACATCCCAAGATCATGCTGATCGGATGTTGCGACTCGCGGGTATCGCCGGAAGTGATCTTCGATGCCCTGCCGGGCGAGATCTTCGTCGTGCGCAACATCGCCAATCTGGTGCCGCCCTATCAACCGGACTCCGAGCATCACGGCACGTCGGCGGCGCTCGAATATGCAATCACGATCCTGAAGGTCGAGCACATCGTTATCATGGGCCATGCGAGCTGCGGCGGGGTTCGCGCCTATGTGGAACAGGCCGGCGATCCGACGCGCGCGGCGATCGCGCCAGGCGATTTCATCGGCCAATGGATCTCGCTGATCGCACCGGCCGCCGCGAAACTCGGGCCGCGCAGCGAACCGATCGAGATCTATGCCGAGCGTCTCGGCCACGCGGCGATCATCGAGACGCTCGCCAACCTGCGCAGCTTCCCTTATGTGCGCGACGGCGAGAAGGCGGGAAAGCTGGCGCTGCACGGCGCCTATTTTGGGGTGGCGGACGGACGGCTTTACGCGCTCGACGAAGTGACCGGCACGTTCCGCCATCTCGCCGCCAAAGCCTATGCCGATGCGCTGGCTGTGCCGAGGTTTTGAGGCGTTGAACGCGTCTCGTTAATCGACGCCGTGTTTTAGGCGAAGCGCGGCGCGGCCTCCGGCTAAACGCGAACGGCGACCAGGTCATGACCTGATCGCCGTCGCGAGGACACCAGTTTAAGGCGCTTTATTTCGTCGGTTCGGACCTCAGTCGAGAGCCCGTCCGAACGGCGAACCCCAGAAACGGGCTGCGCCATGGGCCGTCGTGTTGTTCGCATAGCCACGCGAACCCTGCGACGGTGCGTCCTCCTCTTGCGAATAGGAACCGCCCCCGAGCTCCGCGATCCTGACCGTCGCATTGCCGCGCATGCCGATTGCGAAAGCGGCGCCGCGCGCAAGGTCCAGGCTCACGCCGCGCACGAAGGGACCGCGGTCGTTGATGCGCACGACCACAGTGCGTCCGGTCGCCGGGTTTGTGACGGCAAGCCGGGTTCCAAACGGCAGCGTCCGATGTGCGGCAGTAAATCCATTGGGGTTGAAATGTTCTCCGGACGCGGTTCGCGATCCGGAACAATAGTACGAGGCCCTTATCAATGTGCCCCCATAGGGACCGGCATATCCAGAGAAGCCGGCGTAAGAGTTGTTGGAGAAGAAAACGATCAACGGTAGCGTAACCGCAGCAATTGTTAAACGCTTCAATGTTATGCCCTTTCTGTTGTTGCAGACAGGGCTGTAGTAAATTTTATATTATGTTGATAAGTAGGATCCTATCGGGCGATAGTAAGATTTATGCGACTTGATAACGCCAAATTCTCACGATTAATTATGGCATCTTTGCCACAATTATTAATAGACACTTTCTGCTGCGTATGACTTGTGTATAGCTATTCGCTTAATACTACATCGAGCGGCCGGGGAAGCTCAGTCACCAGCGGGATATACGCTGATGCTGCTCGCGACCGAATCGGCAATGTGCTCTTTGGTGATGACCCCGGCGATGGCCTCCGGCCGCGGCACGCCGCGCCCGCGCACGACGAGCGCCATCAGCGCCTTTTTCCCCCAGATCCTACGGATCACGTCAAAGACGATATCGTTCTCCCGCACGATGGTGAAGTCGCGGCTGGCTATGTCACGCAGCGCGACGTTGGACTGCGCCGACGTGTGCCTCAGCGCCATATTGATGCGCAGCACGCCTAGGATGCGATTGTTCTCTGTGACTGCGACATGGCGCATTCGGCCGACGTTTCCCCATTGCGAGAGGAGGGCGTCGAAACCCATCTCGGCCGGCGCCAGCACCACATCCGTTTCCATGACTTCCTTGGCGCGACGGACCAGGAACATGTTCGCATGCAACGCCTTGGGAATGACGTGCCCGCGGCGGACCAGCTTCATCGTGTAAATGCTCTCGCGCGACAGCAGGCGGCGGACGCCGACGCTCAGCGCCACCGCGACAATCATCGGCATGACGATGTCATAGTCGCGCGTCATCTCGAAGATCATCGCGACCGCCGTCATCACCGCGCCGGTGCTGCCGCCCACCATCGCTCCCATGCCGACCATGGCAAAGGAGGGAATGTTGATTTGCAGCGGCAGATGCAGCGCCGAGATGAGCGCGGCAAAGGTGCCGCCGATCGTGGCGCCCATGAAGAGCGACGGTGAAAAAATTCCCCCCGACGCGCCTGAGCCGAGACTGAGCGAAGTTGCCGACAGCTTGCAGAGGAAAAGCAGGAACAGCAGTCCGGCGGCGGACAATTGTCCGAGCAGAATCGCCTGGACCGTGGCATAGCCGACGCCTTGCACGTAGTAATGGCCGAAACGCCGCTGCAGAATAAAGATCAGGACGCCGACGAGCAGCATGCCGAACACGTGCCGCGTGTAGGGTTCTTTGATCTTTGCGAAAATATCTTCGGCGAGATGCAGGCCGCGGATGAACCCCGCCGCCGCGACCCGGTGATCGCGCCGAGCAGGGCGTAGAGGCAAAGCGTGATCGCGGAGGAAGCGTCCGTGCTCATGGGCACCAGATGCGGGACCATGAAAGCCGGCTGCGGGCCAAAGAAAAATCGCCCGATGAACGTCGCCGTGCCGGTGGCGAGCGCCACCGGCAAAAAGGTCCGGACGCTGACCTCGGGCATCATCAGTTCGATGGCAAACATGACGCCGCCGATCGGCGTATTGAAGGTTGCCGCAATGCCGGCTCCGGCGCCTGCGGCGACCAGAATGATCCTTTGGCCGGCCGGCATGCGCACGATCTGGCCCAGGGTCGAGCCGAGGGCCGAGCCGATCTGAATGATCGGGCCCTCACGTCCCACCGCCGCGCCGCTGCCGATCGAGATCGCCGATGCCAGAGATTTGACCACCGCGACGACGGGCCGGATTATGCCGCCCTTATAGTAGATCGCGTCCATGACCTCGGGCACGCCGTGGCCACGCGCCTCGGGCGCGAAGTTCGTGACGAGGAAGGTGACGGCAAGCGCGCCGATCACTGGCACGAGGATCACCAAGGCCCCCCAAGGACTAGCCGGCGTGAACAGGTTGGCGTCGTAACGCACCACGAATTGGCCGAGGAACAGGATATTGTGGATCAGGCCGATGAGGTCGCGAAACAAGACCGCGCCGAATCCGGTGACGACGCCGACGATGATCGCCAAAATCCCCATGGAGAGCTGCCCGATGGGGCGAATATCCTCGGCCGCGGCGGCAAAATTCGACGGTTCGCCCGCAATAATCTGAGCGGCCGGAGGATGCGGCGGCGGAATTGGGCTTGGCTTTTTTGCCATCATGTTTCCTTCAGGCTCTCACGAGAGCAGGGCAAGAAGTCCCTTAAGGAGCTGTTCTGGTCGCGGCGGGCAGCCGCGGATATGGAGATCGACCGGGATGACGGACGCGACCCCGCCAACGCAGGCATAGCTGCCGGCAAAGAGGCCGCCGTCGACGGCGCAGTCGCCGACCGCCACGACCCATTTCGGGATCGGGCGTGGCGCGGTAGGTCCGCTCCAGCGCCTCGCGCATGTTCTTCGTCACCGGACCGGTCACAAGGAGCACATCGGCATGGCGGGGCGAGGCCACAAAGCGCAAGCCGAACCGCTCGAGATCATAAAACGCGTTGCTCAGCGCATGGATCTCGAGCTCGCAGCCATTGCAAGACCCGGCATCGACTTCGCGGATCGCAAGGCTGCGACCGAGGCGCCGCCGCGCCGCGCGATCGAGCGCCGCCGCCAGCTCTGCATCGCGGCGTCATCGGCGCAGGGCGCCGCTCCGTCAGCGGCGACCGGATCAGTCCCTCGAACAGATGCTTGCGCATGGCGACGCCTTAGAGATCGTGGCCCGAGTAGGAGCAGTTGAAGGATTTGTTGCAGAGCGGGAAGTCGGCGACGATGTTGCCTTCGATCGCCGCTTCGAGCAGCGGCCATTGGAACCAGGACGGGTCGCGAAGATGGCAGCGCTCGACCTTGCCGTCGCGCCCGAGCCGGAGCCAAACCAGAATATCGCCGCGGAATCCCTCGACCAGCGCCATGCCCGCCGAAGACTCATTCGCCGGCGGGTCGGGGAGCCTCGCAAGCAGCGGACCATCGGGCAGGCGGTCGATGATCTGCTCGATCAGATGCAGGCTCTGCTCGACTTCGCGGATGCGGATCCAGACGCGCGCGTTGACGTCGCCATCGGAAAGCACGGGCACGTCGAAATTGAGCTCGTCATAAGGCGCATAGCCGCAGGTGCGGCGCGCATCGAAGGCCCGGCCCGAGGCGCGGCCGACATAGCCGCCGGCGCCGAATTGCCGCGCCAGTGCCGGGCTGAGCTCGCCGGTTCCGACGGTGCGGTCGAGCAGCGACGCGGTATTGTCGTAAAGTGCGATCAGTGCGGGAAAGCGCCGCCGCGACCTCCGCAATGAGATCGCGATGGCAGAGTTAAGCCCCGCAGCTTCAAGATCGACGGCGACGCCGCCGGGCACGAACGCAATCGCGCATCAGCCGATGGCCGAAAGCGGCATCGGCGGCGCGCAGAACGCGCTCGCGCAGCACGGCGCAATGCGCCTGCATCAGCGCGAAAGCCGCGTCGTTGCAGATCGCGCCGATGTCGCCGAGATGGTTGGCCAGCCGCTCCATCTCGGCCATCAGCGCGCGCAGCCAAAGCGCGCGCGCCGGCACCTCGACATCGAGCGCCGCTTCCGCGGCGCGCGCGAAGGCGATGGCATAGGCGACCGTGCTGTCCCCCGAAGTTCGGCCGGCAAGCTTGGCGGCGCGATCGAGGTCGGCCCCTTGCATCAGCTTTTCGATGCCCTTGTGGGCGTAGCCCAGACGTTCTTCCAGCCGCACCACGGTCTCGCCGCCGGCGGTGAAGCGAAAATGCCCCGGCTCGATGATGCCGGCATGGACCGGACCGACCGGAATCTGATGCAGGCTTTCGCCTTCGGCCGGGAGGAAAACATAGGGAAGCGCGGCTAGGTCGCGCAGGCTCTGCGCGCCCAAGCGGCTGCGACAAGCCCCAGCGGCCATGATCGAGCCAGGGACGCTGATCCGGCGCGCCTTCAGGCTCAAGCCCGAAGAGATCGTGGATGGCGCGTTCGAGACGAATCGCCGGCGGATGCACCGCGCCGACCGAAGGAAACCGGCCTTGTGGGCAATCAAGACTGAGGACCGCGATATCGCCGGAACCGTCGTCGAACAGCGCCATATGAACCGCGCCGCGATCGCCCCAGAGTCCGAGCAGCGTCAGATGTCCGTCGCGCAATTCACAGGCGGCGCGGCGCCAAGTCTCGGCATCGACGACGGCGCGCGGCTAGGGCCGATGCGCCTCGTCGCGCTTTCCTCCAGCGATCAATTCCGCAAGCCTTGGCATGATCGCCCTATCCGAGCAGCTTCGAGACGTGCTGGAACCAGCTGACGAGCAGCGGCGGCAGGTAGATGCCGGCGGCCAAGACCAAAGCCAGATGCACCAGCAGCGGCACATAGGACGCCTTGACCGGCGCCATGCCGCCGCGCGGTTCGCCGAAGGCAAGCCCGTTCAGCCGCAAGAGCAGCGCGCCAAACGCGACCAACAGTCCGAAGACGACGAGGATGGCGAGGAACGGCGCCCGCGGCGAAGGTCGAGCTCACCACCAAAAACTCGCTCATGAAGATGCCGAACGGCGGAAGGCCGCAGATCGCCACCACGCCGAACACGAGGCACCAGCCAAGCCAGGGATGCGATTCCGTGAGACCGCCGATTTCGCTGATCTGCTGCGTTCCCTTGACTTGCGCGATATGGCCGACGGCGAAGAAGATGCCGGATTTGGTGAGGCTGTGCATCGTCATGTGCAGCAGGCCGGCGAAATTGGCGAGCGGGCCGCCCATGCCGAAAGCGAAGGTGATGATTCCCATATGCTCGATCGAGGAATAGGCGAACAGCCTTTTGATGTCGGTGCGGCGGTAGAGCATGAAGGCGGCGAAGACGAGCGAGACAAGGCCCAAAGTCACCATGAGCGGACCCGGCGCGACCGCCGCCACATTCGCGGTCATCAGCATCTTGAAGCGCAGCACGGCATAAAGCGCGACGTTAAGGAGCAGCCCCGACAACACGGCGGAGATCGGCGTCGGCCCTTCGGCATGGGCGTCGGGCAGCCAGGCATGCAGCGGCACCAATCCGACCTTGGTGCCATAGCCGAGAAGGATGAAAACGAAGGCGACGTTCAGAAGCGCCGGATCGAAAACCGCGGCGCGTCCGATCAAGGTCGTCCACACCATCGAATCGAGGCCTTCGCCGATCACCGGCTCGGCGGCGACATAGACGAGGATCGTGCCGAAAAGCGCAAGCGCGATGCCGACGCTGCCGAGAATGAAATATTTCCACGCCGCTTCGAGCGCTTCATGGGTGCGGTAGATTCCGACCATCATCACGGTGGTGAGGGTGGCGATCTCGATGGCGACCCACATCAGCCCGATGTTGTTCGCCGACAGTGCCAGATTCATCGCAAAGATCAGAACCTGATACATGGCGTGGTAGAAACGCAGATAGGCGGGCGTCAGCCGGCCGATCTCCAATTCGTGGCCGACGTAGCTTGCGCTGAAGATGCTGGTGGTGAAGCCGACGAAGCAGCTCAGGCAGATGAAGACGACATTGAGATCGTCGATCAACAGATATCGATTGGGCGCGGGATGCTTGGTCAAAAGCAGCGACACCGCGGCAAGCAGCGTCAGAAAACTTGCCGCAACATTGACGCGCGCGGCGAGGCGGTAGCTCGGCAGGAAGGCGAGCAGAGCCGCCGCGCAAAGCGGGATCAGCAGCACCAATTCGGCCGCGTCGGGGGAATTTGGATCATCGGCGCTCTCCCCGGGACTGGTCGAGCGCGCCGATATCGACGGTGTCGAAGCGCTCGCGAATGCGAAAGAGAAAGATGCCGATGACGATGAAGGCGATGAGGATCGAGAAAGCGATGCTGATCTCGACGACAAGCGGCATGCCTTTGGCGCCGGTCGCAGCCAGCACCAACCCGTTCTCGAGCGACATGAAGCCCACGACCTGGCTCACCGCATTGCGCCGCGTCACCATGATCAGGAGGCCGAGCAGCACGACGGCGAGCGCCAGGGCGAGATCCTCGCGCGCGATCGGCGTTGGCCGCGCCGCTGGTCACGCGAAGCATGACCACCATCGAAAGCGCGACCAGCGCCATGCCGGTCAGCATGGTCATGCCGATGCCGACCGCCGTATCGATTTCGCGATGGATGCCGAGACGCACGACGATCCGCCGCAAGGTGACCGGGATGATGATGGCCTTGAAGCCGAGCGCGATCGCCGCCGTGACATAGAGATGCGGCGCGTTCTGAATCTTGGCCTGCCAGGCGACCGCGAGCGCCAGGGTCAGCGCATGCAAGGCGTAAATGTTGAGCAGCGCGAAGAGCCGGTCCTGATAGAGCAGCATGAAGCTGATGAGAACGAGCGTGCCGGCCAGAAGATGCGAAATATCGAAATCGAGGCTGCTCATCTAGAGGCCCGCGGAGACGAAGCGGAGGAGAACGGCGAGCAGCCCGAGCATCAGCGCCGCGCCCAGGAACTGGGGGACGCGGAATACGCGCATCTTGGCGATCGCGGTCTCGAAGATCGCCAGGAGAACGCCGCCGAGGGCAAGCTTGGCGATGTAGGATATGATGCCGACGAGCGTCGTACGCGACGCCATCGCCCGCGGGTGCCAATCCCCAAGGCAGGAAGAGGCAGGCGATCAGCGAGACATAAAGCAGAAGCTTCAGCGCCGCCGCGAGCTCGATCAGGGCCAGATGCCGGCCCGAATATTCCAGCACCATCGCTTCGTGCACCATGGTGAGCTCGAGATGCGTCGCCGGATTGTCGACCGGAATGCGCGCATTCTCGGCGAGCGCCACGATGATGAGAGCGATGAGCGCCAGCCCCAGCGAGACACGCAATCCCACCGCCGGCGAAGCCATGAACGCGGCGATCGTCGAAAGCTGCGTCGATCCCGCGATCAGCGCCAGAGTGAACACGACCATCGATCATCGCCGGTTCGGCGAGCGAGGCGATCATCACCTCCCGGCTCGAGCCGATGCCGCCGAAGCTCGTGCCGACATCCATGCCGGCGAGCGCCAGGAAGAAGCGCGCGCTGGCGAGAAGGGCGATGATGGCGATGAGATCGGCGGACCAGCTGAAGAGGAGGCCGGTGGCGAAGCTCGGCACGAGAGCGGCCGCCACCCAGGTCGCGGCAAAGATCAGATAGGGCGTGGCGCGGAAGAGCCAGCTCGCGTTCTCGGCCAGCACCACCTCCTTGCGCGTGAGCCGCAGGAGATCGCGATAGGGCTGGATGATCGGCGCGCCGCGACGGCGCAGAAGGCGTGCTTTCGACCTTGCGCACGAGCCCGACGAGCGCCGGCGCCAGCAGCAGGACCAGCAGCATTTGCAGTCCTTGGATGGCGAGATCGCCGATCAAAGCCATAGCGCCAGCACCAGCAGGAGCAGACACGAGCGCCGCGAAGACGATGCTCAGATAACCGCGGATGGTCAGAAACTGGAGGCGATTGAGCCACTCGGCCGAGGCGCCGACCGCTTGGCCGATCGGCGCAGTAGATCCATTCCCAGACGGGATCATGCAGTTCGACCCGCAGCATTGCCGGGCTCGCGTCGCCCGGCGGCGGCATCGTCACGCTCTCGCGCGCTTGGAATAGGACCGTGCCGAAGACGCGGCGGATCGGCTGCGCGAAACTGGCGGCGGTGTATTGCGTAGCGACGCTCGCGTCGGGATAGCCGCAATCCCAGGCGGGCGCGCGGCGCAGCGCGTGCGAGGCCAGCCGATGGATCGCCACGGCCGACAGCAAAGCCGCGAGCGTGATGAAGATGAAAACGAGCAGGCCGTCATAGGAGCTGCGGCTTGCGGTGATCGGAACGATCGCGAACCAGGACGCAGCGCTCTGCGCCGGCATGTGGCCGGAGACCAAGCTCTGCGTCAACGGTGCCAAGGCATTGATGACGAAGCCCGGCAGAATTCCGGCAAGAAAGCAAAGCAAAGCGAGAAAGAACATCGCCGCCAGCGAGAAATCGTCCGCCTCGCCGGCCCTCGACACGGCGGCCGAGCGCGGCCGGCCGAGAAAGGTGACGCCGAAGGCTTTGACGAAACACGCCGCGGCGAGCGCGGCCGAAAGCGCCAGCACCGCGCCGACCGCGGGGATCAGAATCTTCAGGCCCCATTGCGGCAGTGCCGGGCTCAGGAGGATAGCCTGGAAGGTCAGCCATTCGGAGACGAAGCCATTGAGCGGCGGCAGCGCCGAAATGGCGACGCAGCCGATGAGGAAGGCAAGGCTCGCAAGCGGCATGCGGTGGATGAGGCCGCCCAACCGCTCCATGTCGCGCTCTCCCGGTTGCCGGTCAGCACCGCGCCGGCGCCGAAGAACAGAAGGCTCTTGAAGAGCGAATGGTTGAAGACATGGAACAGCGCCGCGGTGAGCGCCAGCGCCGCGGCTGCCTCCATTCCATCCGCGCGAAAGGCAAGGGCCAGGCCGAGACCGATGAAGATGATGCCGATGTTCTCGACCGTGTGATAGGCGAGCAGCCGCTTCAGATCGTGCTGCATCAGGGCGTAGAGCACGCCGAGCAGCGTCGTCGCCGCGGCAAGCGCCAGCACGATCATGCTCGACCACCAGCTCGGCGGGCCGAGCAGGTCGAAGACGATGCGGATGAAGCCATAGACCGCGACCTTGGTCATGACGCCGCTCATCAGCGCCGAGACGTGGCTTGGCGCCGCCGGATGGGCGAGCGGCAGCCAGACATGCAGCGGCACGAGCCCGGCCTTCGATCCGGCGCCGAGAAGCGTCAAGCGCGAGGACGAGCGCCGCGGTCAAAGGCGCATGGGATCCGGCGCGCATCGCGGCAAAGGCGTAGCCGCCTTGCGGTCCGGCGAGGAGGCCGAAGGCCAGCAGCAGCGCCATCGTCCCGAAGCTCGCCATGACGAGATAGACGTAGCCGGCGCGCGTATTGTCGGCCTCGCGATGATGCGCCATCACCAGCGCCCAGGAGGTCAGCGACATGAACTCCCAAGAGAACAGGAAAGTGAAAGCGTCATCGGCAAGGACGACGAGATTCATCGCGCCGAGGAACGCCGGATAGAACGGCAGAACGCGCTGCGGCGCCGTCTCGTGGCGGCCATAGCCGAGCGCGTAGAGGCTCGCCGTGGCGCCGCCGAGATTGACGACCACGAGAAAGAAGGCCGCGAGCGCATCGACCCTGAAATGCGCGCCGACCCAGGGCAGGCCCAAGCGGAAGGACGATATCGGGCGTGGCCGGACCCGCGCACGAAGTTGGATCAAGCGCGGCAGAGAGCGCGACGGCGGAAATCGCAAGGCAGGCGCCATAGACGATCGTCGTTGCCGGGCCGCGATCGCGCCGTCGGCAGACCGAGAACCGAGGTGACGAAGAGTGCGGCCACGCACCACAACCCGAGGACGACCGCCATCCGCCGCTACCTTCGCTGTCCGCGCCGCGGGCCGCCCGGCCGTAGAACCGGAAAATGCGGTATCCCAGACGAATGCTTGAGCCGCACGCCGCGACCGCCGTCCTGGCTCACGGCGCCCTCGCCGATGAGTTCGATCCCGGCGTTGTCGAGGGCGCCGACCAATTTCATCAGCGAATTGACGTTGCCGCGAATGACTCCGTCGCTCGCCTCCATGCGCTGGATCGTCGGGACGGAGAGGTTCGAAAGCTCCGCGAGGTTTCGCTGGTCGAGGCCGAGCAAAGCCCGCGCCGCTCGGAGCTGTGCCGCAGATATCATGTGTCAAACATCATATATCGATGCCGGAACATCATATCTCGGCATTAGACCATGCTGAAATGTAATTCAAGCCCATATTCTTGGTGCTGGAACATGCATCTACAGGCTGATTTGCCCGGGTGCGTCAACGCGCGCGCCCAGTGCAAAACTTCAGCGCTCAAGCGTCCGCGCGGCTCGGAAGCCAAGGTTGACGGTGCAGTGGACTGAGGGGAACCCATAGCGTGCGAATGGCAGCTAAGAAATCAGCTGTGCTGGCTAGATCGCGCGCATTCATTTGCCGGCCGGATGGGGATTTCTGACGTAGCAGATTTTCGGATCGGTCGGGAATTTGCCCCCGCTCCCCCCGAGGAAGATCGTATAGCCCGAAGGGCAGTCGCTTTCTTTCTCCCGGAATATGACCGTGGTTTGGATCGTGGCGCCGCTTTGATTTACCGCCGCGCCGAGCGGTTGTTGCGCGGCCGCGCTCTGCAGGCTGAAGACGATGCAAACAATTGCGGCCAAGAGGAGGACCGGCACCAACTGAGACGAGCGCAAGGGAGCGATGTTGGCGGGCCACGACCGACGATGATGAGCACTATGTCTACGCCATAGCCCTCTAATCATGGTCAGTCCGCGAGGCCCATAACGAAGGCCAGGGCAATGTTGAGGCGTACGATGTCCGCGTCGGTCAGCCGCCCGACCAATTGTCCGATCCGTTCCCGTCGAACCGTAACTGGCTTGTCGGCCATAATCTGAGAACGGATGCGCAGGCCATTCTCTGCATTCGGTTCGATCGTGACGCGAAAGTCCGGCGCTTCGACGATGTCGGATGTCATCTGGCAAATTACGACCGATTGATGGGTCTCTGGAAAAGCGTCGGTCTGCACGATGATTGCCGGCCGCGGCTTCCCGTAGTCGCCAGCCGCCACGACGATAACAACATCGCCACGTTTCATCGTCCGCTTGGATCGCGTGCGTCGAATTCCGAAACAGCTTCAATCCAGTTCAAGGCTTCGCCTTCGTGGCGCTGGTCGAGCCGACCTACCTGGGCAGCAACGCGCTTTCGGACCGACGCCAACCTCGGGTCAGGTAGGACGAGGCGCAATTCCCGCAGTCCTCGCCCGCGTCGCCGCTCGCGCATCATTCTCATTCGTTCAGCGGTTGCTGTCACTTCGATCTCCTGGGCAAGCCCCAACGCCGCTACTGTAACGCGTTACGGTTCTAGTGGCAACGGCCCGTACAAGCTGGCAACGCAGGGAACGCCGGCGGTCCTCAGGACAATCTGGAGCGCTCTGGCGTAGATTTGGCGGGCCGCGACCGATAGTGATGAGCACTATGTCTACGCTATAGCCCTATGATGGGCCTTAGCGGCTGTCTCTGTGATCGCCTTCAAGCCCGCCACGTACCGCTCCTGGTCAGTCCTCATCATCCTCAGTGCCATCGTCCCCGTCGTCTTCTTCGATGCCCATCAATTCCAGCTGCGCCCCTGTGGCACTGACCGATCCAGGAGCCTTGCGCTCCTCCGGCTTGGGTGTCGGCAGTTCGGCAGCAGTAAAGCAGGGGCCGGCTATGACTTTGTCCAGTGCCTTTTCCAGTGCCGGCTCCATTGCCAGCGTTGACTCGAGGACCCACAGCAACTCGAGAAACTCGTCACTCATCCGCGCCGTCCAACGTTCTGGGCGGATGTCATCGAGCGGCGAGGATTTCTTGCCCGCCCGCTTCTTCATTCGGTAGCCAAGCCAGGCCCGCACTACCTTGAGGCCCGAAACCTCAAACTCCCAAACCGCAGGCGCCACTGGGCCGAAACGGCCATCACCCACGGTGATTTCCTGCTTGGCGGCGTCATAGCCGTGCTCGGCAGGATAGTGTGCCGGGTCAGAGGAAACACCATTGATCGTCGTCGCCTTGCCTTGCGGCACGTCCTCACCGCGGTCCTCTCCCCGGAAGCGCTCAGCGTAGGTGTGCAGCCAGATCAGCTTGCGGCCGAGTTTAGCCGCCTCGGCAAAGGTTTTACTATCTTTGGTGAGCGGCACATGCGGTCCCGGCGTTTCAAGCTCGTTCCAAAAACGCCGCGTGTAGGATTGACCGCCGAGGACGGCATAGACATAGGCCGCAAGGTCCTCTGCCGAGGGGGTAGAGCCGAATTCCTTGCCGAGCGCGTCCAGCAGACCGCCAGTGATGTTCGGTTCTGTCCCGGCGGCGTCCCGGTAGAGAGGGATCACATCCTTGCCACTGTAGGAGCCTCGGAATACATGTCGATCAGGCAGGTACGCGCAGACCTACCATGCCGGGACCCCGGCCCAACGGATGACCTTGGAGTGCTGTCATAAAGACACCATTCTCAGAGGCCACTCGCACAAGAGGGGGTCTGAAATGAGTCACCTACGCGACTGTCGAGAATGACGAATTGATTGTCAAAGGAACGGTATGAGTACCGGCGAATTGCCTCGGGGTTGGTCTCCGACTTCAGTGTTGATATTGGCGGAAGTCGTGCGGAAGTAAGAATGCCTGAGATACCTGAGTGTTTTCATTATCGGTCGAGTGCCTTCAAGAGAGATCGCTTGTTCTTTGCCCTAGCCGAAATTATCTGTTCCCATCGAGCGTTGAGGACTTCGGGAGTCTCCGATATTGGCCAAGAACGGTTTGACCTCGGACCCAGGATGAGTTCCAAGGGAACAAGTCTGAGAGCATTGGCCAGTCAAAGATAGTCGCCTTTCCCGAGCGGGAAGAAACGGCTTATGCCAATCGCTAAGGCAGTCGCGCCAGACGATGCCACCGATATTGGCAATGCCCTCCAACTGGGCGAGCTTGTCCTCCCGCGTGGCGCCCTCGATCCTGGCATAGCGCACTGTCGCGGCAGTATCTGGCGAAGGCTTCGCTGCGCGCACTCCGATTGCGATGGCAACGGGTGTCTGGATGTTGAACACGTTCGGCGTCTTGCGGGTGCCGAGGTTGTCCCCCCCGAGGTCGATGATCCAGAGATCATCGAAGGTCCGCCGCATGAACTCGCGCACACCGACAAACCCCGGCCCAGCCAGATAACTTGACGCTGTGATGAAGGTGACAATCCCGCCACATTTCTGCTGCTCGAAAAGCCGCCAGAGGGCCCAGCGCCAGAAATAGATATAGTCGTTGTAGAGGTTCTTAATGTGCACCCCCGCCCCGGCCTTCGTTGCGGGTTCGGTGAAGTCCTTGAAAATCGCTCGGACGCCCTGGTCCTCCTGCTTCGCGCCGCCCTTCAACTGATCACCGAACCGAACCCGGCCACCCTTGCGCTGAGTCGTTGTATCGCCTTCCTCTATGGCCTGGCGGTCATACGGTGGATTGCCGAGACATACGAGAATGTCGCCTTCATTCTTCACTTTCCGCGCCGCTTCGTGTTCCTGGGTCAGCGCCTTGTGAGTAAGGTCAAGGCCGCCGGGAGGTGCCGAGTTCGGGCTTTCCAGCGTATCCGCCAAATAGATGTTCAACCGCTTACTCAACTTTTCCTCAGGTTCGGTTGCTGGCTTCGCGTCATTGATCGCGCCTTCCAGCGCCTGCGTCAGCCGCAGATGCGCAACGGCATAAGGACCGACCAGAATCTCAAAGGCATACATGTTCTCGGCCATCTGCTTGGCCCGTGCAGGGACCGCAGGTTTCCCAGAACGTTTGGCAACCTTTTCCAGCCCGTGCTTGACCGCGGCCACCGGATAAGTGCCCGTGCCTACAGCAGGGTCGAGGAACACCACCCCATCGTCGGCAAAACCGAGCTTCTTGCCAAAGCGCTTTTCCAGGAGTTCGCCGGCAAGCCGGACCTGCAACTCCACTACTTCGCGCGGGGTATAATAGACCCCATAATCCTTGCGAAGCTTCGCATCATACGCCGCAGAAAATCCTCGTAGAAGTAGAGCCAGAGGTCGGGCTTCGACTTCAGGAAGTCGTGCGGGTCCAGCGCTTCAAGCGAGCGTTGCAGCATCTCGAACCCGACCGACAATTCCTTGCGTGCTTCTGGCTGGCCGAGAAGTTCCAGCGTGCGGGCCAGAAGGCCATTGTTCTTGTCGAGCGTCTTAGCGGCGTCCGCCGGATCCAGTTTAATCGCCCCCGACAAGCGGGCGAGAAGCATGGCGTAGGTCACTGTTTGGGCGTAGGCATCCGCGAACTTCGCGTTGTCGGAGTTGGGGAAGAAAAACTGCCGCCATCGTTGGCAAGAAGTTCGACTGCGGAACCGGGCTGACCAAGTGCGTTCTCGACCTCAGAGCGCAAGAATCGGCTGAGAGGGGCGAGGTATTTGGCGAGGCCGGAAGGGTTATGCGGGACGCTTGGTTGCCAGCCGAGAAAGTCGCGAAACAATCGCTCCAGCCCTTCAGCATCGGCCTTGGTTGTGGCGGCCTTGCCCTTCTCGGTCGGATCGTCGTGCAGGCGCATGATGGGCTGGCCGTCTGGACGTTCACCCGCTCGGTAGAGCGCCCATTCCCGGCCGTCCGTATAGATGAGATTGGGCAGCCCCTTGAGTTTTTCCCACTGCTTCTTGTTGTGCTCGCCCTTTAGCTTCGGCGCATCGCTCCAAGACCAGGCGCCTTGAGTTCGATGTAGCGGAGACTCAGACCGCCGACATAAACCGCAATGTCGGGTCGAACTTTGTGTTCGGAGAGATGGGTTTCTGTGCGGGTCTCGACAATCAGTTTGTAACCGGCACCGGCGGATTTCAAAAGGTCCGCTACAACCGGCTTCAGTTGATCTTCCGGAGAGGCGGAGCCGGGAAGCGAGAACTTAGCTTGCAGGGCGTCGGCAAAGACTCCAAGAAGAGAAATATTCATTCCTCACCCCGCATGTTTCTCGTCGCCGGACCAACCGCCGACAACATGGGCGCTCCATCCAGCAAGCGGCACGGCGCACGCCCCGGTGCGCATATATCATTGTGTCGGGTGGGCCAACTCGGGAATGTGCATTCAGCTCTTCTTCTCGTTCTGCGCCGTCCGCCGATTCGCCGTCGGCTTACCGGTCAACCGCTCGAATTCCTCCACCGAGATGACCATGACGACACCGCGGCCGTGCTTCTCGATCAGCACCGGCTCTGCCCGCGCGGTGTCGATCATCAGGCCAAAGGCGTTCTTCGCTTCGCGCGCCGACATGGTTTTCATGGCCGAATCCTGTGGCGATCCATTGCGCCATTAAGGCCGTTATGGCTCTTTTGTCCAAGCGGGTTTGTTGGTGAGACTAGAGGAGCGTGGCGGCCAATGGGCGAGGGTCCGAGGCGGGCAGGGCGGACGGGGACGGCAAGGGAAAAGCCTGGCTGGCCGTTGGTCGGATGTCTCTGAAGAGATTGAGATTTTTGGACTCCTGCTGGACACCCCCGTGCTGGCGTTTCCAGTCGAAAGCTCAATGATATCAATGCGCCGAGCGCCATCCGCAGCGATTTAGGCTTACTTCGATTGCATTTTGTACCATAGAGTGGTACATAGACACATGAGCGGAGCCGCCGGATGATCGTGAGCTTTCGGGACGAGTGGCTGCGCGCGTTCTTCGTCGAGGACACGCGTCGCGGCACATCCCGTCCGATCTGGAAAGCCGCCTCTTCCGCAAGCTCCAGATGATCGACGACGCGACGACCGATCAGGACTTGCGGGTGCCGCCCAGCAATCACTTCGAGAAGCTGCGCGGCAATCTGGCGGGGTTCCACTCGATCCGCGTCAACAGTCAATGGCGGCTGGTCTTCCGGTGGGACGGCAGCCGCGGCGAGGCGGAAGGCGTCTATCTCGACGACCACAGCTACAGATGAGGCGAACCATGCTGACGACGAAGCGCAAGCCGGCCACGGTCGGCGAAATCCTGATCGAGGAGTTCATGCAGCCGATGGGGCTGACGCAGGCCGCGTTGGCCGAGGCGATGGGCGTTCAGCGCAAGCATGTCAACGAGTTGTGCAACGACCGCCGGACCGTGACGGCGGCGACGGCGCTCATCCTGGCGCGCGTGTTCGGCAACAGCCCCGATTTCTGGCTCAACGTGCAGCGGCGCAGCGATCTATGGGAGGCGATGAACAGTCCCCGCGAGCGCGAGCGGATCGAACGCGCGACGCCGCTCGGCACCGCAGCGTGATCTTTGTCGCCGGGCAAGGGGGAGGATGCGCCTGGCGTTCGCAGTTCTGTTCTGAAGTGGCGGAGGGAGCGGGATTCGAACCCGCGATAGGGTTTCCCCTATACACACTTTCCAGGCGTGCGCCTTCAACCACTCGGCCACCCCTCCGGACACTTAGATGCCGCTGTCGCGGCCGGGCTTGGCAGAGCCGCATAGACGAGCTGCCTGGCCGGAGTCCAATCCGCCGCAATTTCCGAAATGCGTCGCGCGAAGATACGGCCCGCCGAACGGCGCGCACTATAATCGGCCAAGGCGCGCACGCAAGCCGCTGAAGGCGCGCCCTCCCGACCCGCCCATCGCGGCATTCCGTCAATGGACAGGCGGCAGACGCCACTTTATGCAGGACGCCTGCTCCCCCACTGACCGATCCCTCCATGATTCGTCTGATCCTGCGTTTCCTCGGCCTTTTGCTCCTCGCCGCTGCCTTTGCGGCGCTGGTCGTCGACGGAACCCGAAGCATTGCCGGCGGCGCATTGTCTCTCACGCCGCTCGGGCAGACGTTGGCCTGGCTGATGCCGGAGAGGTTTGTGACGTTGAAGCTGGCCCTCCAGCACGCGCTTCCGCGGTTCCTCTGGGACCCTGTGACCGTGCATGTGCTGCTGATGCCGACATGGCTTGTCATCGGCGTTCTTGGTCTTCTGCTGATGCTGATTACGCAGAAGCCGCGGCCGCGGATCGGCTATTCGGACCGCTAAGCCTCAGCCTTGGCGTAACACGACGCCTGTCTTGGGCGTAGAATGGGAGCGGCCATTGTGTGCCGCCCTGTTCGCCCCATGTTGAGGGGAGCCGAGGAGGATCCTATGTTCTCGTTCCGCAAATCCCTGAGTCTCCCTCAAGCCGGCGAAGCTCTGCCGGGCCGCGCCCAGCCGATCGCGACTGCGGAGAAGCATTTCGTCAACGGCCACGGCCTTAAGCCGCCGTTCCCGGCCGGGATCGAGACCGCTCTCTTCGGCCTCGGCTGCTTCTGGGGAGCGGAACGCAAGTTCTGGCAGCTCGGTCAGGGAATTTGGGCGACCGCCGTCGGCTATGCCGGCGGGCAGACCCCCAACCCGACCTATGAAGAGGTCTGCTCGGGTCAAACCGGCCATGCGGAGGTCGTGCTCGTCGCCTATGACCCCTCGCTCATCAGCTACGAGACTTTGTTGAAGACATTCTGGGAGAGCCATGACCCGAGCCAGGGCATGCGCCAAGGCAATGACGTGGGCACGCAATATCGCTCGGCGATTTATGTGACGAGCGAGACTCAGCGGGCGGCGGCGGAGACATCGAAAGCCGCCTATGACAAGGCGCTGGCGGCGCGCGGGCTCGGGCCGATCACGACGGAGATCCGCGACGCCCCGCCGTTCTATTACGCCGAGGACTATCACCAGCAATATCTCGCCAAAAATCCGGGCGGCTATTGCGGGCTGGGGGGCACCGGCGTTGCCTGCCAGATCGGCACCGGCGTCGCAGCGGAATAGGCTTCAGCCTCCGTCGGGCGAATCCGACATTTGCTCGCGCAGCTCATCGATGTTCTTGACGAAACCGCGCAATCGCGCCGCCACCAGGCGGCGCAGCCGTTCGGCGCTTCTCGGCGATTCGGCCAGCGTGCGCTGGAACAATGCGCGCGGGATCTCGAGCAATCTCGAGGACTCGCGCGCGACCGCGGTCGCCGGCCGCCGCGTCGGCGTAATCAGGGCCATATCGCCGATCAGCGCCGGCGGATAGACGGTGCGGGCGGCGCTGTTATAGCCCGACGGATCGAGGGCGATCGAGCCGGCGCAGAGCAGAAAGCCGCCGTCCGAGGGTTCGTCGCGGTGAAACAGAATATCGCCGATGCTCAACGTACGCGGCGTGGCGGCGAGCGCCAGGCGGCGCAAAGCGTCGGGCTCGAGCACGGCGAGCGTCGGGTTGCGGGCGAGGTTGCGGAGGTCGTCTTCGAGCGCCATTCGTGCGTTTCATCATTGCCGAAGGCGGCACAACATGCGTCCGCGCGGCGCCTTCTCCCGCGGGAGAAGCAATCACGGGACCAGCTTATAACCGCCCGCCTCGGTGATCAAAAGCTGCGACTTCGCCGGATCGCTCTCGATCTTCTGCCGCAGCCGGTAGATGTGCGTCTCGAGCGTGTGGGTCGTGACGTTCGAATTATAGCCCCAGACCTCCTTCAACAGGACTTCGCGGGTGACCACCGTTTGCCCGGCGCGATAGAGAAAACGCAGAATCGCGGTTTCCTTCTCGGTCAGGCGCAACTTGCCGCCCTTCTCGTTGATGAGATGTTTGGAGCCGGGCTGAAAGGTGAAGGGGCCGATCCGAAACGAGGCGTCGTCGCTGGCCTCGTGCTGGCGCAGGTGGACGCGCATGCGCGCCAGCAGAATGGAGAAGCGAAAGGGTTTCGTCACATAATCATTGGCGCCCGATTCCAGCCCATCGAGCGTATCGGCTTCCGAATCATGCCCGGTCAGCATGATGATCGGATTCTTAAAGCCTTCCCTGCGCAGCTGTTTGACTGCCTCACGCCCGTCCATATCGGGCAGACCCACGTCCATGATAACGAGATCCGGCGCCTCTTGTCGGGCGACGGCGAGCGCCGCCGTCGCGGTCGGCGCATGAAAAGGCAAGAACTCGGCATGCACCGCAAGCTGCTCGACGAGCTCGCCGCGGAGATCCTCGTCGTCGTCGGCTATCAGGATCTTGCGAACCTGCGTCATGATGGTCCTATATTCGCCGCGCCAACCGGCCGTTCAAACTGATCGTTGTCGGCCGTCAAAGCAAGAGAAACCCCGGGGCTCGCCCAATCGCAATGCTCAAGACGAAGGTGGGCCTGCGCTCGCGCAAGGCCAAGACTGCGCCGGCGAAACTGCACCGCCTCACCGTGACGGCACGCACCGCGCCCTCACACAAGACAGCGCGCCTTCATGCCGGCGCGACCACGTTCGTCTGCGCGATCGGCGGCAATTCCATAAGCCATCATAAACGCGAAGGCGACCGCACCACGCCTGCCGGGCATTTTCGACTGATTGAAGGCTTTTTCAAGCCGGGGATCGGGCGCCGCCCGGCGACGCTGCTCTCTCTGCGGCCGATCGACAAGATGCTCGGCTGGTGCGAGGACCCCGCCTCGCCTTCGTACAATAGGGCTATACGCCTGCCGGTCCGCGCCGGACATGAGACGATGTGGCGCGAGGACGGGCTCTACGATTTCGTCGGCGTGCTCGATTACAACATGCGCCCACGGCGGAAATATCGGGGCAGCGCGATCTTTCTTCACTGCGCGCGGCCGGACCTTTCGCCGACTGCCGGCTGTGTCGCGCTGGGCGCGACGGATCTGCGCAAGCTTCTGCCGCGGCTGGCGCGGAAGGTGGTGCTGGTGGTGCGATAGGGCAAAACCCTCTCCCGGTGGGAGAGGGTAGCCGGCGGAGCCGGCCGGGTTTATCTCGTCCCAAATATCGCGCTGCCCACGCGCACATGCGTTGCGCCCAGTTGGATCGCGAGCTCGAAATCGGCGCTCATGCCCATCGAAAGCGTCGTGATGCCATTGCGCGCGGCGATCTTGTTGAGCAGCGCGAAATGCGGCGAGGCCTGCTCCTCGACCGGCGGAATGCACATGAGCCCTGAAATTTCCAGGCCGAGATCATCGCGGCAATGTGCGATGAAGCGATCGGCCTCCTGCGGCAGAACGCCGGCTTTTTGCGGCTCTGCGCCGGTGTTCACCTGAACGTAAAGTTGCGGGCTTCGGCCCGCGCGCGCGATCTCCTCGGCGAGCGCCACGGCAATCTTGTCGCGATCGACCGTCTCGATCGCGTCGAAAAATTCGACCGCCTCGCGCGCCTTGTTCGACTGCAAAGGGCCGATGAGATGCAACTTCAGATCCGGGAAATCGCGCCGCAGCTCCGGCCATTTTCTGATCGCCTCTTGCACCCGGTTCTCGCCGAAGACCCGTTCGCCCGCGGCGAGAACCGGCAAGATAGCCTCGGCGCCGAAAGTCTTGGTGACGCAGACGAGCGTGACCGCGTCCGGTGCGCGGCCGCAATCTCGGGCGGCGCCGGCGATCCGCTTTCTGACTTCGGCGAGCCGCGCGACGGTTCCGTGTGCCCCGCGCTCTGCCCCGTTCTTCTCCATCGCGCCCTCGAAACGTTGACCCCATGGGCCAAATGATGCTGTATCGAACCACCTCCCCGGAGCCCCTGATAGCATGGACCCGCCGCGCTACAACGCCCGCGAAGCGGAACGCAAATGGCAGAAGATCTGGGACGAGTTGGGATCATTCCGGACCCGCAACGACGATCCGCGCCCGAAATATTACGTCCTCGAAATGTTCCCCTATCCGTCCGGCCGCATCCATATGGGGCACGTGCGCAATTACGCGATGGGGGACGTGGTCGCACGATTCATGCGCGCGCGCGGCTACAGCGTCTTGCACCCGATGGGCTGGGATGCTTTCGGCCTGCCGGCGGAAAACGCCGCGGTCCAGAATAAGACCCATCCCGCGACATGGACCTATGCCAACATTGCGACCATGCGAGCGCAGCTTAAATCGATGGGCCTGTCGCTCGATTGGTCGCGCGAGATCGCGACCTGCGATCCAGCCTATTACAAACATCAGCAGAAGATGTTCCTGGATTTCCTCGCCGCCGGCTTTGTCGATCGCAAGCAAGCGAAGGTGAACTGGGATCCGGTCGATGAGACGGTGCTCGCCAACGAACAGGTGATCGACGGGCGCGGCTGGCGCTCCGGCGCGCTCGTCGAACAGCGCGAGCTGACGCAATGGTTCTTCAAAATATCAGACTTCGCAGAGGATCTTCTCGACTCGCTCGATGAGCTCGACCGCTGGCCGGAGAAGGTGCGGCTGATGCAGCGCAATTGGATCGGCAAGTCCGAGGGCTTGAGCATCCGCTTCGCGCTTCAACCCACGGCGAAGCTCGATGCATCCGAGGTCGAAGTCTATACGACACGGCCCGACACGCTTTTCGGCGCCAAGTTTCTGGCGCTGGCGCCGGATCACCCGCTGGCGAAAAGCACCGCGAAGCGCGATCCCAAGCTCGCCGCCTTCATCGCCGAATGCCAGCGCCGCGGCACGTCTGAGGCTGCGATCGAATCGGCCGAGAAGCGGGGCTATGATACCGGGCTTCGGGCGAAGCATCCTTTCGATGCCGATTGGCTGCTGCCCGTCTATGTCGCCAATTTCGTCCTGATGGATTACGGAACCGGCGCCATCTTCGGCTGTCCGGCGCATGACCAGCGCGACCTCGAATTCGCCAACGCCTACGGCCTTGGCAACAGACCGGTGGTCTGCCCCCTGGGCGTCGATCCGGCTGCGTTCAAAATAACGGATAAGGCCTATGAGGGCGACGGCACGCTCATCAACTCGCGTTTCCTCGATGGGCTTTCGATCGCGGCGGCGAAGGAGGTGGTGGCCAAACGTCTCGAAGCCGTCATTCTGGCTGGCCGGCCGCAAGCCCGGCGGCAGATCAACTTCCGCCTGCGCGACTGGGGCATTTCGCGCCAGCGCTATTGGGGCTGCCCGATCCCGATCATCTATTGCCCGAAGTGCGGTGTGGTCCCGGTGCCCGAGGCCGATCTGCCGGTGGTCTTGCCCCAGAACGTCTCATTCGACGCGCCCGGCAACCCGCTCGCCCGCCATCCGACGTTCAAGCACGTCGCCTGTCCGAATTGCGGCGGCCCCGCCCGGCGGGAGACGGATACGATGGACACGTTCGTCGATTCGTCCTGGTATTTTCTGCGCTTCACCGATCCCTGGGATGTCGCGGAGCCAACGAACGACGCAGCCGTCAGACATTGGCTGCCCGTCGATCAATATATCGGCGGTATCGAACATGCGATCCTCCACCTGCTCTATTCGCGCTACTTCACCCGCGCCATGCGGATGACCGGCCACGCCGATTTATTGAAGGAGCCTTTCGCCGGCCTCTTCACCCAAGGCATGGTGGTGCACGAGATCTATCGCGCCGCTGACGGCAGCCATCTTTCGCCCTCCGAAGTCCTAATCGAAACCTGGCCGGAGGACCGGCGCGCCTTCACCCGCGAGGGCCATCGGCCGGTCGAGATCGGCCCGCACGAGAAAATGTCGAAGTCGAAGCGCAATACGGTCGATCCCGACGAGATCATCGCCACCTACGGCGCCGATACGGCGCGCTGGTTCATGCTTTCTGATTCGCCGCCCGAGCGCGACGTGATCTGGACCGAGGACGGCGTGAACGCCGCGGGGAAATTCGTTCAACGCATCTTCCGGCTGATCGAGGGCCTCGCCCCTCTCGCAGCACCCCTCGACATAGAGGCGCCCGCCCAGTTTTCGGCCGCCGCCACCGAGGTCCGCAAGGCCGCACACGCCGCCCTGATCCGGGTCGAGGAGGATCTGAGCCGCCTGCGGTTCAATCGTGCGGTTGCGCAAGTTTATGATCTGTCGAATAAATTATCCGCGGCGCTGGGCGACATCGAGACCCCGGCGATCCCCGACGATCTGCGCTATGCATTGCGCGAGGCGGCCGACATATTCGTGCGGCTTTTTGCGCCCATGATGCCGCATCTGGCGGAGGAAAGCTGGGCGCGCCTCGGCCACGCGACGCTTGTCGCCGATGCGCCGTGGCCGGTTGCGGAAAAGAGCCTGATCGTCGAAGATATGATTGGCCTGCCGGTGCAGGTCAATGGCAAGAAGCGAGGGGATCTCGTGATCGAACGCAACGCCGACGCGGCAGCCATTGAAAAGGCCGCTCTCGCGCTCGATGGCGTCCAACGCGCGCTTGACGGCCGCTCGGTGAAGAAGATCATCATTGTCCCGCAGAGAATCGTGAATGTCGTCGCCTAGATTTGCAAATCCCCGCTTCTGGCTGACGTGGCTTGCCGCGCTGATGCCCCTCCCCTTACTTGCCGGCTGCGTCACCGTTCAACCGCTCTATGGATCGTGGAATGGTACGGGCGACCAACTTGCCGGCAAATTGCAGGCGGTCGCCGTCGATCCGATCAGCAGCCGCTTGGGCCACTATCTCGGTGACGACTTGGAGATCGCGCTGAACGGCACCGGCGCGCAGGTGCCGGCGAAATATCATCTCATCGTCACTCTGAGAGAGTCCTCGCAGTCGCCCTTGATCGACACGGTGACCGGCATTCCCACGAGCGGAACTGTCGTGACGGCTGCCGATTTTCAACTCGTTCCCATCGCCGGTGCGGAGCCGGTCTACAAAGGCCACGCTTTCGTGGCCGCAAGCTATGACCGCTCGCAAGCCCGGTTTGCCGACGTGCGCGCGGCGCGCGACGCAGAGATCCGCGACGCCCGGGCGCTGTCCGAGCAAATTCGGACGCAGGTCGCCGCCGAGCTCGCCACGCGAACCTGAATGGTCGCCATCAAGCCAAGCGAAGCGGAGCGATTCCTCAGCCGTCCGCCGCCGAACATCTTTGTCTATCTCTTCTTCGGCTCGGATGCCGGCCTCGTTTCGGAGCGGGCGCATAAGATCATCGCTCGCAGCATCGAGGACATAAAGGATCCGTTCCAATTTTTGCGGCTGAATGGCGATGACCTCGCCGCCGACCCGCTGCGCCTTGCCGACGAAGCCAATACGATGCCGCTGTTCGGCGGCAGACGGGCGATCGCCATCCACGCGCAGGGTAAGAGCTTCATTGCCGCCCTCGAACCCGTGCTCGCCGCCCCGCCGCGCGATTGCACGATCGTGATCGAAGCGGGCGCCCTGAAGCGCGACGCCCCGCTGCGCAAATTATGCGAAGGCAGCGTCCATGCCGCCGCGCTCGAATGCGCGCAGGATTCGGCCAAGGATCTCGCCCAGCTCATCGATGCCGAACTGCGCGCCGAGAATCTCGACATCGACCCAGAGGCGAAGACGCTTCTCGTCTCTTTGCTCGGCCAGGACCGGCTTACGACGCGTTCGGAGATCGGCAAGCTCCTTCTTTATGCGCGCGGTGCCGGCACGGTGACGGTCGATCACATCGCGGCGGTCGTGGCCCAAGCTTCGACCCTTGTCGTCGATGCCGCCGTCAACGGCGCCTTCGAAGGAGATTTCGCCGCGGTCGAAGAGACGGCCAAGCGCGTATTCTCGGAAGGCGGCGATTACAATCTGCTGCTCGGGACGGCTCTGCGTCACGCTATGGCGCTGCATCGCGCCAGGCTCGATGCCGAAAGCGGCCGCTCCGAAACCACAAGTTTCGGTGCCGGCGGCTTCCGCCGCGGTGCGGCCTTCGACCGGCATGTTCGGGCGTGGACGTCGGACAGGCTTGCGCGCAGCATCGCCGGATTGAGCCAGGCAATCGCCAGATCCCGGCATGAGCCGGCCCTTGCGAACCTGATCGCAGTGCGCGCGCTGTGGGCGGTCGCGCTCGCAGCGAAAAGAACGTCGGCCTAAAGCCTCTGGCCATCTATTTCTGCAGCTTGCGGCAGAGTTCGTCGAGCTGGTCGAGGCTCTTATAGCGGATGCGGACTTCGCCCGTATCGCCGCGATGCGCAATCGTGACAAACAGGCCCAAGGCATTGCTCAGCGTCTTTTCCAGCGCGCGCGTGTCGCTATCCTTGTCGTCTGAAGCTTTGCGCGCGGCGCGCCCTGCCGCTTTCTGTGTAATCTTTTCGACATCGCGCACCGAAAGGCCCTGCGCCACGATCCGCTCGGCGATTGCATCGGCTTCGGCGATGGTGAGAAGCGCCCGTGCATGCCCGGCTGAAATCGCGCCGTCGGCGAGCAGCCGCTTGGTCTTCTCCGGCAAGTTCAGGAGACGCAACGTATTGGCCACATGGCTGCGGCTCTTGCCGATCACCTTGGCAAGCTCGTTCTGCGAATAGGCGAACTCGCGTTCGAGCTGCTGATAGCCCATGGCTTCTTCGAGCGCGTTGAGATCGGTGCGCTGAACGTTCTCGATGATAGCGAGTTCGAGCGCCTGCCGATCGTCCGCCTCCACCGTAAGGATCGGCACATCGTGCAGGCCTGCCTTTTGCGCCGCGCGCCAACGCCGCTCGCCCGCGATGATTTCATAAGTGTCGGCGAGACCCGGAAGTGTGCGGACGAGGATCGGCTGGATGATGCCCTTCTCGCGGATCGAGTGGGTGAGATCTTCGAGTTCCGCCTCGTTGAAGCTCCTGCGCGGATTGCGCGGATTGGGCCGCAGAAAGGCAATCGGAACTTTCTTTTGACCGCGCGCACGTGCGACCGCCGCGCTTTCGTCGCCGGCATCCCCGATCAATGCCGCCAACCCGCGCCCCAGGCGTAGCCGTGTCTCTTCTGCCATATTCGCTGCCTTCATGCTTTTTTCCCTAACGAAGCTCGCCGGCACGCACTATGCCGCACGCAATTGCTTTTCACGCTGGATCACTTCCGACGCAAGTCGCAGATAGGCCTGGCTGCCGCTGCATTTCAGATCATAGAGAAGCACCGGCTTGCCGTAAGACGGCGCCTCCGAGACACGCACGTTGCGCGGAATGATCGTGTCATAGACCTTGTCGCCCATGAAGCCACGAACATCGGCCACGACCTGGGCCGCAAGATTGTTGCGCGGATCATACATGGTCAACACGATGCCGTGGATCGAAAGATCGGCATTCAGGCTCTTTTTGACCTGATCGACCGTCGAGAGCAGCTGCGAGAGGCCTTCGAGCGCGAAGAACTCGCATTGCAAAGGCACGAGCACACTGTCGCTGGCGGCGAGCGCATTGATGGTGAGGAGATTGAGCGAGGGCGGACAATCGATGAGGATGTAGGTGAAGCGCTCAGGCGCGTCGTGTTCGTCCTCCGCCAATCGGCGCACGGCGGCGCGCAGCCGATGCGCACGATCTTTGTGCGGGGCAATTTCGAGTTCGACACCCAGGAGATCGAGTGTCGAAGGCGCGATCCAAAGCCGCGGCACGCCTGTCTCCTTTACGGCGGCTTTGAGCGGTTCCTCGCCCAGCAGCACGTCATAGGTCGAAATGCCTCGGCTGCGCCGATCAATTCCAAGGCCGGTCGAAGCATTGCCTTGCGGATCGAGATCGATGATCAAGACACGCTCGCCGATCGCTGCGAGGGCTGTTCCGAGATTGATGGCGGTCGTGGTCTTGCCGACGCCGCCTTTCTGATTGGCGAGGACCAAAACCCGCAGATCGGGGGAATAGAGCACGCCGCTTCTCCGGAGCCAAAACTCCATATCCGTAAGCTATTGTTTCCTCAATGACTTTCGATTTAACTGCGGGGCAAGAAATGGGGCTTGCCAGCAGCTTTATCTACGACGACGACGAGATGGCCTGAAGGAGACGTGACGCTTCCGCGCATTGAGACATCGTATGTACTTAACAGGGCTGAGTCGGTCAATTCGCAGCCGACAGCTTGTCCCTTGAGAAAGAGACCAACGGCACCTTTTTTGAGGAATTCCGCGGCATAGGCGATGAGATCCGGCAGAGGCGCGAGGGCTCGCGCGCTCACGGCCTCGATCGGATCCTCGATCTTTTCGACGAGTTGCTCGATTCGTCCCGCATGAATGATTGTCGGCGCCCCAGTTTCACGTGAAACTTCGCGCAGGAAGGCGCATTTGCGCAGGTCGGCCTCGATCAAATGGACCTTGGCGCGCGGATCATCGGCGAGGCGGATAGCCGTCACAAGACCAGGAAAGCCGGCGCCGGAACCGAGATCCACCCAGAGACGCGCCTCCGGCGCGGCGGCCTGAACCTGAAGCGAATCGGCAAAATGCCGCGTCCAGACGTGCGGCAAGGTCGAAGCTGCGACGAGGTTGATCGTCTTCTGCCATTTCTTTAGCAGTTCGGCATAGATTGCGAGGCGCTGCTCGGTCTGCGGCGCGAGTGGGAAAAGTGCCAGCGCGGCGGCGTGATCGCGTGCGTTGGCGTCCCCGCTTTTGCTGCGATCAGCTGTCACGCGCGCCCGGCCCGCTTGATCCGGGCCGCGAGCAGCGTGAGCGCGGCGGGCGTCACGCCTTCGATCCGGCTCGCCTGGCCCATGGTCAGCGGCCGCACCGCCGAGAGCTTTTGCCGAACCTCGGCCGAGAGCCCCGGCATGCGGTGGTAATCGAGGCTTTCCGGGATGGCGAGCGCTTCGTCGCGGCGGAAGCTGGCGATGTCGGCTACCTGGCGGTCGAGATAGACCGCATATTTGGCATCGATCTCAATTTGCACCGCGGCCTTCGAAATCGATCGCTGCCAGTTCCGGCCAGACCCGTCGCAGCGTGGCGAAATCGACATCGGGAAATCCGAGGAGATCGAATCCCGAGCGGCGAACGCCATCGCGATTGATGCGGATGCCAAAGCCCGCAGCTTCGTTCGGGCTCAGGTTAAGGGTCAGGAGTTTGGCCCGTGCGGTGCTCAGGGCCTGCGCCTTCGCATGAAACGCGCGCCTACGTTCGGCGCCGACAAAACCTTTCGCGATGCCCTTCTCCGTCAAGCGCAGGTCGGCATTGTCGGCACGCAGAGTGAGCCGATATTCGGCCCGCGAGGTGAACATTCGATAGGGTTCGCTGACGCCGCGCGTGACGAGATCATCGATCATCACGCCGAGATAGGCTTCGGACCGATCGAAGCGGATGGGCTCGCTTTGAGACGCGGCAGCGGCGGCGTTGAGGCCGGCAACGAGGCCTTGTGCGCCGGCTTCTTCATAGCCGGTCGTTCCATTGATCTGGCCGGCGAGAAAAAGCCCGGCGATGCGCTTCGTCTCGAGGCTCGGCTTCAATTCGCGCGGATCGACGAAATCATATTCGATCGCATAGCCCGGCTGCAGCATGGTGACGTTGGCAAGGCCGGGAATGGTGCGCAGGAATTGTTCCTGCACCGGAGCCGGCAGCGCCGTCGAGATGCCGTTGGGATAGATGGTTGCGACATCCCGTCCTTCGGGTTCGAGAAAAATCTGATGCGATTCGCGATCCGCAAAGCGCGTGACCTTGTCCTCGATCGAGGGACAATAGCGCGGACCGCGGCCTGCAATCGCGCCGGAATAGACTGGAGAGAGCCTAATATTCTCGCGGATGATCGCGTGGCCTTCGGGCGTCGTTTTGGTGATGAAGCAATCGACCTGATCCGAGGTCACCGCCTGCGTCAAAAATGAGAAAGGCTCGGGCTCAGCATCGCCCTCCTGCCGTTCGAGGCCGGCCCAATCGATCGTCCGCCCGTCGAGACGCGGCGGCGTCCCGGTCTTCAACCGGCCCAGCGAAAAGTCATGCCGAAGTAAGCTCTCGGAGAGGCGCTGCGCCGGGCTCTCGCCGACCCGCCCCGCCGGAATTCGGTCGGCGCCGATATGGATCATGCCGCGCAGAAACGTTCCCGTCGTCAGGACGAGCGCGCCACAGGCGAGTTCGCGGCCATCGGCGAGAATAAGCCCAGCGATCTTGCCTGCCGCAACGCGGATCTCCGCAGCTTCGGCCTCGATGACATCGAGGTTCTGGGCCGCGGCAATCGCATCCTGCATCGCCGCCCGATAGAGCTTGCGATCCATCTGCGCGCGCGGTCCGCGCACGGCCGGTCCCTTGGCGCGATTGAGGAGACGGAATTGGATACCGGCGGCATCCGCGACGCTGCCCATCAGACCGTCGAGCGCATCGATCTCGCGCACGAGATGGCCTTTGCCGAGACCGCCGATCGCCGGATTGCAAGACATCGTGCCGATCGAGGCAAAGGAATGCGTGACGAGCGCCGCGCGTGCGCCAGAACGCCCGGCAGCTGCGGCCGCCTCGCAGCCGGCATGGCCGCCACCGACCACAATCACGTCGTATGAGGTTTTGAACACGGCTTGCGAATCTCAGTTTGGTTTCACGTGAAACATAGCATCTTCGGCAGTAATCCGCGCCTCGTCGATCCTGCGCGCGGGGTTGCAGCCGATACGGCGCCTATATACTTCCGCTCTTTGTCATCCATCGATTTTTTATGTCTTCGTCGCCAGCTTGCGCGCACGGCAACCGCTGATGGAGACGAACATGGAATTCCACCCGAAGCCTCTTGGGAAACCTCACACCTACGTCGTGTCTCTCAAGGCATTTTTTTTCGGTGTTTTGGCATGCTTCATTCTGGCATGCACGCTCGCCAACGTCTTGGCGCCCGCTCCGACGCCAGCGGCCAAATCGATCGTCATCGTTAGGTGAGCTTCAAACGGAGTTCCGATCATTTGCCAATGCAGAACCGAGCGAAGATTGCGCCGAGCACCGTTTCGACATCGACTTGTCCAATAAGGACCTCCAACGTGCGGATCGCCACGCGCAACTCTTCCGCCAAAAGCTCCGCGGGTCCGTGAAGGGTCATTTCGGCACGCTGCAGCGCCGCCGCCGCGGCCTCGAAAGCCTTGCGATGCCGTTCGCGCGTGATGAGAGCGCTCTCGCCCGCGCCGGTGGCGGCGCCGGCAAAGATCGTAAGCCTGTCGATCAGAAGATCGAGGTTTTCGCCGGCCGTCGCGCTAAGCGCGATCGCTTCGCTATCCGCCACATGGGGGGCTGGATGAAGATCGATCTTGGTCAGAATCGGCCAGACTTTAACTGTCGGCGGAAAGTCGTGCGGCGCAGGCTTCCTCGCTTCGCTCAGCCAGAGAACCAGGTCCGCCGCGTCAGTCCGAGCACGGGCGCGGCTGATCCCCATGTTCTCGACTGCATCCTGCGAATTCGCGCAGGCCCGCGGTGTCGATCAGCGTCACTGGACAGCCGGCAATGTCGAGATGAACCTCGATTGCATCGCGGGTCGTGCCGGGAATGGGCGAGACGATCGCCGCCTCGCGACGCGCCAAAGCGTTGAGCAGCGTCGACTTGCCGGCGTTCGGCGGCCCGGCGATGACGATCACGAGTCCGTCGCGCAGACGCTCGCCCGCGCGGCCGGCGGCGAGCTCGGCTTCGAGATCGGCGCGAACCTGCGCAAGAATGGCGGCAAGCTTGGCTCTCCCAACAGGCGCCACGTCCGCCTCGTCGGCGAAGTCGATTTCCGCTTCGATCAAGGCTGCGGCTTCGAGCAGCGCCGTCCGCCAGGCTTCGGCCTTGCGGCGAAGTCCGCCTTCGGCCTGGCGCAAAGCCTGGCGCCGCTGCGCCTCCGTTTCGGCCGCGATGAGGTCTGCAAGCCCCTCGACTTCGGTCAAGTCCAGCTTGCCGTTCTCGAAAGCCCGGCGGGTGAATTCGCCGACTTCCGCGGGCCGGGTCTTATCGAATCGTCCAAGCGCACGAACGAGCGCCGCGACAACTGCTGAGCCGCCATGAACATGGAATTCCGCATAATCCTCGGCGGTAAAGCTCGCGGGACCTGGAAAGAAAAGGACGAGGCCTCGGTCGAGCGCCACGCTGTTCTCCGGATCTTTGAAAGTGACGAGGGTCGCGCGACGGGGTTCGGGCTGTTTTCCGACGAGAGAGGCCATTATGTTGCGCGTATGCGGTCCCGACATGCGCAGAACCGCGATGGCCGCGCGTCCCTGACCGGAGGCGAGCGCATAGATCGTGTCGCGGCTCAGATCGCCGCATTCGATATTTTCAGCCGAAAGCCGTGTCATGTCCTCCAACCAACTGAGCCAAGCCGCCAGTCCTTATCTGTTGCAACACGCCAACAATCCCGTCCATTGGCGCGTCTGGGGCGAAGCGGCGCTCAAGGAAGCGCAGGAATCGAATAAGCCCGTCCTGCTGTCGGTCGGCTATGCCGCCTGCCATTGGTGCCACGTGATGGCGCATGAGAGTTTCGAAGACCCCGAAACAGCGGCGGTGATGAACGAGCTCTTCGTGAACATCAAGGTCGATCGCGAGGAACGGCCGGATATCGATCACATCTATATGTCGGCGCTTCATGCCTTTGGCGAGCGTGGCGGCTGGCCGATGACAATGTTTCTGACTCCAACCGGCGAAGCCTTTTGGGGCGGCACTTATTTTCCCAAGACGGAACACTATGGAAGACCGGCCTTCGTCACGGTTCTGCGCAGCGTTGCGCGGGCTTTCGAGGCCGACCCCGGTAGAATTACCTCTAACGCCAAGATCATACGCGACGCCTTATCTCAAGCCGAATCTGACCGGCGGCGAGTCTTGAATCTCGCCTTTATCGATTCGCTCGCCGCGCAGATCGCCAATTATATCGATCCCACGAATGGCGGCCTGGGCGGAGCGCCGAAATTTCCCAATACGCCGATCTTTGAATTGCTGTGGCGTGCACGCACGCGGCTCGGCGAAGATCGCTATGGCGATCTCGTCGATCTCACGCTGACGCGCATGTCGCAAGGCGGCATCTACGATCATCTCGGCGGCGGCTTCGCGCGCTATTCCGTCGATGAGCGTTGGCTGGTGCCGCATTTCGAGAAGATGCTCTACGACAACGCGCAGCTTCTCGAGCTTCTGGCGCTTTGTTCTCGCGGCACCGGCAACGACCTGCTGCGCACACGCGCGGGTGAAATCGTAGCGTGGCTCGAACGCGATATGACGACGCAAGACGGCGCCTTTTGCGCGAGCCTCGATGCCGATAGCGAAGGCGAAGAAGGCAAATTCTATGTTTGGACTTGGGATGAGCTCGTCGCTGTCCTCGGGCAAAAGGACGCCGTGTTCCTTGGCGAATTCTACGGCGCGTCGCCTGAAGGCAATTGGTCAGAAGAGTCGCACGGCCCGCGCGTGACGATCCTCAATCAGCTCGAGGCGAAACCGGCGACAGCGGCCGAGGATGCGCTCCTCGCGCAGCTCAAAGCCAAGCTTTTTTCCGTACGCGAAAAGCGCGTGCATCCGGGGCGCGACGACAAGGTCATGGCCGATTGGAACGGGCTGATGATCGCGGCGCTCGTCAATGCCGCAACCGCCCTTGGCGAGCCGCGCTGGATTAGCCTCGCGGCGCGTGCCTATCGCTTCATTGTCGCGACGATGCAATATTCCGACGGCGCCGGCGAACGCCGCCTGGCGCACAGCGCGCGCGCCGGCGTCATCGTCAAACCCGGTCTCGCACTCGATCATGCCGCGATGTTGCACGCAGCGCTCGCTTTGCATGAAGTGCGCAACATGGCCAAAGCCGAGGTTCCGGATCACGATTATCTCGGCGATGCAATCGCCTGGGCGCATGCGATCGAGAGACATCACGTCGATCCGCAGACGGGCCTCCTCGCCATGTCGGCGGACGATGCAAGCGACGTGATCTTGCAACTCACGCCGACGGCCGACGACGCCATCCCCAATGCCCATTCCGTCTATCTTGCGGGTCTCGTGCGGCTTGCAAGCGCGACGGGGGACGATATCTGGCTCGAGCGCGCCGACGCCCTGTTCGCCACGCTCGCATCGGCGGTTCGGTCCAATCCGATCAGCCATGCCGGGATCTTGAACGCGCTCGACCAGCGCCTGCGCGGGTTCGAGATCGTCACCGCCGGGCCTGAGCGTCAGGCGCTTTACGAAGCCGCGCTTTCCATTCCCTTCAGCGACCGCATGGTTCTCGATCTCGATAGACCGGATGCGATCCCGGCCGGACACCCCGCAGCCGCGCAGGCCGGGGCCGCGGGCGCCGCCGCGGCCTTCGTTTGTTCGGCGGGAACTTGCTCCTTGCCGGTGCACCAGCCCGCCGCCTTGAGGGAATTGTTGGGAAGAAGAGAGCGCGCCTGGGGCCCATTCACCTCAACTTGAGTTGGCGAGGGTCACAGCGTCCTCTTTAATGACGCAGCCACAAGCTGATCCGCCGAACTGGTGCCGCATGACTTCGCCTCTTATCGCCGACATCGAACAGCGCCTGCGTGCCGCAAAATTCGAAGTCGTCCGCAATGTCCAGCTGCCGGGCGGATCCACCGCGGCGCTTGCTGCGTCGCGGGCGCATTTTTCCTGGAAGGGGCTCGTCATCCTCTCGCAGCATGTCGTCGTCGCCGAAATCGAGAACGCGACCGTCGGCAGCGTCGAGACATTGTTCGATGCAAGTTTCGGCTATGCAAAGCGCGTCAATAAGATCCCGCTGCCGCGCGGATTCCAATTCGGCTACTCGGTAATTCCGACGATCGTAACGAAGAACCCCAGCGCCGAACTTATTGCCTATGTCACCAAGAGCCCGCGAATGCATTTCGCGCTCTTCGAGCTTCCGGTCGTGATCGATGCGACCTCCGGCGCCGTGAACTATTTCCACGGGCGCCCATTGTGGGGCTTTCTCTACTTCTCGGACATGCGCGCGATTGTGGAAAAATATATCGAAGGCAAGAGCGGCTAGATCGCGCCGCCTTATTCCTACGCGTGGGCGTTGTCTAAGTATTCATCGCCTCGAAGAAGCTGGCGTTGCCCTTCGGAGTCTCGCGCAGTTTGCCAAGCAGAAATTCGATGGCGTCGACCGTGCCCATCGGATTGAGGATGCGGCGCAGGACATACATCTTCTTCAGGATGTCGGGTGGAACCAGCAATTCTTCCTTGCGCGTGCCGGAGCGGGTGATGTCGATGGCCGGGAAGGTGCGCTTGTCGGCGACTTTGCGATCGAGGATGATTTCCGAATTGCCGGTGCCCTTGAATTCCTCGAAGATCACTTCGTCCATGCGCGAGCCGGTGTCGATCAAGGCCGTGGCGATGATCGTCAGCGAACCGCCTTCCTCGATGTTGCGGGCGGCGCCGAAAAAGCGCTTCGGCCGCTGCAGCGCATTGGCGTCGACGCCGCCGGTCAGAACCTTGCCGGAGGACGGCACGACCGTATTGTAAGCGCGCCCGAGCCTGGTGATCGAATCGAGCAGGATGACGACGTCGCGGCCATGTTCGACGAGCCGCTTGGCCTTCTCGATCACCATCTCGGCGACTTGCACATGCCGCACCGCCGGCTCGTCGAAGGTCGAGGAGACCACTTCGCCCTTCACCGAGCGTTGCATGTCGGTGACTTCCTCGGGACGTTCGTCGATCAGGAGCACGATCAAATAGCATTCGGGATGATTGGCGGTGACCGACTGTGCGATGTTCTGCAAGAGCACCGTCTTGCCGGTCCGCGGCGGCGAAACGATCAAGGCACGCTGCCCCTTGCCGATCGGCGCGACGATATCGATCACGCGGCAAGATAAGTCTTTCTTGGTCGGATCTTCAGTCTCAAGCTTCAACCGCTCATCGGGATAGAGCGGCGTCAGATTATCGAAATGGACTTTGTGCCTGACCTTTTCTGGATCTTCGAAATTGATCGTATTGACCTTCAGAAGCGCGAAGTAACGTTCGCCTTCCTTGGGACTGCGAATGAGGCCCTCGACGGTATCGCCGGTGCGGAGCCCGAAGCGGCGAATTTGCGAGGGCGATACGTAGATGTCGTCGGGTCCGGCCAGATAATTGGCCTCAGGCGAGCGCAAAAAGCCAAATCCGTCCTGGAGGACCTCGATCACGCCCTCGCCGACAATTTCGATATCGCGGGTCGCGAGTTGCTTTAAAATCGCGAACATCAATTCCTGCTTGCGCATGATCGAGGCATTTTCAACCTCGTGCTCTTCAGCGAAGGCAAGCAATTCGGTCGGCGATTTCGTCTTTAGATCTTGAAGTTTGATATCCCGCATCGGGATTTTGTCCTTGGAAGACAGCGCGCTTGAAGCGCATGAAGGGTGGGAAGGCCCGGACGGGCGCCAGATCCTTGGAGGACAGGCAAAGCGTGCCCATAATATGGCGCTTTATGGCGCGCCGACACGTCACCTGCGAGGAGAGACTCACAAGATAGGACGTTTTGGTTTCGTTGACAACCTTTGGGTGGCTGACGCCATTAAGGAACACGATCGGGCTTGGGTTCCCCGAACAGCGAAGGAGGCACATGCCGCGCTTGGCCGCGGCGCGGTGCGCCGCTTTATCGCGACAGATGCCGCGTTTTTTACACAGCTCCGGCCGAAAAAAAGCCGGCAGCAGAGCTGCCGGCGTCAGATTCCAAGACCGCTCACGGATCTTGGCCCAGGTTATACCCCGTCTGCTCAATATTTCGAGACAACCGGCGTCGGCGGCGCGCTCCAATCGAATTTCCAATCGAGCCCCGCGCGCACGACGTTGAGGGTCGGATGCACCGTTTGGAAAACGCCTGGCGCGTCACCCGGAATCGCCCCGCCGGTCCGGCTCAGATCCACATAAAGATATTCGGCTTTGACCGACAGGTTGCGGGTGAAAGCATATTCGAGCCCGGCACCGGCCGTCCAACCCGTCGGGGTGGAACCGATCGACCAATTGGCGGGAGCGGTTGCGCCCGGACCGGATTGATAGACGTTCTCGCGCGCATAGGCGAAACCGCCGGTGACATAGGGCAGGACGTTGCCGAAGGCCAAACCTAAGCGCGCCCGCGCCGTCCCGAGCCAATCGAGCTTGGTGGATACAGGGCCCGCGAGCGTGTTGATCGGAGGCGCGACAACCGCCGAACCCTGGTCCGTGCTGCCTTCAAAATCGGTCTCGCCGCCGATGACGAAATTCGCTCCCCCTATGATCGAATCGGGAAACTCATAATTGATCCCGACTTGGCCGCCACCGATGAAGCCGTTGGAAGGGATGCTCGCGCCGGCAATAAATGCCGGGCCAAAGGCATCAAAGCGAGCAGGGTCGAACCCATAGCCAGCATTCACGCCGATGTAGAACCCGGTCCACGACAGCGCGGGAGGGGGCGGCGCATAGACCGGCGGCCCCTTGGTGCTGGGGAGATCCGCAGCCAGAGCCCCGCTTGCCAAAGCAAGCGAGGCCACGACGGCCATAATCAGCGCACGGATCATTTCTCTCAGAGACCTCATTCCAAAGGCCGAGCTCGACGGCTGGAGAATAGCGTAAATAAGCCTGTGGACCAACAGCCAATTCCCCTTTTTGGCCGGTTTCAGGCCTCTGTGTCCAAAGAGCTACAATCGCTTTTTGATCGTCCAAGATATTGATTTATTATGGCTTTAGCACGGTCAACGCGACAATCGCAATCAAAAGTGCCGTAGGGACCTCGTTGACGATACGGAAATATTTCGCCGAATGAAGGTTGGCGTCAGCCGCAAACCGATAACGGCTGCGCACCAGGTGCGCATAGAGCCCGATCAGCATCAAAACCAGGGCAAGCTTCCAATCGAGCCACGCGGCTCGGAAAAACCGCCCCTCGAATGCGAGCGCAAGTCCGCTCCCAACAGCAACGATTAAGGCCGGCCGCATGATCGCGACCTCGAGCCGCCGTTCCATGACCTTGAAGAGTTCTGATTGCGGCGAGCCCTTCGGCACCGCGGCGTGATAGACGAAAAGGCGCGGCAGATAGAACATGCCGGCCATGAATGCGATGACCGCAACGAGGTGAACAACCTTCATCCAAAGGTAAAGGTTCGACAAGGCTTCAGCACAGGTTGACGAAGGACGGATTGAGCTTCTCAGGCTAGCATGCCGCGCGCACCTGAGCGAGAAGCGCTTCGACATGCGCAATCGGCGTCCCTGGCAAGATCCCGTGGCCGAGGTTGAAGATGTGCGGACGGCCGCGAAACGCTGTGAGGATATTTTCCGTTGCCTGCCGTAAGGCATCGCCGCCTGTGACCAGCACCTGCGGATCGAGATTGCCCTGCAACACGGTCGCGGGTGGCGTAGAGCTCGCGGCGATGAATGGATCGACCTTCGTGTCGAGCCCAAGCGCATTGGCGCCGATACGCTCGGCAAAATCTCGCAGCGCGTGCCCGGCGCCGCGCGCGAAGACGATCACCTTGGCGTTCGGGTGCCGCTCACGTAGCGCTGCGATGATCGCGCGCAGCGGCGCAATGCACCATCTCTCGAAATCCAGCGGCGACAGGACGTTCGCCCAGGTATCGAAGATCTGTACGACCTCGGCGCCGGCATCGATCTGCCGCGCCAGATATTCAGCCGAGCCTGCGACGAGCAGGTCGATTAATTCCTGAAACAAGTCCGGATGGCGAAAAGCGAAGAGGCGCGCGGGCATCTGATCCGGCGTCGCATGCCCGGCGACCATGTAGGTCGCAACCGTAAACGGGCCGCCGCAGAATCCGATCAGCGCCGTCTCCTTCGGCAAAGCCTGTTTCACAAGGCCGATCGCCTCGAAAACCGGCACGAGCCGATCAAGATCGATCCTCTCGGCCAGCTGTTTCAGATCCGCCGCGTCGGCGATCGGCTCCAGTTGCGGACCGGCGCCACTTTCAAACGAAACTTTCTGACCGAATGCATCCGGCACGACCAGGATATCGCTGAAGATGATCGCGGCGTCAAAGCCGAAGCGGCGAATAGGCTGCAGGGTTGCTTCGGCCGCGAGTTTTGGCGTGTAGCAGAATTCGAGAAACGATGAAGATTTCCCGCGAAGCTCGCGATATTCGGGAAGATAGCGGCCCGCCTGCCGCATCAGCCAGAGGGGCGGAGGCGATATCGCCTCGCCCTCCAGGACACGCAGCATCCTTTTCGAACGTTCTGCCAATTAAAAAGAATCCTTATCTAAGAATCTTTTATATCTCTTTCTATTAGAGGCGGGATTAGTCCGGTGCGAAATTTTTCACAATCATTCTCGTCATTGAGAATCTTTGCACGTTACACACATCGCCGGAAGATTCTGCCCACACGTCCGTTTCACCAGCGATGACAGTAGTTTTCGCTTCGCCTTTCGGCACCGCTCAACAAGTATCTCTGTTGCGAAGTCATATCTGCTTTCGTCGCTCGCAATTGCCCCGCACGGGTGGCTTGTTGACAATGGCGGAGCAAAGGCGGGAGATATCCACTAGGCAGCGTCGAGGCTTCGAAATTATCCACGCCGATCCACAGCCTATCCCGCGAGGACGGGACAACGGGATCCTTCCTTGGACCACGGCACTTTCCATCTCCATCTCATTTCCGACGCGACCGGCGAGACTCTGATCGCCGTCAGCCGTGCCGTTGTCGCGCAATATGAGGGTGTTTCTTCGATCGAACATCTCTATCCGATGGTGCGCAGCGAAGCTCATCTCGAGCGTGCCGTCGCCGAGATCAAAGCGGCGCCGGGCATGGTCCTGTTCACGCTCGTCGATCAGGTGCTTGCCCGGCGACTTGAGGTTGCCTGTCAGGCGATCGGCGCGCCCTGCCTTTCGGTGTTGCAGCCGATCCTCGATCTTTTTCAGACCTATCTCGGCGCGGCGGCCAATCCACGGCCGGGCGCGCAGCACATGCTCAACGCCTACTATTTCAACCGCATCGAAGCCCTGAACTATACGATGGCGCATGATGACGGGCAGATGTGGGATGATTACGAAAATGCCGATGTTCTGCTGATCGGCGTCAGCCGGACTTCGAAGACACCGACGAGCATCTATCTCGCCAACCGCGGCATAAAGACAGCCAACATACCCTTCGTGCCGAACATGCCCCTGCCGAAATCGATCTTCGGCCTCAAAAAACCGTTGATCGTCGGCCTCATCGCCTCGGCCGAGCGACTTGTACTGGTGCGCCAGAACCGGATCGAAACCTTGCATGCGATGATGGATTCGTCCTATGTCGATCCGGTCGCCGTGACCGAGGAAATCGCCCAGTCGCGCAAGCTCTTTGCGCAATACGGCTGGCCGGTGATCGACGTCACCCGCCGTTCGATCGAAGAGACTGCGGCGGCCATCATCGACCTTCATAAGGCGCATCGCGGCAAGCTCGGCGCCTAGAGCAAGGATCGCGCTCATGCATGGCCTTTGGCGCGGCAAGGCCCCGCTTTTGCTCGCATCGAAAAGCGCCGCACGGCGCGCGCTTCTTGCCGCGGCCGGCATTCCGTTCGAAGTCTTCGCGACGGAGATCGACGAACGCGCGCTAGAAGCGCCGCTGCGCAAGGAGGGCGCAGCAAAGATCGCCGCGCATTTGGCCCGCGCCAAGGCGCTCGCGGTGTCGGGGCAAAAACCCGATCGTCTCATTGTCGGGGCCGATCAAACTCTGGCCCTCCAGGGCGAGATTTTTGCCAAGCCGCGCGACCTGTGCGAGGCCAAGGCGCAGCTCGCGCGCCTCTCAGGACGCAGCCACGTGCTCCATTCGGCGCTCTGTGTGGTGCGTGCCGAAACGGTGCTCTTCGAGGCGGTGGCAAGCGCGACGCTCACCTGCCGCACGCTCGATGCCGACTTCATCGACTGCTATCTCGCGGCAGCGGGCGAAACGGCCCTTGCGAGCGTCGGCGCCTATCAGATCGAGGGCCTCGGCATCCATCTTTTCGAGCGGATCGAGGGCGATCACGCGACGATCCTTGGCCTACCGCTTCTGCCGCTGCTTGCATTTCTGCGCCAGGAAGGCAGTCTCGCCGGATGACGCCGCGCGCCTTCATCATCGGCTGGCCGGTCGCGCATTCGCGCTCGCCGCTGATCCATCGCTATTGGCTCGACGAGCTTGGCATCAAAGGCTCGTATGAGCCTATCGCGCTGCCGCCCGACGAGCTCGAAGGCTTTCTCTCTGGGCTCGGCGAGCGCGGCTTCGTCGGCGGCAACGTCACCCTGCCCTACAAAGAGAGAGCCTTTGCGCTCTGCGCCGCGCCGACGCCGACGGCGGCGCGGCTCGAGGCTGTGAATACCTTGTGGATGGAAGCGGGAAAACTCCACACCGACAACACGGATGTCTTTGGCTTTCTCGCCGCTCTCGATGAAGATGTACCGGACTGGGGAAAAGCTCTGGAAAAAGTCGTGGTGCTCGGCGCGGGCGGGGCGGCGCGGGGCATTGTTCATGCTCTGATGTCGCGCGGCGCACGCCACATCCTGGTGATCAATCGGACGCGTGCGCGGGGCGAGGATCTGCGCTCCCGCTTCGGCGCTGCAATCGCGCCCGGCGAATATTCCGATCTACCGCAAGCGCTCGGCGGCGCCGATCTTCTGGTCAACACAACGTCGCTCGGCATGGCGGGGCAGCCGCCGCTCGACATCGATCTTACGCCTTTGCCCGATCATGCGGTCGTGGCCGATGTCGTCTATGTCCCGCTCGAAACCAACCTCTTGCTGCAGGCGCGTCGGCGCGGATTGCGCACCTCATCCGGGCTCGGCATGCTTTTGCACCAAGCGGTGCCGGGGTTCGAGCGCTGGTTCGGCCGCAGACCGCAGGTCACGCCGAGGCTGCGTGCCCGCGTCGTTGCCGATATCGAGGGAAAGACGTGATGTTCGTCCTTGGTCTCACCGGCTCGATCGGCATGGGCAAATCCACCACCGCGGCGATGTTCCGCGCCGTCGGCATCAAGGTTCATGATTCGGATGCCGCCGTCCATGCGCTCTATAGCGGTGCCGCGGCCCACTTGGTCGAGGCAGCATTTCCAGGCACGGTCCGCGCCGGCAGCGTCGACCGGGAGCCGCTCGCTCGGTGCGTCGTCGGTGATCCCGCCGCCATGGCGCGTCTCGAGGCCATCGTCCATCCGCTCGTCCGGGCGGACCGCGCAGCCTTTCTCACGGAGGCGCGCGCCGCGGGCGAACGTCTCGTCGTCGTCGACATTCCGCTGCTCTTCGAGACCGGGGCCGAGCGCGAGGTCGATGCCGTGCTTCTCGTCACAGCCTCGGAATTGGTGCAAAAAGAGCGGATCGCGGCGCGGCCGGGCATGACGGAAGCCAAGCTCGCCGCCATAATGGCCAAGCAAATGCCGGATTCCGACAAACGCAAACGCGCCGATTTTATCATCGACACCAGCGGCGGTACGCAAGATACGCAGCGCCAAGTCGCCGATCTGCTGCGCAAGATTGCCGACCGAACGGCAGCGAAGGCAAGGCGCGATGCGTGAGATCGTCATCGATACCGAGACGACCGGACTTGATCCCTCGAACGGCCATAGGATCGTCGAGATCGGCTGCGTCGAGCTCTTCAATGCCATCCCGACGGGCCAGACCTTCCATGAATATCTCGATCCCGAGCGCGATATCCCGGAAGAAGCCTTCCGCGTGCACGGGCTCTCGCCCGAATTTCTCGCCGGCAAGCCGAAATTCGCCGAGGTCGCAGAACGATTCCTGTCATTCCTCGGCGCGGCGGCGCTTATCGCCCATAACGCCGAATTCGACATGCGATTCATCAACGCCGAATTGTCCGCGCACGGCCATGACGCCATCGCATTCGAGCGCGTCATCGACACTTTGGCGCTGGCGCGCCGCCGCCATCCGGGAGTGCCAAACAGTCTCGATGCTCTCTGCCAACGCTATGGCATCGACGCCAGCCGGCGCACCAAACACGGCGCCTTGCTCGATGCCGAAATTTTGGCGGAGGTCTACGCCGAACTGACCGGCGGCCGCCAGGCAAGCCTGGCCCTGAAAACAATCGACGTGGCATGCGCAAATGGCGGCGGCGCTGTCTTCAGCCGGCCGGCGGCGCTGGCGCCGCTGATCGACGCGGCGGAGCTCGCCGCGCATGCGGCTTTCATCGCGCGCCTCGGACAAAAGGCGATCTGGCGGCAATATCCGATTGCTGATTTGAGCTTGTCGCTTGCGCATTAGAAACGCTGGCGCGCAAGCGCGTCGCGGCCTTCAGGTCTGCGAGACGGGCGCGTTGGGCTTCGCCGCCATTTCCTCGAGGCGTCGGCGGTAGAGGTTGGCGAAATCGATCGGATCGATATAGAGCGGCGGAAAGCCGCCGCTGCGCACGGCGTCGGCGATGATCTGCCGGGCGAAGGGAAACAGGAGCCGCGGACATTCGATCATGACCACCGGATGGACGTCGCTCTGCGGAATATTGGCGACGCGAAAGAGCCCGGCATAGTTCAGCTCGAACTTGAACAATGTATCAGCGGCCTCTCCGGCCGACCCTTCGAGCAAGAGCTCCACTTCGAAATCGGTTTCGGCGACCTGACGCGCGTTGACGTTCACCTGGATCGATATTTGCGGCGGCTTGGCCTGCGGCCCGAGCGAGCGCGGCGCATTCGGATTCTCAAAAGAGAAATCCTTTGTATATTGCACCATCGCATTGAGCGTGGGCGCGGTGTTCGTCGCGCCGCCATTCCCATCCGGCATTTCCCTCTCCAGGACTTTGGCGTCACCGCCGGTAGCATGGATGCATGTTGCGAACAAGCCAAGGCTCAGTTGCGATCAGCCTCGTCAATCCGCCGCCAATCCTGCGGCGAAAGATCGATCACGTCGGGCTTCCCGGGAGCAGTGGGCGGAGGCTGTTGCGGGCGCCTGAGCGCCGGCATTGCGAGCATAAGTCCGACGCAGTCGGAGAGGAATCCTGGCAAGATGAGGAGGACGCTGCCGAGCGCAGCGAGAACGCCGCTTTGCAGAGCTTCGGGCGTCAGGCGCAAGGTCGCGCCACTTTTGAGCGCGGCCTTAAGTTCATCGCGCGTCGCACGCCCGAGCCGCCGCAGAAATGCGACGCCGAGCAGGCTTGTCAGCAAGGTTGCGAGAATCGCGCCGCCAAGCCCGATCGCGTCGGCCACGAGACCGAAGACGAAGATTTCGCTGAACAGCCAAAGACCGAAGCCGAAAATGAACGCCGCAGCAAAGGGCATGGTCCACGTCTTTCCAAATCGCGCCGCGGGCGCAAGATTTGCCAGTATGGGATGCGCCCTCCCGCCTGCGTACCATATATGATAAAAGACGCGAGATTTCCGCTCCCGCCACAAATTGGCTATCGCAATGCCTGACCTGCTCGATCCCTCGACCATTATATTCGCACTCCTGGCGATATTCGTCCTATGGAAGCTGCGCTCCGTTCTCGGCACGCGGACCGGAAACGAAAAGCCGCCGCCGGCCAGTCCGTTCTTCCGTCGCACGATTGGAACCAACGACAACAAGGTCGTGCCGTTGCCGGGCGCCATGCCGCCCCCGGTCCCGAGTTCAGTCGTCGAACGCGGAGCGCTGGAAGGCCTACGCCGAGCCGGGCTCAAAAGTCGCCGCCGGCCTCGATGCGATCGTGGCCGCAAGTCCTGGCTTTGCGCTCGATCCGTTCATCGCCGGCGCGAAGGCCGCCTACGAGATGATCGTGACCGCCTTTGCTTCCGGCGACCGGCAGACCTTGCAGAATTTGCTCGATAAGGACGTCCTCGACAGCTTCACCGCGGCGATAGAAGCGCGGGAAAGCCGCGAGGCGAGCATGACGACGCAGGTGGTCTCGATCGATCAAATCACAATCGAGGACGCCGGTATGCACGGCCGCTTCGCGCAGATCACGCTGCGCTTCGCCTCGAAATTGATCAGCGCGACGCACGACAAGTCCGGTGCTTTGATCGACGGCAATCCCGACAAGAGCGTCGATATGATCGACATCTGGACCTTCGCCCGCGACGTCAATTCACGCGATCCGAATTGGAAGCTCATCGCCACGCAGACGGGGCGTTAAACCTTTGTCCTTACGCTGCGCATCCGGGGCGAGGGTCTGATCGAAGTGTGCGACGGCGCGCGGCGGCAGACACGGCTCGTGCCGCTGAGCTTTGCCGAGATCGACGGATTTTCTGCCGACGATCACCTCGAAGCCTTTGGCGTCTTTGCCGAACAGGCCAAGGCCATCGTTGAAAACCGTCCTGCGCTGCGTCCGGCGCTCTGCGCCAGTGCCGAACTGAGGGCGGCTTGCCGGGCGGCGCTCGCCACGCCGGCAAGAACGCAGACCGCCGCGCGACGCTTCTTCGAAAATCATTTCCAGCCGTTTTCCGTGATGCCGGCCGCTGGCGACGGCTTTGTCACCGGCTATTATGAGCCGATCGTCGCTGGCTCCCTCGTCCGCTCAGCCGAGTTTACCGCGCCAATCCTGGGGCGGCCTGCAGATCTCGCGACGCTGCCGCAGGGTTCGGGATTGCCCGGACGGCCAGAGCTTTCGGCCGCCCGGCGGCTCGGCGACGGGACTCTCGTCCCCTATCCGGATCGTGCCCAAATCGAGGCCGGCGCGGGTCTTTGCCGGCCGCTGGTTTGGCTCGAGGATCCGGTCGAAGTCTTTCTCGCCCAAGTCCAAGGCTCGGCCCGGGTGGTCCTGCCGGATCGGCGCCAGATTCGGCTCGTCTATGCTGGGCGCAATGGCTGGCCCTATACGTCCATCGGCGGAATTCTGCTCGAATTGGGCGAAATTGCCCAATCCGACATGGGACTTGCCTCACTCAAAACCTGGATCAGGACGCATGGCCAGAATCGGGGCGAGGCGGGGTCCGCGCTCATGCAGGCCAACAGATCCTATGTCTTTTTCGCCATTGATCGGGATCTCGGCGACGGGGACGGACCGATTGGCGGGGCCGGCGTCAGCCTTTCGCCTTTGCGATCGATTGCTGTCGATCGAAGCCTCTGGTCTTATGGGATGCCGTTCTGGCTTGACGGAAATTTACCCTGGGAGAGGGGCGAGGTCATGCCGTTCAAGCGGCTGATGATCGGGCAGGATACGGGCTCGGCGATCGTCGGGCCGGCGCGCGCCGATATTTTCTTCGGCAGCGGTGAGGCCGCGGGGGCGCTCGCCGGCGGGATCAGGCATAAATGCGCTATCGTCGTCTTGTTGCCGCGCGGCGAATAGGATTTTGACCGGGGAGCCGTATGAATGAACTTCCGGCGCGCGGGCGCCGCCTTTCAGATGAGGAGGTCGAGCTCTGGCTCACGGTGACGCGCGGCATGGCGCGTCGGCCGGGCAGCGTCCTGCCTGAATTGCGCCGGGCCGGGCCGGAAGGGCCAACCGAGGGCCGCCGTCCGCCTCCGCCGACGCCTGCCGCGCCCACGGAAAGCCGCCGTCCTGTGCTGCCCAGTCTCGCACCGCTCGATCGCCGCGCCCGGCAGAGGCTCGCGCGCGGGCACATGCCGATCGAGGCCGCTATCGATCTTCACGGAATGCGGCAGCAGGAGGCGCATCACGCCTTGCATGGGTTTTTGAGCCGCTCCCAGCGCGACGGCGCCAAGATCGTCCTCGTCGTGACCGGCAAGGGCGAGAGCCATCCGGCCGAGGGCCTTGAGACCGGCGTTTTGCGCCGAAGCGTGCCGCTTTGGCTGCGGGCGCCGGAATGGCGCAGCCTGGTCGTCGGCTTCGAGGAAGCGTCCCGCCCGCATGGTGGCGCCGGAGCGCTCTACGTCCGTCTTCGGCGACATGAGCGGCGCAAGGGCTAATCTTGATCGTCCTTGTCGCCTTTGTCGCCGACAAGGAGCGCGAATGCGGCAATCATCCCGGTTCCGGCAATGAACCAAAGGGCGACCTTGGCGATCGTTATCCAAAAGGAATAATCCATGCCATCCTGTCTCTTGGGTTTGCCCTCGCGCGGCTGAGCTTAGCGGTCAGCAAAGCCAAACGGGGGATTGATGGATGGCCAGGATGCCGGAGCCTCGCATGACGACACCTACGGCCCAGGACTGGACGGCGTTCGCCGCCCCTTCGCTTGCCGACTTCGACGAGATCGCGGCGGCGGCCTATGCGCGCCTGCCGGAGAATTTCCGCAAGCTCTGCGAGGGTCTCGTGATCCAGGTCGCGGATTTTCCCGCCGACGACGTCCTCGATCACATGAATTGCGAAACCGAATTCGAGCTTCTGGGCCTTTTCCGGGGCCGCGGTCTCGCGCAGGGCGGCGCTCTGCCCTTGACCGGCCAATTGCCGAATATGATATGGCTCTACCGCCGTCCAATCCTCGATTATTGGGCCGAGAACGAGGAACGGCTCGGCGACGTGGTCGCCCATGTTCTGGTGCACGAGATCGGCCATCATTTCGGCCTTTCCGACGCCGACATCGCGGCGATCGAAGCAGCGGCAGGATAGGCGCGCGCGCCGGCAGGAGGAAAGGATGTTTGCGACCGCCATACCCGTCCTTTCGGCCCTCATCGCGCTGGCCGGCTTGTCCATCGCTTGGCGGCAATCGCGCGAATTGGCACTGCGTCGCGGCGATGTTTTGACCTGGGCGAACGAGGTCATCCGCGAGCTTCAGAGCCTGCTGCTTATTTGTGTGCTCGATGACGATGATCTGGACACGGCGACAAGAAAGGCGAAGCTTACGGAAATTATCTTCAGCACCTCGGTGCTGGTCGAACAGGGGCGTCTCTTTTTTCGCAACGAGGTGACGGACGATCATGGCCAGGACAAAGAACCCGCCTATCGCGGCCATCGGCCCACGATTCTGGACCAGATCGTCCTGGCGCACCAGATTGCGCGCCAGTGGGAGAAAGCCAACGATGCCGAGCGGACAAATATGATGCTGCTTGCCGAGGATTGCGCCAAGAAATTCGTCTCCCTCGCCCAGCAGGAAGTCGGCCGAAGCAGAACCGCAAGCGCCGTGACCAAGAAAGCCGGCGACGGACGTCAACTGGACGATCTCTTGAAGGATTTCAACAGCGCCCGAATGGAGGAAAGGTCGAGCTTCGCGATCTATGTTCGGCGCTCTGTTGGCGAAGCTTCGGTTGCTGAAACGGTTCGGGAGTGACTCAATCGATGCAAAAATTCACTTCTCTGACCGGGGTCGCGGCGCCGCTCGAAATCCGCAATGTCGACACCGACATGATCATCCCGAAGCAATATCTGAAGACAATCAAGCGCACCGGCCTCGGCACCGGCCTCTTTGCGGAGTTGCGCTACAAAGAAGACGGTTCGGAAAATCCCAACTTCGTCCTCAACAAGCCGGCCTATCGCAAGGCCAAGATCCTCGTCGCGGAAGATAATTTCGGCTGCGGCTCGTCGCGCGAACACGCGCCTTGGGCGCTGCTCGATTTCGGCATCCGCTGCGTGATCTCGACGAGCTTCGCCGATATTTTCTACAACAATTGCTTCAAGAACGGCATTCTGCCGATCAAGGTCTCGCCGCAGGACCTGGAGAAGTTGATGGACGACGCGCGCCGCGGCGCCAACGCGACGCTCTCGATCGATCTCGAAAAACAGGAGATCCGCGGACCGGACGGCGACCTCATCCGCTTCGACATCGACCCGTTCCGCAAACATTGCCTGATGAATGGTCTCGACGACATCGGGCTCAGCCTAAAGAAGGCCGACAAAATCGAGAGCTTCGAGGCCAAGGCCAAAGCGCAGCGCCCGTGGCTCTGACGCCATAGGGAAATGGAATTTCTCTTTTGCCGTCCAAAAAGAGAATTTTCATTTGCTTTCCCCAAATCGAGCGATATACGCTGTGATATAGCTTAGACGGCCCGGTTCAGCGGCTGCGAGGTTGGGGGCAACCATGATTTCTAAGGCTTTTCGGACGAGCCGCGCGGCTCGGCCGTTCCGATGGCTGCGGGCTGCGGCGGGAGCGGCGATCTTACTTGCGCCTGTTTGTGCATACGCCCAGCAGGCGCCAAATCCGTATGGGGCGCCGCCGGCGAACGGATATCAATTTCCGCCTTCGTCTTTCGCCTCCTGGCTCGACATGGTTTCGGCCACCCAAGCGGCACAACCAAGTTGGATGACACCCCTCGTCACGGTCACGCCGCGCCTCGAACAAGAGTTCCGGTTCGATTTCTATGATCAGCAAAACGGGACCGGCAGCCAAGGGAATGGCCAACACATCGTCAATTACGGCGGCCCTGGCGGCCCAAGGGTCGAGTTAATCCCGGCCTGGAATTGGGAAGTTATTTTGGCGCCTCCGCCTTACGAGACCGCCACTGGCCCTAAGGGGGATGCGCAAGGCGTGGGTGATTGGCCGGCTTTTCTGGTCAAATACCGCTTCCTTGCCGCCAATAAGGACAATGGCGACTACATCTTTACTGGCTTCTTTCAGATGGCCGACGCGCTTGGCACGGCAGGAAAAATTTCCACCAATGTCCTAACCGCCCAGCCGACGCTCGCATTCGGCAAAGGCTTTGGTTTTATCGGCGTCCCTGATTTTGATATTCAGTCGACGATTAGCGTGCAAATTCCAGTCGGCGGTCTCTCGTCACCTGGCAATACGGCCGAAGTGAATATGACGAACTTCGGCACTCCCATACTTTGGAACACCGCCTTCCAATATCATTTCCTGCAGTACTTTTGGCCGGAACTTGAGGTCAATTACGAGTACTGGCCGAGTGGGGAGCATGTTGGCCTGAACCAAGTCCTGCTCACGCCGGGCATCATATTCGGCCGCTTCAAGATCGGCCAGGACAGCCCGACCCGGGCGGTCAACCTGATCTTCGGCGTTGGTTATCAGGTGGCCGTGACACAGAATCCGGTTACCCAGAACAATATCGTCGCCACTGCACGGATCACCTTCTAGCTCTGGCGCGACGACAGTCTCTTCGCGTGCTCTCAGGCGCCTCCTTCGCTGCTCGGAGTTGCCGGCATCGTTCGCTTCGCCGAGGGCTCTACCGCGCTTGACGCCGGCGGCCCGCTCACTTAGGACAGCGCCTCCAAATTCATTCCGCTCCGCGGCCGCATTTCCGTGGCCGAAAGGTAAAATCATGTCGCGCCGCTGCGAATTGACCGGCAAGTCCGTTTTGACCGGCAACCTGGTCAGCCACTCGAACCGCAAGACCTTGACGCGTTTCCTGCCCAATCTCACAAGGGCGACGCTGGTCTCCGAATCCTTGAACCGGCGCGTGCGCTTTCGCGTCGCCGTCGCGACGTTGCGCTCGATCGAACATCGTGGCGGGCTCGACGCTTTTCTCTTGAAGGCGCGCGACAGCGAGCTTTCGCCCAACGCTCTTGCCCTGAAGCGCGAGATCGTAAAGAAGCAGGCGGCCGGCTGAGCGTTTTCGTCATGGCCGAGATAGGCGCGGCCGTCGCGCGCAAGAATCAATGCAAAAGCAGAGGTCGCTTCTCGGCCGCAGGCTTGTGGCGCGGCGTAGGCTCTGCCTTTTCATCGAAAAGCTCAGCCAGTTTCTCGGTCATCGCGCCACCGAGTTCTTCGGCATCGACGATCGTCACCGCGCGCCGGTAATAACGGGTCACGTCGTGACCGATGCCGATGGCGATCAATTCGACCGGCGAGCGCGTCTCGATATCCTCGATCACGTGCCGCAGGTGGCGTTCGAGATAATTGCCGGGATTGACCGAAAGCGTCGAATCATCGACCGGTGCACCGTCTGAGATCATCATCAGGATGCGCCGCTGCTCCGGGCGAGCGAGCAGCCGTTTATGCGCCCAATCGAGCGCCTCGCCGTCGATGTTCTCTTTGAGAAGGCCTTCGCGCATCATCAGCCCGAGATTTTTCCGCGCACGGCGCCAGGGGGCGTCGGCGGCCTTGTAGATGATATGGCGCAGATCGTTGAGCCGGCCGGGCGAGGGCGGCTTGCCTGCCTGCAACCAGGCTTCGCGCGATTGGCCACCTTTCCAGGCGCGCGTCGTAAACCCGAGGATTTCGACCTTGACGCCGCAGCGCTCGAGCGTGCGGGCGAGAATATCGGCGCAGGTCGCCGCGACCGTGATCGGCCGGCCGCGCATCGAGCCCGAATTGTCGAGCAGCAGGGTGACCACCGTATCGCGGAAGTCGGTGTCCTTCTCGCGCTTGAACGAAAGCGGCTGCTGCGGATCGACGATGATGCGCGAGAGCCGCGCCGGGTCGAGCACGCCTTCTTCGAGATCGAATTCCCAGGAGCGGCTCTGCTGCGCCATGAGGCGACGCTGCAGGCGGTTGGCGAGGCGGCCGACGATCGACGAGAGATTTTGCAATTGCTTGTCGAGATAGGCGCGCAGCCGGTCGAGCTCCTCCGGCTCGCACAGCAATTCGGCGGCGATGGTCTCGTCGAATTTCTTGCTGAAGGCGTGGTAGTCCGGGGCGCGTTGCTCACCCCGCGATTTGGTCGGCGGCCTGCGCGACTCGGCCGGCTGTTCGCCCTCGGCCGCATCGCCATCTTCCTCGGCCTCGAATTCGCCCGCCGTCGCTTCGCTCGTATCGAGCGTGGTTTCGCCCGCGGCTTCTGCGGCCTCGGCGATTTGGGTCTCGGCGGCCTCGGCGCCCTCTTCGCGTTGCCCCTGGAACGCCTCGCCGTCATCGGCGCTCCTATCTGCCTCGTCGCTCGATTCCTCTTCCCCGGCATTGTCGGAGCCCAGATCCTCGGCCATGTCGAGCGCTGCAAGCAGCCGGCGCACGCATTGGCCGAAGCCGCGCTGGTCCTCGATCGCGCCCGTAAGCCGATCGAGGTCGCGACCGGCGCGCTGCTCGATCGTGGGGCGCCAGAGATCGACGAGCCTTTGCGCGTTTTTCGGCGGCTTCTGGCCGGTCAGGCGCTCGCGGACGATCAGCGCGACAGCCTGTTCGAGCGGCGCCTCGGCACGCTCCCGGATCTCGGCATAGCGGCTATGCTGAAAACGATCCTCGATCATGGCGTCGAGATTTTGCGCGACGCCCTGCATTCTGCGTGCGCCGATCGCCTCGACGCGCGCCTGTTCCACGGCCTCGAAGACGGCGCGGGCGGCGGGCGCGCGCGGCGACAGCCGCCGGTGCAGATCGACGTTGTGGCAGGCGAGGCGCAGTGCGAGAGAATCTGCGTGGCCGCGCAGGATTGCGGCATCGCGCCGCCCGAGCTTTCGCGGCGGCTCCGGCAATCGCGCCTTGGCCGTCGTTCCGTTGCGTGTGAGGCTCGGCTTTTCCGCCGCATAGGCGACATCGAGCTGTGGCATATGCGCCAGCGCCCGCATGCAGCCGGCAACGGCCCGTTTGAAGGGCTCCTGCGGCGCCTCGGTTTTGGATGGCGGCTTCTGGTTCGAACCGGTCACGGTATCTTCTTGGGCACGCGTTAGCTCATTGCGACGTTCACGGAGCTTTCCGGCAGCTCGTGGCCGAAGCAGCGCTGATAGAATTCGGCGACGAGGGAGCGTTCCAGTTCGTCGCATTTGTTGAGGAAGGTCAGCCGGAAGGCGAAGCCCACGTCGTGGAAAATCTCGGCATTCTCTGCCCAAGTGATCACGGTGCGCGGGCTCATCACCGTCGACAGATCGCCGGCCATGAAGGCATTGCGGGTCAAATCGGCAACCCGCACCATCTGGCCGATCTGCTCGCGGCCGTCCCTGGTCGCCTGATAGGATTTCACCTTGGCGAGCACGATGCCGACTTCCTTGTCGTGCGGCAGATAGTTCAAGGTCGCGACGATCGACCAGCGGTCCATCTGGCCCTGGTTGATCTGTTGTGTGCCATGATAGAGGCCGGAAATATCTCCGAGCCCGATCGTATTCGCGGTCGAAAACAGCCGGAAGGCCGGATGCGGCTTGATCACCCGGCTCTGGTCGAGCAGGGTCAGGCGGCCGGAAACTTCGAGCACGCGCTGGATCACGAACATCACGTCGGGCCGGCCCGCGTCATATTCGTCGAAACAGAGGGCAATATTGTTCTGGATCGCCCAGGGCAGGATGCCTTCGCGAAATTCGGTGACCTGTTGGCCGTCCTTGATGACGATGGCGTCCTTGCCGACGAGATCGATGCGCGACACGTGGCTGTCGAGATTGATCCGCACGCAAGGCCAATTGAGCCGCGCCGCGACCTGCTCGATATGGGTCGATTTGCCGGTGCCGTGATAGCCGGTGATCATCACCCGCCGGTTCTTGGCGAAGCCCGCGAGGATCGCGAGCGTCGTGTCGCGGTCGAAGAGATAATCCGGATCGATATCCGGGACGTGCTGTTCCGGCGTCGAAAAGGCCGGCGCTTCCATATCCGAATCGATCCCAAAGACCTGGCGGACCGATATTTTCATGTCCGGAAGGGCCTTGTTGCTCTGGCCATCTCCGGCAAGCGAGATGTTCGACATTTGTCCTCCAGTCCGACGGATTGGGCTCGCGCCGTAGCTCCGCGGATGGGTCGGGGCCTGGGATCAGGCGAGTTTGACTGATTTAAGATAATTATAGGCGCGGATGATTTCCCGCAATTTATCTTCGAGCGAGCGATCTCCGCCATTGGCGTCGGGGTGAAGCCGCTTAACCATATCCTTGTAACGGGTTCTGATGGTGCCGGAATTGGCCGTTTCATCGAGCCCCAATTGGTCGAGAGCCCTTCGCGCGGCAATCCCGTAATGCGGCTTTTGCGGCTCCTCAGGCCCTTGCGAAGGCCTGCGGCGGCCAAAAATGCTCAAGGGATCAACAAAACGCGACGGATCGTCGCTCCGTACGCGAAAGCCGCCGCCATTGCCGCCCATCGACCAGGTCGGACGGTGACCAATGCTCGCGTCGCGCTGGTAAAGCGCCACGGCCTCCGGCGTCATGCCGCTGAAATAATTGTACGAGGCGTTATATGCGCGGACATGATCGAGGCAAAAGCAGAAATATTCGCCCTCGGATTGCCATCCCTTGGGCGCGCGAAACGCGCCGGGCTCGGTGCAGCCCGGATGATCGCAACGCAGCTTCACGCTGCCCAGCTCGGACCTCGACTTCGGCGTGATCCTTATGCGATCGAAGAGCGGAGAATTCAAATCCATGGCACGATATTATGAATGTCTTTGCGATGGCCGCAAGCCGCCGGGCCCGCAAGCATTAGATAGAGACGGACGGTCGCAGCGCGTCGAGGAGCTTCCATGAGCACACACGCCAGCATGGCCACGCGCATCCGCGAAAAATTGCACACCACGCTTGCGCCAGTCTCGCTCGAGGTGATCGACGACTTAGCCAAGCATGCGGGGCACGCGCATGTCGTTTCGCGGTCGGGCAAGGCGGCCCAGGCGGGCGAGACCCACTTTACCGTGAAAGTGGTGTCGGAAGTCTTCACGGGCAAGAGCCGCATTGATCGGCATCGCATGATCAACGCATTGCTGAGCGCCGAAATCGCCGAGGGCCTGCATGCGCTCGCAATCGAGGCCAAGGCGCCGGGCGAATGAGCGGCGAAGGGCACAGAGTTAAGCGAGAGCCTCGCGGTCCCTGTCATGAATCCGCCGTAAGTCCAAAGAACTAAGGCTTTTGGACGTCGCCTTGTGAACAGAAGCACCTTCGTTGCGCTTTGCAGATCAAGCATTGCGGGATAGGAATGGTAGCGCTGGGCGCCAGACGAACTTCCTGGTTGAGCGGGGCATAAATGGGCTGTTCACATCTGCAGCGTTCACCTCGGCACCCGCGAAGCCTTCGGCTGCATATCTATGGGTTTCTCTTCCTGGCCTTCGGCCTTGTCGCGGCCGCCACAGCGCAGGCGAGCCCGGCGATCGTCATCGACGTGGCGACCGGCGATGTTCTCTATGCGCAGCAGGCGGACGAGCCCTGGTATCCGGCCTCGCTCACAAAATTGATGACGATTTATGTGGCGCTGAGCGCCGTGCGCGATCACCAATTGAGCCTCGATACGCCGCTTGTCGTCTCCGCCCGCGCGGCCTCGATGGCGCCATCGAAAATGGGTTTTGCGCCCGGCACCGAGGTCACGCTCGACAATGCCTTGAAGATGCTGGTCGTGAAATCGGCCAATGACATCGCGGTAACCGTCGCGGAAGGAATTGCCGGTTCGGTCGAAGCCTTCGCCGAGGACATGAACCGTACCGCGGCCCGACTTGGAATGACGCAAAGCCATTTCGTCAATCCCAATGGTCTGCATGATCCCGAGCACGTCTCTTCGGCGCGCGATCTCGCCATCCTGGCGCGAGCGCTCTATGTGCAGTTTCCCGACTACGCCGGTCTCTTCGCCATCGGCGCGCTGCGGCTCGGCGACGAGTTCATCGCCACCCATAATGATATGCTCGGCCGCTATCCTGGTGCCGACGGCATGAAGACAGGGTTTACCTGCTCGGCCGGATTTAACCTCGTCGCCAGCGCCAATCGGGGCGGCCATCGCTACATCGCCGTCGTGCTGGGCGCGCCGAGCGTAAAATCGCGGCTGATGCGAACAGCCGTATTGCTCGACCGCGCCTTTGCGGGCGTTGATCATCCGCATCCAATGTCCACCGAAGATTTGGTCGATGCGACGCCGCCGGATATGCATGACGCAGTCTGCCGCCGCCGTGCCAACACGGAAATCGAATGGGAAGCCGAGACGGAACGCCTGGAGGAACCGCTCTCGCATCCGACGATGCCAAATTTTCTGGCGAATGGCTTCCTCTTCAACGCCGCGCCGGCCGCGGACCGTGCCCCAATGGCGTCGCGCATCGCAATGATGCCGGCTCCCGTGTTTGATCCTGTCACCGTCTATATTGGCGCAGCGCCCGGATATCTCGGACCGGTGGCCGAGGCGCGCCCGCCGCATTCTCCCATCGGCACGCAATCGCCGCCCGAAGCAGCGACGGCGTATACGGAAGACAAGCCGCAAGACTTGGATATGAACGCGACGCCGATAAAGCCGGACGCCACGGCGCTGCCGATGAAGGGCAGACTCTGTGAAGAAGGGGGGCAAGGCGAGCGCTGCGCAAAAATCCGGGAAGGGCAGCAAGCTCGCCCAGCACGAGCCGAATGAAGATGACGTCGACGCCGAACCAGACACGAAGCCCGTGATGAAAAAGCATTCCGCCAAAACGGCGACGGTCGAAAAGCACAAAGCCAAGACAATTGTTGCGATGAAGCACAAAGCCAAAGTGGTTGGCAAAGTCGCAAAGGACCACAACCACCATAAAACCGCCAAGGCCACCAAAGCAAAGAGCAGCAAGACCGCGGGCAAAATCAAAAAGCTCGCCGCCAAGCCGGCCAAACTTGCCGCCAGACCCAAACCGGCCTCGGCTCCCGATTGACGCGAGACCTTCATCGGCTCCGCTTCATATGGCGCGCAAGCATCGGGCCGCGAGCATGAGCGCCGCGAGCCGGCCGCCGGTCTTTCCCCTAACGGTCTTCACCGGTTTCCTCGGCGCCGGCAAAACCACCCTGCTCAATCGCCTGCTGCGCGCCCCGGAACTCGCCGATTGTCTGGTGCTCATCAACGAATTCGGCGAGATCGGCCTGGATCATCTCCTGGTCGAGAGCGTCGCGGGCGAAATGGTCGTCATGACCTCTGGCTGCCTCTGCTGCACGATCCGTGGCGATCTCATAGCGACGCTGGAGGATATGCTGCGTCGTCGCGACAATGGCCGCATGACCTTCAACCGGGTGGTGATCGAGACGACCGGCCTTGCCGATCCAGCACCCGTCCTGCACACCATCATGTACCATCCTTATCTGATCCTGCGTTTCCGCCTCGATGGGGTCGTGACCCTTGTCGATGCGGTAAACGGCGGCGCAACGCTCGACCGGCACCCCGAGGCGGTGAAACAGGCGGCCGTCGCCGATCGGCTTGTGATCACGAAGACCGATCTTATCGCGGACGATTTCACGCTTTTGGCTCTCAACGAACGGCTTTCGCGGCTCAATCCCACCGCCTTGCGGCTCGATGCCGCGCGTGGCGAAGCCGTCGCCGCAAAGCTCTTCGACATTGGGCTCTATGACCCGGAGAAAAAGGCGCCGGAAGTGCGCCGCTGGCTGAACGCGGAAGCCGCGGAGCGCCACGATGAGCATGACGATCATGCACATCTGCACGACGTGAACCGACACGATGCCAGGATCCGCGCCTTCGCCTTGCGCCATGCCGAGCCGCTGCCGCCTGCCACCGTCCATATGTTCCTCGAATTGCTGCGCAACGCGCATGGCGCACATCTTTTGCGCGTCAAAGGCATTGTTGCGCTCGCCGATGATCCCGCGCGCCCCCTCGTCGTCCACGGCGTGCAGCATGTGTTTCATCCGCCGGTGCGGCTCGAGACGTGGCCTGACGAAGATCACACCACGCGGATCGTGTTCATCCTCTACGACATGGAACCAGGCTTCGTCGAGGCAATCTGGAAGGCTTTCGTTGATGTCGCGGTGGACACGCCCGACCGCGCGGCGCTGACAGACAATCCCCTGCACGTCACGCGTGGCGGATTGCTCGGATAGCTCGCGATCAGCCCTTCCGCTCGTCCGCTTTCGCCGCGCCGTCGCTGTTCTTCAGCAGGATTCCGTGCTGCTCGATCTCCGGGAGATTGACGACGAGCATGGGCGGGGGCGCGGCGAACAAATTCTCCGCCTTGAACCTGCGGTAGATCTCGAAATTCAGGTCACTTTTCACGCTCGCGAGCATGCTGACATCGCCGATGAAGCAATAAAGCTCGAAATTGAAGGCTGAACCGGTGATCTCGGCAAAGACCACTTGCGGTGGAGGCTTCTTCAGCACCGACTTGCGGTCCCGCGCGATGTCGAGCAGAACATCGCGCGTCTTTTCAGGATCGGCGGCGGGATTGACGGCCATGGCGATTTTCACCCGCCCGGTACGATCGGTGCGCACAAAGTTCTTGACGACGCCGGCGACGAGGTCGGAGTTGGGGATCACAACTGCGGCGCAGTCGAAGGTCTCGATTTCGGTCGAGCGGACATTAATCCGGCGAACAAAGCCCTCGTTGGTGCCGACAGAGATCCAATCCCCGACGCGGATAACCCGCTCCCAGAGCAGGATCAGACCCGAGACGAAATTGTTGACGATCGACTGAAGGCCGAAACCGATGCCGACCGACAGCGCGCCGGCGACGATGGCCAGTTTCTCGAAATCGACTCCCAAATAGGCGAGGGCGAAGCCGAGCGAGAGGATCCAGCCGATATAACCGAAACTCGTCCCGACGGCATTACGCAGGCCGAGATCGAGGTTCGTGTGCGGCAGAAAGGCTGTCTCGAGCCAGCTCCCGACTGTCCGCGTGATGAAATAGCCGGCACCGAAGATGAGCAGCGCGAAGACAACGCGCGACAGAGAAATCGTTACGCCGGCGAGGGTGAAGCCGAAGAAGGCAGCGTAGAGGTAGCCGGACACGTCGGACGATTGCACGCCCCAGGGCGCGAGCGCCATCAGACTGGCGACGACGAAGATGACCACGCGCGCTGCACCGGAGAGTAGAATAACAAGCTGTTGGAAAGAATCGTGGCGCAGCCCGCTGCTCAACATCAGACTTCGGCCAAACCTCGTCCTCGGCACGAGACCGATACGGGTGACCTCGTCGATGAGAATCGTCAGCATGGCCGTTACCGCGCCGACGCCCCCGATCCAGATGACCTGATCAGCCAGGAAGCGGCCGAGATCGATCAGACCGGCGAGCACGGCGACCAGGATCGCCACCACCGCGATCCAGAGCACGATTCGGAGCAGGCCATACCAATCGTAGGAAACGCCGAGCCGCTGCCCAAAAACATCCTCAGTATGATCCTCCGGCACTTTTTTGATCCAGAGCGCGGCGACGAGCACGAGCGCAGCCAAGAAGGCGCCGAGCCCGCGCAGCGTAGTTTGAACGGTGCCGGAGGCGTCGATTGCGGCGGCCAAGGATTCAAGTACCTGACTCGCGGAGATCAGGACCGCGAAAGCGAGAGCCGTGCGAAGAACGCGCTGGCAGGTCTCGTCGTCGAGGTGAAGCAACCGCCAATTCTGCCGCGCCGGCGCGAGCAGGCCACGCGCAATGCCAGCGACAAGGGCAATTCGAACCACGGCGATGAAAACGGCGTGCGGCACGGATTGCGTTAGATCGATCAGGCCGAAGCCTTCGGCAATCGCACCGACGGCGGCGAGGGCCGCGATCGGCAGACCTGCAACGACAAAGCACACCCGCCAGGCGGCGAAGATTTTTTGCAGACGGTCGGGCCTGGATGACTCCGGTGCGCGCGAGGTCAAACGCCGCGCGAGCCGGAGCGAGAGCCAATAAAGCCCAACGATCAGCGCCACCAGCGCTGCAAAGCCGAAAGCTTTAAATCCAGCGAGCTTCTCACCGAGCGTACCGAGCCAAGCGGCGCTGGCGGCTCCGGCAGAATCAAAGTCGCGCGGCGCTTCCGAGATGACATCGAGCCAGAGTGCAGGGCTCGCGAGACTCGGTCCGCGTGCAAAGAGCGATTGTTCCAATCTGGCGCGGCGGCGCGCAAAAATTTCGGCACTCGCCTGTTGGGCCTGGACGGCCAGCAAATTGGCCCGTTTAACCAGCGCATCGACATCGTCATAGGCCTTCTGCCGTTTCGCGCGCTCGGCCGCGATCTCGGCGCTCCCCGGCGGCGCATTCGCGCCGGGTGCGGGTCCAAGTTGCTCGAGCTGGGTCTTCAAAGCCGCGAGCCGCGGCGTCAGCTCGTCGAGCACGCTTTGTACTTCGCCGCCGATCGGCAGGGCTTCGTTCTGCAGTTTTTCGAGATCGGCCGCGGAGAGGTTTGGCTGCTGCAGCGTCGCGTAGATCTGCTTCAACGCGGCGGCGGCCTGGTCCAGGTCGGCGGAGGCAACGTCGTTCGTCCGCGATTGCGCGGCCGCCGCGGCGACGCCCACGAACAGCACTAAGGCAGCCATGCAAAGCGCGAATCTGTGCAGGCGTTTCAAACCGCTATCTCCGAACGTGGGCAAGCGCGATTCATGCTTCGCGCGCAGCGTCTTCAAGCACGGCTGCGTCGTGTCGCGGCGGATAGATATGGCTTTCGCCGCGAAAATCCCTGGCGCGATAGTCGCCTTCCTCCCCGGTAACGAAATTCTCGCCGATCGGCACCTTGCCGTATCCGCCCGGTATGTCGAGAACATAGAGCGGCTGGCAAAGGCCGGAAATGCGCCCGCGCAAGGCGCTGACGAGAGCCCGGCCCTCGGCGATCGAAAGGCGGAAATGCGCCGTGCCGCGGGCAAGGTCCGGATGATGCAGATAATAGGGCTTGATGCGCGCGCTCACGAAAGCCCGCATCAGCTCCGCGAGCGTGTCGACATTGTCGTTGACGCCGCGCAACAGGACGCTCTGGCCGAGCATCGGAATGCCGGCATCGACGAGCCGTCCGCAGGCGGCGCGGGCCTCGAGAGTCAGTTCGCGCGGATGGTTGGCGTGAAGCGCGACATAGACCGTCTTTCCTGCCCCGGCCAGCAGCTTTGCCAATTCTTCCGTCACGAGCATTGGCTCGGCGATCGGCACGCGGGTGTGGATGCGGATGATTGCGACATGCGCGATGAGGCGAAGCCGCGCCAGGATGTCGGCGAGCCGGCGCAGTGACAGGATCAGCGGATCGCCGCCGGTCAAGATCACCTCGAAAATCTCCGGATGCGCGCCGATATACGCGAAGGCCGTATCGAGCGCTTCAGGCGAAAGATGCATCGGACTTCCGGGCCCGACGGTCTCGCGGCGAAAACAGAAGCGGCAATAGACCGGACAGATGTGGAGGAGCTTGAGCAACACCCGGTCGGGATAACGGTGCACGATGCCTTCGACCGGGCTCATGGCCGCGTCGCCGATCGGATCGGACATGTCATCGGGATGCACGATGAGTTCGGCAGGGTCGGGAATGAATTGCCGGGCGATCGGATCGTCAGGATCATCGCGATCGATCAATTGAGCCAGGGCGTCGCTCAGGCCGACGGCATAGCGCGCGCCGACCTTGGCAAGCGCCTCGCGTTTCGACTGGGGCGCAAGACCGGCCGCGATGAGATCTTCGACCGTGGCGATATGGGGCCTCATGCTTGCGTTCCTTCCTCGACGACTGGCGTCCACAGAACTTCTTCGATGCGTTCGGCTCCGGTTGCCAGCATCACCAAGCGGTCAAACCCGAGCGCGATGCCGCAGGCCGGCGGCATTTCCGCCAATGCGGCCAAGAAATCCTCGTCGATCGGATAAGCCTCGCCGTAAATCCTTTGGCGCTCGCCCATCTCCGCTTCGAACCGGCGGCGCTGTTCGGCCGGATCGTCGAGTTCGCCGAATCCATTGGCGAGCTCGACGCCGCAGACGTAAAGTTCGAACCTCTCGGCGAAGCGCTTGTCGTCCTGAAGCCGGGCGAGTGCCGCTTCAGGCGCAGGATAATCGACCAGCAGAGTCGCGCGACCGTGGCCGAGCTTTGGCTCGATCCTCTCGGAAAAAATCTTGCTGAAGAGATCCGACCAGGTGTCGTCCGGCACGACACGCAATCCGAGCCTTAACGCCTCCGCCGCGAGAGCCGCGTGATCGCAGCTTGTGGCATCGTAGGTTTTCAGGAGATCGACGCCGGCATAGCGGCGAAACGCTTCCGCCACGCTGAGGATCTCCGGCGGCTCTGTCGGATCGGCGGTTGCGGAACGAAACCGCAAGCGCTCGGTTCCGGCCGCCGCTGCGGCCGCGGCGATGAGCTCGGCGCAATCGTCGAACAATTGCCGATAAGGCGCACGGGCCCGATACCATTCGAGCATAGTAAATTCGGGATGATGAAGTGCGCCGCGCTCGCGGTTGCGGAAGACGTGAGTGAGGCTGAAAATGCGTTCCTCGCCTGCAGCCAGCAGTTTCTTGGCGGCGAATTCCGGCGAAGAATGCAGATAGAGGCGCGAAGCGCGGCCGTCCGCGCCGACGAGCTCGGTGGCGAAAGCCGAAATATGCGTCTCGTTGCCGGGCGAAAGCTGCAGGACCGCGGTATCGACCTCGATAAAGCCGTGCGCGTCGAAAAAGCCGCGGACGGCCTCGGCGATCGCGGCGCGCTTCAGCAGGAATTGCCGCCGCTTGGCATGGACCTGCGGCTGCCACCAGAAAGAAGGCTTGCTCATTTCCTCATTTCGCTTGAAAAACCACCGCGAACCCCTGTAGCCAGGGGCGCCGCGCCTTATAGCGCGCACGATGCTTTATCGGCAGACCGCTATATTGAGCCTCGCAGCTCTGCCGCAAGTCTATGATTTAAAGTGCTTTTCGGCCAGACCCACGGGCTTGGCCGGAAGGCTTTCCGCTAACCGAAGGACCCGACGTGAGAGTCATCGCGAGTTCGATTCGCAAAGGCAACGTCATCGAGAAGGAGGACGGCCAGCTTTACGTCGTGCTCACCGCCGAGAGCTTTCATCCCGGCAAAGGCACGCCGACCACCCAGATCGACATGCGCCGAATTTCCGATGGCGTAAAGACGACGGAACGCTACAAGACGACGGAGCAGGTCGAGCGCGCCTTCGTCGAGGACGCCAATTTCAACTACCTCTTTCAGGATGCCAACGGCTACACGTTCATGAACGCCGACACTTATGATCAGGTGGTCGTACCGGCCGAGATCATCGGCGATCAGGCGGTCTACCTGCAGGAGGGCATGACCTGCATCCTGTCGACATTCAACGGCGTCCCGGTCGCAATCCAATTGCCGCCGCGTGTGACGCTCGAGGTCTTGGAGACGGAGCCCGCGATGAAGGGGCAGACCGCGTCCTCTTCCTACAAGCCGGCGAAGCTTTCGAACGGGCTGCGCACTATGGTGCCGCCGCACATTCAGCCGGGCACGCGCGTGATCGTGCAGACAACGGACGGCTCCTATGTGGAGCGTGCCAAGGACTGAGGCGCCGCGGCCCGCGGCCGCCCTCGCTCTACTTTGCGAAAATTCAAATCAGCTGAGGGAACGATCGCCGACAGCGGCGGTTTAGAGCCGCATAAGGCTACCCCATAGGGAGAATACCCGTGCTGAGACGGCTCATGTTTTCGGCGGCGCTGCTGGCTGCGGTCAGCACCGCAGCTCTCGCTGCAACAACTCTGACAACCGACCATTGGCTCGCCTCCGATGTCTACAAAGCGAGCGTCTATGATCCATCCAACCACAAGATCGGCGACATCGACGACCTCGTCATCAACAAGGACGGCACGATTTCCACTGCGGTCATCGGCGTTGGCGGGTTTCTCGGTGTCGGCCAAAAGGACGTGGCGATTCCGTTCAATGATCTGAAGGTCGCCTCGGACAACGACAAGAGCTGGTTCGTGCTCGATCGCACGAAGGCCGATCTCAAGAATGCTCCGGCCTTCGACAAAGCCAACGGCAGCAACGACATCAAGTGACGCGTATCGCCCGGCCGCGGTTTTTCAACTGGGGCCGGGTCCTCTCGCGCCGCGCTTGCGCTTCTCGATCTGCTTAAGGAGGCGCTGAGCGCCGTGGAGCTCATCGGCGGTTTGCGCGACCGGGAAGACAAGGCGCAGCTCACGGCTGATCAGGCCGGCCATGTCCTTGCTGCCGCCGGCGACATCTGCCCGCGCGAAATGCCGCCACGGCGAGGGGCGGAGCGGAAAATTATCAGAACCTTGCATCGCGCCGGCCTTCCTTGAAGCTCGCAGCATTCTTGATTGTGGAATCCTCCACCCTGCCGGAGCTTGACAGCTCTGGCGCTCGGATCCGCGTCTGTGGCAGAAACGTGGCATCGCTTCTTTCGTTCCGCGATGTGTCTGTTTGTTTGAGCGAATCGCCGCGCCAGCTGCGCCGTGAGCATTTGCAGCGCTGAAGGGAGGCGAAAGGCTCGAGACCTGAGTGCTTGTCGAAGTTTCCACCGCGGACTATCATGACGTCCGCCGTGGGGTGCTGCCGAAGCTTCGGCGGCTGAGATCACACCCTTCGAACCTGAATCTGGATAATGCCAGCGCAGGGACCGGCAGCACGACGGGATGGCGACGTCCCTGTCTCGGCGTTCGTGCCCGCTCCCCACCCTGATATTCAGCGACCGCGCTCTTGAAGGAGCACGCCATGAACATCCGCCAGAAGCCCGAGAGCCTCGTTCCGCAAAGCGTGACCTCCGGCCCCTTGCCCGGCTCGCGCAAGGTCTATGTCGCGCCGCAAGCGCACCCCGACATCAAGGTGCCGTTTCGCGAGATCGCGCTTGATCCGTCTTCCGGCGAGCTACCGGTGCGCGTCTACGACCCGTCCGGGCCCTATACGGAAGAGGCGGCGCAGATCGATCTTTCGGCCGGCTTGCCGCGCCTGCGCGAGCCTTGGCTCGCCGCGCGGGGCTTTGAAGCTTACCGGGGCCGCGCCCTGCGGCCGGAGGACAACGGCAATGTCACGGGCGACAAGCTCGTGCCGCCCTGCCCGGCCCTGCGCGCGCCGCTGCGCGGCAAGCCAGGCGCGCGTGTCACCCAATATGAATTCGCCCGCGCCGGCATCATCACCGAAGAGATGATCTATGTCGCGGCGCGCGAAAACCTGGGGCGCGCGAAAATGCTCGAAGGCGCCGAAACGCGGCTTGCCGACGGCGAGAGCTTCGGCGCATCCATTCCGGCGTTCGTGACGCCCGAATTCGTGCGCGACGAGATCGCGCGCGGGCGTGCCATCATTCCGGCCAACATCAATCATCCCGAATTGGAGCCGATGATCATAGGCCGCAATTTCCTGGTGAAGATCAACGCCAATATCGGCAATTCGGCCGTCACATCTTCAGTCGCCGAGGAAGTCGACAAGATGGTCTGGGCGATCCGCTGGGGCGCCGACACCGTCATGGATCTTTCGACCGGCCGCAACATCCACAACATCCGCGACTGGATCTTGCGCAATGCGCCGGTGCCGATCGGCACGGTGCCGATCTATCAGGCGCTCGAAAAGGTCGATGGCGATCCGATCAAGCTCACCTGGGAAATCTTCCGCGACACGTTGATCGAACAGGCCGAGCAAGGCGTCGATTATTTCACCATCCACGCCGGCGTGCGCCTCGCCTATGTGCCGCTCACCGCCAGGCGCGTCACGGGGATCGTCTCGCGCGGCGGCTCGATCATGGCGCGCTGGTGCCTGTCGCATCACAAGGAGAGCTTCCTCTACGAGCGTTTCGACGAGATCTGCGACATCATGCGCGCTTACGATGTGTCGTTCTCGCTCGGCGATGGTCTGCGTCCCGGCTCGATCGCCGACGCCAACGACCGCGCCCAATTCGCCGAGCTCGAGACGCTCGGCGAGCTCACCAAGATCGCTTGGGACAAAGGCTGCCAGGTGATGATCGAAGGCCCCGGCCATGTGCCGATGCACAAGATCAAGGTGAATATGGAAAAGCAGCTCGCCGAATGCGGCGAGGCGCCGTTCTATACGCTCGGGCCGCTCGTAACCGACATCGCGCCGGGCTATGACCACATCACCTCGGGGATCGGGGCGGCGATGATCGGCTGGTTCGGCTGCGCCATGCTCTGCTACGTGACGCCGAAGGAGCATCTGGGCCTGCCCGACCGCGACGACGTGAAGACGGGCGTCATCACCTATCGCATCGCCGCGCATGCCGCCGATCTTGCCAAGGGCCATCCGGCGGCGCAGTTGCGCGACGATGCTTTGTCGCGCGCGCGTTTCGACTTCCGCTGGCAGGATCAGTTCAACTTAGGGCTCGATCCGGAGACGGCACGCGCGTTCCATGACGAGACGCTGCCGAAAGAGGCGCATAAGGTCGCGCATTTCTGCTCGATGTGCGGCCCGCAATTCTGCTCGATGAAGATCAGCCAGGATTTGCGCGATGAGGCCGCCGCGATCGAGGCGCGGGAGAAGGGCATGGCGGAAATGTCGGAGAAATTTCGCGAGATGGGCGGGGAGGTGTATGTGGACGCGATTCGCGCTGAGGAACCGTCGTAACCAGATTCTTCTGTTGCATATGCGAGCGAACCGATATGAACTGTATACGGCGTCAACGCGAGCGAGCCGTGGCGACGAAACAAAAAAGGACTTTGCGTAGGGGAAATTTCCGGGCACTTTCATGGACCTAGCAACTGCGATCAGCAACATTCGGCCAAATCGTAAGGCAATCTTGTTTCTCGGCGCAGGCTTCTCCAATGCTTCGAAGAATATTCTCGACGCACCTACTCCATCGGGCACACAATTAGCCGCGCGCATTTTGGAGCGTCTAAAAATCCCGGGGGCTGCTCCACTGAGCATGGCAGTCGATAAACTTCGGGAGAAATTACCTCCCAATGAAGCGTTCGATTTCGTACGGGATGAGCTCACAGTTTTATCGCTTACCAATGAACAGCATGATGTGCTGTTGCTCCCTTGGACGCGCATTTATACGACCAACGTGGACAACATAGGCAGCGACTTTTCGGGAAGAAATTGGCACGATGCGGCGATTGATGACAAGCCCGTCGCATTCGGTGATTTCGTTTACTTGCACGGCTGCGTCACTAATTGCACTCTAACGAATTACTACACGAACTTAAAATTGGGCGAGCAGATATATTTAATGAACGCGCGCTCCAGGTCTGGCTATTATCACTTGCTGAAGCAAGACCTCTATGAATGCGATGCAGTCTTCGTTGTTGGATATTCGATGGCGGACCCTGATCTCGCCAGCTTGTTTTTCAATTCTGACGATCTTTTAAACAAATGCTTCGTATTTAGCGGAAGCCCAGACGAACTTGCGGCGCACCGCATATCGCTAATCGGCACAAATACCCAACTGACGACGGCCGATCTTGCCCGACTTGTTCGAGAGAGACCGAATGACACTGAACCGATGCCCCCATCAGAACTGCTGATAGATCGCGGCGCCTTTGATACAAAAGAGATTACGCAAACAGCGCGCCAAAACCTGCTTATTTACGGGCGTTACGATGACAATGTCGCACGGACATCCTGGACGAAGGGCGGTCCGACTTATGTCGTGAATCGCGCGATTGCCACCGAGCTCGCGTCACTTTCTCCGCCACGTATGGCGGTTGTTCATTCTCACTTAGGCAATGGGAAAAGCCTTATCTTCCATCAGGCAGGTTTTTGCTCTCCCACGGAGGCAAAGAAGTTTTCACCGTAAAGTCCGATGTCGCTCTCGACGGATTCCTCGCAGCATTGCGTGAAATCCCACCTGGGCGTCACGTTTTCTTTGAAGGGGATATTTTCGGTATTTCAAATGCGGCTAACATAATTAGAGAGCGATCGCTTGTGCTTTGTGCGACTTCGCGTTCTACGACGATGCGCGTGGCCATTCCCGAGATTGCTCGCGTGGCAGAAGGCATGTTACAACTATTCGATGCAAACCATCTGATGCCGGGAGAGCTTGCCGACTTCCATGACCTAATTGACAGCATGGGTTTCTGGCCGCAGATGCTTTCCAACTTACCTTCTGCAGTTCGCATACGGAAATTGCAGAAAGACTTCGATGGCAACATCAACGCAATTATTCTGCAGATTTTTGAGAACGCGATTGTAAGAGAGCAGATTTTAGGTCAGTGGCAGTCAGCCCTTGTTGGGCTTCGCCCTATAATGGATCACTTTATCGTTGGGTCATATATGCAAATGATCGATATTTCTATTCCAACCTACATTCTGAACGAATTTCAAAATATGGATTACGGCGTTCTACGCAGTTTACAGAACGACATTATTGCGGTCTCCTATTCTGGAAAGATATCGTTCGGAAATTCGATTATTGGAGAGTTCGTTCTCAGGAGCCATCCCAAGAAAGATGACATTATAGGCGCCATAGCACGATTTGCTAATTTCGTTGACGGCCATGAGTTTCAAAGGTCGCTTCAATGGATTGTTCGACGGCTTCTGCGCTACAGGAATCTTAGTCGGGTACTTGGATCGCCTAAAACTCCGAATGAAGTTTTAGATCGGGCGAGCTATATTCCGTCTGTTAATTCGGACCCCCTTTTTTGGGTTCAATATTCAATCGCACAGATGGAAAACAACAACTTCTTCCCGGCTGACCGATATTTATCAACTGCCTATGCTCGAGCGAAAAAGCGCCCTCAGTTCGACACTTATCAAATTGATACACACTCTGCGCGGCTGGTAGTGAGGAAGATAATTGCAAACGGAATTTATGACGGCGCGTTTCGGGATATCCTGGATGCCGTAGCAAAACTTCGCTCAGTGGTACAGCGGAGACCGGACGATTTATATCATGTCGCGTCCGTCGTGTCCCTGATGCTGAAGGCCGATGTGCCTTGGGATTATTTTTTGAAGGATAAGGACTATCAAATTTTTAGGCGTGAACTTCGTACTATCGGCGATAAACTTAGGGCTATTCCTCCAGGAGAGCTTTTGTTTGCAACTGAAAGAGAGGCGTTGGAGTTAATCCGCACCAAAGTAGGCTAGCAAAAGCGCAGCCCCATTAGCGCAGCTTTACAGACCAAAAAATACCTCTATTTTTCGAGGCATCCCGGAACATCAGCATGCCCTCCAAACTTGACCAGTTGAAATCCATGACGATCGTCGTCGCCGACAGCAGCGACATCGCGTCAATCAAGGCCTATAAGCCGAAAGATTGCACGACCAATCCGAGCCTGATCCTCAAAGCCGCCGGCATGGAGGCCTATAAGGAGCTGGTCGAGGAAGCGATCCTTTGGGCCGCGGATCGCAACATTCCGACAAGTCGCATCGCGCAGCGGCTTTGCGTCAATTTCGGCGCCGAACTGACCAAGCTCGTGCCCGGCCGCGTCTCGACCGAGGTCGATGCGGATCTCTCCTTCGATGTCGAGGGCACGCTTGCGCAGGCGCGCACCATCATCGAGGATTATGCCGAGCGCGGCGTCTCGCGCGAGCGCGTGCTGATCAAGATCGCCGCGACCTGGGAAGGGATCAAGGCGGCTTCGCTGCTTGAGAAAGAAGATATCGCCTGCAATCTGACGCTCGTCTTCTCGCTCGCGCAAGCCGCGGCCGCAGCGGAAGCCGGCGTCACGCTCATCTCGCCTTTCGTCGGCCGCATCCTCGATTGGTACGTGAAGAACGAAGGCAAGACCTATACTTCCGAAACCGATCCCGGCGTCGCCTCGCTCAAAGAGATCTATGCCTATTGCAAGGCCTATAGCAAAACCATCGTCATGGGCGCCTCGTTCCGCAACAAGGCGCAAATCGAGGCCGTGGCCGGTTGCGACAGCCTCACGATCGCGCCGGCTTTGCTCGACGAACTCGCGAAGGATCAAGGATCGCTGCCGCGCCGGCTCGATCCGGAGAGCGCCAAGGCGAGCGCGCCGGCGCAAATGTTCCTCGATGAGAAAAGCTTCCGCTTCATGTTCAACGAAGACGCGATGGCGACCGAAAAACTCGCCGAAGGAATCCGCATCTTCTCGCGCGACATGCAGGCTTTGCGCGAGCTTGTCTCGGAGCGGATGCGGATGGCGGCGTGAGGCGCATCCTTCCCCAAAGGAAGGCATGACGGCGAAGCATAACGCGCGGATTCGTGACGCGGAGATCGTCCGAATCTGTCATGCGTTTGTGCGAAAAATTCTGCGCACGATCCTCTTTCATAGATCCTTCTGAAGAATCGCGTTACAACTCCGCGTCACGATCTCGCGTGTGAGCCTTGCATTCGTGCGGCGGGGGCTGCGCATGATCCCGCGACGCGGCTTTGCGATATTCTGCTCGAAGAGCAGTCCGGCTATTCGACGGCGAGATGCGGGTCGGCATCCGCGATGGCTGCGGCTGTTTCATTCGCCGCTGCTTGCAAGCGCGATCTTCGCTGGAGCGCTGCTCGCGACTGGTGCTCATCCGGCGCAGGCGCAGACATGCACGATAGCGAATAACGGATCGGCCCAGCCCAGCACCGTCAGCCAGAGCGGCGGATCGTGCACCATTGCATCTGGGCAAGTGCTGCAGATGCCGGGCTTCTTTCCACCGCCTGGACCGACGCAGCTTCTTGCAACGGCCGGCGGCGTGATCAATGGCAGCAACTTGACCATCTTTACGACGCCGAGCGGCGGTGCGGGCTCTCCATGTTGGAGGCCAACGGCGCCGGCAGCGCAATCTATCTCGACATCAACAGCGCCGGAGTCATTACGGGATCGGGATCGACGCTCACTGAAAACGTTTTCGGCGGCAGTTCCGTCTTCCTGCAAGCTCTGAATTCCGGGATCATCGAAGCCTATAACCTCACGCAATTATTCCCGACCGGCGGCAATGATATCGGGGCGCAGGCGTTGAGCGGCGGGGCGATCACCTTGATCGGCGGCAGCCTCACCGTCGATAGCGGCGGCGGCAACTTCGCCCTGCAAGCGAACGGCGGCACGATCACGGCGACTGGCACGACGTTCAACCTTGGCACCCCTACCTCGCTTAACGGCGGCAACGATGTCGGCGCAGAAGCGATCGGCGGCGGCGCGATCAACCTGACGAACTCGTCGGTCAATGTGTATAGCTCAGGCAGCAGCAATACCGGCTTGTTGGCGAGCGGCGCCGGCAGCACGATCACGACAACCAATGTGAACGTCACGATGGAAAATCCGCTCAATCCGCCGCATGTCGATCTTGACACGGGTGTGGAAGCCGCGGCCGGCGCTAGCGTCACTATGACCGGCGGCACTGTCGCCGTGAACGGCATTGGCAATAATGAGAAGGGGCTTTGGGCAACTGGCGCTGGGAGCGTGATCAGCGCTTCCGACATCGCGATCAGCGTCCCGAACGGAAACAACGGCGCCGGCGTTCAGGCGGATACCGGCGGCACTGTTGCGCTGACCGGCAACAGCACCATCGGCACCGGCGGTACGAATAACCCCGGCGGCCTGCTGATGAATGGCGGCACGATAACGATGGACGGCGGCAGCGTGACGACGACGGGCGCGGGAAGCGCCGGATTTGCCGCCACCGGCGGCGGCGGCACTGACGCGCTCGCTCTCTCGGATGTCACGGTGAGCGCCGCGGGAGCGTCTTTTGACGTCAACGGCTCCACCGCGAACTTGACGCTCACCGATACGACCGCGACCGTCAACAACGGTACCGTGCTCTCGACGGAGTCCGGAGGAACGGTGACATTCAACGCCGGCGGCTCGCAGCTCGAAGGGATAATGACCACGGCGGCGGGCAGCACGAGCAACGTGACGCTTCACGACGACACGACGTGGACGATGACGGGCAATTCCAACGTCACCAATCTGACGAATAACGACAGCTTCATCGACTATACGGCGCCGAGCAACGGCGCATTCAAGACGCTAACTGCGGTGAACTATACCGGCGAGGGTGGCACGATCGGCCTCAACACCTATCTCGGCGCGGACGGTTCGCCCTCCGATCTGCTGGTCATCAACAGCGGGGCGGCGACAGGCTCGACCGTGCTGCACATCACCAACGCGGACGGTCCTGGCGCCGCGACGCTGGCCAACGGCATCGAGGTTGTCTCGGCCATCAACGGCGCGACCACCGCGTCCGGCGCTTTTTCGCTTGGCGGGCAGGAAGTACGCGCCGGTGCCTTCGATTACGATCTGTTTCAAGGCGGGGTCGGCGGCAGCGATCCGCAGGATTGGTTCCTGCGTTCGGACTTCACGATCCCGCCCGCGCCGGGCGGCCCCGTGCCGCCGGGACCGTCAGAACCGGAAACGGAGCTGCCCGAAGATCCTCCGCCTTCCGTGTTGCCGCCGGGGGAATATCCGATCATCGGCCCGGAAATCGCAACCTACGGCGTGGTGCAGCCGATCGCTCGGCAATTGGGTTTGGCCACGCTCGACACGCTGCACGATCGGATCGGCGACACGCTGCTCGATGAGCTTGCACCCTGTCTGGGCGGCGGCGACGAGGTCGTGCGCCGCGACGGCGGCACGCCGACATGGGCAAAGCGCGCGGAGGATTGCGCGGTTGACGGCTGGCGTCCTTCGGCCTGGGGCCGGGTGTTCGGCGAGAGCATTGATAACCGCTATCTCGCCTTCGCCGACCCGAGCGCGTCGGGCCAATTGGTTGGCTTTCAGGCCGGTCTTGACCTGTGGCGCGGCTCTTTTGCTCCCGGCCATCGCGACGTCAACGGGCTCTATGTCAGCTACGCCAATGCCGATGTCGATGTAAGCGGGCTCGTCACCAACGCCGCCGCGACGGGTTATGTCCTTCAGCATACCGGGCAGCTCAATCTCAACGGCTGGTCGGCTGGCGCCTATTGGACGCATTACGGGCCAAGCGGCTGGTATCTCGATGCGGTGGCACAGGCGACCCGCTATGACGGCTGGGCCGGCACGCAATTTACCGGGCTTAATCCGATCGGCTATGGTTTCGTCGGTTCGCTCGAGGCCGGCTACCCCATCCCCCTGCCGCCGTTTGGGCCGGGATTCGTGCTGGAACCGGAGGCCCAGATCATCGGGCAGCACGTCCAATTCGACGATACCGACGACGAATTCGGCGATGTGGCGCTGGGGACGACCGATGGTGCGACCGGCCGCATTGGTGGGCGCGCCAGATGGACGTTGGTGAGCGCGCAAGGGCAGGAGTGGCAACCCTATCTGCGTGCGAACTTCTGGCGCGACTGGGGCGGCGACGCGACGACCGTCTATTCCGGCGTCGATCAGGCTCCGCTGCTGGAAGAAGCGGAGCGCCTGGAACTCGGCGGCGGTCTTACCGTGAAGATAGACGGCGAATTGAGCCTCTACGCCAATGGCGACTACCAGTTCGCGGTGGGCGATACCAACGGGGGCGAACGCGAAGGCGCCCGAGGCGCGCTGGGCCTGCGTTATAGGTGGTGAATGGCAGCTCCGCTTTTATTCTTCAGCTTTCTCGCGCCCACCACCGAACCACACCGCTCCCGCCGTGATCGCCGCGCAGAGGACCAATACCGCCGCGGGCCAGACGAGCGCACGCAGGCCGGCGGCGCCATAACAATGCGCGCCGATCGCCGCGCCAATCACCAGCCCGGCCCAAAGCAAGAGATAGGGCACCCAGGCCCAGCGCTTGTCGGCTTCGGCGCCGAAGGCGTCGCCGATCTTTTCGCCGAGGTTGACGAGCGTGCCGGTCACGTAAGTGAGCGCGGTCTTGGCTTCGCCGGCCTTGTGAAGCGCCTCGTTCTGGATGCCCATGGCGAGCACGACGGGAACGATTGCCGCGGGCGAAGACGCGACGAGCGCCGCTAGGCCGAGAAGTGCCGCGTCGAGAATGAGAACGACGGGCCGGCGCCAGTGTTTCGCCCATCGCGCCAAGAGACGGCCCGCGACGACGCCGATCACAAACAGTGCGACGATGCCGCCGGCTTGGCCGGCTTGGCTTGCCTCGCCATGGCTCGCCGAGACCGCGAACTGGGTCAAATCGCCGCTCATGAAGGAGACGAAAAGGTGGCCCAGCCTTAGAAATCCGACCGCGTCCACATAGCCCGCGATCGCGATGAGGCACACCGCGAGCGCGAGATGGGCGAGATCGTCGCGGGTCATGATTGGCAAAGCTGTTCTACTCACACCGTCATGGCCGGGCTTGTTCCGGCCATCCACGCAGTTCAGCATAATGCATGCGAAGTAAGTCGATTACCTCTGATCCGCAAAGAAGCAGGTGGGCCGCTGTACAGCAGGGAGCGAAGGGACTATTTTTTACAAAACGAATCTTCTTTAGGAGGTTTTCGTGGCCTTGACAGAATTCTCCGTTGTGCATGCGTCCGGCGCATTTGACGGTACCTTTATTCACTGTTTCGATGGACGCGAATTGATTATCGCCAATGTAACCCGCGAGGCGCTCGAGGATTACTTTGGGTGGCCTTGGTCATTACAGGATGAGAAAGGACCGTCTCAAAGTGAGCGTCACTTGGTTGTTGATCGGAATCTTGCGGCGATCGAGCCAATAATTCAAGAAAAGTATCAACGCCGCGACTACGGTATTTTCAACAGGGCCGGCTCCTCTCTGAAGCTGATTCAGATAACCAGCGCGGATATCCCACGAGCCGGTATCGAGCTTACAGACGGCGTGATCCAGATGTCGCGCGCTGCGCGTTGGGTCTAGCTGCCTATTGAGCGGTTCCATTTTGTCCAGAGAGGGCGCGACAAGACGCGGATGGCCGGGACAAGCCCGGCCATGACGCGTGCTAGGGGCCTAGGCCGCCCGTTGCTTCGGCTTGATCAGCTTGCGGTTAACCAGCAGCTCGGCGATCTGCACCGCGTTGAGCGCCGCGCCCTTGCGCAAATTGTCGGCGACGCACCAGAACGAAAGCCCGTTCTCGACGGTTGCGTCCTCGCGGATGCGCGAAATGAAGGTCGCGTCCTCGCCCGCCGCCTCATGCGGCGTCACGTAGCCGCCGGGCTCGTGCTTGTCGATGACGAGACAGCCGGGCGCCTCGCGCAGAATGTTGCGCGCCTCGTCGGCTGAGAGCGGCTTCTCGAACTCGACATTCACCGCTTCCGCATGGCCGATGAACACCGGCACGCGCACGCAGGTGGCGACAAGCTTGATCTTCGGATCGAGGATCTTCTTCGTCTCGACCATCATCTTCCATTCTTCCTTGGTCGAACCGTCCTCCATGAAGACATCGATCTGCGGAATGACGTTGAAGGCAATGCGCTTGGGAAATTTCTTCAATTCGACCGGATCGGAAACGAAGATCGAGCGCGTCTGCGCAAAAAGCTCGTCCATCGCCTCTTTTCCGGCGCCCGAGACGGATTGATAGGTGGCCACGACGACGCGCTTGACCGTGGCGCGATCATGCAGCGGCTTCAGCGCGACGACGAGCTGGGCGGTCGAACAATTCGGGTTGGCGATGATGTTCTTCTTGGAAAAGCCCGCGATGGCGTCCGCATTGACCTCGGGCACGATGAGCGGCACGTCCGGGTCAGTCCGCCAGGCGGAGGAATTGTCGATGACGACGCAGCCCTGCCTCGCAATCTTAGGCGCATAGTCCTTGGAGATGGCGCCACCGGCCGACATCAGGCAGATGTCAGTGCTCGAGAAATCGTAGTTCTCCAGCACCTTGCATTTCAGCGTCGCGTCGCCGAAGGAGACCTCGGTACCAAGCGAGGCCTGGGAGGCCAGCGCCATGACCTCGTCGGCGGGAAATTGACGCTCGGCGAGAATGTCGAGCATTTCCCGCCCGACATTGCCGGTTGCGCCGACGACGGCGACCTTGAAACCCATCATCGATCTCCTTGGCCCGGCATTCCGGGCTGGCCGTAAATAACGCCCGGGCGGATCCGCGGCAATTGCTGTCGCCCGTGCACGCAGGCGCAGCCTGGGATCAAATATTACCAGATCCTTCCCGCATAAAGCGCTTGTTGACGTTAACTCGAATTCACTTTTCCTCGGTAACGGCCGGCAAGAAGTTGCGGTCCAAAGTCCTTGCGAGAGGCAAGGATGCACGGCAGTCTTCATAACGTCGACCCAAGGAACGAGTGGTTTCGCAAAAGGCCGCACGGTCGCCGCTGGCCGCTCGGCAGTATCGCAGTCGCCGTCCTCATTCTTGCTTCCGTCGTGGTCCTCGTGGGAAGGAAACCGCCGGCCGCCTCGGCGCAGAATGATGTCGTGGCCGCGCCCCTCCCAGCCTGGACCGACATTCGGCAGCCGATCGAGCTCTTCGGCCTCAACGCGCCCGATCTTCCCAGGTCTACCCTGACCTATGAGGCGCGGCGGCATCGGACAGGGGGCGGCCGCCAGGATATCCTGACCTTCGGCAAGCTCAACGGCGACCAGGCGCCGTTCGTCCGGCTTATGTTGTACCGGGTCGGCGCGGAAAAGCCGACGCAAGCGCCGCTCTTCGTCGAACTCGCTCGCCTGGCGGCCGATGCCGGTCTTTCGATCACCCGCAGCCTGGCGCCCGAGGAGCTGGCGACCCGCTTCGGCGATTTTGAGACGGCTGACATCGATCTTGCCGCCGGGGCTGGCGCAGCGACGCCCTGTCTAGGATTTCGCGGCGCCGGGCTCGATAGTAGCTTCCAAATCAGCGGGGTTGCCTGCGGAATACCGGCCAAGCCGCTGTCGCGCCCGGCGCTCGCCTGCCTGCTTGACCGGCTGGATCTGAATTCGGCCGCCGACGACGGCACCCTTGCCGGCTTTTTTGCCGCCACCGAATTGCGGCGTGACCCGATTTGTGCCGGCACAGGGCTCGCACCCATGGTTTCACAAGCGAATTGGATCGACCAAGATGATGCGCCGCCGCCACTCAGGCTGCGAAAAGCGCATTAACTGGATTTTCGTTCCGCCTATGACACCTTTGTCATTCGCGTCGAACCAAATACTGTCTAGGATGTTATTGGGTAAACCATCCTTGGCCGAATCGGTGCCCTTGAGGCGAAAACTGCCGGAATTGTTCCAAGTCAAACGTTCGGAGCGCATTCGGACGCAAATTAGATCCGCTTTGCGAGTAGCGCTCTCTGGAAGGAGATTTTGATGCGTCCGATCCTGTCGTTTTCGCTGGGCGTCGTCGGGGCGGTGGGCCTGTTGGCTTCAGTCGCTTCGGCTGCGACAAAAACGCCGCAGCATCGCCCGCACCCGAACGTCGTCGTCTACGTCGATCCGCGCCCGCCGCTCGACGTCAACAAGCGCAGCTGGCTTGATCCGGGTCCGGTCGTACAGCCAGGCACGATGCCGAGCTATATGACCGAAAACACGATTTTCAATCAGACGCCGGATCAGGTCAATTACCGCTCGCGTTTCGGCAACGAGACTTTGCCCCGCAGATTTGATCTGCCCGGCCGTCGCGAGCCGCTGGTGGATTTCTGGACGCCCGGCTCTCCCGACTAAGCCGGGATCTGCTCAAAACTCCAAATGGGCCATGACCGGCACATGGTCGGATGGGCGCTCCCAGCCGCGGCTTTCGCGCAAGACCTTCATGCCGCATAAATTTGCAGAAAGGCTCTCGCTCAACCAAATATGGTCGAGCCTGCGGCCCTTGTTGGCTTTCGCCCAATCCGGCGCGCGATAGCTCCACCACGTGTAGAGTTTCTCCTCGACCGGCACATAGCGGCGCAGCGCATCGACCCAGGGTCCGGCGGCAAAGACCCTGCCGAGCTTGTCGACTTCGATCGGCGTATGGCTCACGACTTTGAGCAGCGCCTTGTGGTTCCAGACATCGGTTTCGAGCGGCGCGATGTTCAAATCGCCGAGCATGATCGCATCGGAGCCGGCGATCTTGTCGGCGCGAATCCATGCTTCCATCTCATCGAGAAAGGCAAGCTTATGGGCGAACTTCGGATTGGCGAGCGGATCGGGCTCGTCGCCGCCGGCCGGCACATAGAAATTATGCAAAGTGATGTCGCGTCCCTTCGCCGGGCGCAAGATCGCGCTGATGTGTCGCGCATCGCCTTTGTCGCAGAAGGGCCGTCGCTCGATCGCGGCGAACGGCAGTTTCGAGGCGATTGCGACGCCGTGATAGCCCTTCTGACCGTTGACCGCGAGATGTTCGTAGCCGAGCTCGCGGAAGGCGCCAGCCGGGAACTCGCTGTCGCGGCACTTCGTCTCCTGGAAGCAGACGATGTCGGGCGAATGGCTGGCAAGGAATTTCGCCACGAGATCGATCCGCAGCCGGACCGAATTGATGTTCCATGTGGCAAGCGTCAGACGCACGGGCGATGCTCCAGCCGCTGCTGACCGACACGGAGCACGTACAAAGCGCAGAACTTTACCGGCAAGCCGACCCGCCTCCGAAAGAATAAGATGTGTGATTGACCACGCCACATGCTGCGGCTCAAGCGCACGCCGCGTCGAAGCCACAGATTTAATGGGTGGTCGAACCCTTTGCCGATGCGCTTTTGAGTTCGCCGCTCACAAACTGCGCGCGTCCGTTGCCGAATGACCAATCATCGTCCGTGTTTTGCATGATTGAGACCATGACATCGGACGGCGCAATCCCGCAATGCTGTTGCAACTCCTGGCACAAAAGCCGGTAGAGCTTGTCCTTTTCCGCGCGCGTGCGCGGCCGAGTGAAGACCTGAATCAGCACGAATTTGTCGGTTCTGGGGATGCCGAGGCCGGTGTCCTCGGCGATCAAATGGGACGGCTTGTGTTCGGCGACGACTTGGTAGCGGTCTCGTTCGGGTACGTTCAAAGCCGTAAGTATTGCCCGATGGATGGCGTCAAGCAGCTGCTTGATCTCGGCCGCGCTGCGGCCTTCGATCACGTCGATCCGGATCAGCGGCATGGGACCCTTTCCGGGGACACAAAAGAATAGGGCGCCCGACCAGAGATCGGACGCCCCGCGGAGCGACACGCCGGGAGGGGTCCGGCAGAGCCAGCATGACTGAACGGGGGGAATTCGTCAGGCCAGCCGTATCACTCTCCAGCCCGAAAAATAGGAAATCACGCCCGCTCCCGCAAGGCGCCGGCCTAAAAAAATGCCCTGTCAGTTGTTCTGGTTCAATCTTCGGCTGTCGCTGTTTTCCAGCCGATTTTCGGTGATTTTAAACAGGTCCGGGTCGGGAGTATCGGTAAAATCTACATTAAACAGTGACACCAGCGTCTCATTCCCCTGTGGATCGGTGACTTCCCATTGCTTAAGCTGGAACTGAGCAGTATCGAACATCAGCTTGATTCGTGAGGTCCCACCGAAGGTTAACTTATCTTCGACCGTAATCGTGACCGTGTCGGGGTCGCTCGCCACGTCGATGACGGAGACATCCTTGGCAAGATCGATTTGATCCTTGAGCAGGAATTTCAGCGGCGTCTGCCAGATGAAATAGAATTCCGGATCCGACCGGTCCTTGCGATCGAGGATCGCGACCGTGCTGCCGTCGGCGATGATGTCGAGGCTCGCAGGATCGGCATATTCGAAGCGCAACTTGCCGGGCTTCTGCACGTAGATCTTGCCTTCCGAACGCCGGTCCCCGCTGATCTGGACGAAATCGGCGACCATCGATGTCGCGCTGTTGAAATAGGCGTTGGCCTTCTGGACGGCCACAGCCGGGTCCATCGGCACGAACGGCGTCGATGCAGAATCGCCCGGTGCGGAGGCGGCCGGAGCGGCGTTCGTGTTCTGGTCTTGCGCATCGGCGGGCGCAGGGTTGGATGTCGTGGCTGTAGGCGCCGCGGGCGTGGTCTTGGCCGGCGCAGGCTGAGGTGCGGCGGTCGCGGCCGCGGGCGCGGAGGGCGTGGTGCTTGCGGCGGCTGGAGATGCGCCTTGGGTCGCCGCCGGATCCGCGATCGCACCCTCGGATCGGGCGAACCCGAGAGCCAGGCCGAAACACAAAGCCAGAACGCGCCCCGATAATGTCTTGCTGTTCATAAGGCACCTCGTGGGCAGCGCTCGATCGCGGCGCCGGCTGAAGCATAATCCCAAAACGTCGCAGATTTGGAAGATGAGGCGAATAAAACTGCGGCGCGCCGACGACTCGATCCCATCCCGCTCGAAGCAGCGGTAGTTTGCGGATGTGGCGGCAATTGGACGGTGAGGCACCGCAGCGGCCCTTTTGACCACCTCGCCTACTCTTCGCTCCCTAGGTCGAACGCGCCGCGATCGATGCCGCCGCCGACCAAAATCATCCGCTTGCCCGAATGGTTGGGCGCGCTGACGACGCCCTCTTTTTCCATCCGCTCGACCAGCGAAGCCGCCTTGTTGTAGCCGACCGAAAGCCGCCGCTGCACGTAGCTCGTCGAACATTTCTTGTCGCGCAAAACGATGGCGACCGCGCGATCGTAGAGATCGCCGCCTTCCTCCCCCTCGGCTCCGCCGGGGAAAGCTCCGGACTCGTCGGCGTCCGTATCGTCCTCGGTCGTGATCGATTCGAGATATTCGGGCTGGCCCTGGCTTTTCAGATGTGCCACGACCTTTTCCACCTCTCCGTCCGAGACGAAGGGGCCATGCACGCGGATGATCCGGCCGCCGCCGGCCATATAGAGCATGTCGCCCTGGCCGAGCAATTGTTCTGCGCCCTGCTCGCCGAGGATGGTGCGGCTGTCGATCTTCGATGTCACCTGGAAAGAGACGCGGGTGGGAAAATTCGCCTTGATCGTTCCGGTGATGACATCGACGGACGGGCGCTGCGTCGCCATGATGAGATGGATGCCGGCGGCACGAGCCATTTGCGCGAGCCTTTGGATGGCGCCTTCGATGTCCTTGCCGGCGACCATCATCAGGTCGGCCATTTCGTCGACGATGATGACGAGATAGGGCAGGACCGTCAGTTCCATCTCCTCGCGCTCGTAGATCGCTTCGCCGGTCTCGCGGTCGAAGCCGGTCTGCACGGTGCGGGTGACGGTCTGCCCCTTTGCGGCGGCCTGGGTGACACGGGCGTTGAAGCCGTCGATATTGCGCACGCCGAGTTTCGACATTTTCTTGTAACGGTCCTCCATCTCGCGCACCGCCCATTTGAGCGCGACGACGGCCTTCTTCGGATCGGTTACGACCGGCGTCAGCAGATGCGGGATGCCGTCATAGACGGAGAGCTCGAGCATTTTCGGGTCGACCATGATGAGCCGGCATTCGTCCGGCCGCAGCCGGTAAATCAGCGACAAAATCATCGTGTTGATGGCGACCGACTTGCCCGAGCCCGTCGTGCCGGCGACGAGCAGATGCGGCATGCGGTCAAGATCGACGATGATCGGTTCGCCGCCGATCGTCTTGCCGAGTGCGATGGCGAGCTTATGTTTCGTCTTCTCGAAATCCTGCGAGGCCAGGAGCTCGCGCAGAAAGACCATTTCGCGCCGCTGGTTCGGCAATTCGATGCCGATCACATTGCGCCCTTGCACGACGGCGACGCGAGCCGAGACAGCCGACATCGAACGCGCGATGTCGTCGGCCAGGCTGATGACCCGCGCTGACTTGATGCCGGGCGCCGGTTCGAGCTCATAAAGCGTGACGACCGGGCCGGGACGGACATTGATGATCTCGCCCTTGACGCCGAAATCCTCGAGCACGCCTTCAAGCAGCCGGGCATTCTGCTGCAGGGCTTCTTCCGAGACTCTGCTGCCGGGCGGTCGTTTCGGTTCGCTGAGCATCAAGAGCTGGGGCAGCTGATATTGGCCTTGCCCAAAACGATCGAGCATGGAGGGCTGGATTTCGCGCGCCAGACGTTGGCCGCTTCTCAACGAGCCAACCCCCGGCGTAACGCGGCTCGTTGCGTCTGACGCTGCGCCCAGCGCGGCGGCGCGCGCAGCGGGCGGCGCATAAGTGCTCGCGTCGAAGAAGCCTGAATCGAAGTTTGGATCTTCGCGCAGGAAACGCTGGTCGAGCGCCGGACCGACGCGGCGGGCGGCGTCTTGCCAAGGCGCGGGCGTCGGCCGCATAAACTGTCGTGAGCGTCGTGTCAGACCGCGGACGATCAGCGATTTCAGCGACAGCAGGCCGTGGGTCAATGCGCCGAGCAGCACGAATACGAGCTTCGGATCGCCCGCATGATCCTCCTCCTCGGCATCGGACGCTGCCGGGAGCTCCTCTTCGTCCTCATCCTCTTCGTCGTTCGGCGCAAACTTGGACTGGCTTACCGAGGCCGTGAGCGCGAGAATCGCTACCGCTGCAAAACCGAGCGCGAAGACGAACATGATCGCCGCGTGGCCGCCGAAAGCGCGGCGCGGCAGGAAAAGAATGGCATCGCCCAGCAGGCCGCCCAGGCCGGTCGGCAACGGCCACCGGCTAGTCACCGGCAAAATTGCGGCAAAGCCTGCTGCCGCGAGACCGCCAATGAACCAGAGCAACAGGCGCCGCCCGATGCGGTCGAGGTAGCGCGTCGTCATAAGGCGCCAGCCCATGATCGCAAGCGGCGCAAGCAGCGCTACCGCGGCGAGCCCCAGCATCTGCATCACGAGATCGGCGGTGATTGCGCCGGGAACGCCGAGCAAGTTGCGAATCGGACCATCGGTCGCGTGGTTCAGGCTCGGATCCTGGACCGACCAGGTGAGGAGCGCCAGCGCCAGGGCGCCCGTGGCGACGACGAGGGCAATGCCCGTCAATTCCGCCGCCCGCCGTGCGGCAAACGCGCGCAGCGGATCGGGGATGCGATCCAAGGCCGTGAAGCTGGTCGTCGTCCGCATCAGTTTGCGCCTGAGTGATCGCGATGCGACGCGCGGCCAACGAAGCCTGAGCTGCGTCAACCGGCGATTGGCGGCCCTTACGCTAAAGAAACGCGGTTAAGAGCGCATTAATCTTTTGCCGCCGCGACCGTTGGTCTTAAATGCGCAACATCGGAAAGGGGCTCCCGAAGGAGCCCCTATTATCCCAGCGGAAGGTGTCGCCTATTGGACGACCTCGCCGTGAAGCGCGAGGTCCAAGCCGTCGCGTTCGACCTCGGGCGTCACGCGCAATCCGATCGTCATGTCGATGAGCCACAGAATGATCAATGAGACGATCGTATCATAGGCGACGACGATTCCGACGCCGATCAACTGATTGACGACCTGCCCCGGATTGCCTTCGATCAGGCCCGGCGTGCCGCCATATTGGTTGATGGCGAATACGCCGGTGAGAATTGCCCCGAGCGCGCCGCCGCAGGCATGGACGCCAAAGCAATCAAGCGCGTCGTCGTAGCCGATCCAGCCTTTCACGACCGTCGCCGTGAAGTAGCAGAACACGCCGACAGCGGCGCCGATGACCATCGAGCCAACGGGCCCGACGAAGCCCGAAGCCGGCGTGATGGCGACGAGGCCTGCGACCGCCCCGGAACAGATGCCGACGAGGGTCGGCTTGCCGCGGTGTGCCCACTCGACAAACATCCAAGCGAGTGCCGCGACAGCCGTGGCGATCTGCGTCACGGTCATCGCCATGCCCGCCTGCACGCCGGCGGATACAGCCGAACCCGCGTTGAATCCGAACCAGCCGACCCACAGCAAGGATGCGCCGATGAAGGTCAGCACGACATTATGCGCCGGTCCGCTATCTTTGCGCCGGCCGAGCATCAAAGCGCACATCAGACCGGCGACCCCCGAGTTGACATGCACGACGGTGCCACCGGCGAAGTCGAGAACATGCACCCAGGCCTTGGGGTTAGCGCTGTTCAGGAAGCCATCCGGTCCCCATACCCAATGTGCGATCGGGGCATAGACTGCGATCGACCAAATCGCCATGAACAGCAGCATGGCAGAAAATTTCATCCGCTCCGCGAAGGCTCCGGCGATCAGCGCGGGTGTGATGATCGCGAAGGTCATCTGGAAGCACATATAGACCGTTTCGGGAATCGTCGGCGCGAGCGAATTGGGATTGCCGGTGTTGTTCGAAATATCGCTGAGGATGCCTTGCAGGAAGGCGCGATCCAATCCTCCCACGAAAGGCGTCCCGGCGCGGAACGCCATGCTGTAGGTGACCACCGCGTAAACAACGGTGACAACGCAGGTGACAGCAAAGCTCGTCATCACCGTATCGACGACGTTCTTCTTGCGTACCATGCCGCCGTAGAAGAGCCCGAGGCCCGGTACGGTCATCATCAGGACGAGAGCCACGGATGCCAGCATCCAGGCCGTGTCGCCGTTGTTCGGCGTGCATACGGTCAAATGGTTGGCGTCGCAGGCGGGCGGGGGCGCAGCGGCAGGTGCCGGAGCTGCCGCAGGTGCGGGGGCGGGGCTTGCCGGCGCCATTGAGGTTGCTGCGGGAGAGGTTGTTGCAGGAGGGGCCGCGCTGGGCGTCTGCGCACGGGCGGCATCAAGACAGGGAAAAAGGGCAAAGCTCGTGAATAAAATGCCGAAAACCAAAACCGTGGGTACGAAGCGCGAAGGCTTCGACGAACATCTGCCCAAGGGGGTAAGATCCTCCCGACGTAACGGAGTGAATCTCATCTCTGTTCTCCTGCTAATCTCGGTTGAGTTCTAGATGGCGTCCATGCCCTTTTCGCCGGTCCGGATACGCACCACTTCATCGAGTGGACTGACAAAGATTTTGCCATCGCCGATTTCGCCGGTGCGCGCCGCCGCCGTGATCGCCGCAATCGTCCGATCGACGAGTTCGCTGGCGATGGCGACTTCGACCTTGAGTTTGGGAAGGAAATTCACGGCATATTCGGCCCCCCGATAGATCTCGGTGTGGCCTTTCTGACGCCCGTAGCCTTTGACTTCGCTTACCGTCATGCCGTGCACGCCGAGCGTGGTGAGCGCGTCTCTGACTTCGTCGAGCTTGAACGGTTTGATGATCGCCGTCACAATTTTCATTTCGTCCTCCAACGAGCGCGGGTTCGGCCCGAATGTTTCGAGCTGCAAGCGACCGTCGCCCGGCCAAGCTTTCGGCGGAATCCCGAGGAGCTAAGTCGCGGGGTCGAGCGGTCGCATGCTGATAATCTTGCCGACTGAGATGCGGAATTTGGAACCGGAGCGCCTCCAATCCTGACCATTCGCCCAACGGGTCGCGCAGGATGCGGAGCGGCTGTGGTCAAGTCCGCTCGAAAGCAAGCCATGGGCCAGCGATCATAATCCCAGGAGATTCAACGAAGATCGCCGCGCGCTCCGCGCGCGGGCGGCAGAAATTCACATCGATTTGCCGCGCAGCCGGATCAAGCCCTCTTGCGCGACGGATGCGACGAGATGACCGTCGCGGCTGTAGATGAGGCCACGCGTCAGACCGCGAGCGCCGCTGGAATTGGGGCTGTCCTGGGCATAGAGCAGCCATTCATCGGCACGAAAAGGTCGGTGAAACCAGAGCGCGTGATCGAGGCTCGCGACCTGCAGGTTCGGCTCGAAGATCGTCCGGCCATGCGCGACAAGCGCCGTGTCGAGAAGCGTCATATCGGAGAGATAGGCGAGCGCGGCGCGGTGCACGGCTGCATCGTCAGGCAGCCTGCCGCTCGCTCTGACCCACACATATTGGGCCGGCGCCGCGAGCTTCTCGCCAAGGTAATGGGCAAGTTCGACGGGGCGGATCTCGATCGGCCGATCCTGAGAGAACCAGCGGCGCATGGGTTCCGGAAACATGCTCCCGAATTGGGCGTAAAGCTCCGCTTCGCTGGGCAGATTTTCCGGCGCCGGGACATCCGGCATGGGAAGCGCGTGGTCGAGCCCCCGTTCTCTGATCTGAAAAGAGGCAGAAAGCGAAAAAATGGGACGTCCATGCTGAATGGCGTCGCAGCGGCGTGTCGCAAAACTAGCACCGTCGCGAAGTCGGTCGACCTCATAAACGATCGGCACCGACGGATCGCCGGGCAGCAGAAAATAGCCGTGCAGGGAATGCGGCTCCCGCCCTTCGACGGTGCGCGCCGCGGCGACGAGAGCCTGAGCGATCACCAGCCCGCCGAAGACGCGTTGCCAGCCGACCTGCGGGCTATGGCCGCGGAAAATATTATGCTCGATCTTCTCGAGATCGAGGATCGTGAGAAGCTTGTCGATGGCGTTCGGCATAAGCCGCGATTCCCGCATCAGTCTTCGAGCGGGCGGGCCTCTTCCGGCAGCATGATCGGAATTCCGTCGCGGATCGGATAAGCGAGCTTGGCGGCGCGCGAAATCAATTCTTGCTGCTTGGCGTCGTATTCGAGCGTCGTCTTGGTGAGCGGACAGACCAAAATTTCGAGCAGTCGCGGATCGATGCGCGAAGCCTCCGTTTCACCCTGTTTTTGATCCCTGTCGGTCATGGTCTTTTCAATCCTGTCTGGCGTTCATTGGAGCGGTCTTGGCGCACGTTTGTTGCGGGCGAGTTCGAATTCGGTGATTGCGACGAGGACTTCGGCGCGAGACTTGAGATTCGGCGCTTCGAGCAAGGCCTGTTTCTCCCGCGGCCCATAGGGGCTCAGCATCGAGAGCGCATTGACGAGGGCTTCGTTCGGGGCCTCGCGAATGCTTTGCCAGTCAATTTGCAGATCGTTGGCGTCGGCGAATTGGCGCAAGGTGCTGAGCACGCTGTCGCGATCGACGGCCTCTTCGCCGGCCCGCGGCGTGAAATCCGCATGAAAGTCGGAGAATTCGACGCGGGCCTGGCGATAGGGCGTCGGCGCGATGATTTCCTCGACAATGCGAAATCGGGCAATTCCGGTGAGCGTGATGAGGTAGCGGCCGTCACCGGTTTCGGCGAATTGTGTGATCCGTCCGGCGCAGCCAACCGAAAGAAGCGCCGGAACCGGAGACTCGGCCGCTTCGGCCGCAGGCTGAATCAAGCCGATAATCCGATCAGTCTTCAACACGTCGTTGATCATGGCAAGATAGCGCGGTTCGAAAATGTTGAGCGGTAGCTGGCCGCGCGGCAGCAGCAACGCTCCCGAAAGCGGAAAGACCGGGATCACGCCCGGCAGTTGCTCAGGTCCGAGATAGGAGTTGTTGATGCTCATTTATCTTTATCCCTTGGCGAAATCCCCCGGAATTCTGTGTTCAGGAAAACAGCAGCGCCGAGAGCTTGCGTCGGGCGCCGATGGTCGCGGGATCCATATTGCCCCAAGCCTCGAAAAATTGCAGCAATTGCTTGTGGGCGGCGCCATCGCTCCAGCCGCGGTCGCCTTTCATGATTGCGAGCAGAGCATCCGCAGCCTCATCGCGCTGCCCGCGCGCGTTGAGGGCGATGGCGAAGTCGTAACGAGCCTGATGATTGGTCGGCTCCGATGCGACTTGGCGCGCGAGCTCGGCCACATCGCCAACGGAGGCGGCTTGAACCGCGTTTTCAAGCGCCGCGCGCGCCGCGGCGATGGACGGGTTGCCTTCGGAACCCGAGGGGACCTGCTTGAGCAGGGTTTCGGCACTTGCAAGTTCGCCCATGGCGACCGAGCTTTTGATAAGTCCGCCGAGCGCGGCAAGGTCGTTTGGATCTTCGTCGATGAGCGCGGCAAAGATATCGGCCGCCGCGGCGACGTCGCCACCCGCAAACGCCGCCTCGGCTTCGGCACGCAAATCCTGATTGCCGATCGGTCCGACCAAGCGCTCGACAAAGCCGCGGATCTGGCTCTCGGGCAGGGCGCCGACGAAGCCGTCGATCGGTTGCGATTTTTGGAAAGCGACGACGGCGGGGATCGAGCGCACGCCGAGCCGGCTCGCAATCTGCGGATGTTCCTCGATATTCATCGTCACGAGCTTGATCTTGCCGCCGGCGGATTTGACGACCTTTTCAAAAATCGGCGTGACTTGCTTGCACGGCTCGCACCAGGGCGCCCAGAAATCGACGAGCACGGGCTGACGGGCGGATTCGGAAAGGACGTCGGCGGCAAACGTCGCCGTGGTCGTCGCCTTGATCAGCGCCGCGTTCTCTCCCGCATCGCGTTCGGCAGTATTGCGCCATTCCGCGCCTCTCCCTTAAGCATCTGTGTTCAAACAAATTGCGTCGCATCTTGAAGAAAATGGATGTCCTGCGGTCAATTCGCAACTGCGCCAGTGCCATTTTGATAAGAGACGGCCGGAAGAAATTTTGCGTCCCAGGCTTAATTTGCAATGCGATGAGGTTTGCGGCATATAGCCGGGCGCGGCAACGGCCGGATCGGAAGCGGGTGTAGCTCAGGGGTAGAGCACAACCTTGCCAAGGTTGGGGTCGAGGGTTCGAATCCCTTCGCCCGCTCCAGTAAAATCAGGGTGAAAGCGGCTTCTGGGGCGCCCCGTCGCAAGGCTACACGGAGCGCCACGCTGGCATCGTCGGGTCGATCAATTTCATATCGACCGGGGCGATGCCAAAAATCCCGATGACGACCGGCGAGGCAGCGTCCTTCTTGACGCCGTCGTAATGCGGCGTATGCGCGACCCGTCGGACGAAGCCACCCGCCGGCACTGGGACCGTGCCGCTCGGATCAAAATTGTCGCCGCTATTGACCCACCAGGTACCCGAGAGCACGAAACAAAGTCGATCGGTCACGTAGGTATGTGGCGCGCTCATGTAACCGGGATACCATTTCATCAGCACGACATACGGCCCCGGCTGATCCAACGCGCCATAGAGCGTCGCTATTTCAGCGCTGTGTGGCGGCCCGCCGGTCCACATCTTCCACCTGTATTGGTCGGACAGCGTGACTTGGGTTTCGGATGCATCGATGGCCTTGGCCGCCCCGTTGATCAAGCCGAGCGGCAGGGCGGCGAGCAGCGAGGCGAGCACGATGCCGCGGCGCGTGGAAAGCAGATCTTGCACGAGTGGTGGGGCGAGCGCGGCATCGTCTGCCGCGATCGGGCGCACCAAATTGCAATTGGTCATTTGCCTTCTCCTGTTCCTAGGGGCCGATGCTCTTCTTTCGATGGCTGGAAAATTGCAAATTGTCGTGCATCGCATGTCGCTTGATCGCGCGAAGCGATGCTCACATGATGTCACACATGGAAAATCGCTCGCGGAAATCCAGTGCGACCTGGCAGGCCAGCCTTGGGCCGGCCCGCCGAACTCACAACGCCGTTCCGACTTGTGCATTTTTCTGCATACAGCATAAGCTTGGCTTGCTCGCCAATGGCCGAAGGGGCTGTGGACGGAATCACGGCTCGTAGTCTGGTAGTTCGAGCCGGTCGAGCAGGCTCGGACCCATGGCGAGCTTAGCGAGACCCGGGATGCCGAACAGTTTGGTGACCTGATTGCGGAAGATCAGGCCCAATTGCGTTTTCGGGGCAAGCGATCGCGCAAATCGCGCCGCGCCGTTTTGCTTTTCCGCAATGAACCTGCGCAGCCGCTGTTCGTAGCGCGCGAACGCCAACTCTGGATTATCGGCGCTGGCCGCAAGTTCGCCGGCCAGCATATAGGAGGCAAGCATGGCAAGCGCCGAACCTTGCCCGGCCATAAGCGACGGGCAGAAGGCGGCATCGCCGCTGAGCACAACGCGCCCGCGCGACCAGGCCGGCATGCAGATTTGGCTCACGCGATCGAAGTAAACGTCGTCGCAGCGATCGAGCGCATCAAGGATCTGCGGACATTCCCAGCCGGAGCCGTCGAAGGCTACATGAATCGCACGCTTCTGCGCCGCAAGATCATTCGCCTCGATCAAATTCTCAGTCGCGGATACGAACAAAAACATCGTGCGGTCGCCGCGCATTGCGAAGCGCCCAACTTGCCTCCCCGGTTCGGCATAACAGACATAGACATCCTCATCGCGTGGCCGGTAGCCTTCGGTCGCAAAGGCGGCGGCGGTGTAGCCGAGATATTTCTCAAACCGCTCCTGCGCTCCAAAGACGAGTTCGCGCACGACCGAATGAAGTCCATCGGCGCCGACAACGAGGTCGAACGTCCGCCGCGGCGCACCTCCGAAGATTACTTGCACGCCGTCGTCGGATTGCGCGATGCCCGTGATCGTATCGCCAAACGAGGTTTCGCAGCGGCCGTCGATCGCATCATAGATCAGCTTGGCGAGGTCGCCGCGCGCGACGCTCACATAGCGCCCCCGCGTCAGAGAACGGAATACGTCGACATCGAAACCGCCGACGCGCCGGTTCTGGGCGTTGACGAAGCGAAGCTCGCGAACGTGATAGCCCTGCGCCGCCAGGAGAGGGAGCAAGCCCATTCTTTCGGCGATATCGTAGCCGAGACCCCAGAAGTCGATGATGTAGCCGCCGCTGCGCAGCCGCGGCGCGCGCTCAACGAGCGTCGGTCGAAAGCCGTATCGCAGAAGCCAATAGGCAAGGGTCGGACCGGCGATGCCGATGCCCGAGATCAAGACCGTTCTTTCCTGCATAAACGTGCCTTGGTGGCGAGAGTTTGCGCGCTCGCTCGCTCTCTCATCTAGGTATCCGCCAGATGAGAGCCAACAGGGCGCCAATCAGCGCCGCCGGCATCACGATCATTCCGAGCTTCAGGAAGCGCCAGGCATCGATCGTCTCGCCCTCTCGCCGGAGCGCGATGAGCCATAAAATGGTGGCGAGCGATCCGGTGATCGAAAGATTGGGGCCGAGATCGATGCCGATCAACGCGGCACCGCTGATCGGGCCTGGCGCCTGCGCCGCCGCCAAGCTTGAACCGGCCACAAGCGCCGCCGGAAGATTATTCGTAAGGTTGCAGCCCAAGGCCAGGATGGCGCCGACGCCCGCTGCCGTCCCAGCCAACGAATGCGCGGCCGCCACGTGCAGCAGATGCGCCAGCGCGTCGATCACGCCAACCTTGCGCAGCGCTTCGACCAAGACGAAGAGCCCGGCGACGAGCGGCAAGACGCTCCAGGAGACGCCAGCGAGCAGCGGCCAGGGCGATTGGCGGTTGAGAAGGAGGACAAGGACTGCGGTCGCAAGGCCGGCGCAGAAGGTCGGCAGGCCAAGCGCTAGGCCGTAAGCCGAGGCCGTCACAAGCGCGAGCCCGGTCGCGCAGATCCCAATGCCGGTGAGAAGACCGCCCCGGCTCAGCACCGCCGTCGGGAGTTCGCTGCGCAAAGGCTTTGCAATGGCGCGCGCAACATGGAGGCGCAGGACCGCGAAGGTCAGCAAGATCGCGGCAAGCGAGGGCAGCGCGAACTGGCTGAGCCAGGCCGCCAAAGGCGGCATCGCCCGACCAAAGACGACGAGATTGGCGGGGTTGGAAATCGGCAAGACAAAGCTTGCCGCATTCGCGACGAAAGCGCAGATCAGCAGATAGGGCAACGGCTTCGCGCCCGCCGCCTTGGCGGCTGCATAGACCGCTGGCGTTAGGACGACGGCCGTTGCATCGTTGGACAGAAAGACGGTGACGATCACGCCGACACCATAGGTGAGCAGGAAAAGCCGCTTGCCGGAACCGCGCGCGTGACGAACGGCGAATGTCGCAAGCCAATCGAACAGGCCTTCTTGCCGGCCGAGATCGGCGAGCAGCATCATCCCCGTAAGGAAGAGGTAGACGTCGGTTCCCTTCGCAATGCCTGTCGCGGCATCGCCGATCGGCAGCAAGCCAAAGACCACCAAGAGCAAGGCGCCGCCCACCGCCCAGACCGCCTCCGGCAGATGGAACGGGCGGATGATCACGCCGGCCGTTGCGATTGCCGCGACGGCCAGTGTTGCCACCTCTGCCGTCACGCTTGCCTCAGGAGCGACTTTATTGTCTCGCGCTGCATGTAGCCCTTTCGTATCGAGCGCGCGGTGCCCTGACCAGAGCGCGCCGGCTTCGTGAACTCAGCCGCGCCTGCGGCGTTAAGGGCTTCGGGAAGTGAAGAGCTTCGCCTTGAAGCATACTCCCAGGGAGCAGAACAATGGCGCAACATGAATCGAAGACACAGAAGAAGACGGTCGGGCGGGTCATGCATGAATTCAAGCATGGCGAGTTGCCGCGCGGACGCGGTGGCAAGGTGAAAAATCGCAAACAGGCGATCGCCATCGCCCTGCGCGAGGCCGGCGCCTCGAAATATGAGAGCCCGAAAAAGAACCGCGAGAACTTGCGCAAAACGAAATCCAAGGAACGCCACGGCGAGACCAGTCAAGCGCGGGCCGAAGGTAGGAAAAGCACGGGCCACAAGAGCGCGGCCCGCAAGGCAACGAGCCGGAAAAGCACGGCCAAGAAGAGGGCAAGCAGTCGGAAGAAACGCGCGTAATTCAGGCCGGTGGAAAGGAGGAGCGCGCATAAACCGCGCGCCCTCGCTAATCGGCGACCTTCAGGACCACTTTCCCCTCAGGGTGCTGCTCGGCCACGTAAGCCTGCGCTTTGCCGGCCTCGGCGAGCGGAAAGGTCTTGCTGACTTTCGGCTTGACTTTTCCGGCATCGATCAGCCTGGCGATTTCGTCGAGTTCGGCAGCATTGGGCTCGACCATATAGCGCGTGCCGCGCACGCCATATTGGCGCGCCTTGTCCTGATTGGCTCGGCCAGAAGTTGAGACCAGAATTCCGCCTTTCTTGAGCACCCCGAATGAGCGCTCCTGCGTCTCGCCGGCGATCAGGTCATAAACAAGATCGACGTCGTGGACGACTTCCTCGAAACGCTGCTTTTTATAGTCTATCGCCTCATCCGCGCCGATGCTGCGGACAAAACTGAGGTGGCTTCCTTCGGCCGTGGTGATGACATAAGCGCCCTTTGCCTTGGCGAACTGGATGGCGAAATGGCCGACCCCGCCGGAGCCGCCGTGGATCAGGACGCGTTGGCCCGCTTTCAGGCCGCCATAGCGAAAAAGGCCCTGCCAGGCGGTCAATCCGGCGAGAGGAACCGCTGCGGCCGTGACATAATCGATCGAGCCGGGTTTCCGCGCCACTTCGACCGGTTTCACAATCGTGTATTCGGCATAGCCTCCCGGGCCGACGCCGACCATGGCGTAGATCGCGTCGCCCGGTTTCAACTTGTCGGCATAGCTGGGGCCGCAGGCCGCGATGACGCCCGACACGTCGCGCCCCAATATGAGTGGGAGCATGTCGGCTTTGACGAAGGGGTAATTGCCCTCGCGGATCTTGTAATCGACCGGATTGATGCTCGCCGCCCGGACTTTGACGAGCAATTCATCCTTCCGGGGTTCGGGAATTGGGAGATCCTCGATTTTCAGCACGTCCGGTCCTCCGAACTTGCCAATGCGTGCGGCCTTCATCGTGGGCATGATCTTCATCCATCGCAGGAAAATGTGCTTTAGCCTGCACCCGGCTCGGCTGGCCCGGGCGGCGGCCGCCGAGATAATCTGCACTTTAGTCGAAGGTTCCCGAAGCCTTCGGAGAGCTGGCGGCCGGCCCCGTTTGAGTCGACATGGGGTAGCAAAGACCCCACATTGACCTTAATGATTCGTCTTTCGTTCCAGCCGGAGACCAGATTGGACGATCCCGCTTTCGAAAATCAGGGCTCCGGCTTAGAGGCGCCGGGTCTGCGTCCCGGCGGGATCGCGGCGCGGGCCAGCGGCGCGGGGGCTCCCCGCTATCTCGACGGGCTCAATCCGCAGCAACGTGCCGCGGTCGAAGCGCTCGAGGGTCCGGTTCTGGTGCTTGCCGGCGCGGGCACAGGCAAGACCAAGGTTCTCACCACCCGGATCGCCCATATTCTGGCGACCGGCCGCGCCTTTCCCAGCCAGATCCTCGCCGTCACTTTCACCAACAAAGCGGCGCGCGAAATGAAGGAGCGGATCGGCACGCTTGCCGGGATTGTCGCCGAAGGCATGCCCTGGCTCGGCACGTTCCATGCGATTTCGACCAAGATCCTGCGCCGGCATGCCGAGCTTGTCGGCTTGAAATCCTCCTTCACCATCATCGATACCGACGATCAGATTCGGCTGCTGAAACAAGTCCTGCAGGCCGAGAACATCGACGACAAGCGCTGGCCGGCGCGCGCGCTTGCCTATCAGATCGACCACTGGAAGAACCGTGGTCTCGATCCCGCGCATGTGCCGGCAGCCGAAGCCGCCGCTTTCGCCGACGGCAAGGGCGCCAAGCTCTACAAGCTCTATCAGGAGCGGCTGAAAATCTTGAATGCCGCCGATTTCGGCGATCTGCTGCTCGAGACCTTGCGCCTGCTGCGCGAGAATCCCGACATCCTGAAACTCTATCAGGATCGTTTCCGCTACATGCTGGTCGACGAATATCAAGATACCAATACGGCCCAATATTTGTGGCTGAAGCTCTTGGCGCAGGGGCGCGGCAACATCTGCTGCGTCGGCGACGACGATCAATCGATCTATGGCTGGCGCGGCGCCGATGTCGACAACATCCTGCGCTTCGAAACGGATTTTCCCGGCGCGAAAATCATCCGCCTCGAACATAATTATCGTTCGACCGGCCATATCCTCGACGTCGCCGCGGGCCTCATCGCGCATAATGAGGGCCGTCTCGGCAAGACGCTTTTCACCGACGGTGAAGCGGGCGAAAAGCCCACGGTCGCCGGCGTCTGGGACTCCGAAGAGGAAGCCCGCGTCATCGGCGAGGAGATCGAATCCTTGCAGCGCAAGGGGGAAAGGCTCGAAGACATTGCCATCCTGGTTCGCGCCTCCTTCCAGATGCGGGAGTTCGAGGAGCGGTTCATCACTTTGGGTCTGCCCTATCGCGTGATCGGCGGCCCGCGCTTCTATGAGCGCGCCGAAATCCGCGATGCGCTGGCTTATTTGCGCTGCGTCGCCCAGCCGGACGACGATCTTGCCTTCGAGCGGATCTATAACGTTCCGAGGCGCGGCCTCGGCGATGCGACCCTGCAGCTCCTTCACGATCATGCCCGGCGCGAAGGCATCAGCCTGATGCAATCGGCGCGGAACATGGTCGAGACCGAGGAATTAAAGCCCAAGCAGCGGCAGGTCCTGCGCGACCTTCTCGCCGATTTTTCCCGCTGGGCGGCGCTGATCGATCAAAAGCCGCAGGGCGAACTCGCCGAGATCATCCTCGAGGAATCCGGCTATACCGACATGTGGCGCAAGGACCGCACGGCGGAAGCGGCGGGGCGGCTGGAGAACTTGAAGGAACTCGTCCGCGCGATGGACGAATTTCCCGATCTCGTTGGCTTTCTCGAACATGTCTCGCTCGTCATGGATGCCGACAGTCAGGATTCGGAAGAGCGCGTCTCGATCATGACGCTGCACGCGGCCAAAGGGCTCGAATTCGAAAGCGTGTTCCTGCCCGGCTGGGAAGAAGGCCTCTTTCCACATCAACGTTCGCTCGACGAATCCGGCCGCGCCGGCCTCGAAGAGGAACGGCGGCTCGCCTATGTCGGCCTCACGCGCGCCAAACGCCGGGCGAAGATCTATTTCGCCACGAACCGGCGCATCCGCGGACTTTGGCAGACGACGCTGCCCTCGCGCTTTCTCGATGAATTGCCGGCGGTGCATGTCGAGGTGGTCGATACGGCCTCGGGCCGCGCTTACGGCAATTATGCGCAATCGCGCTTCGCCAATATGGACATGTATCGCTCGTCCTACACGACGCCCGGCTGGCAACGCGCGCAACGCCGCAGCGAAGAGGAACGCGAGACGCAGGGCGGCGGCGGTTGGCGCGAGACCGCATCGCGGCGTGGGCCGATGATGATCGAAGGCGAGCTTGTCGCCAAATCTTCGGTCGGCTCGTCCTTCGCGAAAGGCGCGCGGGTGTTCCACATGAAGTTCGGTCCGGGCACGATCGCCGCTGTCGATGGCAACAAGCTCACCGTCGATTTCGACAAGGCCGGACGCAAGATGGTGCTGGAGAGTTTCGTGCAGGCGGGGTGAACTCAGCCCGCCTCGCTTGGCTCGTCCTCGAGCTTTTCGAGCAGCAGGCGCACCGCATCGGCGACGTCGGCGAGCGCCTTCTCGCAGATCTCGTAGGCTTCGGATGCCGCATCCCAGCTCTTCGCCTCGACCGAGGCCACGACCAGCCGCCCTTGTTCCTGCGCCTTTGTTGCCGCGTGTTCGAGCCGTGCGACGAGCGCCCGCTCGCTTTGACGCAAGAGCGGATAGCGTTCGAGGCAGGCGGCAAGTTTGTCATGAGAAAGCGGGCTCGGCAGAGCCACCGGACTCATGGCACCAATAAGCATGGCCGCGAGATGGCGCTTGAAGACGGCCGCCTCAGCCGGGAACCGCGCAAGATCGACGCCGGGATAGGTGCTCTTGTCCTCCTCCCAGGAAGCCTGGGCGAGCTTCTCGCAGCCGACAAGCCGCGTGTTGATCGCGCCGATCTCGCTCTCGGTCTTGCCGATCTTTGCTGCGATCCTCGTCGTGCTCTCGGCAATTTCGGAGGTCGCGGCGCGCTGATCTTCCAGCAGATCGGCGAGATGGCGGGCGCGCTGCGCGACTTCGACCATCGCATCGCCGGTGGAGATGACGCGCTCCACGACCTGGTTGACGATTTTGCCGCCGTCGCCAACGGCCTTGTGGCTGTCGTACACCGCACTTTTGATCTCCGCCATTTCGCAAGCGAAAGTGCCGAGCCGGTTGCGGATTTCCTCCGTGACCTTGCCGGTCTGGCCGGACAAGGCCTTGACCTCGGCTGCGACGACCGCGAAGCCGCGGCCCATATTGCCGGCGCGCGCCGCCTCGATCGTCGCATTGAGCGCCAGGAGATTGGTCTGCCGCGCGATCGCTTCGATCGCGCCGGCCATGCCGCGGATCTGATCCGAGGTCGCTTCGAGCACGGTAAGCCGCTCGCCGATCGAGCTCACGCGGTCGTCGATGACGGTCATCGCGCTCGTCGCCGCGCGGCCGTCGGCAACGCAATTCTCCAGCGTATTGCGGGTGCGGTCGGCTCCTTCCGCGCTTTCGACGGAATTTTTCGCCAGCGCATTGATCGAAATCGCCAATTCTTCGACCGCCCCGGAGATCGCCTTGGCCGAATGCGTCATCTCGTGGATATCGTGCGAGATCCAGCCGACGTTGACAGCGGTTTCGGAAGCCTCCGCCGAGAGCCTCGCGACAAGCGCGACATCCTCGAGGACACGCGTCTCGATCGAGCGGACGAGCGTCGCCAGCGCCCGGCCGAAGCGCCCAAGCGGGATCGCCGACGCCGAATGCGTCGCCGCGAAAGCCTCGATGACATCGGCGAATTGGCCTTCGACGTCCGCCTCGCTCTGGCTCGGCACGGCAGGTGCCGCATTCCGGCGGAGCAGCTGAAACATCAGTTCTCCCTTATATTTTAGGCTCTTAGGCGGCCGCAAGGAGCGCCGAATCGGTAGGCTGGAAATCAAGCCGGCGGGGACTTTCCTTAACTCTAGGCCTGACAAGGTCAAATTTCCGTAACCATGCCGTCGGGGGCGGGACCCAGACCCAGCGGAACCATCGCGCCGGCTCCGGTTCCTCGCACCACGTCTTTGAGCCGGGGCTTGCTTCGATTGCCGTTCATCCTGCTGCGTGCTACCCGCCGCCATGCTCGAAAGTCCGGAGAATGCCTCATTCGTCATGCGGCTGCGCTGCGAGGCGGCGCTGGCTCTGCACATCGCCGACGTCATTCTCGAACATTTCGATCTGGCCGACACAGCTGCGGCGGCTTTCGAAGAAACGGTGAATGGTCCGGATTCCGGGCCATGGGTCGTCGAGGCCTATTTCGGCGCGGCGCCGGACGAAGCGCAGGTGCGCACGTTGGTCGCGGCGGCCGCGGGCGAAGCGACGGCGCAGGCGGTACGTTTCGGCCGCGTCGAATCTCGCGATTGGGTCGCGCGTTCGCTCGAAGGGCTCGCCCCGGTACGTGTCGGGCGCTTCCTTGTTCACGGCGGCCATGACCGCGACGCCGCGCGTGCGCATGAGATCGCAATCGAAATCGATGCGGCGCTGGCTTTCGGCACCGGCCATCATGGCTCGACGCAAGGTTGTCTTGATTTGATCGACCGCATCGGCAAGCGGCGGCGTCCGCGCGCCGTTCTCGATATAGGAACCGGCACCGGCGTTCTCGCCATCGCCGCGGCGAGGCGATTCCACATCGCCGTGAATGCCGGAGACATCGACAAGGTCGCGGTTGCGACGACGAAGGCCAATGCGAAGCGCAATCGCGTCGCGGGCCTTGTGCGTGCGGTTCAAGCGCGCGGCATCGACCATCCCGCGTTGAACGAAGCGCCTTATGATCTCGTCATCGCGAACATTCTCGCGGCTCCGTTGCGCAGGCTCGCGCCCGCGCTTGGCCGCATCTTGGCGCCGGCCGGCGAGATCATTCTCTCCGGGCTTCTGCCGCGCGACGTTGCAGGCGTCGTCAGCGCTTATGGCGCGCAAAAGATCGCGCTCGTTGGCCGCGTCGACGTCGATGGATGGGCGACGCTCCTCATGCGGCGGCCAAGATTGCGCAATCTCTCCGCATCTGCTTTGAAGTCCGGATCGTTAAGGACGGCAGGATGAGTTCGGATCAAATTGTCATCGTTGGCGCGGGCCACGGCGGCGTGCAGCTCGCCGCCTCGCTGCGTGAAGAAGGATTTGGCGAAAAAATCGTTCTTCTCGGTGACGAGAAGGATCTTCCCTATCAGCGGCCGCCTCTCTCCAAGGCATTCTTGAAGCGCGCGACGCCGGAAGACGGCGTTCTCCTGCGCGGCCACGATTTCTATCCGCAGAACAAGATCGATCTCGTTCTCGGCGAACGTGCAGTCGAGATCGATCGCGCCGCGCGGCGTTTGCATCTCGCCTCCGGAGCGAGCCTGGAGTTCTCCAAGCTGGTCCTGGCAACCGGCGGCATACAGCGCACACTGCCCATCGAAGGCGCGGGGCTCGACGGCGTCTTCTCGCTGCGCACGCTGGCCGAAGCGCGGATCTTGCGCGAACGCCTCGAAGCCTCGCAAAATATCATTGTCATCGGCGCAGGCTTCATCGGCCTCGAATTCGCCGCGACCGCCGCGGCGCAAGGCCGCAATGTCGAAGTCTTCGAACTCGCCGACCGGCCGATGGCGCGCTCCGTCACCGCCGAGACGTCGGCTTTTTTCGCCGTTGCGCACAAGGCATTCGGCGTGAAACTCAATTTTGAGAGAAGCATCACGGCGATCAAAGGTCGCGGTGGAAAGGTTGCCGAAGTCGCGGTGACGGATGGGCGCATATTGCCCGCGGACATGGTTCTCGTCGGAATCGGACTGAAACCCAGCGACGAACTCGCGCGCGCGGCGGGGCTCGACGCGCCGAACGGCATCAAGGTCGATGAAGGGCTCGCAACGACGGACCGGAATATTTTCGCAATCGGCGACTCGGTCTTTCATTACAACACGCATCATGGCGCCGAGCTTCGCCTGGAATCGGTGCAGAACGCGACGGATCAGGCTCGCACGCTCGCCAAGCTTATCGCCGGCAAGCCGGCGCGCTACGACCACGTTCCGTGGTTCTGGAGCGACCAGGGCGATTTGAAGCTGCAGATCGCCGGCTTCCTCGACGAGAGCGACAAAATCGTCTTGCGCGGCTCTTACGAAGCGCGCGCCTATTCGCTGTTCGGATTCAAGGAAGGCAAGCTGACCGGCGTCGAGTTGGTCAACAAGTCGGGCGATCACATGCTTGCGCGCCGGCTGCTCGAAGGATCGATTCCGATCACGCCCGAGCTTGTCGCCGATCCCTCCTCCGATCTCAAGGGGCTGCTGAGAGCTGGGCGCTAGAGCTCCCTCTCCCCATCCGAAGCGATGGGGGCACTTCCCCGGACAAGCCCGCGAAGCGGGCGCAGATCCGGGGTCCAGAGCCAACTCTCATTTGCTTGCAGCCCTGGATCCCGGCTCGTCGCTTCGCTTCGGCCGGGAAAGCGAACCTCTCCCCGTAAACGGGAGAAGGGGGCGCGGCTACTTGTGCCGCGCGAGAACTTCCTTGACCGCTCCGATAAGCCCTGCCTCCGGCACCGAGAACTGCGCGCGCGTGCGCAGGTCGAGATAATCGGCGCGATCCTTGGTCGAGGCCGCGAGCTCCGCGCCGAGCACAAGGTCGCGAAGTGCGATTTCACCTTTCGCGCGCTCGTTCGAGCCCTGGATGACGGCGCAGACCGCGCCGCGCTTGTCGGCATACTTCAACTGCGCGTTCATGCCGGATGACCCGAGATAGAGTTCAGCGGCGATGCCGGCGTTGCGCAATTGGGTGACGAAGCTTTGATAGCCGGCGATCTCGCCCTGATCGAGCACGAGCACGACCACCGGCCCGCGCTCGGCGCGTGTGCTGACGATTGGCGAATTGATGGCCTTCAACGCCGCATAAAGTCGCGAGACGCCGATCGAGAATCCTGTCGCGGGGACGTCCTCGCCGCGGAAGCGACCGACGAGTCCATCGTAGCGTCCGCCGCCGCCAATCGATCCGAAGCGTATCGGCCTGCCGTCCTCACCTTCCATCTCGAAGGTGAGATCGGCCTCGAAGACCGGGCCGGTGTAATATTCGAGACCGCGCACGACGGTCGGGTCGATGCGGATGCGGCCGTCGTCATAACCGGCCATATCAATCAGCTTTGCAATCTCCTCAAGTTCCGCCCGTCCTTGTTGACCAATTTCACTATCGGCCAACCGGATATCCGTCGAAGCTATATGGTCTTCCAAAGACTTCTCGGGATCGATGAGTCCAAGAACAAATTCGGTTGCCGCGGCATCGAGACCCGCGCCCTTGGTAAAATCGCCGCTTTCGTCCTTTCGCCCTGGCCCAAGAAGTTGCCTTACGCCGTCAAGTCCGAGTTGATCGAGCTTATCGATCGCGCGCAAAACGGCGAGACGCTTACCCGTATTCTGTTGTCCTCCAAGTTCGATCGACTCCAACATGCCGTCGAGCACCTTGCGGCTGTTCACCTTGATCACATACTTGCCGCGCTTGATCCCAAGCCGCTCCAGCGTGTCGGCCGCCATCATGCAGAGTTCCGCGTCGGCCGCGACTGAGCTTGTGCCGACCGTGTCGGCGTCGAATTGCATGAATTGGCGATAGCGTCCGGGCCCCGGCTTCTCGTTGCGAAACACAGGACCGACGCGATAGCTGCGGTAAGGCTTCGGCAGGCGGTCGAAGTTTTCCGCCACATAACGGGCGAGCGGCGCGGTCAGATCATAGCGCAGCGAGAGCCATTGCTCGTCGTCGTCCTGGAACGAAAAGACGCCTTCGTTCGGCCGGTCCTGATCTGGCAGGAATTTGCCCAGCGCATCCGTATATTCGATGAGCGGCGTTTCGACCGCCTCGAATCCATAGAGTGCATAGACTTCCTTGATCGCGGCGAGCATTTTCTCGGTTGCCGCGATGTCGGCCGGACCGAAATCGACAAAGCCGCGCGGCAGCTTCGCCCTTTTCTTCAAATCATTCATCGAAAGTCCCTTTCGCCCGCTTCTACGGGCGCGTCTGAAAAGGGGCAAGCGAAAGCGCCTTTGGCCCTTGGAGCCGCCTTAGCCGCGACCCATATCCTCCCGCACGGAACCAACGGGAGAAGATCATGTCACCCGAAGAACGCCAACTCATCACAGGTCTCTTCGATCGCATCCGCGCGGCGGCCAATTCACCCCGTGACCCCGAGGCCGAGGCGTTGATCGCCGACGCTGTCAAGGCCATGCCTTATGCGCCCTATTTCCTGGCGCAGGCCGTCATCGTCCAGGATCAGGCCTTGCGTGCGGCCAACGAACGGCTGCAGCAACTTGAGGCCAAGCTGAACGCCGAGCAGCCGCAGGCGTCCGGCGGATTCCTGAACAGCCTCGGCTCGATCTTTGGCGGCGGCGCGGCGCCGCAGCCGCGCCCAGCCAGTCCCTGGCAGCAGAGCCCACAACCCCAGCAACCCTATCCGCCGCAACAGCCTTATCCGCCGGAGCCAGCACCTGGGCCTTGGGGCGGCGCACCGATGAGCGGAGGGGGCGGATTTTTGAGCGGCGCGCTCGGCACGGCGGCGGGCGTTGCCGGCGGCGTGCTGCTTGCCGATTTAATCCGCCACCTTTTCGGCGGCAATTATGGCGGGCTCGGGATTGGCTCGGGTTTTGGCGGCCTCGGCGGATTCGGAGGCGGCGAGACGGTCGTCAACAATTATTACGACGACACGCCGGGCGCGGACGCGGCCGATCAGGATACTACGGTCGTCGACGATTACGACGATACGGATAACGGCGGTTCGGGGGGCGACGACGGCACCTACGACGTCTAGATCCCTGCATACCACTCGTAGCCGAGGTCTTCCCAAAAGCCGCCCTTGCCGGCGCCGAATTGCGCGAAAGAATTGACGAGTTCGATTTGCATGACGTATTTCGCCATCTTATAGCCGAGCTGCCGCCCGAGACGCAGCCGCAGCGGTGCGCCATAAGCGATCGGTAGCGGCTGACCATTCAACTCGTAGGCCAGCAGCGTCTGCGGGTGATAGGCGTCGACGAAATCGATGCTCTCGTAATAGGGCGTGCCGCCCGAACTATTGGCGCTCGCCTCGCCAGGCTCCAGATCGTCGGGTTCGCCGTCCTGGAACCGATCGGCGCAATGGAAGACGACGAACCTCGCCCGCGGCTTCACGCCGGCTCGGTTGAGAACTTCGGACAGCGGCGTGCCTGTCCATTTGCCGATGCAGCTCCAGCCCTCGACGCAATCGTGCCGGGTGATCTGTGTGCTGGCGGGGAGTGCGCGCAGATCGGCGAGCGAAAGCTTCATCGGCTTCTCGACGAGCCCATCCACCGTAAGCTGCCAATCGACGAAATTGGCGCCGGCCAGCGCCCGATAGGCCGGGTCGGATGGGCTGGTCGATCCATTGGCGCGGAATTCCGGAGCGATATCGCTCTCGGAAAATTCGGGCGCGAGCTTGTCGCGTGGCAAGATCAGCCGCTGTGCGCGGTAGGTGAGCGTTGACGCTTTGTCGATGAAGGCGAGTATGCTCGGGTTTTCCGAGACCGAATCGTCGCATCCCGCCAGCAGCAGCGAACCTGCGCCGATCGCCCCGAACCGCAGCAGGCTGCGGCGCGACATTGGCTGAAGAAGCCTGCGCTCAGCGGAGCGGATCATGCGCGTCCTCCTCGACGACATAGCGGCCGGTGATCATCGAACGCAGATTGTTGAAGACCCCTGAGATGAGCACCATGACCACGTGCACGATGACGAAGAGCACCAGGAAAGTCGCGGTGATGAAGTGGATCGAGCGCGCCGACTGACGGCCTCCAAAGATTTCGAGCAGGCAAGGAAAAGCGGCATCCATTGCGGGCGACATCGTCAGTCCGGTGAGGACCATCAACGGAAGGGCGACGAGCGCGGCCGACACATAGGCGAGCTTCTGCAGGACATTGTAGTTCCGCTCATGCGGAAACCTGAGTCTCACGTGCTCCCAGATCGAGCGCGGGATATGGCGAATATCCGACCATGACGGCCAAAGATCGCGCGCCAGATGGCGGCTGATGACGCCGTAAAGGAGATAGATGAGGCCGTTGGTGACAAACAGCCAAGCGAAGAAGAAGTGCCAGCGGCGCCCGGTCGCGAGATCCTGCTCGCTTGGCCATGTCATGAATTGCGGGAAGCCGCGTTCCTCCAGCTCTCCATTCTGGTCCTTCGACACGCCGAACCAGCCGGTCGTATCGAAAGGATGGCCCGCAATCCAGGTGATGCCGCGGGTGGGATCCTCCTTCGAGGATGTCATCGACAGGAACGGACGCGTGAAGTGAGACTGCTGACCCCAATAGAGAGCGGGATGGGCATTGAAGATCTGCAGCCCGCTCATCAGCAGAAAGACCCAGACGACCACATTGATCCAATGCGTGAGGCGCACGATTGCCCCATGCCTGTAGATCGCGACGCGCCGGGGGGCGAGGCTTTCTAGGGCCACCTCAGACATCCACGCCTCCGCCTGAATTCCCTGATCTATACGCATCCGCAGTGAAGAACGTTTCATGTCCGCGATCAAATCATCGAATTCCGGCAGTGCGGCAAATATCTCTGTGAGCTTGACCGGAACGATTTGGCGCCATTGCCGTTGTCTTTGGGCTGCGAGCGGCTCCGTCGCAGCGGCATCTCCATGCCTAACGATTTGATCGGGATGGCTTTTGAGACCTGACCGATGTATGCCTGCGCAACCCGCCGGGTCCTGCGCAGTTCCGGATTTCTGGAGAAATAAGAATGGTGGATCCGGCGTTGATGCCAGCGGCGCGCGTCGCAATGGCGCCGCCTGCGCCGCAACGGAACTGGGCGCTTTTCTTCGATCTCGATGGGACTTTGCTCGATATCGCGGCGACCCCCGATGCGGTGATCGTGCCCGGCGATCTTGTCGCCGATCTTCAGGCCGCGGCGGCGAGGCTCGGCGGCGCGCTTGCCATCGTCAGCGGCCGCGACCTGCGCGAGATCGATGAATTGCTCGATCCCTTGCGCTTCCCGGCCTCCGGCGAACATGGCGCCGTCGTGCGCCTGCCGGGCGGCTCTCGCGATGAAGTGGCGCTCAGGGTTCCTGACGATTGGATCGCAGGACTGCGTCATCTCGAGATGACCTGTCCCGGCGTGCTGATAGAACTGAAGCGGCACAATGTCGTCGCGCATTATCGCAACGCCCCGGCGCACGAAGCTACGGTGCGCACCGCCGTCTCGGAACTCATTGCCCGCGATTCCAATTCCTTCGAATTGCTCGAAGCCAAAATGGCGGTCGAGATCCGCCCGCGCACCGTGACCAAAGCCCGCGCGGTCGACCGGCTGATGGCGGTGGCCCCTTTTGCTGGCCGCATCCCGGTTTTCATCGGCGACGACACGACCGACCGGGATGGATTTGCGGCCGCAGTCGAACGCGGCGGCATCGCGCTCGATGTTGCTATGTCATTTGCCGGCCGGCCGGATAAAGTGCGGGCCTGGCTCAAACGTATCGCGCGAATTTGAGGCCGCCCGTTGCATGACCACCCTTGATCTCGCGGTTATCGGCAATTGTGCGGTTGCGAGCCTCATCGACCGCAATGGGCGGCATAATTGGTTCTGCTTCCCCCGTCTCGACGGCGATCCGGTCTTTTGTGCGCTCGTCGATGGACATGCGCCGACGCGTGGCTTCATGGATGTCGTGGTGCGCGACGCCGTGGAATCGAGCCAGCGCTATCTGCCCAACACGGCGGTACTCGAGACCACGATCACCGACCGCAACGGCGGCCAGGTCCGCATCGTCGATTTCGCCCCGCGCTTCATGCGCTACGGACGAAGCTTCAGGCCGCCGATGCTGGTGCGGCGCCTCGAACCGCTCGCCAAGCGGGTCCGGCTCGCGGTGCGCATCCGGCCGGTCTTCAACTACGGCGCCGACAAGCCCGCAGTGAGCGTCGGCAGCAATCATCTGCGCTATAGCGGGCCGCATACGACCTTGCGCGTCACATCCGACATGGCGACCGCCTATATTCTGCGAAGAGGCCGAGTTTGCGCTCGATCGCCCGGTCAATCTGTTTATCGGCGTCGGACGAATCCGTTCCCGAAAATCCCGATGCGCTCGCCCAAACCTTTCTCGCCCAGACGATCGAGGATTGGCGCACCTGGGTGCGCGGCCTGTCGGTGCCCTTCGAATGGCAGGCCGAGGTCATCCGCTCGGCGATCACGCTCAAGCTCTGCAGCTGCGAGGATACGGGCGCCATCGTCGCGGCGCTGACGACATCGATCCCCGAGGCGCCGAATTCGTCGCGCAACTGGGACTATCGTTTTTGTTGGCTGCGCGACGCCTTTTTCACGGTCGGCGCGCTCAATCGCCTTGGCGCCACCCGAACGATGGAAGGCTTCATCCGCTTCGTGATCGATGCGGTGCTGCGCGAAGACGACGTTTTGATCGCCCCGCTCTATCCGATCTCGGCCGCGACGAGCTCCGCGGAGCGTCTGGCGCCGGCCCTATCCGGCTATCAGGGCATGGGGCCGGTGCGGATCGGCAACGCCGCCGCCTCGCAGGTGCAAAACGACGTCTATGGATCGATCATCCTGACCGCGGCGCAGATGTTCTGGGACGAACGCCTCGCCCACACCGGCGATGCCACCCTTTACCGGCAATTGCGCAGCATGGGACGGCTCGCGGCGCGCTGCGTCGTCACGCCCGACTCCGGACCTTGGGAATATCGCGGTCGCGTCAGCGTGCACACCTATTCGGCGGCGATGTGCTGGGCGGCGCTGCACCGCTTGGCGCTGATTGCCGAACGTGTCGGCGAAAGCGCCGACGCCGCGGAGTGGGGTGGGCTGGCTCTCAAGCTGCGCCAAGAGATCATCGCCCGCGCGACGACCCCGGAAGGCTGGCTCTCCGGCGTGCTCGACGCTTCGATCGCCGACGCCTCGTGCCTGCTATTGCCGGAGATCGGCCTCTTGCCGGCCAAGGATCCGCGCATCGCCAAGACGCTGGAGGTCGTCGCCAAGCGGCTGGTGCGCGACGGTTTCGTCATGCGCTACGACGAAGCCGATGATTTCGGCCGTCCCGAAACGGCCTTTCTTGTCTGCACCTTCTGGTACGTCGATGCTTTGGCTTTCGCCGGCCGGCGCGACGAAGCGCGGGAAATCTTCAAAAGAGTCCTCGCCAGCGGCAACGCGGTGGGGCTGCTCTCGGAAGACATCCTGCCGCAATCGGGGGCGCTTTGGGGCAATTTTCCGCAAGCCTATTCGCATGTCGGTCTCATTCATTCGGCCGCGCGCCTGTCGCGCGGATGGGAGGAGGCATTATGGCGCGCGTCGTGATTGTATCGAATCGCGTCCCGGTGCCCTCCTTTCGCGGCGCGCGGGCCGGCGGCCTGACGGTGGCGCTCAGCGACGTTTTCAAGAACGGCGCGCTTTGGCTCGGCTGGAGCGGCGAAATCGCCGCCGAGACCTGCACCATCGCCAAGATCGAGCAGTCGAACAAGTTCGATTTCGCCACGATCGATCTGTCGGAAGAGGATTACAAGCGCTTCTATGTCGGCTTCGCCAATTCGGTTCTATGGCCGCTGCTGCATTTCCAGCCGGGCCTGCTCGAATTCGATCGGGAAGACTTCGAAGCCTATCTCGACGTCAACCGCACCTATGCAAAGGCGCTCGTTGCCCTGCTCAAACCCACAGACCTCATCTGGGTCCACGATTATCATCTGATCCCGCTTGGCATGGCGTTGCGTGCGCTCGGCGTTAAGAACCGCATCGGCTTCTTTCTGCATGTGCCCTTCGTGCCGGCAAGCCTGTTTGCGGTGTTGCCGCCTTCCGAGACCTTGCTGCGCATGATCTGCACTTATGACGTGGTCGGCTTTCAGGCGCGCCAGCATCTTCACGATTTCGAGGACTGCCTGCTGACCTTTCTGAATGTGGCGCACCACCCGGGGCAGCCGATCGTCATGGATGGGCGTTCGGTCGTCATAGCGGCAATGCCCATCGGCATCGATACGCGCGCCTTTGCGCGACAGGCCAAAAAGGCCGCGCAGGGCCGAGCCGCGCACCGGCTGGACGAAAGCATGCAAGGCCGCGCCCTGATGATCGGCGTCGATCGGTTGGATTATTCGAAGGGGTTGCCCAACCGCTTCGAAGCTTTCGGACGCCTGCTCGACCGATTCCCCGAGCACAGGCTCAAGGTCACCTACCTTCAGGTCGCAGCGCGCTCGCGCGAGGATGTCACTGAATATCAGCGATTGAAGCGCGAGCTTGATCGACTGGCCGGTGAGATCAACGGCCGCCACGCCGAATTCGATTGGATCCCGCTGCGCTATATGACGCGCGCGGTCGCACGCTCGAGCCTCGCCGGATTCTACCGCCAGGCGCGCGTCGGCCTGGTCACGCCGCTGCGCGACGGCATGAATCTCGTCGCCAAGGAATATATCGCCGCCCAGGATCCGGAAGATCCGGGCGTCCTCGTCCTGTCGCGTTTTGCCGGCGCGGCGGAGGAAATGACCGAAGCCATTGTCATCAACCCGCATGACCCCGACGAAATCTCCGAGGCCATGCATCAGGCGCTGATCATGCCGCTCGACGAGCGCAAGGCGCGTTATGAAAAGCTCTTCGAGAAGATCTGCCAGACGACGGCGGCCACCTATTGCCGCGACTTCATTGCCGCGCTGTCGGCGACGCCGGACGACGCGGCGCCGCTCACATGACGATGACCTTGGTGCCGACGCGGACGCGGTCATAGAGATCGATGACGTCTTCGTTCATCATCCGGATGCAGCCCGAAGAGACGTTGGTGCCGATTGTATAGGGCTCGTTGGTTCCGTGAATGCGATAGAGCGAGGAACCGAGATAGAGAGCGCGCGCGCCCAGCGGATTATCGGGGCCGCCCGCCATATGGGTGGGCAAATCGGGCCGGCGCTTCAACATGTCCGATGGCGGAGTCCAATCCGGCCACTCGGCCTTGCGGCTGATGGCCTTGATGCCTGACCAGGCGAATCCGGGCCGGCCGACGCCAATGCCATAGCGCAGCGCCTTGCCGCCCTTTTCGACCAGGAAGAGGAATTTGTTCGGCGTGTCGATCACGATCGTGCCGGCACGCTGCGGCCCGGCGTACGCGACTTCCTGGCGCAGATAGATAGGATCGATGGCGCGCTGCACGGCGCTGGGCTCTGCCTCGGCCGGTGGCGATGCCGACGGCTGCGCAGAAGCCATTGTTTGCGAGGGGGGAGCGGGAGCCAGCGCCCCGCCGCCGCTCAACAGAAATTCGAGAAAGCCGCCGCCATAATTGGCGCTTGGCGCCGGGGCGGCAGAAGCCGGAGCAGGCTCGCCGGGCGCTTGGCCGTCCGGTGCGTTATAGGGCTGTTGTGGTGTGGCGGAGGAGGCCGCCATGGCCAGGTGCGGGAGGATCAGCAAGGCCGAGCCGATGAGGCCGAGGGACGCGAAACGCTTGGTCATTTTCGTAGAACTACCCATGAATCCGAAGGATTACATGGTAAGCGAAAACGGGCTTCAGGTCTTAACAATCATGCTTTGTGGTAAGTAAAGTAATAATCTTAATTTATTGAGTGAATGAAACGTAAACTGTGCGCTGCCAATGGCGCGCTACACTTGCAGATCCCGTCAGACGCGGTTGTAGACATCCTCGATGCGGACGATGTCATCCTCGTCGAGATAGGAGCCGGTCTGCACTTCGATCAATTCGAGGTCGATCTTGCCGGGATTGGCCAGGCGATGAATTGCGCCGATCGGCAGATAGATCAACTCGTTCTCATGCACGAGAACGACGTCGTCATTGCGCGTCACTTCCGCCGTGCCACGCACGACGATCCAATGTTCGGCGCGGTGGAAATGTTTCTGCAATGACAGCCTGGCCCCGGGCTTCACGACGATGCGCTTGACCTGATAGCGCGCGCCGTGATCGACGGATTGGAAATAGCCCCAGGGCCGGTAGCATCTCTTGTGCTCCAAGGCTTCGCGACGGTTCTCGCTCTTCAGCCGATCGACGAGTTGTTTGACCTTGTCGCCATGCGCCCGATCGAGAACGAGCACGGCATCCTCGGTCGTGACGACGACGACATTGTCGACGCCGATGACGGTCGTCAGGTGCTCGTCGGACCTGACGTGAACGTTGGTTGCATTCATGATGATGCCGCGGCCGCGCACCGAATTGCCATGGCTGTCGCGGGGCGACAATTCGCACACGGCCGCCCAGGTTCCGACGTCCGACCAGCCGATGTCGGCCGGCACGACCGCAGCCCGATCGGTATGTTCCATCACGGCATAGTCGATCGATATTTTCGGCGCGCGCGCGAAGGCTTCTCTGTCGAGGAGGAGAAAGCCAAGGTCGTTATGGGCCTTTGCCAGCGACTTCACAGGCTGCATCCAGGATGGCAGGTTCGAGCCGGCGCAATTCCTCTTGCATGACATCGGCGCGGAAGAAGAAATTGCCGGCGTTCCACAAGTGCCCCGCGGCCACGTAAATCGCGGCCGTCGCGACATCGGGCTTTTCGACGAAGGCTTCGACTTTGAGAACCGTGCCGTTTTCCACGACCGCGTTGCCGGTCTCGATATAGCCGTAGCCGGTCGCCGGCTCGCTCGGCTTGATTCCCAGAGTTACGATATAGCCGCGGGCCGCGGCGGCGGCCGCTTGCCGGCAGGATTGAACGAAGCCTTCGTGATCTTTCACGACGTGATCGGCCGCGAGAATGGCGACGATCGTGTCGGGCGAAATTTCTGCCGCAAGTTCCGCGCCGACCGCAACGGCGGGGCCCGAATCGCGCCGCAGCGGCTCAAGCACGATGCGGGCCTCGCGCCCGATTTCCTTCAACTGCTCGGAAACGAGGAAGCGATAGTCCTGGTTTGAAATGACGATCGGTGTCTCAAACAGTGGGTCGGCCAGCATCTCGACCGCCATCTGGAACGTCGAGCGTGTGCCGAGCAGGGGGATGAATTGCTTGGGTAGGCTCTCGCGCGACTCGGGCCAAACCCGCGTGCCGCAGCCGCCGCACATGATTATGGGAAGGATTTTCAAAGAATTTTCCCCCGCCACGCGAGATCCTGCAAATTGCCGCTTGCCGCGCCCATGACCGCAGCGCAATTCTAGCCCTTCGGGCTGCTTCTGGATAGGTGCCGGACGCCGCAAATGCCAACGCGCTTAACCAATTGCACCAAGCGCGATGCCCGACGCCCTACGCCGGCTCGCGGGAAATTTCGCTCCAGAACGGCTTGACGTCGGCAAACGCCCGCCGCGCTTTTTCGGCCTTTCTTTGGAATTCCGCTTCTGACAGGCCTTTGATGCTGCTGGCGAGAGATTCGACCGCGGCGAGCATGGCCTTATCTCCAGCCGGCGTGTGGTCCTCGCCGATTTCTTGCGCGAGAGAGGCAAGAAAGCGCCGAGTCATGCGGACGTCATTCTCCTTGCCCAAGAGCGTCTGCAAATCCTTGAGGGCGGCGATGAAGGCACGAAATCTCTTGCGCGCCACCTTGGACGCGATCAGGGTCTCAAAGAATTCTCCGCTATAACGCAAGTTTTTGGCGCGAATTCGGATGCGATGTCGTTCTTCTTGATCGGCCTTCCCAAGTTCTTCGCAGCGTTCATTGAACTTGCGGGTGGCCTTTGCTAGCTTGCGCTCGACGAAGGGCACAATCTTTTCCCGTCGCAGGTCTTCGCGCTTAGGATCGAGCATCCAGTCTCCGGCCTCGATCCAACCGACGATACGAGAGAACAATTTTGCCGCCTGCGGGGCCGAGAGCGTTGCGACGAGCTCGTCATAGGCCGAATTTCGACGCGCTTCGATGCCGCGTAGAAGAGTCTTGGAGCAAGCCGGCGCATCGGCGCCGATCGCCGGCGCGATCGCCTCGGCAGTCAGTACGTCGAGGTCGCGCGCCTTCTGCAGGTGCGCAGCGAGTTGTTTGAGATCGTGCCGCAATTCATCCCGGCCAGCGCCCGAGACAAGTGAGGCAAAGATGCGCAGGCTGGTCGAGAGCCGGCGTAGAGCCACGCGACATTGGTGTACCGCTTCCCGATTGCGCGTCAGGCGAATCGCAGGCTCGTTAAGGAGGAATTGATCGAAGCAGGCGCGCGCAATCGTCCGGAATGCCGTCGCCACATCCATATCTGCGGCAAGTTTCGGCGCAAAGGCCGTAATATGCGAATCGCGAAGATGGCCGCAGAAGCGATAGCCGCGCAGCACAATCTCCTCGGCGCTCATCCGCAGCCTGGCCGGCGTACAAATCTCTCCCAGCAATGCAAAGAAATCTTCCGCACCCGTTTTGCAGGCAAAACTGACCACGGCAAACGACGCCTGTTTGCGATTGGCGGTAATGCGTGCGCGAACCAGGCTGATCTCGGTCTTAGCGCGACCCGTATTCGCGTGCCACCGACTGTCCTGCGTCTCGACCTGGAACAAAACGCGGAGGTTTTGCCGCGTGTCCTCACGCCGCAGCAAAGACGATAGCCAACGGCGGGCCTCGAGCGGCGTCGCGGCGGACAGCGGCACGACAGACTGCGTCCAACCCTTTGCCGCCTGCAGACCGTGAGCCGCCCTATCGACGGCGGTCTTTATATTATCGGAGGTAAGCTCACCGGCGCGGTGAATGCAGAGGGCAAGGCCGCGATTGCCGATCGCAGTCTCGGGCGTATCAAGATAGAGCGCGAAATTCTTTGTCTCTTCCGTCGGTTCTGCGCCAATTCGGCGAAGGCCTGCCAGCAACCAATCGCAGTCCCGCGGATCGAGCTCGAATCTGCATGAGATATCACGGGTCCTACGCATCCACACTCCACGCCAGTCGGGCAACAGAGCATGATCCCAGGACCCCGTCGATTGAGGCCAGGATCACGGGTCAAACAAATATCTCGGCACCGTCCGTGATCAAAATTGGCCGCGTCGCGCTTCAGACGTCGCGGGCGCGCCGAAATTCTTGCGTCGGAAATGGATTTCAGTAAAGGCGCAGTTGAGCACCCATGCCGGAATGTTTCAAGACGTTCTGCATGAGTTCGCGCGCAGGCGGCGTGCGCCGAAGAGAAAACCCAACCATTTCCGCCTCAAAGCGGCGTCTCAGATCGGTACTGCGATAAAGTCTCCCGCCTTCGACAGCAGGTGCTCGGCTTCGGCGACGATCCGCGCGATCACGTGGCCGGCGGCCGGCGCGTCGTAGATCAGCCCGACGGCCTCGCCCATGAATACGCCGGTTTCCTCAGCGTTACCGGCGCGGAATCCGCGCCAATAGCGTTCGGCTTCGGCCGCCTGCGTTTCGGGCTTCGCCAGAACGTTCTCGCGTCTCAGCCAGTCGGCGACAAAGCGCGTGTTGAGCGCGCGACCAATGATGCCGGAGGGCCAAGCGTAGTTGCGCACGATGTCGGGCACGTCGGTCTTGACGGTTGCGTCGCCGTCAGCCGCCAAGATGGCGTCAAGGAAACCCGGCGGCGTCAGCGCCTCGGCACTCGCCATGAGACGCGAGCCGATCAGCACGCCGTCGGCGCCAAGCATCAAAGCCGCAGCCAGGCCGCGCCCGTCGGCGATGCCGCCCCCAGCGAGGAGCAAAGTGCCGGGCGCCGCACCGGCCAGATAATCGGCGATTTCCGGGGTGAGCGTGAGCGTCGCTCGCGTGCCGCCGTGGCCGCCGGCCTCCCCGCCTTGCGCGACGATGACGTCGGCGCCGGCCGCGACGGCCTCGCGCGCGTGCGCCAATCTCTGCGCCTGATAGATGAGCGGCACGCCGGCGCTCTTGATCTTTTCGGCGAATGGCGCGAGCTCCCCAAACGAGAGCATCAGCGCCGCTGGCTTTCGCGCCAGGACGAGATCGAGCAACTCAGGCTTGCGGGCGAGTGACCAAGTGATGAAGCCGCATCCGACGCGCGTGTTGCCGGCCTCGCCGAATTCGCGCGTCAGCCAGTCCTTGTCGCCGTAGCCGCCGCCAATGAGGCCGAGACCGCCCGCGCGCGTCGCTGCCGCCGCCAACTTGCCGCCGGCGATAAAACCCATCGGGGCCGACACAACGGGGTGCTCGATCTCGAACCGGTCGGTGAGCCGTGTGCGTAGAGCCATTGCTAACCTCGTGGCGAAGGACATTGCGAGAGGCGAGACCCTACCCGAAATGTCATGCCCGGGTCGATCGAGGGAACCGGCGCCTAGCCGGCGATGAAGCGCTCGCCCCTGCCGAGCATCACGCCGTGCGCACCGGCGATTCCGAGTTCGAGGCTTTCCCCGACGCGGTGAGCGAGCTTGATGAAATGCTCCGCCGCCATCGGCGTGCAATGCTCGCGCGCGGTCGTCTCGAAGAGCACGAGCCATCGGTCGAAATGCCGAGCGTCGATGAGCAGCGGCAGATGCATTTGCATGGGCTGGCCGTGGTAACGCCCGCTCATCAAGGCCAGCGAAGACCAGAAGGCGCACATCCGCGGGAGATGCGGCTCCCAATCCGTAATCCGCGTCGCGAAGACGGGGCCGATCAGCGGGTCTTGCCGCACCCGCGCATAGAAAGCACGGACGAGGCGTTCGATCATCGGCTCGTCGATCCCCGTCTCGGCCTGGATTTGCGCCGTCAGCGCCGCGCGGCGTTCGGCTGCGGAGGAAAAGTCGCCTACCATGGATGGGTCATTTCCCCGCTAGGGCTATAACATTCATTCTGTATGCATGTTATAGAGCGCAATAGAGCGGATCAAGGGTCGATCGTCAGGATCGGATGGGCGTTTTGACGCGACCGGGTCGCGCGCCGCATAAAGCGCGAACCTCAAGCTGCCTTCTGCTTCGGCCGAACTTCGGCCGAATAATCCTCGACGAAGGTTCGCGACAGGCTGGCGGGCGTGAACTTGTAAGGCCCGATCTCGGAAACCGGCGTGACCTCCGCGCCCGTGCCGGTGATGAAACATTCCTCGAATTTTTCGAGCTCGTCGGGCATGATGCGCCGTTCCACGACATCGATCCCGCGGCGGCGCGCCAGATCGATGACGGTGCGCCGCGTGATCCCATCGAGGAAGCAATCGGCGATCGGGGTGTGAAGCACGCCGCCGACGGAGAAGAAAATATTGGCGCCCGTGCATTCGGCGACGCGGCCCTGCCAATCGAGCATCATGGCGTCGGCGTAGCCGCGGCGTTCGGCCCGGTGTTTGGAGATCGTGCAGATCATGTAGAGGCCGGCCGCCTTGGCGAAGCTCGGCGCGGTCTGCGGGTCCGGCCGGCGATATTCGGCGATGTCGAGGCGGACGCCTTTCATCTTCTCGGCGATATTGAACATGCTCGGCCAGGGCCAAACGGCGATGGCGGTGTGGATGGTCGAATTCTGCGCTGCCACCGCCATCATCTCGCTGCCGCGCCAGGCGACCGGGCGAACATAGCAATCGGTCAAATTGTTCTTGTCGACGACGAGCTGCTTGGCCGCGTCGATCTCGGCGACCGAATAGGGAATATCGAAATCGAGCACATTGGCCGAACGTTTGAAACGTTCGGAATGTTCGGTGGATTTGAAAATTCGGCCGCCGTAGGCGCGCTCGCCCTCGAACACGCATGAGGCGTAATGAAGCCCATGCGAGAGCACGTGCAGCTTAGCGTCACGCCAGGCGACGAGCTTGCCGTCCATCCAGATCAAGCCGTCGCGCTGGTCGAAGGGTAGGACGGACATCGAGCCGCACTCCTCTCATACAGCCCCGGAATCCGCGGCGATCTCTGCGCGGCGGATGCGTGCGGCAAACATCGGATTTGGCAGACGATCGCCCGTCCGCGGATGACTTGACGGGTAGCAATCTTGCTGAAATATGTCAATATCACTGACTTAATGCCTGCCGATCTTTAAGCGTTCGTTGCACCGCCGGCCTAATGTCCGCAATATGTCTGGGCGGCGCCCGTCGAGCCAGTGCGAGAAATGCTCATGGACTCTGCGTCACGAAGACGATCCCCCGACCCACCACATCCTGCCGCTCCGAGGCCCGGTACGCCGGATGCCGCCGAACCGGAGCCGATGTTCGATCTTATCGAGCTTCTCTTCTTCGCCTATCGCGATTTCGTCGGCGATGCCGACCGTCTGCTCGAAAATTACGGCTTCGGCCGCGCGCATCACCGGGTTTTGCATTTCGTCAGCCGCCGCCCGGGGCTCACCATCGCCGAACTGCTCGACATCCTGAAGATCACCAAGCAAAGCCTCAATCGCGTCCTCAAGGAATTGCGTGACAAGGGCTACGTCGAGGTGCGCGCCGGCGCGATCGATCGCCGGCAGCGCCAGCTCTATCCGACCAAGACCGGAGTCGCGCTGGCACTAAGCATCGCAAAATTGCAATCGCAACGGTTTCGTCGCGTCTTCGGGCAATTGCAGAAGAACGCGCGCGCCGATGCGATGGCATTTCTGCTTGCGATGATCGATCCGGCGAGCGAGACAAGGTCGCGACCCTCGTCTCGTCCGGCGCGCGGCTGAAGCCCACGGGACGCGAGCCGTGAACGATGCCGTTACGGAGGCCGCGCCGCCGACACCGGCGGATGACGCGGCACATCTCCTCATCGTCGATGACGATCGCCGTATTCGCGCTTTGCTGCAGCGCTATCTGACGGATCAGCGGCTATCGCGTCACGCTTGCCGAGAACGCCGAGGAGGCGATGGCCTGCTTGAAAAATTTCGCCTTCGATCTCATCATTCTCGATGTGATGATGCCGGGCGAAAACGGCTTCGACTTTGCCGCGCAGGCTGCGGGTCGAGCCGTCCGATCGCCGCAGGTGCCGATCCTGATGCTGACGGCGCGCGCCGAAACCGAGGATCGGATCGCGGGCTTCGAAAACGGCGTCGACGATTTTCTCGGCAAGCCGTTCGAGCCGCGCGAGCTTTCTCTGCGGATCGCTTCCATCCTGCGCCGGGCGCAGCCGCAAGCCACGCCGTCACAGGTCGCGCAGGTTCAGTTCGGCGGATTCACCTTCGACCTGCATCGCGGCGAGCTTCGGCGCGGCGACGAGGTCATGCGGCTGACCGAGCGCGAGCGTGACATGCTGCGTATGCTTGCCGAACATGCCGGCGAAACGGTCACGCGCGAGGCTCTGGCGGGCCCTGGCGTCGCCGGCAACGAGCGCACCATCGATGTACAGGTCAACCGACTTCGCCACAAGATCGAGCGCGATCCGGCCAATCCGCTGCATCTGCAAACCGTGCGCGGGTTGGGCTATCGACTTATCATCGACCGCTGATGAGCCACCCTCTGACGAGCCTGTCGCTTCCCGGCTATATCGCCAAGCCGCGCGCGATCTGGCGCAGCTTCGCCCGCAGGATCGCGGCGATAATGCCGAAGGGGCTTTATGCCCGCTCGCTGCTGATCGTCATCCTGCCGATGATCATTCTGCAAGTGGTCATCACCTATGTCTTCATGGAACGTCATTGGCAGCTCGTCACGCATCAGCTCTCGACGGCCTTGGTGCAGGATATCGCCGCGGTCATCGATATTCATAATTCCTATCCGCAGGACAAGGATAACGACACGCTGACGCGGATCGCCCAGGAGCGGATGAATATCGACATCGAATTCATGCCCAAGGGGCCGCTGCCGCCGCCTTTGCCGAAGCCGTTCTTCTCGATCGTCGACCATGCGCTTTCGAACGAGATCCGGCGGCAGATCGACAGGCCCTTCTGGCTCGACACGGTCGGGCGTTCCAACCTCATCGAGATCAGGATCCTGCTCGACAATTCGATTCTGCGGGTCGTCGCCTACCGCAGCGCCGCCTATGCCTCGAACTCCTATATTTTCCTGCTCTGGATGCTCGGCACGTCCTGCGTGCTGATCGTCGTTGCGCTCGCCTTCCTGCGCAATCAGATCAGGCCGATTTTGCGGCTCGTCACGGTGGCGGAGGCCTTCGGCATGGGTCGCGATGCCGAATTCAGACCGCGCGGCGCGCGCGAAGTGCGGCGCGCCGGCTATGCCTTCATCGAAATGAAGCGCCGCATCGAGCGCGCCATCGAGCAGCGCACGGCGATGCTCACGGGAGTCAGCCACGACCTGCGCACGATCCTCACCCGCTTCAAGCTTTCGCTCGCCCTGATCGGCGACGATCCAGAAGCGGCCGAGATGCAGAAGGATATCGAGGAAATGCAGCGCATGCTCGAGGCCTATCTCGCCTTCGCACGCGGCGATTCGGGCGAGGCGGCGGTGCACATCGATATGCGCCAATTTCTCGAAAGCCTGCGCAGCGAAGCCGAGCGCCATGGCGCGGACGTGAAAGTTGCCTATTCCGGCGACCCGGTCGTGGTGGTGCGCCCCGCCGCCTTCAAACGCTGCCTCGCTAATCTCATCAGCAATGCGCTCGCGCATGCCAAAAGCATCAGGATCGAGGCGCAGCGCGACCAGCGCTTCCTCACGATCAACATCGACGACGATGGGCCGGGCATTCCACCCGACCGGCGCGAGGACGTTTTCCGGCCCTTCTTCCGTCTCGATGCGGCACGCAATCAGGACGAAGGCGGTACCGGCCTTGGACTCGCGATCGCCCTCGACATCGCGCGCTCGCATGGCGGCGACATCACGCTCGGCGACAGTCGGCTCGGGGGCCTGCGCGCGACGGTGCGCGTGCCGGTGTGATTGATACGCTCCGTTCGCGCGTCGTCCTCGTGACTCGTGTGCTGCGCCGCTGTGCCGGCGCTCGAACAAGGCGCGAGCAATCGAAAAGAGCGGCGAGGTCAGGCGGTTCAGATCTTCGGCGCGGGCGATAAGACGGCCTCCGCGGGTCAATTCGTGATCGAGCGCGGCCAGTGTTGCCGCGAGATCCGGATCGTCGTCTGAATACCAGGTGCGAAGGACGCGCCGCCAGGCGAGGACGAGACCCTGCAGCTTGAGCGCGCCGACCGGACCTTCGGAATCGATGCCCGCCGCCTCGAGCATGAAGCGCATCGAATTGATCATCAGCTGATTGAGCGCCGCGGCGGCGAAAGGATCGCGTGCCGCCCATTCGCCGATTCCCTCGAGCCCGAGCTTGTAGGGCGCCAGCGCATCGAGACGGCGCCGCAAGACCGCGATGAGTCGTTCCTTCGCGGGTTCATCGGCCGGCTGCGGCTCCGCGCTGTCGAGGACGATCTTGTCGATTTTGCGCAGGAAGGCCCCGAGCACTGCGCCTTTTGACGGGAAGAGATCGCGGAAGGTCGAAAGCGACACATTGGCCCGCGTCGCGACATCGGCCAGCGGAATGTCTTCCCAATGGCGCTCGCCGGCAAGTTCGAGCAGGGCGCCGATAATGGCGTCCTTCGGATCATGCGGCCGCGCGGAATCGAAGCCTGGTTCGCTTTTTTGCACGATGTCACCTCCCACGCGTCAAAACAAACGCGGGGTGGAGACTAGAGCGCCGGCAACAGCAGTCAAGCTTATGCGCCGCCTTTGGTTTCCGCGGTTGCCGTCGCGCCGCGCCAGCTCAGCCTGACAATTCTTGCGCGCGCAGCTTGGCGGCGGCGACGGCCTCGTCGATCAGTTTTTCCAGCCCGCCCTCGCCGCGCAGAACGGCAAGCGCCGCGGCCGTCGTGCCGCCGCGCGAGGTGACGCTTTCACGCAACTCAGCCGGCGAAAGGTCGGGCTGGCGCGCCAGCAAAGCGCCGGCGCCCTCGATCGTGGCGCGTGCAAGGCGGGTGGCAAGATCGGCCGGAAGCCCGGCTTGCACGCCCGCTTTGGCCAGGCATTCGGCGAGATAGAACACATAGGCGGGGCCGGAACCGGAAATCGCCGTGACCGCATCCATGAGACGTTCGTCCGACAGCCATTCGACACGCCCGACAGCGGAAAGAAGTGCGTCTGCGATTTGCCTTTGAGCCGGCGTCACCGCGCATCCGCCACGGCCGCGGTGATTCCACAGCCGACCGCGGCGGCGAGATTGGGCATGGCGCGCACGATCGCGCCGGGAAAACGCTCCGAGAGGCTTGCCAGGGTCTTGCCAGCGAGAATGGAGATAACGAGCGTGGCTTGGTTCGTCAGTGACATGAGGCGCGCGGCGACACCATCCAACATTTGCGGCTTTACGGCGAGGACGAGGACCGAGGGCGGCGCTGCCGGCATGGCGAAAGCCACGCCGCGCGCCGCAAGCGCCTGGATTTGCGGCGATGGATCGGGATCGAGCACAGTAATTCGCGCCGCATCCAAGCCGAGATCGAGCCAGCCTTGCAGCAGGGCGCCGCCCATCTTGCCGGCGCCGACGAGCAACAGCGGATTCCCCGCCGATCGCCATTCAAGCTTCGCCTTTCGTCTCCAGCATGGCCGTATCGAGCGCCTCGCGGCCGCTCTTGCCGGCCCAGACCACGAATTGAAAGGCCTGATAATAGCGCTCGCAAGCGACGACCGCATTGGTCAAAGCCGCCTCGCATTGTCGCGCATTGAGCGCCGCCCCGCCGGTCAGCAGCATCGCATGGCGGAACATGATTACGCCGTCCTGCGGCCAGATGTCGAAATGGCCGATCCAAAGCTGTTCGTTGATGAGCGCGATCAGGGCCAGAGCCTCGCCCGCCGAGCCTGCGGCACCTTGAGATCGAAGGCGCAGGCAACATGCAAAGCCTCGATGTCCGACAGCCACGTGAAGGCGATGTTGTACTCGGTCCACGTGCCGGCCACTGCGATCGATATTTCGTCTTCTTCTTCGCGGTCGAACGCCCACTGGTTGTGAGAAGCTATCCGTTCGATTTGGTCTACGGGATTTTCGGTTTGCGTCATGTTCGATTTGCAAAAGCGACATGCCAATGCCCTGAGAGGATGATGCCCGAAACCAAGGTTGCGGGCAGAACAGTTGAAAACGCGGCGGGACTGGAACCAAATTGGTCCAACTGACCATCGACCTCGGCCATTCGTGGGTGCGACCGGCCAAGGCCAGCGACTGGCTCGCGATGCAAAGGTGATGCGACCTCCCTGCGCATGGCCGAAACGAACCGGAGAGAAACGCCGTCGTTGCGCCAGACGCGGCACAACAAACCCTTCAGACCCGCGACTCACACGAACAACAAAATCACATCGTGAGGTGATTTTGCAACAGCCCGACGACACCAAATGCGCTTGGCAAACAAGACTTTTTCGTCCTTGAGGCTCAGCGTCGTCGATCCTCGCCGATTCGTCCATCGCGACGAGAGGTCTTCCACAGGCAGAACCGGCGGAGCGGCCGCGGCCTGCTCACAGTTTCGCGCAAGCCACAGGGAAAGCGGTGGATAAGCGTGGCAAGTGATTCGTCTTGAGGCGGCCGCGTGCAGTCTTGCTCAAATCGACCAGTCGCCGGAATTGTCGAAACGCTCGATATAGAGACGCTCGACGAGGTAGGCGATTACTCTTGCGCTCGATTGCTGCGCGCTTTCGCCGTCGTTGCCGAGCACGAGCTCGGCGGCCTCAGGCGCTTCATAGGCTTGATCGACGCCAGTGAAATTCTTGATCTCTCCGGCGAGCGCCTTTTTGTAAAGACCCTTCGGGTCGCGCGCGATACATTGTTCGAGCGGCGTGTCGACGAAGATCTCGACGAATTCGCCAGGTCCGAGAATCTCGCGCACCAACCGCCGGTCGGCTGCGAAAGGCGAGATGAAAGCGCAGAGAACAATAAGGCCCGCTTCCGTCATCAGCTTCGAGACCTCGCCGATGCGGCGGATATTTTCGATGCGGTCGGCGAGGGAAAACCCGAGATCTTTGTTCAGTCCGTGGCGGACGTTGTCGCCGTCGAGCAGAATCGTGTGCACGCCGCGGGCATTGAGCAGTTGTTCGACGAGGTTGGCGATCGTCGATTTGCCGGAGCCGGGCAGGCCGGTGAACCAGAGGACCGCGGGGCGCTGATGCTTCAGTCCCGCCCGCTCCGCTTTGGTGATCGTCACGTCTTGCGGGTGGACGTTCGTCGCCCGCTTGAGGCCGAACGTGATGAGGCCCGCGGCCGCCGTCGCGTTCGTATAGCGATCGATGAGGATGAAGGCACCGGTCACCCGATTTTCGGAATAGGGATCGAATGCGATCGGCGCCGTGGTGGCGAGATTGCAAGAACCGACCTCGTTCAGGCGGAGCGCCTTGGCCGGATGTTCGCGAGATGTGACGTCGAGCCGATATTTGAGCGCCGTCACCGTGACCGGAATCGCGCGGATGCCGATCTTCATCAGATAGGAGCGGCCTGGCAGAAGCTCGTCGTCGTCCATCCAGATAAGATTAGCGGCGAACTGATCGGCGACTTCAGGCCGCGCCTGGGGCGCGGCAAGGATGTCGCCGCGCCCGACGTCCAACGCATCGGCGAGCGTCAAGCTCACCGCATCGCCGGCGCTGGCACGATCAAGATCTCCATCGGCCGTGACGATGCGCTCGACGTGGGTGCTCTTGCCCGAGATAGCGACCACGAGCTCGTCGCCCGGCCGGATCGTGCCCGAGGCAATCGTCCCGCAAAACCCGCGGAAATCGAGGTGCGGCCGGTTCACCCATTGCACCGGCATGCGGAAGGGCAGCCCGCTGCGGTCGTCGTCGACGCTGATTGAATTCGAGATAAGCGACGAGATCGGGGCCCGAATACCAGGGCGTCTTTGCGCTCTTTTCCGAGATGTTGTCGCCGAAACGCGCCGAGACCGGAATTGCAAGGCATGTCGCAAATCCGAGCGGCGCCGCGAAAGCCGTAAATGCGCCCGCGATCTTCTCGAAGGGCGCTTGGTCGTAGCCGACGAGATCGATCTTGTTCACGGCAAGCACGACGTGCCGGATCCCGAGCAGGGAGACGATGGTCGCGTGCCGATGGGTCTGGGCAAGCAGTCCTTTGCGGCAATCGACGAGCAGGACGGCAAGGTCGCAGTTGGAGGCTCCGGTCGCCATGTTGCGCGTATATTGCTCATGGCCGGGCGTGTCGGCGACGATAAAGGCGCGCTTGCGGGTCGAAAAGGCGCGATAGGCAACGTCGATGGTGATGCCTTGCTCGCGTTCGGCTTCGAGTCCATCGACAAGCAGCGCGAAGTCGATGTCGGCGCCGACCGTGCCGTGTTTCTTCGAGTCGCGTTCGAGCGCGGCGAGCTGATCGGTCAAGATGAGTTGCTGCTCATATAGAAGCCGGCCGATCAAGGTGGATTTGCCGTCGTCGACCGAACCGCAGGTCAGAAAGCGCAAAGTGGCCAGGGCGGGCGCGCCGGCCGGCGTGGCGCCGGTCCGTCTTTCCAGAGCCTCGATTTCGACGGCCTCGTTCATCAAAAATAGCCCTCGCGCTTCTTTTTCTCCATCGATCCTGATTCATCGTGATCGATGAGGCGTCCCTGTCGTTCCGAGGTGTTTGCGTCGCGCATTTCGGCGATAATCTCGTCGAGGGTTTCCGCATCGGAGCGGATCGCACCCGAAAGCGGATAACAGCCGAGCGTGCGGAAGCGAACGCGCTCCATCCGTGGCTTTTCGGCAGGCCTGAGCGGGAGGCGGTCGTCATCCACCATGATCAGCGCTCCGTCGCGCTCAACCACTGGCCGCTCTTTGGCGAAATAAAGCGGCACGACAGGGATCGATTCGGCCGCGGTATAATCCCATACGTCGCGCTCGGTCCAATTCGACAGCGGAAAGACACGCATCGATTCGCCAGGCTTGATTCTTGTGTTGAACAACCGCCAGAGCTCCGGGCGCTGGTTGCGCGGGTCCCAGCCGTGCGCAGCCGAACGATGCGAAAAGATCCGTTCCTTGGCCCGGCTCTTCTCCTCGTCGCGGCGGGCGCCCCCGAAGGCCACGTCGAAACGGTATTTGTCGAGCGCCTGGCGCAGGGCCTCGGTCTTCATCACCTGCGTATGCAGCGCCGAACCCGAGGCGATGGGAGAAATGCCGCGCTTCAGTCCGTCTTCATTGACATGGACAAGCAGCTCGACGCCGAGACGCGCCGCGGTGGCGTCGCGGAAGGCGATCATGTCCTTGAATTTCCAGGTCGTATCTATGTGCAGCAGGGGAAAGGGCAGCTTGCCAGGGAAGAACGCCTTCTGAGCGACGTGGAGCATCGCGCCCGAATCCTTGCCGATCGAATAAAGCAGCACCGGGCGTTCGAATTCGGCCACCACCTCGCGTATGATGAAGATCGCTTCGGCTTCAAGTTGGCGAAGATGAGCGGAGAGGCGATTATTCACAGGAAATTTCCGGCTAAATTCCAATTTTACATGCAACTTGCTCATATAGACTGGGGCTGGTCGGCGCAATGCGCAAGCACCGCCAAGCAATTCAAAGCTGTAGCGCCAAATGGGGTGCCGGTTTCAACAGCATGGGCAGGCCGGCTGTAATGAGAACGACGGCCTCGCAGGCTGCGGCGACTGCTTGGTTCAGCCGGCCCTGCGCGTCGCGAAACCTACGGCCAAGCTCGTTATCCGGGACAATTCCGAGCCCCAGCTCGTTCGAAACGAAGATTGCCGGTCCCCTAAGTTCTTTAATCGCTTGCGCCAGAAGTTCGCGTTCCTGCTCCGGGTCGCGCGCCTGGTGCATAACGTTGCTGAGCCAGAGCGTCAGACAATCGACAAGCAGCACTCTGTCCTTGGCAAACTCGCGACGCAAGGCGGCAACGAGATCGAGCTTCTCCTCGACGACCTCCCAGCGGCTGCCGCGCGCAGTCCTGTGCGCCGTGATCCGCTCTGCCATTTCGGCATCTCCCGCCTCAGCCGTCGCGATCAGAACCGGCTGCTTGCCCGATTGTTCGGCGCGTGTTTGCCCGTAACGGCTCTTGCCCGAGCGGGCTCCGCCGATCACAAGAAGGCTGCGAACCTCAAGACAATCATCCATGGCAAGCTCTTTCCGGAACCCGGTGGACATTGCGCAGGGATCTGGTGCTTGACAACAGCGGTCCTAGTCCGTGAGACCTGCCTTCCGGATTTCCGCCAAGATCCTGAACATGAGACATTTCCTCATCGCCTTGCTGGTTCTCGGTCTTGCGCCCTTGACGCACCCGCGCCAAGCGGCGGCTGACGAGCGCGTCGTCAACGTCTTCAATTGGAGCGATTATATCGATCCGCGCGTGCTCGAGGACTTCACCAAGGAAACCGGAATCAAGGTCGTCTATGATACGTATAATTCGGACGCGGCGCTCGAAACGCGTTTGATGGTCGGCGGCAGCGGCTATGATGTCGTGGTTCCCTCCGGGCTTGTGCTGCAGCAGGCGATTGCCGCCGGCCTGCTGCAAAAGCTCGATATGACCAGATTGCCCAATGCCAGGAATCTCTCGGCGGAGATCATGGCGCGGCTTGCCGTCGATGATCCCGGCAATCAATATGCCGTCAACTACATGTGGTACACCGCCGGGATCGCGTTTGACGCGGACAAGGCGCACGAACGGCTGGGCGGCATAGCGCCTGATTCCTGGGACATCGTCTTCAAGCCGGAGAATTTGAAAAAATTCGCCGACTGCGGCGTCGAGGTGCTCGATGATCCGCAGAGCCTTTTCGCCATCGCGCTCATCTCTCTGAAGCTCGATCCCAATACGCGGAACTTGAGAGATTTGCGGCGTGCCGGCGATCTCCTCAGCGGCTTGCGCGCGAACGTGAAGAAATTTCATTCCTCCGAATATATTAATGCGCTCGCCAATGGCGATATTTGTCTCGCCGTCGGCTGGTCGGGTGACGCCGCGCTGGCGCGCGATCGCGCCCGCGAGGCGGATAACGGCATCGAAGTCGGCTATGTCGTTCCCAAGGAAGGAAGCATCATCTCGCTCGACAATCTTGCCATTCCCACGGACGCGCCGCATGTCGCGGCGGCCTATGAATTCATCAATTTCCTCCTGCGTCCGTATATCGCCGCCCGCAACGCCAGTGCGACCGGTTTTGCCAGCGGCGTCGCGACCGCCACCTCTTCTGCCGCGCCCGCGATCGCCGGCGACACGACGGTCTATTCCGATGCCGAGACGATGAAAAGCCTGTTCGCCCTCAAGAATTATGATCCGGCGCAGCAGAAATTCGTCGAGCGCGAGTGGACACGGATCAAGACCGGCAAGTAAAAGCGGCGGCGCTTCCTGGCGAGCCGCGCCCGCGGCGAGAGGCCGCCGAAAGCCTGCTTGTCTTGCTGGCGCGATGAAGGCAAGAGCATTACGGCGGCACGGCATATCAAAATTGCTGCGCGCGAAACCAAGAGACCGGCTTGCCCCATCTTCTTCTCGAGCGCTATCTGGATCGCGTCCACCGCGGCCAGCTCGAGCACGATCCGGCCCAGGAACAGGCGTTACGCACGCTCGAAAAGCTCGCGCTGGAACTCGCCTTCTATCGTCCGGCACGCAAATCGGCTGCGCTCGGCTGGCTGGGCGGCGCAAGGGAAAAGGTCTCGCCCCAGCGCGGCATTTACATCTGGGGCTCGGTCGGCCGGGGAAAAACCATGCTCATGGACCTCTTCTTCGAAGAGGCTCAGCTCACACACAAGAAGCGGCTGCATTTCCACAGTTTCATGGCCGACGTGCACGCGCGGATCTTTGCTTTCCGCCAGCAGCTGAAAAAGGGCGAGGTCAAGGGTGACGATCCGATCGCGCCGGTGGCCGAGGCGATTGCCGCCGATTGTTGGCTTCTTTGCCTCGACGAACTCTTCGTGACCGACATAACCGATGCGATGATCCTCGGCCGCCTGTTCAAGGCGCTGTTTCAATGCGGCGTCATTCTCGTCGCGACGTCCAATGTTGAACCGCAGGAACTCTACAAGGACGGCCTCAATAGAGGATTGTTTCTGTCCTTCATCGATCTGCTGCGCGAGAGGATGGAGGTGTTGCAGCTCATGGCGCGCACCGATTTTAGGCTGGAAAAATTGATGGGTGACCCGGTCTATCATGTTCCGGCCGATGCGAAGGCGCATGTCGCGCGGTTCAACTTCGCTGATCTTTGCTCGGCGCCGCTCGGGCCGCCGGACTTCCTCGCCATCGCGGAGAATTTCCACACGATCGTCATTGACTCCATCCCGGTCATTCGGGCGGAGCAAACCGACGAAGCGAAAAGATTCATCCTGCTGATCGACACGCTTTATGACCAGCGGGTGAAGTTGATCGCCTCGGCGGCGGCCGAGCCTGCGGAACTTTATCTCGGCAGGAAAAAGCACGAGGCTTTCGAATTCGCGCGAGCGGCGTCGCGGTTGATGGAGATGCGATCGACCGCCTATCTCGGCCTGCCGCATGGCTCACTCGGGTCGAACGTAGCGGGCAATCCACCCCCTGTTGCTGAACTCTGAAGGGAAGCTCGGCCGCTGAAACCGCAGCGCCTTCGATCATACCAGGGGCTGCGTAGCATGCGGGCTAATTGCTTGAAATTTAAGCCTCACGTTCCATCGATCGGCGGCGCGGCCAAAATTCCACCCTTTATCTCAGCAATGTCATCGGCGTGGTCTTGCTTTTGTATATCATCCTCGGCAGAACCGCTGCCGTTCTCCTTGCCGCGCTGCAAGAGCATGTCGGCCGGCCCGATGAGAGGACAATATGCCACGTCAAAAGATTGCGCTGATCGGCGCCGGCCAGATCGGCGGCACGCTCGCTCATATCGCCGCTCTCAGGGAACTGGGCGACATCGTCCTCTTCGACATTGCCGAGGGCATACCGCAAGGCAAGGCTTTGGACCTCGCACAATCTGCGGCGCAACAAGGTTTTCACGCGCGTTTCGGCGGCGCCAATGATTACGCGGCAATCACCGGCGCCAATGTGGTGATCGTCACCGCGGGCGTGCCGCGCAAGCCCGGCATGAGCCGCGATGATCTGCTGAGCATCAATCTCAAGGTCATGGAGGCCGTCGGCGACGGCATAAGACACTATGCCCCCGACGCCTTCGTGATCTGCATCACCAATCCGCTCGATGCCATGGTTTGGGCGCTGCAGAAGGCGACCGGTATTCCGGCCAACAAAGTGGTCGGCATGGCAGGCGTCCTCAATTCGGCCCGCTTCCGCTATTTCCTCGCGGAAGAATTCAAGGTCGCGCTCGAAGACGTGACGGCCTGCGTCCTGGGTGGCCACGGCGACGACATGGTGCCTTTGCTCCGTTATTCGACGGTTGCCGGCATTCCTCTGCCCGATCTCGTGAAAATGGGCTGGACAAGTCAGGAAAGGCTCGACGCGATTGTCGAGAGAACCCGAAAGGGGGGCGGCGAGATCGTGGCTCTCTTAAAGACCGGCTCGGCCTTCTACGCGCCGGCCGCCTCGGCCATCGCCATGGCGCAATCCTATTTGCGCGACGAGCGCCGAGTGCTGCCCTGCGCCGCGAGGCTCGACGGCGAATATGGCGTTAAAGATCTTTATGTCGGCGTTCCCGTCGTGATCGGCGCCAATGGCGTCGAAAAGATTGTCGAGATTGCGCTTAATCCCGACGAAAGACGGATGTTTGAGAAATCCGTTGCTTCGGTGCAGTCCCTTGTCGAGGCCTGTAAGGGCATTAATGCGGCTTTTGCCGCATGAAAAGGGACTAGGCATCTTCCGCGCCCGGCGCGGCAGAGAGCGAAAAAATGAACATTCACGAATACCAGGCGAAGGCGATTCTTCGGGAATTCGGGATTCCCGTCGCCGCAGGCGTGGCTGTCACCGACGCGACCGAAGCCGGTAACGCCGCCGCCTCGCTTCGCGGCCCGATCTTCGCGGTCAAAGCGCAAATCCATGCCGGGGGTCGCGGCAAAGGAAAATTCAAGGAAACCGAGGCCGGCAGCGGCGGCGGCGTTCGCCTAGCGCGCTCGCGCGAGGACGTCGAAATCCACGCGCGCCAGATGCTCGGCCATACGCTCGTGACGCAGCAGACGGGGCCTGCCGGCAAGCAGGTGAATAGGCTCTATATCGAAGACGGCTCGGCGATCGAGCGAGAATTCTACCTGGCGCTCCTCGTCGATCGGCAGACAAGCCGGGTTGCTTTCGTCGCCTCGACCGAAGGCGGCGTTGCGATCGAAGAGGTCGCCAAACGCACGCCGGAAAAGATCGTCAGCTTCTGCATCGATCCGGCGACCGGCGTGATGCCGCACCACGGCCGCACGCTCGCCGAGGCTCTCGGACTTTCCGGCGATCTCGCCAAGCAAGCCGAAAAACTCGCGGCGCGGCTTTATGCGGCCTTTCTCGAAAAGGACATGGCGCTGCTTGAGATCAATCCGCTGGTCCTCGGCAAGGAAGGGCTCATCAAGTGCCTCGATGCCAAGATCGGCTTCGACGATAACGCGCTTTTCCGGCATCCCGAGATCGCCGCGCTGCGCGACGAGACGGAGGAGGATGCCAAGGAGATCGAGGCTTCAAAGCATGATCTCTCTTATGTCGCCCTCGACGGCACGATCGGCTGCATGGTCAACGGCGCCGGACTCGCTATGGCGACCATGGACATCATCAAGCTCTATGGCGAGGAGCCGGCGAATTTTCTCGACGTCGGCGGGGGCGCGACGGCTGAGAAAGTGGCGGCCGCGTTCAAGATCATCACCGCCGACCCCAACGTCAAAGGCATTCTCGTCAACATCTTCGGCGGCATCATGAAATGCGATGTGATCGCCGAAGGCGTGATTGCCGCCGTCAAGGAAGTCGGTCTCGAACAGCCGCTCGTGGTGCGTCTCGAAGGCACCAATGTCGAACTCGGCAAAGCGATCATCGCCAAGTCGGGCTTAAACGTCATCGCCGCCGACGATCTCGATGATGCCGCCCAGAAGATCGTCGCCGCCGTCAGGAAAGGCTGATCCCGTGGCCATCCTGATCGACGAGGAAACAAAGGTGATCTGCCAGGGTTTTACCGGCAAGAACGGCACGTTCCACTCGGAACAGGCGCTCGCCTACGGCACACGGCTCGTCGGCGGTGTCTCGCCGGGCAAGGGCGGGGCGAAACATCTAGGCCTGCCGGTCTTCGACACGGTGAAGGCGGCGCGCGAGGCGACCGGCGCGGAGGCTAGCGTCATCTATGTGCCGCCGGCGGGCGCGGCGGATGCGATCTGCGAAGCCATCGATGCCGAGATCGCGCTCATCGTCTGCATCACCGAAGGCATTCCCGTTCTCGATATGGTGCGGGTCAAGCGGGCGCTCGAAGGTTCCCGCTCGCGGCTCATCGGCCCGAATTGTCCGGGCGTCGTAACCGCCGGCGCGAGCAAGATCGGCATCATGCCGGGCAACATCTTCCGGCCCGGCTCGGTCGGCATTGTCTCGCGTTCCGGCACGCTGACCTATGAGGCGGTCTTTCAGACCACCCGCGAGGGGCTGGGCCAGACCACGGCGGTCGGAATCGGGGGCGATCCGGTGAAAGGCATGGAGTTCATCGACGTGCTGCGGCTCTTTCTCGCCGACGATAAGACGCAATCGATTATTATGATTGGCGAAATTGGCGGGGGTGCAGAGGAAGACGCAGCCCTTTTCCTGCGCGATGAGGCAAGGCGTGGCCGCTCCAAGCCTGTCGTGGGTTTCATCGCCGGCCGCACCGCGCCGCCCGGCCGCCGCATGGGCCATGCGGGCGCGATCATTTCGGGCGGCAAGGGGGGTGCCGAAGCCAAAATTGCCGCCATGAAGGAGGCCGGCATCGAAGTCTCGCCTTCGCCAGCGAGGCTCGGCAAGACTCTGGTCGAGGTATTGAAGAAGTGAGCCGGTTGCACCGTCGGGTAACCATCAATCGCGCAATATCGCGCATGAAAGAGGCGCCGGGCGGACATATATCGGGAAGAGATCGCGCGCCGAGCGCAATTCGGAGAAAATGATGGCACGCCGAGACGGCAACAATGGTCAGAACGGCTCGGACGGAGCGGCGGGCTCCCGCTCGCCTGCCAACGATTCCTTTGCGCTCACCTCCTTTCTTTACGGCGCCAACGCCGCCTATGCCGAGCAGCTTTACGACCGCTATGCCCGCGATCCGGCTTCGGTCGATGCCGAGTGGCGGGATTTCTTCGCCGGCTTGAAGGAGGACCCCGCGGCAATCGAGAAAAGCATCGAAGGTCCGGCCTGGAAACCGCGCGGCGCGCCAATCGCCGCGCACGACGAGCTTGTCGCCGCCTTCGACGGCGATTGGGATGCGGTCGAGACGGCCGTTGGAGAGAAGATCAAGGCCGAGCAGCCGGGCGCCCATTCGGATGCGGAATTGCGCCAGGCGACGCGGGATTCCGTGCGCGCCATCATGATGATCCGCGCTTACCGCATGCGCGGGCATCTGCACGCCAATCTCGATCCGCTTGGGCTGCAAGCGCCAAGGGACCCGGAGTCGCTGCATCCTTCGAACTTCGGCTTTGCGGAAGCAGATTACGGCCGCCCGATCTTCATCGACGGAGTGCTCGGGATCAAATTCGCCACCATCCCTGAGATGCTGGCGATCTTGAAGCGCACCTATTGCGGGACGATCGGATTCGAGTTCATGCACATCTCGGATCCCGCCGAAAAGTCCTGGTTCCAGGCGCGGATCGAAGGACCCGGCAAGGAGATCAACTTCACCCGCGAAGGCAAGCGGGCGATCTTGAACAAGCTCATCGAGGCCGAAGGATTCGAGAAATTCATCGATCTCAAATTCACCGGCACCAAACGTTTCGGCCTCGACGGCGGCGAAGCCATGGTCCCCGCGCTGGAACAGATCATCAAGCGCGGTGGCGCGCTCGGCGTGAAGGAAATCGTGCTCGGCATGGCGCACCGCGGCCGGCTCAACGTCCTTTCGCAGGTCATGGGCAAGCCGCACCGCGCGATCTTTCATGAATTCAAAGGCGGCTCCTTCACCCCCGACGATGTCGAAGGCTCCGGCGACGTCAAATATCATCTCGGCGCGTCTTCGGACCGTGACTTCGACGACAACCAGGTTCATCTGTCGCTGACGGCTAATCCCTCGCATCTCGAGATCGTCGATCCGGTCGTGCTCGGCAAGGTGCGCGCCAAGCAGGATCAGCGGCAGGATTTCGTCGAGCGCGGCAAGGTTCTGCCGCTGCTCATTCACGGAGACGCGGCCTTTGCCGGCCAGGGCGTCGTGGCCGAATGTTTCGGCCTCTCCGGCTTGAAGGGCCATCGCACCGGCGGCTCGATCCATTTCATCATCAACAATCAGATCGGCTTTACGACCTATCCGCGCTATTCGCGTTCCTCGCCCTATCCCTCCGATACGGCGAAAATGATCGAGGCGCCGATCATTCACGTCAACGGCGACGATCCAGAGGCCGTGGTCTACGCGGCGAAGGTCGCGACCGAGTTCCGGCAGAAATTTCACAAGCCGGTCGTGATCGACATGTTCTGCTATCGCCGCTTCGGTCACAACGAAGGCGACGAGCCGGCCTTCACTCAGCCGGTGATGTACAAGAAGATCAGGTCGCATCCGACGACGCTCGAAATCTATGGGCAGCGCCTGATCGGCGAAGGTGTGGTCACTTCGGCCGAGATCGATGAGCGCAAAGCCCAGTGGCGGCGGAGCCTCGACGCGGAACTCGAGGCCGGAACCGCCTATAAGGCGAACAAGGCCGATTGGCTCGACGGACGCTGGGCGGCGTTCCGGCCGGCCGAGGGTGTCGACGAGCCGCGGCGCGGCTGTACCGGCGTCGAGATCGCGAAGCTGAAAGAGCTCGGCGCGCGGCTCTGCGTGGTGCCGGATGGCTTCAATCTGCATCGCACGATCCGGCGCTTCCTCGACAACCGGGCCGCGATGATCGAATCGGGCGCCGGCATCGATTGGGCCTTGGGAGAAGCGCTGGCCTTCGCAAGCCTCCTCGACGAGGGCCATCCGGTGCGTCTCTCCGGCCAAGACAGCGAGCGCGGGACGTTCTCGCATCGCCACAGCGTCCTCGTCGATCAGGAGACGGAGGCGCGCTACGTTCCCCTCAATCATATCCGCGACGGCCAGGGGCGCTACGAGGTCATCAATTCCATGCTGTCGGAAGAAGCCGTCCTTGCCTTCGAATATGGCTACTCGCTCGCGGAGCCCAATGCCCTGACTGTCTGGGAGGCGCAGTTCGGCGACTTCGCCAATGGCGCGCAGGTGGTGTTCGATCAGTTCGTCTCATCGGGCGAGCGCAAATGGCTGCGCATGTCGGGCCTCGTCTGCCTTCTGCCGCACGGCTACGAAGGCCAGGGCCCGGAACATTCATCCGCCCGGCTCGAGCGCTATCTTCAAATGTGTGCGGAAGACAATATGCAGGTCGCCAATTGCACGACGCCGTCGAACTTCTTCCACATCCTGCGGCGGCAGTTGAAGCGCGACATCCGCAAGCCGTTGATCCTGATGACGCCGAAATCGCTGCTGCGCCACAAGCGCGCCGTCTCGCGGCTCGACGAATTCGGCGCCGACACGACCTTCCATCGTCTCCTCTATGACGATGCGGAAATGTGGCCAGGCGGTGAGATCACGCTCGCCGCGGACGACAAGATCCGCCGCGTCATCCTGTGTTCGGGCAAAGTCTATTTCGATCTCTTCGAAGAGCGCGCCAAGCGCGGCATCGACGACATCTACCTGCTGCGGGTCGAGCAGCTCTATCCCTTCCCGTTGAAGGCGCTGGTCAACAAACTGTCGCGCTATAAGAATGCCGACATGATTTGGTGCCAGGAGGAGCCGAAGAACATGGGTGCCTGGAATTTCGTGGATCCTTATCTCGAATGGGTTTTCATGCAGGCCGGCAGCAAGGTGAGCCGCCCGCGCTATGTCGGCCGCCCGGCTTCGGCGGCAACGGCGACAGGCGTGATGCCGAAACATTTGGCGCAGCTCAAAGCCCTGCTTGACGAGGCTCTCGCCGCTTGAGTTGCGGCCACAGAGTAGACGTGTTGAAGCCGAGGATTTTTCGCTGCAAGGTTCGCTACAAGGATTGAGCGGGTACGATGAAACATCTTTTCAAATCCCGCGGGGTCTTGGGGATTGCACATGGCAACTGAGATCCGCGTCCCGGCTTTGGGCGAATCGGTAAGCGAAGCGACGGTCGGGCGCTGGTTCAAAAAAGCCGGAGAGGCGGTGAAAGCCGACGAGCCCGTCGTCGAACTCGAGACCGACAAGGTGACGCTCGAGGTCAACGCCCCCGCGGCCGGCGTTTTGACGGAAATAGCAGCGCAGAGCGGCGAAAGCGTCGCGCCCGGCGCGCTTCTTGGCGCAATCGGCGAGGCGCGCGGCGCAACGGCCGCGGCGGTACAGAAGAAAACTGCTGCCGCGCCTGTCGCAGCGTCGGCTTCCGTGGCGGCTCCGCCGCCGCCCCGACCTGCGCCCGTTCAAGCCGCGCCGATGCCGCCTGCTCCGGCTGCAGCCAAGATCGCCGCCGACAAGGCCATCGATGTTTCGGCAATTGCCGGTTCTGGCAAGCGCGGGCAGGTTCTGAAGGGCGATGTCTTGGCGGCGCTCGCCGAACCACCCGCCCAGTCGCAAGCCCCGATCCCGCAATTCCGCGCCCCGGCGCCAGCCGACGATGCGCACCGCGAAGAACGCGTGCGCCTGAGCAAATTGCGGCAGACCATCGCCCGCCGGCTCAAGGATGCGCAGAACACCGCGGCCATGCTCACGACCTTCAATGAGGTCGACATGAGCGAGGTGATGGCACTGCGTGCACGCATGAAAGACGGATTCGAAAAGAAGCACGCAGTAAAGCTCGGCTTCATGGGCTTTTTTGCCAAGGCCTGCGTCAATGCGCTGAAGGAATTTCCTTCGCTCAACGCCGAGATCGACGGCGTCGATCTCATCTACAAGAATTACTACCACCTCGGCATCGCTGTGGGGACCGACAAGGGTCTCGTGGTGCCGGTGGTGCGCGAATGCGATCATCTGAGCCTCGCCGAGATCGAGAGGAAGATCGCCGATCTCGGCAGGCGCGCGCGGGAGGGATCGCTCACGATCGACGAGATGCAGGGCGGCACGTTCACCATCACCAACGGCGGCGTCTACGGGTCGTTGATGTCGACCCCGATCCTGAATGCGCCGCAATCCGGCATTCTCGGCATGCATAAGATCGAAGAGCGGCCCGTCGCCATCGCCGGCAAGGTCGAGATCCGGCCGATGATGTATCTGGCGCTCACTTATGATCATCGGATCGTCGACGGCAGGGAGGCGGTGAGCTTCCTCGTCCTGGTCAAGCAGGCGCTTGAAGATCCGGCGCGACTGATGCTCGATCTATGACTTGGGCCGAACCAGACGACGGTGATGGGCGGCCTTCTTGGGACCAAGACGAGGCCGATTGGCTGATCGGAAAACATATTGTCGTGGGGATAACGCGCCTGGCGTCGGACGGCAGAACCGTCAGAGCCCAGAGCCAATATCATGGAAAGATCATCGATGCGGATGAGGTCGAGGGATTCAAAGTCGAATGTGAGGGCGCCTTTGCAGGCAGGATCATGATATTGCCTGCGGACCTCCGGGCATTTCGCTTTATAGACGCCGATGGAAACAAGCTGCGGTCGATCAGTGACGCGGCGGAGGATTCCTCTGTCATTGCAAACTGGACCATCATCGAGCCTTCAAGGTCCTGATGGACAAACATGATGTAAGGCAGCCATTCAGCTACAGGGAAATTTGCTTATGCCTTACGACCTCATCGTCATCGGCACCGGCCCCGGCGGTTATGTTTGTGCCATCCGCGCGGCACAGCTGGGCCTCAAGGTCGCGGTCGTCGAAAAGCGCAAGACGCATGGCGGAACCTGCCTCAACATCGGTTGCATTCCATCGAAAGCGCTGCTTCAGGCCTCGGAAAAATTCGCCGAGGCGGATCACGCGCTCGCCGGCTTCGGCGTGATGGTCGGCAAGCCAAAGCTCGATCTCAAGGCGATGATGAAGCACAAGGATGATACCGTCGCGGCGAACGTCAACGGCGTCGGCTTCCTTTTGAAGAAGCACAAGATCGAGTCGTTCTTCGGCACCGGCACGATCAAGGCGGCGGGCGAGATCGAGGTCACGGCCGCGGACGGAGCGAAGCAGATGCTCGCGGCCAAGAGCATCGTCGTCGCCACGGGCTCCGACGTCGTGCCTCTGCCGGGCGTCGAAATCGACGAGAAACAAATCGTCTCTTCGACCGGCGCGCTTTCGCTGCCGAAAGTGCCGGGGCGCCTGCTTGTCATCGGCGCCGGCATCGTCGGCCTCGAACTCGGCTCCGTCTGGAGCCGGCTGGGCGCGCAGGTCACCGTCGTCGAATTCCTCGATCATATCCTGACGGGAATGGACGGCGAGGTCAGCACCGCGTTCCAGCGCATGCTCGAAAAACAAGGGTTCGAATTTTTGCTCGGCCACAAGGTCGTCAAGGTCGAGAAAGGCGCGAAGGGGCTGGCCGTCAAGATCGCGCCCTCTGCCGGCGGCGCGGACATCACGCGCGAGGCCGACGTCGTGCTCGTCGCCATCGGGCGGCGACCTTATACACAAGGCCTCGGGCTCGAAGCGCTCGGGGTCGCGATGGAGCGCGGCCGTGTCGTGATCGATGAGCGTTTCGCCACCAACATCCCCGGCATCTACGCGATCGGCGATGTCGTGCGCGGTCCGATGCTCGCGCATAAGGCGGAGGACGAAGGGATTGCCGTCGCCGAAATCCTCGCCGGCCAGCATGGGCATGTGAACTATGAAGCGATCGCCTCGGTGGTCTATACGGCGCCGGAGATCGCCGCAGTTGGCGCGACCGAGGAGGAGCTGAAGGCCAAGGGCATCGCCTACAAGATCGGCAAGTTCCCCTTCAGCGCCAATGGTCGCGCGCGGGCCATGCAGGCGACCGAGGGATTCGTGAAGATTCTTGCGGACGCGGCGAGCGACCGTATGCTCGGCGTGCATATCATCGGCGCGAGCGCGGGCGAGCTCATCGCCGAAGCCTGCATGCTGATCGAATTCGGCGGCTCGTCCGAGGATCTTGCCCGCACTTGCCACGCGCATCCGACGCTCTCGGAGGCCGTGCGCGAAGCGGCGCTCGCCGTGGACAAGCGCGCGATTCATATTTGAGGCGCATAACCGCCGCATGTGTTGCCCGTTAACCTCATCCACCGGAACGCAACAAAGTGGCTTTGGCGATCAGCGCTCCGCTTGGCTCCTGCGTTTCCGCTTGTGTCTCGGACTTGTCGGGGTTTTGAGGCGCAATTTTCCATGTCATTCGGTTACGCCAACCGCCATCGATACCGAACCCTTGAACTCGACATCGTTTATCGGCAGGGTTCTCGACTATAGCGACATGATCTGCTTCGAGGTCTCTTGCTATGATGCAGCAAAATTCCCCCCAATAAGGCTTTCCAGCTAAGTGTGCGCATTCGCCGTATTCCTCGCCGCAAATTGAGCATTCCTGGCGCCGAACTATAAGGCCCGCACTAATAAACACCTGAGGCGGAAAGACGAGCTTTTCGATAGCTTCTAGCTGTTCGTTTTTATACAATAAATGCGCGAATCCTTGATGAGCCCGCACCGCGCCGGCAGCGGCCATTTGGGCAGTCACCAGATTGTCCCATGCTTCGTCGGGCTTTTCCGACTTCAACAGCAACCACATTGTGATCTCGGCGCGCAAACAGTTTGCCACGCATTCAAAGCCGAGAAGCAGGTTGGCGAAGTCCTCATCCTTTTCAGTGATTGCATCCTGCTTCTCAGTCCTCAACTCGCTCAAGAGTCCATCCAATCGGGCACAGGCTTCCCTCTGAAGCTCGCTATCCCTGGTGATCGAGGTGAAGACTTCGCATTCTTCTATTATAGAGTTAAAATGCGGGATCTTTTCGGAACGTGTATCACTCATCCGAGACCTGCCTCACGATGTCAGCCAAGGAGTTAAGTCCCTGCACATCGCCTTCGTAAGTAATCTTCTTGCAGAAGTGGTCCTTAGTTCGTTCAACAACGATATCGAGTTTGATAGCTTTCTTGCTCGAAAAACCTCTGAAAAGATCAGTCACATAGTTCCCCAGAACGTTTAGCGCAACGGAGATAGCTACCGGGTCTTGGGTAAGAAAGGCACTAGAGATAAAAAGTGTCGGGGCAACCCAATCGAAGTTGTTGTTCTGTATGTAAGGTGCCTTCTCGGCATGCGGGAGCACCTCTCCGAGAAGAATATTGTTATTCCTAAATAGGGCTCGAATTGTCGCTGCTTCAGACAGTTGACGGAAGTCCGAGCGATTCGTGGCGGTTTCAAAGTTTGTCGGAAGGACAGCGATTCCGTCAGGGAACTGACATCCAAGCGCGATTATGCGCTGATCCACCCGAACGTAGTCAGCTACTGTTATGCTCATGGAAGCTCTCACAGCTCTTTAAACATAAACGGCGAGATCGTGCGCATCTGCTCATCGACGTGCAGCGCTCGCAACACGGGCGGCGCGCTGCGTTGCGGGCAGGCAGGGCGCTCGCAGAGCCGGCAATTGATCCCGATCGGCGTTGCCTCAACGCTCGAAAGATCGAGCCGCTTCGCATAAACGAGACGGCCCGCATATTTCATCTCGCAGCCGATGCCGATGGCGAAATGCGGCTCGATTGCGCCATAGGGCGTGATCGCGCGGCGCACCGTGCGGGCGATCGAGAACCAGCGCGACCCGTCGGTCAGTTCGACGACCTGGGTGAGGATCTTTCCAGGTTCGCTGAAGGCGCCATGAATGTTCCACAAGGGGCAGGTGCCGCCGAAATGCGCGAAGGGAAACCGGCCGGAGGAGAAACGCTTCGAAACATTGCCGGCGCTGTCGACGCGCAGGAGAAAGAAAGGAATGCCGCGCGCGGTCGGCCGCGCCAGCGTCGTCAGCCGATGCGCGACCTGTTCGTAGCTCGCCCCGAAACGCGTGCCGAGAAGCTCGATATCGTAGCCCGAAAGCTCCGCCGCTTCATGGAATTTGCCATAGGGCATCATCAAGGCGGCGGCGAAATAATTGGCGAGCGTGACGCGCAGCAGCCGGCGGGCGACATCGTCGCCGGGATCGAGTTTTTGCGTGAGCTCGCTCAGCAGTGAATCGCAATCGGTGAAAGCGAGCTGATAGGCCGCCTGGAACGTGCGGCCCGGCTGGTCCATCACTTCCGAGATCATCAATTGCCGGCGGTGGTGGTCATACCAGCGCAGCCGCTCGCCCATGACATCGAGCGGCAGGACGCGAACCCTGATGCCGTGCTTGGCGCGCAAGTGCTCCGAAATCGCGAAGAACAGCTCATGCCCGCCGAGCGCGAGATCGGAAGCAAAGGTCTCGGCCGCCTGATCGAGTTCGGGGAAATGATTGCGCTGGGCATGCAGAATGGCGCGGACCTGATCGACCGGGCTTTCCCTAATGATCGCTTCGGTGCGGTCGGGATCGGCGCGTTGCGTCAGGCCCGCCTGGGTCGCCTCGCGGGCGGAGACATAGGCACGATAGAGCCGCTGCATGGCGGCAAGAAGCGTCGGGGCATGTTCGGCCGCGTCCTGGACCTCCGAGCGCGGGACGCCGGCCTCGCGCATCATCGGATCGGCCAGCAGTTGTTCGATCTCACCGATCGCCTGATTGGCGTCGCCCTCCATGAATTCGCGCGGATCGACGCCATAGACGTCGGCAAGGCGGATCAGGACCTGCACGGTGATCGGACGCTGGTTGCGTTCCATCAGGTTGAGATAGCTTGCCGAGACGTCCAGCTCCTCGGCCATGCGAGCTTGCGTCACCTGGCGTTCGCGCCGCAGCCGTTTCAGGCGCGGGCCGGCAAAGATTTTGCGGGAGCTTGTCGAGGCGGCAGCCGTCATGGCAAAGTGATTTACACGAGTAAATTTCTTTACACAATTACAATTTACAGAGTGCTGGATTTACAAGCCTACCAAATTTTGCAAGGCGGAGGGTTGCGAATTGGCACTGTTTCCCCCTTATACCTAACGCAACGGGGGCGTCGCGCGCCTTTGTTGTCAATCCCTGTCAAGGCTGTTCGAAGGTCAAGGCCGTTCGAAGACACGCGTTCGGAGAACTACGATGAGCAATGCTGCGAGTTTTGACGATTTGGTGCCCTCCGCGCCCAAGGGCCGGTTCGAGGGTATCCGCCGCCCCTACACCCCCGCCGACGTGCGCCGGCTTCGCGGCTCTTTTCCGATCGCCCATACGCTCGCCGAACGCGGCGCCAACAAGCTCTGGAAGCTGTTGCATGAAAAGCCTTACGTTCACGCCCTTGGCGCTCTGACCGGCAATCAGGCGGTGCAGCAGGTCCGTGCCGGGCTCGACGCGATTTATCTTTCCGGCTGGCAGGTTGCCGCCGACGCCAATGTGGCCGGCACGATGTATCCGGACCAGTCGCTCTATCCGGCCAATTCCGGTCCCGATGTGGCGCGCCGCATCAACAATGCGCTGAAGCGCGCCGACGAGATTGAGACTGCCGAAGGCCATGTCTCGCGCGACTGGTTCGCGCCGATCTTCGCCGATGCCGAAGCCGGCTTCGGCGGCGCGCTCAACGTCTTCGAGATCATGAAGGCCTATATCGACGCCGGCGCGGCCGCGGTCCATTTCGAGGACCAGCTCGCCTCGGAGAAGAAGTGCGGCCACATGGGCGGCAAGGTTCTGATCCCAACCGTGCAGCATGAGCGCAGCCTCGCCGCGGCACGGCTTGCCGCGGATGTCTGCGGCGTGCCGACGCTCATCGTGGCGCGCACCGACGCGGAATCGGCAAAGCTCATCACCTCCGACGTGGACGAGCGCGACCGCGCTTTCATCGAACCCGGCAACCGGACGCCCGAGGGCTTCTTCCGCGTCAAGGCCGGTGTTGATTACTGCATTGCGCGGGGCCTCGCTTATGCGGGACTCGCCGACATTCTCTGGTGGGAGACCTCGCATCCCAATCTTGAGGATGCGCGCAAATTTGCCGAGGCGGTGCACAAGAAATATCCGGGCAAGCTGATGGCCTATAATTGCTCGCCCTCGTTCAATTGGCGCGCAAAGCTCGACCAGGCGACGATCGAGAAATTCCAGCGCGAACTCGGCGCCATGGGCTACAAGTTCCAGTTCGTCACGCTGGCCGGCTTCCACGTGCTCAATCTGTCGATGTTCGAACTCGCCAACGACTACCGCGATCGCGGCATGGCCGCCTATTGCGAGGTGCAGGACGCCGAGTTCGCCGCCGAGAAAGACGGCTATACGGCGACCCGCCATCAGCGCGAAGTCGGCACCGGCTATTTCGATGCCGTGGCCGAGGTCCTGTCGGGCGGCAAGGCTTCGACCACGGCGCTTGCCGACTCGACCGAAGCCGCTCAGTTCCAAGGCAAGAAGATCGCCGCGGAATGATCCGCCCGGCTTGAGAGCCGGCGCTGAAAGGTCTATAGGGGCGCCGACGCGTTTGCGGCGCCCTTTTATTTTTGCCGGCTTCGCCGGCGAGCCTCTGTTGGGAATTTACCGATGAAGCCCGAAGGTCATCCGAATTATCATTTCATTAAAGTCGTCATGACCGACGGCAGCGAATATTTGACGCGCTCGACCTATGGCGAACAAGGCGCGACTCTGCACCTCGATATCGATCCGAAGACGCATCCGGCCTGGACCGGCGGATCGCAGCATCTCCTTGATCGCGGCGGCCGCCTGACCCGCTTCACATCGCGCTTCGGCAATATTGGGCTCGGCAAGAAATAAGTTTAGCGCGGCCCCTTGCCGATCATTCGCCCGCGGTGAAGGCGGCCCGCAACAATTCGAGCTGCGGTTCAAGCGGCCTCGCGGTCTTTTCCGGCGGGGCTTTCTCGGCGGCCGGATGGATCAGCCGGTCGAGATGCAGAATGCGGCTTTGCAAGCGCAGCGATCTCTCGATGATTGCGACGAGCCGCGGCGGCAATTTCGCAAAAACGTCCGGGCCGGTTGAAACCTGCTGCTCGCTCAGGCGGACCTTGCGCTTCTCCGTCGCCGCCTCGGTCTGGCTCAGTTCCCCGTCATTGACGGCACGCTGAAGCAGCAGCCAGGAGGCGATTTGCATCAGCCGCGTGGTGAGACGCATGCTTTCGGTAGCATAGGCGAGCGCGCCCAGGCGCGACAGCCTCCGGGCTTCTTCGCGCCCACCGCCGTCAAGATAGGCGGCGGTCTCTTCGACGAGAGCCATGCCTTCGCGGAACAGCGATTTGAACGACTCCGATGTCGCCAGCCTATCGCCAAGGGAAACTGCGCCCTCGATACCCGACATATTCATTCTGCTACGCCTACGAACGCAACCCGGCAGCCCTGCCCATGGCCGATCCTAGCCGATCGCGGCCGCCACGGGCATTAAGCTTTCGGAAAGGTTAACGGATCTGGCGAAGCGCGCAAGCCTAGGCCCGCAGTTGAAAAAAGAGCCGCCGAAGCGGCTCTTGAAGTTGAATGTTGGGGAGGTATGAGACCGAGGCGGAAAACCTCTCGGCTCGGCCGGCTCGAAACCGGCATAATTTATTAATAAACGACAAGGTTTAACGAAAAGTTACACGATTCGGATTTTGTTCAGGAGACGGATTTGAAAAAGGCGCTGGCGGTTGCACGGCTTGCCTCCTTGGCTTGGCGGGCGAGTTCGAGCCGCTCGATTTCCGCCCGCAGCGCCGCGATGCGCAGGCCGAGTTCCTCGACCGAAAGTTCGTCGAGAACCTGCCCGATTACATGGACCGCGGCCACCGGGCGCGGCGCAAAGATATCGTCTTCATCCTTGATCATGCCGTCCTCGACACCGAAAAGCCGGAAATCTCATTTTAGCTCGCCTCGAAATTGCTCGGCAAATCCCGGCCGCTTCATCCCCATCTATGACGGGCGGCTGCCGGCTCGGCACGTTGCATTCGGCGCCGGCCTTTCCTAGATATATTCTCGTTTCCCGTCATAGGTATAGGTGAGCCACGCACAGCGGCGAACTCGGGCTGGGCGCCGGAAGATTACGCTGCGCTCGGCTTGGCCGGTCCGGCAAAGGAGAACAGGATGAACAACACCCCCCTGATGCCCAAGGCGACCGCCGTCTGGCTCGTTGAAAACACTTCGCTCAGCTTCGATCAGATCGCCAATTTTTGTAAGCTGCACCCGCTCGAAGTGAAGGGCATCGCCGACGGCGAGGTCGCGGCCGGGATCAAGGGCCATGATCCGGTCACCTCCGGCCAGCTCACAAGGGAAGAGATCGCCGCCGCCGAGAAGGATCCCGATCATCAGTTGCAGCTCGCTCAGCCGAAGGTGCGCCTGCCGGATGCGAAGCGTCCGCGCGGCCCGCGCTACACGCCGCTTTCGCGCCGTCAGGACCGGCCGAATGCGATCCTCTGGCTCGTCCGCAATCATCCCGAACTGAAAGATGCGCAGATCATGCGCCTCGTCGGCACGACGAAGACGACGCTGCAAGCGATCCGCAACAGGACGCACTGGAATTCCGCCGCGCTCTCGCCGCTCGATCCGGTGACGCTTGGGCTCTGCTCGCAGATGGATCTCGATTTCGAGGTCAATCGCGCCGCCAAGGAACGCGCGCCGGTCGAGGAAGACCGCAGCCAGACCCTCGTGCCGGCCGAGGTGACCACGGCGCCGCCCCGCACCGAGGCGGAACAAGACGCCGAAGTCTTTGGCGCACCCTCGCCGCCGGCCGAACGCGAGGCCGATATCGACGTCAACTCGGTTTTCGCCAAGCTCAAGGACCGCAAGACCGAGGAGTGAGCGGTATGTTGGCGCCCGCCTCTATCTCAAGGCGGAGATCAGACGCGCCGATATTTCCTATGAGGAATTGGCCGAGCGGCTTAAGAAACACAGTGAGAACGCCGCATCCATTGCGAACAAGCTGCCCAGGGGTACGTTCTCGGCGACATTATTTATGGCTTGCCTTGCGGCACTTGAGCTAGACGGCATAAGATTGGAGGACGTTTAGCCGCAACTGGCGGTGAAAAATGTTGAAGGTTATCCAGAACGCAGCCGTTATCGCCGCTTTTGCGTTCGTGGTTTCTGTCATCGCGGGCGCCGCAATTTTAGGATCATCGAAGCAGCCGGTACCAAACGAACACGCTCAACCAGCCAAAGCCAAAAGCAGGGCCAACGAAAACGAAAGAGCGATTGTCGATCAAAACGCAGATAGGAGCGGCAATAAAGGTGCAAATGAAAGCCACTGGTACGACCATATCACCGATTGGCTGTTGGTCCTTTTCAATGCGCTGCTTTTTGTTGCCACTGTCGCTTTGTTTATTTCCGCCGAGAAAGCAGCCAACGCAGCTAAGCAATCCGCCGACGCGGCTTGGATCAATGCTAATGCTGTGAGGCAGAGCATCGATCTTTCGGTTGCAACACAACGGGCTTCTATAACCGTCGCCAGTATCAATTCTGATCCTGTAGCGAAGGAGGGAAACCCAGACTTGATCGGATGGGCGTTTTCGATCACTTGGCAAAATAAAGGACCCACGAGAACTGGCAACCTCAGGGTATGGTTTTCGTTTCGACGATTCGAACCGGATATTCCCGCCGACTTCCCGTTCGCTCCTGCTGGAACGGTAGAAGTTACTTCTACACCGCTTGATGCCAATTCCCAGATTCAAACAGCCAAGGGATTTATCGCCATGGATCAGCTTGAACTCGCGGCGCATGGGCAAGGAAAAATCTATCTGTGGGGGGAAGCGACCTATAACGACATCTTTGATAGAACCCCAACGCATCGCACTCAATTTTTCGTGCAGGTAGGCTTTCTCGGGGATTTCAAGAAACCCGGGACACCATTCCAGTATACCGCATACAAAGACTATAACCGTTCCGATTAGCGCGCCGCGCCGCCCGGCTCTCTCAGCCGCCCCTCCGGCGTTTGCGCCAACATACCGAGACTGACCTCGATCTGTTTCGTTTGTCGAAACCCGCGAATCAGATAGCAGATCTTTGTCGGTCGGCTTTGGCCGGCGACCCAGGGGTCTCACGATGCGCGGCGACAGCGAAGGACTAAAGGCTCGGGTCGGTCTTTCCCGCGCCGGGCGCTCGAACGGTGGCCTGAGGCTTCTGTTGTCGCCCCGAGGATTGCGGGGACTTCTTCTGGTTGGTCTTCTTTTGGCGGCCTCGAGCACCGAGGCGGCCGATATCGGGCGCAGCGGACCTGGACCCGAATTCGGGCCTAGCGCCGGCCCCGGCCCCTATCACGGGGCGGCGGGATGCCGGCTGGTCGCGCAACCTCAGTTCAATCTTTATAACGACGTGACCTGGTACCGGGAGATCTGGGTCTGCCCGACGCGCGGCGTCTATGCCGACACACTTTGGCCTCACCCTTGGCCCTACTGAGGGGTGCGGTCCGATCTCGTTCACCTTTTGGCCGAACGACCCGGCAGGGTTGAAGTAACGGGCGGATAAGGATAACGCTTATAGGGTTGATCGGGCTCGCCTCCGGGAGAGCCGGGTCAAAGAGCGGATGCCGATGCCTTCAACTTTTCTCGCAGGCCGTATCAGCGCGTTCGCCTTGCTGGCGTGGGTCAGCGTTTTGCTCGCCGGTTGCGGCGAGGAACCAAGCAATCTGGCCACCGACCGCGCCTACCAGCCGCTTTCTCCGCAAGTTCTCGCCTTGATGCAGGATAAGGGCACCACGCCAAGCGCCCCAATGCTCATCCGCGCCTATAAGAAGGAGGCGGAGTTCGAGATCTGGAAGATGAAGGCGGATGGGCATTATGCGCTGCTCAAGACCTATCCGATGTGCCGCTGGTCCGGACAGCTTGGGCCGAAGGAGCGCGAGGGGGATCGCCAGGTGCCGGAGGGCTTCTATGCGATCACGCCCGGCCAGATGAATCCCAATTCGAACTATTACCTCTCTTTCAACGTAGGCTATCCGAACGCCTATGATCGCGCGCATGGGCGCACCGGCCAATCGATCATGGTGCATGGCGCCTGTTCTTCCGCCGGCTGTTTCTCGATGACCGACGAGCAGATCGCCGAGATCTACGCCATCGCCCGCGAGGCTTTTGCCGGCGGCCAGAACGCCATCCAAATGCAGTCCCTGCCGTTCCATATGACCGCCGAGAACCTCGCCAAATATAGGCTCGATCCGAATATTGCGTTTTGGAAAGAGCTGAAGACCGGCGCCGACAATTTTGAAGTTACCGGGCAGGAGGTCGCGGTCGGCGTCTGCGACGGGCATTACGTCTTCAACGCCGAGGCGGCGGACGGCCAACCCTTGGAGCCGACCGGCGCATGCCCGGTGCTGAAGCACGATCCGATGGTGGAAGCCGAAGTCGTGGCGAAGCAGAAACGCGACGACGCAAAGGTGACCGAACTTATTGCCGAGGGTGTCGAGCCGGTTCGCACCATCTATGCCGATGGCGGCCAAAATCCGAGTTTTGCCTCGGTCACAACCGATGTGAGCCGGCCGGAAGCAATCGCCGAGGGACCGGTCGATGTCGCGGTCGATGACAACCGCAAAACCCCGACGCCGGCGCAATTGAGGGCGACCGAGGCGAGGGACCTCGCCGAAGCCGATGCTGCCGACAAGAAGGCCGCCGAACTTCGAACCGCGCGAGAAGCAGCCGACCAGCCGGACCCCATGCAAACGGCGACTGTCGCCCAGCCGCAACCCGTCAATCCACCCGCACCGGCAACACCGCAGCAAGACACGTCGGGCGGTTCGATCCTGACACGCCTCTTCAGCCCTCAGCAGCCTCCGCCCCAGCCGGCCGCGCAAGAAGCCGCAGAGCAGCCAGCGGCGCAAACGGCTGCGGCTGCCGAGCCGCAATCCGCCAATCCCGCACCGGCGCAGCAAGACACGTCCGGCGGGTCGATCCTGACGCGTCTTTTCAGCCCGCAGCCGCAGCCGGTCGCGCAAGCGCCAACCCAAACTGCCGCGGAGCAGCCGCAGGCGCCCCAGCCGGACAGCAACGAAACAGGCCTCGCCCGCCTCTATACGGCGACACAGCCGACGCGGTCACACCCGGCAGCCGCTCAAACGGCGGTGGCGTCCTCGACGGATTCCGACATGGCGACCCAACCGGCCGACGTTCCCGTGCCGCCGCTGCGCAAGCGGGCGCGGGCACAAAAGCCCATCGTGACGCGGAACGCAGGGGCAAAAGCCGCCCCATCGCAACCGGACGCGGCACCGGCGCAACAGGCGCTAACCTCAAATCCGCCGGCACAACAGCCGCAAACCTCGGACGCGCCGGCGCAGCAAGCGCAAGCGTCGAGCCAGCCAGCTCAACCCGCGCAAACGTCAAACTCGGCGCCCAACGCTTTTGGCGACTTGACGCCAATCGTTCCCGAAGGCTTCTCGACTACGGCTGCGGCGGATCACTAAATCCTGCAGCGGTTCGGGTCCTGCTCTAGGCGGCTTGCAAGATCCGCAAGCGCCTCGGCAGTGCGGCAAGGAGATAGATTGCGACACTCAGCGCGGTGATCCAAAAGCTGCTCGGCCAGTCGGTGTAGAAGGCGAGAGTAATGCCGCCCCAGGCCTCGACCAGCGCCAGGATTGCCGAAAGCAGGACGCCGGTCGCCACCGAATTCGTCACCTGTTGGGCGGCCGCCGCGGGGCCGACCATCAGCGCGAAGACCAACAGAACGCCCACGATCTGCGCGCATTCGGCGGTGGTCAGAGCGACGATTGCCAGAAAAAGCACGGAATAGAGCCGTAGCGACACGCCCTTTGCCTCGGCAAGCTCAGGCTGCAGGCTGGCGAAAAGCAAGGGGCGCGAGATGACGGCGAGCAGCGTCAGGCTCACGGCGCCGAGCCCCAGCAGTGTAAACACCGTAGGAATGTCGACGGCGAGCACATTGCCGAAGAGCAGCGTTGTCGCCCGCGTCGCGAAGGCCGTATAGAAATGCAGAAACAGCAGGCCGAGGGCGAGCGAAAAGGCGAGCACAAGGCCGATCGCCACGTCCCGCTGGGCTAACCGTTCGCCCATCAAGCCCATGCCGATGCCTGCGGCCATGGTCATCAGCACCAGGCCCCAAAGCGGCGCGACCCCGATCAGCACGGCGCCGGTCGCTCCGGTGAAACCGACATGCGCTAAGGCGTGGCCGGCGAAAGTCTGGCCGCGCAGCACGAGAAAATAGCCGACCGTGCCGGCAACGAGCGCGACCACCGTTGCAGCGGCAAAAGCGTTGCGCATGAAATCGTATTCAAACATGGTCGGCATGCGCTCCGTGAGGCCCATGCGCGTGTCCGGTCTCGTGGCGATGCTCGTCCCGCTCCACGTTGTGACTGCCGGACATCACGAAGATCCGCCCCTTGAGACGGATCACCTCGATGTCGGACCCATAGAGGCGGGAGAGAACCGGGCCGGTGATCACATCGTCGACCGCGCCAAGCGCAGCTTGGCCGCGCCCCAGATAGAGCACTTGGTCGATCGCGCCGAGCAACGGATTGATCTCATGGGCGCTGAAGAGCACCGTGATTCCGAGCTCCGTCTGAAGCGTCTTTACCAATTCCACCACCTCCTGCTGATGGCGGGGGTCAAGGCTGATCAGCGGCTCATCCAAGAGAAGCAATTGTGGGGCGCCGATGAGCGCCTCGGCCAACAACAAACGCTGCCTTTCTCCCCCCGAAATCTCGACGAGCGGGCGGCGGGCAAGTTTGCGCGCCCCGACAAGATCGAGGGCGCGTTCCACTTCGGCCTGGGCCGCCCGGCCCAGGATCGGCAGGCCAAGCCGATGCCCGCTCGCAACGCTTGCCACGAAGTCCCAACCGCTCAGCCGCGTGGACTGGGCAAAGGCGCCGGCGGTTTGCGGCAAATAGCCGACAGAAGGGTTGCCGCGCGTCGCGGCCTGCCCAAGCACACGAATTGCGCCTCGGCTCGGGGCCACCAGTCCAAGGATCGCGCGCATCAGCGTGGTCTTGCCCGAGCCGTTCGCACCAAGCACGCCCACGAACTGGCCAGCGGCGATATCTAGGCTGATATCGGCCAGAACGAGGTGGTCGCCGAGCGTCAGGGAGACGTCGCGTAGCTCGATGGCGTTCATGCGTTACGATTTCGGGAGGGCGCGATCGACCGCATCGAGTTCGCTCTGCATCCAGGCCTGATACGTCAATCCGGGCGGTTCCGTCTCGTTCGCGCCCACCACCGGGATACCTGATGCCTTCGCAAGCTTCATCATATGTTCGGCGATCGGGTCCGATGCTTGGCTGTTATAGATCAGGAGTTTCACCTTATGCTGCTTCAGGTCATCCTCAAAGGCGGCCACGTCCGAGGCGCTCGGCTCGGTGTTGTTCATCACCGCGAGCTGGAATGACGCGTTGCGGCTCTTCATCCCCAGCGCTTCGATCATGTAGCCGAAGACCGGCTCGGTCGCCGTCACTTCCGTGCCTGCCAGACGGCTCCTGAGCTCTACGATCTTGGCCTCGATGGGCGCGAGCGATTTTTGAAATTGCGCCAGGCGCTGCTGATAATCGGCCCGGTGCGCCGGATCGGCGCTGCCGAGATCATCCGCGAGTGTCTTTGCGAAAGTCAGCATGGTCCCGACATCGTACCAGATATGCGGATTGTCGCCGGTCTTTTTTCCCGCCAGTTCGGCGACGACGATGGTCTTGCGATCGGAACTCTTCGCGGCGCTCAACAATTTCTCGACCCAGGGATCATAATCAATTCCGCTGTAGATGACGATCCGGGCGGCGGAGATCGCGCGCGCCACCGAAGGGCTCGCCTCGAAAAGATGCGGGTCCTCGTCGGGGTTACTGAGGATGCTCGTTACGCTGACGCCGGGTCCGCCGATCTGTTGGGCTACATCGCCATAGAAATTCTCGGCGGCAACGATATGGATTGGATCGGCCGAGGCCGCCGCCGGAAAGGCCAGCAGAGCGGCAAGGTATGCCAAAACGGGAAGGAGCTTCATGTGCGGTCCCTGGGAAAGAGGCTCAATGTGGTAATGATATAACATCGTGAACCTGGATCCAAACAGCTAAAGTCCGGCCTCCCCGGCGAAGCGCCAGCTTAATGATCACAATCACCTGATCGAATGAGCGGTCGCTTTGGCGCCATTGCGCGATTTGGCCGCGGCCGATGCAAGACCCGGCTAGAGGCGCGGCTGGCGTGGTCCTGCAAGACGGACTTTTTCTTGCCCGCATTTTTGGCTATTAAGGAGCAAATGTCGGCAATGTCTCGTCGTTTTCTTCCATTCGCGATTCCGCTCTTAGGCCTTATCGGCTTGGGTGTGGCTGCGTTCCTGCTCCTCTCGCAACAGCGGGGCGCGCCGAGCTTTGAAATCGGCGGTCCATTTCACCTGACTTCGGCGGACGGCCGTGAAGTCACCGACGCAGATTTCAAGGGCGAGCCCTTCTTGGTCTTCTTCGGCTATACGCATTGCCCCGACACCTGCCCGACCGTGCTTTTTGAGATTTCGCAAGTCTTGAAAGCAACGAACGACGACAAGCGAATCAAAGTATTGTTCATCACTGTCGATCCGGAACGCGACACGGCCGCAGCAATGAAGAGCTATCTATCGAGCTTCGATCCGGGCATCGTCGGCCTGACCGGCACGCGCCAGGAGATTGACGCGGCCGAAAAGGCCTATCGGGTCTACGCCAAGAAGGAGCCTGGGCAGGGCAGCGATTACGCGATGGACCACACGGCGGTTGTCTATCTCATGGACAAGCAGGGGCATTTCGTCAGCGCTTTCAATCTCGATCGCACGCCACAGGTCGCCGCGAAGGACCTTGATACATATCTCTGAGGCATTGCAGGGCCGCATGCTTCAATAGAAGCCGATCGGAAAATATTTCAGATAGAGATCAGTATAAATGCCGCGTTGCTCCAGCTGGACCAAGGCATAATCCAGCGCGCGGCGCAGAGTGACATTGCCCTTCTTGACCGCGATCCCAACGCCTTCCCCGAAAAACCGGCTTTCGGTAAACGGGCCGCCGCGAAAGACACAGCAATTCCGCGCATCGGTTCCGGCAAGCCAAAAGCTCGAGGCAATGGCGTCATCGAAAAAAGCATCGATCTGGCCGCTCTTCAATGCCGCATAGAGCGCAGCGCGGGTGTCATAGGGCTTGCGCGAAACCTTCGGGAAGAAGGTTTGGAGATAGGCTTCATGCGCCGTTTTCCCGATGACTCCGACGCGCTTGCCGGCAAGTCCCTCGGGCGTCGCTTCGAACTTCGTCGCAGCACGCGCCACGAACCGGGCAGGCGTCGCATAATAGGGCGCAGTAAAGTCGAACTTGTCCCTACTCCGCGCATCGATGCGCAGGGAGGCGATCAGCGCGTCGCCTTCGTCCGAATTCAATGCATCGGCGAGCAGATCGAAGCGGCGAGCCTGAATCGTGCAGGCAATCTTCAATTCCTCGCATATGGCGCGGGCCAGATCGACATCGAAACCTGCGAGCGATCCGTCCGGCAGTGCAAAATGGAAGGGCGGATAATCGTCCTCGGTCAGGAATCTCAGACTGTGGAGCTCCGTCAGGTCGGGTTTCTCAACCCTATGTTGCGGATCGAAGAAGTTCGGCACAAAGGCCGAACCGAGAGGTTGGCCTGCGGCCAAGCAAGGCATAACCGCGACGCGCATGAAATACGCAAATCCAGCGACGAATGATGCAACTCTAATAGCCAAGATCGAGGCTCTCGGTTAGGCTCGAACAGTTCTGCTGGCTTTTAGCATTTTTCGCGCGTCCGTGTTGCGTCCCATGCGATCGAACAACAATCAGCTGGCGACGTCGGGAGATTGGTCAAAACGGCGCCGTTTCGCGACGGTCGACCCGCAAAATGCAAGTCGGGCTTCGGCGCGCGTTACGCGGAACCTGCCGACCGAGATCGGGTTTCTCGTCCATTATGGGATTGCTCCCGGCGTTCTCATGGCGGCGGCTGCGACCGCGCGTGCGCGCGGCGTAACCGCGGAGGCTATTCTTTTCGCCGAAGGCAAGGTCTCCGAATATCATTTCTACAGGTCGCTGGCGCGCTATCTCCGCCTGGCTTTTGTCGAAGGGGGCGTGACGCTTGGATCAGCGGCGCGCGGCCATCAATCCTTCAAGGCGGGATTGGTGCCTTTGGCCGGTTCCGGCGGACCGGCCTTTCTCACGGCGCCACGCGGCAAAGCCGTTGCCCTTCTCATCAGGGCCTTGCGACGTACCGGCTCCGGCAGTCTCGCGCTCACGACTCCGACGCATCTCTTCGACCTCGTGCGTGCCGCCTCGCGCGAAGAAATTGCGCGCAAGGCAAGCCTGGGCCTCTGGTCTTCCGATCCCGCGCTATGCGCCAAGGATGGAGCAACTCCGGAACAGAAGCATGCCGCCTTAGCGATCGCCGCCTTGATCGTGGCCTCCTCGCTTCTGGCGCCCTCCGTGACAGGCACGATTTGCGGCGTGCTTTTGAGCTTCGGGTTCGTGGCGGCCATTTGGCTAAGGCTGGCCGCCTGCGCTGCCAGCTTCGGTCAGCAAGCAATTCCGCTACGGCACATCGAAGAGGCCGAATTCCCGATATATTCGATCGTGATCGCGCTCTACCGGGAAGCACGCGTCGCCCCTCAGCTTCTCGCGGCTTTGGAGGAGATCGACTACCCGCGCTCCAAACTGGACATAAAATTCGTCATCGAAGAGGACGACAAAGAGACTGTCGCCATCTTGTTAAGGGCGCGGCGTCTTCCGGGCTGCGAAATCGTTGTTGCACCGGTCGGAATGCCGCGCACCAAGCCGCGAGCGCTCAACGCCGCCCTGCCGCTCGTGCGCGGCCAATTCGTCGCGGTGTTCGACGCCGAGGACGTGCCGGATCCGCAGCAACTTAAGATGGCCCTCCGTCGCTTTGCCGCGGCGCCTCGGAACCTCGGCTGTTTGCAAGCGCGCCTCGCCATCGACAATACCGGCGACGGCTGGCTGACGCGCGGTATGTTGGCGCAAACGCCGGAGGCCGCGTGTCATGAGCGCGCGACGGCCCCGCCAGCCATGGTTTGATGGTCAAAACCATCGGCCTTCAGAGTCCCGTTGCGCAATTACACAACGGGAGTCAGCATCATGGCAATGGATCAAGAACCGACGATTTGGGCTCGCATCTGGGATTACGCCTGGGCGCTGCTACCATATTGGTGGCTTATCGTTGCCGGCGGCGTACTCGCGGTCGAGCCGATGATAGAGGCTTTCGTACCGCGCAATTGGCAAGAGCCAATAAACAACTATTGGCCGAAAGAACGTCGGCACCAGCATTTTCGCGTAGCCTCGGTTATAGCTTTATTCGTCGCCAGTTTTCTCGCTTTTGATGATGTCAGCACTCGCAATCGCTCGTTAACTGCCGACTTGGCCAAAACTAACGGTGAACTGCAAGAAATGACGCAAGAGCGGGACAAAGCATTGGCGGAAAAAAATACGACGGCGCAGCAAGAGTCGCCGGCACAACAAACGAAATATGTTTGTACGACTTCTGTAGCAGCAAAAAGTTCGGGACATTATGCGATGTTAGTTGAGTTTGGAGTTAAGGGCTTTATGAGCAATGGATTCGCTGCTGTAATCGCAATTGATCAGCCGATTACCAAGGCATTTAGTTGGGAAGGAGAACCATTACGTACAGATGTACCCTCTGAAATGGCAGGTATGTACATTATGAGTCTTTCAAAGATCGAAGGTAATGTTTATCGGCGCAGCTTCAAATCGCCTGATATAACGCCTCAAAAGAGCGAATATATCTATGTCGAAGCAGAAAAGCCTTTCAATGTCCAAGGCGTTCGTTTTCTAGAGGATTTTGACGCGCTATCCGATCAAATAAAGGCGAATACGCTTGGCGCAACTTATCAGACCTGCCCGCGCTAAATGTTCTCCATTCTTACACCTTCTAAATTCAACGCGGCAATACAGGCCATAAAGAACGTGGCCGAGAATGTGCCCCTCGCCAGCTTGTTTGCTATGGAAGGCGCATTCTCTATGAACCCATGTTTCTTCAGCCGCTCGGCCAATTCCTCATAGGAAATATCGGCGTGTTTGATCTCCGCCTTGAGATAGAGGCGAACCCGATCTTCCCAGCTCTTGTCATCCTTCTTTGGGGCCATAACTCTATCTTATACGATATTTTTCTATTGACAAGGGGATAGAGCTATCATATCTTATATGCCAGAAACATGGCGTAAAAGATATGTCGATCCACTTCCTCCAATCCGCAGCGGCCAAGACGCTCTCCCTCGCGAGCGTGTTCCGCATGTCGGATGCGGAAGCCGAAACGACCTTCAAAAAGCTCCGCTGGCCGGAGACTGATGGCGCTCCGGTTTGCCCGCACTGCGGCGGTCTGAAAGCCTACGATTGCCGCCGTTCGACGGGCGCGCCGCGTTTCGAGTGCCGCGCGTGCAGGAAGGATTTCAGCGTCACAAGCGGCACGTTGTTCGCCTCGCACAAGCTTCCCTTGCGTGCCTATCTCGGCGCAATTGCGGTGTTCTGCAATGAGGTCAAAGGCAAGAGCGCCCTAGCCCTCTCGCGTGATCTCGGAATCGCTCACAAGACCGCATGGGTTTTGCTGCACAAGCTTCGCGAAGCGATGGCCGCTGAAATGAAGGGCCGCGTTGTCGGCGGCGAAGGCAAGGTTGCCGAGATCGACGGCGGATATTTCGGGGGCTACGTCAAGCCCGCGAACCTGAAAGAGCATCGCGTAGATCGCCGCCTTTCCTTCAATCAATCCGGCAAGCGCAAATGCGTTGTGATCGTTCGCGAGCGCGACGGCCAATCAGTCCCGGCAGTGTTCAGCAGTGAAGGGCAGGCGCTTTCTTTCATCCGCTCGCGGATTGCCAAGGGAACGGTTGTAAACGCCGACGAAGGCAACGCCTGGAATGATTTGCACGGGCAATTCGAGATGCGCCGCGTGAACCATCAAGAGGCATATTCGCTCGCGGGCGCTTGCACGAATTGGGCGGAAGAATTTTTCAGCCGGATGCGCCGTGCCGAGATCGGCCATCACCATCATATCGCTAGCGTGTATTTACTGAGGTACGCACAGGAAGCTTCATGGCGCGAGGATCATCGCCGCGCGAGCAATGGCGATCAGGTGAACCGGCTTGCGGCGTTAGCCCTAAACGCGAAACAGAGTGTCGATTTCTGTGGATATTGGCAGCGCAATCACTATGCGTGACCTGCGGCCTGCGCATCGCAATATGAGGTACCCAACACGCGATATGACATTGCGTCTCTTGATACTTCAAACAATAACGCAAGAGCGTCGATTGTAGTCACCCCTCGCCGCTGCGCATCCATGATCAAGTGCCACGGCATGAGAATATCTGCTGCCATCTGATTAGCTTGCCGCTCCACTGCATTTGTCAAGCCGTCGGCGCGCAATAACCCATCTTCCACAACACCATCGCCGATAAGATTTTCATGGAGAAGATAATGGGCAATCTCGTGGGCAATCGTAAATCGTCGCCGAACCTCGGCATGATTGGCATTAACATAGATTGCAAATCCGCTTGAGCCGCCTTTCTTGGCGTCTTTTTTAATCATCCCAGAAATATCATTTGAGAACTCGGTTGTCCGGTACACGGGAAGGCCAAGGTCATGCGCAAGCTTGACGACCTTCACAGGCGCCGTTTTTTGATGTTCCCTAATGATCGCAAACTGTTCTTTTAGAAGCATCACTTTCTATCCGTTTCCGGGGTCACCCGCCCGACATTCGGTAACGACCCGCTTGTCCTCCTTGCCGGTTCTGCTGGCGCTTCGCTTTCGCCCCTCAATAAGGCCGTAGCTGTTTCGCGCGCCGCCTGATCGGCTCTCTCCAACATCACTTGGAATCCGAAAAACCCCAGACCGGCCAAAAGGACCGCGCCCAGGGCAATAACGATTCCGAGTACCGCTACCATTAGCGTCAATTCGCTAAGAACGTAGGTAGCTGCCTCTCCGCCCGATGGCAGAGAGTCCCGCTTGATCATAGAAAACCACAGCACAAACAGCGCTATGTTGACCACAAGCAAGACGAGGTTCGCAACACGCAACAACCCAGGCATGTGCGAAGAATGACGCTACTCCCGATATATGTAAACGTTCTTGATTCGTCTAGAGTCGGACGGCTCGAATTGCCCATTTCGCACTTGCCCGGTCCCCTTCCTTCGCTACAAGCCCGCGCTCGCGATGCAAATAGCAAAGGTTCGCCCGGACGCGGTGCTGGAGGCTACGCGCGGCGTCCGGTCCATGCCCTAGCTCTTGGACAATTGCGGCGGTGATCTCGCCGGTAGAGAGCGGCTTCCCAGCCTTCCTGAGCGCGCCAAGAATGAGCCGGTTCAATTCGCCAGCGGCAAACAGCTTGACGCGCCGGTAGGGTTTCTTTTGGGGGATAGAACCGGGATCGAGCGAAGGCGAGAATAGCCGTAGCGTCCCGTCAACGTGCTCGACCATCTGGCGGAGATAGCGAAGGCGCGATTCGAGCGATGAAATCTCGCCAGCAATCGCGGCGCGTCTTTCTTTCAGAGCGGCTAGAGCGTATTTATTTGAGGCTTCGTCCATGCGCCGGATTTAGGCACGGACGGATTGAAAGTCTTCCGGCGCTTGCGCCAACATACCGCTGACGCGGCTCTTCGCAATCGAGTATGCTGCCTTGTTCGACGTAATCAACGTCGGGCTTGGCGCGTTGCGCCTGCCTTTTCCTCTGGGCGGCTCGTCCAATCATTTCCGCGTCGACGTTTTGCGCAAACTCGGCGGTTGGGATGCTTGGAACGTGACCGAGGATGCCGATATCGGGCTGAGATTGGCGCGCTTCGGCTACTACGCCGAGACGTTGCCATCCACTACCTATGAAGAAGCGCCGGCCAAGCTCACGGATTTTCTCGGCCAGCGACGGCGCTGGTGCAAGGGCTGGTACCAGACCTTGATCGTTCTCTGCCGCAGCCCTGGTCGGCTGCTCTCCGAGCTCGGCCCCGCGCGCTGCGGCGCGGCCTTGCTCGTCCTCCTCGCCTACGTGCTGGCACCGCTCATCGGTCCGCTTTGCGGCCTGTGGCTGGCCGCGAATCTTGCCCTGGGCCGGGCGAGCTTGCCCGGGGACATTCTTCAGATCTGGTGGCCGACGCTTTGGGGATCGGTGGTCGTTGCCGGGATTCCGGCAATTCTTTGGCCGGCTCTCGAAGGCATGCGACGGCGCGGGCTCCTCGGTCTTTGGCCGTCGCTCTTCCTGTTGCCGATCTATTCTCTGCTGATCTGCTATGCCGCCTGGATGAGCATCTATGATCTCGTGAAGCGGCCGCAGCACTGGCACAAGACGGAGCACGGGCTGGCGCGAAGCTCGCGTCGCAGCAGCGAGCGGCGCGGAGAGGCCCCGATCGCACGCATCCTTAATGTTTCGTAAATTATTGCGTCGGTCCGCCGCCGTCGGGCGGGCAATAGCGCAGGACACGGTCCATCTCGCTTGTGAGATTCTCTCGCTGATCCTTGGGCAGTGAACTGACGCACCTGCTGATGTGTCTTGCGACGGCATGCCAATCATCGCCGTGGCGCTGCGCCGCTTCGCTGCAGATGGCCGCCAGAGCGACAAGAGCGGGATGCACCCTCGATATATCGTTCATATCTGAACAACCGCTGTTCAAAGCTTATCTTCCAGTCGCCTCGCAGAAGTGCATTTTGGCATATGCGAGCGCATAAATCGAGAGATATGCAGTGTACGTTAACAGTGTCTTCCGATCCGATAACGATATCCACGTACAGGTCGTCACTTCGGCCGAGCAGTTTATGCACGCAATCGCCATCCGAGCGATCTGTTTCATGGAGGACACCGGACTCACCGCGGATCAAGCTATCGACGGGAACGACTACCAGGCAACTCATTTCGTAATATATGCCAAACAGGAGCCGATCGGGGCCACCCGTGTTCGCTGGTTCCGCGACTTCGCCAAGATTGAGCGTACGGGATTCCGTTCGGCGTATCGCAACGCTCGTGTTCTTAAGCGGAGCTCTGACTTTGTCTTCGATCACGTCGCCAGAAAGGGCTACCAGCTGCTGGTGACGCACGCTGAGCCGAAATACGCCCGCGTCTGGGAAATGATACTCGGCTTCGAACGCGTAGAAGGCCGTCCGCCCGTCGTTACAGAAGGCCATGAGCCCTATATCGAGCTTGTCAAAAGGCTGTCGCCCCCGCCGGACGCCATCACGCTGCAAACGCCTCCGAAAGTGTTGTTCCGAGTCGAAGGACAGTGGGACAAGCCGAGCGCGTTCGAGACGGGTGATGGCTGAAATCTCACCGATTACCCCGCGCAACCACAGCCGTTGTCCCTCTCGTGGAGCAATGTCATGGCATCTCTAATGCGCAGCGAATCAGGATGGAAAATGAAGACGGATTGGAAAAACGCGGAAGCAGAAACCGTTTTCGCTCTCTTCCGCGACTCTCTCAAAGAATCGATAGCCGATCATCAGATGATTCTTGATCTTCTGATTCAAAGACAGGTCGAGCTGCCGCTCGATTTCGGCGGCGATCTTGGTGAGCTTCTCGAGGATGCAAGCAACGTCTACATGGCGATGTCGGAAAGCGTCAGCCAGAAATTCCTAATGTCTCGACACCGACGTTGAACAATCGACCTCGCGCAACACCACTCGCGCCCATGCCGGGCAAAGACGAAGAGTTGCGGGTCACGAAATCGCGGAGCCGGTTATTTGCCGGTCCCGCTGACTGGAGGAGCGTGCTTTGGTAGCCGCTAAAAATATGCGCAGCCCGGAACCTGAGGGTCAGCTAAAGACAGACTCATCCCCAGGCGTCGTAGTGGTGAATAGTTTTCCCACGTCGATCGGCATGTCTCTGCCTCTTATAGAGACGCCCGATGATCGGCATTTTCGAACCGAGGAATCCTTGCTGGATCTGCAAAGCGCGTTGCTCATCGAAAATATACGTCATACGCTGACGATCCACGCCGAAATGTTCCGCCGCATCCTCGAAACGACGCCGAGTCCCTCTCTGCTGCTGGCTGAACTGCTTGAGGACACCGGCAATCGCTATCTCGATTTTTCGGAGCTCGTTTCAATTGTCTGCACGCGGTTACCTATGAGTTGAAAAGCATGGCGTAGCCTTCGCGATAGGTGGCATCATCGACCGACAGAACCATCTTTTCCTGGAACCAAGGATTTTTCGGCCCAAACATTTTTTCCAGCAGGCCAAATATGAGTCGCACAGGTTTCGCTTCAAGCCGTTCCGTGAGGGCGATTGCGTGGAGTTGCAGCTTGACGTGAATATCGAGGTCAAGCGGCCGAAATGCCGGCTCCATCATGGTGTAATTGGCAAGGAGCCCGATCCCGAGGCCGGCCTTTATCATCATCGCGTAGGTGATCGAGGCATCGCAATAATGGGTGACGGTGCCTCGACCGATCAAGGCATGCCACGGGTCCCATGCTCCCTTCGCCGAGTAGATCTCGGAATCGATGAACAGATGCTTTTGGACGTTAGCAGGCGTCGGAATGCCCACGCGCTCGATATAGGACTGGCTCGCGATCGGGATGAAATGTAGCCAACCCAAGGGCTGGCTTGTCATGTCGTGCGACGGATCGGGGGAGAATCCGAGGATCACGTCCGTCTGGTTTTCGCGCAGGTTCCTGAAGTTCCCAGGGCTCTTCAGATGCACCTGGATTTTCGGATATTGCATCGAGAAACGCCGCAACTCGGGCACCAGGAAGACAACGCCGAGCCCGTCCGTGATTCCGAGCCTTACGGTTCCGTCGGCCTCGCTCTTTTCTGCCCGTAGGTCACTGGCGATGGAAAAGAGACGCTGATCCAGCCGGAGGAGCTCGGCCGTAAGAGCTCGCCCCTTCTGCGTGAGATTGGCGCCATTTTTGGTCAGGATGACGAGTTGCGAGCCCATCTGGTCCTGCAGCCGGCGGATTTCGCGGCCGACAGTTGCGTGGCTGGATCCCAAGAGCTCAGCGGCCCGACTGAGGCTCCCGGCCTTCGCGACCCACAGGAAAGTCCGCAACTCTCCCCAATAGTCGCCGCTCAGCAGACCCTCCTGATCGATCGCCCGGCGCGAGATCGAAGGCGCCGCCGTATCGAAAGGGTGCGATTGAGGTGCGTTTTCGTCTATGTCATCAACCATCGACTTCCCCATCGCCGCGGCGTGCGGCTGGGTAAGGAGCGGCCGTTGCAGCGCGCGAGCGCTCGAGGAGAGATACCCGGTGACTGTCGGCTGCCGCCGGTGCGGAATTTCCAGCTTTGGCGACCCCGTCGCGCCGGACCGGGCGCCTCAACAACACCCCTTCCTTTCGCCGGCTGGCTAGGCGTTCTACCGGTTTCAGGGAGCGCGACGTCCGAGATCTCCCTGCGCATTGGTAACACCTTTGTGATGTCGTAATCAAATTCCAGGTCTGGTTGCAAAATGCTCCGAAAAGGTGAAATGCGCCAAATCTGAGCCTGGGAAACAAGAGTATCCGGATATGGATACGCCTTGCGCCTGCCAGGAGTGCGCAGCATCCGTAGGATAGAGCATGTCATCCGCCGCGACCACGCCCGTTTCCCTCCGCGATGCCGCCAGTCTGGCCAGCGCGTGGCCGTTCGAAGAGGCTCGCAAGATCGTCGCCCGCGTGGCGCGGACCGGACAGAAGGAAGTGATCTTCGAGACCGGCTATGGCCCTTCCGGCCTGCCGCATATCGGCACCTTCGGCGAAGTCGCGCGCACCAGCATGGTCAGGCACGCCTTCCGAGTCCTGACCGGAGATTCGGTGAAGACTCGCCTCATCGCCTTTTCCGACGACATGGATGGGCTGCGCAAAGTGCCCGACAACATCCCGAACAAGGATATGGTCGCCGCCCATCTCGGCAAGCCTTTGACGCAAATCCCCGATCCGTTCGGCACGCACGACAGTTTCGGCGCCCACAACAACGCCAGGCTGCGCGGCTTTCTCGACCAGTTCGGCTTCGACTATGAATTCGCCTCGGCGACCGACTATTACACCTCCGGTCGGTTCGATGCCGCGCTATTGCGCCTGCTCGCCCGCTACGAAGCCGTAATGGCGATCATGCTGCCGAGCTTCCGGCAGGAGCGTGCCGCAACCTATTCGCCCTTCCTGCCGATCCATCCGCTGACCGGCATCGTCATGCAGGTCCCGATCGAGGAAATCGATGCAGCAGCCGGCACGATTAGCTGGTGCGACCCACAGAGCGGGGAGCGCTTCGTCACGCCGGTCACCGGCGGCCATTGCAAGCTGCAATGGAAGCCCGATTGGGCGATGCGCTGGTACGCGCTCGGCGTCGATTACGAGATGGCCGGCAAGGATCTTATCGATTCGGTCAAGCTCTCCGGCGAGATCGTGCGGGCGCTGGGCGGCACGCCGCCCGAAGGCTTCATCTACGAACTCTTCCTCGACGAAAAGGGCCAGAAGATCTCGAAATCGAGAGGCAATGGCCTGACGATCGAGGAATGGCTCACTTACGCGAGCCCCGAGAGCTTGTCGCTCTTCATGTATCAGAAGCCGACCGCGGCGAAGCGGCTCTATTTTGACGTGATCCCGCGCACGGTCGATGATTATCTTGCCTTGCTCGATGCCTATCCGCGCCAGGATATGCGCGAGCGCCTGAGCAATCCGGTCTGGCACATCCATGCGGGCGAGCCGCCGGAGCCCGAAACTCTGCGCCACGAGGGCCGTGGCACGGCGATCTCCTTCGGCATGCTGCTCAATCTCGCGGCGGTCGCCAACAGCGAAGATCCGCAGGTGCTCTGGGGTTTTCTGCGCCGCTATGCGCCGGATGTCTCGCCGGCGAGCCATCCGCGCCTCGACAAGCTTGTGACCTATGCGGTGCGCTATTTTCGCGACTTCGTCCGGCCGAACAAGACCTATCGCCAGCCTGACGAGATCGAGCGCGCCGCCTTGCTGCAAATCTCCGAGGTGCTCGCGGCTCTGCCCAAGACCGCGAGCGCCGAAGAAATTCAAGCCGCGCTCTACGACATTGCGCGGCCGATCCCGCGCTATCAGGACTTTGCCGCAAAGGGCGCGACGCCGCAGCGCCCCGGCGTTTCCAGCGAATGGTTCAACATGCTCTATCAGGTGCTGCTCGGCGAGAGCCGCGGCCCGCGATTCGGCTCGTTCATTGCCCTCTATGGCATTGAAGAAACGCGCAAGCTGATCGCCGACGCTCTTGCCGGCGAGCTGGTGCGAAAGCACGCGGAATTTCTGGATGCGAGGAGCAACGCGCATTCTCTCTCCTCCCGAGGGGGGAGAGGATCAGCCGTGCTTGAGCGGGAAAGCGACGATATATTTCCAGACCGTGAATGTGCCGAGTGCCAGCAACGCGAAGAGAAGCACCGAACCCAGGATTTCGATGAGAAAGGACAGGGCGCGGGCGAAGGGACCGGGTGTTTTCGGCGCATCCTGGGCCGCAGCCAGGTGGCCGGCGGCAATCTTTTCTTGCGCCTCGATATAGGCGCGGGCGGCCTGTTCGAGCGTCCCATCGGCGGCGAGCGTCTTTTCCCTCTCGATCAGTCGGCGCGCAATATAATCGGTCACGGCATCGACGATCGGTTCGCATCCTTTCGCTTTCGGCGATCACGACGCGGCCGAGGCGGGTGTCCTGGATGAAGCGATAGGTGCGCCGATCGCGGCTCATCTCGACAAAACCGATCATGTCGATGAAGAGCCGCGGCTGTTCGGTCGCAACGAGACCGATATCGAAGAGATCGATGTCCTTGGGGATCTCGGCGGCGATGGGCAGAATCTCGTCACGCAACATTTCAAGGCGGGCAATTTCCGCCCCGCGCAATTCCGCGACCACTTGGGTGCGCTCGGCATCATCGAGCCGCGCACGGCGCAGCGCCAGCTTCAGCTTGTCGGATGGGTGCGGCGCTTCGACCTCGGCTTCGGCCGGTTGGACATCGCGGCTCTCTGGTGGCACGAGATCCTGCGTCCGGCTGTCCACCGCCCTGCTCCTTGGTTAAGGTTTTCTCAATGTAAAGAATTTGAGACGGCAGGCAATGCGCCTCGTAACAGCGCGGCAATCCAAGCAATATTGCTGGTTCACGCTTACGCGGGAACGAAAATCTCGCCCTTGCCGAGGACCGCCATATCACCGGCGAAACGGCGCAGCGGCGCTCTAAAAAACCTGGCCGTGCTGCGGCTCTCGGGTAAGAGGAAGCGCCCGAAAACGGCAGGAAAGCTCGAGGCGAAGCTGCCGCAATCGACAAAGGTCGGCGGGAGCGCGGGCGGCTTGGCGAGCATGATCGTACCGCGGCGCATGAGGTAGCCGGGGCTGGCTCCGGCGCGGCCGAGCACAACCAAAGTTCCGGCAATGAGCCGGCTCCCGGGCCAATCGCCAGCGTCTCCTTCGATCAGGATCGTGCCGCGCCGCAATCTGTCGCCGGCGCGCTGGCCGGCCTTGCCGCGCAGCACGAGCAGGCCGCCGGTCATACCAGGGATCTCGCCCTCGCGTGGCGCGGCGAGGAAGTCTCCCGCATTGCCGGTGATCTCGAGCCGTCCGCCCGCCATGGCGGAGCCGGCATGGGGTCCGGCATGGCCGGAGATGATGAGTTCGCCGCCGGTCATCTTGCGGCCGGAATTGATCCCGACGTCGCCGGCAACGACGATACGGCCTTGCTGCAAGCCCTGGCCGACGCCGTCGAAGCGTTCGGAGCCGCCCTTCGAAGCGGATTTCTTCGGCCGAGCCGGCGCGGATCTTGAAGAGATCGCCGACGAGCGAGCTTTTCGCGCGTCGTCGCAATGTCGATCGCGGCAATGTCCTTGGCGCTCTTGCCGGCAAGAAGATGCGGCAGAAGCGGCGAGAGATCGAGCCTTTGCGGCGGCGTGGCTTGAAGGGTGAAGACGAGCGGGTTCACGGCAGCAGGTCTTTCAAGTGGAAATGGAAGGGGCCAAGCTTGCCGCCGTAATTGCCGGCGCTGACGCGGCGCGCCCCATTCCGCGGCTCCGAGCTTGATGATGGCGGCGAGGCCGGCGCGCGTGGCTTCGCGCGACGGCCGCCTCGGTCAAGCCGTCGATGACGATTTCGAGCACGCAGCCGATGTCGTCATCGAGCGCGGTTTTCGACCTGTCCCTCGCAGACGTCGGGCAAAATGCGTCATTGGTCGATGCATGCAAGGCTTTGTATTTCGAGCCGACCTTCGAGCCTGATCGCACGATGCCGCCCGGAAAGGGCATGATCGCGTCGCGAACTTTGTTCATCGCCTCGATCGCCGCCTCGGCGGCGCGCAAAGTCTTCTCGTAGTCGGCGCCGCAAAATGAGAAGGTTGCCGCCGCCGACCGCGCCTTTGGTGAGCCCCGTCGTCGCTTCGCAGAGGAATTCGCCATCCATCACCGGAATGCGCCAGAAATGGCGATCGCCGAATTTCTTCGAGATCTGCCAGCCATCGCCGAAGTAGCGCAACAGGTCGCCGACTTTCAGCTGTTCCTCGGCGCTTTAGGTCGGCGAAACAGGCGGAGCCTGGCGAAGTCAGCACGCATTGACCGACGCGGTTGACGAGCTGCGTCTGCAAGTCGTTGCGTCGACATGGCGAAGATCAGGACGCGCACGCCCGGCCGCCCGTCGGGCGTCTCGCGCGCCTCGACCTCGCAATCGATGCCGGCCTCGGCGCCGCAGCCGATGACCGAAGTCGCAAAGCCGGTCATCGTTATCGCCGCCTGCCGCGCCCAGCGCTTGTTCGGCCCGGTGATGACGAGCGCCGTGCCGCGCATCGGAAAAGCCTCGGCGAAAGTCTCGTCGATGCGCACGCCATTCTTGATTATTGGCCGCATGCGACCTCCTCGAACGCATAGTCGCGACCGATCGCGTCCGCGGCGGCACTTTGAACAGGTCGCGGGACACGCCATAGAGATCGTCGTAGTAGCGCGGAAAGCCGCCGGTCGATGCGCAGCGTCGTAGGTCGGTTGAGCCGTCAGCGTGCGGCCATAGCGATAATGCGTCACGCGTCCGTCGCGAACCACGAGGTCGCCATCCTTGAACACGAGATGGGCGAAGCGGAACATTTGCGCGCGATCCGGATCGTCGTTGTAGACCGCGACATCGGCGAGTGCGCCGGGGCTCAAATGGCCACGGTCTTTCAGGCCCAAGGAGCTTGGCCGGCGCAACGCGCGTCATCGTCGCGATTTCGCCGAACGTATATTCGCGCGTGATCGAGGGCAGGGTGGTCATCTCCACCGCCTCCTTCGGCAGATCGGCGAGCCATTTCGCCCGTGCGTCGCGGCTCATGATGAGCGCGAAAAGATCGGGATAGGTCGTATACGGCGCCCCGTTCGGATGATCTGTCGTGAAGAAGACGCGCATCGGATCATTGAGTCAGCAGGAAGAGTTCGAGGCCGCAGGCCCATTGCACGGCATTGTAGAAATTGTCCGACTTGTAGAGATAGGGGACGACGCCGGCGCCATTCGTCTCGCCGTCATAGATCACCGATTTGCGCGGCTTCGCCATATTGATCGCGCTGAATTGGCGGATGACGTCGAGCGACACCGTCACCGTCTGCCGGAACATCACTTGGCCCACATCGATGGTCACAGTTTGGCAGCCGCATTGACCGCCTCCGCGAGCTGCGCGCGCGGCGGAGGAAAAGCCGCGCTTGCCTTCCTTGCCGTAGGAATAGAATTGAAGATGGGCGAGATGCAGCGGCTTGCCGCGCGCCGCCGCGATCGTTTTGATCGCGGTTTCGACATTGCCGGCGAACGCCGAGATTATTGGTGTGGAGGTGCAGCGGATGCGGGATGCCGATGTCGATGACCGCCTGCTGCAAGGCTTCGACGATCTGGCGCGATGTCACGCCATAGGTCGGCACGACATCGTCGAGATCGAAGGTGCGCGCATTGTCCTGAAAGGCGACCGATCCGCCGGGATTGATGGACTTGATGCCGAGGCCTTTGCTCGCCGCGAGCGTCGCGCCGAGATAATCGGCGATCGCCGTCCTGCTTTCGCCATCGCGCAACATCGACAGCAAAAAATCATCGTCGCCGAGCACCGTCAGAATGCCCTTGTCGATGATCGGGACATCGGCGAGTTCAAGATGCGCATGCAGCGCATGATGCGGCGGGATGGCCGGCTCGATGACCGTCGTAAATCCCATGGCGGCATAGCGGCAGCCGGTCTCGAAGGTCGACCAGCCGGCGGTCGACAAGAGGCGTCGCCGCCGGGACGCGGCCTATGCGCGCGATGATTTTCCGGCAGCAGCAGGCGGGCGGTGTTCACGTTGCCGCCGGCGATATGCGAATGGATGTCGATCGCGCCGGCCATGACGATCTTGCCGGAAACGTCATAGACCGCGTCCGGCGTCTCGCCCGTCGGCGGCGCGACGATCCGATCGTCGCGGATCCATAGATCGCCGATGCCGTCGCGCCCGTTTGCGGGATCGATGACGCGACCGCCGGAAAGGCGTATCAACATGCCGCGCTTCCTTTCGTCAAATGTCCGTCGATGAGGCCGAGGACTTCGCGCGACCTGCGGCGCATTGGTCGCGCGCTTCGCTTTGGTTAGAGTGAAACGTCGCGATATCCCGCGCAAATTCGATCGCGTCATGATCCTTTCCCGGCGAGCCGACATCGATCCTGACTTGCGGCGGATAGGGAAAGCGGGTTTGCGGCGTCGTCAAGCGCGATAAAGGGCACCTGCCGCTTCCATTGCGGCGCCTCCGCGCCATAGGCGGAAATCCACAAGGCGGCATCGGCTTCGCCGGCTTCGATCATGCGGTTGGCATCGAAACGCCATGTATCATGCTCGGGATAGCCGCGGCCGAAGCCGGTGCGGATCGGGAAACCCGTCATCCATCCCGACGTCTGCACCACGCCCAAGGCATTCATTCCGGGCCCGAGCGGCAGAGTTGAAAAGCGCGTCTTCTGGTTGAGATCGACGACGAGCCCGTGGATCATTTCGATCGTCAATTTGTCGAGCAATTCGGCCGACCAGACGACGACGCCGAAATGCGCCGCCTTCAATTGCGCGGCAAGATCGCTCCAATTTCTGCCCAAGAGCGCCGTTCGCGCGCGTCTTTCGCTCGAGTACGGCGGCACGCAGACCGGCTACGGCATGCGGGAGCGCGCCGGGCGTCGCCGCGATTTCTGCGGCGCCGGCCTCGCGCCGCCTCGCCGCGGCCCGGACCAAGCCAGAAGATTTTGCGCGCGCCTTTCGTCTTCGCTGAGACGCGGCGGCGCGGCAAGATCCAATGCTTCAGCAAGTCGGGCCAGGAGGCTTGACAATTTCGGGCCGACGAAGAGCACGCAATCGGCGCGCAGTCGCACGTCATTCGCCGTCGTCACCATGCGTCCGGCCTGCTGCATGACATCGATATCGCGCAGCAGGACCTCGCTGCGCAGATGATCGATAGGCGCCGCGCAATTTCTCGGCCAGCGCGATCGCCGCGCGCGCGCCGGCCACGTCGGTCGCAGAGCCCGGCGATCACCGGCAGCCGGGCCTGTTCGAGCAAACGCGCCGCCGCTGCGGCGGCCGCATCGAGCGAGGCCGCTGCGCCATCGACATAAGCCTTCATTCATTCCTCACTGCGCCGCAACTGCCGAACGAGGCTCGGGAGGGATACTCATCTATTTGTCGTATTTGATATAGGCGAAACGCTGATCGTCGGCGGGGGTGCCTTCGAGCGCACCTCCCTCCTTGCCCGGCTGCCAATGCACGACCTCCTCGATCTTTTTGGCCAATTGGAAATCCTTGTCCGTGATGCCCTTGGCGGAATGGGTTTTGCAGCCGCACCTCGACCCAAGCGTAGGAGGCCGTCAAATCTGGATGATGCCAAGCGGCTTCGGCAAGATGGCCCACGGTATTGATCAGCATGAGCGTGCCTTTCCAACTGTGCGTTCGGTAGGTCCGCCTGTATCCAGCCGTCTTCGTAGCGCCAATGCGGCAATTCGCGCTCCAGCCGCGCCTTGATCTCGGCTTCGTCATAGGCCTGCTCGTCGTTTTGCTCGCATTCATCCGAGGCCCTTTCCGCAAGATCATTGCGTCCGCAGTATGGCAATATCGGCGATTTCGGTCCAGTCTGGGAAGGGCGTGGGGAGAAGTCGCGAAAGTCCCGATCGCGTCTCTCCGCGCACGATTGCGGTATGTGCGGCGCGTTTCGCTCGCGTCGAAAGCGCGCTACATATGGGCTACGGCAAATCCGCTTTGCATGGCGGCATGCGGCGTGCTTTCGCGGTTCGACGAACAATTGCTCTCTTTGGATTTTGTTGAGGACAGATGCAAGTGAGTGTCAAGGTGAAGGCGTCGGCGCGTCTTCACCTCGGTTTTCTCGATCTGACGGCGGCATGGGACGCCGTTTCGGCAGTTTCGGTCTGGCGATCGAGCGGCCGGTAACGTCGCTGACGATCGAGCGTGCGCCGGCGACGAGGGTCGAAGGGCCGGAGCGCGAAAGAGGGTCGCGGCGCATCTTGCCGCCTTGCGCGGCCGCTTCGGGCTCAAGTCGTGCTACGGCGTGAAAATTCATGAAGCGATCCCCGCGCATGCGGGTCTCGGCTCAGGAACTCAGCTCGCATTGGCCGTGGCCGCGGGCCTGCGCCGCCTCGAAGCGCTGCCGCCGGATATGGCGCGGCGATGCGCTTTTTTTGCAGCGCGGCTCGAGATCCGGAATAGGCGCCGCGCTTTTTTCGACCGGCGGACTTATCGTCGATGGCGGCCATGGCGCCGGCAAAGCCATGCCGCCGATCCTCATGCCATCTTCCATTTTCCCGAGGATTGGCGGATCATTCTCGTCATGGATGCCGAGACTCAAAGGCGTGCATGGCGCAGGCGAACGTGAAGCTTTTGCGAATTTGCCGCAGTTTCCCTGCCGCCGAGCAGCGGATATCTGCCGCAGGGTGCTCATGCAGGCTTTGCCAGCGCTGGTCGAGCGCGATCTTGCGCAATTCGGCGAGGCTATCAGCCGCATTCAAACGATTCTCGGCAATTATTTCGCGCCCGCCCAAGGCGGCGCCCGCTACACGAGCCCAAGCGTCGCCGCCGCCATGGCGCTGCTCGAACGCTATGGTGCGATAGGAATTGGCCAGAGTTCCTGGGGGCCGACCGGCTTTGCCTTCGCCGCCAGCGACGATGAAGCGCAGCGACTTGTCGGGCTCGTTCAGAAAGAAAGGCCGGCGCGATGAAAATAGACGCGCAGGCGAATCCGATCATGCTAATCTGCAAAGCGATCAATCACGGCGCGAGGATCGAGACGATCGATCGGCGCCGAAGACCAACGACGGGGACGGAAATAATGGCGAAACTCATATTGCACATGCTAAGCCCGCTGAAGCACATGAGCCCATTCGACGTGAACATGGCGCTCGATGCCGGCTATGATTCGGTAACTCCCTATATCAATGTCGTTCTCGAAGACGATGATGCCGCTCGTCCAGGACGCGATGTTCTCGCGCTCGCCGCGCGACGCGGTGCGCACCGCCGTTTTCATCGGCGGCAAGGACGCCATTCTGGCCCTCGACATGATCGATAAGGCCAGGACAGGCGCTTCTGAAACCCTTCGAAATCTCGATCTTCGCCGATCCTGCCGGCTCTTTCACCACCGCCGCCGCGATGGTCGCCTGCGTCGAAAAAGTCCTGAAGGAAAAGAAGCACCGCAGCCTTTCCGGCACCAAGGTGATCATCTACGGCGCAACCGGCGTCGTCGGCTTTTCCTCGGCCGTCATCGCCGCGCTCGAAGGCGCAAAAGTTACGCTCGCGGGCTACGACGGCGCGGCGCGTGTCGAAAAAGCCGCCGGCGAAATCAAGAAGCGCTTTGGCGTGAGCGTCGATTTTGTCGACGCGAGCACGCCGGAGAAAAAGCTCGCCGCGCTCGTCGCCGCCGAGATCGCACTATGCGCCGGCCGCGCCGGCGTCCAGATTCTCTCGGCCGACGACATCAAAAAGGCGACGGGCCTGCTCGTTTCCGCCGACGTCAATGCCGTGCCGCCTTTCGGCATCGAGGGCGTGGATCTGCATGACAATGGCAAGGAATTGCCGGGCGGCAGCCTCGGCATTGGCGCGCTCGCCATCGGCAACGTGAAATACCAAACGGAGTCGCGGCTCTTCAAGAAAATGGCGACATCCGATACGGCTCTGTGCCTCGATTTCCGTGACGCCTTCAAACTCGCGCGTGAGCTCGTCTGAGGCGCCTTCAATCCTCATCGCCGCCGCGTCCGGACGGGCGCTTGCCGCGTCCGCGCGGCGGTCGGGCTATCGGCCGCTCGTCGCCGATTTTTTCGACGATCTCGACACGCGCGACCTCGCCGCCGCCAATGTTGTGGCGGCCGATATGGAGCGCGGCTTCGAGGCGCCGCTGCTCATCGATCGGCTGCTGCAACTCGCCAACGGCGAAGAGCCCGATCGGCTCGTCTATGGCAGCGGATTTGAGGACAGAACCGAGATTCTCGACGAACATCGCGCGGCATTTTCCGCTCTACGGCAATCGCGCGGAGGTTGTCGCGCGCAGCGAAAGACCCGCGCCGCTCGCTGGCGCTTTGCCGCGAGCTCGCGATTCCGCATCCGGAGATTAGCTTCGATCCGCCGTCTGAGCCGAGCGCAATGGCTGGTCAAGCGGCACGGCGGCGGCGGCGGCATTCACATCGATTGCGGCGCGGTCAGAGAAGCGCCGGCGCCCGGCGAATATTACCAGCGCCGCGTTCGCGGCACAGCCCGTCTCGGTTCTGCTCCTCGCCGACGGGCGCCAATCGCTGGTGCTGGGAATGAGCGACGCAATGGCCGGCGCCGCGCCGCGACATGCCCTTCCGCTTTGGCGGTGCGGTGCGACCGGCCGAACTCGATGCCGCATCGGCGCGGAGAGATTTGCAACGCAGCCGGAAAACTCGCCGCGGCCTTTCGTCTCGTCGGGCTTGAACAGCGTCGATTTCTTGTCGGAGAGGACGCTTTTCATCTTCTCGAAATCAATCCGCGTCCGGGCGCGACACTCGATATTTTCGCCGATCGCGACGGAAAACTTTTCGCCGCCCATATCAATGCCTGCCGCGGCCACTTGCCGAGCAAGCCTTTGATCTTTACGACGGCTTGCGCGACGGCGATCGCCTACGCGCCTTGCGATCTTGAGGTTCATGCCCGAACTCGATTGGCCGGCGTGGTGCAAGGACCGGCAAAAGCCGGGAACACGCGTCTGCGTAACGGCGATCCGGTCTGCACCGTTTCCGCCGAGGCCGAGGAACCCGCGGCGGCGCAGGCGATTGTCGGCGCGCGTATTAGCGCCCTTCGCGAGGATCTGATGACGTTTGCTAATTGCAATAAGGAAAGCGCCGCATGACGGGGGAAACTAAAATCAGCGTCAATTTACGCGCCGGCGAGCTTGTCGATCGACTGATTGCCGACAGCGATCGCCTGCGTGTTGTCGCAACCAAAGGCTCGCGTGGCGAAACCTTGATCGATGCCGGCGCCAAAACGATCGGCGGACTCGATGCCGGAATCTCTGATGGCCGAGATCTGTCTCGGCGGTTTGGGGAACGTCACGCTCGCGCCTTATTCAGCCACGCCCAAATGGCCGTTCTACCTGACGGTGCGCAGCAGCGATCCGGTGATCGCTTGCCTTGCCAGCCAATATGCGGGTTGGGCTCTGTCGCACGGCGAGGGCAAAGGCAGCTTCTTCGCTTTGGGATCGGGACCGGGACGTGCCCTGGCGCAAAAAGAGCCGCTATTTCAAGATCTCGACTATAAGGACAAAGCCGATCGCGCGACGCTTGTGCTCGAGGGCGATAAGCCGCCGCCGGTCGAGGTCGTGGACAAGGTCGCGCAGGATTGCGGTGTCGCGCCGGAGCGCCTCACGTTTATTTATGCGCCGACCCGGAGCCTTGCCGGCAGCGTGCAAATTGTCGCGCGCGTTCTCGAAGTCGCGTTGCACAAGGTGCATGAGCTGAAATTTCCGCTGGCGCGCGTCGTCGATGGCGTAGCGACCGCGCCGCTTTCGCCGCCGCATCCGGACTTCGTCACCGCCATGGGGCGTACCAACGACGCGATCATCTATGGCGGCCTGGCGCATCTTTTCGTGACCGGGCCGGCGTCCGAGGCGCGCGATCTCGCGCAGGCTTTGCCGAGCATCAATTCCCGCGACCATGGCCGGCCTTTTGCCGAGATATTCAAATCCTTCAAGGGTGATTTCTATAAGATCGATCCGAGCCTCTTCAGCCCTGCCGAAGCCATCGTGACCGCGCTCGAGACCGGCGAGACGTTTCGCGCTGGACAGATTTCGTCGGATTTGCTCGATGTCTCATTCGGGTAGCAGCGGGCCGGCGATCCTGCAGAAATCGTCCGGTTCGGGCCCGCAGATCGCGCTGCTGATCGACCGCGTCGAATGGCATGCGCGGGAATTGACGCGGGCCTTCGCGGCTTTGGGTGCGCGGGTCGTGCCGTTGCGTCTCTCGGCCTGTCGTTTCGATACGCGCCGGCCGGGCGCTCTCGCCATCCCGGGCTTTGGGGCGCGGCTGCCGGACCTCGTCGTCGTTCGCGCGATCGGCCTCGGCTCGTTCGAATCGATCACGCTGCGGCTTGGCATTTTGCACGCATTGGTGGATCTCAAGGTGCCCGTCGCCAATACGCCGCGCTCAATCGAGCGTTGCGTCGACAAGGCGGCAACAAGCTTCCTCTGTTTCAAGAACGAGATCCCGACGCCGGAGACCTTCGCCCTGCAAAGTCCGCGGCAGACCCGCGCGCTCGTGCGACGCGAATGTGCACAGGGCCCTCTCGTCCTCAAGCCGCTGTTCGGGGCCCAAGGGCGCGGCCTCAAGCTCATTCGCCGGGAATCGGACCTGCCCGCCATCGAAACAATGGCCGGCGTCTATTATTTGCAGCGCTTCGTCGGCATGGACCGCGGCGGCTACAGCGACATTCGCGTGTTGGTCGCGCAAGGTCGCGTCCTTGCCGCCATGACGCGGCGCGCCGATCACTGGATCACCAATGTCAAACTCGGCGGCCGGCCCGAGCCGGTTACGATCGACGCCGAGATGCAGGACCTCGCGTTGAGGGCAACCGCCGCAGTCGAAGCGGATTTTGCTGGTGTCGATCTGCTGCGTGGCGCCGATGGGCGCCTGAGCGTCATCGAGGTCAACAGCATGCCTGGCTGGCACGGTCTACAGAGCGTGACCGATTTTTTGATCGCCGATGAACTCGCCGGCAGTCTCCTCGCCCGCTACGGCTTGACGTCCTCGCCGCCGGCGGAGATGGCCGGTTGATCGGCGCCGTCGAGATCGGCGAGGCCTTCTTGGCCGCTTGCCGCGACGAGATCGAGGCGCCGAAACCCGGCAACGTCCATATTTTCGGGGACGGTCACGGCATGAACGGGCAGGATTTTCTTTTGAGTGCCGCGGCTGCCGCGGGACCGCTTTCGGCGCCCGGAATATCCGTCGGTGCACGAATTTTCGGCGCCGTCGAAGCAACCCGCGCGGCGGTCGGGATGAACACCAATCTCGGCATTTTACTGCTCTGCGGACCGCTCGCCGCCGCCGCCGAACGCGGCGGCGCTGACTTGCAGGCAGCGCTCGCCGATATCTTGAAAGGGCTCGATCGCAGCGATGCGGAGCAGGTCTTTCGCGCGATCAGCTTGGCAAAGCCCGGCGCCCTAGGAGATGTGCCCCGCTACGACGTGCGCGAACCGGCGGATGTAGGACTTTATCAGGCGATGGCCGAGGCGGCCGAACGCGACGCTTTGGCGCTTCAATATGTTTCGAATTTCCATGATGTTTTCGTGACCGGGGGCGAGGCGCTCGCTGCGGCGCGTCAATGTGGCCTTAAGCCGCCGTGGCCGACGGTGGCGGTCTATCTGGCCTTTCTCGCCGCCTTTCCCGATTCCCACATCCGGCGCAAGCACGGTCTCGCCGCTGCCCGCGAGATTCAGAACGAAGCATTGGAAATGCTTTCGATTTTCCAGGCACGGAAAGTTGATTCCTGGCTGACCTGTTGGCCTTCGACCGCAGCCTCAAATCGCGCGATCGCAACCCGGGGACGAGCGCCGACTTGACGGTGGCCACGCTTTTCGCGGATCGGCTGTGCAATATCTTGCTCAGTCGGCGCAATGATGCTTGAGTTGCCCGTGCGGACGGATCCGCCGCTATCTGGCCAACCGGCCTATTCAACCGCGCTGGCACGCCCGAGGGGCCGTGCCGGTGCTCATGGGCGTTGACAACAAGGATAGCCGTTTGGCTACCGGGTACGACGGTAGAGTTTTGTGGTTCACCGGAGGAAATGATTATGGCCAAGATAACGAAGTTGTGTGTCGGCGAATCGCTCGTCGGCGACGGCAATGAGATCGCTCACATCGATCTCATTCTCGGACCGCGCGGAAGTGCGGCCGAAACGGCCTTCGCCAATGGGCTCACCAACAACAAGGACGGGTTTACCACGTTGCTTGCGGTGGTTGCGCCAAACCTTATGTGCAAGCCGCCGACGGTGCTTTACAACAAAGTGACGATCAAGAATGCGAAACAGGCCGTGCAAATGTTCGGCCCGGCGCAACATGCGGTTGGCAAGGCAGTTGCCGACAGCGTCGCCGAAGGCGTGATCCCGCTGGAGGAAGCCGACGACATTTTCATCTGCGTCGGCGTATTCATCCATTGGGAAGCCGAGGACGACAAGAAAATCCAAGACTTCAACTATCGCGCCACGAAAGAGGCGATCGCCCGTGCGGTCAAGGGCGAGCCGAAGCCCTCCGAGGTCGTCGCCAAACGCGACACCGCCAAACATCCTTTCGCGCCAAATTGATCCTTCCGGCGCATGCGTGGCGCCGACAGCGGAATGGCAGACAGGGGAGCCTTCGGCTCCCCTTTTTCATGCCTGCATGTCGAGATGTTTTGCGTCGATGCGACCTTCGTGTAAGGCCGAGGCGACGAGCACGCCGGCCATTCCGGCTTGCTCCAAAAGCCTCAGATCCTCAGGGCCGCGCACGCCGCCGGCCGCGTAGATCCTATGGCGATTGCGGGATTTGGCGCGGATTTCCGCCAATCGATCGAGGTCCGGGCCTGCGTGGCTGCCGACACGTGCCAATGTCATCACGATGAGCCGGACGGGCCAGAGCGTCTCGTCTTCAGCAAGATGCGCCGGGCCTTGGAATTGCTCGCCGCGGAAGTCGAGCGACAAGAGGCTACGCGGCCATGTGGAGAGGCGCGCGATGAGATCGACATCGCGCAAGCTTTCGCTGCCGAGCACGAGATCGCCGCGATGCGCCGCGAGCCAGGCCGACGCCTCGGCGGCCGTGGCGATGCCCACATCGACCCAAAAGGAGACTTCGGGGAAGGCGGCCTCAAGCTCAGCGATACAGGCGGCGTGGGTGGCGTGGCCCTCGATCGCATCGAGATCCGCGATATAAATCGTGCGGAACTCATGCAGCGCGAGAAAGCCGGTGACGACATCGATTGGTCGGCTCGTCGGCGAGAGCGGCGTTTTGATCGGCGCATAAAGATGACGCTTGCCTCTCTGCGCCCGCACCACTTCGCCGCCCTTGAGATCAATCACCGGGATTACGTCCAATCCTTGCTCCGCGTCAGCAATATGTGACAGGAAAAGCGCCAGGCCCTCATGTTAGAACATTTTGAGGGAGCGATTTCGATCATATGCAAAGCATCATAGGCTGGGACATTGGAGGCGCGCATTTGAAGGGGGCGCGGCTCGAAGCGGGACGCATCGTCGATGTGGTGCAGATCGCCTCGCCCCTCTGGCTCGGCCTCTCGCAGCTCGATCGCGCCTTCGCCGAGGCCAAGGCAGCGCTCGGCCCGGCCGAGCGGAATGCCGTGACGATGACGGCCGAATTGTCCGACACGTTTGCCGATCGGCGGATCGGGGTCGTTGCGGTTGCCGAGATCGCCGGCCGCGAACTCACTGAAGGACTCCTCTTCTATGCGGGCAATCGCGGCTTCGTAGCCGCCGACGCGGTCGCAGACAATACCGCGACGATCGCCTCGGCCAATTGGCAAGCGAGCGCCGCTCTGGCTGCGCGGCACGTCAGCGATGGGCTCTTCGTCGACATGGGCTCGACGACGACGGATATCATCCCGATTTGCGCCGGTGACGTCGCGATGCGCGGAAACAGCGATCCCGAACGCATGGCCTATGGCGAATTGGTCTATGCCGGAGTGGTGCGCAGCTTTCTCATGGCGGGCTTGCGCCTCGTCCCCTTCGCCGGCCGCTGGGTGCCGCTGATGAACGAATGGTTCGCCAATGCAAGTGACGTCTATCGCGTCCTCGGCGAATTGCCGGAAGGCGCAGATCAGATGGCAACAGCCGACGGACAGGCCAAAACCAACGAGGCCTCGCAGGCGCGGCTGGCGCGGCAGATCGGCTATGACGCCAAGGACGTGAGCCCCGGCGCGCTTAAGCAATTGGCGCGATTCTTCGCAGAAGCGCAGCTGCGCGAAATCACTGACGGCGCTTATCTCGCGCTTTCGCATTGCGAGCTCGACGCCAAGGCGCCGGTCATCGGAGCGGGGGTCGGACGTTTCGTGGTCAGGCGCCTCGCCGAGCGCCTCGCGCGTCCCTATGTCGATTTCGACGACATGATCCCGGCTTTGCCGGAGATCCGCAAGAAGGCCGGCGATTGCGTGCCGGCTTGTGCGGTGGCTTTGCTTGCGGCCGGGGGAGGCTGACGCCGGCGGGTTTTGTTGGCTTTATGCCTGCGCGTTCAAACGGTGCGTCTCGACCTTCTCTAACAGCCAGCCCCAAGCCTCGGCTTCCTCCGGCCCGGCCGTCTTGTCGATGGCGATCTTCAGATAAGCGATCTCGCGCTCGATCTTGTCGCGCGGCAGGAACTCGAGCCGGCTGACGAGCACGGCCAGTTCGAGCACCGCGGCCTTGGCCCTGTTCAGGCCTTGGAACGGCGCGTGATTAACCTGCCGCAGCACGCGGCAGACGAAGCGCGGGCGCTGCGGATCTTCTTCGACGCGCCCGACGGCAAGCTCCGCATGGGCGAGCGCGGCAGCAAGCCGCGGCACGGGGAAATTTGCGAGAGCAACGAGCGGCCAATCGCGCCGGCCCGTGAGGCAGCCGGCAAAAATGCGGACGTCGTCGGCGTAATTCGCGACCGCATAAGGAATCTCGTTCAAGATTCGCGAGGCTCGTCGAAGGGCGAAACGGCGCGATGATCCAATCGCCCTCCGTCGCGATCAGCCCGAAGGGCGCGATATGCGCTTTGCCGGCCGCATCGACCGTGGTGACGATCACCTCGCGGATCATCGGCATGATCAGCTCTCGGGCTTGCCGGCGCGCAACGTATGGCCGATCGCGCGCAGCCGCGTCAGATCTTCTTCGGCGTGCTCGGTCGCGACGCCGAAGTCGAGCGGCTCGTCCTGGATATAGCGCTTGCCGAGCGCGAAGGCGATTTCCGCCTTAGCGAGCTCCGTGCCCAGATAGAAAGCATGCGCCGGGTCGGCCGCCACCGCGAGAAAGGGATAGAGCGCCATGGCATCGCGCGCCACGTGATGGCCGTCGCGGTTATAGAGGTGGATCCCGTCTTCGGCGATCTCGATGCGATAATTCGCATCATGCACGTCCTTGGCGCGCTCTTCGATTTCCGCCGGCGACGACAGGAAGGGCTTCAGATCATGGACCTGAAGGAGGCCGGCACCGAATCCTTTCGGCAAAGCTTGCTCGCTGCGTGCGGCATACATCAGCCGGCGCGCGGCATCATGCTCGTTGAGCGTGCGGCGCGTGTGCGGACTGACCTGCACGACGAGCACGTTGCGGATCGAAAGCTCCGAGCAGAGGCCGAGCAACAAGGCCGTGACGCCCGAGGAATCGGCCTCGGTCAACTCGGTAAGATTGCCCGTGCCCATCATCATCTGTGCCTCAGGCAGGAGCCGCCGCGTCTCGATGTAGCGCTCGAGCGAAGCCGCAAAGCCGAAATGGATCGGATCGAGCACCGGATCGAGAATGAAGGAAATATCCTCGGCAGCCGCGGCCTGCGCCACGCGCCGCAGCAATTCGAGATCCGAATGCGGCTGCGGAATGAGGATCGGCGTCACCGGATATCTGCGCGCAATGTCCAAGGTCGCTTCGGTGAGGCTTAAGAGATAATCCGCGCCTGCTCCTGCCCCGCGCTCGAGTTCATCGGCATTGGCCGAATCGACGCTGACCATATGGCCTGCCGCTTTTAGGGCGCGCACGCTCTCTTCGAGATGCGGAAACGGCGTGTCGGGAAGGCAGCCGAGATCGATGACATCGGCGCCGGCGCGGCGCATTGCATCCGCGCGGGCGAGCAGCGCCTCGATCGATAGGGCCGAAGCATCGACGATCTCGCTGAAGATGCGGATCTCATGCTTTGACAGATCCACCTTGCGGCCGCCGCGGCCGAAGAAGGCGGGAAGATCCGCCATCTCGTCCGGACCGCGCTCGCAAGCCACGCCGACTTCGCGCGAGAGCGACACGAGATCGGCGCGGCAGCGGCCCGGCAGGATGATCCGATCGGCCTCGAGCGGGCGCGGCAGGCGGCGCAGAATGATCGCCTCGGTCATCAGTGCCGCGACTTTGACGCCGATGTCGAAGACGCGCCAGGCGAAGGGCAGCGGCGCGAGGCCGTTCATGAGCTTGACGAGCCGCGGATAGGCAAAATGCCCAGTCAGCAAAAGCACACGCTCAGCCATGATGCCCCAACTTTGCCCTTGCTGCGCCCGCTGGCTATTATCCGACCTTCGGAGAAATTCGGCAAAATGCCGTATCAAGCCAGTCGCACCCGGCTGCCCGGCACCTGCCCCTGCGCCAGGAGCGTGCCGGCGGAAGCGAGCCAGCCAGGACCAGCGATGAAGACATCGGCCCCGCTCGCTGCTGCGAACTTGGGAAAAAGTGGATCGACCGTGCCGGAATTAACGAGATCGGCGGCGCCGATATGGAGTTTCGACCCCACGTCGGCGCTTTTGATCAGCAGCAGCTTCTTGGCTCTAATCTCGGCTGCGAGCCAGGCGGAGAGCGTATCCGACGTGACCTCCCAGGATTTGGGCAGCGCTGAGCCCAGCGCCATAGCGGCGGGCGCCCAATAGGCCGCCTGATTCAACCGTACGGCGCGCCGGATCGCCGCCGGCGTCGCCACGCAGGAGAGTCGCGGCCATAGGCGGGCGAGCGCAATCCCATATTGCTCCATCGCCAGGAGCGCCATGTGATGCGCCGCCTCGTCGTCAAAGCGCATCTTGGCCTGTGCTGCGCGAACCGTATCGGCAAAGGGGCCGCCACCCGGCACGAGGATCAGCGGACCGCCGAACCGGTCGAGCGCCGCCATCCAAGCGATCAGATCGCGCGAGCCGGCGAGACTGCCGCCGAGCTTCACCACGAGGGGACGCGGAGCTTTGGGAGCAAGCATGCTTGCGCTCCGATCAGCAGAGACACGGTCCGGCGCCCGAGCATTCACGTCCGGCTCGGTCTAATCCCGCGTCGAAGCGGCGAGATCGGAAAGTTCGGCAAAAAGCTGACGCACTTTGCCGGACTGCGCTTGGCGTTCGCGCTTGATTTCGATTCCGACGCTGCCCTCGACGACATCGAGCTTTTCAATTCGGACATTGGCGCAATCCACCCGAGGGTGCGCGAGAAGCGCATCGGCGATCCGCTCGGCCAATGTCTCGACGAGATCCACGTGCCCGCGGCTCAGGATCAGCCGGATCGCGTCGACGACGAGATCGTAGGAGAAGACGTCGCGCATGTCCTCGGCGTGATGGCCGGCGCGGCGCACGTCGACATCGATGTTGAAACGCACGCGCTGCGTCCGATTGCGCTCGAAGTCGTAGGCGCCGATCGAGACGGGCAACACGAGATCGTGGACGAAGACACGATCGTTATTCTTTTTCTGCTCCGCATCGAGGGAATAGCCGCGCGCCGAGAGAAGCCGCCAATCGACTTTCACTTCGTTGTCGAAATCGCTTGTTTCGGCCTCGCGTGGGATAAGGTCGCGCACCAATTTCACCTGGGCCGCGTCGATCCGCTGGGTCCGCCTGTGCCCGGGGCAAAGCGCACTCCGGAACCCGAGAACGTTGGGGCCAAGCGGCAGTAGGCGGGTAATGTCCGGCGGCTCCAGCGATCCGGCAAGTCCCGCCATGAGCTTTGCGTCATGGCAAAGATCGACGAATGTCCTGAGGCCGGCGATATCGACATGGTGGAGCAGGCGCGCGCCGCCCTTGGTCGCCGTGTCGAGCATCGCGCCCTTGAATCCAACCGTAGAGAGGCGCTGAAGCAGCGAAAAATCATGCGGAAGATCGGCGAAGAGGACGGCGATCAGATTGACTTTGGTCGCGAGCGGACGCAGCGCGTCGACGACAGCTTTCACCCCGTCGCTCGGGAAGAAGCCGATCTTGATGTCATCGACGCCCGCTTCAACGAGCTTTTCGACGGCGGCGACAATCGGCGCTGGCTGCATCTCCAGGTTGCCGGTGACGGCGCTGACCGGGCGGCGGCGGCCGACCGCAGCGACGACGGTGCGCACCGTCGCGTGATCGAGCGCGCCGAGCGGCGCCTGCGCGGGGTCCTTGAGGTCGATGATGTCTGCGCCTTCGATGAGCGCGATTCCGGCTTCCGCCGCATCCGTGACGCTCGCGAGCATCAGCGTCATTGGCCACCATCGAGATTGCAGTGAATGGGCGGGGTTCGCCGAACCGTCAAAGAGCGCAATTGCAGAAAAGATCCATGTGAACAAGCCGAAACAAACGTTGCAGCGCAATTATAGGGAACATGTCCCAAAGGGCAATCAAGCCCGCTTGAGGCGCAACGCTTAGGGCCGTGGAAACGGCGCCTGCTGCTTCAGGTCGAAACCAGCCTCGGACCAGCCCTCGGTTCCATCGGAATACCAGAGCACATGAGTATAGCCGAGGCTTTTGGCGCGTTTGGCGGCATTCCAGGACATCCAGCAATGGCGCAGGCAATAGAAGACCAGGGTTTTTGCCTTGTCGCGCCCGCTCGCCTGCTCGAGGCCGCGCCGAAAATAATCCAAGGTCACGGGTGCGAGTTCGCCATAGCCTGTGTCGGGAAGCCAGATGCTGCCGGGGATGTCGAAGCGCGGCTTGTCGCGCCAGAGCGTCCCCGGGGCGAGATTGGCGGGCTTTGGCGCCTGTGGCAAAACATCGACAAAGACGGCCGCCTTTTGCACCCAGAGCGCATGCGCCTGCGCGACGCTAAGGGCCGGCGCTCCGTCGAGCGTCGTGGGAGTCGGCGCCTTGTACTCCGAGGCGCGGTAGGTTTTGGGCTCGGGAACCGCCGATGCGTCGGTCGCGTGCGCGGCTGCCGGCAAAACCAGAAGGCTGCACGTCAGCGTGATCGCGACAACGCGCAAAGCGGAAAGACGCATCTTCGGATCCTTGATGCGAACAGAAGCGTGGGTTCTTGCCGAAGGCGATTTCGCCGCGGCTGAAGCTGCGCGGATACATACATCATCCGCTCGCATGATCAACCGGCGCTTCCTGATGCCAGGCTTGCTCGGGGCGCGAAGTCTCGCGTAGTCCGTCCCATCGAGAGGATTTGCGGTGGCGAAACTTGTAACGCGCGGTCTCTTGCTTATTTTCGTGGGACTCTCCGTCGGTCTCGGGCCGAAGGGATTCGCCGGGGATGTCGGTGCCGCGGCGCAGCAGACCCCGCCGCTCGACGTGCGCGAGATCGCGCCTGGCGTCTATGCGCATCAGGCGCCCGTCACAATCATGGACGCGGCGAGCGGCGGCGACATTGCCAACATCGGCTTCATCGTCGGCGATGACGCGGTCGCGGTCGTCGATACGGGGGGCGCCGTCATCATCGGGCAGCGCCTGAAGAAGGCGATCGAGAAAATTACCGACAAGCCGATCCGCTACGTGATCAACACGCACGAACATCCCGATCATGTCTTCGGCAATGCCGCCTTCGTGGCGCCGGGCGTGACCTTCGTCGGGCACAAGAATTTGCCGCGCGCGATGGCAGAGCGTGGCCCACACTATATTCAGACGCTCCGCGTCATGATGGGCGATGCGCTCATCAAAGACGTGAAGCTCGTGCCGCCGACGCTGCTCGTCGATCCAGCTAAGGACATGCAGCTCGATCTTGGCCACCGTGTTCTCGTGCTGCATGCGTGGCCGCCGATGCACACTGATTGCGACCTGACGATCTTCGACGAAAAGACCGCGACATTATTCACCGGCGACCTTGTCTTTCTTCAGCACGTGCCGGTGATCGACGGAAGCGTCCTGGGCTGGCTCAAGGCGATGCCTCAATTGGCCGCCATTCCCGCGCGGCTCGCCATCCCCGGCCACGGGTCGATCGGGGTCGACTGGCCGCAGGCGCTGGCGGCGGAAAAGGCCTATTTCACCAGGCTCACGGCGGATTTGCGCGGACTCCTCAAGCGAGGGGCCGATATCAATCAGGCGGCGCAGACCGCGGGCCGCTCGGAAGCTTCAAGATGGCAGCTTTTCGGAGTCTATAATCCACGCAATGCGACGGCCGGCTATGCCGAACTCGAATGGGAATAAAGTCAGGCTTTAAGTTGGGCGGGCGCGGATCTATATTGGAAGCTAGGTGAGGTAGGGAGAGCGACATGCGTGCATTGCGCGTTTTGGCTTTTGCCGGAGCGGCCATCGTCGCCACGGCCGCGGGCTTGGCCATGTTAGCGCCGGCTTTGTTCGCCGCACCTCAGCAGGACCTTTGGCCGGGGCTTGCCGACGCCCTCTTTCCGAACCGGACGATGATGGAAGACGGCACGATGATCAAGCTCGGCACGCCGCTCAGCGCCGAGGACGCGGCGCTGGTGCCGATCACGCTGCACATCGACGAAGGCATCGACAACATGGCCGCGGACGATCCGCATCGGATCAAGAAAATCACGGTTGTGATCGACAACAATCCTTCGCCCGTGGCGGCGGTCATCGAATTCGGTCCGAAGGCCGGCGTGACGACCATCGAAACCCGCGTCCGAGTCAACCAGAATACCAAGATCCATGCGGTGGCGGAAACCGTCGACGGCAAGCTCTATGTTTCCGAATCCTATGTCGCGGCGGCGGGCGGCTGTTCGGCGCCGAGTGCCACGAATCTCGATCCGAATGATCCGCAAATTGGCACAATAAAGGTGCGGCAGCTGGCGCCGGAATACGTCAGCACCGACGCGCGGCGCAAGGAAGCGGTCGTGATGATCAAGCATCCGAACAATTCGGGCATGCAGATGGATCCGACGACGCATCTCTATATCCCGGCGCGCTATGTCAATTCGTTGAAGATCACGCAGGGCGATGACCTGCTGTTCGCAATTACCGGCGGAATTTCGATTTCCGAGGATCCGAATTTCCGCTTCGACTATCTTGCTAACGGTACGAACATCCTGCATGTCGAAGCGACCGATACCACCGGCAAGAAATTCAGCAAAGATTGGACGCTCAATCCGGCGATCTGATGCTCGGCCATCCTAAAACAACTCGAAATCGCCCGGCGTCGGGTCCAGCTCGGCCTCGGCTTCGCCGGTGAAGCCGAGCTTGGACGAAAGATCCGACATCGTGACCACGCGCGAAGCCACGCTTGGATCGAGCCGCCAATCGTCCGGCAGAACCAAGGCGAGGGCAGCGACGAAATCGGCGATATTGCCGAGCTTCTGGCAGACGTGATCCAAGTCCTGCAATTCCTGCAGATGCGAGGGATCGCGCCCCGCCGCCTCGAGGAGCAATGGCCCGATCAAGCCTTCGAGCCGTTCGATCGACCGGCAGAGTTCGCTTAACGCGTCGCCGACCCGGTCCGTTACGTCGCTGATCGGGACCGCCCGTCGGCCGGCGCAATTCCTCGCCATGTTCAACCTCACCTCGGTCAGAAAAACTCGACGTCGCCGTCGTGGCTGCGCTCAAGCGATGGCAACGGCGGCGCGATCAGCGGAACATCATTGCCTGACATCATCGATTGTCGGGCGCGCCCGGATATCGGCCAGAACTGGACGCGCCGCCCGTTGTCGCCGCCCAAGCTGGCGCCGATCAAGCTAATCTCCTCGTTCTTGAGAAACCGCTCGGCGAAAGCGGCATTGCGGGCGCCGATATCGGAAAGGCCCTCGAGCGTGCGGGCGCCGCCGAACAATTTCGCCTCCAGGCGCTCCTTGCGGCCACCCCTCTGCAACAGGCCGTTGACCAACAATTCCATCAGATGCACGCCATAGCGCTCCGCCTCGCTCGCATCGGATCTTTGTTCGGGCCCAGGGAGCAGGAAGTGGTTCATGCCGCCGACACGGGCGACGGGATCGCGGATACAGGCTGCCACGCACGAGCCAAGCAGCGTCGTGAGGACGACATCCGGATCCTCGGTGACGTAATATTCGCCTTGGACGATGTTCACCTTTCGGTGACGATCGTTCCGGCATGTCGGCGGCTCGAGCGCTTGCGTCCAGTTCATTTGAGACGCCCCAGCACGGCCTCGATTGCGCCTTTCAGCGCCGGCATCGTGAACGGCTCGACGAGGTAGTTGTTGACGCCGAACTTTTTCGCCCGCTCGATCACCTCCCGATCGCTGCGGCCGGTCAACATGATGAAAGCGGTGTTTCTCGTCGGCGGATGAGTTCGCACGGCGTGAAGAAAGCCGATACCGTCGAGCTTCGGCATATTGACGTCGGAGATCACGAGATGCGCGGGCTTTTGCACCAGCATCTTGAGCGCCTGCTCGCCATCCTGCGCCATTTCGATATCTAGAATGCCAAGTTGTTGCAGTCCGTCGCGGATCAGCGCGCGGCTGGTCAGCTGATCGTCGACGATCAGCGCCCTTATGGCAGATGCGAACGGCATGTCTGCCTCCCTTCCTTGGTTTTATCTGTGAGACGCAGGACTTCGTCGCCGATCTTTTTGAGCGGCATTTGCTTTTCGACGGCGCCGATCTCGTAGGCTACCCTTGGCATGCCGTACACCAGGCTCGTTGCCCGATCCTGCCCGATTGTCCTGGCGCCAGCCTGACGCATTGCAGCAAGCCCGTCGGCACCATCGCGGCCCATGCCGGTGAGAATGATTCCAACAGCCTGAGACTTGGCCGTTTCTGCAACGGATTTGAAAAGCATATCAACCGAGGGACAATGACCATTGACCGGCCCCGAGGGCGTAAGTCTGCAGACCAATTTCTTGCCGGAGACTACTTGAAGATGGGCGATGCTGCCTGGAGCAAGATAGATTTGGCCCTGTACGAGGGGGGCGCCTTCGACGGCCTCGGTCACATGTGGCGCGCAGAGCCGATCGAGCCTTTCGGCGAAACTCTTGGTGAATGTCGCCGGCATATGCTGCGTGATGACGGTCGGCGGGCAGTTCTGCGGGAACTCCGACAGCAGCGTTATCAAGGCTTCCACGCCGCCGGTCGACGCTCCGATCGCGACCAGCTTTCCGTCCGGCATATAGTCCGCGGCGGCATCCTTATGGGCGTGAGCACCCTCCTGCCGCGGCACCCGCGCGAGATGCTGGCGGACACCGGCTGCTGCCTTCACCTTCAGTGGCAGGTCGGCAAAGATCTCTTTCTCGCCAGGCATCGGCTTGGCCACGCAGTCAACCGCGCCGATTTCCAGCGCTGCGATCGTCGCCTCGGTCCCCGCGTGCGTCAGGTTCGAGACCATGATCACGGGCGTCGGCCGCAGATGCATGATCTTGGAGAGGAATTCGATCCCGTTCATGTTCGGCATTTCTACGTCGAGCGTCAGCACGTCAGGATCGAGGGTCTTCATCGCGTTGCGCGCTTCCAAAGGGTCGGCCGCCTCCCCGACCACTTCGATATCGGGATCCCGGCTGAGCGCGAGGCAGATCAGGCTTCGCATGGTGCGCGAATCGTCGACCACGAGGACTCGTGTCTTCTTCATTTCGCCGGCGCTCCCTCTTTCAAGCGATAGGTCGTGATGCCCTCGCCCTCGAACAGCGCCGCGGCGGCCCCTGACACCCGTTCCGAATGTCCGATGTAGAGCCGTCCGCCGGGCGCGAGGTAAGGCGCGAAGCGGCTCCATAGCCGCGACTGGGTCTCGTCCTCAAAATAGATAACGACGTTACGGCAGAAGATCGCGTCGAATTTGCCGCGCATCGGCCAGGCAGCGATGAGATTGAGCTCGCGAAAGACGACGAGGGAGCGCAAATCCTCGCCAGCGGTCCAGGTCTTTCCGTCTTCGCCGCGCGTCGCCGTAAACCAGCGTGTGCGTAAGTCCGTCGGCACCGCTTGCAACAGCGTGTCGCCATAAACTCCGCTGCTGCCTTCCGCCACCATGTTGGGATCTATATCGGTCGCCAGAATCTTGATGTCGAAGGACGCGGCATCGGGCATGACGGATAGGATGGTGAGGCCGATCGAATAAGGCTCTGCCCCGTTCGAACAAGCCGCCGACCAGATGCGGATTTTGCCGCCTCGGCGGGCCTGTTGGAAAAGTGGCGGTAAAACCTCTTTGCGCAGATGTTCGAAGTGATGCGGCTCGCGGAAGAAACGCGTGACATTGGTCGTCAACGCGGCGAGCATCTGCTGGCGCTCGTCGTTCCCTTCGCTCTCCGAAACCAGGGCGCAATATTCGCGAAAGCTCTTCAGTCCGAGCGCTCGCAGGCGTTTGGTCAGACGCGAATAAACGAGGCTCGCCTTGGACTTAGGCAAATGGATTCCCGTGTCCGTAAGCAATATGTCGGAGATCCGGCGAAAATCGGAATCGGTCATCAAGAACTCGCCGGGTGTAACGCCGCGAGACATATCAACCTCGATGTCTGTATGTCGCGCGTTAATCATGCCGCCTCGCTTTGCGGGGGCAGCACGTGGTCGAGGCCGATGAGGCTGATCATCCGGCCATCGATTGCCACCACGCCGCGGGTAAAGAGCTTCGCCATCTCCGAAGCGACATCCGGCGTCGGCTGGATCGCTGCATCCTCGGTCGTCAGGATGTCGAGCACGGCATCGACGAGAAGCCCAACCGCTTGCAACTCGATGTTGACCACGATGATCACATGCCGGGCGGTCGGCTCGACCGGCGGGAAACCAAGCCTTGCGGCAAGATCGACGATGGCCAGCACGGCGCCACGCAGGTTGATGACGCCGCGCACGAAGCTTGGGGCCCGCGGTACGGCGGTCGCCGGCGTATAGCCGCGAATTTCGCGCACCGCCATGATGTCGACGCAGAATTCCTGCGTGCCGATGCGGAAGGCGATCAGTTCGCGGCGAGCGCTCTCGGTGTGCAATTCATTCATGATCAGCCTGCCGCCGCGAATTCGGGCTCGTAAACCGTGGGATCGACGCGCGGGCTTGCCACCACCGCATCGACGTCGAGAATGAGCGCCACGCGGCCGTCGCCGAGGATCGTCGCCGCCGCAATGCCCGGAACGTGGCGATAATTCGCCTCCAGGCTCTTGATGACCACCTGTCGTTGGCCTTGGATGGCATCGACCAGCAAAGCGCTGCGACCGCCGCCTTCGAACTCGACGAGGATGACGACGCTGGTCATGGGATCGGCGGGTCCGGCGCGATAGCCGAGTTCCAGGCCGATATCGATCAAGGCCGTGAATTTATTGCGGATGGACATGACCCGCGCGGTGCCGCCCATGCCGTGAACCTCTGAGGCCCTGGGTTGCAAGGTCTCGACGATGGCAGTAAGCGGCACGACCAGCGTCTGCTGCGCCACGGTGACGACCATTCCGTCGAGCACGGCGAGCGTCAAAGGCAGGCTCATGGTGAAAGTCGAACCACGGCCCGGTCTTGATGCGATCGATATTCGGCCACCGAGCGCCTGAATCGAGCGTTTCACCACGTCCATGCCGACGCCGCGCCCGGAAATATCGGACACCGTCGAGGCGGTCGAAAATCCAGGCAGGAAGATCAGATTGTCGATCTCTTCGTCTGCGAGCATTGCATCAGCGGCGATGAGGCCCTTGTCGGCGGCGAGCTGCTTGACGCGGGCGCGGTCTATGCCGGCGCCATCGTCGGTGATTTCAATGACGATGCGGCCGGAGCGATGCGCGGCCGAGAGCCGAATGACGCCTTCCTCGGGCTTGCCTACGGCGATGCGCGTTTCCGGCTTTTCAATTCCGTGATCGATGGCGTTGCGGATCATGTGCGTGAGCGGATCCGTCAGCCTCTCGATGACCGTCTTGTCGACTTCGGTGGCTTCGCCTTCGCTGACGAGACGCACCGACTTGCCGGTCATGGCGGCGAGCTCCCGGACGAGGCGGGGCATGCGCTGGAACACCGATTTCACCGGCTGCGCGCGGATCGCCATGACCCTGTCCTGAATTTCGCGCGTCAGCTGCTCGAGCTCGTCGAGGCCGACGACGATGGCGGAAGCGCGCGCAAGTCCGGCCTCCGTGACGCGTTGCGCGAGCATCGCCTGATTAATGACGAGCTCGCCGACGAGATCGATCAGACGATCGACACGGTCGAGATCGACACGGATCGTCTGCGGCGCGGACTTGTCGGTCTCGGAATTGGGCTTGCCGGCCTTCGGTTGCGCAGTCGGTTTTTCCGCTTCGCTCTGCCCAGGCTCGGGAGCGTCATCGCCGGGAGACGGGGACTCATCGAAAGAGAGATTGGCCCGAGCAAGGAGCGCGGCGACCTCACTGTCGAGATCCGCAGCCTCGCCTGCCGCGCCAGCCTCAATCCCGTCCGAGACGATGTCGAGGTCGCAGTCCCAGGCAACAAACTCGAAGACTTCGCGGATTGCCGCCTCGTCGTGCTCGGTCTCGAGCTTGATCGTCCAGGTCAGGTAAGCGCCTTCCGGGTCAAGTTCGCTCAACAGCGGCAGTTCGGATGTGTCACAGGTGACGTTCACCTCGCCGAGGCGCCCCAGCTCGCGCAGGATCAGGGCCGATTCATTGGCTTTGGCGTAGAGGCTTGGCTTGGGCCGGAATTTGATGGTGAAGCGCTGCTTCGAGGGGGCTTCGATGGGTGCTTCGACGGGTACTTCATCGAGATCGTCGAAGCTGACCAGGATGGGTTGGAAATCCATATCGGTGAGGTCGTCTTCGCCCTCGTCGGTGCCGCCATTCGGATCGAGGCCGCGCAGTTCATCCGCCAAGGCAAGGCTGCGGGCCTCGTCGATTGCTGTGCCGTCGCGCGCCGCCCGCACGAGGTCCGCCAGCACATCGGCGGCGCGCAGCATGATCTTGAGGACATCCGGAGTCGCAGCGAGCCGGCCGGCGCGGACATGATCGAGCGCGGTCTCGAACACGTGAGCGAAGCGCACGAGGTCATCGAGACTGAACGCGCCGGCGCCGCCCTTGATCGAATGCACGGCTCGAAACACGGCGTTCACGGTCTCGGGATCGGTGTCGCCGGCTTCAATCGCGAGAAGGCCAGATTCCAATTCCGCGAGTTGCTCCTCGCATTCCTGGAAGAAGGTTTGCTTGATGGCCGCCATCGAGTCCAAGGTCTGCCTCCCGCATGATCAGGCGGCGACGCGGCGAACCGCGGCAACGAGCTTGGTCGGATCGAACGGCTTGACGATCCAACCTGTGGCCCCGGCGCGCCTGGCACGATCCTTCTTTTCGGCGTCGCTCTCGGTCGTCAGTACCAGGATCGGTACGCCGCGATGCCTAGCGTCGTGCCGCACTTTCTCGATGAAACCGAACCCGTCCAACCTCGGCATGTTGATATCGGTGACGATGACATCGGGCGATTCCTCTTGCAGAACCTCAAGTCCGTGCATCCCGTCCTGTGCCTGGACGACGCGATAGCCCGCACCGGACAATGCCAGCAGCAGCATGTCGCGCATGGTGCGCGAATCGTCGACCGTCAGTATCGTCTTGCTCATTGAGAGCGCTCCCTATTCCACAAAGTCTCCGGACGGATTCCGAGAAGTTCAAGCCCGGCGATGAACTCCAAAGAGGGATTGGCGAATTCGAAAAGGGTGCCGTCGATCTTCCAGGACGCGGCGGCCGCCAGAAGGATTTGCACGCACTGGGCGCCGATTCGCTCGACGCGCGAGCCATCGACGGTGATATCGGTGCCGATCAGGGAGGAGAGGGTTTCGAACAGGGGAGCGGCGGCGACATGGTCGAGTTCGGCCGGCAAAAGCAAAGTCTTGCCGTTCACGCAAGCGGTCTGCATCCTCGCCCCCGCAATCCTGATCTGCCGCTTTGGGCCGTCAGTTCACGCGCTCCGGGATTTTGCGCGTATCCAATTGGAGTTTTTAGGGGAAAAGAATGAATAAATTTGCAGCGAAGAAAATGAACGAAATATCAACTGGAGACGCGCGGCATCGAGCTTGAAATATTTCCGGAATATTGCCGCGATAGTCGCGGCGCTCCGCTCTAGAAATCGGTGCGGCTGCGGATTGCGGCGACGAGCGTTCCCTCATCGAGATAATCAAGCTCGCCGCCGACCGGCACGCCATGTGCGAGCCGGGTGATGCGAACCGGCAGATGCGCCAAGAGATCGGTCACATAATGGGCCGTCGTCTGGCCATCGACCGTGGCGTTGACGGCGAGCACTACTTCCTCGACCGAATCGGCCGCTACTCTTTCGACGAGGCCCGCCAGATTGAGCTCCTTCGGTCCGATGCCGTCGAGCGGCGACAAACAGCCACCGAGCACATGATAGCGGGCCGCCAAGGCCCCGGCCCGTTCGAGCGCCCAGAGGTCGGCCACGGTTTCAACCACGACGAGTAGCTTGCGGTCGCGTCGCTCGTCGCGGCAGACGGTGCAAGGATCGCAGGTGTCGACGTTGCCGCAGACGCCGCAGGCAACGACGCGTTCGCGCGCCGTCGCCATGGCGTCGGCGAGGGGGGCCAGCAGGTCGTCGCGCTTGCGGATGAGGTGGAGCGCCGCGCGCCGCGCCGAGCGTGGCCCCAGTCCTGGCAGACGTGCCAGCAATTGGATCAACCGCTCGATTTCGGGCCCGGCGATGCGTTCGACCATCAGAATAGCTTCATTCCCGGCGGTAAGGGCAAGCCCGCCGTCACGGCCTTCATCTTTTCCTCCATAAGCCGCTCAGCTTTCTTGCGCGCATCCTCATGCGCGGCGACGATCAGGTCCTCGAGAATTTCTTTGTCCTCCGGCTTCAGCAGCGAAGCGTCGATGGCGAGCGCCTTCATCTGACCTTTGGCAGTCAGCGTCACGCGGACGAGGCCGCCACCGGATTGGCCTTCGACTTCGAGGCGCTCCATCTCGGCCTGCATTTCCTGCATTTTGGCTTGCACGGCCTGCGCCTGTTTCATCAAACCCAGCATGTCAGGCATGGCGGCTCCTCTCGCATGTTCGGGATGGGCCGCAGCGGATCCGCGCGACCCCGTTCAGATTATAGATCGTCTTCGCCGAAGGCGTGATCGGCATAGGCGATGTCATCACCGGGCTCCGGCAATTTCCCGGCCGCCTCCGCCGCAGGCTCGGCGCCACGCACGCCGACGATTTCGGCGCCCGGAAACAGCGCCAGTGCGCGCTGTACGAGCGGATCCGCGCGCACGCCCACCATGGCAGCCGCGGCCGCGGCTTCGGCCTGCTCGCTGAGGCTCGGCGTGCCGATTTCGGAGGAGACCGCCACCATCCAGCGCCGACCGGTCCATTCATGCAGACGGCGCGTGAGCTGCTGGGCAATTTGCGGCGAGGCGCCCGGCACGAGCGCGAATTCGATAGAGCCTTCTTCGAAGCGCACGAGACGCACGTCGTGTTCAAGCGCGACTTTCAACTGAATGTCGCGCTGTGCCGCCGCAAGCGCCACGATATCCTCGAAACGGGCGAGGCGAAGCTGCGGCTCCTGCGAGGTTTTTGGCGCCGGCAGCGGCATTCTGGTCGGTGCCGTGCCGAGGTCTGCGGCAAGGCTTCCACGAGCGCTGACGCCGGCCGGAGAGCCCGTGCGAACCGGCTGAGCTGCGGTCGTGGGCTGCTGAGCGAGCCGGCGCAGCACTTCATCGGGTGTCGGCAGATCCGCCGCATAGGCAAGCCGCACCAGCACCATGTCGGCGGCGGCGAGCGGGCGGGGCGAATCCCTCACCTCCTGCAATCCCTTGAGCAACAATTGCCAAGCGCGGCTCAACACGGCGAGCGAAAGCTTTTCGGCGATTTCGTCGCCGCGCACCCGCTCTTCCTCGGTGATCGAGGGATCTTTTCCGCTCTCCGGCGCGAGCTTCAGGCGGGTCACGAAATGCACGAATTCGGCAAGCTCACCAAGGACGCGGCCCGGGTCGGCGCCGGCGTCGTAGAGCGCCTTCAAGGAGGCGAGCGCCGCCGCGATGTCACCCTTCATGACCTGCATGAAAAGATCGATGATGCGCGAGCCATCGGCGAGGCCAAGCATAAGCCGCAGATCCTCAGCCTTGACCTCGGTCTGGAGGCTTCCCTTCGCATGCGCGATCGCCTGATCTAGCACCGAGAGTGCATCGCGCACCGAGCCTTCCGAGGCGCGCGCAATGAGTGCGAGTGCTTCGGGCTCGATCGCAACCGCCTCTTTGGACGCGATCGAAGCAAGGTGCTTAACGAGCACATCCGCTTCGACGCGCCTGAGATCGAACCTCTGGCAGCGCGAGCGCACAGTGACGGGGACTTTCTCAATCTCGGTCGTCGCGAAGATGAATTTCACGTGCTCGGGCGGTTCTTCCAAAGTCTTCAGCAGGCCGTTGAAGGCCTGTTTTGAGAGCATGTGAACTTCGTCGATGATATAGACCTTGGTGCGCGCGAGGACGGGGCGATAACGGGCGTTTTCGATGATCTCACGCACGTCGTCGATGCCGGTATGCGAGGCGGCGTCCATTTCGATCACGTCGACATGGCGCGAATCGATAATGGCCTGGCAATGCACGCCGAGCTCCGGCATGTGGATCGTCGGCTGCGTAATGGCGGGCTTGTCGCCCTGCGCCGGCAGTTCGTAATTGAAGGCGCGCGCGAGGATCCGCGCCGTCGTCGTCTTGCCGACGCCGCGCACGCCCGTCAGAATATAGGCTTGGTGAATGCGGCCGAGGTCGAAGGCGTTCGACAGCGTTTTCACCATCGGCTCCTGGCCGATGAGATCTTCGAAGCTCGCAGGCCGATATTTGCGCGGCAGCACGCGATAGTACGCGGGCGGCGGCGACGCGTCACCCAGGTTCAAGCTCGGAATAGTGGATTGTGCGGCGTCGCGGTCCATCGCTTCGGCCTAATGAAATCCAAGCGGCATTGCAATTCCTGAGTGCTCAGTCTCTCTCATCGGTGCCTTGCGCTTTTCTCACCCAATGTATCCGCGGCTCCTTCGCGCCTTTCAGAAAATCCTTTTGCAGGCGCGGGAAGAATTGCAGGAGGCCCATCGGCGGGTGGCTTTTCAACGCTTCGATCTCCGCCTCGGTCTCGACCGGAATATACGTCGAATATTGCGGGTCGTCGCCGTCGTCCCAGTCCACCTGCTCGTAGAATTCATAAAAATAGAGCTGCCCGCATTCGCGGCACTTCAGCAGGCACCGCGACCAATGGTCATCGTCTTTATAAGTTGCAATCGGCTCGAAGCGCTCTGCTGTCGGCGCTATAAGCTCCGGCTTTGTCCATAGGATGCAGGCGATCGGCTCTTTCATGGGTCCGGTCCCTCGTGCCTATCGAGGGCTTTGCATGCGGCCGGACGTGGGAGGCTGGACAGAGACCCGCCCGGTCTCGTCTGGGCTGCTTCCTTCCGGACCTGACCCGGTTGGCGAGTGGTGCGTCCACCGCCAACCTCCCGAATTAAGATGGACCATCGGGGCCAAATCCGCAATAGCGCGGGGCCGCGAAATGATGCAGAGTTCAGGCGAGAGGATAGGCCAAAACAATGGCTTAGGTGCGAATACGATTGGTTCTCCACGCCCAAGCTCATGTGCCGATTTTGATCGAAAGATGACGCAAGCGCTCGTGCTCTTTTCCGGCGGGCAGGATTCGACCACCTGTCTCGCCTTGGCTCTCGACCGTTTCGACCATGTCGAGACGATCGGCTTCGACTATGGCCAGCGTCACAGGGTCGAACTCGACCAGCGGACCAAGATTCTGGCCAAGATCGTCGGAATCAAGCCTCAATGGGGCGCGCGGCTCAAGGAGGACCATCGCCTCGATCTCGGAGTCCTCGGCGAAATCTCGGCGACCGCCATGACGCGCGATGTTGCCATCAGCATGGACGCCAATGGTCTGCCGAACACGTTCGTGCCCGGCCGCAATCTTCTGTTCCTGACGTTTGCCGCGGCCGTCGCCTACCGGCGCGGGTTGCGGCATATTATCGGCGGCATGTGCGAGACCGATTTTTCGGGTTATCCCGACTGCCGCGACACCACGATCAAAGCCATGCAGGTCGCGCTCAACCTCGGAATGGAGAAGAACTTCGTTCTCGACATGCCGCTCATGTGGCTCGACAAGGCCGAGACCTGGGAGCTGGCGGAAAAGCTCGGCGGCGCTGCGCTGATCGACCTCATCATCGAAGAAACGCATAGCTGCTATCTGGGCGAACGCGGGCAGAGGCACGATTGGGGCTATGGCTGCGGCGAATGTCCGGCCTGCCATTTGCGCGCCGAGGGCTGGCGGAAGTATCGCGCTCCGTCCCCGCGGCCCAAGCATTAATATTGCCACGATGCGACACAATATAGGAGCGCGGACCCTCCGCCGCCGCAAGCGCCCCAATCGATAAAATCGAGGTTTGGCATGGCCGAAAAAATCCCCGTCACCGTGCTCACGGGCTATCTCGGAGCCGGCAAGACGACGCTGTTGAACCGTATCTTGAGCGAGCCGCACGGAAAGAAATTCGCCGTCATCGTGAATGAATTCGGCGAAATCGGCATCGACAATGATCTGATCGTCGGCGCCGACGAGGAAATCTTCGAGATGAACAACGGCTGCATCTGCTGCACGGTGCGCGGCGATCTCATCCGGATCATCGAAGGCTTGATGAAACGCAGGGGCAAGTTCGACGCCATCATCGTGGAGACCACCGGCCTTGCCGATCCCGCGCCCGTGGCGCAGACATTCTTCGTCGATGCCGATGTCGAAGAGGCGGCGCGGCTCGACGCCGTGGTCACCGTCGCCGACGCCAAATGGCTGTCGCAGCGGCTGAAGGATGCGCCGGAGGCAAAAAACCAGATCGCCTTCGCCGACGTCATTTTGCTGAACAAGACCGATCTTGTCAGTGCCGAAGACTTGCGCGAGGTCGAGGCTCGGATCCGTGCCCTCAATCCTTATGCCAAGCTCCACAAGACCATAAATTGCGCCGTGCCACTCGATGCGGTCCTTGGCCGCAACGCCTTCGATCTCGAGCGTATTCTCGAAATCGAGCCGGAATTCCTCGAAACCGAGGATCACGATGATGATCATGATCACAATCATGACCATCACGACCACGATCATGCTCACCACGATCACGCTCATCAGAGCCACGAACATCATCACGATGGGCATGGCCTAAAGCATTATCACGACGAGGACATGCAATCCGTCGCGCTCTCGACCACGGCCGATCTCGACCCGGAGAAATTCCTTCCCTGGCTCAATGAATACGTGCAGAAGGAAGGCCCGTCGATCCTGCGTGCAAAAGGCATCGTCGCCTTCAAGAACGAGCCGAAGCGCTTCGTCTTTCAGGGCATCCACATGATCCTCGACGGCGATCTGCAGCGCGACTGGAAACCCGCCGAGCCGCGTTTGAGCCGCGTCGTCTTCATCGGCCGCAAGCTGAAGGAAGACGAGATCAAGCGCGGTTTTTTGGCTTGCGTGGCTTGAGCGCGCCGGCTCTAAAAGCCTCATTCTAAAAGCCTCATATGGCGCAACCCTCCCTCACGACGAATGTCAGGCCGATCTTGGCTGGCGCGCATGTCACGGCCGCCGCCTTTCTGGGCGGCGTCCCGGTTCTCGCGCTGGGCGACGGCTGCGCGCTGCTGATCGAAGCGGAAGGCGAGAAGCGCGTCGTCCTTCATAAGGACGGCGCGATTCTGGTGGCGACGCGGGCCGGCAAAAGATTGCTGACCGGCGGCGACGACGGCCGCATCCTGGCAACCAGCGCCGACGGATCGGCGCAGGAAATTTTCCGTGAGGACGGCAAGTGGATCGACGCGCTCATCGGGCGGGAGGATTTCTGCATCGCTTGGTCGAGCGGCCGGCAGGTCAGCGCCCGCGATCCGCAGGGCGGGGTGAAACACTTCACCGCGCCCTCATCGGTGCGCGGTCTCGCCTATGCGCCCAAAGGCTATCGGATCGCGATCGCGCATTATAATGGCGCAACGCTGTGGTTTCCCAATGCCGCGGCGCCGGAAGTCTTTGCCTGGAAGGGCGCGCATCTCGATGTCTGCTTCTCGCCGGACGGGCGTTTTCTCGTCACCTCGATGCAGGAAAATGCGCTGCATGGCTGGCGGATTGCCGACAAGCAGGACATGCGCATGAGCGGATATCCGGCGAAAACCCGCTCCTTTTCCTGGTCGCGCGACGGCCATTGGCTCGCAACCTCGGGAGCTCAGGCCTGCATCGTCTGGCCGTTCAAAGACAAGGACGGCCCGATGAAAAAGCAGCCGCGGGAATGCGGCGTAAGGCAAGCGAAAGTTTCGCGCGTGGCCTTTCATCCGAAGGCGCTGGTGATCGCCACAGGCTATGACGACGGCTGGATTCTCCTCTTCCGTCTCACCGACGGCGCCGAGATCCTGGTGCGCAAACCGCCGGCCGAGGCACATGATCCGGTCTCGGCGCTCACCTGGGACGATGAGGGCCGGCGGCTCTTGTTCGGCACGAGCGAAGGCAATGCCGGTATCCTCGCGATGCCGTGAACCATTGCTTTTGCCGGTCCGCGAGCGGCGCCAAGATTTTGTTACGGGCGACTTCTAAGAAGGCAGCCAACGGGTCGCGGACGACCTATATTAGCGTTCGGTCTTGAAGCGCCGAGAACGCCCGTCGGCGGTGAGACCCGAAGGAGGTCGGATGATCATCGGCCGCATCGCCCTTTTCTTCGCGCTTGTGCTTGGCCTCGCATCGACCCAGATGCCCGAGTTCTGGCAACAATATCGCCAACGGCTCGGCGGCGCGATCGACGAACTCGCTGCGATCGTCGCGCAATTCGATGCACAGGCGGCGAGCCAGAACGTAAGCCCCGATGCGGCGATCGCGCACCTGGAGGCGAGTTCCGATCCGCTCGTGCAAGGTCGAGGCGACGAGATGGCGCGCATCATCGCGCGGCTGGATAAATTGCGCCGCAGCCAGGCGGCCTTCAACGATCCGAACATCGCCGGCAAGTGGACGATGCTCATCAAAACCTTCGATCCCTATATTGCGGAACGGACTTACGCGACGTTCCAGCCGGCGATTCCAACCACGGCGGACGGATTCATCGCCGGTCTCATCGGCTTTATCGTCGGCGGCGGCATTGTGCATCTCATAGGGCTGCCGATCCGGCATCGGCACAAATTGTTCGGGCAAAGGTCCAAGACGAATAAGACGGACAATGCCGAACCTTGTGTTAAAGCCTAGCGCATGGCTCCCAATGTCCTGTCGATCGCCGGCTTTGACCCAAGTGGCGGCGCCGGCGTTTTAGCCGATACCAAGACGTTTGCCGCCTTGCGCTGCCATGGTCTTGCCGTGGTCACCGCGCTCACCGCGCAGAACACGCAAGGCGTAGCCGAGATCCATGTCGTGCCAGCCGAGTTCGTCGCCGCGCAGCTCGGCGCGCTTTTCGCCGACATCGACATTGCTGTGGTGAAGATCGGCATGCTCGCCTCGCCGGGGATCGTCAAAGCCGTCGCGCAAAGCCTCGCCGAACATCGCGGTGCCCCGGTCGTGCTCGATCCGGTGCTGGCGGCATCGAGCGGCGATCCACTCGCAAGCGGCGATGTCGCCAATGCTCTGCTGCAGCATCTTGCGCCGCTCATCACGCTGCTTACGCCCAATCTCGCCGAGGCGGCCTGCCTCGCCGAGGCGCCGGTGCCAACGACGATGGCCGGCATGCACAAGCTCGCCGAACAGTTGCACGGGCGCGGATTCAAGTCCGTGCTCGTCAAGGGCGGTCATTTGAAGGGCGTCACCGCCGACGATATTTTCTTCGACGGCATGTCGCATCACACGTTCTCCGCCGCGCGGATTGCAACGCGCAACACGCACGGAACCGGTTGTACGCTTTCGGCTGCCATCGCCGCCAACCTTGCTCTTGGCCTTGACATCATTCGATCGATCGAAATGGCGAAGGATTATGTCTGCGGGGTGCTGGCCGCAGCCGAAGACCTCGATGTGGGGAGGGGGCCGGGGCCGCTCCACCATTTCCATCGGTTCTGGTAGGATTCGCGGCGCTCATTCCTAACGCAATCCAATGTTGGAGGTGCACGATGCTGAAGGAGTTTCGCGAGTTTGCACTGCGCGGCAATGTCGTCGATCTCGCCGTCGCCGTGATCATCGGCGTCGCCTTCGGCAAGATCGTCGATTCCCTTGTCAACGACATCATCATGCCGGTCATCGGCGCGATCAGCGGGGGGCTCGATTTCTCGAACTATTTCCTGCCTTTGTCCAAGGCGGTCACGGCGCCGGTGCTGTCCGAAGCGCGCAAACAAGGCGCGGTGCTTGCCTGGGGCAATTTCCTCACGGTCACGCTCAATTTTCTGATTATTGCCTTTGTGCTCTTTCTCGTCGTGCGCGGCATCACCCTGCTGCGCGACAAAGTCCTTCACGAGCAACAAGAGGAAAAGGCCGTCGCGCCGCCTCCGCGCCAGGAGGTGCTGCTCGAAGAAATTCGCGACCTCTTGGCGCGCCATTAGCGCCTCCGCGAACGCAAACCGAAGCGCGCCGGACGCCGAAAAGAGCAGGATCGATCGTCTCGATCCTGCTCCGAGCGCATAAGCCAAGTGGGCGTTGGCTTCGCCGCGCTCTAGCTCGTTGCGAAACCGACTTCAGTGTTGATCAGGGCCGCCGTCCTCGCCGTGGTCTTCGCCGCCGTCGTTGCCGAAGTCACCGTGCCGGTCGCCATGCTCGCGCCAGCCGCTGTCGTGGTTCCGCCAGCCTTCGTTCATGGCAAAGTGGCGATGCCCGAATCCAAGACGCGCGGTGCGGAGCAGAAACGGCAGCCGGTGTTTCTGGTCATCGGTCAGGGCGGAGTAGAGGGGAGCTGTTGCGTCGGCCAGTTTCTTCAGCGCCTCGCCTCGCGCAATCTGATTCTCGCTGATGCGCTGCAGCCGAGCGACGGGATCGGTGGGTGGCCCTTCGCTCTTTGCTTTTTCGCGCGCGTCGGCGATGGTCTTGTTGAGGTCGCGGAAGGCCGATTCGACGGCCGGCCAATGTTTCTCTTGATCGGCTGTCAGCTCGAGGCCGGCATGGAGCGCCGCGATGCGCGCATCGAGAAACGCGGCGCGGTCAGCCGGCGATGGCATGAAACCATGTTGTGCCGGCGCGCTGTTGTCTGAATCTTGATCTGCGAAGGCCGAGATGGCCAGTGTCAGTGAACCGGCGCCGATGAGCCCAGCAAGGGCAACGACGAGAGGCAATCGCATTGTCATATTTATCTCCCTTAACCGCTTTGATGCGTCAAGGCGTAGGCCGCGCTTCGAGGGGCTTCAAATTAAGCTTTGGCAATCTTCGTCGCGCGCGACTGAATCCCTTCGGCAATCACGGCTGAATCACGAAGACTTGAAAAGGACCCTTGCGCGGCAGTGGTTTCAACCAATTCGGAGTCTCGCCGCGAATTAGTGTTGCGGCAAGGCCGTTCGGCGCACGCGCGGCAAGCGCGCCGGTTTCGTTCAGGCCGGCGCAGGTCATGACATAGGTGACATGGTTCGCGCGCAGGATCTGACGCGCGACGTCTGGTTCGGCGAGGAAGGCATCGAGCGCGGCGCGATTGCCGTGGTTGTTGCGATGATAGGGTGCGGCGAGCACGCTGTGCGGAGTCAAAGCGAGCAGATGCGAACCGGCATCGATCGGCGCGAGCACAAGGCCGGGTGGCAGCTCTGCGAGCGGCGCAAAGGCGGGCGAGGCAAGACAGGCGGCGCGGCCCTCGCGCCGCGCCGCCGCAGAATCTTGCGTGAGGGCGAGCGCCCACCCGATTGGCGAAAAGGGCAAGACAAGGACGAAGGCGAGCATTGCTGCGGCACGCCATCTTGTAGTCATGAGGGTGTCGTGCAGACGGACAATGCACCAGGCTCCGCCCAGCAGCGCGATCGGGCCGGTAAAGCCGATCACCCGGATCATCCAGCACGATAGCGCAACGCCGATGCCACAGATGATCGCGACCAACAGCCAACGTAGCCGCGCCAAGCCATCTTCTCGGACAACCGCAGCGATCGCCGCAGCAAAGCCGAGCGCAATGGGAAGAGCATAGATCGTGGCCGCAAATGGCTCCTGGCGGAAGAAGCGGCCGAGCGGCATCGCTTCTTCAACGTTTTTCAGCCATATCTGGCGCACAAGCGGATCGACGCCCGTGTAAGGATCATAAAAGCAAATCGGCTTCGTCAATGCGGCGGTCGCAACGACGGCGGCCGCCGCGAGGCCAGCTGCACAAAGTCGCGCGCGCCAGCCTTGCAGGCGCAACGAGGCGGCGGCGAGCGCGATCATGGCTACGGCGCCAGCGAGGCCCGGCAGAAGATAGGCCAGCGAATAGGCGTCGCAGGCGGCATCGAACCAATGCGCCCTGCCGATCGTGGCGACAAACGTCAGGGGCAGAGCGAGGCCGAAGCCGATCCCGAAGCTCGCCAGCGCCTTTTGCATCGTGGCGCCCCGGCCAACCCAGAGCGCGACGAGGATCGCGCCAAGAGCGACGATGAAGGGCAGGTTTTCGATGCTGATCGCAAGCGAAAGCGCGGCGAGCGCGCCGGCGATTGCGGCACGGCGCGCATGCGCCGGGTCGACCGCCTCGACGAGGCTTGCCAGCATAAACATGAGAAGCACGATCTGCGGCGCCGAATGATCGATACGGCCCGGCTGGAATTCTCCGAAAACCATGCCGCTCAAAAGCGTAAGCACGAGCGCCGGCAGGATGGCGCGCGGGCCGATGAGGACGCGCGCCAGCCACGCCACAGCGGCGTAAAGCAGGCCTTGCAGCATCAAAGGGAAGAGCAGTCGCGTGAGACGCTCGGCGGTCTCAACGGGCACCGCCAATGCGAATGTCTTAATCATCAGCGCGAGCGGCAGATCGATCACGCGCGACCAATGCATGAACACGCCATGCGGAGGATCGAGCCGCCCGATGGTCATGTCGAACCAATTCTGCCCGGCCAGCAGCTCGCGCACCTGCACAAGCTGCATCGCATCGTCGGAATCGAAGAATGTCCCGTCCTGCCAGACTTTATGTGCGCCGGGGAACGACAGAACGAGGCCCAACGCCAAGGCCAGCAGGATCAATAGCCAAAGGGGAATTTCGCGCACCCCGGCGTTTTGCACGGACGATTTGGCGTCTTGGGCGGGACAGACGATGCTCATGTTTCCTTACCGCGAGCCGCGGGCGAAAACCTTTTCTGGCCAAAAAGCCTTTAGGGAGGATTACGCAATCGTGACTTGCGGTGGTTTGGCGTGCCGCCTTGCGCAGGCTTTGTTAAAGGCTTGTTAAGCCTGCCGGCGCTGCAATGGCGTGTGACAAAGCCGAGAGCGCGGCTATAAGACGGCAAGGCTTTCCCATGACGCAGACGATTCGCCCGCTCTCCTTTTCAGAGATTCTTGACGAGATCTATTCGACCGCGGAAGACAGCGTCATGCGGCGCGCCGAGCCGCATGCTGACAATTGGGACTGGCTGTTTCAAATGTTCGCGGAACCAGCCGAGCCGGCTGCGGATAGGGCAAGCGGAAAAGCCAAAGCCTTTGCCGAGCGAGTCTCCGCCTATCGTGAGGCGGAAGGGGACAGGTCCGCGGCGCCTACCGTCAGCGAAGAGGAGAGGGTTGCCGCCGAACTCGAGCTCGAGAGCGCTGCCACGATCGGCGATCTCAAGCGAATTCGCCGCGCCTTCGCCCTGCGCAATCATCCCGATCTCTTCCGACCGGGATCGGGCGCACAAGCGACCTCCCGGATGAAGATCGCCAATATGCTCATCGATCGCCGGCGCAAGGAAATCGAATCCAAGCGCTGAGGCTGATTGATTGAGCGGTCTGCTTGTGCGGCACGCCTCCCGCATGCATCATGATCGCTCCAGCGGAGCGCCGATCTCATGCCGAGCATCGATCTCAATTGCGACTGCGGCGAAAGTTTCGGCGCCTATGTCATGGGCGATGATGCGGCCATGTTCGACATCGTCACCACGGCCAATGTCGCCTGCGGCTTTCATGGCGGCGACCCGGAGGTCATGGCCGGCACCTTTCGTATCGCCAAGAACAAAGGCGTGGCCGTCGGTGCCCATCCCGGCTTTCCGGACCTTTGGGGCTTCGGCCGGCGGCGGCTGCCCTTTTCTGCCGCCGAGATCGAGCGGCTCGTCGCCTATCAGATCGGCGCGGCGGCGGCGCTCGCCGCCTATGCCGGCCACAAGCTCACGCATGTGAAGCCGCATGGCGCTCTCAGCAATATGGCGACGGAGGAGGAGGGCATCGCGCGCGCCATAGCCCGCGCAACGAAGACGGTCGATCCACGCCTCCACTTTCTTGCCGTCGCCGGAACGAAGCTCGAAAGAGCGGGCGAAACCGAAGGCCTCGTCACAGCCCGCGAAATCTACGCGGACCGAGCCTATGGGGATGACGCGCTCCTGCTTCCCCGTTCGCAGCGCGGCGCGGTGCTGCACGAACCGGAGATGATCGCCGAGCGTGTCCTCGCCATGCTGAAAGCGGGAGCCGTGATTGCCGCGTCAGGCAAGCACATCCCGATCGGCATCGATTCCGTTTGTGTGCACGGCGATACGCCGAATGCGGTCGTCATCGCCCAGGCCGTACAGCGCCGTCTCGTCGAGGCTGGAATTGGGCTGAAGCCTTTTGCGCCCTGACAACGGCGTTGGCCGCTCTAATCGCTGCCGGTCTTCGAATAGTGCTGGCCCATCGAGATTGCATCACCGATTTGCCAATCGCCGTCGCACCCGAGTTCGCTGGTCGAATGGATCGACAGAATCTCGGCGAGGCGATTGCGGGCGCGGTTGACGCGGCTTTTCATCGTGCCGATGGCGCAGCCGCAAATACTCGCGGCTTCCTCGTAGGAGAGGCCGGAGGCGCCGATGAGGATCAACGCTTCGCGCTGATCGCTTGGCAATTGCTGAAGCGCGCCGTGCAGGTCCAGCAGGTCCATGTGGCCGTTCTGCGCAGGGGCGGTCGCAAGCCTTGTTGCGATCGCGCCGTCGGAATCGGCGACTTCGCGGCGCCGCTTGCGATATTCGGAATAATAGAAATTTCGCAGGATGGTGAACAGCCATGCCGGCAGATTGGTCCCCTCGACGAAGGAGTCGAGGTTCCCCCAGGCCTTGACGAGCGTCTCTTGCACGAGATCATCGGCGCGGTCGGGATTGCCGCACAGCGAGACAGCGAAGGCGCGCAGGTTCGGGATGACGGCGATGAGATCCGCCTTGATCTGAGCGCTCGCATGCGACGGGTTGTGGATCACTTCCTTCGGCGTCGCGGTCACTTTGCGTCCTTTTTCGAACCGGCCCTATGAATATCCTCTGCAACGCAGGGTGGAGCACCGGCTTCGAGCTGGCTCAACAGATCGATGAAGCGATCCGGGATCGGCTGCATCAAAACGTCATTGTAGACGCCGCGCAGGCGCAGCCCGATCTGATCGATGATCTCGGGCTTGGGCGCCGTCTTGCGCCCCCGCGCCGTGGCGAGAGCGTTGACCGGCGCGGGCGTTCGCGCCTCCTTCGCTGTCGACATCTCCTTGGGATCTGCACATTGGCTCTTTGCTTTTCCGCGAATTGGCATCCCCGCCTTGTTCGCTCTCAGGTCGATTGGTTTTGTCACTGCCATGCCCTTGTGTGCATCTTCGTCGCGTTGCATCGGCGGATCCAGCCCGGCAGATCATGCCTCGAATTGGGCGGTTCAGATCGATATTATTATCGGGCCCTCTGGTTTATACTTTGCTTAGCCATTATCGACCTGCGGAGCACCTCAGGCACAACGCGATGTTTTGACGAAAGTTCCGGCCGGGAACCAAATTTCGGCTGGCGCATTAGAAAGCCGAGCCGTAGGTTGGGTTGGCGCGGCAGAGGAGCCCGGATCTATGTCGATTTCGAAAGCAATTTCCTCCCATATCCCCTATCTCAGGCGGTTTGCACGCGCTCTGACCGGTACCCAGGCGGGGGGGGATGCCTATGTTCTCGCCACTTTGGAGGCGGTCGTGGCCGAGCCCGACGCCTTTGCCGAGAACTCCGATCTGAGGGCCTCGCTCTACAGAATCTTCCTCAAGGTTTGGGAATCAATGCCGGTCAACGGCTATGTCGACCAGCTTTCATTTTCGGCGGACGAGAAGGGAGCCCAGCGAAATCTCGAAGCAATCCCGCTACGCCCGCGCGTGGCTTTCCTGCTGAGTTCGCTCGAAGGGTTCGAGACCACGGAAGTCGCCCGGGTGATGGATTGCTCGGTGGAGGACGCGGCCGCGCTTATCGATAAGGCCGGCAAGGAGATCTCGAAGCAGATTCGCACCGACGTGCTGATCATCGAGGACGAGCCTTTAATCGCGATCGACATCCAAATCCTCGTCGAAGAACTTGGCCACAAGGTGGTCACCATCGCCCGCACGCATGCGGAAGCGGTGAAGGCGGCGGAAGCCATGAAACCGGGCCTGATCCTGGCCGATATTCAACTCGCCGACGGGAGCTCGGGCCTCGAGGCCGTCAACCAGATCCTCGGAAATTTTTCCGTGCCGGTCATCTTCATCACGGCCTATCCCGAGCGGTTCTTAACCGGCACGCCGCCGGAGCCTGCCTTCTTGATCACCAAGCCTTTCGGGGTTGACAGTCTGAAGGCCGTGATCAGCCAGGCGCTTTTCTTCGATCGGAAGTCGCATCGAAAAGACGAAGCGCAGCCGCGGGGGGCGTTCGTCTGAGCCTCTGGTTATAGGCGGCTTTGCCAGGCTCAAGGGTGGGCACGCGCCAGGCCGAGGCGGTTTCGTCGTCAAATGCCGCTTTCTCTCCGTCTCGCGGCGAGAGCTTGCCTCACCGCTTTGACCAATGCTCCAGCCGTGAAGGGCTTCACGACCCAGCCGAGCGGGCGCGCCGCGACGGCGCGGGATCTTGTGGCGGGGTCGGCATGCGCGGTCACAAAGACGCTGCGAAGTCCATACTTCTGCAGAAGCTCGATCGCCGTATCGATGCCGTCGCCATAATGGACAAGTCGAATATCCATGAGGACCAGATCCGGTTGTTCTCGCGCCGCCAAGGTGAGGGCGTAATCGGCGCTTGTCGCGATGCCGACCACCGAGAAGCCGGCTTTGGTCAGCATGTCCTCGTTCTGCAGGCCGACGAAATAATCATCCTCGACAATGAGAAGGCGCGGATCTTCGTCGGTCGAAATCGCGCCCTCTTCGCGCTCGGCTGAAAAGCAGGGCAAAGGCTCGTGCGGCGCACGCGACAGCGGAATAAGTTCGGCCTCAACCTCATTCATTGAAACGCTTCGAGGTGATGGTGCAGTCCCACGCGCACGAGGCAAAGCCATGCGCCGCTCAAAGCTTGGTCCGGAGTTGGGCAAGCCGGCTGCAATCTAGCAGCGCCCCACGCAAGAAAGAAGCAGGTAAATTATTCGATTTGCAGGGAACCATTCGCGGCTGCCGCCAAGCATAGGCTCACTGAGGCCATCTTGCTGCGCATCAGTCTTTGCCGGGTATCGTCAATCTGCGTGCGAACATGAAGCCCGCGGCGAGTGCGAGCGCAACGAGCGCCATCGGTCCAACCTGCTTCGCTAAGTTCACGCCGAGCTGCAATGCGGCTTCTTCGGGCTTCATATTTGCCTCGTGCAAGATCGCGATCAGCGGCGCCATGGTTTCATCGATGTCTTCGGAAAGTTTCGCGCGGGCCGCTTCTCGCAACTCTTCCGGAATCGGATTCGGTTGAAGCGTCTTTTTCGATGGCTTCCCGCCACGTCCCCTCAGCCAGAACAGGATCAGACATACACCTGCGATTGCGACGTGAAGCCCGGCGACGGAGAGAGCCGCAAGCGCCGGTCGAGTCACCTCCGCGACCCAAAGATAGAGCGCGACCGACAAGAACGCGAAGCTCGCCAACAAAAAGATAAGCGCCACGATCAGCAACGCCGTGCTCGTCGCGACGCGCCTGCCCATGGCCTCGACCAGCGCGATGATTTCGCGCAATTGTCGGGTCAGAAATCCCATCATTTGTGCGGACGGACCAAGATCCCGATGAGAAAGCCAGCGATGGCTCCGGCGAAAACGGCGGCGAACGGACTGCGCTCAATCGTGCTCTCGAGATCCGTGGTGATCGCACTGAGGCGATCCTTCGCTTCGGCCGTTTGCGCCGAAAACTTTTGTCGGGCCTCGTCTGCGGCGCCGAGCACCTGTTGCTTCGCGGACGCGGCTTGGTTCTGCACGAGTTCGAGCACGGAAGCGGAAAGTTTCGAGATGTCCTCGCGAAGGTCGGCGAGATCGGCACTAAGATCACGCCGGGTTTGCTCTCCGAGATTTTCGGGATCAGGCATTGTCTTCTCCATTCTTCGAATTCTACGGGACAGCGCGCGCGTATCTTTGGGTCGTGAATGCGATATCACGATCGACATTGCTAAGCACGTGCAGGGGCGGCATTCATTTCGCTTTCGATAGAATTAATCCTAATTGCGTTTTGCGCAGAACATTCGTGGCACCAAAGCGCGGATTGCAGGCTTCCGCTGCGCGAGCTGACCCGAAGGTCTTTCAAAGCAACCGCGAGGCCGCGAAACCGTTCCCTCCCTTGTGCGGAACCTTCATCGCCGCGGTGCGTTGGTGCGCATAGCGTCAAGCGCGTGATCGTATAAGCACCGTGAGGATAACGCATGAGCAATTCGGTCAACCTGCAGAACAAGACGTCAACCCGAGGGTTCGCGTCCATGGATCCCGAGAAGCAGCGTGCCATCGCCCGAAAAGGCGGCGAGAGCGTGCCGCACGAAAAGCGCAGCTTTTCGCAAAATCCCAGCCTCGCGGCGCAAGCCGGCCGCAAGGGGGGCCAGAGCGTGAGCCCCAACAAGCGGAGTTTTTCGCAAAATCATCAGCTGGCGTCCGAGGCCGGGCGCAAAGGCGGCCACGCCTCGCACGGCGGCCCGAAAGCCGTCAAACATTGATCTCGCGAGAGGGGAGCAGCGTACCGGTTGTTTCCCTCTCTCTAAGACCGGGTCCGGATCGCGAAAACTCCGACGCGACCCCTGTGGCACAAGGGCTCGCGGCATGGGTTCCGGTACCCCCTTAAACTCCCTGGACGGGCTAACGTAGAGCTTAAGCTTCGGTGCTCTTAGTTCGGTGCTCTCCTGCCAATATTTCCTGCCGCTGGACGCGCCCTCCGCTTGCCGGGCCACGCGCCATGCTATAGTGGCGCAAATCAAGGCGGGGCTCGGAATTGGGCCCCTGGGATTTGGCGCTTGCAATTTGGCGCTCCGAACGGGAGTTGAACGTGCCGGAAGGCAAGACAATCAATTGGCTGCATTTGTCGACGATCGTCGCCGTCTGCATCCTTGTCGGCACGGAAATGGTCGGCGCATCTTGGGCGGCCGGCTGGGCTTTGGGTGGCCTTTTGCAGCTCGATCCGCTGATCAGCCGGATTTTCGAAGGCTTTTTTGCCCTCTGCGGTTTCGTCCTGCTCTTTTATTTCATGCGCACCGCAATTAAGAACGAGCCAATTCGGGGATGAGCTAGGGGATCACCCGCGTCACCTGATCCGGCCCGACCTCCAGCCCATCCATGACACCATCCAATCGACGGACTTTCCTGAAGGCCGCCGCCGCTGCCACGGCGCTCGGGCTGGTCGAAGCCGACGGGGCCAAGGGTGCCTTTAGCGGCCCAAAACTCGGGCCGCCGCGCCCTTTTTCCTTCGATCTTTTGAAGGAGACGGTGCGGGGAATGGCCAAGGAGCCCTATGTCGGACCGGCGCGGCCTGCGCCGAAGATCATCGCCAACATCGATTACGAGGCCTGGGGCAAGATCAAGTTCGATATGAATCAGGCGCTCTATGCCGGCGGGCCGGGGCGCTTTCCGGTCAGCTTTTTTCATCTCGGCATGTTTTTCCCGAAGGCCGTCGAAATGAACGTCGTCGAGGCCGGGCAAGCGCGCGAGATCATCTATGATCCGAGCATTTTCGAGATGCCGGAAGACTTCCCGGCCCGGCAATTGCCGAAGGGCGCAGGTTTCGCCGGCATCCGCGTCCAAGAAGCGCGCGATGCCGCCCTCGATTGGCGGCGCAATGATTGGGTCGCCTTTCTCGGCGCCGACTATTTCCGCTCGATCGGCGAATTGCATCAATACGGACTGTCATGCCGCGCCGTGGCGCTCGATGTCGCGGTCGCCGGCAAGGCCGAAGAATTTCCCGATTTTGTCAAGTTCTACATCGATGAATCAGGACCGAAGAATGGTCTTACCCTCTACGCCTTGCTCGAAGGTCCATCGATCGTCGGGGCCTGCAAATATGCCATGGCACGCGGCAAAGGCGTCGTCATGGATGTCGAGCAGATGTTCTGTCTGCGGCGCGACGTCACGCGCTTCGGCATTGCGCCCTTGACCTCCATGTATTGGTTCTCGGAAACGCTCAAGCCGACGGCCGTCGATTGGCGCCCCGAAGTGCATGATTCCGATGGCCTTGCCATCTGGACGGGCAATGGCGAGCGCCTCTGGCGGGTCCTCAACAATCCGCCGCGCATCATGGCTTCGTCCTTCCTCGACAACAATCCGCGCGGCTTCGGCCTCCTGCAGCGCGACCGCGACTTCGACCATTATCTCGACGGGGTCTTCTACGAGCGCCGGCCGAGCCTCTGGGTCGAGCCGAAGGGCAAATGGGGCAAGGGCTCGATCCAGCTTGTCGAAATCCCGACGGACGACGAGATCCACGACAATATCGTTGCCATGTGGGTGGCGGACGGGCCGGCGGCAGCGGGCCAGGAGATCAGCGCCGCCTATCGGCTTTACTGGCTCGCCGATCAGCCCTTCCCGAGCCCACTCGCGCATGTGGTCGCGACGCGACTCGGCAATGGCGGCCAGCCTGGCAAACCGCGGCCGAAAGGCGTGCGTAAATTCATGGTGGAGTTCATCGGCGGCTCACTCGACGACCTTCCCTATGGGGTCAAGCCGGAAGCGGTGCTCTGGGCCTCGCGCGGCACGTTCTCCTACATCTATACCGAGGCTGTGCCCGACGATGTGCCGGGCCATTGGCGGGCGCAGTTCGATCTCACGGTTATCGGCGTCGAGCCGGTTGAAATGCGGCTGTTCCTGCGCTCGGGCGGGAAGGTTTTGAGCGAGACGTGGATGTTCCAATATCATCCCTGGTCGCAGTGCGAGCCCTCCTGCTATCCGCATCCGGGAACGTGAGGGGACGCGAAATCTCCAATCGCGACGTTCGGCGCCAAGGTCGATCTCGCTTTTGTGGATGGCGCAACGTTTCGCCGCATCATACGATGTCAGAGGCGCAGCTTTTGGAGGGCGGCCATGAGATTTAAGAAGGCGCTAGCCATGGCGCGTTTTTGCTTGCTGGCTACTCTCGTCTCGCTTGGCATACCCAATGGAGCCCGCGCGATGGGCACCGATATCGGCAAGCCCTGGCTTTTCGGTGCCGGAATTGGCTGCGACGCTAGCCTGTTGCCCTGGCGCTCGGTTTGGCTCGGGCATTTCTCCGGCGGAACGGCTACCTATGTTTCAGGCGCTCCGGGCGCCTCTGTCGTTTGGCAGGACCGGAAGCTTTGCTTTCCCTCGCGGCGCAATGCATGGCCTGGCAGCGGGCAGAGCGCCGGCAGTTCGGTGGAATTCGAAGGCTATTGGACCTGTCTGCTTCTGCGTTGAATTGTCTCTATTCCCCACACAAGCGTGTGCTTCGTCCTTCCCTGGCGTCGCCGCCAGTGAGGCGAACCTATATATTCCGCAGGGCCGACTCCTAAGGAAAGCATTCGGGACCATCGCATGTTCGACAGACTGAAGAGTTTCATGGCCGAGCTCACCGGCGAGCCGGCGGCGCGCGAATTCGGCGAAGATGATTACCGGCTGGCCGCCGCCGCCTTGCTCGTTCATCTCGCCAATGCCGAGGGAGCCGCCGACGAGCCCGAGCGCGTCCGGCTCACAGACATCATCGAAAAGAATTTCGGCCTCGACCCGCAGGCGACGACGCGGCTCATCCAATCGGCCGAAGCGAGCGACAAGGAAGCCGTCGATTTCTATCACTTCACCCATGTCCTTTGCCGCAGTCTCGATCAGTCGGGCCGGCTCAGGATCGTCGAAATGATGTGGGAGATCGCCTTCGCCGACGGGGCCGTCCATGAGATCGAGGAGAATATCGTCGCCCGAATTGCCGAGCTTCTCGGCGTCTCGCCCCATGATCGGGTCAGGCTGCGCCATCGCGTCGCCGCCGAGCCTGCGACAGGCACGGCACTTGCAGGACCTTGGGCGGCGGTCGCAGCAAAGGAATAATCCCGCCATAGTCTTGCCGACGATTGCAGTTCATGCGGCGGCTGAGGCGCGAAACGCCGCCCGTCAACGTGTCGCCACCCATTTTAACGATGCTCCAGCGAATCAACGGTTCACGCAAAGTCGCGATCATCCTGCACCAGGAACATTCGACGCCAGGGCGGCTCGGGCGCCTGCTCAAAACGCAAGGCTTCGACCTCGATATCCGCCGTCCGCGGTTCGGCGATCCCTTGCCGGAAACGCTCGCCGAATATGCCGGCGCCATCATCTTCGGCGGCCCGATGAGCGCCAATGACGAGGAAGATTGGCTGCGCCGCGAGATCGACTGGATCGAGGTGCCGCTCAAGGAGGAAAAGCCCTTCCTCGGCATCTGCCTCGGCGCCCAGATGCTGGCGCGCCATCTCGGCGCAACGCGTCTATCCCCGCATCCGGAAGGAAAAGTCGAGGTCGGCTATTATCCCGATCCATCCGACGCGACGAGGGGCATGCCGTCTGCGCCTGCCCGTTCCCCGAGAAGGTCTATCAATGGCATCGCGAGGGATTCGATCTGCCGTGCGATTCGGTTCTGCTTGCCGCGGGCCAAGATTTCGAAGCGCAGGCGTTCCGCTATGGCCCCGCCGCCTATGGCTTTCAATTCCATCCGCGAAGTCACCTACGCGATGATGTGCCGCTGGACGGTCCGCGGCACCGACCGTATGGGTTTGCCCGGTGCCCATCCGCGCCATCTCCATCTCGAAGGTTGGTTTCAACACGACGCGCGCTGTTGCGTGCTGGTCGGAGGCGTTCTTGAGAAGCGCTGCGCGTGGCAGGAGCGCCGACGGCAGCCTGAAGTATCCTCTACTCTTGCTTCGTTCGGAGAGGGTCATTTGCAGAGATCGCGCACCATCGCCTTCATCCGCGCGTCGAGCACATGGGTATAGATCTGCGTCGTCGAAATATCGGCATGGCCAAGCAGTTCCTGAACGACGCGCAGATCGGCGCCATTTTGCAACAGATGGCTCGCGAAGGCATGGCGCAGCACATGCGGGCTCACCCGTGCCGCGGCAATTCCGGCCGCCGCAGCGAACGTCCTTGATGTCGCGCGCGAAGGCCTGTCGGCTGAGATGGCCGCTCGCGCTGTCGGCCGGAAAGAGCCATGGCCCATCGGCCGCGCGGCCTCTGCCTCGAGCAGGCTGCGATAGACGGCGATGGCACGCTTCGTGCCGGATCGGAGAGCGGAACCAGCCGCTCGCGTCCGCCTTTGCCGCGGACGAGAATCAGCGGTTCGCTTCGCCGCGCCGCCGGCCTTGGGCAGCGCCACGAGCTCCGAGACCCTGCAGGCCGGTCGCATAAAGGAGTTCGATGAGACAGGCCGTACGCGCCGCACGAACGCGTTCGGCTGTGCCCGGCTCGGCCTTTTCGATCGCCGCTTGGGCGGCTGCCAGTAGGCGCTCGACCTCTTCGATCGAGAGGATTTTCGGCAGCGCGGGCGTTCCGCCGCGGCCCTTCGAGGATCAAGCGCAGGATCGTCGCGCGCGCATGCCTTCGGCATAGAGAAAGCGATGGAACTGACGGATCGCCGACAGCCGCCGCGCGCTCGTCGCCGCCGAAAGACCGCGTCCTTCAGGCTGCGGAGATAGGCTCGAATATCTTCGGTCTCGACATCGAGCACGGTATTTGCCGACCCGTTCGAGCGCGGCGTGATAATCGGTGAGATCGCGCCGATAGGCTTCAAGCGTATTGCCGCCGCGCCGCGTTCCGCCGCCATCATTTCGAGAAATGCTTCGATACCGCGATCTTTTGCCGACACAGATAGAGATCCCTATTTGTTGAGGCGCGAGGCGGGCACGGTTTGGATGATTTCATGCGGCTCGGGCGTGACGAAGGTCACGAGCGCCAGCATCCCACCATAAACAAGCCCGACCAACAGGCCGACCGTCACCAGAAAGCGAAAAAGGCTTGGCACCGTCGTCCCCGAGACCAATTCGATTTGAGCGTCGGCTTGTTATACGGCCTCGAATGGAGGTGCCGAAAGGCTCTCGGCCGGCGTGCGGTTCGGGCGGCCTCATTCCGGTTGCCCGGTTTCGCCGAGGCAGATCGGATTATCCACCAAAACAACGACTTAAACTGCTGCAGTGGCCCTGGCCGGCAGGAAGCCGCTTAAATTCAACGGTTCGCCGTGTTACATCAGCGGGGATGACCAGCGGGATAAAATCGAGCGGCGAGAGCGAGGAGCCGATGCGCGATGCCGCCGCAGGAAGGCTCGTTGCGGCGCTCGGTCGGCGCGCGATCGTCCTCGTCGGCCTGATGGGTTCGGGAAAGACCGCGATTGGCCGCCGCCTTGCGCAGAAGCTCGGGCTCGAATTCGTCGATTCCGATGCGGAAATCGAACGCGCCGCGGGCCTTACCATTCCAGAAATCTTCGACCGCTACGGCGAACCCTATTTTCGCGACGGCGAGCGGCGGGTCATGACGCGGCTTTTGGCGGGAGGGCCCAGGATCATCGCCACGGGCGGCGGCGCCTTCATGAATGAAGAGACACGCGCCAAAGTTCGCGAATTCGGCGTCTCGATTTGGCTCAAGGCCGATCTCGACATCCTCTGGAGGCGCGTCCGCAAGCGCAATCCACCGTCCGCTGCTCCAAAACGGCGATCCCGAAGCCATGCTCAAAAAGCTCATGGACGAGCGCGACCCGATCTATGCACAAGCGGACATGGCAGTGATCTCGCGGGAAGGTCCGCATGAGACCGGTCGTCGAAGATATTCTCGCCAGTCTAAGGCGTTTTTCTTTCCGCCGTTGCTGACACCGCCGACCGGGAACGAACAGGGCGTTATCGACGGAAAGGCCGCCTGTGGAACGGCTCAGGGTCGATCTCGGAGAGCGCAGCTACGACATCCTGATCGGCGCCGGTCTCATCGGCGAAGCGGGCGCGCATATGGCGCGGCTCGCGCCGGGCGCGTCTGCCGCGATAGTCACCGACGAGAACGTCGCGCATCATCATCTTGCCGCGCTCGAAGCCAGCCTCGCCGCGGCTGAGATCAGGCATCAAGCCATCGTCGTCGCGCCGGGCGAGGGGTCGAAATCCTATGCTTGCTTCGAGCGGGTCTGCAACGAGATCATCAGCCGGGAGATTCGAGCGTGGCGATTGCGTCCTCGCCTTGGGAGGTGGAGTCGTCGGCGATCTCGCCGGCTTTGCCGCCGCGAGCGTTCGTCGCGGCATGCGGCTGATCCAGGTGCCGACCTCGCTTTTGGCGCAGGTCAATTCCTCGGTCGGCGGCAAGACCGGAATCAACTCGCCGCATGGCAAGAATCTCATTGGCGCCTTTCACCAGCCGATCCTTGTTCTTGCAGATACCGAGTGCCTTGCAACTCTGCCGCCCCGCGAATTCCGTGCCGGCTATGCAGAAGTCGTAAAATATGGATTGATCGGCGATCTCGATTTTTTCGAATGGCTGGAAGCCAATTGCGCCGAAGTCTTTTCCGGCGGACCGGCGCGGGCCGTCGCGATCGCCAAAAGTTGCGCCGCCAAGGCGGCCATTGTCGCCGCCGACGAATATGAAATCGGGTGAGCGGGCGCTGCTCAATCTCGGCCATACTTTTGCGCATGCTTTCGAGCGCCTGACGCATTACGATGGGCAACGCCTGGTGCATGGCGAAGCCGTCGCGATCGGAATGGCCTGCGCCTTCCGCTTCTCGGCGCGGCGCGGTCTCTTGAGCGAAGCGGAAGCGGCGCGTGTCGAGGCGCATCTCGGCGCCGCGGGCCTGCCGATTCATATCCGCGATATTCCCGGATGGGATGCCGACGCCGCGGCGATCGTCGAGGCGATGATGCAGGACAAGAAGGTGAAGCGCGGCGTACTTACCTTCATTCTTGCGCATGGGATCGGCCGCTGTTTCATCGCGAAGAACGTCGAGGCCGACGAAGTCCGGGCATTTCTTTGCGAGGAATTGAGGCCATCGCGCCAGACACGGTGACTACGGGATTCTGATCCATGCACGGCGCACATGCCGAGCCTTCGACGCTCGAATCTCTGGATTTCCGGCGCGATCGTCATTTTCTGCATCTTGATGGCGGCTTTTTTCAACGGGTCGGAAACGGCGCTGACCGCGGCTTCGCGCGCGCGCATGCATGCGCTCGAGCGCTCCGGCGACCGCGGCGCGACAATCGTCAACCGCCTCATGCGCAAGCGAGATCGCCTCATCGGCGCGGTCCTGCTCGGCAATACGCTCGTCAGCATCGGCTCATCGGCCTTGCTGACCGGCGTGCTGGAAGAAATGGTGGGCTACAGCGGCGTGATCTATGCGACGGGCGTGATGACCCTGCTGCTGCTGGTCTTCGCCGAGATCCTGCCGAAGACGCTGGCGATCAATTATCCTGATCGCGTCGCACTCGTCGTCGCCCCGATCATCCGCTTCTTTGTCGCTCTCTTCGGGCCGGTGCTCGCCGCGGTCGAGGTCGTCGTGCAGGGCTTTCTGCGGCTCTTCGGCATCGATACCAGCGTCAGGCAGGCTTTGCTTTCCGGCCGCGAGGAACTGAAAAGCACGGTCGATCTTATGCACCGTGAAGGCGGCGTGCAGCGCCGGAACGCGACATGTTCGGCGGCCTCCTCGATCTGCGCGATCTTGTCGTCGAGGACGTGATGGTCCACCGCACCAAGATGTATACGATCGACGCCGACCTGCCGCCGCGCGAGTTCATGCGCGAAGTGGTCGCCTCGCCTTACACGCGGGTGCCGATCTGGCGCGGCGAGCCGGACAATATCATCGGCGTCTTGCACGCCAAGGATCTGTTGCGCGCTCTTAATGAGTCGGGCGGCGACATCGGGCATCTGGAAGTCGATAAGGTGGCGCTCGAGGCTTGGTACGTGCCCAACACGACAAGCCTCGAAGACCAGCTGCAGGCCTTCCTCAAGCGAAAGACCCATTTCGCTCTGGTCGTCGACGAATATGGCGTGGTGATGGGCCTCGTCACGCTCGAGGATATTCTGGAGGAGATCGTCGGCGAGATCGCCGACGAGCACGATCAATCCGTCCTCGGCTTGCGCCAAAATCCGGACGGTTCGGTCACTGTCGACGGCTCGCTGCCGATTCGCGATCTCAATCGCATGATGAATTGGGATTTGCCCGACGAGGAAGCAACGACCATCGCCGGGCTCGTCATTCACGAGGCGCGGACGATCCCGGAGACCGGACAAGTCTTCACCTTCCATGGTTTCCGCTTCGAAGTGCTGCGCAAGACGCGCAATCGGATCACCTCGCTGCGCATCACCCCGGTTGGGCCGGCGGCGGAGGCGGAAGAGAGTTAAAAGATCCGCTCGTTCTCGCGCTTCACACCCTGGCGCGCCGTTGATGCAGTTGGCGCGGCTCCGCCGCAGCGTTGTCGTCGGGCCGCTGCGGAGCGCTCATGAATTGCGCGCCCGCAAGCCTGGTGAAGCGGCCGCCTTTTGCGACGAGTTCGTCGAACGTGCCCGTTTCGACGATATGGCCACGATCGAACACGAAAATTCTGTCGGCGTTGCGGATTGTGGCTAGGCGATGCGCGATGATGAAGGTCGTGCGGCCCTTCGTCGCCGTCTCCAAGCGCGAGCTGCAATTGTCGCTCCGTCTCGGTATCCAGAGACGAGCTCGCCTCGTCGAAGATCATGATCGGCGGATCTTTCAAAAGCGCGCGGGCGATCGCGAGCCTCTGGCGTTCGCCGCCGGAAAGCGAGCGGCCGCGTTCGCTGATCATGGTCGCCAGGCCATCCCTTTGCTGAGCGATAAAATCTTCTGCTTGCGCCCGTGCGAGCGCCTGCGAAATTTCGGCGGTGCTCGCGTCGAGCTTGCCGATCTTCAGGTTCTCCTCGATCGAACGGGCGAACAACATCGGTTCCTGGAAAACGACGCCGATATTGCGGCGAAGTCCGGCGAGCGTCATGTCGCGGATGTCAATTCCATCGATCTTGATGTGCCCAGCCTGCGGGTCGAAGACGCGATGCAGGAGGCTGAGAGTTGTCGATCTTGCCGGAGCCGGTAGCGCCGACGAGCGCGATGATCTGGCCCGGCGCCACGTCGAAGCTCACGTCGCTGACCGCCATCTGTTCCGTGCCGTAAGAGAAGCTCACATGTTCGAAACCGACGTGGCCCGTGAGCCGCCCGGGATCGCGCGCCGAAGCAAGGTCCGTTACGAGGGGGACGGTGTCGAGGACACCGAAGAAATCCTGCGATCTTCGGTGCCTGCATGAAGAGCCCGTTGATGAAGCCGATCACATCGTTCAATTTGGCGATGAGCATGGTGGAAAAAGCCATGAACGTGACGATCTGTCCGATCGTCGCCAGATTTCGCGCATGCAGCCAGATGCCGAGCAGGAAGATCGCCAGCAAGGTGAGGGTGGCGGCGGCGCGCGCGGCGACCACGGCAACTGCCCACCAGGAAAGAACCGGCAGTTGCGCGGACAGCACCGCATCGAGGAGCCGGCCCAGGGCGCGCGGTCTCGCTTTCGATCCGGGTGAAGCTCTGGATCACCGCGACATTGCCGAACACGTCGGAGGCGCGCTCTGTCAGATTCGCGTTGTGGCGCTCGACGTGGTCCTGCAAGACGTGCGTCCGACGCACGACGAAGGTGATGAGCACCCCGAAAATTCCGACAAGCAGAATCAGTAGGAGACCGAGGCGCCAATTGACGATGAGCGACAGCGGCAGCAGAACGACGAGCGCGATAAAGGCCGCGCACTTTTCGCGAAAGAACGAGAGCCACAGCCAGAACAGGCCGCTCGTTCCGTCCACCATCCCCTTGAGCAGGCGGCCGGAATGAACCGAACCGTGAAAGCTCATGGGAAGATGCAGGACGTGTTCGAAGTAGAGGCCCATGCTCGCAAGACGCCGGCGATGCGCCAGGCGGTCGGCATGAAGACCGACGAAGACCGAGCCGAGGATGGAGAAAAGCGCGAAGCCGATCCAGGCCAAGATCAGCGGCGCAAGTTCGCCAAAGCCTGGATTTCGATGCACCACGTCGCCGGCGCTCATCCGGTCGACGATGCGGCCGAAAAGAACGGGCTCGGCGAATTGCGCGCTCGCCAAAGCGAGGTTGGCGAAGACAAGAAAGACTGCGAGGCCGGTCTCGGGGCCGATCAGCCGGAAAGAGCGAAAATAGATGCGTATCAGTGACATGAGCAACAATTCAGCTTCTGGCGCGGGAGTGGCCGGCGAGCTGCTTAGAGCATATTGCGCCCGCGCCGCAAGCTCACGTTCCCGGAAGGTCGGCGCTTCGGCCGCCTGGCTCGGGATATCAAAACGCCGCGATTATATATCAGTATGAGGCCTATCCCGGGCGGAGCGTGCCGGACATGAGCGTCGATCTCGATTTCGAACAGGATGACGGCGATCTCTGCCTCGCTTTCGGCGTTGCGACGGCCGAGGCCGGCCAGCGGCTCGATCGTTTTCTCGTCGGTCGCGTCGAGACGCAGGATGCCGGCCTGTCGCGAACGCGTCTGAAAGGGCTGGTCGAGAGCGGCGCCGTTTCGATAGACGGACGTTCGGTCGAAGACGCCGCCGCAAAGGTCAAAACCGGGCAGAAGATCCTGCTGCGCATTCCGCCGCCGCAAGAGCTTTCACCGCGCGGCGAAGTCATGGCGCTTGCGATCCGCTTCGAGGACGAGCATCTCATCGTTCTCGACAAGCCGGCGGGATTGGTGGTCCATCCGGCGCCGGGCCATGCGGCGGGCACGCTGGTCAATGGGCTCATCGCCCATTGCGGCACCGGCCTCTCGGGCATCGGCGGGGTCAAGCGGCCGGGCATCGTCCATAGGCTCGACAAGGATACATCGGGCCTGCTCGTCGTTGCCAAGAGCGATGCGGCGCACCGGGGGCTCGCGGCGGTCTTTGCCGATCACGGCCGCAGCATGTCCCTGACCCGCGATTATTTCGCTTTCGTATGGGGCGTACCGGAGCGCCCGGCCGGCACGATCGCAACAGCGCTCGCCCGCCACAGGATCGAGAGAGAGAAGATGGCGGTCGCGCGCGAAGGCCGCGAGGCGATCACGCATTGGCGTCTGGTAGAGACCTATGCGGGGTCTGGCGGAACGCCGGTTGCGAGCCTGCTCACCTGTTCGCTCGAAACCGGGCGGACGCATCAAATCAGGGTCCACCTCGCCCATATCGGCCATCCTGTCCTCGGCGACCCGCTTTATGGGCGCGGCTTTAAGACCAAGGCGTCGCTGCTCGGGACTGAAGCGCAGGCCGTGCTTGCGGCGCTCGATCGCCAAGCGCTGCATGCCGCAACTCTTGGCTTCATCCACCCGATCAATGGCAGGGCATGTCTTTACGAAAGCGCGCTGCCGTCGGATCTGCAGCGCCTGCGCGCGGCGTTGGCGGGGGCGCGCTGAGCTAGGAATGTAACGTTAGGGCACGCCGGCGCGAATCGATATTGACAATTCGATCGTCGCCCCAAGCCATTCGTTACGAACTTGGCAGCTATGATTATTCGTGGGGTTTTGTGCCTCCGCCCGGGGGCGGATTTGGAAACAAGCTCGGATCGAGGGGGAAGGTTGTTGATCCAAGTCAATGACTTAGAGCGCAGGCGAGGGAAGGTGGGTTTTGGCGCCGGTCGGGCATTTTGCCGCAAGCTTCGTTACCTAATTGTAACTTCCCGTTCCTCGAGCGGGCCTTTTAGGTGAGGTGAGAGGCGCCTATATGCAACGGTTGCACGGGCGACCGGTTGGTGACCGTGCATGACCCGCCGAAATGGGGGTCCGATAGGAGGGATTATGGCTTCAGCAGCACTTCCAGTGCTTTCGGGGGAGAACGGGTTATCCCGCTACCTCCGTGAAATCAGGCGGTTCCCAATGCTGGAACCGCAAGAAGAATATATGCTTGCCAAGCGTTGGCGGGAGCACGAGGACCCGGAGGCCGCGCATAAGCTCGTGACCTCGCATCTGCGCCTCGTTGCCAAGATCGCGATGGGCTATCGCGGCTATGGCCTGCCGATCGGCGAGGTCATTTCGGAAGGCAACGTCGGCCTCATGCAGGCGGTCAAACGCTTCGAGCCCGAGCGCGGCTTTCGGCTTGCGACCTACGCTATGTGGTGGATCCGGGCATCGATCCAAGAATATATCCTGCGCTCATGGTCGCTCGTGAAAATGGGCACCACGGCGAGCCAAAAGAAACTGTTCTTCAACCTGCGCAAGGCGAAGAGCCAGATCTCGGCGCTCGACGAGGGCGATCTGCGCCCCGACCAAGTCGACATAATTGCGACGCGGCTCGGCGTCTCGAAGCAGGACGTGATCGACATGAACCGCCGCATGTCGGGCGACGCCTCGCTCAACGCGCCTCTGCGCGAGGAGGGCGAAGGCGAGTGGCAGGATTGGCTCGTCGATGACGGCGCGAGCCAGGAGAATCTCCTGGTCGATCGCGAAGAGGCCGACAATCGCCACGTCGCGCTGCATCAGGCGCTGGGCGTTCTCAACGATCGCGAGCGCCGCATCTTCGAGGCGCGCCGCTTGACCGACGATCCGATCACGCTCGAGCAATTGTCGGACGAATTCGACATTTCGCGCGAGCGTGTCCGGCAGATCGAAGTGCGCGCCTTCGAGAAGGTTCAGGCGGCGGTCAAGGCCGGCGTGGCCAAGATCGAAACCCTACCGGCAACCGAGCCGGCCAGGGCAGGGGCGCCGGCGCTTTAAGCGGCGCAAATTCCGCATGAAATGAAAAGCGGCGCGGCCTTGCCCGCCGCTTTTTGCGTCGTTATAACGCCAACGCGGCAGGAGCCGCCTGTCGGAGTGTAGCGCAGCCTGGTAGCGCACCTCGTTCGGGACGAGGGGGCCGGAGGTTCGAATCCTCTCACTCCGACCATTCAAGTCTTACGTTTTGACGAACTTGCCAGCTTTTCACGCTGCCATGCCACCAACCGGGGGACCCATCCCCGCGCGGGTTATTGCTCATGAGTAAAACAGTTGCCTTACTGACACACCGCCAAGCCCGGTTGCGTCGGTTGCAGCCTCATTCCTCCACCGTTAATCGAGCTCGGTCCCTGGTTGCGCAGAATGCGCAAGAGTGGAACCAATTTGTTGGCCCAATCGTTCGACATGTCGGCCAGCTGAGATGCATCCTGGGATACGTCCTGTTCGGCAAATAGCGTGATGTTCGGATTGGGTTGACCGCCGGTCACATCTATCATCCCGCCATAGTCCTGGAGCGCATGCGCAAGCACCAACCCGGAAGGCGTCAACCCTAGCGAATTTATATCTACGATCGAGGGAATGGCGACGGTGGAACCGTATTGCACGTTGCCGGTGTACCCCCCAAATGCACCCTTGTAATCCGACTCCCATGCGGGCCATGCGAGTCCGGTCCAAGGCGTCGGAACCGGCGCGACCAGATTGGTGGCCAGGCCTATAAGCAGCATGTGTTTGATGCTGCCGGAGGTTACCTCCCAGCTTCGAATCAAACCCGGAATTTCCCCGCTGCCCTGGCCTGTCGCATTGTTGAAGCCGTTACACATATCGAAGATTTGCGTGCGTCCGCACTCAAGCCCAGGCTCGCCCGGCGACGCAGTCACGGTGCAGCCGAAACCGGAATACTGCCAACGGGGATCAGTCGCATCATAAAGTGCAATCGTGTGGTCGCCGCCGCTTACCGGGGGAGCAACCGTCATGCCGACCGGCATGTGAACAAGAGCATCTCCCGCTGCAACGAAAATGGTGTCGTCGGTGCGAAATGTTTGGATCGGATCGGTTGATTGGCCGACATAGACCGGTACCGACCATAATGAGGAGTTGACGACACCATGCGCGCTGTCAACCGTTTCCGTGTCAGCGTCAGCGGCATTACTCCACTGAGCTCTACTGCCAATCGCGGTATTCCAGATTGACCATGACGACGTCGGCTGTAGCGTGCCATCTCGGGAGCCTGCCGGCTCGGATGGCAATCCGACGCTGCCAAGCGCGACAGAGATGCCTGTCACCGTTAACTGATTTGGGTTGGGATACAACCACAGTTGGACGAAATGATTCCCCGCGAGCACCGGCGCGGTGAAAGTGTAGTCGGACGGGCTTGCGCAAGCACTACCGTAATTCGTGACTCGCTGAACAAACCCGCTGCCGACATCGACGGGTATCTGGTCGATGGAAATCCTTGAGAGGCCCTCAAAGGCGTTTCCGGAGAACGCTGACTTTGTAAGACAGGCAGACATGGTGAAATTGTACGTCCCACTCTGTGAGAAATGCACGGGCGCCCCGAACGTGCATTCGCCCCAACAATCAATCTTGCCGGGTAATTCGCCGTTGCCGTTCGCACGATCAATCCCAGCCATCGCCAAGTGAGCCGTCGGCGCGACCTGCAAGGATTCGACGGGATTTGTCGTGACCATCAAGCCGGCCCAACTCGCGAAAGGTTGTGGATTTGCTGCGCTTGTAAATGCCTGGTCGCTCGATGTTGCCGTGTCTGCGCCATGATTGTTTTCAACGATTTTGATTAGCGCCCTTCCGTCGTGACCTGAGAGTTCATTTCCGCCCGTGAGCAAAGCTAGTGTCTTGAAAACTGGGACTTCTGCGTCTTTATCACCCGCCAGAGCCCGCGCCGAAGCTGTAGCCGGCGCATCGAAGCACCCTCTGTTCTCGGCCATCGCTCGGATTGCGATACGCTCTTGTTCGGCAATGTACTGGCCACTAATAGCTATCAGGGCATTAATGTACTGGCCACTAATAGCTATCAGGGCATTCAGGCACCATTGCTGGGGCATAAGCTCGATCGTTTGGGCGCCGCCGGGAAGCGCCAATCCGGCGCATCCGCTGAGGACCAGAACTAAGCCGAAAAGTCTCATTATCCCTTCCCTCAGCACCGCCTTTACCCTATCGCATCGGGGCAGGCCTTGCGCGGCTGGCCCGTATCTCAACGGCTAAATCGGTCGGGGAAGGCGACGACGATCGGACAATTCTTGAGGCCGTGGGGGAAGGCGCAGTGCCGGCGTAAAGGAATGACCGCTGCGGACTCTCACTCCGACCATTGCAGCTTTTATGACGATGCTTTCAGCGCGTTCTCCAGCGCCTGCGCGGCTCTTTCGACGGAAAGATCCACCCAAATCAAGTGCTCTTTGGCAAAGTAGATAAACGCTCCCGGACTGCCGGTCGCGGGCTTTACGTATTCGACCAAGGTTGGATTGACGTAGATGTCCGTATTGCTGGGTAGTTCTTTGAACCGACACATGCGTGGCATTTTCGATCCCCTCACATCGGGGCTGCCACCATAACCTAAGCGGTTTCCGCTTCAAATCATGTTGCCGACAAGCAGCGGGTGCGTATTCTTATCGTCAGCTCAAATGCGGTCCCGGTCCCCCTGCCGCCTCAAGCACGGCTGCCCGCCATTCGCGCTTCACGGGCAGGATCGGCGGCATCGGCGCAACGTCGGACTCGGCCGTGGGCGCCGCAATCGAATCGATATGGTCGGTTTTGGCGGCTTTGCGCATGAAAAGATTGTAGATCGCCCATTGCGCGCGCTGCCTTTTGCCGGCGAGCGGGAAGCGGCGGGCGATCGATGATGCCGAATAAAAGTTCTCGTAGGCTCTGGCATGACCGAGCCGAAGCTGCTCCCCCGACATCTGCGCCGGCAGGTAGACCACGTGCCCCTGGTCGTACATCGTCCAGTCGAAGGACACGATCCGGTTGTCCTTTTTCATTTCGTACCAGGTGAGCGTGCCGGGGTAGGGCGTGAGCACCGAATAGGCGCAGGCGTCATAGTCGGCGTTGATGTTGAATTTGGCGGTATCCTCGAAAACCGAGAGATCATCGCCGTCGAAGCCGAACATGAACAGGCCGAAGACCATGATGCCGTAGGAGTGCACTTTCTCCACGAGCGCGGCGAAGGTCTCCGGTCGATTGACATGTTTGTGCACGCTGGTCAGCGTCGAGCGGGAGATCGACTCGAAGCCGATGCTCATCATCGTGCAGCCGCTTGCCGCCGCGAGCTCGAGCATTGCGTCATCCTGCGCCAATTTTGAGGTGACGCCCGCCTGCCATTGGATGCCGCGTCCCTTCAACGCGCGCATCACCTCCTTCGGACGGTCGGGCGTGCCGAAAAAGTCGGCGTCGTTGATCGAGACGACGCGCGAACCGCAATTCTCCATTTCGTGGATCACTTCGTCGACCGGCCGATAGCGGAATTTCAGGCCATTCATCAGCGGCTCGGCGCAGAAGGTGCAGCCCTGGTGGCAGCCGCGCGAGGTCTGCACGAAAGTCTTGTTGACGTAGCGGTGCTTCTTGAGCAGATCGTAACGCGGCATCGGCATCCCGACCATCGGATGCAATTTGTCGGATCGATAGGTGCCGCGCATTGCGCCTTGCTTGAGATCGTCGAGCAGCTTGTCGATCACAAGCTCGACTTCGCCGATGACGACGGCATCGCAATGTTTCAGCGCCTCCTGCGGCATGAAGCTCGGATGCACGCCGCCCATGACGACGGGCACGCCTTTGGCGCGGAACTGGTCGGCGATTTCATAGCCGCGATTGACGTAGCTCGTCATCGCTGAAATCCCGACGAGGTCGGCTTTCAGATCGAAGTCGACCGGCTCGATATTTTCATCCGTGAGCACGACTTCGTATTGATCGCGCGGGATGCACGCGGCGACGGCGAGCAATCCCGCTAGCGGAGAGTAGAGCGCGCGATTGAGGTAGATCGGACGGGTCGTCAGTGAATCCGTTTTCGGATTGATCAAATGGATGACGCGTGAGCGCACGGAACTCTCCCCCGGTATGATGCAGCAATCAAAGACTACACGAAGTTGGCTTTCCTGGGCCTACAAAATATCTATGCCTCTGCAGGCACGGGCGCGCCGGATCCGCCTCTCTCTACGACCTGCTGTCCTCCATGAGCGGGTTAGCCGAAGGCGACTTTCAAGACTTCATAGCTCTTGCCGCCGCCCGGCGTATTGACTTCGACGGTGTCGCCGACTTTTTTGCCGATGAGCGCTCGGGCCGTCGGCGAGCTGATTGAGACCCGCCCCGCCTTCACATCGGCCTCGGCTTCGCCGACGATCTGATAGACCTTTTCTTCCTCGGTATCCTCGTCGACCAGAGTGACGGTGGCGCCGAACATCACGGTCGAGCCGGAAAGCTTCGAGACGTCGATAACCTCCGCCCGCGAAAGCTTATCCTCGAGTTCGGCGATCCGCCCCTCGTTGATGGATTGCGCCTCCTTGGCCGCGTGATATTCGGCATTTTCTGCCAAGTCCCCATGCGTACGGGCCTCGGCGATCGCCTGAATGATGCGCGGCCGCTCGATCTGCTGAAGGCGCTTCAATTCTTCTTCGAGGACGTTATGTCCTTGCGCCGTCATGGGAATCTTTTCCATTCTCAGTCTCTTTCAGGTCTCTTGGGGCGTGGCTGGGCCCAGAGGTAACATGACCGTTACCGCCTCACCGGGGATCGGCCCTGCCGGACCCTTGCCTTTGAATCGCTCTCCAACCGTTCAATTTACCATAGCGTGATGGGTTTAAGAAAACGCGGCTGACCCGCAGATCTCCCCTGACAGGAACGGATCTCGGCCGGACCGCACGAATGCTTCGGGCATTCGAGTTTGGCGGCTCCAATCGTCCAATTCAAGAAGCTGCGGCTCGAGGCCGGGCCATGATCAGGCTGAAGCGAAATAGTCCTGGAGCGCCCGCACTTCGAGGTCACCCGCCATATAGGCCGCAATGCCCTGCGAGGCTGCGATCGCGCCTGCTACAGTGGTATAATAGGGCACCTTATGCAAGAGGGCGGCGCGCCGCAACGAGCGCGAATCGGCCAAGGCTTGCGCTCCCTCGGTTGTATTAAAGACGAGTTGGACCAGACCGTTCTTGATCGCATCGACCACGTGCGGGCGTCCTTCCGAGACCTTGTTGATCCTCTGTGCCGGGATGCCATGGCCTTCGAGATCGCGCGCCGTGCCGCCGGTGGCGCAGATCTTGAACCCGAGGCCGAGCAAGAGCTTCACGCAGCCGATGATGCGCGGCTTGTCGACATCGCGCACCGACACAAAGACCGTGCCGCTCGTTGGCACCTTCGTGCCACCACCCAACTGACTCTTGGCGAAGGCCATTTCGAAAGAACGGTCGAGCCCCATGACCTCGCCGGTCGAGCGCATTTCGGGGCCGAGCACCGTGTCGACGCCTGGAAAGCGGGCGAAGGGAAATACGGCCTCCTTCACCCCGACGTGATCGGGAAGCATCGGCTTCAGGTTGAAACGCGCCAGCAGTTCGCCGGCCATCACGCGGGCGGCGATCTTGGCGATCGGCAAGCCGATCACCTTGGCGACGAAAGGAACGGTGCGTGACGCGCGCGGATTGACTTCGAGCACGTAGATCTCGCCGTCCTTCAAGGCGAATTGCACATTCATCAAACCGCCGACATCGAGGGCGAGTGCGAGCTTGCGCGTCTCATCCTCGAGCCGCAGGATCATGTCCGCCGTCAAGGAGCGCGGCGGCAGCGAGCAGGCACTGTCGCCGGAATGAATGCCGGCCTCCTCGATATGTTCCATGATGCCGCAGATGAAGACGTCGCGGCCGTCACAGAGAGCATCGACGTCGATCTCGACGGCATCGGAGAGATAGCGGTCGAAGAGCAGCGGGTTCTTGCCGAGCACGGTGTTAATCTGCCCGGTCTTGTCGTTCGGATAGCGGGCTCTGATGTCGGAGGGGACGAGGCCGGGCAACGTGCCGAGCAGATAGTCGTCGAAGGCCGCCTGGTCGTGGAGGATCGCCATGGCGCGGCCGCCCAACACATAGGAAGGGCGCACGACGAGCGGCAGGCCGAGTTCGGCCGCAACAAGTCGCGATTGCTCGACCGAATAGGCGATGCCGTTCTTCGGCTGTTTCAATGCCAGCTTGTCGAGCAGCCGCTTGAAGCGGTCGCGGTCCTCGGCGAGGTCGATCGAATCGACGCTGGTGCCGAGAATGGGCACGTCGGCATCTTGCAGCGCCGGCGCGAGCTTCAGCGGCGTCTGGCCGCCGAATTGCACGATCGTGCCGATGAGCCGCCCGGCCTGCTGCTCGGTGGCGATGATTTCGAGCACGTCTTCGCTGGTCAAAGGCTCGAAATAGAGACGGTCCGACGTGTCGTAATCCGTCGATACGGTCTCGGGGTTGCAGTTGATCATGATCGTTTCGAAGCCGGCGGCGCGCAAGGCGAAGCTGGCGTGGCAGCAGCAATAGTCGAATTCGATGCCTTGCCCGATCCGGTTCGGGCCGCCGCCGAGAATGACGATTTTCTCCCGCGTCGAAGGTCGCGCCTCGGAGACCGGCGCGCCCGCAAAGGGCGCTTCGTAAGTCGAATACATATAGGCCGTCGGCGAAGCGAACTCGGCCGCGCAGGTATCGATCCGTTTGAAGACCGGACGCACGCCAAGCCGATGACGCAACTCCCGTACGATGGCTTCGTCGCATCCGGCAAGCGTCGCCAGCCGCAAGTCGGAAAATCCGGCTGCCTTCAACATGCGCAGGTTCTCAGCGTCCTTCGGCAGTCCGAAGCCGCGGACCTTGGCTTCGAGATCGAGGATCTCCTGCAAGCGGGCGATAAACCAGGGATCGATGCCGCAGGCGTCGTGAATTTCTTCCGGGGCCAAGCCATAGCGCAGCGCCTGAGCGACGACGAGCAGCCGATCGGGCGTCGGCCGTCCGAGCGCGGCGCGCAAGATCTTCTTGTCGTTGTCGAGCTCGATGCCTTCGATCTCGACCTCGTCGAGGCCGGAGACACCGATTTCAAGCGAACGCAGCGCCTTTTGCAGGCTTTCGGCGAAGCTGCGTCCGATCGCCATCACCTCGCCGACCGACTTCATCGCGGTCGTCAGGATCGGTTCGGCGCCGGGGAATTTTTCGAAGGCGAAGCGCGGGATCTTGGTGACGATATAATCGATCGCCGGCTCGAACGAAGCGGGCGTCGCACCGCCGGTGATGTCGTTGGCGATCTCATCGAGCGTGTAACCGACGGCGAGCTTGGCCGCGACCTTGGCGATGGGAAAGCCGGTCGCCTTCGAGGCGAGCGCAGACGAACGCGAAACGCGTGGATTCATCTCGATGACAACCATGCGGCCGTTCTTCGGATCGATCGCGAATTGCACGTTGGAGCCGCCGGTCTCGACGCCGATCTCGCGCAGCACGGCGATCGAGGCGTCGCGCATCACTTGGTATTCCTTGTCGGTGAGCGTCAGCGCCGGCGCGACCGTGATCGAATCGCCGGTATGCACGCCCATCGGATCGATGTTCTCGATCGAGCACACGATGATGCAATTGTCGGCCTTGTCGCGCACCACCTCCATCTCGAATTCCTTCCAGCCGAGCACGCTCTGCTCGACCAAAACTTCGTTCGTCGGTGAGGCATCGATGCCGCGCTCGACGATCTCGATGAACTCCTCCTTGTTGTAGGCGATGCCGCCGCCGGTGCCGCCGAGCGTGAAGGACGGGCGGATGATCGCCGGCAGACCGATGTCATCGAGGATGGCGAGGGCATGGGCGAGCGTCTTGACCTGGTGCGAGCGCGGCGTCGCAAGCCCGATTCGCGTCATCGCCTCGCGGAATCTCTCGCGATCCTCGGCCTTGTCGATGGTCTCCGCCGTGGCGCCGATCATCTCGACGTCGTATTTTTCCAGCACACCCAACTTTTTCAAAGACAGCGCACAGTTCAACGCCGTCTGGCCACCCATTGTCGGCAGAAGCGCAAAGCCGCCTGGGGCCGCATAGCGTTCCTTGGCGATGATCTTGGCGACGACCTCGGGCGTGATCGGCTCGACATAGGTGCGATCCGCCATGTCGGGATCGGTCATGATCGTCGCCGGATTGGAATTGACGAGGACGATGCGATAGCCCTCTTCGCGCAAAGCCTTGCAGGCCTGCGTCCCGGAATAATCGAATTCGCAGGCCTGCCCGATGATGATCGGGCCGGCGCCGATGATCATGATGGTCGAGAGATCGGTCCGCTTGGGCATGCCTCGGCTCCGCGTCGGCGCGGGCAAGTTGGAGAGGTCTAGGATGAGCCGCCGCCGACCGCGTAGACCAAAATCGGCGCAGTGGGAACCCCATGCGCCGTGCCGGGCAAATTCGCCTCCATCCGGGGCAGATCAGGAGAGATCCACCGCGTAGCGCTTCAGGTCGTCGAGCGAGCAATAATCGAGGGCGCCTTCGTGGGTGGCGCGCAGCACGACGCGCGGCATCTTGCCGGCGTCGAACGCCTCCTGCCAGCGTGGTGCGCAGAGGCACCAGCGGTCGCCTGGCTTCAGACCGGGAAAATCGAATTCCGGCACCGGGGTCGAGAGATCATTGCCGCGCGCCTTGGAGAAGGCCAAAAAATCCTCGGTTGCGACCACGCAAACCGTATGGCTGCCGATGTCTTCGGCGGACGTGTCGCAGCAGCCGTTACGCAAGAAGCCGGTCATCGGATCGAACGAACAAGGCTCGAGCGGCTCGCCGAGCACATTGCGTGAGGGTCTGCGGCCGCCGCCGCCATTGCCGGCCCTGAACATGGGTGCTTTCCGTCCGCGCACTGCTCTCGGAGACGAAAACAAAATCGCGTCTGCCTCGCAACCCTCTCCTCCCTTGCAGAAAGAAACGAGAAAGGCGAAGGCTGTGATCGAAGGGCTTGATGTTTTCCAGCCACTCTGTGGCGCTGGCGCAACAGACGCGGCGGCAAGCTTTTGCTATAGATTGGTTGCTGACGACCTGTATAGCCGGCCGGGGGGCCACGGCTCAATCGCACAGGCCGAGGGGAAGGCAAAAGCCCGGTTCCATCCCAAGATGGACCGGGCTTTTTTGCGGGCTCATGCAACAGTCCGATCGTTTTCGTTATCTCAGACGCGGGGACGGCAGCGGCGCCGCCGTCCCGGTTGTCCGGCTAGTATTGATGGCCAGGCAGGGTCCAGCTCTGGTTCCCGCGAACCGCACACAACACTTCGGCGCGGTTCGCAGGCGTCGAAACGCACGTCGGATCTATCGACATTGCCGGGGCCGAAAAGCGGTCAAGCACGCCCAGCATAAGCGTGGCCGCCAAAACCCCGGCAATCAGTATTTCGGGCTGCCAAACATGCGTCGGCTCCCGAAATACACTCCGAACTGATCTCATTTTCGTCTCCAAAGGCAGAAATCTCGGTCGCGAGCGCAATCTGGGGGCGGGGGCATATAAAATCGATGGTGTTAGAAAGCCGCAGGATTAACACGCCGTAAAAGCCATTAGCCTGAGCTTGGGCTTGCGCCGCGCATGCATCGCCACCTTCCAGCCTTGAGCCTAACCGGCGGGGCGGCGTGAAAAGGCTTCCGGGTCGGCCGCAGCGGCGCCTTAGATAAGGCTTGCGCAAAAACGCTGGATCTTGCGGCAGGCGTTCTCGAGGACTTCGGTCGAGGTCGCGTAAGAGATGCGGAAATTCGGTCCCGATCCGAACGCCGAGCCTTGTACGACGGCAACGCCCTCCGCCTCCAAGAGCGCCGAGACAAAATCCTCGTCGCCTTCAATCTTCTTGCCGTCCGGCGTCTTGCGGCCGATCGCCTCGGCGCAGGAAGGATAGACGTAGAACGCGCCTTCCGGCGAAGGGCATTTCAGATATTTCGCCTGATTGATCATCGAGACGACAAGGTCGCGGCGCGCTTCGAAAATCTTGCGTCGTTGCGGAATGAAGTCCTGCGGCCCGTTGAGCGCCTCGACCGAGGCCCACTGGGCGATCGAACAGGCCCCCGATGTCTGCTGGCCCTGCAACATGTCCATCGCTTTGATGAGCTTGTCGGGGCCGGCGGCATAGCCGATCCGCCAGCCGGTCATCGCGTAGGCCTTGGAGACGCCGTTCATGGTCAGCGTCCGGTCCATCAGGTTCGGCTCGACCTGCGCCGGGGTCACGAAGGCGAAGTCGCCATAGGTCAGATGTTCGTAGATGTCGTCGGGCAGCACCCAGACCTGCGGATGGCGCAGCAGCACATCGGTGAGGGCCTTCAACTCGTCACGCGCATAGGCGGCGCCCGACGGGTTCGACGGCGAGTTCAAGATCAGCCACTTGGTTTTCGGCGTGATCGCCCGGTCGAGATCCTCGGCCTGAAGCTTGAAGCCGTGCTCCATCCTCGTCTCAACCGCGACCGGTGTGCCGCCGGCGATTGACACGATGTCGGGGTAACTCACCCAATAGGGCGCCGGGATGATCACCTCGTCGCCAGTATTGAGCGTGGCGAGAAAGGCATTGAACAGGATGTGCTTGCCGCCCGTGCCGACGATCGTCTGCGATGGCTTATAGTCGAGCCCGTTCTCGCGTTTGAATTTCGCGGCAATGGCCTCGCGCAGGGGCGGAATGCCTGCGACCGGCGTATATTTTGTCTCCCCGCGCATGATCGCGTCGATTGCCGCCTTCTTGATATTGTCGGGCGTATCGAAGTCCGGCTCGCCGATCGACAGCGAGATGATGTCGCGCCCGGCGTTTTTCAGATCGCGCGCTTTTTGCGTCACCGCGATTGTCGCGGAGGGCTTCACGCGGAGCAGGGCGTCGGAAATGAAAGCCATCAAGGGTTCCTCAGGTTCTGGCCGGGCGCGTCGGCGGGCGAAACTAGCGGCCCCATGATCGGCGCTTCAAGATCTTGTTTTGCCGCATGTCTCCCCCGCAATCGGCGAAGCCGCCTTCGAACCGCGCGGGAAATCTAAACAATCCTTAATCGGACCGGGCGACGATGTCTGCCTCCTTGGAGAGCATACATGCTCGAAGATCTGCGGACCGGCGCCTGGCTGACGCGCGAGCGTCTCTTCGCCTATCCAGCCATTCTGCTCGTCCTCTTTGCGGCCGCGGCGCTCGCGCTGCTCGCCACGTCGCATGGGCTGATCGATGTTTTTAACCGGCCGCTCGGAAGCGACTTCAGCGAGATTTTCACCGCAGGCCGAGAGGTCGATCAGGGCCACCCGGGCGAGCCCTATCACGTCGCGGCCTTTCGCAGCGACCAGGAGCACATCTTCGGCCCTTCCGCGGATTTCTATGTCTGGCTCTACCCGCCCTATTTCCTGGCGCTCGCCGCGGTCTTCGGTCGCCTCCCCTATCTCGCCGCACTGGCGCTCTGGCAAGCGACGACGCTATTGCTTTATCTCGCAGCCGTCCTGGCGGCGCTGCGGCCCCAGAGGCTGCCTCTCGGACCTGTGCTCATCGCGGTCCTCGCTTTCCCGGCCGTCTTCACCAACCTGCTGCATGGGCAAAATGGATTCCTAACCGCCGCTCTGCTGGGCGGCGGCCTCGCGCTTCTCGAGCGCCGCCCGCTTCTCGCCGGCCTATGTTTTGCGCTTCTCGCCTATAAGCCGCAATTCGCCGTCCTGTTGGTTCCAGCGCTCGTTGCCGGCGGATATTGGCGCGCGGCCGGCGCCGCAGCCGTGGCTTTCGCCGCCATGACGCTTACGACGCTGGCCTTGTTCGGAACCGCGCCCTGGCAGGGATTTTTCGCCAATCTCGATTTCACCCGCAAATCGTCGAAGAGGGCGCGGCCGGCTTTGCGAAGAATGAAAGTCCGTTCGCGGCGGTAAGGCTTCTCGGCGGCGGACCGGATTTGGCTTATGCGGCGCAAGCCACGGTCGGTTTGGCCCTGGTTGTCACGCTTGTTCTTTCGTGGCGTTCGGCGGCCGATTTTCGTCTGAAAGCCGCGGCCCTCCTGGCCGCAAGCCTAATCGCAACGCCGCAGGTCTTCGATTACGACATGGCGGTACTCGCGCCGGCGCTGGCTTTCGCGGTTTCTTACGGGTTCGATCGGGGCTTTGGCCCTTTCGAGAAAACCGGCCTCGCTCTTGTGTGGATCGTGCCATTGCTGGCGCGGCCGCTGGCCAGCGCGGCTTTCTTGCCTCTCGGCCCCATCGTGGTTTTGCTGTTTTTCATCGGGCTCGTCCGGCGCGCCTGGACGCAGGCGAAATGGACGGACGGCTGCATCAATCCGCCGCAGCCGCAGGCGGTCGAAAATCGCGACGGGGCGTTACCTGTTGGGGAGCTGGATGCGGCGGTGCGCCGGCCGATTGCCCGAGACAGCGCCGAGGCTTTCCGATGAAAACACGATCGAAGCAGAATTCTCATTTGTGGCCAAGGCCGTGAGAATATCTTCACCATAGATCGTGGAAATTTTTTATTTGACGCGGCGCAACGCGCGTCATCAACGCGGTGCCTGAGACTTCTGCCAGATTTCTCTTGACTTGCCGCGCTGCGTCATGGCCGGGCCCTCGTTGCACGCGCGCCAAACGAAGTTAAACGCCTGTTTTCGCTGACAATGGGAGAATGGAACCTTCCGGTTGGAGATTCGTTATTGGGCTGGCGGGGGTTCTTAAAATTCACCGAAAATTGAGAATTGCGGATCTGGCGCTCGGCGGTTCGCGCGACTATCTGGCAACTGTCAACAGAATTTTATGCATCTCTGAAACTTTTCCTGAGGTTGTTGCGTTAGAGTGACGGATAAGATTTTTACCTCGGTCGACGATTGATTGAGTTGCGTCAAGGCCGCGTTGCGTTGGGTTCGTTCCAATGCAGAGAGCGGCGGGTGGGCGACCCGTCAAGATCGTTGCGGGGATGGGTGCTGCGAGGGAGTTTCCAATGTCTATTGCCGATCATTTCGATCATGCTCCGGATGCGGGCTTTGTCCGGTCTTATGATTCTCAGGCTGCACGCCGGCAGTTTCAGATTTCGCTCGTCCTCATCCTGATTTTGGCTGCGGCGGCATTTGCGCTCGGCCTCTTGGTTCGCTTCGACGAGCCGGCCGGAAGCATCAACCCGGCGCCGACCACGGCGCATGAGGTGCATTTCGCCGGGAGCCTGGCGGATTTTCGCGGCTGAGCAGGTCGCGTTTAGCTATCACGACCCCCGATGCCCCCGTAGGAGGTCGTGCTTGGGCCGCGCTTCTCAAGGCGCGGCCCTTTTCTTTTGATCCGTCCGAGAGAAGCCGCGAAATCCCCGGCATCGGTTCAACCCTTCGGTAGGGCGGACGCCATAAATTGGCGGCATGAGCCCAACACCAGCGCAGCCCTTCGGCCGGCGAGGCAGGCCCGTCATTTCGTCAGGTTCGACCCTCGGCGCGCCGGAACGCCGACCGAGCCGCCCGGACCTTGCTGCCCTCCCGCCTGAACTCGTGGCCACGATCCTGCGGCCGGTGGGAGAGGGAGAGGAGGTCGAGGCCAAGCGCCCAAGGGTGGGGAAAGTGGCTTGGTCGTTCCAGGCCGCCGTTTTGGCGGGTCTCGTCGTCGGCCTCTTGAACGCCGCCGTCAATGCGACATCCATCCTGAGCTTCGGCGATTACGGGGGATTGATCGACCAAGTCCCGCTCGGCCAGGCAAAAGTGCCGATTGCGGTGATGCTCGCCGGGGCCGGCCTTTGGAGCGGCGCCCGCGCCAGCGCGCTCGCCCTCCTCTTTGCCCACACATTCCTCAGCCGCAGCGCCCGGACGAGTTATCTCGCCTATGCTTTGGCCGGCGGAGCGGCCTCCTTGGCCTATGGGCTCATTGTCGGCACGCTCGGGTTCTCGGACCATCATTCGCTCGTCATGGATGTCCTGTCCGGCGTGGCGGCGGGCTTCTTCTATCGCCTCTTCGCGGCGACCGAGCGGAGCTAGTCCCGCAAAATTCGTTCTGTGGCGCATGGCCGACGGCTGCGCAAGACCTGCGCCAGCTTTCCCGGGAAGGCGGAGCCTGTGGTTTGCAAACCACAGGCGGAACCTTTGGCGCATCGATAGCCCGCAAAGGATTTACTGCGACGCAACGGCAAGCGCAAAATAGCGGAGGATTCGCTTGAGCCGACAAAGAACCGGCGAAGGCATCAACAGCGAACGACAGTCCAGGAGCCGCGGATGCGCCTTAAAGCAGCGATCGTTTTTCCCATAATGCTTTTGCAGATCGCCACGGCGCAGGGCGCCGGCCTGTTGGACCGCGTGGCCAACAGGCTTCCGGATATCGTGGAACAGGACAACGGCGGCAATCTTCTCAAACGCATTGAATTTGTCGAAGCGCACCGCAATGATTCGATCTACCGGCTTCCCATCGAGTGCTTTTCATCCTGCACCTTGTTGTTGGGCATAGCCGGAGCCTGCGTCCCCCAAGGCAGCCATCTCTACTTTCACGCGGCGATGATCGATGGAAAGCCCGCTCCGGAATATGTGAACGCCTATGCCGAGAGCTATTATCCCGAAGCGATCCGCCAGTGGGTCGTTGCCCACAAAGCACTCGAGAAAACACAATTCACGCCGATGGATTGGCAGGAAGCCGCGAGTCTGGGCGTGAAGGTGTGCCAATGATCGCTTGCCGGGCGCAAGCGAAACATTCCCGCTTCAAACTGGGCTTCGCGGCGGCGATCCTCCTCCCGATGTTGCTTTCGCAGGTCGCGCTGGCGGACAACCTCCTGGAGCGCGGGGAAAACGCCGGGTTCGAGAGCTTCGGCAACCTGGACGTGGATGACGGCGGCAGTCTCTTCGCCCGCGTCCGCTTCGTCCAATTGCATCGCGACGATCCAATCTATCGCCTTCCGATGGAATGCTATTCGTCTTGCACGCTGCTGCTGGCGATCCGCGGCGCCTGCATCAAACCGGGGAGCCACCTCTATTTCCACTCCGCCAGCCTCGACGGACGACGCTCTCCGCGATGGAGCGCCTATGCCATGGGCTTCTATCCGGAAACCATCCGCCGCTGGATCGCGGCACATCGCGCGCTCGATCGCTTGCGGTTCACGACCCTGGACTGGCAGTCGGCGCAGCGCTTGGGCGTGCGGGTCTGCGAGTGAGGCAGAGTGGCCTTTGATCGGCCGCGGAGAAAGCCCATATTGGGCTCATGCCCAAGCCTCCCCATCGAACGCCCCGCGCCAAGGCCGCAAAGCCGGAGCAAAAGCCGCTTGGCGAACACCTCGCGGCGCTGCTCAATCCCGCTCTCAACACTGGGACCGGTTTCGCCGAAGCCCCCGCGGGTTTTCAGGGCATTGAGAGCGAGGGGAAAAGTCTCGCCGCGCTCGGCATGGGCGGCGTCGAGGCGACCGTCGCTTCGCTGCAAGATCTGCTCGACCGCGGCGATCCCAATTTGCGCGGCAAGAAGCCCTGGACGCCGCATCGTCCGCCGCGCCCCGAAAAATCCGAAGGCGGCATCGAATTCAATCTGGTCTCGGAATACGAGCCGCGCGGCGATCAGCCGACCGCGATCGACGAACTCGTCGCGGAAGTCAACGCCCATGAACGCGACCAGGTTCTGCTCGGCGTCACCGGCTCCGGCAAGACCTTCACCATGGCGCAGATCATCGCCGCGACCCAACGTCCGGCTCTGATCCTCGCCCCTAACAAGACGCTGGCGGCGCAGCTCTACGGCGAGTTCAAGAGCTTCTTTCCGGAGAACGCGGTCGAATATTTCGTCTCCTATTATGACTATTACCAGCCGGAAGCCTATGTGCCGCGCACCGACACCTATATCGAGAAGGAATCATCCATCAACGAGCAGATCGACCGGATGCGCCATTCGGCGACGCGCGCGCTGCTCGAACGCGACGACGTGATCATCGTCGCCTCCGTCTCCTGCATCTACGGCATCGGTTCGGTCGAGACTTATACGGCGATGACCTTCACGCTGAAGGTCGGCGAGCGGATCGACCAGCGCCAGCTCATCGCCGATCTCGTCGCGCTCCAATACAAACGTTCGGGCGGCGATTTTTATCGCGGCGTGTTTCGGGTGAGGGGGGATACGATCGATGTCTTCCCCGCGCACTACGAGGACCGCGCCTGGCGCATCCGCTTCTTCGGCGACGAGATCGAGGCGATCGCCGAATTCGATCCTTTGACCGGCGAGAAGACGCAGGACCTCGAATTCATCAAGGTCTATGCCAATTCCCACTACGTTACGCCGCGCCCGACGCTCGTCCAGTCGATCAAGGGCATCAAGGACGAGCTGAAGCAGCGGCTCAACGAGCTTTACGCCGCCGGGCGCCTGCTCGAAGCGCAAAGGCTCGAACAGCGCACCATGTTCGATCTCGAAATGATGGAGGCGACCGGCTCCTGCGCCGGCATCGAGAATTATTCGCGTTATCTGACCGGCCGCCAGCCGGGCGAGCCGCCGCCCACGCTCTTCGAATATCTGCCCGACAATGCGCTCGTTTTCGCGGACGAATTGCATGTCACGATCCCGCAGATCGGCGGCATGTATCGCGGCGATTTCCGCCGCAAGGCGACGCTTGCCGAATATGGATTCCGGCTGCCCTCCTGCATGGACAACCGGCCCTTGCGCTTCGAAGAATGGGACGCGATGCGGCCGCAGTCGATCCATGTTTCGGCAACGCCCGGCAAATGGGAGATGGAACGCACCGGCGGCGTCTTCGTCGAACAGGTGATCCGCCCGACCGGCCTCATCGATCCGCCGGTCGAGATCCGGCCGGCGCGGGCGCAAGTGGACGATCTGCTCGGCGAGGTGCGCGAGGTTGCGCGCGCGGGCTATCGCTCGCTCGTCACCGTGCTGACTAAGCGCATGGCCGAGGATTTGACCGAATATCTGCACGAACACGGCGTGCGCGTGCGCTACATGCATTCCGACATCGACACGCTGGAGCGGATCGAGATCATCCGCGATCTGCGGCTTGGCGCCTTCGACGTGCTGGTCGGGATCAATCTTCTGCGCGAAGGATTGGATATTCCCGAATGCGGGCTTGTCGCCATTCTCGATGCCGACAAGGAAGGATTTCTGCGCAGCGAGACCTCGCTGGTGCAGACGATCGGCCGCGCCGCCCGCAACGTTGACGGGCGGGTGATCCTTTATGCCGATCAGGTCACGGGCTCCATGCAGCGCGCCATTGCCGAGACCAACCGACGGCGTGAAAAGCAGGAGGCGTTCAACCGCGAGAACGGGATTACGCCGGCTTCGATCAAGCGCGGCATTCAGGACATCCTCGGCTCGGTCTATGAGCGCGACCACGTGACCGTGGACGCTGGCCTCGCGGCGGCCGGCAATATGATCGGGCATAATTTCCAGGCGACGATCGCCGATCTGGAAAGACTGATGCGCGATGCCGCCGCCGATCTCGATTTCGAGACCGCGGCGCGGCTGCGCGACGAGATCAAGCGGCTGAACAGCGTCGAGCTGGCGATCGGCCATGATCCCACGGCGAGCCAAGGCGAGGTCGAAGGCGAGGCGGGCGCCTATTCCGGCCCGCGCGGGGCCTCGCATGTGCCGGCCAATCGTCCGCATAAGCCGACCGATTCTGAGATGGGCCCGCATAATTTCGGCGGTGGCGAAGCCAAGCCGCGCTCGACCGGCGGCAAAGGCGGGACGCGGGTGTGGAAGGGCAGGCGGAGGTGAGGGACGGCCACCTGATTACGGAGAGCGGAACGCGAAGTGTAATTCTCGCACCGCAATCACTGGAGAGTCGGGGTGATGATCGTCAAGAAAGACGAGAAGCGCTGCATATTTTGTGGTCTCTCGGGAAAGATGACGCGCGAGCATTTCTGGGGCGATTGGACAAAAGCCTATGTAAAGCGACCCTTTAATAAGCACACCGCTGCGGAAGTATCCGTTCCACGGCCAGGCGAACCGCAGCCCGCTCGGACACGCATCCGGGCCGGACATCCCTTAGATGCGAACGCGCCTGTAGTTTGCGCCAAATGCAATTCCGGTTGGTTGAGTGGAATCCAAGAGAGAGCGAAGCCTTTCTTAATCCCATTGTTTGACGGCAAAGACTGTCTCTTGAGTGCCGACGCTCAATCCGCGATCGCGACCTGGATCACGATGGCATGCATGACGGCTGAACACTCGAACGAGCTTAAGAACATTGGAATACGTCAGTCCGAGAGAGATTGGCTGATGAACCATCACACCCCACCCAGCGGATGGAGAATCTGGGTAGGGAGGTGTAATCCGCCGTCGCAAATGCAATGGATCCATGCTGCATTTCGAATTCTTGATGTCGATGTTCTTCCAGCGGTTATCTCCGAGCAGGATCGGATTCCAAATGCCCAAACAACGGCCTTTTCGATTGGACAACTCTATTTTTTCGCAATGAGCGCGGCGGGTCCTGAAATCGCAGGCGGCTGGGACTGGAGAACTGCTAGGCGGGCGCGGAACCGATTGCAGCAGATTTGGCCACAAAAGAGCGTCCGAATTTTTTGGCCGCCTCCTCTCTTGACCGAGGAGGACGTCAAGTTATTCGGAACCGCTTTTGTGAGATATATGGAGGGGCTTGCCCTGAAAGCTGGTTATGCAGAATAGGCCGGGTCATGCTTGGCCATGGCTAAAATCGCTCGCCTGAGAAGCCACCGAAGCCGGCTAGGCCGCGGTGCCACCTGCACCACCCCTCACCCGGTCGGCGCAGCCGGCACCCTTTCCCAATGGGAGGGCGCGCGCTGCATTACCCCTCGTTCACCTGTTCCGGCAGCATGCGCTTGAGCACGCCGTCCTTGCGGAAGGCGACGTGCCAAATGACCGCGAGAATATGGGCCGCGAGGAACAGATAGACCGCGTATTGGCCGAAGACGTGGATACGGTCGGCGAGCTTGGCGAGAGCTTCGTCCTTCGACATTTGCGGCAAATCGAAAAGGCCGAAGAAGGAGACGGGATGGCCGCTGGCGCTCGACAGGATGAAGCCCGAGACCGGCATGACGATGAAGATCACATAGAGGAAGAAATGCGTCGCGTGGGCGAGCCCGATCTCCCATTTTTCCAGCCAAGGCGGCTCGTGCGGCGGCGGGCGTAGCGCCCGCCAGAGGAGCCGCGCCACGATCAAGGCGAGCGCGATGAGCCCGAAGGATTTATGCGCGGTGAAATAGAGGGCGCGGTTAGATGCATCCTTGGCCATATGCACCATCACCCAGCCGAGCGGCAGGATGGTGAAGATCACCGCCGCCGTCAGCCAATGCAGGGCCTGCTGGACGCGGTTGTAGCGGGCGAGACGGAGTGAGGCGTCGGGGCTCGATTTCAGCATGGGGGTTACCTTGCGGTTGACATCCGCAATCTTATAGCGGTTTTCGCGCCTTCGATAATGGCGCCTCTCCCCGCTTGCGGGGAGAGTGAGGGGCCGGGTGTCGCGCAGATCGCACCAATCCCCTCTCCCCATTCGCTTCCGCTCATGGGGAGAGGGAGCGAACCACCTCAACGCGACTGATCGAGGTCCCAGTCTTGCGGCCTGCCTTCGGGGACATAGGCGCCATCGGCGCGGATCGTGCCGCCCTGCGGATCGTCCTGTGTGGCTTGCGCCGGCAGAGATTGCGACGGCACAGGCGCATCGGCTTCGTCGGGCGGGGGATGCGGAGCTTCGATCGGCGGCGGCACAGCCGCATCGGGCGCATCCGGTCCGGTATGCAGCGCGAGCGCCTGCATGTCGTCGGCGCTGCCGGCCTGCGAAATGTCCATCTCCTCGTCGAGCGGCGGCGGCTCGGGCAGGCCGTCGGGCGCGTGCGACGCAGGCACGCCGCCCTGCGGTGCCGGCTCGCAAAACCGGCGTGGCCCCGTCGATGTGTTGCCGTGCATCGCGAGATCGAGATGGAAGTGGTTGTAGTGCAGGAAGTTATAGCCGGGGCCGAGCACCGTGGTGAAGTAGCCGCAGGCCCCGGCGTGCACGTCGCGCAGAAAGGCCTGCGTTTGTTCGTCGCCAGCCGGCCAATCGCGCATGATCGAGATTTCCCGCCCGTCGGCCAGGCGGAAGCCGCTGACGTCGATCGCATTGGCAAAGGCATGTTCGGAGAGCCGCGCGCCCGCATCGCCGTTGATGCCACGGCAATTGTAAGTGCCGAAGGACTCGATTTCGACGACGCGCGTGTTGAAGCGCGTCTGCGCCTCGGGCTGAACGACGTCTTTGACCCAGTTGTTCAGTGCCGCGATCATCGGGCAATCGAGCGTATAGGGATTATCGAAAGCGACCTCGCCGTCGAGAAGCGCCGAAACCTTGAACGGCCGCGTCAGGCCGCAGATGCCGGGCCCGTCGATTTCCTGCTCCGGCTCGACATAGGCGGAAAGATGGATGAGATTTTGCGCGATGCAGGCGTTCTCCGCCTGGGCGCGCCAGGCCGGGCGCGAGGCCTCATAGTTGGAGCATCCGGCAAGCATCAGGAGCAGGCCGCCGGCAAAAGGCGAAACGCAACGCGCCATTGCCTAGAATTGTGCGAAATTTGTTAAACGGCGCTAAAGCATCGCGGTTAACGAAACAGGATTTACATCGAGGCGGCTTGCAAGGGGAGGAGGCGACGCATCAATGCCGAAGATTGCCATCGCGCCGGGTCTCGCCATCGACGAGGGTGAGCTCCTCTTCGTCTTTCTGCGCGCCTCGGGTCCCGGCGGTCAGAACGTCAACAAGGTCGAGACGGCGGTGCAATTGCGCTTCGACGCGCGCCACTCGCCTTCGCTGCCCGACGACGTGAAACACCGTCTCGAAAGGCTCGCCGGCCGCCGCATGACAGGCGAGGGCGTCATCGTCATCGCCGCGCAGCGGTTTCGTTCGCAGGAGCGCAACCGCCAAGATGCTGTCATGCGACTGTCTCAGTTGCTCGCCAAGGCGGCGCAGCGCCCCAAACGCCGCATCGCGACGCGCCCGACGCTTGCGGCGCAGAAGCGCCGGATCGAGGCCAAACAGCGTCGCGGCGCGACCAAGCGCCTGCGTGGGCCGGTCGAATAAAATTCGCCTATGCTGGATTGGTCGTCTGGCTCATGCTTTATTGGCGCTGAGACGGCGGCAAGTGAGGGAGGGGTTCATGCGGACGAATGGTTATGTGGCGACGGCGCTCAGCTTGACGCTGTTGAGCGTGGCCGCGCTGGCAGACGACTATCCGCCTCGCAAACCGGGCCTCTGGGAGGTCACGAGCCAAGCCGAGGTGGGACGTGCGGCCACCACGAAAATGTGCATCGACACGGAGACCGATCAACTTTTTCACAAGATGGGCACCGACCTGCGATCGATAAAGCATTGCGAGCGCGACGATGTGAAGGTGGACGGCGATACCGTCACCACCGACAGCGAATGCAAGCTTGGCAATGCGACGGAAACCACCACGGGCGTGATTAAATTTACCGGCGACAGCGCTTATCACGCCGACATAACGATTCATTTCGATCCCGCCGTGCTCGGCAAGAGCGATACGACGGTCACTCAGGACGGCAAATGGACCGGCGATTGCCCGGCCGGCATGAAGCCGGGGGATCTGGTGCTCGCCAACGGGTTCAAGATCAACGTGAAGACGTTGAACTTCTTCAAGTCGCTCATTCCCGGGAAAATGTAGCCGACGCTCTCTCGGCGCCTTTCCGCCTTATCGTCGCGCGCGACGCGAAGCAATCCAGCGTCCTCGCGGTTCCAGATTGCCTCGCCGTTTCGCTCTTCGCGATGAAGTTTGTTGTTAGGCGTCCGGTTGCTGCGGGCCGCCCGCGTCAGGTGACGGGTTGCGGCGCGCGGCCATGAAGCGGTCGAACTCCTCGCGGTCTTTGGCGCGGCGCAAAGATTCTCCATATACTCGGCGAATTCGCGCTCGGCTGCGACGAGCTTCTGGCGTTCTTCTTCGAGCCGGGCGAGTTCGGCCTCGCGCCATTCGTCGAAGGCGAGATTGCCGGAAGAACGCCGCCAATTCCGCGGCCAATCGGAAAATTCGTGGCGGCCGTGGCATGCCCAATGACGTCCCATCTTCTGCTCCCATCTCTCGCGCTTTTGACGAAGCTTCTCGTTCAGCTTCGCCTGTACGAAGCTCGGCAGATCGCCGGCATGGGCGCTTCGCATCTGCCAAATCTTGACGAAGAGAATCGCAAGCCCGATCGGCCAGAACAGGATGAAGCCGAGGATCATCGCGATGAGTTCGATCGGATGCCAGCCAAAGCCGGAGCAGCGATAACGCGGCGGCCCGTTTTCGGGCGCCTGCCCATAGGGGCCGGAATAAACGCTCATGTCGTCCTCCATGGCGGCTGAGGCCGCAATGTGAAAGTATCTTACATTAACATCAGAATCCTGTCGAGATGCTCCCCGTTCAAATCGTGCAACGCATTGAATGAGCGGCTCACTTCCTTCGCAGCGCCGCCTCGATCAAGGCTTCGGCGCCCTTATCGAGAACTGAGGCGGGGTCGTCTCCCCGCGCGGGGTCGAGATGACCACCGAGCGCCAGCATCGCGGTGCCATGCGCCAGCGCCCAGATTTCGAGGGCGAGACGGCGCGCCTCGCGCGGATTGCCCCCGGCCCCGGCGAGTACGCCGGCTGCTGCACGGCTCAGTCCATCGAAGGCCTTGTTGGCCACAGCGAAGGCGGCAGCTCCCCGCAGGTTCTTGGCGCTGTCGAACATGGCCGCGTAGAGGCCAGGTTCGGCCGCCGCGAAGCCGAGATAGGCGCGGCCCATGCGTCGCAGCGCCGCGTAGGCATCGGGCCTTCCCTCGTCCCAGGCGCCGGCGAGGCGTTCTGCGAAAAGGTCGAAGCCGCGCCGCGCGAGCTCGCTCATGAGGTCGCTGCGGTCGGCGAAATGGCGGTACGGCGCCGCATTGGTGACGCCAACACGTTTGGCCGCCTCTGCCAAGGTGAAGCCCGCCGGCCCATGCTCCGCCATCAGCGCACGTGCCGCCTCGACCAGCGCATCCTTCAAGCCGCCGTGGTGATAGCCGCGCCGCCCCGGGCCGCAGCCCTCGCGTTGCCAATTTCGTTTCATGTCCTTCGGAATCATGCGGGCCATCTTAGACCACCGCATCGCGCGGCGCGAGGCGGCGGGCGAGGCGCGTCCAAACAGGTCGCTCCGGCCTGTTGCGGCCCCAAAAGCTCACCATATTGGAGGGCGCCGCCACATTGGCCGGTATGACAGGATCAAGCTATCTTTCGCGCCAAATTTTTGGTTCTTCTGCTTGCCGTCGGGCTCGCCCTCGGAATGGCGAGCGATGCCTATGCCCGCGCGGGGATGGGCTTCTCGATGGGCAGCCGCGGCTATCGGACCTATAGCATGCCGGCGCCGACCTCGATCAGCCCCTACGCCTCGCCGCTGCAGCGCTCGGTGACGCCTTATTCCAGTCCCTATTCCAACCCGGGCTTTGGCCCAGGCTTCGGCTATCCCGGCGGATTCGGACGTGGCTTCTTCGGCGGGTTGATGGGCGGCTTCCTCGGGGCAGGCTTGCTCGGGCTCTTGTTCGGTCACGGCTTTTTCGGCGGTATCGGCGGAGGCTTTTCTTTCATCGGCCTTCTGCTGCAGATCGGCCTGATCTATCTCATCGTGCGCTTTGCGCTGAACTTCTTCGGCAATCGGCAGCCGGCCTTCTACGCCGAGCCGCAAGGCGGCGGGACCTTCGCGGGGGCTGGCTGGCCCGGCGGCGGCAGTCAGGCGAGCGGTCCGCCCTTGCCGATCACGGCGCAGGACTATGACGCCTTCGAGCGCTGCCTTAGCGAGGTTCAGCAAGCCTACAGCAACGAGGATCTGGATCATCTGCGTCGCATTGCGACGCCGGAAATGGCCTCCTATTTCGCCGAAGAACTCCAAGGCCACGCAAGTCGCGGCCAGGTCAACCGGCTCTCCGGCATAAAGCTCTTGCAAGGCAATCTGTCGGAGGCCTGGCGCGAGGGCGGCGCCGAATATGCAACGGTGGCCATGCGCTTCTCGCTGGTCGACGTCATGCTCGATCGGGCGAGCGGGCGCATCTTGTCCGGCGATCCCAATGTGCCGGAGGAAGCGACCGAAGTCTGGACCTTCGTCCGCCCGGCGGGCGCCGGACCCGATGCCTGGAAGCTCTCGGCCATCCAGCAGGTGTGAGCGGCCGGCGCTCGGATCGATCTCCAACAAAGCTCAACAGCGATCCGAGTTCTGTCGAGACAGGGCGACGCCGTAGAAGCTTCGCGCCTTTACAATTTTTCGCCGCGCCTCAGGCCCATCGAAGCTAAGCGGCTGATCGATCCTGCTCTGGATTCTTTCGTCGTCTTATGGCTTTTGCGCAAATCGGCGAGTTTGCGGTTGCATGCTTAGCGCTCGCGAAGCCGTTCCCCTCAGGCCGTAGCAATATGAAAAAACCCGCAAGCCTCGTCTACGGCAGCGATGAAAGGCCGCCGACCGCAATCGTCATCGTCAGCGCCATTCAGCACGTGGGCGTGATCGCGATCTTCATGATCTATCCACTGATTATCGCGCGCCAGGCCGGCGTCCCGGCGGCCGAGATCGCCGCTATCCTGCGCTTGGGTATGCTGGCGCTGGCATTTGCGGTCGTGTTGCAGGCGCTCCCGCGCGGGCCGGTCGGCAGCCATTTTCTCGCCCCGTCCATTTTCACCGGCGTGTATCTCGGACCCTCGATGCTGGCCGTGAAGCTGGGCGGCTTGCCGCTCGTCTGGGGCATGACGATGTTCGCCGGCCTCGTCGAGATCGGTCTCTCACGCATATGGTCGAGGTTGCGCGCGTTCATCCCGCCGGAGACCGCCGGCATGGTGGTGTTCCTCGTCGGCGTGATCATCGGGCTGGCGGCCTTGCACGTCATGTTGGGCGCGACCGGCATGGTCTCAGGCCGCGGCGCATTCATCGCCGGCGTCAGCCTCGGGACGATGATCGCGCTGAACATCTGGAACAAGGGTCGGCTGCGTCTCTTCTGCATCCTGATCGGGATGGTGATCGGCTATGGCCTTTCGGGCGCAACCGGCGCCATCACCGGCGACCAAGTGAAAGCGGTCCTGAGCCTGCCGCTTCTGGCGCTTCCTTCCGTTTCGCATCTGGCTTGGGCCTTCAAGGGATCGATGGTGGTCCCCTTCGCGGTCACGGGACTTGCGGCCGCCATGAGCGCCACCGCCGTGGTGACCACCTACCAGCGTCTTACCGATGCCGACTGGGTCCGCCCGGATCAGCGCTCGATCAGCAGCGGGATTTTCGGCGACGGAATCGCCGCGGTCATGGCCGGCTTTCTCGGCACGCATGGGCTCACGATCTCCACCGCCAATGTCGGCCTGGTGGCCGCGACGGGGGTTGCGAGCCGCCGCATCGCCTATGTGGTTGCGGCGATCTTGGTGGTGGGCGCGTTCCAGCCGACGCTGGTCGGCGTTTTGGCCATCATGCCGCCGCCGGTCATGGCCTCGGCGCTCCTGTTCACCGCGGTGTTCATCATGATCAGCGGCGTGCAGATCATCTCCACCCGCGTTCTCGACCCGCGCCGAACCCTGGTGATCGGCGCCGGCATGATGGCCTTCTTCATGGTCTCGGTGGTTCCTTCGGCCTTCGCCGGCGTGCCGCAATGGGCGCAGCCTCTCGTTACCTCGCCCTTGGTGCTGGCGACCCTCGTCGCGCTCTCGCTCAATCTCCTGTTCCGCATCGGGATCCGGCGAAGCGTGAGCTTGAGCATCGATCCGCAGACTGTTGTCCTGCAGGATGTCGCAAATTTCATCGAACGGGCCGGCGGAACCTGGGGCGCGCGACGCGACGTGATCACGCGAGTCGGGTTTGCCGTGCAGCAGGCGGTCGAAACGATCGTCGAATTCTGCAAGGTCAGGGGACCCATCGTGCTCGCGGTCAGCTACGACGAATTCGATATCGACGCCAAACTGACCTATGCCGGTCTTGCGATGGAGCTTCCCGACTGGCCGCCCTCGCAGGACGAGCTGCTGGAGACGGATGACGGCCCGCGCTGCCTGGCGGGATATTTGGTGCGCCGGCAATCGGACCGCGCCAATGCGAGCGCCGAGCAGGAGGCAGCGGTGCTCCAATTGCAATTCAAGCATTGAGCCGCGCGTCGTTATCGCCGGCGAAGCAAAGCAATCCACTCTCACGCGGGATTTTGGATTGCTTCGCCGCCCTGCGCCTCGCGATGTCGCGGCCACGCACTGGAGTTCACGTCGGCGAGCGAACACGTCGGCTCAAACGACGACAATCTCGTTCTCGACCTCGGTCACCCCCGGCGCCGCCCAGGCCGTCGCCGCGGCCACCTGTCTATCATGCAGCGAAGTGACGGTTCCGGTGAGCCGGACCGTTCCGCCGCGCGCGCTCACATTGATCGTCTTCGGATCGAAGAACCACGAGCGGTGCATCGCATGCATGATATCGTCGCTGACGTTCGATACATCGACCCGCGGCTTGATCGAAATCTGATTGGACACGCCGACGACACCGAAGAGCCGCCGCACGTCGTGTTCGGCTGCTTCCTTCTGGTAGTGCCAATCGACCTCGCCGGTGAGCGTGATCCATCCATCTTCGACTTTGATCTTGATGGCATCGGCCGGGATAGAAACGTCCCAGGCAAGGCGATCAACCGCCGCCTCAGCAATTTCATCGTCCTCGCGCTGGGTCTCGAAGGGCAGGCGCACTTCGATTTCCTCGGCCACGGCCTTGACGCCTCGCACGCGGCGGGTCGCGGCTTCGGCCGACTGCTTCTCGGCGTAGCTTTCGACGTGGCCCGTCAGCGTCACGATGCCGTCCTTGGCTGTGACCCCGATGTGAGCCGCCGTGACGCTCGGATCCCAGCGCAATTCCGCAAGGACGGCTTCCTGCAACGCGTTATCAGACATGTTGACCTCCAGAAATGTCGCACCATCCGGCCGCGCCTCTTATGCGGCCCGACGCTTTATCTTGCGCAACGCGGGCGCGGTCGCCTTGACATAAATCAGGCGCTCGATGACCGCTTGATGACAGGAGGGGGTGGCACGATCACGCGAGTGCCGTTCACCGTCCGGCGGGCGGCCGAAAGCGTGGCTCACGCCGGCGTCTCGCCATTTCGGCCAATCCAAGTGCGAGCCAGTTGCGCCCAATCCGTTAGGTTCGAGCGGCAGGCGCCGGGCGAAGATCGCCTCAGGTCAAATGACGGCCCTGATGCGCGTGCATCCCATGCCCGATCTTCGCGCGGGTTCCGTCGGCTATGAGTCCGATGCATGCCCATACATCGAAGGATCGTCCTTCGGTCCGTCGGCCGACCAGATGACGCGCAGCGGCATCGGATCCTGCGGCTTCAGTTGCTTGCCGTCAGGTCCCACCATTTGGCTTGCGACCCACTTCGAGCATTGCTGCTTGTCGACATCCAATAGCCGCTTCTCGATTTCGGCGGTTGACGCCATTCCGGAATTCGAAGACGTGATCGTATCCACATTGTCCGACAGACAATCGAAAATGATGCGCTGGGCGCGATAGCGCAGCGCATAGAATCCTGGTCGCGACGGAATAGGGGATCGAAGGCAGTGGCGGTGGTCGAAGCTTCTAAAAGGAATTGTTCGGTATCCTCGCGCACATTATCTTTCAAGTCACCGTGCGCCTGGTAGAGCCTCTGCACGAACAGCGTCGAACCGCGATTGGCCGCTAGCAACTCCGATGTCTCGAACAATTGAGAGTAGACTTCGCGCGCCGCCTTATCGATCATCGAGGTGAGATCGCTCATCGCAACGGAACCTTTCGTTCCCGCGAAGAAGTCGTCGATGTCACTATATACTCGGTTGAGAATCATTACCCGCAGACGCTCCGCCGACCAGTTCTCGCCGAGGAACGTCTCGAACCTTGCGAGCTTCGTCTTTATGATTGCGTCGGTGAGCGCCTCGAGAATAGCATGTTCGGTGACATCGCCTTCCTTGCCCGACTGCCGCGATTCCTGGTCATTCTGTATCTTCTGAATGAGCGCGTCGACCTTGCTCGTATAATCGCGGTCGGCTTCGCTGCTCCCGGTCTTGCCGGTCAGCTGATCGTCGTCCGAGGAGCCGATCTCCACCAGCGTATCGCTCGGAGATATCGATTTGAGCACGGCGGTCTGATCGTGGCTCGAAGGAGGCGCGAGAGACGCCAAGGCGTGGTCGGACTCGCTTTCGGACGGCCCCGCGTCTTGATCATCATGCGATTTGGAACGGGCTGAACGGTGGCGATAGCCGTGATGATAATAGCCGCCGCCGAGGCCGCCCCCGAGTATTCCGTTTATGATGCCGAATTGGGCCCGGACGGGCGCGGGGTCGCCGGTCAGGACGGCGCCTAAGGCAAATGCGCCAACAAGGGCAATACTCGAACTTCCAAAAAGATTTAATCGCGGAGAGGTCATGGAAAGCTCCTCAAGAGCACAGGTCGATTGAATGATTCACTTTATCCCTGACAAAAAGCACCTTCAACTACAGCGTAAGCACTCCGATGGAGGCTTCGGTCACTGTTCGCTGGCCTGCGCAGCCTTGATCTGCTGTGCAATGAGGTCGGCGAACGGCACCTGATCCTTTCGCGCCAGCTCGAAGCTCGCAATCAGCGTGCGCCGCAATACCTCGTTGTCATAACAGCGAGTTTGCCGCTCCAGACTGCGAAATTGCGGTTCTGTCGGGGATTCGGATCGCCCCCAATCCCAAACCCAGACGGGCTTCGGCCAACTCGACGTGCCTGAGCAGCTCAGTTGGACGTCGAGGCGGCGCACGCGCACCTTGCGGGTCTGATCGTCGACCTTGCCGTAGAAGCGTTGGAGGCGATCGATCTCATCCTGCGTGAGCAGGGGGCGATCGTTGACGTCGTTCGCTTGCCCATTGACGGCCATTTCGGCCAGCAGGATGCCAGCCTTGATTTCGTAGAAGGGATCGCCGTCTTGCTTGGTGGGATCCGCTTCGACCGACAATTTGATCGCCTGATAGGCGTATTGCATGGCCTTCAGCGGCTGCTTGGCTTCGCCAAATCCGCCAGTTCGATAGATTTCAGCGAGATCCACGGCCGCACGCGCGGAACCTTGACTGAGCGCCCGGTTCAAAAGGTCGACGACCTCGTTTTCGCCGTTCTCCGGATTGGTCAATATCCTGCCGGAGCGCAGCCGGTCCGCCAAGGCGATTTCGGCATCTTCGTCGCCGCCATGCGCCGCGAGCCGATAATAGCGCGCGGCGATTTCGGGTTCGGCAATGGGCAAGCCCCAACCGTTCTCCATCATGATCGCCAGATTATATTGCGCCGCCGGATCGTTGTCCGCGGCGGCGCGTCCGAACCACAGAAGGGCTTCGGTGTAGTCCTGCAGGACGCTGTTCGAACTATAGAAAACCCCGAGTTCGAGTTTGGCGCGAGTCGATCCGGCATCAACGGCGCGCTCCGCCCATTCGACTGCCCGGCGGGGACTGGGGCTCACGCCTTGGCCCAGGTCGAGTGCCCATGCGACGTCGACCATGGCGGCGACGGAACCGCTTTCGGCCGCCTTCGCCATCCATTCGTAGGCCTGCCTGAAATCGGGTTGCGTTCCGAATAAACCAAATTTGTAACGCAGGCCAAGTTCATACATGGCCGGCGGAAAGTCTTGGTTGGCGGCCTCAATCAGATCCTTGTTGTCCTGTTCCTGGTCCTCGCTCACGAAGTTCGTGTAGTCGAACACCGCAAGGCTATAGAGCGCGGCGACGTAGCCGACATTGGCGGCGTCGTGAAACGCGGCGCGGGCCTCGGTCAACCGCTCCTTGCGTTGCGGATCGTCTGGCCCCACCGCATAGGCGGCGGCCTCTTCGGCGCGACCGAGATTGAAGAGATAGCGCGCCACGCGAGGGTTGTCCTTGATCGACTTGTTGCAGGCGGCAACCGCCTTGTCGGGGTCGATATCGCCGAGCGGCACGCCCGGCACTTCCGGCGGCCGTGCCGTGTCGGTATCCGAAGCGGCCAGCCGGTCGCAGTCGTCGAGGTGCTTGTCGATCGGGATCACCACCGGTTTGGTGTCTTCCGCCGAGTTCACCAGATTGACCAAGGCATGCCGCGCGAGTTCGGCTGTCGGACAATCATGAAACCGCCGCAGGTGGCGTTCAAGGGTTTCGCGTTCCGGCTTTTGACTGATTTGCTTCCAATCCTCGTCGGCGCCATCGCAGACCTGTTGCGGCAGCGGGAAGCGCTCGGCACCGATTAAATCGACCAGCGCGAACGTGTTGGCCGTTCCGAGATTTTCGAAATATTCTGGATCCTGTTGATAGCCGGAGCCGCCGTTTGCGGCGAACTTGCTCACCACCAGCTTCACGCGATCGGCCAGTTGGACCAGAGTTTGCCCCGGCCGTTGCATTTCCGAGCGCAAAACTTCGGTGAATAGGGAATTTCGCCGGTTGTCGTTGGGGCCGAAACTCTCGATCGCAGTTTCTCCGAAGGAGGCCGAATAAAGCACGAGAAAACCGGCGGCGAGGTCGTTGTTGGGCAGGAGACGGCTGCCGGAATCGGGACCGCGCTCCACTTCTCGGATGTCTTTCGTCGCCGGCGGCAGCGAGCGGCATGCGTCGAGCACAATGAATGCGACCTTCGGCTTTTTCTCCGCTATCGATTGCATTATTTCCGTGGCCGAGACGCCGTCCTTCGGAATCTCATCGGTTTCATAACCGCCCTCGTAGGAAGGCATCTTGAGCGCGACGATGTCGTTGTTGTCTCTGTCTCCCGGCAGGAGTTGATCGCGCGTATAAGTCTTGAGGCTCTCCAAGTTCGCAAGCAGCAGATAATTCGTGTTGGTGGCCTCGACGCCTATGCCGTGGCCGGAGAAAAAGAAAAAGACGACGTCGCCTTCGTTCACGGTTTTGAGAAACGCCTGGAACTTCTTGTCGAATTCATCCTTCGTGCGGATGTCCTTGGCGAGCGTGATATTCTTCTTGTCGAAACCCATGTCTTGAAGGTCGGCAGCGACATCATCCGCGTCGGCGTCGGAGCGCGTCAGGCTTTGGATGTCGCGATCGCTGTAGCGCTGGACACCGACGACGAAGGCTCTGCGCGTCGGCGTGCTCGCGTCCGAATCCGTTGCGGCGAGGCAAGAGCTCGCGCACATCCCCAAAGCCAGGACCGCCCAGATACCAATGCTCAGCATTATCCGTTGCTTTGCCATGACGCGCCTCTTGCTAGTCCTCGCTCGATCGCAATAATGCCGGCGTTTTGCGCCGCCTCATTCACGGCGAAAGCGTCCGCGCGACGCGAATGCCGATGTTGGGAGATTCCCGATCGTTGGCCTCATCCCACGAGCGCGCCGCGGCGCGCAGGTCCGCAGGCTTGTCCGCCCAGGAGCCGCCACGGATCACGCGATCCGCGCAATCTCCGGTGAGGACTGCGGCAGGGTCCGATCGCGGAGCGGGCGAGGGATTCCAACAGTCTTCCACCCATTGCTGGACGTTGCCCAGCATGTTGAAGAGACCGAATCGATTGGGGCTCGCCTGATCGACCGGCATCGTCTGGAGTTGCCTGTCCGCCTTGGGGCTGCCCTCGTAAGCGTAGCGCAAGTCGTAGTTGGCAACTTCCGGCCGGATCAATCCGAACCAGAATGGCGTATTGGGGCAGCTCGTGGTGGTACAGCCACGCGCCGCATATTCCCACTCGGCTTCGCTGAGCAAACGATACGGCTGGCCCGTCTTCTTTTTGAGCCAATCAACATAGGCTTGCGCGTCGTCCCAGGAGACGAAAATGACAGGGCGGCGGCCGCGCCCAAAGCTGTCGTCGTCAGGCGAATAATTGTTGCAGCCGCCGTCGGCAACGCAGGCATCCCACTCGTCGAAGGTCACGGTGAAACGTCCCACGGCAAAAGGCTGAGGGATCACCACATCATGCGGCGGCTCTTCGTTTGCCTGCCGCCCAGGTTCGCCGAGCGGCGAGCCGAGAATTGCGGAGCCGCGCGGCACCACGACCATCTCCGGGCAGTTTTTGCATTCCTTGAAGATTTGCCCGCCGTGCGTGTCCGGATCGAACGCCGGCGGCGGCCCGACCTTCACTTCCAAATCGACCGCCGGGCTCGCTGGCTTGACGGGCGCAACTGGAATGAGCGCGGCCGTTTGCACGCCCAATTGCGTGCTTGGCTTGTCCATTGTCGAAGCAGGAGATGCAGCCGACGCGGCGTCGGCGCCGCTGACGCTCTTCGCGTTCGCTACGCCGGTGGCGGCCATGGCTGTGTTCGAAGAGGCGTGACGGCCTTGGACCAAGTAGTAGGATCCCGCAGCTATGAGCACGCACGAGACGGCAACGACGACGATCCAAATCGGAGCAATAGTCGGAACGGCCACATGTCGCGGTGGCGGCGTTGGTGACTGTGTGGGTGCGGCAACGCCGGTGATGGAGGAGATCCTGTCGACGAGGCGTTGAATTCCCTCGTTCCAGTCGGCAAAGAGATCGATCCAGTTTCGGGTTACGAGCTCGTAGCGAAAGGCCTTGCTCGGCGCCACCTCTTCTAGTCGAACGGGGATGACCGTGATCTTGCGTTGGCTCGCGAGCGCGATCTCTTTCTTGATCTCTTCCGAATTGTTGGCATTGGCGGAGAAGACGAGCACCATGGCCTCGGCGCTCTCGATCGCGTCAACGATCGCGTCGCCGTAATTATCGCCGGCGCCGATGTCGCGCTCGGAGATCCAGCATCTTATTCCGTGTTTTTCGAGGGCATCAACGACCGCTCGGGCCTTTTTATAGTCGAGCGAGGAATGCGTAATGAAAACCGGGGCACTCATGAATAAATCAGGCTCCAGCGCATTGAAACCACTGCGCCAATCCCGTCGGGCGAATGCTATAATTTATTTTGCGGCCGGTGCAACACGATTTGTCCTTCATCGCGGATTTTTTATCGGCCGATCGGATGGGCGGGCCGCTTGGAGCGCCAATCCTTTGTAGGTCACAATTCTTCGCAAAGATCGGTCGGTGCCTTGGGCGCGCTGGCCATGGCGTCTCCAGCGTGCGAGAATTGCTCGGCATCTGTCCAAGAGCGGGGACCCGTGCGCCGATTCTTCACAAGGCCTGCAGCGCAATCACGCCGGCCAAGCCCAGCCGATGGTCCGAAGCGGGGCATCTTCTGGATCTTCAGGATTCTGGGGCCCGGTTTGATTACCGGGGCTGCGGACGATGATCCATCCGGCATCGCAACTTATTCGCAGACGGGTGCGCAATTCGGCTTCGGGCAGCTCTGGACGGCGCTTTACCAAATTCCTCTGCTCTTGGCCGTACAGGAAGCTTGTGCCCGGATCGGCTCAGTGACCGGCATGGGCCTGGCGGGCGTGATCAAGAAACACTACACAAGGTCCATTCTCATCGGCGTGGTGGCGCTGGTGGTGGTGGCCAATACGATCAACATTGGCGCCGATATCGGCGCCGTTGCCGCCGCCGCCAAACTTGTCGTCGATGCGCCGTTCTGGCTCTTCGCGGTCCTCACCACGGTTCTGGTCGTGACGCTCGAGGTGCTGGTCAGCTACAGATCTTACGCAAAAGTTCTCAAATGGCTTGCGCTCGCGTTGCTTTCCTATCCGGCGACCACCTTCATCATCGCCGAGCCGTGGGGCGAGATCATGCGCGCGACGCTGCTTCCGCATATCGAATTCTCTTTCGGCTTTCTCTTCATCATTACCGGCGTATTCGGCACCACGATTTCACCCTACATGTTCTTCTGGCAGGCTTCGGAAGAGGTCGAAGAAGAGATTGCATTGGGTGTCCGGCCCGCCAAGCGCGGCAAACCCAGGCTGCCGCGCGACTTTCTCCGCAACATGCGCATCGACACCGCGATCGGCATGGTCGCGTCCGAGTTCGTTCAGTGGTTCATCATCATCACGACCGGATCGGTTCTGTACAACCATGGGATCAGGACGATCAACACCGCCGCCGATGCGGCAAAGGCGCTTGAGCCGCTCGTGCGCTCCTTTCCGAATTCCGGCCAAGTGGCGCGCGATCTTTTCGCCATCGGCGTCGTCGGTCTCGGTCTTCTTGCCATTCCCGTGCTGGCGGGGTCCGCCGCCTATGCGCTCGCGGAGGCTTTCGATTGGACAGAGGGATTGTCGCGACGATTTACGGAAGCGCGCGGTTTCTACGGCGTGATCATCGTCTCGACCGGCGTCGGCCTGCTCCTCAACTTCGTCGGCATCGATCCGATCAAGGCGCTCGTCTTCACCGCCGTGTTCAATGGCATTGCCGCGGTGCCGTTGTTGTTCCTCATCGGCAAGATCAACGACAACGGCAAAATTCTGGGAACAAACCGCGGCGGTCCTCTCTCGAGATCTTTCGTCTGGCTGAGCTTCGTCGTCATGGCGCTCGCCGCCGTCGGGCTCCTCTACACCACAGTGTTTCACTCATAGAGCAACAACCTGTAAGGATTTCGTTGTGCTGCGACCCGGTCTCCTCGCCTTTGCCGTTGCTTCAGCCTTTCTCGGCGCGGCTCTCTACATTAGTATCGTCGAGCAGCCGGCCCGGCTGAAACTTGACGCGCGTTCCGAAATTCAGGAATGGATCCCCAGCAATCGGCGCGGGTTCGCCATGCTCGCGGCATTGGCTGTGATCTGCGCGCTTCTAGCCTATGCGGCCTATACGCAAGGGGGCGACGTGCGCTGGACAATCGGCGGGACGCTCATTCTCGCGAGCTGGCCCTATGCCTATTTCGTAATGGCACCGGTGAATATAGGGCTCTATACAAGTCCGCCCGGCGCGTCCGCGTCGGCGATTCGCGCGCTCATGCGTGAATGGGGCCTGCTCGAATGGGGACAAACGGCCATCGGCCTCGGCGCATGGTGTTTGTTCGCCTGGGCTCTTGTCTCGTCGGGTTGAGCCGGGCGGGAAGCCACCCGCTCCGCACTGCCCGTTCGCTTCAATACGAAATAAGCACCGGGGTCGAGGCGTTCATGAGCGCCGACGGCGAAGTTCCGCCAAACAGGAACTCCAGCCACGCGGCGTGCCCCGAAGCGCCCATGATCAGCAGATCGAAATGTCCCTGCTTCAGCCGGTCGACCAGAAGACCGGCAACCGAGCCGCTGGCATTGAGATGCAGGCCTGCTTCGATGCGGATCTGATGGTGCCGCAGATGCTCCAGAAGAGGCTCTAAATTACTGGCCGGCTCGTCGACCGTCGCGATCTCCGCAACCGCCTTTGCCTGGTGCAGCAATGGCAAAGCGTCGTGCAGAGCGCGGACCGCTTCACGCCCGCCGTCCCAGGCAATCAGGGCGCGCCGGATTTGGCCTTTGCCGATTGCCGCGGGGACGACCAGAACAGGCCTGCCGCAGGCAACGGCCACGTCCTCGGCCAAAGACAGCGGATGGTGCTCCGCCGAGCCCTCGGACTCGTACTGGCCGAGAACAACGAGGTCGCTCCACTGCGCGAGCTTGCAGATCTGCCGCGACATCCCGCCCTTGAGCGCTTGCCAGAGCGCTTGTGTCGAGCGCTTGGAAGCGGCGGATTTAAACAGCTCCTCGGCCATTCGCTCGTCTTCGGTGGAACGTTGCTCGATATCGGTTGCCACCCTTTCGACCATGCTCGGCTTGTAGTGCGGAGGCACATCGGCCGGAGCCGTAACGTGCAGACCGGTCAGCCGCGCATGATGTCGCTCCGCGACGTCGAAAGCATAGGCGATCCGCCGCTCCGCAGCCCGTGTGCCATCGACGTGAACCAAAATGTCCTTAATCATGCTCGGCGCTTTGCAACGGGGATTCTGCGAGTTTCCCCCTTGGAACGGCACTATCTGCGCCGCGATGACCCAGATCAAATCTGTCTTCGACTTCTGACAGTCGGATCCATTTTTGTCGCGGCCGCCGCGGCGCTTTCGCTGCATTTGGCCGAAGGCGATGCGTTCATTGCGGCTTTGAGCGGCCACGGATGGAATCGAGAGCAGCCGGATCAATAGCACTGACGGTCTGTTCGATGAACTGCTTTCCGGCCGGCGACGCCGCATTGTAAGCGGCGGCGATTGGGTCGTCCTGATTTTGCGCCAGGAACAGACGCAGGTCGCGTTCGATGAATTCGCGAATTTCGCTGTCGGTGAAAACGCCCGAACTCATTGCGATGCGCAAACGCAGCGGCATCAGATCCGGCTCGCTCGGTCCGGTGTAATAGGACATTTTCAGGGCTTCCGTGACGTTGGAATCGAACGATGGATAACGCGCTGCGAGCGCGGCCCGGAGCAACCAAGCCGCTGGTTGGAGGGGCGCCTCAACGAGTGCGCGATCGAGATTTGTATGGGCGTGGCGCAATGCTTTCGTGGGACCGGCATTGGCGCCGCCGTCGCTCCACAGCAGATCAGAATAGGTGAAGGCCGAATCCGCCCAGAGGTCTCCCCGAATCATGCCAATCCAAGCCGCGCGAGCGGCAACGCCACGTCGGCTCGCCGCAACGGCGGCAGCGGCCGAATCAGTGGGCAACCGATCGACCCCGGTTCGCAACAGCTCGGGCAGCGAAAGCCAGACGCAGAGCACGCAGAGCACAATGGCAAACGACAGACTCGCGCGGCGAAAGACAACGTAAGATGGCTGATTCATGGGACGAACAACATTGGCGAGGCTCTCCTTGGGATCTTTTGCCTTTCGCGCGGTCAAAGAAAGCGTATTTGGTCGCCTTCCAATATCATACAGGTCAACCGACCTGTCGCGTACGCCCCGGTATCGATATTGATGCGGTTCGGTCGAATATCCGGACGGTGAACCGGCGTGTGACCGTGCACGATGACTTTGCCAAAATCCTCTTCATGCAGGAGAAAGTCCTCCCGGATCCAGAGCAGGTCCTTCTCGGATTGTTTTTCCACAGCGACGCCTGGCCGCACGCCTGCATGGGCAAAGAAGAAGTCTCCGCAGATAAATGACAGCTTGAGACTTTGAATAAAATGCCGATGACTGTCAGGCAGAGCCTGATGGAAGGCCATCCTGATTTCATGCTGAGACAAAGGGGCTTCGCGTCGCGCGGGCATCACGCCGTAGGAAAGAAGCGTACTTGCGCAGCCCAAATCCCTCCATTGGTGCAAGGCCGCGGGATCTTTGAGGAACTGCAACACGCAGGCTTCGTGATTTCCCTTTAGGAACACAGTTTCGTGTTCGCGCTGGCGCGCGATCAGCAACTCGACGACCTGCCGCGAATGCGGCCCGCGGTCGATATAATCGCCTAGGAAGATCTGCATAGATTTGGCGGTCGGACGTGCTTTAAGATCGCTGTCGATACGGTTGAAAAGCTCGGTCAGCAGGTCAGCTCGCCCGTGTACGTCGCCGACCGCATAAATGCGCCAACCGGTGGGGACGCACGGCCTCGCCTTTGGCGCCTCGGGTGCCAATAATTTCCAAGGCAAGATTTTCTCCTCGACGTTAAGTTACCAATTTCCAACTGTCGAACAATGACTTTGAGTCGATTTGCTATTGTCGTACGTAGATGATCGTAAGTTATTCCTTGTACTCATTTTTTCGGCGACTGAGCTGAGGAAATGGTAATGCGTCAATATCTAAACGGCCTGATATTGGTTACCGCGATTGCGGCTCTTTTCTGCGCCTCGGCAGCGCAAGCCGCTTTCTTCGGGTTGCCCCTCGCGCTCAAATTTCAACTCGATCAGGTTCACTTCGGTGCTCCAGTGCTCCCTCCTATGGGGCATTCGCGGTTCTGTTTGCGCTACCCGGGGGAATGCGAGGTGGAGGGAATTGATCTTTCCCACCGCGATATCACGCTGACGCCGGAACGTTGGAACGAGCTCAATACTATCAATCGCGAAGTCAATCGAGATATAGCTCCGGAAGTCAGCATCGGAAGCGGCGCAACTGAGGAGTGGCTTATCTCGCCGTCGTCAGGGGACTGCAAAGATTACGCGGTCACCAAGCGGCATGAACTGCTGGCGCTTGGTTGGCCTTCGGGGGCATTGCTTCTGTCCGAGGTCATCGTCCCATCGGGCGAGCATCACCTGATCCTGGTCGTGCGTACGAAGGATGTCGATTTGGTGCTCGATAATTTGAATGCCAATATTCGCTCGGTAGCGATGACCTACCGGCAGTATCAGTGGATCCGGATCGAGTTGGCGCAAAATCCGAAATTCTGGGCCAGCGTGAACATGCCTGGCGTCATCCGCACGGCGACGGCGATCGACTGACCGGGACACGGCTCACGATTGCTGTGTCCGGCTCTTGCTCTGCGCGAAGCCGAGACCAAGCGTGGCGGCAGTGATCAAGCTGGTTGCCGTTCCTAACAAACCGGCGTTGGTGAAGGCGAGAAGTAGGATGGTGAAGAGGCAACTGCCTCCCATTGCCGGATAAAACCAATCGCGTCCGCGTTGAAGCGCGGCTCTCAGCAGTATGACGACCGCACCCGCCGCCGCCGCCACCATCAGCCAGAGCATAGGCTTTCCCAACTCGATCGCAAAGGCCGCCGCAGCCGTTGCGGCCGCCGGGCCGGGCGGCGGATCATCCATTTCGCGATAGATCGGCGCGAGCGCCGCGAATGTTCCAGCACCGGTGCCGACGAGCGGCGCATCATCGAGCAGGCGTTCGCTTAGCGCAATAAGCGACGCGGAGGGCGCCGCTGCGAAGGCAAGTGGAACGCCTCGGCCGCGTTCGGTCGGGTTGGCGGCCACCAGGAAAATCGCGATGCCCAAAGCCACTACCGCGATCGACACAGTGCTCCATGGTCCGAGTGCGAAGCGACGGACGATCCACACGCAAGCGAAGGATACAAGGCCACCCCCGAGCGCGAAGATCGCCCAGTAACTTCCGCCAAGGATTGCCACCGCGGCGCAAATCACCAACGCAGCGGCGCTGGCCAAGAAGGTCCACGGCAAAATCGAAATTGATCTGCCCGGAGCTGCGTGACGGTTCTTATAGCGCTCGAACGTGCGCAGGCAGGCTGCGACGGCGACGATTGCTCCCATGCTTGCGCAATCGATGCCCTGCGCGTGTGCGAATGTGTCTAGCCAGAGGCCGGGAAAGAACACGTCGTGCATCGACACGATCAACGCAATGACGGCACATGCACCGGCAAGCCCGAACAAGAGCCATTCGGCGCGCTGGCGATCGAGAGCGACAGCAGCAGACAGGAAGGCCACCCCCGTCATGGAAAGATATTGGCTCAACGCGATAACGCTCGCGCCGGGATCGATGCTGATTGCGCCGGCAAGCGGGCGTCCAAGCGCCTCGGCGGCGCTGGGCCAGATCGGGTGGGCAAAGAAGGTGAGCGGAAGCACCTGGATCACCACCCACAACGCCGGAACCGCCGCGACTACTGCCAGCGGACGTATGAGGGGAACGAGAAACCCGGCTTCGCCTTGGCGCAGGCTTCGCGCGACGATTATCAGAACGAACCCGGCGATTCCGGCCACGAGAGCCTGCATAAGCAATCCACCCACTAGCAAGATCGCGGGCGAGATGCAGATCAGGGCGACAAGGATGAGGCGGGCTTTCAGCACGTGAAATCTGACAGCAATGTGGGGCAACCAAAGCCGGAGCTTGTACTGGACCTGCCATTGGCACAAACACGCGGCACGATCCAGTGTCCCGACACGTCTGGAGGCCCCACGCCGGGGTCACTCACAGATGGACGCCGCGAGCAAACCAGCCCGCCGCAAAACTGGCAATTGTCAAATGGTGCCGCACGTCATAGGTTGGCGAAGCAACGGTTAAGCGCGTCCTGAAGGACTTGCTGTTGAGGGAGAACCGTCGATGTTAAAGCCGATTATACCAACACTTGCGGCGGCAATTTTAACCGCCGCCGGCATATCGGGGATGCCCGTTGCCGGCGCTGCCGCCGATTTGCCGATTGTGCACGCGTGCGGCCGCTGCGGTTGCCTCCACGTAAGTTACGTCCGCCACAGGGAACTGGAATCGACCTACGGGCTAAATTTCGATCCGCGCGATTTCGATCAGACCGAGCCGTTCTACTATCTCGGGCGCGTGAGGGCTTACCCGCGCTATTGGGTCGATGCCGATCCGGCGCAGTGAACGGGCGGAGCGAAACCAGCGCTAGCTTGCACGCGTGGGGTGATTCGTTTGCAGCGACATCTTGCGCGGGTGTCCGATATGGGCCAGCGCGACGCCGCAAACATATCCCATCTGCAGGCAGCTCCAGACAAGCATGGCCTGGAGGAACACGGTGGAGGCGCTGTCACTGCGGAGGATGCCGACGCAGACGACAGCGATCATAACAAACCCCGTGGCGGGAATCAGGACGAGGACTTTGAACCTGATCCCGAGAAGGGCGCCGGTTAGAAATACCGCAAGAATGAGCGTTGACATCGGAGTAAAATCCAAGCGCGCCATGCTGCGACGCCAGCCGTTAACAACCCCATAATAGCCAGCTTAGACATATCGATTTCTGCTGGAGCAGGACTTGCCGGTTTTCTACCGGCCGGAGCGTCGGGCAATCATAGTCAACCGCGAGCAAGGCCCTCGATCACCCTGTGGGTCGATCACTCTGTGGAAAGAGTAGTCGATGACGCCCACGAAGCTCGCCAAGTGCCATCACCAGCATCGAAAGAGCGTCCGAAAGATAGGACATTGAGTTTTCAGGAAATTGAGCTTCCGGCACCAGTTTTAGGTTTAACAAATTGTATCATTTTGGTCACGGCGGCGAACCTCTTTGCGAACCCGATGCCGGGGAGCAGGACAAATCGCGGATCCCCATGGTAGCAATCTGGCAGAGCACCGGGGCGGGTGCATTTGGGGGCATGATGAGGGGATTGCGCCTTCTCGCTGCGTCTGTAGCCATTGGCGGGGCGATGCTAACGGCCGGCTGCACCAACATTTTATTGCCCGCCGCCGGGCCGAACTCGATTTCAGTCAAGTCCGGCGACACCTGGCACGGGCCGGCCTACGGCGTCGTCGAGCTCACGCCCGAAGTTATTAATATCCTAGAGGAGTATGGGCCCCAGACCCTCACGGCGGTGTTCGGCGATCGCCGCCCGCCACCCGAGATTAAATTCGGGATCGGCGACGTAGTCAGCGTCAGCATTTTCGAGGCCGCAGCCGGCGGCTTATTTATCCCGAGCGAAGCTGGCGTGCGACCTGGCAATTTCGTAACGCTGCCGAATCAGCCAATCGATACCAAGGGGTACATATCCGTTCCCTATGCTGGTCTCGTTCCCACAGCAGGAAAGACGCCTTCGGAGGTGGAGCAGGAGATCGTCGACCGGATCAAGAACCGAGCGATCGAGCCGCAGGTGGTGGTAGCGCTGGTGACCCAGAACACCTCGCTCATAACCGTGGTCGGTGAGGTGAACAACGTACAATCCCCGTCGGGCCGCATCCCGGCGCAGCCCGCGGGTGAGCGGCTGCTCGATTACATTACCCGCGCTGGCGGCCTCAAGGATCAGGGTCAAGATACCTGGGTCGTGCTGGAGCGCCACGGCCTCAGGGCCGCGGTTCCGTTCGGTTCGGTGGTCTACGAACCCGGCAACAATGTGTGGGTCTGGCCGGACGATACCATTTATCTTTATAAAGAGCCGCAGACCTACTTGGCTTTCGGCGCTTCGGGCCAGCAGGGTCAGTTCCAGTTCACAGCTGGCAGCCAGTCGTCCGCTTGGCGGATGACGTTGGCCGAGGCGGTCGCAGCCTCAGGCGGCCTGCTCGATCTCCAGGCCGATCCTGGTTCAGTTTTCCTCTATCGGCGCGAGCCGCGCGAACTTGCCGAGGCACTCGGAGTCGACTGTTCAAAAATGGATGGTCCAACTGTGCCGATCGTCTATACGGTGAGCTTCGCAGATCCGGGGGGCTATTTCCTCGCGACCCGGTTCCAGATGCACAACAAAGACGTGATTTTTGCCGCCAACGCACAATCGGTAGAGATCACGAAGTTCGCGACGTTCCTCAACACGCTCATCAGCGTGCCGGACAACACCCTAGGTGTCATGAACGGCGTCCAGAGCTATCGAATCCTGTCGCATACCAGCACGACGGCGATAACGACGACTCCTTAATTGCGGAGACCAGATGTCCGGCAACATGTTGCATTACTATCTTTGACGGGGCGGCGGAGCCGCCCTGTTGGTGACGATCGCCGGCGTCGGACGACGGGGTTTAAGAATTCAGATGCTCGGATCGCCAATCGAGGCGTGAGCGCAGATCCGGTTGCGCCAACACTTGATCGAAGTAAGCAATCGTAGGCTTTAACCCTGCCCGCAAGGGAGTGCGCGGAAACCAGGACAGCAGGTCCGTTGCTTTCGAAATGTCCGGTTTGCGCTGCCTAGGGTCGTCGGCAAGCGCCGCGCGATGAATGATGCGTGAGCGCGATCCTGTGATATCGACAATGAATGACGCGAGTTCCCGTATCGAGAGCTCTTCCGGGTTGCCGATATTTATTGGGCCGGTGACCGAGTTGGGCGTCGCCATAAGTCGGACCAGTGCATCGATAAGGTCGTCAACATAACAGAACGAGCGGGTCTGCGAACCATCGCCATAGATGACAATGTCGTCACCTAGAAGAGCCTGAACGATGAAACTCGATACCACGCGGCCATCATTGGGATGCATGCGCGGCCCATATGTATTGAATATTCGTGCAACCTTGATCGGGAGACGATGCTGACGCCAATAGTCGAAGAAAAGAGTCTCGGCGCATCGCTTGCCTTCATCATAGCATGAGCGCATGCCGATCGGATTGACATGACCCCAATAATCTTCCCTCTGGGGGTGAACATCCGGATCGCCATAGACCTCCGATGTCGAAGCCTGCAGAACCCTCGCCTTCACGCGCTTTGCGAGGCCGAGCATGTTGATGGCGCCGTGCACACTGGTCTTGGTGGTCTGCACCGGATCGTGCTGGTAGTGGACCGGTGATGCCGGACAGGCAAGATTGTAGATCTCGCCAACCTCCACGTAGAGCGGGAAGGTCACGTCGTGCCGCATCAATTCAAAATATTTGTTGTCGAGCAGGGCCTCGACGTTCCGCCGTGTGCCGGTGAAGAAATTGTCGACGCAGAGAACCTCCGATCCCCCTGCAAGCAACCGCTCACAAAGATGGGAGCCGAGAAAGCCCGCCCCGCCGGTAACTAGGACGCGTTGCTCAAGATGCATTGCTTCGGCACTCCAGGCATCAGTCAAATGAACATATTTGACCCTACTTAACACGCAAAGGCGATATTCGAACGATAGTAATTGGCCCTCGTAGGATCGGTTACGGCGCTGAGGAATTCCCTGTTCCGCTTTTTCATCCATCGGCTTGAATGCGCACTGAAAGTGGGTAAGATCGTTGTGTTCTTGCCTGCAGCATTGAATTCTTTTTGCTGAGCCTGGGTAACCATTTTTCCCTATCAATTTATCTTAGCCCGACAAATCCCTTGGGAAGAAGAGGCATAATTCATCTATGCGCCGACACTGGGCATGATGCTAAAAAGCGGAGACGTCGAGTTAGCTCGAATCGCGTCGTGGCTCTTGTTTGCTGCTGTGGCACTTGCGCCGTTGCCGTTCGGCTCGAAATTTGCCGTCGGTCATCGCCTTCTGGTGCATCGTGCTTGGCACGTGCCTTGTGTTCGCTCCCGTAAGTTCGCTCGGTGTAGGTCGGCTGGCGTTTGTTGGTCTCGCCGGAATCGTGGTCGTCGCTTACGCGCTGGTGCTGCACGAGCAACTCGCCGAGCATCCCTGGCTGAGCATCGCAATTCCACACCCAATCTGGCGGGAGGCAGAGGCAACTCTGCATACGCCAGCTGCGCCTATAGTGTCGATCGCCCGCAATCAGCCGTGGCTCGAGCTTGGCCGGCCGCTTCTGTGCCTTCTGGCTATTGGCTGCGGCTTTCTTCTCGGCGTCGACCAGCGACGTGCGCGACGGCTTATCGAGCTCATTGCCTGGTCGGGCGCGGCCTATGCAGCCTATGGCATCTTAGCGCACCTTTTCGATCCGACGCACATCCTATGGCGCGACAAGCAGGCCTATCTTGAATCAGTTACCGGGACCTTCATCAACCGTAACACCGCCGCGGCCTATTTCGGCTCCTGCGCAGTGGTGTGGTCGCTCCTGCTCTGGCAGCGGGCGCGGTTTGCGATGCCGTATGGGCCACTCGATTGGCGGGCGATGATCGCGCACCTGTCTTTGGCTCCGCCGAAAAACGTCATTGTCGCGTTCACCATGCTGTTGCTTTGCCTCGCAGCCATGTTCATGACCGACTCGCGGGGCGGTGTGGTGCTCTCGCTGATCGCGCTCATTGTGGCATTTGCGGCGTTCTTCCGAAGGGACCTGCCGCGCGCGGCGGGTCTCGCGACCGCAGTCGCCGGAAGTGGCGCGGTCGCTCTCCTCCTGTTTCAGGTCATGGGAGCTGGCGTTAACGCTCGTTTCGGCACACAGGGCCTCGCCGACGGGGGCCGACTGGAGACTTACCGAGCGACCTTGCATATGATTGCCGACCATCCTTGGTTTGGAACCGGGGAGGGCACTTTTGCCTACGCGTTTCCAGCTTATCGAAGCTCGAATGTTTCGGTATGGGGGGTCTGGGATATGGCCCACAACACTCCGCTCGAAATAGCGGCCGATATGGGCGTGCCAATCGCGGCGCTTGTCGTCGCCGCTTGGATCGTGATCTTCGCCGTGCTGGTCCGCGGTGTTCTTATCCGCCGGCGAGGGCTCCTGGCTCCTGTTGCGGCGCTCGCAGTCGCCATGCTGGCAGTTTTGCATTCGCTCATCGATTTCACCCTGCAGATCCCCGGATATGCCATTGTGGCACTCGCTCTCATAGGCGCCGGCCTGGCGCAGTCGTTCCGTAATGATCCTGAGCAAATTGGCGCGGGTCGATCATACCGGCAGACCCTTAAGATGTAAGCGGGGAAGCACGCGCCTTGCGCCTTCCCCCGCATTGGCAAATCAGAACTATCCTGCTATTCTTTATATCTAGATCACTAGGAGCACTCTCATGCGGTGTACCCATGTTTTCCTTCGCGCGGCCCTGGCAGGGCTGATCGCCGGGTCCCTGGCCGCGTTTTCGCCGGCTATTGCCGCGGTCTATTCGCCTGAGCACGTGCTTCCGCCGCAGGTCATCCAGCAGTTCCTGGCGACTCCAGACGCACTCCTCGCGCAATACCCCAATGGCGGGGCGCAGCTGATTGCACAAGTCCGGGATCTCGCTGCTTCCGATCCTGCGACCCTGAAGCCCCTGCTCGCATTGCTCAAAGAAGCGAATCCGGATCAGGCGAGCGCAATCGGCACCGGGCTCGGCCAGGTAGCCTTAATGGCGGTAAAGACGGATCAGGCCTATGCCTCGCAGATCCAAGAAGGCGTCATCGCAGCGCAAAACGATTCTGCTTTGGTGGCTTTCAGCGCGGCGATCGGCGGCAGCATTCAACTCACGGCCGCAACTGGCGGCGGCGGCGGCGGCGGGGGCGGCGAAGAGGGGACCGGTCAGTTCCAGACTTTTGGAGGACCTTTTACGGGCACTTCAGAGACGTTCACCACGTCCGTTGCCAATAAGCCAGATATTTTCCAGCTCACATTTACTCCAGGCATCCCAATCATTCCGGGCGGTAACACGATCATTCAGAACGTGAGCGCGAACAAGTAGTCTCCCGATACTTTGGCGGCAGATCCCTAGGTGAAGCAATTGGGCATCGCAAAATGCTTTGCAATTTCCCGAATGGGCGACAGTCCTATGTGTCGGTCTGTTTGGCGATAAGTTAACTATGCTCCAACAACATCCCCTAACTGTCCAGAGTGCCGACAGTGCAGCTGAAGCCGCGCTGTCGGAGACCCTTAAATCCATTTTGGCCTTCGTTCGACGGCAATACGCCATAATTGGCTCGGTGGCGGCGATAGCGATAGCGATGGGGTTTGTCTACCTCTTCACCACACCGCCAGGCTATACGGCCACCGCAACGATGCTCATCGACACCAGCAATATTCGACAGGTTCAGCAGCAAACGACTATCCCAGATTCATTTATCGATTCGGGTACTGTGGAAAGCCAGGTCCAGATTTTAAAATCTGACAGCATCGCGCTTGCCGTTATAAAAAAACTCAATCTCACGGAAGACCGCGAGTTCGTCGGTCCTGGCGAGGGACTGATCAGCAGGGTACTGTCGAGCGTTACGGGGCTATTTGGGTCCAGCGGACCAACTTCCCAATTTGCGCTGGAACACGGGGCGCTCGGCGTGTTTGAGAACCGATTGAATGTCTCGCGCGTGGGGCTGAGCTATATAATCGCCATAGAGTTCCAGTCGCTTAGCGCCGATCGTGCTGCACAAATCGCGAACGCGGTTGCCGATGCGTATATCGATGATCAGCTTGAGGCCAAATATCAGACGACCCGACGCGCTGGGGTCTGGTTGCAGGAGCGACTTCACGAGTTGCGGGAGGACGCTTCAATCGCCGAGCGGGCAGTGGTCGATTTCAAGAACAAGAATGGTATGGTCGATGCAGGCGGCCGAACGATCAATGAGCAGCAATTGGCAGAGCTGAACAGCGAACTTGTCGTTGCTCGGGCTCAGACTGCGGAGGAAAGCGCTCGGGTTGACCGCGTGCAGGCGGTCCTCACAAGCAATTCGCCCGAAGCGGTTGTTGACGCGACAGTTTCGGACACACTCAACAACCCCGTGATCACCAATTTGCGTACGGAATACCTTACGCTGTCAGCGCGCTATGAAGATTGGGTGCCGCGCTACGGCGCAGATCACCTCGCGGTCGTCAATGTTCGCAATCAGATGGCCGAGATCCAGAATTCGATTCGCAACGAGCTCCAACGCACCGCTCAAACCTACAAGAGCGATCTAGAAATCGCTAGGCAGCACGAACTCAGCCTGCAAAAGCAACTTGACCAGTCAGTTTCCCAATCACAAACCACGAATCAAGCCCAGGTCGCGCTGCGGGAGCTGGAAAGTAACTCCGAGACCTACCAAGCTTTGTACGACAATTTCCTGCAACGTTACATGCAATCTGTACAACAGGAGTCATTTCCAATCACCGATGCTCGCGTGATTTCCGCCGCATCACCCCCGTTGGGCAGCAGCCACCCTAAGACGCTGCGTGTAATGGGGATTACAGCGGCGCTGGGCCTAGTGCTCGGCACGTTGGCAGGCGCATGGCGTGAATTTTCCGATCGAGTGTTTCGAACACGCAGTCAGATCGAAACGGTTCTCCAGACCGATTGTATTGCCTTGGTTCCAGTAGTCACCGGTTACCGAGGACACAAGACTCAGATCGAAAATTCGAAACCGCCTGATGCAGACGACAAGACGATTACGCTCACGGCCGGGATCTATGCGACGATTATAGAGTCTCCCTTCTCGGCGTTCGCCGAGGCCATTCGATCGATCAAGGTCTCGATCGATCAGAGCCCGGGCAGCACGGGGTGTAAGACGATCGGGTTCACCTCGTCGCTTCCGAATGAGGGCAAATCGAGTATTGCGGTTGCGATTGCAAGATTGGCGGCGCATGCGGGCGCCAGGGTATTGTTGGTTGATTGCGATCTCAAAAATCCGTCGCTCTCGCGTTCCTTGTCGCCTCTGGCTCGCAGCGGGTTGCTTGAAGTAGTGAGAGGAGAGTCGACAGTTGAAAAGACGATTTGGTTAGATCAGGTCACCAAAATGAGTTTCTTGCCGGCGGTGATGAAATCACGCTTGGCCCATTCGAGCGAAGTTTTTGCATCGGAACAGACGCGAGCGTTCTTCGACGGCCTGCGGGAGAATTATGATTATGTCTTCCTGGATTTGCCGCCGTTAATGCCTATAGTGGACGTTCGAGCTTCAACCCGCTTGGTCGACAGCTATGTCTATGTCGTCGAGTGGGGGAAAACCAGAGTCGACTTCGCGGAACAGGCGCTGAACTCCGCTCGAGGCGTCTATGAGCATTTGCTTGGAGTCGTGCTCAACAAGGTTAATCTAAAGTCCATGGGCCGATATGACGGTGGCGATAGTTACTACAGTCACGGGAACTATCACCGTTATGGCTATTCCGAATGAAATTCGCGGCGTTCGGATGGCCACTGCCTATTTTTTTGTGCGCACTTTTCTCTGCCTCCTGGGGATAGGAGCCGTCGCTTGGGGCGGGTTCTTCCTTCCGCGGTTCTGGCATCAAGCGCCGCTAGATCGGGTCGCTTTGGAACTTCTTCGAGGCGAGGTCTTCAAACGGCAAGCGCTTTTAGAGGAAGCCCCAGAAGTCGATGCGGTCGAGAAATCTTCATTCTGCGATCCGACCGAGCTGCATAATGCGGTCGTCGTGCGCCTTGCAATATTGAACGAGGCAATTACGGCGAAAGATCATGAGCTCATCGAGGCGGGCTACGGCCCGCTGAATGATTCGGCGCGAAGGGCACTCGCCTGCGGACCAGCGGATCCCTTCACTTGGTTGACGCTATTCTGGCTCGATGTCGCCAGACACGGATTCCAACCAGACGATGCGGACTATCTGCGTCTGTCCTATGCGTTGGGTCCGAACGAAGGATGGATCGCCCTGTGGCGCAATCAACTCGCTATAGCGTTGTTTGAACGGCTGCCGATTGATCTTTCAAATGATGCCATCGAGGAATTTATCAAACTCCTGAATACGGGAGGTTTGTATTCACAGACTGTGGCGATCTTTGCCAGCGCCGCGCCGGCGGTCCAAAGCCGCATCGCTGCAAGCCTCAAATTCGCTCAACCCCTACCCCGTCAGATTTTTGCGAGAAGTCTCTATGAAAAAGGCCTAGGCATCGATATTCGGGGCATCGATAGGCCGGCAAGGCCGTGGCAATGACAGACCACGACAGCGTTCCATGCGTCCGAAGTCACCCGCTCCGGCGCGCCTGTTTAGCTTGGTTCTTACCGTCGAACTGGAGAATATGTAGTAAGGAAGCTGATGACTGAAGTAACCATTATCGAGGCTGGTCACCACGGCTGGAATTATTGGCGTGACGTCTGGCGCTATCGCGAATTGTTCCAAGCTCTAGCATGGCGCGACATTGCGGTTCGGTACAAGCAGACGGCAATCGGTGTGGCCTGGGCCGTGGTACGGCCATTCCTTACTATGATCATCTTCACCGTCGTGTTCGGCCGCATTGCTAAGCTTCCCTCCGAAGGCAATGCGCCATATGCTCTGCTGGTCTTCGCCGGCCTGCTGCCCTGGACCTTCTTTTCGACGGCGCTCGCCGACGCGTCAAATAGCCTCGTAAACAATGCGAATCTTGTCAGTAAGATCTATTTTCCCCGCATAATCGTGCCGGCGGCGACGGTCGTCGTCGCCTTTGTCGATTTCGCCATCAGCTTCGGCATCCTCATTTTGTTGATGGGCTGGTTCTCTTACCTTCCCCCCTGGCGGATCGTATTTTTACCGGCCTTCGTCGCTCTGGCCTTTTTCGCGAGCATGGGGCCAGCGTTGTGGCTTACCGCACTCAACGTAAAATATCGCGATTTCCGCTATATCATTCCATTCATCGTACAGTTCGGCCTTTATCTGTCACCCGTGGGGTTTAGTTCTAATATCGTGCCGGCGCGCTGGCGGCTTCTTTATGCTCTCAATCCAGTCGTAGGCGTGATTGACGGCTTCCGCTGGTGCTTGCTCGATGGGTCGCAACTCTACTGGCCCAGTGTGATGGTCAGCATCGGAGTAACGGGCATCTTTATGTGGTGGGGGACGCGCCAGTTTCGCGCCATGGAAGCGACCTTTGCCGACACTATATGAGGGAAAGGTCTGCGTTGAAAGATGTCGGACACGGTCATAAAGGTCGAGAATTTTTCGAAGTGCTACCTGCTTGGTCGTCAGAAGATCGAGCACTCGCGATACGCTTCGCTTCGTGATGTGATCATGCGGGAGGCGCACCAATTCGGTCGCAAGGCCGCCGATCTCTTGCGAGGACGTCAGATCATTCAGGGCGATGAGGTAGTGGAGTTCTGGGCGCTAAAGGATGTAAGCTTCGAGGTCAAGCAGGGCGATGTACTTGGGATCATTGGACGCAATGGAGCGGGCAAGAGCACACTCCTAAAGATTCTGAGCCGCGTCACCGAGCCGACGAAGGGCCGCATCGAATTGCATGGTCGCGTCGCGAGTTTCTGGAGGTCGGCACGGGCTTTCATCCCGAGCTTACTGGACGCGAGAACATCTTTCTGAACGGCGCAGTGCTCGGAATGAAGCAGGCCGAGATTCGCCGAAAATTCGACGAAATCGTCGCGTTCGCGGAGATCGAGCAATTTCTCGATACTCCGGTGAAACGATACTCGTCGGGCATGTATGTTCGACTTGCTTTCTCTATTGCTGCACACCTGGAGCCCGAAATTTTGATCGTCGACGAGGTGCTCGCGGTCGGTGATGCGGAATTTCAAAAGAAATGCTTGGGCCGTTTGGATAAAGCTGCGCATCAAGAGGGTAGAACGGTGTTGTTCGTCAGCCATGATCTAAACGCGATCTGCAAAATGGCCCAGAGCGGTATTCTTCTCGCCAACGGGCGTGCCGCGGAGCAAGGCGCAATCACCGATGTTGTGGCAAAATACCTATCAGCGGGCCTGACTTTGCCCGTCTACGTCGCTCCCTTCGGAAGCGAATTAAAGAATAAGCCTTTTGTGAAACGCATGGAAGTTCTGACGTCGCTCCAAAATGGCATCCACGAGACAGGGAGCCCATCGCAAATTATAGTTGAGATTGAACATCCCAACCCCATAAGGCAAGCACACTTTACGTTGCAAATTGTAAATCAATTCCATCAGTCTGTTGTTTGTGCGCGAGCCTATTTCCCGGATGTAGTTTTTGCTGAAAAGCGAGGTTCGACGAAACTTATATGCAGCTTTCCAAATCTACGCCTCAACGTAGGGCTATATTACCTAAAAACACACCTATCGGATCCTCCAGGCGGCATCCATTACGAGGCATTGGATGGTATCTGCCATTTTGAAGTTGTAAGGACAGATAAAGCTGTTTCTTGGGGCTGGGCTCCCGAGCACTGCTCTTATTTTGAAGACGTCAATTGGCGGATTGTTGCGGAGAGCATGTGATAACAATCCAGGGGCACTTGCTGTGGCGTTTCGCTCGCGTGGATGCAGCTACTGATAAAGGGAACTTTTCGTAGGCAAGCTTATGCGTTTTCTCGACACGAATTTGGACGGCGCCTGGCTAGTTGAGCTCGAACCCGTCCGCGACGAACGTGGCTTCTTCTCGAGATCTTTTTGCGTGAAGCAATTCGCCGTTCATGGCCTCGAAACAAATTTCGTACAGCACAGTCTCTCCTATTCCGCAGTGCGCGGGACACTCCGCGGTATGCATTTTCAAGCGGCGCCGCATTCCGAGGTAAAGGTCGTTAATTGCGTCAAGGGCGCGATTTGGGATGTGATCATCGATATTCGTCCGCATTCCCCGGCCTACGGGCGGTGGCAGGGCTTCGAACTCACTGCTGAAAATTATCGCCAGCTTTATATCCCCGCCGGATTTGCACACGGCTTCCAAACCCTTTCGGACGACACAGAGGTGCGTTATCTAATCTCGGCCTTCTACGAACCTTCGGCAGCGTGCGGTTTGCGCCACGACGACCCGTCCTTTAGAATCCGCTGGCCGTTGCCGGTCACCAACCTTTCTGGCAAGGATCGAGCTTGGCCAGACTTCCCGGATCAATCTTAATCGGCGCCTGCATACTGGGGGCGAGAAAAATGAGGTGTAGCGAAACGGCGTTAGGCTTCAGTTATCTAGAACTGGACAGTCAGGCGGTTAGTTGTGCCGGTTGGCGGGAAATCGTGATAAAACCCTTTCCTAATCCCGCGGCGGTCCAATAATGATTCATGAGTTGAGCGCCGTTATTACTGGCGCGAGTTCCGGAATCGGTAAAGCGATCGCAGTGGCGATTGCGGCGACGGGGGGTTCAGTGTGCCTCGTTGGCCGAGACGCTGAGCGATTAGCAACCACCGCGGAGGAGGCCCAGCTCACAGCTCGCGCGGTCTCGGTCTTCCAGGCCGATCTGAGCGCCGACTGCGGGATTAGCAATCTGGCGCAATATGTGGAGCAGTCCTTCAGTTCATTCAACGCGCTAGTCCATTGTGCAGGAGCCCACGTAGTAGGACGGCTTGAGGAAATATCGGTCAATCAACTTGACGCGCTTTATCGAATCAACGTCCGTACGCCGTACGCATTGACCCAGGCTTTGCTACCGTTGCTGAAGTCTAGGCAAGGGCAGACGGTATTTATGAACTCGTCTCAAGGATTACGCGTCGGAGCAAACACCGGCGCTTATGCCTCCACCAAACACGCACTTAAGGCGATAACGGATAGTCTGCGGCAAGAGGTCAATGCCCACGGGGTACGCGTTTTAAGCATTTATCCCGGGCGCACGGCGACTCCGACGATCAAAGCGCTATGCGAAAGAGAAGGACAACCATACCGGCCCGAACTGCTTCTGCAACCTGAGGATATTGCCAAGGTTGTTGTTTCAGCGCTCCAGCTGCCGCGTACGGCAGAGGTCACGAACATTGAAATTCGACCGCTTGCCAAGTCCTATTAAGAGAGACCGCTGTGTCCTGCACCTTGTTGCCAAGGTGAACAGCCGCCCAAAGAGAAGTATTCCTTGGATCAATCACCAAGAAACCCTCGTGTTCTGAAGTTTGTGGAAAGACAAATGGGATCCGCACCTAAAAGAATCGGTATATTGGGTAATTTCGGCATCGGGAATTTCGGCAATGATGCGACGCTTGAATCCATGCTATTGCTCCTCAAGCAGACGCAGCCCGACGTAGAAATAACGTGCGTCTGCACCGTTCCTGAAAAGGTGGGTCTCGATCATGGCATTCCCGCACTGCCGCTCGGGTGGCCCGGCCCTTTCCTGCTAAGGAAGTTGCATAACTGGAGCTACGCTCTCGGCGTGGTGCGCAGGTTCGACGTGTTGATCATTCCCGGTACGGGGATTCTTAACGACTTTGGCTCTCCGCCGTTGGGCTTGCCCTATGTTCTCTTCAGGTGGTGTCTGGCTGCCAGACTTTGCGGCGTCAGAATTGCACTTGTAAGCGTCGGCGCAGGTCCCTTACACCATCCGCTTACCCGCTGGTTCATCAAACGCGTCGCCTTGTTGGCCCAATATCGCTCCTACAGAAATAAATTCTCGAAGGAATTCCTGGGGAGGTTAGGAGTAAATACTAGCAACGATCGAATTTATCCAGACCTCGCCTTTAGGTTACCGCCACCACCGCCTCTAACTCAGGAATCCACTGAAGTCGGACGCCTCACGGTTTGCGTTGGTGCAATGGCGTACTACGGTTGGCGCGCCAACGTTCAAACTGGCGACGGCATTTATAAAGAATATCTTGGTAAAATCACACAGTTCGTACTTTGGCTTCTGGAACACGCCTTTCGTGTGCGACTTATTATGGGCGATGAATCGGATCAGAGAGCAGTTGACGATCTTCGGAAAGCGGTTCTGGCCAAAAAACCCTCTTTGCCCGCGGAGGTATTGATTGCCGAACCGGCACACTCTCAGCATGACGTAATGCGTCAAATGGGTGGCGCCGATATCGTCATTTCAAGCCGCTTTCATCATCTTGTCTTTGCGTTGATGCTGGGAAAGCTAACTATATCGACAGGATACGCTGAATATCATTCCGAACTCATGGCCGACATGGGAATGGGTGCATTCTGTCAGCACAGCGAGGACATAAAAGTCGACTCACTGATCGGTCAATTTATAGAACTAATGTCGAATAGAAGTCACTACGAGGCCATTGTTCGAGATGCAGTAATCGCTGCCCGGACGCGTCTTGCCCACCAAGACCGCGTGTTTGCCTTGCAATTCCTTGAGCCTGCATTCGAAGGGCGCAGCGAGTTGATTCGCTCGCGCCAGAAGACGCCCTTGTCGTCATAACGACGATCCTAACAACTCATTAAGTTCTCACAGAAATCCACCGCGGCGCGGCACACAGAGTTACCTGTCTCATTGGTTTGGAAAACCGAAGCACAGCGAATCTTCCAATCTCGCCGGCCATCACGAAATGGCTCCAACCCGAAGTATTTCAGCGGCCAAGCCCTTTCGCAATCCGTGATGGTTTCCGGCCCATTTCGTGTGCAGCCTTTGTCCATACGTCCAAATCGACCTCCGAGACGAAGAGATATCCGCACTCCCCAATTTTCATACATCGAGAGACAGCCGACAGTCTGACAAGCGGTGATGAATTTTTATCGAAAAAATACTGCACCCAGAGTTGGATTGCCGATAGCGGTGCAGCTTGCCTGAGAGGCTTTTGAACCTACACTCTTTCCGTGCCATAATTCCGGCACGATAGAAAAGCCCTCAAAGCCGCCGCGATCCTGTCCAGCTCAGCAAGCTCATAGGCGATATTTTGACCGGTCATGGGAACATAAGTAAACATAAGTATATGAAGATAATCATCTTGGCTGGGGCACTCACAGCGCTTATCTTCCTTAGTGGAATCGTTGGAAGCGCCGTCTACTATGCTAGTATCAATACAAACAAGACTAATTCGGAGATTTTGTCAGACCTGTCCTGGCGCGCACAGATTTATTTGATAAAGGCCTTCGGCGGGGTTCCTGAGTTATCCTGGACAGAACTTTTTAGAATGACTTTCCAAAAGGGTGGCTTTTCTTTAAGGAGCGTGATTGTCCTAGGTCAAAGCGTGGAGGCGGCCCTTTCTAATCCTTATAACAGCAGCGCAGATCGGGATGCCGGCGAGCACATGTTCAACAAGCGTTGTGCACGATGTCACGGGCAAGAGGGCAAAGGTTCTCTTGGGCCACCACTGGCTCGATTTGGATACAAAAAAGGTGACAGCGACTTAGAGATTTACAAAGTTTTGACTGACGGCATAGCGGGTACTGCGATGCTACCGACCAATTTGTCGTTCGCCGAACGCTGGCAAGTAATTGGGTATCTAAGAAGTTTGCAGCTCCGCTCTAATAGCGGCGAAGAACCAAATCAATTGAATATTGAGGTTAGCAGCGAGCAGATTGCCGAGGCGGACCGCAGTCCTGGCCAATGGTTGTCATATTCTGGCTCTCTCAATGGCTGGCGATACTCCCCTTTAACTGAGATCACTTCCGCGAACGTATCCCAGCTTCGAGTTCGTTGGGTACATCAATCTGTCACGAGCGAGCTCAAATTCGAGTCAACTCCCCTTGTCGTCAACGATACTATTTTCGTCACTGAACCGCCTGCAACCGTCGTGGCCCTGGATGCAAGGACGGGCGGAGAGATCTGGAGATACCAGCGAATCATTCCTGCAGGTCTGCCGATCTGCTGTGGCAACGTGAATAGGGGGCTCGCCATCCTCGACAGCTCAGTTTTTTTCGGCAGTCTGGACGGATATTTGGTTGCCATTAATGCAAACAGCGGAAAGGTAATTTGGCAAACTCGAGTGGCGAAATCTTCTGATGGGTTTTCCCTTACCGGTGCGCCGCTTGTCGCGAACCATTCTGTCATCATTGGCGTATCCGGCGGCGACTTCGGAATTCGTGGTTTCCTCGCCGCGTACGATGCCAGGACGGGCCAGCAGGAATGGAAGCTCGATACCATTCCAGGGCCGAACGAAATTGGCCACGAGACCTGGCAGAACGAAGCCTGGAAGAGCGGTGGCGGCCCGACTTGGGTTACGGGAAGTTATGATCCGTCACTTGATCTCCTTTATTGGGGGGTCGGCAACCCCGCACCGCCCTTCGACGGCGATGTGCGCCCCGGCGACAACCTTTTCACCGACAGCGTGATTGCGGTGCATGCAAGTTCCGGAAAGCTTGCCTGGTATTTCCAGTTCACACCGCACGATGAACATGACTGGGATTCAGGCCAGACGCCAATTCTCGCTGAGATACGCATGCATGGCCTGGAGCGAGAAGTCATTTGTTGGCCGAATAGGAACGGCTTCTATTATGTTCTTGACAGGATTACTGGCCAATTTCTGACAGGCACACCTTTTGTAGATTTAAACTGGGCGCGCGGTCTCACGTCATATGGGAGACCAATTTTAACCAGCGAAAACACGGTGAGTGGAGGGGGAACGGTTACGAAACCCAGCGTCGCGGGCGGAATAAATTGGCAACCTGCCGCCTACAATCCGAAGTTGGGACTTATCTTCGTGCATGCCATGGAAGGAGAATCCGTTTTTACCAAGCCCGCACCGGGTCGTCTGGTTCGGGGGGAAGATGGATTGTTTCCCGGCAGTGGCGGATCAATAATTGGATCGCTTACCGACGTCGTGCGGGCGCTGGACGCTGCCACGGGCGCCAAACGATGGGAGTACCGGCCGCCAAAAGCGAAACTAGATGCGTTCGGCGGCGTGCTGGCGACCGCGGGAGGGCTGGTGCTTGGGACCTCGGGAGGGTCATTGTTCGCGTTGGATGCGGTAACCGGAAAGGAGCTTTGGCATACGAATATTGGAGGAGAAACTTATGCACCACCGATCTCGTTCACTTTGGAAGGAAGGCAAATGATCGCTGCGTGGGCAGGGCGAGCTATGTTTCTTTTTGGCCTGTAGTAGTCGGACGATCAGATCCTGTGCTCAACCCATACGATATGATACTCGGGGATATCCTGCGGGTGCAACGACTTTGTTGGAATAAGATGAGGCCGGCGTCGCCGACGGAGAATACGATCCGACATCCCGGCATCCGCTTTTGTTTCAAACTTGTTCGTCATAAGTCGCTTGGGCACAACAATCCAAATACGCGCTTGCGACGCAGCCCCGGCCTGCAGCAAAGGGTCCGAAGTTTACTCCATTTCGTGGGCTCTCCGTTCGGCGCGTCCGCATCTGAAACTCGCGATCCGCGCGGTCGATATTTCCCAAGAGATTGTCGAATTCGCCCCAGAAAGGCGTCTATTCGCGTCGTCCCCTCGATGCTTTAAAAGCTCAAAGTCACGAAGGCATCACAGAGAAAAAGGATGCAACCTGGAGCACTTGGAAGGACCAAAACGTCTCAATTTTCGAGCGTCTGACAAACGACGAAATGGAGGCCATGTTTGAGGGGCATGGCGACCTCGCGATGATCGCGCCATGGCTCAGGGAGGGAATCAGTTGGATCCACGGTGACGCCAACGACCCGCAGCTCGCTAGCGTTTTGGGCCATCCAGACATCGTACTAGCAAACCGATTTCTCTGCCATATGAAACCGGCCGCCGCAGAAAGCTGCTTGCGGAACATAGGGCGGCTGGTCAAACTTGGTGGATACCTCTTTGTCTCGGGAATCGATTTGGACGCGAAAGGAGTAAGGATTCGGGGAGATGGATCCAAACCCTTCTGGGCACTCCTCGCAGAGTTTTCGGAATCATTGAACTTGCCATAATTATAGTGAAATTTGCAAAAAGAGGTCGTGCAATTTCTAGAATTGCATTCTAATTCATCATGAATTCAACTCAAACGTGTCGCTGGCTTCGAGGTAGAAAAAGGGACGGTCAGTAATGATTGCGCGCTTCCGCCGAGGCCTTCGCTGACTCACCGGTTGGCCTATGCGCTGCGACCGTCGGCTTCGCGGCTTAAGGTCCCGTAGGCGAGGACAAGCAAACCCTTTTCCTCAAGCAGCCGCGCAGCGTCGCTGATGATGGCGAAAGGCATGTCGGCGCGGTCGGCGATATCGAGGAGGCTATGGGCGCCGTCCGATAGGTTCAGCACCCAAAGAAGTGCCAAGTGTTTTTTAGAAGCTTCCTTATCACCTCCAATCGCGGCGTAGAGACCACGCTTTCCGAGTTGGGGTTCGCATCTTGGCTGGGTATTGAGGAGCCGTCGATCGCTTTCGATGATGTCGATCACCGCGCATATCGTCCGATAGGAGGATGCGAGGTTCTCGGGGCTGATGAAGCGGAGATTATCGGCTGAAGTATGATATTCCGGAAATGTCCCGAACTGGCTGCGCTGAAACAGACCCACCGGCAGGTTGAAGCCCGGCGAGCAAAACTGTCTCTCGTCGTAACCATAAGGCGAGAAGTCACATATGGTTGCATGCGGCCATTCGTGCCTGAGCACGTGAACTCATGGCGCGATCAATCATAGCTGTGCCCCGACGGCTTTTCTTGTAGACTAAACCACCGCTGTCTCCGACGCATGACATGACAAGGCCGTGACGAATTTGGTTTGCCCGATCTTCGTTACGCGCCAGCCAAGTTATGGCTCCAATAGTACCAGGAGCGAATAGGAACCGGTAGCTCAGTCTCGTCTTTACACTGGCTAGCCTCTTGGCCAGATGCGTCAGCAATGCAACACCAGAGCAATTGTCGTCGGCGAGCGAAGGATGGCACACATGTGCCGACAACAGAAATTCATCCTCCGTCTCCCCCTTGTGCAGATACTCGCCATAGGTGAGGGATCCTGACTCAAGTCTCGCGTCGATCACAACCTCATAGGTTTCATCACACAGACTGGTGAAATGTCGATGCGACATGCAAAATCCCCAGTCCTCGGCGTAATATGACGTGCGATAGGGGATCAGATCGGGCTGGTCTGGCAGGGTGTGTATGTGGGGCGCAAGCTCAGCCAGCGAAAGACGTTTGTGCACCGGGACGCTGTAGCTCATGACATGCAAGTTCGACTTGGAAAAGTCGACGATCTTTTTGCCGCTGGAATCCTTTATATAGGCATCGCGGATGTTCCACTCACGTGGAATCGTCCAATCAAAGACTTGTGTGCCGGTCGGCACTTCCTGCACATTGATCTTAATGTGATGCGCAAGATGTCGGAGCGTCTCGCGTACGCCATCGCCCGTAATGCTTCGGCAGATCGGATAGATCTCGGCTGCGAGCGCGAATATGTCATCGCCGATGGCGCGCTCGGCGAGATGACTTGCCCATGAGCCTTCAGGGGGCATTGTGGTCTCCGAGGCGGTGCGCTTTGCTTGCGTCACAGAGTCGTCGTTTGGCGCAGCTGCTTGTTCAAAAGCCCGTCGGCGATCAGCATCTTGATATGAGCGATACGCTGATACCGCGATCCCTCGAATTCTTCGAGGGTGAGATTGGAGCTACGAAAGGCGCCATAGACCTGCTTGGCGCCGCGGCGCGCGTCCCATTGCGGTTTGAATTCGGGCAGGGTACGCGCGATCTTCTCGAAATTTACGCGATATGAGCGTTTGTCGGGACCACCGTCCGGAGCCACCTCGACGCGTGCGTCCGGAACCACCTCCGCCACCATCGCGGCGATATCCCGGATTTGATAATTATGTGCCGTTTGCCCGACGTTAAAGGCTTGCTTGAAAACTTTCTCCACGGGCGCCTGCAGCGCCGCGATGAACGCACGTGAAATGTCTTCAATATGGACGATCGGGCGCCAGGGCGTACCGTCTGACTTCAGATAGATAAGCCCCTTGGTCATCGCCCAAGCGGTGAGATTGTTGAGTACGATGTCGAAGCGCATGCGAGGGGAAAGGCCATAGGCCGTTGCCGATCGCATAAAGACCGGGCAAAAGCTCGAATCGCCCAAAGGGGCGATGTCGCGTTCAGACGAGACCTTCGATTGGCCGTAGGCGGTAACCGGATTAAGCGCGCCTGTCTCGTCAATCATTTCTTCGCCGGCCAGGCCGTAGTTGCTGCACGAAGACGCGAAGAGAAAGCGCTTCACGCCGGCGCTTTTCGCGAGCTGCGCGAGGCTGACGCTCGCACGATGGTTGATGTCATAGGTGAGTTCACTGTTGAGGTCCCCAAGCGGATCGTTGGAAAGGCCGGCGAGATGGATGACGGCATCCTGACCTGCGAAATCCTGTTCGGTTGCGTCGCGCACGTCCTTCATGATAGCAGGTACATCCGCGATCGCGCCGCCGACCTCATAGGTGCAGCGCCGGTACAGGTCGCTGTCGTAGCCCCTGACCTCATGCCCTACCGCCCGCAGCATGGGAACCATGACGGTGCCGATATAGCCGAGATGACCTGTGACAAGAACTTTCATCTGCCAATTTCCTTTTTGGCGCGCCTAAGTATTGGGCTGAGTTTCCTACGTCAAATAGTTTGCCGCAGGTGACGTCTAATCTACTACTTCATGGCGACTGAGCTAAAACCGCCAGTTCGACTAGCGCATAACAATTCGTCGTCTGGTCAATTCAAGCAGATGTCGGGGTCGCACTATGTTGCGAATAGTCCATTCTCCCAACGCATCGGTAAAGTCCAGCCAACCAGGCGGGTCATCGTATTGTCTCAAGATTGCCATATGCTCGGTAAAGGCCGTTTTGTTACCATCTCGCCAACGCAAGAGCAGCAAACGGCGAAGGTAATGCCGCCGATACGTGGAGCGTCGCGCAAGATATTCTTGTTCGTTTAAAACGAAACGGCCGTAGCGGTCAAAAAGCATCAGCCACTCCAGCATGTGAAAATATGAACGTGAAAATATTGTATAATGGTTGAGCTCATGTTGCCGACACATTGCTAGTGCGTCATGAACAAAGCCAAACTTGCAATTTATACAGATCCGGAGGTTCGCATCTGTATCAGCCGCACCACGAAACATAGGGTCGTAATAAAAAGGTTGTTCTTTACTGTTTGTAAGCCGGATTAGCACCTGCGTTCCATCTAACACACTGTGCTCACGCCGCAAATAGCCTCGAACAATTTCCCTGCCATTGAATATTTCGCATTTCTTAGACAATCCATCCCGCCCAGCCCTTGGCTCACTACACTCGCATCCAACAATGCCGATTTTTGAGTCGCGTTCGGCGACCTCGACCTGTCGAGAAATTGCGTCAGAAGCCATTGTGTCGTCTGCGCATAAGATCCGGAGATAGCTGGCTTCCGGCGGGACCATTTTAAGCGCGGCATTAAAATTATCGATCATCGGGATCGTAACTTTATTGCGCGCTGTTAAAACCGGCACCCGGCCATTACAGTAATTTGAAATTATCTCCGGCGTGGTGTCGATGCTTGCATTGTCCAACACGATATGTATGAGGTTCGGATAATTAAGCAATTGCACGCAATCCATTGTTTCGGCCAAATATCGGCCGCCGTTGTAAACTGGCGTAACGATTGCCACTAGTGGTATTGTCGATAGTGCGCGGCGCATCATCTTAACCAAACTAATTACAAGTGCACGTATAGTTAAAGTAGCCTTCGACTTATGGCCGAGCAAAAATGTGTACCAAAAATATTTGAGCGTCAACCGGATCGGGTCCGTATATCGAAATTTCCGCCTTCATCGCGAATGGCCTTTCGTTACCAGAGCTTAATTGCGATACAAGGTGCGGCTTGGAAATGCGTTGCGACGAGTTTCTGACGCGGGCGATTCGTAGACTTACATGTCTTCACGGCACACACGTTGCCATCCGCGAATATCCGCAACCACCCATGCGATTGGAAGAATGAAATGCCTGCCATTGATGTCCTTATGCCAGTTCGAAACGGCGTCAGATTTCTGGGAGAAGCCATTGACAGCGTTCGAAACCAGACATTTTCCGATTGGCGGCTTCTCATTCTAGATCATGGATCGCGGGACGGATCCGCTGAGCTGGGCCGCCGGTGCGCGGAGTCGGACAAAAGGATAAATGTCTTCTCTTTTCCGGAGGCAGATGGGATCGCAGAATTGCGAAATTTCGGATTAGAGAAGTGTGATTGCAGACACCTCTTGGTTCAAGATGCCGACGACATTTCGTTCCCGAATCGTATGTCAATCGTCAGCGATCTGCTCGACAACAATCCCGACATTTTGGCGGTTGGAGGCGATGTTCTTATGATCGACGAGGAGGGCCGACAAATCGGTTACGCGCATATGCCCGCGGATCCCATGGCGATCACTGCCGCCGGTTTCTTTTACAATCCGATGCACCACGCGGCAGTGGCGGCAAAATTCGCCGCGCTCAAACGATTCGGTGCGCAATACGGGAAAGACATTCTAAAGTTGGTGCCTGCGGCCGACTCCATCACTGTAAGCCGATTGGCAGAGGACTACATTCTATTCGGCCAACTGGCGCTCTTGGGATCATGCGTGAATATCAGCAATCCACTGATCAAATATCGGCGACACAGCGGCGGCGTGGGGATATCGCATCCGATTCAGCAGATTGAGCTCGCGTTACAAGTATCTCGTTTTCTCGCGAAATCGTTCTGCCTCATGAAAGGCGTGCGGGAGTTTGACCCTGGACCATTTTGCAATCACGCGGAAAACGTTTTCGATTTCCAGAAGAAAGATTACACCGCCGAATTCGGGCAAATGGCTGTCGCCCTGCTTGGCGGTCTTGGACAATCGGCCGCACTCGCAAGAGAGCTTGCATTTCGATGGATTTTAGCGACGAGAAATTCCGGACTTATGGCGGCTCGTTATCTACAATTCCACGCGAAATATGGCACGACGCCAAGCGAACGGCGCACCATTCGCAACTGGCTCCTACGCGGTGTTCGCAAAGGCAAATACGTCTATCGCGCCCATGCGGCAGAAGCGATCAGCGAAGATTCGAGCAAGTAACCCTAGGCCACGGGTTGGTCTGAAGAAAGCGCATGAACAGTGCCGTTTGGCACCCTTGCATGAGTTAACCGGTTTACCAAACAACTTTAACCCTCGACAAAACAACCGCCTAGAGCACGATCAGAGTTGAAGTTCCTCGATAATCGCGAGTATGGTAGAAGCCGGAGTATATTTTATCGAAATCATCCATGGAGAGACTGTTTAATGGACGCTGCAGCCTTGGCACCCGCATGGGACCGGCACCGTGACGCGGCCCAACGGTGTCGCCTCTGCAGTAACGGACTGAGGCATACGTTCGCCGATCTTGGCATGTCTCCGCTGTGTGAGGGTTTCCTCGCGGCTGACCAATTGGATGCGATGGAGCCCTTCTTCCCTCTCCATGTCCAGGTCTGCGACAATTGCTTCCTGGTCCAGCTCCGCGAATATGTCAGCCCCGAGCATATTTTTTCCGAATACGCCTATTTTTCTTCCTATTCGACATCCTGGGTCGCGCATGCCAAGGCCTACTGCGAGATGATCAGGGATCGGTTGGGATTGGGAGCCGATAGCCTCGTCGTCGAGTTAGCCAGCAACGACGGTTATCTGCTGCAGCATTTCCCGCCGCTGGGAGTTCCCGTCTTGGGAATCGAACCGGCCGCAAATGTGGCTAAGGTCGCAATCGATAAAGGCCTTCCGACGCGGGTTGCCTTCTTCGACGCGGCGCTGGCGGACAAGCTGATTGCGGAGGGCCTGCGGGCCGACCTGATCGTTGGCAATAACGTATTGGCGCAAGTGCCCGATCTCAACGATTTCGTCGATGGAGCGCGGCGTTTTTTGAAGCCGGAAGGTGTTATAACCTTCGAGTTCCCGCATTTGCAGCGCCTTGTCGAAGGCAATCAGTTCGACACGATTTATCACGAGCATTTTTCCTATTTCTCACTCGTTACGATCGAAAAGCTGGCAACCCGACACGGTTTGATATTGATCGACGTTGATGAACTCCCCACCCACGGCGGTTCGATCCGGGTTTATCTCATGCATAAGGCGTCGCCGCGTCGGCCAGCGAAGACGGTCGCCGACATGCTCTCGCGCGAGCGTGATCTTGGTTTCCTCGACATCGCGACCTATGCCGCGTTTGCTGATCGTGTGCGGCGAACGAAGCGTAAATTGCTGGCGTTTCTGACCAAGGCCAAGGATGAGAGAAAAACGATTTGTGGTTATGGCGCGCCGGGCAAAGGCAACACTCTCTTGAATTATTGCGGAATCGGCACCGATTTCCTTGATTTCACCGTCGATCGCAACCCCTATAAGCATGGCCGGTACACGCCCGGTATGCATATTCCCATCTATGATGTCGGCGCCATTGATGCAGCCAAACCCGATTATGTGTTAATTCTTCCATGGAATCTGCGAGACGAAATTGTTCAGCAGATGCGGCATATCGCCGACTGGGGCGGCAAATTCATCGTGCCGATCCCGCAGGTGGAGCTCATTGACCCGCGGGAGCTGCAATCATGAAGGTCGTGCTGTTCTGCGGAGGACTGGGCACGCGGATTAGGGAATATTCGGAGGCGATTCCAAAACCGATGATCCCGATCGGCCATCAGCCTATTTTGTGGCATGTAATGCAGTATTATAGCCACTACGGTCACACCGATTTCGTCCTTTGTCTCGGCTACAAGGCCAATGTCGTCAAGGATTTCTTCCTGAACCACCGACCCCAGTCCTACGCTGATTGCGTCGTTTCAGAATATGGATCGAAAGTGCAACTGCTTGGCAATACTGGAGAAAAGGACTGGAGCGTCTCGCTCATTGACACGGGGGTCTGGCGTAATATCGGCGAGCGGCTGTGGGCCGTGCGCGATTTTGTCAAAGATGAAGAGATATTCCTCGCGAATTATAGCGATGGCCTATGCGACGCCAATCTCGACGAAATGCTCGAGCGCTTCAAGAAAAGCGAGAAGCTCGCCTGTTTCATAGCCGTCCGTCCTCCACTCACCTTTCATCTCGTCGATATGGATGACGCGGGGACCGTACACGGGATGCGGAGTTGGGAAGGCGCCGATTTTTGGATCAACGGCGGCTATTTTCTTCTGCGCCCGAAGATTTTCGAATATATGCGCGAAGGAGAAGAGCTCGTCATCGAGCCATTCCAGCGTCTCGCTGACACGAATCAGCTCATGGCCTTCCGGCATAAAGGCTTTTGGCGCTCGATGGATACGCTGAGAGATCGCCAAGCTCTAGAAGACATGGTCGAACAAGGCAATATGCCTTGGCGCATCGGCGATGCCGGACTGGCCAAAAAGAACCGGTAGCTGGCATGCGATCTCTTGATCTCGCGCGGCGCGGCGACCGGCTTTCTGTTCTCTGTCTTGGCGCGCATTCCGACGATATCGAAATCGGTGCTGGAGGTACGATCCTTCAGTGGATCAATTCTGGCGTTCGTCTGGATGTTCATTGGTGCGTGCTGAGCGCTGAGGGGGAGCGTGCCGTTGAGGCTGAAGCGTCGGCCGCAGCTTTTTTAGCAGGTGCCAGCCGCATTCAGATCGAGCTTGCGATTTTCCGGGATACATTTTTTCCCTATCAAGGGGGCGAGCTGAAGGAGTGGTTCGCCGAGCTGAAGTCCCGAGTCGATCCTGACGTCATCTTCACACATCGCAAGGATGATGCCCATCAAGATCACCGCGAGGTCTGCCAACTGACGTGGAATGCTTTTCGCGATCATCTTGTATTGGAATATGAGATACCGAAATGGGATGGCGATCTCCGGCATGCCAACGGTTATGTGCCTCTCGAAACCGAAGTGCTCGAGCGAAAGATCGAGCTTCTCACCAGTAATTTTGCGAGCCAGAGATCAAAGGATTGGTTCGACCCCGAGACATTCAGAGGGCTCGCGCGACTGCGGGGGATCGAATGCAGAGCTCCCTACGGCTATGCGGAGGCGTTCAGTCTGCGCAAGGTTCGGCTTTAGGAGAGTTGCGCTCAAGCGAAGCCAACCGGACGAAGTACTCAGTAAACGACGTAGAGGCATTCACTCTGCGGGAGTTAATGCTCAGATGATCACATTCGTATTTTGCAGCCAGCGTATCAATAAGTGGCTGATAATCCGACTCATTGGCTCTACCATCGGAGTTTGATGTTATGGATCGTCAGGCCCCCGGTGCCGCAAGCGACTTCGGCGCCGAGGGGGATGCCGACGAACCATTCGTTCCCGGTCGCGTATCCATGCGCAACGAGCGATTGCAGGATGGCGTTCAAATCTATCGTACCGGACAGAGGGCCACCGCCGGCCGTAAACCACCACCGGTTCCAACCCCCCTTAACGGTCGACGGCCACTGATATCCGGTCCAAGTACGTCCGTTCTCGCTGATTTGGTAATGCTTCAGATCGCCAAATTCTTGCGGAAATGAATCGCGCAGCGAGATTTCAATCTCGAACAGCGGCTCATACTTGACTGAAATATCCGGATATCCAAATAGAAAAATATCGAAAATAACATCGAAGTTTCCGTTCCAAATGCCATATTGAGGACTGACGCAAAGCGGGCTGTCTTTGTAAGAGATATTGAAAGTCGTGGTGAGAGTTTCTGATCGCCTTCAGCTGCGTCGCTCGCGGCGCGCCAGGGCCCGCGGAGGCTGCCATGCCCGACATTCCCCAATAAAGGGCGTAAAAACTATCCACAGCGCAACACGATATGCCTTTGCCTTGCGAAGGCGTCGGCCATGTCCATGTCCAGGACGTTCCGTTTGGAAACGTCGCAGGGTTCACAGTCATGATCTGCGAGTGAATCTGACCATTGGCCCCCCAGGTGTTGTTTCCGGCAGCAAAGGGCCCCTGCATGACGCGCCGCCCCTTATTCCAGGTCATGCAGTAGTAGGCATTATCCGCACCGAAGCCTGGCGGCGAGCCCAAGCTTGATTGGCAGCGCGCAGAGCCGCCGCCGTTGTCCTCGGCCGCGGCGGTCGCCGCGCCGAGTAAGGCCAGCAACACGAGCGCAGCAAATTTTGTCAACATTCGCCGAATCAGGCGCCGCGACCCAGAGGTAGATGCGACAGCCCGCTTGATCATTAGGATGCGATCCTGCCTCTTCGCCATCGGCGGCACGTCAATGAACGTCCGTGCCAGTATTTTCTTGAGGTGTCGACATGGTTCATAGCGCCCGAATTCGTGCTCATGGTTCTAAAAAATTCATAGACAATCGTCGCCCCGCGGCAATTCGTAAGGCCTCCTGGGCGGGAGTCTTCGGCTACCAGGGATCTTGTTTCTGCCTCTGTTTTCGGAGTGAATGGCACTCTCAAATGCATGAGATGCAAGAACTCTACGCCCCGCAAGCATAATTGGCCAATAATATCTCGTTAAGAATTGACCAGCACCCCATGATATTCTTATTCTCCCAGTAGAAACGAGACAATCGACTTTGCTTGAGCAGTGCGGCCAGTCCATGCGTATAGGATATCTTGTCCCTCAGTTCCCGAGCCAGACGCATATTATGTTTTGGCGCGAACTTTTGGCACTTGAGGAAGGCGGCGTTGAAACGGATTTGATCTCCACCACAAGACCGCCGCAACGTATAGCATCGCAAATATGGTCTCAAGAGGTGGCGCAGCGCACAATTTATCTGCGCGAGCACTTTGGCCGGTCATTTTTGGACGTTGTCGCTGAGCTGTTTCACGGCGGCCCGTCCGGATGGATGAATTGTCTTCTCGCGGTGCGTGCAAATCGTGACGAATTGAGGGTGCGCCAAATCGGACTCATGCTGTTAGGGGCGAGACTGGCAGCCGTGGCTCGGCGGCGAGGATGGCATCACATTCACGTCCACTCATGCAGAGACTCGGCGAATATTGCTATGTTTGCCGCGCTGCTATCGGGACTTCAGTACAGCCTGACGCTTCATGGCCCGTTGAGCGATTATGGAGGCAACCAGCGGCAGAAATGGAAACACGCGCGCTTCGGGATCGTGATCACGCAACGACTTCTCATGGAACTGCGTTCCGCAATCGGTAATGACGCGCCTGGGCGCATCGAGATTTGTCCGATGGGGGTCGATCTCAGCGAGTTCACGCGTAAGCAGCCATACAAACCCGCCGACAGGGACGGCCCATTGCAAATCTTCAGTTGTGGGCGGCTCAACCCATGTAAAGGGCACGCAGATCTCATAGAAGCCGTCGCAATTTTGCGAAGCGGGGGCATTGACGCTCGGCTTGAGATCGCTGGACAAGATGAGCAGGGAGGCAGCGGCTACTACGTTCACCTCCTTGCACTAATTGGAGCTAAGGGCCTGAATGGTTATGTAACGCTGCTTGGTGCAGTGCCCGAAGCCGACGTTAGAGAACGCCTGGAATCTTGCCACGTGTTCGCGCTCCTGAGCGTTGCCGAGCCTCTTGGGGTAGCGATCATGGAGGCAATGGCAATGGAGGTTCCAGTCGTTGCCACGCTGTCCGGCGGCGTTCCCGAGCTGATCACGGATGGCAGGGACGGTTTCCTCGTTCCGCCCGGAGACGCGCGCGCCGCGGGAGAGACCATCGAACGATTGGCGTTCGATGGCGAGAGAGCGACAAAGATTGGCGCGGCAGCCCGTCGCACGATCGCCAATCGGTTCCGGAGCGCGCGCAGCGCGGACACAATTGTAAACGCGCTACGGGCTTAATCTTTATTTGATCCACAAATTTTTTCAGGCGCCCTCGGTTACGAAAAGCACGTAACGTTAAGTTAGAGTCGCCAACTTCGAAATGCCGAACGCGTCGGCGTCACGGAGAGTGGCCGGTCACTCGACGATAACAGCGGTTGTGCTGCGCCGTGCAATCTTGGTGAACCACAGCCGGAATAACCAAAAGTCCAAAGTAGCTTTGCCCTAGAGGCAGGGGCGCCTCGCTAATTCAATGCACTTCATACTCGCCGAGCAGAAGATCTCGTCTGCTTACGTGAAGCAACGTCACTCCGACCTATGCCTTCATTGACGAATCGCGTGGTCAGCCACGCGCGAATAGGCTTATCGTACAAGACACCCCAACAGCTGCAATAACCAGCGAAAGAGGCAAGAAAGAAGTTCCATCGGTATCGATCCAAGACCGTGTCCCTTCTCGGATAAGATCGCCATCGCGCCACCAACCGGAAAATGAACAAAAATGGAAAGGGTAGGATAATCACCCAAGTTTCCACGCATTCACAATGCCAAGCCTGTATCTCCTCATCGTCGTGAATTGAACGATCGTTCCTCACCAATAAGGGCCGGAGAGCGCATCAACAGCGGCGCATCGGTAAGATATTTAAATCTCCCTCGGCTCTATCGGGGGTCGGGTTCGCGATTTAATACACCGGCGATTGTAACGCGTCATTTAGAAGTCGCCACCGATTGTTTGTACCAAACGCGTGCACCTGGCTTCAAATAGGAACCGCGGTACCCATGTCAACCGATCTCTGCCGTCGATACTCTTTCGCCGCGGCGCTTCATCGGCGACCAGCAGCGCGTCAACGGCGATTTTTAATCGCAGTTGTGTCTCTCAAACAAAGCTTTCTGAAACCGCGGATACCATTCGCGTATTTCTAACTCCGATTTGCTCATCACCGTGTCGAGGTTATGTATCGCTTCGTATACGCCACGCACCGAAGGAAAGGTAAGACGCCTTGCCTGGATATCCTTCAGTGCCATGAACATCATGCGCCGACGCATTTGCCTTCGCAGTTGTTCCTTGGATCGCGTTTTGTCAGTACCGTAAATGCTATGTAGCACTGCGGGATTGAGCGCGCCCAAAAGTGCGGTCACATATGGCGGCATCCGACCGCCAAAAATCCCTAAATGGCAAATTCTCGCTGAAATACACCTCAGCACCAGTCCGTGACGCGAGGCGCGGTAGGTCATGTCGGAATCTTCGAGATAGGCGTAGCGGAGCAAAATACTTTCAAAGGGCTCCTTAATCGCAATCGATCTGCGTACTGACATCAGGCAGCCGTGCAAAGTTTTTGCGGGAGCGATTGGCAGGCCATTAAGTTCTGAAGGAATTGAATGCTTTGGCCAATCACCGTCATACGGTAATAAGTATTCGCGATTACCTTCAACCAATCTACGCAGCGACTTTTTGAACCTCGACTGCGTCGGTACATCTCCGTGCATCTGTATCGACGATGGGCCGATCGTCATTTCACTTTTAGCTCCATCCGGCGGTTCCACCACGAGCATCGCTCCTACAGCGGTGACTTTCTCGCCCGTGTCCCGTTGAAAAATCCTCATTATCTCCTCTGCGCAATCAGGATACATGAGTGAGTCGTCATCGATGAAAATGATCACATCCGACGTCGAAAGCTTGGCGCCTTGGTTCCTTTGATGTGTCAAGGATGCGGTGGTCGCCTTTTCATAGATCCACTCGATTGCCGGGAACTGCACCGCAATTTTGTACAGGACCCTTTCGCGCATCTGATTCCAGCCCGGTGACGCATCGACTACAATGATCTGCTTGGGAGCACAGGTGCTCTGCGCCGCAAAAAACAAAGTCTGAGGCAGAATATGTTCCCGCTTGTACGTCGCGATCACAATGGACCAGGTCGGCAGCATTGGCGGCTCCGGCGCTACAGGTTGTCGCCAACCGACCTTAATAAGGATCGCAGCCGAGTTGTAGACGGATTTTAGCCTTCGGGGCGGCGCTTTCGTGCGGACGTCGTTGCTCAATGACGCCTCGCATCTGAGGGTGGGCTGTATTGTTTCCAGAGACAGTCGAGTAGTCGCTCAGCGTGAGAGTGCGGCGTCCAGAGACAGTCGAGTAGTCGCTCAGCGTGAGAGTGCGGCCGTCGGTTAACTGCGAGCTAAAAATGCGCCAGCTGCTCATTGGGCGTAAAGCTAACTTGGCCAGCCTGGGATCTTGGCCAGCCTCCGATGTTGGCTGGCCCGTGACGTCGGTCATTTTACCGCTGCCAGATAGATTGCTTCGTTTGTTGGAGTAGAAGCATCGGCCCGTAAGTTCTATTGCTCGTCGGGTCGAGCGCACTCCAAGGCTGCCTGGAGCTTGTCGACCGGAACCGGGACCGGGCTCTGTATGCTCTTGCAACGCAGTCCCGGGTTGACCGACCTATTTTGATGATGTTCATCTTCGGCGAGAATCGGACGCCATTTTGTCGTACTGGATTTGCTTATCACGCTTGGCATGTTCTGGTAGCAGGGCTTTGGAAATGTTTGGGAGTGGCTGTATGGGCTACGCGACTGGGATCCCAGGTAGCTGAAGCTCGAGGGAATGTGTAGCCGATGGTTTCTGTCATTTCATTTCTGCTGACGATGCTGAGTGTTGTTATTGCTATTCCCATCGCCGTATTCTTCATAGAGGTTATCGCCGCGGCGGCGCTGCCGCAGCAGGGCAGACTGGTTTCGCCGAGGCGAGACGATTTTCGCCGACGCGTTGCCGTACTGGTGCCTGCGCACGATGAGAGCACCAACCTGCTGCCGACACTTGCGGACATCAAGGCACAATTGCGCACGGGCGACCGTCTGCTCGTCGTGGCGGACAATTGTTCCGACGATACCGCGGCCATAGCAACGGCAGCAGGCGCCGACGTGATCGAACGCAACGACCAGCAAAGGAGGGGAAAAGGATATGCTTTGGATTGGGGCCTTCGCCATATGAGCGTTGATCCGCCCGAAATAGTCATCGTGGTTGACGCTGATTGCAGGCTTGCAAGCTCTGCGATCGATCAACTTGTGGCAACCTGTTGGATGACACGTAGGCCCATACAAGCACTTTACCTGATGATTTCGGCGGAAAATCCCCGATCAACTTACGCGCTGCAGAATTCGCCTGGCGCGTGAAGAACTGGGTGCGCCCGCTGGGGCTCCAGGCTCTTAGCTTGCCTTGCCAGTTGATGGGAACCGGAATGGCTTTTCCGTGGGACGTGATCCACTCGGCCGATCTGGCGAGTGGACGGATCGTGGAAGATTTAAAGCTTGGCCTTGATCTGGCGCTCGTCGGATCTCCCCCGATGTTCAATCCTTTCGCCGGCGTAACGGGCTGTTTCCCCTATTCACATGAGGGCATCCAAAGTCAGAGACAACGCTGGGAGCAGGGTCACCTCGGGATGATCTTCACGGCAGCGCCAAGATTGATCGTTGCGGGCGTTCTGCAAGCCAGCCCGGATCTCTTAGCGCTCGCGTTCGATCTGGCGGTCCCGCCCCTCACCTTCCTCGCGCTCATGGCGACGGGCATCTGGCTAATTGCCGGTACGGCGGCACTGCTCGGTATTTCCTCCGCGGCAATATTTGTCGCCTCCGTAAGCCTTTTCGCGCTGGCGGCTGGTGTTTTCGTTTCCTGGCTGAAGTTCGGCCGCGATATCATGCCGCCACGCTCAATTCTGTTGATGCTTTCTTATCTGATAGGAAAGCTTTCTCTCTACCGCAAGATTCTCTCTCGCAAACTCGGCTCAGATTGGATCAGGACCGATCGAACGAAGCTTTGAGCGAGTCTTGCATTTGCAGTCCCGGGGTCCACAGCATGCATCGAGTGTTTGAAACGATTCGAGTTTCGGATCGTTTCTGTCGCAGTCGAGAGGAAATGAATAATGACAGGCCTGTTTTGTTGGCGCCCACCTATGGAAGGGTATAACAATAGGGGCCGGGCGATAATTGGTACCGGCGCGGTATTAAATAGAAATGTTCCACCAAATAGTCTGCTTGCAGGTGTTCCTGCTAGTGGTCGGAGACAGTGTCCGGTGGGAGCAACAATGACCCTTACTGTTTGTCCATAGCGGATACCTCTAGGCTATCGTGGCCCACAGGCGCTCGAGGCGGTAGCGATATAGGGCCGGATCAACGCCATACCTCGAATGAATCATTACACCTAACGTTCGCAGACCGAATTCGGCGAAGGCAGAGTCGATCGCCGAATCGATCGTTGATGCTACGCCCCAGTTTGTCCTGATCAAATCGACTTCCAAAGGCGCGTGGTCGACCGCGCAATATCCCAATACTTCGCGAACGAAAATTCCGTAGATCATATATTCGGAGAAACGAAAAGTCCGAGCGAGCGCGACTTGCCAATTCACGCCGGTGCTGGCCTCAATCCGATCCTGCATCGCCTTCACCGTCTCGCGGTTCCAGCAGACCATGTAGCCAACATGATTACGATAGCCCGAGCTCATGCTCGACAGTCCCAACAAACGACGTGCGACTGATGTCCATTGGCGGATATCTTCGCTGTCCAACTCAAAATCCAGCAACCCGACTTTCCCGTTAACGAGCAGATCATCGCGCGCGAAACGGCGGAAGAACGCGACATCAGAATCGCAAAAAACCAGTGTCCGTTCCGGGATGATCTTGATGGCACCGATTTTTTTTATCTGTTGCATGATCCAGCCGCGCACTGGCGGCGTCTTCAGGCTGACCCAAAAACCTCCGCGCCCCGGCACCCGTAAAATCCAATTCCCGAGAATTGCCTCCGATTCGATGAGATATCGGCTTCCGCCCTTCAAGTGACTGAATGCCGGCCGGTCGCACCGATCCACGATGAGATAGTGTGGCACATGCGGGGCGGTTCTATCGAGAGATTCCACGAGCAGCTCGCAGCGCTTCAAATCCGGCGGATAGCTTGGTGTCACTATGGCGAACGAACGATCGAGTTTGTCGATTGACATGATGACTGGCCGCGAAACGGGTGCGCTCGAAAGGGCTATGCAGAGTAATTTTATGACTCAGCCCGGAGATCCTTATTCCATTTTCGATCCGTGACTAAACTTTCTATCGTCATTCAGCGTGCGAAATGATCGTTGGGCAAAACGGCCGGACAGAAGTGCAGGATCCGCCAATGCTTGGACGCCGTAATTTTCCTGCGACGATCGCAATCGGCGCAATCGCCACGATAAATCAGCGCCGAAGATTGCCCAAACATACCAATTATAATCAAGATAATAAGGCAAGTTATCCGAATAATTTATGATGAGATTGCCAATAATGAACGCGATGATGAGATAGGCGAGTTGCCGGTTTGCCTGTCTCGATCGCCAAACTGCCAATATCACACCGATATAGAGGCCGACGTAGGCGACAACTCCGGGTATTCCAAGTTCATAGATGGCTTGTACGTAGCCGCTGTGCGCATCGATTCCTTCCTCTGGATTTCCGAGGAGCGGGAAAAAGTACCGCGAGTTATAAGCGAAAGCCCCAATGCCCTTACCAAAGACGCGGTCATTGGCGGAATCGCTCAATGCGAACCACCAGAGCGTTTCTCGCCATACATAGGAATTCAGGGAGATTTCTCCGCGCTCCACCTCATCTATTGATGCTTCATTGCCGGAGTTCAAATCGCCGAGCCGATCTGCGACGGGGGGTAAGAACAAAGCAAAGATAATGACGGGCAGCGCAAGCAGGAATTTTCTGTTCACGCTGATGGCATAAGCAGCGAAGATGAACGCCGCTTCGATCCAGGCGCTACGTGTTTGCGTCATCACCAACAGGCCGCAAAGGATAACAAAATAGATCATGGAGAAATATCGCCAAAATAAATCGGTCGCTTGCGGCGCCAAAACATTATAGTAAGAAATCGCCACCAGCATTGCGACGATGTAGAATGCAAATATATTGGCATGGCCAAAAGTAGAATTCTCACGAAAACCAGGTCCGTTTGAAGCGAGCTGGACGATGCCATAAAGCGTCGGCGCGATCGACGAATAGATGGCGCATTTGAAGAACTTGATCGTGTCGCCGTCAGAGCCCAGCAATATAAACGCGGAAACGAACATCGCTGGAAAGGTGAGCGTGCTCAGGAAGAGCCGTGCGCCATTGAAGAAGTCCGGCGTGTAGGTCAATGAATAACAAGCAATCGCGAGATATGGTAACCATATTAACGCCGGAACTTTAAGGGAAGGTCGGCCTCGTCTGGCTAAGGCCATTATGGCAATTAGAAATGTCAGGGCATTCAAAAGCGCTCCAAGTGAGAGGCTTTGCTCCCCCCCATACCTGACCATGCCAAGCAAGACGCCCAAGCCCGCGCGTGTGAGCACAAGGAGAAGGAAGATATAGCGGACGATGGTCACGGCGGCGATATGTCCCTTGATCCTGGCTGATCGTTTGATAGGCGCGACAAAGTCCGGTGTGTGTTGGTTGTACGCAGTATTGGCCTTTCGCGCAAACAGGTGCAAATCGGTAGGGAAAGCATGCCAAATACAGCTGCCAATGAACCGGCCTTTATTGAATAGAGCGACGCATCATGCACATTGCCTACCTCATTAACCAATACCCCAAGGTCAGCCACAGTTTTATCCGCCGCGAAATATTGGCGCTTGAACGGCTTGGGTTCGAGGTAACGCGCATCGCTCTGCGGGGTTGGGACAGTGAATTGGCGGACACCGATGACGAGGCCGAGCGCGAGCGAACACGTTACGCTCTTCAGGCCGGCGCACCTGCCCTCCTGATGGCCGTCATGCTCGTGCTGTTCAAGCGGCCAGCGCGATTTATGAAGGCGCTGCAGCTGGCTTGTCGTATGGGGCATCGTGCGGAGCGCCCCTTGCTTGCGCATCTCGCGTACCTCGCGGAGGCCTGCCGCATCGAGCCCTGGTTGCGCGAGGTTGGTGTTCAGCACATTCATGCGCATTTCGGTACGAATTCTGCGGAAGTCGCGATGCTTCTGCACGCTTTGGGGGGGCCATCTTGGAGCTTCACCGTCCACGGACCGGAGGAATTTGACAAGGCGTCGCTTCTTAAGCTGGCTGAGAAAATTCGTCGTTGCAGTTTTGTCGTGGCAGTTAGCTCTTTTGGACGAAGTCAACTCTTTCGTCAGGTTGAACGAAATTACTGGCCAAAGGTGCACGTCGTGCATTGTGGGGTCGATCGCGATTTCTTTTACGAGGCCCCGAGCTTTGCTCCTGCCACGCGACGGCTCGTGTGTGTTGGCCGTTTATGTGAGCAAAAGGGACAATTATTGCTTCTCGAAGCCGTCCATCTGCTTTCAAGGCGAGGAACGACTTTTGAGCTCGTGCTCGTGGGTGATGGGGAGATGCGAAAGCAGATAGAGATGCTATTACAAGAGCGCGGTCTCGCAAACTGCGTGCGTATCACCGGCTGGATCAGCGGCGCCGCGGTGAAGGACGAAATTCTGGCCGCGCGCGCATTGGTTCTTCCGAGCTTCGCCGAAGGGCTGCCGCTAGTCCTCGTGGAAGCGATGGCGCTATGTCGACCAGTTATTAGCACTTATGTTGCCGGCATCCCCGAGTTGATAGGCCCCGAGCATGGCTGGCTCGTGCCAGCCGGCGACATGGAAGCGTTAGCCAAGGCAATGCGAATCTGCCTCGATACTCCGATGGCGGAACTTGCACGCATGGGCGAGGCAGGGCGTGAACGGGTTCGCACGCGACACGACATCGATGCCGAGGCGTCGAAGCTTGCAGCATTGATTTGCCGAACGCTCAAGGCTGAGGGTAAGGGCGCCACGAGATCTCCTTTGGTCCCAAATGCGGTCTGAGACTACACATCGCTTTACCGCTAGATTTTGTCCGCGGCGCGCTTACTCGCGCCCCGCTCTCAAGGGCCTTCGTTAGACATGAGCACCCACATCGACGAACTTTCGCGCGAAGCGTACTGCGTCCTCGGCGTGCCAATCGACGTGATAGAGATGTCTTCCGTGTTGCGCGATATCGAAGCCGCTGCCGCCAGCAGGAGCCCTCTTTTCATCTCTACGCCTAATCTAAACTTTCTCGTGAAGAGCCAAGCAAATCCCGATTTCAGGGGATCGTTGCTTCAGAGCGATCTTTGTCCGGCGGACGGGATATTGGTTGTTTGGATTGCAAGGGCCCTCGGCATTCCGATCAAAGGCAAAATCGCTGGTTCGGATATTTTTGTTGCGCTCAAGGCCGGCCATGGCGCTGGAAAGCCATTGAAGGTGTTTCTCTTCGGAGGTGCCGATGGCGTGGCCGCAGCGGCTTGCCAAGCACTGAACGCCCAGCCGAGCGGGCTTGTTTGTGTTGGATCGTACTATCCTGGGCTTGGTTCGGTCGATGACATGAGCCACGATTACGTAATCGATGAAATCAATTCGAGTGAAGCAGATCTCCTCGTGGTCTCACTGGGTGCTGAGAAAGGACAAACGTGGTTACAGCGCAATCATCGGCGTTTGCGCATTCCCGTACGCGCGCACCTGGGGGCTGTGATCAATTTTGAGGCAGCCGTGATCAAGCGCGCGCCGCATGTTATGCGACGATTGGGTCTCGAATGGCTGTGGCAAATCAAAGAAGAGCGTCATCTTTGGAAACGCTACTGGAGCGACGGAAACGCGCTCATCCACCTGTTGTTCACAAGCATCCTGCCGCTCGCGCTCCGGCACTGGCGGGCGCTCGAGTGCGATGAGGATTTGGTCATCACGGAAGCGCATGATTACGATGCTGTCACGCTGAGCCTTGGCGGGGCAGCAACTGCCCGATATCTTGACAAGATCATCCCCGCCCTTCGAAGTGCGACGGCAACTGGGAAATCGATCGTCATTGATTTTTCCCACACGCGCACCGTCGACGCACGCTTCCTGGGGCTTCTGCTCATGCTAAGCAAAACACAGAAGGGCAGCGGCGCAACCGCAATTTTCACAGGTTTGTCTCCTGAGTTGAAGAACTTGTTTCGCCTTAATGGCGTTGGGTTCCTGCTCTCCGAATGATAACTGTCCGGATGTTATTCGATTTATTGGGCAGCGTCGCGGTATGTTCCTTATTTGTTCCGAGACGGCGATACGCTCAATTATCTGAGATTCCGAAGCAGCGTTTTACGCAGAGGCCGTGCTCAAGTCGGGCTGCGAGCGGCCCCGAGATCGGCACCTGGAAGTCGGGTTCCTGCCGAGTGATTCCCGAGCGAATTAACGCTAAGAAATTATCGTGCGATTGTCACCATAATGTGTCACAAAGGGCATTAAATTTGGTATAATCTATTAGGCGTGATGCTCGGTTAGATTATCGCTCGAGTGATTTCGAGGATGTGCCATTGAGAGTGTAAGTGATAAGGCGCCATGGATAGATTGCCTGCTACCCGTCTCCTGCTTCCCTTGATTTGGCTGCCGCTCATTGGCTTCCCGGCCGCGGCTCAGGATACAGACCCTTTTCAGACTTTATCTGCGCCTGTGGTGGGCGCAACGGACGCGACTACGAGTCCTGAGACGCCGCCAGGTTTTCAGGCGAGCGAGGGTGATGAAATTCTTCGCCACAGAGATTTTGCGGGAAAGCCATGCCTTGTAGTCAGCGGCTTCGTCAGAGCTTACGCCATCGATCCAAAGTTATACGATGACGTGATTGAGGTCGCGAATAGTTGTCCCCAGCGCATTGCCGTCAAGGTTTGCTATTATCAATCGGAGGATTGCATTCCGATAGAAGTAGCTGGGGGCGAGAGCAAGGAGGGCATTCTTGGAACGCAGCCTTCGCCCCCAGATTTTCGCTTTGAATTTCAAGAAAAATTCTAAATAAATAGGCTTAACGCGACTGGAGACATTGATGCGATCGCTTGATATACTGCTAACCATCACGTTATTTGCAAGTCATGGGCGGCATGGGCTTGGCTCTCAGGGACTGTTTGATGAGTAACGCTTCGCAGCTGCAACCGCGCACTACAGATCCAAGTTCCCTATGGGGTCAATTCTCGTACGGAATGGCGGGGCGATTCTTGCCATTCCACATGATCGAGAAAGCTGTTCTCTGTTCCGACCTCATTCTGATCTTGGTGACGAGCCTGCTGACCGGGGTCGCATACCATATTCTATTCCTAAATAGCCTCGGACCCGTAGAAACGTTCCTCAGCGTTGGAGGTGTGATCTGCGTCAACTTCTCGGCCATTCTCGCTGCGCGGGGGGATTACCGGCCGCAAAATTTGGTCGATTTTTGGAAGCAGGCACGGGAGGTCACCGGCATCTGGCTTTTCATATTCCTCGTGCTATCGGCGGTTGGATTTTCCTTCAAGATCAGTGATAGCTACTCGCGTGGCGCAACTTTGACTTCTTTTGCCGTTGGATGGCTGGCGATCATAGTCTGGCGCTTCGTTATTGCTCGATTTATTGCGCGCTCGCTGGCACAAAGCACCTTCGCCGAACAGAAGGTCATTCTGGTGGCTGAAAAAGGACAGCTCGCCGAAACGAGCAATGTTGAGGAACTCAAGCGTTGCGGCTACAGGCCGGTCCGAACTTTCGAATTTGAATCAGCATCGGTCTCATCATTTGGCGTGTCAGACTGGCTTTCGGCGTCGATCAAAGAAATAGTAGACGTCACGCGTCAGGAGAAAATTGGCTGCGTATTTTTGCTGTTATCTTGGGAGGACCGGCGCTCGATCGAACGGCTGACGGAACTGCTGCGTGCATTGTCGATTCCCGTCTATCTCTTGCCAGATCGGAATGTTGCGCATTTTCTCGGCGGTCGGCTTGTCAATATCGGCACTGCTTGGACAGCGGAGATCAAACGCGCTCCGTTGACATCGACCGAACAGGCGTGCAAGCGGATGATTGATCTGTTGATTGCCTCGGCTGTTCTCATGACATTGACGCCAATAATGCTTTTGGTCGCTGCTTTGATCAAACTGGAGAGCCGCGGTCCGGTCTTGTTTATGCAGACGCGCAACGGATTTAACGGCCGATCGTTCAAAATGTGCAAGTTTAGAACGATGTCCGTGCTCGAGGACGGACCGGTGATCCGGCAAGCGACGAAAGGCGACCCCCGTGTAACGCGCTTCGGCCGGTTGTTGCGGCGGACCAGCATTGACGAGCTTCCGCAACTTTTGAATGTGATTTTCGGCGACATGTCGCTCGTCGGCCCGAGGCCGCATGCGTCGGCACACAACACAGAATATGAAAAAATCATCGCCAACTATGCATACCGTTACCACGTGAAGCCCGGCCTGACCGGTTGGGCCCAGGTCAATGGCTTGCGAGGAGAAACCCAGATAATCGACCTCATGAAGCAGCGCATAGAGTTCGATCTTTGGTACATCAATAATTGGAGCCTGTGGCTCGATTTTAACATTCTCTTGCGCACTTTGCTTATTGGATTGCAGCCGACCGCTTATTGATCGGTTGGCCGAAAAGGAAAGGCGTCGCTTCTGCACTTACGGGTGAAACTCGCGAAGCGGGAGCCTACGCCATGATCTGGAACTTTACAAAAACGCGTCAAGACTGCACTAAAATGGATCTGCCATGTAGCGCCTGCGGGGCGCCGAGGTCGGGGGTCGTCGCCGCACATTCAACGTGTTCGTCCAAAGGCGAGCGACGGCCGGCCAACAGGCCATTCCGACGAAATAGCCGAGTTGCAGGCCAACTACAGCGAACATCAGCACCTGGGCGATCAAAAAGCCGCGCTCGGATCCAGCAACTCCGGCGCCGAGGATGAACAGTCCCGCGAGCGCAAGCGATGGGAGAAGGATGAGCACTCTAAAGTTGCTTAGGCCGATCCCAAATACGACGCTGAGTAGCGCCCCGAGAAACACAACTCGCATTGCCTGTCTCCAACGGACAATGCCCCCATCCCCGTTGAAATCGACCGAAGAGGCTTCGCACGTAAAATGGGCAAATGCAAGGCTTGTGGTGCGAAGAACTCTGCGTAGCTCGGTCTAGGACGCAATAGAAAGCTCTTCCTATTCGGGCCAACGGGTCACCTTGCGGACCACGCTATGTGGACCAAAAGATCCGATAGCACCGTCGCTCCAAGCGGCCGAAGGGACCGCGAACGGGGCTTACCCCGCTGGGCGGATGCCCGGACGAACTGGCAAAACCCGGTCTTCGATCAAAACGGGGATCCCAATTCATCCCCGCCGCCGAAAGCAGTTCAGTCTTCACGAAACTTCCCCCGGACGGAATCATGGACGGAGGCTGAAACAGCTTCTATATCGGCAGCGACCGGAGCAAGCAGCGTCGACAAACCGCAAGATCGTCGCGCTGGACGCTGCTACCGGCCAGCAAAACGGGAACATACCGGCACATGACAAGAACTCGTTTTGGCTTGCCCGCGATATCCAAGACATGGACCAAAACGCGAGAAGCTCTCTTTGTAAGCCAGCCCATCATTTACACATGCGTTATTTTCGCCGCTGCGCTCGTTGGCTATGGGTGGGAGCTCCGGAATGATAGCATCTTTTCCTGCCCGGCCGACGGGTACAACACTGATCGGTACATCGCCAGTTGCACCGCAGCGCATTATGCCGACTATGAGCACGGAGCCTTCTGTTTTGACTTGGAACCCTCCGTGCAAAACTTTGCCAGGAATGCGGACGTGCTATTTCTCGGGAATAGCCGCCTTCAGTTCGCATTCTCCACGACCGCGACCGCCGATTGGTTCTCTGCGGCTTCGGCTCGGTATTACTTGCTGGGGTTCAGTTACACTGAGAACGTGCTTTTCGCAGAGGAGCTTCTGCGCAGAATCCGTCCCCGAGCCAGGTTTACGTGATCAATGTTGACGATTTCTTTGATCGATGCGAAACGGAACCGGTGAAGACGATCCTGCACGATCCGGAGGCGCGAAATCGATACGAGACGAAGCGCCTCTGGCAACATGTCCACGAGCCGATTTGCAAAACATTTCCCCAGCTTTGCGGGCATAAATTTGCGTCTTCCGTTCGCGCGAAACTGGGGCATACTACGCCGAGGGAAGGAGCTTCGGAAAATGACGCCGGTTTCCTATGATCAGGTCATCAGTCAGAATGTGGTTAACCGTAACATCGCTGTCGCAATGGATTTCCTATCGCATTTGCCGTGGAAAATGTGTGATACTAACACTAGTTCCCCATGGTCGGAACAAAAATCGGAAATGCAAAAGCCATTGCGGCGGGCCTTGGCGTGAAGTTGGTGACGCCGGAATTCCGAAGGGCTTCAGACATTTGAAGGATCTCATCTGGATCAGCCGAGCGCGGAGCGCTGGTCTCAAGCCTTTTTTCAAGCAGCGGGCTCGAGATTCGGTCATGTCTCGAGGCATCAAGGCGCAGTCACGCCCGTAGCGCTCATCTCTCTAATCCATACGCCCACTGATGGTTACCCCAATGCAAAGCACCGCTCCCCGTTGTCCGATGATGAGCTGGCTGCCGATCGCGCCTGATTTCCGCGGAGATTTGCGCGCGGCGCTGGACAGAGCCAGGCCAACAGAATGTCTCGAGAGCTTGGCCTCCCTCGCCGCCTATCGGCTTGGGTTCCTGGAAACGGTCCAGCTCGATCGCGCCTTCGGCCGATTGGGCTTGAAGGAAGCGCCCGGCTTTTTGCCGGTTCGGCTCGCCGTCCTCGCTTCCTCGACCGTCGATCATCTATCGCCCGCGATCCGGGTCGCCGGCTTGCGCCGAAGATTGTTGATCGACGTCCATAGCGGAGCATACGGGCAATACCGGCAAGAACTTCTCGATCCGACGTCTTCCTTGCATCAATTTGCTCCGCAGGCTGTGCTGTTCTCGCTCACCGCCCGGGAAGCGATCGCCGGCGTTCCGCTCACCGCGACGGCCGCGGAGGTCGACGAAACGATCTCGAGATTTGTCGGCGATTTGCGGTCGTTCTGGCGCAAGGCGCGCGAGATCGGCAACGCGGCGGTCATTCAGCAAACCTTCCTCGACGTGAACGAGCCGGTGTTCGGCGGCTATGATCGCATCGTTCCCGGGGCGCGCGGCGCGGGTCGTCGCGCGGCTCAACGATCAATTGTGCGAGGCCGCTGCGCGGGATGGCGTATTGCTGCTCGATGTGGCGCGCGCCAGCGCGCGGGACGGAATTGACGCCTGGTTCGACGTCGGGCGCTGGCTTCAGGGCAAGCTGGAAATCGCTCCGCAAGCGGCGCCCCTTTACGGCGATCTCGTCGCCCGCATCCTCGCCGCTCAACGCGGGTTGTCGAAGAAATGTCTGGTCCTCGATCTCGACAACACCCTGTGGGGCGGCGTGATCGGCGACGACGGGCTCGACGGCATCGTCCTCGGGGAGGGGAGCGCGGCCGGCGAAGCGCACCTCGCCTTGCAGTATTACGCCAAGCAGCTCAAAGAACGGGGAATCATTCTGGCCGTCTGCTCCAAGAACGACGCGAAGATCGCCGAAGCGGTGTTTCGCGATCATCCCGAAATGGTCCTTCGCCGCTCGGATATCGCCGCCTTTCTGGCGAATTGGGATGACAAGGCGGAAAACCTGAAGGCCATCGCGGCGCGGCTCAACATCGGGATCGACAGCCTGGTTTTCGTCGACGACAATCCCGTCGGAACGGGCGCGCGTTCGCCAGAGCCTGCCGATGGTCGCCGTGCCGGAATTGCCGGAAGACCCCGCGCACTATGTCCGTTGCCTCGCGGAGGCGGGCTATTTCGAAGCGGTCGCCTTTACCTCCGAGGATCGGGATCGCGCCCAGCAATACGCCGCAAACGCCGAACGCGAGAGTTCTGCTGGGATCAGCGGAAAGCATGGAAGAGTTCCTTCGCGGGCTCAAGATGTCGGTTGTGTTCGGGCCGTTCACAGCCGTCGATCACGCCCGCGTCGTCCAGCTCATCAACAAGACCAATCAATTCAACACCACGACGCGCCGATACGCCAGCGAAGAGGTCGAGCATGTCGCCAGCCAGCCCGAGGCTTTGACCCTGCAGTTCCGCCTCCTCGATCGAGTGGGCGACAACGGTCTCGTCAGCACGATGATCCTCCGCCCCACGCCCGACGACGAAGACGTGCTCGAGATCGAGAATTGGGTGATGAGCTGCCGCGTGTTCGGCCGGCAGCTTGAATTTGAGGCCATGAATATCGCGGTTGAGGCGGCTCGGGCAGCGTGGCGCGCGGGCGCTTATCGCGAATTATATTCCCACCGCCAAGAACAGCGTGATCAGTACGCTGTATCCGAAGCCTCGGCTTTACCGAAGTCAATCAGACCGGCGTCCGCCAGCGGAGCGACGCGCTGGTTCCTCAATCTCGCCGATTACGTCGTGCGGGACACTCACATATCGTGCGAGAGCAGCAGAATGACCGAGCAAGAGATCCTGTCGAAATTCACCCGCATTCTTCGCGATCTGTTGCTCGACGACTCGATCGAGTTGACGATGGAAACCCGGCGTGAGGACATTCCGAACTGGGATTCGTTCAATTATATCAACTTCATCGTAGCGGTTGAAATTGAATTTGGGGTGAAGTTCAAGGTCGCCGACATCGAGTCGTTTGCGAACGTCGGCGCGATCGTCAAGGAGACGACGAAGATGCTGGCCTAGATTAAGGCAGCCTTTATATGATCGTGCAATTCACCTGCTTCGCGGCTCTGCGAGCTCTGGCAGGGTCATTGATTGGCCTCCGGACGGTCCTATGCAGGCGTTGGTTCAGCGTCATGTTCGTTTGCCGCAATGCCTGATCACCAACGAGACATGCTAGCCAGCCGAACCTTCACCGAGGCCGACCAGATCCGGTTTGCCGACGTTTCGGGCGATCGCAATCCGATGCATCTCGACGCCGTGCTGGCGCGCGCACCCGGCCGGCGTGCAGGTGGTGCACGGCATCCATCTGCTGCTCTGGGCGCTCGATGTGTTGGCGCGGGCCGAGGCCGGCGCCGCCGATGCGACGGCTGAGGCACACTTCAAGCGGTTTGTCGCGCGTTGACGAGACGGTAGCGGTGGCGCTTGCGAAGCGAACCGAGGCGACCGCCCGCCTGGACTTCGTGGCCGCGGGGCTCACGGCGGCGCAGATCGCCGTCGATTTCGGGCCGCCGGCCCGGACGACAGAGACGCTCTCTGGGGATGACGTATCCGCCCCGGCGGCGCCACACGATCTGGCATTCGAGCAGATGGAAGGAATGTCAGGGAGGCTTGCCTTCGCGGGCACGCCCGATGCGGTCGCGGCCATGTTCCCGGCGGCGTCTGGTTGGCTGGGTCCGCGCCGTGTCGCCGCGCTCGCAGCCAGCACCTTGCTGGTGGGCATGGTGTGCCCAGGGCTGCATTCCATCTATGGCGGCTTGACCGTGGACGCCTGCGACGAACCAGGCCCGGAGAACCGGCTCGGCTTCCGGGTGGCCGCGGCTGATCCGCGTTTTCGTTTGGTGCGCTTGTTAATCATGGGCGGCGGCCTGGTCGGCACGATCGACAGTTTCGCTCGCACGCCGCCGACGCCGCAGGCGCCGTCGCGTGAATTGGCCGGTGCGGTCGAGCCCAACGAGTTTGCGGGCGGCCGCTCTGGTGGTCGGCGGCTCGCGCGGGTTGGGCGAGGTGACCGCCAAGTTGCTGGCGGCGGGCGGAGCAAAGGTCGTGACCTACCGCGTCGGCGCCATGAGGCCGAGGCGGTCGCGCGCGACATACGTGCCGCTGGCGGGATCTGCGAAGCGCTCGCGTACGATGCAGGCCAACCGGCTGAGCCACAACTGTCTCGGCTCGACGACGCGCCGACGCATGCCTACTACTTCGCCACGCCCCCCATCTACCGGGCGCAATCGGCGCTGTTTGCGCGGGCACGTCTGGACGCTTTCCTGGAGATCTACGTGGACGGATTTCTGCACTTGGCAGGCGCTGCGGGCGCGTCGCAACGACGTGTCGCTGTTCTATCCCTCATCGGTGTTTGTGACCGAGCGGCCGCGGGGCATGGTCGAATACGCCATGGCCAAGGCGGCCGGCGAGACGCTTTGCAGTGAGATGAATCTGGCGTGGGCGCCGCTGCACGTCACCATCGATCGGCTGCCGCGCTTGCCCACCGATCAGACCGCCTCGGTCGTCGGGACGAAACTCGCTTCTCCTGTGGGCTCACTGCTGCCGGTCGTGCGAAAAGTGCAATCCTCACCGAGGCGGGACCGCGGGATTTGATAGCAAACACTAGACCGCAGAGAACCTCGCGGCGGCATGATGGAAGGAAATCGGAGCGCTCGACTCTCAACGAATAAGCCGGTTAAAACGGAGCTCAGCTGGCCCACTTCAGACATTTGCGGTATGATGGGCGCCAATGCTGTTCAATTCATATGAATTCCTGTTTGTTTTTTTCCCCGTTACTCTTGTCGGCTTTTATTTGCTCGGCGCCCTATCGCGCACGTCGGCGATCCTGTGGCTTATTCTTCTATCCATCCTGTTCTACGGGTGGTGGCGGCCGGTCAACGTCCTGATCATCGGGCCCTCAATCATCATCAACTACATGCTGGCGACTCTCCTGCTGCGGCTCAATCAGAAAGGGAGCTCGCCCGTCGCGTCTAGGGCAGTTCTCTTGCTGGGATCGCGTTCAACGTGTTATTTCTCGGCTTTTTTAAGTATGCCGATTTCCTGTCCGGCACGATCAATGATGTGTTTGGCGCGCACCTCATTCTGAGACACGTCATCTTGCCGCTCGGCATATCGTTTATCACCTTTCAGAAGATCGCGTTCCTGATCGACGTTCAAGCGGGGCGGATCAAATCATTCTCGTTTCGCGACTATTGTACATTCGTTCTGTTCTTCCCACAGTTAATCGCCGGCCCGATTGTTCACTATCGCGAGATGATGCCGCAGTTTAAGGCCGCCCCTTGCCGGATTGACCAGGAGAACTTCGCCGTCGGCATTACGTTATTGTTTTTCGGTTTGTTCAAGAAGGTCGTTCTTGCAGACGGTATTGCAGCCCACATTGCGCCGATCTATGCCCACGCTGTTGCCGGGGGACAAACCTCTTTCTTGCTGGCGTGGATGGCAGCAATAGGCTTCACCCTGCAGATCTATTTTGACTTTTCGGGCTATACCGATATGGCACTCGGGTTGGCCCGATTCTTCGGCATCAAGCTGCCGCCAAACTTCAACTCGCCTCTTCGTGCTTCGAATATCGTCGATTTTTGGCTGCGTTGGCATATGACATTGACGCGTTTCTTGACGGCATACATTTATAATCCTCTGGTGCTCTCATGGACGAGACGTCGGCTTGCCAAAGGGCAACCCGGATTCGGTGGACGGAATTCGACAGCTGGCGCGTTTGTTTCCCTGCTGATGGTTCCCACGGTTATTACGATGTTCGTCTCCGGCCTTTGGCACGGCGCCGGTTATGGATTTATCGTATGGGGTTTGCTGCACGGCTTCTATATTACGATTAATCATGGATGGCGCCTGATCGCTGCGCGGCTGTGGCCGGACAGGCTGCGGTACGACCGTGTTATGAAGCCGGCGGGTTTGGTATTGACCTTTGCTACAGTCAGCGCCACGATGATCTTCTTTCGAGCGCCGACGATGAGGTCGGCCATCGACTTGGTGAAAGGCATTATTGGACTGAACGGTGTCGCGCTTCCACAAGCTCTTTATGATCGCTTAGGGCCCCTAACAAGTACCTTTCACAGCTTTGGGGTGACGGCCGAGGCCTGGAGCAGCCACGATTTCGTAAAGACAGCGATTTGGATTTCTTTCCTGATGTTTGTCGCTCTCGCCTGCCCCAACACACTTCAAATCCTAGCCCGTTATGAACCGGCATTAGGTGTAAGGCCACAGTCAACAAAGCTCGTGATCGGAACAATTAGAATCGTTGAATGGGCCCCCTCGCTCCCTTGGGCAATTGCGGTGTCGGCCATCGCGGTGATTGCTATCGCGTCCATGGCCGGCCCAAGTGAGTTTTTGTACTGGAATTTTTAGCTTGCTGTGAAGACGTGCTGCGCTGTGCGGCAAACACCGTATCTGTCGCCGGTGCAGCCGGGTTCTTCATTGCGGCTCCGATCGTGGACAGTCAATTCGAAATAGGCATTGCAGTGCAGAGCATGAATCGAAGCCTGAAGCGCCCGACTGAAAGACGCTCCGGCGCGCGAAGTTCCATCACGGCAAATGAATGCGATTGTCGATGTGGAGCTCGCTGGTATGCAGTTCATACACTGCCACGGCGCGAATCTGGAGCACGCGCGCAACTCGAGGCTCAGCTTTATACGATCTTTTTGCCTTGCCACTTGAAGACCGTGCGTCACGCGCGCAAACTGAAGACCATCAACGCACCTTTCTTCCCTCGCTACCTGTTTGTTCGTCTGGACCTGTCTCGCGATCGCTGGCGCAGCATCAACGGCACTTTTGGCGTGGCCGGAATCGTGATGGAGGGCGAGCAGCCCATGCCCGTACCGGTTGGCATCGTGGAGGCTTTGCAGGAGCGTTTGCAGCCTGACGCGCCGGCTGGCCTTAATGACGGTTTAGGAGTTGGTCAGCGAGTCGAAGTAGTGGTGGGTCCTTTTGCTAACCTCGCTGGGGAACTGGAGAGCTTTGACGGAAACACTCGAGTGCGAGTTTTGCTTCAGCTCATGGGGTCTTGGGCACCTGTGTCCCTCCAGCGTAACGCCGTCGTGCCTCTGGCTGAGCGGCGCTGATTAGCACGTCACGGCGCTTGCTGTTTCGAAACTTGAGTGGTCCAAATTATTTTGCGGCTGGCGTGTGCTTCGGCAAGGGCAGAGTTTCAGCTATCGCACTTCGGATGAAGCCGTGATTGATTTGCACTGTCATATCCTTCCCGGACTTGACGATGGCGCGGCCAATTTGGCCGTTTCATTGGCTATGGCGAGAACAGCCGTCGCGGACGGTATTTCTACCGTGGTCTGCACGCCCCACATTCTCCCTACCGTTTATGACAATACTGGCCCGGTTATTCGCGCAGCCGTTTCCAAACTGCAGGCCGCCCTAGGCGAGGCAAAGATTCCTCTGCGTGTCTTGCCTGGCGCGGACGTCCACATCGCCAGTGACCTCGTTGACGGTTTGCGTTGCGGACGCGTGCTGTCCGTTGCGGACTCCCATTATTTTCTGCTGGAACCGCCTCATCACCTCTTCGCTCCCGCCATTTGTGATTGCGTTTTCAGTGTGATGGCAGCTGGATACATTCCGATTCTTACACACCCCGAAAGGCTGGACTGGATTGGCCAGTATTACGATAAGATTCAGGAGCTTGCGCGGGCTGGAATGCTGATACAGGTCACCGGCGGGGCGCTGGTTGGCGAATTTGGCAGACGCGCGCGGCATTGGTCGCAGCGGATGCTTGATGATGGCCTTGTGGACGTGGTGGCAACGGATGCTCATGGCACCGTGACGCGTCCGCCTCGGATGAGCGACGCCGTGGAGGTGATTGCAGGACGTTGGGGGGGGGAGGAAGCTAGAAAGCTGGTATTGACGCGACCCCGTGCTATTATTGAAAACCTGGAACTACCGGCCTTACCGGCAAGGGTAGCTGAACAAATGCGGCGCCCTTCGCTGCGGAAGCGATGGGGTCTGTGGAAATAAGGACAAGTGGATTTGACGATGAAACATTGATTTCGTCACGATGTCAGAGTGGCTCAAATGTCATTTTTACGTGTCCTTATTCTCTTCGCCCTTCTCTGTTTTCTTGCAGCTTGCTCGAGCTCATCGGATAATACAGCCTTCATGGCCAGGGCTCCTGACAAGGTCTCGACCTCTACTGAATATCTTTTGTCGCCTGGTGATCTTCTCGACATCTCCGTTTTTCAGGCGCCCGACCTGACCAAGGAGGTGCAAATTGATGCGGCCGGCGAAATTTCCCTTCCTCTTATAGGGGACATCAAAGCGGGTGGTGAAACCGCACACTCGCTCGAAACGGAAATTGCTACAAAGCTTCAGGCGAAATATCTGCAATCTCCGCAGGTCAGTGTTTTCGTCAAGAACGCTGCCGGTCAACAAGTTACCGTCACGGGCGCTGTCAACAGGCCGGGCGTTTACTCCGTCGTTGGCCGGATGACACTTGTCCAGGCCTTGGCGCAATCGGGCGATCTCAGCGAAGTAGGCGACCATGCATCGATCCGCGTACTTCGACAGGTGAACGGCAGCCAGACACAGGCAAAATTTAACATTGATGACATTCGAGCTGGGAAGGCGCCAGATCCCGATCTCTACGCGGGTGATATGGTCGTTGTCGACAATTCCGGCGTGGGCGTTGCTTGGAAGAACACCAAAGATATTCTTGCCCCTGCTACGGGAGTTGCGGGGGCGGGCGCGCTGTTTTTGGTGCACTGAGGTCGATGGCTTACATTTTGGGGATGCCTTTTGACTTCGCTCAGAGGGATATCTGATGAGTTTTCAGGGTTCTGACTTTGATACAGGAGACGCGCGACCGCCTGGAATTCCGGTACCCGCTGTGGATCCCGGCCGGCAAGTCGACGGCACGCGTTATAGTTCGCCAGTACTGAGTTCCCAGCCTGACTTTTATGAGGAGCCACAGTCCTCTTTTGATCCACTTAAATATTGGGGGCTTTTCCTCAAGCACCGCTGGTTGCTTTTGGCGGCAGTGGTGGGTGCCCTGATTTATGGTTACGGCACGACCTTCCTTGCGACTCCGACCTATCGTGCCTCGGCGACTATTCAGATCGACCGAGAGGCCCCGAAAGTGGTGGACCTCCACGAGGAGGATGTAGATTCGGCAATGATCAGTGATGAGGAGTTCTATGAAACCGAGTATGAGCTTCTCAAGAGCCGGTCTCTGGCTGAGCGCGTAGTCGCCGATCTTGATTTGGCGAACCAGCCCACGTTTCTTGGCGTCAACGTTGTTTCACCGTGGACCAAACTCCGCGGACTCATTTTCGGTAGCCCGGCGGACCGCTCCGACGAAGAGGAGCCGCTCGAGGCTCGCGAACAAAGCGCAACCGGTCGCGTGCAGGGTGGTCTCTCGGTCCATCCCATCGCCAATTCGGCTTTGGTCGTTTTGAGCTTTGATGATCCCGACCAGTCCTGGGCCGAGAAAATCGTCGATGCTGTCGGCGAAGCTTTCATAAAGACCAATCTTGAACACCGCTATAATGCGACTGCCTACGCTCGAAATTTTCTGCAGGATCAATTGTCGAAAACAAAACAGAAGTTGGAGCAGTCGGAACGAGACCTTGTTGCATACGCGCAGAAGGAGCAGATCGTAAATTTGGATGACAAGCAGCCGCCTCTAGACGCTGCGGGCTTGCTCGCGATCAATGCCGAACTCGCGAGGGTCCGCACAGAGCGAATTGCAAACGAACAACTTTGGAACCAGGCACAAACTACAAACGGACTTGGCCTCCCGCAGATTTTGGCTGATCCGTCGATTCAAATGCTTCGTGACAAGCGCGCTGTCTTGCAGACGGAATATCAGAATAAACTTAGCACTTTTAAGCCGAGTTTTCCCGATATGCAGCAACTGCAAGCTCAAATCAATGAGGTTAATCGCCAGATCGCGAGCGCAGTCGCAATTATCAAGCAGTCCATAAAAGCGAAATATGATGCCACGAAACAGGAGGAAGGTCTGCTCGTTACTCAACTCGGACGAAGCAAAAACCAGGTTTTAGACGTCGAAGGCCGCAATATTGAATATACGATTTTACAGCGAGAGACGGACACCAATCGAACGCTCTACGACGCCCTTCTGCAGCGCTACAAAGCAGTCGGAGTGGACAGCGGCGTGGGGATCAACAACATCTCCGTTGTGGACGCCGCTCAGCCGGAAGGAATGGTTTCGCCCAGCCTTAAGAAGAATCTTGGCGTAGCTCTGACGCTTGGTCTCATTGCTTCTGCCCTGGCGATCTACGTCTTAGAACTTCTCGACGACACGTTCAAAACGCCGGAAGACGTAGAGCAATCTCTGCAGGTTCCGGTTCTCGGGTTGGTGCCGCTGCTGCCGAAGACCAGTACAGTTGAGAAAGCCCTCAGCGATCCGCATTCCGCCCTTTCGGAAGCTTTCCGATCGGTGCGAACTGCTCTGCAGTTTTCGACCAAGGATGGTGTGCCGAGAAGTCTGCTCGTGACGAGTTCGCGTCCAGGCGAGGGTAAGTCGGCGACCTCGCTCGCTCTGGCGCGAAATTTCGCGCAATTGTCGCTCCGTGTTCTGCTGATAGACGCGGACCTTCGCAAGCCATCGCTGCACGAATCGTTGGGCTGCAATAACCACTGCGGCCTCTCGAATTATCTGGTGGGCAATCATGGGGCGCAAAGGGTATTCAGCGCAACCACCACTCCCGGGTTGACATTCATGGCGTCCGGCCCGCTCCCGCCCAACCCGGCCGAACTCTTAGCCGGGCCCAAATTGTTGGCGCTTTTGAACTTTGCCTACCAGCAGTTCGACCTGGTCATTCTCGATGGGCCACCGATCGTGGCTCTCGCCGATGCGTTGTTGTTGGGAAGCGTGACGAACGGGACTTTAATCATCGTTCGCGCCTGCAGCACCTCCAAAAAAGTCCTGAAGCGGGCCATGAACCGCCTTCATTTCGCCCGCGCTCGTGTGATCGGCGTGGTGCTCAATTGCTTCGACGCACGGAAGGTTGGGTTTGAATATGGCTATGGCCATTCCGCGGATCACAGCTATGGCAACGAAAACGCAGCGCTGCCTCCTGTTGCAAACTCCACTTTGACGATTGGAGAGTAGCCGTGTCTAATCAGGCGGCGATCAAATTCGCTCTTGATCTTTTGCGAATGCCTGCTTTAGCCCCGATCTTGCGGACTCAACCACTTCCGATCGATATTCTCGACGCCATTCGCGTTGCTGCCGGATGCCCTGAGGCGTCGGAATCCGCCCAAGTCTCGACGCAAGAGCCTCTCGATGTGATTCAGCGCGCGGCGACTCTTTACCTCCACGAAGCGCTATTTTTCCCCGGCGCTTCCCCTCACCGAAATCTAGGCGTTGCGGTCGGTGCCTCAAGAGCACAAATGCGTCTTCATATGCGGTGGCTGCTGCGATGGCTGCATCCGGACCACAATTCGGATGAAATGGCTACTTTGCTGGCTATGCGGGTCATCAAAGCTTGGCGAGAGATCGGTGCTAGGAACTGGCGCGAGGGGGTGGTCGAAAAAAATCAACAACAACTCGACCTTGGCGGGGCTCGACCCGCAGCTCTGAGGCCTCCCGCGACCCTCCGCCTACGATGGATCCCGGTTCCGATTCCGCGAGCTCCGTCAATTGGTCGGAGGAAGCATTTCCTCTACGTAGTAGTCGCGGGAGCAACTGCGCTCGCTCTAATTTTCCTTTCAGGCGCTGTGCTGTCCAGCCGGCTTCGATTCTCAGAAGTCAAGATCGAGGGCTTGGCGAGTTTGGCGACAAGCAGGATTGGCGGACCTAGCACGACGCGATAGTGCGAGCGTTGTATCCGATCGAACGCGGCTGCTATCGCTCGACATCCGCGTTTCGCCTGCACAATTCCGATTCTCAAGCCGCTCGGAGGGTAGGCGTTGCGGAGAAATATCGGTGAGCAGGCCAGGCGCGTTGCGGGATTTGCTCTGATCGTCGGCGTTCTCTGTTTTTTGGGTTGGCAAATCTTCGCCGAAACCATAGCGGCGTCGTATCAGACGGCCGATCCAGAGCGTGCGCTAACCTGGGATCCGCATCTTGCCCCCGCTTTGGTTGAGCTTGCCGACAGCCGCATCAATTCCTATCGGGGGGAAGCTAACGCGACGGCACTCGTCCAAGCGCGCGCCCTCGCGCAGCAAGCCTTGCGCTTTGATCCGCTTGCGTCCTTCGCTTTGACAGATTTAGGGCTCATCGCCGAGAAGCAAGGCGACAGTGCAAAAGCGGCAATCCTGATGCAGCTGGCGGCAGAACGGAAACTGCGCGATGAGGCAGCCCAGGGCTGGCTTGCCAATGAGGCTCTCAATCGCGGTGATTTCGCCGATGCGCTTTCTCATCTTGATGCTGTCATGCGCACACATCCCGAGACCCTTGATGAGAATACATCTTTGCTTGTTGCCTTGGCATCCGAACCCGCAACGATGCGACTCCTCGCGCACTTAATTGGGACGAATCCACCCTGGCGGGCCTGGTTCCTGAGTACCGTGACTCCGAAGATAGACGATAAAATCGCCTTGCAGCGTTTTTATGCTGAATTGCAAGCCGAACCGCATCCTTTGAACCCACAAGAAATTCAGCCTTATCTCAATCGGCTCCTCAAAGATGGGCTGGTTAGGGCGGCTTTCGACGCCTGGTTTGAGATGTTGCCACCCGACCGCCGGGCCAGCGCCGAAACGCTTTACAACGGCGGATTCGAATATCAGCCGAGCGGCTCAGAATTCGACTGGCAGATCGTCCAGACTTTGGGGGCGGATGTGAAGATTCTTGGGGGCGGGGGAGGGGAAGCTGGGGCGCTACGCATTGAATTTTCCGGGGCACGCGTGGATTTCCGCAACGTCACTCATCTTTTGGTGCTCCCGGCAGGGATTTACCGACTAAGTGGCGAAGTGGAAGCCGAATCCCTGCATGCCGAGCGCGGGCTTTGGTGGCGCGTGTCTTGTCTGGGTTCCGGAGCAAACCTGGGAGAGTCCGGACTCATAGCGGACAGCACGCCCTCGCGAGCCTTCGCCCTTTTTTTCACCGTGCCCAATGCTAAATGCCAAGCTCAAGTTTTGCAACTGGAACTTCCCGCCCGCATCCCTACCGAGCAGGCCATCGCAGGTGTCATTTGGTTCCGAAATCTGGCAATAACCCCAGCGCAGAGGGCGGCGAATACTCAGTGAGCTGGGCATTTTGGTTGCTTTTCACGTTGTTGCACTCGCGCTACGGGGAGCTCAAAAACAGTTAACAGAACCCTTTTTTCTTTGCGGCTGTGTCAGGGTTCGATTACCATTGGGCGTGGCAAGAGGACCCTGCTTGAGTTTGGATTTATCTCGGTTGAGGGAACGGAGTTTTGAAAATGCGCGGATTTTACTCTCTCGCGTTCGCCGCGGCGCTGAGCGTCGCGGCCCCGACCTTGGCCTTTAGCCAGACCTTCAACTCTCAGGGGCAGGGGCAAGGAGGAGGAGAATACCTTCCCTTCTCCAATGACCCGTTCAAATGGTACGATCCCCTGACCTGGTTCTCCCAGAGGAGCTGGGGATACAATGAGGTCAAATACACTGATCCGGTAACGGACCCGGTAACGGACCCGAAAGATCCCAAAGGCGAGAGTTGGGGGGACAAGGATCCCGGCAATGGCGGCGGCGCCCAGGATTGGGGGGATTCGGGTAAGGGCCAAGGCGGGAAAGATCCCAAAGGCCAGAGTTGGGGGGACAACGATCCCGGCAATGGCGGCGGCGGCCAGGATTGGGGGGATTCGGGTAAGGGCCAAGGCGGGAAAGATCCCAAAGGCCAGAGTTGGGGGGACAACGATCCCGGCAATGGCGGCGGCGGCCAGGATTGGGGGGATTCGGGTAAGGGCCAAGGCGGGAAAGATCCCAAAGGCCAGGGCTGGGGGGATTCGGGTAAGGGCGGCGACCCGTGGTTCCACCACCACCATTTCCGTTTCGCTGAGTACGATCACCATCATCATCACAAATGTGTCAGCTATCCCTGTGACACGTATTTCTAGCCCAGGGTGCTGAGCCGTTAGTGGCATTTTCTGAGCCTAATGCCGCGCGTATTTGGCTGAGCGTGTTTCTTGTCGCCGACATTAGTTTGGCGCTCACGCTGGGCGGGGGTGAGGGTCTTTGGGCGGACGCTCTCGTACAGCTTTGCGCGCTTCCGCTGCTTGGGCTTGCCGTCAAAAATCTTTGGCGAAGACGCTTGCCTTCGTTAGCTCAAGGGGCGCTGGCGTTGGTCGCTGGAGTGGCGCTTCTGCCGCTCATTCAACTTCTCCCGCTTCCCCCAGCGCTTTGGGCAGCTTTGCCGGGTCGTGCGTCGTTCGTTACGGCCTATGTAGCAGCTGGAATGGCGTCGCCGTGGGAACCGTTGAGCCTCGATCCAAGCGTGACTTGGCTAAGCTTTCTGTCTTTATTGCCCGCCATTTCGATTTTTCTTGCCGTTCTCCTCGTCCCTTTTCGTACGCGACGCATTCTCAGCCTGGTGATCCTCGGCTTCGCATTTGTCGGCGCCCTGCTCGGGGTCGCGCAAATTGCCGGCGGACCGGAAAGTGAGTTGCGCCTTTATTATGGAAACACGAATACCGGCGATGCCGTTGGGTTCTTCGCGAACCGCAGCCATCATGCCGCGTTTCTAACCACCGCGATCCCTTTGGCTGCAGCTTGGTCCGTGGGACTGGCTCGCGAGCGAAGCCCGAAAGGCACGTTTTGGCTTGCGATGCTCGTAGTCGCCTACGCGGTGATCTTGCTGAGCCTCGGAGTGGCCCACTCCCGCGCCGGCCTTGTCTTGGCTTTTGTCGCCGGACTGCTTTCTCCCGCGCTTGCTTGGAGATCAGCACCTGCGGGAGCGCGCCGTGCTAACGACATTAAACTTCCGCTGTTTTTCGTTTGCGCCAATCTTGTCGGTCTCATCTTGGCGTTTCAATTCGGATTTATTGGTCTCGCAAATCGGCTCGAGAACGAAAGCGTTTTGTCAGACCTCCGCAGGCCCATCGCCGAGGTGACGATGGACGCAATTGGGGCCAATCTCCCGATGGGAGTCGGTTTCGGCGCTTTTGGACCTGTCTACGAAATGTTTGAGCCGCAGGCGCTTGCCATCCCGGAGTATGTCAATCACGCGCATGACGATTGGCTAGAACTTGTTCTGGACGGGGGGATACCGGCGCTCACCCTCATGCTCCTCTTTCTGCTTTGGTATTTCTACGCGACCATGCAAGTCTGGCGTATGCCGCTCCCCGGCGGGAGTGCTGTTGATTGCGCTTTGGCGCGCGCAGGCCCTGTCGTGGTCGGTCTGCTGCTGCTCCACTCCATAGTGGATTATCCGCTTCGGATGACGAGTTTGATGGTGGTGTTTGCTTTTGGCGCTGCGCTGATGCTCCCGCCTTTACGCGACGCGCAGCCGGCAAGAGCTGCGGCGCGAGGCAACGGAGTAAGGCGGAAGGCAGGCGTTACGGCTCTGGCGCAGAGCAGGTGGCGTGCAGTGCAATGGCGTTGTTTAAAATCGCAATTTCAGCATAATGCAATGCGATAAAATGCTGAGAAATCTATTCTAGCCGTTCGCCGAAACCGTCGGCGAAACAGCTGGCGCGGGGCGCGGATTCCTAGTTCGATGCGATGGGAAAATAGCCATCGTTTGAGGAATTTCAGCTGCCGCAGGGTTTGTGGCGGAGGTTCGTTTGCGTCTGGGGGTTCACCCGGGCTGCGGTAGCTTGCGGGATTTTTCTGAGAATGGCGCGCCACATGCCGTTATCGCACTAGGAAATTGAATTCTTTTACACCATAAAAAGGGCGGGACGGCGGTGCACGGTGACGCTTCCACTACCGATCCGGATTGGCGGAGGAGAACTAAAAACCTTCGAATGCTCTCAACCGGCGACGAGACGCACCTCATTCCGCTCTCCTCGATGCTGCTTCCGAGCGAGATCCGCACGTGACGATCTTCGGAACGGATTAAGTCACGTTTGATGACACTTGCATCCGTGATTTCATCCACATTCTTGCGAGGCGTGCAGTTGCGGTTCGTTACAAGCAAACGGCCAACGGCATACATCAGCAGACCACTTTGGGAAACCGCGCGTGAAAATATTAGTCTACGGCAACGCAGATGGTTTCGGCGGCGCTCAAACGGCTTTTCTGGAATTGATACGTTTTCTAATTGCCGAGGGTCACGACGTTGGCGCGCTCGTAGTCAGCAAAGGATCTCGAGAACTCGATTCAGATTCAGCGTCACGTTTGCGGTTGCAGTTGAGGACAAGGGGAAATGACGCAAACAAACTCGCCCGACTGATGCGCCTCGTCAAAGTCGCAGTTCTTGCCCGTCGGTTCGAGCCGGCCGTCTTTGTCTCCGTGGGCCTCTCTCTTGGCGCTTCCTTAGTAGCACTCGTTCTCCGAAAGCGCTGCTATAAGGTCTGTCAGGAATTTATCACGGGGCGCAGGCGTCGCGACGGTTTACTTCGGACGACAAGCATCGCTTTTGATGCATTGGCCGTTCAGGCGCCTGAAATTCAGCGTCAGCTTATCTTGAATGGATATTCGGCACTCCCCACCGCTGTGCTGCCCTGTTTTCACAACAAGCTAATTGCATCAGTCTGCCACGTTTCAAGACCGATTCAGGGGAATGCGAGGATCGCTTATTTTGGTCGACTTGCCCCCAACAAAGGATTGATCGAACTGATCTTGGCCCTTTCAAGATGCCGAAACGCGACTGCCATATCGTTGGATATTTGGGGAGACGGGCCTCTGCGCTTACAGTTGGAGCAAGCTGTAAAAGAAAAATGCATGACGAACGTACTCTTGAAGGGAGCCTTTCCAAACGGCGCAGCTGGGGCCGAATTGATGTGTAGCTATGACGCAATCGCACTGGCCTCGGTCGGAGCCGAAGGGTTACCGCTGATATTGCTTGAAGCGATGGCGTACGGCGTGCCCGCCGTCGTGACGGACGTTGGATCTATAGGAGATTGCTGCCGAGAAAATCCAGATTTTATTCTTGTTGAGCCTACCATAGATGGCCTGGTTCGGGGTTTGGACAGTCTTTTGATGAAATTAAAAAATGGGGAGCTGCAACCACCGCGTCTCCGGAAGTATTACCAAACACGCTTTTCGCAGACCACAGCTGCGGTCTCGTGGGCCGCATTTCTAAAATCTCCAGAGGTCTTTTTTGAGGGCTAAGAAACGTAACGCTGCACTGATTACGGGTGCATCTGGTTTTTTGGCTGCGTATCTGGCGGCTGAACTTCTGCGGGCGGGTGAAGAAATCATCGGCATCGACGTATTGGAACCCAACTCCGCCGTAGGGTGGACCAAGTTTGCGATTTCAAGAGTTGAAACGGGTGATTTTGAGGCGATCTGCGCAGGGTTCAACATTGGGACTATTTTTCACCTGGCGGGCAGCGCATCGGTTCCTAACTCCTTAGTTAATCCGTTCGGTGACTTCGCCAGTGTTGTCCCAGGGACTGCGCGCCTGTGTTCTTACGCAAGGGATGCGCGGGCGCATATCATATTCTATTCGAGTGCTGCCGTGTACGGTCAGCCGACGAGACTTCCGATCGCAGAAGATACGCCTCTAAAGCCGCTGTCCCCCTATGGGATACACAAAGCAGCATGTGAGCTTCTGCTTGAACATTATTCAAGGATCTGGGACATCCCCGTAACCATCTTGAGGGTCTTTTCCGCCTACGGGCCGGGCTTAAGAAGGCAGCTTTTCTGGGATGTTGGACAGCGCGCTATCAAAGCGGCTGCAGCGGGCAATTCGCTACTCGTCCACGGCACTGGTCTAGAATCAAGAGACTTCATTCACGGAGCGGACATTGCACGAGCCGCTAGCATCGTTGCGAACCATCCACCAAACGGTTTTGAGGTGTATAATCTAGCCTCGGGCAAAGAGACTGGCGTTAGCAAGGCAGTGGATATTCTCTTGCAGGACTTGGACTTGCCTTTAATACCGCAGTTTGACGCCCACACACGGCGGGGAGAACCGCAGAATTGGCAAGCCGATATAACCCAGTTAACGGCCAAAGGATTTGAACCACGAGTCGGAATCGAAGAAGGAATACTGAGCGTAGCTAAATGGATTGCGCTCACCTTTGTCCGCGATTACGACGGCGGCGTCGGTTCGAACTGAAGATAGATGAGATTTTCGTAACCACGGTCACCGGTATACATCTATTCAAAGCGTGGTATCGCAGCTTCTCAGAAGATCTTGGCTACTCATCGGATCTCTCAGTCATCGTTTAGAGACGGAGACCTGTGCTTCGGCAACCTCGTCACGCGCATATAGGTTTGCCGATTCGAACAAGAGTTTGCCCCAATATTTGGAAGCCCAGAAACGCAAATAAGTCGTCGTGATAAGATGAGGGTGCACTCGGTCTCCGCCGCTTTCCGGATTGCTGCGCAATGAGGATTAGAGCGCAGTTTGCGATTCAGCTCATTGGAGGGATCTTAAATTCATTAGTGTTATTGGCACTCACGCCCTTTTTGGTGAGAACGCTTGGCCTCGATCGATATGGTGTGCTGCTCCTAATTCTTGGATTCGCTTTGTACGCCGGATTAGCGGAGTTTGGTTTAGGGATGGCGACTGCTTGTTACGTTTCAAAGGCAAATGATCAAGCGGAGCGAACCCGAATATTAGGAGCATCATTGCTGGTTTCGGCGCCATTGGCGGTAATAGCCGGCACACTTTTCTCGTGTTTATCGCTTCCAACTTTGGGAGTGAAATTCGGCTTACACGGTTCAAGCGTGGCCGAGCTTGAGAATGCAAGAATGGCGTTATTCCTTTTCGGAACTTCCATAGTGGTATGTTCAGTATTTAATGGACTTCTGTATGGCCTGCAGCGCTTCGTCGCGATGAACTTGATCAACACACTTTCCAGCGCACTGTTTATTCTTGGCCCAACTGTTTGCGCAATTCTTTTTGGAAACCAGATTTGGCGACTGGTACTGACGATAGCATTAGGTCAATGGATTATTATCTTGGTCTACGTGGGGCTTTGTTTTCGAGGCAAATTGTACCCAACATTTCGAAATGTCAATTCCAAATTACTCAAAGCTCTGTTGATGTACGGAGCGTGGTCCACCTTCGGCGGTCTTTTGCACCGTATGACAAACTCGATAGACCGGCCCTTTATAGCTGGCCTGGTTGGCACCGCTGCGATTCCAATATTCGCCGTGCCCCAGTCTATCATTAGCCGTTCAAACGTTATCGTCGGAGCTCTGGCAGGAGCTGTGATTCCGAGATTCGCGAAGACTGAAGGGACAAGCGCGCATTCGCGGTTGCTCGACGCATGCTATAGATCAACCTGTGCATTGGGGCCTGTCTACGTAATCGCAATTTTGGCGCTGCACCCATTTTTGGACATTTGGCTGGGCAGCAATTTCGCGAAGTCGGCACTTAATACGGCGGTCGTACTGGCGGTCGCGTCCTGGGTGGACGCGATTGGGACAGTTCCTTACGCTGCGCTTTTGGCCACGGATAGCATAAGAAAAGAGGGCAAGTTAGCCGCTGTCATTCTAATTCCGAATGCCGGAGCGCTATGGTTCAGTTTGCTGACCTTCGGTGTTTTGGGGGCAGCCGTCGTGGCTGCGGCGCGAAGTGTCGCATATTTGATTGGAAGAATTTTTATCACGGGGTTCAGAGTAGCGCCAATATTCGAGATCTTTTCACAATCATGCTTCGTAATCTTGGCCGGAGTGGTGGCTGTCCTGTTCCCCGATCGGCTTCTCTCCGTCGGGCTCCCGCTCGCCGGGATTTCTGCGGCCTTAACACTAGCGGGGCGAGGCCCTATCGTTGAGGAGGCAATTCAAATATTCGCCGTTCTGAAAAGGCCGCGCTGACCTGAAGACTGTCCTAGGTGTTTAGTCCCAGCGATTGCTGAGTGGGATCGAGGTTGAAGCGATCCGGCTGTTTTGTCCATACTGGGCGGAAGTGCTATTGAGGGAGGCTTTCACCGACTGGTCGGGAGATCGACGGCGGAGCGAGGCTGCTTCCACTTGGCCACCGTCTTTGGATTAATGCCGTAACCGCCGCCCGGCTTCTCACTCTCTTTTGACTATGCTGTATCGCTCGACGGATCGCCTCTGTCGTTGTCGCGCTCCAGCGCAGACCTGGCCCATAGCGCACCCCCACATGCCGAAGAAAACGGGCACCTAGGTCGCAGCCGCATCGGGACAAAAGATGTCTGAATTGTATCTATGGATTTTCGCAGCGCTTTTGCTTGGTGGCCTAGCAAGGGGGCTTCTGCAGCCCGCCCGGATGTATCAGTATCCGTATTTTATGGCGGCTGCTTTCGCGGTCTTCTTATTTCCTCAAGCCGTCAGCCTGATCCAAGATCCAGGAGCAGCCGCGGATGGTGTAGAGCCGGTGCTTCTAATGGCAAACCTTTGTTTGATTATGGTTTACCTGTCCAGCATTTTTCCGACTATAAAAGGAGTTGTTAGAAATACGACCATAGAATTGAGTGAAAGACGACTGTTGCAGGCTGGTGTCGCACTCACAGTTATTGGCACCATTGCATCTTTCGCCGTGCAAAGAGCCGCCGCAACCTACCAAGGAAATTTGTGGACCGGCCAAATCACCATCTACGACTTCTTTGCAACTCTTGAACTTCCCGGGGCAGTGATCGCATTGACACTCGCCTTGCGACGAGGCGGGATCGTCCCGTGGATCTTGACGGTAATTGCACTTTTGCCGCCGTTGGAAACTGTTTTTCTTGCAGGCCGTCGCGAAACAGCTTCGTATCTCCTCATCGCTATTGGACTTACCATCTACTATCGAACGCGCTGGGTTCCGCCCCGTACGGTAATCGCCGCTGTGCTCGCGTTTGCTATGCTTATAATTCCTGCAATTGGCGAGTATCGAGATATTTCCGCCAAGGAGGGTGGTGCAGCACTCGCAAAGATCGACCTGCTCGGCAATTTCCGAGCGTTTACAAAACACAGCTCAGTTCTTGAATTACGCAACGCGGCAATGTTGATCGAGGAAACAGAAGCAACTGATGCGTATGAACTCGGAACCGGATACTGGGATGAAGTAGTGTGGCGCTATGTGCCGGCCCAGTTGTTGGGAACCGATTTTAAGCAATCACTAATGTTCCACCCCAATGACCTCGACCAACAAGAAGGTCTTAAGCACTTAGGTTATGTGGTGGCGCTGGGCTCTACATCTACCGGACTGGGCGATTCGTTCGTACAGTTCGGATTTGCTGGCTGCATTTTTTTCTGCGTGGTCGGAGTTCTGATGAGAAGTCTCTGGGTGGCTAGTCTGTATAGAAGCGGGATTTTTGCTCAGCTTATTTACATCACCAGCGTCACCTCTGCAATGAGGGCCGTAACTAACCAGTCGACCGATTTTCTTCCGGGCGTGATCTTCAACGTAATTTTCATCGGAGCAGCGGTCCGATATGCAATCATACGAAGCCCGCACTCCAAGCAGAGTTTTCGCGGCGCAAATCCAGAGCCGCGAATTGGTCAACCAATTCCCGATGGCAAGCGATCGGGTCTCTCTGAGCCGTTTGGATCGCTTGCTGGAACAAGCCGATCCGAGCGGCGTCCCCTACAATGAAAACCGAAAAGCCAAGGATCAGTGAAACGGCAACTTAGACGTATCATCACTGGGCTTCGGCATCCCGCTCTTGCTCTGATGTATCCGAGCTGGCTGTTCAAAAAGTGCACTGGCCATCCCGTTCGTCTGGTCCATGGAGTCCGCCTGGGCGGTTTCAACAGCTTCTCTGAATACAATTCTACGATTGGTAACATCTCAACAAGCGAGAAGGCCTTTCTAGAGCGCCTCGTTCTTAGTTCCGGGGCTATAGTGGACGTCGGAGCGAATCTCGGGTTGTTCACGCTTCTCTTGCGAAAGCAATTTCCTAACCATCGAATTATTGCTTTTGAACCGAGTCCTTCTACATTTGCTGCCCTTGAGGACAATGTGCGGCGTAATCGGGCCACCAACGTATGTTGTTACCCGATTGCGGTCACCGACTCTGAAGGGGCCGTTTCTTTTTGCGCGCGAGAATATGCACGAGCCAATGCGGGGATCTTTAGCGCGCCTGCAGACACAAGGGAGTCCACAATTCAGGTGCCCTGCACAACTCTAGACAGCTTTGCTTCCTGCAATAGTCTGGGCGATATTGCATTCCTAAAGGTGGATGTTGAAGGGTTTGAGACTTTGGTCTTCCGAGGAGCCGACCGTGTGCTGAGGTCCTCGCGTCCCAGAGTGATTTTTTTTGAAGTCTGTCCCGCTCTTGCAGCGCGAGCTGGCTTCGATCCAGTCGAAGCAGCTGCCTTTCTGGTGAATCGAGGCTACGGGCTGAACCGTGTTGCGCGCGACGGTCATCTGGAGCCAACCAACGTTCGCGCGATTTCTGAGATCATTGTCGAGAATTGGGTAGCTCTAGCTTCCTGATTACCTGACCTCACATGAGTCCGTTGCATGCAGAAGACGCCAACCATGGTGCGCTCAACTGATGCGAAATCGGCCACGCTTAAAGATCCGAGACGACGGAAACGAGAGTCAGCTGAACTCCTCGGTTACCCACCCAAGAAATCAATTCCTGGTCGCGCAAATTGGTGCGAGGCGCGGATACTCGGTCGCTAATGCGCTCGACAGAGCCGGTATGCTTGATCGGCTGTACACTGACCTGTGTGCGGATCTAGGTCTAGGTTGGGTACTCGGCAAACTAGATCGATCGGCTCGGATCGACGGTATCAATCGCCTACAAGGGCGCCGAATTCCAGCTGCTGTTCTAGGAAAAACGCGCTCGTTCAGTTGGCCGCCAGTACGGTATGAGTTGGGAAGGCGGGTTTTCGGCACGGATCCCTATAGACTACGACACGAATTATCCCTCTTCGGAAACAAGTTAGGCAAAGCCATGGCTCGTGCCGGCTTTGGCGAGGCGACGCACCTTTATACAATGCTCGGAGATGTGACTCCACTTCTTCAGGCGGCGCGCGCGCGAGGGGTAATAACGGTCACAGAAATTTACTGCCTCCTCACTGCTGATTCGATCGTCGAGCTGGAGCGCAAACGGTATCCGGGTCTCGAGCCTGATATGCCGGCCGAATTGTTTGAATTGGACTGCGAGTGGCTTAAGCAGGTCATAGCTTTAAGCGATTGGCTTGTCGTTCCCTCGCAGGCCGTAGAGGATGATTTGGTGCAAAACTTCGGTGTGAGCACCGACCAATGCCGGATCATTCCTTATGCGGTTGGAGATGGGTGGTTTGAGATTCGCAATAAGCCGATCCCAGGGCAAGTCTTGTTTGTTGGGACTGCCGGCTTACGCAAAGGCATCCATATCCTCGCGCACGCGGCAAACCAGCTTGGTAACGCCCCATACACATATCATATCGCTGGCGGGGTTAGCGACCGTATTCGTACCGACCCACTCATGAGCAAACTCGATTTCCTTGGCCGCGTCCCTCGGCTGGATATATCGCGCGAGTACGAGGTGGCGGATGTCTTCGTTCTACCAAGTCTTGCAGAGGGTTCGGCCGAGGTAACCTACGAAGCTCTCGCGTCTGGAATTCCGGTCGTTACGACAGCCGAGGCTGGGTCTGTAGTGCGGGATGAAATAGACGGGTTCCTTGTGCCGGCGTCTGATCCTGTCGCCCTCGCCGCGCGCGTGAAGCTGATTGTCGAGGACCGTGAGCTACGCGAGCGCATGGCACAAGCGGCCCGCGAGCGAGCTCGCGATTTTACATTGGCCAAATACAGCAATCGCCTTGCTGCTGTATTGGGGAGTCTTCCTTCAAGCGTAGGTAGCTGCGAGTAAGTCTCACTCCACATAAAATGGTCGGGAAAGCAAACTTTGTATTGCTGGGTGCGGACACCCCTTGGGTGAGGGGGCTTTGCGAAGCTCTGACAAGGCGCGGTTGTCATGTAATCGGAGTAAGTTTTGTCGGATTGAAGAGATATTGGTCAAGCTCTAACTGCCACGAAACTCACGTCTGCGATGATCACTTTGTTTGTGTGCCTCCAGCATACGGAACTCACCTGGACTGGCTAACCGGGAATTATCTGACAGAGGTGATCTCGCGAAATTTCCGACTGCTCGACGAAAAGAGTCCCGGTGCGGCTTGGTTGGTAGCTACAAATCCGGTCGCAGAGCGCTGGACGCATAAAATTCCAGACACCAGGCTAATATACTGGAATTACGATGACTACCGTCTTTACGCTCCGCATCGATCCTCTCAAATGCAGAGGTGGGAGGATAGCCTTGTAACTCGCTCTCATCTGGTACTTTGCGCTTCGCGTATCCAGCTATCTAAGTTTACCGCTAGGTACCAAAAAAAAGCCTCGAAATTTTTCCACTTTCCGAACGCGGTCCCAAGTAGCTGGCTTGAGCTCTCTAATCGCCCTATCGTGGAGCCGAATACGGTAGGCTACGTTGGGAATATGGCCAACAGGGTCGACTGGCTTTTTGTCTACGAAACCGCAAGTTCGTTGCCGGGCACGCGCTTTATCTTTGCAGGCAGCGAAGGAAAAGTCCGGGGAGACGGGAACCCCGATTGGAGGCGCCAAAAAGAAAGGGCTTTGGCTTTGAATAATGTTAAGTCGATCGGCCAGGTCGCTCATCAAGAGGTAGCGGGCATTTATCAGTCGTTCGCGATCAACTGGATGCCCTATGACGTGAAACATCCCTTTAATGTCGCGTCCTGTCCAACAAAAATTTTTGATGCGCTTGCAACTGGCCGTCCTTTCATCAGCACAGATCTGCCAGAGTGCCGAGCCTATTCCGAATACATTCGCATCGTCAGGTCCCCCCTTGATGCGAGAAATGCCATAATCGATGCTCTGGCGTGTTGGCATCCGGAATCAGAAAGGCGGCAGTTGGATTTTGCTCGGCTTAACGATTGGGGAGCGCGTGCCAGTTTTCTTACCGAATTGATTTGCTCGTAGAAGTTGGAGTTGGACCGTCCGCCGCCCGATAAGGTGCTTCTTCTTTCTTCCAAGCTGGCGATTGCCTGGCAGCATATCGGACTCAGTTATAAGAGCCGGCCGAATTATCGGAGGAGATAATGCAGACGACCCCTGTAGCGGCACATTACGATGCCAATTATTTCAGATGGCAAAACGCAGCCGGCAAGGTTGGTGGTTCATTGAATGCACAAAATTTTTCGCCCTTTATCGGGGCGGACGACGCCGTGCTCGACTTCGGTTGTGGAGGTGGTTGGGTGTTGTCGTCAATTTCGGCCAATCGCAAGCTGGGCATCGATATCAATTCTTCGGCGCGAGACTTCGCTAGGAGTATAGGTGTTAATACAATATCCAGTCTCGACGAAGCGGAAGACGGGGCTTTCGACGTCGTGATCTCGAATCACGCATTAGAGCACACAGAGGCGCCACTCGATGCCGTGCGAAAAATCTTTACCAAATTGAGGCCAAAAGGCCTAGCCGTTTTCGTGGTTCCCTGCGAGCGTTACGATACGCGCTACCACCCTAACAATATAGACCGGCACTTGTATACCTGGAGTCCAATGAACATTGGAAATCTTTTTCGGCATGCCGGATTTGATATCATTTCTGTAGAGCGTGTCGCCCACCGGTGGCCACCAAGAGTCGATTTGATAGATAAATTGCTTGGTAGAACGCTATGCAATTTGCTGTGTCGGTTGCACGCCTTAGTGAGGCCAAAATTGACTCAGGTACGAGTGGTAGCGCAAAAGCCTTAGCTTGGAAGAGGGTATGTCCTTTAGAACTTCAAAAGGATGCCTTCCAAGAGTGGTCCATGTCAGCCAACGCGATGATATCGCGACCGGGGGCGCCTTGCGGGTGGCCCATGAGTTAGTGCGCCGATTGCCACATCAAGGCATCAACGCCCGCCTGCTGTTCCTATACGGATTAGAAGGGCCCCTCGGAGCTTCCTTACCAGATCGCACAGATTACCTGCGGATCGCAAATTCCTCCCGAATTGCCCAGCTCGTACGCCTGCGGCGATACTTGCGATGCAATCAGCCCGCTATAGTGCATTTTCATGATGACCTGCTATGGCCACAGCTGTTGCATTTCGGATCACGTTCCTGGAAAACCGTAATTCATGCGCATGGCGGCGGCGAGGCGGCGCCGAGACGGTGGAAAACACGCGCTTTATATTTGCTTCAGCGCCGCCATGCGGATCGCGTAGTGTGTATTACGGAAGAAACAAGGGCGTCGCAAATTCGCAATGTCGGCTTTGAGACTGGATTACTAACGGTAATCTACAATGGCGTAGATCGCGCAGTGTTTCGACCGCCAACGGCCGAAGAACGCGCACGCGCGCGCAGACGCTTCGGTCTTGCCAACAGTGCCATAGTGGTCGGATTTGTTGGTCGGCTACACGACGCTATGAAAGGCTGCTTAGACTTTCCGGCCCTGGTGCATCGCTTACCCGGAGATTTCGTCGGTCTCGTCGCAGGGAGTGGCCCTGATGAACAGCGAATGCGGGCGCAATCCAAACGGTTGGGCCTGGGGCACAAGGTCATTTTTGCGGGCCTGGTTGAGGATGTCCATGCAGCATATCAGGCGATGGACGTATTTTGCTTTCTGTCTCGCCACGAGCCATTCGGACTAACTATTGCTGAAGCAATGGCGTGCGGCGTTCCCGTCGTGGGTTATGCGTGCCCGGGCGGCTCTGGAGAATTGCTAACTGATGAAACCGGTTCCGTGCTTTCCAACCGCGATCTTGATTTGCTGGCGATCGAAGTGCAGGCCGCAGCTCGAAGAGAAAGCCCCTGGCCAAGCCGGTTAAGGTCCGCACACCGTTTGTTAGGACAGCGACATGATTGGGACGGCGCTGCTGCACGGCTGGCTCATTTCTATCGCGAACTCTTAGAGGAAAGCTGATTGAAGCCGATCTATTGCACGCCAAATTTCGAGATAAGCTGATCTCGCATACTCTGTCACAGTGGCTTTGGTTTGAGGCCGGGTCAGATTTTAACATTTTTTATAAGTTCCGAACCACCATGGTGGGCCCGAGTGTGGGCTTTTGAGTATTCCGGCTTAGTTCGGGGACGGGAAGGGCGTCTGCTATTTTGTGAAGTAGAAATCGCAGAACGGATGGAGCCACTCTTTTTAACAGGTGCGCAGCGTCGCCTTGATGCCTCACAACGCATCAGTCATCCAGAAAGTGAATTCTGGACGGATCTTCCATGATGCAAACGCCAGAACCGGCCGCCAACGTAATTCATGACGTACGACATCGTGATGTCTCAGCCACGTCCACAATGAGAATCGCAATAATTGTAAACAACATTGGGCCTTATCATGTTGCTCGCCTGTGTGCTCTCGCACGAGGCGTCGATATCTTAGCGGTCGAGATAGTCGCCCGAAGTGCAGAATACAGCTGGGAACCATCCAAAAGCGTACCCTTTAATCGGAAAACGCTCTTTGCTTCGGACGGATCTCCTGAGTTTACCGCGGCAGAATTCCTTCGCCGATTGGATCGGGAGCTATCGTTCTTCCGACCGAACGTTCTAGCGATTCCTGGATGGTACGGGTTAGACGCCTTTCATGCGCTGAACTGGGCGCGATTGCGAAATGTTCCTGTCGTCGTCATGTCAGATAGCCAAAGGGATGATTTCAAGAGGTCGGCTATAAAAGAGTGGCTGAAAAGTCGCTATCTACGGCTGTGCCAAACGGGATCTGTTGGGGGAGCGACACATCGTGCATATCTTGAGCATCTCGGCGTAGATTCCGAGTGTATATGGTGTGGCTATGACGCGGTAGATAACTCTTTTTTCAACGCAGGCGCGGATGCGGCGAGAGCAAATCGGGGCGCCATGCGCAGCCGGTACGGTCTGCCAGAAAGGTACTTTCTCGCGTCGGCGCGCTTTATTCCAAAAAAGAATCTGATCACCCTGATAAAAGGGTATCATTACTATAGCAGCAAATTGGGGAATGATCCGTCACGCTGCTGGAATCTCGTTATACTTGGTGATGGTGTGCTGCGTGGATCACTGGAAGCCGAAGTATCAAAGTGCGGTTTAACTGGCCGGGTACAGATGCCAGGCTTCAAACAATATCATGAACTTCCAAATTACTACGGTCTGGCTCGCGCTTTTATAATGCCTAGTGTCACCGAACAGTGGGGTCTCGTTGTCAATGAAGCGATGGCGTCGGGATTGCCAGTGCTAGTTTCGAATCGCTGTGGATGCGCGCCAGATCTCGTGAAGGAAGGCATAAACGGTTATGTCTTTGATCCCTTAGATCCAACCAATCTCGGTGATTTCATGCTCAAAGTCGCGGATGATGATTGTCACCGATCTGCGATGGGAGACGCTAGTCGTGCGATAATTGCCGAATGGTCACCTGAGCGCTTCGCCATTAATCTCGTCCGCGCAGCAAGCTGCGCGATGAGCATGCCCAGCCGTAAGGCAAGTACGTTCGACGCGGTGCTTCTGAGAATGTTGGTCGCTCGGTTCAAATGAGCAGCTTCGATCAATCGATGAAAGCTGCATGTGGTGGTGCCCAACTCTCACCCATTTCGGTCGGGTTTCTGACGGGGTCCGCATCCCGTGAGGCCGGAGGGCTGTTAGGGGCAGTAAGTGGCCTAGCAAGCAATCTCGTGCACAACCACTGTTCTGTAGACGTGTTTGCGGCAGATGACATCAACTCAGGCCGCGATCTTCATCATTGGCAAGGTGTGCAGTTACGGCGTCTCGCGATTGTAGGTCCATGGGGATTTAAGTACGCCCCTGATTTGCGAACGCAATTAAATTTGGTCGCATATGATATTCTCCATTCGCATGGCTTGTGGACATACTCGTCGATAGCATCCACCCGTTGGGCAGAAAGCAAGCATAAGCCGCTTATCGTAGCGGCCCACGGGATGTTGGATCCTTGGGCGCTAAAGCAGTCTCGCGTGAAGAAAGTTCTCGCTGCGCTGTTGTATGAGAACGCCCATCTGCGGAAAGCTCGTTGTTTACACGCCTTGTCGGAAGCAGAAGCTTTGGCTTTTCGTGCACATGGGCTCACTAATCCGATATGCATCATTCCTAACGGATTGGATTTGCCTACCGGTGGCGAATTAAAAGCATCTCCTACTTGGGATCGAGCGTTGCCAAAGGGAGCGAACGTATTGTTATATCTTGGGCGCATCCATCCAAAAAAAGGTCTGAAGGCACTTTTGCAGGGATTCAATCAATGCATTAGGAGTCGCAAGGTTGACGACTCCTGGTTTCTCGTGGTCGCTGGGTGGGAGCAGGGCGGTCATCTTCAGGAGCTGCAGGCGCTGTCTGATTACCTAGGTTTGCAGGATCGAGTGCGGTTTGTTGGTCCGCAGTTTGAAGATGAAAAGAAACTGTCGTTGCAAAGAGCGGATGCATTCGCGCTGCCTTCGTTGAGCGAGGGACTCCCTATGGCTGTGCTCGAAGCGTGGTCTCATCGAGTACCGGTGCTGATGACACCAAATTGCAACTTGCCAGTCGGATTTGAGCGGGGCGCGGCCATTGATATGGAAGCAAGCCCAGAGAGTATTTCGCAAGCCATCGCCCTCCTTTCCTCGTTATCCTCTTCAGACCGGCGAGAAATGGGGAAACGAGGACGTGCATTAGTCGCCGAGCTTTTTGCCTGGGAAAGAGTTAGTACAAAAGTGCGAGAAATGTATGATTGGGCGCTCGGTGGCGGAGCGCGACCAACTTCCTTCGGAACAACTTTAGGGAGGGAAAGAACGGGATTGCTCACTGAAAGACAAAGCCGCGAATCCGGATGGCGTTTGACTAGTCGATTTGTTCGGACACTGACGTGACAAGTTATCGCTTCGGGCTTGAAGAGGTCTGCAATTCCGCGGAAACCTCCTCGACGGCCAAAAGTAGCAAATGGACCTATTTGCCAGAAATAGATGGTCTTCGTTCGATCGCAGTACTTTCTGTAATCGCTTTTCATTTTGATCGGCGAATATTGTCTGGAGGTTTTGTCGGGGTCGACATTTTCTTCGTGATTTCGGGCTTTCTCATAACGTCCGTCCTGCTGAGGGATATCGACCAGGGCAGACCATCAATCGCCCGCTTCTACCAGCATCGCATTGCGCGTATCGCACCTGCCTTCTTCCTTGTGCTCTTCGTAACAGTTGTCGTTGGCGCGTATTTTTATTCAGCGCAGGATTTTGCTTCTCTGGGCGCCAATAGTTTGGCAGCAGCGCTTTCGATCATAAACATGAAGCTAATGGTTCAAGGCAGTTACTTCCGAATAACCCCTGACGCGCAACCCCTGCTACATTATTGGACTCTTTCGATTGAAGAGCAGTTCTATCTCATATTCCCGCTGTATCTCTATCTTTGTTTGCGAATTGCGAAGTCGCCATTGTCTGTCACTTTGATGTTGTGCGCTCTCAGCTTCGCTGGTTGCATGTTGCTTACTCCGATACGACCGGTGGTCGCGTTTTATTTGCTACCGACCCGCGCGTGGGAGCTGCTCGCTGGTTCATGTCTCGCCTTGTTCCGAGAAAATGCAATGAGCGGCGATTCGAAGCGCGGACCGTTGACGGCTTTATGCGGCGTGGGTCTGCTAGCATTTTCCTTCGTCTTCATAAGGCAGGGTGAGAATTTTCCCGGTTGGGTAGCGGGACTACCCGTTGTTGGCACAGTCTTGATTTTGGCTTCGATAGATCATCAACGGCGGCACATTGTGCAACGTCTGTTGGCGCATCCGGTGCCTGTATTCATAGGCAGGCGCTCTTATTCCTTGTACTTGTGGCACTGGCCAATATTTTCCTTTGTTGACTATCGCTTTTTTCTTTCAAGCTATGTAACTCGAGATGCCCTCAAAATACCGCTTTGCATCGCGGCGACGCTGCTGACATTTCGCTTGGTCGAGCGCCCAATGCGGTCCTATCTGAATGTTGAGCAGCGGCGCCCGTTAGCTTTTGGAGGCGTCGCATGCGCTGTGGTCGTGGCTTGTGTATGTGGCAGCCAAATCCGATCCCAGAACTACCTGAGCGCAGAAGCTCGCCAGATCGCCGACGGGGGGATTGCGATCAATAGCAACCGCGGAGAAAGCGTAGCTCTAATAGGGGATAGCGAAGGCGCCATGTACGGTCGTGAGCTCGCTTCGCTTGCGCGCGCTCGCGGCTTCAGCCTGAATGTTTTGAGCATGGCAGCCGCAAACGAACTTCCGGAAGAGCCCGAAACCTATTGGCCTGCAGTGAAGCAGTTCCTTGCAGCTCACCATCAAAACGTTGTCGTAATAGCGGAGGCTTGGACGCTAAAGCTTGGAAGCGATACGCGATATTTGCAAGAGGCATTGAACTCAATAAGTGCATCCGGAAGTCAGGTGGTCTTGGTAGCGCAACCGCCATTGTTGCCGCCGATGGCAACTCGAGAGGCGATGCGTGCGGGCATCCGACCGCCATTTTTTGAGGAACCGGATGACCGTTTGAATCGTGAACGGGTAACCACCGCTATTACCCGTCTTGCCAGCCATTCGGTCATGGTTATTGACCCAGCCTATGCGTTTTTCGAACATAACGGCGCAATCAGGTTGGTTTCGGAGAACGGCCGCCTGACATACCACGACCAGGACCATTTGTCCGACTGGGTACAGTTCTCGTTCGGCCGATGCTTGAAAAGGCTCTTGGCCTAGCGTTGAGCGCACGTTGATGTATCAGCCTGTCATTACGAATCGTCAAAGGATCGGGCGCCTGTGTTGGAGTGTCGTTTGGGGTCTGCTCTACAGACCATCGCCCGTGTTGTTGCATTCGTGGAGATGTTTCCTTCTTCGCCTTTTTGGAGCGAGTGTTGGTCACGGGGTCCATCCCTATCCGTCCTCTCGGGTCTGGGCGCCATGGAATCTTGCTTTGCGCGATGGAGCTTGCCTGGCCGGCGGAGTTGATTGCTACAATGTCGCGAGAATCGAAATCGAAGAACGTGCGGTTGTGAGTTAAAGAGCGTTTCTGTGCACCGCGAGCCATGATTATACGTCGGATTTGTTTCCGGTATTAGCTGCGCCGATCTCAATCGGAAGGGACGCCTGGGTTGCGGCGGAAGCTTACGTCGGCCCGGGGGTGCGTATCGGGGAGGGGGCTGTGGTCGGAGCGCGATCCGTTGTCCTCGGCGCCGTAGAGGACTGGACTGTCGTGGCCGGTCATCCCGCAAAGAAGCTGAAAGTTCGCACCAGAATTTGGCGCAAATGATTCCTGTGACGGTTGTTATCCCAGTGCGAAACGAGGAGGGGAGTCTTCCAACCTGTCTATCAAGACTGCGATCCTTCAAGGAAGTTATCGTGGTCGATTCCGGCAGCACAGATCTAACCGCGCAGGTCGCGGAGGACACTGGCGCCAAGGTTGTTCAATTCGTATGGAATGGTCGGTTTCCGAAGAAACGGAATTGGGTGTTACAAAACTACAGCTTTCAAACTGATTGGGTGCTTTTTTTGGATGCTGATGAGGAGATCACGCCTGAATTCGAGTTCGAATTGACAAATTCGATCAAAGAGCAATCAACCTATTCCGGTTTCTGGGTTCGGTACAACAATTTCTTTTTGGGCAAACGACTCCGGTTTGGGATTCCTCAGCGTAAACTTGCTCTTTTCATGGTCGGCAAGGGCGAATACGAGAAAATTGACGAAGAGAGATGGAGCTCGCTCGATATGGAGGTCCATGAGCATCCAATTGTAAACGGCGCAGTTGGGGAACTCCGCAAGCCAATCCTGCACCACAACTTCAAATCCCTTCAAAAGTTCATCACACGACATAACGATTACTCTGACTGGGAAGCGCACCGGTATATTTCGCTTCGGCGAGGGGATTGGGGAAGTTTGACCGCTAGACAGCGCATAAAATATTCTCTCCTCGCATCTGGCTTCTTCCCGTTCGCATATTTTCTCGCAGAGTATGTGGCGCGAGGCGGGTTCCTGGACGGAAGTGCCGGGCTCCATCATGCGATTTTAAAGTTTGCATACTTCTACCAAGTCCATCTAAAAATTAGAGAACTTAAGGACGCACGCGCGACCGATGGCTAACGTCGAAGTTCTGGCGCAAACCCTGGAGTGGGTGCATGTAGGCAGTCAGAGCTTTCACTGCGCCTCATCCAGTTCTCGCCGGAGCTCCGGAGCGCGTTGGTGAAACGCTTAAAGAAGATGGGCCAATCGCGTAATTCGCAATTCGACCATGTCTAACGTCATTGAATATAAATATCGAGACGCTGGTCCAACTTGTGCGAATGCATATCTGTGGCCTGTGCTTAGAAAAGTCATCCAAGAGCACGTGTGGCATCAGCGTCGTGCCTTCGATCTGGGATGCGGAAATGGCGCAACGTGCAATATGCTTTCAGAGCTAGGATTTGATGTAACCGGAGTTGATACGTCCGAGAGCGGCATCGCTAATGCACGGAACGCCTACCCTAATCTTCGGACCGACGTGGGGAGTGCGTATGATGACCTGGCGAACCGGTATGGAACGTTTGCTTTAGTGGTAAGTCTCGAGGTGATAGAACATTGCTTTGACCCACAGGCCTTCGCTGCAACGTTTTTGAGCTTACTCGCTCCAGGGGGAATTGGCTTTATTTCGACGCCGTATCACGGGTATCTGAAAAATCTCGCGCTTGCGGCGAGCGGATCAATGGATCGGCATTTTACGGCGCTTTGGCCTGGAGGCCATATCAAGTTCTTCTCCAAGAAAACTCTCAGCCAGTTATTGACGGAGGCAGGTGCCAAAGAAATTCGCTTCCTGCAGGTTGGGAGAATTCCGATCATGGCAAAATCGATGGTCGCTATTATTCGGAACTAGGAATTGAGGTGTCGCGTTGCGCGCCTTGGCGCGCTCGCTTTAAGAGGGGCGCAAGATTTGCATTTTCTACATATCGTCCGACGACGTTCGGGGTTTTCCAACCTCCAGCATGCATAATCGGCAAAATGCTCAGCCCCGAAACGATCAAATCCTGCGCTGCACCCACTCGCATCGAGTGGCCTGACAAACGTTCGACGGTCTCAGCCGCGAGACCCGCCGCTTGCGCTGCTCGCTTTAGAATTCTATTGACTGAGTATGGATGGAGGGATCGATTTCCGATTTTGTTGTGTCGGACAGATCGGAAGATGTAGCCGGAGGTAACTCCCGCGGCCTTGAGCCAATCCCGAACCAATGCGAGCGTCTCAGGAGAGACATATCCAAGTCTACCTTCTCCATATGGGTCATTCTTGGAGCGTCTTATGAGAATTTGACCAGACCCGCGGAACGCCGGCGCGAGATCCTCCAAGCGCAAGCCGACTAATTCCGAGCGTCGACAAAGGGTGTCATATCCGAGCATGATCATCGCCCGATCGCGCGCTCCGGCCAGCGTTTTTGGACAAGAAGCTATTAAGAGGTCTCTAAGATCTATCGTCAGCCCCAATGCCTGTCGCGGTCTAGCGCGCTTCTTTCGCAGCGCCCGTCGTAATGCAATTGTTACCTCTTCCTCTGTCACAGGGCTTTCCATCCGGAGAAGCCGATGGATTTTGCGAATGGCCGCCAGCCGGCGCTTGAGGGTCGCCGCCGAACAGTGCTCTGTTTGGTCGGCAATGAAGGTGGCAACTGTTTCAGCCGTTGCAGGGAGAGCGCTGCGTCTTTCGATGCAGCACCAAGCGTCAAACGCTTCGAAATCGCACCTGTAAGCTTTAAGAGTACTGGCAGCATAGGCTCCTTCGAGGCGGAAGAGCGCCGCACGCCAGGGCTTAAGGTTCTGAGAGGTTTTAGGATTAACCAAAGCGGTGCGGCCCAATATGTACCGAAAGTAGTACTATTTGGACCATAAATGGACGAATTGTCAATGGTCACGGGCGCTCAAATTCGATCGGCACGAGCCGCGCTGCGTTGGTCAGTTGCGCTGTTGTCGGAGCGCGCAGGTGTAGGGCAACAAACGATTAAGCGCTTCGAAGCGACGGACGGTATTCCGCCGAGCCAGTCGCGGACGCTCAACGAGATACGTAAGGCCCTGGAAGCTGCAGGTATCGAATTCGTCGGCACACCGGATGACGCTCCAGGAATTCGCCTGAGACGATCCTCTCTGTCGAAATAAAACTGTTGGAAAATCATGGATTTCGCCTTTTCACCGAGGGCGGAAAGGGGTAGCTAGGCGGGCTATTCCCTCACCACCAATTGGAGACGGCGATGCCACGCCAAACGCGGCAGCTTGCGCCAGCCAATACCCAGGCTGTCGAACCATATTCTGATCTCCAGTCTTTGCTGGGACCTCGCTATTGCTCGAGGGCGAAGACGCCGCTGCTTACGAGAACCTCCATAATCAGTTTCGACTTGCGATCGCGCCGAGGGGCGCGATCGAGGAGATCTGGGTTCGCGATTTTGTCGATCTTGTCTGGGAAGCTATGCGACTTAGACGTTACAAAGCGAAATTCCTGAGCAGCGCGCCTCACAGCTGGGTTGCCGCTCGTCTAGAGGACTGGGACGAGGGGCCAGGCCTGTCTTTCTCACTGGAGCCTTCAGAAAACGACTTGGTTGCGGGTTGGAATCGTCGCGACCCTGGTTCCATCAAGAAAGTGAATGTTTTGCTCAAAGAGCGGCATGTCGATCAAGAAGAAATCGCGACGCAGACGTTCGTATCTAACCTCGACACTCTGGAGCGATTTGATCGCATGATCATGCAAGCCGAAGGTCGCCGAAACTTGGTGTTGCGTGAGATCGAGCGGCGCCGAGCAACGATGGCACAACGGCTGCGCGGGACGGCAGCAAGGATTGAAGAAGCCGAGTTTAGGGAAATTTCGGAAGGCGAGGGGACAAATGAAAACTTCGCCGCGCGCGCTCGCAAATCAGCGTAATGCACGTTTCAGCACTGGGCCGAAAACGCCGGTTGGAAAGGCCCGTGTCGCGAAAAATGCGCTCCGTCACGGACTCGCGACTTCAATCTCATCGGATATTGCGCTCTGCGAATCCGCCCAACGTCTGGCAATTGCAATCGCGGGCAAGGGCGCTGACGGGATCCGCACTGAGCACGCGCGGCGCATCGCTGAGGCGCAAGTCGATTTGCAGCGCGTACGTAAGGCGCGTGGCGCTTTGCTGGCAGACTTTTCCAATGCCTCCCTGACGCCACTTCAGGCATTGCCAAAAGAGCCTAGCGCGCGAGAGGTGATCCACACGATGGAGCAACTTAATCGCGGCGGAGAATTGGACGCGCGGGCCGAGGACGTTCTGCGCCGGATTGCAGTCAAAGCGCGCGCTGCGCCTTTGAGATCGCCGCCGCAACCAGAATTTTTGGCAGAACAATTGGTTCGTTTGGACCGATATGACCGGCGTGCCCTATCGCGCCTGAAGACGGCCATCCGGGAATTCGACGCGCTCGATCCAGTTTCGGCATAACCCTGGCTGACAAAGCCTACTATCTGCGCCGGGCAGGGGGCGGGTACGCCAACGTGCGATAACGGCTCTTCAAGCTCCATTAACTGCTAACTGCGCGCGGCATCGCTGCGGCCATCGGCGAACATCGTTGAGAGCGAACGACCTGACTTCCAGAGTCATATTCCCGCAATGAAAAAACGCATCGCTGCTCGCAGCGGCACTGACACTAGCGGGTTTCGCGCCGGCAGCGTCGACTCACGCAGATCGTAGCCGGGCCATGACGGCGTCGCTTTCAAATATCCGCTGAAGGTCTCGAGCAACCACCGCTATCTGGTCGATCAAAACAACAAGCCGTTCATGATCGTTGGCGATTTGGCACAGGTCTATGTGGCGACGACCGGCTATCGCGACGTGCAAACCTACTTCGCAGCACGCGCGCAGCAAGGATTTAACGCGGTCGTCTTCTTTGCCCTCTGCAACAACAAGTTATTCGCGACATCGTGCAGCGCCGACGGTACAACCTTCGATGGGATAAAGCCCTTCACTGCGGTGCTCAGCGGTCATTCGGCGCCCGATTATGACGTCTCAAAACCGAACGAGGCCTATTGGAAGCGCGTCGACAGCTACGTCGATCTCGCGGCGCAATTCGGGTTGGTCGTTTTCTTCAACCCCGCGGAAACGTACGGCTGGTACGGCGTCCTTGGTCTCAACTCGGCGGCGCAGGTGCGCGCCTACGGAACTTTCCTCGGCAACCGCTATAAGAATTTCCCCAATGTCGTCTGGTTCATGGGCAATGATTTCGGCGTCGGCAAGCTTCCCACGAAGGCGGACAACAACGTCCTGGAGCCGCTGGCGGCCGCGATCAAGGCCGCCGATCCGAATCATCTGATGACCGTGGAACTGACCTTCTTGATCAGTTCCGCCTGTGACGATCCAACGTGGTGTTCGTTGGTCGACCTAAACAGCTCGTATACCTACGGGCCAGCCTACGGCGAAGATCTTTATTCCTACAATCATGTGCCTGCAAAGCCGTCCTTCCTTGTCGAGACCAATTACGACGAAGCTACCTGCGGCAACAACGCCGGGCAGGTGCCGACCAACCAGAACATGAGGTTTCAGGAATACTGGACGATGCTATCCGGCATGACGGGCCAGCTTTACGGCGATGACTGCGTTGTTCCGGCAACGCACAACTGGCTGACGCATCTCTCAACGACGGCCGTCACGCAACTTGGATATCTCAGTCAACTATTCAATTCCGTCGCTTGGTGGAACCTGGTGCCCGATCAGACGCATAACAATCGTCACCGCCGGATACGGAACGAACGACGCTCAGGTTAGCGGCAACGACGCCGGCTTGCCGGCCCTAACGAGAACGTTGAACGCGGATAATTACGTGACGACGGCCGCAACGGCGGATGGAACGCTGGCGATGGCTTACCTGCCGGCCGGGGGTACGCTCACGGTTGCGATGCGGACCTTCGCCGGGCCGGTCACCGCAAAGTGGTTCGACCCGACCAACAATTCGTCCACGACGATCTCTGGCTCGCCATTCACGAATAGCGGCAGCCATAACTTCACGTCGCCCCGGAAAAATAGCGCGGGCGATGCCGATTTCGTGCTTGTCCTAACGCACTGAGGATGTCGAGACGACAACCCAGAAGATTGTTAATGGGCGGCGCATTTGGCCTTTTGAGAGGGCAGGCATCGGCGAACATACGGGGGGTCGATGAGAAGCGAAAGGGGCCCCTTGACGCCCTCAGAGGGCGCGACTGATTGGCTGGCGGCGCGCAGGGAGGGGCCCCCTCCCGACACGACCCGCATACGATTGAAGACCCCGTCGGCACCAGATAAACATTCCTAACTGCCAATGTGGCTTAACGAATTTGCCGTCGTCGCCAGATATCAGTTATACTGAGTTATGCGTCTAAGTTGGAACTGGAGCCGCAGGTGGACCTCGCGCCCTACAATGTTTCGATCTGTGAAAGATGCTTGTAAGCGCCACAAAGCTCGGTCCCGAGCGGGAGGCCGAGGAATGGCAGGAAATGACTGCGACCCCGATTTAAAAAGCTCGAACTTGGACGAATTTGCAAATCTGGTGCGCGTTTTTTGCGCTCACCATCGCAGTCGTGGCACTTTGCGTTCGCTATGTTGATCGGCCAATTTGCCTATTTGCTGACAGCCTGTTCGGTCAGTTCGCTTCGATCGGCGACTTCAAGCGTACACCAAATTTCTTCGACCCGCTGGCGCTGCTGCTATTTGCGCTCTTTCTGTTGCGTCGATTGGTACGCCGGCCGATCGGCAAGCTTGATGTTGTTTGCATTCTTGGCGATGCAAGTCTCCTGTTCACTCGCTATATAAGTGACAAACTGAAGTACGTCTTCGCGCGTACCTATCCAAAATACGGATCTCCATCCCTCATTCACGACGGGGCCTATAGCTTCAACTTTTTCCGGCCCGGACACGATTACCTGTCGTTCCCCTCGGGGCATACAGCTGCTCTTTGCTGTCTACTCTCCATTCTGTGGATATTCTATCCCCGATTTAGAACGCTCTATGCGCTAACTGCGATTGGATTTTCTGCTGTGTTAGTGGCCACGAATTATCATTTTCTGTCGGACACCATTGCCGGGGGATTTATCGGCGCATCGAGCGGCGCGCTTACTGTTTTTGCGTGGCGCCGCTTATCTCCGGGTTCCCTGCTGCGAAAGTCGCCTTTCGAAAGCGTTCAGGTCAATAAGGAGCGGGATGTCTCGCAGCAAGCGAATGCACAGGCGCACGGTGCTGAGGAGACTCCCGCTTGGGACTTCCGACGTTCTAAGGAGAAGGAGCCGCGGCGAATAATCTTGGGGTCGGCAGCGGTTGATTTAAGGAAGCCAGAGCTCTTGGATGACTAGGACGGCCGCGTCAGCCGTTGAATTGCTGTCACGGCTCGCTGAGCAGGCAGAGGGGATAGCTCAAACGCATCGCGTGCAAATTACCAGCGATGCCCACCGGCCCTGATCTTGAAGCGATCGAAGGCCTGCGACTGGGACGTGTCTCGGCCGGAGCGGTTTGAGGGAAGTGAATGATCTTCAATTGTCGCAATCGCACGCTTGGTGGGTCGCGATGCAGCCGCGCGCACTAGGCGCCTCACAGAGCGACGGGAGCTTGAGGCCCGATAATGTGCGATAAGGCCCCATCCCACGCAACTCGTCTATCCAACGCAGAGAAACGCTTACCCTATTCATGGTAACTCGACGGCTTGCCCATTCTGCAGATATTCACGCACCTGGCCGCCGAGCCGCTCTCCTTTGGAACGCGGTCCTGTGAATTTTATCATTAAGTTCCGTGTGGACATCCCATTGATGTGCGATTTCGCTTATGTCGCCGCGCGGATTGATAACGCGGCCCTCCGCGTCGGATCTCAAACTGTTTCTCGTCACGTTATACAACGTCGCGACGCGCGTGAAATTTGGCCTCGCAATGGCTACTCGCGTAAGGCCACGATAAAGGATACAATTGTGGATGCACTGGTCGGTGCCATACCGTGCTTGGACCTTTTCTGGCAATTGGAGGGCTAGCAACTGCACTTGAGTTAAGTAGTCCAATATGCCGATCGTTCTCCCGCATACTGTTCCTGCGCAGGAAATCGTTTTCGTCGCGAAGGCGCTGAGAGCTTCCTTGCCGAAAACGTGTTTCATTCATTTGGAGTTATTTGGACACTCCTGAATTGTCGGAAATGCTTCTTCCAGATGAAATTCGAGCGTATCGCACGCTGTGCCGAATAAGCGTTTCTGAAAGATCACGTCGCGAACATCGGTCAGCAAGATTTGATTGAAAACATTACCATTTGCCCATTGATCGCGAAGATATTCATAATACGTGAAAAATCGTGCCAAGAATATGCTGGGCATCAATGATTTGGATGGATCGAAAGCGAATGGCTCGATCTCTCGCTCCTTTAAAAATTCGATGACCTCCTGGGAAGATGAGTTGACGAACAGACGATCTTTCCGTCGAATTTGCCGTCGGAGCGAACCGACTCTACGAACGGAGACAGGACTTCGGGAGGATATCCGAAAGCGAAGCCAAGGACCAGATGACCCGTCGTCGGACGAACCTCCGATAGCAAAGAATTGTGAAACGTGACCAGCCGCGCACCCAGCGCACCGCGCAGTGCTGCGATCAATCTGTCTGCATGGACCTCGGTCGACATCGGCGGTAGGGGCCCTCTTTTTGCAAACGTGTCCGAATGACCGATTGGTCAGAGTGCAGCTTCGTGTCAAGGTGTAACTTAAACGGGATTTAAACAGCTGCCGCCCGACTGACCTCGCCCAAACGCGAGCGCTCAGTTTAAAACTGACGGCTGGTGACATGCTTCGCGGGGATCTTCTTTCTGCCAAAGCTTGGGATTTCTAACGCTCCTCACAGACGTGTCGCCGGTCGGAATGCTTAGTCAAGGACGCCTCGCGTGCCAAATTACTTTGGCGCCTCAAAGGCATGATGGAGCAAGATGGGAGCTTCGCGCGGCCACACTGATGAGACGGCTCTGGAAATACTCAGCCGGGTCGCCGAGCATCCAAGCGAAATTCGCAGGATGGAAGGCAATCCCTTGACGCTGGCATACTTTGCCAAGGTATTGCTGGCCAAAGGAAAGACGGAGGGGGCAATTGAGCTCGCGCGACGAGCGTTAATGTTGGCTCCAGGGAATGGCGAAGTCGAAGCAGTCGCTTCGCGCGTGCTGAGTAACGATGTACCGAGCTGGCATTTTTCGATCGTTCGAGATTGCTCACGCAACACCGCTTATGAGGAAGCTCTGCATCGTCACGCACAAGGAAAAAGGGTGCTCGAGATCGGTGCCGGATCCGGCATCCTGGCAATGATGGCGGCGCGAGCTGGGGCTAAGGAGGTCATTAGTTGCGAATACAACCCAGCCTTGGAGCTGTTGCCAGAGAAATCGCAAGCTTGAACGGATATTCTAACCGCATCAAGAGAGTCGCGAAGCATTCGCGTGACTTGAAAATTGGTGAGGATCTCGATCAACCCTTCGATGTTCTCGTGTCTGAAATCGTCAGTAGCGACCTTCTAGGGCAGGACGTCCTTGGATTCACCGAAAATAATCGGCCGCCTTACTCACAGTAATGCATGTATCATTCGATCGCACGGTTCACTCCGCATTGCGCTCGCGAACTACCGGAGACTCGATGAAAAGAGATTAGGAACTAAGCATGGATTTGATCTGTCTCCTTTGAACCAAGTAGCGCCACGAATAGAGATGAAGGTTGACGACGAGAGCCTCGAGCTTCGAAGTGAGCCCCAAAATCTTTTCGCCTTCGACTTCAGTTCCGGAGGACCGTTTGAGAGCTATCAATCCTCTTCACGCCTGATCTCTACTGGGGGAGATGTAAACGGAATTGCCCAGTGGATCCAACTCAGAATGGATCTTAACGGATCTTACGAGAATTGACCTCGAACCGGTGCAAAATCTTGTTGGGCGGTTATTTTTTATCTGTCCGAAACCGGATTTACGCGAAGCCTGGTGAGGAGATCATTGTGCAGGGGCGCCGTGATCAAAATTCAATCTGGATGTGGACCGATGAATGTTGAACGAGCTTCACGGACCATGCGAGATGTAGAGGTGGCGCAAGGTATTGAGGATCCATTAGTTTCAGTTCGTCCTTTGTATCCATGAACGGGGTGGTCATCGCTGTCAGCACCGCCAACCGCCCAGAAATTCTGAATCGTCGCATTGCTGCCGCGGTTTCAGGATGCGGCATTGCCCGGCGAGCGCATTGGATCTCGTCGACGACTAGGCTTCTGGCGAGCGCGACCTTAATCGTGAAATTGTCAACGCATGGCGAATAGCGGGCGTAAAGATGAGTTACGTCGACCAGGCGGTCGAGGCGGAGATCAGGGAACTCCTTCCCGCGGCGTCGTTGCGCCAACATTTCGCGTATTTGGTGGAAAAACCGGCGGCCTGTCGAATTCCAGGTGTGCGTAATCTGGCTTTGATATCTGGCTTGTCACTGAATCCAGAAGTTCTCTTTTTTATTGACGACGATGTGGTACATCACCATGAACACGAGCACACCTGCTTCTTTCATTGGTGCACAAACACGAAAAAGGGCGCCCCCTTCATCGCGACGGCACGCAAGCGCGGCGTGGCAGATACACATTTTCTTAGCCGCGTGATAAACGTGTTGCAACGAGATGATTGGTTTAACTTCCTTTCAAAACAAGGCATATCGGCGGATGACGGCACGTGGTACTCGGCAGGCAACCCGTTGGGGAAGAGCCCGGCATCTGCAAGGGATCAGTCTAGAGTTGCGGAGGCTGACGATCCGACGAGTACTCACCGGAAGGGTGTGATCAGTACACAACTCATCGGTTTGTGCGGTTGCTCGGGAAACTGGCCGCCCTTTCCGGGGGCTATAATGAAGACGTGAACTGGAGTTTCTTACAATCGTCCTTTTACGGGACGCCGTTGCTCCAAGTGCAAGGAGTTTACGCGCAACATTTGCCACCATTTATTAGATATCCTAGAGCTGACGCATTCGCCTCGGAGCTATTCGGTATCGCTCGGACGCGTTTCCTCCGGGAGAGCGAGATGCCTTCGCATCGACCCAAGACGCTGAGGGGATATTTCGAGACTGCCCCCGAGTATGATCTAAAACCCGAAGCATTTTTGCTGTTGGGCCTCGAAGCGCTGATCGATAAACGGGCCGGAATTTGCGCCGATCGCAAGGATGTCTTTCAAGCATTATCTCGAATGAAGACTACACTGATTGAGGTGAAGGAGAAGCTCAAGGGCGCCGATACCCGGGCTTTGTTCAACGAGTGGCTTCTGAATTGGGACGAGCGTCGCCGAATATTTAGCGCCTTGCGACGAAACCGTCCCGCTCAGATGGCGATTTGCCATGTAATTCAACGGGCAAGCGTCTAGCAGAGCCAAAGCCATCATTTTGCAAAAGGGATGGGAATGAAAATCGAGCCGTCAAGTGTGGTCGTTCAAGCCAAGGAGCAGATTTCATGTGAGCTAGATAACGAAGTTGCGATTCTCAGCTTGAAGAGCAGCCTGTATTTCGGCTTGGACGAAGTTGGCTCCTTAATTTGGCAGGAATTAGTGCAACCGCGGAGCGTTGATGAGATTTGTAGGTCTGTTGTTGATCAGTTCGACGTTGAACAAAGCCAATGTCGAGCTGATGTCATTGCATTCCTACAAGAACTCGCTGAGGCAGGCTTGGTAGAAGTGACGACTTTTCCCTGAGGATGCTCAAAGGCGGCGGTCTGCAAGTGAGCTGCGGAATGGAGAATCCCCGCTGGATTGACGCGAGACGACAGCCGCCAGACACATCAACCGGAAGTCCCGTCGCATCTTTGGAATAAGGACCGTCATGCTTTCCAGATCGGCCAACGCGCAGTGTGATCTGGCGCAAACTCCCGTGCACGGTGAGCGAAGGTTTTCTATAGCTCGCTTTGGACGACGGTACAGAATTCAACCGAAGATCATTGTCTCCGGCGCTTATGTCAGAGAGTTTCACGTACAAGGCGCCGTCCCTTGAACTTAGCGTGGCTCAACCAGTTCTATCAGAGTAATATCCGTCGAATTGGCCGAATTTGGTGCTGGATACGCTGAGCGTGAGTTCGCGCATGTTCCCATGCTTCGTCAGTGTCGGCCTGCAATAGGCACGCTTCGTCGAGGTATCAGCTCTAACTATCCGATCTTTACTGCTCTTCTCAAACATCGCAGCTTCCCCCAAAAAACCAGGGTTGACGTGAAGTGTTAACACTGGATCCTGCGCTCGTCAAAATGATCTAGGACTTGGATACATGATTTCTCCACAGCGTATCATAAGCGCCGCACTCGAAAAGTCCAGAGAAGCATTGACCTTTTATATTAGCTTTTTCAATCTGTTATTGATGGCAAGGCAGGTTCTCGCGTGCTGACAGGCGCGGTTGAGTTTCCAATCGGTATCGGGTTTACGGACTGACCGTAGCGACGGACCTTCGGCTCTCGCTCCCGGCTGCGAAGAAATTCGAGCGGGTAATCGAGCTTAGGGGAAGCGTCGGGAACCTGTTTGGAGAACTAGCAGAGGTTCCTCCGTACGATCCCGACGGTGACTGGATCCAGCACGCGGTTGTCGAAGGAGGCTCGCTCTTCATGCGATGGGGCAATTGGTTTGAGATCTTAGTATCCAGCGATGGCCAACGCGTCCTTTGCCATAATTTGAGCAGTATGCCTCTCGAATTGTTCGAAGCTTATCTGACCAATTTTGCCATAAGTGCTGCATTGCTGCAGCAAGGCGAAGAAACACTTCACGCAACCGTGGTCGAGAATGGTGGCCGCGCGGTTGGTTTGCTGGGGCCAAGTGGGGCTGGCAAGTCGACGCTTGCGGCCTACCTGATCAGCCAAGGCAGTACGCTTATTACCGACGACATGTTGAGATTGACATACGAGGAGAATGATGTGGTCGCTCAACCTGGTCCCGGCCGAATTAAGCTTTTCAGAGAGCCTGCAGATTTGTACCTGCCAAATCGATTGAAAATGGGTTACTGGAATCCGCTCGGGGAAAAGATGATCTTTGAGCCGTCCAGCGCAGGGATCCGTTGGCGCACCCTTTGAAGGCTTTATATTATCTCGACCGAGCAGAAGGGAGCTGGAACGCCCACGGGTCCGAAAGCTATTGGGAGTTGAGCTCCTAAATGCGATTCTCTCGTCCAGCATGGACACTCGAATTCAACTTCCAAAACGGCTGGAACGCCAATTTCGCTTTGCTGAGCGGATAGCCAAAGAAGTGCCATTTTTTCGATTGACCTATTCAAGAAACTTTTCGTCGCTGCCTGACGTCGCAAACCTAATATTTCAATCGGCATTCTCGTGAAATCAGCTCTCGCGTTCCTTCGTCTGCCCTTCAGCGATAAGAGAAACCTAGTCTGGGCGACGCTTGCGCTTCTTAACTGCAGTGTGCGCCTGCGTTTTCAAAACTTGCAGCAGCTTCAGGCCTGGGCGGCGCGATCAGGGAGTGGAGCGTCATCGGTGGAGCGATTGAGTTGGTCCGTTAATGTAGCGTCTCGACGACTTCCGTGCGTAACCGTCTCTACAAGCCCTCGCTCTTCAGCATTTGCTTTCCGCGTGCGGCCATTGTTCCGAGCTGAGAATGGGCGTCGACAATTCGGATGGGCAGTTCTGGGCACACGCGTGGCCCACTTTTGACGATCGGGTCCTGATCGGGGGTTCTTCAATCGAGACCTATAGACAAATCGCTGCGCTATCGACACATGGGGTCGTCGGCATGAGAGGGACCAAGAGTTAGTGAGCTTCTTGGTTGTTTTTAATACCGACGGCGCCCCGATTGATGTTGAGGTCGAGGACTTAGGGCAGGGCAATAGTGCAAGACGTCTGATCTTAGGTACCTCTCGGCAAACTGCTTTTACATGGGCCGAGGTTCCCGCCGATCCTCCGAAGGGCTGCCGCAGCGCCAAGAAATATCGATCAGCGGTTTTGGATCATTGGTCGCGTGCGTTTGGATGATCGAGAGGCACTTTGTGCAGAGGCGGTGTCGCCGACCGCATCCGATGAATTCCTCTCCCTCTGCGCTTACACCAAATGGACGGAGCGCTGCGTTGAACATCTGCAGGGCGATTTTTGCTTGGCTATTTGGGACGAGGCTCGCCAGCATTTGTTCTGCGCTCGCGATCAGCTTGGAGTGAAGCCGCTTTTTTACGCTCACACTGAAGGCAAGTGGTTCGTGAGCGATGCCATCGACAACATAGCTTCGAACGTGGATGATCGTGTAGACGAGTGCTGGATAGCGGACTTCCTTACCACCGGCTTCTGCATCGAATTCGACAGGAGCGTCTACAAAGAAATCAAACGAGTTCCTCCCGCGCATAGCCTAGTTGTATTTGCCTCGGGGAGTGCGCTGCGAAAGTACTGGACGCTGTGTGTGGAGACCCCGATTTTTTACCAAAATCAGCAAACATATCTAGAGCACTTTCATAGCGTCTTATCGGCCTCAATTAAAGAATCGATTCCCCAACGGTCGCATCGGAGTGGTTATGAGCGGGGGCCTGGATTTGTCCACCCTCGCAGCCGAGGCCGTCCGTGCTGGTCGGGGATGCGTCTCGCGTGGTCGCAGATACCCGCTATTTTGACCATTTGATTACTCACGACGAGAAATATTTCAGCTCTCTAGTTGCGGAGAGAATTGGCATTCAACACAGATTGAGAGCCGTTGATGAGACGTACTACGATCCGCTTTGGGAAAATCTAAATATTACGACTTCGGAGCCGAGCATGCGGATTATCTCCGCAGCTGCGGAACGCATCAATGCAACTGAAATGGCCGCGCAGGCGAAAGTCTGGCTCTATGGAGAGGGGCCAGATAACGCTCTCACGTTCGAGTGGAGGATATATCTGCGCTGGCTCCGAAATCGTCGCGACTGGCGCCATTTGGCAGGTGCTTTATTGCAATATCTTTGCACAAAACCACTGCGCGAATGGCGAACGACTTTGATGAGACGTGCTGAGTCCGTTGACGATTTAGCGCCTCTGAGCGCATCTCCCCCTTGGATGGAAAAAGACTTCGTGGTGCGAGCCGACGTTGAATTGAGGCTTCGCGCCGCGAGCAGGCTTGAAGAGAGCGCGCATCCTTGGCATCCGCGCGCGATCGCCTCCTTTACGAGTGCCATTTGGTCTCCACTGCTGGAGAGTTTCGACGTCGCCGTCACAGGAACGCCGATTGAGTGGCGGCATCCATATCTTGATCTCAGAGTTCTGAACTTCTTGCTCTCAGTTCCGCCAATCCCTTGGGCACGCCGCAAGCTTTTGGTCCGCAGAGCGATGCAGGGCATCCTCCCCGAAGCGGTGCTTTCGAGGGAAAAGAGCCCCTTGGTCGAGGATCCAATTGTGAGAATGCTACAAAGGCATCCTTTTTCGAAGCTCGCCCTATGCAAATCCGCTCTCGATCTTATAGATGATTTCAAATTGCCAATCGATCCACAAAGTGCACGTGATACGCACGATCTCCTCAAAATCCGGATCTTGGACTTCTGGTTGAGAACGAATGAGCGCAGATCTCGGCGGAACGCTCAAATAAAATGAACCAACGAGACTGACCGATGGACGACTTCGAGGCAATGGCCTGGATCGATACGAGGGCGCGGACAATGCCCTCGAAGCCATCGCGCGAGTTTATGCTCCTTTGTTATCTGATTGGCGCCTCCGGTCGCAAAAGTAGCGAGGATCTGCGGCGGATCAACATCGATTGGATGGCGATAGCCAGCTTAGCCGAGCGCCACAGGGTGAGACCGCAACTGTTATACAGTCTCGGACGAACGGGCCGGTTGTATAGAACTAGCGAAACAGCAAAGGCGCTCGGAGATTTTGGCTGTTTTACCGCGTTCAGTGCCTGTACTTCGGAAAGAAGCTTCTAAGCATCGCCAATTCGTTTGATAACAAGGGTGTTCGTTTTGCGACGTTCAAAGGCCTGGTGCTGGCTCTTTCGCTATATCAGGATATGGCAAGGCGGGAGTACAACGACATCGATTTAATTATTCACGAATCCGATCTGAAATCGCGGAAGCCTGTCTGCGATCTTGCGGATATCTCGCTAGAAATGTAGATCCGGTCTATCGGAAGGCGTTCCTCGCTTATCATAACCAGTATATCTTCGAAGCAGATGACGTCATGCTTGACCTCCATTGGGATTTCGCCCCACGGGGAGTGCCGTTTCCACTTCGGGCGTCCGACATTTGGGACAAAATGGAATTGGTCGTCATCGCTGGACGAGAGATTCCGACACTGGGACGCGACGAACTAGCAATCTATCTTGCCGGTCACGGGACGAAGGAGGGATGGAGATCCCTAAAGTGGATCTGCGATTATGCAGATTTCATCCGCGCCTATCCAAAACTCGATTGGATGAGCTTATTGCATCGTGCGGCTCAAAATCACTGCGGCAATCCAATCCTGGTTGGTTGTACATTGGCTTCGAAATTGCTTGCAGCCCCGGTAAATGAAGTACTACTAGCTCGCGCTACGCGAGATCCGGACGTTCAGGCTGCGGCTGATGTCGCGATGAAACGATTAACAGAGCCAACCGCAGCATCGGCTCCTGCGCCAGAGGATTTTTTGGGAAACCTGGATCTTTGTGAGACCTGGACTTAAAAGGCGAAGATCTTTTGGGGATTGGCTTCGACTCGAACAACCGGCGATTACGAGGCCATGCCGCTGCCATCCTGGTTATGGCGTGTATATCATTTGACAAGACCATTTCGCCTCGGAATCAGGTTCTTATCTAATGCCCGGGCTAGGTCTTAGGGTAACGCACCTGAGGAGAGCGCCAAACCTCAGCGGGGTTTCGTTGTTCAATTTTCATGGCCCACCTTTTCTACCTTGCCGCCCGCGATGCGGAACAGTTGATCGAACCGGACGCGTTTAGGACGATGTGTCGCGAGTATCATCGTCACACGTCCCTTGAGCGCCTCCACCCCTTCGAGAACTATCCGCTCATTTCGTTCGTCGAGCGAAGTTGTCGGTTCGTCCAGGAGCAGCAGGGCGGGACGACGAAGAAGGGCACGGGCCAATGCGAGCCGTTGCCGTTCTCCTCCAGAAAAGCGAGCGCCGCGATCGCCAACCATTGTGTTCATCCGCAGAGGCAAAGCGTCGACAAATATTGACGCTCCGGAGGAAGTGAGCGCTTCGCGGAGCTCGTTCTCGTTGGCGTCGGGTTTGGCGACGAGCAAATTCGTGCGAATGGTGTCGTGAAACAGAAAAGGATCCTGCAACACATAGGCGATCGAGGTTCGCCAAGTTCGCGCTAATTCATCAGTCAACTCGCTATCATCGATCCATATCCGTCCATTGTTAGGTCGCAGCAGACCGGCGAGCAAATCAAGTAGCGTGCTCTTGCCGCCGCCTGATGGCCCGGAGAGGACCGTGAGACTGCCAGCGGGCAGGTTGAGCGTAATGTTCGTCAGGGCAGGTGGATCGTGTGCGTTGTGTCGAAAGTTGACGTTTTCGACACGAATGCCTTGATCGATTTTGAGGACCCTGCGAGAGTGGCTAGGTGGCGCCTCGCGAGCGGCCGTGCATGTTTTCTCGAGACCGAGAACCGACTGAGCGGCGGGTGCGGAATGCAAGAGTTGCTGTGCCGCTTGCTGCAGGGATTGCACGAGGGGAAGTAGACGATAAAAAATCAGAGCCAATACCAGGACTTCCGCGAGGGGAAGGTGAAGCAGATCGGCGCTTATCCAGAGGAATGCCGCGACTGCAAGAACCCCCGCGATTTCCTGAAAAGCCCGAGCGTTGGCCTGACTCACTACATAGTTGAATAGGCTGGCCTTAACCTCGTCAATAGCGCCGGAGAAGGCGTTCACGTGCAGGTCCTCTGAGACGCAGCTCTTGGTGATCTTCAGGCCAGCGAGAAACTCTGAGATTCGATGATAAAGTTCTTCATAAGCGGTCGAGAGCATTTCTCCGAGTCGCAGGCTCTCGGTGAGACGTCCGCGCACAAGCCAGGCAAGCAAACAACCGGTCGCCAGCGCCCCTAGCGTGAGCGCCGGAGCGATCAGGCATGCAGTAAAAATATAAGCGCTGATCATCACAGCCCGCGCCGGGATTTCCAAAGCGAATTGGACCGCCGAATCGAGGCGATCGGTCTCGGCCGTCAGTGCTGAGAAAAATTCTGAACGCCGCTTGTGGCGCAGGAAAGACCAGTTCGCATGCGCGATAGCCGAATAGAGATTGACGCGCATGTCGCGTATCAGATTGAGCCGCAGAGCTTCGAGATGGATGCTGGCTTGGCGATTGACGAATGAACGGGCAATCATGAGGCTCACGAATATGAGCAAAACGCCTGGCAGATTTGGTCGAACGCCAAAGCTCTGAAAGAAACGCGACAGCCATGTCGTCGCACCGCGGCCGCCCCCTGCGCTGGGCTCGAGCGTCTGAACAAGCGGAATAAGGAGAAAAAGGGCGAAAGCTTCACTTAGACTTGCGAGAAGCACCAGGGCGCTGGCAACGAGCAGTCGTCGTGCGCCCACTTGCTCCAGAAGCATTCGCCAGAAGTGCCCGATTTGGCGCAGGGCTTCCGTTGTCGAAGCTCTCGGTCGCGCGTCACCCACCCTCGCAGCCTCCAGAGCGAACCGACTTTCCCAGTCCATCGTCATGAGGGTCTACGAGGTGATGGAGCAGAAGGTCAATCGCGCGGTCTCAGACGCGTTTTTCGCGGTCGATCGAGGGTGCTCGGCCCAACATCCGCGGTGCTCCGAGTTCCGGTGGCGGTGTGGCCGTCGGCCAGCATGTCATCCGGAATATTGGCAACGACCGAACGGCGGAAGAGAGCCCAGTTATCCACACGAAGCAAAAAACCTAACATCTTGAATTGCCGCAGAATAGCGATGGCAGCGCGGCCGGCAGAAGGTGGGATCGGCGAAGCGATCATCCCAATAAGTCATTGATAGAGCTACAATATTTTCTGCGGACATCCAAGTCTTTCTAACCCTTTGTTGCAAATGAGCAACGCGACGCTCGAAACGACAAAACAGGTAGGAAAATACGGCGACTCCGGTTTTCTCGCAGGCGCAAAAAGGTTAATATACCGTTAAGTTCAAATGTATTGCCAAAGTTCGTGAGTACTGATCATGAGCTTTTTGCCAGTTTCCAGAGCGAATTCAGCGTATAACATCGATTTATACGACGTAATTTGTGTTTTCGCCGCTCCTTGGATAGCATTTTGGCTTCGCGATCCGCGGTTTTTCCATGCCGCGTTGCTGCATCAGGCCCTTATATATTCCGCGATGTCGTTAATCGCTGGCTTGCTCATCCTGTATTCATCCGGAATCGGCAGCATCATTTGCAAATATTTTTCCGCAACGGATTGCAGAAGGATTGTATTGGCCGCCTTTGTTTCGGTTTCAATTGCATCGACGGTTGCGTTTTCTGTGACCCGCCTCGACACCATTCCGCGTTCCTTGCCCATCATTCAGTTTTTTCTATTGGGACTTTTGCTCATCGTCGGTCGGTTCGCTCGCTCCAGACTGGAGCAACGCCAACAGGCGAGCGTTGAGGGGGCAAAGCGCGACGAGAACATCATCATCGTCGGGGCGAACCACATCGCGAGCTTTTACATCAGCTTGATCGAAAAATGCGGCTTGGGGCATCAACGCGTTCTCGCCATCGTTGATCCCAACCCGAAGCTGCGGAATCAAATGCTGGCCGGCCATCGGGTCATCGGGACGCCAACGGATCTGCCGGTGATTCTTCGCGAGTACAAGACTCACGGCGTGGACATTCGCAAACTCGTTGTCACGGTCGACGAGTTCCAGCTTTCCGAGGTCGCGCGGCAAATTTTGCGCTCTGATAATGTCGCGGGCGAGGCCGTCCAACTCGAGTTTCTCGCGGAGCGGTTAGGATTTGGACCGCGCGAGGCTTTGTGCACGGCCGACGCGGTGCGCGACCCTTATGCGGATCGGGTTGCGAACGCCGCATGCAGCCGAGGCTATTGGAGGGTGAAGCGCGGCATCGACATCATGGTCGCAGGCTGTTTGTTGACTCTGTTAGCACCGACAATGCTCCTCACTTGGGCGATGGTGCGGGTTGCGATCGGTTCGCCCGTGATCTTCTGGCAGCGCCGCGTCGGGCGCTTTGGAGCCGGAATTTTCGTATTCAAATTCCGGACAATGCCGGCGCAATTCGATCCGGATGGTAACCTCCGCGAGCATTCCGACGGCTTGAGTTGGACCGGCGCGCTCCTGCGTCGCTCGCACATCGATGAACTTCCGCAGCTCTTCAACATATTTCGCGGAGACATGTCACTGATTGGGCCACGCCCTCTGCTGCCGATCGATCAACCTTCTAACAACGAAACACGCCTTCTTGTCCGGCCCGGCATCACCGGTTGGGCCCAGGTCAACGGGGGCGCTCTCATCTCGACGGAAGACAAGAATGCGCTTGACGAATTTTATGTTCGTCACGCGTCCCTTTGGCTCGATATCAAAATACTCGTGAAGACGATCCCAATTGTGTTCACCGGGGATCGGCTTCCCAGCAACGATGCTCGCTTGGATTTGAGAACGCGGCTCGAGCGCGTGTGACGGCACCGCAGCAGGGCAGGGATTCAGGGGCGTGCGCTGACCTTGGAGCGTTCCGCAACCCTCTCCCAGGGGCAAGCAGAATTTGGCAGAACAAAGCCATCGTCGGCCATTCATGCGGGATTGCGGCGCGCCTAGACGCTGGATTTACAGGCCGCTTAGCGCCGCAGGCGTTCGCGATATTCATCGAAAGATTTTCCCGCCCAAACTCTTAGGCGCCCTTCGTGTCGAACAGTCTTTGCGAGAAACCCGAGTCGCTAATGCTCGATAAATAGACGCGCGACCACGTCGATGCCCAGCGCGGCCGTCAAAGCGGAAATCACCCACGTCAGCAATTTGACCCTTCTTAGCGCCCTGTCCAGGTCGCCCGAGACCACAACGAGCAGATCCCCGGATACGAGCCATGACTCGGAGTTCCGCATCTTCGCCGTTCGGAAACTTCGCAGGGTATATCTCATGCCCCGCTCGGTGGTGGGCAATCAGCTCTGATGCTTGGCTCATCCAAACCCCGATCCAGCTCGCTGACCTATCCGGAATGCTTAGCGGCGTCTTTTCAACTTCCGCATGGCTCTATCGCAAAGATCTTCACATTTGGTTAACCCTACACCTACCGCCTTCGCGCGCGTTTCAGAGCAGCAACTTTGCGAAGTGCAAAGCCTTCGTCGGCAAGGCCGTCTTGGCCAAGAGGGTAACGCTTTCCAAGGTTCGTAATGGCGTTGCTCTGCGAGCCTAGGATGCCGCTCAAGTCCGGATCAATCTCCGGTGGACCCGGCCTTTGCAATAAACGGGTTGGAATATGCGCTCGCGTTGAGCTTCGTCTATCGGGCGCACGCGATATCGGCACACGGTGGGAACCGCAGCGCCGAGGCATTCCTGGCAAAATTGGCGACGATCGTCGGGAGGCTGAAGCGGTTGCGCCGGCCTTAGGCCGCTGCGGGATACGCTTAAGGAACCGGCCTCCTCTAGGTGATACGCGGGAATTGCATCCTTCGAAGCCGATCCGGATTTAAGCCGCGCGTGTGAAGCTGAGAAATTACCCGCGCGGAGCGCAGCAACGGCCCTGGAACCTCTTGCAATAATTGCCATTGACGGGCTCACGAAGAGGTGCAAATGACAATTCTGTGACATTCTGGTAAAATATATTTGAATATTTTAATTGGGGGGTCGAGTGGGGCTGCCGGGCCGCAAAAGCGCACTTCCGAGGTATGCCAGCCCTCCAGCTGCCGCCGAGGCCCAAGCCTGCAGCGGGCACGTTTTCTGGATTACCGGATTGTCGGGTGCAGGTAAAACTACCGTCGGCCGTGAGCTTTGGCGCCGGCTGCGCGCCGCAGGTCGTTCTGTCTTTTTTCTAGATGGCGACGCCCTGCGCGAAGCGGTGGCCGAAGATCTCGGTCATAGCACCGCCGACCGGCGCAAATCCGCCATGCGCAACGCCCGACTATGCAAGCTGCTCTCCAGCCAGGGCCAAGATGTCGTCTGCCCGACCATTTCAATGTTTCATAAAGTTCAGCGCTGGAATCGCGAAAACATTCCGGGTTATCGGGAGATTTACCTTCGAGTTCCGTTGGACGAGTTGCAGCGACGTGACTCCAAAGGCATCTATGCCGGGGCTCACCGAGGGGATCTGCGCGACGTCGTAGGGCTCGATGTGCCAGCGGAGCTACCGGAGGCGCCCGACCTGACGTTGGACAACTTTGGGGAACTCGACAGCATGGCGGCGGTGGACCGTATCTGGCGAGAATGTGTTGCGCGCGACATAGGCAGCACCGAGCGCCCAGCCGGCGCCATACGGTTCGGCACCAAGGCCGAGACCCTGGAGATCCTGGCGCCGCGCCTGCGCACGGCGCGAATCCTGCCGCAAATCCGCTTCTCGGTGGCCGAGTGGCGAACCGATCGCGCCGCAGTGCTGGCCCTAATTGCGGCCGAGCGCTGGAGCTCCCGCCCGGTCATCGTCCGCAGCAGCGCGCAGAGCGAGGATGGTCCGACGGGTTCCCAGGCCGGACGTTACGATTTGGTGCTCGGAGTTCTGGGCAGCGCTGACATCGCGCAAGCGATCGAAACGGTCATCGCTTCATTTGCCGACGGCGGAAACTTGCAGGACCAGGTTTTCGTACAACCCATGCTCGAGCACGTCGCCATGGCCGGCGTGGCCTTTTCCCGCCCGCCCAACAGCGGCGGCCCATACTACATCGTCAACTACGACGAGCGGTCGGGCCGCACGGATCGCGTGACGAGCGGGGTTGGCGCCAATCTCGAGACCTTCTTCTGCCTCAAATCACGCATCGACGCCTGCCCCCCGACTCTGGCTCCGGTCCTCGCGCTGGTCGGCGAGCTGGAGAGCCTGTTTGCCTGCGATGCGATCGACGTAGAATTCGCGATCGATGTCGACGGGCAAATCTATCTGCTGCAAGTCCGCCGCCTTTCAGTGAACTGCGTGGAAACGATCGCTGACGCGGAGGTCGACACCGCGCTGGCCAACGTTGCACGTAAGGTCGAACTGCTCAGCCGCCCCCATCCCTTTCTGCACGGCACCCGCTCGATTTTCGGCGTAATGCCGGATTGGAACCCGGCGGAGATCATAGGCCTGCGACCCTGGCCGCTGTCATTGTCGTTGTATCGTGAACTCGTGACCGATGCGATCTGGGCGTATCAGCGCGACAATTACGGTTATCAGAATTTGCGCAGCTTCCCGCTATTGGTGAGCTTCCACGGCTTGCCTTATATCGACGTGCGCGTCAGCTTCAATTCCTTCATTCCACGTGACCTGCCCAACGATCTCGCCGGGCGATTAGTGAATTACTATATCGATCGGCTATTGGCCGAACCGCAGCTGCACGACAAGGTGGAATTCGAGATCATCTTTTCATGCTACACGCTCGATTTGCCGGAGCGGCTTGGCAAGCTGGCGCAGAACGGCTTCTCGCAAGCGGATATCACCGAACTGTCGGGTGCTTTGCGGCGTCTCACCAATCGCATCATCCACGGTGAGACGGCGTTGTGGCGGCGCGACCGGGGCAAGATCGATCTGTTGGCTCAGCGCCTGCCGATGATCGCCAATGCCAAGATCGACAAAATCAGCCGCATCTACTGGCTCATCGAGGACTGCAAACGCTACGGAACCTTGCCTTTCGCCGGGCTGGCACGCGCCGGATTTATCGCCGTACAGCTGCTTCAGTCCTTCGTGGCGGCGGGCGTTCTCGATAACGAAGAGCACACGACGTTCATGGCCAGCGTCGAAACCGTCGGGTCGCGCATTGGTCACGATTTCGCTAGCTTGACCAAGGAAGAGTTCTTGGCGCGCTATGGCCACCTGCGGCCGGGCACATACGATATTTTGTCGCCTCGGTATGATGAGGCGCCCGACCTGTATTTGGACTGGTCAAAATCCCGCACGAGTTCGTCCACTCGGCCGCGCTTCGCGCTGTCTATCGAGCAGTTGCGACGTATCGAGCAACTACTCAACGAACATCAGCTCGATATCGATGTGCTGAGTTTGATCGAGTTCATCAAGGCCGGCATAGAAGGCCGAGAGTACGCGAAGTTCGTGTTCACGCGCAGCTTGAGCGACGCTTTATCGCTGATTTGGCAGATAGGCGAGGAATACGGTCTCTCGGTTGAGGATTGCGCTTTCCTCGACTACGATGCCATCAGCTCGCTATATAGCGAGAGCGGTTCGGTCCGAGAGCGGCTGCTCGATAGCATCGCGCGCGGCAGACAGAGGCATGCGCTGACGCGCAACCTCGTTTTGCCGCCCATCATCGCCGCGCCCAATGAAGTCTTCGCTTTTCATTTGCCCCCGAGTTAGCCCAACTTTATCACGCGCAAAAGCGTTACTGCGGCGATTGCGTCGGTCGGCGATCCCCCGGAAAGCTTCGCGGGCCGGATACTGTTCGTACCGAGTGCGGATCCGGGTTTCGACTGGATCTTCACGCGTGGCATCAGCGGCTTCGTCACCCAGTTCGGCGGCGCCAACTCGCACATGGCGATCCGCGCCGGCGAGCTCGGCATTCCGGCGGTGATCGGCGCCGGCGAAACACTGTATACGCGCTGGCAGAGCGCGCAGAAGCTATGTCTGGACTGCACCAACCAACAAGTGTTGACGATCGCTTGAAGACCGTCGCGATCACGCAAAGCGTAACCGTCGTTTCTGCCTATGGCGAGCGTCGCGATTGCCTGGATCAGGCTTGGCCGCGATTTATCTCAGCCTGCGGACTACTGCCGTTGGTGATGCCCAACATTCCCGACGTTGCGCAAGCTATGTTCGGCGCTTCGAATGTCGCGGGCCTGCTGTTGACAGGAGGCAATGATCTCGCATCTCTCGGCGGAGACGCGCCGGAGCGCGACGCCACCGAGGCCGCTCTCATAGAGGCGGCGGAATCCCGCGACCTGCCCATCCTCGGCGTTTGTCGTGGTATGCAGCTCATCCAGCAACGATGCGCCATCCCACTGCTTCGCGTCGAAGGGCATGTGACGCAGAGTCAAACCATCCGAACTGACGGGGAGCCCATGAAAGTCAACAGCTATCATCGCTTCGCCGCCCGCGAGTCGCGCCCTCCGCTCGAGATCTGGGCGGTTGCCGCCGACGGAGTTGTCAAGGCGATACGCGATTTAGCGCGGCCGACGACGGGGATCATGTGGCACCCGGAGCGCAACACTCCGTTCGCGGACTTCGATGTCGCACTGTTCCGCCGCGTATTCAGGGCGGCTTGATGCGCGCCGTCATCCTGGCCGCCGGGCGCGGCAGCCGCATGGGCCCGTTGGGCGACAACCGCCCGAAATGCTTGGTGGAGCTTGACGGCAGGCCGCTGCTCGATCGTCAAGTAGCGGCGCTGCGGCGTGGCGGAGTGGACGAAATAGGAATTGTCCGCGGCTATCGCGCCGACATGTTGAATTTTCCCCGTCTGTCCTACTTCGACAACGCGCGATGGGCCGAAACCAACATGGTAATGTCGCTTGCCGCGGCGGCCGAATGGCTGCGCGCAGGGCCGGTCATCGTCAGCTACGCCGATATATTCTATCGAGGCGACCTGGTACGCGGTCTGATTAATGCGCCCGGGGCGGTCGTCATTAGCTACGATCGGGAATGGCTGCGCCTTTGGACGCAGCGGTTCGGCGATCCATTGTCCGACGCCGAGACCTTCCGCCTGGATGCATCCCATGAATTGCTCGAGATTGGCGGCAAGACGACGAATATCGAAGACATCGAGGGGCAGTACATGGGCCTCCTCAAATTCACGCCTACGGCATGGGCTGCCGTTGAAGCATTGCTGGCAACGCTCGATGCGCCGGTCCGCGACCGTCTCGACATGACAGGATTATTGCGCCGATTGCTGGCCGCGAAGGCAGTTCCCATAGGCACCTTCGGCACCGCTGGCCAGTGGGGTGAAATCGACAATCCCGGGGACGTCGAACTCTACCAATGCATGATCCGAGGCGGCGAACTCTTGCTGGAGCAGCCTCTCGCGGCCGGCAGCCAATACATCTGACATAATCAAGTTAATCAACTCGACGAACCACCAAGAGGAACATTATGACGAATTCGACGAGTCCGAAAGTCAATTGGGATTACACGGAGCATGCGTCTCACTACGATAAGAGAGCCGACTACTCCGATGACGCGATCAAGGACCTGATAACCGCCACGGGATGCACCCCGCAAACCCCTATCGCGGAAGTCGGTGCAGGCACCGGCAAGCTCACGAAGGAGTTGCTGAAGCACGGACTGACTCTTCGATCGGTTGAGCCGAACGATGCGATGCGCGAAATCGGCATCAAGAATACCAACGGAAAATCCGTTACTTGGTCCGTGGGAACGGGCGAGGCGACTGGGCTGCCAGCCAACACTTTTCACGCCGTATTTTTTGGCAGCTCGTTCAACGTGGTCGATCAAAAGGCCACGTTGGAGGAGGCCAAGAGAATTCTATTGCCGCGTGGATGGTTTGCCTGCATGTGGAATCACCGAGACTTGGACGATCCCATTCAGCAGAAAATTGAATTTATCATCAAATCGTTCATCGTGGACTATTCTTATGGGTCAAGGCGAGAAGACCCCACTAATGTGATCAAATCCAGCGGCCATTTTTTGCCAGTGAAGTCGATCGAACGCCCATTCAATTGGGAAATGCCCAAGGCCGATGTCATCACCGCCTGGAAATCTCATGCCACCTTGAGACGCCAAGCGGGCAGTGATGCCGCATTCGATCGGATCATCTCCGAAATCACCAAATATCTGGCGAGCTTCCCGGAAAAAATGAACGTGCCGTACACCACGCGGATATATTTCGCGCAATTGGCGAAGTAGCTAGATACCTACACTAGGAGCCTTTCTTGCGGGGTCGGGATTCATATGCGCGTGTTACGCATCGAAGACGACAGCGCGACGGCGTGGAGCATCGAGCTGATGCTGAGGTCCGAGAGCTTCAGCGCCCGAAGGCGCTGCGCGCCGACCGCAGCAATGACAGGGATGTCATCGTCAAGATGCGTGGTTCTATGGAACCGATTCCGTCATTCCCACCAAGATCAATCGCGAAGTCCAACGTCCCGTTCGACCCGGTGCTCTATACTCTGCTCGAAAATGCGCGTCGCGTAGCAACCCGATACGATAAAACCGCAGACAGTTTCTCCGTCTTCCTCCAGCTCTCTTCAATCAAAAGTTCGCCCGGGGCCCGCAGTGATAAGCAATAACTATGTCCCGAAGAACTTCCACAGGCTCCTGAAACGCTCGCCGCCGATGCGGGGCGTTTTCCCCGCCCAAGAACAGATGATGCAGCAGGCCCGCGCCTTATTGCACGCCGAGGAAGCCAAGGGCTTAGGCGCTCTCGTAGCCAGAAAGACCGAGGACATGCGGCTGTTCGATGTTGCCGGCATGGAGAGAGCCGTGGCGATTATCGCCTGTGGTAGAAGTGGCGCGGATCTGCTGTACAGCTATCTCGATGGGCACGAAGACGTCCTGATGCTTCCACCCGTACTCGGCGATCGAATCTACCAATTCTATGAACGCTATCGGTCCTTGTCTTTGCACGACAAGCTGATTGCTTACCCGGTCTTTTCGGCGGATTTGGTTTATTCAGATTTTTTCCACGGAGCCTTCCCGATCGTCGCTGCCGACTATTATGCTGCGGTCAAAGCTCTCTTCAAGGTGCATGGCAACTGGCCGCCGAAGTCAATGGAATCGCGTCGAGCCTTCTTTCAGTTCCTACACGTGGTGTACTGCGTGGCACGGCACCAGCGTCCGGCGAGCCCTCACCCATTGATCGTTTACGCGCAGCATGCGTGGAGCGACCATTTGGCGGAGTCCTTCGTCGAAGACTTTCCGCAAGCGCAATTCATCCACACGGTGCGTGATCCGCTTACAAACTGCAGCCGGTCGTTCGAAAATCGCTTTAACGTGACCAATCCGGATTGCTTCTTAACCGCTGCATTTGTGATCTGGAATGTGACCCAAAGGGGCATACCGCATCATGGGATGGAATCGCGCACGGTGGCAGTTCGTTTCGAAGACTTGCATTTGCATTTGGAGAAAACAATGCGTGCTGTAGCCGATTGCTTGGGGCTATCTTATCGATCCTCACTACTCGAGAGTACGTTCAACGGTGCACCGTGGGTGGTTGGGCGGAAAGCAATTTCCTGGTCGGGTGCCCGACCAGAGCAGGCTGCGCGCGATTTGCAATATATTTCGTTCACGGACAAATGCCTCTTGTTCGCACTGCTCAATGAATGCTTTGTGTGTTGGAGTTACCCGTGTCCAAAGATTTTCAAGCATGTGTTGGTCCGCGGGCTCACGTGCGTGCTCGGCCTACTCATACCGACGAAAATGGAAATTGTTGCCGCGCGGGCGTTCATCGGGGAGATCTTGTCCTCCAGGCGTTCAGGCTTTCGTTATGCGATCAAAGGTTCACTCCAGATTTTGATATGTCGACTAACGATAGTGTTAGTGATTGCGCTCGGTATGTGTCGCCTGCTTCCATTTGGAAAAAAAAGGGCAAGACTTTCCGTCATCAAAGTTTTTGAGACGTGAGCGCCACCAATAAGTGGGGCGGATGGTTGTCGGCGAACGTTGAAATTCGCGGGATCGCGGGCGACGCCAGCCCCGAGCAAGCGGAGGAGACTTAGACCAAGCGCATCGAGGGCTTCTGGACGTGGGAGCGCCACCCTGCTTCATCGGTCGACCGTGCAACTCTGCCGGGCGCGGCAAGCCCTAAGTTCTGAACTCATCAGACCGCGCGCATAGTCTTCTTGGCATTGTAGAGCGCGTCGAGCCCCTCGCGTTCGTCAATGACACTGCGCGCTTGCTTGAAGAAGAAGCTTCGCTTATTCGAGTTGTCTGCAACGACCAAAGCGGCTCCTGAGCGATACGGCTCTTTCAGGAGAGCAGTTTCAACCCAAATATTCTAATTCCAGCATAGCGAAGAGAAATCTCGAATTCACGTTTTATCTTTCTGCCGACCCTTGAGAAAATGTTTGCGCGGGAGTCTTCTCGACATTTAGGTACCTCTATCGAAGATCTCAGCGCATTGTATCCTTCCTCAGTTAGTCTCCTACCGAGTATTTTGTGCTCATTCAGCGGAATGAATAGTTCAAAAAAATTCAATCCCTTGAAGTCGTGCCGACTTATGGGAAAGCCGGTCACCAGCGCGGCGAGTCCTATTGAAAAACCCAAGTGGCGGAACATACGTCGACGCTCACAGAAATTAGCCAATTCGAGCCACGTCTTCAGAAATTTGTCAATTCCATCACCTTTCGTAATCGAGAACAAAAACTCTACTACAAATGGAATGGCATCATCATTTTCATTCAATTCGAACGTGTCGCGGAGTAGAGGCATTATCCGCAGATCATCGCGAAACCCGGCATTCGAAAGGTCGTTCAGCGCTTGGTTTCGCAAGTAAGTCCAAGACCTAATTCTATACGCCCGCAATCCTGGCTCGAATATTTCATCTTCCAAGACGACATTGTCAAATATCCTTGCGTCGGCATCTAAAAATACACAAGTCCGGTGCATCTGTAGCGCCTTATGGATAACGCAGAGTTTGTCGTTGTAGCCAAGCACGCTTTTCCGCCGATGACGAAATGCGCTGACGTTGCTAGAGTTCGGAAAAATAGGATGGTCTATCAGAAAGGACTACGAAAGGCGCCCCGGGCGCATGGCACGCCAAATCCGCCGCCAATTGTCTGGCGAGCGCGTTGTATCTCAATCCCAAAGCCAATGTGCAAAAGCATAAATCTTTCATCGCGGCTTCATATCACTCAAAGCCTCCTTCCAACGTAACCAGTACCTGACAAGACATAGTACACTGTAGAGCAGAAAGCACTAATGTGTCACGACCGCGTCGGGGGATAAGTAACTCATCAAGGCGCCCTTGAAAAAGCCGATGGTGCATTGGGAGAAAAGCGCGCGAGCGCTTTCGCAGTATCCAGATTATCTCGACCGCGCATGGGGTTGAGCTAAATAGATGAGTGTGTTCAATGTGTTATCGAAAAGTTACCCAGCTGGCCAGAAAGGTTTGGATTCATTTCCCCGAATCCTTGCGCCTTTCGCCATCGGGTCGCGCCTATGGCAGGTTTGTGAATGCGTTGGTTCGTCGCGATGCCGAGCGCAAGCAATATTTCGGCACGTTTTTTCTACGAAATAAGCCAGAGCTCGAATTGATGCGACGTCTCGTTAACCGAAGCGCCTTGGGTTCCAGTGTAAACATCGCGGTCTTGGCCTGCAGTAAAGGGTCCGAAGTTTACTCCATTGCGTGGATTCTCCGGTCGGCGCGGCCGGATCTGAAAATCACAATTTGCGCGGTCGATATTTCGCAAGAAATTGTCGAGTTCGCCCAGAAGGGCGTTTATTCGCGTCGTCCGCTCGACGCTCTGGAGGCTCAAAATCACGAAGGCGTCGAAGAAAAAAAGGATAAAATCCGGAAGACTTGGAGGGATCAAAACAACTCAATTTTTGAGCGTCTGACAAACGACGATATGGAGGCTATGTTCGAGGTAAATGGTGACGTTGCAACGGTCAGGCCATGGTTGAGAGAAAGAATCAATTGGTTTCAGGGAGACGCCAGCGGCCCCCATCTCGCGGGGATTTTGGACAGCCCAGATATCGTGGTGGCGAACCGATTCCTCTGCCATATGAAACCACCGGCCGCAGAAAGTTGCCTTCGCAATATAGCGCGACTGGTCAAAAATGGTGGATACCTCTTCGTTTCGGGAGTCGATTTGGACGTACGGACAAAGGTCGCTCGCGAGATGGGGTGGAAACCCATCCCGGATCTGATCAAGGAGATTCACGAAGGCGACCCTAGTTTAAGAAGGAGCTGGCCGCTGGAATACTTCGGGCTGGAGCCATTCCGCAGCGACCGGCCAGATTGGGAGATTCGCTATGCTTCCGTCTTCCAGATCGGCGAGACCGGGTCGACTCCTTTGCGAAGCGAATGACTACGCCGAGGCTTTCACTCTGCGAAAAATTCGCCTTTAGAATTCGAGCGGCGGCGAGTTTGCCTCTTCAATTATGCTAAGCGCTTTTGACGCCCGTGTTCCGTGCTCCCGGCTGATCATACAACTATCGGTATCAATGTAGTTGACACGTTCCCGCGGTCGAGCATCAATTGTAGAATTGAAGCGCAGTTTCTCTCGACGCGAAATTCAATGCTCAATCAATTCATAGAATGGCTTGTATTTAAGGCGCAGCAACGGATGATCAGGCGGCAGTTCAAAGCAAGCCTCGGTTATGCAGGCGACTTTGAGAACCCGAAGACATACCAAGAAAAAATCCAGTTCAGGAAGCTGTACGGAAATCACGCCTTCTACGCCATGGTGGCGGATAAGCACAGAGTTAGGAGCTATGTCGCCTCTAAAGTTGGAGACAAATACCTTATTCCACTTCTGGGCGTCTACGACCGATTGCACAAATCGGTATTCGATAATCTTCCCGAGCAATTTATCATCAAGGCCAATCATGGCTGCAAGTGGCACCAGATCGTTTACGACAAGAGCGAACTTAATATCGACGAAACGGTTCATCGGTTCAACAACCTATGCAAACGGCACTTCGGTTGGAACAGCGGAGAAAGGCACTATCGTTTCATCCAGCCAAAGATCGTCATTGAAGAGCTGCTCCGGGGTCCGGGCGGCGGGCCGCCCTGGGATTACAGTTTTTTCTGCTATCACGGGCCTGGCGGCTTCGACTACAATTTTGCGATCGTTTCGCCGGATGGGAAGAGCGTTGCACACTTGGGGAAAGACTGGAAAGTTCTAGGGAGCAATATAGCCGAAGATGAGCTAGCGCCGCACTTAAAGCCAGCGAATTTCGAGGGCATGGTGCAAGTAGCTAGAGACCTTTCCGCGGATTTTGATTTCGTTCGCGTCGACCTCTACACCGTCGAAGGCAAGGTTTATTTCGGCGAACTCACGTGCACACCGGCCGGTGGTTATGCAGTTATCTCGAACAAAGAACGCCAAAAAATGCGTGACGAAATGTGGCACCTCGATGCCGGAAATCAGCTGTTGTACAGGCCGACGGCAAAGGGAAAGATCTCCAATGTTTCACGCGACCCCTGGCGAGCTGCTTCAATATAGACACTCGCCACCGACTCTCTACTCTCCCCCTAACAGACTTTTCGTGCGAAGCGAGGATATACAGGTTTGGGCGCCCGACGGCCCCTTAAAAGCTTGCCTGACGCTGCTCGCGAATCGACGGGTCATTGTCGCCTACGCCAAACCTGATCAGAAAGCACAAGCCGAGCAGTACGCGGTGGGACCTGATCCGATTGTATCGTCCGCGATCGGGCGCGCGTGTCAGCATAAAAAGCCGGCAGCCCGCGAGCTGCCGGCTGATCGCTCGCCAAACTTCTGGTGCTCAAAATCGCGATCAGCATAGCGGAGGGCGAAATCGGCCACGATAAACTAAGACAACGCACGCTTCACATTTTCTTACGAGATACAACATCCGATCGCGTTATGCGACCATCTGGCGTGACGCTCAGGTTGCTATCCTGCAACATCATCAGATCGTTGTTGCCGGAGTGATGTTATACCGAGGCTGCAAATTGCGCGGCGCGCCGAATACGCTCAGCAATTCGGGACCTGGTGCCGCGTATAATTTTGAGTGAAGCGTCCGCACATTACGTTTAGGTGGGCGCTGAGCCGTGATTGGCCAAAGGGAGGCTTTTTGCCGGCACTTTTCCCGCTACAAAGGATCAAATGTCCCTACGCTTTCTTGTTCCGCTCGCTCTGAGCCTCTGCCTAGCTGGCTTGGGCGTTGCCTTGTTCATGAGCGGAGCTAGACACCACGGAGCGCAGAGTTCCGCCATCGGCGGTCCTTTCCACCTAACATCGACGACCGGCGGTGAGGTCACCGACGCCAATTTCAAGGGCCATCCCTTTCTGGTCTACTTCGGCTACACGCATTGTCCGGATATCTGCCCGACGATACTCTCTCAAATGTCTCAGGTCTTGAAGGCGATGGGCGACGACAAGCGGATCAAGGCGGTGTTCATCACCGTCGATCCGGAGCGCGACACGCCTGCGGTGATGAAGGAATATCTGTCGAGCTTTGACCCCAACATCATCGGGCTTTCCGGCACGCGCGACGAGATTGCTGCGGTCGAAAAGGCCTATCGGGTCTATGCGACGAAAGAGCCGGAGCACGGCGGCGACTACACGATAGACCATACCGCTGTCGTCTATCTCATGGACAAACGGGGCCGCTTCGTTACCGCGTTCAACCTCGACCTTCCCCCGCAGGTCGCTGCAACGTACCTCAGGACTTATTTTTGATCTCGCGAAGTTGCGCCGACCGCCGAACACGCTCAGGAACTCGTGGACCTGTTGCCACGTGTAATTCTGGGTAAAGCGTCCGCACATGGCTGAGAACCAATCAAAACAACTTACTGCGCCAAGCGAATATTGAAGCGCGCCGCGTCTTGGCCCTTCAGCCCGGAACAAAGATTGCGTCGCGTGAAACAGTCTCGAGCAAGATGGGGGCAACGAAGGAGGATACAATGAACGCTGACGAACAGTCCGTGGCCGATGCGCTTATGGCCTACGAAGACGCCCTCAACGGCTCCGATACGGAAGCAGTTATGCGGCTCTACGCTTCCGACGGTGTTTTCATGCCGCAGAACAACCCTTCGAGTGTCGGCGCCAATGCAGTGCGTGCAGCATACGTTGCTGTATTCGATGCCATCAAGCTTACGGTTAAGTTGGAGATTGCCGAAATCAGGCAGCTCGCCGGCCACTGGGTTCTCGCCCGTACTAATTCAGCGGGCACCGTGAGGATCAACGCAACTGGCGCCGTCATTCCCGAGGCGAATCAAGAGCTATTCCTCTTCCAAAAGGTTGGCGACGACTGGAAGATTGCACGCTACTGCTTCTCGACGACCAACCCTGCTTGAGGCGGCGATCATTGCCGCTGTCGTCACCATCATCGGGGACGCTCCGTCGGGCTGGAGGGAGCCGCGGGGCGGCACAGTCCCGACTACCCTAGATTCGTAATGGCCTTGCTGCGCGACTCCCTGCAAGCCGCTGGCGCCACGTTAATCTCTGCTGGACCCGGTGTTCACAATAATCGCATTGGAATATGGGCTCGCGTTGAGCGCCTCGTCCACTGCGCGCACGCGGTATCGGTACACAGCAGGCGCCAGCGTCGAATCGACAAACGAATTGTCTTTCGAGATTCCGATCTGCACGAATTTCTTGCAATCAAAGCTGTCGCAACGCTCCACTTGATAACCTGCCACGCCGACGTTGTCGCTTGAAGGCTGCCAGGAGAGCGCTATCTGCGGTGTGGGAAGACGCAGCGCGGGCCTCACCGCGACGATCGCTGCCTGCCAATTGCTGGGGGCGCTGAGGACGAAGCTCGAATTGTAACTGCCGGGTGCAAGCGCTAGACCGGACTCGGCAACCATGAAATTCGAAGATGCATCCGGCCGAAAGGTGAACGCGCCGGCGCCGCTCCATGTTTCGCTCAATGCGCTCTTGCTGAAGCCGATCAAAAGATCGTTGGGGCTCGTGGTGATGATCCTTGGGCTGGTCGGAGTCAACGTTTGCCTTCCCGCGTCGTCGCCGATTGTCGAAACCGCATCGATGGGTTCCGATATGTTCGAGCCTTTCACTACGATCATGGAAATCGTCAGAGAATGTCCCCTCGACAGCGTTATCGTGAAAACATGATCGGGACCGACTTTCGGGTTCTTCGCATACCAGATCTGCGACCTGAGGTTGAGGCCGCCGCTTGAATTCGTAGGGCCGGCCAGGGAAATCCACGTGTTATTGAAGTTGTCCGAAGGCGTCATCGTAACCGCAGCATGCGACGACACGAACGCCACCAGCAGATCGCCGCCGGAGCTGTCAAACGGTGCCATAACATGCTTCACGACGTGAACACGGCTGCAATAACTTGCCACGCGCTGGATTTTCGCCGCCGGGGCGCCGTCCAGGCTCCGCGGCGCGGTCGGGGGAGTTTTGTCGAGCCAAACTTCAATTTTGTGGCCCGTTCTCTCCATGCTCCTCCTAATTCCGAGATGCGCATTGTGAATCAGAAAACTGGTCACCAGCACGAGGAAAATACCCGCCGCTTTCCGCAAGAACGGCCTCCTAACACTTGAACGTCGAATGTCGACGAGGATAACAAGATGATTTGTGCGGAAGCCATCCCGCGAAGGAAGCTCAAATGAAGAAACTTAAATGTTGTCTCAATTCTGACACAGATTGTCTAGATAGCCCCCCGCTTTTCTGAAGCGGCTGGAGCCCTAATTTCAGGGGACCCTAAGGCCCGTCTTCGCCTTTTAAACCAAGCGCTCGCAGCATTGGCGTCCGCGGCGCACTCCCAGCGTCGCTCGCACTCGATGAACTTCCGCAGCTCTTCAATATATTTCGCGGAGGAAGGACAAGTACATCATCAAGGACAATTCGTGCTACCACGCTTCCGGGGGCTCCTTCCCGAGCGGCCATGCCGAGGACGGCTACACCGACGGCCTGCTATTGGCGGAAATGTTGCCCGAACGTTTTCTCCCGCTGATCGACCGCGCCGCCGGTTACGGCTATTCTCGGGTGGTGCTCGGCGTCCATTATCCACTTGATGTTATCGGCAGCCGCATGATCGCCGAGCGTAACGTGGGCCATTACCTCAACGATAAGCGCTATCACACGCTGTTTACCGAGGCGAAAGAGGAGCTTCGAGCGGCATTGGAAAGGGAATGCGGTGAGAGTCTCGCGGCCTGCGCCAGACCTGCCAATGATAAGTCGGATCCTTGGGCCGACACTGCCCAAGCGGAATTTTACCGCTTTACCATGACCTATGACCTACCGCAGATGGAGCCAAAGAACGTCCCGATGCAAGTGCCGGACGGTGCAGAGGTCCTGCTCGAAACGCTGCGCCCGGATCTGTCCGCCGCCGATCGCAAGGATCTGCTCAAGCGCACCGCGTTACCATCCGGTTATCCGTTGGACTCAAGCGATCTGCAAAACGGCTTCTGGCAGCGCATCGACCTTTACAAGGCGGCGCTGGATGCCACGCGGCACTAGAGAATCGGCTCGGCGACTTCGGCACGCCCGCGCGGTCACCCCTCGTGACGATTCTGAGAGCATCATTCGGCGAGGGTTTTGAAGCGACCGGTCGTCGCCGATGAGGTGCGGTACTGTGTGCAGTGCGGCGCGCCGATCGCTTGCTCAGCCTGGTCAAGATGCTTGGGGCGTACTGGTCTACGACCGACGCGAGTATTCCTTTAGGAGAGCGTTCAGCTCGCTGATACAGGCCTTGAGCATGACGATCGCTGCCTCCGTCGAGGCGCTTGCGGCGCTCGTGGCAGCGTCGGATTCAAGCACTTCTAAATGCCGCTTGAGTCTCGCCCGCATTTCGATCCAGTCTTCGATCAAATCCCTGATCGTCAGCATTGGGGCATCCCTCCGCTAGGTTGAACCCGCCGCGAACGTCAACACGGAGTGCAGTCAAGCCGTATTGGCGCAGGGCACGAATAGACATTCGGAGGCCGTGGGGTCCTGAGATGTGCGATGGGGGGTGGGCACCATTGCCAATGTTCTCCCCCAGCGTTGCGTCGACTGCCGTCTAGCTGGCGCTTTGATTCTCTCTAATTCTCTCTCGATCTGTGCCGCATTGTTAACTACAATAACGCGGGGGCCCGGGGTAGCGTGGAGTAGGGCCATGGGAGAAATCCTCCTTCGCTCCAGTCGTTCGTGGAAGTCCGCCGCGCTTTCCTTGGCGCTATTGCCGCTCCTTGCCTTCGATCTCTCGCCAGTTTGGGCCGAGCCTCAGATAGCGGATATTACGGCCGCGGTTTTTTTGGCCGATCCCGACCAAATTCTTCTAGAGAATCCGAACGCAGGCCCGCGACTTGTCGCGGAAGTTCGAGATCTTGTACTCTCCGATCCGGCAACACTCCCGTCAATCCTTGGCCTGCTGCCAAAAGTAAGCAAAGCTCAGAAGGCAGCAATCGGGGTGGGGCTCGGCAAGGCCGCAACAATCAGTGCGCGATCGAATCCTGATTATGCAAAAGAAATTGAACAAGCTGTTGCGCAGACAAGAGATGCGGACCTGATAGAGGCCTATTACGCCGCCACAACTGGAGAATATTCAGGGCTCGGCGCAGGCAGAACCGGACTAGGCAGCGTCTCAGATACCGGTATTCTGGAGTCCGGCTCCCCCGGGACTAATTTCGGCGTCCCGCCCATTTTCGTTCCCGGCAATATAGCTTCCACGCCAACGACCGCTCCGTTGATAACCGTTCCCGTGCCCGCCGTTGCCGCGGTTGTTCCGGGGCCGATGACGGCTGTCGAGGTTCCCAACGTCCCGGTGCCAGGCGTCCCGGTGCCAGGCGTGCCGAGTGTCCCGGTATCGGGCCTCACGGTACCGAGCGTCGCGGTGCCGAGCCTCACAGAACCGAGCGTCACAGTGTCGAGCCTCACAGTACCGAGCCTCACGGTGCCGAGCGCTGAAGTGGCGAGTGTTACGGTGCCGAGCGTTGCAGTGACAGCCTTTGCAGTTTTGCCGAGGTTCGCGCCGCCGACACCTCTGAGCGAATCTATCAGCCCTCACTAAATTGATTGGGTGCCCAGTCTCTGAAACGCCCCACCGCGGGCCGTGATCGAGCACCCTGATCCCGGCGCTGGCTCGAGGGAAACCGCGCTGCCCGGCCGAATTGGACATCGGAATGTCGTTTGCCGAGCCGCTGGTTTCGTCGCGCCAATGTTTCGAAATGGAAAGAATTTGAGCGCCAAGTGCGCTCAAAAGTGACGTCGCGGTTTTGTCGAATTCAAAAACCTGGAACGTCACTCACAATCGACGCCAGATGTTCCGCTGCCCTTTCAATGCACCGGGGGCCAGTCGAACTTGTAATTGACGCCGACCCGAACGATGTCGTCACGCAGGTGGGCGTTGGTCTGATAGGTATTCCCCAATGCGCAGTTCGTAACGCACGCGTCTGCGTAGGTCGTGCTGCCGAGATCGACGTAAAGATACTCGATCTTGGCTGTCCAGTTGGGAGCGAACATCCATTCGGCGCCCGCGCCGGCGGTCCAACCGGCCCGCGTCGTGGAAATTGACCCGAGATAGGTGTCGGTTGTCGCGGTAAATCCGACCGAGGTGGTCGAGGCGACTTGGCCGTAGGCCAAACCACCGGTAGCGTAAAGCAGCAAGCTCGGCATCACCAGGAACCCGGCGCGTCCGCGCAAGGTGCCGAACCAGTTGGAATGATCCGAGGTTGAATGGACGAAGTTTCCAATGAGCGGCGCGGCGAGCGCACGATTGACGCTGTCCGACTCGTGTTGGCTATTGTAGTTGATATCGGTCTCGATGCCCAACACGACGCTAGCAATCTGAAAATTGTAACCCACCTGACCGCCGCCGGTGAATGAAGCGGCGGGGAAAGTGTACGAATCGGACCGCAGCGCGTTGAGGGTCAAAGGGCCGCCGCAAGGTGCAGCCGACGTAAAACATCCGCTCGGGTCGATGTTGCCGGTTAAATCGTCGATCGCCGCACCGGCATTGCCGCCGACGTAAAAACCCGTCCAGGAGAAGGCAGGCGGCGTATAAACCGGCGGCCCTTTGCTGTTGGGCAGGTCAGCCGCATGGGCTGAGCCGACAACGAAAAGCGCCGTAAGCGCGGTCGGTAGCAGAGGACGCGGCTTCATGGGCAAGTATTTCTCAGCAAATTATTTTCCGATTTGCCAAGCTAAGGTATCTCACTGCCGCGGCGGCCGCTGTGACATTTCGGCAACGTCGAAACTCAAAAAAGGAACGGCAAATCAACCAAGGGGCCGGGTTGCGACGTGACCCTTGGCAAAGGATTCAACGGATAGGCGGCAGACCTCAGATCACTGCCAAACTTCATTCCACGGCAATTGTTGCGCATCGCAAGCCGGCGTTGCTGCTACGGCAAGCACGACCGACGCATGCCCAAGGCCAAACTTGCGGAGAAAACGGGCCCGCAGTTCATTGAACAGCGTCGCCCACGTTGCTTGGTCCGTATAAAGGTTCCCCTGAGAAAGCACGAAAATATTTTCAGTCGCGTCCCCGGCGAGGTGCCGAATGTAGTCGTAATCGCCGCCAATGGTCGTGACGGGGGCAACGAGCAAGCGGCAGGAACCCTTGCTGCCGCGAACAACGAGCATTTTGGTCACCACATCGTAGCTTGTGGCAACCTCATATTGATGCTGCGCCAGAAGTTCGATGATTTTGTTTTTCAGAGCCGGGTCTCCCGCGTCCGCGGCACCCACAACTTTCCACGCGAGTGTCAGCGGCAGGAGAATCGCAATGAACCATTTAAAGCTGGGCGAAAAGCTCACGTCGCACCCCGAGTACGCTGATCCCAACCGTGAGACAAAGGATAAGGCCGCTAACCATCGTTGCCCCCCACCCGGCGTGGACCAACTCGTAAGATCGCTGACTCCATCCCATTACGCCGATGCGAATGACATTTACGCCAACAACCGAGCCACAGGCCAGGAAGCCCCACAAGAGATCACGAGATGACCAGCGATGCCCGACCGACTGGCTAAGAGCGACCCAGCAGAGGAACGCGAGCGACGTGTTGGTGAGCGATGAACAGGGGGGGAATATGATGAGATACCCGGAATTGTCTGCAAACCGGATCATGTTGCCGACTCGCCTAGCGCCCAGCAGCCATGCGCCAAGCGACGCATCGATGTCCAAGATGAAGTTCGAAAAAAAAGCAAAAAGCATTCGGCTCCATAGCATCGGCACGGTCGTTGCGAGCAAGATGGCGGCGCCGCGCCAGCGTGGCGAATGGACAGTGCTCGCCAGCAGCAGGTAAATACTCAGCGCAGTGACGGCCAGCCAACTTGTTTTGCCGGTGGGAAGAAACGTGAGAAGCAGAAAACCGGCGCCAAATATGAAGTCGAGGCGCCGCAGCCGCTCCGTCCGCTCTCGAATAATCAACGAAATTCCGGCGATGCACGCGATCCAAACGATCGCGCTGATCCCGAATGTGTTAATGACAGCTTCTTTCCATCCGTATTGATGGATCGAGGAGATAACGTCGGTGCCGAGAGCATTGCAACAGCCGACAATAAAAAGCGCCGCGAAAAACTCGTCGCGCGGCATGAAGTGCCCGGCGGGCATAGGGTCCTGCCGGGCAATCAAGTGATCCCCCGGCACGGCGCACGACCGGTCGGCGTTGGAGGTCACGCGCTCCTCTCCCGTCGAGGCGCTGCGAAACGCTTAATCCTGTTTCCGCTTAAAAAGACGCGCCGCCAGAAAACCGCCTCCGAGCAGGAGCGGCACCAGACCGGCACCAAGGACAGGAAGCGGGCCGCCCTGGTCCCCGGCGGGAGCGGCAGGAATATAACCGCCTACTTGCGCGAAGACGGGGGACGCCAGGACGACCAAACTTGCTCCTGCCAATAATCCAAGGAATTTCTTCATTACAACACCTTTGCGAACGCGGAAAAACAACGGTCCCCCTGAATAAAAGTTTAAGCGCTTTTCAAACATTTGGTCAACTGAAGCGAGAGCTTTGCTTTGGGCCGGAAAACAGCTTGCTTCCGGACCCTCCGAGCGTGCGCGGCATGCGATAAGGCCGGATTCCCGCAGCTAAAACCCACCATCTGAGCCGGCGGCGCCGGACGATTCCTCCATCAAACCGACTGGCGATTAGCTCCCTCGATAGGCAGCCAACTCTCGCCGCGCCAGTGCCAACTACCCATGTGACGAACGAACCGCGTCTTCAGTAATCCATGCCGCCCATGCCGCCGCCGGGCATGGCCGGAGTTTCCTTCTTCGGATGTTCGGTGATCGTCGCCTCGGTGGTGACGATCAAACCCGCGATCGACGCGGCGTCCTGGAGGGCCGTACGGACGACCTTGGTCGGATCGATAATGCCGAGCGTGACGAGATCGCCATATTCGCCAGTCTGCGCATCATAGCCGTAGTTATATTCCTTGGCTTCGAGCAGCTTGCCGACCACCAGGATCGCCGTCCGCGCCAGCGTTATCGACGATCTGGCGTGCCGGAGCCTGGATCGCTTTGCGGACGATGTCGACGCCGGTCTTTTGATCGGGATTATCGACCTTTACCTTTTCGAGGGCCCGGATGGCACGCAGCAAGGCGACGCCGCCGCCGGGAGAAATGCCTTCCTCAACCGCCGCACGGGTGGCGTTGAGCGCGTCGTCCACGCGATCCTTCTTTTCCTTCACCTCGACTTCGGTCGCGCCGCCGACGCGGATCACCGCGACGCCGCCGGCGAGCTTGGCCAACCGCTCCTGGAGCTTCTCGCGATCATAGTCCGAGGTTGTCTCTTCGATCTGCGCCTTGATCTGGCCAATGCGCGCCTGGATGTCCTTCTTTTCACCGGCGCCATCGATGATGGTGGTAGCTTCCTTGTCGATGTGCACCCTCTTAGCGCGGCCGAGCATCTGCAGCGTTACATTTTCCAGTTTGATGCCGAGTTCTTCGGAAATCAGCTGACCGGCGATCAGGATCGCGATGTCTTCAAGCATGGCCTTGCGGCGATCGCCGAAGCCCGGCGCCTTGACGGCGGCGACCTTCAGACCGCCGCGTAGCTTGTTGACGACGAGCGTCGCGAGCGCCTCACCTTCGACGTCTTCGGCGATGATCAGCAAGGGCTTGCCGGTTTGCACTACCGCTTCGAGAATCGGCAGAAGAGCCTGCAGCGAGGACAGCTTCTTCTCATGTATAAGAATGTAAGGCTCTTCGAGCTCGGCAGTCATCTTCTCGGCATTCGTGATGAAATAGGGGGAGAGATAGCCACGATCGAACTGCATGCCTTCGACAATCTCGGTCTCAGTCACGAGCTTTTTGGCCTCCTCGACCGTGATGACGCCTTCGTTGCCGACCTTCTGCATCGCCTTGGCAATTTCTTCACCGATGAACTGATCCCCATTGGCCGAAATTTTGCCGACCTGCGCGATCTCCTCATTCGAAGAAACTTTCTTCGAGTTCTTCTTGAGATGGGTGACAATGACTTCTACCGCGAGATCGATCCCACGTTTCAAGTCCATCGGATTGAGCCCGGCCGCCACCGCCTTCGTGCCTTCGCGGGCAATTGAGGCTGCGAGCACGATCGCAGTGGTCGTGCCGTCACCGGCGGCATCATGCTGCTTCGAGGCAACTTCGCGCAGGAGTTGGGCACCAAGATTCTCGAACTTGTCGGAAAGCTCGATTTCTTTCGCGACAGTCACACCGTCCTTACTGATGCGCGGCGGTCCATATGATTTTTCGATGACGACATTGCGGCCCTTCGGGCCAAGCGTGACTTTCACCGCATTGTTGAGAACCTCGACGCCTCGAGAATGCGATCACGTGCGTCAGCGGCGAAGCGGAGGTCTTTGGCAGCCATTGTCATTCACTCCTAAAGCAGAATCCAGGCGCGAAGACAGGTCTGGTCAACCGACGACGCCCAGGATGTCGCTTTCCTTCATGATGAGCAGGTCCTCGCCGTCGATCTTGACCTCAGTTCCGGACCATTTTCCGAAGAGGATACGATCACCGGCCTTGACGTCGAGGGGGATGAGTTTGCCGTTCTCATCTCGACCGCCGGGACCGACGGCGATCACTTTGCCTTCCTGCGGCTTCTCCTTGGCAGTATCGGGGATGAGGATGCCGCCCTTGGTCTTCTCTTCGCCTTCAAGGCGTTTGACCACGACGCGATCGTGCAGTGGACGAAATGCCATGGCAGTTCTTCCTTTTTGTAGCTCCGGGAACCCGACAAATCTCGCGCCGCAAGACATTTTAACGCGGCCACGAGCCGATGGGGAAAAAAAGCAGCTCCTCAATCAAAGGAGGATCCAGAGATCCTTTAATGCAGGGGCCCGAGCGACAGGAAACTGCCCGGTTCGGCTCGAACCGTGATCGTCATGACCCAAAACGGAAGCGTTGCAGCAGCGACGGGCGCCCGTCGCTTTTTTGGGACAGCGGAAGTGGGCGTGCTGAAGCTGACGGCCGGCGACGCGGTTGCCCCAAAGCGGTCGCTAAATAGCGAGACACAAGCTAAACCACCTGATGGCCAAATTGTTTTGACGCCAGCGCCCTACGAAAAAGCTGGCGTTGCCGGGCGGCAATCCAACGAGAAATCTTCGAGATCCTCCGACCAACATTCTGACGGAACGTCCGTGATGCCTTAAAGAGCGGGATTGAGCTTGGACCAGAAAAGCAGCAACGCAATCGTGCTTGGCTCGACGCAGCGACTCGCCGGCCAAAGTCCATCGCCTGACGTAATTCTTGATAATTTTCGACCAGGCGCCAGAACTGAGGCGTCCACGGTTGCCAGTGTGGCAAAGCGGTGGTGACGTTATGTGACCCCGACGGGCCCGGCACATGATGTAGAGGGATGACCACGACAATGTCTCAAGCTGTGCGTCCTATGCTCGAGGCCCGCCGGGAGCAGGTATTTCCCACTCTCGGCCGAACCGACATCGATCGTCTTCGCCGCTTCGGCGAGCCAAAGTTCTACTCAAATGGGGAGCTTATCCTAAAGGCGGGCGAGGTGGCTCCAGGATTGGTCTTGGTACTCTCGGGCAGAGTGGAAATCACGCAGGGATTCGGGACCGATCAGCGTGAAGTCATCGTCACGCATCAAGCAGGACAATTCGTGGGAGAATTGGCACAGCTCTCCTCCCGTCCATCATTGGTAGACGGTAAGGCAGTGGAGGACGTTCAAGCGCTGGTCATTCCCTCGGCGAGATTGCGCGATCTCTTGATGCAGGAGGCGGACCTCGGCGAGCGCATCATGCGGGCGTTGATCCTACGGCGCGTCGGTTTGCTTGAGAGCGGCGCGGCGGGCCCGATCATCATCGGGCGGGTGAATCATGCAGACGTGCTGCGGTTGCGGGGATTTCTTGCCCGCAATGGCCAGCCGCATCGTGCTCTCGACCCCGACAGCAATTCTTGTGCGAAGACCTTGATTGAGCGCTTCAATATCGACGTGCATCATTTGCCCATAGTATTGTGTCCTAACGGCAAGCTGCTGCGCAACCCGAGCGAGAACGAGCTAGCGCGCTGTATCGGGCTGGTACGCGCGATCGATTCCACCAAAGTCTACGACGTTGCAATCGTCGGCGCTGGACCCGCTGGATTGGCTGCCGCCGTCTACGCGGCCTCGGAAGGCTTGGAGGTGATCGTGCTCGATTGCCGCGCCTTCGGGGGGCAGGCCGGCGCTTCTGCGCGCATCGAAAACTATCTTGGATTCCCCACCGGCATTTCCGGCATGGCCTTGATGGGGCGAGCCTATACTCAGGCGCAGAAGTTCGGCGTGGAGATGGTGATTCCCGAAGAAGCCCATCAATTGGATAAGGGGACAATTGAAAACGGCAGAAGCTACCTCCTGAGCGTTGGTGATGACGAGACCTTGCAAACTCGCGCGGTGGTGTTGGCGAGCGGGGCGCGCTATCGCCGCCTTGATTTGCCGAACCTCGCGGAGTTTGAAGGATCGTCCGTACACTACTGGGCGTCGCCCATTGAAGCGAAGCTTTGCAGCGATCAGGAAGTGGCGCTGGTCGGGGCGGGCAATTCGGCTGGACAGGCCGCGGTCTATCTAGCGAGCCACGCTAAGAAGGTGTGGTTGCTGGCGCGTCGCGGAGGTCTGGAGGCGACAATGTCCCGTTACCTGGTCGAGCGCATCAAGGCGCAACCGAATATCGAGGTGTTGACTCAGTCCGAAGTCACGGCACTCGAAGGCCAGGAAGGTAATCTCGAAGCGATACGCTGGCGCCGGGGGGCAGACAACGAAGAAACAACTTATCCTATAAATCACTTGTTCCTTTTCATCGGCGCTGAGCCAAATACGGACTGGCTCGCGCAGTCTGATGTGGCGCTTGATAGGAAGGGATTTGTCCGCACTGGTGAAAACTTGAGCGAGAAGCGTCACCCGCTGGAAACGAACCGCCCTGGGGTGTTTGCCATCGGCGATGTTCGTGCGGGCTCAGTCAAGCGGGTTGCCGCTGCCGTCGGAGAAGGCGCCCAGGTCGTGGCAGCAATTCATGCCTATCTGGCGCAGAGAGGTGGCCCCGCCGCATCATAACGCCGCGTACGAGGGCGGCGTTCCGGTAACAACAACGGCGAACTAACGCCGACGCGCTGCAGCCCGCGCAACCGGTCCGCCGGCAATTGGCCCCCTCGACCCATTGTTCTTCGGAAAAGGAGCGCACGAGAGATGGGCTCAGTTTGCATCGTTTCCGATCGGAGCAACTTCATAGTTGATGTCTTGGAATCTCTGTGGGCTGTTAGAGCACAGTTTATTTAGCGTTCCTTTACTGCTCACGATTACGGCAGAACAGAATCGGACAAATCGATCCTTGCGGAACGCATCTCTATATTTAACTTGTCCAAAAATATAGATCTTCATCGTGCGATTTCTGATACCTTCTAGTTCCTTGGGAGAAAATGCAGCTCTGTTACTGCAGTTTCCGCTCACAGGTATGTCGGGGGAGACGGCTATTGGGGCACTCCAATTACCTTTGATAGGCGGCAGAGCAAATCCACTAGGCAACGGATCAGGGAACGCGCCGATATCACAGCTATGGGTCAAGTTATAGGCTGGGGTAATTCCATGATTCTGAAGAATATAGCTGGCACGCGGCGGGTGGGTCTCATCAAAGCTAGTGATAGAATTGGGTCGCACAGAAATGTACGCCCGTATCGCCGGTTGCTTCAATGATCGCCTCGTTGTGAGCACTGTGATGTACAAAGCAACGAATTGAAGTCCTCCCGCCAAGAGGACGATGGCGACAATTTTAGCGCCAACCGGAAAGCTGTCCCAGAGCACATCCATTGCGTTTACCGATGTGGCCTCGTTGCGTACGCGGGCCGGAATCCGCATGTTTGTGGGCGGCAAACGGATTTAGGATAGATTCTCATGTATAGCCCTCCGGAAGCTTTTTCATTTTTTGGCCGCCGCGTGCAGACAAAACAGCCGACTTTGCCAGCCACTTCGGCGCTAATAACTTTGGCGCAAATACGAGTATTTTTAAAGGGTCGATAGTACGACAGTTATTTTGGCGAAATAACCCTCGGTTGCCGCAGTTGCGCTTATGCTTATGCTTGGCATTCTTTTGGGGCCCGGATGACGTCAGCAACGCCGACACCGAGTGCGCGAATCCCCAATGAGGACCTCCTGAGAAAAAGTCCGAATCCAACGGTCATTTCGTGCATTGGCAGGCGACCTGGGAAAGAGCGAAGGGCGCCGCTTAGGCGAAGGAAATTCTGTGTCGGTGTTCATCGCAACGTTTAGCGATGCAGCCGCCGTCCGCTTCTGGCACTCGTTGTGACACGTATCGATGCCTTGAGTTTGCGTTCGCTTTGCGGGGACAGCAGAAGTGAAAGAACGAGCTGCCCGACGGACTGCGACGTCCATGGCCCTTCGCGTCATGACGAAGCGCTGAGGACTGGGGATTATTTGAATGGCGAATCAGGCCACTGATCTGTCATGCACCAAATAATCGGCCACCACTCCTTTGCGATGACGCATCCCTGGTTGACCGCGGCAAGTATGGCTGGCAATCGACGCGTTTATCGTTTGCTTCACAGCGGCCAGGACCGTCCTACACAACCCTCACCAAAGTTCTTCAAAGCACGAGCCGATGAATTCGCTTTGAAGCAAGACCCCGAGGCTGCGTGCGAAGGTTCCGAAGGTCGAGTCGCTGCGATGCGGGTCCTTCGAGCGCGGGTGCCACCCGCATGATCCGCGGTCGCTTGGAACCAACGGCGTTTTGAGGTGTTCCCGCATCAGCATTGATGCTGCCGGGCCGGCGCTACGGCTTGCGCGGCGGGTTGTCCCCCGGCCCGCTGTGGCATGACTCTGAAAGGGCCCGGCGTAAAGCGTAGCGTATGTGTAGGCGCGCCGGCGGCCGAGCCGAGCAAGGAGCGAGCGAGTCTCCGGCGCGCAGTGCACTTTCGCAGATCCCACTCGCTTGTAGAGGATGGTACCCGCCTCGGCCGTTAAAGCTCAGCTATGGAGAGGCGCCTCAAGATGCGTTCTTTGGCGCGCGCGCTTATAAGCGTCGGCGTGCACCTCATTTGTCTCCCCGCCGCGGCGCAAGCTATCGTGCCCTTGCCGCCGCCACGGCCACCGGGTCTGTCGCCGCCGGCTCCTGTTCTGACGCCCGCGCAGTCTCCGATCCCTATTCAGCCGATTGCCGAAGACAATAACATGCTGCGCACTCAGGTGCTGCAGAGCCATCGTCTCGTCGGCGACGCGCTTCCGCCCATCGACGACAAAGGCGGCTGCACTATTGTCGCACCGGTGCGGCTCCACGCCATCATTCTGCAAGACGGGTCAAAGGTGATGTTAGTCCCCGCAGTCGTGATGCGCGCTTCATTGGCGTCTGCCGTTGCGGATTGGGTGCGCGAGGATATTGCGCCGGCGGTCCCCAAAGGTGACCAGCTCGCGAGCCTCGAAGGAGTCGGCGCTTACGAATGCCGCACCCGTGACAGCATCGCGGGTGCAAAGATGAGCGAACACGCGACCGGCAATGCCTTCGATCTTCACGCACTGCGCACAGAGCGCGGGAAACTTTTCGTCATCGCTCCGTCGAGGGACGATGCCGATGAGGTGAAATCATTTCGGGCAATGATGAAAAAGACAGCGTGCCAGCGTTTCTCGACCGTACTCGGCCCTGGCGCCGACGCCTTTCATGGGCAACATCTCCACGTCGATCTGGAGGTGCGCCGCCACAGCACGCACCTCTGCCAGTGGGGCGCAGAGCCGCCTGCGCCGGCGCCGAAGGCATGACGGCGTCACCCCCCATCCCGCTCGGGTTGAGCGCGCCAGTCCGGCATGACGTTGACCGCTCGATCGCCGCAGCGCGTGGACGTCAAGCCGGTTGCTTGGCCGTGAGAGGCGCATGTGCGACCCGAGGGATCGAAGCCATATTGCGAGGAAGCGCCCCCGACCAAGGCCCTTAAACAAATACGCGGGGCGGGTGCTCGGGATTAGGGCAGAAAAGCAGGAAGTGAGGTCGTCTAAGTAGCGGCGGATGTCCTTGCCCGTGCGTTCCGGAGGGGTAGAATCCTCCGCCAACTTATTTGGAGGAGCAGAGATGTCCCTGGAAGAGAAGATCGCACAAACGTGGGAAGGTGGCATTGGCGCTTTCGAAGAGGCATTCAGGAAAGACCGCCTGGGGGCGTATCGTGAAATGGTCGGCAAGGCGGCTGCGGCGTTCGGGCCGGACGGCGCGGCCAATTGCGCGCACCTGTATTGGGATCGACTATATAAGGACGAACAGCGCCATATCGCGCTGAGTTTCATCGCAGAGGCCTGTAGATACGAAACTCTATTTAAGAGGCCTGTAGATACGAAGCTCTATTTATGAGTTTGCGGCCTTAGATTGGCGACACATGGACCGGGAGCGGACGCATGCAACGAGAAATCATCCGGGTCGAGCCGATTGACAGCAATTTCGAGAAGTGGGGCGCGCCGGTGTCCACCTGCACCCGCGCCGGCAACATGGTGTTCGTCTCAGGCATGCCGCCCTTCGATCCTGAGACCGGCGAGATCCTCGTCCACGCACCGTTCGAGCGCCAGGTTGAGCTGATCCTGGAGCAGGTGAAGAAGGCGCTGGAGGCCGCCGGGTCGGACCTCGACCATGTGCTGAAGTGCAATGTGTTGTGCATCTCGGCGGACCGGTTTAAGGCCTTCAACGAAGTCTACAAGCGCTACTTCCCGAAAAACCCCCCGGCCCGCATCTTCTTCTGCGTGCCCGAGTGGACCGGGCCCTTCGACGTCGAGGTCGATTGCGTGGCGGTCACGAAGGACTGACTTCGGTCGGCAGCAGCTCGCGCGATCCTCTGTGAAGGGAACGTGATGTGAGGAGGAGTAGATGGAGGATTGGCTCAAGAGGAGCTGGAGAGATTGTCGAAGATACAGCTTACGAGCATCGAGGACATTGCTGATCCGGTAGGGCGTGCGAAGCAAGAGGAGATCCTACAGGGGATCGAGAAGGTGTCTGACAAGCTCAAAGAAGCGACCGACGCATGCAAGCCGCTTCTCGAAGAAATAAGAAGGCGGAAATTGAACTCGCGTACGTGGCATTGAGGAAAGGAATTCGTGGGTTCGATCATAACAAGGCGCGCGTTTCTGCTGTGAACAACTTCGACGGGCGTCTAGATCGAATTCTGCTAGCGCGCTTACAAGGAGCCTGTCCCGAACGCGAGGAATTGAAAAATGGTGAAAGCAGCTAGAAAAAAGACAGCTTCGAAGAAGACGGCCAAGAAGTCCACTTCGAAGAAGACAACTCGGAGATCCGCCGCCAAAAAGAGAAGGTAGCCGTTCTCGAAAGGCGGCTCGGACCCTTCACCTGGGCGGCGTTAATTGCCCGGGTGGAGTATTTCTTCGATCTCTTTGCACACTCCGCAAACACTGGAGACGCGCCGGCGCGGATCCTTGAAATCATCTCGCCCGCTGTGCGGCGGCAGGGCCGTGAACGTCATACCAAATCGGGAAAGCTGAGTGCGAGCCGGATGGGGCGATGATGCGGCTGCTCACAACCAAGGAATGAACTTGGCGACTTGGCCATTGATGATCAGGCCTTCTCTCCTGGCTTCCTGCCAAGCGGCCTTTTGAAACTCGCCGCCATTGGCGAACGTATCCGTCGCCAAGGAGCAGACAAAACAAATCAATAATAGACAGGCGCGCATGGCGCAGGCGTACGGGCAATTTCTTCACACTAACTGAATTTAACCCGGCAACATTAACTGAAGCCAGCGCGGGCGGGTCCAAGACATGGTGAACGCTTTTTATGCTTCACAACTGCATCGCCTAAATCCGATATTAAGTCGGCGCCTGTTAAACACCGCTCATGACGACGCCAAGACCCCGCATGTCTCTGATTCGAATTTGCGCGCGTTTTCTAAAAGATAAGAGCGCGGCCACCGCAGTTGAGTATGCTCTGATCGGGGCCTTCGTTGCGCTCGCGATCATCGTGTCGGTTAGCACGCTGGGTGGCCGACTTTCGATAAGGTATAATACGGTGGCCAGCGATATGAGCTGAGAACCGCGCACCAATCGTTCGAACAGCTGCATCAAGCTGGATAAATATGCGTGCCCTCAGGCACCGCAGGCGCTTCGAAACGCGAGGCTCGTGCAGAGCTCAAATGTAGCCTCGCTATTCTCCAAAAGAACAGTGTTTGTAATCTCAAGCTCGAATCGATGGGCGGCGAAGCGTGACTCGTACAGAGCCGTGATGATCCGAGGGCACGAGATTGCGGTTCCTTGAGCGCTGTGCGCTGAAATTTCGGCGGTCAAGTTTGTGGTCTTTGCCCTTACGGTGACGGACGCGCTCGTTCCGTTTGCAAAATTTGAAGAGCTCGTTTCAGATTTGAAGAGCTCAATGACGGCGCGGCATTGAAATGGCTTTTGCGTGCACTACGCTGTTGCCGGGCTTTGCGGGGCACCGCCATGTTGGAGGATCGCGATGGCAAATGCACCAAACAACCAAAGCGTGACAGTCCGCTTCAAGGTCCAGGACTTCAACGCCTGGCGCGCGGCTTATAATGCGCGCGAAAGAGGTCGCGTTTCGGCCGGTCTCACGAACGGGAAAATGTTCCGCGGCATAGACGACCCGAATGATGTGGTGATCCTTCAGGACGTCACCGACATGGCGAAGGCCCGCGCTTGGTTGGCCTCGCAGGACATGTTGGACGCCCTGCAAGAGGGTGGCGTCGTAACCGCGCCAAGCGTTCGCTTCGCCGCGTGAGTGGTGGTCGTAGCGCCCCGTAATTTTCGGGAGCCGGTGGCGTAGCTGATGTGTCGCTGTTCCGAATTTGGAAGCCCCGGCTTCTCGCTCCCCCCGTCGCGATGGCCAGGGCTTTTCAGAGGTGTGTCTTTTGCACGATCCCGGAGGCGCCTTGGCGCATATGCGATCGTGCGCCCGTTCAAAGGAGATAGGATCATGAGCAATAATTTCGACGAGCTTCAATCCTTCGGTAAAGAGCAGCTTGAAACTGCGGGTGCGGCCGCAGCCTCGCTAGCCAAGGGTCTAAGAACGATCGCAGCCGAGACAACCGATTATTCGAAAAAGACGTTCGAAACGAACTCTGCCTATGTGGAGAAATTGGCGGGTGCCAAATCGCTCGACGACGCCCTTCAGACCCAATCCGAATATGCCAAATCGGCTTACGAGAATTTCGTTACCCAGGCGACGAAAATCGGCGAAGTATATGCCCATCTGGCTAAGGAGGCGTTCAAGCCAGCCGAGCGCCTGATGGCTAAAGTTCAGACCGCTGCCAGCTCCACGAAGGCGGCCGCCGAGCCCACCAGAATTCACTCTGGGCGGCAGTGATCCGTCTGGCCGCTGGGCCTCGAATTGAGAGGTAGCATTCGGATGAGGCGCAGCTCCTCGCGGGTTCGATTAGCGCACGGTTTCGATTAAGGAGGAAACCATGGCGAGTCGCGACGAATCGGCGACCGGCAGGATCGTTCCTGGCCCTCATACCGCGTCCTGATGAGATGCTGATGAAGCGCTTTCAAGTTGCAATCGATGACGACGAAGCGGCGATGGGTGCGGTTCGCAAGTCGCAGGATTTTCCGCCGATGTTTCGCTTGTTGTCATTAGGAAGCTTGAGCCGGGCGTCGCCGCGGTTCAATCGATGCGCCAGGGAGCGGTGCGGAGCGCATAATGGATGTTCAGGGGGCGGTGAGAGTACGTAGGGAGGAGTACATGGACGAGCGGCTTGAGGAGAAGCCAAAGAGGATACGAGCGAGAAAAGAGAAACCGCCGAGCATCAAAGACCTAAAGGACCCTGCAGAGTGCGCGAAGCAGGAAGAGCTATTGAGAAAGATTTATAAGGTGGCTGATGAGCTCAAAGAAGAGACAGACGCATGCAGGCGGTTTCTCGAAGAACTAAGAAGGCGGAAGATCGGCTCGCGTACACGGGCATTGACGGGGAGCGTGCGGCGCGGTTGCAGGGGTTAGCGCCGCCCAGAGTTGCTGATCTCAGGTGCGTGAGGTTTTTGGACGGGCCAGGAATGGAACGACGTTGTTTTCTGTGGCTATGCCTGATTTGGATATGCCGTGCTTCTTGAGCAGCTTTCGCTGCATAACGATGATCTTCAGCCTTTTCTTGAGAACCTTGTTTTGGAGTCCGATTATTTCGTCTTGAAGACGCATGAGTTCCTCGGCGCGCCTAAGGCCGCGCAACAGTTTGCTCTTGTCCATTTGGCCGTCCTCTCAAAAGCAAATCGATTCTAGCTCGAAAATCGTTGAAAGGCCAAAGCTGAGAACCCCCGCAGTGGCGTTTGAGTCAAGGAAGTGGAAGCATAGGAAGCGCGGTCTATGTGCTTCGAAAGAGCCCTCCGCAACAAAGTGGGGGAGAAGTGCGGGCGGCCTTACGTCCAAGTTGTTGCTACGCGCTAACCAAGATGGTAGCCGACCATGATGAATTGGGAGGAAAGTGATGCCTACGAAAATTACGCGGCGGCGGGCGCCCAGACCTTGGACGAAAGAGGACTTTCGGAATTTGAAAGCACACTCGAGGGCGAGGACGCCGGTCGTCAAAATCTCGAAGGAAATGAAGCGGACAGTCGGGGCGCTTCGACAGAAGGCATTGCACCTGGGAATTGGGTTAGGGCACCGACGCTGACAAGCGATCACGCCGCTGGTTTTTCGCGGATTTGCCTAGCTCCGACATGCTCGCGTGGTGTGGTTCCGCGGACACGGTCCGTGTGAAACCATTGAAGGGCTACAAAATGTTATTTGCGCCCGGCCGCGCGCAGGCGTTTGGTTGCTTCATAACCACTTTATTTTAACCGTGAGACGAGCATCGGCGGGGCTGGTGCGGGGCAAACGTGATGCTCGTCTATTCCTCGGGGAGCCGGCCTGAGCGAGAGATCCATGCAGAGAACGAAGGCGAAAGTACTTGGTCCAACCGAAGGCGAGGCAGGTTTCCTCGGAACCATCGGCGTACGGTTCATGATTGATGGTGCGGAGGCCGGCGAGCGTTTTTCACTGGTCGAGCATCCCATGTCAGGGTGGGCGCTAGGCGCTCCGCTTCATAGGCATACGCGCGAGGATGAGTATAATTACGTTGTACGAGGGAGTGTCGGCGCGCTGCTTGGCGACGACGTGTTGATTGGCAAGCCAGGCGATCTCATCTTTAAACCCCACAATCAATGGCACACTTTCTGGAACGCCGGGGACGAACCGGCGCGGATCCTTGAAATCATCTCGCCCGCTGGATTCGAAAATTTCTTTCGTGAACTTGTCGATCTCGGCGGCGTTACTAAGGTCGAGCCGAGGACGTTGAGGGAACTCTGCTCGCGTTACGAGCTTGAAATCGACCTAAGCAGCATTCCCACGCTTTGTGAACGCTTCGCGCTGCGATTCCCGGGAGAGCCGATCCAGTAGCTGCGGATCACTCCAATCGCACGCCGCCGAGAAGACGGATGCCGCCGATCACGCGGATGATACGGCCCGTCGCTCCTCCGCTTTCTACCGGCGTGTAGGTGATGGTGATGATGCCTAGGGCGCCGTTGCCGCTCCAATGGCGCCTAGCCGCAGGGGCGCGCTGCCTTCGTGCGTCGCATTGAACGGTTCTTGGGGCCATTTCCCGACGTGAAGATCGCCGACATAGATACCGTGGTCGATGCCAACAAGGCCGCGATCCGATTTATAGTGCCGGCAAGCACGACGGTGACCTGCAGACACCTGAAGGCGCCCTTCATGCCACGCACCGACACATCGAGGTCGACGGCGCGGAGTTTTTTACTTTCGATGAGAACGGGAAGCTTGTTGATCTAGTGACCATTGAGCGCACCGATCAGCTCATACGACAGCTTAAGGGGCCGAAATAAACGAACGCCGGCTGCAAACTCCGACCGGTGAAAGCGTGCCCAGACCCACGCCTCGTGAGGTGGGCTCGGAGCTAGAGAATCCACAAGCTGGGATACGTATTAGTTGTCCCTTTCGGCCCGTTTCTGCCTTTGACCGCGCTGCATCAATTCGATCGGTGTTGGGGTGAAGCGGACATACCGCCGACACCGCGGAGTTTAGCGGTTGACCCAAAGCGAACGCGCCCGCTGGGGTGGCCTGGAAAGGTTTCATTTTCGCCGGCGCGAAGTCTCGCCCACCTACCGCGGCGTTTTACGATACCTGGTGCCTAACGGTCTCATTCTTTCAGCAGGTGACCCGAATAAACAATGGGGCCTGTAGGGCCGCCTGTGGGCGAGCCACCTTCGGGTTCCACCGTCACCGCGAAATTCGCTTTCTCGATCCTTGCATCGAACGGCAGCGGAACGTCCTTCGGGCTCTTGTCCACGAGCCCCATGGATTGCGGCGCTTTGCCTTGGCCGATGTACCAGAGTTCGAGACTATGGCCGTGTGGTACTTCAGTCGCGACGGGACGAACGAAGACCGTATGTGTCGCAAGATCGACGCGGATGATTAGGGCCGGCTGCTCGCCGCCGCGATTGACCACGGCGACATAGGAGGCGCCGGTTTCCTGATTGTTCACAAGAACGCGGTCGATGCTGAAGACTGCGAGCGTGGCCGCGAGTGCGCCCACGACGTAAGTCGCGTTGCGCCAGCGATTGCGGGAACGCTGCAATAATGCAATCAAAGGGGCCGGATCGCGCCACCCCGGCCGCGCAGCGTCGGGAGCAGGGCGCGGCAGCTCTGGCAGCGCCTTTTCAATCCCGTTCCAGACCGCCGCAGGCGGTGTGACGCTTTCGACCTTCTCGCCCAAAGGCGCAACGCGCCGCTCCCACTCGGCGACTGCGTGCCGCGCGGTCTCGCTCGTGGCGAGCAGCGCCTCGAATTCGGCGCGTTCGTCGGAGGAAAGCGTGCCGAGGACATATTCCGCTGCCTGGATATCGATTTCAGCGTTCATGTCGAAACATCCAGACAAGCTTTGAGAGCCGCCAGCCCCCTGTGCAACCACGTCTTGATCGTGTTTAAGGGCGCTCGAAGCGCGCTGCAAGCTCTTCGCGCGAATAGCCTTCATAATAGGCAAGGAGGATACAAGAGCGCGTGGGTTCTTCGATCTCGCCGAGACAGTGCCGCAGCGCGGCGATATTCATCATTTGCGTCTCGCGATCGCAGGGTTCGGAGATCTTAGCAAATAAGTCCGCCGCGTCCGTCTCGCTTGCCGGCTCGGCGGGGTTTTTCGATCGCAGAACATCGATCGCCCGATTACGTGCGATGGAAATAAGCCAGCCCATAGCGGGTCCGGCATCCGTCGAAAAGCTGTCCGCATTTTGCCAAATCCTCAAGAAGACGTCTTGAAGGACATCTTCCGCGGCGACCTTGTTGCGAAGGATACGCAGGAGAATTGCAAATAGTTTCGGCGCAGTGCGTCCGTAAAGCTCCTTGAACGCGACGCGGTCGCCCCGAACCACGGCACTTAGAAGTGTTGCGAGTTCGGCGTTGTTCGTGGCTGTCAATGGGCTGAATCCAGTGGGTAGTCGACCGTTTTAGCGAAGGTTGCGACGGGAGGTCCAGTTGGCACTCAGAAACGATCCGCGGAATTTTGCGTGGCCCCCGAAACTTTCCCGCGAGACGCTCCGTAGATGCGCCTGACGAGCAAGACAAGGCGCGACCTTGCTGCTCCGTCACGTTCGCATCAGGAGACATGCACATGAAACTTTCCAGAACAACCGCGCTCGCCGCGGTCTTGAGCCTTGCCGGAATATCCGGTGCCGTTTCGCTCACTGCCATCGGGCCCGCGTTTTCCGCGATGGACCCCATGGTCGGAGGCTCGGCAATGTATCCATCGAAGAACATCATCGAGAACGCCGTCAATTCGAAGGATCACACCACACTCGTCGCAGCGGTCAAGGCCGCCGGCCTCGTCAAAACGCTCGAAGGCCCCGGTCCCTTTACTGTTTTCGCCCCGACCAACGAGGCCTTCGACAAATTGCCGCCCGGCACCGTCGCCGATCTGCTGAAGCCGGAGAATAAGGACAAACTGACAAAAATTCTCACCTATCACGTCGTGCCGGGGAGATATTCCGCAGCCGAACTCCGGAATCAGGTGAAGCTGGGTGGCGGCAAAGCCTTGTTGAAGACGGTCGAAGGTGCCCCGCTAACGATCGAAGAGCACGACGGCAGGATTGCGATCATCGATGCCAAGGGCGACACGGCCTGGGTGACGATCTCCAACGTCTACCAGAGCAACGGCGTGATCGACGTGATCAACAAAGTTCTTCTGCCGAGTTGATTACAAACCCTCAACTGGGACAAGGAGGGGCCGCGCTGAGGCGTGGCCCTTCTTTGGGTCATCAATATCAGGGATATTCGGGGACACTAAGTGGTCAGCGGGCGTGCGATTGGGAGGTCAGAGGGCACCGCATTGGTGCGCGTGATGAAGAGACCTTTGAGCCGGGGGCCTTTCGGGCGGCATCATGAGACTAGGGTGATCATCACACCACAGGCCCCCAGTTGGCCTGTGGTGATACCGAAGCCCCGAGTGTTGGCGATGACCTTACTAGGTCAAAATATTGGCTACCAAACTCGCACGTCGCCGGAATACATCGATTGAACCGCAATGAATCCTGGTCGGAGTTCTCCGGCAACCTCGACCGATACCTCGATAGTAAATTTCGCCAATTTACGAACAGCAGCCAGAGCTTCTTCGTCACCATCAATCGCCACATTAAAGTGCTGGATGGCAAGCTCGCCGCCCCCGAGGAGCGGTATCACCGCCCGCACGATTCTGCCTCCTGGCAATTCTCCCCGTTTCATGGATCCGATCTCCTTCCGCCCATGTGAGGCATTTACCTAACGCCTCCTTAAGCATCCATACAAAAATCCTCCCACGAATTAAGCAGGTTTTATCCTTGTGCCACCTTGCTGGCGTGTTCCAAATTGCGCGGCTCAGAAGGTGGTCGCAATGATTACGAGAATGCCAGTAAGCGCTCGGCTCTTCGTCTATTTTTCGATCGGGGCATTCTCACTTCTGATCTTGGCTCTTTTCTCCATCGCGGCACTGCAATCGATCGATGCTAGTGTGGCGCGGGAGCGTATCGCGGCCGAGAAGATTAGATTTGTTGGGGAGCTCGCCGATATTGTCTCTGATTTCCGCCTGCATGAAGCCAACTACCTGCTAGCAAGCGACGGGCTTGAGTCGATCACAGCAAAGGCAGAGCTCGCGGCAAAAGCGAAAGCCGCGGGCGAATATCGCGCCGCCTACCGGCCATATATCAACTCCGAAAACGAAAGAGCGCTGGTCGAGGCGACAGAGCGAGCGTGGCTTGCGTATGCCGCCGACCACGCCAAGTTCATGGTCCTTGTTGAAACGAACAAGAGCGCGGCGTTGGGATTTTATAAGGGTCCGCTCAAGCGCAGCTATGAGAGAGCGGATGCTTCAACGAGCAATCTGGAGGCTTACAATATTCAACTCGTGGCTGCCGAGCAGCAGAAGGCGGAGGGTATAACGGACACTGCGCTCAGGATTCTGCTCGGCGTCTCTATTCTCACGGCCTGCATGAGCTTCGTCGTGCTGTTCCTGCTGCGCAGACAGGTGACTCAGCCATTTGCCGCAATCACGCGCGTGCTTTCGACGGTGGCGTCGGGCAACCTCAATATCGAGGTGCCCGGACGCGAACGGGAGGATGAATTCGGGACGCTCGCCCGTGCAGTCGACGTGTTCATCAAGACCACTCGACAGCTCAACCAGGCACACCGCGAAGCCGAGAATGCAAATCGGCAAATCGAGGCCCTGGCTCGACACGATGTCCTCACGGGATTGCCGAACCGACGCATGCTGGCTGAGGAAATGGATAAGGCACTCGCCCGGATGGATCGCGCCAGCGGTGTCTGCGCAGTCATGGTGATAGATTTGGATCGCTTCAAGCCCGTCAACGATATTTATGGCCATCCAACCGGCGATGCCGTCCTTTGTGAAATCGGCGATCGGTTCAATCGGATCTTGCGTAGGAGCGAAACGCTTTCTCGGCTCGGCGGCGATGAATTCGCGGTCATTGCCGAATTTGACTCAGAGACGGACGGGCCAACGAAATTAGCCGAACGCCTGGTTCAAGTGGCAAGCCAGCCAATCCATGTGGAAAGTGTCGTTGTAGAGGTCGGGGCGACCATCGGCGTTGCGCTGGCGCCGAGCGACGGCTCTGATCCGGAATCGTTGCTGCGAGCCGCCGATATTGCGATGTACCGCGGCAAGCGAGAGGGGCGCGGATGCGTCCGGTTTTTCGAAGAGAACATGGAAGCCGAATTGCGTTCGCGCGTGCAACTCGAAGTAGAGCTGCGTGCCGCCATCGCGGCAGGCGAGATCAAGCCGCATTACCAACCGATCGTCAGCGTCACGGACCAGAAGCTGCTCGGTTTTGAGGCTCTGGCGCGTTGGCACCACCCTCAAAAAGGCCTACTTATGCCTGAGCTCTTCATTCGCATAGCGGATGAAATTGGACTGATGCCGGAGCTCACCTACGGCCTGCTCCGCACCGCCTGTCGCGACGCAAAAAATTGGCCGGAGCACTTATCGCTTGCAATCAATATTTCACCGAGCCAATTGAAAGATACAGGACTTCCAGTTCACCTTCTCTCGATTCTCGTCGAGGAGGGCTTTCTACCAGAACGCCTCGAGGTGGAGATCACGGAGGACGCGCTCGTTGCCGATATGGACCAGGCGCGCGTTATTCTCAAATCTTTGCAAAACATCGGCATCCATATCGCGCTCGACGACTTCGGAACCGGCTATTCCAGCCTGTATCATCTGCGAGAATTGCACTTCGACCGTATCAAGATCGACCGGTCCTTCATCCAGTCGCTTTTCGAGAATAAAGAGAACGGGAAGATTGTCAGTGCAATCATCGATATGGGCAAGAGCCTCGGCCTGCCCACTACGGCGGAAGGTGTTGAGGAACCGGAACATTGGCGCAAGCTCGTCGAGCTTGGCTGTGAAAATGCCCAAGGCTTCCTTTTTGGTAAGGCGATGACAGCCGCCGAGGCAGAAGAGTTGATAGGCAACGTGAGCGGATCGTCAATTCAACTCAACGCCAATTCGAAGGCAAAGCGTGTGACAACCAGCATCAGCGCCTGAGCGCCCTCTGCCGGTCGCCACACAAGATTTCGGGCGTCGTGACGGCCGGCGCAGAGCTCGGAGGCCGTGCGGAACAGGGAACGCGCCGGCGTGAGATGCCATTCACCGCCAGTCAGCGCTCGAGAACTACGCCCGATTTCTCCGCTTGAACTTGCACTTCAGAAAAAATGCTTAGAGCTGGCTGCTGTTTCTCGTGTCCGACTTTGGCCCTTTGCGTCATTTCGCGGCAAGGCAGCATTCCGGTCGCTTTCGCAGCGAAGCGGACATTGAGACGTATTTATGAGTACACGGCCTAGTTTGAAGACGGCGTTCCCTAATGTGTCTTTGCGTTCGGCCTGCCCTTGCGTGAACATCTTCGCTTCACGCTCGTACTCGCTCGGCGAAGATTTTGTGACGAAAATGTCACCCGCCATGACCCCTGCGGAAATCGCACTGCTTACTTCAGTGCCGAGACGTTGGGAGCGGTATCTTGAATTTGGATGTGGTGGGAGCACCATCCTCGCCTCCGAACACGTGCGCGCCAGAGGAGAGCTTGTCACGGTCGCCAGTAACGTCGCGTTTCTGGGCCGAACGCCTTCTGGCCGATTGCCAGAGCGCGCTCATAAAGTGGCCGCGCGCCGGCGAGATCTCCCGCGCAGGACATTTACTAGAAAATGCAGTGTGGAACGCGCGTGAATTTCTAAAAAGGAGATAGGGGATGAACAAATTTGGTTTAGTAGGTTTCGGATTAGTTGTGCTTGTTTCGACCGTCGCATTTGCCGAGCCCAGCAGGAATTATGCGTCACTTGCCGAAGCTGTGCAGGAAGTAAAGGCAAACTGCAGAGGCGACATTCACGATGCAAATTCCACCAGCTTCCTTTATCCTCCCGAACAAGAAGCTACTCTTACCCAGTGTCAGAGCCTAAACGGAGACCTTTGTTGGGCGCGTGACCAAGCGATGGGAGGGCGTTGGAGTCGCGAACTTATCTGCACCGAAGGCTCTTTGTCTGTCGGCGGATTCCCCAACACCTACACTCAAGGACAAAATCAATGACCGGGGCGCCGTCACCGTGCAGTTGGTCGCTACGCTCACCCAATCGAAAGGTCCCGGGACGCTCAATGGCAGCTTTGCCGACCGCCGCAAAGTAACGTCAGTTTTTGGCCCATCGCGTCATTTCGGCGGGATGCGGAATTTGGTTGCTATCAGGGCATAGCGGACATCGTCCGACTTGTTGATCGCTCGACCGGGCCGCGATTGTCCCAAAGCGGACGCCCAAGCTAGCAGCGATTTTTTAGGGCGCTCGGCGTTCTCGGGCTGAGCGCCCATCCGCCCCCCGCGAGGATTCGCGCGGATGATCGCAGCGCCGACGCTATTGTCACAACCGCGCCTTCCGGCTTTCGCCGTCGTATTTCAACCCTTTGTCTCTGGCCGCGTTTTTCTGATCTCCGTTTGGCGCGGGATCTGGAGCTAGAGAACGGTTCGCTTTCGGCGGAGACTGGGTTCGAAGTCCACGACCTGCTGGAGGGCTGAGGCGCCCAGGGCACCCTGGCGTGTAAGGGGCGAAGTCGTGGGCGCTTCTCCTCGCGCACATCTGCGGCTGGCGTTCAGCGGCGCCGGCCGCCACTCCTCGGAGATAGACGCGTGAGAACTACTTCCTAGCGGACGCCGGTCGCGACCGTTTACACAGGACGTCGCGGCCGGTTACTACGCTCGATTTCGGTGGCGGCAGCTCCGGCCGAGACCGCGCTGCGTTGGCGTGTAGCTGTCAATTGCCGGAACGTGGCGCCGAAACTGACGACTTAACGCGGCGGTGCGGTGTGAGGTTCCTGAAGGGCGAAGATAATAAGCAGCGACGCGGGCGCTGGCCTCCTTGCGGCGTCGCTTGGCGATGTTCACGAGACTTGGTTGATTTGGTCGGGACCGTCAGCACGGTTAGCAAACTGATTTTGGCAGCAAGCCTCGTAAAGGAGATGGAGTTGTTCGGCCGACAACTTAAAGCGAGCGGACCAGCGTGGCGCCAGCCAGCGCCCAGTTGGACCACGGCATTAACTGCGATGACGTGCGCCTCATAATGGGCATGGCTTCAACCTTTGCCGGCGACTACGGCCCATCGACTAAGTCGCGAGCGCTGAGATAATCCCTCCACGACATGACATGAAAAGCCCCGGCTATCGCATCGGGGGGACAGTGACAAGCCGGGGCTTCCGACTTCGGAACAGCGACACAAGAAAGCACTTACGCCACGAGCTGTCCCGAATTCTCCGTCCGCTTCTGCTGCGACTAAGCTGCGAAGCGGATGCTGGGCGATCCTATTACGCCGCTCTTTTGGAACTCCGCCTTCATATCCTCTGAGCCCAACCAGGAGCGGGCCTTTGCAATGTCAGCGACATCCTGAAGGACCACAATGTCATTCGGGTCATCAGCGCTGCGAAACACTTTCCCGTTCGTGATGCCGGCGGCCGCGCGGCTCTTTTCGTGAGCATTGTAAACTGTGCGCCATGCATTAAAGTCCTGAACCTTGAAGTGGACTGTCACGTTTTGGTTCGTATTTTGATTCATGTGTTGTGCATTTGTCATCGCAATTCTCCAAAAATTTGTGAAGTACGGATGGTGCTGTGATGAGCGGACATAGGTGACGTAACCCGCAATCTAAGAAAAGCCAGCTGTGCATTAAGGAATCTATTTTGTCGAAGAGCTTCTCTCCGAACGCAATTTGAACTCAATCGTGGCGAGGAATTTCTGGACTATAAGCCCGGCCCTAGCTCACCGGCAAATCCGTTGACCTTACGAAAGCAAGCGAGCATCAGGACCAAATTTGTTGACGATGTCTTCGACATACAATCGTTGCTGCACTGCTTGGTGTAGGCGAGCTTCGGCTAAATCAAGCCACTTCGCTTTATCGGCAGAGGTTCGCAGCACCTGCAGGAGTGCGCCGAGAAAGAACTCATCGATATCATCGAGCACGCATGTTGCGGGCTGAAGCAACTGCTTCATCGAGTGGTGGAGTTTCTCGTCCAAACCGAATATTCGCTCCCGTTCCGCGCGAGCCATCGTTCGGATTGTTTCAACACGGTCTTTCATGGCAAAAGCCTCATCGGCTTCCGCCGCCGAGCCCGCCCATTGGATGACGGCTGTCGCCACGCTTATTTTGACGGCGCACGTAAGCGATCGCCGCTTCCGGGCGCTGTATCTTCACTTTGAGAGCAGCAATCAAAGCATCTTCGGCGTCCACGACAACGTGGCCCGTCTTCCCTGCCAATTTGAAGCCCACGGCAAACTGCATACGCGCTCTCCGGGCGTTCAATATCGATAGCGATCACTTCTTCTCGCGACGGTCCTGTTTGGTACGACGGTTTTTCAGCTTAACAAGCTCATTCTTGCTTTTTGCGCCTCGCAACTGCTGCATGCCCCTTTTAGGACTGGCGGCTCCTGTAGGTTCGTCGAAATCGACTCGCGCCTGCATGTGGTTGATTTGCTGCTTGAGATCCGAATGAGTGTCTTCGCGCATCTTTAGGCGCACCCCCGGCTGCCCTCCATTCGTGAACTCGACGCGGCGGCCTCCAGCGCACGGCGTAGCACATCGAGGGTCGCATTTCTTGGTTGGGCTGCCCCGGCTTCGAACTGACGCACAGTGACAACGCCGACCCGCGCTGCGTCCGCGAGTTGCTTCTGCGGCCAATCGAGGAACCCTCGCGCGGCTCGGCATTGGGCTGGGGTGATCATCGTAGACCACTTATCAGATTCCAGCTGTTTTCGCCAGAAGCATCAAAAATGACTTGATCTGTTGCTATACATTGATCGCGATGATCAGGAATCGAATCGCGAAGGCAATCGTCACGCCTGTTCGAGCCCAAGCAGCACAATACCAATCATCGCGCGGACCGCCGTCAACCACACGCCCGCTTCCTCGCGACCATCACCTCGTCAAAGGAGTTAGAGCCGCTTGGAGTGGCCAGAATCCTCCAGGCGGCTTTCAATACGGGAAAGCACCTCACTCCCGATCACTGGCTGGCGGCTGTTGAAGGAAGTAAATGCTCCCGGCCAACAGCACGACGTAAATCAGAACAACAGTCCACCCGAGCGCATTCATGATCCCCGTCGCGCTTCCCCAAATCGATACGGCTGTTCCGGCGGCGTTGCTGCCCGCGGCGCCGACGAGCAGCGCGCGAATGGCAGTCCTATCCTCACAATCCTTGGCGAGCCAAAAAATAAGCCCGATCGCGAGCAGAGCTGCTCCGAAAAATCGATAACCCAAGATGACCGCCGGCTCTCCGGAAACTCCGTAGACGCCAGTAACAAACTTCGGGACGATCAAGAATCCCAATGCGTACGCAATCGCGAGTACCGCTGTGAGAATTAAGAAGGCTCTTAAGTTCATTTCTTCCTCCCTCATTTCTCGCTTGTGCCGCAATTCCGAACTCGGCCTGCCCGTTGCCGACCGCGTGGACGTGGCTGGATCTAACGCCGGGGCCATTCACGGCTTTTGGGCTTGCGCGCGAACTAGCCACACCTGTCGTATCAAGCCTGCTGTGTCGACAGGGGCCAACGCCTCCTCTTCTTCGCTCGCAGGGGACAACATCCACTGCAAATCCGTAGCGTGTTCGAGAAGCAACAACCTATTCTCGGAAGTCGGTTCGATGACAAATGCCCCCTCAATGACAAATGATGCTGGTGCTACGCATATATACTGCAGAACGCCTGCATCGCCCGTGCGGAAATTTGGTGACGTGTCGTGAGTCTGGGGCTGTTCGACAAAAATTACCAGGACCCCTACTTGCAAGGCGTCTGCTTGGACAAACGCATCCCACGTCGTCATCGGTTTTGCCCTCACCTCATTTTCTGACCTTCTTCCTCAACCGCACTCCCTGGCCCACCTAAGCTCCGCCACGGCGACGCCGCTGTTCTTAAAGTGCAGCATTGGTTGCAGAACCACGCGTCAAATATCCCTTCCGTCAAAGAGCTGGCACAACTGAGCGGCCTCGAAGAGCGCACCTGTTTTTACAAGGCGACGGATCTCAAGCCAACCGAGTACTGCCAACGCCCGCGCGTTGGCAAGGCACGAGAGATGCCCGAATTCACAAACAAGACGATCGAGCAGATCGCTTGGGTGATCGGATACGAAGATCCACGCTCGTTCCGCAAAGTGTTTCATCGTGTGGTGGGCTTATCGCCCGGTGAATATCGCCGCCGTTTCGCTATCGCATTGCACAATGGTGGCCAGGACGCCGTCTGGGGGGCACCGGTTTTTGGGGAAACATCAAGGCTCGAATGTCCTCTAATGGCCCAAAGCATCATTTCGGCAAGATGCGAATTTGGTCGCTATCGGGGCATAACGGACTTGGCCCGACTTGCTGCTGGCACGACCGGGTCGCGAATGGCGCGCGGCGGACGATGTCGCGATTGCCTTGGCACAGCCGACGGAAACAGAACTGCTTACGCAGTGGCCTCACCCGAGGTGAAGGCCTCCTGGCTCACATTGCGGCCGTCGCCGCGTCTCAGTTGATGAAAGACGATCGTGGACAAGAGAGCGAACCCACCGCAAGCGAGAGCTTTGCTTTGGGCCGGAAAACAGCTGACTTTCGGCCCTTCCGACCGTGCGCGGCGTGCGATAAGGCTGATTCCCGCAGCCAATACCCACCATCTGAGCCGGCGGCGCCGGACGATTCCTCCATCAAACCGACCGGCGATTAGCTGCCTCTATAGGCAGCCAAGTCTTCCGGCACCGATGCAGCGAGCGAGTTTGTCGGATGCTCTGTCTCATCGAGTTCGAAAATGACCACAACGCCTCGAATCATTTTCATCAATCGATTTTTCTATCCCGATGAATCGGCGACCGCGCAGATCCTTTCCGATCTCGCCTTCGCGCTCGCCGCGGCCGATTTTACCATCAGCGTGGTAACGAGTCAGAGAGCCTCACCAGACATTTCACTCCCATCCGTCGAAACCGTCGCGGGCGTTGAAATTTTGCGCGTCGGCAGCGCGAATGTTCGCCCCTCGAACCTCGTCGGACGCGCAATAGAATATCTAGAATTTTACGCCGCAGCCGCACGGCTTTTGTTCTGCAAAGTGCGGCGGGGGGATATACTCGTCGCGAAAACCGACCCACCACTGATTTCGGTTCTGGCGGCGATCATGGCTCGTTGGCACAGTGCCGAATTAGTCAATTGGCTGCAGGACTTTTATCCGGAAGTCGCCGATAGACTTGGGGTCCCGGTCGCCCGTGGCCCAACCGGTTGGGCTTTGCGGCAGGCGAGAGACTGGGCCTTGCGATCGGCTCGTCTGAATGTTGCCATCGGTGACCGCATGGCCGCATTGTTGCGCGGCAAGGGTATCCCCGCAGAGCAGATCGAGGTGATTCCGAATTGGGTGAACGATCGCGATATTCGGCCCATATCGGCGGCTGGAAATCGGTTTCTGAAGGGGATCGCCGAGAATGGCGAATTTGTTGTCGGCTATTCGGGCAATCTCGGTCGTGCGCACGAGTTTGAGACGTTGGTTGGCGCGGCGCGGTTGCTCGCCCCTGAGGAAGGCATCCTTTTCCTCTTCATCGGGGGAGGGCACTATATGAGTTCCCTCAGAAGCGAGGTCGAAGCGGAAGGGCTTGCGCGGCAGTTTCGATTCTTGCCGATACAGCCGCCAGGGGAACTGAAATTTTCATTGGCAGCGCCAAACGTTCATTGGATTTCGCTGCGGCCGGAATTAGAGGGATTAATCGTCCCGAGCAAATTCTACGGCATTTTGGCTGCGGGTCGTCCTACGATTGCAATTATGGCAAGGGACGGCGAAATCTCTGCCCTGATTGAACATCACCAGTGCGGGATAGTAATAGAACCGGGCGATTCAAACGGCTTGGCGCGCGAAATCGTAAGATTGAAGAACGATCCCGCTACTTGTCGGACCATGGGTCAACGCGCGCGTGAACTGCTCGAATCTCAATTTACGCGCCATGAAGCCATCAAGCGGTGGATGGAGTTGTTTCGCACTCTGATGTGATGGCTCCCCGGCATGCCTTAGGTCGCAAAGCAAACGCCATCCGACGAGCTGCTTTTGTCATGCCTAGCCGCCACAACTATCATCCAACAGCGCTTCGCTCCTAACGGGGTTGGCTGGCGGTTCCACCAGGCCGGCCAAAATATAAAACCCGTTCTTCCCATCCATAAATGTGGCTCCTACCACGGTAATAATCATTCTGTCGAGCTTATCCGATCGAATCGCAAGGCCTTCTGCCGTAACTCTGAACACATTTAGGCCTTTCAAGTCATCGCGGTCCAATTTCAGAAGCTGGTATTGGGGCGCTTTGGCAGCAAAGCTAAATGGCGACCAAACGTTAAACTGTATCTTGCTGCCAGAGCGCTCCAGAGCCCTTTTGACGCTCATTTTTATGCAGCCGACGTGTATATGAAGTTGGTCTTGAGTTCTTCCTATCTTGGAGTTTAACGCGAGGCCAATTGCATCCCTCTTAATCGCGTGGGGCGCGCGATCAATGACATATTGTCGAGCCTTCCACGCATCTTCGAAGAAATTAGGCGCGTCTGCCGACAGCAACTGAGGGTCTTCGACGCCCGAAATTCTAGCGGTTGGAACAATCACGATGTGAGTTCGTTCGAAGGGTTCCCGAAGCACCACGAATCCGCCGCTCAACCCCTTCGTGTCGTTTACCTCAAGACAAGGAAATGCCGACCCCGTTACCGCGTGATTGGCGAGGCAGGCTTGCACCACTTTCCATAAAGCTCCGGGGTGGTCGGCGACAGCTTCATTTAGCAGCGGTATGAGTGGATTCATTATCAGCGCAAGCAGCGTGGTCGTATGTGCAACCATCGACCCGCTCCAGGCGATGGATTTGATGATACCCGTTTGCTCGAAGGGCATTACGAAAGATGTCTACGTGGCGGCAATAGCGCGTATTCTATCTAGCTTCAGAATCAAACTGAAGATATGCGTTTTCCTTAAAATGCGGGGAAGTCCAGATTCGGCACTCGGAGTCGCGAAATGCGTCTTCGCGGCGCCCGGCCGCCTTCGAGGCGCTGTTTCGGTAGATTGTTCTCGAGCCGCTCAAAGCGCGCGAAGTATAGCCTCCGGTTGGTATCGACTGGAAGCACCTCATGATACGGTCCGCGACGAAAGCCCGGAGCAATGGCAAGTGGAGGCGCAGCGCCTGAAATCGGTTCACATAATCTTCTGCCGAGTTTGTGAAGGGAAGATTGGTGCGGCGGCGCCCAAGGGGGAGGCAATCACGATCGAACGCCGCCGGCTAATTGGCGTCCCCCGTAAAGGACAAGGAATTACAGACGCCAACCGAAACCGTACTTTAAAAGGTGAATCATCGAGCGCAAGTGCATTGACACAAAAGTTGATCGACGTGGCGCGAACCAAGCGAAGACCGAAACGGTCCCAGGCGGCGCTACGCGCTGGCCGCGCCTTTTTTCTTCGGAGCATTGAGATGGAGTAGCTCAATCAGGGATGAAACGATAATTGCTCGGGATAGGCTCCCCCGCAGCTTGACGCATGAGATAGTCTCTAATCTCAAGCATGGCGTTCTCAATGCTGTCATTCTCCCCGCATTGAGGGCATCGGACCGACGCCGGCTTGCCGCGCTAGCTCGATTTCCATGAACTGCGGTAGACAATCGGTTGCAACCGTCCATTCCCGGACTACGAAAGCGACCGACCAACCCATGAGTGGGTCTCGTCGCACTTTCAGCCGCTCGACAGGCATGCCTTTCGTCCGCTCGCGCAACAGCGCTTCAAGCTCGTGCTTCGTCTTCTTGTCTTTCCCACGCATCGACGCCTGCTTAACACGCTCGCACTCCACTCCACCAATCGAGGTCCCCAGAGGTTGCAAGCAATTGTAGTGGAGCTTTAGCCAGTTTGGCCAGGGGGGAAACTAAGGGAATCGTGCCAGTGCCACCGCCGGCTTGGGGCATGGACGTTGGCGACCATAACCGGGTGAGAGCTTCTAATGGACTCAGAAATCCGCCGTCACGTCGCAGCGCACGAAGCGGGCCACGCCGTCATCGACCGCGTGCTCAACGTCCCTTGTGGCGATGTATCTATTACCGACGGCGTCGGGTGCGGTTTTGATATCGACCGTAGCCGTGCGGTCGCTTAGGAATCTCCAACCTCGGGTCACACGAGGAACAAGGAGCGAGTGGCGTCCCCAGGGCAGGCGGCCCGGATGGTGGACATTGCGCGGGCCATCGCCTTCATGGCAGGCGCTGAGGGTGAAATAGCCTTCCTCGGGGAGAACGTTGCTGACGGCGATAGCTATGATCGCGAAGAGATAGAACTCGTTGCTGAAGAGATGGAACTCGTTGCCAAAGAGCGGCGCGCCGGACTGCGCGCCGAAGTGGGTTGAGGCCCGGCTTCGCTCTTGGACGCGCACGCTGTGCCGGCGCCACGCGCATCGCGTTAAGGCCGTCGCTGATGCGTTATTGCAGGAAGGAACGCTAATCAATGCGCGAGCGCGCAGGCTGATGGGCGTCGAGAAGCGGCTGGCCCTTGCGGTCTAAGACGGCGACAGCCAAGCGCCATTTTGGTGTCGTAAGCGGCTCACCTCTCCATTCAGCGAAAGCTGATATTCTCCTTCAGGGAGGGGTTGCGATACGGCTACGATTGAGCGGCGGCAAAATGCATCAACTCCCCAAAGTGTTACCTTCGTTGCGCGAACCGTACACGTCGCCTCAAATCCCTCTCCGCGCAGAACTCCAGGCAAACTGACTCTCTCTCTTCGGTTTGTCATCGTCGGTCGGCCTTCTTCCATAAACCGCGCGAATCGAATCGCAGCAGCCTATTTTAGCATCCGGGGCTGTTTCATTCCGCATCAGCGCTGGAGCAATGAGACGAGACGCATGCCACGACCGTCGCATGCGGCCGCGTGGTGAGCGCGGTTACAACGGCAGCGGCCATTATGGTCAGCAATGTAGCTACGAATAAAGCTCTCATAGTAGTGGCCCCCCAGCCAACAAGGCAGAGTATCACTTCGTTCGAGCACACTGGCGGACAAACGCCGTACTGCCCCCTGGATTCTTGGAGGGTGTGCTTTTTTAGCAATGTAGCAACGTGTGGGCGGCGCGGCGGCAAATTTCCTTGCCGCTCTTAAGAATCGTGCAGCACTCGAAGGCGAGCCGCCTGGAGTCACTCAGCCGGGGGGCTGCCCCAGACGGCTCTAACCCCCGCGAATCCTCGCAGGAGCTTCGATTAGCGAATCACAGGCTCCTTAAATATTGGTTGGGCGAAAAAGGGGGCGGCCGCTCCTCGGCTAACCTGAGCTAGACGACCGTGCCGGGCGAGAGCGCTACGCTCGGTCCAGGCCGCTCAAAGTAGATTCGACTCAACCGGCTCCAACAACGTTGGGTCATCATCGCCAACGTCGGCCTTGTTCATGCGCCGGTCAATTGGCCATTCGAGCAGCGCCACCATTGCATCACCCAGAATTCAGTTGAAATTTCCCGAGTTCCGCGATGTGATTGAGGAGCGCTACAATTTTTCAGAGAGAGGTCGGTACCATGAAGTCGGTATTGATTGCATCGCTTGCCGCAGCTCTGGCAGTGTTATCGGCGGCTAGCGCTACAGCGTCACCGGGGATTGTCCAGACAACCGTCAACCTACGCGAGGGACCCGGAACGGACGCTGCGATTTTAGGAAAAATTCCTGGCGGCAGCAGTGTCGAGGTCACTACTTGCACGGGACAGTGGTGCCACGTCTCTTTTCAGGGAAAGAGCGGCTACATAATTGCAACGAGCCTCAGCAACGGTGTCGGGGGCAATTCGCCGGCTGGCTCACCTCAGGGCGCGCCTCCGTCGGGCTATGCTGGGCCACCTGGCTCACCGCAGGCCGCGCCCCCGCCCGGCTATGGTGGGCCACCACCTGCCTACCCCTATCCCTATCCCGCGGCGTACCCCTACCCCTACGGCTACGGCCCCTATTATTACGGCTATGGCCCCTATTGGGGCTGGCGTCGGCGCTGGTATTGGTAGTGGTAGTGCGGTTGGCGCGATGTTGTATCGAGCCTGAAGGTTCCGCGGCGCCTATCACGCTGAGGAAGGCGTGGATCTGTTCCTAAGTGTAATTTCGAGTGAAGCGTCCGCACATAGTCCTTATGCAGCCCTCTTGGCGGGTTGCGCACCTCAGGCGTGAGCGGCCAGCGGATGCTGCGTCACTTCCTCTTTGGCGATGATATCGTCTATGCGTGGCTCGCCATTCACGGCACGTGAGATTGCCAACTTCGTCGCCTGATAATTCCAATCCTGAATTTTCGTATTGTCCTTGGCGTCCCATTGGATAAAAACGCCGACACAGATGAAGATGTCTTCGACCTCGGCCTTCGGAATGATTCCAGCCTTGACGGAATCCACCACCGCCTTCGCGACGCCGCGTTGCGCCGGACCAAACATCTGGATTGCCTGCGTGGCATCCTTGATTTCAACCTTGTTGAACATAACGGGTGCCGGCTTGGCCATCAAATTGGGGGCGACAAGCGCAAGCAGCCCATTATCGCCTCGCTTTTGATTGGTCAGCGTATCGCAGAAGGCCGTCTCCGCAGGACTCCCTCTCGGTCCCATGATGAGGTCGATATGCGCCACTTCGTTGCCATCGCCGACGAGCGCCTCGCCGATGAGAACGCGATTGATCTTTGCATTGCTCATGTGGTCTTTCCTCCTACGGTGCTTCACCAACACACGAAAACGCTTGGCGTCGATGAGTGTTCCAGACGGCAGGGGGAGGATAATTTCAGGCGCGCACCCGTATCGCAGAGCGACGTTTTTGCTATGGTTAGGCGCGCGGAAATCGGCTCGCTCTGATATTATTCGTCCAACTTTTTCCCATGCCGCGCGCGTTGAGCTTCCGCCAATCCGGCATGACATTCACCGTCTTAGCTCCGCATCGCGTGCAGACGGAGCGGCGAAGCCCAATTTCCCGCACACCTAAGCTTCCGCCAGTCTGCATGACGTTCAGGGTCTCAGACGAAGCGGCGGCGCGGCAGTTTGGACGGCAGTCTGCATCGGGCATATAGCGGACTACTTTCCGTCAAGCCGCGATTCCATATGCTTCAAGGCGATCAGTCTAACGCCCCATTGTTTATTGCCGGATGCGGCGTCGCGGCTCTGGCGATTGCTCTGACGCAAGGTTGGATGCACAAAAAGTTTGTGGGTTTCTTATTTCTCTTATCAGTCGTCCTTGGTTCTTGCGCTCTGTTCTGGGGCTATTTTGAAGCAGGAGTACCGCAGATCGCCGGCAAGGTCTCCACGGTGGCGGACCTAAGCATCTCCTGGTTTGTCCTATTGATTGTCGCGTTCAGAGCAATTTCCATACTCGATCTAGGTGGCGGAATAGGATGGTTTGGGGGTCATCGAGTGCCACGACGAAAAAACCCCGAGAAAGAAGACAATCTGTAGGTCGCGGCGAACTCTTTTGCTCGATACCGGGTGTATGCCGAATTCTCGGCCTTATCGCGCCACCGGAAGGCGCGTTGTCGCGTCTTTTGCTTTGGCCACTTGTCGAAGGCATTCGGCCCGCATCGTGTCATCAGTTATCGAGTAGCATTGAGAACGAAGGGCAGCAGAACTCATCGTGGGGCTTGCGATATCGCCCATGCTTGTCGCGAGGCGGATGAGAAAAAGCGCGAGAACGATTAGGGCAACTGCTATTGCGAGGGGAAAGATATTTATCAGTTGGCGGGATAACTGGCGCATCAAACGGCCCGGGTAGGCGTCAGATTCCAGCGGCGCGGGCGATTGCCTCGATTTTTTGGAGACCACAAGCCGAAGGAAGTTGTACTGCACTTACTGCCGACAATGAATGGGTAAGATCCCAAGGCTATGCTATGGGGCCCGCAAGCGGAGGCTTTCAAGCATGTCGCGACTTTGCAAGTTTACCGAGTTACCTAGCAACAAGGATATCTTCGTCAACCCAACTTTAGTCGAATATGTGAGGCCTGCCAGTGGCAACACGGGAGCGCATATTTATTTCGCCAAAGAACACCTGATTTGGGTCGATCTCTCCGCTGAGATGACCACGAAGGCGCTTGAGCGCGCTCTCGATCGCCGATCTCAGTCGGAGTCAAATCCTCGCTGACATGACTGCGCAATCCTTCGATGCCGTGGCCCTTGAGATGCGCGATCGCGGGCGGTTGCAGCATACGTATTCAAAGCTGCCCAAGTAGCCAAAGGATCAAGATTATCACGAGGACGAGGCCCAAAACGCCGCCCGCGCCGCGCGTCCCAAATCGACGGTAGCCGTATCCGCCGCCGCCCAAGAGAATGATAAGCAACACAATGATCAGAATTGTTGCCACGGTAGGTCCCCTGTCACGAAGCGTGAGCAGATCAATAAAAAAGCCGGCAGCCCCCGTGCCGCCGGCGGTAGTCTGGTGCTCTGAAACCCTTGCGCAAAAACCGCAGAGTTTCCGCGTAGGAAGACTGGGGAGTGTATTCCTCTTCTTCTCGAGGTCGACACCGACCGAGGCAACTGGTCGAGATTCCAGACCGCTGTGGCGTTTCGGCAACGTCTGGCGCGGCGCTGCAGGGCTTTTTCAGCCGCCCCGGCGGGGATCCCATGCTCGCCAGCCGATAACTTCAACTTAAATTTCCTCATCGCTGTCGGTGTTGACCCATGCCCCTCCGCACGGTGGCAAGGGAACGGAAGTACATATGTGCCGCGATGATCCTCGCACAAGAGTTCGACTTTGGAACCTGGGCGAGGTTGCCGGTCAGTCGTATATTCAGCAAGCCGCTCGACCCGAGTTGCCATCGGTAAAATTTCTTTTTGAATTAGTTTGCTCGTCGCTTTGCGACGGCCGACGGCGGTGTGATTCCGCATTACAATACCCCGCCCGAACGCCTGGCATGCGATTGGCACCGACCGACGTATTGCCTTCTAGGTATCAATTTATGCCCCGTCCTGAGACACCGCCCAGGGCGGGGCTGTTTCATTTAGGCTAGTGGTCTAGCACTCCGCTGCGGTGCATGCCGACACGACCTGCTGTGGACGAGTCGTGAGCACGGTAACTGTGGCAGCCGCTATGATGGCGAGCACAGTCGCAACAAATAAAGCCTTCATCGTTTTGCCCCCCGGCAACAAGCTCATTCTTAGCAACTGATTCTGACGAACCTGCAAGGGCAAAGAATTGCCTGATGGGAATCTCACTAGGTGTTGCGTTTAGGCCGAGCGATGCATGAAAGCCGCCGCAGAACTGACCGAATCTTCGCCCATCGGGCTAGCAGTACGAAGTGTCAGTAAGTAAGGGTTTCGGGCGGTGCCCCCCGGCCCGAAGAAAGTAAGGCCTTGTTCGGTGTGCCGCCGAGCAGGGCTTTTGATTCAATGCGACAGACGCAGCCGTGGCCTTTGGCGTGCGCGATGGTCGGCCTTGACGGGGCCCGGCGCAGGCTTCATCAAGTGGTGCTACGCGGCTCGCGTTACGCCTTGAGTTGGGCTGTCTAGGGAGCGGCCGTGCGCCGGGGTTTCATTTGAGATGCCTCCCCGCAATTCTCTACGCTCCGCAATCTCACGCGCGTTGTCGCTGATTTGATTCAAGGCGCGTCGGAAACCCTCAAAGCGCTCTTTCATCTCCGTCTCGACAACTGTCATGTTCTGCAAGCTTGCCCGAAGACCACGAAGCGCATTTACGAGGCGTTTCCCGGCGCGCGCGTCCCCAACTTGGGTGCACCCCTCCGCGTTCCGCATTTCACCCGTCCGCCGCTAAACCCTGAGCAGCTAAAAGTTTTAGCACACATCACCTGGTCAAGGTGGATATGACTGGCGCGGGAATAGTGGAAATCGGGGAAGGAAAAGTTTTATTTTGTTTACCGCGCACGAAATCGTGCTTCCCTCAAGCTGCGCTTGAAGAACTGCCATAAACGTCTAGCACGGGTGCCGTTTTACGCAAAGACAATGGGCAAAGTCCCTGTCTTTCAATTCACCAGCGATGACCCTCGCATAGCTGGCCGATAAGCTACGAAGGAGCGAATTGAGGAACTCGACGGCACACCGTCGAAGAATACGGGCGTTGAAGTCGAATCATCTCTGCTGCCACAACGGAATGATGCCGATAGGTTTCCGACCGCCAGACATGCCGCAGAGAGTCAGGTCTGCAATGGATCCTCCAGCCAAGAAGCCGAAGAGCTAAAGAACGCGGCCCGTATTGCGTGCGGCCTGCCAATCCAAAAGCGGCTGCTTTCCATTTCCGCGCGCCACAAAGTCGGCCCAGCACGTATGCGCCGTCACTTTTCGCGCGCCGCACTTCGTGCAGACGAAGCGCCGATGCTTGGTGATGTCCAGGGATGATAGCTCGTCGGGCAGCCGAAGCGCGTCAAATTCAATCCGCGCCTGATGATGATAGCTTCAGGTGCGCCGTCGCCGGCGGGTCGCACCATTTGGTTCGAGTTAAGCTTCCGCCGGTCTGACATAACTGTCCTCCGCAATCATAGGTTTCAGTTCACGGCGCATCCAAAGACTTCGAAGGGCATTTTGCGCGGGGGCTTCAAAGAATCTGTACACGATCCAAGCGCTGCAAAATGTGACTGCCACAAACGCTAACAATGCTAGAGGCGAGAGGAACACATCCCGGTTGATGCCTGCTTTATCGATGATAAGCACCGCAGCCAATTGGATTGGAAATTGCAAGAGGTATGACGCATAAGTTAGATCGCCCAAATGCGTGGCTTTAGACAAGTCGAGTTTGGTTACCGACGTAATCAAACCAAATACGGCGATTAGACCCGACGCCAGCGATAAAAGCCGCACATTGGATATTGGATATCCGCTGTACCACGCTCCGGTCAGAATTGCCGCCACACCAATGCTTGCTGCGGCGAACGCAATTTTCCGATTTCTATCGCTGAGGCCCGAGATAATTTGCTGCGTAAGGCCGCCCAAAAAGAAAAACTCGACACAACTTGTGACACCCTCCGCGCGGAAACGCAGTATGGCCGCGGCGCCAAAAAAAACAAGCCCGGAGATTAGGACGTTCAGCTTCACGAGACGGGCTGTTAGAAAGAAAGCGGCATAGACGAGGACCTCGGCCGAGATGCTCCAAATCGGGCCGTTAAATGTCAGTGGCTCCGAGCTCATCCAGTTTGACATCAGGCCTAGTTGAAGAAGGAAGTGAGGAAAATCATTATGTCCAAGAATGAAGAAGGTTTTATGGGCGAGGAAGTACTGGTGCTGAAGAATTGCGACGACAATCAGAGTCATAATGTGCAGAGGGTACAGCCGCGAAAATCGCCAGACGAAGAATTTTGTTGAAGAAACAGATCCTCGATTGATGACCTCACTGTATTTCCAAAAAAAAATGAAACCTGAAATCGTCCAGAACAGCTGCACAGCTACATCGCCATGGCGAAAAAGTGGGCTAAGAAGGTATTTGAGTGGGAGCGAAAGATGATCCGCGGGCGATACTGAGAGGTCCCAAAGTCCTTTAACGAAGAAGACCTGGTAGTGAGCAATGATAACAGCCAACGCGCACAGAAAACGAAAAACCTCTAAGCCGTCAAAATTCTCTATAGCCTCTCTTTTGGCCTGGCGTTGCGTCATAGAAATTCCGATATGGAACCGGCGAGAATGAGCGGGTGGTCGAAGCGAATCTGAACAAAACACTCATCGCGGCAGCGCATAATGTGCATGCCCCCGGCTCGACAGCGCCGGCTGGGCATTCCTGAACCAGTTCCCCCGTCCGCGTACGCACGCCTATCCGGGCGCCCACCGAGGAGAACAAAATCAGCAATTGAGGTTGCGTATCATGTTGCATCGAGCCGCCGCGACAAAATGGAAACTACTAGAAATCAACAGTATTCTGTCGCGACAAACGCAACATGAAAATGGCCGCCTTTGCGCGCGCGCAGCGCTTCCTGTGCATGCTGGACCGGGAAGCTTTTCGGCGGCTGGCCTCGGCGCCGATGCGCAGGTGCGCGCGTTGATTGGCGTTGAGAAGCCGGTGGCAGCCCGATAATGTGCGAGCTTGGCCAACCGCTCCTGGAGCTTCTCGCGATCATAGTCCGAGGTTGTCTCTTCGATCTGCGCCTTGATCTGCCCAATGCGCGCCTGGATGTCCTTCTTTTGACCCGCGCCATCGATGATGGTGGTAGCTTCCTTGTCGATGTGCACCCTCTTAGCGCGGCCGAGCATCTCGAGCGTTACGTTTTCCAGCTTGATGCCGAGTTCTTCGGAAATCAGCTGACCGGCGATCAGGATAGCAATGTCTTCAAGCATGGCCTTGCGGCGATCGCCGAAGCCCGGCGCCTTGACGGCGGCGACCTTCAGACCGCCGCGTAGCTTGTTGACCACGAGCGTGGCGAGCGCCTCACCTTCGACGTCTTCGGCGATGATCAGCAAGGGCTTGCCGGTTTGCACTACCGCTTCGAGAATCGGCAGCAGAGCCTGCAGCGAAGACACCTTCTTCTCATGTATAAGAATGTAAGGCTCTTCGAGCTCGGCAGTCATCTTCTCGGCATTCGTAATGAAATAGGGCGAAAGATAGCCATGATCGAACTGCATGCCTTCGACAATCTCGGTCTCAGTCTCGAGCCCTTTGGCCTCCTCGACCGTGATGACGCCTTCGTTGCCGACCTTCTGCATCGCCTTGGCAATTTCTTCACCGATGAACTGATCCCCATTGGCCGAAATCTTGCCGACCTGCGCGATCTCCTCGTTCGAAGAAACTTTCTTCGAGTTCTTCTTGAGATGGGTGACAATGACTTCGACCGCGAGATCGATCCCACGTTTCAAGTCCATCGGATTGAGCCCGGCCGCCACCGCCTTCGTGCCTTCGCGGGCGATGGAGGCCGCGAGCACGATCGCAGTGGTTGTCCCGTCACCGGCATTATCATGGTCTTGCTGCGAATAGATCGGTAGATTATGGTTCACCTTTAAATCTGGCGAGTTTTGACAATATGGCAGATGACGTTTGCGAGATGCGGCCTACGGGGCGCATTGATAGCGCCACTGGTCCGGCTTTCGAGAAAGACGTGCTGCGGCAGATCGAGGAAGGCAAGCGCCGCATCCTGCTCGATTTTGCCGAGCTGGTTTATATCAGCAGCGCAGGCTTGCGCGTCGTGCTGCTCGCCGCAAAACGCATGAAGAGTGCCGGCGGCAAGCTGGCGCTCTGTTCGCTCAATCCACAGATCGCCGAAGTATTTGAAATCAGCGGTTTCAGCCGCATTCTGGATATTCATCCAAGCCGAGACGCAGCACTTTCGACATTGTCTGCGCAATAACCTAGGCAGACGGCTATTGTCACCAAAATGTCATCTATCTGTCATGCGGTGAAAATAGTTTCGATAGCCCGCCCCATCGAAGCAGAAGCTTCAGCTGATGATGTCCATCAACACCCTTGTCTCGATCCTGGCGGGCCTGGGGCTATTTTTCATAGGGACCAAGCAGATCACCGCCAATTTCGGCCAATTGGCCGGGCGGAGTTTGCGCCAGTGGGTCGCTCGTTCCGCCGGAAGCTATCCGGCGAGAGCGTTGATCGGCACGCTGGCGGGCGCGCTGACACAGAGCACCAACGCGATCACCGTCATTCTGATGAGTTTGGCGACAGCCGATCTGATCACGCTGCCCGAAGCAATGCCCATTCTCGTGTGGGCGAACGTTGGCACGTCGGCGCTGGTGCTGGCGGTTTCGATCGACATTCATCTTTCCGTCCTGACGATGACGGCGGTCGTCGGTCTTTGCTATTACTTGAATCTGGATCGATCTCCGCGCTGGCGCCCGATCGTATCCGGGCTCTTCGCAATTAGCCTGTTGTTCCTTGGCCTCGAACTCATGCGCAGCGGATCCGAAAACTTGCGGTCGGTCGATTGGGTTCGCGACTTTTTCATGGTGGCGGCGCATTGGAGCATTGCCGTATTTCTTGTCGGTTGCGTGCTTGCTATTTTGGTGCGGTCTTCGGCGACGGTGACCGTACTCGCGATGGCGATGGCGTCGGCGGGTCTGCTTACCTTAGAACAGTCGATGATGACAGTGTTCGGCGCCAGCGTGGGTTCGGGGTTGAACACTTTCGTGGTGGCGACCGGCGCTGGAGGGACGTCACGTCAGCTCCCCATCCTCCAAGCCTCCATCAAGATACTTAGCATTGCAGTGCTATTGCCGCTTTTCGCGGCCGAAAGCGCCTTCCACATACCGCTGCTCGCCCACGCCATCCGCTTCCTCGCCCATGATCCGAGCCGGCAGGTGGCGCTTGCCTATCTGACGTGCCAGCTGGCCGCGGTCGCCGCGCAAGTCCCGTTCGATCGACCGCTGCGGCTGCTGGCAGAGCGCATGGCGCCCGCTTCGCACGAGGAAGCGGTCTCAAAACCGCGCTACCTCTATCCCGAAGCGTTGAGCGATCCTGACACGGCGCTCGCGCTCGTCGACCGAGAACAGGCCCGCGTCTTCGGTTTCCTTCCGCTGCACCTTGGTGTGAGCGCTCATCTCGACCCCGGCGAGACAGTGCCCAAACCGGGCGCTGTGCTTTCGGTTGCTACGACCTTGGACGGCGCCATCGGGCGTTTTCTCAACGATCTCGCGGATACGGGCGCTACCCGCGACCTGCTCGAGATGATCGCCAACCGCCAAGCCCGCAACAGCCTGCTGCAATCGATCCATGACTCGATGCACGAACTCGGCGGCGCGCTGGCGACGCCTTTCGAAGCCGCGGCCATGCAATCGCTGAGCAGCAATCTGTCGGAGGGTGTCGCGGCGCTCCTGATGACGGCGGATGACGCGGTTCGCTCCTGCGATGCCGATGATCTTGCGTTACTGCGCCAGCTGACTTCCGACCGGGATAGTCTTGTGGACGAGATGCGCCGGCGGGTCATCGCAGCCGACAAAACACTTTCGGCACTTGACCAGCGGACGCTCTACATCATCACAAGTCTGTTCGAGCGGGTTGTTTGGATGTTGCGCCGCTATGGGGCGCTGCTCGCCGCCGAGGCTGCGGCTCCGGAGCCGGAGCCACAGACCGTGCCGCAACTTGGGGCTGCGCCGCTGTCGCAAGTCGGCAAATAGAGGTAGCTTGTTTTGGTCGGCCGTGCGTTCGATCGGGGATTCACTCCCGAGCCGCATGATCGGGCGGGTGCGAATGGGGGCGTCGAATGGGTTCAGGCAGTTTGGCGATAGGGCCGAGAATTTACCTCGTGATGACGCTGTTGGCGTTGGTCGCGGCCTTCACGGGCGGCCTTGCCGCCGCGGGCTATCAGTCGGGCCTTTGGGTCCTGACGGTCCCGGCGGTCGTCGGCCTCGTAGCGAGCATCTTGTTCGCAATCTTTTTCATCAGCACCTTCGTGGCGCGGCCCTTCGGCATGGTCGCGACCGCCACGACAATGCTCGCCAAAGGGGATGTCACCGGCGAGGTTCCGGCCGACCGAACCGACGAGATCGGTGAAATGGCCAAGGCGATTCGCGCCTTTCAGCGTCAGGCAGTCGCGGCTGATGGTTTGAACGCGCAAATCACGCATGACGTGGGCCGCATTGCGCTCGCCGCCGGGCAGGCGAGCAATGCGGTCAGCCAGGTTTCCGATGGGGCGAATGTGCAGCTGGGTTCGCTCAAGAAGACCGCTGGCGCCGTCAATCAGAGCACGCTGGCGATTTCAGACGTTGCCAAGAATACGCACCTTGCCAGCGAACAGGCAGGCGATGCCGCAGCGTTGGTAACCGACGGCATGACGCGCATGTCGGACATGGTGAGCATCGTCAATGCGCTTGCCGAAACGAGCAGTAAGGTACGCTATATCGCCGACGCGATCTCCCGTATCGCCAGCCAGACCAACATGCTTTCTCTCAACGCGGCGATCGAGGCGGCGCGCGCCGGCGAGCACGGGAAAGGATTTGCCGTGGTCGCGGAGGAAGTGCGCAAGCTTGCTGAGAATTCCGCGTCGCTGGCCCAGGAGATCGCCGAACTTGTCAGCCGCTCGACCACGCAAGCCGGCGAAGGAGTTGCCATGGCCGGCGAGGTCAGCGACAAGATGCGGCGCATATCCGAAGCGGTTCGCGAAAGCGACAAGCTGATCGGCTCGATCGCCGCCGCGATGGCTGAACAGCAGGCGGCGATCACCGAAGTCAACTCGAGTTTGAACGAGCTTACGCGTATCGGGCAATCGAACGCGACTGCGGCCGAGGAAATCACTGCGACGATGCTGGATTTGAGCAAGCTCGCCGAGCACTCGCGCGGCGAACTCGACAAATTCAAAGAAATCTGGACCTGACCGGATCGAGAAGGCTTTTGGCGCATCCGATCGACAATACGCTTGCCTTGCTTCAGGACGTCATGAGCGAGCATCGGCGCGCTCTCGCCGGCGGCCCCCCCGCAGAGCCGCCGGCGCGCGTTGCGCTGCCGAGCGATCGGCGCGGGCAGCTGATCCATCGGCTGCTGGTTGGCGTCGAACGCCGTGCCGGGATCGAGGTCTCGCAACCCGCCGCCGAAAAGCTCCTTCGAGTCTTCGCCAGCATCGACATTGCCGAGCTCGAAACTTGGATTTCGGGACTCGAGAACCTGCCTGCAACCAATCCAGAATGGTCCTCGCTCATCGAGAGCCTGACCGTGCATGAAACTTATGTCATGCGCGACCCCTCGCAGCTCGAACTGTTTGCGGCGCAGCTGCCGGCTTTGATCGCCGAGGCCGCGGCGGCGAGAAACCATAGCTTGCGTTTCTGGTCGCTTGGCTGCGCAACCGGCGAAGAGGCTTATTCCATCGCGGCGCTCGTCTTCGATGCCCTGGTCATGGCGGGGCAGGCGAAGAAAACGGAGATCGGCACGTATCTTCTGCCGCCCTGGAAAGTCGAGGTCGTGGGTTCGGACATATCGCGCAGGGTGCTCGCGCAGGCCCGCGTCGGCATCTATGATACGGGTCCCCTTTCCTCGTTTCGCGACGAGTTGACGACGCTGCTGCCGTATTTCCCTCCCGTGCCCAATGTGAACTTGGAGGGGCGGGCCGCACGCGCTGTCCGCCCAGAGCTCAAAAACGCGGCGCGTTTCGAATATTTCAACATCGTTGACGACCCGGTGCCGGCGCAACCGTTCGACGCCGTGTTCTGTCGCAACGTGCTGATTTATTTCAGCGCCAGAGCGCGCCAGCTTGCGCAAAAGCGGCTTCGCGGGGCGGTGCGCCCAGGCGGCTATCTGCTGCTTGGCCCGACCGATACTTTAATCGCCAACGAAGGATTCGACACGCTCTGGGCGTCCGACGCAGTGATCTACCGCCGGAGGATAGAGTAATGCCTGAGGGCGCCCCATCCGCGCGCGACGCAAAGGCCGTGCTGTTCGTGCTGGGCGACATGCGCTGCATGGTCTCCGCCGATCGGGTCGTGAAAATCGACGGCGCGCAATCGATCACGCGCGGGCCGCTCCTGCCGCCGGAAGTGGCGGGCATCGTCGTGCTGGGCGGCAAGGTTATCCCCGTACTCGCGCTACGCAGCATGTTCGATCTGCCGGCGCAGGCGGAGGGCGAGCTGGTCGTCGTAAACAGCGGCACCGGCAACTATGTCCTTCTGGTCGATCGCGTGCTGTGGATCGGCGCCTCCGGGGGAGAACAGCAGGAAGCATTGCTCATCGACGTGGACGCGCTCGTGGGCCGAGTTTTGCCAAGCGAATGGGCAGTCGGATTGTCGTTGTCGAGCGCCGATATGACGGAAAGCCCGGCCGGCGCGCCCAAAGTGCTTCTCGAAGACAGGGCGCTGGCGGTCGAGACTGAAACATCGCGGGAATTGTTGCCGCTCGACGCCGTTGTCGAACTCAGCGACACTCTGCCCGTGGTGGCCATTCCGGACCCGATATTGGTGGGCGCCGTTTTGCATCGCGACAGGCTGGTGCCGCTTATCTCCCTCGATGCGCTGCTCGGGAGGCCGGCAAGCAACGGCGCTTCCTTCGTGGTGGTCGACGTCGCGGGACGCCGCTGTGCGCTCGCCGTTAAGGCCGTGATCGGCCTCTCGGCTGAGACCGCCGGCACGGTCGATTTGCGATCGCTGCTCACCAACCTTCTGCCCGCGGTCGCGCCCGTCGCGCCCGAGACGCGGCGCCAGGCGCAGGCGAACGCCACCCCCCGGTATCTGCTGGTCGAATTGGCGGGGCAAACCTGCGCGTTCGCGCTTGCTTCGGTGGCGCGTATTTATGCCGACTGCCACGTTCTGAAAGCATCGGCGGGGAACGCCGTTGTCGGGGTGACCGCCGTCGGCGGTCGCGTTCTGCCGGTTCTCGACCTCGCGCGCTTGCTCGGCATCAACATCGCCCCAGGGGTGCAGACCTTCGTCGAACTCAAATGGTCAACCGAGACATTTGTGGTCGCCGTCGACCGCATCGCCGGCATCGTTTCCATCGGGCAAGACTTGTTGATGCGGCAAGGGGAGGGCGGCGCGGTCGCCGCCGTCGCGCAGCTTGACGGCAAGCTTGTATGGATTCTGGCGGTACCGCTCCTCGTCCAGCGCGCGGAGGAACGACGCGATGCCGCCTGATGCGCAATCTCCCATTCGCGTGCTGGTGGTGGACGATCAGAGCTTCATGCGCATTGCGCTGCGCCAAATTCTTGAGGCCGAGGGAGATATGCGCGTGGTCGGCGAGGCCAAGGATGGGCGCGAGGCCGTGACGTTGGCGCGCGAATTGAAGCCTGACGCAATCACGCTCGATGTCGAGATGCCCGAGATGGACGGCCTTGCAGCCTGTGAACAGATCATACGCGACGTGCATCCCAGCCCGGCCATCATCATGGTGAGCGCGCATACGCAGCGCGGCGCCGAAGCGGCCGTACGGGCGCTGCGCGTCGGCGCCGTGGATTTCATCTCCAAGTCCTCGGTTTTTGCGAAAACCGATCTGGCCCATATCGATTCAGAGCTCCGGCCCAAGCTGCGTGCTTGGGTGAAACGCCACCCGGCTCCTGTGGCGAAAGCCGCGCCGCCCGCTTCCGCGACGAGCCGATGGAACCCGGATCTTGTGGTCATCGCCGCATCGACGGGCGGGCCGCAGGCGCTCACCGAACTGCTTGCCGCTCTCGGGAGCATCCGTGCCCCCATCGTCATTGCCCAGCACATGCCCGAATTCTTCACGGCGAGCCTGGCGCAGATGCTCTCGCAGGACGCCCGCAACGAAGTGCGTGAAGGCGCGCACCGTTTCGCGCTGCCGGCGCATAGCATCACCCTCATTCCCGGGGCGCAGGACGGGATCATCGCACCGCGCAGAGGCGGCGGTTACGAACTCCGCCTTACGAAGGTAGAGGGCAACGTGCATCCTTCCGCCGACGCGCTGTTCGAATCCGCCGCGCTCGTGGCTTCGGCTCCCGTTGGCATCGTACTCACCGGCATGGGGGAGGACAGCTCCAAGGGCGTCGCCGCCTTGCATCGCAAAGGCGTGCCTATTCTCGTGCAGGATCCGGCGACTTGCATCGTTGGCGGAATGCCACAAGCAGCCATGCAAGCCGCGCCGGGATGCGAAGTCTTGAGCATCGAGGGGATCGCGGGTCGGCTTGCGTCCTGGTCGGGCGCCGATATTAAAGCGAGCGCGACATGATCTTCGCGGCTATTGCAGACGATAGGTGAGCGGATGCCGTCACAGCTTGACGCATTGTGGAACGAATTTGCGGCGGAAACGGAGGAGCATCTCGATGCTCTTGAACGTCTGCTCTCGGATCAACGCGGCGCGGATTGGACGCGTGACGAGATCGGCGCGCTGTTTCGCTATTTCCATTCGCTGAAGGGTACTTTTTTGGCGATGGGCTTCACCAACGTCGAAATGCTGGCCCACCGTTGCGAGGACATTTTGAGCCTTGTGCGCGAGGGGCGCCTGGCCATAGACGGCGGACTTGCCAAGCTACTGCTCCGCGCGGTCGACGGTCTCAAGGGCATGCGCGAGGAGGTGATCGCCAAACGCAAGGACGCCAAGCCCGCGAGCGCTATTCTGCGCGAACTCGAGCGTCACCAAACGCCGCAACCGGTGCCTGAGGAAAACACCCCGGCCGCGGCGGCCGATGCGCCGCTGAGCGGCGATCAGGAGATGTTGGCCATCTACAGCGAACTCTTGGAGCAGCGGGTGCCGGGCGTGGCGCTCGTTTTTTCGAGGGAAGCCCAGGATCGTGCCGTGGCGGCTGAAACCGCCGGCGAACTCGCCTACGGCGCCGAGATGATGGGCTTCGATGCGTTGGCCGGATGTTTGAAAGCGATCGTCGAATCCGATGCCAGCGATTCCGCCGGCCGCGCCGGTCTCATCGACAAATTCCAGGAACTGCGAGAACAGGCAAAGATAATTGAGGAAGTGACGGGCGTTCCTTCCGGCGCTGCGCCGTTCGCTGCGGCGCTGACGCCGCTGCTCGCGCCGGACTACCTGGAGAGTTTTCGCGTTTTGTCCGCGGCGCTGTTGCGGTTCGATCATGAGATTTCCGAGGCCGCCGGCGTGGTGAGCGCCGCCGCGGCCATGCGTGCCGTCGCCCTTTGTCTCGGCCTCGAACGCAGCGCGCAGCTTCTGGTCCTGATCGAAGAACGGTTCCGCAGCCTTGATCCTCTGGATACAACGCGATTGGCGGTCATCCGCGAGCTCGCTCAGGATGCCGCCGAAGCGCTGCGGCCGAGCGCTGCGGTCGCAAGCGATCTCAGCCCCGGTCGCGCCAACTCCCTGGCGAGCCAATGGGAAGCAACCTTCCAGGCGCCGCAAGCGCAGGCCGAGACATACGCCGGCCAGCGCCTGCGCCCTGAGGTGGTTGCAACCCTCTCGGACGAGCAACGCCTGAAGATCGAGATCGCACTCAGCGAAGGGCGTCATGCTTATGAGATCCTGCTCGATCTCGAGGCCAATCCCGATATCGCCGGCGACATCATCGCTTGGCTTTCCTCTTCCGTCGAAACGATCACCAGCCATACGGTGCGTCGCAGTGGCACCAATTGTTTCCAGTTTCTGGTTTTCTCCGAACATCCGGCGGACTGGATCCAATCGCAGCTTGCGGCTCTCGATCCGGAGCAGGCCTGTCTGCGCGGCATCGACGGAGCCCGACAGGCGCCGGGGCAGACCCATGGTCCCGCGGCGCCGAGCCCCGCAGGGGCCTCCCTGATCCGCGTGCAAAGCGAGACGATCGACGAATTGATGGCGGAAGTGGGCGAAATGCGCACCGCTTTGGCGAGCTTCGCTGACATTATCCACAACGGCAGAATTGCGGCCGCCATGCGCGAGGCACGGCGCTTCGGCAGGCTTTCCGGGCAGGATCCTGAGCTCGGCAGGTATCTCGACGCCATGGAAGACGATCTGCGCGAACTCAGATCCTTGGAGCATACGCTCGAAACCGCGCACCACCGGATCTGGGCTTCCGGTCTTCAGCTCCGGGTCATTCCCGTCGATGGTCTGTTTGGCCGCCTGTCGCGCGCCGCTCGCGACCTGGCGCAGAAGCTCGGCAAGGATATCGACGTCATCGTCGATGGCCGCGAAGTTCGCATCGATAAAAGCATGGTCGACCTTCTGATCGATCCGCTCATGCATATGGTGCGCAACGCCGTCGATCACGGCATCGAAGCGCCGGAACGGCGTCGGGTGGCGGGCAAATCCCAACGTGCGACGCTGACCATCTCCGCTTCGGAGCACAGCAACCGCGTCAATATCGTCGTTGCCGACGATGGACAAGGGCTCGACCGATCGAAGATTGTCGCGAAAGCGGTGAGCCTCGGAATGATCGCGCCGCAGCAAGCGGAGCAGATGCAGGACCAGGAAATCAACGCGCTGATCTTTCGGCCCGGATTCTCAACGGCAGACGCGGTAACCGAGATTTCCGGGCGAGGTGTTGGATTGGACGTGGTGGCGGCGGCGGTGCAGCGGCTCGGCGGGGCCATCGACGTCGAGACGAGCCTCAGGGCTGGGACCAAGTTCATCTTGAAACTGCCGGTCTCGGCAGCGCTGCTGCGCGCCTTATTGGTCGAACTCGATGACCAGATCTTCGCATTGCCCGAACGACAGGTCGCCACCGTGCTGGAGATCCCGACGAATGAAATCGACGAGATCGCGGGGCAAAAAATCGTCGTCCACCGCGGCGCAGCCGTCCCCGTTCATAGCTTGGCCAGCGTTCTGGGGTTCGAGGCAAATGCGCCGCAATCCGAACTCACGCATGTCGCGATCCTATCCACTGGAACGCGGCTGCTGGGCGTGGCGGTCGATCGGGTGTTGCGGTTTCAGGACTTGTTCCTGAAAGAGCTGCATCCGATGCTTGCTGCCGTGCCGGTTATCGCCGGGGCGTCCGTTTTGGGCGACGGGCGGCCGGTTCTCGTTCTCGATGCCGGCGGCCTAGTCGATCTCAAGCAATCCAACGCGGCCCTTCAAACCATTGCACCTTCATGACCAGCGATGACCAATATCTCATCGTCCGCGCCGGGAACTATCTCATATCGATCGCGGCGCAAACCGTGCTTCGGATCTGGCCGGCGGATACGCCGGATGCGGCCTATGCGGCAAAGCCGGTCGACCTGCGCGCCGGATTGGGCGGCAGCGTCTCGCAGAAGGGTGTCGCGGTCGCGTTTGAAACGGCCGATACTATCGGCGTGCTCGTCGTCGATGCCGTCGACGGGATGGCGAACATCGCCGACGATGCGTTCATGGTATTGCCGGACATTTTCGGCTTTGCGCGGGGCTTGTTCGATGCCGTTGGCCGAAACCCGATCGGCGGCGCATATCCGTTGCGGCTGCGGCGTCAACCAAGCTTCGAGGCGCTGCCGTTGTAGCGCACGACCAGCAAAGTGACGTCGTCGGCCATCGGCGCGAGCGCCATATAGGAATCGACCTCGGCAATGACTGAGCCTAGAAGCTCGGTCGGATGGCTGTTGATCTGGCCGGCAAGTAAATTCTCGAGGCGCGTTTCGCCAAACAAAGCCCCGGCGGGGTCCATCGCCTCCGTCACGCCATCGCTGAAACAAACCAAAGTTTCGCCCGGCGCCAGCCGCGTGCGTTGCGTGGGATAGCGCATCTCCTCCATCACGCCGAGCGCCAAAGCCCCGGCGCCTTTCAAAGCATCTACGCTGCCGTTGGTGCGCAGCACATAGGGCGGATTGTGACCGGCGCTAGCGTAGAGAATTTCCCCGGTGTTCGTATCGAGAATGCCATAGAAGGCAGTCGAAAACATCAGCGTCGGATTGTCGATACAAAGCATGGCGTTGACGATGCTGAGGCATTCTCCCGGCTGATCGAGCCGTTCCGCTGCGGCGCGCAGCAAGGTGCGCGTCAGCGTGATGAAGATTGCCGCCGGCAGGCCTTTGCCGGCTGCGTCGGCAACCACGAAGCCGAGCCGATGCGGCGCCAGCAGGAAAAAATCGTAGAGATCTCCGCCGACTTCCTTGGCCGTGACCATACCGGCATGCAGATCGAATTCGCTGCGGTCCGGAAAAGGCGGAAATTCTTGCGGAAGTCCGGAAAGCTGAAGATCGGTGGCGAAGTCCCACTCGGCCTGCTCGGCGGCTGCTTTATCGCGGCTGCGCAGAATGTGCAGCAGCAGTTCAACCTGGAGCGCCCGTTCGCCAATCAGCTTCTCACGTTCACTTTCGCGGGCCTGCAGGTGATCCACGAGCGCCCCGATACCGGCGATCGGATCGCCCGCATCGAGAGCGCGCAGCGCTGGTCCGCGCTCGGATTCGCCGACAAGTTCGGCGAGTTTCATGCCGAGGTGGCGTAGCCGATCCGCGTCGTTCATGGATGTTTCCGGCTACTCGCTTTTTTCACGCGACTGCGCCTTGCGCGCCAGAGCGGCAACATCGAGCGGTGGAAGGCCGATCGCGGCCCGCACGACGCGCAAGATCTCATGCCCACGTTTGGCTTTCAAATCGAGGCTGATCGCGCCGGAGGGCTTGGCGATGACGTCGAAAGCGCCGAGCCGGCGCGCTTCGAGCGCCGCGGCGGAGCCGAGCTGCGCCACCGAGGAAAGGATCACGACCTTGGCCTTGCTGGTCAGCTTGAGCCGTTTCAGCGCGCTAAGCCCATCGAGGCGCGGCATTTCGATGTCGAGCAGGATGACTTCGGGTTTCAGCGCCTTCTCCTTTTCGATCGCAACCTGACCGTCTTCCGCTTCTCCGGCAACTTCGAGTTCCTCGTCGACCGCCAGGATCTGTTTGATGATATTTCGCATGAACCCGGAGTCATCGACGATCAGGATGGGGTGTGCCATGACGTTCTGCTCTCATCTTGCCGGGTCGGCCGGCACTCTCTTGATCATTTTGACGTGATTTCTTCCTTCGGCGCGACGATAATCGAGGTGATCCATCACGCTGCGGACGAAGTGGATGCCAAGGCCGCCGACCTCCCGCTGCTCGATAGGGAGGCTGGTGTCCGGCGCCGGGCCGGCGAGGGGATCGAAAGCGATCCCATCGTCGACGATCTCGCCCTCGAACAGATCGCCGTTGAGCTCAAGGGAGGCACTAATCTTGTGCCGGGCGCCGTCGAGGAATCCATGCGAAATGATATTCGTCAACAACTCGTCGAAGGCAAGAACCATGTGGAAAACGGTTGCCTCGGGCAATCGGTGAAGCTTGCCGAACCGCTCGATGAGGGCAGTTACGGACGCGATCTCGGCGATATCGTTGTCGATCTCGGCGGATATACGTTCGGCCAAAGTCGAGCCCCTGCGTCGAACCGCGAGCGCCAGAATTGCCCGAATATGCCAGGCCTGTCCACCCGGGGGGTTCCGACCGCGGTACCGTCATAAACCCGTCATATAGTACCAGTTGCCGACTTCTCTTAAGGCATGCCAATAGAGGGCTGCTCGCGGCTTTTTGCAGGGGAAGTGTCCATGGACATGATTGTCGATGAACTCACTGGCGGCGTCACCAAAGTGGTGCTGCGCGGACGTCTCGATACGCTTGCCGCCGAGGCCGTCGATTTGCGTTTCAGCGTCATCGCCGGCGCGAAGCGGGCGGTTGTCGTCGATCTCTCCGATCTCGAATTCCTCGCCTCTTTGGGAATCCGTGTGCTGCTCACCAGCGCCAAGGCGGTCCAACGCAAGGGGGGAAAGTTGGCGATCGTCGCACCAGAGGGAAATATCTTGATGGTCCTCCAGACGGCGGGAAATCGACACGTTGATCCCGATCTTTCGGGAGCACGACGCCGCCATCGCGGCAGTCGGTCCCTAGCGGCCGAAATCATGACGCGAGAGGAAACTGCCGAGCATCACTTGGTGCTTGAGAATAAGCTGGCGGAACTCGCGCGGCTCACCGCTTTCGCACGCGATGTCGGGCGCGAGGAAGGGCTCCCGGAGGAGCAGATTTTCGCACTCGAACTGTGCCTCGAGGAGGCGGCCGCAAACATCATCACCCATGGTATCTCGACGGATCATATTTGGGTGAGCATTGCGCGCGTCCCGCCCTATCTTGTGGCCCGTGTCGAAGACGACGGAGCGCCTTTCGATCCGACCGCCGTGCCCGAGCGCGCAGCGCCCTTGTCGCTCGAACTTGCGCCGCTAGGCGGTTTGGGCATTCCTCTGATCCTTAAGCTCACAGCCAACACGCGCTATGAGCGCGTAGCAGGACGCAATCGGCTGACGCTCGAATTCGGGCCGAAGGTAGGGGCGCCCAAGGCCCGAAAAGAGCACGACTGCACATAGTTGAATTCGGACACGACGGTCGATGCGACGGACCCTCAGCTTATTATGTAGCAAGCTCGCTCAGCTCTCCGGATGCCTTGCGAAGGAGCCCGCGAGCAGCAACAGTGCGCCGACACAAATTGTGATGACCCCTGGGAAAGGGGTTTGAATCATCCAGTGACTTCAGGCCTATGTCCGCATTGCAAATTGGATCGTCAGGCGCAGACCTCGCGCCCAGATATGCAAGCGCCTGGAGGCTCAGCAGCGCCATTGAGAAAAAGATCAGGATGCTTCCGACGATCGACGGAAGGCTACAGCTCTTCATCGGCATCTTCCTGTTTGCCGCCTGCAACGATGAGTAAATCATCCGGCAATGGTCTTTGGAGCGCAAGTGCTTCCCCGGTCGGCGCGCTCACCCAGAGGTCTATTTCCTCGGCCGCAGTCGGGATCAGGGCATAGCCCTTTCGTGGACTGCCCTGAAGGTTTGATCCTCGCCCAAGGCAAACCATAGGCAGCCATTGTGCCGGGAGGAATCACAGGCATCGGCGGCAAGTTGCCCGTCCTGTCACGACGGACCCGGAAGACCAATGGCAAGCCGTTCACACTTGCAAAATTCGGCTTGGCTTCCGGCGCGGAATAGCACCGCGCCAAGATTTCCCGGACCGAACCAGCTGGCCTTAGGGCTCGAACTCAGACACTTCCGGCTGCGGTGCCCCGCTTTCCCCAGAAATAGGCCCGGACGTAGGGGCTGGCCATGCGGCGGCCAGTGGCTGATCGTCGTTTGCAGCGGCGTCAGGCGTCTTGGCGCGGAATGAAGCTGCCATGGCCCTTGCAGTAGCGAGCTGATCCGAAATCGAGCCTTGCCCCAAGGTCGTCACGCCGCATGGCGGCGTCGTTGTCGCCTTGTGCCGCCGCGATCGCGAACCACGCGTACGCGGCAACCAGGTTCTGCTGAACGCCGAGACCGCGCGAGAGAAGTAAAGCGAGATTGAATTGGCTGTTAAGCAGGCCATACTCCGCCGCCTTTTTGAACCATTGCGCCGCTGTGGCGTAATCCGGCTTATTGTCGGCCGTGAGGACTGCCAGGTTATGCATCGCGGTGACATTTCCCTGCTCAGCTGCCCTCAGATACCAGGCCCTGGCTCTGTCCAAATCGCGCTGCACCCCAACCCCTTTTTGATAAAGGAAGGCGAGGCGCAATTGGGCCGGTGCCAGACCTCGTTCCGCGGCTTTTCTATACCATTGCGCCGCTGTCACCAGATCGCGCGGCATGTGCCGCCCTTCGGCGTAATCGGTGGCCAGCGCGAATTGCGCCTTTGCATTGCCACTCTCCGCCTCAACGCGCAGGTCGGTCTGAGCAATCCTCAGGGTCGCGAACTCTCGACCTTTCGGTGAGGTCGATCGCATTTGGGGCCAACTCCGCCGTAGGCTCCGCGCTCCATTCGGTGGGGGGAGGCGTGGGCACCACACTGGTAATCTGCACCGGCGCCGACGCCGGCTGCGCCGATGCGGTGGCTTGGGGCGCTGATGCAGAAGCTTGCGGCGCTGATGCGGTGGCTTGTGGCGTCGGTGCGGGGGGTAGCGGCGCTGTTGCGGTAGGTTGTTGAACTGATGAGGAGGCTATTGGCGCCGATGCGGAGGGTGGCGACGCTGATGCAAGGGATTGTACTGCTGAAGAGGCGGCCAGTGGCGCTGACGCAGAGGCTTGAGGGGCCGATGCTTCCTGAGGCGCGGCATCCGTCGCGATCACATTGCCCGCGCTCTGCGAGACATTCGTTGGCTGTCCTTTGCTCGTGATCTCAATGACCGAATAAGTGCCAAGCGCCGCTAATATGGCGATGAGCGCGTAGAGCAGTGGTCCTTTATGTCCGGAGATGAAATGGGGCTTTAGCCGGCCAGCGCGGCGCGCGGCGGCGACCAAATCAGAGTGCAGTGGGGCGATCTCGGGCTCCTGCGGCATGCTTTGCCGACTGGCTTGCGCTTGCGGGGGCAATCTTTCCCTCAAACCGGGAAAGCCGCGGCGCAGCCCAATGAAGTGATTTTCAGGTTCATCGGGTGTCGCATCGGGATCGGCGCGCCCCGCGGCCACGCCCTGCGCATCCGTTCCATGGTTCTTCGCATCCTCCATTTCAGGCTGCGCCGACCTTTCCCGGTCATGCTGCGGGTGCGTGAAACCAGGAGGGGCCCCTGAAGCGAAAGGCTCGCTTGCTCTGGGACGATTCGATAATGCTTCTTCGACGACAGCCAAGCGATCGACGAGCTTCTTCAGGACATCGTGGACCGTGGTCAAGGTTGAAAGCGTGCGCCGATCGGCCTCATCGTGAAAGGAACGCAATCCTTCAAGTTGCTGTGAAATTTCAGAGTTATAGGCGCGATCTTTCAGGACGCTGCGTACGGCGTTTTCAGCCGCCTCAAAAGCTACGTTCGGGATTCTTTCCATTTCGACGAGAAGTTCGCCGATTGTCTCTCCAATGTTGGCTACGGAAGAAAGGCTGGCATTGGAACGATCGAATTGCGCGGTGAGTTCGGAGACCTGCTGTTCCAGAGCCTCGATCGCGTGCTCCTCTCCTTGCGGCTTCTGCAGCTTATCGAGCTTTTCAGAAAGATTGAGCAGAAGCTCTTCGAGGGGCTTTGTATCCGGGGTTAGCCAAGCCTCTGCGATTCGCACCGTGAGTTCCTGGCGGACATTTTCGATACGCTCTGAAAGCACGTCGTAACGGCCCTTATCGCCCGCCTCGGCAATCGCCTCTTCGACTTTCGCGGCAATAACCTCGAGCCTTTGTTCGATTTCCGCAGCTGTTTCGCCTCCACGGTCTCGAAATACGCGGATCTCCCCTGAGTTCTTACTCCCGCCGGTACTCTCGCGGCGAACATCTTCGGCGGAACGCGCCGCCTGTCGTTCATTCCCTTCGGTCGGCAGCTCCTGCTCCGGGGCGGCGCGGGTACTGCTGGCGCTGAGCCCATTAAGGCCCCTTTTAACCTCTCTGATTCGTTCGCGTGGACCAATCAAGGTAATCGAATGCTTGAGCTCACCGACGAGCCGTTCGAGCGACTGAAGGACTGTCTCGCTGATGCCTTCGCTACGCGAGGCTTCAATTTCCTGCGTGAGGCTGCGCAGGGCCTGCCCGAGCGTGACGATGGACCCGCGCAGAGTCAGGATCGCGGACTGTCTCCGACATCTTGGGGATTTCGGTCCGCGATTTGTTGGGGGCAGGGGGGGCCTGCGGTCGGAGATATCGCCCAGCTTCTCTCGGCCGCCGTTCGTCTAGCTTTGCCACGCCGCCCGCGCTGACCTTGTCGTCCGTGCGCACGAACGGAAGCCCGCCCACGCCTGGCCGAGATGTTACGCCGTTGAAGACATCCGGTCGCCCGGGTTGCACGCTCGGCTCCAGCTGCGAAGGCGCCTGGTCGCAGCCTTCCGACGCCTGGTGTCGACGAGCCGCATCGTCAATCGATCCTTCCCCGACAACGGAAGACCGCGCCGCCGCCAAAATAGAATCGAGCGTTGCCTCTATTTGGTTTAACTGGCTGCCGTAGTCGAGCGCAGGGGTATCTCTGGGCAGGATATTGGACTTGCCGCGCTCTACGGTGCGCTGCGACATGTCGTGGCTTTCAGCAGCCGCTCTGATCAATAGTCTCTCCGGCGGAATTTCATAGACCTCGACTTTGAAATCAACAGGGGAGAAAGACGACCGAATCACGATTCACTCATTTTACTTCAACGTGTACACGAATTTTTACGAGATCGGGAAGGGGAGCAAGCGGCCGCGTTCATTGCGCAACCTTATCCACAACATGTCCGAGCTTCGACAACACTATTAGGCCTACTCACGCCCGGCGTTTACCGCTTCGAACGAATCAGCTACGATATTCTACGAATCAGCCAGCATACTTCAATCAACTATGCTTTGAATCAACTCTTCATGCGCGACATTCGGGAAGATCTCCTCCAGAGGAAGCTCAGCATAGTTAGCCGTTATTTTGAGGCGATATCGCAGTTTGACGAGCAATTACAGAAATTGCACGAAAGTCATCGCAAACTCATGGCTGATATCCAATCAGAGAAGGGCACCGTTGACGCGATGCTCGCGATCGAAAATAATCGATCGGCCCACGACATCAAAGACGCCGAGTCGCAGGCAACTTCAGTACTGCTGAGGAGCCTATCGGAGATAGTCCAACAGATCCCGCCGGGAAAGTTTCGGGACCAACAAGACTCTGCGCTCGGTCGGGAACGTGAGCTGCAGAATTCCGCAAACAATAAATAATCACAGCGATTAAGCGGTCCCTCGCGACAAGACCGCGATCATTTTCTCGCATAATCCGAGTCCAATCTGAAATGTGCCGCAGGTTCGCCGCGGCGTACAACTAGACCATTATTTGCCGATTTGTATTTTCTGATTTGCCCCGACGGGGTCGACGGTCATTGAACGACCGATCAGCTCTTCGACCTCCGGGGGCGCCTGAGATTGTCGGCATCTGCCGAAAAACCCAAATTGCTACAAGCGCCTAGCGCTCATCCGGGGTAGCCTGCCGTTTGGGTCGGGGGAGCGATCTTTCGGTACGGAAGGAGCGAAGAACACCGAGGACTATACTATTTTTCATCATCATTGTATTATCGTAAATAGTTTGTGTACGCTGAGTTTTGAGTCCGACAGATGAACATGGACGACGCGCAAATCAAGCGGCGGATCCAGGAACTTCTTTTCAAAGCCCCGCTATTCGCTCCAAAGGCGATTTCATTTGCAGAAGGGCACGCGTTGTTCGCGGCTCCTCTCGTCGTTGATGGGTGGTGTCCTTATTGCCGAAGGACATCGACGTTTTATCGAAACCGCGGAGGCAAAAACATTTTACAGATCCGGCCCTTGCTTGAGGGCCGCGAGCCTCTCTATTTCGACCTAACCTGCACCCGGGAGGTAAAGCACCACATCATGTACTCCTTCCGTCTCGGCAACAATCAGATTCAAAAGACCGCGCAATACCCACCCGGGGTTTATGACTATAAAACCGTATCCTGGGGCTCAGCCGCTCTCTCATACATGCGCGGCGCACTGCATAAGATTGCTGCTCTCTTCTATTTCGACGAACCGCAGACAAAAAAAACGGGGCAACATTCGGCCGCCGGAATTGTAGATCGTAAGGGTACACCTGAGCGCTCGGTCGCTCTCGGACATGTGCGCAGCGCGGCCCATAATATCACCTCTCTTTTCCGCTTCCAGGAGAAGCCGATTCGCAAAAAGGGTCACTACTCAGACTCTGGAAGAATCGCCGATCATAAAGAGGATCAAACTAGACATTCGGTCACTTTCGCGAAGACTAAGACGCTATTGGATGAGTTGTTTCGAACTGCCGCGCCTCAAATCACAGCTATAAGAGTAGAGCTTCTCGTTGGCCTCGTATTGGCTGGCATTGGAATCTTTTTGATTCACGAAAATGCCAGACAGCAAACGGCATTTCGGCCGCCGACTGAGGAAACCGTTCAACGCGCCGGCGCTGCGGCGACTGATCGCCCCAATGAAACAGAAACGGCGAATTTGGGAATTGCGATGCTCGAGCAACGATTCGACGAAAGATTCGAAATCCTTCGTAAGGAATTGGAGTTGGTCAATCATTCGATCTCCCACGATGACTCCTTGATCGCTGCCGTTAATGCGCGGATCGATCAAGAAGAAGCGACAATCAAGGCGCGGCTGGATCAGCAAAAGCAAGAATCGGACGCGTCAAAACTGATTACAGCTGACAAAACAGCCACGACGCCGAAGGCCAACAAACCACGACAAGACGGGGCCAAAAATGAGCTGCTTGAACGGGACGAAGCAAGCTTTAACGAACTCATAGATCAGCAGGAACCAGAGTCGAGCGCGCCAGGACCGATTACACTCGACAACACGGCCGCTACGAGCCCCAAAGCCGACAAGCCGCCGAATTCGAGCGTCCCGCATCTTGGCATTGGGGTTGCCAAAACGAGCGGTTTGGAAAAGCGGGGGGTCGTTATCGTCGAAGTCGATCCTGGGAGCCCCGCCGGGAAGGCGGGAGTGCGGAAGCACGATCTTTTGTTGAAAGTCGACGGCACCGAGGTGAGTAGGCCGGATCAGCTTCGCGAAGCATTGCGTTCCCTAAAGGGAAGCCACACCGTCGTCTTGACGCTTCTGCGTGAGGGGAAGACACAAAATAACAAAGTGATCCTGAGATGAGAGACCTGCAGTCCTTCCAATAATTGGACCTGTCTCCACCGCGTCGCCACGGCCCGGAAGGCCGCCGAAATCGCCTCTGAGCGCAAGCCGCAAATGCCAGACGCCGCTTTCGCCGAGCCCGTGGCGCGCGGCGCGGGCCCACGAGGACCCGTAACCTTATCAATTAATTAAATTGTGAGTTTGGAATTTAGGCGACGGCCGAATTGTGTTTTCCTCGATCTGACTTCTTCGATCATGAGTTGGAATTGTTCTGGACCAATCCGCGGCGGCTTCTTCGCAGGCGGCTCGATTTCTTTCGCGTCAGCGCGCGGAGCTAAGAGTAGAAAATGCGCGATTTTCGAGAACAGCGCCGACAACGATCTCACAGCGAGGCCGAATACGTCGGCGCAGTTACCCGTGAAAGCGGCCAACAAAGGCAAGCCTTTCAGATGGCGATCCGCGGCGTTGCCATTAGCGCGCAGCGATATTTGGCAAAGCATCTGATCGATTTTCAGCATCATCTCAGCTGCCAGTGGTTTGAAATGCATTCAGCTCTGAACCCACCGAAAGAACGGTCCCGAGCCGAAATCGCACGGGCATTCGAGAAGGCAAAAGGGCTGGCGCACTTTATTGGAATGATCCTCAGCTTAGGTTTTGCGGTGACGCTTGGCACATTTTGCTTTGAGCGCCTGAAAGCCGCGACGGGGTGGATAGATTTGTCGGCCTATTCAATAGGTGCAGTTTTTTTCCTCGGCCTTGGCGCATGTCTTTGGTTCTGGATCAGCTCCATTGGCTTTCGCTATTTCTGGGACGATGTGGCAGATAATCGATTGATTTGGCTTAAAGTAACAGCGTTCCTGCTGCTTCTGATGCAGTGCTTTGCAATAACATGGACTATATTCAAGTTTGCTGGGGCGGTCGTCGGTCTGATCGACGCCGGTTGGTAATTGACTTCCCAGGCGCTGCCTCCGAACGCCTCGGGCTGTGACCAGGCGCTTGCTGTCGTCGATCTTCAACATGGTTGCGAAGGCCGTTATCAGTTCGATAAAAATATAACTGAATTTGAGGCGTGATCTTAGGCGCGGCCTGCGAGAATTTCATTGGTGCGAAGATCTAGCTTCGGTCGTTTGGCGAGCATCCGGGCTCATCGCACGACTGATCGGAGTTCCGGTTCCATGATCAAGGTAGTTTCTTTGATCTTCGTTTTTCAGATCGGCGGCCTATTGTCTGCCGGCGCTCAAGAATTGCCGACGCTAGTGCAAGACGCTCCATGCCGGTGGTTCGCAAAACCACATGGCGAGAGTTGGGGAACGGATCACGTGGTGAAGATCAATGATCAACAAACGATTGCGGGATTTTCGTTCATCCGCGGCGATCTGAAGTTGACCAATGGAACGGATGCGTACGATTATCTCGAACGAAAATGCGGCGCAAAGTAGTCTGGCGCCCCCAACAACGCTCCTCGCAGTTGAGACAGTTTCGATATCGGATGGCTGCCTATGCGCCAGCCGCGATTGCGGCTTGATGAATCAAGGCAACAAACTTGCGAGCTTCATCCGCAGCGGGATCGCTCGGACCGAGGATAGTTTCGAGACTGCCCAGAGCCGCCGCGAAAATCTGCTCTACGTCTGCACTCGTTACGGCGTGGTTGGCCTGCAATTTACTCATTGTTACAAGCATCAAAGTTACGGCTGTTAGTGCAATTGCTCTTGTGCCATATCGTTCTGGCTCAGTATCAAGTGCCATACCCCGCTTCCTTAATTGTCGGGTGCAAAATAACATGTCACAATATTCGAGCAAGTATATAGTTGCCAGGTAATTGCTCAGAAATGGCGAAAGGGATCGCAAGCGCGATACTGAAAGCCAGCTTAAGACCGAGGCTCGACCGAGCGATTTATTATGAGCGAGGCCCGGAAACATTGCGAATACGCCAATATCGAACGAGTCTCGATCGCGCCGTCCCAATTTGACGTTTCGCGTGGATTAGGAAGCGCCAGGCAACTGCTCTCCGCCCTCAAAATCGCGGCGATCACGACAACTCTTCGACGTCTCTCGAGTACTTGTCAACTCCGCCCTCATCTTTGGCAGGCTCTATTGAAAGCCTAGTTCCCAAAAGCCTTGTCCGGAGCTTCGCGCTCGGCAATGGCCCGTGTCTCTGAGACCCGCGGCAAAAGTCCTTATTGAGAGAAGCGGGGAAAGCGTGAACGACCGCTTGCTAAATCAGACCGAATCACCTCCGATATTCAGCGATCTTGAGAAGAGAGCCCAGATCGCAGCCAGGCGCAGCCCGTCTATCGTGAGAAAGGACGAACGATGCCTGCCACTGGATTATTCGGTCCCTTTCCACTGAATAAGAAGGATATCGACGCCGCTGTACGCGGCGTCGGCCCTGGTACCTACGTGCTCGGGCGTAGTCGTGACGCTCTCTATTATGTCGAGCGGGTAGGCCGAAGCGACACAGATCTAAAAGCGCAGCTCAAGAATTGGGTTGACAGCGAATACACACACTTCAAGTACGGCTTTTTCGAATCCCCCACTCAGGCGTTTTTCAGAGAATGCCGCCTCTTCCACGATTTCGGCGGCACCTCGAAGCTGGACAACACGGCGCACCCGGTTCGGCCCGAAAAGGCCGATTGGAAATGTCCGTTCTGCAATAATCTCGATTAGTTCGGGAATTTGCGATTACCCCGCAGCAATTCGCGTATGTCGCGCAGGGCAACGAGATACCCGAAGTGCCAATAAGCACGTTCGCGCGTGCCTTCATCGAGATGCGCTTGCTCGATGCATTCTTGTCCATTCGCGGCAAGCCATGCGGCAAGGCGATTGATGCGGTCTTCGATACTCTGATCGGTTTCTTTGGTGGCGAATTGCGTCATGGCATTCAAGGTTTTGCTCACTGTCGCCCAAATCGGTTAACAACCTCGCTACCAACAGACTGTGAAATAAACAGCAATTCATGTTGCTAAGACGTTTGCCGGCAGCAAAACTCGTTTTCAATCAATGATAATCTGAGGCAATATGCGACGAGCGCCGGGGGACGCGGCCAGAATCCGCGACCAGCTGAGCGCTCGCACCCCGGTTCGCGCCCAGATGCTATGGCCTTGCTGTCTGTTAAAAATCGGCGCGGCTGCCGGTATCGCGCAGGAAGTCGGCGGGAAAATCCCTAGCGGATTCGATTTTCGCTATTCGAATTGCGTGTGTCTCGGCGTAAATGAGGCGGCGCGCACCGAACGTGCCAACAAGGGTTATCGTTGGCAAAAGGTCTACGACTGGTAGCCACACAACTCCCAAACCGCCCCAAAGGGGAGCGAGGCATGCCAAAAACCTGGCCAGAGATGACAGTTGAAGAAAAGCTGGAAGAGCTTCACCGCGGCAGACAAAGCGTAATCATCGGCCTCGCCCGAATCATTGAGGAGATGTGCACTATTGTAAAGCGACTGGACGAAGAGTTCGCCGAGTTTCGACGGAAGCAGAATCAGCCAACGAATCCCGACCAATGAGCCTGTGATTAATGGCAAGAGTCGCCGCAGGGAGAGTCTGCCTATATATTTAAACGCTGGACCTCAAATCCATCTGCGAACTTGATGGGCGATTTCGATGCTCAGGAGCCTCGGCGACCGCTGTCAATTGTTTTCACCCCGACCTAATCCGCGAAGCGCCAACTCATGATCGGCCTTCCTTGACGAGGCGGTGATTTGTCGACTTGGCGGCCGCGGGCACTTGCGCCAGCGGCCGTTGCGCTTGGGCCCTAAGCGACCTTCTCAAGAATCTTTTCCATTTCTGCCGCCGTGAAGGCGCGCAGTGTTTGAGCGCGGAGGTTGCCCGCCTTGAGCATGCTCAACAAGAACGCAGTTGCGGTTGGCTCATCCGGGGCTTCTGAGATCGTGATGAGGTCGTACTGCCCTTGCGTCCAGGCAATTTCTTTTAGTTTAATCCCCACCCCCGATCCGGCTTTCTTGGCCGCTTCCGCTCGCTTGACCGTATCCTTGATGTTGCGAAGTCCCTGTTCAGTAAAGTTGTAAAGGGTGACATAGGTCGGCATGGCGTTTTCCTCCGTAACTGAGGCCGGCTGATTCAGATCGGAACACATCGTCCCTGGTACGCGCACACATCATCAGTCTTTCTCGCGCGACGGCAATGTGAATCTCGCGCGCAAATAACCAAATCGTGCGTTGGTGATTGGCCCTCCGCAATATGGCGGGGCGTCAATCATCGTAGCTTTCCATTTCCGCCAATGTCGCAGATGGGTCAGGTTCGGACTCTCGCCAATATGCTCTTCAAGATCGGTTCCAGTCGCGAGAGTTCATCCAAATGGAGAAGAGGCCAATCAAGTCCTCGGGATCATCGAACCTCCGGCCTTGCTGCGCTGGAGGCGTAACGGCGAGCGCCGTCGCGTCGAGCGCTTCGCTGCCGCGCGCTGCGGCTTTGCGGTGCTTCGCAAGGAGCCGTCGCGCATCGAGGCGGATTATTGGGCGATCGCGAAATGCGTCGCGGGCTGGCGGATCGAACTTGCCTTCGCCGAAGCCGAAACCTCCACACTTCCCATGAAGGGAAAGAGCGGGCTCGGCATGTGGAATGATCGCTTGTGCTTGCGCTTCAATGAGCCTGCGGGCGCCTCCAGAGGCAAAAGCAGGCTTTGGCAGAAGAAGCCGAACCGAGCTCAGGCCCGGATTCTCGGGAGGCTCTGCGTGGCAGTAACGGGTTGGGCCACTAACGACGCGCTCGCTTGGCTGACTGGGGCGAGAGGATTCGAGGCCATCTGGTCGCAGCGCTCTTACCCGCGCGGACATGATAGGATGACGCGAAGAATTCTAGGTCGCTTGCAGAGCCAAAGAGGTGAGGGATGGCAGAAAGGTTCTCGCACAAGGCGGCGGCCGAACGCGATGCCGCGGCTCTCACCGGCCGCGTCATTCTCGCCGCTACCATCGGCAATATGCTCGAATTCTACGATTTCATCACCTACAGCTTTTTCGCCATCCAGATCGGCCATACCTTCTTTCCTTCGCACAGCCAATTTGCCAGCCTGATGCTGTCGCTTGCGACATTCGGCGCCGGATTTGTCACCAGGCCTCTCGGCGGCCTCGTTATCGGCGCCTATTCTGACCGCGAAGGGCGACGGCCGGCTATGATGCTCAGCTTTGGCATGATGGGCTCGGCCATCATCGTGCTCGCGTTGACGCCGTCCTACGCGGCCATAGGCATCGCGGCTCCGATTATCGTCATCGTCGCGCGAATGGTGCAGGGTTTCTCGCTCGGCGGCGAGGTCGGACCCACCACGGCCTATCTGATGGAAGCGGCCGCGGCCGACAAGCGCGGGCTCTCCGTTTCTTGGCAACCGGCCAGTCAGCAAATCGCCGCGACCGCCGGGGCGCTGATCGGCGTAGGGCTTTCGCAGGTGATGACCAGCGCGGCGCTTGATTCCTATGGCTGGCGAATTGCCTTCCTCATTGGCGCGATCACTTTGCCCTTCGGGGTGTGGATCCGTAGCGGCATCCCCGAGACGCTGCATATACGCGAGACCGGCGCGGCAATGGTGCAGGCGGCCGGCGAAGGCTTTGGCGTGATCCGCGCCCAGACCCGCATCCTAATCCTCGGCCTGCTGATTTTGGCGAGCGGTACCATCATCACCTACGTCACCGATTATATGACAACCTACGCCGAGAACACGCTGCATGTGGCAACGGACCTTGCCTTCGCCACCACGGTTGTCAGCAATGGCCTGGGCATCGCCGCCGCGCTTTACGGCGGTTGGCTGGCGGACCGCGCCGGGCGCTGGCCAATCATGGTCTGGCCGCAACTTGCAGCGCTTCTGCTGACTTATCCGGTCTTCCTTTGGATTGTGGATACGCGCAGCGCATTGGCGCTCTTGGGCGGGCTCGGAATCTTATCTCTGGTCGGCACCATTCCCTACAGCGCCTTCTATGTGGCGCTGACGGAGAGCTTGCCGAAGAACGTCCGCGGGCGGACTTTCGCCACGCTCTATGCCGTTGCCATCGCCACATTCGGCGGCACCGCGCAATTAATCGTCACATGGCTGATTCATGTCACCGGCAATGCGCTGGCGCCGGCTTGGTACATGTTGTTGGCGAGCGCCGTCGGGCTGCTCGCCATGATAATGATGCGCGAAACCGCGCCGGTGAAGTTATCGGAGCCCGGCGCTCGCTATTGATCCACCGGGCCTTGAACTCGCAATTTGGAGAAAGTTGGAGCTCTAGGCCGCGCGGAAGGCGCCCCTTACCACTTCATGTAGCCGAACAGGCGCCCAATTACCCAAGCGCCGAGCGTCCAACCAAGGGCCATGAAGAATCCCCACACAAACCATACGATTATTGAGTTAGCCGAAATAACTTCGAACATTTTTGGGGTCTTTCTCGCGAAGCTGGAGCGTGCTCGTATTAGCCGCGTTGGGTAGTGCCGCGAAATACGGCTGCCGGCCAAGCCAACGCGGTCGGCATTTCCGTTGCAAGCGACGCCACGAATTGGGACGTGGAGGCTGTGTTCCACTTTGCTTTAACCGTGGGCGCCAAGACGACGCCCACGCCAACGAGATAAACAATTATTAAGAGTGCGATGAGCGTGCGCATGAATCATCTCCGACCGGCAGGACGGCGTCGCGCCAGGGTTACGAGATTGCTGCGGTCCACGATTAAGTCCTTTTGCCAAGGACGAAGGCCCGTCTCTTCAGCAACGGCCCTGGAGACATTGAGTTCCCCGCCTCTGGATGTCGTTTCGCTCATCTCTGCAACACTTCCAAAGATAGCGCGTTGAGTGAAAGGAGAGGAGTTCGCGTGACGAAGATTAGCACTCCAGCTCAAGCTGCCGAAAAAGAGAAACTCGGCGCGCAGTGCAGAAAACGGCTCATAGGGAATGCGGAGCGCACGGAAATAGACGTCGGCGACGCGCTCGAGGATTCCTCCCGGCCAACGGTCCGCCTTCCATGACCGAACCGGAAACGGAAGTCGGCGCGTCGAGCAGAGGCTGCAGGCTGGACACGGAGAATTAGGAAAGGAAATCAAAATGCAAGCGACATGGACGCCCCACGAGAAACATGGACGGCTTACGCAGCAAAGCGACTTGCCGGACACGGTCTACGCCTTTCCGAAGCAGCGTAAGGAGCCGTTGACCGATGCACAGCACGTGCGCAATGCCGTCGCACGGTTCGATCAAGTCACGGGCGTCTCCGACGCCGATCGTGCTTTGGCCTTTGCGAACATCGAGAAGGCTGCAAAGCACTATAACGTCGATCTTTCGGAGACTTCATGGCGCGATCTCGGCGTTCATCCGCAACGCAACCGGGAAGAGGCCGCCGCCAAAGGCGCTGCGACGCGCAAACGCGAGGAAGAAGATTGATTGCCTGCCCTCGATCTGTTCAGCAGACGGGGGAGCGCTACCTGTTTCGGCGCTGAGAAGGCTCGGGAAGGCTGGGCGTGAGGATCCGATTTCTGATGGTCGCGACAATGGGTCCATAAGCTGAACTCAACCTGGTGGCGGTAGGCGAGTTTCGCGAGGTAGCAAGAGCAGGATCGGTCCAGGCGACAAGCGATCCTGCTCCTGAACACTCAACACCGGGTTTCGCTCTTCGTCATTGACTCGCCAGTGTCTTCGTTTGTGACCGTTTTGCTACGGTGCTCGCAGCCGCCTTGATAGCCGGCGCTGGGTCCCACCTGCACGCCGGCGACGCCGGGCACGCCGATGTAAGCGCCGGGCGGCGGCGCATCGTGCCTCGTCCTGGTGGTCGTCGTCGTGGTCTCGTTGTCTTGCGCAGCCGCTGCCGAGATCCACAGAATCGCGCTCGCGGCGATCGCCAGTTTGCTAATCACCTTCATGACGGCCTCCTTTCATCGTGGCCTTCTTTACCCGCTCTGACCGCTCGCCATGCGACCGGTCAGAGCGGGAACGGCATTCGTAGACTTGGGTTCCGAGACTTGGGTTCCGAGACTTGGGTTCCGAACGGCACGCCGTCTTAGCCTTTCGAGCGCTGCCGCATTTTGCATCGAAAAAGCGCTACAATCGCCCGAGCAGCACGAGGATGATGACAATCAGCAGGACGAGCCCGATGCCACCCGAAGGGTAATAGCCCCATCCGGAAGAATAGGGCCACGAGGGCAGACCGCCGATCAGCAAAAGAATGAGAATGATAATTAAGAATCGTCGAAAGCACGCTCGTCTCCTCCCGGTGAATGTTGTTGCGAAGGTAATAGAACGCACTCCAACGGCGCGGCTCGCCTTTCGGTTCCAATGTGCACGTCGCTGTCGGAGTATTTCCAACGCCACCTCAAGCTAGCCATGGATCCGCGACATGCATTGTGCGTCGCACGCAGATCAATATTTTAGTTTGCGGAATCGAGTCCGCTCAGCGTGCATTCTCGACCGCGGGTATGAAACTGGCACTGGCCCTATCAAGAAAAAGCTGTAGGGCCGCGTCTGGCTGCGCCCAAGATTTCCAAGCGATCTTTGCCTTTGCTTTGGTGCTTTTTTCTTTTGGCTTGGAGAAACTTTCCCTCAGCCTCGGCGTTCTCGCGCGGGTCTACACGAATTTGAACGTGGGTGGGAACGAGGATGAGCGCGCCGACGCTGCCAATTCCATACTGTGGCCTGCCTCCTTCCCCGGAAACGCTTTGGTCGCGATGGAACCTCGACCCCGTTCTTATCAGCGCTCTTGTTTTGCTGACTTGTCTTTATGCGCTTGGCGTTTGGCGCGTGCGCAGGGAAGGACGCAGCGTACCCGCTTGGCGGCAAGCCTTATTTTATACGGGCTGGGCGATAACCGCCGCAGCTCTGATCTCGCCGCTTTGCCCCTTATCCGTCTCGCTTTTTGCGGCGCGCGTCGGACAGCACATGGTTCTCGTCCTCGTTGGCGCGCCGCTTGTCGCAGCGGGGCGGCCATTCGCGCTCGTGACAAGCCTCTGGCCGCAACGAGCGCGTGAAAGCCATCGCCTTGATCAGGCAAAGTCGGCCGCGCCAATCTGGGCGGCAGCTACGTTCGCGGCCTTGCTGTGGTTCTGGCATGCGCCCGCGCCCTATGCAGAGACCTTCCGCAGCACGTTCGTCTATTGGTCGATGCATGTCACGCTTTACGGTGCCGCGCTCTGGCTTTGGTCGAGCCTGACTGATGCGCCGCTTCCGAAGACGTTCCAAGTCGTCTTCGCCGGCATGATGTCGTCGGTGCAAATGGGATTTCTCGGCGCGCTCATTACGCTCGCGCCGCGCGCACTTTATACGCCGCATCTTCTCACGACCGCCGCGTGGAATTTGACGCCATTGCAGGACCAGCAGCTTGGCGGCGCCATCATGTGGGTGCCGGGATGCGCCATCTTCCTCTCGGTCTCGATGCTCGTGCTATGGCGCGATATGGGGCGCGCCGAACTCCATGGAGCGGGCGAGCCAGCCAGATTGGTATCGCGATGAAGACAGCGCGCGCCGGCGTTCGAATGCGGGAGCGGTGCAGATACTCGTGCGTCGTAGCGCCGCTCATCGCCGGCTGTCCACTCGCCGGGCCCGCACATGCGGGAACGCCGCTGTCCTATCTTAGCGGCTACGGGACCAAAGCCTATCCCGTGATGGGACTGACCTGGGGCCTGCTGATCATTTCCATTCTGGTCACCATCATCATAACCGTTCTTGTCGTGACGGGCGTGGCGTTGCGCCGGCGCCAACGCGTCGCGGTCGAGGCGGTGCCGATCGAGCGCAGCGGCTCCGGCGTTCAATGGATCGCGATTGGAATTGGTATCACCGGCGTGGTCCTGTTCGGGTCTTTGATCTGGACGATGTCGGTGCTGGCGCGCGTCGGCAATCCGCCGGCCAATTCCTCGGCGCTGACCATCGAAATCACCGGGCAACAATGGTGGTGGAAAGCCCGCTATCTCAATTCCGATCCGAGCAGGATTCTCACGACCGCCAATGAATTTCACATTCCGGTCGGGCGCCCCATCCGCATCAAGCTGATCGGCGCCGACGTCATCCATAGTTTTTGGGTGCCGGCGCTGACCGGCAAGACGCAAACGATTCCGGGACAGATCAACGAGACTTGGCTGGAAGCCGATAGGCCGGGACGCTACCGCGGTCAATGCACCGAATATTGCGGCGCGCAGCATGCGCATATGGCTTTCTTCGTGACGGCGGAAGCTCCCGCTGCCTTTCAATCTTGGTTGGATAAGCAGCTCAAGCCAGCCGCGGCTCCGACTTCCCCTGAAGCGCAGGATGGCGAGCACATGTTCGAAACGCGGTGCGGCCTCTGCCACACTGTCAGAGGCACAATCGCAGGCGGGTCCGTCGCGCCGGACCTCACCCATCTGATGAGCCGCGAGACATTGGCTGCGGGCACGCTGCCCAACACGCCGGGGAATCTTTCCGGCTGGATCGACAATCCGCAATCGATCAAGCCCGGAACGCTTATGCCAAATCTTTATCTGTCGGGCCCCGAACTGACGGACATCAGCACCTATCTTCGAACCCTCAAATGAGGCCGGCATCGTGAGCTTCCAAGTCGAAAGAGTTCCAGAAACAGGCACCGCGTCCGCCGGCTTCCGTCAGCGTCTGGAAGCGATTTGGGAGACGGCACCGGGCATCGCCGGCTGGTTCGCGACCGTCGATCACAAGGAGATCGGCATTCGCTACATCGTGACTGCCTTCGCATTTCTGCTGGTGGGCGGCATTGAGGCACTGGTCATGCGACTGCAGCTCGCCCGTCCGAACGAGACTCTGCTGACGCCGGAGCAATACGATCAGCTGTTTTCGACGCACGGGATGACGATGATCTTCCTCTATGCGATGCCGATTCTCTCGGGCTTCTCGAACTATCTCTGGCCGCTCATTCTCGGCGCGCGCGACATGGCCTTTCCGCGTCTGAACGCCTTGTCCTATTGGCTCTATCTGGCGGCGGGCATCTTCATGTATGCCGGCTTCGCCATAGGCGCGGGTCCGAACGACGGCTGGTTCAATTACGTCCCCTATGCGAACCGCCAGTATAACCCCGGCCTCAACATGGATTTCTATTCCCTGGGGATGATCTTCCTCGGGATATCGACGACGGTCGGGTCGGCGAATTTCATCGTGACCTTTCTGCGGCTGCGCGCACCGGGAATGTCGATCAACCGTGTTCCGGTGATGATCTGGGGCACGCTGACGGCCTCCGCCGCCAATATTCTTGTCATTCCCAGCGTCAGCCTCGCGTTCTTTCTGTTGTGGATGGATCGCAATTTCGGCACGCATTTCTTCGACGTGTCGCAAGGCGGCCAGCCGTTGCTCTGGCAGCATCTCTTCTGGATCTTCGGCCATCCTTGGGTCTATGCGATCGTGCTGCCGGCGATGGGCATGGTTTCGGACGGCCTGCCGGTGTTCTGCCGCCGGCCGCTCGTCGGCTATACGGTGGTGGTGCTCGCGACTCTCGCGACTATGACTCTTGGCTTCGGCGTCTGGGTGCATCACATGTTCGCAACCGGATTGCCGACCCTGGCGCTATCGTTCTTCAGCGGCGTTTCGCTCATCATCGCCATTCCGAGCGCAGTGGCTGTCTTCGCCTGGACCGCTACCATCTGGACCGGCCGTCCGGTGATCACGACCGCCTTTCTCTTCTTCGCCAGCACGATCATCCTCTTTGTCATCGGCGGCGTCAGCGGCTTCATGACCGGCTCCGTTCCGGTGGACTGGCAGTTGAACGACACGTATTTCGTCGTCGCCCACATCCATTACGTCCTGATCGGCATCAATGTCTTCCCGGTCATCGGCGGCCTTTATTTCTGGTTCCCCAAGATGACCGGGCGGATGCTCGACGAAAGGCTGGGGCTCTGGAATTTCTGGACGATGTTCATCGGCTTCAATCTTGCGTTCTTGCCGATGCACGTGACCGGCCTGCTCGGCATGCCGCGGCGTATCTACACTTATCCGGCTGGCGTCGGTTGGGACACGCTCAACATGATCACCAGCATCGGCGCGTTCATATTCGCGATCGGAGTGTTACTGACCTTCGTCAATGTCATGGTGAGCTTGAGGCGGGGCAGGGCGGCCGGCGCCAACCCATGGGACGCCCCGACTTTGGAATGGTCCGTTTCGTCGCCGCCGCCGCCCTATAATTTCGCGGTCATTCCGACGGTCGCGAGCCGGCATCCGCTGTGGGAGAGCAGGCTCGAAGAAAGCCATGGCGAGTCGTCCTTGGACAAGGGGCTAATGCTCGACCACGGCCGCGAAACGATCGCCGTCACGCCGCTCGATGCGGAGCCCGATGTCATCTTGAAGATGCCCCTCGATAGCCCCGCGCCTTTCGTGCTGACTCTTGGCGCAACGTGGTTTTTCGTCGGTCTTCTTCTGCATTCCCACTTCTGGCCGCTTGCGATCGCAGGCGGGTTGGTCGCGGCCGCGGCCATCCTCATCTGGCTCTGGCCGGAGCGGCAGCTCGGGCAAACCGTGGAGCCTGCGCCATGACCGATGCGGCGATGACACAGCCGCTGCCAGTCGGCAGTATCGATCGACGTTCATCAGGGTGGTACGGCATCCTTTGCGTGATTGCCACTGAAGGAGCGCTCTTCGGCTATTTGCTGTTCAGCTATTTTTATTGCGCGGTCCAATTCCCGCCCTCATGGAGTCCGCAACCGCATCCGCCCTTCACCTACGCTCTGCCGGCCACGCTCGTAATGCTGCTCAGCAGCGCCGCGATTTGGTGGGGCGAACGAAGCCTTATGCGGCGCGCGCTCATGCAGCATCGTATCGGCCTCGCGCTGGGCATCGGCCTCGGCATCGTCTTCCTCGTACTGGAAGGGCTCGACTGGGCGAGCAAGCCTTTCTCACTGACGTCGGGCCTCTATGGCTCGCTTTATTTTACGATCACCGGGTTTGACGCGGTCCATCTTGCGGTCGGGATCATCGGGCTCCTGGCGGTGTTGATCTGGTCGGGTCTCGGCTATTTCGATCGTCGGCATGACGCCCCGGTCGTGATCGTCTCCGCCTATTGGCATTTCGTGACGGTCGTGTGGATCGCGATCTTCGTCACGCTCTACGTCACTCCTTATCTCAGGTGAGCGCGATGCAGAACACCCATTCACTGGGGGAAGCGGAACATCCCTCGCCGCATCGCGATCGGGTTTCGACGCCGCTGCTCTTCTTCGGCTTGTTTGCGGGTCCGGTGGCTTGGGGCGTTCAGCTCGTCGCCAATTTCGCGCTCGCGTCTCATCGGTGCTACCCCAGCGATATGCCGCGCGCCAGCATCCTGCCGGGCTGGCAGTGGTCGTCGCCGGCGATTCTCGCCATCAACATAGCGGCCGCGATTCTCGCGCTGATCGGCGCGGCCGTTTCCTTCGCGCATTGGCAAGCCGCCCGTCACGAACATCAAGGCTCCGTGGGCCATGCGGTCGAGGCGGGGGAGGGTCGAACTCGTTTTCTCGCGCTTTGGGGCGTGATGACTGGGCTTGGTTTCTTCGTGGCGATTGTTTTCGACACGATTGCCTTTTTGATGGTGCCGCAATGCACGGGTTGAAAATGCCGAGGCGCCTTCGGCATGGGCGAGGTCTGTCTCGATTGGCGCTCATCGTCGCGGCCTTGCTTTTCCTCGTCGGCTGCGACGCGCCGAGCGCCGATCCAGCGATAGCTGGAGACTCCGTGCAGGGGGCGAAGCTCATCAGCCATTTCGGCTGTGGCTCGTGCCACATGATCCCGGGAATCAGTGGCGCTCAGGGTCTTGTCGGACCACCGCTCGAACATATCGGTGAACGAACCATCATCGCCGGCGTTCTGCCGAACACGCCCGAAAACATGCGGGCCTGGCTCGAAAATCCGCAAGCAGTCTTCCCTGGTAATGCCATGCCGAACATGGAGTTGACCGACAATGAGGCCAAAGATGTCGCAGCCTATCTCTACACGCTGCGCTGACCAAGCCCCGCGCCGCGAAGTCGTGGGCTTGGCGTTCGCCGGCGCTGCGGCGTTGAGCGCCGTCGTTCTTATCACTCTGCCGGGCGCGGTCGTCTCGCAGCCGGCTGAAGCTCCGCAGCATTTGCCGGCCGCGCCTGCATCTGCGGCGCCCCCCGACGATGGCCAATGGCCGATGCCGACCAAGAACTATGCCGCGACGCGCTATTCTTCGCTCGATCAGATCAACGGCGACACGGTGAAGAATCTGCGCGTGGAGTTCACGTTTTCGACGGGCACACTGCATGGCGAGGAGGCGGCGCCGATCATCGTCAACAACACGATGTACATCGTCACGCCGTGGCCGAACATCGTCTACGCTCTGGATCTCACGAAGCCCGGAGCGCCGATGAAATGGAAATACGAACCTCCGAAGATTCCCGCCGCCCAAGGCGTTGCCTGCTGCGACACGGTCAATCGGGGCGGTGTCTTCTCGAACAACAAGTTCTTCTTCAACACGCTCGATGGGCGCACCATCGCGCTCGATGTAAATAGCGGAAAGCCGGTCTGGATCACCCAACTAGGCAATATCGACAAGGGAGAGAGCTTTACCGGGGCGCCCTTCGTGGTGAAGGACAAGGTGATTGCCGGTATTTCAGGTGGCGAGTTCGGCGTGCGCGGCTGGACCACCGCGCTCGACGCCAATAGCGGCAAGGTCGTCTGGAAAGCCTTTCATACAGGCCCGGACAAGGACGTGTTGATCGGCCCGGATTTCCATCCGTTCTACGCTTCTGACAGAGGCAGGGACCTCGGCGTCGTTACATGGCCTCCGGACGCCTGGAAGATCGGCGGCGGATCCAATTGGGGTTGGATGGCTTACGATCCGGATCTCAACCTACTCTACGAGGAGGCTGCCAATCCGGGGCCGTGGAATCAGGAGCAAAGACCGGGCGACAACAAATGGACCGACGGCATCTTCGCGCGCGATCCGGATACCGGCGATGCCAAATGGTATTACCAGTATAATCCACATGACGAGCACGACTACGACGGGATCAACGAGATCATCCTTCTCGACCTGCCGATCGACGGCAAGATGCGCAAAGTCCTGCTCCATCCGGATCGCAACGGTTTCCTCTACATGCTGGATCGCACGACGGGCGAGGTCATCTATGCGCGTCCCTATGGCTACGTGAATTCGATCAAGAGCATCGACATGAAGACCGGGCGTCCGATCGTGAACCCGGACAAGAACACGAAACTTGGCACGATCGTGCACGACATCTGCCCGACGGCCTCGGGCGCCAAGGATTGGGAACCCTCATCCTACTCGCCGCGCACCGGGTATTTGTACATCCCGCACGAGAACCTTTGCATGGATTGGGAGAACGTGCAGGCCAATTACATCGCCGGTACGCCCTATGTCGGTGCCAATGTGGTGATGAAGCCGGGACCCGGCGGTTTCCGCGGTGAGGTCACCGCCTGGGACGTTGCAGCCGGCAAGCCGGCCTGGCAGATCCCCGAGGATCTTCCGGCCTGGAGCGGCTCGCTCGCCACAGCCGGTGACCTTGTCTTCTATGGAACCATGGATGGCTGGTTCAAGGCGGTGGACGCAAAGACCGGCGCGCTCAAATGGCGGTTCAAGACCGGGTCGGGGATCATCGGTCAGCCCGTCGCCTACCGGGGGTCGGACGGACGCGAGTTCATCGCAATCCTTTCGGGCGTTGGCGGTTGGTCCGGGGCCATAGTACCTGGCAACCTCAACGCGCGCGATCCCTCGGGCGCTTTGGGTTTCGTCGGTGCCATGGCGGATCTGCCGCAAAGAACCGCAGCTGGAGGAACGCTCTATGTTTTCGCTCTACCACCATCCTGAGCGCGCCCTCGCCGCGGCGGCTTTGCTCGTCACGAGCTTAGGGCTCTCGGCATCTGCAGCACCCAATCCCGCGTTGCCGGTGTCGCAAGCTCTGCCGCTCGACGTCCCGGTCGGCGGCAATTTCCCAAATGGAGAAACAGAGCCGCCGTTGGATTCGATCGCCAAACAATATCAGAACAATGCCCAAGCCATTTCAGACGGCGCGCGACTATTCGATTGGTTCAATTGCTCGGGTTGCCACTTCCACGGCGCTGGCGGGATCGGACCGGCGTTCGACAACGATGGACAGTGGATCTACGGCGGCCGTCTCGACCAGATCTATGCGAGCATCTATCAAGGACGGCCTAACGGCATGCCCATGTGGGGCAAGATCATCCCAAGCTCGGCGATCTGGGAACTCGCCGCTTATGTGAAATCGCTCTCGACGAAGTCGGCGAGTGAAGCCACTCCAACCAAGCCCGTGGCGGCCGCGCCGGGACCAGCGACCTTAGAGACTGAACCGGATCAGATGCCTCCATCCACACCGGCCGCATCGCAGTGAGCGCCGTGGTTGGAGCATATCGCCGGCAACGCTCAATTCGGTTTCGCCCTTCGGCGCCTGATCGACGAAGCGGCATGAATCGACTTCGCATGGCGATCATCCTTTGCCTTGCGCTCGGCGCCAGGACGGCGCAAGGCGCAGACCTTCGAGTTTGCGCCGACCCAAACAATCTGCCGTTCTCCAACGACAAGGGCGAGGGGTTCGAAAACAAGATCGTCGATCTCATCGCCAAGGATATGGGCGCGAAGGTCGAATATACCTGGTGGGCGCAACGGCGCGGCTATATTCGCAATACGTTGAAGTCGGGCATGTGCGATCTCTGGCCGGGCGTTGCCACGGCCGTCGATATGCTGGCGACAAGCCGGCCCTATTATCGTTCAAGCTACATGTTCGTGACGCGAGCCGATCGCCATCTGAAGATCGCCTCCTTTGATGATCCGCAACTCAGGAGCTTGAAGATCGGCGTGCAAATGGTCGGCAATGACGCGCAGAACACGCCGCCCGCACATGCGTTGGCGCGGCGGGGGATTATCGACAATATCCGCGGCTATATGCTCTACGGCGACTACACCAAACCCAATCCGCCGGCCGCCATTCTCGATGCGGTCGAGGGCGGCGAGATCGATGTTGCCGTGGTCTGGGGGCCGCTCGCCGGCTATTTCGCCGCCAAGGAGCCGCGGCCTTTGACGTTGGCGCCCGTGGAGCCCGCCGTCGACGGCGCGCAATGGCCGATGGTTTTCGATATTTCCATGGGCATGCGCAGGCACGAGCTGGATTTCAAGGACAAGATCGATCAGCTTTTGGTGCAAGAACGCCCGGCGATCGATGCAATACTCGCCGAGTACCATGTGCCGCGCCTCGACGCCAAAGCGGCGACCGAGTTCCAAAGCGCTCAGCCGTAGCCCAATGCCTCGATATGGCATGGTACGGGCCGAGCGGGTTCCCGATGAAGCTTTGCTGCCGCCAGCATGAAAATGCTTTCCTTGGCATGCGTTTTTTCTCGGCCATGCTCGCCTCCCTTCGGTGTCTGCGCTTTGCGGCAAACCGTAGGGCGACGCGGCGTCGCGGGTGTAAGCTTCGCGGCGCCGCTTGGGGTGGAATTGCTGCCTGCCATGCTTTATTTTGGCAGCAGGACGCCTGCACCGGCTTGAGGAGAGTTACCCTTGCGAAGGGCAACTCACATGAAACACGCTTTTGGCCTATTCGTTGCGGCCATCTTGCTGATATTAAGCTTTGTTCCGGTCGTGGCTGATCAGTTTAAGGATGGTCTTGCTGCTTATGCCAAAGGCGATTACGCAACCGCCCTGCGGCTTCTTCGTCCACTAGCCGACCAAGGCGACAGTGGTGCTCAGGTCCGCCTCGGGCAAATGTACTGGAACGGCGAAGGCGTTCTCCAGGATTTCACGAAAGCAGCAGAGTGGTATCGCCTCGCCGCCGAACAAGGCAACTCTGACGCCCAGGTCCTTGTCGGCCAGATTTACTTCGAGGGGGGCGGCTTTGCGCAGAGCGACTCCGAAGCGGCGAAATGGTTCCGGCGTGCCGCAGAACAGGGTGTCGTCGGTGCTGAGGCCATTCTTGGTTTCATGTTCCAGAATGGCCGAGGCGTTCCGCAAGACGACGTCGAGGCAGCGAAGTGGTATAGGAAAGCGGCGGATCAAGGCGATGCAAACGCTCAGTGGCGTCTCGGGGACATCTATCGGCTAGGACAGGGAGTGCCGCAAGATTACGTCCTCGCGCGCGAAGAGCTGAGAGGGATCTGTTCGCGAGGCTCCTTGCGGCGGCGATGGACCCCACACGCGGGTAGGGGGTGTTTAAGCGCCCCCGGGCAGCGGCCCTCAGAGATACTTGCCGATGGGACTTGGATAAAGGCGGCCGGTGGGATGGTAGCGTCCGACGCCCCAGCCGAGGCGCTGCGCATAGCCGCACCAATACCAGCCGTCGCCGTGCCAGCCATCCGAATACCAGCAATGAGGCCGACCGCCGAATTCGAAGGCGCTCGCCGCGCCGGCCATCAACGCCGCCGCGAAAGTTCCTGCCATGATCGAAGTCATCAAATGCCGCATTTCTGTTCCCCTCTTTCGCATTGGCCCAGCCATAAATTGGAGAACTTTAGGGCGTGGCAAACAGAAAATCTCGACAAGACGGGAGTGTGGCAATGCCAATGATGAATAAGAGGGAAGCAGAACAGGCAATCCTTCACGCGTGGGATGTTTGGGCAGCAAATCCCCTCCATGCTTCGAGCCTGGAGGATGGGATGGCATTTTTCACTTATTTGCAGCGCCAAAGGCCCGATCTTCTTGATTTCAAGCATTCAGGCGACAAATGGCAAGACGTGCATAGCTTTTTGCTAGGCGGCCGACGCGTGACGGAATGAAGCCGGCCAATCGCATGCTAATTCTGTTATCGCGAATTCCATTTTTTGACCCGCCTGCAGGAAATTTCAGCAGTCGGGCGCGGCGGACAACGGGCATGACTGTTGGCCATAAAGAAAAAGCCCCAGCTGATGATCCAGGGCTTTCAAGGTAGGGTAGTGCCGGCTAGGAATGGGAGGATGCACAAAGGAGCATCCAGCCGGCGCAATTAACGCAGCAAATCTCAGGCCAAGAAAAAGCCCCGCTCACGATGGCGGGGCAAAAGTTGAAGCCGAACCGGGCATGAGGTTCAGCGTCCATCTGCTCGCAAGCCCTAAACTCAAAGCCGTATGTGACCAAGCCACGCTTGCGGTGGATATCGGGCATAACTCGGGTGCGACCGCAAAAACGCTCGATTGATGTGCCCGCAATGAACCCGCGTGGGGCCTTCTGCGGAGGGTCAGTTATGACTACGTTGAGAAGAGGTGAGGCTGAACGCGCAATCATTCATGAATGGGATAAATGGGCGGAAGAGATGGCCGAAAGGTTCGGACCGAGCGCCGATATGTGTTTTTTCCACTTTTTGGAAAGGGACAGACCGGACCTTTTAAATTTCGGATATTCCGGTGATAAGTGGAAAGCCGTCCAAATGATGCTGCTGAGCGCAGATCGCATAATTTATTGAGCTTGGCATCGGCCCGGAATTTTTGTCCCGCGCCTGAATAGAAATATGCGCTACGCCCGAAGGTCTTCGGAAGGGCCTTCGAGGTGATCTTTTTCGAAAACATAGCCGGCGTTTTTGAGCGCCTGAATGGCGATCGCCGCGAGATATTCAATTTCCTTCTGGCTGAGCTTCGAAAAATAAAGGTAGGCTGGGGAGTTTGCCAATCGCGTCGTGCGTTCTTTCTCTATCGCATCCGCGATCGTTTTTAGAGCCTGGCTTTCGGGCAAGCGCATTCGGCAACTCTCGTTTTAGTCAGGCAGCAGTTCAAATTTGCTTCGCAATTCCGTTTCGATCTCTAGGAATCGGTGTTGATAATCAGCGGCGAGGGCGGGATCTGGAACGATGAAAGCGACCGACCAACCTAGATTCGGGTCGGCGCGCACCTTCAACCTCACGATTTGCATGTCCTTCGTGCGTTTTCTCAGCAGATCTTGAAGTTCTGCATTCGTCTTTGGTTGTTTATTTGTCATGTTTGTCCCTCGAATATGACCGCTGCATGACACGGGGCCGGAGAATTTTGACCAAAAGGCGAAAGCTCCTAACCGCGACAGCGAGCAGAGAGCTGGATCAGCGGCTTAGGCTTCGGCGGGACGATCGGGACACACAGGACATTTGTCCCGCCCTGTCCCGCCATTCAAGGGGGCGAAAAGCGGGACAAGCGGGACACCACCCTTTAGGGGTGTCCCGTCAGTCCCGTTCGTACCGATGGTCCGATTTATTTTGGAAACCACAAGTACCGCTGCCCGTCGTGCTCTCCCGCGACGAGGCTCAAAAGCTGACTTCGGAAAAACGAACCAGTCTCGCTGAAAATCGAGCCAGTCTCGGCGCCCCGCTACGCTCCTAAACGGAGATCGGTATGACGCCGGCGCAGACTACAGCCGAAAATCCGGCCCCGAATGCAACGGCGCTCAACTTTGGAGCTCTCGAGAGAGTTTGTCGTGCAACCCAAGCCACGGAAATCTCGTAGCTTGAGGGGAACGGGACAGGCTCGGCTGAGAGACCGGACTGCCTGGCTGACGAGGCAGTCGAATTCGAGCCAGTCTCCAGGCGGAATTCCCTGTTTATAGGGAAAATAACAGGGAAATCTCACGAATTGAGCCCACGTTGCTGACTTTCAGCGGACACAAAGCCGGCGAAGCAACGACGTAGATCAAAATTCCCTGTAATGCAAAACGGGGAAAACTTCTGTTAGAATTGAGAAATGCATCTGCAGTGCGGGGAATTCTTGCGTCAATCTTGCTCAAATCTAATCGGTCGGAAGTGGCGATGATCGATGTGAGTATAGGAGTAGCACGTCTAGTAGCACATCTAATTGCGGGCCCTGATGCACCAGACTGGTTGGCCGAATACCTTGATCAGTGGTCAATAACCGTGAGGATGCATCGGTTGGTATTAGCAGGGCAACCGAGGCGAGAGGTGATCATAAAGAAGTTGAAGGAGATCGAGAAGGCTGCGTCGCTGCTAGTTCAAACGTTGAACGATCCAGTTACAAGCGAATTTCTTCAGATGGCGCCGCTCGGCAAGATTGAGACGTTGGGCTGGCTCGACAAAACATTGCGGGATATCTTGAGACGAGCCCGCGTTGCCCGCTCTTCTGAAGTGCTTTCGAGCGAAACCTCGGGTGCTAAGGCAGGTCGCGGAAAGGCAATGACTCCAGAAGCGATCTCCGCCAAAACGTTATGCGCGATTGTCGTTGCCGAAGCATGGGCACGCTTCCACGGGCCATCGGCATTTCGGAGTCGGGGCCTCGCCGCAGCGACGGAAGCCTATTGGCGCGAATGCGGCGGCGAATCGACAGGCTGGGGGAGCGATCCCGGCAACAGTTGGCGCCCTTATTTTAAAGCGATGAATGAGCCAGCGGCAGCTGCCCATCGTGCCGAGTGCCGACGCCACTTGCCTGAGTGGGAGTATCAGACGGCGCTTTTAGATGGTATCGAATCGGCCTGAAAACAGGCGAATTTCGTTCCATGGCTTCGACTCAGCATTGCTGCCAGAAAAACCCGTCGATTTCCTGCTTTAGTAGGAGGCCACGATGGGCCAAGAAGGCCGCCTTCATCGCAGCAACACGGAAAACCAGAAGCGAAAGCTCGAATGGGTCGCCATAGACGAGATTAAACCCGACCCTAACAATCCCCGCAAACATAGCCGAGTGCAGATTAAGGCGATTGCGAGAAGTATCAAAGCATTCGGCTTTAACGCGCCCATCCTGAGCGATAAAAGCAAAAACATAATTGTGGGCCACGGCCGCTATGAGGCAGCGAAGCTCAACGGCTGCACCGAGGTCCCCGTCATATGCCTCGATCATCTGACCGAGGCCCAAGCCCGGGCTTATATGCTCGCCGACAATAAACTGACGGACAGGTCCTCATGGGACGATGCCCAGTTAGCTGCACTGCTGAGGGACCTCTCAAATCTGGCTCTGGATTTCGAAATTGAGGACATAGGGTTTGAACTTCCTGAAATAGACTTTCGTATTCAGGCACTCGACGCCATTGGCTCCGCGGAAACTGCCGACGAATTCGACGTCGTCGTTGGTCCCGCTGTCTCAATCACTGGCGATCTTTGGCGGCTTGGCGGCCATGTCCTCTATTGCGGTGATGATTAGCCGCGTCGTCTTACGATGCCATTCTCGGCACCACAAAAGCGGCGGCAGTGTTCACCGATCCCCCTTACAACGTCAAGATAGACGGGCACGTCTGCGGCAGCGGCGCGGTCAAGCACCGCGAGTTCGCCATGGCTTCTGGTGAGATGAGCGAAGAAGAATTCTCGCGCTTCCTGACTCAAACGCTGGAGCTTGCCCGGTCCCATACCGTCCCCGGCGCCGTTCTCTACGCCTGTATGGATTGGCGCCACATGGGCGAAATGCTTGCCGCCGGCCGCAATGTCGGCTGCGATCTTCTCAACTTATGCGTTTGGACAAAGAGCAATGGTGGTATGGGGTCGTTTTATCGAGCGGGACATGAACTCGTCTTCGTGTTCAGAAACGGCAAAGCACCGCACGTCAACAATGTTCAGCTTGGCCGCTTCGGACGTAACCGCACCAATGTGTGGAACTACGCTGGCTCCAACAGCTTCCCGCGAAAAGGCGAAGAAAACACTCTCCAATTGCACCCAACCGTAAAACCAGTTGCGCTTGTCGCCGACGCAATTCTCAATTCAACCAAGCGGGGCGACGTAGTTCTCGATCCCTATATTGGGAGCGGTACGACTATTCTCGCGGCTGAGCGAACAGGTAGACGTTGCTGCGGGGTTGAAATCGACACACTCTATGTGGACACAGCCATAGATCGGTGGCAACGCATGACCGGGAAGCAGGCCTGTCATGCCTCTGGGGAGACCTTCGCGGACGTCAAAGCGAAGCGGAGAGCCGCATGACGAACGCTCCAAAGGACGATGGCCGAGTCGGCTACAAACGACCGCCCAAACATACGCGATGGAAAAAGGGCCAATGCGGGAATCCGAAACGCCGAGGCGGTCGGCGGCCTCGCGGAACGCGGGAATACCTCGACGCTCTGTTAGCGCAGCATATCGACGTCGTCGAAAACGGAATTCCACTGCGCATAACGGTCTTTGAGGCCATCGTAACGCAGCTCTGGACGAAGGAAATTGCTGGAGACAAGCAAGCTTTGGCCGTCCGACTGAAGTATCAAGAATTTGCTGCCAGCCAGAGACCGCGGGAGCGCAACCCAGAGCCAGAAGTCATTGTCATCAATATTTAAGGATGCCTGCCGAGGAGGCGAAGTTGAGCGACTACGAAGTGGGCTATGGGAAGCCGCCAAATCATTCGCAATTCAAGAAAGGAGTTTGCCCCAATCCAAAGGGTCGCGGCAAACGTCGCGCTGAAAACGTCGCTGACATTATGACGGAGTTCCTTGATACCAAGGTCGAAGTCCCGGACCGCGGAAAAATCAGGCGTCTGACCAGGCGGGAGCTAAGTATAAGGCGGCTTATCGCGGAGGCGCTCAAGGGCGACGTGAGAAGCGCCGCAATGCTCCTGACTGTGCGGGCGCGCGCAGAAAAGATCGCAGACGTCGGCGCCATCGTAGTTTATGTAGAAAACGCACCAGGGGGAGGGACGCTACCGACTGAACGCCTGGGTGCGGACTCATTAGCACGCAGCCAAATACGGATTGATGCGAGCTTGATGAAGGCCTGATAGTTGGCCGCGAAGCCCATCTGACCTGATCCAGACAAATGCATTGTGAGGAATGCGTCCCCGACAACTCGCAAGTTTTCCGACGATTCTGATTTACACCAACGCTCAGAAAAGCGGTTCGCCTACATGCCGCCCATATCGTGGGCTCGCATAGCGCCGACTTTGGCGATCGGAACCTGGAGATCAATCTTTCCGGCTTTTTCGAATTGCAGGGTGAGTGGCAGCCGGAAATGAAGAAAATGGAGCCATCGCCGCATCGGCGTCCGCCTCCGTGGGTATGGACGGATCAATTCCTGCGCAATATGGATGGGGACGTGGTCTGCCGTGGCACTCGCATTTTCGCCGCGTCGCCAAGGCAGGCGACGTTCGTTCAATGACGCTGCGTCGGGCGGGTTGGCCTTTCGATTTGCCGCCGCTCGCAAAAGTGTCGATATCGGGAGACCTGGTCATGACCGACAACAAGCCGGCCGCAGATTGGCAAGCAACGCAGGGCCAGAAGTCCTCCGCGACGCGCCTGCGCCTTTTCGCCGTGCTCTGCTGGATCGTCGCCATTGGCGGCGAGATCGCCGGGATCTACTTGTTCTACCAGCACAAGTTCGACCATGGGAACATGCCGCTGCTGATCGGCTTTCTGGTCGGGATCGCGGTCTTCGCAATCGCCGGCAACTTGCTGTGGAAGGCGGCCAACAGGCACGATCCGGCCCGCGCATCCGACACGGCCAGATTCTTCTTCCAAAACCAGCTCGGCGCGATCATCACGCTGATTGCCTTCCTCCCGCTGGTTTTCCTGATCTTGACCGACAAGAACATGGATCCGCAGACCAAGAAGGTCGCCGGCGGCATCGGCGTTGTGCTGGCCGTGCTCGCGACGCTGATCGGGGTCAGCTACCAACCCCCATCGGTCGAGCAGTACACCCAGGACATGAACGCGTGCGCGACCCAGATTAAGACGGGGCAGCCGACCACAGCCTGTTCGCCCGACGTCGCCGCCCAGGCGAAGAAGATCGCCACGGACTCCGCCGCGGTGGCTGCGGCGACGAAGGACGCCGAACACCCCGCCGGTCAGGACGTCGTCTACTGGATCGCGCCGGCAAACGGCGCCAAGAAGTCCGAGACGCCGCATGTCTTCCACCTCTGCGCAGGCGTGAGTCCGCTGAAAAACAAGACCGTGAACAGCGGCTCCGTGACCGCGGCCTACGCACAGAACGCCATCCGCATCACGAAGCAGATCGAGATGGAACAGAAGCAGTGCGGGTTCACGGTTTCGCAATAAACCTGTCCGCGTTCTATCGCGCCCAGCTCTTAGATTTGTCGAGAGGAACGGTGCGCAATGCCGGGTCCGGCATGGACTCGCCGAAGCAATGGTAAATATCGGGATCGTCCGGCTGGGCGTTATTGTCGGACTGCAAACGTATCGCGACGGACAAGGACCGGGCCGTTTTACGCGCGGCAGCTTCCCCCTGAGGGCTTCGCGTAGAGAACGACGTCGATGGGCCGCAAAGCGGTCAGCGGCCAAGCTGATTGAACGTCGGCTTCCTGGCTCAATGGCCTAAAAGCGGAAAGGCAAGAAATCACCCATCCCGGTCAATCGCCTGCCGTACGTCGATGTCCGCTTCGGAGAGGTCGCCCGGCGCGGTTCGATGACCGAGATGGGTCAGTCTGGACTAACCCAATTCGCGCGCAAGACGTTTCATGACCGTGACCCTCCGAAAGCCGACATGATTTCGCGTCCTCCGAGGCCGGAGCGCATGCTCGTCATCCTCTGTAGCAGAGGAGTACGATCATGTCAGACCAGGAAAACTGCGCGACGGCTAACAGACGCATGCCTTGGAACAAAGGTAAGCTGATCGGGGCGAGACCTCCATTGCGGCCAAAGCACGTTTGGGCGATCAGGACCAGATTGCTGCTGGAGGGACGAATACGTGACCTTGCGATGTTTAATTTGGCCATCGATAGCAAGCTTCGCGGCTGCGATGTCGTGGCTCTCAAAGTCGAAGACGTAGCCCCAAACGGCCATGCGATGGACCGTGCCACGGTCCGGCAGAGGAAGACGGGGCGACCAGTCAAGTTCGAACTGACCGATCAGACCCGTCAGGCGGTCGACGACTACCTGAAGGCTGCCGCTAAGAAGCCAGGCGAATTTCTATTCACGGGTCGACGTGGCTTCAGCCGGTGCATGACCACACGGCAATATGCACGGCTTCTTTCAGAATGGATCGCCAGCATTGGGCTGGACCCAAAGCTCTTTGGCACACATTCGCTGCGGCGAACAAAGGCAACTCTGATCTACCGACGAACCGGCAACCTAAGAGCTGTGCAGCTCTTGCTAGGTCATACGAAGATCGATAGCACTGTCAGATACCTGGGCATTGAGGTAGATGATGCCCTCGCGATAGCGGAACAGGTGGACGTCTGAAATACCTGGGCAGAGCAGACATGCTCTGCCCATCCGTTCACGGCAGATACGGGCCACAAGCGGACATTCCAACGGTTGTATGACCGCCCGTCCTCCTAGGCACTTTCACGACCTTCTAACGGGTTGGAACTATGTTTGATTTGTAACTGCGCGAGCCATAGTCTAGCTGCCGATATCACGAACTGGCTACGAGGCGCTCATGACACTGTCGCTATCGCGCGTCCGCGCTATTTTCGCCGTCATCGTCATCGGCCTCACGGTCTCGGCGTGCGGCTACAATGCGATCCCGACTTTGGAGGAGCAGGCCAAGGCAAAATGGGCGGACGTGCAGAACGATTATCAACGTCGCGCCGACCTAATCCCCAATCTCGTCGCTACTGTGCAAGGCTATGCCAAACAAGAAAAAGACGTGCTTATCTCAGTCACCGAAGCGCGCGCCAAGGCCACGCAGGTGAAGATCGATGTCTCTGACCTCACGGATCCCGAAAAGCTCAAACAGTTTCAGGACGCGCAGAATCAGCTCTCGGGGGCGCTCGGCAGGTTGCTTGCGATCAGCGAGAACTATCCCGATCTAAAGTCGAACCAGAATTTTTTGGCGCTGCAGTCGCAGCTTGAGGGTACAGAAAACCGTATCGCCATTGCGCGACGCGATTACATTGAGGCAGTGCGCGCCTATAACACCGAGCTTGAAACCTTCCCCGGCGTGCTGTGGGCCGCGACCTTCTTCCGTAACAACAAGCCGATGGCAGAGTTCACCGCCAACGAGAATGCGCAAACACCACCTCAGGTGAAGTTCTGACGCTGCACCGCTACCCGATGGCTCCGCAATGACCTCGGCGGCTCGCCTTTCTCGGCCCTTAACTTCGGCAGCGGCATCGGCTGTCATCGTCTTGGCGGTGCTGCTCGCTGCCTGCATTCCAACTTTCGCGGTCGATTTCCCCGCGCTCACCGGCCGCGTCGTCGATCAAGCCAATATCATCCCCGCCGCGACGCAGCAGGCGCTTGAGGCCAAGCTTGCCGATCTCGAATCGAAGTCGGGCATCCAACTTGTCGTTGCGACCGTCAGTTCCCTTCAAGGCGAAGAGATCGAGCCCTATGCGAACGAACTCTTTCGAACCTGGAAGCTCGGAGAGAAGAGTAAAAACAACGGCGTTCTTCTTCTCGTCGCGCCGAACGAGCATAAGGTGCGCATCGAAGTTGGTTACGGCCTTGAGCCGACGCTCACCGATGCGCTGTCGGAAGTTATCATTACCAACGCCATTGCGCCCCGGTTCAAGGCGGGTGATTTCGGCGGCGGCATAACACGCGGCGTCGATGATATTATCACAGTGCTTACCACGGATTCCTCGGAGTGGCAGCAGCGGTCGCCCCTGCGTGTCGATCGCGAGCAAGGGACCGATCCGATAGGTTGGCTGTTGATTATCGGGGCGATTGTGATCATCGCTCTGCTCGGCCTGTCACCCGGCTTTCGCTGGCTTTTTTTCAATCTGCTTTTGAATATCCTCTTCAGTTCTGGCAGCTCGCGCGGCGGATTTTCGGGCGGCGGTTCGTGGGGAGGCGGCGGGTTCTCCGGCGGAGGTGGATTTTCCGGGGGCGGCGGCTCGTCAGGTGGCGGCGGAGCTTCGGGAAGCTGGTGATGGACATTTCGGAAGAAGATCGTGCCCGCATCTCCGCTGCCATACGCGCGGCCGAGGCAAAGACATCGGGCGAGATTGTCTGCGTTCTGGCGCGCACTGCGACCCATCTGACGGTGCTGCCGATTGTCATTGCCGTGCTCATTGCCTTGGCACTCCCGTGGGGGCTCGTAGCGCTGACCGAATTTCCCGTAGATCGCATTCTCCTGCTTCAGATCGCCGTGTTCTTGTTATTGGCCGTGGCGCTCTCGACGCCAGGCGTGCAAGTTCTGCTTCTGCCGCGCGCCGTACGCCGCCGTGCCGCGCATCGTCTGGCAATGGAGCAATTTCTTATCAGGGGCGTCGCGCGCAAAAAGGATGGAACAGGAATCTTGATTTTCGTCTCTCTGGCGGAGCGCTATGTACGCATCATTGCTGGTGAGCGAATTGCCGCTCATGTGCCGCAGTCGGAGTGGCAGGCCGCTGTCGATGCGCTTATTGCGGAAATTAGAAGCGGGCGTATCGCCGACGGATTCGTTGTTGCGATCAACGCATGCGAAAAAGTGCTCGCGGCTCATTTCCCGCGCACCCAAATGAGCCGTGATGAACTTCCGGACCGGATCTATCTAATCTAAGTTGCACTCCGGTTCGCCTAGGCGCTCGCTCGCTGGAGCGGCGCCGAGGGTTCGATGTGCGCCGCGTCGGGTTCGACCCCTTGGGTCAGGAAAACGTCCGCTGCGCGCCAAAAGCACCGCTGTTGCTGCGAAGCAGCGAAATGACCCGTTGGGCCAGAAGCGGACATTCGCATTTTACGTGCTCCCGGTAGTTTCAAAGCCGAGCAACGAAAGGCATCGTGGACTCAATTACGGCGCAAGCTCGATCGCATCGTGGCTCGTGATGTAAATCCAATCGATCAGTTCCTCGATCATCAAGTCCTCGAAGTGGAGAATTTCGGCGCGCATGTCGTTCTTTGCCGCAGCGTCGATTGTCAGTGAGGGCAGACTGGTGAAGTTCCAGCGTTCGTTGAACCTCATCAACCAGCCGGTGATGAACCGCTGTTGCGTGTTGTAACGATGGACCAGGCTGCGCGAATTCTGGTTGATGTAATAGGCCGTCATCGCTGCCGACATACCCGTAATGATCAACAGCAGGGGAAGTAGATAAGCCGGTGAATGCCTGGCGCAGGCGAACAGGACGAGCTTAGTCACGGCTAGCCCGGCCGTGATCCAATAGAGGATTTGCAGCACGGTACCGCGGCCCTCGGCGATGCGCTCCAGGCGCGCCTTCAAGTCGATAAACCAGCCGAGCTGCCGCCGCACCCGCCTCTTCAGGTAGACCAGCAAGGCATCAGCCGTAAAGTCCGCCTCCGTGAGCATATATCTTTCGATCGAGGCTTTGCGGGTTGACCAGAACCGCTCAATCCGCGCGACTATGGCGGTGTTTGACCCATCCTGCACACGCGCCGCAACCTCATCGGCTTCGACGTCAAACTGCGTCTTGAGATCACCTGGCCGCGGCGAAATAGCGTTCGGGAAGACCATGCAGAGGAATTGGAACTGCCGCAGCAACTCGGCGTGAACCCGAGTTGTAATCCAGATCTGACAGGCAGTATGCCCATAAAAAAACAGAATGAGAACGAAAACAATCGCGATGACGTCGACCCAGTTCAAAAGCAATTCCACGGACTCCCAGTCCAACCGCTCGTGCCAATCCTCCTGTCTGAGTGTTCCGAACGCGAGTGCAAGGAAGGCCAACACGAGGCACGCCGCGGAGCGCACTACGGCGTTGTAATAGTTCGTCTGGGCCGCGTTTGCGGCCCTGTGTGCCTTATCGAGCGACGACGAGAGGGATTTTCGGCGATCTTCGGCGATCGACAGGTCAACCGCAGGAAGCGGAAATCGTCGCGCGAGTCTTTCCTTACTCTCGTCCTCGAAACGGCGGTAGGAGCGTTCGCGGATAAACCCCGTCAGGACTACCGCGGCCTGCGTGACGGCAACCGTTGTGGAGAGCGCAATGAACGGTGCCAGCAGCCCCCAGGACACGCCCATGAACTTTCCTTCGCAATGCGCTCTTCGCGACGCCGGTATAAACGTCACGAGACCCCTGCGGCATCACCGCCGTCGGAGTAGGTTTGCCACAGGCGGTAAGTCACGATCGCGGCGCCGGTGCGCTTGGAAATGGTCCGTAATCGGCACCGTAGCCCAAAAACATCCGACCAGAACTTCGCCCTGCGCTCAACAGGTGAGGAGGTAAAAATCTAGGGGTTGAGTGACCTTCCAACCCGGATGCCGATAACGTTTGACCGTACGTCGCTGGCTTCCCAGCCGCGGGCGGCCGAGCGGAGGAGACGAGGATCGCTGGCCCAGGAACCGCCGCGGGCGATACGTTGACCGCAATTTTCGCTGGTCCACGCGGAACCGTCTGTTGGCGCGCCGTTGTAGTCAGCATGATAGCAATCCTCCACCAATTGAAACACGTTGCCGGCCATGTCGTAGAGTCCGAACGCATTGGGCTTGAACGATCCGACTGGTGAGGTTTGCCGGTAGTCCCATTTGCTGCCGCACGCATTACAATTGGCGTTGCCCTTGCCGATCTCGTCGCCCCAGTAATAGGCCGACGTTGTACCGGCGCGAGCCGCATATTCCCATTCGGCCTCCGTGAGCAGACGGTAGGGCTGTCCCGTCATCTTAGAGAACCATGCAACATATTTCTGGGCGTCGTCCCAGCTGACGTTGATTACCGGGTTTGAGCCTCGTCCATAGCCGCTGTCAGCTACTTGTACGCACCCGCCAACCGAGACGCAGGCGTCCCAGTCGGCAAACGTCACATCGAACTTGGACACGGCGAAGGGTTTGGCGAATAGAACCTTGTGTTCCGGTCCTTCAAAATGGAGGCGCCCTTTTTCGGTCGCAGGCGATCCCATCGTAAATCCGCCCGCCGCAATGACGATCATCTCTGGACAGTCCTTGGCGCACTCACGGAAGCTCGTTAACGGCTTCAGCGCACGCTCGGCGTCGGGCTTGAGCACGTAGGGGTCAAAGTTCGCGAGCCTGTAGGGCCGCACGGTAATGAACCAATTCCATTGGTCTTTGACGTACGACTGATTAATCCAGCCGACAAGACCGATGATGATGCTGAGGAACAACGTGTAGATAAGCACCTGCACGACCTGCGTCCTGCGTCTTGCCGTCAACTCCTTCTTCCTGCATGCATCAAGATAGGCCGTGCCCCGCTCGCCCAAACGCCTGCGGAAATCCTCCCGTCCCGCCACTCTAATAGCCGCGGCAAGCCGCTCGGAGCGGTGATCGAGCCAGACCTCCTCGCGTCCGTTGCGCGCCCATTCGCCAGCGGCGCGCTCGACTCCCTCAACGAGCTTCAAGTTGTCGGAATCGGCCTGCAGCCACGCCGCCAACTCTGGCCACTGGCGCAACAGGCTTTCGTGCGCCACCTCGACGACATCGGCGCCTGCGCGTCGGTCGGCGAGGAGCAGCCGCGCCTCGACGAGGCGCTGCACGATGGCGCGAGAGGTTTCGGGTATTTCGTCGAGCCGAGCCACTCTTCGCATCGGCTCGCCGTTCTCGGGATCGATGCGCGCCAGCCAGGGAATGAACGCCGCGCGCAGAGAGGCGAGCTGCTCCTCCTTCGCGGCCGGGATCTGAGGCGTCCGACTGGGCTCGGAAAGCGATCGCGCGATCGCCTCTTCAATCGACCCCCGCACGCCGCCGAGCTTTTCGTATTCGGCAAGCGTAAGCTTTCCCTCGCCGCCATAATCGGCGTAGAGCCGTTCGAGCGTGAAGGCCAACAGCGGCAACGCATCGGCGCCTTGCGCGTCGGCGATGAGCCGCTCCGTCAGGGTCGGGTCGATGGTGAGGCTGCCGCCGGCTTCCACGACGCGCAGCGCGGGACCCTCGATGACGGTCTTAAACTCCGCCGGCGGGATAGGCGGCAGATTGAACAGGTCCTGCTTCACCGCCAAAAGATGCGGTTCAGCCTGTAGAAGTTCGTAGCGATCTGAGCGAATCGTGACCAATGCCAAGACGCGTCGTGCCGGCGAGCCATCTGCGGCAGGCGCGAGTAGGCTGCCGAGAAGCTGCAGAAAAGTCGTAGCTTCCGAAGTACCCTCCGCGTTAAACAGTTCTTCGGCCTGGTCGATGGCCAACACTATGGTGGGCTGCGGGCGTTCGCCCTCGATCCCAACAAGCCGACCCCTTGCCAGACTCGACAGCTCATCAAGAAAATGCCCGATGCCATCGGCGTCTGCGGTGAGCGCTTCCTTGATCCGGCCCGGCGGGCGCGCCACTCCCAGCCGTTCGAATGCACTGGCGAGCGCAGAAGCAAGGCCCGAACTGCCGCTCATGACGGCCGTCAGCGGCCGGATCACCGGCAGAGACAGGAAGGTTAGATCGTCGCGTGCGAGGCGAGGGCACAGTCCGGCACGCATGAACGACGATTTGCCCGAACCCGAGGCGCCGAGCACCACGAAGAGCTTGTCGACGCCACCTTCAACGAGACCGCGGATGCGGTCGAGACCGCGCACGATCGCCGCGTCGCGACCAAAAAAGATCGCCGCGTCCTGCGGCTCTAAGGCGCGCAGACCCCGATAGGGTGCACGCTTCAGGTCGCCCGGCGGCGGCCATTGGAAGCTCTTGGCATCGAGACCGGCGCGCTCGAGCCCGCGGAGAAGGAGGTCGAGTCCTGCCTCCCGGAAAGCGACGGTCTCGTGCTTCGCGCCAATTGGAACGTCGAACGTCCGGAGTGGATCCTCGCCGACGAGCTGGCACATTTGCCATTCGGCAGTCATCTCGGCCGGGACCCGCTCCAATGGGACCGGCTCGACGATCAGCCCGAAGATTCGCTTGTGCAAGGTTTTCGCCAGCAGGAACTCGGCCAGGCACCACTTGGAGTCAAGCCACGCGGGCGAGATAAGGAACAACACCGCCTCGCAGCGATCGGCCGCCGCCTTCAGCGCGTCTTGCCAACGCTGGCCAACCACCAGCCCCTGCTCGGGATCGACATCAAGAAAAACGTCCTCGAACCCCTGTTCGGATAACCAGTCGCGTAGCGCGATAGCCGCTGCGTTATTCGCGCCCGAATGGCTGATGAATAGGAGTGCCACGCGGGGTGTTCCCCAAACGCCGGTCCTACGATTAATTAAAATGATGATACGCCCGCAGAAGTGGGGATTACAACAATGCGATCCTGCCGGACTTCCGCAACTGTCACCTGCGCCCGCTTGAGGCTGTTGGCGACGAGCGACCAGTTCATCGGATAGGCGCCCCGGTCCACTATCGCTTTAGGGTCGAGGTCCGCAATGGGTCATCTTCGACCGACTAGCCGGTTTTGCATGCCGGTCGATGTCTGTTTCGTCCCGAAAGCCGACAAGTCTTTGCATCGCAGCGAAATGACGCGAAGGGCCAGAACCGGTCATTGGCAGAGGCCCGCAGAGGGGACATTCGCGCGCGGCGACAACGTCGTCATCCGACCAGAGCGATCATTGGATTACCGAGACGCGGTTCGAATCGAAGTCGGGCAGGACCAATGCCTCGTAAGCTCCGCGCGTCGGCCCCAGCGCGCCGAGACGGCTGAGCAGAGGCGCCAGTCTGATCATGCTGTTGCGGGCCCAGAGCCCCAGGGAGCTGCCGGGCGCCACCATGGTCGACCCGTCTTTCACGAGCCCCTGGTTCGCCGCCACGTAGCGACGTGTAGCGGCTTCATAGGTTTCAAACGCCACGGCAGGTTCGGCGTTAGTCGCCAGGGCGCCCGCCATCATGTAGGCGCCGACCAGGGCCATACTGGTGCCTTGGCCCGTAAAGAACGAGGGGCCGAAGGCGGCATCCCCCAGCACAGCCACTCGGCCCGCTGACCACGCCGGCATGTGGATCTGCATTGTGGCGTCGAAATAGAAGTCCTCGGCGTCCTGCATCGCTGCGATCATTCCGGGAACCTGCCAGCCGTCGTCCACGAAGGCGCGTGCAATGGAGTCCCGCTGTCGCTGCGGGTCGCCGATCTCTTCCGGCGACGGCGGCGGGCGGCGGTGCGCGAGGAGGCCGTAAAGCGTCGGTCCGTCGCTGGTCGAATAGAGCGCGGCGGCCTTGCCCGGCTTGTTGTAGATCACAGCCTCGCGGCGCAGTCCGTACGTGTTCGAAAGCTCAAAGACGGCAAAGCAGTAACCCAAATAGCGGCTGAAGCTCGCCTCGGGCCCGAACACTAGCGCGCGCGTCGTCGAATGCAGGCCCTCGCCGGTCGCAACCACATCGAACCGCTCACTCGCGCCGCTCCTAAATTCGACGTCGACCCCGTTTGGCCCATCGCTCAGTGAGGTGATCGCGTCGCCGAAGCGATGCTTCACTTGTGAGCGGATGAGCTCGAAGAGCTGTGAGGTCAGCGTGCCGCGCGCCAGTTCCACGTGCCGATCACCTCCGTCAGGTGCGAAGTTCTCAGGGTTGACGCGGGCAACTTGCCGGCCTCGCGCATTCACGAATGTGACTTGCCGCGTGGCCACATGCTCGGCCCGGACAGCAGGCAGGATTCCCATCCGATCGATGACGTCGATGGCCGTACCACGGATGTCGATTGCATAGCCGCCGGTGCGGATGGATGGGGCGCGCTCGACGAGCGTCACGTCGAAGCCGTACCTGTCCAGCCAGTAGGCCAGGGCTGGGCCGGCGATGCTCGCACCCGTCACGAGGACAGTTCTGGCGTGTCCGCGGTTCACGACAATCCCTTCAATGGGCGCACGGCTACCTTTTCGCGCTCGCCTTAACTCAGGAAACACAGCGTCCCTCAATGCAAGGGTTCGAACGAAAGGAAAATGCCAGGTTCGGGGCGAACCGTCATCGTCATGATCGGTCGGGGAGTGGGTGGGCTCGGCGCGAAACGGAAACGCTGCACTAGGGTGGCGAGGATAATCTGCGCCTGCATCATCGCGAAATTGGCGCCAACGCAAACACGAGGGCCTGCACCGAATGGGAGATATTGATACTTGTCTCGCCCCACACTGATGGGTGGCGAGAATCGGTCAGCGTCGAAAGCATTTGGTCTCTCCCACCACATCTCGTGCCGGTGGAGTGCCCAGATCGGCAGAAAAATCGTGTCGTTCGGCCGCACGAGCCGACCGCATAATTCATCCCCTTCCAACACGGTCCGCGCAAGGAGGCCGACCGGTGGGTAGAGGCGCATCGCCTCTTCCAGAACCTGCTTGATGAATGGCATCGCATCCAAATCGCCCGCTTCCGCCACACGACCGTTCAACTGGGCTATGGCCTCCGCCCGCGCTCTATCCTGAGATTCGGGGATGTTCGCGAGCAGATATAAGGCCCAAGAAATTGCTAACGCGGTCGTCTCGTGACCGGCGACGATAAAGAACTGCATATTGTGCACGAGATCTTCCGGTGTCATCCGCCGCCCGCTCTCAGGATCCTCGGCCGCCAGCATGCGATCCAGGAGGTCCTCGCCAAGATCTGTGCCGCGGTCCCGTCGCACCTCGATGGCCTGCGCTACCATTTGATGCATGGTGCGCACTGAAGATCCAACAAGCCATTCGCCGGGACGGGGGAACCAGTCGGGAATGCCAAAAAAATCCAACAATGAGGGGCGTCCCGCAGTCTTGAAATAACGCGTGACGGCGGCACCAAAAGCGCGGCTGTCAAAGTGTTTGCGTCCCGATAACGCGACATCGCATATTACGTCAAAGGTCGCGGTCAGCATTTCGCCGACCAGTTCCGCGCGCCCCGCGCAGGCCGCGAGCCTTTCGCAGGCGCGTGCCGCGGTGGCACTCATTGCAGGAGCTAACGCGACCACATTGCGATGGGTGAAGACTGGAGCCACTGCCTGGCGCTGCCATTTCCATTCCGCTCCGTCGGCATTGAACAGACTTTCCCCGATGGCAGGCCGCAGCATGCGCCGCATGATTTCCGATTTCGGATAATTCTGCTGGTTGTCCAGCAGAACCCGTTTGAGGCCTCCGGGATCTGCGAGCATGTGCCAGCGGACGAGCATTTCCCCCGAAACGATGGGCTGGCGATAGGCCAGGGCTGGAATAATTTCTAGCGCGTTCCGTCGGGCGACGAGCGCGGTTTCGAAGCGGTTTAGGGGCCGGCTATGAAAGGGGGCTTCGACAGGGATGAAACGTTCCGCCACGACGATCTCCAGAATCGAACAGCCCAGCGCGGCGTGCTAACTAGAGCCGGTGATTCCTATGTCGCAATTGCGCCAACATACGCGCCGGCGCACGGATGTCACCGTATCCCGCGCGCGCCTCTACTCAGACCGCGTTGTGGTTATCGGCAAAGAAACTGTCAGGTGGGTCCGCTTCGAAAGGCGTCAATCGAGGATCGAAGCGGAACCGCGTCGCGCAGTAGGGACAGAGGATCGTGTCCGCCTCGCCCATATCGATGTAGATGTGCGGGTGATCTTGCGGTGGGGACTCGCCAACGCACATGAATTCCTTCGCCCCGATGCAGATTTCCGGGACGCCGCGGTCGTTCTTGAACTTCGGATAGCCGCCGCTGGACATCAACTCACGCCGCTGTCATCGGTTGGGATCTCGGCACTCCGTTGCTGCGGTTGGGGGTCACGATGTCCTGACTGTTACTTGTCGCACGAACCGCCCCAGCAAGCGAAGACGGCGTTTAGTTCAGCGGCGTGAAACATCCTAGCGTCCTGACCGTCCGGATCGCCCGCGAACCGGCCGAGACGTCGGGCGCAGTCAAAAAACCCGGCCCCTGGCAAGCCGCCACGCGCCTTGCTGACGGCAACCGCGGCAATGAATGGGCGGTCCGCCGCCATATCTTCCTCCATCAGGCGCTCCAGGGCTTGCGTCACCCTATGGATGGAATGGGGTGGGAATATCTGAAGAGCGTTCGCCAGCTCCTGGTAGGTAACGAGGATTCGGCGCTTCGCGACACTTTCGAGAAATGCACGCGCCCTTCCATCGGCACCCGATGGCCCTTCCGAAAGTTCAACATTGTCCGGGGCGAGAATCACGAGGCTACTTTCCTGCTTTTGCATATAGGCATCATGGCGATGCGGCTTCCAAAAGGACAATTCTCGTTTCACGACTGGCTGGTGACCACCGCAGCCCGCAATCACGAAGCATCCGGGCAGCCGAGCTTCCACACGTCATGGCCGCTGGCGAGGCGGTGCTTATATCGGCGGCGCCTAGACGTTGCAGAAAGGATACATCAAGCCAAAATATGGCCCCGGGCGAAGGCTTTATCCAGCGTGCGCGTTTTGCCGCCATCATTTAGCGTATTGTTGTTTGCGCGGCGCTAGCACCACCGACCATAGGAGGTGGAGCATGATTGACCCGAAAACGAACACATCCGTTCTCCAGGCTCCACAGCAAGCAGCTCCCCGTACGGCGGAGATTTCCGAGACGCAAAGACAGCGACTTTCGTTCGTCTTGCACTCTTGGAACCAGCCGACCCAGTTGCGAATGCACGAAGCGCTTGCCGTGCTAGAAGACCGGCAAATGGCGGCTCGGAAGAAGATATTATCCGAACTGAACCGACTCGATCGCGCACATTAAGGCGAAGAACTGCGCTTCCGGGGATTAGCGGCGGCCGCCCCATTTACGGCGCGGAGCCGGAATCCATTGACTTGGCCGCCGGCAACCCAGCCAGGCGCAGCGGAGCGATTGCGCCTGGGAGTGTCGGCGCACTCCACATTGCTGCGGCCGGCCCACGACGTCAGTGCGCACTATCTGCAGCAGACCGCTAGCGCGGGCGGTCCGCTTTGGGTCAATCGCGTCGCCACCAGCTGTGGGCTTCAGTATGCCCACATCCGCTGCCTCCCAAAAGCAGACGCTTCGCTCCACTCTCCTAAATCGTCGGGATGGGAGCACCATCGCGCTTTTTCGTGGCCCTATAGTACGCCCACCATAGATGCGCCGCGGCCCCCCGGAGCGGGCGCCATTCCTCGGCCAATGGCCCCATCTCCTTTATCGTTGGGCGCAAACCCAGCCCAAGTCCCGAGCGAACTCCTTCTTGCACTGCGAGGTCACCCGCCGGCCAAGCATCGCCGTGACCCAGACAAAAAAGCAAATAGATGTCGGCTGTCCAAGGTCCTACTCCGTGCAGAGCGGTTAGGAGATCATGTGCCTCATTCGCATCGCGCTCGGCCAGTGCATTTTGACCAGACGGCTGCCGGCGACGCTGATGAGCTACCGCTGTTTGTTTCTGGTAGGACGCGCAGTCCCGGGATAGCGCGCGCTTGAACGTCAGCGACAGAGGCGTATTGATGGGAAGGCGTCGTCGGTGCCGAGAGGTTCAGCGATTTACGAAGGTTGGAATCGCCGTCTTGACGGGTGCCATATGTTGATGGCGTTGAGGGTCTTGGGTCGCTGGTAACGCACGAGCATTTTCGTTTCATTGTACTGGCATCTCATACTGACATCTCAAGAGTCAAAGGAGGTATCAAATGACCGAGCCCGCATCCGCCGCAGACCAAAGCGAAATTTCTCGCGACCGCCTCGCGGAGTTGTTGAACGAAGATCTTTCCCGCGAATATCAAGCGATCATCGCCTACGTAGTTTATTCCCAGGTGCTCACCGGCGCTGCATATATGGACATTGCCGCTCAACTCGAAATCCACGCCAAGCAGGAGCTCGATCACGCCCTGACCATTTCGCGGCAGATCGACTATCTCGGCAAAATGCCAACGGTCTCTCCCAAACCGGTACGCACATCCAAAAATGCGGAAGACATGCTGCGGTATGATCTTGACAATGAAAACGAAACCATTCGCAATTACCGCGATCGCATCCGGCAATGCGAAGCGCTGGGCGAATACGCGATGGCGGAACAGATTCGCCAAATCCTCATGCAGGAGCAGGACCATCAAATCGACTTGGCGACTGCCCTCGGAATAGAAGTTCCGGACGTTAGTGGTGGTCCCCAACGACGCAAGCGTCGCTGAGATACAGCACGCATCGCCAAGAATGTCGCAAACAGGGCGCCCTGCTATCGGCGCTTGCGCTGACATTTGAGGGGCTATTGTCCGGCTCGGGTGCGCCGAGGCTAAATGGCGTGGCGTCATTCTGCCTTCGCGACTCCACCGCCGCCCCGGCGAAAATTGCGGGCGGAAACGCCTGGGAAAACAGAACGCGAGTTGGGCTGACCGCGACAACCCCTCATTTTGGCGATCGGAAAATGATCCCCAATGAAGCGCCATCGGCACCGTAGATGAACGAGATTCCGCGCTTTTCAAGTGCGTCTTGGATCGCCCGTAGGTTATTCGTTATCGGAACGCTAAGCCGATTTAAAATTTCTTATGGTTGTAACCGAGACTTTCGCTGCCGCAGCAAGGGCGTCTTGCGACATGTTGAGGCATGCTCTCGCTGCCCGGCAATGTTCCGGAGTCATGCCAGGGTCCAGGACTTAAAAGTCTCACTCGCTCACAGCGTAACCTTAACTCCGATAAAGGCCTCGAAGGGCGGCGCGACTGTGATTGCGCGCGGATCGGCGGAGCAGAACAGGCCGGCGTCGCAAACGCCGGGCGCCGCGCCATTGACCTGGTTTTGTGTCGAACCGGTCTCGTAAAGCGTGCCGTAGGTCGCGCCTCGATAGTTGAGCGCATTGTTGATCAAGCCAAAGATTTGAACGTTCTTGTTGACCTGATAAGACGTGCGCAGATCGAGAGTCGCGAAGCCGGGGATTTGGGGCAGTGAATTGATCTCGTCGCCAAAATAATATTGGCTTGAGCGATAGACGACGTCGGCGCCCACCTTCCAACTCGGCAGAACTTCGTAGTCGAAACCGATCTTGAACTTGTGGTTCGGAATGCCGGGAAGATTGTCGCCAGGCTCCACGCATTCAACTCCTGACCCGGCGCCAAGACAATTGGCATTCGGATTATTAGGCGACACAAGTTGAACGGGCGTCAGAAACGTTGCCTGGATATAGGAATAATTGGCGTAAGCATCCCACCGGTCAGTGGTGTAGGTCGCGCCAATGTCGACGCCCTGGCGCAATGTATCGCCGGCGTTGGTGTAATATCCGAAACCGGTGACGAGCGGGCTATTCACGGCATAAATGTCGTTCTGATTTTCGGTCCGGTAAAAGGCAGCACTCCAGGCGAGCGTCCCGGGCGCGAAAGTCCAGGCGATATGGTTATTGCCCTTGAAGCCGGCTTCTACGGTGCGCGCCACGATCTGTTGCAAGGGCGGATCGGCAACCAGGAAGTTGTCGATCATGCAGACCTGAGTCGGGCTCGAACATCCAAGTTCGAGCGGCGTGGGCGCGCGATTGGCCTCTGAATAGCTCGCATAAACTGAAATATCCGGCGTGATCTTGAACGTTGCGCCGACAACTGGGTTGATCCGGTTGAAGTTATCGTTCGCGTTCAAGTTTGGATTCGTGCCGGTAAGATCGGTGAGTCCGATCTGCGCGTCGTTGAAGCGTGCGCCGGCGTGGATGCTCAATCTGTCGGTGATGTCGAAAGTATCGAGCACATAGACACCGACATAAGTGTTCTGCGCCAACAGATTTACGGGCGAGACGTCAAACATGGGTTCATCGATTATTTCATTGCTCGTGGGAACGACGAAATCCGGCGGCAACGTGGCCAACGTGCTGTCGCCGCCGAAATGTGTCCAGCCATGGTCGACGCTGACGCCGCCGGTGATCGTATTATCATGGGCGAAGATCTTGTCGGTGTCGGTCAATTGCACCGTCGCGCCCGTGCTGTATGTGCGTGTCCAGTTGCTGTCGATCTCGCCCAAGGGCTGCCCGTTGTCGGCGGGGTTGCCGCCGAGGGGGTCGAGAAGTGGATTGGTACCCGCGGTGCCGTCTATGACCTGACCCGGAGTTATATCATCGTTACAGACATATGTGCTTCCGCAGGAATAGAAATCGCTGATGTTGCCGTCGACATGCGCCTGCGCATAGCTGCGGAAATAGGCGTTGCCATTGAATGTCAGCGTGGGGGTGATGTGCAACTCGTCCGACAGCGTGACCATCTCCGCTGTCGTGTCGGTCGTCTGGGGCGTTGTGAAGACCGCCCAGGGATTTTGCTGGGCGAGTTCGAGCGGCGTCGTGCCAGCAACGCCCAGGCCGTCGGCGCCGCCCGTCATGCTCAAGTGGACTTCATTGCCCTCGGCCCGATAACCGATATCGGCGAAGCCGCGCTCGGCGTCCGATTGGCCGTAATAGCGAAAGCCGTTGGTGCGAATGCCGTCCATGTCGACGTAATAGGCCCAATTGCCTTTCTGGATGCCATATTCAGCATAACCTTGGGCGGTGTAATCCATCCCGCCTTGGAGATTGATCTCGGTGCCTTGCCAGGTGAAGCCACTCTTCATGTTCATGACCACTGCGCCGGCGATTGCGTTGAGGCCAAAAACCGGATTGCCGGTGACGATCTGCGCGTCGCTGATCGCGGACGGCGGAATCAAGTCCCAATTGACGACGTCGCCATAGGACTCATTGATGCGCACGCCGTTCATGTAGACGGCGAGACCTTCGGGCGTCCCAGGGACGGCCGAGGCCGTCTCGCCACGGAAATCGACGGATTCTGAGAGGGGGCTGCCGATTTCATCGGTGACCGAGACGCCAGGCGTCCGGCGCGCCAGAGCATCCTGGAGCGTCTGCTGACTCAAATTCTCGATTTCTTGACCCGAGATGCTCTGCGTCTCACTCGGTACATCCAGCTCATTCATGCCCGCGCCGAGCGGCGTTGTGGCAACGACCTCGACTGTCGGCAATGCGCCGCCGGCACTTTGACCTGCAGCTGCTTCCGGCGTCAGGGTCACGGCCTGCGTCCCAGCCTGCGCCGTGTTCTGCGTGCCGTTCGGCGTGGCGCTTTGGCTCATGGCTGGGCTGGCGCATATGATCGCCAAAAGCGACGTCGCTACTAAAAGCTCCCGGCGTGCCACCGTCCCCCCCGCTTACGTTCGTTCGAAGAAAGCTGATTAGGAAAAGAGCGGCAACGGTAATTGCTCTTGAATGTAATGCCTAAGCTCGAAAGCTTCTTGCAGTGCCAATTGCGCAACGGTTTGAAGCGATTACCAGATATTTCGGAAATTCAGTGCGGGACGAAATCCTATGAATTCTGGGAAATAGTGAATATCGCTGTGGCCAAGACAGCAAATCGGAGACAGCTAGGTCGAGCAGTGTGACTTGAGCTGCGGGCTAGCACGGAGGAGATCTAGCGGTGCGAAAGGAGGCGAAGGCGAGAAGAACGAAGGGAAAATGAGCGCGAGTTGAAGCAGCAACAGTTTCGCCGCTCTTGCGCTGTAACCACCCACGGCGACTCTCGATGAGTTGGACATAAAGGACTGGCGGCTATGTCTCGCGGCAAATACCGAACCGACAATAAGAGACATCTCAACGAAATCCCGCGTCGGTTCGATACGTCTTCTTGGCGTGCGTTGCGACCCCAGCGATCACTGCCAGAACCTGGAAATGCCCCGAGCAAGTATTTTCAGGAGTTGCCACACGTCTTTTTAGGCCGGGTGCTAGAGCGTGGGATCGTCGGGACTGGTCGCGGCAACGTGGCGAGTGCGCGTCGCTCGCCGTTATTATCCCGTCGCGCTGTTAGCGCCGCCGCGCGGGCGAGGTCGGTTTGTTTCGCTTTCTCCGCTTCCTTCATTTTGTCCCGTCTTTCACTACAAAGATTGACGTAACACATGGAAATCGTTGTGTAATCGGCACAGCGCCCCAAATAATCGTCTGCTGTTCGGCAAATCGATTGCCACTTAGCTTACCTTCGCCAAAGCTGTGCGCGAGCATAAATGGGGGGGATCTTCGGTGCGTAGATCTTTGTTGGCGACCGCGGCCGTCATTGGCTTGAGCAGTTCGGCGCTTGCGGCCGATCTTCCGGGCGTGAAGGGGCCACCTGTCTACGCTCCCCCAGCATTCACCTGGACGGGCGCCTATCTGGGGGGCCAGATCGGCTATCAATGGGGCGCGACAAGTGATGTGCCGTCATCTACATACCCGGCCGAAACCTATGTCGGGAGCCTGCCAAGCTATGATGCGTCCGGCGTCGTTGGGGGCGGCCACCTTGGTTACAATTGGCAGGTGAACGAATGGGTGCTGGGCGTCGAGGGTGACGTCGAAGGGTCGAGCTATTCAGGTTCCACCTCCGGCACAGGTAGCGCCGGTGGCCCTGGTTTCCCGCCGGTCCCGGCTCCCTCGCCCAGCTTCAGCAGCCTTACGACAAGAATTCCTTTCCAGGGTTCGGCCCGCCTCCGTATCGGATACGCCTGGGATCGCGTCCTGTTCTATGCCACCGGCGGCGGTACCTTGGCCGACGTTCAGAACAGCTATACCGCGCCCGCCGGTTCCAATTCCTTCTCGAGCGCCCGTTTCGGCTGGACGTTGGGTGCAGGCATTGAATATGCCATCGACCCTCGATGGTCGGTGCGCGCCGAATACCGCTACACCGACTTCGGGGCATTTAACGACTTCCTCACGAATAGCTATCCCGCCTATTTTATCCGACCGCACATCATCGACAATTCGGTGCGGATCGGGTTCAGCTACAAGTTCGATCTCGCGCCCCCGCCCACCCCGGTCATCGCGAAATATTGAAGCGCGTGAACGAAGCCGTGACGCGGCGTCAAGCGCTCACTTCATGCAGGGAAAATGTCCGGACCGCGAATGCTTATCCGTGAGCGTCGTAACTATAGCTTATTCTCGACCGCGATACGCACGAGGTCCAGAAGCGTGCGCGCACCAAGTTTGCGCTTGAGCAATGAGCAATTGGTGGCCACCGTTTTGTAGGATACTTTGATCGTATCAGCAATCTCAGCCATTGTTTTTCCCGCCCGCAGAAGCCGCAGAATCTCGAGCTCTCTCAATTCGAGCATGTTGAGGAAATCGCCACGCTGGCCGGGATCAAGAAAGGCGAGCTGTTGGGCGATCTCGGGCACAAGAAATGTCTGCCCCATCGCCACAGTACGAACTGCAGTGACGAAGCGCGCAGGATCCTCACATTTGCTGATATAGCCCTTCGCCCCGTTCTCGATCGCACGCGCTGCGAAGACCGCATCATCATACATCGTGAAGACGATGATACGCGCGTCATGATCGTATTGCAGAATCCTCCGCGTCAGCGTGAAGCCAGACATACTCGGAAGATTGATGTCGATCACCACGACGTCGGGTCGGTGCGCCACATAAAGCTGATAGGCGTCGTCCGCGCCGCGCGCTTCGATCACCGTGACGTCGCGGAAGGGTGAGAGCGTCGCGCGGCATCCCGCGATAACCACGGGATGATCATCGACGATGAGAACCTGCATGATTCCGGCTCACTCGCGACCGCCGGAACCATAGATCTATAGCTGTAAATCGCTGTCAATATTCAAAACATCCCGGGTCTCGGGAACGCGCGAGAAGAGTTTTCCCGAATCGGGATTATTTCTAAGCCTTTTTGGGAATGTTGCGCACAAATTACGGGCTAATCTTTCGTGCTGGCGATCGCAGCGAACTCTGTAATATTAGCGACCTGATGCTGGTCCGATAGCGGCGAAACACGTTCATGGCCGGCCGCGCAAGGAATAAAGAAGCGGCGCTACGCCTGGGATGTAACCGTGCCGCGCAGTCGCGACCCGCATTGTATCTTGGACGGCAGTGGATCCTTTTGAGGACAGTCCAATGTCCCTGCGGCTGCGCCTCTTAATTTCGATCGGTCTTGTCCTCGCCTTCACGCTGCTCGTGGGAAGCGTTCTCATCTATTTTGAGGCGGTGAATAAGGTCGACACGGAAATGCAGGCCGCGCTCGCGGTCGGCGTGAGAACGGTGCAGAACGCCACCGACGACGCAGAAGAAGCGGTCAATCCGCTTCGGCAATTGGAGTTGCTCGTCGAAGACTTCAATGGCAACCGTCACGTGCGCGCGTTTCTCATGAATACCAACGGCATCGCGGTCGACAAGTCCATGCTCCTCATGCCGTCGAATCCCGCGCCGGCATGGTTCAACGACTTGTTGATGCGCGAACCCGAGTTCGTTCACATCTTTCTCCCCCCGGCCTTCTCGCGCTATGGATCGATCATCCTCACCACCAATTCGCACAACGAGATCGATGAGGCTTGGAGCGATTTCGTAGTGACGCTTACGATCCTCGCTCTCTTCTGCGCCCTCGTGCTCGCGCTAGTGTACTTCACGCTTGGCCGACCTCTGCGCCTGCTGCGGGACATGTCGACGGCTTTCAAGCGCGTTGGCAATCGCGATTACAGCCCGCGCATCGCGGAAACAGGCGCGCGCGAAATCACGGACCTTGCGCGTTGCTTCAACGATATGGTGATGCGGCTTGCAGGGATAGAGCGCCTGAATCGCCAGCTCCAGGCGCAGCTCGCGACGGTTCAAGAAGAGGAGCGTACCGATCTTGCCCGCGACCTCCACGACGAAATCGGGCCTTTGCTCTTCGCGCTGAACATCGATATCTCGACGCTTCAACAGCGGGACTGGAGTCGGTCCAAAGAGAAGATCGCGAAGCAGCTCGATTCGATGTCATCTGCGATCGGCGGAATTCAAGCGCATGTACGATCGATGTTGGGCAAGCTCCGTCCTGCGGTACTTCTCGATCTCGGCCTCAGCCAGGCCGTCGACAATCTCGTGGCCTTCTGGGGCAGACGGCATGAGGATGTCCGCATCGTGGTCGCTCTCGAACGGGAGAGCTTTGGCGAAGGGCTCGATACGACGATCTATCGGATTGTGCAGGAAGCGCTCAACAACGCCTTGCGTCATGGCCGTCCATCGCTGATCGAAATCAAAGCTGGCATAGGCGAGGACGGCTTTGTCGATGTCGAGGTTAGCGACGACGGCGGGGGACTCGCGGCGTCCGATGCCGAGTTCGGCTTCGGCCTCACTGGAATGAAAGAACGGGTAGAATTTGCTGGGCGGATCGCTTTCGGTAAGGAATCGCGTCGGCGATAGCGGGGTTTCTGTTCGCGCCAAACTTCCGCTGGCAACTGTGGAGGACGCGTCGATCATGGAGGCTGTGTGATGAAAATCTTAATCGTCGACGACCATGTCATTGTCCGCGAAGGTGCCCGCCGACTCCTTTCAGCGATGCCCGACACGACGGTTTTTGAAGCTACTTCGGCGCGCGAGGCGTTGGCCCTGTTCAAGACAAAGCATCCCGATCTCGTTCTTCTCGATCTAAACTTACCGAATTCGAGCGGCCTCGAATTGTTGCGGCGGCTCATGCTTGAGAACCGCGCCGCCCGCGTTCTCGTTCTCAGCATGCACGCGGAACCCATATATGTCGCCCGCACGCTTGAGGCCGGCGCACGCGGCTATATCAGCAAGATGGCTTCGGCCGACGAACTCATCGCGGCAGTACGCGAGGTAGGTGCTGGCGGCCGCTACGTCGAGCGCGAGATTGCCGCGCAGCTCGTCGTCTCGCAATACGGGGGAGCGGATCCGTTGCAAAAGCTAACGACGCGCGAGGTCGATATCGTCCGCCTGCTCGGCGAGGGAAAGAACTTCTCCATGATCGCGCAGGCGCTCGGCATAACCTACAAGACGGTTGCGAATGCGTGCAGCATCATCAAAGGCAAGCTCGGGGTGGAGCGAACTTCGGATCTCATTCGTCTCACCTATCAAATGCAAGATAGGTAATATGGCGCGGTCCCAGGCAGAGCGCTGGCTCGTCTCAAGGCATAGCTGCGACGCCCCAAGGTAGGTGTCCGACAGGAACTGAGCGTTCCGGCTTTAGGCTCTTCAAATTTATCACAGTAAGATCGTTTGTGTTGCCGTTAGCTACGTAGAGCTTCGTTCCGTCCGGATCGATAGCCATGTGCCACGGCCTCTCGCCTACGAGGACGTAGTCGATCGGATTGAGCGCTTGCGTGTCGATGACGGCGATTCGATTTGCGTGGCTCAGAGCGACATAGGCCTGCTTGCCATCGAGCGAGAACACGATGCCCACCGGCTGGATGAGTTCCGGCCGCACACCCGGGATTTCGAAACCGATCTTCTTGATGATCGCACGGCTCTTCGCGTCTATAACCGAAACCGTGCCGCCGACTTCGGCCGAAACCCATACTTGCTTTCCATCGTGTGTGAACTGCGCCTCGCGCGGGCGTTGATCGACCAAGACATTCGTCTCGATGGTGAGCGTTTTGGCGTTGATAAAATGCGCCATGGCGGCCAGCTCGGACGTGCCCACGACGGTTGCTAGGTCCGGACTAATTGCAATTCCCTCCGGTTCGGCGCCGACCGCCACCGTACCCACAATCTTGCCGCTTGCTCGGTCAATTACCGTGATTTGCAAATCTTCCTCATTTGCGGCGTAGACGCGCTTCCCAGCCGGATCGATGGCCACGAGTTCGGGATCCGGCACGCCGGGAATGCTGCGCGACACTGTCAGGGTTTTCGTGTCGATCACATCAAGCCGGTCGTCATCGCCAGCACAAACGAAGATTTCCGTATGGTCGGGAGAGATCACGATTCCACGCGGTCGCGTCCCGACCTGGATGATTGCTTTTATCGCGAGTGTGTTGCCGTCGAGAACTGTCACCGTATTGTCTCGCTCATTGGTGACGAAAAGGGTCGCCGCGCGCGACAGCTGCGGCAACAACAGCGCCGCGAGGCACGCGATCGACAAAGCCTTGCGCATCGGTTGCTCCTTTGCTTAGTGCGCGAAGCGGCACTTCGTTTCCGGCTCGTCGTAGCCCAAGGAATCGGTGAGATATTTCGGATGCAGGAAGCCCTCGATCGGCGCCATCGAGATCAACGCGCGCGGGCCAGCGAGCAGGATCGGCTGTCGCAGTTGCAAGTCCCATCTTCGAAAGGAGAGACCGATACCCTTGTAGGCGGCGATGTTGAATTCGTCAGAAAGGATGTAATTGCGTAGTGTCTTTGCATCAGTGGCGCCGGTGCGCAGCATGGATTCGCCGAAGATGCGCAGCGCTAGCCAGCCCTCGTAATCGCGCTCAGTCATGATACGCTTGGCATATCGCTCAAACCGGTTCTGCAATTCCTGTCCTGCATATTCCTCGTAGGAGCGGTGCCAGGCGACTGCGACAAGGCCTTGTGTGCCTACCACGGGACGCGGATCAAAAGTGTTGAACAGCAAATATTCGCCGAATACCTCGTCCATATCGACGACAAAGATGACGTCGTAATCGGGCACGCTCTGCGTCAGCAGCGCCATTTGCTGCTCAGTCTGCTGATGGCCAGAATCGGTGGTGCGAGCCCGCGCGTTGTAAGCGTAGGTGCGCTCGGCTACGATCCGCGACCCAAACCGCGCGGCCGCGCGCTTGACCGCCGCCGTATATTCGAGATCGGCCGGCTGCGTTCCGTAAATCAAGAACCAGCGCTGCCATCGTTTGTATAACAGAAACTGACCTAGCCCATCGGCGCGCATGGCGTAGCTCGGGGCGAGATGAAAGACGTTCGCCCGACACTGCTCCTGGCGCAGTTCGTCATTGCTCGTGCGGATGTCGAGGATGATCGCGTTCTTCGCCCCAGGAAGATCGGCAACGGCCAGTAGGTCCTTGGCCTCGAGATCGGCAACGATGAGCTGGTTGCCGTCCGCGAAAACCTTTTTCGCCTCGGCGACGGTGTTTCCGTCTTTGGGAAGGATGTCTTCCGCAAGATCGGTCGCTTGGCCGACGAATTTACCGTTAAGGTTGTTGTCGGCGGCGCCGACCCGAGCACCGACGACGCCTTTATCCTTGAGTGGCTTGTCTAGCAGCGACAGGGGGGGCGGCTCGTCGTACCTCTTGCCGAGGTAAACGACGCGCAAGTGCTTCATTGCCGGCGAGCCCACCGTTTGTGGGTCCGCCATGCCCAAGCTGACCGAAAAAAATACGCTGGCTAGGCCGACAACTCTAATCGCTAGTGGCCACCACAGCCGCCTTGTGACGCAGCCCAGGGACATTCGGCTGACACGGCGTGCCGTAAATCGCTGTTGTAAATTTGTCATCTGACCGCGCGTTAGGTTGGCGTTCGATCAGAAATTCTTGCCTTGCGGCGGGGTGTCGCCCCCAGTCTCGCTCTTCGGTGCAGTCGCAGACAGCACGTCCAGGATATTAAGCGCTGCCGCATTGACGTTCGCCTCGGCGAGATCGCGTGCGGTTTTTCCACCAGCCTCCTTGGCAGAAAGGTGTGCGCCGAGTTGCGCGAGCACGCCGATCATCGCCGGATTATTGTGAACAGCTGCGACCATGAGCGCGGTCATGCCTGTGGTCGAGGCGGCATTGATGTCGGCGCCGCGCGCAACAAAGAGCTGCGCCAGATCGAGCGGCCCAACCCCCTCGACAAGCGAGATCGAACGCTCTTCAATGGGCTTCTGACTAGCCACGATCATAAGCGGCGTGAGCTTCTGCGGGCCGGCCGGCTCCGTCACCGAGGCGCCGACTTCGACGAGTGCCTTCGCAGCCGCGAACTTACCGTCTGCCAACGCGTAGGCCAACGCCGTATATCCGTCCGGCGTCGTTGCGCTGACGTTGGCCTTGCGGGAGACAAGCAGCCGTATGGCAGGAACATTATCCTGCGCCGCCGCGTGCATGAGCGGGGTCCACCCGTCATTATCGCGGGCCTCGATATTGGCGCCGGCGTCGATGAGGTCGGCGAGCACATCCATGTCGCGTTGCTCGGCGGCAATGTGGATTAGATATTGGCCGAGCCCGTCACGCGAGTTGACGTCGGCGCCTTTGCTCAGGAGAAAGCGGATCCGCTCAAGATCGCCCGCAAGCACCGCGCCATTCAGCGCGGAATTGACGTCGAGGCCTTGCGCCAGCCATTTCTCGACCTGCGCATCGCCGACATGCGGAGCCTGGCCGGTCGTCGTGTCCGTGGGTCGAATCGGATGCCCGACCTGAAGGTAATAGGATCCGTGCGCTGGAATATCTCCCGAGACGATACAGGTGCCGCATTCGACGAGCGGCACGCCGTAATCGACGAAGATTTTCTTGATCTCGTCCCTGTTCTTTTGGAGTGCGTTCTCGATCATATATTTCAGCACGGCGTCGGTGCGGCGCACGCCAAGTGCCAGATCGAACTCCAGCGGCACCGTGTCGTCCATCCGATTGACAGGCTGGATGGTCAGCGGTGCGCCTTTCTTGGCTTTCACGTAGCCGGCGAACGGTCCCCAAACGGCGGCCATGTCCAGCTTGCCCGTGACGACCTGCTCGACCTGCCACCAGGGTTGCTCCTGTATGACCTTGTCGCCGTCATAAGTAACGGACTGGACTTCGATGTTCTTGGTCACGCCATGATCCGCCAATGCTTCCCGCAGACCTGACGTTTCGTAGACGCCGATCTTTAGGCTTTTCAGGCGGTGGTCATCGAGGTTCTTGAATGGAGCAATCCCCTTGTCGCTGCGGTAGGCGAGGACGTAGGTCGTCCGATAAAGCGGCAGCGTTGTTAAAGCCTGCTCGTAATCGGAGGGCACGTCCATCAGCACGTCACACTCGTCCTCGTCGAAGGTTGCACGGGTGAGGCCGCGTTCGAGCTGCGGACGCCAGTAATAAGTCAGCGTCGCGCCCATCGAGCGCGCCAGAATTTCGGCAATCTTGTTCTCGAACCCTTCGCCGCGAGTGTCCGAAAACGGCATGTTGCCGCCATCGGCGCAGACCCGGAGATATTCGAGCTGCTTTTTTGCCGCTTCCGCCTTGGCCGCAAGCTTCTGCGCCGAGGTCATATCGTCAAAATCGGTCTGGGCATGCGCCGGCTGCTGAACGAGAGCTGCAGCGGCGATTGATGCGACCGCAAAGACAACGCTACGGATTTTCATGAGTTCTGCCAGGGTTAGCATGAAAAACAAAAGGTCCCCGGCGCGCATGGGAGCACGCGCCGGGGATGCCAGGGGCCAAGCCTTCTTCAATAGACGCGGAAGGTGAAGAGGGTACCGCCCTGGGGTATGAGCGGAAGGTTAGTCGCTTTCGCCATCGCCGTCGCACCGATCGCGCCGAACTTGTCGCCCATGTCGAGACCGGCGGTGACGGGAAGACCGATCCAGCCGCCGATACCCGTCCAGACCGACACGTACTGTTTGCCGGCGACCTTATAAGTGATCGGATTGCCAATGATGCCCGAGGCAAGCTTGCGCTGCCAAAGGATCTTGCCCGTATCGCGATCGACCGCCCGGAAGTCGCCGTTCAAGCTGCCGTAGAAGGCGAGCCCTCCATCGGTAACCAGCGCGCCGCCCCAATTGGGATAGGGATCCGGAATGTCCCAATCCTCTTTGCCAGTCAGAACATCGAACTTCTTGAACCGCCCCGCAACGCCAGGCTTCTCCTCATACATATAGACGTTGGCGAAGACGTAGACGGTCCCCTGCTGGAAGCTGGTGCGTTCCTGCGGTTGATCCGTCATGCACCAGTTGTTGGTCGGAACATAGAACTTGGTCGGTTCGGCGGGATCGACCGCAGCCGGTTGCTGGTCCTTGCCGCCCATAGCCGACGGACAGGCCTGCGTCGTCACACCGATCTTCAGCGGCGAATGTTCATAGACCTTCACCGGCCGCCCGGTTTTCAGATCAATCCGCTCGGCCCAGTTGACGGTTACGAACTTGTGGGCGCGCAGAAGCGTACCATTGGTCCGGTCGAGCACATAGGCGAAGCCATTGCGATCGAAATGAACCAGGCATTTGCACGGTTTGCCGTCGACGTCCGGCATGTCGACAAGAATGTTCTCGTTGACGCCGTCATAGTCCCACTGGTCAAACGGTGTCCACTGGTAGTTCCAGACCACGGCCCCGTCCTGAACTCTGCGGGCAAAGACCGTCATCGACCATTTATTGTCCCACTTGCCGTTGTTGCATCCTTCTTGGGTCGGCGGGTTTTCACCGCAACGCGTCGTGGGACTCCAGTTACCCGGGTTGCCGGTTGATTCGTAGATCAGCTTCAACTCGGGATCGTAGCTGTACCAGTTCCAAGGCGAACCACCGCCGCGCTTCCACTCGTCGCCCGGATAGGTAAAGCCCTGATTCTGGGTCTCATCATGCCGCGAGTTGTCCTTGTTTGTGTCCGGCGTGATGCCGATTTCCGCGTCGGTACCGTTGCTTTCTTTGGACCAAACCAGCTTGCCGGTATCGAGGTCGTAGGCGTCGAGACGCCCGCGCGCCGCGAACTCGTCGCCGCCGAAGCCTGCGATCACCAAGTTCTCGGCGACCATCGGCACGTTCGTCTGCGTCTCGCCGTGTTCCGGATAGGCGTGCTTAACGACCCAGATTTCCTTGCCCGTCTTGGCGTCGAGCGCCCCGACGAAGCCGTCGAGCGTGCCGAAAACCACTTTCCCCTCGGCGTAAGAAAGACCACGGTTGACCGTATCGCAACAGGCGCGCGGAACCGCCGACTCGTCACGATCGGTCTTCTTTAGATAATTCCAGACTGCCTTAGGATTATCCGGGTCCGAGAGATCGAGCGCCTGGATGATGTTCGGCCACGCGCTTTCCAAGAACATCATCGGCGTGCCATCGACTTCGACGACGAGCGGCTGGCCTTCGTGGCCGCGCAAAGCGCCGCTCGACTGGGACCACGCCAACTGCAGCTTGTCGACATTGTCTTTGTTGATGTCGTTGAGCGTGCTGTGGCGTTGCAGCGCGTAATTCATGCCCGTGACCGGCCACAGGTTGGGATCTTTCTCCCTCTGGACGATGTCGTCATTGGCAAACGCAAAGGACGCGACGCCCGCAAGCCCCACAAACGCTCCTACGAATAATAGAACTCTTCCTCGATGACTCATGGCTTTTTCCTCTCCCAGCTTGGAGTTCTCCCGCCCGACGCGGCACTTGCCTCTTCAAGCGTAGATCTTGTGAACATGCCGAAATTTCATGAGCAGTAATCGCGTCGTGGCGCGAACTTGTGCCGCGCTCCTCGTAGGGGCGCTTGATCTCGTTCATGCAAGAGGGGGCATGCTAAGGGCCCGGGCGCAGACGAGATATGGACCCTTTGCCTAAAGGGCTCGGGAGTTTCTCCCGAAACTGCCGAAGGAAATCTTCGCTGAAGCAGCAGACAATTTCCGGGTCTTCATGCGTGCGACTACTGCCGCGCTGAGTGCGCACGCTTTCGCGGCGTCAGTCGCGGTCAATTCTTCTCTCGGCTGACCATAATCTGACATGACGGACTGACGGGCTTATTTCATCGCAGCTCGTCGCCGAGCATGTAAGAGATCGCGCAGAATGCTGCAACGCCTACGACGAGTCCGATGAAGACTCCAAAGAAGATCAAATTGATTTCGCTCATGACATCATCTTGCGCCATCGAACTTTCGCAAGATCATCATGCCTCATCGTCGGTCGCGTGAGCTATTGCCAAGATTGCCGTGCGAACGAGGAAGAAGATGAAGGCTTTGATGGCAATTATTGAGTTGCAGCCACCTCGCGCGGTACCGCGCGCAACGAGAGTCCTCCGCGGCCGAACCATTGGTCGCGCAATCTGGGCCTATTACGGGTCGAAGGACGGAGCGAGCCGACCGGCCGTAAGAATATCTTGCTACGATAGCAATCATATTCGCGCGGATAGATCATGGGCGGCCGCCCCGCATCGCAAGATAAAATCGGCAAGATCAATTCATCGCCTGTATTCGGGCGGCGCGAACTCCTCGGACACCTAAACGGTGGATGAGCGTGATGATCTCAGAACGTTATTTTTGCTCCGACATAGACGCTAATGGGGGCGGCGATCGTTACTGCGCGCGCGTCCGCAGAGCAGAACAGGCCGGCATCGCAAACGCCAGGGGCGGCGCCGTTGAGGGCGTTCTGGGTCGAGGAGGTCGGATACAAAGTGCCGTAGGTATAGTAGCGGTTGTCGGTGACGTTCTGGATGATTCCATAGATCTGCACTTGCTTGTCGATCTGATAGGCGCTGCGCAGGTTGATGCTGTAGAAGCCCGGAACTTGGGGCAGCGAATTGATCTCGTCGCCGAAATAATAGCGGCTGGAATTGTAGACTAAATCGCCGCCGACGGTCCATTTCGGGAAGATGGTATAGTCGAGGCCGACCTTGACCTTGTGCCGAGGTATGCCGGGAATATTGTCGCCTGGCACGACGCACTCGGCGCCCTGGACGCCGCCGCAATCGGCATTCGGATTGTTGGCCGAAGCGAGTGTAACGTAGCTTTGGTAGGTTGCTTGGATATAGGAGTAATTCGCATATGCCGACCATTTGTCGGTCGTGTAGGTCGCGCCGAGGTCGACACCTTGCCGCAACGTCGTCCCTGCGTTGGCGTAGTATCCCATGCCGATGATCGTATTGTACTCGACCTGGATGTCGTTCGAGTTCGTCGTCCGATAGGCGCTGGCGCTCCAAGTCAACTTGCCGGGCACGAAGCCGGCGATATCCTCATTTCCCCTGATGCCAGCCTCCCAGGTGCGCGACACAACCTGCTGCAGCGGCGGATCGGCGACGAGGAAATTGTCGATTTGGCAGGGCGTACTGGGGCTGGAGCAGCCGATCTCAAGCGGCGTCGGCGCGCGGTTGGCTTCCGAATAGCTGCCGTAGATTGACACATTCGGGGTGAGCTTGAAGGTGGCGCCGCCGATCGGATTAATCCGCTGGTAGTTATTGCCGCCATTGAGAAACGGGTGCTGACCGGTCAGATCTTCGATATCAATCTGGGCATTGTTGTAGCGTGCGCCGCCAGTGATGGTGAGTCGGTCTGTTACATCGAAGGCGTCGAGGACATAGACGCCGAGATAATTGTTTTGCGCGTCGAGATTCTCCGGCGAAATGTCGTCGCTCGGGTTGTTGATGAAGACCCCATAGCCCGCGCTGACGAAATCCGGCGGCAGCGTGCCGAGTTCGCTATCGCCGCCCCAGTGAGTCCAGCCATGATCTTCGCTGACACCGGCAGTAATATTGTTGCTATGATCGAAAATCTTGTCGGTGTCGGTCAATTGAAACGTGGCGCCGGCGCTTCTTGTGCTTGTCCAGTTTCGATCGATCTCGCCGGCCGGCTGGCCGTCCGGCTGGCCGGTATTCGACGGAGCCGCGATGAACTGAGAGGGATTTGTGGGGTTGGCGACGGTGTTGTCGCCCGTGGTGCAGAAACCCCCACCGCCGCCGCAGTAATAGTAATCGCTGATGTTGCCGTCGACATGCGACTGCTCGAAAGAGCGGACATAGGCGTCGCCGTTGAACTGCAGAGTGCTGGTGATGTTGGACTTGTCTTGAAGTTCGATCATTCCGGTTGTGTTCTCGGTCGTCTGCGGCGTCGTAAAGACCGCTGACGGATCCATCTCGGCGAGATCGAGCGGGGTCGTCCCGGCGACGCCGAGATCGGTTTGGGCCGCGGTAACGCTCAAGTGGGCCTCGCTGCCTGCGACGCGATAGCCGACGTCGGCATAGCCGCGGTTGACATGCGTGCCCCCGTAATAGCGATAACCGTTGTCGTGGATCGTCTCGGCGGCGGCATAGTAGGCCCAATTGCCGATGGTGATGCCGTATTGGAGCGAGGCTTGCCGCCGCAGGAAACTGCCGAATCTGGCATCGAACTCGGTTCCCTGCCAGGTGAAGCCGTTCTTCATGTTAAGGACGACCGCACCGCCTAGGGCATTGAGGCCAAAGATCGGGTTGCCGCTGACGATTTCGGCATTATCGAGGGCGATCGTCGGAAACGAGTCCCAATTGACCACGTCGCCATAGGATTCGTTGATGCGCACGCCATTCTGGTAGACGGCAAGGCCTTCGGTCGTGCCCGGAACTGGAGAAGCGCTTTCACCGCGGTAATCGACCGAGTTTACAAGCGGGCTGCCGATCTCGTCCGTGACGCTGACGCCCGGAGTGCGGCGATCCAACGCCTCACTGAGCTCGTTCTGGTACATCTGGTCGATTTCGCCGCTGCTGATCGACTCGACCTGGGAAGGCACTTTGGTGATATCGAGACCAGTGCCCAACGGCGTCGTCGCTACCACTTCAACCGTGGGAAGCGGCCCGCGAGCTTCAGCCGCCGCTTCCGGCGTCAAAATAACATTCTGCCCTGCTTCCGACGCAGGTGTCTGCGCCGCGCTCGGCGTCGCACTCTGCGCCAATGCCGGTGATGCACATGCGAGTGCCAGAGATGATGTTACGACTAAGAGCTGCCACCGTTTCACCGTCACTCTCCCCCCGTTGCGGCGACGAAAGAGAGAGAGGCGTTGGACCGCCCACGCATAGCCTTCGCCAACCAGCCTATGAGGAATAGGAGCTTAGAAATAGGCCAGCAATGACAATGATTTCCGAATAAGTGTTCAGGATTTTCCAATACTAATTACTAATCATCCTCCTCAATCTTCCTAAACATCCGGGTTGCAAACACAGTGGCGTGTAGCACAGAGAACGAGAAATGTTGTCGTTTGCGCGGGACGAGGCTTGCCCCCGGTCCCGCGGCAGCAGGCAGAATTCACAGAGGTGGCGCGTTAGCCGTTTGGATCGATGAACGGGATCACGAATCTGCGAATTCGGCATTGAGCGCCATACAGGACAAAATTGGAAACTACGGAATGGTGAGATGTTCGTTGTCGTGAGTCCGCCGCGTGCTTCGAGCAACTACAAACGATGAGGTTGCATTCTTGTCAAAAGAGAACAGACGTCGGCCATCGCCGCCCGATGTTGAAGCGCAATTGCAGAGAGGATTAGCGCTTCATCAGCAGGGCAGACTTGCCGACGCCGAAAGGATCTATGCGGAAGTCGTTCGGCGCGAGCCAAATCACTTTGGCGCGCTTAATCTACTTGGCGCGATAGCTTGCCAAAATCGGAACTATGAGCAGGCCGTTCAGGTGATCGCAAAAGCTCTCTCGATAAATCCCAATGACGCCTCGGCTTGCTCCAATCTCGGAGTCGCCCTCAAAGCGCTCAAGCACCTTGAACAAGCGCTCGTCAGCTATGATAAGGCGATTATGCTAAAACCAGATTACGCTCGGGCTTACTTCAATCGTGGCATCGTTCTCAAAGAACTCCGGCGACTCGAGGACGCCGTCATCAGTTACGATAAAGCCATCGCCTTGAAGCCAGATTTCGAGGCTTACTACAATCGAGGTAACGCTCTCAAGGAGCTCAAGCGCGTCGATGAGGCCCTTGGCAGCTACGATAAAGCCATCGCGCTGATGCCGGATTATGCCGAGGCTTACTCTAATCGCGGCAACGCTCTCAAAGAGCTCAACCGCTTTGAGGAAGCCCTCGTTAGCTACGACAGGGCCATTGCGCTGAGACCAGATTATTCCGAAGCTTACTCGAATCGCGGCGTTACCCTCTATGAGCTCCGGCGCTTTGAGGAAGCACTCCTCAGCTACGATAGATCGATTGGGCTTAAGCCCGATTTTGGCGAGGCTTACTACAATCGTGGCATTGCTCTCAAGGAGCTCCGGCGCTTTGAGGAAACCCTCCTTAGCTACGACAAGGCCATTGCTCTAAGACCAGATTATGCCGAAGCTTACTCGAATCGCGGCGTTACCCTCTATGAGCTCGCGCGTTTTGAAGAAGCACTTGCCAGCTACGACAAAGCCATTGCTCTGAATCCTAATTTTGCCGAAGGCTATTCTAATCGCGGGAACGCTCTCAAAGAGCTCAAGCGCTTTGAGGAAGCTCTTCTCAGCTATGATAAAGCCATCGCGCTAAAGCCCGATTATGCCGAAGCCTACTCCAATCGCGGCATCGCCCTCCATGAGCTCAAGCGTTCTGAGGAAGCTCTTCTCAGCTATGATAAAGCCATCGCGCTAAAACCGGATTACGCCGAGGCTCACTCTAATCGCGGCATCGCTCTCAAAGAGCTTGATCGCCTCGAAGAAGCGCTCGCCAGCTGCGAAGAAACCATCGCGCTCAGGCCGGATTTTGGCGAAGCCTACAACAACATGGGCAAGGTTCTGAAGGAACTCGGTCGATTGAACAAGTCGCGAGCGGCTTTTGTGAGGGCGGTCGATATCGATCCTATGAAGACCAGCGCTTATTTCGAGCTGGCGAATTCAAAGCGGTTCGCGTCCGGCGATCCACATCTTGCTGCCATGGAGAAGCTCCTGGCAGATCCGGGGAGATTGTCCGAGAACGGTCGCGTGGAGCTCAATTTCGCGCTTGGCAAGGCTTACGCCGATCTGAAGGATCATCGCCGCTCGTTCATGCACCTGCTTGCCGCCAATGCCGGCAAGCGCGCGACAATTTCCTATGATGAGAAGGCGGTCTTGGCTATGTTTGACCGTATCGAGACGACCTTCACCCGCGAGTTGATCGCGGCGCAGTCCGGAAGCGGCGATCCATCGCAACGACCGATCTTCGTTCTAGGGATGCCGCGCTCGGGTACGACGCTGGTCGAGCAGATCCTCGCAAGTCATCCCATGGTGCATGGAGCGGGTGAATTGGAGACATTGAGCGAAATCATCGCTCTCGCTTTCCGTGGGTCAGGGGGCACGACGCTCCCCTATCCCGAAGCTGTTTCGGCGCTCGACCCATCCTTCTTGACGAACATTGGGGCGCGCTATCTGGCTGCGGTGAACGAGCGCGCGCCCAAGGGCGAGCGTGTGACCGATAAGATGCCGTCGAATTATTATTTCGGCGGCCTAATCCATCTCGCGCTGCCGAATGCCAAGATTATCCACACGATCCGCGATCCGCTGGATACATGCGTTTCATGCTTCTCAAAACTCTTCACGTTCGGACAAAACCACACTTACGACCTTGGCGAACTCGGCCGGTATTACAAACGCTACGAGCGTCTGATGGCGCATTGGCGGGACATATTGCCGCCGGAGCGGATTCTCGACGTCCGGTACGAGGACGTGGTCGAAGATCTCGAAACGCAAGTGCGGCGGATCCTTTCCTATTGCGGGCTTCCCTGGGACGATCGCTGCCTTTCGTTCCATGAGACGGATCGACCGGTAAGAACCGCGAGCGCCACGCAGGTCCGGCAACCGATCTATAGCAGCGCTGTCGGCCGCTGGCGGGGTTACGAGGAGTTCGTCGGTCCGCTGCTGACGGCGCTTGGCATGGTCTCGCCAGCAGTCCCGTGCGCTTCCAACAAACCAACATGACTTTCTCTGTTCTGGTGCCGGTCTGCAAACCCAAAAAAAACCGGCAGGATCGACTGCCGGCTCGAGTGTCCAAGACTCCGTGATATGCTGCACAAAGCCTGGAGGGGACCTAGTACTTCGCGGTAACCGGAAGCGGCGGCGGTGCGAAATCGAACTTGTAGCTGAAACCGGCTTCAGCACGATTGTCAGTCTCGTGCACGCGCAGGCCCAAGGCCCGGGACCGTATTAACGAACGCTAAGTCATAGCTGCCGTAGTCGGTGTAGCGGTATTCCGCGCGGATCGTCCAAGACGGGTCCAGGGCATATTCAATCCCACCGCCCGCTGTCCAGCCGACTCGACCGATAGTGGCCTCGTCCGAAGGACCACCGCCGACGGTAAGGACTGAGTTCCTGATTGAGGCAAAGGCCGCGCCGCCGGTGCCGTAGAACAAGAATTGATCCCAAGCGAAGCCGACGCGCACGCGCGCCGATCCTTCGATCGCTATGTTCGTCGTATTGGAAAAGGCTCCCGAGTTCGAAAGCTCTGAGCCGCTATAGCCGGTCCCCTCAACGTCGCCCTCGATCCCAAGTACGAATTGGCTCACTTGCCAATTGTAGCCGATATGGGCGCCACCGGTGAGGCCTTCGGTATCAGTGTCGGGCTCGGTCGAGATGAAAACACTGCCCGGCTCCCCAACAAGGTTTTGCACCGTTTGGCTCCACTGATAGCCAACTTGGCCACCGACATAGAACCCACTCCAAGTGAAAACCGGCGCGGGGGGGACCGGCGGCTCTTTGGCGTTTGGAAGATCAGCCGCAAGCGCCGCGCCGCCCAAGCCGACAAGCGCTGCCGTTAAGAGCAGTGAATCGCGCACCGAAAGACACCCCCCAAAATTATTGCGCTTCCCTTGCTCAGCTATGGTGATCCGCGCTACGCCGGCAATAACGATGCGGTCGGTCGAGGATCATTTTCGTGCGCTGTGCTAAATTCGCGACGATTCCCGACCATCACGAGAAATCTTGCACCGAATTCGGGGAGAAAATGAAAAGGAAGGTCGCGACGGTGCTTCCGCTCAGCCGGGCAGCCGACGCATGCTTGCGCGGCGCCGTCAGGGTGGTTCTGCACCGTCCGAGAATCGTTGTTCTCGCCTTGATGACTGCTATGCGTCAAAAGCGGCCACATCGATCAGCAATTCTGCCAAAGTGTAGCGGTTGTTTGGCTACCAAACGGAATTCCGCTTTGCCTCCGATTCGACTGGACTTCTCACGCGAAGCACGCATGTGTGGAGCGCCCTGAAGGACGCTTCAGCTCTTGATCGGGATCTTGCCCCGCCGGCTGTTGGCCGTTGCGGGGCTGCGGTGGTGACGGCGGATGTTGCCGTTCCAACTGCGAGGATCCTGAAATGTCAAAGACTCAAGTTTCCAAAGCCAAAACCGCGCGCGCTTCGAAAGCCAAGCCAGCCCGCCATGCTTCGAGCGCTAAACCGCGGCGCAACAGAGCCCAGGTTGATAGCGCTACGGCGGCTGATCGTAGTTTCAAAGGGAGTGGACGCCGCCGCTGGCCGCCCCGCGATCCAGACTGAATCCAAACAGGCGGCTGTGCTGCAAATGCTGAGCCATCCCAAGGGCGCGACCCTCGATGCCATTGTCGAAGCGACCGGCTGGCAGAAACATTCGGTCCGCGGATTCTTGTCCGCGGTGATTCGCAAGAAGCTCGACCTGTCACTCAAATCAGAGAAGATCGACGGCGAGCGTCGCTATCGGATTGAGGCGCCCGCAGCCGAGAAGCCCAGCCCAAGCGCCAGCCCAAGTCGGCGCGCCAAAACCACTAGCCAGCACGCTGCCTGATAGTTGGCCATGGCAAAGCGATCAGCTGATCTGGCTGCAATTGAGGTCGAGATCGAGCGTATCCGCTCGCTCGATCTCGATGCGCTGCGAGCAGAATGGCGCAAGGTATTCAAGCGACGCCGCCCTCGTGTCTGACCAAGGATATTCTTGGCCGGATGATCGCCTATAGGCTGCAAGAGCAGGCATTTGGCGGCCTCGATCGGCAGACTGCCAAAATGCTCGATCGCCTGGCGCGAGGCGGGAAGGCGGCAACAGAGCTGAACAGACGCCTGAAGCCGGGCACAGTCCTTCTCCGCGAATACCAAGGCGAGCGCCACGAGGTAACGGTTACACCCGATGGATATATCTGGCGTGGAGCGACCTTCCCGAGCCTTTCGGCCATCGCTGGAGCCATCACCCGCACATCCTGGAACGGACGGCGCTTCTTCGGCGTCCTCGGTAGAGCGGAGAAGTATGCCGACGACCGCGAGTTCGGCCAAGACGAGGGAACGGGCTGCACACCAGCAACGGCAGGCTGGGACAAAGAAAGGCGAGGCGTCCTCCTCGATGGAGACGCAGCCATGAAGCCCAGCCTCCCCAAGATGCTTCGCTGCGCGATCTACACCCGCAAATCCACCGAGCATAACCTCGATCTCGCGTTCAACTCACTCGACGCCCAGCGCGAGGCGCGAAGCCTATATCAAGAGCCAAGCCCATGAGGGCTGGCGTTTGATTCCGGGTCGATATGACGACGGCGCCTTTTCGGGGGCATCGCTGGAGCGCCCGGCTCTGCAAGCCATGTTGGACTTGGTGCGCGCCCGCGGGTCGACGTGATCGTGGTCTACAAAGTCGACCGGCTCACGCGCTCGCTTGCCGATTTCGCAAAGCTCGTCGAGCTGTTCGATGCGAATAATGCCTCCTTCGTCTCGGTCACCCAGAACTTCAATACGACGTCGAGCATGGGGAGGCTCACCCTCAACGTCCTGCTCTCCTTTGCCCAGTTCGAACGTGAAGTGATCGGCGAGCGGGTGAGGGACAAGATTGCCGCTTCGAAGCGCAAGGGCCTATAGGTCGGCGGCCCAATCTCCGCTCGGCTATGCCAGCGTGGACAAAAAGCTAGTTATCGTCCCCGAAGAGGCCGAGACCGTCCGGCTGATATTCAAACTCTACCTCGAACTCGGATCGCTGAAACGGCTGGCGGAGGAGCTCGACCGCCGTGGCCTAAGGACCAAGCGTCAGGTGCTTTCGAATGGCAAAGTCAAAGTCAGAGGAGGGGCGGCTTTCTGGGTCGGGCCGCTTCGCTATCTTCTGAAGAACCGGTTCTACATCGGGGAGGTCGTCTACAGGGGCGAGGTCCATCCGGGAGAACACGAGCCGATCCTCGACCGAGCTCTCTTTGAGGCGGTCCAAGAGAAGCTCAAGGACGGGGCTGTCGCCCGACGGATACGCAGATCCCGCTCGCCCGCGATCCTGTCGGGGAAGTTCTTTGACGATCGCGGCAATCGGATGAGCCCGAGTCATGCCAACAAGAACGGCGTTCGCTATCGCTATTATGTCTCGCAGGCGCTTCTTCAGGGCCGGGGAGGGGAGGCCGGTAGCGTAGCGCGGGTTTCGGCGCCCGATGTTGAGCAAATCGTTCTGAAAGGGCTGCGCGAACATCTTGCCGGCATAGAGTCGGCAAAGGAAGAGGCCTCGATCGAAGATCGACACCTGATTGAACGCCACGTCGAGCGAGTCGTAGTCAGGGATAAAACAATCGAGGTCCTGTTAAGGGGTGATGATCTGGATTCGGCCGCAGAGGAAATGGGAACCCAAGACGCCGAAAATCACGACCCAGGAGACCCAGAGTTCGATTACGCTCGCTTTGCCATGGGCGGTACCGGTTTCCATCGCCGTTGAAAGGAATTCTGCACGAGCCGAGATCCGCGGCGGAAATGACGCCGGCAGCACGCGATGCCCTTCTGATCGCCATCGCCAGGGCGAAAATCTGGATCGACGATCTCGTCTCGGGAAAAGCGGCATCGTTTGCAGAAATTGCTGAACGGGAGGGCAAGGTCGAGCGGCACATCCGTTTTCTAGCGCCGCTCGCCTTTGTCTCGCCGTGGGTCGTAGCGGCAATCGCGAGCGGCAGCGCGGCGGCAGACCTGACGGTCAGCGCCCTTGCGAAGGGATTAGCTTTATCGTGGATAGATCAGCGCAGCCGGTTCATTGGAATTGATTTTGGTTGCCGCGACACTTCCGCTGTGCGCCATGAACCGACGTTGAGGGGGGCGCCGCCGGATTGGCAGAGATTGGCCGAAAGCGGAACGGCCGCTTCGTGACGAAGAGCGCGAAAAACGAGACATTATCGGCCGAGCACAACCGCGCCAGTTTTCACTGGAGGCGGGAATGCGCTGTCAATTTCGCCGAACCGAGTAGGCAAAAAGCGGCTACGGCAATTCTGGAGCGAGTAAAGCTTGGACTGAAGTGCGATCAATCAGCCGAGAGAACTTTTTGTAATTCTGATGATCGCGTTGCCATCGGCCCGCCGCCACGGCTAACGGGACCCGCGCTCTTGTTGAGACGGTTATTAGGTCGTCATAGTTTGAGGCGGCACTCCACACAACTTGCTCTAAGATGCTCGTGGGGATGAGCGACTCCCGAGCGAGCGTATCAGCCTCCTGTTCGTGAACATCGTCACTGCGAATTTCCATGTCGTCGACGAACGCAACATGCATGTCGATCAGAAGGTCATAATGAAGGCAGAGATGACAGAGTTCATGCAACAGAGTGAACCAGAAATTGTCAATTCGATCGTGCCGAAGCGTGAGGCCGACAACGGGAGTGCCATCCCGTCGAACCATAGCCGCACCGTCGAGGAACGTACCCGGCAGCGGCGGCATCACCACGAGAGCAATACCTAGCTCCAAAAGAGCCCCAACGGCTCGACGCGGTCCATCAACTTTTGAGCTCAGCTTACCGAGCTGCCGTAATTCAGTCTTTGTGAATCTAGGCCGGTCAAATGTCCGCCGCAGCTCAACGGTTTTCGACTTTTGCAGAACAGCCGCTTGCCAGAGCAAGAGGGCACCGGGATCGGTCTTTGACGCCGCGCGCTGTGTTCTGGTCTCGCGATGCAGTGCCAAAACGGCGTTGTCACGGAGCGACGACGAAATAAAGCCTGGTATCTCGTTGCGATCAAAGTTGAAGCCGAGTTTGTTTAAGTGCTTGATGGCATCGCGCGAGATATTTGCGACATCTCCGGTGCGCGACGATCGAGCCATCAATGACTCATAAGGAATGCCGAGGCCTTCATGGAGTGAGCGTATCATATCGATCGATAATGATCGCTTGCCAGATAGAACTTCAGAGACGCGCGCCCGCGAACCGATGAAAGGCTCCAATTGTCGGGCCGACAAACCTTTTTCTTCCATACGGAATTTGATCGCCGTAATCGGGTCAGGGAGCGCAATCGGTGCGCTCTTCGCTTCAAACTGTTCGATCAATGTTGCTAGAACTTCGATCTCGTCATCGTGCTCTCGGTTGTTCGATTTGGACAGCAGACGGGCGAGGCGGCCCTTGGCGGCTTCCAGATCGGCAGGGTTGCGGATTGGCTTAGTGGTCACGACGGGCATTCCAAGAATATTGCGGGCTGCCCTGCACGGCAGCGAGCGGCGAGATTGCCACCAACAGTACGATGCCGACGCGGAAGTCGATGATAGTCTCGATGCGCAGCGCCGCCGGCGCTAGATAAAAGACAACTGACGGTAACTCCGACGTATCCACATTCTGAAAGTCGGCGGTCAAGGCGGCCGCAGAAAGCCATTGCCCATACTTCATCTCCGCCAACCACGCGCGCACGGCATCTTCGTACCCCGGCGATACGGCAAGAAACGCCGCGACCTCGGTTTGGCCTACGAATCTCATTTCGGACTCCATGATCCCATATTGGGAGCTTTTTTGTTGACGGCAAGCGGAATCTCATCCATGCTCCCAAAATGGGATCGGTTGTCGGGCGGGTAGCGACGACAACGGCCGTTAGCATGGCGGAGGCGCGGATGCGTCGTATTAAGATACTGAAAAAAGGGCTTGCCCCGAAGGATGTGCAGGCAATGAAGGCGTTGGCCGCCGCCGCTGGGTTTCCGCCCGGAGAAGTCGAGGTGGTCGAAGCCGTCGGTGAGCCGGACAAGAGATGCGACGACGAGATCATCCTGGTTCTCGCGTCGCCGGCAACCTGTGCCGACCCAAACCTCGAAAACGAACTCGCCGCTGCTCAGCGGGGCGGCCGCCGGGCCATTTGCGTGTGGCCGGAGGGCTCGACGGCGGCGGAACCGCCGGATTCCGTGAAGAAATACGCCTACTCCATCGTCCGTTGGGACGTGGACAAGCTGCGCGTTGTCGCCGCCGACGATGACGAATTGTGCTTCGAGATGCCGGACGGGCAGACGCTGCCGGCGCCGGAAACCGAGCGCAATCTTTGTGTGGATGAAAAGGCGAAGCCGAAGTGACCTTATATTCCTATGTCGTCGAGCACGACCTCGGCTTTGCACCCAATCCGTTTCACGGAGCCTGCACGCTCGCGTGCTGCAAACCACAGATCAGGAAATATGCGAAGGTCGGGGACTACATCTTCGGCACCGGCGCAGTCGAGCCGAGCCTTGAGGGTCATGTGACGTATTGGATGCGCGTCGAGGAGGTCATGACGTTCGACGACTATTGGAGGGACCGGCGCTTTCGCCGCAAGAAGCCCCGCATGTCGGCGACGACGCACCTGCGCTATGGCGACAACATCTATCACCGCGACGGCGGAAAGACCTTCAAGCAAGAGGATTCCTTTCACAGCATGGAAGATGGAAGCGTTTCGCTCGGCGACCTGCGGCGCGACACCGGCACCACCGACAAGGTGCTGGTCGGCCACGACTTCGCTTACTGGGGCAGGAAGGGGATCAAGGTGCCCGATCAGCTGTCGTTCTTGTTAAAGAAGGGCCCCGGCCATCGCTGCCGGTTTACAGACGAACAGGTCGCCGCGGTGATGGCGTGGCTCGGCACCCTACCAGAGCGCGGATATGTCGGCGAGCCGGCGCACTGGCAATTCCTGGGCACCAAATCCGAGAAGAAGAAAAAGAGGAAGTTATGACGCAAGCCGCGATGAACGCCGCCGACTACGACGCATTCGTCCGCACGACGAGCCAGTTCACCACCAAGCCGAAGGACGAACAGCGCGCAATTGCGCTCTATGGGCTCGTCGGCGAGATTGGCTCGCTGGTCGCGGCGGTGAAAAAGAAAATCCTCTCCGAAGGTGGGGAAGAGGCCCGGTGGGACCAGCCCAACGACGAGATCAAGGAAGAGCTTGGCGATGCGCTCTGGTACTGCTACTCGACCGCGCAGATCATCAATAACGGATACTTCGACATTCTCGCGGCCGACATTGCAGCGCTCCGCGCTGAGATAGGCAGCGGCGACGAGCGCGGGCAGAAAATCGCCACGTCGCTCGATCCAGCCAAGCGCGCAGCGTTTCTAGAGGCGGCGAAATCTTTCCCGCCGACGAGCGGTTATACTTTCGATGCTTATCGGCAGCTTGCCTTCATGACCGCGCGCAGTGACGGGCGCGTGCTGCTGGAGGTCTGTTTGGCGGTTCTCTGGCAGCTCGGCGCCGAGCTATTGCGGGTCACGCTGCCGAAAATCGAGATCGCGCTGAACAAGAACGTGGCCGATTGCGATCCCAACGTCGTTTTGGGCGAGATCGCATGGCATCTGTCCGCGATGGCGAGCCTCTACCACCTGTCGCTGGATGACGTTGTGGCATCCAATCGCGCCAAAGTCCGCTTCCGGTCCGAACGCGGCGCGCACACACCGCTGCACGATCACGCTCGTGAGGCGCCCGAGCAGTTCCCGCGCGTGTTTGACGTCGCATTTGTGCGCATCGGCCCTCAGAAGTCGCGCATGTACTTTCAGGGAAAACCGCTCGGCGACGACCTGACCGACAACTTTTACGAAGACGATGGCTACCGCTTCCACGACGTCATTCATCTTGCTCTGATCGCTCGTCTCGGCTGGTCGCCTGTCGTGCGCGGCTTGATGCGGCGCAAGCGCAAGAGCGGCAACGACCGCGTCGACGAGGTCGAGGACGGGGGACGTGCGAAAGTTGTCGAGGAATTGGTCATCAAGGCGATTTATTCGGAGGGCGACCGGCAGGCGAAGGCCACCGGCCGTTGTGTGCTTGGCACGCCGACGCGCTTGTTTCCCCACCGTAGCCTGATAAATTTCAAACTGCTGAAGAATCTTCGGACCTATGTCGACGGCCTTGAGGTCGCCAAGAACACCTTCTGGGAGTGGGAGGATGCAATCTTCGAAGGCTGCGACATGTTCTACCGGCTATGCGACGAGAAGCAGGGCACCGTTCACGTCGATCTTAACGCCCGCAAGCTGACTTTCTCGCCGACAGTGTGTCCAGCGATTTAGGGTATCACGGTCGGACTCGGCATGGGCTCGACCGAAATTCCGCCGACGAACATCGAACAGGTGCTGAGTCCGGCGGAGCGCAAGTGGGCCACCGAACGGAATCTGATTGCGGAAACGGTGGCCGCAAAGCGCGCTATCCTGGAGGCGCTCGGGATGGATAAGGGGTCGCCGGAGCTGTGGAAGGAGATCGAAGTGCACCTCGAGGCGGGAAATCGCGTTTACGTCAAAGCCGCGAAGTTCGCGCAACAACGCGTATGGGCACTCCGCGCGATTGATTACAAGGTCGCCTTCAACCGGCGCGGTGCCGACGTCACCTGCACGGCAACGGCGATTGCGGACGTGGGTGACATGTCAAACTGAGAAAGCCAACGGAGCAGGGCCGATCTTCCATTTCGGCGGATACCAAGGCTCCGGCAGCGCGCCGTTGGACTGGAACTTTTGCTTGATCCGAGTTCGGCCCGCGACCCCCACGTAGCCCGGGAACGCTACACGCGCGTATTTGGAAATCTCGCAAAACAGGTTCTGGCAGTCGATAAGCTGAAGCGGCCGGCCCCACAGCGACGAGAACTCGATGCCGAGCTCGGTGAAGTGCTTCTCCTGATGATCGAACATGTAGCGGATAATGTCGGCTGACGCCACCGCATCAGCACCCACGAAGCATTTGTGAATGCCATCAAGCGCTCCGGGGCCCGCCATTACAAACTCATGCTCGCCGAAGTCGGTGAGCATGCTGTAGTTCAAATCGGTGACGTACTGATACGCGAGAAAGGGCCCGAGGAGCGGTGCAGAGCGCAGCAGCGCAAATGCCGTCGTCATCGTTTTGCAGTCCGCCAGCTTGGCGTGAAACTGCTCGCGAACAAGCTGCTCGAGCATGCGCAGGTGATTTTGATGCTTGAGCCTGTGGCCGAAGAGGCTTCCTCCTGATGGCATGATGTACGCGGCCGAATAGACGCGGTTTCCTTCGGACATGCGCTGCGACAACAACTGATCGTATTGTGCGAAACTATAGTCTTCCCAAGTGATCGTCCCGATCGACTCTTCCAAAAATCTCCACGTCTCAATCTTGTTGAAGAGTTTGAAGAGAATGGTCCGAAAGAAGACGTTGCGCGCGTCGGACAGCATGTCAGCCCGGTAGATTACGTTGCGGATCAGATACTGACTCACCCGATCGGACGCACGGTAGGAGTTCGTGAACTTGAAGCATCGAAGAACCGGGTCGTTGGTGAGGCTCCCGGAAGCACCGTTGAGGCGACGAAAGAAAATTCGCTGACGTTCCGCGGCGAATCGCCAATAGGCATAAAATACGGGCGTGACCCGCAGTTTCGCCTTCCCGACGGAAATCGTTTCGCAGTCTGACGCGCGTTGGTTGTTCGTCAGGTTCATTTCTAGGAAAAACGGTGTTTCGAGGTCTGGCGGCATGGCGGGCGCCCAATCTGGGGCATGCGAGGAGGTTTTGCACAATTGGCTCAATAATTCCTAGCGAGATTATGCGGTCTGGCAAGGTTTGCATTCCGTCGTGACATAAGTGCCGCGGCGGTTGTGCCGGAGCAGATGCCCGTCGCTGCTGGTTTCCCCTCGTCCAACCTCAATCGTCATGTCGGTAGGGTGAGCTCGACATCGCCGTCTTTGGCTGCGCATCATTCCTGCTGTTGAAGTGCCCGGCAATCTCCGGGATCGGCCCCGTGACATGATGGATCACGATTTCAGCAGCGGTTGCTCATTGTCCGATAACGCCTATCGCGTGACGAGGGCGGCGAAGACCATGCCATCGCCTGAGGTAGGGAATCTTGGATCCAAACGAAACAGTCTCGCTGAAAATCGAACCGGTCTCCGGCTTTTCCCGATGTACCCAAACGGAGAACCGAAAAACCCCTCCGCAGACTGCGACCGGATATCCGGTCTAAAAGCCCCCTGCGCTCGGCCTTGGAGCGATCGAGACCACTCAGGGCGCGCCTAAGTTACGGAAATGTCGCAGTTTTGCGAGAAAGGTTCAATTTCAGCGGTAGACCGCACCCGCGTGGCTGAGGAGGCCGGTTAGATCGAGCCAGTCTGGGCACCAAATTCCCTGTTACCGCGGGGAAAACAGGGAATTTTCGGAGTTTGCCGATAATAGTTCGGTCCGATGTGGCAGTAGATCGAGAAAGTCCCGAGGCTCAGATTACCGATCGCACTTCGCAGAACAGGGAAATTGCCGACCGGAACAGGGAATCTCTTACCGGGCGCTGCCCAGCCCTTAGTCAGATTCCGGAAAGACTTGATGGGCGCCCGACCCCAGCAATTCCGGTGGGGGTACAGCACAGCGGCGCAAGGCGGGACAAAGCCGCTCCGGTGAACCGACGCGAAGCGCGTAGTCATCAGCAGAGGCATGCCGGGGTGGAGCCTCCTAACTGCTTAGTCACCTTTCCGCCCTCTCGACAGCGATAGCGAAACGATGGCCGAGAAAAAGGATGCCAACTACGACGGACCGACAATAAACGGCCGACCTATCCTTGGTGTCGATGACGTTCAGAAATGGTTCGCCGCTGAGGGGTGTATTATTCCTCCAGAATGCGCGGCCGCTATCGCACGGGACCTCAATCACTGTGCTCTTTTGTCATTTCTTTGGAAAAATACGCCGGAGCTGAGGGCCGCCCGAGGAAACAGTCCTTCCCAGATAAGAATGAAGCGAATCTATACCGCTCTGAAGTCGCTACAGGATGAACTGCCCATCCTGATTGCCAACACTGACAAGGCTTCCCCCAGAAACCCTCCTTCGTCACTCGCGCCCATCGAAGCATTATTGGCGGCGGCAATCGACGTTGCGCCTGTGTTCCAGAAGTTTGTGCCCCGCGGTCGTGGGCGCGAGCCGGATCCTTGGCACAACGTCGCGCGGAATGTAGGGCGGGACATTGCTAAGGTATTTGTCGAACATTCCAACAGGCCCGCGGGGCTCGGGAAGCCGACCAGCCCGGCAATCAAAATCGTGAAATTGGCGTTAGCTTACCTCGACGAACACCACTCAGAGGAAGCAATTGTGGATGCAGTGCGCTCAAGGCGAATACGCACGAGATCCGTCAAAAAGCCGGGGAAATAAGCCAGAAATTCCCCAGACGTCGCTCAATAGAAAAAAGGCTAGAGGAGCAACGGCGGTCGACCGATGCCTGCCGGAGACCCTCTATGCCGCGCTTCACCCACGTCAAGAACATTGCACTCGTTCCGACAGGCGCGCTGAAACCGCATCCAAAAAATCCTCGCGCCCATAATCGCGCGCAGATACGGGCGATCGCGAAGAGTATAGACGCCTTCGGATTTAACGCACCGATCCTCATCGACAAGGAGCACTGCATTATCGCGGGACATGCTCGCCATCAGGCCGCCGCCTTGCTTGGGCTGGAAGCCGTCCCCGTTATTTTGCTGGACCATCTTACTGAAGCTCAAGCTCTCGCCTACAGACTGGCTGACAACAAGCTCACGGACAGGTCCACATGGGATGATGCGCAGGTCGCTACGCAGTTAAAAGAGCTTACCGAGCTTGCCTTGGATTTCGACATTGAAGCGACTGGCTTTGAGCCGGCTGAGATCGATTTCCGCATCCAAGCTCTCGACGACAACGATACGTTAGACCAAGCGGACGAATTCGAGCTTTCTGCCGGACCTGCCATATCGATCCCTGGCGACCTCTGGCTCCTAGACGATCACCGTCTCTATTGCGGCGACGCCCGCGATCCGGAGTCCTTTCGCAGTCTCATGGACAACGAGAAAGCAGCGAGCGCAAATTGCCCGATCTGCTGATGTATCGAAAGAGGGCGTCGGTTATCGGCAGCTTGGACGATGAGGAGGCCGTGAGGCAGCAGTTAGCCCAAAAGCGTCTTGTCGAAGAATTCGTCCAGAGATGGTTTATCGACCAAGACGCCCAGCGGTTGATCGGTCTTGCCTAGGGGGCTTTGAACCCCGAGAGGCGAATCCGACGGTCGACTTGCTCGATCAAATCGCGGGCGCGCTGTCCGTCCCTATCGCCGAGCTCTTTGTGCAACCGGGGGCTGGAGAAACGCCGCCAAAGCCCCTCAAAAGCGGAAGACGTCCAAGACAGTGAGACACCCATGGTATCCCAACGAAATGCGCGAAACCAATGCCCTGAGGGCGAATTGAACCTGAAACAGGAAAAGAACCGTAGCATCCACGGTATTCTCCTTCTGCGCTCAAGCCTTAGGCCCAGAGATTTTCTCGCGCGAGATCGACGAGATCGTCAGCGCGGCCGTTGAACACGGCTTTCACCATATAGAGGGTAAAGCCTTTTGCCATCTCGATCGTAATAGCCGGCGGGATAGGGAGCACCAGCCTGCTTACCACCGCGTCGACCAGCACTGGCCCGTTATGGGCGAGCGCGGCAGCGATGCCCTTGTCGACGTCGGCGGGGTCCTCAATCCGGATCCCACGCACACCTGAGGCTTCGGCCATAGCGGCAAAATTCGGATTCTTGAAACTCGTGCCGAAGTCGAGAAAGCCCGAGGATTTCTGCTCGATCTCGATGAAGCCCAGCGCGCTATTGTTGAACACAACGACCTTCACCGGTAGGCCGAGTTGCACGAGGCTGAGAAAGTCCCCCATTAGCATGGTGAACCCGCCATCGCCCGACAGCGAAATCACCTGCCGACGCGGAAACGCCCTCTGCGCGCCAATCGCCTGCGCCATCGCATTGGCCATTGAGCCATGCCAGAACGATCCGATAAGCCGCCGCTTGCCGTTCATCGCCAAATAACGCGCGGCCCACACCGTCGGCAGTCCGACGTCGCAAGTGAAGACCGCGTCCTCGGCGGCATGATCGCTGATGGCTTTGGCAATTTGCTGCGGGTGGATCGGTCCCTTGCCCGGCGTGCCAACTGCCAGTTCATCGAGGCTCTTGCGGGTCCTGCGATAGTGTTCCGTTGCTTGATCCAGATGCCGGCGATCGCGTTTCTCCTTGATAAGTGGCGTCAGCGCATCGAGCGTCGCTCGGACATCACCTACAACGCCGAGATCGACCGGTGCGCGGCGGCCGATGTTTTCGGGTCGCATATCCACTTGCGCGATGTGCACTCCCGCGCCGCGGGGGTAGAACTGGCGGTATGGGAAGTCGGTTCCGAGCATTAAAAGCACGTCGCAATCGAGCATGGCGTAGTAGCCCGACGAAAAACCGATCAGTCCTGTCATGCCAACGTCAAATGGGTTCTCCCACTCAACGTATTCCTTGCCTCGGAGCGCGTGCACGATAGGTGCTTTTAGACGATCGGCCAACGCGACGACCTGATCATGCGCACCCCGACATCCCGAACCACACAGCATAGTTACGCGGCCATCGCCGTTTAGCAGCGCGGCGAGGCGCTCAACGTCGGCGTGTAAAGGTATCGGGACCGCGTGACCGGGCAGTAGGCCTTCTGCTTTCGGTACCGACGCATCGGAAGCGGGCTGAAGCGCCACGTCGCCCGGTATCACCACGACCGAGACGCCGCGGTTGCCGACCGCCTGCCGGATGGCGATCTCCAGGGTGCGAGGCATCTGGTTGGCCACGGAAATCAGCTCGCAATAATGACTGCACTCCTTGAAGAGGATTTCTGGGTGGGTTTCCTGGAAATAACCGGCGCCGATTTCGGCTGACGGGATCTGTGCCGCAATGGCAAGCACTGGTACGCGCGAGCGGTGGCAGTCGAAGAGGCCATTGACGAGATGCAAATTGCCCGGCCCACAGCTGCCAGCACAAACGGCGAGCTCGCCAGTCAGATGCGCCTCAGCGCCAGCCGCGAACGCCCCGACCTCCTCGTGCCGGACGTGGATCCATTCGATCTTGCCTTGGCGGCGAAGCGCGTCGGTCAGGCCGTTCAGGCTGTCGCCGACGATGCCATAGATCCGCTTGACTCTCGCAGCAGCTAGGATTTCCACGAACTGATCGGCTACTGATTTTACCATTTTTCCTTCCCCTCTTAGCGGCGCTCAGCGGGTTCTTTTCCAAGTTGCTAATGAGCGAGCCAAAGAGCCTAGCGCCAGCTTGTCCAGGTTGTTTCAATGCCTGTGCTTTCGCACGATCACGTCGCAAGGATTCCAAATCGGTTGCACGTGTTCATGCACTTTTATCTGTTCAAGAGCAGCCCATAAGTCCATGGCGTACAATCGAGGAAGCGACCGCCTTCCCGCGCGATACACGGCATGTTAAGAACCGATAGTGGGACGGGACGATGACGATAGCGACGTTCTCACGGAAGCCGGCACGCCTACACAAAAGTACGGCTGCGTTCGTCCTCGCCTCGATCGTATCAATGCCCGTTGCAACGCTTGGATGCGATTGCGCCCTCGGACAGGCGCTAAACAACTCTGATATCGGCCCCGACAATGACGCCCAACCCTCTTCAGGCGCTTTCGGCGCCTTGCTAGATCCCGCGGAGCCCGCGCCACCGGTAACGTCTGACCCGGACGCATGCGCGAAACTCAATTCCTGGTCGCTGCGCCCGACATGGAATATTCCCTATCTTGCGACAAGCGAGACATTGTACCCGGACTGCAATGGCGTACGCGGCAAACTCGCGGACTTCGGGATTGGGCTCGGACTCCAAAATATCGAGAACGGCAATATCAACTTCCTCTCGATCGGCAAGCCCACGCCGCAAGGCCAACAATATGTCGGACAGATACCAACGGCGTTCACGTTGACTGTTAACTACCTGACCTTCGACCTCGACAAGCTGCTTGGGATTCCGAATGCGAAAGTGGTGGCTGGCGCCAAGCTCATGGAGCCGACTTGGGCCACGATCGGGCCGAGTTATTTTGAAATCAACAGCCTCTATTACGACCAACGCATGTTCGAGGATCATCTCGAGCTGCAGCTCGGCTATATTGAGAACGACTTCGAATATATCGGGACTTATGTCGGCGGCAGGCTCGCCGGCGGCACGCTCGGGCCAGAGGCGGTAATTCCTTTCGAAGTCGGCCTGTCGAACAATGTCAGCACGGCGCCTACGGCCAATCTGCGGGCGTCGCTGGGCAACTTCTATGAGAAGGTTGGCGTTCAGCGCAGCATCCCGCCGGGTGTCGGAAACGTGCCCGACGTAGCACTCAATCCGACAGGATTCGACTTCACCATCCCCGGCACGAAGCCGCTGGTGATCGACGAGGTCGGCTATCAGGTTCACCCGGCAGAGGACGCATCGGGCATCTGGCTGCGCGGCGGCGGGATCTATAACTTCACGCAGTATCCGGGCTTTGGCACGGCGCCGGCGAGCACGAACTACGCCCTATATGGGCTCGCCGACTTCCAGCTCCTGCAGACATTCCGGCCGGAGAGCGGAATCTTCGCCGGCGGCTCGATCATGTATGCGCCACCAGACGTCAACATATATTCGCAATATTGCGAGCTGCGTCTTTACGACATTGGGCCATTCCCGCAGCGGCCGTATGACTTCGCCTCCCTCGTGGCGACGCGCACGATCTTCGGGCAAAACGCCATCGATTATTTTGGGACAATTGGTGTTCCGACCCACGAAGCGAGCACAAGCGTGACCGCCTCCTACACCTATCGCGTGATCAAGGGCCTATGGCTGGGTGCCGCCCTGACCTACACACGAAACCCCGCCTTCCGCGTACAGCCGGGAGATCCCAATGCCTTCAACGGGACGCTCGCACTGACGCTTTGGGAATAGGTCGACGAGTTCATCTCGCCCCGCGATAGGTTCCTCCGCTGGCGCGCGGGTGCGCCATGTGCGTATTCGTATCCGCGCCTAATCCTCGCACTCTACGGCTCGCAAAAGCTCGTCGGGGGACAGTCTCGTCGCGTTCTCGTCGGATACGAGCATCAGATAGATTCTGATGAGTTCGCGTCTGAAGCGCAGTGCGCCGCTTCCACCGATCAAGCTCCCGACACCTCGTTATCGGCCGAAACGACTCCAGGCCTTGCTGGAGCATTGTGGGGGACTATCGCGATGTTCATCACGTCTTTCGACCTCGAGCCCGGCTTGCGGTGACATCCTAAGCAGGAAGCTTCCCATCACTTCAGTTTCCTTCCAGGAGACGAATGCGGACCCAAAGCTTGGATGGCAACCTTCACATCGCCGCCTGGAAGACACCTGATCCATCGTTTGCAACTTTGAGATCTCTCCCCAGCGATTGCTTTTCTGCCACCAACCGCAAAGCTTGCGATGTGTAGCGCAGAGCCAAAGATTTTTTGGACTTCCGGGAACGTTGGTTGGGTTTGCTCGGTTATAGCTTCCGGGTCGCCACGTCCCAATTAAGAGGGTCCGTCCTGTTCACAGCGTTGTGCGGGTCCGTTTGCATCTGGCGCAACCGATGGCTCGCTGCTTACTGCAAAGTAAAAGCTTATACCTCGGGCCGCCGATTTCCCTCGCAACCTTGGCAGGAGACTCTCATGCAAACGACCGACGAAGCTCTTGTCGAGACCGATGGTGAAGGGACCTCGGCACCCATCTCTGCGGCGATCGACGAAGGTTTGAACGGCTCATCGGGCGAACTGCGTGAGCTTTTGCATGCGTTGCAGGCGATGCGCGTCGGCGACTTCTCGGTGCGCATGGGCGGCGATCAGGTCGGCATCATGGGGAAAGTAGCCGACACGTTCAACGAAATCGTCGCCGCCAACGAACGTATGGCCAAGCAGCTCGAACGCGTTGGACACGTCGTTGGCCGCGAGGGAAAGACGCGCCAGCGTGTTCGCTTCGGCATATCGAGCGGCGCCTGGGGGGAGATGGAATCTTCCGTCAACATGCTAATCGACGATCTGCTCTGGCCGACCACTGAAGTAACACGCGCTATCGCCGCCGTTGCGCAAGGCGACCTTTTGCAGACCGTCCGGCTCGACGTCGACGGACGGCCGCTAAAGGGCGAGTTCCTGCGCGCCGCTGAAATCGTCAACACGATGATCAAGCAGCTGAACGTGTTCACCTCCGAAGTAACGCGCGTGGCGCGCGAGGTGGGCACTGAGGGCAAGCTCGGCGGACAGGCAAAGGTGGTCGAAGTAACGGGCGTCTGGAAGGAGTTGACGGAAAGCGTCAACTCGATGGCGAACAATTTGACCGCGCAAGTGCGCAACATCGCCGAAGTTACGATCGCAGTGGCCAACGGCGACCTCTCGAAAAAGATCACCGTCGACGTTCGCGGCGAGATTCTGCAACTCAAAGAAGCTATCAATACGATGGTGGACCAGTTGCGCTCCTTCGCCTCGGAAGTCACTCGCGTCGCCCGTGAAGTAGGAACCGAAGGCAAGCTCGGCGGTCAGGCAATCGTACCGGGTGTTGCCGGTACCTGGAAAGACCTGACTGATTCCGTCAACGCCATGTGCGGCAACCTCACCGACCAGGTACGCAACATCGCGCAGGTGACCACGGCCGTCGCGCGCGGCGATCTCTCCCGCAAAATCACCGTCGATGTGCGCGGCGAAATCCTCGAGCTCAAAGACACCATCAATACGATGGTCGATCAGCTCAACGCCTTCGCCTCGGAAGTCACGCGCGTTGCTCGTGAGGTCGGCACGGAAGGCAAGCTCGGCGGACAGGCGGTGGTGACCGGCGTCGCCGGCACGTGGAAGGACTTGACTGATAGCGTCAACTTCATGGCCTCGAACCTGACCGCGCAGGTCCGCAACATTGCCGATGTCGCGACCGCGATTGCCGGCGGCGACTTGTCGAAGAAGATTACTGTCAACGTTAGCGGCGAGATCTTGCAGCTGAAAGAGACCATCAACACGATGGTCGATCAGTTGAACGCCTTTGCAGGGGAAGTGACCCGCGTGGCGCGCGAAGTGGGCACCGACGGACGGCTCGGCGGCCAGGCGAACGTGCTCGGCGTCGCCGGCACGTGGAAAGACTTGACCGATTCCGTTAACTCCATGGCTTCGAACTTGACCGCGCAAGTGCGCAACATTGCCGAGGTCTCGACCGCGATCGCCAACGGCGATTTATCGAAGAAGATCACGGTCGATGTGCGCGGCGAAATACTCGAGCTCAAAGACACCATCAATACGATGGTCGATCAGCTCAACGCCTTCGCCTCGGAAGTCACGCGCGTTGCTCGCGAGGTCGGCACCGAAGGCAAGCTCGGCGGCCAAGCACTGGTGCGCGGCGTTGCCGGCACATGGAAAGATTTGACCGACAGCGTCAACTCGATGGCCTCGAACCTGACTGGCCAGGTGCGCAACATTGCGGATGTCGCAACCGCGGTCGCGCGCGGCGATCTGTCGAAGAAAATTACGGTAAACGTGAGCGGCGAGATCCTGCAACTCAAGGAAACGCTCAATACCATGGTCGATCAGCTCAACGCCTTCGCCGCGGAGGTCACGCGCGTTGCTCGCGAGGTCGGCACCGAGGGCAAGCTCGGCGGCCAAGCCGAAGTGCCTGGCGTGGCGGGCACGTGGAAAGACTTGACCGATTCCGTTAACTCCATGGCTGGCAACCTGACGGCACAAGTGCGCAACATCGCGGAGGTTGCGACCGCCATCGCCGGGGGCGACCTGTCGCGCAAGATCACGGTCGACGTTCGCGGCGAGATTTTGCAGCTCAAAGAAACTCTCAACACGATGGTCGACCAGCTCAACCGTTTCGCTGGCGAGGTAACGCGCGTGGCGCGTGAAGTGGGTACCGAAGGCCGCTTGGGCGGACAAGCGAACGTGCCCGGTGTCGCCGGCACCTGGAAGGACTTGACGGACTCGGTCAACTCCATGGCAGGCAACTTGACCGCGCAAGTGCGCAACATCGCCGAGGTGACCACCGCGGTGGCGCGCGGCGACCTATCGCGCAAGATCACCGTCGACGTCAAGGGGGAAATTCTCGAGCTGAAGAACACCATCAACACGATGGTGGATCAACTCAACTCCTTCGCATCCGAGGTCACCCGTGTGGCGCGCGAGGTCGGCACCGAGGGCAAGCTTGGCGGCCAGGCGCAGGTGCCGGGCGTCGCCGGCACCTGGAAAGACTTGACCGACAACGTCAACTTCATGGCCTCGAACTTGACGGCGCAGGTACGCAACATCGCGGAAGTTGCAACTGCTATCGCAAGCGGCGACCTTTCGAAGAAGATCACGGTCGACGTGCGCGGCGAGATTCTGCTGTTAAAGGAGACACTGAACACGATGGTCGAGCAGCTTCGCTCGTTTGCCGCCGAAGTGACTCGCGTGGCCCGTGAGGTGGGGACGGACGGTCGCCTTGGCGGCCAAGCCAACGTGCTCGGCGTCGCCGGCACATGGAAGGACTTGACCGATAACGTCAATCTACTCGCCGCCAATTTGACGACGCAGGTGCGCAATATCGCCGAGGTGACGACCGCCGTCGCGCGCGGCGACCTGTCGCGCAAGATCACCGTCGACGTGAAGGGCGAGATTCTGGAACTGAAGAACACCATCAACACAATGGTCGATCAACTCAACGCGTTTGCCTCAGAAGTGACACGCGTGGCGCGCGAGGTCGGCACGGAAGGCAAACTCGGCGGCCAGGCGCAGGTGCCGGGCGTCGCCGGCACATGGAAGGACTTGACTGATACCGTGAACGTAATGGCTGCCAACCTCACCGAGCAGGTGCGCGGCATTGTGAAGGTCGTGACCGCTGTCGCCAACGGCGACCTCAAGCAAAACTTGACCGTGAAATCAAAGGGCGAGGTCGCGGCGCTTGCCGAGACCATCAACAACATGACGGACACGCTCGCGACCTTCGCCGATCAGGTGACCACGGTCGCGCGCGAGGTCGGTGTCGAAGGCCGCCTGGGCGGACAAGCCAACGTACCCGGCGCGGCCGGTACGTGGAAGGACTTGACCGGCAACGTGAACCTACTCGCCGCTAATCTCACGACGCAGGTGCGCGCCATCGCCGAGGTCGCGACCGCCGTGACAAAGGGCGACCTAACGCGCTCCATTCAGGTCGATGCGCGCGGCGAAGTCGCCGAACTCAAAGACAACATCAACACGATGATCGGCAATCTGCGACTTACCACGGACCGCAATACCGAGCAGGATTGGTTGAAGACGAACCTAGCCCGGTTCACGAACATGCTGCAAGGCCAACGCGACCTTGCCACTGTCGGCCGGCTGCTGCTGACCGAATTGACGCCGCTGGTCAATGCCCAGCTGGGCGTCATCTACCAACTGGAAAGTGAAGACCAGCGCCTCAAACTATTGTCCGCCTACGCGGACCGGGAGACTGGCGGCCATCTACCCACGCTCCACCTTGGCGAGGGCCTCATCGGACAGTGCGCTCAGGACAAGCGCCGGATGCTGATCAGCGAAATACCTGGCGACGCCGTTCTCATCTCCTCGGCCCTCTTCAAGATGCCGCCGCAGAAAATCATCGTTCTGCCGGTTTTATTCGAAAACCAGGTGAAGGCGGTCATTGAACTCGCCTCAGTCACGCCATTCACGACCTCACAGATCACTTTCCTCGAGCAGCTCACCACCAACATCGGCATCGTGTTGAACAGCATTGAAGCCACCATGCAGACGGAAGGCTTGCTCAAACAATCGCAACAGCTCGCTGGCGAGCTACAGACCCAGCAGCGCGAGCTGCAGCAAACGAACGAGCAACTCGAACAAAAGGCGCAGCAACTCGCGGAACGCAACGTCGAAGTGGAACGTAAGAACCAAGAAATCGAGCAAGCGCGCCGCGCCTTGGAGGAAAAAGCCACCGAGCTCGCGCTCACCTCGAAGTACAAGTCGGAATTCCTCGCCAACATGTCACACGAGCTGCGCACTCCGCTGAACAGCATCCTGATCCTAGGCCAGCAGCTCGCCGACAACCCAGATGCCAACCTCAGCTCGAGGCAGGTCGAGTTTGCGCGCACCATCCACGCCGCTGGCACCGACCTCTTGAACCTGATTAGCGACATTCTCGACCTGTCCAAGATCGAGTCGGGTACCGTCACCGTGGATGCGGAGGAGATTTTCTTTTCGAACCTCATCGACATGGTCGAGCGTCCGTTCCGTCACGAAGCGGAAAACCGGCAATTGTCGTTCGAAGTCAATGTCGACCCGACGCTTGGCCGTAGCCTCGTCACTGACTCGAAGCGTCTTCAGCAGGTGCTCAAGAACCTTCTGTCCAACGCTTTCAAGTTCACGGCGCAAGGCGGCGTCCGCCTCAACGTCTCTTCCGCGCAAGAAGGCTGGAGCGCCGATCATCCAGGGCTCAATCAGGCGCCGGCGGTTATCGCCTTCGAGGTTTCGGATAGTGGCATCGGCATTCCGCTGGAAAAGCAGAAACTCATTTTCGAGGCATTCCAGCAGGCCGACGCGAGCACGAGCCGGAAATATGGCGGCACGGGCCTAGGGCTCGCGATCAGCCGCGAGCTGTCGCATTTGCTTGGCGGCGAAATCCATCTGCGGAGCTCGCCTGGGGTGGGCAGCACATTCACGCTCTATCTGCCTCTGAAGTATGTCGGGCCGTCCACCGCGAGCCGGTTGCCATCGACTCCTGTGGCCGCCGTGCCACCGATCGCAATTCACGCCGTCCAAGAACCAATCGAACAAGTCGCCGACGACCGCCCAGAGATCGGGCCTGGAGATCCTATTCTGCTCATCGTCGAGGACGACCCGCACTATGCGAGGATCATGGTCGATCTCGCCCGCGACGAGGGATTCAAGGTGCTCGTCGCCACGCGCGGCGACGACGCGCTCGATCTCGCCAAGCAATATCAGCCGACCGCTGTGTCGCTCGACATCTTCCTGCCCGACATGTTGGGATGGAATGTGCTGAGCCAGCTCAAGCAAAATCCCCTGACCCGGCATATCCCGGTGCAGATCGTCACTCTCGATGAGGATCGCCAGCACGGGTTGGCGCGTGGCGCCTTTTCTTTCGTGACCAAACCGACAACGAGCGAAGGACTTGCCGACGCATTGGTGAAGATCCGCGAATTTTCCAAGCCACACCGCAAGCGCCTGCTCGTCGTCGAGGACAACAAGGCCGAGCGAATGAGCATCGGCGAGTTACTCGGCCACGACGACATAGAGATCGTCAATTCCTGGCTCGGAGAGGAGGCCCTGACCTACCTTCGCACCGGGGCTTTCGATTGCGTCGTGCTCGACCTGCACCTGCCGGATATGTCCGGCTTCGAAGTTCTGGAGCATATGTGCGCTGACCCCGAGCTCGCTGAAATTCCCGTGGTGGTCTTCACGGGTCGGGAACTCTCGGCGGAGGAGGATGCGCAGCTTCATACGATGGCGCGCAGCATCGTGGTGAAGGGCGTGGAATCGCCCGAACGCCTTCTCGACGAGACGGCTTTGTTCCTCCACCGCGTCGTGACCGACCTGCCCAGCGAGAAGCAGCGCATGCTCGAGCGGCTCAACAGTTCGGATGAAGATCTCGTCGGCCGCACGGTGTTACTGGTCGACGACGACTCGCGCAACATCTTCGCGCTCAGCAGCCTTCTCGAGCGGCGCGGGATGAAAGTCTTGACCGCGGGCACGGGCAGCGAAGCCATTGAAATGGTCGAAAAGACCCAAGATCTTGCCATCGTTTTGATGGATATCATGATGCCGGAGATGGATGGCTATCAGACGATCGGGAGGATCCGCCAGAACCCCGCCTATCGCCGCTTGCCGATCGTCGCGCTGACGGCAAAAGCCATGAAGGGCGACCGCGAGAAGTGTCTGGAGGCCGGCTCGTCGGATTATCTCGCCAAGCCCGTCAACACAGAACAGCTTCTGTCGGTGCTGCGCATGTGGCTGCATCGATAGGTCACCCAATGGCATCAACAGATAAAGTCAACGTTCTCCTGGTGGACGACCAGCCGGCCAAGCTCCTGGCCTACGAGGTGATTCTGCGCGACCTCGGCGAGAATCTCATCAAAGCCTCGTCAGGCCAAGAGGCGCTGGAAGTGCTGCTGAAGACCGATGTCGCTATCGTCCTCATCGACGTCTGCATGCCGGAGCTCGACGGATTTCAGCTCGCCGCGATGATCCGCGAGCATCCGCGCTTCGAGAAGACCGCGATCATCTTCATTTCGGCAATTCATCTCTCCGATGTCGATCGCCTGCACGGCTACGAGATGGGCGCAGTGGATTATGTGCCCGTGCCCGTCATCCCAGAGATGTTGCGGGCCAAGGTGAAAGTTTTTGCCGAGCTGCACCGCAAGACTCGCCAGCTCGAACAGTTGAATAGCGAACTCGAACGCCGCGTCACCGAACGGACAGCTGACCTTCTTGCAACAAACGAATGCCTGGTAGAGAGCGAGAGGCGCCGTTCTTTGGCGCTTGCCGCGGGGCAGATGGGGTCATGGGATTGGGACATCATCAAGAACGACTGGATTTGGGACGAAGGCCAATATCGCATCTTTGGTGTGGATCCTGCAACGTTCTCCGTGAACCTTGAAAATCTGAAAACTTTGGTTCACCCAGATGATTGGGGACGGATGCGCGCTTCGCTATCGGCCGTGACGGGGGACGAGCGTGTACACCAGTCCGAGTTTCGAATTCGTCGCCCAAACGGCGAGGTGCGGTGGTGCATAGGAACGACGACGCTCACCTTCGACGCGGACGGCCGCATCGCGCGAATGGGCGGCGTCGCCATCGACATAACTGACCGCAAGGAAGCGGAAGAACGCCAAGCGCTCTTGGCGCGCGAGGTAGACCACAGGGCGAGAAATGCCCTTGCCGTCATTCAGTCCATTATTCGTCTGACGCGCGCCAAATCAGTGGAGGAGTACAAGGACGCGGTCGAGGGCCGCATCACCGCGTTGGCGCGGGTGCATGCGCTGTTGTCGGAATCACGCTGGAATGGCGCCGACCTCAGCACGCTCGTCAGCGAAGAACTGGCGCCCTATCGCACCGCACATGGCGCCGGGATCATTACCTCGGGCAAAGCCGTTTCCTTAGAGCCGCCGGTTGCGCAAACTCTGGCGCTCGCTCTGCACGAACTCGCCACCAACGCCGCGAAATATGGGGCGCTGTCTGTCGATACCGGCGTGCTCAATGTGACGTGGGAAGTGCAAGCGAATAAACTGCTGCTCGAATGGAAGGAATCGGGCGCCTCGGTGTCGCCGCGCGCTTCGCCGCGCGGCTTCGGGATGAAACTCATCAACACCACCATCGACCAGCAGCTCGGAGGCAAAGCGGAGTTCGACTGGGACAAGACCGGGCTGCGCTGCGGGATCTCGATCCCCCTGCAGAAGTGCGCCAGGCCGCGCATTGGAAGCGCGCGCAAATGGAACGAGGCGGAAACTCCTAAACTTCCGGAAACGTTCACCCACGCGCGCGTCCTGCTTGTCGAGGACGAGGCGCTTGTCGCGATGATGATGCAGGAATTTTTGACCGACCTGGGCTCGTCTGTGGTCGGTCCGTTCACCACCACGGCGGCAGCTCTCGCGGCCGCCAACAATGAAAACTTCGATTTCGCAATTCTCGACGTCAATCTAGGCAACGAACTTGTCTATCCGGCAGCCGATGTGCTCATCTGGCGGGCGCTGCCCTTTATCTTTGTCACCGGCTACGATGTCGATAGCATTGACCCACGATTCAGACACGTGCCGATTGTGCAGAAGCCCATCAACAAGGATACGCTTTACCGGATTTTCGCGGCCCAGGCGAGCGAACCGCAAGAATCCGTCAACGAGGTCGTGACCGAACGGAGCGACGCCAAAATCACGCAACCTCCGCTCGCCAGTCCATCCAAAGCTATTTTGTAACTACCGCATCGCGATGCGCCCGATCGGCCGTCCTTTTGAGACGGATTTATGAGCACGGCCTAGTTCGAACCCGCAGCCAAAATTGGTACAAACTAACCATGATCGATCGCAGGAGATGAGGCTGAGTGGTTGTGCGGCGCTCGCGCGAATTTCGACAGAAAATGCGGCAATAGTGTAGATTGAGACAAATGCGCTATCGCAGCAGCGCAACCATCGCAGAAATCGAAATCAACGAACGCAATGTCTGGGGCGGCATCAAGTTCGCTCTGATGAACGGCGTGGCGGCGCCAGAGTTTCCTAAAAGCTTCAGCTCGTACTGGCGCGCGTGATAGTGTAGGGGCCATTGTCGCCGCACTCTGCGACCGGCCACAGCGGCCGGGTGTTCACCCCTTTTGCGGTTGTAAGCTCACGTCATTCAACACGCGCCTGACTTGGACTTGGCTGAATCCGCCGACCTAGACGTGAGCTCCGCTAATGCGCGGCGCCCCACCTTTTCCGACAGAGCTTACGGTTCTGGCTTCAGAGAGTTCCTCGAAAGTTCGCGCCGAGTTGGACTTCTCCTCCATCCGCGCCATGTTCTCGGCATCTGATATGTGCTCGGTGCTAAAATGCAGTCGTACCTCAAAAAATAGATCGTGACTGAAAACATGCCGTTCCTGAACATCTTATTCTGGGCATTCTTCGCCGCCTATGTCATGCACATCCTCGACGAAACGCTCCTCAACGGCGGCTTCGTGCAATGGATCGCGGATAACTTCTGGCCGACCTATAACGTGCGGATGTTTTTCTGGTTCAACGCGGCGTTTCTCGGGGCGATCGCGATAAGCAACGTCCTTTTTGACAGCCTCGGCGGCCATTGGGTTATCCTGCCCCTCATCTTCGTGGCCGGATTCGTCACCCACGTTCTGACCGTCCACTTCTATTGGACCATCCGTCTCAACACCTACTCCCCGGGCTTGGTCACGAGCCTGCTCTATCTCGTCGTCTTCTATCTCATGATCAGATACGGTCTCGGTGGCCATCTCGTGAGCGGCGTGGAGTTTGCAATCGGGACGTTGCTTGGCGTTGTGACGCTAGGAGCTTTCTTGACCGTAGGACCGACCGTGTTCTTTCCCAAACTCACGCGGCATCATCGCCGTTAGCCGCGGCGTGAGAATTTTGTCGCATAGCCTCCTGATCGCGAAGTCCTTACGCAAGTCCACCGGAGGAAACAGAGCCGGCTGCTCTTCCCGCCTCCGTTCATCACCTTTAGCCGGCAGTGCGGAAACCTGTCGTGGACCGATCAAATTCATTCTCGGCGTCTTTCGCGAGTGGTATGTTTGCGCAGATGATGCGGCATGAAAGAGCAAAAAAGGGAGGATGACATGAACCTCAAGGCATTCATGATTTTTGCCGCCATTTTGGGCGTGGGGTATGGAATAGGTTTCCTGCTTGTACCGAGTTTCCTCATCAGCTTTTATGGCCCGACGCCTGACCCATCCGCGATCGTGGGGTTCCGCTATTTCGGCGTGGCTCTTCTTGCCCTCGGTTGCATCTTCTGGCTTGCCAGAGAATCTCGCAACTGGGCAACTTTGCGCGGATTGCTGCTGGGTCACGCGATAGGTGATGTTGCCGGAATCCTCGTTTCGATCTGGGGAACTACGACCGGCATCATGAACGCGTTCGGCTGGTCGGTGGTCCTGATTTACGCAATTCTGCTGGCCGGGTGCGCGTATTTCATCCAGCTCGGTTCCGGGCAAATGGTAGCAACCTAATTCGCGCTCAATAAGTAGCCGCCGGGCCCCGCGCGTGGCGGGGCTCTTTCTTTTGGCCCGCACTCCATCTCCATCCCAGCTGGCGTGCTTCAAAATCCGCGGCGCCACTATCCGAAATCCGTGACCTCAATTTGGAACCTCGCGAGCTCACCATTTCATGCGCGCGGCTTCGGGCAAAACGCCATCGATTATTTTGGGACGATCGGTGTTCCGACCCACGAAGCGAGCACAAGCGTGACCGCATCCTACACTATCGTGCGGGTCAAGGGCCGCCGTGGCTAGGCGCCCCTTTTACAGCCCGGAGATCCCAACGCGTTGAACGGGACGCTCGCGCTAACGCTTTGGGACTAGGTCGTCGCGAACAGAACGGCCTTGCCTGAGCCACGCCCCGCACCCTTCATCGCCAGAACCGCGAGCGACAAGCGCATGGCCGCTCGTCACCGCGGCCCAATTGAGTTTATGCCACTCGCACCTCTCCTTGGCGCATCGATTGAATCGCAACGACGCCCGGTTCAAGCTTCCTAATGACAACAAGCGAAACATCGGCGGAAAATCCTGCGACTTGCGAACCGCACCCATCGCCGCTTCATCGTCATCGATTGCAACTTGAAAGCGCTTCATCAGCATCTCATCAGGACGCGGTATGAGGGCCAGGAACGATCCTGCCGGTCGCCGATTCGTCGCGACTCGCCATGGTTTCCTCCTTAATCGAAACCGTGCGCTAATCGAACCCGCTAGGAGCTGCGCCTCATCCGAATGCTACCTCTCAATTCGAGGCCCAGCGGCCAGACGGATCACTGCCGCCCAGAGTGAATTCTGGTGGGCTCGGCGGCCGCCTTCGTGGAGCTGGCAGCGGTCTGAACTTTAGCCATCAGGCGCTCGGCTGGCTTGAACGCCTCCTTAGCCAGATGGGCATATACTTCGCCGATTTTCGTCGCCTGGGTAACGAAATTCTCGTAAGCCGATTTGGCATATTCGGATTGGGTCTGAAGGGCGTCGTCGAGCGATTTGGCACCCGCCAATTTCTCCACATAGGCAGAGTTCGTTTCGAACGTCTTTTTCGAATAATCGGTCGTCTCGGCTGCGATCGTTCGCAGACCCTTGGCCAACGAGGCTGCGGCCGCGCTCGCCGTTTCGAGCTGCTCTTTACCGAAGGATTGAAGCTCGTCGAAATTATTGCTCATGATCCCATCTCCTTTGAACAGACGCGCACGATCCCAGAGGAGCCCGGAGGGCCTACTGGAACGTCAGAGAGATCCGATATCGCTTATCGCTCAATACACCTTCGGCGCCGATTATGCGCCAAGGTGCCTCCGGGATTGTGCAAAAGACACATCCTTAAAAAGCCCCGGCCATCGCAAGGGGCAGCGACACACCGGGGCTCCAACCTCGGAACGGCAGCTATGCCACTAAGCGTCCCGAAGGTCGTGTCATCACTCAAGCCGCGAAGCGAACGGTTGGCGCGGTTACGACACCACCCTCTTGCAGGGCATCCAACATGTCTTGCGAGGCCAACCAAGCGCGGGCCTTCGCCATGTCGGTAACGTCCTGGAGGATCACCACCTCATTCGGGTCGTCTATGCCGCGGAACACTTTCCCGTTCGTAATACCGGCAGAAACGCGACTTCTTTCGCGCGCATTGTAAGCCGCACGCCAGGCGTTGAAGTCCTGGACCCTGAAGCGGACTGTCACGCTTTGGTTGTTTGGTGCATTTGCCATCGCGATCCTCCAACATGGCGGTGCCCCGCAAAACCCCAGACGTAGTTAGTCCGCGCAAAAATCCATTTCAACGCCGCGCCGTTGTTGAGGTCTTCAAATGTGAAATGAGGTCTTCACATTTTGTAAACGGAACAAGCCGCGTCCGTTGCCTTAAGGCCGACGCCACCAATTAGTTGGATCGAGACTCTTGATCGTGCACCCCTGTCCGCGTCGATCAACCTGTCTCCAGGGCAGTTTTCAGGGAGCGGTTGGTAGATTGATGCGCCCTGTCGCCTGCCTCTGAGCGTGGCGAGGCAGGCGCTGGCCTCGTCCCTGCCTGGCAATCTCTTGCCCGCCCCTTTTTGTTGACCTGGATCATGTTGGTCGAGACGTGCGCAGCGCTACGCTACATAAAAGAGGTGGTCAGCGTGAGCGAAACTAACGTGAGCGAAGCAGAAGAATTCCGGAAGCAGGCCTCGGAGGCCCGTCAGATGGCTGCCGAGTGCCTGCATCAAAGCGAAAGGAGGTTTTGGCTCGGGCTTGCCGACGATTGGACCAAACTTGCCGAAAAAGCGGAGCAAGCCGATCGGAAGGATCATCGATACGACACGAAGTCGCCCTGAAAGAGAAGCGTCGAGTTTTGAGTGGAGCCTTGACGATGATGCAGTTCGCGCCACCACGGCCGTTAGCGACGCTTCATCGCTGCCTGGGCGCGGCTCGCTGGGAGAAGCACCGGGCCGCGCCCTTTCCCTCGAAACTGACATGAACGCGAACGTCAAACTCAGGAAACTAGCTCCAGACGCGCTGCGTGTTCCCTCTGTTGGGCCGCAGCATGCCATTCTATAGCTGCAGCTTGAATATCAAATTCGACCGCAAGGAGAATGAGTTGTTCAATCTCTGCGGGATCTTCAATTGAGCCGGCAATCTCGCGACATTGCTCGGCCCGCTCGCGGCAACGATTTGCATCCGACATGCTTGCCTCCGCTTCTCTGGCTATCGGCTCGGAGAACGGCAGAGAACACTTTTGGTTTCAGCGCGGCGAAGCCTAAGTCCCGGTGCTTCAGCGGCGACGACAAAGCGGACTGTCGGTTCGAAGATTGCGAAGTGGCAGGCAACCATCAATGACGGGCTGGTCCGGGAGTTGTCGAGCGCAAACCACCCCATCCCGGCCGGCGAGGTCAAGCAGCGCCAGCCGCAACACCATTCGAGAGGTAACGCAGATGCTTGTGGAGCCGGGCACCAGCCACGAGGTCGGCGGACTAGACCGCATCGCGGCCGGTCGCCCGTACTCCCATCGAGGATTTCGGCGGTTGCAGCTCCGGCACAGACGCGCCGCGTTGGCGTGTGGCTGCCTCTTACCGGAACTTGACGCCGAAACTGACACCAAACGCGGCGGTGCAGTATGAGGTTCCCGAAAGGCGAAGATATTTTGTCAATGAGTGCAATTCTCCCGCACTCTCACGAATTGTTTCCGCCTCGCGAAGGAGGTCCCCCGAAGACGAAAGAGCGATGGGCCGATCTCACCGACACCGACGAGCGGGATGATTGGTCAGTAGCGGTGACCCCGCAATCCAGCATGACAGGTCAAATGCTATCCGAGGAGCAGCGCGGGTGTCGGAATCACACTCTCGCCTTAAAATGGTCAAGTCCATAAAGTCCACAGCCCGGCATCATCGAAAGGTAGCATGGCATTCGATGACCGAGAGACGTAAGCGCTCCCGCCTCTTGCGTTCTTTGCAGGAGTGAAAGTCATGCCGACTTTTCACCATATAGAAAATTCAGCACTTGGGCCTGAAGATATCGAGCAAATGACGGCGGCCTATGAGCATGCCTTGCAGAGACTCGGCTTGATAGACCGAGCCGATCCGATAACGGAAGCGATCGCAAAGAAAATTGTCGAGGTCGTGCTAACGGGCGAACGTAACCCCGCCCGCATTTCAAGGCGCGCGCTTTCGGAATTAGGCATTGCAACGCCATAAAAATGCGGAGCGAAGCGCGGCGGTGTCGTGACCTGAAAATGTGGGTTCAAAATTTTGACGAAGAATAGTGGTTCGCGTGCGGCCCAGCTCCGATCGATATCACCGTCATCGAAAGGAGCGAGAGCCGCTTGGAGGGCCTAGCCCCTAGGCTTCCTCCGGGCGGCTCGCTCTTCTGACACCACTAGGCGCTTTTTTAATAAAGAGAGCGCCGAGCCTCTAGGAAGGCCAGGGACTTAAGTCAGGCTGCGGCCAAGTTGCTTTTGGAGCACCCCAAGGCCGCAGCCCGCCGCGATCCCAGCGAGAAGAATCGCGCACTTAGCCCGCACGCACATTGCAAATAAATGATTAACGCAGGGGCCGGCCGGAATGAGCGAAAGAGCCATGTTGCAGCGGCCATTGAGTGGCTTTTCCGGTCAGCGAAGTCTCGCGATCGATCGCGGCCGTCCTTCAAACCTCTTTGAAGACCGTTTGTGGTCATGCCAAAGAACTCCGCGCCTCGCCACCGGTTATCCGGTCTGGGACCTGCGAATTCTGGATCTCGCGAGGCCGCAGACCGCGGCGCGAACGGGTCCTGTCTCAGTTTGAACTTCGGGGGTCGAGTTGGGTTGTTGAACGGCGTTTTGGCCAGCTGGAGCAAAATTGCGATGGCGCTCTTCCTGCTCACTTACGACGTTTGTTCCGCCGATCACGATTACTCGGGACTCTGTGAGCTTTTGGAGAAATGGCAAGCCGCTCATTTGCTAAATTCGGTTTGGCTTGTCGAACGGAATAGCACAGCGACCGCGGTTTTGGATGAGATGGAACCGCACATGCATTGCGACGACACCATTGCGGCCATCGAGCTTGCCGGTGACGGCGACTGGGCTGCCAAGAATGTTCGCGATGAGGGGGTATATTGGCTGTCGAGGCATCTCGTTTGAGCCAAAGATCATTCGCAATCTTGAATTCCCTGAAAATTCGGACTGAGACACGACGCGCGAATGAAGCACGATGCCCGCTCTACCTAGCCTGGCCCTCTCGCGACGGCCGTCACGACGCCCGAAATCTTGTGTGGTGCCCCGCAGAGGGCGCTCAGGCACTGATGGTGGTTGTCGAACGCTTTGCCTTGGAATTGGCGTTAAGTTGAACTGACGATCCGCTCTCGCTGCCTATCAACAGTTCTGCCTCAGCCGCTGTCATCGCCTTACCAAAAAGGAAGCCTTGGGCATTTTCACAGCCAAGCTCGACGAGCTTGCGCCAATGTTCCGGTTCCTCAACACCCTCCGCCGTTGTGGGCAGGCCGAGGTTCTTGCCCATATCGATGATGGCACTGACAATCTTCCCGTTCTCTTTATTCTCGAAAAGCGACTGGATGAAGGACCGGTCGATCTTGATACGGTCGAAATGCAATTCTCGCAGATGATACAGGCTGGAATAGCCGGTTCCGAAGTCGTCGAGCGCGATATGGATGCCGATGTTTTGCAAAGATTTGAGAATAACGCGCGCCTGGTCCATATCGGCAACGAGCGCGTCCTCCGTGATCTCCACCTCGAGGCGTTCTGGTAGAAAGCCCTCCTCGACGAGAATCGAGAGAAGGTGAACTGGAAGTCCTGTATCTTTCAATTGGCTCGGTGAAATATTGATTGCAAGCGATAAGTGCTCTGGCCAATTTTTTGCGTCGCGACAGGCGGTGCGGAGCAGGCCGTAGGTGAGCTCCGGCATCAGTCCAATTTCATCCGCTATGCGAATGAAGAGCTCAGGCATAAGTAGGCCTTTTTGAGGGTGGTGCCAGCGCGCCAGAGCCTCAAAACCGAGCAGCTTCTGGTCCGTGACGCTGACGATCGGTTGGTAATGTGGCTTGATCTCGCCTGCCGCGATGGCGGCACGCAGCTCGACTTCGAGTTGGACGCGCGAACGCAATTCGGCTTCCATGTTCTCTTCGAAAAACCGGACGCATCCCCGCCCCTCTCGCTTGCCGCGGTACATCGCAATATCGGCGGCTCGCAGCAACAAGTCCGGGTCAGAGCCGTCGCTTGGCGCCAGCGCAACACCGATGGTCGCCCCGACCTCTACAACGGCACTTTCCACATGGATCGACTGGCTTGCCGCTTGAACGAGGCGTTCGGCTAATTTCGTTGGCCCATCCGTTTCTGAGTCAAATTCGGCAATGACCGCGAATTCATCGCCGCCGAGCCGAGAAAGCGTTTCGCTCCTACGCAAGATCCGATTGAACCGATCGCCGATTTCACAAAGGACGGCATCGCCGGTTGGATGGCCATAAATATCGTTGACGGGCTTGAAGCGATCCAAATCTATCACCATGACTGCGCAGACACCGCTGGCGCGATCCATCCGGGCGAGTGCCTTATCCATTTCCTCAGCCAGCATGCGTCGGTTCGGCAATCCCGTGAGGACATCGTGTCGAGCCAGGGCCTCGATTTGCCGATTTGCATTCTCGGCTTCGCGGTGTGCCTGGTTGAGCTGTCGAGTGGTCTTGATGAACACGTCGACTGCACGGGCGAGCGTCCCGAATTCATCTTCGCGTTCCCGTCCGGGCACTTCGATATTGAGGTTGCCCGACGCCACCGTCGAAAGCACGCGCGTAATGGCGGCAAATGGCTGAGTCACCTGTCTGCGCAGCAGGAACAGTACGACGAAACTCATGCAAGCCGTGAGAATAGAGACGCCGAGCAGAATCCTGAGCGCAGTGTTCGTTATACCCTCCGCCTGCTGCTGCTCGGCTGCCACGAGTTGAATATTGTAAGCCTCCAGATTGCTTTTTGAAGCATCCGCTCTCTCATAGCTGCGCTTGAGCGGACCCTTATAAAATCCCGACGCCGCGCTCTTGTTCGTTTCAACAAGGACCATGAACTTGGCGTGGTCGGCGGCATACGCAAGCCACGCTCGCTCTGTCGCCTCGACTAGCGTTCTTTCCTTTTCGGAGTTGATATATGGCTGGTAGGCAGCGCGATATTCGCCCGCGGCTTTCGCTTTTGCTACGAGCTCTGCCTTTGCTCTGGTCAACTCCAGCCCACCGCTCGCTAGCAGGTAGTTGGCTTCATGCAGGCGGAAATCAGAGACAATATCGGCGAGCTCGCCAACAAATCTAATCTTCTCGGCCGCGATACGCTCCCGCGCCACACTAGCATCGATTGATTGTAGCGCCGCGATGGAGAAAAGAGCCAAGACCAGAAGTGAGAATGCTCCGATCGAAAAATAGACAAAGAGCCGAGCGCTCACTGGCGTTCTCGTAATCATGGCGACCACCTCTTTGAGTCGCGCGATTTCGAACACGCCAGCAACGTGCCATAAGGATAAAACCCGCTTAATTCGTGGGAGGATTTCTGTATGGATGCTTAAGGAGACGTTAGGTAAATGCCTCACATGGGCGGTAGGAGATCGGATCCATGAAACGGGTGGGAACTCGAGGAGCCGCGCACGAGTGTCAGACGCCCAATCTTGCTATCTCAACCCCCAGAGCGGCGAGGGATACTATTGCGAGGCAAATGGATGAATGCCAGAGTGCTGTAGAACGTAGTGCGATACCCGAAAACATCCCCATGTCTGCCCAAAACAAAAACGACAAAGCTATCGCTCTTGAGAGATAACCCATGACGAACCCCCGTCGTGCCGCACCTCCAACTCGGCGAACCAAGACCTAGTTCTTGGCAATTATAAGGTTGTTCGCGGCATGCCAGCACCGTCAGGCGGCAATGAGATCGATCGGTGCGCTCATCGGCTTGCTAACGCTTGCCTAATCTGCGATGGCCGAAACGGCTTCGGAATGAAAGGCAAAATCTGGAGATCATCCATATCCTGGGGAAATTCCAGGCCTCGCAATCTATAAAGAGTTTCGTAGAATTCCGTGGGGAACAACCGAATATAACGTCTTAATTCCTCGGCGATGAACTGTTCCAATATTTCGGCGAGAGCATCGCGCGCGCGGTAGCCTGTCGCTTCGGCAATTCAAGCTTGCCGGACTTAGTGGACCGAGACAAAATGCCCCCAATGGCTGACTGGCGGCGTCTTCTAAATATCCGGCGATTGTCGTTAGGGAGGATATTCCGAGGGGGGATCCTCGCGCTCCTCTGCACCTTGTTTTTCAGTAAGGTTGAGCCGCTACTACCTCTTCCGACGGACGTGGTCGGCGCCTTACACAATATTCAAGAGGAGAGCCAGAAATCGCTGAACGCGCTTACGCCCTTCGCGCTCTTCGAACAATTCGCGAAAGAATCTAGCACCCTGCCAATTCGCATCGACACCCCACCCTGTGGTCCTACTACTCCCGGCATATTGGACGAAGTTTGCTACCCTTGGCGACTGCTTTATCATGCGGTCATTGACGGGACAGACAGATCGGTGGTTTCCATTGCTTTCACTTCGCTGCAGCTGCTGCTCGGCGTGTACGGCGCATTGATCGCACTTACATTGATGCCCCAATCGTTTTGGAAGCTCTACCACGTAGCTATACCTATTATATTTCTGTTTCCGTTACTGGCCCTGCTGTTTGCAAGCCTATTCGCAATTCCAATCTGGTGGTTGATCGAGGCGTTGATCGGGTCCATTGGGCCGATAGCCGGCGCATTATTTTTCCTCAGCGCTCTAGGATGCACACTATCGGTAATGATCGGGAGCTTCATCGAGTCAATCCTTCATGAGGCCGTCGATATTCCCCCGCATTGAGCTTATGAGCTGCAATCTCCCGTCCGACATCTGGATGGCTGCTCGATCGGCGAAGCCTTAGCGCTTCAATGGCTTACCGGATGATGCGCTGGAAATCGTCGCGAGTAGCACGCAGGAAGATTCGGGGTGAGGACATCAGCATAGAAAAAGAGCCCTGCTCAGCTTCAGCCGCAGGGCTCTTCCGCTTTCTCGGGTACGGGGGCAACCCGATCAGCATTGCGGCCGCTCTAGAACACGCGTCTTGAACGGCCGATGAACGAACGAGCAACCTCAATCAACTTTTGTGTCCGCACTCTTGCGCTCCGTAATTGTTACGTTAGAGTACCGCTCTAGTTGGCGTCTGTAATTCGTTCTTCGTCTACGGGGGCGCCAATTAGTCGGCGGCGTTCAATCGAGGCGAATGGCCTTCCCCTCGGACGCCGCCGCACCAATCCCCTGCAGGACCCAGTGTGACAAGCATTGCACAACGACGGCGCAATTCGCGGGCGTTGAAGTGCAAGTCCGATCTATTGGCGCCGTTAAGCGGGCGAGTACGCCTAATGGAACGATCCCCGCCACAACCACGGCAAGAAGCATCTGGAGAGAACGTGTGAGCGTGGCCCTGAGATGCTGTCAGAATTGATCTCATTTTCGCCTCCAACTCTGGAAATGTCCGAGTTGGGACTTGGAGACGAAGGCATATAAATTCGATAGGTAACAGGCCTTAGAGTAAGATTGGCGACGACGCGCCGAAGCAAGCCGATTTCATTTGCGAGATTTCTCTGACGGGGGGTCGCGGGTCAAGTTCCCTAAGCGATGAAGGTAGCTTAGTCAGCAGCAAGCTCGACTTCGTTGTCAGCCGCTGCGAGAGGCTCGGAGCGAGCGGAACAAGAAAGCGTGGAGACATTTTGATCCTTTACGGCGAAGCGCTGGCAAAAGGTCCCATTTGGCGATTCCTTCGGACGTTCATTACGTCATGCCGGTCGGGCGCGAGTCAACGCGAGCGGAATGGGGCGGCGATGCCGTTGTGGGCTTCGGCAGATTTGGCGCCGGCGCAGGCGGCTCTGCGCCCCACTGGCAGAGGTGCGTGCTGTGGCGGCGCACCTCCAGATCGACGTGGAGATGTTGCCCATGAAAGGCGTCGGCGCCAGGGCCGAGTACGGTCGAGAAACGCTGGCACGCTGTCTTTTTCATCATTGCCCGAAATGATTTCACCTCATCGGCATCGTCCCTCGACGGAGCGATGACGAAAAGTTTCCCGCGCTCTGTGCGCAGTGCGTGAAGATCGAAGGCATTGCCGGTCGCGTGTTCGCTCATCTTTGCACCCGCGATGCTGTCACGGGTGCGGCATTCGTAAGCGCCGACTCCTTCGAGGCTCGCGAGCTGGTCACCTTTGGGGACCGCCGGCGCAATATCCTCGCGCACCCAATCCGCAACGGCAGACGCCAATGAAGCGCGCATCACGACTGCGGGGACTAACATCACCTTTGACCCGTCTTGCAGAATGATGGCGTGGAGCCGCACCGGTGCGACAATAGTGCAGCCGCCTTTGTCGTCGATGGGCGGAAGCGCGTCGCCGACGAGACGATGGCTCTGCAGCACCTGAGTGCGCAGCATGTTATTGTCTTCGGCAATCGGCTGAATAGGGATCGGAGACTGCGCGGGCGTCAGAACAGGAGCCGGCGGCGACAGACCCGGTGGCCGTGGCGGCGGCAAGGGCACGATAGCTTGCGCCGCGGCGGGGAGACAAATGAGGTGCACGCCGACGCTTATAAGCGCGCGCGCCAAAGAACGCATCTTGAGGCGCCTCTCCATAGCTGAGCTTTAACGGCCGAGGCGGGTACCATCCTCTACAAGCGAGTGGGATCTGCGAAAGTGCACTGCGCGCCGGAGACTCGCTCGCTCCTTGCTCGGCTCGGCCGCCGGCGCGCCTACACATACGCTACGCTTTACGCCGGGCCCTTTCAGAGTCATGCCACAGCGGGCCGGGGGGCAACCCGCCGCGCAAGCCGTAGCGCCGGCCCGGCAGCATCAATGCTGATGCGGGAACACCTCAAAACGCCGTTGGTTCCCGAATCGCCGCAAGTCGTGCCGCCGGGCTCCAGCGGCGCGCTCCCAATCCCGCGCCGCCCCCGCGGTTGAAATTCGCTCTGGCAACACCTCGAGGTCGGCAAATCCCTCGCCGTTTCATCAAGAGTCGCTCCGGGTCAAAAGCGGTCGTTCGGCTGGGCGCTCCAATTTTTTACTTCTCCCCAATTGTGGCGCTCAATTGACCGGCTGCCGCGGTGTCGGCGAGAATAAGCGCTTGGTTGCGAGAAATTCGCCCAGCCGGAATCGATCGGTCGCCGTCACACAGGCAGGCGAGAGCGTTGGCCTTTTCGCCACCGGTCACAAGCCAGAGGATGCGCCGCGCGCGATTGATGATGGGAAAAGTCAGGGTCATGCGCCGACGGCCCCGATAGGGATTTGTCGTCATCGCAACCTCAATGTGCTGAATATCAAGGATCGGATCGCCTGGCACGAGCGAGGCAGTATGGCCATCGGCGCCGAGACCTAGATGCACGAGATCGAGCACGCAGGGAAAGCCGGCAAGTTGATGAAGCGTATTCACGTAATTTTGGGCGGCGGACGAAAGTTCGGGCGCCTCTACCGGCATCGCGTGAATATGGTCTGGACGCATGGGCGCGCGACTCAAAAGAGCCTCATGCAAATGCCTGAGATTCCGTTCATTGTCACAGGTCGGCGCAATCCGCTCGTCCACCTGGATGATGTGAACCTTGTCCCAGGGAAGTTCGGCCGTCGCCAAGATACGCAGCATCGCCAACGGCGTGCGGCCGCCGCTCAGAGCCATAACGAAGCGCCCGCGCGACGATGCCGCCTCAAAGATACAACTCGCAACCAACTCGGCTGCTTTCCGGCTTACAACCTCGTCGTCAGGATAAATCTCGATCTCCACCCTTCAGCTTCCTAACTCCTCAACGTGGCCGCCAAATTCGTATCGCATAGCGGAAAGCAGCTTGCCGCTGAAAGTTCCCTCGCCACGTGAGCTGAACCGCTCATAAAGGGCGCTCGAAAGCACGGGCGCGGGCACCGCTTCATCGATCGCGGCTTTGATCGTCCAGCGTCCTTCGCCGGAATCCGAGACTTTCCCGGAGAAATTTCCTAACTCCGGATCTTTCGCGAGAGCTGCGGCGGTCAGATCCAGAAGCCATGATGCGATAACGCTTCCGCGCCGCCAGACTTCAGCAATTTCGCGGATGTCGAAATCGTATTGATAAAGCGCGGGATCACGCAGAGGTGTCGTTTCAGCATCGCTCGCATGTTTCTGCTTGCCGATATTGGCGTGACGCAAAATGCCCATGCCCTCGGCGTAAGCGGCCATCAACCCGTATTCGATTCCATTATGAACCATCTTCACGAAATGGCCGGCACCGTGGCCGCCGCAGTGGAGATAACCCATCTCGGCAGTCCCACCGATACCTTTACGCCCAGGTGTGCGCGGAATGGCCCCGACACCCGGCGCCAATGTCTTGAAGATCGGATCGATATGCTTCACGGCGGTATCCGGCCCGCCAATCATCAAACAATAGCCACGCTCCAGACCCCAGACGCCGCCGCTCGTTCCGACGTCGACATATCGAATGCGCTTTTCTTTGAGTGCGTCCGCGCGGCGAATGTCGTCTACATAGTAGGAATTACCGCCATCGATGAGAATGTCTTCGGCATCGAGGCGGGGCACGACTTCGGAGATCGTTTCCTCCACTGCGGCGGCTGGAACCATCAGCCAAATGACACGCGGCTTTTGAAGCTTCTGGATTAGGTCGGCAATCGCCTTTGCACCAACCGCCTTATCCTTCACCAATTCTTCGACGGCCTGGGCTGACCTGTCGAAGACCACGCATTGATGACCGCCTTCGAGAAGCCGCCGCACCATATTGGCCCCCATTCTTCCCAGACCAATCATTGCGAGTTGCATGACGATGTCTCCAACTGAAAATCAGAATGAGATCTGAACCGCCCCGCTCGGAATCCCTGCCAATCGCGGCATCGTAACTAGCGCTGTTTTTGATGGCGTGGTCGAAGATCGTGGGATTGGAGGTCAACCCGCTGACTGACCATTCCTCGATGTGGCGTCGCGTCGCCATGTCCTGTTCTTCAACAGATCGCGCGTGATATTGTCTAGCCAGGGACATTGGCCCGGATCGTGAAACTCTCGCGTCGACATTTTCAACCTCGACCTAATTTTGCGCAACGATTTTGGGGCGAATGGCTGTGTGAGGATGCTCCGCTTGGATAGGCTGCCAAACGCGGCCGTCGCGCGCCAGAAGTCGTGCGGCCGCGTCGGGTCCTGCGCTGCCAGCCGCATAATTCGGGAAATCATCGGGGCGGTTGCGCGCCCAGACATCAAGAAGCTCTTGTACAGTACGCCAAGACGCTTCGACCGTGTCCGCCCGCTGGAACAAAGTCGCGTCGCCAATCAGACAATCGTAAATGAGCGTTTCATAACCCACGGCCGCCAACGGCGCGAAATAGTCGCGATAAGCGAAATCCATCGCGACGCCGTCGATTTTAATTTCAGACCCCGGCCGCTTCGCGCTGAAGCTGATTGACAGGCCTTCGTTGGGCTGAATGCGAAGCGTCAGAATATTGGGAGGGAGCCTTTCCACAGGCGTATCGCGGAAAAGCGCGTAAGGTGCCTGACGAAATTGCACCGCGATTTCCGTCGTGCGCGCCGAAAGGCGCTTGCCCGTGCGAAGGTAAAACGGCACGCCCGCCCACCTCCAATTGTCGATCGCAAGCTTAATTGCCGCATAGGTTTCGGTCCTCGTCGACGGGTCGACATTGGGTTCATCCCGATAAGCGACTACATTGCGATTGAGCACTGTGCCGGCGCCATATTGGCCGCGAACGGCATTCTCCGGTGAGAACGGACGGATCGCCTGAAAGAGTTCGGTCTTTTTTGCCCGCACTGCGTCGGCGTCGAAGGAAACCGGCGGCTCCATGCCAATCATCGAAAGAAGCTGAAACAGATGATTTGGCACCATATCACGCAAGGCGCCGGTGCGTTCATAGAAGCCGGCGCGATCTTCAACGCCGAGCGTTTCAGCCGCCGTGATCTGTACATGATCGATATGGTCGCGATTCCAGATCGGCTCAAAAATGCCATTCGCGAAACGCAGGACTAGGATATTCTGCACCGTCTCCTTGCCCAAGAAATGGTCGATCCGATAGATCTGGTCTTCCGACAAAATCTTCAGGATCTGTGAGTTGAGCGCCCGCGCCGATGCGAGATCGTGACCGAAAGGCTTTTCGACAACGACGCGCCGCCACGAATCATCGGATTGCTGTGTCAGCCCGGCGTGGCCAAGGTGCTCGATCACCGGGCCGAACAATTGGTCCGAAATGGCCAGATAGAATATCGTATTCGTGCTTTTGATCTTATCCCATTGCTGATCAAGAAGCTTGGCGAGTTGCGTGAAGGTTTCTGAGTGCGTGAAGTCTCCGCAGAGGTAATGCATATTGGTGCCCAAACGGGCCCAGGCCTGCTTGTCGATACCGGCGGACGTGGATGCGGATGCCTTCTTGCTGAGATCGTCGCGCCATTGGTCGGTCGTTTGATCACGATGATCAACCCCAATTAGGGTAAATCGGTCCGGGAGCTTATTTCGCTGGGCCAGATGACAGAGCGCCGGGATGATCAGCCGTTTCGTCAGGTCTCCGCCAGCGCCGAAGATCACAAGGGTCGCCGGCGGAAGCTCCCGGTTTGAAGTGATCGCCGACGTTGCGTCCGGCGTGGATGCGTTCACCATTCCTTGCCCCAGTGTCCGATCGATAGAAAAACATCCGGTCGACAGAAACGATTTTGATCCGTCTTGGTTCAGGAGGCATCTGATCCAAATCAAGCTCAAATCCACAATAATGCGTGATCCAGCATCGGTGATGGCCACGCGCGGCTTCGCTGACCGGAAAACGACGGCAATGATTAAAAATGGACAATCCTTATTCCCGGGCTACGTCAAAAGAGCACTGGATTCTACGAAGGCCGCTTGCGGAAACGGGCCTCAAAATCGCCGACAGCCGCCAGAAAGCGTGGGACCGCTCCGTCAACAGGCCGCTCGATAAAGATTGGCGCCGTGGTCCATGCAAAGAGGCCGCCAGGCGGCCTTCGTAGTGCTTTTAAATTCTCATGCCCCGCCGCTCAATGTGCTTGAGCCGCCGCAGCGCGCTTTCGATTAGATATCGTGGGTCGAATTCGCCGCGCTTGGCCAGCGCGATAATGCGGCTCGCCATTGCGTCGCGTGCGTTCTCGCCAATTTCATCAACCACGATGCCGCTTGCTTGAGCGCGGCGGCAAGCCTCCTCGAGGGCTTCGTTCATGACCTGAATCTCAGCCGGTCCCCATACATCGGTTTCATCATTCCGGTACCAACTCATGGCCAATCTCCCATCGTGTGGAAGCTTGATGCATAGGTACCAAAAACGGCTATCGGCTAAGCTTAGTTCCATGAAATTAGGACACTTCCTCCCGCAACTTAGGAGAGTTACCCGGGGTTAGGTGCCACGCAGGGCGGTCGTGTGCGATGTGGCGCATCCTTTCAGGTCCGCGTGAGCGTCCCAACGATCTCCGCGCCGCGATTCACAAGCAGGCTGATATGGCCCTCGTCCGGAAAATAGGCGGCATGGCAGCCGGACAGCCTGTCGGCGACCGCACGTCCCATCGCGATGGGAACATGCCTGTCACGTTCGCCGTGCCACCAATATAAATTTGGATAGTGGACGTCTTCGGGTTGGAAATCCCAATTGCCGCCGAGCAGCGTGCCTTCATAGGCCGGCCCTTTCGAGCCTTGGCGAAAGGCTTCCGCGATTGAAGCGGCCAGGACGTTGCTGGTCAGAGGCCGGACTTTCTTGTCCGGTTCCGGCCACCATTGGTTAAATCCCTGGCCCGAGCGCATGGCATGCTCCTCATCGCGGAAGAAGGGGCGGATCAGCGGCGAAAGAAGCCAGGGCAAGCCCTGTGAAACGACTGACATAAGGGGTCCCGCAATACCGGCCCCCGAAACGATCCCGCAGGCGACGAGGCGATCGGGAATCCTGCGTGCACAAGCCAGCGCATAGGGGCCTCCGCCCGAATATCCGACGACCGAGAAGCGATCGATGCCGAGCTTGTCAGCAAACTCAGCCACATCGGAAGGCCAGTCCAGGAAACGGCGCCGATCTTCAAACGTCGAGAGGCCCATTCCAGGTCGATCGATCGCGATGAGGCGGACGCGCCGGCATTCTGCGGGTCCGGCTAACAGCTGGGCTTCCAGCCGCGCGCCGGGAAAGCCGTGAAAGTAGAACAGGACATTGCCGGCGCAATCGCCGTACTCGGCAAAACCCAGCGTTCTTCCATCGCGGAGTTGCAAGGTTGCTCCGCGCTGGGCATCCGAGGAATCACCCTTGTCGGGCCCGTGGTTCAGCTCGCGGGCGAGGCCATCCATTCGAACTCCGGACTCAGCTTTCGACATTGGCGCGCGCATGGTGACCGGGTCGCGGGCGCTCCGAGCATGCATCCCTAACTGAGCATAGGCGTCTGCTTGCGGCATGGCACAGCCATTTGACCTGCGCGGCTGGCCCGTATCCATGTGGCTCAACGGTCGGGCGAGACGACGATGATCCGACAATTCTTGAGGCGATCGATCGTAGCGCCGGGGCGAGCTTGATGGGCGCCGGAATACGCCGCGCTCATCGGCTCGCTAACGCCTGCCTAATCTGCGATGGCCGAAACGGCTTCGGAATGAAAGGCAAAATCCGGAGATCATCCGGCAACTCGTCCTGCGAGGCACCGGAAGTGAAAACGAAAGGAACGCCTTTCCTCTCAAGCAGCCATGCGAGTTCGAATGTCTTGCCATTGGTCATGTCAATATCGAGAAAGGCAAAATCGAGTGGCTCGTTTAGGACCTTTTTGGCGCTTGCCACCGACCCTTTCGCGATAACGAAGGCCGGGGAGATCTCATAGATCATGCTCTCGAGATCGATGGAGGCGAGGAACTCGTCCTCAACAATGAGCACTCGCAACGTTTTCATGGGCAGTCCTCACAAGCAGCCCAACAGTTTGGAACCAAGAAAGTTTCAGTAGCTCTGGCCTTGCCGTGACTTTAACGACGGCCGCTTCGCTGTCGCTTTGTGCGCGGATTGGAGGCAATTGCAACGAAGCGGTTCCAACAAAGAGCGAGCCGCCCGGAGGAAACCATTCCAAGCGGCTCTGACTCCTTTCGATGACGGTGAAATCGGTCGGAGCCAAGCCGCGCGCGAACCACAATTCTTCGTCAAGATTTTTAATCAGATTTTCAGGTCACGACACCACTTCGCTTCGCTCAAGCGTTTGGCGGTCGCGATGGACATGAACGGACAGACCGAAATTGGTTTATTGTTCGGACAGTTGACATTGATTGGAGGCGATAATGCCGACAACATCGAACCAGAGATTGGCGAAGCCAACCAACCAAAACCGGACAGTTGCGCCGTTGCGGCGACCGAATAGCGACATCAGGGCTAGGGAATATCTTTTGCCGTCTGAGGTTGAGAAGCTGGTGACAGCAACAAAGGACAGCCGATACCCGCACCGCGATGCGACCTTGATCCTGGTCACATACCGCCACGGCCTACGCGCCAGTGAGGTGTGCGATCTTGAATGGTCGCAAGTGGATTTCGAAGGTGTGACGTTGCATGTTCGCCGCGTGAAGAATGGCAAGCCGGCTGCACATCCTGTTCGCGGGGATGAATTGCGGGCTTTGCGCCAACTGAAACGGGGACAAAAGCTCAAGTCGCAGTTTGTGTTTACAAGCGAGCGCGGAGCACCGTTCACGCCGGACGCGCTCAATCGGCTTGTGAAGCGGTTAGCTGAGAAAACCAACCTAGCTTCCCCGACCCATATTCACATGCTTCGCCATGCTTGCGGCTATAAACTGGCAAATGACGGACATGATACCCGAGCGATCCAAGACTACCTTGGCCACAGGGCAATACAACATACCGTGCGATACACGGAAGGCTCTGCGAGCCGCTTCAACGATTTTTGGCGCTGATACCGCTCGATCCCGAGCTCAATAGGTAATGCGATCTGCGCTCAGCAGCATCATCTGTACGGCTTTCCACTTATCCCCGGAATATCCGAAATCCAAAAGGTCCGGTCTGTCCCTTTCCAAAAAATGGAAAAAACACATATCGGCGCTCGGTCCGAACCTCTCGGCCATCTCTTCCGCCCATTTGTCCCATTCATGAATGATTGCGCGTTCGGCCTCACCTCTTCTCAACGTAGTCATAACTGACCCTCCGCAGAAGGCCCCACGCGGGTTCATTGCGGGCACATCAATCGAGCGTTTTTGCGGTCGCACCCGAGTTATGCCCGATATCCACCGCAAGCGTGGCTTGGTCGCATGCGGCTCTGAGCTTAGGGCTTGCGAGCAGATGGAGGCTGAACTTCGTGCCCGGTTCGGCTTCAACTTTTGCCCCGCCATCGTGAGCGGGGCTTTTTCTTGGCCCGAGAATTGCTCGGTTTGTTGCGCCGGCTGGATGCTCCTTTGTGCATCCCTCCCATTCCTAGCCGGCACTACCCTACTTTGAAAGCCCCGGGTCATCAGCTGGGGCTTTTTCTTTATGGCCAGGAGTTGTGCCCTTTGTCCGCCGCGTCCGCTTGCTGAAATTCCCGGCAGGCGGGTCAAAAAATGGAATTCGCGATAACAGAATTAGCATGAGGGATTTGGCCGGCGAATAATTCTCGACCGAGCGAAGTTCGCAACGCCCCAAAAGTTCTCCAATTTAACTGGGCTCGGACAGCCACGGCTAACGCTGTCAAACAACCTGCGTGCGGCCAGACTGGAAGCGGGGCAGGGGCAGCATTCGGGCAGTTCGGTCACGACGAGTTTAGGATAATGCCAGGCCCTCGAACGTCTTTAAGCCGTGGAATGAATTCGCCCGCTCAGGGCGAAAACAGGGGTTCGAGCCCCCTAGGGAGCGCCAAGCATTCACGTGTTACCTGCGGAATACAGCTAATGAAACACGGACTGGATTGAGCTAAGATCACTCCAAGGCGGCTGCGACTTCTGTTGATTGGAATAGTCTTGGCCGCTCGGAGGAGGGCACGCTTCTCCGCATTGTCCGCCCTCAGCGGAGCAGCTTGAGTTAAGCTCGCAGCCATCGCTGCCATAGCCAAAATAACAGACGCATGAGGGCAATTCAAAGGAGGTTTTCCTGTCGTGGTGATCCGCGGCCAAAGAAGCAGTCGCGCTTCCCAATGTTACGACGATGGCCACTAGGGCATTTATCAAGGAACGCATCGCGTGAACTCCAACGCTTAAGCCGCGCTGACGTACCTGAAGCGCTTCGCGTATTTCATTAATGCAGATGATAAGATGACTCTGATGCGGCAATATCTTGATACTGAGGGCCTGGGCTCAGCTCAGATCGGATAGAATATGCGGTCGGCGTCGGCCCGTCGCAGGTCTATTCTGAATAGCTGCATTTCTCCTGCACTAGACCTTGGCCACGTCGACGCGCCTTGAGAATCGACGGACCATCGTCGCCTTGGAGCATCGTCAGAAAACTCATCTTCCGATAAATACGAAGTAGAGCGCTGTCAAAACCAGGGCAGCGCACATGGCGATTAAGACGACCCAGCAAACTAACATTATTGGTTGATCGGGCCTCTCGGTCATCCGTTCGCATAAGTCCAAAGCAAGCTGGATTCTATCGGCTCCAACGGCGTGTGGTCGTCACCGCCAACGGCGGCCTTGTTCATCCCTCGGTCAATTGGCCATTCGGGCAGCGCCGACTCTGAGGCTGGATGCAGTTCCTTGGCTTCCATTTCGCCGGGAAGCCAGCGGTCGATCTCGGCTTGCTGCAAAAGCACCGGCATTCGGTCGTGATAGTGCAGGCATCCACTTTGTCGGCTCAGTGACGATTAACGTGCAGGATATCTTCGCCGGCCCTTGGGTCCCGTCCATTCCCCGACGCCGGAACAACACAGCGCCGACTTTTGTAAGCACCGCGAAACTCGGTTTGTCCGCGACTGTCTCGACGCGGGCGTTGAATGTAGCCGGGAGGTCTTTAAGCGGCTCTTCCACCAATTTTGGATTATGCCCCAGCGAACTCCGCGCACAAGTTCGCGCCGGCCTTCGGCGTCGTGCTGTATCATGTCAACGAGAGTCGTCGGCGCGATATTGTAGCGGGCCTAAAGGGTTCTGTGGCGCGCCGAACACGCTCAGGAACTCGTGGACCTGATGCCGCGAGTAATTTTGGGTGAAGCGTCCGCACATCGATCTGAAGTTGCATTTAGTCAAACAATCACGGCCAGATCACTCGTCTGTAACGAGTGCGAAGTCCACATCTACGCGATTCGTAGCGAAAGGACGCTATCGCGCCTTATTCATGGACGCCCAAGGAATCTCAAGTAGAAAGCTATGAACACCAAGACAATGCCAATATTCGCCGTCAGCCGTTCCCAGAGTCGGTTTCTGAAGAACACGAAATCCAACCCGACTATGACGGCTACCATCGCCACCACGTAAAGCGTGACGCCTGCTCGTCTGCCCATTTCATTTCCCGGACGACACCTGTGGGAGCGAACTATAGCGTTTTTCTGAGGCCCGTTGAAGCGATGGATGCCTGTGCCGCGCTGATTGTAGAAGCCGATGACCTACAACGTATTTGAAGCAATTATGTAGCAGGACATTCGGCTCCCGGCCCGCTGCTCGGGCGCCGAAAAATCCCGCCAACACGCATACGCCGTCCCTGGGCGAGCCGCACTTCGTGGAGACGAGCGCCGATGCGTGGTGAGGTCAACGGCATATAGCTCCTCGGGGAGCCTGAGCGCGTCAAATTCGATCCGCGCCTGATGGCAGCAATAGAGCGCCGCGCACTTGACTACGAAGGCGCTCGGGCCGATGCGGCGCCTGTCGGCGATCGTCGCCGGGGGGGCCAGCGTAGGCTGAGTGGGATGGCCATATTCGCGCAACAGAGGGAAGCTGTGTCCTGCGGCGTGCAAATCATCTTATCACGGGACAGGAACCAATTCGAACCCATTGACGCAAAGGGGACACAGGAAACTGGGCGGCTCCGTTGCCGTGTAAATGAGCATGTTTTCCGATTGTCCTCTCGGTGCTTTGCAACCTGGCGATAGTTGCGTCACGTTGCGGGTGATTAATTCTTCGAACCTCTTGGGCAGCTCGGGAGTTATCTGACCGTCTTTTCAGCGCGAAATCTTTGGGGGCGTGTCATGCGTATATTGTCCTTTTGCTCCGCCATTATCGTCCTAGCCTTTGTCAATCTGACGCCTTCTTTGGCCGTCGCCCACTGCCGCCATCACCATCACCACCGCTTCTATTGTCGCCATCACTACCATCACCGCCGATTGCTTCGCAGCCACGACCAGTATGAGGGAATGGGTCCGGTCTACTACTCGGCTTGCACCTGTCATTTCGGCTACGGGGACATTTGCTCTCCAGCGGTTTCCTGTGATGCTGAGGGGGGCAGGTGCGCAGGATCGTGCGTGTATCAACCGGAAGCAGAGTACCTCAGCGTCCCGGAGACAGCTAAGCACTGACGAGGCTTCGTTACCGGGTGTCCCGCTACGCGGCTCGTGTTTCACCTTGAGTCGGGCTTTCTAGCGAGCGGCTGTGCACCGAGGTTTCATTTGATATGCGTCCTCGCATTTCTCTGCGCCCTGCAATCTCACGTGCGTTTTCGCTGATCTGATTCATGGCGCGTTGGAAACCCTCAAAGCGCTCTTTCATCTCCGTCTCGACAACCGTCATGTTCTGCAAGCTTGCCTGGAGACCACGAAGCGCATTTATAAGGCGTTTCCCGGCGCGCGCATCCCCAAGTTGGGTGCACCCCTCCGCATTCCGCATTTCACCCGTCCGCCGCCAAACCCTGAGCCAGTCAAAAATTTTAGCACACATCACCTGGTCGAGGTGGACATGGACTGGCACGGGAATAGTGAAAATCGGGGAAGGAGAAGTTTTATTTGGTTTGGTGCACACGAAATCATGCTTCCCTCAAGCTGCGCTTGAAGAACTGCCCATAAACGCCTACGACGAGTCGGTCGGCCAAAGATCGAGATGCGCACCAGTGAAATCGAGAGGCGCACTAGTAAACTTGAGGCGACGAGCCATATTGAGAACATGGCAGCCGAGCATCCCTTCACAATCAAGATTGAGCCGGCGCTCCTAGGCGTGGGACGTTGCCGCTGGATGCTTTATGAACTGGGGTACACTCGCGATCGATCTACCGTATCTTACGCGACAAGACGCGAAGCAGAGGCCGACGCGACTAAGATAATGCAAAAGCGCATTGCGGCATGGCGGAACGCCAAGCACCCGGCGCTAAACGCCGATAGGCGCCCCGTCGACGGCCTGCCCGTCGGATGATCGTCCGGTGTGCTTGACCCACGACGGGCCTACATAGAATTCCAGCCGGCGTCCTTATTAATTTCCGCTTCTTCCTCAACCTCACGCCCCGCCCCTCACCGTTCTCGGCGACGTCTGCATCTATTTGGTTAGGGGCTCGATCGCGCCGCGGAGCTCGATGGCCGCGGGACCATCGAAACCCTCAAAAACTGTCAGAAACTGCTCCAGCGACTTTTTCAATTTGCCTGCCGGGTTCCTGTTCTTCCACATTGAGTCTACCCATTCCTGCGCGGTTTCGTCTCGCTCCAGCTGATCTGGGTTTGCCTCTACGAAGCGAATCAAAAGGCTCGAGAGCGTTGGATGGTCACTCATTTTTTCCCTTCAGCTTCGCGCGACGGTTCTTTAGCTTCACCAGCTCGTTTTTGGCCTTCGCCCCTCTCAATTGCCGCATGCCCCTCTCTGGGCTCGCAGGCCCGGACGGTTCTTCGCGAGATATCCGCTCGCACACTTCGGCGATTCGGTGGTTGAGTGTCCCCGCCGACGACTGCTCCGTCATCCTCAGTTTCTTGTCGATGTCATCGCCAAACACAATCGCCAAAGCAGCGGTTGGCTCTGCCGCAAGCAACGCAGCCTTACTATCGAATTCAACGGCGAGGGCAATTAGCGACGCGACGGCCGGATCGCCGCTACGGGTTCCGATTTGACCTGCGAGCCGGCGGCACTGTCGTGCCTTTTGCCGGAAATAGGCGACGGCGGTTGCCAGGCCTGCGCTCCACTGCTTGGGCGGGAGCACAGTCGCGTCTCTCAGTCACCGTGACGCCTAGGGCGATTGCTGCCGGCGATGCCCAAACCATAGGCCCGATTCCCCGCAATAGCGACTTTATTAATAAGAAGACCTTGGTGGCTGCTGTCACCGCAATGTTCGCTGCCGTCCCTGTGTCACCTGCGGAAGCTGGTTGCTACCGAATGGGGCTGTCCGGCTATCACTGGTATTACTCATGCTTCGGGCCTTGCTTTTTGTACCCGCACAGTCGAGTCCGCGACACGGCCATTGCTGGTATCGCTGAGGGCATCTCGATTCGCTGAAAGCACGCTGCGCGAATGGCCTATCGACCGGCGGATGAATAAGGCCGACGTTGGCGCGATGACCCAACGTAGCTAGAGCCGATTGAGTCGGGGCTGCATTAATGAAAGTGCTTTGGAATCAGGGTAGCAGATGGGGTTATGCTTGATTAGACAACCGAGGACAGTCGGTGCCAATCTACGTTTTGAAGCAATATCGGAGCGAAGTCGGGGACCTACGCATTCCAGACGTTACGTTGCTCCCGCAAAGCGGAAGCCTAGCAGAAGCCGAGGCCGAAGCAGCCAAAACGTTACTTTTGAATTTTAACTGCCCCCGCACGCCTTCGAGCAAACGGCCGCGTTTTGCTCAGGTACTGACGGCCGATGGCAAGAAAGTCCTTGCGACACTTGCGGCCACCAGTCCCACTACCTCCCGCCGCATACGAACATTTTTCGCAGTAGCGACGGTCGCTCACCTTCGGGAAAGGGACAGCCCGCCCGAGGTTGGTTCCAAGACGGGCCAATCACGTGCCACGCTCCGGGTTCTAGGTGTCGCGTGGCCAGCTAAACTCGGCTGGCGTTGTCTTTTCGGTCTCAGACAGCAAACCAAGCTCCTCCGCCTTCAGCTTCACTTCGCTGAGCGTGCCGGACCGGCCAAGCAAGTGTGCGGCCTCTTGTATGCTCTCGCCCCAGGCAAGCGCATGTCGCAATTCCCGTAAATCCATTTGGGACCACAGCTTGTTGTCATTTATATCTCGAATCATCAAATCACTCCCTCGCTGCTGAGGGCGCGACGCATCTGAACCGTAGCTTCCGCAATGTCCTTTTGCGCCGAAGCCCGTTACGGCAAAATCAGCTCGGCGGCATCAGGTTCCGTGGGTTTGCTGAGTCGCTCGCGCGCATCGCTCAAGGTGCGCAAGGCAGCACTCCAAGCGGTTCTCCGGCGCCAAGTGCGCGCTCGGTTTGGATGCGCTCACCCGGCGCGGCCATCGGGCTCGTCGGCCGTCCCGTTCGGAGGCGGAATCACCGGCGTCTCTTCTCTCACAACGTGACCGCCAAGTAGGACGGTTCGGCTTTTGTGATGCCTACAGCACTGCGCCAAATTGTTCGGCGATCCAATCTGTTTCAGACTCGGTGATGATCAGCGGCGGCGCTATGCGGATGGTGTGCTCGTGCGTCTCCTTACAAAGCAAGCCCAGGGTGTGCAGGCGCTCGCAATAGGCGCGCGCGCCGCCAGCTTGCGGCTCAAGCTCGATGGCGATCAGAAGCCCAAGCCCACGCACCGCCTTGACGGGCGATTTGGCGAGGCCTTCCAGCGAAGTCTTCAAACGAGCACCCTGTCGCGCGGCATTCTCGATCATCCCCTCCTCGACCAGCACCCGGAGCGCCGCCCGGGCAATGGCATGTTCGCCCGGCTTCAGCACGCCAAGGACCTCGTTGTTCGAGAGCACCGCCGAGATCGGATAGAAGCCGCCGGAGAGCGCCTTGCCAACCAGGGTCAGGTCCGCCTCCACGCCTTCGTGCTCCTCCGCCAGAAGCCGGCCTGTGCGGCCGAGGCCGGTTTGAATTTCGTCGAGGATCAGCATCACGTTTCGGCGTAAACAGATCTCGCGCACCGCGCGCAGATAGCCGGTTGGTGGAATGATGACGCCGGCTTCGCCCTGAATGGGCTCGACGAGGAACGCCACGCTATTCGGCCCGATCGCCGCTTCCAGCGCCATTGCGTCGCCGAACGGGATCACCTTGAAGCCGGGCGCGAACGGCCCAAAGCCGCGACGCGCTTGCGCGTCGGTCGAAAAGCCTACGATCGCCAGCGTGCGGCCGTGGAAATTGTCGGCGCAGACGATGATCTCGGCCTGGTCCTCGGCCACGCCCTTCACCTCGTAGCCCCACTTGCGGACCACCTTCAGGGCGCTCTCCACCGCCTCGGCGCCGGAGTTCATCGGCAAGGCCTTGTGCGAACGGGTTAGCGCGCAGAGCTCCTCGTAAAACGGCGCCAGCTGGTCATTGCGGAAAGCGCGGGAGGTAAGCGTCAGGCGCGAGGCCTGGGCGATCATCGCCTCACGGATCTTCGGATGACAATGTCCTTGGTTGACTGCCGAATAGGCCGAAAGGCAGTCAAGATAGCGCCGCCCCTCGGTGTCCCAGACATAAGCGCCTTCGCCACGCGTGAGCACCACGTCGAGGGGTTTGTAGTTCTTGGCCCCAAATCGGCTTTCAGCCGCAATCAGATCGGCGGCGGAGCGATCCATTTCGGTTTCAAAAGTGAGGCTCATGTCGGCATGCCTCGCAAGGAGGTTTGAAAGGCGGGGACGGCCACGGGCGCGTTGTCGAGCCGGAGCGTCAAGCAGAACGCCGCCCCGCCCGAGAGGATGAAAGGCGCCAGATCAATCTCGGCGACACGATAGCCGAGCTCCTCAAGAATGCTGCGCAAGCGCGGGGGCGCCTTGGCCATCACGATGCTCCGGCCGAGGTTGACGGCGTTCACGCAAAAGGCTGCCGCAGCCTCGGAACTCGCCTCGATCAGAGCATCGGGTGCCACCCGCGCCCAGATCGAGCGGAGTGCGGCGGCCGTGAACGCCGGCGGGTAATAGAGCACCTGACCGCCGGACAAAGGACAAAAGCAGGTATCGAGGTGGTAGAAGCGGGGCGTCGCCAGCTCGAGGGGAATAGTATCCGCGCCGAAGGCGTCGCCCATCCAGAGAGCCGCGGCTCTGTCCGACCGTTGTCCGAAACCCGCCCAGAATATCTGCCGGCTCGCATCCCAGATGAAATCGCCTGCGCCTTCCTGGATCAACCCGGTCGGCAGAGAGATTATCTCATCGACCCCCGCTGCGCCGGCCGCCAAAGCGGCGCGAAAGTGGGGCGCTTCCCCCTGACGCTCCGCGTGACGGAATCGAGCGACCACACATTGCCCGTCAAAGACGACGGCCAAATTGGCGGCGAACACCATGTCCGGCCATTCAGGAGCAGCTTCGATGACAATGATGTCCGCGCCGGCTGCCTTGAGCGCGCCTCGCAGATTGTGCCAAGCGCGCGGGGTGGCCAGGCGGTGCTCGATCGCCCAGTCAGCTGGCCGCATCCAAGGATTGATGGCATAGCGCACCTCGAAATGCGCCGGATCGGTCATCAAGATTCGCGGTCGCATGAGTCCCCCAGCTCCAAATTCGAATCGAAGGTAATGCAAGGCGATGCCAGCGAAAATTGCGCAATCCTGATGATTCAGCCTTGAAAGTTAGCGATATGCTATGTACTGATTGCATATCGAGACCTTCATGGATGAGCTGGACCGCAACCTCCTCCTTCTGCTCCGCCAGAATGCCCGGACCCCGGCGGCGGCGCTCGCCAAGACGCTGAAGGTGTCGCGCGCCACGGTGCAGAACCGGATCGATCGCATGCGCGATCGCGGTGACATCGTCGGCTTCACCTTGCGCGGGCCCGTCGAAGGAACCGAGGGACAGGTGCGCGCGATCATGAGCATCGCGGTGGAGGGCCGCAAAGGCGAGGCGGTGGCGCGGGCGCTCTGCAGCCTTCCCGAGGTCGAGGCGGTTCACACGACCAATGGCCGCTGGGACTTGATTGCCGAGCTCGTGACCCGTGACCTCGGCGGGTTCAGTGGCGTCCTCGATGCGGTACGCCTGATCGACGGCGTGACCGCGACCGAGACCAGCCTGCTGCTCGCCACGCGGCGCCTCTAAGAAAGGTTGAGCAACGCAGGGTCGCCGCCCTGTGCGGCGATGTTGACGCTCACCGTCTGCTCTACGGCGTACCTAAGCAGGGCGCGGGGGCCTCCCGCCTTCGGACCGGTTCCAGACAATCCTATACCACCGAAAGGCTGGACTCCGACGACTGCGCCGGTAATGGCGCGATTGACGTAGACGTTTCCGGCCGGAACGGCCCGCCGCACAGAATCTGCAAAAGCCTCGATGCGGCTGTGGATCCCCAGCGTCAGGCCATAGCCCGCCGACCGCAGCGGAGCGGCGGCGGCTTCGAGTTGAGCAGGTTCGTAACGCACCACATGCAGGATCGGGCCGAAAACCTCCTTCTGAAGAAAGGCTGCGGACGATATCTCTGCAAGCAGCGGGCCGAAATAAGTGCCCCCGCCCGGCGGCGTAAGTTGATGCAGCACCTTGGCGTCGCGCCGCAGATGCTCCGCATGCGCCTGCAAGGCTTCGCGCGCTTGTTCGTCGATGATCGGGCCTATATCGGTGCTCGGATCCGCTGGGTCGCCGAGCTGAAGGGCGTTCATGGCTCCGATAAGGCCGTCCAGCAGTTTATCGGCTGTCTCATGCGGCAGAAAGAGAAGCCGCAGCGACGAGCACCGCTGACCGGCCGAGCCGAACGCCGAGGTGATCACGTCATCGATGACCTGCTCACGTAGCGCCGTTGTGTCCACGAACATGGCGTTAAGTCCACCCGTTTCGGCTATGAGTGGAACTATGGGGCCGCGCCGCGCGGCAAGGGCGCGGTTAATCGCAGAAGCCGTGTCGGTTCCGCCGGTAAAGGCGACCCCGTCGCAGTGCGGATGCGTCACCAGCGCAGTGCCGATCGCCTCGCCGTCGCCGGGCAAGAGATGCAGCAGATCTGGATCGACGCCGGCCATATGGAAGAGGCGTATAGCTTCCGCGGCGATGAGCACTGTCTGCTCGGCGGGCTTCGCCAGAACGGCATTGCCAGCGGCGAGCGCCGCAGCAATCTGCCCCGTAAAGATGGCGAGGGGGAAATTCCATGGGCTGATGCAAACGAACACGCCCCGCCCATGCAGCATGAGCTGGTTTGTCTCGCCCACGGGACCCTTCTGCACGTTTACGTCCTCAAACTGCCGCTCCGCAAGGCAGGCGTAATACCGCGAGATCAAACGGCGGCTTGAGCGCGCGCCTGATTCGGTGCGCGACGAAGTTCATGGAATTGCCTTGGAACAATTGCCGCCTGCGCGAGATGATGCTGCCGAGACGCTTGAACGCGTATATAACAATTTGCGCAAAAGGGCCGACGCACTCATTCGCGCGGGCCTTGCTACAGCGGCGGATTTCATGCCCTAGCTTGGCCTTCGCAGCTTAAATCAACCCTGGCGGCGCTGTTCGGGGCTGGCTGGCAGGCCAACGGCGCTCATCCATGACAGATGTCATTTTGGTGGAAGAAGAGTGAGTTACTGTCAAAGGGGCTCACTTGATCATGTATAAGGAGAATGGTGCTCCCCGAATCAGTCCGTATGAGCCAAGAACCTTCGCCAAAAGAAGCCAAACTTTTCGCCGAATTTGAAAATGCCGGCGAGGCCGAGGTGCGTCGCCTACGCAGCTGGCTCAAGCAAAAGCAAGACACGCTCGACCAAGGCGGAACTGCGGCTGAAGCCGACCAAATTGAAATCACGCGCTTGGCGAAAGATGCAGCATGGGAAGCGGTCGAGGCTGCCAAGGCGTCAACGGACGCGGCCAGGGCAGCCCATAGGATAGCCACGATCGCAATCGTGCTAAGTATGTTCTCGTTGATTACGACGCTGAGTATTTGGCTCGGCCATCGTTAGGAGCATTCTGGTCGGCAACGGGTCAAAAGCGGACTTTGGAAAAACGAACCAGTCTCACTGAAAATCGAACCAGTCTCGGCGCGCCGCTACGTCCCTAAACGGAGATTGGAATGACGGTGACGCAGACTACGGCCGAAAATCCGGCCCCGAAAGCGACGGCGCTCAACTTTTGGAGCTCTTGAGACTGTCTGTGGCACACTTAAGCCACGGAAATCTCGTAGCTTCATCGGAGGGCGCCAGGGCGGGAAGGCAGACCGCACCTGCCTGGCTGGGGCGGGAGGATTCGAACCTCCGTATGGCGGAATCAAAATCCGCTGCCTTACCGCTTGGCTACGCCCCAATCGACCCGCCGCAAACGACTGCCCGAGGGGCGCGTTCGGATAGCCCCCTTTGGCGGCGCGACCATAGGGCCGGCCCTGGAGTGTCGCAACCTCTTCCTCTATGAAAGATCCCATGCACGGAGTTCGCGGCCGGGTCGTCGCCCTGCCGATTTCTCTGCTTTCGCCATGCGACAGGACCGCCAATGCCAGCATCGCCGCCTCTGCGCGAGGTCGATCTTGGTCCCCTCGACATCGTCATCGAGCCGGGCGCGGAAGGCACCATTTACGCGCGTTCGCCTTTCGCGCTCGGCGCTTGTAACGCGAAGGTCACGCAGTGGCTCGATCTTTGGGCGTCGCAGCAGCCCAGGCGCCTGTTTCTCGCTGAGCGCGACGCGAAGGGGGACTGGCGAGGCCTGACTTATGCCGAGACGCGAGCCCAGGTGCGCTCGCTCGCCAGCGCGTTGCTCGCTCGCAGCCTTGATCCGCAACGCCCGCTCGTCATCCTCTCAGGCAACAGCATCGCGCACGCGCTGCTCGGTCTTGCCGCACTCTATGTCGGCGTTCCCTACGCGCCGATTTCGCCGGCCCATTCATTGATGACGCGCGATTTCACCACGCTCAAACGCAGCATCGCGCTGCTCACGCCGCGGCTTGTCTATGCGGAGGATGGCCCTCTTTATACGGAGGCGATCGCCGCGGCGGTCCCGGACTCGACTGAACTTCTGGTCTCCGGCGCGCCACCGCACGGGCGTCGTGCGAGTCATTTCAGCGACCTTCTTGCAACGTTGGAGACGCCGGCGCTCGATGCGGCCCATCATGCGGTCGGCCCCGATACGATTGCCAAATTCATGTTCACGTCTGGTTCCACGGCGGCGCCGAAAGCGGTGATCACGACGCAGCGCATGCTCTGCGCCAATCAGGCAATGATCGCATCCTGTTTGCGCTTCTTGTGCGACGAACCGCCGGTTCTCGTCGATTGGCTGCCCTGGCACCATAGCTTCGGCGGCAACCAGAATTTCAACCTCGTTCTCTGTTACGGCGGTACGCTTTACATTGACGCCGGCAGGCCTACGCCAGAAGGTGTCGAGATGACGCTCGCCAATTTGCGCGAGATCGCGCCCACGCTCTATTTCAACGTGCCGCGCGGGTTCGAAACTTTGTTGCCGCATCTTGCACGTGACAAGGCTCTCGCTCGAAATTTCTTCAATCGGCTGAAACTCAATTTCTTCGCCGGCGCTTCGCTCGCACGCCATTGTCATGACTCGCTGGCCGAGATCGCGGCCGAGACTTGCGGCGAGCGGATCTTGTTGATGAGCGGATATGGCGCGACCGAAACCTCGCCGGCGGCGCTGTTTTGGAATCAAAATCTCTCGGGAAGCTTGCCGCTGCCCGGCACCGAACTGAAGCTCGCGTCACATGGCGAAAAGCGAGAGGCCCAAATCAAGGGACCGCATGTCACGCCCGGCTATTGGCGCCAGCCGCATCTCAGCCGCCGCGCCTTCGACGACGGCGGCTATTATCGTCTCGGCGATGCCTTGCGCCTGGCCGACGCGGGCCGGCCCGGACTTCTTTTCGACGGCCGCATCGACGAGGATTTCAAGCTCGCGACCGGCGCATGGGTGAGCGTCGGACCTTTGCGCGAAAAATTCATCGAAGCTTTCGCTCCTTATGCGAAGGATCTGGCGATCGCCGGCCTTGGCAGGGCCTACCTTGCCGCGCTCGTCTTTCCGGATCTCGAAGCCTGCCGGTTGCTCGCCGGTCTCGACGCTTACGCACAACCTGCCGATATCCTGCGCCATCCTTTGGTGTTGGAAAAATTCGGCGCGCTGCTCGGCGCCTTGTCGGGTTCCGTGCAAGGCTCGTCGCGGCGGATCGCGCGGATCGCTCTCGTTCCTCGGCCGCCGTCGGTCGACGCCGGAGAACTGACCGACAAAGGCGCCCTCAACCAGAGCGCGGTGCTCGCCAACCGCGCTGGCCTCGTCCGTGATCTTTATGCAGGGACCGCTGATCTTGTCGTCGCGCTGGAGCCCGGCGGCGAGCTTGCCTGGAGCAACGCCGGCTAGCGCAATCGGCAAAAGGCCATTCCCGGGGCGAGGTATCCAGCAAAGGCCGCCTGAGGCCCGGCAACGAGCAATTCACCTTGCAGGGGAAAAGCCATCGCCGCGGCGCCTGCCACTTGCTAAAGAGAGCGCTAAATTCGAGGCATTTCCGTGGGCGAACCCAATTCAGCCGCTTGCCGCGCCGCATCCGCGGCGATCCTGGCGCATCTCGAAGCCGCGGGCTACCCGCGGTGTGAGCCGCCTATCCTGCAAAAGGCCGCGGTCTTTTTCGAGTCGGGCGAGGATATCCGCAGCCGCCTTTATCTGACGAGCGACCTCTCAGGCGCGGAATATTGCCTGCGGCCGGAATATACAATTCCCGTCTGCAGCCATTATCTCGCCTCTGAGGGTGCCGGAAGACCGGCGAGTTTCAGCTATTGCGGCCCGGTCTTTCGCTACCGCAACGACGGGGAGAACGAATTCTTGCAAGCGGGGCTCGAAAATTTCGGCCGTTCCGACCGCGAGGCGGCGGACGCCGAGATTCTCGGCCTGGCGCTCGACGCCGTCGTCAGCGCGGGCGGCCCGAGGCTTGCCGTGCGCTTCGGCGATGCCGGCCTGATCCACGCGCTGCTTGCGGCGCTCGATCTTTCGCCGCAATGGCGCCGACGCATTCTTCGCGGCCATGTGCAGGAGAAGACGCTCGACGCCATACTGGCTGCCGCGACGAATGGCAATAACAGCCATGATCATAGCGGGGTGCTCGCAGCGCTCGAAAGAGCCGATAAGGAGGGTGCGCATGCACTCGTGGAAGATCTTCTCGCGATTGCCGGAATTTCGACGGTGGGCGGACGTACCCCCGCCGAGATTGCCGAGCGGTTCCTCGAACAGGCGACCCTGAGATCCGGTTCGGGCTTTCCGGCAGAAAAGCGCGCGATCCTCGAAGATTTTCTTGCAATCGTGGCGGATCCCGATCAGGCCTCGCTGCGATTGCGGCTGCTGGCCGTCGATGCTCAGCTCGATCTTACGGCCGCGCTCGATCGTTTCGATGCGCGCCTCGGCTTCATGGCGGCGCGCGGACTCGACGTCGCCGACTTCAGCTTCGCGACCCGCTTTGCCCGCAATCTCGACTATTACACGGGCTTTGCTTTCGAGGCCTGCGAATACGGCCGTCCCGAGGCCAAGCCAATCGTCGGCGGTGGTCGCTATGACGGATTGTTGCGATCGCTTGGCGCTGAGACCGACATTCCGGCGGTCGGCGCGGCCATCTGGGTTGAACGGCTGGGCGCCTCCGTAAACACGGGCTGGTGGCGATGAGCGAATCCGAAAGTCTCGTTCTCGCGGTGCCTTCGAAAGGCCGCTTGCAGGAAAACGCCGCCGCTTTCTTTGCCCGCGCCGGCCTCGGCCTCATCCAGGGCCGCGGCGCGCGCGACTATCGCGGCCGGGTCGCCGGCGTCGAGAACGTCGAGGTCGCCTTTCTTTCGGCGTCTGAGATCGTCGCGCATCTCGCTGCCGGAACCGCGCATCTCGGCGTGACCGGGGAAGACTTGGTGCGCGAAACCGTCGCCGATGCCGATGCAAAATTCGAACTTTTGGCGCCGCTCGGATTTGGCAATGCCAACGTTGTCGTCGCTGTGCCGCAGGCCTGGATCGACGTGAGGTCCATGGCGGATCTCGAAGACGTTGCCGCGGCGTTTCGCGCCAAGCGCGGCGAACGGATGCGCGTCGCCACCAAATATGTGAATCTGACCCGCCGCTTCTTCGCCGCCAGCCATGTCACAGATTATCGCATCGTCGAAAGCTACGGCGCGACGGAAGGTGCGCCTGCCGCCGGTACCGCGGAACTCATCGTCGATATCACGACGACGGGGGCGACGCTGGCTGCCAACAGCCTGAAGATTCTCGATGACGGCGTGATTCTGCGCTCCGAGGCTAATCTCGTTGCCTCTCTCACTGCGGCCTGGGGCGAAACGAGATGCGAGACGGCCCGCATGCTCCTATCGCGCATTGCAGCGGAGGAGATGGCGCGCACGACCCGCGAGGTTTCGGCGCGCCTTGCACAAGCCGACGTGGAATTCTTCGCCCACGCGGAAGTCTTGTTTGCGGCGCGGCCGCGCCGGCATCTGGCCGACGGTTGGCTTACCTTGACCTGTCCGGCGGAGAAAGTCGCTGCGCTCTCCGATTGGCTCGCCGCACAGGGCGCAGCGGAAGTTACGGTCGGGGCGCTCGATTATGTCTTTACCGCGGACAACAAGCTTTACGAGCGGCTGCTGGAACGCCTTTCATAATTACTCCGCCGGCTGTGCGGCCCTGTCGCGCGGCGTGAATGTGCCGGTCTCCGCGCCCTGCATTTCGAGACGCCGCTTGTGGTATTGTACGACGCTTGAGCGATGCCCGATCGAGACCAATGTCGTTCCCGGCAGGTTCTCGCGGATGGTCTTGTAAATTTCGGCTTCCATCGGCTCGTCCATGGCGGTCGTCGCTTCATCGAGGAAGAGCCAGTCGGGCTTGGCCAGCAGCGCGCGAGCAACGGCGACACGCTGCTGTTCGCCGCCAGAGAGACGCTGCGACCAGATGTCTTCAACATCGAGCTTGTCGACGAGATCGCCGAGATTTGCCGCGACGAGCACGGCGCGTAATGTCGCATCGTCATATTGGTCCGGCGAGGCCGGATAGGCGAGGGCGGCGCGCAGCGTCCCTATCGGCAGGTAGGGTTTTTGCGGCAGAAGCATCACGCCCGGCGGCAGTTCCACGCTGCCCTCGCCATAAGGCCATATGCCGGCGATCGCCCGAAGAAGCGTGGATTTGCCAGAACCGGAAGGCCCCGTGAGAACCGTCGGTTCATGCGTGGCGAAACGCAGATTAGCACCTTCGATGATGGCGCGCCCATCGGGCAGGCGCAAAGTCAGCGCGTCGACGTTGACGCCTTCGTCTTCGGGCGCTCGTTGCGGCTTAAGCGGGAATTGGCCGGCCCTTTCGATCGCTCGGTCGAACGAGATCAAGCGGTCGAGGACGGATTTGAAGTCGGCGAGGAAGACATAATAGGTGACGAAGAAGGTCAAGGCGTCATTGACGCTGCCGAAGGCACGCGCCGTCTGGGTCATGATCCCGAGTCCGATCTTGCCGGCGAAATAGAACGGCGCCGAGACGATATAGGGGATGAACGGGCTGATCTGCCCGTAGGACGCCGTGAAGGCCGTCAGAGTCTTGCGGCAGGCAACGATCTCGAAATAATTCTTGACGATCGCCGCGAACCTCTGCCGCAGGGACATCTTCTCGGCGTTTTCGCCGCCGAGCAGAGCGACCTGCTCGGAATATTCCCGCAGCCTTGCGAGCGAGAAGCGGAAGTCAGCTTCATAACGCTGCCGGACGAATGACAGACTGACGAGCGGGCGGCCGATCCAATGCGTGATCAAAGTGCCGAGCCCGGCGTAGATGAGCGCGACCCAGCAGAGGAAACCCGGTACGGCGATGTGCGTATAAGGCAGGGTGAAGTTGGCCGACAGGACCCAAAGGATAATTGCGAAGGAAACGAGTGAGGTGAGATTCGAAATCAACAGGATCGTAAATGAATAGATGCCATAGCCGACTTGGCCGCCATCGATGAATCGATTGATGTCTTCGGAGATGCGCTGATCCGGGTTGTCGGCGAGACCGCCGGCGAGCGACATCCGATAATGCGTGTGATCGTCGAGCCAGCGGTTAACGTAGAAGTTCGTCAGCCAACGACGCCATCTGATGACCAAGGTCGATTGGACCACGAATTCGGTGACTGCCGCGGCAATGTAGGAGAACGCCCAGACCATAAAGACCGTGAAGAGCTGATACCAGAATGCTTTTGCGTCCCGGTTCTGGATCGCATTGAACCAGTCGCGCGTGAAGAAGGAGAGCCGTATATTGATGCCGACTTCCGCCTGATTGAGGACAACGAGGAAGACGACCATCGCCGTGGCGACCGCCCGTTCAAGCCCACGGAAGGCCGGGAACGGCCAGATGCGCGCCGTGGTGCGCTCATCCGTATCGAAATAGCGGTCTGAGATCCGCATCATCGCCCGGACCATCGGGATGAACGAAACGAGATAGACGGCGATGGCGAAAAGGGCGACGGTCAGCGGAAGGCTTATCGGCAGTTCGTAGCTGGCAAGCGCCTCCGGCCAGAGCTTCATCTTCGCGACCAGGCACAAAGTCCCGAAGATCACCAGCTCGATGCCGAAGATCGCCACGAAAATTCTGAGATAGCTCGAAATGGCGCGGCTCTGATAAGTCGTGAGCGCGCAGATAGCCGAGGCGGCGGTCAGAATGGCGAAGATCGTATCTCCCGTCCTTTGCGCGATGACCGCGGCGGCGAGCGTGAAAAGCGCGATGATGATTGCGAGAATTTTCATGAACCTGTTCGTCCTGACGAAGAATGGGACAAGGAAGTGCCAAGGTCTCGCCGTCCTTTGACGGTGGACCTCAGGCCCCGGCGCTCTCGACTTCCGGCGCGCGTTACCAAGCGCTGGAAATCGTTCTTTCCTCCGAAGCGCTCGATTTTAGCACCTCGGACAGCGAAACCCGATGCGATGCAGTTTGCTAGCATGATCCGGGCCGTGGCCACGGCAACGCTCTAAGCCATTGTTTTCGCGTTGTCGGAAACGCCAAGCCCGGGCGCGGCCGCTGCGCCCCGACATGCGCCAGGACCGGGGTCTTTTGCAAATGGAAAATGCGCCGCATTGAAGGCGGGGCGACAGCCCTACCCCAGCAAATAGGGCCGACGGTCAGCTGCTAAGGTTGCGGGCGGCGGCGGGATTTTCGCAGTTGATCGAGGCGACGAGAACCGGCGAGGGACGGAACGTGAGCACCCGTCGCGGCTTGATCGGCACTTCTATTCCGGTGCGCGGGTTGCGGCCTATCCGCTCGCGCTTGGCGCGGACGGAAAACAAGCCGAACGACCGAAGCTTCACCTTTTCACCACGCACCAGTGCGTCGGAAATTTCATCAAGCGCCATCTCGAAAATATTCCGGGCTTGAGCACGCGAGAGGCCCTTGAAGGACTCATAGACGGCGTTCAAGAGGTCGGCCCGTGTCGTCGTTTTTTTGGTTATTTCGTTCGGCAAGGCGTGGCGCACTTTTTTCTCCTCGACGCGCGTGGTGCCGGACCACAATCGTAAAATCTCGCGGCGGGGGCAAGGGCCGTCGACGTAAATAAAAAGCCCCGGACGACCGGGGCTTTTCAGGCGTGTTCTTTGCCGTAACGTCAGATTAGAAGTCCATACCGCCCATGCCACCCATCCCGCCCATTCCGCCGCCGGCCGGAGCAGTCTCCTTCTTCGGCTGTTCGGCGATAATGGCTTCGGTGGTGATCAGCAGCCCGGCTACGGACGCAGCATCCTGGAGGGCGGTGCGCACGACTTTCGTCGGGTCGATGATGCCAAGCTTGACAAGGTCACCGAACTCACCCGTCTGGGCGTTGTAGCCGAAAGCGTAATTGTTGTTCTCGATCAACTTGCCGACGACGACAGCTCCGTCGGCGCCGGAATTGTCGATGATCTGCTTGGCTGGTGTCTGAATCGCCTTGCGGACGATGTCGATACCCGCCTTCTGGTCGGGGTTTTCGCACTTCAGTCCTTGCAGGACCTTCACTGCGCGCAGCAAGGGTACGCTGCCGCCGGGCAGAACGCCTTCTTCGACAGCGGCGCGCGTAGCGTTAAGCGCATCATCAACGCGGTCCTTCTTCTCCTTCACCTCGACTTCGCTGGCGCCGCCGACCCGGATGACAGCAACGCCGCCGGCGAGCTTGGCGAGCCGCTCCTGCAGCTTCTCGCGATCATAGTCCGAAGTCGTCTCCGCGATTTGCGACTTGATCTGGGCGATCCTCGCTTGGATATCGGCCTTGGCGCCGGCGCCGTCGATGATCGTCGTCGTCTCCTTCTCGATACGCACCCGCTTGGCGCGGCCGAGCATGGCGAGCGTGACATTCTCAAGCTTGATGCCGAGGTCTTCCGAGATCAGCTGTCCACCGGTCAGAATGGCGATGTCCTCGAGCATGGCCTTGCGGCGATCGCCGAAGCCCGGGGCCTTGACGGCAGCCACCTTGAGACCGCCACGCAGCTTGTTGACCACGAGCGTTGCAAGCGCCTCGCCTTCGACGTCCTCGGCGATGATGAGCAGCGGCTTGCCGGTCTGTACCACAGCTTCGAGCACCGGGAGCATGGCCTGGAGCGAGGAGAGCTTCTTCTCATGAATGAGAATGTAAGGCTCTTCGAGCTCGGCGATCATCTTCTCCGCGTTGGTGATGAAATAAGGCGAGAGATAGCCGCGGTCGAACTGCATGCCTTCGACGACGTCGAGCTCGGTCTCGAGGCTTTTCGCCTCTTCCACCGTGATGACGCCTTCGTTGCCGACCTTCTGCATGGCGGTCGCGATCATCTTGCCGACGGACGTGTCGCCGTTGGCGGAAATCGTGCCGACCTGGGCGATCTCGTCGTTCGATGTGACCTTCTTCGAATTGGCCTTGAGATCGGCAACGATGGCCTCGACCGCAAGGTCGATGCCACGCTTGAGATCCATTGGGTTAAGGCCGGCGGCAACGGCCTTCGTGCCTTCGCGGATGATCGAAGCCGCGAGCACGGTCGCCGTCGTCGTGCCGTCGCCGGCCACGTCATTCTGCTTGGAGGCGACTTCACGCACCAGCTGGGCGCCGAGATTTTCGAACCTGTCGGAAAGTTCGATTTCCTTGGCGACGGTCACGCCGTCCTTGCTGATGCGCGGCGCGCCGAACGACTTTTCGATGACCACGTTGCGGCCCTTGGGGCCCAAGGTGATCTTCACCGCATTGTTGAGAATCTCGACGCCACGCAACATGCGGTCGCGGGCATCGGAGGAGAAGCGTACATCTTTGGCAGCCATTTTATGAAACTCCTGGATCGTTGTTGATCGCTTGAAGGACGGACACGCTCACTTGACGACGCCGAGGATGTCGCTTTCCTTCATGATGAGAAGATCCTGGCCGTCGACCTTGACTTCGGTGCCCGACCATTTGCCGAACAAAATGCGGTCGCCCGCCTTTACGTCGAGGGGAACGAGCTTGCCGTTTTCGTCGCGGGCGCCCGGACCGACGGCCACGATCTGGCCCTCTTGCGGCTTTTCCTTCGCCGTGTCGGGGATGATGATCCCGCCCTTCGTTTTTTCCTCGCCTTCGAGACGCTTGACGACCACGCGGTCATGCAGGGGTCGAAAATTCATTGCGTGCTTCCTTGAACGGTTTCGCGACCGGCAACCCAGTGCATGCCGGGTGCCCCGCGGAATTGGACTGAGATTGTTAGCACTCTATGAACTAGAGTGCTAAGGCGCCTTGGAGATAGGCGGCGTGGCTTGCGCTGTCAAGGCAAGCAAGCCGCAATTCGCTCGCGCAGTTGCTCGGGAATTTTAACGTTATCCCCAACGCCGCCCGGCCGGGGCGAGGGAGCGCCTCTGGGGGCTGGCGGCCGGCCACGCGTGATAATTCGATAGGACCGCCGAAAAACAAACGGCCAAGCTCAAGGTATGTCCAGTGCCACGAAGCGCTCCTCGCCGTCCGGGCTAGAGATGAGAAGCAGCGCCAATTTCTTTCCGGCACTTTTCAAGGCCTGCATCTTCTTCGCGATGTCGGCTGGTTCCGACACTGGCTCCTGGTTGATCTCCAGGATCACCTCGCCGGGCTGAATATTCTTCTCGGCCGCGGGCGAATCGGAATCGACGCCGGCCACAACCACGCCGGAGCTCACTCGGTCCTTGATTGAGAATTTCAGCCGCGAGGCATCGTCGAGGCTCGAAAATTCCATGCCGAGGGCCTTCTCGACGACGGTGTTTGGCACAGTCTCGTCCGGCGCGGCGCTGCTGACTTCGAGCGAAGCCAATTTCTCGCTGTCTTCCAGACGGCCCAATTTGACGGTCTTTGTCAGTTCCTGACCTTTGCGCATGACCACGACATCGACCGACTTGCCGACGGGCGTGGAAGCGACAAGCTTCGGCAAATCATGCGATTCCTTGACCTCGTCGCCGTCGAATTTGACGATCACGTCGCCGGTCTCGATGCCCGCCTCGGCGGCCGGGCCATTCGCGTCCGTTCCGGCGACGAGGGCGCCGCGCACATCACCGAGATTGAGGCTCTCGGCGATCGAATCATCGATCGGCTGAATCCGCACGCCGAGCCAGCCGCGCCGGGTTTCGCCATATTTCCGCAGTTGATCGATGATCGGAACGACGGTGTCGGAAGGGGTAGCAAAGCCGATGCCGATCGAACCGCCGGACGGCGACAAGATCGCCGTGTTGATGCCGATGACGTCGCCATCCATGTCGAACAGAGGGCCGCCAGAATTGCCTTTGTTGATCGCCGCGTCGGTCTGGATGTAGTTGTCGTAGGGGCCTGAATCGATATCGCGGTTGCGGGCTGAAACAATGCCGGCCGTCACGGTCCCCCCGAGCCCGAACGGATTGCCGACCGCGATCACCCAGTCTCCAACCCGCATTTTGTCGCTGTCGCCGAATTTCACCGCCTTTAGCGGCTTGTCCGGTTTCACCCTGAGCACCGCGACATCGACCTTCGTGTCCTTGCCGATAACATCCGCCCGGAGCTTCGTGCCGTCGGTAAAGATCACGGTGACTTCGTTTAAATCGGCGATGACATGATTGTTGGTGATGATGATTCCGGATGGATCGATCACAAAGCCCGAACCGAGCGAGTTGGACCTGCGCTCATGTGGGGGCGTCAGTTGGTCGTCGCCGCTGCTGCCCTCTTGTTGGCGATGGCGGAAAAATTCGTCGAAGAGATCGTCGAAAGGCGTTCCGGGCTCGAGTTCCGGCTCCCCGCTCGCGTTTTTTTCGTCGAGTATCTGCGTCGCCGAAATATTGACGACCGCGTCACTCACCTGGGCGGCGAGATCGGCAAAATTATCCGGCGCATGTCCAGCCCAGGCGGTCTCCAACCCAAAAACCGGCGCCATCCCGAGCATCGAGAGCGCCGCCAAGCCAAGCGCCGCCGCAAATCCCGGTGAAACCGCGTGCCGCAAAAGAGCTGAGGGCCTGGAGCGTGCCACGCGGAATGGTGAAAGCCGATCCATGAAAAATCTCCTGAACGTCGTCATTCGCCGGATATTACGACCTGCGGCGGGCTCGAGCGACGGACGCGCCGGAAAAGCTCGGGGAAGGTTGGCGCTCAAGGCGCATCGCAACGAAAATATCGCATCGCATGGCGGCGCGCCAGATGGCCGATAATCGTTCCCTCGGCCCTGTTTGGTCAACATTGCGGCATCAAGCATCGCACCGGAGCAGGCCTCAGTCCTCCCGATATCCATAGGCGGGGACATTGCCCGTCGCGCCATAATATTTGTAGGGGAGAAATTTCCCCGATATCGTCAGCTTGACCCTGTCGCCGCGCGGATCCGCCTGCCTTTCGACAGCGAGATCCAAGTCGATCGCCGACATGATGCCGTCGCCGAATTCCTCCTCGATCAGCGCCTTCAGCGCCGGGCCGTTGACCATGACGAGCTCGTAGAATCGATAGATCAAGGGATCTGTCGGGGGCATCGGCGTGCCGCGCAAGGGCACTTCATTGAGCAGGCGCGCCTCCGCCTCGCTCAGTCCGAAGAGTTCGGCCGCCTTCTCCGCCTGTTGGCGCACGAGCTTCATCTGTCCGAGCAAGGCGCCGACGACGAGGAGCGGCGACGTGCCGCCGATCTCCTCGCCGATGAACTTCCACGTCCATCCGCGTTCGCGTTTGATGTCGAGGATCTTTTCGGTGAGATCGGACCGCTGCATCTTGCTCTCCGGCTGGCGAGGGATCGCCGATATATGCTCAGCGCGACGCGGCAGGCGTGCCCAGCGGCTGCGCGGGCGTGGGCGTCGCGAAAAAGCGGAAGAACGAGGATTTCGGCGTCAGCACGAAGCGCGTGTTGCCCGGTTGTAGGCCGGTTTGATAGGCCTGCATCGAGCGATAGAAGGCGAAGAAATCTGGATCCTTGCCAAAGGCTGCGGCAAAGATGCGGTTTCGCTCGGCATCGCCCTGGCCGCGGATCTGGTCGGCCTGGTTTTGCGCGTCGGCCCGCAGCACCACGGCGTCGCGGTCCGCGGTGGCGGTGATCGTCTGCGCCTGTTCGACGCCTTGGGCGCGGTAGAGCGCGGCTTCGCGCGCCCATTCGCTCTGCATCCGGCTGAAGACCTTTTCGGAAATCTGCTCGGGGAGATCGGCGCGCCGGATCCGCACGTCGACCGCGACGACGCCGAGCTTGCCGGATTGCTGATTGACCTGATCGCGGATGCGGCCCATCAGGACCTCGCGTTCGCCGCTGACGATTTGCGTGAGGTCGGCGTCGCCGAGCACGCGGCGCACGGCCGAATTCAGGATGAAACCGAGCTGGCTGTCGGCGCGTTCGACGGTCCCGACGGTCTGGTAGAATTTCAGCGGATCGCTGATGCGATAGCGCAAGAAGGAATCGACCTCGACCCTGGTACTGTCTGAGGCGAGCACTTCCTCCGTCGGCGTCTCGACATTCAGGATGCGCTTGTCAAACCAGACGACGTTCTCGATGAACGGGATCTTGAAATGCAGGCCCGGCTCGCTGGCGCTTGCCACCGGATTGCCGAACTGCAGGACGAGGGCCTGTTCGGTCTGCGCGACGGTGAAGATCGAGGCGAAGCCGACGATGATGACCAGCACGGCGGCGATGACGGCGATGAAGCCATAGGCGCTCCTCATTTCGCGTCTCCGTCGCTGGTTTTGGGCGCGAGTTGCGGCAGCGGCAGATAGGGCAGCACGCTTTGGCCGCCGGCCTCGTCGAGGATCACCTTGTCGGTGCCGCCGAACACTTTCTCCATGGTCTCGAGATACATGCGCTCGCGCGTCACATCCGGCGCGTTCTTATATTGGGCGTAGATCTGGTCGAAGCGCGAGGCTTGGCCGGTCGCCTCGGCCACCGTCTGAAGGCGATAGCCTTCCGCCTGCTGAAGAATTGCCGCCGCCTGGCCGCGCGCGGTCGGGACGATACGGTTGGCGTAGGCCTCCGCCTCGTTGCGCGTCCGATCCCGATCTTGTTGCGCCGCGGTCACGTCGCGGAAGGCGGCGATGACTTCGTCCGGCGGGTCGACCGACTGCAACTGAACCTGCAAGACGAGAACGCCGGCCTTATAGCTGTCGAGGATCTTCTGCATAAGATCCTGCACCTCCGGCTCAATGACCTTGCGCTCGGCTGTGAGGATTTTCTGGATCAGACTGTGACCGATGACCTCGCGCATGGCGCTCTCGGCCACCGCCTTCACGGTGTCCTGCGGATTGGCGACATTGAAGGCATAGTCTTCCGGATGCACCGGATCGATTTGCCAGATCACCACGAACTTGACGTCGACGATGTTTTGGTCGCCCGTCAGCATCAGGCTTTCTTGCGGCACATCGACCTGCGTCTGCGCGTCCGGATTGCGGATGTCCTGCTGGTAGGCAAAGCCGATGTTGATGACGTTGCGGTCGGTGACGGCCAGCTTTTCCACCGAGCCGATCGGGAAGGGCAGATTGTAATTGAGGCCCGACGATGTCTTGCCGGTGTAGCGGCCGAAGATCATGTTCAGCCCGACTTCATTGGGCTCGACGACATAGAAGCCGGACAGCAGCCAAAGCAGAACGCCGATCAGGGCGAGGGCGATGAGGCCGCGGCTGCCGAGGCCGCCACCCGGAAGCCATTGCCTGAGCTTCGCCTGGCCGCGTCGCAGCCATTCCTCGAGGTCGATCGGTCCCTTGGGCGACTGTCCCCAAGGGCCGGGATTGCCCGGCCGCCAGGACCCGCCGCCTTTGTCGTCACTGTTCCAGGGCATTCAGAGTCTCGATTTTGCTGAAAGGCTCACGGCATCGGCGCCCGAAGCGATATGAGGCCCTGTCTTAGTGCCAATTGCTTGCCCAAGAAAGCCTTCTTCCTGGTGAGCACTACCGCTCCAAAATGGGCCATTCAGTCGCGCAGGGCGGCCTTGCGGCGGACATAATCGGCGAAGGCAAAGGCCGCGTCGTCGCCTTTTTGCGGCGCATGCTGCTCGCGGCTCACCTCCCGCCACTTCGACCAATCAATTGGCGGAAAAGAGGCGTCCCCCGACGGCGAAAGCGCGACGAAAGTCACATGGAGCCGGTCGATCCGATTGATCAACGCCGTGAAAATCTCAGCCCCGCCGGCGACGATAATCTCATCGGCGCGGAGTGCCTCGGCTCGCGCCTTGCCGAGCTCCAGGGCGGCCTCGATGCTTGCCGCGACAAAGACACCGGACGGGGCAAAGCCGGGATCGCGGCTGACGACAATGGTCTCGCGGCCCGGCAGGACGCGGCCGACCGAGGCGAATGTCTTGCGCCCCATGATCAGCGGCTTGCCGAGGGTCAGCGCACGAAATCGCTTCAGATCGCTGGAAATATGCCAGGGCAGGCCGTTGCCCAGGCCGATGACGCCGTTTTCGGCGATGGCCACGACGGCCGCGAGCGGCGGCGTCATAGGCCATGCGCCCCAGCCGCGAATTCGAGCAGCGCCGCCCCGTCGAGCCGGCAGATGCGCCATTCCGACATCAGCCGTGCGCCGGTCAATTCATAGAACCGGATCGCGTTCTTGTTCCAATCGAGCACCGACCATTCCAGCCGCCCGAGTTTTTCCTCGGCGCAACGGCGCGCGATTTTATGCAAAAGGGCGCCCCCGATGCCTTTGCCACGAAAATTCTCGCGCACGTAGAGGTCTTCGATCCAGATTCCGTGCCGGCCGCGGAAGCTCGAGAACGTGTAGAACCAGAGGCTGAAACCGGCCGGCGCGCCGCCATATTCGGCGATCTCGCTGAAGACGCGCGGATCCTTTGAAAACAAAGCGGCCGCGAGCATGGCTTCATCCGCCTCGACCTCGTGCGAAAGGTGCTCGAAGGCCGCGAGCTCCTTGACGAAGGCAAAGATCAGCGCGGCATCGCCCGAAGTGGCGGGGCGAATGCTGACGGAGTTCTCGACCGTGGTCACTGGCTGCGGCGACCGTAGGAGACGACATAGGCGCCGTCGCGCAAATCGATCAAGGGATCGTCAAACTCCAGGATGCCTGAAGTAAGCGCGCCCGGTAGGAAGAGCAGTTTCTTCTGGGCCTCCAGACTGTCCGGGTCGATCTTATCGATCGTCAGGACGCCGAGATCGACCGTTTTGCGGTCGTCGGGCCAGGGCTTGGTAGCGTCTTTCGTTTCATCGCCAGGCGCGGCGAGCTGCGCCTTCAGATGAAAGGCGACCGGCCCCTTGGCAACCCGCTGGGTGATTTCGTCAACGAGAAAATCGGAGGGCTCCTTTGCAGCTTGGGCGTCATCGATATGCACGAGCTTTTCCGGCATCATCATGTAGCGGACGGGCTGCTTCTTTCCGGCCTTGTCGACGAAGATGAAGGCATCGATCCCATTATATTGCTCGTCGGCGAAACTATCCGGCGTCGAGGTCGAACCAAGCGCTGGCGCCGCCGCCGGATGGCTCTTGAGAAAGAGATCGAGTTGGGTCGGCTTGGGCGCGGTCGGAGGGCTGGCGGCCACCGCAAGCAGAAAATCGCGGAAGTCCGCACCGTTCGACACCGGGAAGAATTTGAAGGATACGAGCACCATGTCAGTCTCGCTGCCATCCTTCAGATGATATTTGATTGCCAAGCCATGCGGCAGACCCTTCGAGCCGTCGGGAACGTTGGGGACGCCGCCTGCATCGGAAAATCGGATCGTGACGGGGATGGTGCTTCCGTCGAAGATGGCCGCAGTACTGAGATTTGCGGCATCGGCGGAAGCCTTGAACGTGCCCTCGCCGACGATTCCCTTGGCGTGATTGGCGCGAAAGCCCGGATGGACGCCATAGAGCTTGTTCAGGGCATCGACGATCTGCGTCGCGATCTGCTGATCGTCGGCCAAGCACAACGTCAAACCAAAAAGCCATGCGGCGGACGCAGCGATGAGAGTCTTCTTCAACACGGCTGTCTCCTTATCTGGGAAGCGGATCAGGCCATTCGGGGCGGCACCATCACGTTGCGCCTCGACTGAGCGAAACTATTCCATATCGGCACGACGGGCCAGCGATCCTCCTCAGACTGCGACTTCGGCTGCGATCGCGGGATGGGGGTTGTAACCCTCCATCATGATGTCTTCGTAACGAAAATCGAAGATCGATTTTACCGACGGATGGAGCTTCAACCGCGGCAAGGGGCGCGGCCGACGCGTCAATTGCAGGCGCGCCTGTTCGAGGTGGTTAAGATAAAGATGCGCATCGCCCAGCGTGTGGATGAAATCGCCGGGCACGAGCTCGGTCACATGCGCGATCATCTCGGTCAGCAGTGCATAGCTTGCAATATTAAATGGAACGCCAAGGAAAGCGTCGCCCGAACGCTGATAGAGCTGGCAGGAGAGGCGGCGCACGCCGTCCTTGCCTTCCGCGACATGAAACTGAAAAAGGCAGTGGCAAGGCGCGAGCCGCATGGCGGGCAGATCCGCCGGATTCCATGCGCTCACGATCAAGCGGCGCGAAAATGGATTCTGCTTGATCGCCGCGACAACGTCGCTGATCTGGTCGATCGCGCCGCCATCGCAGGTCGGCCAGGCGCGCCATTGCTTGCCGTAGATCGGCCCGAGGTCGCCGTGTTCGTCCGCCCATTCGTCCCAGATATGGACTCCGTTCTCGTTGAGATAGGCGATGTTTGTGTCGCCCTTCAGAAACCAGATGAGCTCGTGCACGATGGACTTCACATGCAGCTTCTTGGTCGTGACCAGCGGAAACCCTTCGGCGAGCGGGAATCGCATCTGGTATCCGAAGACCGACAGCGTGCCGGTGCCGGTGCGATCGGCTTTCTTCTCGCCGTGCGAAAGGATCTTTTCGAGGAGATCGAGATAGGGCCGCATGTGCTCAACCTACGTTTAGCGCCGCGGCGCAGAAGGCGATGAGATTGTTGAAGGCGTGAAAAAGCATCGAGGCCTTCACGCTTCCGGTTCGCTCGCGCATTACGGCAAGCGCGATGCCGACGGGAAAGACCGCCAGCGCATAGAGATGTGTGTCTTCATAATGGGCGAGGCCGAACAGCGCCGCGCTCGAGAGAATCGCCGGCCAGAGACCAAAGCTGAACCGCAGGCTGGTGTAGATCCAGCCGCGGAACAAAAGCTCTTCTGTGATCGGAGCCAAGACGGCGGCGAGGACAAAAAGCATAAGGGCGGCTTTTTTGTCCGATGGAATCGTAAACCAGGATTGGGACTTCGGGTAGAAATAGCCAAGCACCGCAGTGGCCGCGACGCTGTAGACAAGGGTCGCCGCCGCGATCGCCCAGAGGAGCTTGTCGTCGAGGCGCCTTAGCACTGGCTGCCAGCCGACGAGACGCTGCCAGTCCGTGCCGCCCCGCCATCGCGCCAGGGCCAGGATCGCGATGCCGACGGCGAGATAGGCGGCGAGCGCGACCAAGAGCACGAGCCGCAACGGGGCGGTGCCTTCGCCTTGCTGCGGCGTGATGGCGTCGAGCAGGAATCCGCGCACGACATGCCATCCGACAATTGCGTCGGCGAGCAGCCCCGCGACGCCGCAGATGGCGGCGGTCATGACGACTGCCAAGCAGAGGATTGCTACGAGGCTTACGCAAAGCCCGAGGAATCCGTAAGGATCGCGGTTTCGATGGAGATCGGCGGCGCGGTGCATGGCGCTCCAGGTCGGATTCTTTACAATGGGTAAAGGCCGAGCGAAGGAAGCCTCGCCGACGGCGCGCATCGATCGCATCGATTTGCCCCGAGTGGAAGACGCGATTGCGCCGCATCCACCGTGCAAACGGCCCTTTCTAATCGGCTTCGCTTTCCTTATATTACCCGGGCTGCCTCGTGCAGCTATGGCGATAAACGGCATCGCAATAAGCTCTTCGGACCCGGGGGCGGTACCCGGCGCCTCCACCAAAGTCCGCGGCCGCGCCCGGTCGCGGATTTTGGCGGGGGCGAAATAGGTTCGACGGGGAGTGTAAAGGGTGTTCTTTTGCCCGGCATGGTTCCGCCGTCATCGGGCCGAATCTATAGTTGCCAACGACAACTATGCTCCGGTGGCTGTTGCCGCGTAATGCGGTAATGGTACCGATTCAAAGCCCTTGGGGTTAGCACTTCAAGGCGGGGTTCGGAGGCACCTGGCAACAGAAGCCTCCACTTTGGTCCGCGCCGCCTCGGATATTGGAATGGCCACCGACCTGATCCGTTTCGATCTTCTGGTGCAGGACGCACTGCGCGCGGTCATGCGCAAGGTCCTTGCCGACGCGGCCCGCGAGGGCCTTCCCGGAGACCATCATTTCTTCATCACCTTCAAAACCCGCGCACCCGGCGTTCGCCTGTCGAACCGCATGCGCGAGCAATATCCGAAGGAGATGACGATTGTTCTCCAGCACCAGTTCTGGGATCTCGCGGTCGGCGATCAGGCTTTCGAGGTCGGCCTGTCGTTCCATGGCAAGAGCGAGACCTTGCTCATTCCCTTCGAGGCCGTGACGGGTTTCTTCGACCCCTCGGTGGAATTCGGGTTGAAGTTTGAGCTTGCAAGCGATGAGCAAGCAAGTGGTGAGCCGAGCGAAGCTTTGCCCCCACCGCAGGCTGCCGCGCCGACGCCGGCGCGGGTGCTCGACAAAGCGAAACCTCGCGGAAGCGGCAGCGAACCCGCCGAAGTCGGGCCTGCTCTGGCGAGAGAGGAAGCCGCGAACGCAAAGCCTGAAAAAACCGCTGCGCCGAAATCCAAAGAGCAGGCCAAGGTCATTTCGATCGAAACATTTCGGAAAAAGCCGTGAGCCTCATCAATCTGCGTCGTGCCCGCAAGGCCAAGGCCCGTGCTGAGGCCGAGGCAAAAGCAAGGGAAAATCGCCGGCGTTTCGGAGCCTCCAAATCCGAGCAGATGCATGAGGCCGCGACGCGCGAGCTTGAACATCATCGGCTTGAGGCTCATCGGCGCGAATTAAACCCGGATCCGGACCTTGGCGAATGATTGAGGCCAGGTCCCGAGAGCTGCCCGTGCGATCGGCAGCGGTGGACAAGCATTCGCTCACGATCGCCGGTCATCGCACCAGCGTCTCCCTCGAACGCGCATTTTGGGACGCTCTGCTCCGGATCGCCGCGCGGCGCGGTTCATCCGTTGCAGCGCTCGTTGCCGAGATCGATGCAAAGCGAGGCGGAACCAATCTTTGTTCGGCCATCCGTGTCTATGTGCTTGCATCCTTCGGGCAGAGGGGTGACGGCGATCATCAATAACGGCCCGCGGCGGTAGGGTCGGGGAAAGGCGTAGTGTCGGCGGCAGGCGCGGGCCACGTCGGGCGCCGCGGCGGGATCGGCACCGGCCGGACGATCTGCATCGGAGCGGTTGGCGTCGTTGATGCTGCGTCACCCGTCGCCGCCTCATCCTTGCTCTTCGTGTCGTCGGGATTCTGCCCGGTTCCCGCCGCTTCGCTCTTGCTCTGTTCGATCAGTTCGGCGGCACGCCGCGCATCCTCCTCAGCTTTTAGCCTTTCCGCTTCGCGCCGACGTTCCGATTGCAGCCTGTTGAGGAAAAAGGCGTGTTCGTGAACGTCGAATTCCTGCGCCTGGATGCGGGCGCTCTGTCTGGCGATGGCACGCGCTGCGAGCGCGTTGACGAAAGCCGCGGCGTCGAGGCTCTGCGTCGGACTGGCGATGTTGCCGTTCCAGCTGAGTGCGACCTGCGGCAACGCGCCGTTCCAATTCTTCGGCACGGCGGCGAGGCTGAGCGCGCTCGTCTGAGCCAGCGTCAGATCGTGCAAGTCGACCACGGCATCCAAATCGTCGATGACGCCCGGCGCGATCTTCGTTGTGCCCTTTTGCGATAGGCGCAGAACGCCGGCGGCGAGCCCGGCATCGAACTTGGCGTCGCCCAAAGCAAGGGGCTGTTTGACGAACTCGGCAAGCAGCACCCGGTCGATCTCGGCCTCATCGATTCCGAGCCGATCCTGCTCGACGGCATCGAAAACGCGCGCCAAGGCACTGGGATCGCTTTTCGGCAGAACCAGATCGAAAAACCCGATCGTGCCGGAGCCGGCGAAACCGGCGACAAGCGCTGCGGCGCTGTCGCCGGTGCCTGCAAGATCGAGGTCGGCCGATAGGAGCCCGCGCGCGCTCGGCAGATCGAGCGCGTAATCGCGCAGGCTCAAATGGCCTTGCGCCGCGGCGTTTGGACCGCTGCGCCGCAGAGTGAAATCGGCATCGGCGCTTCCTGCCCCGATCTTCATCGCAAGATGGTGAATTGCTAATTCAAGTCCCGTCTCGCCCCCGGCGATTGCGAGATCGAACTGCGCATCGCGGCCGGAAATCTGTGGCCACAAATCGAAATTGGCCACGCTCATTGCGAGATCCGTGGGCGGCAGATTGATTTCGACCGGCGCAAATTTGAGGTCGGACCAAAGCGCGCCGGGCTTCGGCGGTTGGGGCGCCCCCAGTGCCAAAGCGACCAGCGTGGCAAGCGACATCGCATCCGTATCGAGCGCTCCTGTAACGCCTTTGTCGGCCGCATAGGCGAGGCGACCGGCGATCTTGCCGCCGGCAAATGTGCCGGCGAGATTGCCGAGCGCTATTCCGTTGCCGCCGGCATCGAGGGTCGCGCCAACATCGGCTGGAAGACGCGCCCCGAGGTCCGGGAGAGCCAGCGCCATCGCGCCCATCAGGCCGGAGAGATCCGCGCTCGCGAGTTTCACCTTGCCCGCGACACGGGGCGCCGAAACATTCGGATCAAATGTGCCGTCGAACGTGAAATTCGTTCCGGCGAGGAGCGCCGCGACGCTCGTATCGAGATGATGGTTGCCATGCGCCGTAACTTCGATCGAGCCTGGGCCGAGGTCTTTCTGCGGCAAGGTCGGGAACCCGATCTGGCGTAGCAAAGCGATCGAGTTGTTTGCCTCGAAGCGCAGTGACAGGTTGAAATCGGCGGGGTTTTGCGGATCAGGACCGGCTTTGCCAGAAATCGTGGTTTGACCGGCTGTTCCGGCGAGACTTAATCCGTTGAGGCCGATCGTGTCGCCGCTGATTTTTGCGTCGGCGCCGAGATCGAGATGGGCCGGCGAGAACACCGCGGCTCGCGCCGCGAGAAAATCCGACGCCTGCCCAGGCGCGAAGCGGCGCAGCAGCCCGACAAGCCCATCGAGCCGTTCGGCATCGAGCTTGACGGCAAGCTTGCCGCCATGTGCGTCCCATTGGCCGCTCGCGGTCAGATCGGCGCCGTCGATGCCGGTGACTGTGAGATCGTCGAGCTTTGCGTCGGGCCCGGTCCGATCGAATTTCAAGACGATGCGCCCGGCGTCGATCTCGCCCGCCTCGGTCCCGCCGACCTTTACCGCTCGAGCGTCGAAGCGCAGAGCCAAGTCCATCGTCTTGGTTTGCCCCGCAAGCGCAGAAAGATCCGGCAGAGAATTCGAGTTCGAGCGCCGGGGCGGCGAGGTCGGCGAAGAATTGCGCCGCCTCCGGGCCAAGCGCCTTGGTATAGGCCAAAGTGCCGGCGAGCGTTGAACCGTCGAGGCGCAGCGAAAGATTGCTGCCGACGAAGCCGACCTCGGAAATATTGACGGCGCCGCTCATCGCGAAGGAGCGGATCGGCAGCGCGAGGCCGGCCGGGAGCGTCTGCGGCAGATTTTCTGCAAGCCATTCCCCGAGGCGTGGAACATCCTCGGCGCTTGCTTCGATGCGGCCGGCAAAGCCGGGGGCGACGCCGGTCTCGATGCTGCCATTGGCGGAGAGATGCGAGCGGCCGGGGCCATCGGCCTCGAAGCGCAAGGTCGAAGTCCCTTCATCGGAAACCGCCAGGGCCCCCTCGATGCCGCTCAAGGTCTCGCCGCCGAGAAGAATGGAATCGGCTGACAGTTCGAGGCCAACCGCCAGGCCCGACGGAACCAATTCTTTTGATTTGACCCAACTGCCGAGAGCATCCGAAAGCCGCTGCATGGCGGGCGGCGTGGCCTCGGCCGTGAGCAATTTGTCAAGATCGATCTGTTGCGCCTTGAGGTTCAAATCGACGCGCGGTCTGTCGCCCAAATCGAATTCTGCCGCTCCATTGAGGTCTGCGACATGATCTTCGTCGCCAAGCCGCAGGTCCAAATTGGAGATCGCGGCCTTGCGAAGATCGGCTTGCAAAGAGCCGGCAACGTGCCAGGGCAGGGGGATGACGTCGCGCATATGGCCGGAGAGATCAATCGAGCCGTCGACTGAAGGCAACGCATGCTGAGCGAAGATGAGGTTGGCATCGAGATCGGCGCCTGGATGGCGGCCGTTTTCATCGATGATGAGCTTGAAATGCAGACGGTTGCCTTCGCGTTCACCGGTCGAAAATCGAAAGGCGGTCGGCTCGCTGTCCATTTTGAACCGGCCGTCGCCGGTGAAGGGACCGGTCAAAGCGTCGGCCTCTGCATCGAGCGCGATCTCTTTGAAGGTAAAGTTGCGTCCCGTCGCGGGATCGTCGATTGCAATTGTTCCGTCCTCGACCGAGATGCGCTCGAACTGCATCTGCTGTCCCGAAAGCGCGCGCGGCGGGGGCGGCAGGCGAACGGTTTCATTCTCGATTTGCAGCCGCAGTTGCGGGCGCACCAACCGCGCCTCGACGAAATCGACTTCGCCGCGCATGAGCGCCGTCAACGCGATTTCGAGGTGCAGCTCGGCGGCCCTGATGTCAGTGCCCGCCGCAGGATCCACCACCTCCACGTCGGCGAGTTGAAGATAAGGCGTCGGCAACAGTTTGAGATCAATGCCGCCGCGGATCTTCACCTGCTGGCCGAGCAGGTTCGAGAGCTGAGCTTCGACCAAGCTTCGCTCGGCATCCCAATCAACGAAGTAAGGCACCGCCAAAGCGGCGCTCAAAACAATCACGAGAATGACGGCGAGAATTGTGAGAACGTCGCGCACGGTCTAAAGGTCGCCCTAGGCGCTCAGTTGCCGGAAAATGCGATGGCCAATCGGCAATCCGTCAATGCCAGCTCGGCCACGCAGCATAGCGCCTTTCGTGGCGCGACGGTGGCTGATTGCGCGCCATTTCCCAGAAAACCGCATAAGCCGGCGCCGCGCCGAGGCCCTCTGCCGCGGGAGATCCGTCCAATTTAACCTAAGCGCCCGGATAAAGAGCGGCTTCTTTGCCAAACCGGCATCTGACGGAACGCAACGTGCTGTCCGCCGACGCTGCGTCCGTCCAAGTGATACGGCGATCCGGGCTGAACCCGTGCCGCCGATCAATTTTTGGCTTTGTCGACGAGCTTGTTGGCGCCGATCCAAGGCATCATGGCGCGCAACTTAGCGCCGACCTCTTCGATCGGATGCGCCTGGGATTTGGCGCGCATAGCCTTAAACGAGGTCTGATTGACCTTGTTCTCCAGCATCCAGTCGCGGGCGAACCGGCCGGACTGAATGTCGGCCAGCACGCGTCTCATCTCGGCCCTGGTTTCCGGCGTGATGATCCGCGGCCCGCTGACGTATTCGCCATATTCGGCGGTGTTCGAGACCGAGTAATTCATGTTCGCGATGCCGCCCTCGTAGATGAGGTCGACGATGAGCTTCACTTCGTGGAGACATTCGAAATAGGCCATCTCGGGCGCGTAGCCCGCCTCCACAAGGGTTTCGAATCCATTGCGGATCAGTTCGACCAACCCGCCGCAGAGCACAACCTGCTCACCGAAGAGGTCGGTTTCGGTCTCCTCCCGAAACGTCGTCTCGATGATGCCGGCTCGTCCGCCGCCGATCGCCGAGCCATAGGAGAGCCCGAGCTCATGCGCATTGCCCGAGGCATCCTGTGCGATCGCCAGCAGGCACGGTACGCCGCCGCCACGCTTATATTCGGAGCGCACCGTATGGCCCGGACCTTTCGGGGCGATCATCAGCACGTCGAGGTCGGGACGCGGCTCGATGAGATTGAAATGGATGTTAAGCCCATGCGCGAACGTCAACGCCGCGCCTTGCTTCAGATTGTCGGCCAGATGGGCGCGATAGAGGTCGCCTTGCAACTCGTCCGGCGTCAGCATCATCACGACGTCGGCCGATTTCGCGGCCTCTGCAACCGACTTGACGGCAAGACCCTCGGCCGCGGCTTTCTTCGCCGAGGCGGAGCCCTCGCGCAGCGCGACCGCGATCTCCTTCACGCCGGAATCGCGCAAATTCAGGGCATGGGCATGGCCCTGGCTGCCATAGCCGACGATGGCGACTTTCTTGCCCTTGATGAGATTGATGTCGGCATCCCGATCGTAATAAACGCGCATGTGTGACTATGTCCCTATTTGATGGCCGCTGCCGCCGTGCTCGTTGACAACCTTGTTCATCGGTTCTTTCAAAATGAAATCGCTGAACACGTGATCGGGCGCGGTGTTGTTATGCCTGGATACCAAGGATCTGCCCATCCACAAACGCGATACCTTTCCGCCGTGGAATGAGGATATGAGTTCGGCCGGCCGGTCTTTTGCCCATGCGATCCTTGCGACATCGGCATATCCTTCGTCCATAAACATGGAGCGGACGGCGGCGAAAGGCCGGTCCGTCGGCATTGGACCGGTGAAGGAAACGGAAATCGTGCATTGGTGGTCGTCGATGGCGAGCAATTTCAAAGTAGCCGATCCGCCGGCATCGAAATCCAGGCGAAAACTACGGCTGGGGGGATCGAAAACCACCTGTTTGATGGCGACATAGGGCCGCTCGGCGCCGCGCTCGACAGGCCCGAACAGGATGGAGGATCCATAAGCCGTCAGCCCCAGCTTACCAAAGGGCAGCGGGCGAAAGCGCCAATATCCATCCGGGGGATAAAACGCCATGACTTGCTCCCCTCTGCCTTTGGACAGAACCCATACCTGAACAAGCGGCGCGTACGCACGGCGGTTGCCGACGACGACGGGTACGTGGTTGGGACGCCAAAAATCCGGCACCTCGACGCCGACAAGCCAAATCTCCGGCGACCTATAGAAGGTAATCTCCCGCGGCAGCTCAGGTTTGGGGCCTCCGGGCTTGCTGCTGTAATCGAACGAGCAGCCATGGAAATTCGGCGCCAGCTGTGCAGAAGAAATCATCTCGATATAGGAAGGAAAAGAGGCGCGAACCGTAAATCCGGCGATATTCCGGCTTTCAAACTCGAGATCAACATTGTCCTCTTCGACGCAGGGGCTGAAATGGGATCTGTTGACGACATCCACTTGGCCAATCGCACCTCTTTCACCGTTCGCAGCGTTCTCGCCTGTGACGTGAGCGTGGACATGAATGCCTATGAACACTGCCGCCACGATCGCCAAGCCGATGCAAACGACGCGCATGGCGTTTGGAAGAAATCGAGTCAAGAACACCTGTCGCCCCCGCGTTTCCGCAGCAATGAATTGAGCGATGCCGAACCGGCAATCGGCTTCCTCAAATTGGATCTTTGCCGCGCGACATGGCCGCGACGCCGGTGCGCGAGACTTCGACAAGGCCGATCGGCCGCATCAGCTCGACGAACTGATCGATCTTCGAAGCAGCACCTGTCAACTCAAAGACGAAGCTTTCGATCGTCGCATCGATCACCCTCGCGCGGAAAGCCTCGGCGAGCCGCAAAGCTTCGTCGCGAAATGTCCCCGTTCCGGCGACCTTGATCATCGCGAGCTCGCGCTCGATGGCGTCGCCGCGCAAGGTCAAATCCGTCACCGTATGGATTGGCACGAGGCGCTCCAACTGATGGCCGACCTGCTCGATCGCCTCGGGCGGCCCCGAGGTGACGATGGTGATGCGCGACAAATGTTCGGCATGCGCAACCTCGGCGACCGTCAGGCTCTCGATGTTGTAGCCGCGCCCTGAGAAAAGGCCGACCACGCGGGCGAGCACGCCGGGCTCGTTGTCGACGAGGACGGAGAGCGTATGCGTCTCGATGTTCGACTTGCCGATAGCCGAAGAATAGGGCGAGAGCGGCGCCGCGGGAGCGTTCATGTCACCTCACACCAAGGCCTTGCCGGCGGCGTCGATCTCGGCTTCCAGATCTTCGTCGTCGGGCAGGATCATCTCGTTATGCGCTTTGCCCGACGGGATCATCGGCAGGCAATTCTCGGTCTTGTCGATGCGGCAGTCAAAGACAACTGTCTTCGGCGTATTGATCATCTCGGCGATCGCGGCGTCGAGATCGGCCGGATCCGAACAGCGGATGCCATGCGCACCGAAGGACTGGGCGAGCTTGACGAAATCCGGCAGCGCTTCCGAATAGCTGTGCGAGTAACGCCCGCCGTGCAGCAATTCCTGCCATTGGCGCACCATGCCGAGATATTCGTTGTTGAGGATGAACACCTTGACCGGCAGGGAATATTGCGCGGCGGTCGAAAGTTCCTGGATGTTCATCAGGATCGAGCCTTCGCCGGCGATGTCGATGACGAGTGCGTTGGGATGTGCCATCTGCACGCCGATCGCCGCCGGAAGGCCATAGCCCATGGTGCCGAGGCCGCCACTGGTCATCCAGCGGTTCGGCGCTTCGAAATGATAGTGCTGCGCGGCCCACATCTGATGCTGGCCGACCTCGGTCGTGATGTAGCAGTCGCGCCCCTTGGTCGCCGCGTAAAGCCGATCGACCGCCCATTGCGGCTTGATGACCTTGTCCGAATTCTTATAGGAAAGCGATTTGCGCGCCCGCCATTTAGCGATTTGCGCCCACCATTTCTTCAGAGCGCTCGAGTTCGCCTTGCAGCCGCGTGCGCGCCAGCGCCCGAGCAACGCCGCCATGACATGTGCGCAATCACCGACAATGCCGAGATCGACCTTCACGTTCTTGTTGATCGAGGAAGGATCGATGTCGATATGGATCTTCGTCGAGCCGGGCGAGAATTGGTCGAGACGGCCGGTGATGCGGTCGTCGAACCGCGCCCCGACGCAGATCATCAGATCGCAATCGTGCATCGCGTTGTTGGCTTCGAATGTGCCGTGCATGCCGAGCATGCCGAGCCAATTTTCGCCGGAGGCCGGATAGGCGCCAAGGCCCATCAAGGTCGAGGTGATCGGAAAACCGGTCGCCGCGACGAGTTCGCGCAGCAGCCGCGAGGCCTCCGGACCGGCGTTGATGATCCCGCCGCCGGTATAGAAGATCGGCCGCTTGGCCGTGGCCATGAGCGTAACCGCCTGCTCGACCTTCTCGGGATCGCCTTCGAGACGGGGCCGATAGGTCTTGTGCTCGATGTTCTTCGGGCCAGAATAGGTGCCGCGCGCGAATTGCACATCCTTCGGAATGTCGATGACCACCGGACCTGGGCGCCCGTGCTGGGCGACGTAGAAAGCCTCGTGAAGAATGCGCGGCAGGTCCTCGACCGAGCGGACGAGGTAATTGTGCTTGGTGCAATGCCGGGTGATGCCGACGGTGTCGCATTCCTGGAAGGCATCCGAGCCGATGAGATGCGTTGGCACCTGGCCGGTGATGCAGACGACGGGGATCGAATCCATCAGCGCGTCGGTGAGGCCGGTGACAGAATTGGTGGCGCCGGGGCCGGAAGTGACGAGCATGACGCCCGGCCGGCCGCTCGAGCGGGCATAGCCCTCGGCCGCATGCGCCGCGCCTTGTTCATGACGGACGAGGACGTGGCGGATGGCATGCTGGTGATCGTACAGCACGTCATAGATCGGCAGGACGGCGCCGCCGGGATAGCCGAAAATGACATCGACGCCCTGGTCCTTCAGGGCTTCGACGACCATTTCGGCGCCGGTCATCTCTTTGGCCATTTCGTTCTCCGCGCCGCCTTTCATGCGGGTTTTTGCCAATTCGGGCAATAAAAAAGGCCCCTGAAGGGCCTGGGTAATGCGCCAGATGCGGGAAACCGGAGCCTATCTCCGTCCCGTCTCCAGCGCCGAGGTTACGATAAGGACTGTCCGCAAGATCGGATCTCCCACTGATCCGGACAATTTAGCGGGTCGCGCCGGCAGAATCAACCGCGCTTGCGCGCGCTGGCCAGCTTTTGGGCCGATCGCGCGCCATTCTTGCTTTTAGGATGAAGCTTTGGTTGAGGCCAGGAACTCTGTCAGCCGTTCGATGCTCTGCCCCAAACCCTCGCCCATGCTGGTGATCATATAGCCGGCGGCCGGAACGAGGACGATGGCGCGCGCCTGCAGGATCATATCGGTCTTGCCGTCGCGCTCGGTGAAGGTGACGGTCGTGAGGCCGTCGATGAGCTGACGGTCCTCGGCATCGACCTGGAAGTTCGTTTTCACTAGACGCTCAGGCGGGACGACCTCGCGAAAGACGCCGCGCATCGGATAATCCGTGCCGTCGGGCGCGCGCATCACGATATAGATCGCGCCTCCCGGCCGCGCATCGACCTCGCAAACGGATTTGGTGAATCCATGCGGTCCCCACCAGGCGGCAACACATTTCGGATCGGTCCAAGCCCGCCAAACGAGGGCGCGCGGCGCATCGAAGGTACGGCGGATCGTGAGTTCGCGACGCATCGGGTCGATCGCAGGCAGATGCGCGACGAGCTTGTCGAGGTTCTGTTCGAGTCCGGGCACCGCATAAGGTTTGGCGCTTTCGAAGACCTCGGCGGATTCGAAGAGCTGATGCCAGGTGAGTCTCGTCGTGCCGCCAAGGTCTTCGAAACGGACCGTGAGGCGGAACTTGGGATGAGAGAGATGGTCGAAGACGATCCGCTCCAGAAAGGCGATTTCGACGAAGACGTTCTCGTTCGGGTAATCGGTTCCGTTCGGCCCGTGCATTATGAATTGCCAATAGCCGCCAAGACAAAAATCGAATTCGTGGAATGTGTTTGTGAAGCCCTTCGGTCCCCACCAGCGCTGAATGTGGTCGGGATCGGTGAAGGCCCGCCAGAGAAGCCCGCGCGGCGCATCGAAAATGCGCGTGCCTGTGATCTCGCGGTCGCCGACCTCGATTACGCTATTTGCCGGCATTGTCCTCCCCCTTCATCTCCCGCAGGTAATCGTCGAGCCGGTCGAAACTCTCGGTCCAGAACCGGCGATAGTGTTCGATCCATACGGCCACTTCTTTGAGCCGCTCCGCCTCGAGCCGGCAGGGGCGACGCTGCGCGGCGCGGCTGCGCGAGATCAGCCCGGCGCGCTCCAGCACTTTGAGATGTTTCGAGATCGCCGGCTGGCTAAGCTCGAACGGCTCGACGAGCTCGTTCACAGAGGCGTCGCCCGAGGCGAGCCGTGCGAGGATCGCCCGCCGGGTCGGGTCGGCCAGTGCGGAGAAGGTAGAGCTGAGATGGTCAGGGATCATAGATCGCCAATAAGTTATATAACTATATAGCAATATACATGAACCATGCGAGCCTGTCAAATTGGTCTCATCACCGCGCCAACTTGGACGCCGGGCAACCTTCCGCTACGCATTCGCCTTTCAATGAGTTGGACCGTGCCCCTCGACCCCGTCAAAGCCCTCTTCTTCGATGTTTTCGGAACGCTGGTCGATTGGCGCAATGGCGTCGCGCGTGAGGCTGAGCGGCTGCTGGGTTCGCACGACCACGCGCCCGATTGGCTTGCCTTCGCCGATGCCTGGCGCGGCGAATATCAGGTTGGCATGGAGGAAATTCGCTCCGGCAGCAGCGGCTATGTCCGCCTCGACATCGTCCATCGCCGCAACCTCGATCGCATCCTGCCGCGCTTCGGGCTGGCGGACCTCGATGAAGCGACGTGCGCAGACTTGAACCTCGCATGGCACCGGCTCGACGCCTGGCCGGAGGTGCCGGCGGCGCTCGCACGGTTGCGCGCGCGCTTCAGGATCGCCCCGCTCTCCAACGGCAACATATCGCTGCAGGCCGACCTCGCCCGCCGCAACGATTTCCGCTGGGATGCCATCCTTGGCGCGGATATTTCGCGCGATTACAAACCGAAGCCGCGTCTCTATCTTGACGCCGCCGAGGCCTTCGATCTCAGACCCGAAGATTGCATGTTGGCGGCCTGCCACAGTTCCGACCTTGCGGTGGCGGCGGCCCTTGGCTTGCACACCGCGCATATCGCGCGGCCAAACGAGCACGGCCCGGGCAAGGGTGAGAGCGGGCCTTCAGTCCTGGTCGATATCGCGGCCGCCGATCTCCGAGCTTTGGCGGATACTCTCGGCGCCTGACGCCGCCGATGAGGCCGGCAGCCCTCCTTCTCCCGCAAGCGGGAGAAGGAAGAGCGTCCTCTAAGCCACCGCCTCCATCACCATCGCCTCCGCTGTCTCCGGCGCCACCCATCGGAATTCCGGCAGTTGATGGCGTGCGAAGGTGAATTGGCGTTTGGCATAGGCGCGCGTATCGCGCTTGCTGAGCCGCGCCGCGGTGTCGAGATCGATCTCACCTTCCAAATGGCGCAAAAGATGCGGGACGCCCAGCGCCCGCATCACTGGCAGCGCCGGGTCCAATTTTCGCGCACGCAATGCCGCCACCTCGGCCAACGCGCCGGCCTCGAGCATGGCATCGAATCGCCGCTCGATCCCGGCGTTGAGGAGCGCGCGCTCGGGCGTGACGAAGATCGCCAGGCAAGACCTCAGATCGAGAAGCGGCGCGCGCTTCATGCTTTGGAACGCGGCGAGGCTTCGTCCCGTCGCTGCGTGGACTTCGAGCGCACGTAGGATCCGTTGCGAATCGCTCGGCCTCAGCTTCGCCGCCATTTCGGGATCGCAGGCGGCGAGTTCGGCATGAAGCTCGGGAGCGGTCAGCCCTTCGGCGCGTGCCCGAAATTCCGCGCGCAAAGCTTTCGGGACGTGCGGAATAGCCGAGAGACCCTGGGTGAGCGCCTTGAAATAAAGCCCCGTGCCGCCGACGAAGATCGGCAGGCGCCCTTCGCTGCTGAGCTTTTCGAGCACCGCCGCGGCATCCTCCACGTAGCGTCCGACCGAATAATTAACCGCGCCGTCAACATGTCCGAACAGGAGGTGCGGCGCGCGCGCCGCCTCGTCCGGCCTCGGCCGTGCGGTCAAGATCGCGAGATCGCGATAGACCTGCATCGAATTGGCGTTGACGAGCGCCCCGCCGAGCCTTTCGGCAAGACGCAGCGCAAGCTTCGACTTGCCGCTCGCCGTCGGGCCTGCGATGAGGATCGCGGAGACCGGGCTCAAACTTCCCTCATATGCTCATGACCCATGTCGCGACGCTCATCTCGGATCCCGCCCGGCCGGCGCTCGACACGCGCCTCGTCGAAAGCATGGCGCAAATCCTGCCCCGCGCGCAAACCCCGCTTTGGCTCGAAGAGCGCGTCGCGGCAGATATCCCATTCACGCCGCGGAGCGAAGCCGAAGCACGGCACTTGACTGCGGGCCTGCACGAAACATGTGCCGGGCTGCCGGTCGACGTCATCATCCAGCCCGCCGCGGGCCGCCGCAAAAAGCTGCTCGTCGCGGATATGGATTTCGACCATTATCGCTCAGGAATGCGTCGATGAACTCGCCGATTTTGTTGGGCTGAAGGAACATGTCGCCAAGATTACGGAACGCGCCATGCGCGGCGAGATCGAGTTCGTGCCGGCTTTGCGCGAGCGCGTCGCGCTTCTTGCTGGTCTCAGCGTCGATGTCATCGACAAGATCCTTGCAGAACGGATCACATTCACGCCGGGCGCCGAGGCCCTCGTCAGATGCATGCGTGCGCACGGCGCCACTACGGCGCTCGTCTCCGGCGGATTTACGCAATTCACCTTCCCGCTCGCCGAGCAGCTCAGGTTCGACACCAACGAGGCCAACCGCCTGATCGTCGAAGACGGCAGGTTGACGGGCGAGATCGTCGAACCCGTGCAAGGCGAGGCGGGGAAGCGCAATGCCTTGGTGAGATTACGTACCGAACTCGGACTCACGCCATCGAGAATTCTCGCCGTCGGAGACGGCGCCAATGACATGGCGATGCTCGCCGAGGCGGGGCTTGGCGTTGCCTTTCATGCCAGACCAGCTGTCGCCGCCGCGGCCTTGGCGCGGATCGACCACGCCGACTTGACCGCGCTGCTTTATGTGCAGGGCTATCGGCGTGAGGAGTTTTGCGGGTGAGGCGAAATCCCAGTGTGTGGGCACTTCCCCGGCCGAAGCGAAGCGGAGAGCCGAGGTCCAGGACTCGTATCGTTATCGAGCCGTTGCCCTGGATCCCGGATGGCATGCTACGCATGCCTCCGGGAAAGAACTCCCATTACGCCACTTCCTCCGGCTCGAACTCCCGGTAGGTCGAGCAGAATTCGCAGGTGACGCCGATCTTGCCGTTGTCGCCGACCATGTCGGCGCGCTCCTGTGGCGAAAAACGCCTGAGCATGTTGGCGATACGCTCACGCGAACAACGGCACGCGGCCTTGACGCTCTGCGTGGAAAAGACCCTGACGCCGCGCTCGTGAAAAAGCCGATAGAGCAGCCGCTCGCTCGACAAAGTGGGATCGACGAGTTCGTGATCCTCGACCGTCGCGGCCAAGGATTTGGCCTCGACCCAGGCATCGTTTTCGGGCGTTTCCGGCACCTGCGTGCCGGCCGGTGCGTCGCCTGGCGAAAGATCGGCTTGGCGCTCCGGCGCTGCCGGCAGGAATTGCACGATCAGGCCGCCGGCCCGCCAGGAAGTCTCCCGGCCCGCGATGCTTTCGGCCACCGCGAGCCGGACGAAGGTCGGGATCTGTTCCGATTGGCGGAAATAGCGATGCGCCGCCTCCTCGAACCCCTGGCCTTCGAGCGCGACGATGCCTTGATAGCGCGACATGTCCTCGCCTTGCTCCAAGGTCAAGGCGAGATGCCCCTTGCCGAGCAGGTCGGCGTCGTGGTCGCACGCGGCAAGCTTCTCGGCGTCGAAGCGGGCGAAGGCGCGCAGCCTGTCGGGCGCGTCGAAATCGACGACGATCATGTCGATTGCGCCGTCGCTCTTCGTCTGCAGCTGCAGCCGGCCCTCGAATTTCAGCGCCGAGCCGAGGAGGACGGTGAGCGCTGCCGCTTCGCCGACGACACGAGCGACCCGCGGCGGATAGTCGTGGCGGGCGAGAATTTCATCGATCGATGGACCGAGCCGCACGACCCGCCCGCGCAGATCGAGCGGCGTTACCGCGAAGGGCAGGACATTGTCGTCGCACGCGTCGTCCGGGATCGACCGCAACATCGAATGCTCAGCCATCCAGCGCCCCGAAGCACCATGCGAGGATGCCTTTTTGCGCATGCAAGCGGTTCTCGGCCTCGTCGAAGACCACCGATTGCGGCCCGTCGATCACCGCGTCGGTAACTTCCTCGCCGCGATGTGCCGGCAGGCAATGCATGAAGATCGCATCCTTGGCGGCAGCCGACATCAGCTTCGTGTTCACTTGGTATGGGGCGAGAAGATTGTGGCGGAAGCTTTCGTTCTCGTCGCCCATCGAGACCCAGCAATCGGAGACGACGGCGTCCGCGTCGCTGACCGCCTCATGAGGATCGCGCGTCACCTTGAGGCGGGTCCCGGTCTTCTGCGCCCAGGCGAGAAGCTCAGGCGAAAGGTCGAGTTCGGCCGGAGTTGCGACCTTCATGGTAAACTCGAACCTCTGCGCCGCGTGAACCCAGCTCGCCAGCACATTGTTGGCGTCTCCGCTCCAAGCAATGGTGCGTCCCTTGATGGGGCCGCGATGTTCCTCGAAGGTCAGGATATCGGCCATGACCTGGCAGGGATGCGATCGCTTGGTGAGCCCATTGAGCACCGGCACCGAGGCGTATTGGGCGAGCTCGTAAAGATTGTTGTGATCGAGGACGCGGATCACCATCGCATCGACGAAGCGGGAGAGCACACGCGCCGTATCGGCGATGGTCTCGCCGCGCCCAAGCTGCATCTCATGTCCCGTCAGCATAATCGTCTCGCCGCCGAGTTCGCGCATGGCAATGTCGAAGGAGACGCGCGTGCGGGTCGAGGGCTTGTCGAAGATCATCGCCAAAACTTTGCCCGCGAGTGGACGCCAGGATGCGACCTCGCCCTTGTGCCGGCGGCGCTTGATCAATAGGGCGGCTTCGAGAATATAGCGCAGGTCCGCGGCCGGAATTTCCGAAAGATCGAGAAAATGCCGCGGCGAGCCGGATGTGTCCGCAGAGCCCAAATTCATTCCGCGGCCCCTCTATAGTCCTTCTCGAGCCGCAAGGCAGTCGCCTCCAGACGCACCAGCGCCTCGGCGATTTCCGCCTCACCGACAATGAGTGGCGGCAGCAGACGCGCGACGTTCTCGCTCGCCGGAATGAGGATGAGCTTTTCAGCCAGCGCCGCGGCCACGAAGTCCTGCACCGGCCCGCGCGCCGCGATGCCGAGCATGAGGCCTTCGCCGCGGATCTCGGCGATCACGCCGGGATGCCGGGCTTTCAACTCCGTCAATCCCTGTTTCAGGACCATTCCCATGCGCGCCACGTGATCGATGAAGCCCTCGGCGAGTACGATATCGAGAACGGCATTGCCGACGGTCGTTGCCAGCGGATTGCCGCCGAAGGTTGAGCCATGCGTGCCGAGAGTCATGCCTTTGCCGGCCTCGCGCGTCGCCAAAAGGGCACCGAGCGGAAAGCCACCGCCGAGCCCTTTGGCGAGCGCCATGATGTCGGGCGTGATGCCGGCATGTTCATAGGCAAAGAGCTTGCCGGTGCGGCCCATTCCCGTCTGCACCTCGTCAAAGATCAGAAGCAGGCCGTGTTCGTCACAAAATTTGCGCATGGCCTGAAGCTGGGCGAGCGGGATGACCCTAATCCCGCCTTCACCCTGGATCGGCTCGACCAGAATGGCGGCCGTCTGCGACCCGATCGCGGCCTTGAGCGCCGCGAGATCGCGGAACGGGACCTGATCGAATCCTTCAGGCGTCGGCCCGAAGCCTTCGAGATATTTCGGATTGCCGCCCGCGGCCACCGCCGCGATCGTGCGGCCATGGAAGGCGCCCTGGAGGGTAATGATTCGGAATTTCTCGGGGTGGCCGCTGACGAAATGATATTTCCGTGCCGTCTTGATCGCCGCTTCGATGGCCTCGGTGCCTGAATTGGTAAAGAAGACCAGATCCGCGAAGCTTGCCTCGGTCAGGCGGCGGCCCAAAAGCTCGGCTTGCGGAATCTCGAACAGGTTCGATACGTGCCAAAGCTTTTGTGCCTGCGCGCTGAGCGTCTTCACGAGATGCGGATGGGCGTGGCCAAGGCTCACGACCGCGATGCCGGCGCCGAAATCGAGAAAGCGTTCACCCTCGGTCGACGTCAGCCAAGCTCCCTCGCCCCGCTCGAACGCGAGCTTGGCGCGCGCATAGGTGGGAAGCAGCGACGAGGTCACGCAAGGCTCCTAAAATTAAAGTGCCGCCCCGAAAGGAGCGGCAACACCAGCGCCACTTTAAGGACCTTGCCCGGTCGGGTCAAATCTTTGCGCCGATGTCACCTCAGGCTGGAAGCAGCACCGACGATCCAACCCCATCGAATCAAATCAGGCATCATCGGAAGCGTCGAAACCCAAAGAGCAAGCGTCCAGAAGCTACTGTTGAAAACGCCAACGACCTTTCAAGGACTCTTGCACAAGATTCAACAGGTAGTGTAGATTCTTTTGTGTCAACTACGACATCTCGTGCGGCGGACCTTGATGCGTAAGACATCACTCGACACCGGATTTCCGGTGCCGCGTCGGTTTGATTTGCGCCCAAGTGCGCCAACGGTTTCGCCGCATCGTGTGGACCGCGTTCAGGCTCACTTTTGAGACAAATCGAGGAGGACTTGATGTCCTGGACCGACGAACGAGTGGAACTCTTGCGCAAACTCTGGGCCGAGGGGTTGAGCGCCAGCCAGATCGCCCATGAGCTGGCCAACGGCATCACCCGTAATGCGGTGATCGGGAAGGTGCATCGACTGGGCATGTCCGGTCGGGTCAAGGCTGCGAGCTCGGTCAGTTCGCGGCCACGCATGAAATCGATGCGGCCGGCACATTCACGCCCGAGCACGCCGATCATGCGCGGCAACACTGCGCTCGCTCTCCGGCCGCAGCCGATGGAAGCGCCGCAGCCCATCGAGGAGATCGTCATTCCGATCTCGGAAATGGTCACGATCCTGGAGCTGAAGGAAGCCATGTGCCGCTGGCCGGTCGGCGACCCGACGACCGCCGAGTTCCGTTTCTGCGGCGCCAAGAAATCGGCAACGGGGACGGGTCCCTATTGCCCGTATCACAGCCGCATTGCCTATCAGCCGGTGCAGGAGCGGCGGCGCGAGAGAGAACGCGAGCGGCGGGTGCAAAGATCGGCTTGAGGCCGGCACGCGCGCTTGCGGGACAGGTTCATTCGGCCTTGCCGAACGTCTCGTCGAAGGAATAGCCCGCGCCGCGGATGGTGCGGATCGGATCGCGCTCGCCGGCGAGCGACAAAGCCTTGCGCAGCCGCCCGACATGCACGTCGACGGTGCGTTCGTCGATCTCGGCGGAAATCCCCCACACGCTGTCAAGCAATTGGGCGCGGGAAAACACCCGGCCGGGTTTGGCCATGAGATATTCGAGCAAGCGGAATTCCGTCGGGCCGAGATGGACGTTGCGCGAACTGCGCACGACCCGCCAATTCTCCCGATCGAGCGCAAGATCGCCGGCGACCAGCAAAGCCGCGACCCGATCCGGCCGCGCGCGGCGCAACAGGGCCCGCACGCGCGCCATGAGTTCGGGAACCGAGAAAGGCTTCACGATGTAGTCGTCGGCGCCGATCGTCAGCCCGCGGACCCGCTCGCTCTCGTCGCCGCGCGCGGTGAGCATGATCACCGGCAAAGTGCGGGTCGCTTCACGCGCGCGCATCCGTCGGCAGATTTCGAGCCCGGAGACGCCCGGCAGCATCCAATCCAGAATGACGAGATCGGGCGGCAACTCGATAAGCCTGAGCTCGGCTTCGTCGCCGCGTTCGACGCGTTCGACGGCAAATCCCTCCGCCTCGAGATTATAGGTCAGAAGCAGGCTCAGGGCGGCTTCGTCTTCGACCACGAGGATCCGCGGCGCCGCGGCCGGAGCCGAGCCCGGGCGAGGCTGCGTCCTGGCGTCGGAAGCTTGCTGGCCGTTCATCTCATTCACGGTCAATCATCGCTCACTTGCTGACTTGCGGGAATTCCGAGGCGGGCGATGGACCCTTCGGCCGATCCATCGGCAGGGCCTCGCCGGTCACGAGATAGACCACGGTCTCGGCAATATTGGTCGAGTGGTCGCCGATGCGCTCGATGTTCTTGGAAACGAACAGAAGATGGGCGCAAAAGGAGATATTGCGCGGATCCTCCATCATGAAGGTCAGAAGATCGCGGAATACCGAATCCTCGAGCGCGTCGAGTTCGACGTCGTTGGTCCACACCTGACGGGCACGCTCGACGTCGCGCATCGCATAGGCATCGAGCGCGTCCTTGAGCAGCATGGCGGCCGTCTCGTGCATCGATTTCAGCCCGATGATGGCGCGCTGCATGCGCGTCTCCGCCGATAGTTTCAAGGCTCTCTTTGCGATGTTCTTGGCGAGATCGCCGACCCGCTCGAGGTCGCCGGAGATACGGATCGCGGCCACGATCTCGCGCAGATCGGCGGCAAAGGGCTGGCGGCGCGCGATGGTCATGATCGCCTGCTCTTCCACGTCGCGTTGCAGGACGTCGAGCCGGACGTCGGTGGCCACTGTCGCTCGGGCGAGGTTGACGTCGAGATTGGCGAGCGCATCCATCGCGTCGCTGAGCATTTTCTCGGCAATGCCGCCCATCTCCGCAATTTTGCGGCCGAGCGCTTCGAGCTCGGCGTCGTAAGATCTAACGGTATGATCGGTCATGGCAGCATCCTGGAAACCGCTGTGATCAGCCGAAACGGCCGGTGATGTAATTCTGGGTGCGCGGATTCTCCGGCGTCGTAAAGATCTGCGCAGTCGTGGAGAATTCGACCAATTCGCCGAGATACATGAACGCCGTGTACTCGGAAACACGCGCCGCCTGCTGCATGTTATGGGTCACGATCGCGATTGTGTAATTTTCCTTCAGTTCGTCGATCAATTCTTCCACCTTGGCGGTCGAGATTGGATCGAGCGCCGAGCACGGCTCGTCGAAAAGGATAACCTCGGGGTGGATCGCGACGGTGCGGGCGATGCAAAGGCGCTGCTGCTGGCCGCCGGAAAGCGAAAGCCCGCTCGCGTTCAAGTGATCTTTGACTTCGTCCCAGATGGCGGCGCCCCTAAGCGCGGATTCGACGCGCTCGTCGAGTTCCGCTTTCGGCAGCTTCTCATAGAGCTTCACGCCGAAAGCGATATTGTCGTAGATCGACATCGGAAATGGCGTCGGCTTTTGGAACACCATGCCGACGCGAGCGCGCAGCAGATTGAGATCCTGCCCGGAATCAAGGATGTTCTTGCCGTCGAGCCAGACTTCGCCTTCGGCGCGCTGGCGCGGATAAAGATCATACATCCGGTTCAAGACACGCAGAAGCGTCGATTTCCCACAACCGGAAGGGCCGATCAACGCCGTTACCTTGTTGGCGTAAAGCGACATGTTGATGCTCTTCAGGGCGAGAGTCTCGTCATAGAAAAACTTCAGATCCTTGACCGATATCTTCGTCGGCAGTTCGTTTTTGGCATAGGCCATTCCATTCATTTGTTGGTCCCCCGTGAACCAAGCACGCGCGCCACGATTGACAGAACGAGCACGGCCAGAGTTATGATGAGAGCGCCGGTCCAGGCGAGGCTTTGCCATTGCTTGTAGGGGCTCAGCGCGAATTGGAAGATGACAGCCGGAAGGCTCGCCATGGGTGCGTTCAGATTCGCGTTGAAGAATTGATTGTTCAGCGCGGTGAAGAGCAACGGTGCCGTCTCGCCGCTGACCCGCGCCACTGCCAGTAGAACGCCGGTGATGAGTTCGGCGCGGGCGGCGCGATAGGCGATCCGCGCGACGACGGTTGAACGTGGCAAGCCGAGAGCGCTCGCTGCTTCACGCAAGGGGCCGGGAACGAGCAACAGCATGTCCTCGGTCGTCCGCACGACCACCGGAACGACGATCACTGCCAGCGCGGCCGCGCCAGCTATGCCCGAGAAATGGCCCATGCGCGCGACCATGACTTGATAGACGAAGAGACCAATGACAATCGAGGGGGCGCTCAGCAGAATGTCGTTGATGAAGCGGACGACAAACGTGAGCTTCGAACCGCGGCCGTATTCGGCCATGTAGGTACCGGCCAAGATGCCGAGCGGCGTCCCGAGGCATACGCCCAAAATAGTCATGATCAGGCTGCCGACGATGGCGTTCAGCAGGCCGCCTGACGAGCCAGGCGGCGGCGTCATCTGCGTAAACACGGCTATCGAAAGGCCGCTGAATCCCTGCCACAGAAGCGTCGCAAGGATGAAAACCAGCCAGCTGAGACCGAAGATCGTCGAGGCATAGCAAAGCCCCAGACCGATCGTGTTGGTGTGGCGGCGTGAATCATAGAGAGCCATGCCTAGCGTCCCGCCTGACGTTCGAGCCGCATCAGCATGAAGCGTGCGATGGCCAGAACGAAAAATGTGATGACGAAGAGGATAAGGCCGAGTTCGATCAGCGCCGAAGTATAGAGGTCGCTGACCGCCTCGGTGAATTCATTGGCGATCACGGCAGAAATCGTGGTGGCGGGCGCGAGCAGCGAAGCCGAGATCTTATGGGCGTTGCCGATGACGAAGGTCACGGCCATGGTTTCGCCAAGTGCGCGCCCGAGGGCGAGCATGACGCCGCCGAGAATGCCGACGCGCGTATAGGGGATCACGATGAAACGCACCACCTCCCAAGTCGTGCAGCCGCCGCCGTAGCCGGCTTCCTTCAGGAGCGGGGGTACCGTGTTGAACACGTCGCGCGAAATCGCCGTGATGAACGGCAAAACCATGATCGCGAGAATGAAGCCCGCCGTCAGCATGCCAATGCCGTAAGGCGGACCCGCGAACAGAGTTGACAGGACGGGCACGTGACCGAAGAGAGAGATCAAGCCCGGCTGAACATACTGCTGCAAAAACGGCGCAAAGACGAAAAGTCCCCAGATGCCATAGATGATCGACGGGATGCCGGCGAGAAGTTCGATTGCAATCCCGATCGGACGTCGCAGAACCTCGGGACAAAGCTCGCTCAGGAAGATCGCAATCCCGAGCCCAACCGGCACGGCGATCAGCATGGCGATCAGAGACGTCACGACAGTTCCGTAGACGGGCGCCAGGGAGCCGTACACGTCGGTAACCGGATTCCAGACTTGCGTCGTTAGGAAGCCGAAGCCGAAAGCTTGGAAGGCCGGAATTGAGCCTTGGATCAATGAGGCGATGACACCGCCAAGGATGATGAGCACCGTGATGGCGGCGGCAAGCGTCAACCAGCGAAATGCTGTGTCGCGGACCTTGAACGAGCTCAGCACGCGGGCCCGTCGCGCGGCATCCTTATGGGCCACTCGGCCGCTCTCCACCGCCATGTCCGCCAAAGTCGTCTCCGGGCCTATTAACAACAAATCGCGAAAGGCGCTAACACGGGAGTCGGCCGTCCGATCGCGGGGTAACAACACTTGAACGGGAGAGACGCAATGCTCTCCCGCCCTTCGTCTTCAATGTCTCAGAAGCGAATTCGGACAAACCGCAGCTTTCGCTTGTTCCGAACGCGCGTGAACTTAATTGAGCAGAGCCTTGCCGTCGGTGCCTTTGATCTCCTCTGCCCAGGTCTTCTTGATGAGAGCCACCACCGAAGCAGGCATCGGGATATAGTCGAGTTCTTCCGCCGTCTTGCCGCCGTTGTCGAAGGCCCAACTGAAGAACTTCAAGGCTTCGGTAGCTGCGGCGGGATCCGGCGGCTGCTTTGGCATCAGGATGAAGGTCGAGGCTGTGATCGGCCAGGAGTCTGCGCCCCGCTGGTCGGTCAGGATTTGATAAAAGCCCGGCGCGTGCGCCCAGTCGGCATTGGCCGCAGCCGATTGGAAGGACGGCATGGTCGGCGCGACCTTCTTGCCCTCCTTGTTCATCATGTCCGTATAGGTGAGTTTGTTCTGCATCGCATAAGCATATTCGAGGTAGCCGATCGCCCCCTGGGTCTGCTGGATGTTGTTGGCGACGCCTTCATTGCCTTTGGCGCCGATGCCGACCGGCCATTCAACCGCAGTGCTCTCCCCGACGTTGGCTTTCCATGCCGGCGATACTTTCGACAGATAGTCGGTGAAATTGAAGGTCGTGCCGGAGCCATCGGAACGATGCACGACCGCGATCGCCATCGAGGGCAGCTTGAGGTTCGGGTTGAGTTTCTTGATCGCGGGATCGTCCCAGGTCTTGATGGTACCGAGGAAGATATTGGCAAGCGTGGGGCCATCGAGAACGATATCGCCCGGATTGATCCCTTGCAGCGTGACGACTGGAACAATGCCGCCCATCACCATCGGCCATTGCACGAGCCCGTGCTTATCGAGATCGGCGGATTGGAGTGGCTTGTCGGTCGCGCCGAATGTCACGGTCGCAGCCTCGATCTGCTTGATGCCGCCACCCGAGCCAATCGACTGGTAATTAAGTCCGTTTCCGGTCTGCTTCTTATAGGCGTCGGCCCATTTCGCGTAGATCGGATAGGGAAAAGTTGCGCCGGCGCCTGAAATGTCGGCCGCCTTGGCTCCAACAATCGCAGCGGCGGCCGCCATTGCGATCAGAGCCGTCCAAATAAACGATTTGAACTTCATCTTAGGCCTCTCGAACTGGGTGACTGCGCCGCAGGCCAGCCCACCCGGCCGCCCAGCGCGGCGCGCAACTTAGGCGGAACCAAATAAAGATTTACGACACGAGGATGACAGTTAGATGACAGCAATTCACCGGGGAGGCGGGCGCGCCGAAATCAATCCTCGAACAAAGGCAACGCGACACTGAACGTCGCGCCTTCGCCGAGCTTCGATTCGATGTTCAGGCGACCGCCGTGGCGCGCGACAATATGTTTAACGATCGCCAAGCCGAGGCCGGTTCCTCCCTTGGCGCGGCTTTGTCCCGCGTCGACGCGATAGAACCGCTCGGTGAGCCGCGGCAAATGTTCCTGCGCAATGCCGGGCCCATAGTCGCGAACCGAAAGAGACGCCTGAGCCCCGTTCACCCGGATGACGATATCCACATCTTTCTTGGCGGTCATCGCGTCGGCGGCACCATATTTGATTGCATTCTCGATCAGGTTCTCGGCCACCCGCAGCAATTCATCGCGATCGCCGGCGACGATGACGGAAGCCGGCGCCTCGACCCTCAGCGTCACATTCTTCTCATGTGCCATCGGCGAAAGAGTATCGACGATGTGGCGCAGGATGCCGACGAGATCGACCGGCGTGTCGGGGCGCACATGCAAGTGCTGTTCGATCCGCGACAGCGAGAGAAGATCATCGACAAGACGCGACATTCTTTGCGCCTGTTCCCGCATGATGGCGAGAAACTTGCTGCGTGCGGCCTCGTCTTCGCGCGCAGGCCCCTGCAAAGTCTCGACGAATCCGAGCAGCGAGGCGAGCGGGGTGCGCAACTCGTGGCTGGCGTTGGCGACGAAATCGACACGCATGCGTTCGACTCGGCGCGCCTCGCTCAAATCATGCAGCGACAGGATCAGTGCGGATTCGAATTCATCGCTGCCGAGCGGCGCGATACTGACCTCGAAGAGACGCTCGACCGGGACCTTTTCGGCCCAGATCACCCGCTCGGCGCGCTGCGAAGAGCGCACCCTGTCGACGGAATTGAGGACGTCCGGCGAGCGCAAACTGCGCGCCAGCGATCCATCGGCCTGCAGACTGGGTAGAATAGCGTGCACAGCGGCGTTGGCGGCGATGATCCGATCATTCCGATCGATGACCAGAACCGCCTCCGGCAGGGCCTCGATGAGCCCGCGGATCAGCGAACGATCTCGCTGTCTGATGTCCTCGTTCATGCGCTTCGCCGGAAAGAGGCCACCGACTGGCCTGTTCCGAAGCTTTCGCTTTAACGGCGTTGCGATGAATTGCAAGCAAGAGGAGGGATGGCATTCGGCGCGCAGGGGTCATTGCGCGCGAACCGACGAAGCAATCCCGAACGCGTGTTAACCCTTTTTCCTTGCGGGGCAAGCTGGGTGAGGGAGCCTTTCAACCGGCTCGCCCCGCGGGGCTGCCTTCCGCAGGGGGCAGGAAAGTGCTGCCCCGCCGCATGAATTCTTCAAACGCCGGATCCGGCGCCCGGCGTCCAAAGAATGTCGCCTTCCGCAAAGCGATTGAGGTGGCGCGCCGCGACGAAGAGGAAGTCAGACAGACGGTTGATATATTTGAGCGTCGGCGCCCCGATTCTTTCGCCTGGCGCCGCCGCGAGCGTAACCATGCGTCGTTCCGCGCGCCGGACCACGGTGCGGGCGACATGCACCGCCGCGGCCGCTTCGGAGCCGCCGGGCAGAATGAAGGATTTGAGCGGTTCGAGGTCTGCGTTCAACGCGTCGATCTCGCGCTCCAGCCGGTCGACCTGCGGCTGAGTTATCCGAAGGGTACGGCCTTCTTGGTCTGTCTCCGGCACGCAGAGATCGGCGCCGAGGTCGAAGAGGTCGTTCTGGATCGCCGCCAATATCGCCGCCAGCGCGGTGTGTTCCGGCGCATTCAAAAGCACGGCCCGCGCGACGCCGATAAAACTGTTCGCTTCGTCGACTGCGCCATAGGCCTCGATCCGCAGATCGTCCTTGCGCCGCCGTTCGCCCGTGCCGAGCCCCGTCAAACCGGCATCGCCGCCGCGCGTGTAGATCTTGGTGAGGGTGACCATGTTCAGCGCCGGAAAAACAGCACGCCGATGATGATGAGAATGGCAAGGAACTGCAAGCCCACGCGCCAGCGCATCAGCACCTGCGACAGTCGCGCATTTCCGCCACGCGACATGTTCACAACGCCGGCGATCAGAACGAAGACGACGGCGAGCAACGCCGCGCCCACGAGGATATTGCCGAACATATGCATGTAAAACCGTTCCTCAATCCGCGTCATCGTTCTTTGCGACGGCGCATTATGTCAATCCAACCGGAATGAAACCGTCGCACGCGCTCAATAAGGTCTCAGCAGGCGCTCCAGGTAATCGAGTTCCTCCTGCGACCGCGACGGGTCACTCAGCCTTCGGCGCAATTCTTCGAGCACGCGCTGGGCGCGCTGCGCGGCCGGCATGCCCATGAGATCGAGCCGCGCGTGCGGGTCGAACGCGGGATCGTTGGCGAGCGGCCGGCCAAGCGGATCTGTGTCCCCGCCGCCCTCCGCCTGACCCGCGCCTTCCTGGTCGCCCGGCTGATCGCCTTCGGCGCCCTGTCCCTCGCCGCCTTGCTGCATGGATTTGGCAAGCTGCTCGGCGCCTTTGCGCAAGGCTTCCAGCGCACGGCCCTGTGCCTCGACCGCGTTGCCGCCGCCTTGGCTGCCACCCTGATCCTGGCCTCCCGGACTCTGACCCATGCCCTGGCCGCCTTGGCCCTGATCCTGGCCGCCCTGGTTCTGCCCTCCCTGGTTCTGGCCCTGATTCTGATCTTGGCTCAGCGCTTTCTCGGCATCCTTCATTGCTTTCTGCGCTTCGGACAGGCCGGGCTGATCCTGGCCCATTTGTTTCAATTCCTTTTCCACCTCCTCGAGCTCGTTGCGCAGAGCCTGCTGGCGATCGTGCAACTCTTGTTCGCTCATCGGGTTCTGCTGGCCGGAAGGGTTCTGGCCCTGGTCACTCGGGCCTTGCGGGCTCGCCGCGTTCGGCTGGCCCTGTTGCTGATCGTCGCTCTCGTCCTGCTGTTCTTGTGCCTGCTTTTGCGCTTGCGCCTGCCGGTTGGTTTCGTCGCGCAACTGCTGCTGCTCACGCGTGAGCTTATCGAGATCGCGCAAGGCTTGGTTCAATGCGCGGGTCGTCGGGTCGGCGTCGCGGCGCCGCGCCATCTGCAGGTTTTCGAGCGTGTTCTGCAACTGCTCGAGCATTCTCTGCGCATCGTCGCGATCGCCCGAGCGCGCCATCTCCTGCATCCGGTCCAGCAAGGATTGAAGATCCTTGCGGGAAATCGATCGGTTGGGGCCTGGGCCGCGTTCGGGCGGTTGATTGCCCAGCTCACGCGCCTGCTGTTGGGCGAATTCATTCAAGAACTTATCCAAGGCGGCGCGCAGATTCTCGGTGAGCTTGCGAATCTCCTCGTCCGGCGCATTGCGCTGCAAGGCATCGCGCAATTGCTGTTCCGCCGCGCGCAAATCGCGTTCGGCGTCGGAAAGCGAGCCGTTCTCGATCTCGAGCGCCATGTTCCAGAGATAATCCGCGACATTGATGAGATCGGCATCGCTTTGCGCGTCCTGCAGCATGCTTGAAGCGACGCTGAGACCGAGAAAGACGGAGCTGCTCACGTCGAAGGCTTCAGGCGCGATCATCAGACCGTCGAGTGCCGCCTGCACGCGCTCGCGCGAATCGGGAAAGAGCACCAGGTCGCGTCGCTGTTCGACGAGCGCGCGCGCGATCGGCTTGACGAAGGGCCTCTGCGGAAGCGTGATCTCGATTGGCTCGCTTTTTCCCCAATTGCCGCCTCCGTCATGCACGGTCAGCGTCATTTTCACCTCGGCGCCGGCCCAGGGATGATCCGAGAGGTCGATTGTCGCCTCCGTCTCGCCCAATCCGCCGGGCCCTGCCGGCAGAGGCAGCGTGACATGCGGCGGAGGCACGAGCGAGCGCAGCCGCCCCGACGTGCCTTCGACGGTCGGATCGGCAAAATCGGCTTCCGCGGATACGGCGCCGTAATCGTCGCTGATCTTGTAGGAAAGCGTCAGCGAACCGCGGGCATTGGCGCGCGGGGCGTCCGTCAGCTCGATCTGCGGCGGCAGGTCGGGGATCACGGCAATGTTGAAAAGCCCGACCAGCGCGCCCTCATGTTTGAGGCTGAGCGTGGCGTCGCCGTGCAGCAACCAGCGCTGTTCGCTGTCGCCCGTCGAAGTCTGCGGGGGCTTCGTCGCATCCGGCTTTGCGGCGGACTCGAGGTCGCCCTGCGTTTCGACGCTGAGATCGCTGCCGGAGGCGCGCACGATCACGGTCGAATTGATCGGTGCCGCGATGTTCTGCGCCTGCTCGCTGTCCGCGGTGAGGCTCAACATGACCGGCGGCTTGCCGGTATAGGCGGGAGGATCGATCCAGGCGTCGATTCTGTAGCTCGCGCCCGGCAACGCGTTCTCACGCCAGTCGAAAGCCGCGGCAAGCCGCGCATATTTTTCCGGTCCGGCGATGAAAGCACTGGCGATGAGCATAAGGAGGACAGCGGCGCGCAGCGCATAGCGGTCGAAATCGACCATCCGCGGCGACGGCGTGCCGACCCTGAGGGCGCCGACAGCTTGGATCATCCGCCGTCGGTGAACGGCCCAGAGCGCGCGGGTTGCCGGATCGCCATCGTCATTGGCGAGATCGTCCTCGAGCGCGGAAGCCGGATTGTGCTTGACGCCAGAGCTGCGGTCGATTCGGGCAAGCGCTTGTTTCCGCGACGGCGGGCGCACTCCAAGGAGCGGCAACAGGCTCACAATCAGTGCGAGGCCGAAGAGCACGACGCCGGCGACGCGCCAAGGCCGGCCCACGTTCAGCCAAAGTCCGGCAAAGGACAGGCTGACGAAAAGCCCAAGTACGAGCGCCGGCGGGATGACAGCGCGCCAAAGCTTTTCCCAGATCAGGGCGGCGCCGGCCAAGCCGACCAGCTTTTCGAGCCGCCGCAACGGGGTTTTGCCGCGGGGCGAGTCCCTATTGTCAGCCAATGAAAGCTCCAGGCCTTCGGGTCCAAGCCGGTCTTTGCGGGGCAGGGCCGGTCGAAGGCAAGACTTAGTTCATAAGAGACTTAGTTCATAAATTCAGTCCGGCCAGCATTATCCCAGCCAGGACGGTATTTTGTCGAGGCCAATCAACTGGTCATACGTGCCGCGCGGGCGAATGACCGCAAAATCGTCTCCCTTGACCAGAACCTCGGGTACGAGCAAGCGCGAATTATAGGTTCCGGCCTGAACGGCACCATAGGCTCCCGCCGACATTATGGCGAGGAGATCGCCCGGCTGCGGCTCCGGCAGCGAGCGGGCGAGCGCCAGATAATCACCGGTCTCGCAGACTGGGCCGACGATATCGGCGACGATGGTCGGGGCAGGATGCGGCCGCACGGGAATGATCTCGTGATAAGCGTCGTAAAGCGTCGGGCGGACGAGATCGTTCATCGCCGCATCGACGATCACGAAGATCTTGTGCTCGCCTTTTTTCACGTAGAGCACGCGGGTCACGAGAATCCCGGCATTGCCGACGATGAGCCGGCCCGGCTCGAAGATCAGCCGGCGGCCGAGCGGACCGAAATGACGCTTGACGATCTTGGCATAGAGGTCCGGGTGAAAGGCCTCGCCGCGATCGTCTTCGCGATAGGGAATCCCGAGCCCGCCGCCGAGATCGATATGCTCGATTCGGTGCCCGTCGGCTTCGAGCTCGCCGACGAAATCGGCGGCGCGCGCGAAGGCATTGTCGAAAGGTTCGAGCTCGGTGATCTGCGAGCCGATATGCATATCGAGCCCTGTGACCGCTATGCCGGGCAGGCTGGCGGCGCGTTGATAGACGGCGCGGGCGCGGCTTAAGGGAATGCCAAACTTGGTCTCCGAAGTGCCGGTCGCGATCTTGGTATGGGTCCGCGCGTCGACGTCGGGATTGACGCGCAAGGCGATCTTCGCCCGCTTGCCGCTTGCCGCCGCGATTTGCGAAAGCGCCAAAAGCTCCGGCTCGGATTCGACATTGAAGCAGAGGATATCCTCCGCAAGCCCGTAGGCCATTTCCGCTTCGCTCTTGCCGATGCCGGAGAAGGTGATCTTGTCGGCCGCAACGCCGGACAGCCGCGCGCGGCGCAATTCGCCCTCCGATACGACATCCATTCCGGCGCCGAGTTGGGCGAGGGACTTCAAGACCGCTTGGTTGGAATTGGCCTTGACCGCATAGCAGACGAGCGTCGAAAGACCTTCAAATGCGGCTTTGAAGACTCTGTAATGGCGGCTGAGGGTCGCCGTGGAATAGCAATAGAATGGCGTGCAAAGGGTCTCGGCGAGCTTCGAAACGTCGACGCCTTCGGCATGCATGACGCCGTTTTTCAGCGTGAAATGATGCATCCGGAAATCATTTCACCAGGGGGTCGAGAAGGAAAGACTGTCCCTTGGAAGGCGGTGGATTGGCGTTGGATCCGGTCGGCGGCAACTGCTGCTGCGGCACTTGCACGACGACATCGCCGGACATTGCCGACGTGCTGTTGACCGAACCCGCGGGTTGCTCCGTGGATGCCCCCGGCGGCGGTTCGAGCGGACCACGCCGCCCGCAGCCGGTCAAAGCCAGGGCAAGAAGCGTCAGGCAAAGCAGGAATTTGACGCGCGATGACACAACCGGCTCCGATGGGTGTTTCTATATAGACGAAGCTTGGCAGAAAGAGAAAGCGGGAGGGATCGAGACGGCCGCTCAACCCTGCTTCCTCAGCGTAGCGAGCCATCTCTTGGCCTCAGCCGCAACATTGGCCGGCGCTGTCCCGCCATAGCTCGTGCGGCTCGCGACGGAGTTCTCGACCCCGAGCACGGAAAAGACCGCCTTCGTCAGGCGCGGCTCGATGTTCTTCATCTCGGCAAGGCTCAGATCTTCGAGCCCGACGTTTTTCTCGGCGGCCAGCGCGACGAGCCGGCCGGTGACATGATGTGCTTCGCGGAACGGCATATCGAGCTCGCGCACCAGCCAATCGGCGAGATCGGTCGCGGTCGCATAGGCGGCGCCCGCTGCCGTCCGCATTCGTGCAAGGTCCGGTTCGAGGTCGCCGATCATGCCTGTCATCGCCGCAAGAGAAAGCGACAAGGTGTTGAGCGCGTCGAATGTCCCTTCCTTATCCTCTTGAAGATCCTTCGAATAGGCGAGCGGGAGGCCCTTCAATACGATGAACAAAGCGGTGAGCGCCCCGATGATTCGGCCGCATTTGGCACGGACCAGCTCGGCCGCATCGGGGTTGCGCTTTTGCGGCATGATCGACGACCCGGTCGAAAACCGGTCAGACAGGCGCACGAAACCAAATTGCGGGCTCGCCCAAAACACGATCTCCTCGGCAAGGCGCGACAGATGGACGGAGCAGAGCGCCGCCGCCGCCAGCGTTTCAATCACGAAGTCGCGATCCGAAACGCTGTCGAGCGAATTGGCGGTCGGCCGATCGAAACCGAGTTCGGCGGCCGTGGCGGCGCGGTCGATCGGAAACGAGGTTCCGGCCAGCGCCGCCGCGCCGAGCGGGCATTCGTTAAGCCTCGCGCGGGCGTCCTTGAGCCGGCCGCGGTCGCGGGCGAGCATCTCGACATAGGCGAGGAGATGATGGCCGAATGTCACAGGCTGGGCCGGCTGCATATGGGTGAAGCCCGGCATCACCGCCGCCGCATAGGCCAAGGCTTTTTCGGCGAGTGCAATCTGCAGCGCCTTGATCTCGCCGTCGAGCGCGTCGATTGCGGCACGGATATAGAGGCGGAAATCGACCGCAACCTGATCGTTGCGCGAGCGCGCCGTGTGCAGCCGGCCGGCGGCCGGGCCGATCAGCTCTGCGAGGCGCGATTCGATATTCATATGGATATCCTCGAGCCCGCGGGAAAAGCCGAACTCGCCCTTCTCGATTTCGCCACGGATGCGTCCTAGAGCGTCGCGGATCGCGACCGCGTCGGCCTTGGTGACGATGCCGGTCTTCTCCAACATGGCGACATGGGCCAGCGAGCCTGCTATGTCTTGCTCCGCCAGCCTGCAGTCGAAATCAATCGAGGCATTGATCTCGTCCATGATCGCGTCGGGGCGTCCGGCGAACCTGCCGCCCCACATCTTGTTGCTCATCGTTCAGCGCTCTCAGATTAAGCATGACAGAAGAGAATCTTAAGGAAGATCAGGGCTTGAACCGCATCCCTTCGCCGCTCATCAGCCTCGCCATCCTCGCCGCGGTGCTGGCCTTCATATACGTGATGGAAGCCCGCCATCGCAACGAAACCGGTTCGGTGGCCTGCGCCTCGACCAGCGCCGTGATCGGCCGGGTTGCGCCGCTCGTGCATGGCGAGATCGCGGCGCTCGCCCTTGCCGGTGAGCCGCGGCCCATGCCCGAACTCAGCTTCACGGGCCCAGACGGTAAAACGGTCAAATTGACGGATTTCCGGGGCCGCGACCTGCTCCTCAACCTGTGGGCGACGTGGTGCGTCCCTTGTCGGCAGGAAATGCCGGCGCTCGACCGGCTGGAGGCCAAACGCGGCGGCCCGGATTTCCAAGTTGTCGCGATTAACATCGACACCGCCAGGCTCGATCGGCCGAAAGCCTTCTTGCACGAAATAGGCGTCAAGAGTTTGGCCTTCTATGCCGATAATACGGCCAACGTCTTCCAAGTCCTGAAACAGGACGGCAAGGTTCTCGGCCTGCCGACCACGATCCTCGTCGGCAAGGACGGTTGCGATATCGGCACGATGGCCGGCCCGGCGCAATGGGATTCGCAGGATGCGCTGGCTTTGTTTTCGGTGGAGCAGAGCGCCGAGTTGCCGGGGCAGACCAAGGGCTGACGGCTTCAGGCAGAAGCAGCCAGAGCCCGCGCCCGGCGCGCCAGGATTTCGCCACCCCCTAAAGCAGAGCTTGCGACGCGTGCGCGCGGCAAAGCGACTTCGGAGGCCCGCGCAAGGTAGGCCGGTCCCGGTCGCGCCGAACTCATTGTGGAGATGGGTTAGACGGCGTGGCTGTGCCGGTGCCTTTCGCCTTTTCGGAGGCGAATTGAAACCTTTGTTGGTAGATCGCAGCATTGTTGCGATCGCCGATGGCTTCGTTCAGGACGACGAGATTGTAATAGTCGGCTGCCAGATTGGACCAATACCAGAGATTGCTGGGATCGGCCGAAGCCAGTTCTCCCATCGTGTTGGCGGCCTGCACGGCGTAGCCGAGCGCCTGATTGACCAGAGCGCGATCCTTTTTCGCCGCGGCCTCGGCTGAAAGCACATTGGCGACGTTGTTGTAGGCGCCGGCAAGTTCGAGCAAAAGCGTCGTCGACGGATTTGGGCGAGTCGACCACGGCTCAATGAGAGATACCGCGGTCTGGAAATATTGTAGCGCGTTGTCGGAGTCGTTGAGTCTCCCATTTGGCGCGGCCCAGATGATTGTATCGCTGCGCCAGCAGCAGATCGGTTTCGGCTCCCGAGGGAACCGCGCTTTGGTACTTTTGCGCCAGGGCGAGTGACGTCTGATAGATCGTGAACGCGTCGTTATATTGGCGATTGTCGAAGTAGACGTTTCCGATACCGCCCCGTCGTCCAGACTTCGTGAAGAAGGGAATCGAGATCCTTCGGGTTTTCAGCAAAGGACTTTGCAAAAGCGGCGACGGCGTCCTGGTAGAGGGATAACGCCTTCTGCGGGTTGGCGTGCTCGTCGAGCTGACCCAGAACTTCCGCAGCACGACCATAGGCGTAATCGATGCCCACCAATCCGGGTTGTTCGCGTCTGAGCTTATCCGCGATGTCGAAGGCCTGGGACACGAGCTGTCCGCCTTGGGCATCCTGCTGCTGGGCCAATGTGAAGCCCAACTCGCTCAGCGTCTCGACGCGATTGAGCAGAAGGGAGGGCGTGTCCTCCTTGAACGACTTAAGCTGATCCAACAGTCCCTTTGACTTGTTCAAAATCCCTTGGACGACGTCGAGCGGAATGCCTTTCACCTCGCGGAATTTCACCGCCAGGTCGACGACCAAGGATCGCGCCGTGTCGGTCGCTGCAGCGAGAACCTTTTCGGCGCGATTGCGCTGCGCCGTCGCTTCTTTCTGCGCGGCTTGCGCCGCGTCCCTTTCCGTTTCCGCCCGTTGCGTTGCCTGTTTGGCGATTCCCTCTTGTTCGACGGCGATCCCGCGCTGCCAGAAAGCCAAGCTCGCCAGCACGATGGCGAGGATGAGCCCGGCGCCGAGGCCGCCGGTCAAGAGATTGCGTCGGCTGGTCGCGCCGCGGCGGCTTTCGCGGATGAACGTCTGTGTCAGATCCGAAGGCAAGGGCGCGCCGGGCGGACGCGTCGCGATCCATTGCTCGGCCTCCTCCAGCCGCGGCGAGCGCAGAAGCAGGCCGCTGGACTTGCCGGCAATTTCCCAGGCGCGCGCGTCAAGGCCGAATTGGGTGTGTTGCCTGATCCAGGAAATGTCGGTGGAAAGGGCCTCGACCAGCTTGGCGAGCGAGGCGTCGAACTTTTCCGGATCATCGAAGAAGATGAAGTTGAGATCCGCGAGCGAGGCGGGAATTGATTTCATCTCGGCGGTGATCGGCTGGCAGACAATCGGCGCAAACCGCTTATGCAGTGAAAGCGCGTAATCGACCTCTTTCTTGCACACCTCCGAGCCGATCGCCTCGGGGCTCAGCACGAAGATGACCGTGTCAGCCTCATTGATCAGATTTTCGATCCGCTTCCACCAATCCTCGAATGCATAGATCTCGGTGCGGTCGATCAGCAGGGCGACGCCGTTCGCCTCGAGTTCCGCCGCGAGGCGGTCGACGAAGGCCATGTCCTTGCGCGAATAGGAGACAAAGACTTTTGTCTTGGCCTTTTGTCCGGTCGGCGGGGGCGTTGGGGTGTCGGGCGAAGGCAGCTTGCGACCAGGAAAGTTCATGGCGGTTCTCGCCGTAATACCGACAGGCCAACGACTGCATGATGCCATAATTCCACCGCGATCGCCACGACGCTATAAGCCCTGGCACAATCGGTGGGAGGCGTCAGTGCATGGATGGACGCGTCAGGCAGGAAATCCGATACAGCCTGTTCCTAGCGCCAGCGGTCACTTCGGAGGCGTGATCCGCTCTCCGGTTTCACGCCGGTGGGCAACGCCGCTCCTTCTTGCCGGATTGGTCCTGGCGACGGCGGTCGGATTTGGGCTGGGGTTGCGTCCCGGCTGCGGATGCGCAATTCCTCCCGCACCGAATTTGTTGGCCTTCGAGGTGGGCGGGCGTTTTTTGAACGAGAAAAATTATCCAGCGGCCGCGTCCATGTTCGACTTGCTGTTGCATGATCAGGATTTCATCGGCGATCTATGCAGAGGCGCTCTATGGCCGCGGCCTCAGCCGGCGCGCCATGGGACAGGTGGAGGCAGGCGATGCCGACCTGAGCAAGGCACACAAGTTGGAATCCCGCGTGGCGGACCTGTTCGAGATGTACAGCCGCTAACGAGAAGGCGGGATTGGCAGAAAAGCCAGCTGCGGGATCACCGCTCCACGATCGCGTGAATTTCCGCGATATAGCCGCCTGGAAATTGCACGACGGCAGAGCGGCGCCGGTCAAGAGTATAGGGCTGGATGAAGACAATGGCGCCCGAGGCCTGTGCTTTGGCGAGCGTCACGTCGACATTGGCAACCTCATAACCGGTCAGCTCGCGTCCGTAGGGAAATGGCAGATGCCCATCGGTCACGAGAACCACCATTTTGCCAAAGGTCGATTCGATGCGCACCCGCCGGTAGGTCTCGTCGGGCCGGCCAATCTCAATGCCGGGCGCTTTAGGATCGTCATCGGTGACCTTGCCCTGAGCGAAGGTGGCGAAGTCGCGGATGAATGCGTCGGCGTCGTCCGGCGACAGATAGACGCGATCCTCGGGGATTGTCTCGAGCGGTGGCGCGTTCGGGGCGATCTTGTGCCAGTAGAGTTGCATCGTGACGCCACCCGGCCATTGGATGACGGCGTCGCGGCCGATCGCATCGGAGAAAGGTGCGACGATCACATCGGCGCCGCTGGCGCGCGCGGCTGCGATCGCGGCATCGAGGTCGGTTACCAGATAGCCCGTCCGCTCCGTCCCGAAAGGATAGGGGATGGGCGTCTCGAAGCCGAACACGGACAGCGCGCCGAAGGGGGTCCGCACAGCCTGCCATAGCGTGCTGGAGGAAGTCGGCGTGATCGTCGCCACGCCCTTTTTTGAAGCGGTGCCGCCGAAGGTCGCAATGAGGCTCGCAACGAACCGGTCGAACTCCTCGGGCGGCACATAAACGTGAGTCGTATCATACTGCGGCCCCACGGCCACGGCGGGCGCAGCGTCGGCGCCCTGCGGCGCCGCGGCGAAGAGAAGAACGATCGTCAGCGCGAGAGCGTCGATGAAGCGCATCTTTGATCCTCCAAAGGAGCGCCGAGAACGGAGTCTCGACCGGCGATAAAATTCTTGCCGCGGCAGCGGTGCATTGGCATGATAATTCTGCGACTGTCTGCTGATCCATGGTGGTGCGGATCGGTCGCGGAAGATCGCGGGGGGCGATTCGACCGTCTCGCTGATTTTCCGTCCTTCCCGGTGCGCCATGAGCAGCGGCCACTGGTGAGATGCTGCGCTCGCGTCAAGCGAGCTGGGCGAGGAGGAGTGATATGGCAAAAGGTCAACTTCGTAGCAACAAAGAAGCCAAGAAGCCGAAGAAGGAAAAACCGAAGGCCGCCGCCGCGGCGTCCTCGGTGAAAGACGCCAAGAAAAAATAACGCCGTTTGGCGCGCCGCCGATCCCCTCGGCCTTTGGCGAGGCAGGAGTGCCGCGACGCTTGGCGTGGCAGGGCGATTCGCGCCGCTATGAACCGGCGGCGATGACCGCCTCAAACCCGACTTCTGCCTTGAGGCTGTCGCGGTCACGGGAGATCGTCGCAACCGCGAGTTTCCGTTCATTGCGATAATAGGACACTTGGCAATCCTTCGCCGCGACATTGCCGTCGATCGTGGTCCTATCCCAAGTCTCGGCGTGTCCGACATAGCGGATCGAAACGTCGTAGTGTTGGCTCCAGAAGAACGGCACGGCGTCGAACGCTTGGCGCCGTCCGAGCATGTTGCGCGCGGCGACCTGCCCTTGCCGTTCGGCGACGACCCAATGTTCGACGCGGATGCGCTGGCCGGTGAGCGGGTCCGGCCAGCGCGCAACGTCGCCCGCGGCGAAAATCCCAGGCACGCTCGTCTCCAGATATTGATTGACGCTGATGCCGCGATCGAGCGCCAATCCCGCCCGCTCGGCGAGGGCCACTGCGGGGCGCACCCCGATCCCGACGACGACGAGATCAGCCGGCAGCGCCTCGCCGCTTGCGAGCCGCACTGTCTTCTCGCCGATTTCCGTCGCGTTGGCGCCGAGGTGGAAAATGACGCCGTGCTCTTCATGGATCGCGCGGATGAGATCGCCGATTTCGGCACCCATGACCTTTTCGAGCGGCCGGGTCTCAGGCCCGACGACATGAACCTCAAGCCCACGCTCGCGGAGCGAGGCCGCGGAATTCGAGGCCGATGAAGCTCGCGCCGATGATGACGACGCGCTTTGCCTTTTCGGCGGCGGCGATGATGGCGCGGGCATCGGCCAATGTGCGCAGATAATGAAGCGGGCGTTCCGCGCCGGGCACGTTCAGCCGGACCGGCTCCGCGCCGGTCGCGAGCAGAAGCGCATCGTAGGAATGGCGGCTGCCATCCGCGAGCTCGACCGATTGGTTCGTGGGATCGATCCGGGTGGCGCGCGCCCCAAGCTTTAATTCGATGCCATGTTCCTTGTAGAACGCCCGCGGGCGCAGCGGCACCCATTCCTCGGGCGCATTGCCGGCGAGATAGTCCTTCGACAGATTGGGCCGGTCGCAGGGCACCGAGTCGTCGGCGCTCAGCATGGTGATGCGGCCTGCAAAGCCTTCGCGCCGGAGCATTTCGGCGGCCGCATTGCCGGCTCCGCCGCCGCCCAGGATCACGATTGAGCGAGGCAGGCCCGGGCCGGCGGGAATGACACCGGGCGCCGGGCTTTCGAGCTTTTCCGATACATAGAGTTTGCCGTCGCGCCGCGCCACGCGCCAGCGGGCAACCGGATCAAGCGCCGGCGCGCGCAGCGCTTCTCCTGTGCGCAGGCTGAAACAGGCATGATGCAAAGGGCACCGTACCGTGTCCTCGACGAGAATCCCCTCGGCGAGCGGGCCTTGGTAATGCGTGCAGAGAGCGCTGATGGCGAAGAATTCCTCGCCGCGTCTGGCGAGGATCACGGGCTCTTCACCGACGTGGCCGAGCAGCATGGCGCCATCGGCGATCGCCGCCGGCGCGACGCCCTGGCTGAGATCCGGCCCGCTGAGCTTTTTCTCCTTTTCGCTCATGAGCTCTCCCTACCAATGATCCCAGGAAGACTTCGGAATAGATCATGCGGAGGAATGAATTCAAAGCACGATTGCGGGTTCCTTCCGCTTCGGCTTAAGGCAGGCGTCGCAGCGGCCGCTTGGTACCGGCGCGACCGCTCACTCGTTCATCGCATTGCGGATGTCTTCGCCGGGCATTCCGACCGCCGAAGCCAACGCAACTCGGTCGCGCCCGTTGATCTTGGCCCGGTAAAGCGCCTCGTCCGCCCGCGAGATGAGAGTCTCTGCCGTGTCGCCCGCTATAAACTCGGCGACGCCGAAACTGCAGGTCACGATCGCCGCCTCGCCGGTTGCGAACCGGCGCACGGACTTCCGCAAATTCTCGGCAAACTGGCAGGCCCTATGGCCGTTGGAGCCGGGAACGAGAATCATGAATTCCTCCCCGCCCCAGCGCGCCAGAACGTCCGTCTTCCGAATCAGGCTCGCCACGAATTTTGAAAGTTCGACCAGCACTTTGTCGCCGAATTGGTGGCCGTGCGTATCATTGATCGCTTTGAAGTGGTCGACATCGAAGATCACCACGGACAAAGGCGCCCCGTAACGCTCTGATCGCGCAATTTCGCGTGAGAGTTCGTGATTCAACTTGCGCCGATTGAACAGTCCGGTGAGCGGATCCGTGGTCGCGCGGAAATCGAGCTCGCGGGCCAGTTCTTCGAGTTCCAGGCGCTTGTCGAGCTGCACATTGTCACGCACCCCGCGTTCGCCGCCGGAAAGAAAGACCAGGGTCACGATCGTCATCGTCAGCGTGACGACAATTCCCAAAACGCGGTTTGCGAAGAGCTTTTTCGGAAAAGTCACGGTTACCAGCGACCAATCGCCATGATCGGTATAGCGGCGGCGCAGATAACCGCGCTGGCCCTCGATGCTGATCCATTTCGCCTCGGCAATTTCGTCTGCCAACATCGGCGTGCCGTTTAGGCGCCCGAACTGAAGCGACAAGGCCTCCTGCGTCTCCTCCGGAAGCGGCCAAAGCGTTTGCAAGAAGGTCTTCGGCCGGTTGGTCAGAACGACGACCCCATGAGGGTCGATAAGGAAGAACGGGTGATCGAAACGTTTGAGATCCGCTTCAAAGCCGGTGAGGGACTTTTTGAGAACCGCCGCGCCGACAAGCTTGTCGGCCTCGTCGCGAACCGGATAGCTCGCGGTATATTCGCCTTCGCCGCTTGCCGCGTTGAATTCGAACTTATATCCGGCATCCGCGCCGATCGCGCTCGCGGCGCTTGGTTTTTCAGGGCCGAACGCGGCGACGACGGCTCCGGTCCGGTCGAGAAGATAGCCGAGGTTGGCTCCCGAGGCTTCGATATCGAGGTTGAGCACGCGTTTGGCGCGCTCTTCGTCCTGCTTGTCGGCAAGGAACGTGATGATCGAAGGCGAACCGGCGAGCGATTTCACCATTCCTTCCGTGATGGCAGTTTCGCCGGCAAGGTGGCCCGCGATCAGATCGAGATCGCCGAGCGCCTCCCCTTGCACGTTGTGTTTGTAGATTTTGCCGAGGTATTCCGTCAGCGTCCAGCCGAGCACGAGAATGGTCGCCATTGCGGCGAGCGTCCAAATGAACTGCTTTTGCAAATATCTCGTGTAGCGCGGCGAGGCGACGTCGAGAATGAGGTTTTGGCGCCAATAGCCCCAGATCGACAACGTCATCCAACAGGCGAGCAAGCCTCGCACGAATTGGATTGGCAGGCCGGTCGCGCGGACGAAATTGTCGTAATTGAGCACGTCCGCGGGCCAGAAAGGAGCGGCCGGCACGATCGCTCCAGCGGCGATGCCGTAGAGCGCGAAGGCGAGCGCGGCGGAAATCGCCCACCAATATTTGTGTCGGGCATGGGGGTGCGGTTTCTCGAAGAAGAACACCAAGCTCGTCGCCATCGCGCTCGAGAAGCCGATTGCGTAGCGCGAGAGCACGTTGGCGAGACTGAGGCCGCCGATCAGCCCTCCGGCCGTCACCAATGCGACGAGCGGCGCATAAATCCAACGCCCGGGTGCTTTCAATCCGAGCCGCAGGGCCTCAAACCGGGCAAATTCCATCAGCAAGATGAATGCGCCAGTCAGGATTGCGAGGCGCGCGGCGGCAAACCAAGGCGCATTGCCGATGATCAAGGCCGCGAGATCGAGCCAGTCCGTCGCGCCATGCAGATAGGCGAAAAGCCCGAGCGCGGCCCAAGGCAGGCCGCGCCCCTGCGTCCGTGCTATGGCGAAACATACAGTGCCGAGCAGGACAAAGGCCAAGCCGTAGAAGAAAAATATGAAATCAAGCTCACTGTAGAAAAATACCGGCATGGATTCCCACGCAGACAAGACAATTTGATTCGCACGCAGACAAGACAATTTCGCCTGGGCGGATGCGAGGCGAACTGCTTCGCGGCAGCGACACCCGGCGCGGCTTCAAGATTAGGCGCCGCGCCTTACGAATTCGCGGTGAAGTTGCGGTAGCTTGCAGCGACTTCGGCCAGATTTGATTTACCAATCAGCCGACGCGGCGGATGCAGCGCGGCTCTTTGCGAGGCTTTCAGCTTGGCTTCGTTTCGAGTCCGGCGCGCCGCAAGGCGACTTTCGAGACGGCGCCCCAATCCTTGTCGGCGTCGCCATGCGCGATGGCGTCGACGAAATTGTCCCGCAAGACGCTCGCAAAGGGCATGGGCGCGCCGACCTGTTCGCCGGCCGCGAGCGCCAGGCGAATATCCTTCAAGCCGAGAACGAGCTTGAAGCCGGGCTTGAACCCACCGTCAAGAATCGCCGGCCCGTAAACCTTGTAGGCCGGCGCCGCAAACAACGTGCCGGTGAAAATCTCGATGAGCTTCTTGGGATCGACGCCGTGACGCCTGGCGAGCGCGATCAATTCCGCCATGGCTTCGATGGCCGAAGCAAGCGTGAAATTTGCTGCAAGCTTGGCCACATTGGCCTGATGCGGCGCGGAGCCAATGACCCAGGTCGTCTTTCCCATCGCGTCGAGCAAAGGCTGGACGCGGCCGATATGCGCCGCATCGCCGGCGGCGAGGATGTTGAGCTCGCCCGCCGCCGCGACATCCGGCCGACCCATCACCGGGGCTGCGACGTAGGCGAGACCGTAATCGGCGTGGATCTTTTCGAGCCGCTGCGCGAAGCCGACCGAGATGGTCGCCGTCACGATATGCACGAGATCGCGGCGCGCATGGTCGAGCACGCCAGTCTTGAGGATCACCGCCGCGATGGCGTCGTCGTCGGCCAACATCGTGACCGCGGCATCGCCTTGAAACGCTTCCTGCGGCCGCTCGACGACGATGGCGCCCTCTTTGCCGAGCTTTTCCGCCGGCCCGCGTGAGCGGTTCCAGACGCGAACCTTGTGGCCGGCCTTGATGAGTTCCGCAGCCATGCCGGCGCCCATGGCCCCGAGCCCGATGAAACCGACATCCATTTTCGCCTCCTTAAATTGAACTCATGCTCCGAAACCTTGGGCGCGAACGGTCCAAAGTCACCGCCTTAAGGCAAAGATTTTCGCGAAGCTCCCGAAGTCTCGCTGATCGCAAGCTTGCATTAACACTTCCGGCCGAGAGTGCCCGGCGGCTTGGCTTCGGGCGACGGCTATGGCTCTATTTTCGGTTCCGGCAACCGCGGCGCGTTGGCGCGCCCGGCCGGATATGCCGAGGACAGGTGCCGCTCTTAGGCTTTATCTCGCCGATGGCGGCGACGCGCGCATCAAGCCCGACCCGCTGACCGGCCGAACCAAATATGGGACCTCCGCCGGCCCTGCCCCCGACGAGATCTGGTTTTCCTCCTCGACCGCCTCGGCGATCGACCGACGCGGTTTTACCGCGGCGGATGATGCGCTGGCCGCGCTCCTTGGCCAATCCATCGCCCCGGCGGCCTGGTTCGACCGGCTGCGCCAGCGCATCGTCGATCTGGTCGGCATTCCCGGAACCGAGGTTGTCCTGTCCGCCTCTGGAACCGAGACCGAGTTCATTGCTTTGAGCGTCGCCCGGGCGATGATGGAACGTCCGCTCACGAACATCGTGGTTGCGCCAAGCGAGACCGGCAGCGGGGTGATGAAAGCCGCCGCCGGCCGGCACTTTCTGGGATCTGCGAGCCTCGCCGTCGCGGTCGATGCCGGCGCCCATTTGAAGGGCATCGGAAGCGCCGATGTGGAGGTCGAAGCACTCGCCATTCGGGAAGAATCGGGGAAGCCGCGCGACAGTGAGGCGGTCGATGAAGAGGCAGCCATGTGTGTCGCGCGGGCACTTGCCGCAGGGCGCGACGTTCTGATGCACGTGCTCGACAGATCGAAGACCGGGCTTGCCGGCGTGACGCGGCAGGCGGCGCACGAGCTTGTCGCCGGGGCGAGTGGGCGCGTATGTGTCGTCGTCGATGCCTGCCAGCTTCGCTGCCCGCCGCAGCGCATTCGCGCCGATCTCGAAGCCGGCTTCATGGTCATGATCACGGGCTCGAAATTCGCGGGCGGGCCGCCTTTCGCCGCTGCGCTTCTTTTGCCCCCCGGCGCGGCGCAAAGCATGGACGAGCAGGTGGGCGTGCCGCCTGGGCTTGCAGCCTATTCTGCCGCGCTCGATTGGCCGCCATCCCTTCGGCGGGATTTTGCCGCGGTCCTTGATCTGCCGTTCAATCTTGGCCTGGGGCTGCGCTGGGAGGCGGCGTTGGCCACGATCGAACCTTTCTTTGCGTTGCCTGAGAGCTTGCGGGCACATATTTGCGCCTGGTTCGCCGCCGCGGTTCAAAGACACGTTGCCGCGCGTCCGCATCTCCAGGTGGCGGCGCCATCGGCCGATGCTACGATCTTTCCGATCATGACCGAAGGTGTCACGGACTCCGCCGGAGCCGCCGCTCTCTATAAGGCGCTCGCGGCAGGCGATGCGCCGGCCGGCGTGCCGCCGGAACTGGCGCGTCCCTGCCATGTTGGCCAGCCGGTTGCGATCGGCCACGAGGCCGCGCTCAGGGTTTGCGCCTCGATGCCGCTCGTGCTTGACATTGCGGCCCACATGGCTGAGGGGCGAACGATAAATTCCGCGCCCGTGGCCGGCGATCTCGATCTTCTGTTTCGCAAATGGGACAGGCTCGCCGATCGCTGAGCCGATCTCGCGTCCGAAGGAAAGCCCTTGTCCGGTTCCACCAAAATTGAAGATGACGCGCAAGACGTTGCGCCGAGCGGCGAAGCCGACCTGGACCCTACGGATTGGGAAGGCTTCAGCCAGCAGGCGCACCGCAGCCTCGATCTGATGATCAATCATCTGCGCCGCGTGCGTGAACGCAAAGTTTGGCAGCCCGCGCCCGAGGCCGTACGGGCGCGATTTCGCGCACCGCTGCCGCAAGAAGGCAAGCCCCTTGCGGCGCTGATCGACGAATTCGAACGCTCGATCCTCCCCTATGGCAATGGCAATACGCATCCCTTGTTCATGGGCTGGGTGCATGGCGCCGGTACGCCGGTCGGGATGGTCGCCGAAATGCTCGCCGCGGGGCTCAACGCCAATTGCGGCGGGCGCGACCATATCGCCATCGAGGTCGAGAAGGAGATCGCGCTTTGGCTTGCCGAGGCCTTCGGCTTTGCGCAAGACGCCTCGGGTGTTTTTGTCACGGGAACATCGATGGCCAATCTCGTTGCCGCCATCGTCGCCCGCACCGATGCGCAGGGCGAGCCGATCCGCCGCAGCGGGCTCAGAGAAGCAGGGCACCAGCTCGTGGGCTATGCCTCACAGGAGGCGCATGGCTCGATTGAACGCGCCTTCGAGATCGCCGGCATCGGCTCGGCCTTCTTGCACCGCCTCCCGGTCGATGCGAATCGACGGATTGACGTAAAGGCTCTCGGCGCGGCAATCGCGAAGGATCGCACCGCCGGGCTCCAGCCCTTCCTTGTCGTTGGCTCCGCCGGGACGGTGAACACCGGCGCCATCGACGATCTCGATGCGCTCGCCGATGTTTGCGTCGATGAGGATCTGTGGTTCCACATCGACGGGGCTTTCGGAGCGCTGTGCGTGCTTTCGCCCGATTTGAAGCCGCTGGTGAAAGGCATCGAACGGGCCAATTCGATCGCGCTCGATTTTCACAAATGGCTGCACGTGCCCTATGACGCGGGCTTCTTCCTTTGCCGACACCCGCAGCTGCATCGCGAAAGCTTCATGAGCACCGCCGCCTATCTGGCGCGCGCACCGCGCGGCCTTGCCGCAGCCGATATCTGGCCTTGCGATCTTGGTCCCGATCTGTCGCGCGGCTTTCGGGCGCTGAAGACCTGGTTCACGTTCCAGGCCTTCGGCACAGAGCGGCTCGGCGCCACGATTGCGCAAACCTGCCGGATCGCCAAACATTTGGAAACTCTGATCGCCCGCTCGCCGGTTTTCGAGCTCTGCGCGAAGGTCGGGCTCAACATCGTTTGCTTCAGCGTCAAGGGCGATACGAGCGGCGAGCTCAACCGCGAGATCGTCATGGATCTTCATGAAACCGGCCTTGCCGCGCCGTCGATCACGCGGCTCGAAGGTCGGCCGGTGATCCGCGCCGCCATCGTCAATCACCGCACGCGCGCCAATGACATGGAGAGCTTCGTCGCCGCGGCGGAAGCGAGCTTGAAGCGTCTCCGTGCCGGCCGCGCCGGGTCATAACGGCACATTCGTTAAGCGGGTGCTAACGAATGAACCATAAGGTTCGCCCTAGCTCCAAAACGGATTCGTTTCTCCATGCATGCGCCCGCGGCTAAGCCCGAACCAGCGCCCGCGACCCTCGTCGCCGAGGCGCCGCATGATGGCCATGCGCCGCTCGGCGCGTTGCGCGATATCGCGGCGGCTTCGGGCTTAAGTCCCATCCAAGCCGTACGGGACTTTGCGAACTTGGCGCTGGGCCCTGGCAAGATCAGCTTCGAGGATTATGTGCGCCTCAGGCTCTTCGATCTTGGCTATTGGGCAGGTTGCGACCGGCGCACGGTCGTCGGACAGCGCTGCAATCGCGATCTCGTCGTCGAAGCGAATTATCGTCACGATTGGTACGGGCTCGTCGACGATAAGATCGCCTCGGCTACCTATCTCGCGGCCTTTGGGCTGCCGACGATTCCAATCACCGCGATCTTTGCGCCGCGCCTGACGCGGGAAGCTGCGCATGTCTTGGCGAGCCGCGCGGATCTTGAGCGTTTTCTGAAGCGCGAGGATGTCTATCCGCTCTTCGGCAAGCCGGCCGAGGGATTCCAGAGCCTCGGCTCGGTCGCTTTGCGCCGCCCGCATCAAGAGAAGGACGAGCTCGAGCTGATCAACGGCACATTCATCGGCTTCAACGACTTTTTGGACGACGTTTGCCGCCATTACGACGGCGGCTATATTTTCGAACAATTCATGCCGCCGCATCCGGATGCCGCGCGGCTCTATGGCGAGAGGCTGGGGACCACGCGGATCGTCACGCTTTGCGATGCCGACGGCCCGCGGATTTTTCGCGCAAGCTGGAAGATCCCCTCGGGGCAAAACACGGCTGACAATTTTTGGCGCAGCGGCAATCTGCTTGCCAAGATCAATGTCGAGAACGGCGCCATCGAGAAGGTCGTCTCCGGCACCGGCTTCGACGCCAAGTTCGAAACCCATCATCCCGATACGGGTGCGCCGCTCGTCGGCGCGCGCGTGCCGCGCTGGGCGGATGTCAAAGACGTGGCTCTCGAAGGCGCCCGCGTCATGCGCCACGTGCCGATGCTCGGCTGGGATGTCGGCTCCGCGGAAGACGGTCCGGTCATCGTCGAGATGAACGAGACCCCGGACCTGTTTTTGAACCAGTTCGCCGATGCGCGCGGCATCCTGGAGCCCGATTTTATCGCCTTCATGGCGGAACAAAAACGCGCCGCCAAGGTGCATGAGACGCAGATGAAGCGCCAGATCGCCAAGCTGTGAACTTTCGGCCCGCTGCGAATGACGGTTGTGAGCGGGCGGATCGGCGGGTATCGAGGCGATGGGCAGCCGCAGAGGCGCCCGTTCCGAGAGACAGAGCCCGCATGCTTCTCCTGCGATCGATCCTTTTCAACATCGGCTTCTATGTGCTGCTGATCGCCCTCATGATCTTCGGGGTGCCGGCGCTTGTGGCCGGCCGCCGCAGAACCGAGGCCTACGCGCGGTTGTGGATGCGCCTTTCGCTGGCGCTGCTCGACCGCATCTGCCGTCTGAAGGTCGAATTTCGCGGCCTCGAATATCTTCCCGAGGGGGCCGCGATCGTTGCGGCCAAACATCAATCTTTCCTCGACGTGCTAGCGCTGCCTCTCAAGGTGCGGGATTTCACCTTCGTCTACAAACGCGAGCTCGGTTTCATCCCGCTTTTCGGCCTCTATCTGCGGCGCTGCGAACAGATTGCGGTCGATCGCGCCAAGCGGGGCAGCGCCTTGCCGCAGGTGATCGCGGCCGCTAAGCGGATCTTTGCAACCGACCGGCGGCTTTTGATCTTCCCCGAGGGGACGCGCAAGGCGGTTGGCGCGCCGCCCCGGTATAAACCAGGCGTCGCCCGAATTGCCCAGGAGACGGGCGTCGTCTGCGTACCGGTCGCGCTGAATTCCGGCTTGTTCTGGCGCCGGCGCGGCTTTTTGCGACGCGCCGGGACAGTGGTTGTGGAGTTTCTGGAGCCGATCGAGCCCGGGCTCGATAAGGAGGCGTTCATGCGCCTGCTTGAGACCCGAATTGAGGAGGCAACCCGGCGACTTGTGGCCGAGGCACTGGCAAAGGACCCAGCGCTTTTCTCGCCGCGATTTCCCATCGCTCCAGGGTGAGGCAAGGCTTTGCTTCCATATTTGTTTTCACAAAGTACTTGCCAGGAGGCTTGACCTTCGACGTAATTCGTTCGAACTTTGTTCTAGCCGAATCACCTCCATGCTGGCGGACTTTGGGAAGACAGATCATGACGATCGCCGAATTGCCCCGGCAAGCGATGGGCGCCGGGCACCTTTGGGGAGGGATTTTCGCCAACCGTCTCTCCTGACCCGCTTGTGGCGCGACGTAACCAAGCGGCGCATCCAGCAGCCTGCGGCTGAGGCAGCGCAGCTCGAAGGCCGTTCTCCCCGACGCGACAGCGCCGAACGTGCCGCTTCAGCCGTAACCGACAGTCTGCCGACTCGGACGGTGGAAAGGCCGGTGCCGCCCGCCGACAAGCGCCGCAATGCGGCGCTTGAGAGCCTTGCTGGCGACGCTTTGGCGGCGCGCTTTCATGCCTGGCGCGGCAATTCCGGACAGCGTTACATCTGCTCGGTCTTCCCGGTTACCGCCGAACCTGATGCCGGCCTGCCGGATTTCACCGAAGCCGTGGTCATCGCCGCCGCATGCGAGGACGACGGTGCGCGGCGCTTGGTGGCCCTTCGCCAATGTGAGAGGGGCGCCAATCCTTACGCGCGCGAATCCTTCATCATCGAAGCTTTGGCTGCCGGAGCCTCGGAGTGGCATATTCATCTGCTTGCGAGCGAGGAGATGCAAAGGCGCGCAGCCGTCGCCGATATCGACGCCGTCCCACACTCTTGGCGCGCCTGTGGACATAGGGTGGCTGTCGCGTAGCCAGGCTCGTCTTGCCGCGAGCGGCGGGGGGTTCCTCAAAGCCGCTCAGCGAGCCATTCGAGTGTCGCATCCCTTATCCCGAGTTCGGCGAGATGCGTCTGGGTGTTACGGACATAGTCCGGGTTTGCGCCTGATAGGCCTTGTCCCTGGAGAACGAACCGTTCGAGTTCCTGCTTGTCGAGCCGGCCGGCATATTGGCTATGGGTGCGATCGACCGCGTAAGAGAGGGCAGTCACGTCGCGGCCATCGTCGAGCCGAGCGCGCAGACGCAATTCCCGATAGACGAGCGTCACTTGTTCGCGTCCGCGCAGATGGGCGATCGTCGCGGCGGCTTCCGCTTCCGAAACCTTGAATGCAATTCCTTTGCAGGACCCGCCGCGATCGAGGCCAAGGACGAGACCTGGCCTTTCAGGCGTGCCACGATGAACGTGCGAATAGACGCAAAGGGCGCGATGATAGCCATGTACCGTCGCGACCCGCCTTTCGATGAAGGAAAATCCCGGCCGCCACATCAGCGAGCCGTAGCCGAATACCCAGAGGTCCATCGCAATTCTGTCGTAGAGCCGGCGTTCAAGGCGACCAAGAGAGGCGCAGCCTGGAGCATTCGAATTTGGCCACGATCTTAGGATCTGTCCAGGCTTGGCGGGCAACGGAGAACTGGAGATCGGCATGTCCGTCGAAGAAGAAGAAGCGCCGGAAGTGCCAGAAGTCAAGCCGTGGCGCAAATTCGTGCCTTGGGGCGCCGCTGCCGTGGCTCTGCTGGTCTTTCTCGCGTCGGCCTGGAGCTTGTTCTGGCGCTTTGCAGCGGGACAGAGCGAGCAGACCATCACGGCCTGGATCGACCGCGAAAAGGGCTTTGGCCGTATCTGGTCTTGCCCTGAGCGCCGGATCGCGGGCTTCCCCTTCGCGATCGACATTACCTGCACGAAACCGCACTTCGACGGCCTGATCTTCGGGCGGCACTTCAGCGGAGGTCTCAACGGTTTTCACGCCAAGGCCTTCCTCTTCCAGCCAAGCGTCGTGTCGGCGCGGCTCGGCTCGCCCTTTGCCGTCCTTTCCGATGACCGCACGACTCACCTCGAACTTGCTTGGGACGGCCTCGAACTCGTGCTCGACGGCTTGCCGCAGAACGTCTGGCGTGTCTCGATCAACGCCGACAAGATTACGTGGCGCGGTACGCTTGAAGGTCTCGGCGGCATCATCGGGAGAGCCGACCGGCTCGTGGCCGATGCCATGGCGCGCCCCGACCAGACGGACCGGGCTTATGATTTCAACATTGCAGTCAGCGCCGCGTCGCTGCCGGACCTCGATCGTTTCCTCGGCGTGGCTCTGCCCACCGACATCGCCGCGCAGGGCACGGTCACCAAGGCCATTTTCAATCTCGCGCCAACGCTTGCCGAGAACATGGACACGTGGCGCGCCGCCGGCGGCCGTCTCGATCTGGCCGAGGCGAGCCTGACGCACGGCGACACCAAGTTCACGGCGCGCGGCTCGCTGCGTCTCGATGATTTGCACCGCATTCAAGGCAAGCTCGACACCGAGAGCCGCGGCCTCGAACCCCTGCTGCTCCGGCTTGGCGTCAATCCGGTTCTGGTCAGCGCCGGCACGCTGTTGAGCAGCCTCATCGCAGGCACATCGCCGAGCAGCGGCGATACGCCGCCGGAGACCCTGGTCGTGCCGGTCGAGTTCGATGACGGGCGCGTTTCGATCGGACCGGCGCGCACGTCGATCCGTCTGCCGCCGCTCTACTGAGTTTCGCCCTCGCCGGTCCGGCGGCCGAAATCGGGGGCCTCGGTTTCCTGGCCCTCGGCGATAATGCCGCGCCTGATTGCGCGCGTGCGGACGAAGAGATCGAAGAGACCTTGCCCATCGCCGTTGCGGATCATCCGCTGCAAGGCAGTCAGATCCTCCGTGAACCGCCCGAGCATTTCCAACACCGCCTCCTTGTTGTTCAGGAAGACGTCGCGCCACATCGTCGGATCAGAGGCGGCGATACGGGTGAAATCGCGGAAGCCGCCGGCGGAAAACTTGATCACTTCCGACTGAGTGACGTTTTCGAGATCAGCGGCCGTGCCGACGATGTTGTAGGCGATGAGATGCGGCACGTGGCTGGTGATGGCGAGCACGAGGTCATGATGAACCGCGCTCATGACCTCGACGTTGGCGCCGGCTGCCGTCCAGAATTCGGCGAGCCGCGCCACGGCTTTCTGATCGCTGCCCTCGGGCGGCGTCAGAATGCACCAGCGGTTGCAAAAGAGCGTGGCAAAACCGGCGTCGGGTCCCGACTGCTCGGTGCCGGCGACGGGATGCGCCGGCACGAGATGCGCGTCTTGCGGCAGATGTTTGGTGAGCGCGGCGATAACCGCGCCTTTGACGGAGCCGACGTCAGAGACGATCGCGCCGGGCTGGAGATGCGGCGCGATCTCTTGCGCAACCTCGCTCGACGGCTCCGACTGGCGTACAGAGAATGACGAGATCTGCGCCCTCGACGGCGGCGGTGGATTTCGCGATCGTATCGACAAGGCCGAGCTCGGCCGCGCGTTTGCGCACGTCGTCGGATATATCAGCCCCAACGATTGTGCCGGCCAGCCGCTTGCGCCTCGCGACGCGAGCGATCGAGGATCCGATGAGGCCAAGGCCGATCAGCGCGAGGCGTTTGAAGAGAGGCTCCGGCAGGGGCGCTCCGAGACCGTCAGGCACGCGAGCCGTCCTTGCCCTTCATGAATTCGGCGAGCGCGGCGACAACCAGCCGGTTCGCCTCTTCGGTGCCGACCGTGAGCCGCAGGCATTGCGGCAGGCCGTAGGAATCGACCGCCCGTAGGATTAGGCCGCGGCTCGTCAGGAAAGCATCGGCGGCGTGCGCCTCGGCCGTGTCGCGAAAGTGAAGCAGGAGGAAATTGGCGGCGCTCGGCGTCATGCCAATCCCAAGCTCGGCAATCTCCCGCGTCAGCCGGCCGAGCCAGGCCTCGTTATGAGCGACCGACTTTTCGAAATGCGCGGCATCGGCAAGTGCGGCGATGCCGGCCCGCATCGCCGGGGTGTTGACGTTGAACGGACCCCGCAGCCGATCGACCGCCTCGCAGATCGGCGCGGGGGCATAGAGCCAGCCCAGACGCAGCGCGGCGAGACCGTAGATCTTCGAGAAGGTGCGGGTCATCACCACGTTGGGGTTGGTCACGACAAGCTCCAACCCGGGCGAATAATCATGCCGCGTCACATATTCCGCATAGGCCGCATCGAGCACGAGAAGGACATGACGCGGCAGCGCGGCGGCCAGCCGTTTGATCTCGGCGAAGTGGAGATAGGTGCCGGTCGGATTGTTGGGATTGGCGAGGTAGACGATCTTTGTTCGCGCCGTGACCTTGGCGAGGATTTCATCGACGTTCCCCGTAAGATCCCGTTCTTGCGCAACGACCGGAGTCCCGCCCGCGGCCAGAATGGCGATACGGTAGATGCCGAACCCATGCCGCGTGTAAATGCCCTCGTCGCCCGGGCCGATGAAGGCATAGGCGAGCAAAAAGATGAGTTCGTCGGAGCCTGCGCCGCAGACGATCTGGGCCGGATCGAGGCCGTAGCGGGCGCCGATGGCCTCGCGCAGAGCGCGTGCCGAACCATCGGGGTAAATTGCCAGCGAATCGGCGCAGTTCTTGAAGGCCTCCTTCGCCATCGGCGAGGGGCCAAGCGGCGTCTCGTTCGAGGAAAGCTTATAGATCTTGCGATCGCCCGGGGCCGTGCTCTTGCCCGGAACATAGGGCTCGATCGCAAGCACGCCGGGGCGCGGCTGCGGCCGGCTGCCGGAATCGGACGAGCTCATGGTCCTACCCTCTGCGAGCGACTCATGATCCAGCTCCGCTGAGTGGCGCCGCGGCCCGACTGAAGTCGAAACGTGCCGCGTGGCTGCCAATTTCCGTCAAGCGCGCCCCTTTGGGCAAAGCGGCGAGGTCGAGCGTGCCTGGGGCGGAGACAAGCAGCGAAGATCCCGATTTGCCGATGATCTCGGCGCCAGGCAAAGACATTCCGGTCGGGGCCGGGGAGTTTTCCCGCTCGAGCCCGACCGAATAGAGCACGACATCGCGCGCCGCCCCGTCCGTCAAAGGCTTGGCGACGACGAAGAGGGGCATGCCGGCGGGATGGTCGCGCCGCTCCACGAACGGCAGCCGGGCGATGATCTTCGGCGCAGAAGGCTCTTCAAGCCGCGCCCACCAGGCTCCGGCCGCAGCCCCGGCATTGACCGGGATGAGGCCCAGATCGCCGTCTGAGGCCGCTACAGCGTCGATTACGCCGGCAATCCCGACATGCGGGACAAAAGGAACCGTGAAGCCGAAATGGAATCTGCAGCAGTCGCGGATGGGCGCGTCGCCGGCTGAAACATCGGCGTGAACGCTATAGGCTGCCTGCACGAAGGTGAAGGTGGAGATGATGATCCGCCAGATGCTCTCGACTGTATCGAGCGGCAGGATGCCTTTGTGAGCCGAGACAAGGCGGCGCATCATGTCGGCCTCGCGGCCGGGCCGGAAGGCGGACCCCGAGCCGGCGCGGGCCTTGACCGCGATCAGCCGGTCGATAATCTCGCCGCGCTCCATGAGGATCTCATGCATGCGCGCGTCGATGCGATCGATCTCTTCGCGGAGATCGGCCAAGGTTTCGGACGCCGGTCGGTCGAGCATGATCGCCATGAAATTTTCGTGCTTTCCCTCTTAGAGCGAATTTCGCCCGACTGAAAACCCCTTCCGCCGAAGACCGCGCAGGCGCATTTCGTTCGGAGAGCAGCGTAATCTTAACCACGCCCGCAAAGAAACGCCGCGGCCCGACCTGACCACATGCGAACATGCCGGTCTTGACACTGGCTTCAGCACACTTCTACATACCGGACGCCGCGTTCGCCATAGCGAACGATCGGAAGTGGCCTATGGAGTGAGCGTCCTCTTGACGATCGTCCCGAACCAAAGAGCGATGAGCCAGCTCGAGGCGCACGCCCCGCACAGTCTCGTGGTCCGTTTCGGTGCCGGCCAGCCACTCAAGATGGATGCTGGCGTCGCCCTGAGCCCACTCTCCATCGCTTATCAGACCTATGGCACGCTGAACGCCGCCAAGTCCAATGCGATCCTCGTCTGCCACGCGCTGACGGGCGACCAGCATGTGGCCAACACGCATCCGATCACAGGCAAGCCCGGCTGGTGGCAGACCATGGTCGGGCCCGGGAGGCCGATCGACACGGATCGTTATTTCGTCATCGCCACGAATGTCGTCGGCGGCTGTATGGGCACCACAGGACCCGCCTCCACCAATCCGGCGACCGGGCGTCCCTATGGGCTCGATCTGCCGCTGGTCACGATCCGCGACATGGTCCGCGCCCAGGCCATGCTGATCGACCATTTGGGCATCGACTTTCTGTTCTCTGTGGTCGGCGGCTCGATGGGCGGCATGCAGGTGCTGCAATGGGCGGCGAGCTATCCGGAGCGGGTGTTTTCCGCGATGCCGATTGCTGCCGCGGCAAAACATTCGTCGCAGAACATCGCCTTCCACGAGGTCGGGCGACAGGCGATCATGGCCGATCCCGAATGGCGCAACGGCCGTTACCTGGACGCAGGCACCAACCCGAATAAGGGCCTCGCGGTCGCCCGCATGGCGGCGCATATCACCTATCTTTCCGACGAGGCGCTGCAGCGCAAGTTCGGCCGCAATTTGCAGGACCGCGAGGCGCCGACCTTCACTTTCGATGCCGATTTCCAGATCGAGAATTACCTGCGCTATCAGGGGACGAGCTTCGTCGACCGGTTCGACGCCAATTCCTATCTCTATGTCACGCGGGCCTGCGATTATTTCGATCTCGCGGCGGATTATGGCGGCTCACTCGCTTCTGCTTTCAAAGGAACGAAGACGCGCTTCTGCGTCGTCTCGTTCAACTCGGACTGGCTTTATCCGACGGCGGCGTCACGCGCGATCGTTCACGCGCTGAATGCGGCGGCGGCCTCGGTCTCCTTCGTCGAGATCGAGACGGACCGCGGCCATGACGCTTTTCTGCTCGAAGTTCCCGAATTCTTCGCGACGACGCGCGGCTTTCTCGAAGCCGCGGCCCGCGCCCGCGGCATGGCGCGACGGAGAGCTGAGCTTGGCCGATCAGGCAACGCGTAGGGCAGCGCTGGCGAGCACCGCGCGCATCGACCTTCTCGTCGTCGCCGATATGGTCGAGCCGAAGAGCCGGGTGCTCGACGTCGGCTGCGGCGACGGCACCTTGCTCAGACTGCTTGCCGAGGAGCGCGGCGTCGACGCGCGCGGCATCGAACTTTCCCAACACGGGGTCAACGACTGCGTCGCCAAAGGACTGTCGGTCGTGCAGGGCGATGCCGACACCGATCTTGCCGATTATCCGGACGATGCGTTCGATTACGTGATCCTGTCGCAGACGCTGCAGGCGACGCGCCAGCCTCGCAAGGTTCTCGAGCATATGCTGCGGATCGGACGCCGCGCGATCGTCTCCTTTCCGAACTTCGGCCATTGGCGCATTCGCGCCCAGATCGCCTTCAAAGGACGGATGCCGGTCACCGACAGTCTCGCCATAGCCTGGTATGAGACGCCGAACATTCATTTCTGCACGATCCGCGATTTTCTTGCGCTCGTGCAAGAGATCGGCGCGAAGATGGAGCGCGGCATCGCCCTCGATCATTTTGGCAGGCCGATGCTGGTCAATGCGGCGCCTTGGGTGTGGAATCTGCTCGGCGATCAGGCCGTGTTCCGGCTGTCGCGGAAAGGCTGAGAGCGCGTCGTCGGGATCGGACTCCTGGCTCCGGAAAGTTCGCGATATGAGCACGGGGTCGGCGTTCGAACTCAATGCGCGGGCGAGGCGGTATTCAGTGCCGCAATCTGGCCGTCGAGCCAAGCGAGATCCTGCTTCCATTGGGTTTCGTCCGAACGTTGTGCGAGCAATTGCACGATAATAGCGCGGCTCTTAGAAAAAGCTGCCAGCGCGGCTGCTCTGTCGTTCATCTTTTCATAGACGGTCGCAAGCTTCGCATAGGATACTGCAAGATCGCGCTGCCGTGGAGCGTTTCCGGGATCGGATTTCGCCTGCCGGTCCATGATGGCTAGGCTCGCCTGATAGGACTTCAGCGCGCCCGCGAGATCGCTCTGCGTCTCCTGCACGTCGCCGACCTTAGTGTACGAAAGAAACAAATCGCGCTGCCATGGAGCGTTGCCGGGATCGGATTTCATCAGCCGGTCCATGATGGCGAGGGCCGCCTGATAGGATTTGAGCGCGTCCGCCTGATTGCCCTGCGCGGCCTGCACGTCGCCGACCTTGTTATAGGATACCGAGAGATCGCGCTGCCAGCCGGCATTGCCGGGATCGGAATTCGCCAGCCGCTCGGCAATGGCGAGGGCCGCCTGATAGGATTTGAGCGCGTCCGCCTGATTGCCCTGCGCGACCTGCACGTCACCGGCTTTCTCATCGGAGACCGACAGATCGCGCTGCCATTGGGCATTGCCGGGATCGGATTTCGCCAGCCGCTCGGCAATGGCGAGGGCCGCCTGATAGGATTTGAGCGCGTCCGCCTGATTGCCCTGCGCCTCCTGCACGTCACCAATTCTGTCATAGGACAGCGACAGATCGCGCTGCCACCCGGCATTGCCCGGATCGGATTTCGTTAGCCGCTCGTCAATGGCGAGGCCCGCCTGATAGGATTTGAGGGCGTCCGTCAGATCGCCCTGCGCCACCTGCACGTCGCCGACGTTCTCATAGGATACCGACAGATCGCGCTGCCATGGAGCGTTGCCGGGATCGGATTTCGTTAGACGCTCGGCAGTGGCGAGGCTCGCCTGATAGGCTTTCAGCGCGTCCGCGAGATCGCCCTGCGCCTCCTGCACGTCGCCGACCTTGGTGTAGGATACCCAGAGATCGCGCTGCCAGCCGGCGTTGCCGGGATCGGATTTCACCAGCGGGTCCATGATGGCGAGGGCCGCCTGATAGGACTTCAGCGCATCCGCCAGATTGCCCTGTGCTTCGCGCACGTCGCCGACCTTGTTGCCGGATACCGACAGATCGCGCTGCCAGTCGGCGTTGCCGGGATCGGATTTTGCCAGGCGTTCTCTGATGGCGAGGCTCGCCTGATAGGACTTCAGCGCGTCCGCCAGGTTGGCTTTCGCGACCTGCTCATCGCCGACCTCGTTGTAGGACATCGAGAGATCCTCCTGCCATTTGGCGTTGCCGGGATCGGAATGGGCCAGCCGCTCCATGATGGCGAGGTCCGCCTGATAGGATTTGTACGCGTCTGCCAGATTGCCCTGTGCCTCCTGCGCGTCGCCGGCTTTCTCATAGGACACCGAAAGATCGCGCTGCCAGCCAGCGTTGCCGGGATCGGATTTCACCAGCTGTTCTCTGATGGCGAGGCTCGCCTGATAGGACTTCAGCGCGTCCGCGAGATCGCCCCGTGCCATCTGCACGTCGCCGACTCTGTCGTAGGACACCGATAGATCGTGCTGCCACGGGGCGTTGCCGGGACCGGATTTCGCCAGCCGTTCATCAATGGCGAGGGCCGCCTGATAGGACTTCAGTGCCTCGGACAGATCGCCCTGCGCCTTCTGCACGTCGCCGATGTCACTGTACGACACCGACAGTTCGCGCGGCCATCGGGCATTGCCGGGATCGGATTTAACGAGCCGTTCTCTGATGGCGAGGCTCGCCCGGTAGGACTTCAGCGCCTCGGATAGATCGCCCTGTGCCACCTGCACATTGCCGATCCTTCCATAATCCACCGCGAGATCTTCTTGCCAAAACACGTTCGCGGGTTGCTGTTTCAGCAGCATCTCGTATATCTCTCGCGCCTTCTCCGCGTCGGCCAAGGCGCTCTGTGTTTCTCCAATGTCGAGAAGAGTCCTGGCGGTTTCATCCAGAGCGGCCGCCTCACTTGCCAGCAGATCCTGGCTCGATTGGCCGGATTGCAGCAATTGCCCCTGCAATTTGAGTGCGCGGCCGAGAATGTCCTCGATTGTTGCGGCTGGCACGCCGACCACGTCGCGGAATTTCTGCGCCAGGTCAAAGACGAGCCCGTTTGCCGTCTTGGTGGCGAGTGCAAGCGTCGTCTCGGCGCGCTCGCGCTGCTCATCGGCGATCTGCTGCTCGTGCACGGCAACGCCCCGCTGCCAATAGGCAAGCCCCGCAAGCCCCAGCGCGAGGACGAGGCCGGCCGCGAGGCTCCCGGTCAGGACGTTGCGCCGCCGGCTCGCTCCGCGCCGGCTCTCGGTGACAAAGGCCTGAGTTGCCTCGGTCGGCAGCGGCGCCCCGGGCGGGCGGGCGGCAATCCAGCGCTCCGCCTCCTCGAGCACAGGCGAGCGTAGCAACAGGCCGCCCGGTCGGCCTTCCGCCTCCCAGCGGCGTGCCGCCTCGCCATAGTCCGTGTGCTTCCTGATCCAGTCGATGTTGGTGCTGAGCGCCTCGCACAGCCGCTTGAAGCTCTCCGCAAACTGCGCCGCGTCGTCGAAGAAGATGAAATTGAGCCGCGCCAGCGCCTCCGGGACGAGTTTCTCCTCCACCCTCTGGACGACGACTGGCGCGAAGCGCTTGTTGAGCGAGGCGGCGAAGGCCACTTCCTTGGCGCAGACGGGAGAGGCCACCGAATCCGGGCTCAGCACGAAGATGATCGTATCGGCCCGGGCGATGAGAGACTGGATGCGCGCCCACCAGTCCTCGAAGGCATAGATTTCACTTCGGTCGATGAGCGGCTCGAATTGGCGTTCCTTGAGCGCCGCGTCGAGCCGGTCGGCGAAGGCGATGTCCTTGCGCGAATAGGAAATGAAGATCTTGATTTGGGGCGCCTGGTCCTCGCCCGCAGCTTCGCCCGCCATCGGGACACGTTCCGCAATCGGATAAACAACGGGATCCTGAAAACCGCAGAACCGTAGCCGCGGCAGGCAGCGAAGACAACCGGCGCAGACCGCGATCACGCAGTGTTGCGTCCGTCCCGCTTGCCAGGAGAGGGTGCCGGCTCGTGCTATTCCTTGCCCGCGGCCTTGGCCCGCTCGATGGCTTCGCGGACGAGTTTGCGCCCTTCTTCGGCATCGCCCCAGCGCTGGATCTTGACCCATTTGCCCGGTTCGAGATCTTTATAGTGCGCGAAGAAATGCTCGATCTGCTGCGTGGCGATCGGCGGCAGGTCGGTGTAATTATGCACCGTCTCATAGCGCTGCGTGAGCTTCGGCGAAGGCACGGCGAGGATCTTTTCGTCGCTCCCATGTTCGTCCTGCATGAGAAGCACGCCGATCACCCGGCAGTTCATGACCGCGCCTGGAACGATCGCGCGCCTGTTGGCGATGATCACATCACAAGGATCGCCGTCCTCCGACAGCGTGTGCGGGATGAAGCCGTAATTGCCGGGATAGCGCATCGAAGTATAGAGAAAGCGGTCGACGACCAAAACGCCGGCCTGCTTGTCCATTTCATATTTGATGGGTTCGCCGCCGATCGGCACTTCGATGATGACGTTTACGTCATGAGGCGGGTTGTCGCCGATCGCGATCGCATCGAGGCGCATAGGATGCTCCAGCTTTTGTCAGGGGCGGACGCGTTGGCGGGGCGCGAAAGTCCGGCCTTCATTCGAAGGCGAAGGCGACACGTTCCCTGAGCTCGGTGCCGAACCGCTCATAGGCGCGGCGCACGATCTTTCCGCCGAGCCGGCCGTAGAATTGGAGGGCCGGCTCGTTCTCGGCGAGCGCCCAGACGAGAAAGGACCCATAGCCGTGTTCGGCCAAGTCCTTCCGGGCGGCGGTAAAGAGTCTCTTGCCGAAGCCAAGGCCTTGGAATTCCGGTGAAATATAGAGTTCGAAGATTTCGCCGCCATAGGCGAGCGTGGGCACGCGATTGCGCCCATAGCTGGCATAGCCGCCGATCGCTTCGTCGAAATCCAGCACGACGAGCCGCGAGCGTCGAATGATCGCCGAGCGCCACCAGGTCGGACCGCGCCGCGCGATCATCCGTTCGAGCTCTCGCCCCGGGATGATGCCGCGATAGGCATGCCGCCATGCCGCGTCATGCACTTCGGCAATCGCCTCGGCGTCGTTTTCGCGCGCATCGCGGATGGTGATGAGGGTTTCGACCATAGCCGGATGTTAGGCCGGCTTCGCCTCCACCTGCAAGAACTTCTTCTTTGCGCCTCGCGCAAGGAACGCGTTCGCGGGGGAATGAAAAAATCAATGAAATTTGAACTTGCCTGCGGCGCACACGCCACGCAAATCAGAAGCCGAGCAAATCGGGAATGCGGCCGTCGTCCGGCCGCGGGAAAATGGACTTTTGCTGACAGTCCCAAGAAGCTGACGTTGCTGCGACGCATAGCGCCGCAGCCGTTCGATGGGCGGCTTCGTTCATCCTGAGCGCCCGCGCTCATCTGCCCAGGAAGAAATTGACGACCACCAATATGGCGAGCAAAACCAAGCCGGTGACGAGGCTGCCGACGATGAGTTTCTTCTCGATCGGCAAGAGGGGTTCGGCCGGCTGATGCTCGATTTCTTTGCGAAGATCGGTATCCGACATTTTGGTCTCCTGAGAGCTGTTGGACGAAAGCAAAGGCTTCGCCGAAAGAAGCGTGTGTTTAACCTGCAAGCGGTGGTTTGACGCCGTGGAAGAAGAGCCAGGAAATTGCCAGTCCGACCCAAATGACGAAGCCGAAGAGGCTAACGACATAGACCGCGGCGAGCTTGCCGAGGCCTTCTTCCCAGAGCTTGCGGAAATTCGATAGAACGCCGATCGAGAAGAAGGTCAGAATGAAGAAGGTCACACGGAAGATATTGGCCTCGCCGATCGCGGCCGTCAGCTGCGTCGCCTGCGCCTTGCCCAGCCCCAAGGCAAGGCCGAGCCCGATGATGAAGGTTAGAACGAAGCCGATAATGAACTTCGGAAAGCGCTCGTAGATTTCGGCGAACTTGGTTCGGCTGCCGGGCTCCGCCACATTGATATAGGTCGTCCAGATATGGGCGAGAATAAACGCCCAGATGCCGATGAATATGTCGATGAAGACTTTGATCGTCGCCGTCGTGCCGAGAATCCAGCCGGGTTGATAGTTGATCCCCTCGGTCGCATTCTTCGCAAGAATGAGTGCCTCGGTAATGCCGCCGGCGGCGACGGCGGCGCCATCGGTCTTGACCGAAAGGCCGATCCAGGACGCAGCGACCAAGGGTTCATGCGCGAGGAAGGTCTGCGCCAGGAACGGCAGGATCAGAACTTCGATCACCGCGAAGATGACGACGAGCGAAGAGACGAGAACGGCGACTTGGGGACGTGCGCGGATCGCGCCACCCGTCGCGATCGAGGCGGCGACGCCGCAGATCGAGATGCCCGAGGCCAACGGCGCCGCCCATTCGCGGCTGAAGCCGAAATATTTGCGGGCGACGAAATAGACCACCGCCCAATAGATCAGATAGGCTTCGGCGATCGCTGCGATTCCGCGCAGGAAAACAGTCGATGCGAGATTGAGCTTGCCCGCCGCCGTGACGGCGATGACGCCGCCGAGAATGACGATCGCGATCTTGATGTAGAGCTCCGGCCGGATCGCTTCATTGAGCCAGGCAGCGAAACGCGGAAAGAAATTGGCGATGACAAGACCGAGGAGGAGCGCCACGATGTAGCCGCCCTCGTTGGTCAGGCGCAGCGACCAGGATATGCCGAATTTGTGGAAATCGGCGGGCGTCACCGCCGCGAGATGCGCGTAGCTGCCGACAATCCAGGCCGCATAGGCCAGCCAGAATGTCGCGCTGAACGTCACGGCGAAACGCTGGACATTTGCTTTGAGCGCTGCGGCGGCGCCGCTGAGGACCGCGAGCAAAGCGAGGTAAGTCGCGATGAGCGCGATGAACCCGTTGAGACTGGCGTAGGACTTGGCGAAAGGGGCGAGCGACTTGCTCGGGTCGACCCAGACTTTGGTCGCAGCCGCCCAGCCGAGAAGATCGACGTTGGCCAGGGAAGCGAGCGCAAGGCCGAAAACCGCGAGTCCTATCAAAACGGAGAGCCAGTCCTCGCTGAGCGTTAGTGTCGTCGCGGTCTGCACGCGCGATGCGGTGGTGTCGGTCATAGCGTCTCCCCACTGGATGTTGGCGGTGTGTAGTAGGCCCGAAGGCATTTATCCTATAGTCTACAGAATTTGTATATTACACTCGATTTCATATGTTTTTACAAGGGTGTTTTTAATCCAAGTGGTTCCGATACTTGCGTTGAAATTGCCGCTCAGGCACGCAGCCGGAGAAGAAAATTCGTAAGCTCTTCGGCAGCTTCGGTCTGGCTTCCTGCGTTGACGATTGTGAGGTCGGGAACGAAGCGCGCCAGAATTTCGGCGTTGCGAACGAGGCGCGCGTCGATGTCGGCGGGCCCTTCGCGTCCGCGCGCGAGAAGGCGCTCCGCAATCGCCGCATCGCTTGCGGTCACAAGCACAATCTTCGTGCGGTCGAAGGTTCGCCGCGCAGCGGCGATTGCGTCGCGCGAGATGTTGCAGGTCACGACCGCACCTTCGGCCATGGCCGCGAGTACGGCGCGATTGATCGCATAGCCGAACCCATGCGCCCGCCAATGGAGCGCGAAAAGATTGTCGCGAATCCCGCGTTCGAATTCTTGCTCCGACAGGACCGCGTGATCTTCGAAGGCCGATGGCGGCCGTGTCACAAGACGGCGGGGAAACAGAAAACCCTCGCCAAGTGCTTCGCGCGCCAGCCGGATCAATGTGTCCTTGCCGACACCGCTCGGGCCCACGACGCAGACGAAGGTGCCGGACGCGACGTTTTCAAGCGCCATGGGACATTGCCGAAAGGAAGCTCGCCCAGCCGAGAATGCAGCGGAATACTTAACGGCGCCAGCGGGGTTCTTCACGCGTTTGTTACGTCAGCCTCGGCCGAGACGAGATTCACCGCGGCAGCCAGGCGAGATTGCTTCGGCGCTTCTCGTGCGATCGGCGATTGAGGGCTCGTTCATCTTTTTCGCTACGATTTTGTTCACTTCTTTTTGGCATCTGGAGGGATTGGTAAGATGACGTTTCGCCCAGCGATCCGTTGAGCTCGCCAAGGTCTCCGAGCTGCGCTCGGAGTTCCGGGGCGAGAGGCCGGTTCGCTTCGGCGAGCGCCGAAGCACGCGAGCCAACGCGGTGCGACAAAGGATGGTTTGGGAGATCCTTATGCTCAAATGGTTCAGGGAGATCGCGCCGATCGAGCAGAAGCTCAGTCTCGGATTCGGTTTTCAGGTCCTGATGACGGCGTCTTGCTTCGCCCTGATCTGCAGCGTCGCCCGGAACCTGATGTCGGTTTCCACTGCCTTCATCATCTGCGGCGTCATTGCCTCGATTTCGGCTCTGGCCGCCTATGTCACGCGGCAAGCCATCGCCAAGCCCCTGGCCGCCACGGTTCAGCGCATCGAAAGTCTCGCGGAAGGCGACATCAACGCGCCGATCGCGTTTACCGAGCATAAGGACTGTATCGGCCGGATCGCCAAGGCGATGCAAGGATTCCGCGCCGCCGCCATTGCCAGGGCGGCCGCCGAAGCGGACGCTGCGGAGCAACGACGGCTGGCGGAGGAGGACCACAAGCGCCAGGAGATCGAGGCGCAGGGCTATATCGACGCGCACAATAAGTTCGTCGCGTCGATTACGAATGCCTTCGATCGGTTCTCCAGCGGCGACCTTACTTTCCGCATGAATGAGTCCTTCACGGAAGAATACGAGAGGATCCGCAAGGACTTCAACGTATCCATCGAGAAGATGCAACAGGTGATGTTGAGCGTCGCCGCCAATACCGAGGCGATCCGCACCGGTACGAAGGAAATTTCCTCGGCCGCCAACGATCTTTCGCGGCGCACCGAAACCCAGGCGGCGAGCCTCGAGGAAACTGCCGCAGCGCTCGACGAAATCACCACCACGGTGCGTAGGACTGCGCAAGGCGCGACGCATGCGCGGCAAGTCGTCTCGACGGCGAAGTCGGATGCGGAAAAGGGTAGCGGCGTCGTCGGCCAGGCGATCTCCGCGATGAGCAAGATCGAGAAATCGTCGCGGCAGATCGGCCAGATTATCGGCGTCATTGACGAAATCGCATTCCAGACCAATCTGCTGGCGCTCAATGCCGGGGTCGAGGCGGCCCGCGCCGGCGACGCCGGCCGCGGTTTCGCGGTCGTGGCATCCGAGGTGCGCGCCCTGGCGCAGCGTTCGGCCGAGGCCGCCAAGGAAATCAAAAGCCTCATCTCGACCTCGAGCTCGCAGGTCGGGCAGGGCGTCGATCTCGTCGCCGAGACCGGGAAGGCACTGGAGCGGATCTTTGCCCAAGTCGCCGAAATCGACAAGATCGTGTCGGAGATCGCGACCAGCGCGCAAGATCAGGCGAACGGACTCCAGGAGGTCAATACCGCCGTCAATCAGATGGATCAGGTGACCCAGCAAAATGCCGCCATGGTCGAGGAATCGACGGCGGCAAGCCATACTTTGTCGATCGAGACGGAAGAATTGACACGCCTTATCGGGCGCTTCCAAGTCGGCGAGGAGGCCGTTGCGCCAATGCAACGCGCCGCCAAAGGCGCCACCCGCCCGGTCTTGAAGATGGTCACCACGAGGGGCAAGGCGGCTGGCAAACAGGCCGCCGAAGAATGGCAGGAATTCTAGGTCCTCGCGCGCCGCTGTTATAAGGGCCTAGCCCGCGCAAATGGTCCGGGCGAGTGGCGCGATGGGCCTTGCCGCACCGATGTTCGATCGTTTTGCCTTGCAGGCGCGCCTGCGCGGCTTCGTGCGCCGAAGCGAAATTGCGCTGATCGGCCTCGCTATTGTGGTCGGCGCGGGCGCGGCTGTTTTGGTCGCGCTCACCTCGGCGGCGGTCGATCTGCTGCATCACCTCGTCTTTGGCGTCGCCTGGGGCGAAAGGTTGAGCGGCGCGATGTCGCTCGATTCGCCCTTCTTGGCAGTCGCGCCGGCGGCCGGCGGCCTCATCCTCGGCGTGACCGGCATTTTCATCAAGCGATGGCGTCCGTGGCGGCCGGTCGATGCGATCGAAGCCAATGCTCTGCGGGGCGGCCACATGTCGCTCATCGACAGCATTTTGATCGCACTGCAGACGATCGTGTCCTGCGGCTTCGGCGCTTCCGTGGGCCTGGAGGCAGGCTATACGCAGATCGGCGCCGGCGTTGCGTCGACGCTCGGCGCGGCTTTCAAGATGCGGCGTAGCGACATGCGCACTTTGGTCGGCTGCGGCGCCGCCGGGGCGATCGCCGCGGCCTTCGGTGCGCCTCTGACCGGCGCCTTCTATGCCTTCGAACTGATCATCGGAACCTACACGCCCTTCGGGCTCGCCCCGGTCATAGCCGCCGCGATCAGCGCCGTCCTCGTCGCCTCATGGCTCGGGGTCAACAACAGCTTCGTCACCCCGATTGCGCCGACCGCGGCGATAGTGGGCAGCGATCTCGTCGTCTTCTTCGTGCTCGCGCTTGTCTGCGCAATCGTCGGCATCGGCATCATGCGCGGCGTCACTTTCGTCGAGGCTCTGTTCAAGAAGAGCCACGTGCCGTCCGTTCTGCAGCCGGTGTTCGGCGGCCTTGTCGTGGGCACTCTCGCGCTGGCGAGCCCGCATATCCTTGCCTCGGGCCACGGCGCCTTGTTTCAGATCTTTCGCGAGACGGGAACGGACATTAAGATACTCTGCCTCGTCGTGGTGCTGAAATCCATCGCCTCCGCCGTGTCGATCGGCTCGGGATTTCGCGGCGGCCTGTTCTTCGCGTCGCTCTTTCTCGGCGGGATGGTAGGCAAGATTTTTTCCGGCCTCGTGCCAATGCTTGTCCCGGGCCTGGCACCGGATGCCGCCATCTATGTGACGGTCGGGATGGCGGCGCTTGGCGTCGCGATCGTCGGGGGGCCTTTGACGATGGGCTTTCTGGCGCTGGAGACGACCGGGGATTTCCGCCTCAGCGTCATCATTCTGACGGCGGCGACCATCGTCTCGGTCGTCGTGCGGCGGACCTTCGGCTATTCCTTTGCGACCTGGCGTCTGCATCTGCGCGGCGAATTGATTCGTAGCGCCCAGGATGTCGGCTGGCTGCGAATGCTTACCGTCGCGCGCATGATGAGGAGTGATGTCGCGGCAACGCGCTTCGATCAATCGATCGCTGCTTTTCGTGATGCCTTTCCGCTTGGCTCGGCCCAATGGGTCGTCGGCGTCGATGCGGCGGGCCGCTATGCCGGGCTCGTCTCGGTGACCGATGCGCATCTTGCCAACAGCGCCGAGGACTTCGTCGCGACTTTGCTTCGCAACAAGGACGATATTCTGCTGCCGGCGATGAACATCAAGGAGGCGGCGGATATTTTCGAACGGACCGAAAGCGAGGCGCTCGCCGTGCTCGATGACAGGGCGAGCCGCAAGCCGATCGGCCTGCTCAGCGAGGCGCACGTGCTGCGCCGTTACACCGAGGAACTGGAAAAGGCGCGCCGCGACCTCTCCGGCGAGAAGTGGCTCGGCGAAACGTGAGGCTCCGGCGGCCTTCGACACGCCAACGTCAAAACCCCGCGATATGGCAAACCAGACCTTATGGCTTTAGACCTTGATATGTGAGAGATCGGGATGAAACTCGGAAATAGCGGCGCGGCGCTCCTCGCGCTGGTGTTGGGCATCGCGGGATCGGCGCGGGCCGGCCCGCAGGATATCTCGGCAAGCGACCTCGCAAAGATCGAGACCATTGTCATTCTCTACGCGGAGAATCGCAGTTTCGATGCGCTTTACGGCGATTTCCCCGGCGCCAATGGGCTCGCCAATGTGACACCGCAGATGGCAGCCCAGCGCGATCGTGACGGCAGCGTGTTGAAAGAATTGCCACCGATCTGGGGCGGGCTGACAGCCAAAGGCGTCGAGCCGAAGATCGATCAGGCACACAGAGTAGGCCTGCCCAATGCGCCTTTCGCGATCGATGATCCAAAGGGCTTCAATTTGCCGCTCGGCGTCGCGACGCGCGATCTCTGGCACAAATTCTATCAGAATCAGATGCAGATCGACGGCGGCAAGAACGATCGCTTCGTCGCTTGGAGCGACTCGGGCGCGCTGGTGATGGGCCACTACGACGGCTCGAAATTGCCACTCTGGGCAGTGGCGAAACGCTACACGCTTGCTGACAATTTTTTCATGGGTGCCTTCGGCGGGTCCTTTCTCAATCATTTTGAGCTGATCTGCGGCTGTGCGCCACTCTATCCAAACGCTGACAAAAGCCCAGCCAAGGGTCTGATTTCAGAGGTTGAATCCGATGACGTCACCTTGCAGCTTGCGCCCAATTCGCCGGCATCGGCAATCGACGGCATTCCGAAATTCGCAAACGACGGCACGATCACCCCGGACTTCTTCGCGATCAATACGATGCAGCCGCCCTATCAGCCAAGCGGCAATGCACCCGCGGCAAGCGGCGATCCGGCCTATGCCGACCCGCACAAACCAACGACTCTGCCGCCGCAGACGATGCCGACCATCGGCGATCTTTTGAGCGCCAAGGGCATCGACTGGGCCTGGTATGCAGGGGCCTGGCAGGCCGCGCTCGACGGCAAGAACGCGCGTCCGTCTCCCGATTTCCAATATCATCACCAGCCGTTCAATTATTTTGCCGACTTGGCGCCGGGCACCGCCACGCGCGCCCAGCATTTGCGCGACGGCGGCCTTGGCGGCGCCGAATTCATCAAGGCGATCGATGCCGGCAAATTGCCGCCTGTCGCCTTCTACAAACCGCAGGGCAATCTCAACGAGCACCCGGGCTATGCGGACGTGCTCTCCGGCGACGAACATCTCGCCGATATCGTCGCGCATCTCGAGAAGAGTCCGCAATGGCCGCACATGCTGGTAATCATCACCTATGACGAGAATGGTGGATTCTGGGATCACGTCGCCCCGCCAAAGGGCGACCGGTTTGGTCCTGGCACACGCGTTCCGGCGCTGATCATTTCGCCCTATGCTAAGCGCGGTTATGTCGATCACACGCTCTACGACACGACCTCCATCCTGCGCTTTCTGACAAGACGCTTCGATCTGCCGACATTGAGCGGGCTGGCGCTGCGCGATAAGGCCATGCAGGATGCTAAAAGCGGCAAGCTTGGCGATCTCACCAATGCGCTCGATTTTGGCGGGAAGTAGCGGACAAGCCCCAGCCCGAGCGAGAGTGGCGGTCGTTCAAGGGATGCTTCAACGATCCCTTCTTGCCGGGAGATCAAGCGCCATCAGCAGCGGACCGATGAACTCCTCGCAATCCCGCCAACGGCCGACAGCGCTGCTATAGATCGGGCGGCGAACCTGCGTCACGCTTGCGGTTCGTACCGGCCGATCCGTCTCATGGAACGAAAGGCAGCGATCGTTCCAGGGAAGTCCGCAGTAGGAGATAATGCGCCGTGCTTGCGTTTCGAGATCCGCGACCACATCCTCGTATCGTACATCGAGAATTCGGTCCGGCGGCAATACGCGCCGCCAATGCGTCATCAGATGCTCGTAGCGTTTGTAATATCGGCCAAGTTCGCCAAGGTCGTAAGTGTGGTTCTGTGCGCCCGCGAAGAGTTTCGAGAAGCAGGAGATGCAGGTGTCGAGCGGATCACGGACCGTGTGAATGATCTTGGCATTCGGAAGCGCAAGATGGATCAAACCGGCGAAATAATAATTCGCCGGCATCTTGTCGGTCACGCGCTCGCCCCTAGGCGCCCGCTCATTCAGCGCCGCAAGATAGTGCGCCCCGATGCTCATCAATGCGGGTCGATCGAGCGCCGGAACAAAGTCGGGATAGGGGATCGTCGTGCTGCCCGAGCTGCCGACAGCGAGAACGACTTCGCTGAGCGTCTCCAATTCCCCCGCTCCATTCACCATGGGGTGACTTGCCAGGATCTGCTCGACCAACGTCGTACCCGAGCGAGGCATCCCGAGAACAAAAATCGGTCGCCGCGATGGATCCCCGCCGCCGGACCTTGACGCGATCAACTCGCGGCTGAACGTCGCCTCGATCCGGTCAAATAGCGCGAAGGCCGCCGGCTCATCATAGGCAACCATCGCCCGCTTGCCGGCGTTGGCGGCAAGCAAGTGCTGGAACGAGCGGCGATGATCCTTGAGATCGGCGTAAGCCTTGCCGAGCGCGAAGTTGAGCTTGATGCAATCGGTCTTGGACAATCTCTCTGGAGCAACCGCGAGCTTCTGCATGGCAGCGAGATGCGGATCGCCGGAAGCAAACGTCATGGAATCCGCCAAATTGAAATAAGCGCCGACATTCATTGGTTCGATGTCGATCGCTTTCAGAAAGGCCGCACGTGCCTCCTCCAGTCGACCGCGTGCATTCAGAACGCGACCCATGTTGCTATAGGCGTCGGCCAGGACCGACTTGAGCGCAATGGCTTTTTCGAAGCTGACCAGTGCTTCGTCAAGGCGGTCAAGCTCATAGAGAGCATTGCCGCGGCTGGAGTAAGCGTCGGCAAAATCTGGTTTTAATTCGATGGCTTTATCGCAGCTGACGAGGGCTTCTTCAAAACGCTTCAGCTCTTTGAGAACATTACCGCGATTGGAATGAGCCTCAGCATAATTCGGTTTTAGCGCAATTGCCTTATTGTAGCACAGGAGTGCCTCTTCAAGGCGATTGAGCTCTTTGAAAGCATTGCCGCGATTGGAGTAAGCCTCAGCAAAATCTGGTTTTAGTGCGATGGCTTTATCGCAGTTGACGAGAGCTTCTTCAAAGCGCTTGAGTTCATACAAAGTAACGCCGCAATTAGAGTAAGCCTCGGCAAAATCCGGCTTGAGGGCAATGGCTTTATCGTAACTGCCGAGCGCTTCTTCGAGGCGCCCGAGGTCTTGAAGAACATTGCCTCGATTGGAGTAGGGCTCGGCAAAACCGGGCTTGAGGGCAATCGCTTTATCGTAACTTCCGAGCGCTTCCTCGAGGCGCCCGAGCTCCTGGAGAGCGCTGGCTCGATTAAAGTGAGCCAAGGCGACATTGGGATTTATCGAGATAGCCTTCGAGATCAGTTGAACGGCTTGCTCATAACCCCGATTTCGGCAAGCTATCACGCCAAGGAGATGAAGCGCGTCGAAATGATCTGGCGCACGCTGAAGTATTTCTCCATAGATCCTTCCGGCGTCGACAAGTCTCCCCTCCTGATGAAGGGCGAATCCCCTCTGCAATTGCAAGCGAATAGCATGATCGAGAGATGGCCGCGTTGAAGCGTGATGCTCGTTCTCTTCCGGCACGGGGATGAGCCTTTCTTCGAAGTTTGACTCGAACCCGGGCCGTCAATTCATGGCTATTGCTGCACGATTCGCTACCTCCATCGTCTGCGATATATCTTTACGATATCTTTACGCGTGCCGGCGTTGATCATCACGCCTTTGCCGGGCGCGACTTTGTCGATCACGCGCTCTATGACAGGAGCTCTTTCCTGCGCTTCATCACCCGGCGCTTTGCCTACCGGTGACGGCCTCGCGCAGGCTACGCGCGCGGCCAGCTGCAAGACGCTGGAGGTCTGCGATGGACCCGATTTTTCGCAAAGATGGAGCGCGAATCTTTTCGCCCGCGTCACGCCGGCTCGGCGAGGCCGGCGAATTTCGACCGCCCCGAAGCGTCACGGCGTAATTGCGCGATGCGGATATTGTCGAAGAACTGCCGCGCGCTTTCCTTCCAGGTAAATTTGATCGCATGGGTGCGACAGCGTTCGCGCGAGATGCCAAGCGCGCGCAGCGCCGCTTGGTGAAGGTCCGGCGCAAGAACGCCGGTGCCCGAATCGCCAATCACGTCGATAGGTCCCGTCACCGGGAAGGCGGCGACGGGGACGCCCGAGGCGAGCGCTTCGAGCAACACGATGCCGAACGTGTCCGTGAGGCTCGGAAAGACGAAGACGTCGGCGGAGGAGTAGACCTTCGCCAAGCCTTCGCCGCAGAGCGCACCGAGGAAATGCACCTGCGGGTGCGCGGCGGCGAGGCGCGCCTGCAAGGGCCCGTTGCCGACCACGACTTTCGAGCCAGGCAGATCGAGCCGCAAGAAAGCCTCGACGTTCTTCTCGACCGCGAGCCGCCCAACGAACAGGAAGATCGGCCGCGGCAACGCATCGAGCACGTTCTCGGCGCGCGGCTTGAACAAGGTTTCATCGACTCCGCGGGACCAGCGCATGAGATTGCGAAACCCGCGGCCGGCGAGCACGTTTTCGAGGCTGGCCGAACTCACCATGGTTCCGGCCGCGGCATTGTGGAAACGGCGCAGGATCGCGTAGCTGAGGCGCATAGGCACCGGCACGCGGGCGGCGAGATATTCGGGAAAGCGCGTGTGATAGCTCGTCGTGAACGGCCGCCTCTCGCGCAGACAGGCGCGCCGCGCCGCCAGCCCGATCGGCCCCTCCGTGGCAATATGGACGAAATCCGGTGCGAAATCGGCGATGGTCGCGGCGATCTTGCGGTGGTTGGTGAGCGCCAGCCGGATCTCGCCATAGCCGGGCAGGGGCATGGTCCAGAAGTCGGAGGGGGTGAGGAACCTCACCTCCATGTCGAAGCTTGCGGCATGCGCGGCGATGTTCTCGAGCGAGCGAACGACCCCGTTGATCTGCGGGCCCCAAGCATCGGTCGCAATGAGGAGCTTGGTCACGCCGCCTCTGCCTCGTGCCTTTGTTGCGGCATTTCGATCGAGGCTTCGGCCAGCCGCCGCGCCTCATCGCTCCAATGGACGATTTCGAAACGTCCGTCGAAATGCTCGACCAAAGCCGTGCAGCTCTCAACCCAGTCGCCGGTGTTCATGTAGCGGATGCCGAAGTCATCATGCATGACGGCATGATGAATGTGGCCGCAAATGACGCCTTGAACGTCGCGTCGCTTGGCCTCATAGGCGAGCGCTTCTTCGAAACGGCCGATGTGGTTGACCGCGGTCTTCACTTTCAATTTAGCCCAGGAGGAGAGCGACCAATAGGCGAGGCCGAGACGCCGGCGAATGGCGTTGACGTAAGTGTTGACGCCGAGCGCGAGCGTATAGGCGCCGTCACCGAGAAGAGCAAGCCATGGCGCGTAACGCACAACCATGTCGAAATGATCGCCATGCATCACGAGATAGCGCTTGCCGTCGGCGGCTTCATGAATGGCAGTTTCCATGACGTCTATGCCGCCGAAGTTGTGGCCGACGTAATCGCGCATAAATTCATCGTGATTGCCTGGAACATAGATGATCTTGGCACCCTTGTGTACACGCTTCAGCAGTTTTTGCACGACGTTGTTATGGGCTTGCGGCCAATACCAGCCGGACTTCAGCCGCCATCCGTCGACGATGTCGCCGACAAGATAGATGGTGTCGACATCATAATGCTTCAGGAAATCGAGCAGGAGCTGCGCCTGGCAACCCCTTGTCCCCAAATGCAGATCCGACAGAAAAAGCGTGCGGATGGCGATGGGGTCGAAATCTTTCTTCGCCAAAGCGTGGATCCCTTGATGGCCAAGCCGTTCATGGCCGAGTTGGGTGGCAGTTTCATGACATGGGCTGGTTCCTCCAGGCGGCAAAGTGGCCTTTCCCGGGATCCAGAGGCTCCTGCCGGCGGGACTTTAACTAGGATAGCCGCCAAGTCCGAGAAATGCCAAAAGTGGTCGTTAGGCCAGCGTGGCCGGGATTGGGTCCGCCGGGTGACCCCCGGCCGTGGCGCCAAGCCCGGGGGCCATGCGCTCGCTAAGGGCACAGCCGATCAGGGCCGAGCGGCTCATCCTGGCGTCGTTAATAACGAAGAATGGGGCCTCTACCTTTGTCGAGAAAGAATAGGCTTCCGCGCTTGACGCAGCCCGCAGCCGAAGTTCAAGCGCAATTGGGGCAAGGATTGGCGTTTCATCAGCAGGGCAGACTTGCCGAGGCCGAAAGGATCTATGCAGGGGTTGTTCAACGCGCGCCAAATCACTTCGACGCGCTTCATCTGCTCGGCGTGATTGCTTACCAAAATCGAGACTATGCGCGGGCAGTTCAACTCATCTCGAAAGCGATATCCATAAACCCCGGTGTCGCATCAGCTTATTCCAATCGAAGCAATGCTCTCAAGGAACTCGGACGATTTGAGGAGGCCCTCGCCGGCTACGACAAAGCGATTTCGCTCAAGCCGGATTTTGAGGATTACTACAACCGTGGCAATGCTCTCGGAGAGCTCAAACGCTTCGAAGAAGCTCTGGCCAGCTATGACAAAGCCATCGCGCTGAAGCCGGATTTTGCTGAGGCTTTTTCCAATCGCGGTAATGCTCTCAAAGAGCTGAAGCGCCCCGGAGAGGCCCTTGCGAGCTACGACAAGGCCATCGCGCTCAAACCGGATTTCCAGGATTACTATAATCGCGGGATTGCTCTCAAAGAGCTCAAGCGTTTCGAAGAAGCCCTCGTCAGCTACGACAAGGCCATCGCGCTCAAGCCGGATTTTGCTGAAGCTTTTTTCAATCGTAGCGTTGTTCTCAAGGAGATGAACCGCTTCGAGGAATCGCTCGCCAACTGCGATCGGGCCACAGCGCTCAGGCCGGATTTTGCCGAGGCTCACTATAATCGCGGCATCGTCCTCAAAAAGCTTGGGCGCCTTGAAGAGGCACTCCTGAGCTACGAAAAATCCGTTGCGCTCAAGCCGGATCTCGTCGACGCCCACAGCGACGCGGGCAACGTCCTGAAGCAGCTTGGCCGGCTAGACGAAGCGCGGACGGCCTTGCTGAAGGCGATCGACATCGATCCGAGGAAGTCCGGTGCTTATTTCAACTTGGCCGATTTAAGGAAGTTTGCTTCCGGCGATCCGCATCTCGTCGCCATGCAGAAGCTCGCGGCCAGCCCAGAGGGATTGGCTGAGAACGATCGCCTCGAGCTCGATTTTGCGCTCGGCAAGGCTTACGCCGATCTTGAGGATCAGCGCCGCTCGTTCCAGCATCTGCTCGCCGCCAACGCCCGAAAGCGCGCGACGATCTCCTATAATGAAACGACGGCGCTTGCGCAGTTCGACGCGATCGAGGCGACTTTCAGCCGCGAACTGATCGCGGCAAAGTCCTCCGGCGGCGATCCATCGCAACGACCGATCTTCATTCTCGGTATGCCTCGTTCGGGTACGACGCTGGTCGAACAAATTCTCGCAAGCCATCCTATTGTGCACGGAGCCGGCGAATTGACGACGTTCGACGAAATCGCTCGTTCCGTCCGCGGGCCAGGCGGCGCGATGGTTCCTTATCCGACATTCGTTTCCGCGCTCGATCGATCCGAGATGGCGAGTATTGGGGCGCGCTATCTGGCTGCGGTGAACGAGCGCGCGCCCAAGGGCGAACGTGTGACCGACAAAATGCCATCGAATTATTATCTCGTCGGCCTGATCCATCTTGCACTGCCGAACGCCAAGATCATTCATACAGTCCGCGATCCGGTCGACACGTGCATTTCCTGCTTCTCGAAGCTCTTCGCGGAAGGACAGAACTACACTTACGACCTTGGCGAGCTTGGCCGGCATTACAAACGCTACGAGCATCTGATGGCGCATTGGCGGCACGTCTTGCCGCCGGGTCGGATTCTCGATGTCCAGTACGAGGATGTAGTCGCCGACCTCGAAACTCAAGCGCGCCGCATCATGTACCATTGCGGACTTCCCTGGGACGATCGCTGCCTTTCGTTCCATGAGACGGAGCGGCCGGTACGAACCGCAAGCGCGACACAGGTACGCCAACCGATCTATAACAGCGCGGTCGGCCGCTGGCGGGTTTACGAGGAGTTTATCGAGCCGCTGCTCAAGGCGCTTGATGTCCCATCGGGGAATACGGCGTGAGCCAACGGGGGATTGCAGCGGAAGGCTGAGGGGATTGAGGCAGCGGGTGCGCCACATTCCTCTCCCCGCTTGCGGAGAGAGGGAAAAGAAAAAGCGCCGGACGAGGGATCGTCCGGCGCTCGCTGTTTCGAAGGTTCGGGCCGGCTTAGAAGAACCAAGCCGTGCCGGCGTCGATCTGATCTTGGATGACCTGGCCACCCGACCAGTTCGTTGCCCAGGTGTGGACATATTCACCCTGGAGCGCCATCCAAGGCGTCAGCTGATAGCGAATGAAGCCAATGGCGCTTTGGTTGTACTTCAGCATAAACTGAGTGTACACCGCCTCCGCGGCGGCCGTGTCATCGAATCCATTCGCATTCAGCGCGCTGATGCCGTAGCTGCCGCCAAAGGTGAACTTATCCCAAGTATAGGAGGCCTGGCCATAGCCGCCCCAGCTCTGGCGGGGCGAGCCGTCAAGCGCGAAGCCGCTCCAGAACAGGCCGGTCGTGCCGAGACCTTGCCCATAATAACCATAGGCGACGAAGCTGAACCCTTGGATGTCGAGTTTACCGAAGGCATCAATGCCCCATGAACTCACGGAAGAGCTAATCGGGAGCGTGGTGATATCACCCGTATCGACCCGGTGTTCCTGCCACAGAGCATCTGACGACAGGGTCAACTTGGCCATGGGCGCGATATCGCCCTTCCACTTGATTTGGCCCTGAATCATCGGGGCTTCCGCTTCAAGGATTGACGACGAGAACGGTTCGCCAAGGATAATGCCTTGCGTCAACAGCGGCGTGAAGGCACCGAGCGAAGCCGTGAACCCGTTAAAGTCCGGGGTCGTATAGGTCACCTGCGGGATCCAATCCGCGTAGACATAGCCTATGCCAATACGGCCCAGCGTCGTGTTGCTGATATTCGGCAGAGTAGGCGCTGAGCCGACGCCAAGCAGAGTCGCGTCGTTCAAGATTGCGTCCGAACCGAAGAGGCCGAGATCGCGACCGATCTTGACCGTACCGAAGGTCGGCGTGCCGATCGTCCCGAAGACTTGGCGGAGATCGATGCCGGGCGTGCCGAGAGCAATATTGTTTCCGCCGGTGTTGGCGCCCAGCACACCCCACGCGACGTTGTTGCCGCCGACATAGGCGCCGATCGTAAAGCCGAGATCATAGCCCATCTGGTTGGTGGCAAGGCTCAGAACGATCGCGCTCGGCAGCAGGCCCACGCCAATACCGTTGGTGGCGTTGTGGGTGCTCCCGCCGGCGAGGCCACCAGCGATTCCAGCCCCGACATTACCGGTCGTGTGCGACTGGAAGTTCTCGATCCCGAACATAATCAGATCGCCCGAGATCTTCACATCGACCGCGCCGATTTCGCCGTCTTTGCTGATCGTGCCGGGAATATGGAAGCCGATGCCCTTGTCGAGGCGCGTGATATAGCGGTCGTCCGGAACGATGACGACGCCGTTCTTGGTGACCATGCGATGCATCATCGGGCCACCGTTGCGCGCCATCTCCGCCTTTTCGGCCTCGTGGCGAGCCTTCAATTTGACGAATTCGCCTTTGGTGAGGACGCCCTTGGCAACCAGCTGGTTGAGGAGTTCGTCGGTCACGTCTGCGCGGGCCTGGCCCATCGCCAGCACGCTGACCGCAGCCGCCGCAAGTACGACCATCCGCGCGTGGCGGCCGCTGCAGCGATACTCGGATGGAATTCTAAACATCAACATCCCCCTTAATGATGATTATGAGTTCGAGCGTATTCCAATTTCTAATCCTAGAGATTTTCCCGGCCCGGTCGATAGCTCGTTGCCTCTCGGGCAATTTTCTGGCGCGCATGTGACAAATTGGATACAGAAACAAGGGGCGTTTTGCACAGGGATTTGGCCGCCGCAGAAACCGAATTTCTATAGATAAAATAAGTCGATAGCGGCATGATAATGCGCGGCCTCAGAGGCCGCGCATTCCACGCGGGCCGGGAGAAAGCGGCGGTCGGGGCAGAGGCGAATCGTGTGGGATTCCATAGGCCGGCGGGGCGCCGCCGCCGCCCGCAGAGTAAGGCATCAGGGTTTCTTCGTTCATTTCCAGGCAGGTGAGCATTTCCACATAGCTTCGGGCCGGCGCGTCGGGAATGCAGCTGCGCCGGTCGGCCGGCTTGAAATGTGACCATTTCTGAATGAGCTGATCCTTCGCCTCTTTCTCGTCCAGCATGCAATTCTTGAATGTCTGCTGAGCATCGCTCATGCCGTAATCCTGGGCTTCGCGACAGGATTTTTCGACATCGAGATTGGGGACTTGATCGGCGCGTACCAACGCAGCGGGAGCGAGGAGCGCGAGAAGGACGAAGAATTTCAAAGCGCGCAAGGGAAGACTCCAGGCGGATGCAATCTCATTACATCGCTTTCCGCGGCGACGGAAGGCTTGGCTGCAGGCCCCGGCTCGCGCGCAAACCATTCGCTCTCATAAGCGGAACGGCAACGTTGGTGCGGGGATTTCATGGTCTGCCGATCTGCTTTAGCCTAGGGAGCCAGCGAGGCACAGGGAGGTTTCATGCGCGACAGAACCGGTATCTTCCTTCTCACGGTCTTTCTTGTCGGGCTCGCCCCGTCGATTGCCCCCGCGGCCGCGACTTGCCGCGATCCGGCCGGCTTCGATGCTTGGCTCGGCGAAATCAAGGAGGAGGCAGCAGCAGCCGGCGTTCCGGCGCAGGCGATCGAGGCAGGTCTGGACGGCGTGGCCTACGACCCTTCGGTGATTTCGCGCGATCACGGCCAGCACGTCTTTCGGCAGTCTTTCGAGGAATTCTCCGGTCGCATGGTCAACGCCTACAGGATCACCAAGGGCGCGAGCCTCATGCGCCAATATGCCGGCACGCTGGCGCGCATCGAGCAGCAATATGGCGTGCCCGGCTCGGTCATCGTCGCGATTTGGGAACTCGAGACGGATTTCGGCGCGGTGACTGGAGATTTCGACACGATACGTTCGCTCGCTACCCTTTCCTATGACTGTCGTCGCTCGGACATGTTCAAGGGCTACCTCTTCGACGCCCTGCGCCTCATCGCGCGCGGCGATCTCTCTCCGGATGAAATGCGCGGCGCCTGGGCGGGGGAATTGGGGCAGACGCAATTTACCCCATCCGCTTATCTGAAGTTTGGCGTCGATTTCGACGGCCGCGGCCGCGTCGATCTCATCCATGACGTGCCGGATGTGCTCGCCTCGACCGCCAATTTCTTGAAGGGCTATGGCTGGCAGCGCGGCGCCGGTTGGCAGCCTGGAGAGCCCAATTTCGCCGTCATTCAGCAATGGAACAAGGCGGACGTCTATGCGCGAACGATCGCGCTGCTTGCCGAAAAGCTGCAGGAGAAGGGATGAGTGGCGGGCGAGTCCATTAACGATTTGTTATCCGCGCAAAGGGCATCCTGACGATCGGAGATCGTCATGATGCTGCTCGCTCTTTCCTGCCTTCTATGCGTTGCGCTCGTTGTCGGCCGCCGTAGGTCAGCGACGGCGCTTTTGCCGCGGCGTATCAAGCGCTGAACGCCGTCGTCGTGAGGCGCGCGCGGCGCTCGAGGCCGGAAGGTCTCGCCAAAAGCGAGACTTTAGTTGCTTTGCTTCATGCGCAATGACGGAATGAGTTCTGAGGGAATGAGCTACGCCTGCCGGTTCTGCAGCGAGAAGCGGATCAGATCGGTGGTGCGTTCGAGACCGAGCTTTTCCTTCAGCCGGCTGCAGGAATTCGCCACCGTCTTGTAGGCGATGCCGAATGTGTTGGCGATTTCGAGCAGGCTTTTGCCTTCGCCCAGCAGGCGTAGGATCTCCATCTCGCGGTTGCTGAGCTTTTGCAGCGGATCCTCTTCGCCCGAGGCCGAGAAGACGAGCTCGTTGGCGGCGTCGCGATCGACGTAACGCTGGCCCGCCGCGACCCGCTTGACGGCGGTGATGAGCTCGTCTGCGGGCGCGCTTTTGCTGACATAGCCGGAGGCGCCGCCGCGCAAGGCGCGCGCGACATAGCCCGCCTCCGAATACATGGTGAACATCACGATTCGCGTCGTCTTGTTCTCGTTCTTCAGTCTTTGCAGAAGCTCGAGGCCGCTGCTGCCGTTCAAATTGATGTCGAGCACGACGATATCGGGTGCCTCGGCGCGCAGTTTCGCCAATCCCTGTTGCGCGGTGCCGGCCTCGACCACTTCGGAGCCCGGAATCGTGCCGAGCAGCCGGCGCACGCCCTCGCGCACGATGCCGTGGTCGTCGATCACCAAAATCTTCATTGCGCGGCGATCTCCTCGACGCCTTGATAGGCCCCGTCCTCAGCATCACTGGGCAGCGGCAAGCGCGCCGTGACGGCCACGCCGGGGCTGTCGCGTCTGTTCTCGACGACCAGCGTGCCGCCGAGCAAGGCGGCGCGCTCCTTCATCCCGATGAGGCCGAAGCCGCCGGTCACCGCGCTCGCGTCGAGGCCGCAGCCATCGTCGAGCACGCGAACCACCAGGACATCGTGGTAAGTCTCCTCGATCAGCACCTCGATGCGCGACGGTTTGGTGTGCTTGACCGCATTGTTGAGGCTCTCGCGAATGATGCTGTAGAGGGCGCTGTCGATGCGCGAGCCCCAGCTCTTGTCGGGGCATTCGGCGGTGAAGGTGATCTCCGGGCGCCGGCCCTTCCAATAAGAAATGAGATTTTCGATCGCGCTTGCCAGACTCAAGGCGTGAAGGCCCGAAGGACGAAGCTGCCCAAGGAGAGCCTTCACGTTGCGCTTCATGTCGGCCACGGCGCTGCGAATGGCATGCGCTCGCTCGATAATCCGTTTCAGGTCCTTCATCTGCGCGAGTTCCTTGATGGTCATCGCGTCGACATCGACCGAAAACAAAAGCGGACTCACTTCGTCGTGCAGGTTGCGGGCGAGTTCGATGCGCTCTTCCTCCTGCACGGTTTCGAGCTGTTCATGCAGCCGGTGGTTGCGGTGTTCCATCTCGGCGAGCCGCATGGCCATTTCGTTGAAACCGGTGCTGAGACGCGTCAGTTCGCGCGGCGAAAAGGCCGCGACCCGCGCGCGGTAGTCGCCGTTGCCGATACGGGCGAAGGCGAAGGTCAGATCTTCGAGCGGTTTCAGCGCCCGGCCGAGCGTGAAATAAAGCACGAGCAGGATCAGACCGCAGAAGACCGCCAGAATGGTGAGCGGGAGGGCCGCCTCGTTCCACACGTCGGCGACCTCGTTGTGCGCGTCGGACTCGAGCATCAAAGTGCCGAGATTCTTGAACGCCGGCGGCAGCTGGACAGACTCGACGACTGGCGGCGCTGTGAGGAGATTGAACAGAAATTCGGAAACCGGATGCTCGGGAGGCTGCAGATAGGAATAGAAGGCGAGGCTGTTGTCGGGATTGAACAGAACGGCGCGCAGGTTCCGGTCGCCGTTGAAATCGGCGACCAGCAATTCGAGCCGTCGCCGCGGCAAGGCCACTTCCTCCGCGTCGTCGACCGCGTTATCGACGATGCGGCGGCCGACGTCCATGGAGGCATGCATGTCGGCGTTCACCCTTTGAACGGCATGCCAGTAGATGAGGAGGGCGCCCAGCGCGAGAGTCGCGAGAAAAATGAACGCGATCGACCGAACGAGCAGCAGACGCAGAGACAAGTGACCGACCCTCGATATTCTTGGAAGAGACCAAAAGGTCAATTCTAAGAGCCGCCAAGGTCCCGCATATCGCGGCAATGGACCGCCTTATAGCAGGTTGGGCCGCCTTAGGTCTCTGAAATTCGTCACTCTAAAGACGGAACTTGCCGGCAGCGTTACTCGAGGACGATGTTGGTCATCTCGCCGGCCAGGTCATCCAGTCCGTCAAGCTGATCGCTGCTGCTTAGCAGCGTGATCGAAAGCCACTTGCCGGGGGTCTTGAGCCGGATAATGGCGGTATAGGACGTGTAGCCGGGCACCGCTCCCGTGTGGCTAAAGATGTCCTGGTTGCCCTTGTGCTCGCAGAACCATCCCATCCCGTAATAGATGAACGGGGTCACCCGCGAGGCGTCGGAGAACATCCGGTCGCGAACTTCGGCCGGGACGATTTGAGCGCCCATGAGCGCCTTGTGCCAGGCGAAAAGGTCTATGGCGCTGCTCACCATGTCGCCGCTGCCTTTGAGCCAATCGGGATTGGTGAAAGGCGGCCGCCCGCGGAGCCCGTAATCCGGCTCCGCAACAACGGCGCCTTGCTCGATCGAGGCGGTGGAGATCGGCTGAGATTGAACTTCCGCAGGCGCATAAGGATCGGGCGGATCCAGATCGTCGCGCTGCTCCCCGATGAAGCTGGTGTTCACCATGCCGGCCGGCCCGAAAATCCGCTTGCGCAGGAAGTCATGATAGGATTCGGGACCGGATTCGCCGGGCACGACGATCTGCTCCATCATCTCCGCCAGCAGGAAATAATTGGTGTTGCTGTAGTCGAAATCGTCCGAGGCAGCGGGAGGCGTCGAACTCTCGATGTCCTTGAACAAGTGTTCGGCGGTGATCGGCGCCCAAGGATTTGCATCGTCGGGCGGCCGGCGGGTGAAATTCGGCAAATTCGAAGTCATCGTGAGCAGACGGCCGACGGTCAGCCAAGGTTGCGCCGTCCAATAGCTGTTCTTGCCGAAGATATCGACAAGCGGCGTATTCACGGAAAGCTTCGCTTGCGAATTGACGCGCGTCGCCCGGTCGCGAATCAGCTCAAGGACTGCTGCCGCGGTGAATTGCTTGGTGAGCGAGCCGATCTCGTACTGCGTGTGCTCGGTTACAGGCTTGCCGCCGCTCGCGCCATAGCCCTTGGCCATGGCGAGGCGCCCGTCGATGCCGATGGCGATGCTGAGCGCGGGAGGCGTTGCGCCGTCGCTTTTGTACTCGCGGAAGCGCTCGATGAGCTGGTCGATCTGCTGCGCCTTGTCGGCCGACCAAGACTGGGCATCGGCGACCGAAGGCAAGGTGAAAAGAAGGACCGTGCCCGCGAAGGCCGCCCGCGTCCTTCTGCCACGGAGTTTACGATCGGCTCGCGCACCGAGCCTCAGCCTGGCAGCGCGACTGTTTGCCCGTGTTGCGGCGAGGCTGCGCCGAAAAAGTTCAAATCGCGTGCTCATGAAGTCCAGCCAGAATTCTATGAGACCTCGCCCGATCCTTGTGCCTCTGCTCCCGTCGTCCGTTAATTTTGTGTTTACTGCGACTCGGCTCCCACGCCCGGCCCAAACCAGAAACATGTGCGAATCCACGCACTTCGTCAATAAGCAAAAATTGGGCCGGGTCAGACCGGCCTGCCTGCCTGCGATGTGCGACCCCCAAAACCCGGCTCTAAGGCTGGGTATCGCGGAGCGATTTCACAATAGCCGCAACGTCGGTGCGAGCGAAAAGTTCGCGGAAGAATAATGGGGACAAGCCAGCCTATCCGCATGTCTGCTGAGAAATTATCCCAGCCTGCTTCGCCTCAATTTCCCGAGATCAGCTCATCAATCTTCCCGCATCCGCGACGCAAGTAAGAAGTTTTATCGCGTCGCGCCGGTGGTTAGTTTCGCGCACCAAGAAAGATGAAAAAGCCGAGGCATCCCCCGACATCTCGCCGCGGCCAAGCGAACTCGTCCGGAAAGACGGCCGGACGATCGGCTGGAGTGTTTCTCGCGCGAGCGGAAACACTCCTTTTTTCTTCGACGCCTGTTCACGCCGAGCGCGGCGCTATGTGGCTCGCCTCGGTCAGGAACCAGGTCCGGCGCTCCGTCTCGTCGATGTAGACTTCGAGCTGGCTCGTCGAAGCCACATCGCCATGTTCGTCGCAAATCTCATGCGCCGTGCGCATGCGCTTGGCGAGCTCGCCGTTGTCGTCGCGGAGTTCCGCCAGCATGTCCTGCGGCGTGACATAGGGCGCGTCGTTGTCGAGGATGCGCTGCATGCGCGAGATTTCGCCGATCGAGTGGAGCGTAATCCCGCCGACCTTGCGAACGCGTTCGGCGAGCGGGTCGGTCATCGCGAAGATCTGGTCCGATTGTTCGTCGAGCAGAAGATGATAGTCACGAAAATGCGGGCCGCTCATGTGCCAATGAAAATTCTTTGTCTTCATGTAGAGCGCGAAGACATCGGCGAGAACGACGTTGAGCGCGGCCGCGATGTCGCGGGTTGCATTGGCGCCGAAGCCGGATGGAACCATCAATTGCGGCGGGACGGGATACGGGTTGGATTTGTCGGACATGCCTCATCTCCTCTTACACGTGAACTTACGCGGCAAAGCGCAATTGCAGTTCAAGCCGAAACTTGCCGAGATTTGGCCATCTCTACCGTGCTTGGCAGATCAAGCCTTAGACATAGGCAACTCAGGCCTTGGCAACAGCCTAATCTTAAACCGGCAAATTGCTCCGAGCAGCGTTTTAAGGTCCCTGAAATTCTGGCGCGCAACCGGTCCGCGGCAAAGCCGAAGGTTGCTGTGCTGCGACCCATCGCTCCCCTTTCGGCCGGCGCGGACTTCGGGCGGCTTCCCACATTCCCGAGTGGGTCGCTCGTTAAAGCAGAAGCTCAACGCTAGGCCAATCGGATCATTCGTTCGCCTCAGGTCGGTGGCAAAAGCTTGCGCGCGTCGAGCGCCAACACGATCAGCGTCGTGCCGCCGAAGACCATGTTGATGCCGAGCAGAAGGCCGATCGCCCAAAGGGCCGAGCTCGGAAACTGCGCGAAGATCAAGCCGGCCAGGATCAGATCGACGACGCCGCTCGCCACCATCCAGCCCCACCGGGCCGGCAGACTGGGCCTGTACTCGATGGCAAACATGATCGTGGCGATGCCCTCGACCAGAAAGAAGACGATAAGCAGCAAGGTCAGCGAGAGCGCGCCCCTGACCGGCCATCCGAGCAAGAGAACGCCAACGCCGATCGCCAATATGGCGGAGACGAGCGACCACCAGAAACCGGGCGCCGGGCGCATCTTGAAGGTCGAGAACAGGCCGACCACGCCGCTGATGAGCAGCAGCCAGCCAAAAAAGATTGTGAAGGCGAGCGTTGCGAGCAGCGGCACCAGGATCGCCGCCAAGCCGAGAATGATGAGGATGATTTCTTCGGCCAGGAAAAATCCCCAATGCGCGCGAATTGCCGACGTCACGTCGGTCTCGAAATCCTGCGACATTGTATTGATTCATGGCCATAGCCGTCTCCCATGTCTTGCCGTTTTCGGCGTTGCGAGCGAATACCCCCAAGGGTTCTTGTGCCGGCGACCATCGTCTCGCGTCGGGCAAAGGTCAACAAGCGGGCGAAATCGCGGGCTCCAGATCGGTTTTATCCGGCCGCGGCTATAAGACCCTGCCACGGCAGCATAAATTTTGATGCAACTTGACCGAACCCCCTTGACGGCGGCAGGCCTTGGCTGCGAATTCTGGGGAACCCGAGAATTCGAACAAACGGGGAGGGACAATGGCCGAACATCATGTCGCAGATATGCAGGATGACGCTGATTTTGATGAACACGTGAGGACCTATCACCTGTTCCTCAATCTCTTCAAATTCGGGTTGCTCGGCGTCATCTGTGTCCTCATCATCCTCGCGGTCGTTACCCTCTAATCCAAGCTCGCCCTTTGCTTTTCCGCTAAGTCTTTGAAGAAGCGGAATTCGTGCAGGAGCCGCGCGAGGCTGCGCCCGAAGCGGATGGCCGCTTCGGCGGGCAGTCTTGGCGATCAGGCGCCGGTCAAGGACGTGTCATCAATCTTGAATTCCTTTGCCTGTTCGATCGGGAGCTCTTCATGCGTATAGCTGTGCCTGCCGAAACCGATCCCACGGAGGCAAGGGTTGCCGCGACGCCGGAGACGGTGAAGAAGTTTCTCGGCCTCGGGGCAGAAGTCGCCGTCGAAACGGGAGCCGGGGTCAAATCCGCGATACGCGATGCTGATTATGCCGCGGCCGGCGCCGCGATCGCCGCCCAATGCGGCTTCGGCCATTGCCGCGGCCGATATCATCCTGCGCGTGCGCCGCCCAAGCGCCGAAGAACTCGAAGGCGTCAAGCCGGGGGCCGCGGTCATCGCGATCATGGATCCCTACGGCCATCTCGATGCCCTGAAAGAACTCGCACGTGCCGGCGTCGACGCCTTCGCCATGGAACTGATGCCGCGCATCACCCGCGCTCAGGTCATGGACGTGCTTTCGAGCCAGGCCAATCTCGCCGGCTACCGCGCGGTGATCGATGCGGCGGCGGAATTCGGCCGCGCCATGCCGATGATGATGACCGCGGCCGGCACGGTTCCGGCGGCGAAAGTCTTCATCATGGGCGTCGGCGTCGCCGGCCTGCAGGCGATCGCGACGGCGCGCCGGTTGGGAGCCATCGTGACCGCGACGGACGTACGGCCCGCGACCAAGGAACAGGTCGAATCGCTCGGCGCCAAATTCATCGCGGTCGAGGACGAGGAATTCAAACAGGCCGAGACGGCGGGCGGCTACGCCAAGGAAATGTCGGCGGCCTATCAGGAAAAGCAAAAGGCGCTGACGGCTTCGCATATCGCCAAGCAGGATATCGTCATCACGACCGCCTTGATCCCCGGCCGGCCGGCGCCGGTGCTGATCACCGAATCCATGGTCGCGGCGATGCGTCCGGGTTCGGTCATCGTCGATCTCGCCGTCGAGCGCGGCGGCAATTGCGCTCTCTCCAAGCCGGGCGAGACTTTTGTCTCCGAAAATGGCGTCAAGATCGTCGGGCATCTGAATGAGGCGGGAAGGCTCGCGGCGACGGCCTCTGCGCTTTACGCGAAGAACCTCTTCGCCTTCGTCGAAATTCTCGTCGACAAGGCCAACAAGACCTTGGCGATCAATTGGGACGACGAAATCGTGAAAGCGACTTTGCTGACCAAGGACGGCGCGCTCGTTCATCCAAATTTCCAGAAGGCCGCCTGATGCGAGCGTGTCCGGCCGTGAGATAGGAAGCTGACATGGCGAACGAAACTCCACAAACGCTTCTCGACAAGGCGCAGGCGGCGGCGGAAGCCGCGCGGCAGTCGGCCGAGGCGGCGCAGTCCTATGCCGACCAGATCGCGCATGCCGGAGGCGCCGCGGTGCATGCGGCGAGCGGCGGCGCCATCGACCCCTTCGTCTTTCGCCTGGCGATTTTCGTGCTTGCGGTCTTCGTCGGCTATTACGTCGTCTGGTCGGTGACGCCGGCGCTGCACACGCCGCTGATGTCGGTCACCAATGCCATCTCGTCGGTGATCGTGGTCGGCGCGCTTTTGTCGGTCGGCGTCGATGTCTCGAGGCCCGGCGACGACGGTTCTGTGTTGGCGCGCATCTTCGGCTTCATCGCTCTGATCCTCGCCTGCGTGAACATTTTCGGCGGCTTCCTGGTCACCGAGCGCATGCTCGCGATGTACAAGAAGAAGGGCTGAGCCGATGAACGGCAATCTCGCGGCCCTCCTTTATCTCGTTTCCGGCATTCTGTTCATTCTCGCGCTGCGTGGCCTCTCCTCACCGGCGACGTCGCGGCGCGGCAATCTGCTCGGCATCATCGGCATGGCGATCGCGATCCTGACGACGCTCGCCTATCAGGTGCCGTCCGGAGTGTCGGGCTGGATCCTCGTCATCCTCGGCGTTGCGATCGGCGGCGCCATCGGCGCCTGGCGCGCGCGCACGGTCGCGATGACGGCGATGCCGCAGCTCGTCGCATCCTTCCACGCACTTGTCGGTCTGGCCGCCGTACTCGTGGCAGCCGGCGCGCTTTATGCGCCGCAGGCTTTCGGCATCGGGACGCCCGCCGCGATCCATGCCCAGAGCCTCGTTGAAATGTCGATCGGCGTGGCGATCGGCGCGATCACCTTCACCGGTTCGATCATCGCCTTTCTGAAACTCGACGGAAGGATGTCGGGAGCGCCGATCCTTCTGCCGCGGCGCCATCTCGTCAACATAGCGCTCGCCGCATTTCTCGTACTGCTCGTCGTGCTGTTCGTGATGATGCAGAGCGCGGTGTTGTTCTGGCTGATCGCCTTCGTCTCCTTCGCGCTCGGCGTGCTCCTCATCATTCCGATCGGCGGCGCCGACATGCCGGTGGTCATTTCGATGCTCAATTCCTATTCCGGCTGGGCGGCAGCGGGCATCGGCTTCACACTCGGAAATCTCGCCTTGATCATTACCGGCGCGCTAGTCGGCTCATCCGGCGCCATCCTCTCCTACATCATGTGCAAGGGGATGAACCGGTCCTTCATCTCGGTGATTCTCGGCGGCTTCGGCGGCGAGACGGCGGCTGCCGCGGGCACAGTCGAAACGCGCACGGTCCGGCAAGGTTCAGCGGAGGACGCCGCTTTCATCCTTGAGAATGCCGGCAAGGTGATCATCGTGCCAGGCTATGGCATGGCGGTCGCGCAGGCGCAGCATGCGTTGCGCGAAATGGCCGATCGCCTCAAGAAGAAGGGCGTCGACGTGAAATATGCCATCCATCCGGTCGCCGGCCGCATGCCGGGGCATATGAACGTGCTGCTCGCCGAGGCCAACGTGCCCTACGACGAAGTGTTCGAGCTCGAAGACATCAATGCCGAATTCGCGCAAGCCGACGTTGCCTTCGTCATCGGCGCCAACGACGTGACCAATCCTGCCGCCAAGACCGACCCGAAATCGCCGATCTACGGCATGCCGATCCTTGACGTGGAGAAGGCCAAGACCGTGCTCTTCGTGAAGCGCGGCATGGGCTCGGGCTATGCCGGCGTCGAGAACGAGCTGTTCTTCAGGCCGAACACGATGATGCTCTTCGGCGATGCGAAGAAAATGGTCGAAAGCATTTTGAAGTCGCTGGAATAGCACGCTTGCGTCAGTGAAGCGGGAGAGGGATGCCCTCTTATGCCCTTCCGATGCGCGCCTCGCCGTCCTTGGCGACCCTGTTGTTCGGGTCGAAGGCCAACGCGCGCTGGTAGGATTCGATCGCCTTGGCGCGATTGCCGAGCTTTTCATAGGCGAGGCCGAGACCCGCCCAGGCGTCAGCATTCTTGTTGTCGACATTGAGCGCCGCGTTGAAGTCCTCGACCGCCTTGTCCGGCTGGCCGATGGCGATCAGGCTTTGGCCGCGCGCTTCATAGGGCGCGCCGGCGAAAGGATTGCGGTCGATTGCATTGTCGAAATCGGTGATCGCCTGCTGCTGGTTGCCTTCGCGCTGATAGATCAGGCCACGGGCATGAAAGGCCTGGGCATTCTCGGGATTGAGCTGAATGGCCTTGTCGAGATCGGCGCGGGCCTCGTCGAGCTTGTCCTGCTGGCGCAGAAGGTTGGCGCGTCCGAGATAGGCCGGGGCGTGGTTGGGGTTGACGGAGATTGCCTGGTTGAAATCGGCAAGCGCCAGATCGTCATGGTTGGTCTGCCGATAAGCCAGCGCCCGGTTGGTCAGTGAGGCGGCATCGTAGGGGTTGATCTGGATCGCCTTGGTGAAATCGGCGATCGCCTCCTCGAACTGGCCGATCCGCGCATAGGCGACGCCGCGGGTGTTATAGGCCTCGGCGCTGTTGGGGTTGCGCTCAACGACATCGGTCAGAGAGGCAATATTGGCGGAAGCTTCCTGCGGCGATTCGCTGACCACCTCGGCGACGCCCGTGCCTGGTGGCGCGAAGCCCATGCCGTTTTCGCAGGCGGCAAGGCCGAGCGCGACTGCGGCGACCGCGCCGAGCGCAAGAGGGCGTCGAGAAAGACTCATCCAGGTTCCCGTCCCCGCCCATCCATTCCAGCAACCCGCAGGAATCTTCGAAACGGCGCGATCAAGCTTTCCTGTCGCAGGCTCCTTTAGCCTCGGCAATCCGGCAAGATTGCGACAAGCGGAAACAATCGACCAGCGAACGCAGTTAGCACAAGATCGTTGCAGGAAAAATAACGGAGTCGCATGGGATCAAATCGCTCTGGCGCCTGCCGGGCGATTTCAACGAGCCCCGACCACCGGCTTCGGCTTCATCGGCAGCAGGCCTTCGCGCTGCAGCTTCTTGCGGGCCAGTTTGCGGGCGCGGCGGACCGCCTCGGCCTTTTCGCGGGCCCGTTTCTCGGACGGCTTCTCGTAGTGGCCGCGCAGCTTCATTTCGCGGAAAATGCCCTCCCGCTGCATTTTTTTCTTCAGTGCCTTGAGGGCCTGATCGACATTGTTGTCGCGAACCAGAACTTGCACGAGCGATCCTTGTCTGAGCCGGGCCGCCAGTGGCGGCATGGGTGATGAAACGAAACTTTTGGGAACGCCGACCGGATGCATTGATGCAACCGATCAGAGCGCGAGCGCATAGCAGACCCGCTTCATTTTGTCCAGGCGAGCGGCGGAGCGGGACCGAGCCTCTCAAGCTTCGTACTTAGGATGGATTCGGGTCACGTGGCCCATCTTGCGTCCGGGGCGCGCTTGCGCCTTGCCATAGAGATGCAGGCAGGCGCCGGGCTCGGCCAAAATTTCGGCGAAGCTCATCACCTCCTCGCCGATCAAGTTCTGCATCGTGACCATGGCGCCGTGACGCTTCGTCGATGCGAGCGGCCAGCCGGCGATCGCCCTGACGTGTTGCTCAAATTGCGAGCAGATGGCGCCATCGAGCGTCCAATGTCCGGAATTATGGACCCGGGGCGCGATTTCATTGACCTTGATCTTTTGCGTGCGCCGCCGGCCGGGTCCGGCTTCTTCGATCACGAAGAGCTCGACGGCGATTATTCCGACGTAATCGAGCGCATTGGCGATCATTCGGGCGGCGGCGACGGCGGCATCGGCGGCTGCCAGATCGATCGCCGCGGGCGCGCGGCTCGTGCTCAAAATATGGTTCACATGGACATTTTCGGTCACGTCATAGGCGGCGAATGTGCCGTCCATTCCCCGCGCGGCAATGACTGAGATTTCCTTCACGAAGGGCACGACGGCTTCGAGGATCGACGGGACGTCGCCAAGGCCGCGGAAGCTCGCGGCGAGATCCGATCCCTCACGGATCGTGATCTGCCCCTTTCCGTCATAGCCGAAGCGGCGCGTCTTCAAGATGGCCGGCCGGCCGATCTGGGCGACGGCGCGGATAAGCGCGCCGGCATCCTCGACCGGCACATAGAAGGCCGTCTCAATGCCGAGCGAGACGAGGAACTCCTTTTCGGCAAGCCGGTCCTGGCTGACCGCAAGCGCCGCGGGATCGGGACGCACGGGGCAGAGTTGGGCGAGCACGGCCGCGCTGCCGGCCGGAACATTTTCGAATTCATAGGTGATGACATCGACATTGTCGGCGAAGTCGGCCAGTGCATCCGCATCGTCGAAGGCGCCGATCGTGCTGTGGGAGGCGACATCGAAAGCCGGGCTGTCGGCGTGCGGCGAATAGATATGCGTCTTGAGGCCGAGCTGCGCCGCGGCCATCGCCAGCATGCGCCCCAACTGACCCCCACCCAGGATGCCGATCGTGCTGCCCGGGGTCAGCGGTGTCGGGCCGGTCATTTATCCCTCGGGATGTTCGGCGACGGCGGCAGTCTGCGCGGCGCGCCAAGCGGCAAGCCGCTTTGCCAAGCCCTCGTCGTGAAGCGCCAGCACGGCGGCTGCCAACAGAGCCGCGTTGACGGCGCCGGCCTCGCCGATGGCCAAGGTACCGACCGGGATACCGGCCGGCATCTGCACGATCGAATAGAGCGAATCCTGCCCCGACAGCGCCTTCGTCTCGATCGGCACGCCGAAAACCGGGAGCGCCGTCATGGCTGCGGTCATGCCGGGCAGATGCGCGGCGCCGCCCGCGCCGGCGATGATCACCTTGAACCCGGCCTCCTGCGCGCCTTTGGCGAATTTCATCAAACGGTCGGGCGTGCGGTGGGCGGAGACGATCCGCGACACGTAGCCGATCTTGAGATGATCTAGGGTCTCCGCGGCGTGACGCATCGTCGTCCAGTCCGATTGACTGCCCATGACGATGGCGACAGGCGCGGACATGAATAATCCTTATGCTTCCGGCGAATCGAAGGCAGCGGCATAGACGAAGGGCCGAAGCCGCGCAAGCCGGGCAGGGGCAAGCTACGGGACGATATTTCGCAGCGCCGCAGCCGCTTTCAATTTGGCGCGCGACGATTGTGCGCTATGTCTCAATCCGGCGGCGAGGTTTCAAACGGATAGGCGAATGGCATCACTTCCCTCGGCGGCGGCTTCCGGCCAATTCGAGATCGGCGGCGACATTAAGATTAATCGCCTCGGCTTTGGCACCATGCGACTGACCGGAAAAGGAATCTGGGGCGATCCCGCCAATCCGGAAGAGGCGCGCGCGACGCTGCGCCTCGTGCCCGAGCTTGAGATTAATTTCATCGATACGGCCGACAGCTATGGGCCGTTCGTGAGCGAAAATCTGATCCGCGAGGTTCTTTATCCGTACAAGGGACTGCACGATCACGACCAAGGGCGGCTTGGCGCGGACCGGCCCGGAAATCTGGCGCCCGCTCGGCCGGCCGGAATATTTGCGCCAATGCGTGATGATGAGCCTGCGCCGCCTGGGTGTCGAGCGCATCGATCTCTGGCAGCTTCACAGGATCGATCCTGCCGTTTCGCGCGACGAGCAGTTCGGCGTGATCGCCGCGATGCGCAAGGAAGGCCTGATCCGCCATGTCGGACTGAGCGACGTGGGCGCCGACGACATCGAAGCGGCGCGCAAATATTTCCCCGTCGCCACCGTCCAGAACCGCTACAATCTCGTCAACCGCGCGAGCGAGGATGTCCTCGTCTATTGCGAGAAGCACAATATCGGCTTTATCCCTTGGGCGCCGCTTGCGGCAGGGGCGCTGGCAAAGCCCGGCTCAGCGCTGATGCAGACCGCCAAAACGTTGAAGGCCACCCCGGGCCAATTGGCGCTTGCCTGGGCGCTCAAGCGATCGAAAGTCATCTTGCCGATTCCGGGCACCGCCAACCACGAACATCTCATCGAGAACGTCGCCGCTGCCGAACTCGTCCTGTCGGATGAAGCATTCGCCGCGCTCGATCGGCAAGGGCGCAGCGTGCTTTGAGAAACTGCGCCGCCTCGGTCATTCATCCGATACGCCGGGCGATGATCTCCATCCCGATCCGATGCCGCTCGCTGATATTATATTCGAGCGGCTCGAACCCATGCTCGCCGAGCAAGCGAGAGAGCCGCGCGCGGCCAAACAGATGGCAATCGCCGATCTCGCCCCAATAGGGATTGGCGCCGTTCGCATGCAGCAGATTGAACGACATCGAATCCTTGTTCGGCAGGGAGACGAAGAGCAGGCCGTCGGCCTGTAAGAGCCGATGCGCGGCGGCGAGCGCCTGGCCTGGGAAGGCGAGATGCTGAAAGACATCGGCAAAGCTGATCACGCCGAGAAGCCCACTTTCGACGAGGTCCTCGATCTTGCCGCGATGCGCCTCGAGACCCAGCTGGCGCAGGCCCGTGACATTGGCGTCGCGGTGATCGATGCCGATCGCGCGAAAGCCCCATTCGGCGGCGGCGAACAGCAGCGCGCCATTGCCGAAATCGACATCGAGCCAGGCGCGCGCGGCATCACTGGGATGTCCGACGTGACGCGCCACACGCGCGACGATCGGTGCCGCGGCGCGCCGGCCATTCTCCATGTTGTGGCCGAGCATGTCTTCGGGCCGAGGCGCGAATGTCGCATCGTCAAAATAACCTTCGGTGAAGATATGGCCGCAGCAATTGCAGGCGTGCCATTTCACGACGGGAGGCAGCTCGATCCGGTAGCTCGGATGTCTGGTGCAATCAGCGGCGATGATCGGGGCATGATCGGGGCTGTCGCAGAGCGGGCAGGCGGTATAGAGCCGGCGCGAGATCCGCGTTTGCGGCTCGGTCGCGGCCGTCGGCGCCGCAATCGGAGCCACCGCGAAAGATTCCGGCGCGCCTCCCGTCGTGAAAATCTCCCACATGCGCGTGAACGCGGCTTCGAGATGGCGCGTGGTGCGGGCGCAATCGAAGAGCGGATGCGTCAGCCGGTTCGCGCTCAGCTTGCGGCGAATGTCCGCGAGCAGGCTCGGGTCCAAGGCGAGCCGCAAGGCGAGCGCTTCATATTCGGGCGGCGATTGCGTGACGAGTTCCGGTAGGCCGATTGCGTGGAGCAGGCTCGCCGCCACGCGGCCGGCGAAGGTCTCGCCGATCACGCTGACGACCGGCAATCCGACCCAAAGCGCGTCGCTCGTCGTCGTGTGCGCGTTGTAGGGCGGGGTATCGAGAAAAAGATCGGCGAGCCTTTGCCGGGCGAGATGCTCGGCGACGTCGGTTCGCGGCGCGAACACGAGCCGTTGCGGATCGATTCCCGCGTTCTCCGCTTCGTTTTGAAGATTGCCTCTGACGAACTCGTTGGCATCGAAGAGCCAGAGCACACTGCCTGGGACGGCGGCGAGCAGCCGCATCCAGATCGCGAAGAATTTCGGCGTGATCTTGTAGCTGTTGTTGAAACAGCAGAAGACGAAGCCGCGCTCGGGCAGGCCGCATCCGGCACGCGAGGGCGTCTTGTCGGCAACCCTCCGCCGGCTGTCGTTCGGCTGATAGCAATCCGGCAGATGCACGATCCGCTCGTCGTAAAAGACCTGCTGGTCCATCGGCAGGGTGATCGGATCGGCGATGATATAGTCGATGAAATCGGCTCCCATCGTGCCCGGATAGCCGATGAAGCTCACCTGTATGGGTACCGGGCGAAAAGCGGCGATCTCGCTGCGCGCGTGCTGAGTATAACCCTTCAGCTCGACGAGAATGTCGATGCCGTCATCATTGATGCGCCGTGCCGCATTCATGTCGTCGAGATCGTGCAGGTCGACAAAGCGGTCGAAGGCGCGGCCCAGCCGATAGCGCATTTCGCTGCGATCGTCCTGGCCAAGCGAATAGGCGATAATCTCGAAGCGCGTGCGATCGTGGCGTTCGAACAATTCGGCCATCAGATGCGCCGTCGCGTGACGATGGAAATCGGCTGAGAGATATCCGATCTTCAGTCTTCCACGCGCTCCGGGCTCGGGCCGCCGATGTGCGAATGCGGGCTTGGCGCGCATGCTGCCGGCCCAAAGTCGTGCCACATGCAAGTATATGGCCGGCGAGATCTCCATGCTCAGCAAAGCGAAAGGCGGAATCGGACCTTGATGGCGGGCAACTCGCTCGGCGAGGTCCATCTCTTCGTCGGCATGCGTCCAATCGCAGGCCGATCGGCGAAGGTAGGAGAGCTGAGTGCGCACGCCGAGGAGATCAGGGTTGAGCGCCAAGGCCTTGGCATAGGCGTCGACGGCCTCGCTGATGCGGCGTCCAGTTTCGTAAGCCGCGCCGAGATTGCAATGGGCTTCCGCCATGTCGGGCTTGAGCGCGATCGCTCGGCCATAGGCGGTGACGGCGCCCTCGAGGTCGCCGCGATGCTGGAGAATATTGCCGAGGTTGCAATGGACTTCAGCGAAGCCGGGGCGCAGCGCCAGCGCTCGGCCATAGGCGGCCTCCAACTCGTTCGGACGCGAAAGGTCGCGCAAGATGTTGCCGGCGCAGAAATGCGGCATGGCGGCGTCTGGCCGGTTCGCCGAAATCGCCTCGCAGATCCTAAGCGCCTCGGCGCAGCGTCCGCACTTGCGCAGGATCTCTGCGGCGTTGGTATGAGCCTCAATGAAGAACGGATCGAGCCGGCAGGCTTCGAGATATGCGGCGAGCGCGGCTTCGAGATCGCCCTTATCCTCGAGTACGTTGCCGAAATTGGAATGGGCGGCTGCGAAGCTTGGATCGAGAGCAATGGCTTTTTCCGCACATTCGAGTGCCGCCTCGAATTTATGGGCGGCCCGGAACACGGCGGTGAGGTTGGCATAGGCCTCAGCATAGTTGGGCTTGCAGGCGACGGCCTTACCGATGCATTCGGCGGCCGCTGCATGTTTTCCACCGACATGCTCGATTAGGCCGAGATGATGCCAGGCGATGGCATTCGCCGGGTCCTGCGCGAGCACTTGCGCGTAGAGGTCGCGCGCAATCTCGTAGCGCTCGGCGACGTGGAATTCGAGCGCGCTGCGCATCAGCTCGGTGGCGGATGGCTCGACGTTCTCTGTTATGGCAAGCGCCGCCTCGTTGCGCATCATCTTGAGCCCCGGAGTCCCCGAGGCGAAGCAAACTCCTCGGTTATCATATCCCGCGCACTACACGTTTGGGCTTGCGCGAAACCTGCGGGCTTAGGCGATGATGTCGGGCGTCAACTGGTCTTCGATACGGCCGATTTTGTCGCGCAGGACCAATTTGCGCTTCTTCAGCCTCTGAATCTGGAGCTGGTCGGAGGCCGAAAGCTGTGCCAGGGCCTCGATCGCCGAATCGAGATCGCGATGTTCCTGGCGTAGGCGTTCGAGTTCCGCGCGCAAAACTGCGCGTTCCTCGGCGCTCAATTTTTCAGCCATTTAGCGCCATTCCGAAAGCCGGGCGCGGGCCAAAGCGCCATGCCGATCGCAGAAGTGAATTAGAGCACTTCCGCCGGTGCCTGCAAATGGCCTTGCTGCATAGGCGGGGAGATCGGCTCAGCCAGCGGGATTCATTGGCGCGGCGGCCAGCTGAAATCGTCGGCGCGCCCGGGTTTTGCCGCGACCGGCTTGCCGCTCGCAAGGGTCTGCTCGATCAGGTTTTGGGCTTCACCCTTCTGATCAGCGGCCGGGGTTGAGAGTTGACCGCCGGGGGCGAGCACCGGGCCGGTCAACGGCAGAACCGGGCCGATCGGCGGCTTCACGGGAGTAACAGCCGCGTTGCCCGGCGTATTGGCGCCTTCCGGCGTCGTGGTCTCGATCTTTGCCAGGGCCGCATCGCCTTGCGGCGTGCCGGAATCGAGGATTTGGCGGATATTGGGCTCGACGAAACTCGCGAGCTTGATGGCGCCGGCCTTGGTAAAATGAATCCCGTCGAGCGCTCGCAACCGGACGACTTGGCCGTTGACGTCCGGACCATAGGGGCTGAATTGGCCGCGGTCGTCGCCAAAAGCTTCCCAAATGTCGATGAAGGTCGCGCCGTTCTTGCCCGCGTGTTCACGATAGATGTCGTTGAACGAGGCCATCTCGGCCGAGAGACGGTCGCTCTTCATGATCGGCAGGCCCACCCAAAGCAGCGGAATCTTCGCGTCGCGGAATATCGCGCTGACGGCTTCGACGCGCGCCGCATAGAGCTCCTGCCATTTCGGTGTATCGGGATCGTAGCTGCCGCTGGCGTCGCGCAAGGGCTGATGGTCGTTGCTGCCGATCAGCATGACCGCCACGTTGATCTTCTGCCCACTGGCAATGAGATCATGCGCCGCCTTGGTCCAATCATAGAAATCGTCGCGGACGAGGCCCGAATCTTCGCGCGCCTCGCGCAGCACGCCGACCTCCGGACGGTCGCTCAAGCGTTCAGTTAGGCCCTGGGCGAGCAATTGGCCGATGGAATCACCCATGACCGCGACGAAGAAGGTCGGCGGGACGGCCGGTTTCGTTTCGACCTTCTCGACGGGCTTGAAGTCGGGGCGTCCGGTAGCGTGGCCATTCGCCATAGCCATATCCATAGCCGTAGCGGGGCTGCGGCTGGAACATTTGCTGAAACCAATTGAGCGGGTTGAAGCCCTGCGCCCGGGCCGGTAAAGCGCCGACGGCGATCAGCCAAAGCGTTGTGCCCGCGAGAACTGCAACCAGCCCGAGGGTCTTCCGCCAAAGCGCGCTGCCGGGCCACCGTCTGGGGGCTAGAGTCGTCATAAATCTATTATCTGCCCTTTGGCGGCGGAAGTTAAGAGGCGCTCCTGCTCAGCTCAGGCTTGGTATTTCTCGGCGAAATGTGCTTTCAGCCGCTCGCGTGCGGCGAGCGCGCTCGCAAGATCGGAGCCATTGATGATGGCGAGGCGGAAGGCGCCGGGCGGCATGGCGTGGTGCTCCGGGGCGCGATCTTCGTAGAAGGAGATCTGGACGCTGCTGATGCCGGGCATGCGTTTGACCGCGTCGACCAGCGCCGAAGGCGGATGGCGATAGCGCCGCCCATGCGGCCCGAACAGGACGACGCTGTAGCCTTCGTTGCGATGATCGTCGGCAAAATCCCAGGCGCCACTCTCATAAAGCCGCACCAAAGCTTCGATCCAGCCGGCACCGTAGAGATCCGGCCATTGATCGGCGAAGCGCAGATGCGCCTCGATGATGCCGCCGCCGATCGTTTCGAGATTAAGCATGCCGGTATAGCCGGCAAGATGTTGGCGCGCCCATGTTCCGCAGCGGGCTTCGATCTCGGCGTCCGGCCACGCATGCACCGTCCAGTAATCGAACGTGCCTTCGCCCGCCGGCTTGCCGGTGACGTGCCGCCACCAGCGCGGCTCACCGTCGACGATTGCGATGTCGGAGGAGACGTGGCGCCCTTCGAGCAGTCTCATCCAAAAATGACCGGGCGCGTAATGCTCTTCATAGTCGGCCTGCGAATGCAGCACGCGGCTGCCGATGCCCATGCCCTTCAAGTTGACGATCGGCTTGGAGAATACTGGAAAGCGCGGCGGCGGCGTGCCGTGCGGTCCCGCTTCGATATCTTGACTCAACGCCACCGCGAGCCTGTCATAGACCCAGCGATGCTGCGGGTTCCAAAGCCACGCGTCACTGTCTTCGGTCGGGATATTGGCGGCGGTTTCGACCTGCGTGAAATATTGGAGCCGCCAAGGATCGGCTTCGCAAATCGGCATGAGTCAGACGACGGAGGACCGACGACAGAGGACGGAGAAGGGAAAGGTCGGTCTGTTGTCCGTCATCTGTCCTCCGTCGCCCGAAGCGCGTGCACGCAGAACAGCCCATCCGTCCAAACCTCGAGCGGCAACCAGCCGCTGCCGCGCGCAAGCGCCTGGAACGAGGAAATCGTATATTTGTAGCTGTTCTCGGTGTGGATCGTCTCTCCCGCTTGAAACGCGATCGCCACGCCGTTCAGTTTCACCTCTTGCCGCCTGCAGCTCGCAAGGTGCATTTCGATGCGGCTTTGCTCGCGATTGTAGAAAGCCTTGTGCTCGAAAGCGGCGAAGTCGAAATTGCCGCCGAGTTCGCGATTGATGCGTGCAAGAAGATTGAGATTGAACGCGGCGGTGACGCCGGCCGAATCATTATAGGCGCGATGGAGAGTATCGGGCGCCTTGACGAGATCGACGCCGATTACCAGCACCGAACTGGGGCCGAGCATTTTCCCGGCACCGCGTAGGAATTCTGCCGCGTCGTGCGGTTCGAAATTGCCAATGGTCGATCCCGGAAAGAATCCTGCGCGCGGCAGCGATCCAACCGCAGGCGGAAGCTCGAACTCACGGGTGAAATCCGCGACGAGAGGAAGAACCGCAAGGCGCGGGAAATCACGCCGCAATTGCACCGCGTCCCGCTGCAAAAAGTCGCCGGAAATGTCAACCGGCACATAGGCTTCGACGCTCGCCGTGACGTCGAGCAAGATGCGCGCCTTGCGGCTCGATCCGGCACCGAACTCGATCAGCGCCGAGCCAGGCGCGAACAGCGAAGCGATGGCCGGCGCATTGTCGCGCAGAATGCCGAGTTCGCAGCGCGTCGGATAATACTCCGGCTGGCGGACGATGCTGTCGAAGAGGGCGGAACCGGCGGCATCGTAGAAATATTTCGGCGGCAGCCATTTCGGCTTCGCGGTCAGGCCGGCGACGACATCGGCCGCGAAGCCATCGGCGGTCTCGACGAACGGAGCCGCGCAGCGCGCGGTTTGCATGCCCATGTGAGGCTCAATCTTCGTAGTCCGTCAGGCGCAAGCCGGAAAATTGCCAGCGCGCCGACGGATAAAAGAAATTGCGATAGCTCGGGCGCGCGTGGCCGGCGGGCGTCGCCAGCGAGGATCCGCGCAGCACCATCTGGTTGACCATGAACTTCCCATTGTATTCGCCGAGCGCGCCAGGCGCTGCGCGATAACCGGGATAGGACGTATAGGCGCTGCGCGTCCATTGCCATACGATGCCGAAGGCCTCACGAAGCGCGCCGCTCTTTGCCGCGACCTCCCACTCCGCTTCAGTCGGCAGATCCTTGCCCGCCCAGCGCGCGAAAGCATTGGCTTCGTAATAGCTCACATGGCAGACGGGCTTTGCAGGGTCGACGGGTTGCAAGCCGCCAAGCGTCATCGCGAACCAGGTGCCGTCGATCTTCTGCCAATAGCCTGGCGCGTCCCAGCCTTGTGCTTCGACGGCTGCCCAGCCATCCGACAGCCACAGGGTCTGCGTCGCGTAGCCCCCGTCGGCGATGAATTCGAGCCACTCGCCGTTGGTGACGAGCGAGGGCGCAAGCCGGACGGGCCGCAACAGCACCTGATGTGCCGGTTCTTCGTTGTCGAAGCAGAAACCGTCGCCGCCATGGCCGATCGTGTGAATGCCGGCGATAAGAGCGCCGGGGGTAGCGCATTCGTTCTCCAATCGCGGCCATTGCCAACAGGCATCGTAGATCGGATGGCTCGCGTTGAATGAGAAGGCGTGCAGAATGTCGGTGAGAAGCAGTTCCTGGTGCTGTTGCTCGTGGTTGAGCCCGATCTCGAGGATCGGAATGAGCGGTGCGAGATCGTCCGTGGATTCGAGCAGATCCACTACTGCGGCGTCGACATGCGTGCGGTAGGCGGCGACCTCGGCGACGGTGGGCCGCGTAATGAGGCCGCGCTGCGGACGCGGCTGCCGTGGGCCCGCCGATACATAATATGAATTGAAGAGATAGGCGAAACGCTCGTCAAAAACGCGGTAGCCCGGCGCAAGAGGGCGCAACAGAAACTGCTCGAAGAACCATGTCACATGCGCGCGATGCCATTTGGTCGGGCTCGCATCCGGCATCGACTGGATGACCTGGTCCTCGGAAGAAAGCGGCGCCGCGCGCCGCTCGGTCTCGCCGCGCACCGCCAGAAAGGCTTCGAGCCAGATTCGACGATCCGAAATTCGACGATCATGGTCCGCGCCAGCGGCCGCAACGCCGTCATTGGCGGGATCGGGCATCCGAACGAGCGGGGAAGCGGCAGGGGGCGGTGTCATAGGGTCCGAGGGGCGGGCGGCAGTATTGAATGAGCATCGGCGGGGGAGTGAATGGCGGATAATCAGCCTCGGGGCCCGCAGGTTCCAGGCCCCGATCTCATGAATCGAAACTGCCGATGCTCCTGCGCAGCTCAGCTTACGCCGCGGTGCTCCTCCCGGCCCAGCTCGCAAGCAGGAGGGCGAGGCCGAAGAGAAGCACGCAGAGCGCCGCCCCGACTTCGATCAATCGCCCGATGATCTCGGCGCGCGGCGATCCCCGGCCGGAGAACTTGACCGCCATTTTCTTCGCAAATACCGCCATGGACGCGAGCCCTCCGGTCGTGACTGCCGTGCCCAGCGACATGGCGAAAACCGATGCGATGCCGGCCATGAACATGTCTTGTGCCAGAGCGAAGACCAGAATGAGAATGGCGCCGGAACAGGGACGCGCGCCCGCTGTAGCGATCGTCAGAGCCGCCGATTTCCAGGAAAAACCCGCCCCGAGTTGCTTGGGGTCGGGGATGTGGCAATGGCCGCAGGCCGGCCCATGGATATGATCGGTCGAACCGTCGTCGGCGAGAAAGACATTCTGGCTTTCTTGCGGGACGGCGGCCAAGGGCTGCGACGAACGCGCAAAAAGACCTAAGACCGGCGCCGCCCAGATTTGCCGCAGCGCGCCAGCCAGCGCAGCGCCTTTGGTCGTCAGAAGTACTGCGCCGAGAAGCACGATGCCACAATAGGCCGCGAGTTCGAGGTCCCATGCAGCCGCATTCATGCGCTGAGCTGTGAACCTGAAGAGACCCGCGGCGAGCCCGACAAGGGCTATGGCGACGAGGCCTTGCAGGATCGCCGCGAGCAGCGAGATGATGAGCCCGCGGCGCAGGGCGCGCTCGTTCGAGACCATGTAGGAAGTGATGACCGCCTTGCCGTGGCCGGGGCCGGCGGCATGGAAGACGCCATACGCAAAACTCAAGCCGGCCAGCAGAAAGAAGGCCGTGCCGTTCGCTTTCGCTGCGCGCAAGGCGCCCGAGAGCATGCGCGAGAATGTGCTTTCCTGTTCGATGATCCAGGCCGTCACTCCGGATACGCGGCCGACCGCGCCTTCGTCGCCGCCGACCGCGAATGGATGATGGAAGGCCTGCGCCATCGCGGCGGTGGAGCAAGCCAGAAGAACGAGGCAGAGAAGCACGCGCGGTGCGGCGTGGCCGACGTGATGCCATGGATCGTGCCGGGGTCTCAGGGCCAGTCCTTTCTTCACGCGTGCAGCGCGCCGATCCGTTGAGCAATCCGTCACGGACAGGCCACAAAGATTCGGCTGGCCAATTTCATGCCGAAATTGGAGCCAGGCGACAGATTGGCAAAAAAAGCTTCCGACAGCTTCTTGGTCGCGTCTGCGTCGAGCGGGTCGGCGCCGAGCACGCTGACCGAGCAACCTTTCGGCGCATTGACGAGTTCGACCGGCAACTTATCGTCGAGACTGAAGGCTACGAAATAGGTCGGATCATAGACCTGGAAGGTGAAGGCCTTGCCGGGAGGAGTCGACGTCTTCAGAGGAAGGGTAAAACTTAGCATGACCAGCTTGTCCGGCCGCTCCTCGAGCGAATAATCGATCGGCGGCCCGAACTCGACTTTCGTCCCCGCCATTTTCGCGAAGGTGAAATACTCGAATTCGGCGAGCGAATCGACATTCGTCTTGGCGAGCGGCGCAAGCTCTTCCTTGGTCGCAAGTTGCCCGTCCTTGCCGAGGCCCTGGGTCGCGAAGGCCGAATACATGTCGTCGAAGACCCAGGCGCCGCGGATCGCCGAAATCTGCCCTTGGCCGTCGAAGATCACATCTTCGCGGGCCGTGACCCAGACATGTGGATGCGCGAGCGCCGGTGCCGTGAGACTTGTCGAGGCAAGCGCCGCGAGACCGAACCCTGCGATGAATGTGCGCATAACGGCCCTTTGTCGCTCGGCGAATGCCGAGCCCAGAATCGCCGAAGCCCGATTATTGCCAGCCGAACTCTGGCCAAAGCGAGGCGGAGAGCAAGGCCTCACCGTCTCATCTTGATCGCGGCGCTCGATCAAGAGACCGGCAGGCAGCGTGCCTCCGGCAATTGGGCCGCATGCTACCATCACCCCACGGCCGTCCCGACTTAATGCCATGATTTACTTAACGATCATAGGCTTATCACAATCCCGCTCACAATCCCGCGAGATCGGTTCGGCGCCCAGCCCGGTTGGGCGAGCGGCGGCACCGATTTATACGGGTCGGTCGCGGCAAGGCAGGTCGCGGAGCGCGAGCCGATGGCGGAGGCGAGCAAAGCGCGTTGCGATGATGCGGGTCTTCAACTTGCAGCTCGAGGGAATCCTTACAAATGGGAGGCCGGAGAATCATGCCCGCGCCGTGGGCTCTCGCGTCGCCGCCGGATAGGATTCGCGGCTCCGGGCGCGTGAAGCGGCGCAACGTCGCGGCCGCTAAGGTGGAGGAAGCCGAGCTTCTCGCGCGCTTCCCGCGCGGCATCTGCGCCGACGCCCGCGCCGGTGAAATTGGCGGCAGAGTAAGAGCAGCCGCTTCATCTGACCGTTGCCTTCCAGTCTCATTTGCACGTTAGCGACGGCGTGAGCCACGGCGTCCGGCTCTAAGCATGCGTTTCGAGAAGTACAGAGCCAGATCTTTATAGGAAGCGGAATTTCGTGGAAGACCGAGCAGCGAAAGCCTCGTTATCTTTCTTCGAGTTGAGACTAGGGAAGGAATGACATTTCCAAGTTGCAACAAGGGAGGATTCTAAGATGAAAGGCGAGAATTTCTGGAAGAACATCGTCTTTGCAGGTGCGGGGCTTCTCGCTCTTGCTTTGATACCGAGGACGGCTGCTGCGCAAGAATTCCAGGATCTCCAATCCTCGCCGCCGCTCTTTTTAGCGGGAGAAGGCAGCTTCTTCATCGACGGATATACACAGCCCATCTCTTCGAAATATCTCCCCGCGAATGATGCGGCCGATGCGGGGAACTCGATGACGAACCAGATGTATGTGCAGTACCAGAAGCCGATCCTGAAGAACGGCAAGTTCCCAGTGATTTTCGTGCATGGGTGTTGTTTGAGTTCGAAATCCTGGCAGACTACGCCCGATGGACGGATGGGCTGGGACGAATATTTCGTTCGTCAAGGCTTCGACACCTATCTCGCCGAGCAGGTCGGTCGCGGGCGCTCCGGTTTCAATGCTCTCCAATTCCAAAAGGTGCTGGTCGGTGATGCGCCGGCGAGCGCAAATCCCGCTATCTTGATTGCGACCGATGCCTTCGCCTGGAGCGTGTTTCGTTGGGGAGACTTCAGTACGCTCACGCCTTATGCGGGCGAGCAATTCCCGATGAATACCGTTGGCGTGGGCGAAGGGTCCAATCTGAGTTTCTACAATCAGGTTATCCCTGACCTGAATTCGACTCTTCCTAATGTCCCCGCGGGCTGTTCCGCCGGGAGTTGCACGCCTACTGTCCCCAGCGCTTCGTTCAGCACGCCCGCCGCCATGGCGCAGCTCGCAAATGATTTGGGCGGCGCTATCTTGATCGGTCACTCCCAATCGAGCGGCTATCCGACCATGGCTGCTCTCCAACCTGGTTCGAAGGGCGTTCGCGCCATCATTCAGCTCGAGGTCGGTTGCTTCAGCAATCTCACCACCGCTGATATCAACATTCTCAAGAAGATCCCGATCCTCATCGTCGTTGCCGATCATTACCCGGCGCCCAATCCGCCGACTGCTTGCGTGACCGAGATGCAGCAGATCAACAGTGCGGGCGGCGACATGACGTTCATTTCACTTCCGAACGTCGGTCTTCATGGCAACAGCCATATGATGATGCTGGACCGCAACAATCTCCAGGTCGCCAATGTCCTCATCCAATGGATTAATGGGCATGTCAAAGGTGGTCCTGGGCACTTGTGATTTGTCACGCGTAACGACCTCCCCGTCGGTTCCCGACGGGGAGGCTTGCGAATAGCGATTCCGAGTGCTCGCGGCTTCGTCTGACGGACAGGCCGACGTCCAGCGCCATAGATCTCTACGGATAAAATGAGGGGGTTTCATGCATGCGATCCTCATTGCTCTCGTCGCGGCCGCACCACTTCTTTATCAGGCGAAAATTCAGAGCTTCGGTTGCAGTTCAACAGAGGAAGTCTCCAAATTGCAGCAGATGCGCGTGGATAAGAAAGCCTTCCAAACTGAATTGCTTCAGCAGATATTTTACGGTCAATGCGTTGCGATTAATAAAGGCATGCTCGTCGACGGTTCAACTGAGGTCGGCAATCCCTCTATGCTGCTTGTTGACAGCCAGATCGAACCGCCAGGATATTTGGCGCCTTTAGGCGATTTCGAAAAGCCGACGGATTCGAAGAAGTGAAGCTGCGCAACGTCGCGGCCGCCAAAGCAGAGGAAGCGGAGCTTCTCCGCGCTTTGGCGCAAGCGCGGCGCAACTCGCGGCGGAGTCAGCAGGTCGATCCGGTCTTGGGCGCAATGTCGGTCGCGCCATCGTCTTTTGCTGCGCAAGGCGTGGGGTATTCCTTGCGCTTGCCGTTTTTCGTACCGCAGGAGATCACTTGCGCGCACATCTGTTCATTGGTCGTTGCTTGCGCGAATTGCGCCTGCGGCGCGCTGTGCTCCGCAAAGGCTGCGTCCGTAGTTGCGATGAATGAGATCAAAGTAATTGCCGAAATTGCTTTCATGATATGCACTCCGTAAAAAGCTCGCGTTGGCAAAAGCATCATACACGCGGCACATAAGGATGAATATCGAGCGTGCTTCAGGACGTGCGCTGCGCGCGCTCCTCAGCATGAGGGCTTGGTGAGAGTTTACCTCTCAGACTTCTATCGCACGATCACGTTCTTGAATTGCCAGGGATCGTCAGTGTCGAGATCCTCGGGAAAGAGCCGGCCGCGGTCGGTGAGCGGCGTCCAATCGGTGTAGACGCCGATGACCGGCCCGAGATAGGGCATCTGCACCTCGAGGCAGCGGCGGAAATCGAGTTCGTCGGCCTCGACGATTCCGGCGCGCGGATTCTCCAGTGCCCAGACCATGCCGGCGAGCACGGCGGAACTCACCTGCAGGCCCGTCGCGTTCTGATAGGGCGCGACGCGCCGCGTCTCTTCGATCGAGAGTTGCGAGCCATACCAATAGGCGTTCTTGGCGTGGCCATAGAGAAGGACGCCGAGTTCGTCGATCCCGTCGACGATCTCGCGCTCGTCGAGAATATGCCAGTCCGGCTGCTGCTCCCATTGCGCGCCGGCCATCTCGTCGAGCGAGAGAACCGCGTCATCGGCCGGACGATAGGCATAATGGACCGTCGGCCGATAGGCCAGCGCACCGTTTTCGCGCAGCGTGAAATAATCGGCAATCGAGATCGAACTCGTTATGCGTGACAAGGAATCCATGCTGGGCCTGCGCCGTGGGCGTCCAGGAGCGCACCCGCGTGCCGGCGCCCGGCCGCAGAAGATAGATCGCGCAATCCGGCCCATAGCCGTGCCTCTTGCCTTCCGGAGGCAGGTGTTTCTCATGCGTGCCCCAACCGAGCTCGGCCGGCTGCAGCCCTTCCGAAACGAAGCCTTCGACCGACCACGTGTTGACGAAGACGCCCATAGGCTTCGGCGTCGTGGCGCGCTGCGTGTCGCGTTCCGCGATGTGAACGCCTTTCACCCCCACGTCTCTCGCAAGCCGCGCCCAGTCTTCGCGGCTCCTCGGTTCGGGCGCCTCGAGGCCGACGTCGCGCGCCACATCGAGCAGCGCCTGCTTGACGAACCAGGACACCATGCCGGGATTGGCGCCGCAGCAGGAAATCGCCGTTGGCCCCGGCCCCAGCGCCTGACGCTGGTCGAGCACTTCGGCGCGCAGTGCGTAGTTCGAGCGCTGCGACAGGGTGAGGCGCGGATCCATATAGAAGCCCGGCCAAGGCTCGCAGACCGTGTCGACATAAAGCGCGTTCACCTCATGCGCGAGGCGGATGATCGCCGCGGAAGAAACTTCGACGGAGAGATTGACGATAAAGGCCTGCCCCGGCCCTTCGGTCAGCAGAGGCTTCAGGAGATCGACGAAATTCTCCCGCCGCACCGCCTGCTTGACGAATTTATAGCCGCGTTCGTCGACGAGATTGCGGTCGATATCGACCGGATCGATCACCGTGAAACGCGACGGGTCGAAATGGAAATGCCGCTCGATCAGGGGAAGCGTGCCGCGTCCGATCGAGCCGAATCCGATCATGACGATCGGGCCTGTAATCGTGCCGTGCACCGGCCAGTCCTGCATCATTGCCTCCAGAGAGATGCGCGCGCCGGCGAGGCGCAACGGGAACCGTGCGCCTTAAATGCGAGACTTGCAGGAAGGTCAAGAACCGCGGGCTTATCTTCTCCCGCAGGCGGGCAAAATACGCCCGCCTAAAGCACGATGACTTTGGTTCCGATCGGCACCCGGTTGTAGAGGTCCATCACGTCGCCGTTCATCATCCGGATGCAACCGGAAGAGACGGCCTTGCCGATCGTATCGGGCTCGTTGGTGCCGTGGATGCGGTACTGCGTGTCGGTTTTGCCCTGGTAGAGATACATGGCGCGGGCGCCGAGCGGGTTGCCGAGGCCGCCGTCCATCTCGATCGGCAGGTCTGGCCGGCGCTGCAGCATGGCCTCTGGCGGAAACCACTTCGGCCATTCCTGCTTGGCGCCCACCCTGGCGACGCCGTGCCAGGCAAAGCCCTCGCGGCCGACCCCGATTCCATATTCGATCGCCTTGCCGCCGCCCTCGACATAATAGAGATGACGCGAATTCGTATCGACGATGAGCGTGCCCGGCGCCTCTATCGTCTGGTAATCGACCTCGCGGGCGGTTCTTTCGGAGGCAGCGGCCGCGGCGTCGTCAGGTGGCGGGTTGTAGACCCCGTCGACCGTCGTGCCCTGCTGGCCCGGTAAATTCGTATAGGTGCCTTGGCCGCCGTCACTGCCTTGATCAGGCGGGACCACCTGCGGCTGGCCATAGTCCGGCTGAGCCGGCCCATAGGCATAGCCGGGGCGGGTTTGCTCCTCGCCCGGGAAAGCCGGATAGGCCGAATAATCCGGCGGGGCTGATTGAGCGGGCGGCGGAGAAGCCTGATAGCCGTTGTAATAGCGCCATTGGGCCGCCGCCGGTGTGGCCAAAAGCCAAAGCGAAGCGAGCCCTGAGATCGTCAGAGCGGCGAATTTCACATCAAGACGCATGGGTCATCCCCGCTCACCGAACTCCCTGGTACTGCACCGAAACGTAAGAAGAAGGCAAAAAGTGGAAGGAAACGGAAACTGGAAAAGCACAATTTAACGTGACTGGACCGGCGCAGTATCGCTTGGGTGAGGCCGCAGGGGATTTGAGCGAGGTTTACGCCCATAGAGCAGTGGATGGCAACGCGGAAAAATTTTACTGCGAAAACCCTCGCAAAATCCTTCGCCGAACCAAAATCCTATGTCACACTTGTCCCCTGGATGGGCCTTCAGGAGGAGCAGCATGCCGATGGAAAGCCATCTCGCCGAACTCGAACGCCGTCACGCAGCTCTCGACCGGGACATAGCCCAGGAGTGGGCGCGCCCCGGGGCCGACGAAATCAAGTTGGCCGAACTGAAACGGCGCAAATTGCAGCTCAAGGACGAGATCGCCAAGCTGAAGAATGAATACCAAACCGAAACGGTCCATTAGGAAAAGCAAATAAGCAATAGAGCGAAGAGAATTTTGGCTGGGGCCCGCGCCCAGCGTGGAGTTTGTTTGCCAAGCGATAGGGCGCTGTTTCAACCTGAGCCATCGCATTGCCCGCCGCCGGTAGATCGGCTAAAACGCCGCTGCCGGCGTTTTCGCGTGCAGCGGGCCTCCGGATCCGCAGCCGAAGGCGCAGCAACGTTTCGAATGTCATCGTGCGCCGTCAAAGCACCCATAGCTCAGCTGGATAGAGCGTTGCCCTCCGAAGGCAGAGGTCACAGGTTCGAAATCCTGTTGGGTGCGCCAATAAAGCGGTTGAGGTTGAGACACTTCTTCAATGAGTTGCAGGGCGAAACGAAAATCCGGTAAATCCGGAATCTCGAAAACAAGGACATCGGGGGCGGAATAAAGGTGTCTGACTTTTTCCAGTTCATATCATCGCTGCGAACCCAGAAGAGCGCGACGGTCTCGCGCACCGACGTGCTGAAACCGCTTTTATGGCTGATCGCGCTCGTTTCCGCCGCGGTTGTCCTGAGCCTGACCACCAAGCCCCCGCAATGGCTTCTGCTCGTTAATGTGACGGCATGGGTGCTGTGTCTTCTTTTGTATGCCGGAGCTTATGTCTATTGCCTTCTGACCGATCGCGACGCACTGAGGTCAGAAAAATACTCGTCGACCAAAGAGCAGAAACCCGGCTCCTGACGATCGATCGTCGCGCATGATCGCCCTTTGGCGGTCACGCATCGGCCGTCGCCGCCTCGATCGCCAGGGCTTGCGAAGCCTGCGCGCCGAACACATGCCCGATCAGGACGAGACAAGGTCCGCTGGGTTTTGCCGCGGCGACTTGCTCGGCGAGGCTCGCGACCGTGGCGTAGATGCGGCGTTCATTCGGCCATGTGGCGCTTTCGACGAGCACGGCCGGGGTCTGCGGATCGATTCCAGTCTCCAGGAGCCGCTTCATTAAATCCGGCAGCGTGCGCACGCCCATATAGACGGCCGTGGCGGCGTTCGGATCGCAGATCGCGGCCCAATCGAGGTCCTGCGGCAGGCGGCCGTTTCGCGCATGCGCGGTGATGAATTGCAGCCGCCGCGCGCGGTCGCGTTCGGTCAAGGACAATCTGAGCGACGCCGCCGCACCCAAGGCCGCGGTGACGCCGGGGACGACCTCGACCTCGATGCCGGCCGCTTCGAGCGCGGCGATTTCCTCGTTGGAGCGACCGAAGATCGAGGGATCGCCGCCCTTCAGCCGCACGACCCGCTTGCCTTCCTTGGCGAGAGAAAAGAGCCGCGCGATAATGTCGTCCTGCCGGCATGACGGCTGATAACCGCGCTTGCCGACGCCGATCTTGACCGCTTCGCGCCGCGCCATCTCGACGATCGCCGGAGCGACGAGATCGTCGAAGAGAACCACGTCGGCCGCTTGCAGCAGGCGCAGGCCTTTCATGGTTATGAGTTCCGGATCGCCGGGCCCGGCGCCGACGAGCGCGACGGAGCCGTTCGGCTTGCCGGCGGCGTCGGTTGGAGCCGCAGCGAGCGCCAGGATCTCGTCATAGTCCTTGTCGCGCGGCGCGCTCGTGCCGAATGCTCGAGCAACGAAGAACTCCCAGAAGCGGCGCCGCCGCGGCGGCGAAAGATCGGTCCTCTTCAATTTTGCGCGCCAGTTCTGCGCCGCCTGCGCCCAAAGCTTGATCGTCTGCGGCAACAGGCCTTCGAACCGGCCGCGCAAGGCAAGAGCGAAGACGGGCGCCGCGCCTTTGGTCGAAATCGCGATGACAAGCGGCGAACGGTCGATGATGGTGCCGAACTGAAAATCGCTGAAATCGGGCTTATCGACCACGTTCACCGGCACGCGCGCGCGCCGTGCAGCGGCTTGGAATTTTACCGCCTCCTCGATCGAGGCGAAATCGCCGATCGCGATCGCCGCGCCGTCAAAATCTTCCTCGCACCAGAGCCTTTCGATCAGCGTGATCGTCGGTGCACGCTGCGCAAGGGCCTTCATCTCGGGCGAAGGAGCGGGACTACAGGCATCGACGCGCGCGCCCGTTGCCTGCAGCAGTTCCGCCTTCCAGGCCGCCGCCGGCGAGCCGCCGGCCAGCAGGGTGCGTCGGCCGTTGAGGTCGAAAAAGACCGGCAGGCTTGCGAGCCCCTGCATGGGGGGGCGGTCCGCATCGGCAGTGTCGTTCATCGAAGCCACGATCCCGCGAGGGAGGAGCGATGCTCAAGCCTCGGATGCTCAAATCTCGATTGAACCAATTCTACAGGAAGATAACTCAGCATGACAGTGACTTACGCTTTCTTGCTTGCACGCGGCATTTCGCAGCCGTCTCTCGATTTTCTTGGCCCGAGACCCAATGTCTCGGCAAGGCCTCAGGCGTCGTTCAAAAGGAAACTTCCATGCTTATCGATCTCTCCGGCAAAAGCGCCGTCGTCACCGGCTCGACCCGCGGCATAGGTTTCGCTGTCGCCAAGGGCTTGGCCCAATCCGGTGCCGACGTGGTCGTCAACGGGCGCACGGATGTGGCGGTCGAGAAAGCGGTCGCCGTACTCAAGAAGGCCGCGCCGAAGGCCAAGGTCAAAGGTGTGGCGGCCGATCTTGCCACGGCCGCCGGCTGCGACGCGCTGGTCAAGGCCGCGCCTTCGCCGGACATCCTTATCAACAATGTCGGTATCTTCGGCCCGCATGATTTCTTCGACATACCAGACAGCGAGTGGCAGCGCTTCTTCGAGACGAACGTCATGTCGGGCGTGCGCCTGTCGCGCGCTTATCTGCCGGAGATGATCAAACGCAAGTGGGGCCGCGTCATTTTCATCTCCTCCGAGTCGGGGCTGAACATTCCGGTCGAGATGATCCATTACGGCTTTACCAAGACTGCGCAATTGTCGATCTCGCGCGGATTGGCCAAGCGGCTTGCCGGCACCAACGTCACCGTCAACGCGGTTCTGCCAGGTCCAACCTTGTCGGAAGGCGTCGTCGACATGCTGAAAAACTCAGCGAGAGGCAAGTCCGTCGAGGAGACGGCCACGGCCTTCGTAAAAGAACATCGTTCGAGCTCGATCATCCAGCGTGCCGCGAGCGTCGAAGAGGTCGCCAATATGGTGGTCTATGTCGCCTCGCCCCAGGCCTCGGCCACGACTGGCGCGGCGCTGCGCGTCGATGGCGGGGTCGTGGATACGATTGCGTGAGGGGAACACACCTTCTCCCTGCGGGAGAAGGTGCCGAAGCGAAGCGAGGCGGATGAGGGGTTACAGTCCCTCAAATTGAGCCATCATAACCCCTCACCCGGTCGGCTCCACCGACCACCGTCTCCCACAGGAAGAGGGTTCGCGCCACGTGCTCGCCCTCACTTCCCCTCATATTCCGCGTAGCAATCCTTCGTCTCGTGCACGATCACAGATGCCAACTGCGGTAATGCCTTCTTGATCCGCTGAAAAATCCACACGGCAATGTTTTCCGCCGTCGGATTTTCGAGGCCGACAATCTCGTTCAGGCAATGATGGTCGAGTTCGGCGCGCAACGGCTCGACCGCTTTTTCGATCGTGAAGAAATCGACGACGAAGCCGGTTTTAGGATCGACCGGCCCTTCGAGCTTCAATTCCACCCGATAGGAATGGCCGTGCATGCCGCGGCAGCGATGCGTGGGTGCGACATTCGGCAGGAAATGCGCGGCTTCGAAGGAAAAAGCCTGGGTGATTTTCATTGTCAATCTTAAGGCAGACCGATGAACTTATGCGTCTGCAAGCTCAGCCGCCAGCGCGGATGCGCCAGGCAATAGGCCGCCGCCTTCTCCGTATTGGCGATACGGTCCGGTCCATCTATCGGTTGCAGGAAGAAATGGGTGAATGCAAGCTCTTCGAACTCGGCCGGGTCGATGCCCTGCTGCGGGAAGACAAGCTTTAATTCATCGCCGGCGCGCAGGACGAAGGGCGCGCCCGCCTTCGGACTGACGCAGATCCAATCGAGGCCCGGCCGGCGGCATGAGCGTGCCGTTGGTCTCGACCGCGCAGGAAAAGCCGCGCGCATGCAGCGCTTCGATCAGCGCCGCGTCGAGCTGCAGCAGCGGTTCGCCGCCGGTGAAGACGACGAAGCCGCTGCCGGCCCATGCCATTGCCGCGCGATGGCGTCAGTGAGCGCCTGTGCATCCTCGAAAGCGTCCGCCGCCCGGCCCGTCGGTGCCGACGAAATCCGTATCGCAGAAGCAACATTCGGCCTCGGCCCGATCCGCTTCGCGCCCGGACCAGAGATTGCAGCCGGCAAAGCGGCAGAAGACGGCGGCGCGGCCGCTCTGCGCGCCTTCGCCTTGGAGCGTGCGGTAGATCTCTTTGACGGCGTAGGTCATGCGCGTTCCGCTCGCCAAGCAAAAAGGACCTCTCGCGAGGTCCTTTGCCAAGCTTGGAGGCCGCCGCGCGGCGTCAAATCTCGGCAGCGATCCATTTCTTCAATTCGCCCTTCGGGGCGGCGCCGATCTTCGAGGACGTCATCTTGCCGTTCTTGAACAGAAGCAGGGTCGGGATGCTGCGAATGCCGAAGGCGCCGGCGACGCCCGGGATTCTCATCGACATTGAGCTTGGCGATCGTGACTTGCCCCTTCAATTCGTCGGCGATTTCCTCGAGCGACGGGCCGATCATCTTGCAGGGGCCGCACCATTCGGCCCAGAAATCCACGACCACGGGCACTTTCGCCCCCTCGATCTCGGTCTTGAACGTGGCATCTGTGACTTTCACGGTGGCCATGGGCGCCTCTTGATCTTGCCGCGAGAATCCCGCGGCCTTCGCCTCTCAAGGTAGGAAGCGCGGCAGGGCGCGTCAAGCCGAAGGCGGGCAGGGCCGCCAGCCGTCATTGCGACGTATCCCCTCTCCCCGTTTATGGGGAGAGGGTTAGGGTGAGGGGCTGGGGGATTAGAACGACGCGTGGCCTTCATATTCACGAAATCCGGCCGGCAAGGGAATTACGGCACGAACAGACAGCGGCCGAGGAACGGCTGTGGCGCCGCTTGCGCGGGCGCAAGCTGAAGGGCTTCAAATTTGTTCGGCAAGCACCTCTTGGCCCTTATTTCGGTGACTTCGTTTGCCGCGAACGGAAGCTTGTTATCGAACTTGATGGAGCGACGCATGGAACGGATACTGAAATTCAACGCGACGAAAGACGCTCCGCTTATTTGATGAATCAAGGATATCGCGTCATCCGCTTCACAAATGCCGAACTATTCGAAGCCACTGACGGCGTCATCGAAACCGTTCTTGCTGCGCTCGAGCAGCGAGCAACGTTGTAGCAAATCACCCCGCCCCTCACCCTAACCCTCTCCCCGTAAACGGGGAGAGGGGATGTGAGTAGCATCAATCTGCGCTGAAGAAGCTGGCGAGAGCCGCATCCATTTGCTCCTCGGCAAGCTCCACCACCTTCGGCCCCGCCGTCCAGATGATGAGCATGCGCAGGCGCTTGCCCGGCCAGAGCGGCGTAAGAACCGCGCGGTAAAGCGCCATCTGGGTGACATAGCCAGGCGGGGTCGCCGCCGCATCGCAGGGCGCACCCGTCTTGTAATCGGCGATGATCACCTCGCGCTGCGTCTCGACGACGCGATCGATCTGGCCGCTGACCTCGCGCGCCTGCCCGTCGCGCAAAGTGATTCGTCCGGCGATGGCGACTTCGGCGCGGGCAGACGGGCCGAAGAGATCGGCGAGCCCGGGGCTTTCGAGCACGGCAAGCGCTTCAGCGATCAGAGCCTCGCGCGCGTCGGCATCAAGATCGCTCGCGCGCGCGTCGAGAAAAGTCAGCGCCGCGCTCCGCCGTGCTCCCGCTGCGACATCGGGCAGATGTTGCAGCAGCACATGCATCAGCCGCCCGCGTTCCAGCGCAGCGCGGGGCAGGCTGCCGGCATTTTCATCATCATGCATGTCGGCAGCGGCCAAGGCGGTCGAAGGCTTGAGGGGCGGTCGCGGCGCGGTCTCCTGCGGCGGCCGACGCGTGAGAAAATCAGGCAAATCCGCATGCCGAACCGCCTGCATCTTCGCCGCGGCGAATGTGCGTTCGATCGTGCCCGGCGCCTCGTATCGCAGGATCGTTTCGCTCTCGTCCCAAAAGGCCGGATGCTCGACGAAGTCGCCGCCGAGCGAAGCTTCGATCATCTTCATCCAGGCAAGCTCGCCCGGCGCGTTCCTGCCATGGAATCCGCTGATGTAAAGCCGTTCTTCGGCGCGCGTCAGGGCGACGTAGAGAAGCCGGCGATGTTCGTCCTCAGCCTCGGCGCGCGCCCTCTGTCGAGCCGCGGCGACAGCCGGCGGATCATCGTCCTTGCGCGCCGACCAGGCGAGCACGCGCCCATCCAGGATGTAAATCCTGTCGTCGTGCCGTCCGTTCGGCACCGTGCATGTATCCGGCAGAAAGACGATCTTCGCTTCGAGGCCCTTGGCGGCATGAATAGTCATGACGCGGACGCAATCGCCGCCCGTCTCCATGTCGCGCTTGATTGAAAGATCGATTCCTTCGAGGTTCGCGAGAAAACGCGGCAGAGAGAAACAGCCTTCTTTCTCGATGCGCAAAGCGAGGCGAAGAAATTCATCCATGGCATCGCAGGCCTCGGGCCCGAGCCGTGCTTGCATGGCGCGCCGGCCGCCGTCTTCGCTCAAGAGGCACGCATAGAACTCGAAAGGCGAGAGCGCCGCGCGGGCGCGCCAGCGCAGGATCGCCGCATGCGCCGCCTGATGTTTTGCGTCGGGCGAGGCGGCGAGCGCATCGAAGAGCGAACCGGAGCGGCCGGGCGCAATCGCCAGAAGATCGTCGTCATCGAGCCCGACGAGCGGCGATTTGAGCACGGCTGCGAGCGTCAGATCGTCTTGCGGAAGAAGCGCCGCGCGGCCGGCGGCGATCAGGTCCATCACCGCGATATGCTCCAGGAGTTGGAGCCGATCGGCGCCGGCGACCGGCACGTCGTGCTGTTTCAGGGCGCGGATGACGGCGTCGAAAAAGGCGCTTCGTGTGCGCACAAGGATCAAAATGTCGCCGGCTCTCACCGGGCGAAAGCGCTGCTCGCGCGAATCGAAGACATATTCGCCCGAGCCCGGGGCGATGAGCGCGCCGATCTTACGGGCGATGCGCTCGGCCAAGAGCGTGGCGGGATCGCCTTCGTCCAACAGGTCGAGCGGCAGCCGCCAGTCGCGCGGCTCCGGGCGCTCCGCGATGGCAACCGGCGGCCAAACTTCGATGAGCCCCGGCAGATTCTGCTTCAGCGCATCGTGGTTCATCCAGATGTCGTCGCTGACGAGGCCCCTTTGATGTTCGGCGCGCGCGAAGGCCCGATCGATCGTGGCCAGCACCGCCGGCACGGAGCGGAACGAAGACTTTAACATCACATGTTCGAAGCCGCCGGAGTTGCGGAAGGACGCGGCGAATTTCCCGCGCATCTCGTGAAACATATGCGGCGCCGCGCCCTGGAAGGAGAAGATCGACTGCTTCTCGTCGCCGACCGCGAAAAATGTGCGTGGATAGGAGCGGCTTCCGGCGCCAGCGAAAAACTCTTCCGTCAAGGCTTCGAGAATCTTCCATTGCGCAGGGCTTGTATCCTGCGCCTCGTCGACCAGGATATGATCGATGCCGGAATCGAGCTTGAAGAGCACCCATCGCGCATCGGAGCGAGCGAGCAGCGCCAGCGTGCGTTCGATCAGATCGTCGAAGTCGAGCCGGCCGCGCGCGCCTTTCAGGCGGTCATAGCGCGCGAAGACTTCGGCGACGACTTTCATCAGCGCCAGCGACTTCTCGAAACAGGCGGCCGCCTTGCGGTGCTCGCGCAGAGAATCGAGACGCTGCTGCTCGCCGCGAAGCTCTTCGACGAGATGAGGGTAGGCCTCGCAAAGGCCTTTCGTTGCGAGACGGTCTTGCGGTGTCCCTTTCTGGGTAAAGAAGACATCGAGATAGAGCGACAGGCACATCTCGCGCGCGGCCTGCGTCATCGCCATGGCGCCAAGAGTTCAAATCATAAGCGGCCTCAGCCGCCCGCAACAGCGCGGCGTTGTCGCGATCTGATATCAAGCCCTTGTCGAGAAAATCGGCGATGGCGCGCCAGCGATGCGGATTGATTCCGCCTTCGATCATCTCGGCTTCAACCATCGCCAGCGTCGTTCCCGGTGCGAGATCCAACGCAAAGCCGAGGTCCGCAGCCGCATCCGCGATCGTATAATGCCGCAGCAGCGCGCGATGACCTGTTGCCTCGGCGATCAATCTGTCGAATTCCTCTTGCGATGTTTCCGCCGACAGACACTGGAGCGCGAGCCCGAACTCCTCCCTGTCGGCTCGCGCCGCGGCGAGCGCTTGGCGCCGCGCTTCGCTCAAAAGTTCCGCTTCCTCGATCTCGTCCGTCACTTCGAAACGCGCCGGCACATTGGCTTCGAAGGGAAAGAGGTGCAGCAGCCTTTCGCAAAAGCCGTGGATGGTGTGAACCTTCAAACCGCCCGGCGTTTCGACCGTGCGAGCAAAGAGGCGCCGCGCGAAGACTAGATCTTCGGCTTTTGGCTCCGGCGCGCCGATTGCCACGATTGCTTCGCGAAGGCTCGCGTCGTCGAGCTCCGTCCATGCCGAAAGCGACTCGAAAATTTTGGCCGCCATATTGGCCGCCGCCGCTTTGGTGAAGGTAAGGCAGAGAATTTTGGCTGGTGGCACTTTCGCGAGAAGCAGGCGCAGAACCCGCTGCGCCAGCACATGCGTTTTGCCTGAGCCGGCATTGGCCGACACCCAGACCGAGACATCCGGGTTCGAGGCTTTGGCCTGCGGGCCACGGACATGCGGCGGAAGAGGGAAATTCATTGCTCCTCTCCGTCGCCGCTCGACCATTCCTTCACACGGGCGAGATGATCATAGGCGTTGTAGCGCGCCGCGAATTTCGGGAAGGGACGCGGCGGGTAGGGTGTCGCGGGATCGCGGAATTGGTCGAGCAGCGCGACAAGATCGGAGAAATGCTTCTCCGCCATATCCGCAAGGCTCACGTCCGGCTTTGTGAAGATAAGCGGTTTCTCCACGCCGCCATCCTTGCCGAGGAGCTTGACGTAGAGTGCCGAATCGACGCGCGCGCCTGGATGCAGGCCGAAGGCGCCGCGTCGTGCCATCGCCGCTTCCAGAGTCAATTGCGGCGCGAAGCCGACCCGCACCTCTTTCGGACTCGGCGGCGTTCCGGTCTTGTAATCGATAAGCGCCACCGCCCCATCGGCACGACGTTCGATCCGGTCCGCCTGGGCGGAGAGCGTGAAGTGGGTGCCGTCGGCGAGCGGAATCTCGATGGCATCTCGGATTTCGACATCGATTCCGGCAAGCGGACGCCGGCGTAGCTCGAAATCGAGGTAGAAGCGCATGGCGCGTTCGATCCGCGGCCATTGGAAGATGGCAAAATCGGGATCCGCGCGCTCATCCTTAAACGCTGCTTCCATCATCGCGGTGAGGATTGCTGGCGCCTCGGGCGGCAAGGGGCCTGCCGCAAAGCGCGCCGTGAAATTCGCCAACACGTCATGGATCGCGTTGCCGATGATGCGCCGCTCCCGCGCCGCGGCGGGCGGCGGCAGCTCGATGAGCTTAAGGATGAATTCGGCGTAGATCGCGTAAGGGTCGCGCCGCAGCGTCTCGATTCGCGTCACGCTGAGGCGGCGCGGCCGCAATTCGATCGGCGGACGCGGCATCGGCCTCTTGCTCGCGGTGGGCGTGAAGGCCGGGCGATCAATCGCGCGTGCAAGCTCGACGAAAGTCCTTCCCCGCTCGCGACAGGCCTCGAAATCCCTGCCGGCGAGTGCCGCCAGCCTTTGCACGAAGCGGGACGCAACAGTGGGCGTGCCGTCGCGCTTCATGGCGCGGCTCAAGACGACACGCTGATGTCCCATCGCCATGACGAAATCATGCGCGGTCTGGCCTATCCGGCGCTCCGGCGGCGTGAGGCCGAGCGCGCTGCGCATCGGCCGGTTCAAAAAGGCGTCGCTTTTGGCTTGCGGCGGCCAGATCGTCTCGTCGAGACCGCCGAGCAACATCACGTCGGCGTCGATCAGGCGGGCTTCGAGAAGGCCGAGAATTTTGAGCCGCGGATGTGTGCGACGCTGGCGCCGCAGAATCGCTTCCGCCGTCGTTTGCGCCAAAAATAGCGCGTAGGTCTCGGCACCGAAGCGCAATTCGGGCAAAGCGCAGCGGCGCAGCTCGGAAAACAAAGCCTCGCAGGCTTCGACATCCTCCCCATGCGCGTTGCCTTGCGTGACCGCGTCGAGCGCCGAACGGTGCGCGTCGATCCATTCGCCAAGTTGATGCACGCCGTCGAGACGCGTGAGCGGCGCGAGCGCCGACTGGATGCGGGCAAGAAGATCCTCAAGCCTTTCCCAATCCGCATCGCTGATGCGCTTCTGCGCGGGATGAGCCGAGCGATCGGCGGCGGCGCGGCGAGCGGCCTCGATTGCCTCCGCCGGCGTGGGGAAGATGGCAAGCACACGGATCTGGCGCAGCAGGCCGATCTCAAACAGAGGCGCGAGGTGCTCGATGTCAGCGCGCGCCAGCCCGAAACGCGTCATGGGATGGGCGAGCAGCGCGACGAGGTCCTTGGCCGCAAGCTCGCTTGAAGCGGCAAGCGCGACGAGTCGGGCGAGCCTGCCATAGGAGCTCGCGCTCAAAGGCTCGCCGGCCGAATCGTCGATCTCGATCCCGAAACGGCTGAGCTCGGAGCCAACCCGGCGGGCGAGGTCGCGATCCGGCGTCACCAGAGCCGCCGTCGCAGCCGGCGTCTCGAGAACTTGGCGCAGCGCGATGGCGAGGCTGAGCGCTTCCTCGCGCTCATCCGCCGCCTCGATCAAGCTCACGCCTTCGAGCGCCGTCACGATCTCGCCTGCCGCAGCATGCTCACGATAGATGCGCCAGAGGTCTGTCGTATCGGCCGGGCGTAGGGCTTGTGACAGGAATTTGCCGCGCGCCGCGAGGGCGGGCGTCGGATGGCCGAGTTCGGTCACGCCGTCGCGGGTAACGCCAAGGATGGGCAGCAGGCGGCGGAGCGCGGCCTGCGGATGACCGAAGCCGGGCTCATCCGCATGCACATTGCCGATCTGCTGCCAGGATTCCTCGTCGAGCAAAAGATCAAGGCCGGGCAACACGACGGCGCCGCGCGGCGCGGTGGCAATGGCGGCAAGCAGCCGCGCGGTGGCCCGATTCGTCCCGGTCGAACCGATGGCGATGACCGGTGCGCCGCCGCGCCCCGCCTCAATCCGCTCAATTTGCGCTTCGACGAGCTGGGCCTGGCGTCGCGCGGCGTCGACGAGATGATGCTTTGCGAGAATCGACGGCCATTGCGTGATGGTGATATTGAGAAAATCAAGCGTGATCCGCCAATAGGAATCGAATTCCGGCAGAACCAGCGGATCGAGTTTCTCCCAAGCAACGTCCTCGATAATCAGCTCGTCGACGAGCTTGGCGAGCTCGCCGGCGAGGTGCCAGGCATCGGCCGTCGACGTGCCGACAAGACAGGATTCGGCTTCGTCGGTGACGAAGCTCCCGTCCGGGCCCACCGAGATGATCGCATGGCGCAGAGCCGAAGCCCATTTCTGCACGAGAACGGCGAGCTGCGTACGCCGCCAGATCTCGCTTGCCGCCGGGCTTTCTGTGAGCGAAGTCTCAAGCCCTGGTTCTTCGAAGAGAAGGCTCGTTTCCGTCGCCTCCAAGCCGCCCAGCGGCAGGATGCGCGGCAGCAAGGTTGCTGGTCGGCCGAGCGCGCCGGCAAATTCATCGACCAGCGCCCGCGCCGCGCGCCGAGTCGGCACATAAATCGTTGCCTCAGCGACCTCGAGCGGGCCGAGAGCCCGCGAAAAGCCATCGACGATCTCTCCGTCGAGGAGAGCGGCGACGAAGGACTTGAGAAAGGGCGCGCCGGGCGCGATGGTGAAGACGTTTTTTAGGGGCATGGACCGGCCGGAGATCGGCGGCGATTCGGAGCGCCGCCTCCGGAAATGGGATAACCCAAAGTCGCTCTATCCGCGACTGATGCCGTTAAGGTTCTGAGCCGCGCGTTCGATCCGGGTGGCGGTCTCGCCAATTGAGTCGGCGAGACGGTCGGCCCATTCGTCCTGCTCGCTTTCGAGCGTCGTCTTGTCGGACTTGAGGTTGACAATCTCGACTTCGAGCTGGGCAATGCGCCGATTGGCTTCGGCCAGCTCGTCGGCGATGGTGATCGCCGCCATAATCGTCAGCCGCTGGTCGCCGATTTCGCCGAAGTTGCGTTTGAGCGACTCGAGTCGCTCGTCGATCTGGCGTGCAAGACCCTGGAGGTGGGCTTCCTCACCCTCGCCGCAGGCGACGCGGTAGACGTGCCCAGCGATGGTGACGGTCACTTGCGCCATGATAACCCTCCCAGACACTACACCGCCACATTCGACATCATCTCTTTGATGGCCAAGCGAGCCTTGGCGAGTCGGCGGGCCACTTCGTTGTTGGCCAATTCCAAGGACTGTGAGCGAGCGACCGCGCCATCAAGCTCGACGGCAAGCCGCGCCCGGTCGTCCTGCAACACCGCGAATTCTTCTTCGATATCGTCGCGCTGAGCCGCGGCGTGCATGTGTCGCTCGCAAGCGGCTTCAAGCTGGTCGAGCGCCGTAACAAGACTTTTGAGCGCGGCCTTCAGGCGGGGCGGAGTACTCATCAGATTATGTCCAGAATAAGATTATTAGGCGCCTGTTCAGGGTCACCGTCAACGCCTCAACCAGGAACTACCCACAGCCAATTTGCGTGGCCTAGCTTTACGTTAGGGTTGGCGCCGCAAGAGCAATGTCAAGCTGATGCTCTGGACGATGCGTGCCGTGTTGCCACGGATTTTGCGCCGCGAGAAGGCGCATTGAAGTCTCGCCCATTGGCGATTGCCGACAGCCTTTCGCGAATAGGCGCGAGGACCGGGTGAAGCTGAAAACGATGCCGGCTCTGCGAGCGGCTCGGGCTATTTCTCGCGACGTCGTTTCGAAGCCCAAGTGCTTCTCCCGCCGCGACATTATGACGAATCTTGGATTGCAATGCACAAAGCGGTGGCGTCTTGCGTGGATGTCTTTCTCGTGCGAGACAGTGGCCGCCCGATCGGCGCGAAGTCTACGCTTGCGCGGCCGAGCCGGATGAGGCGGAGCATGCGGGGGTCGAACAAAATCGCGCAGCGGGATTGGCCTGCTTCTTTGCGGAACGCTGATTGATCCTCCTCGCCCCTGACCCTGCGATTTTTCCCGGATTTCGCGACGCCGGCTTCGAGCCCTTGTCGCCGGGCTTAAACATAGGAACGAATTTTTCTTCAAATTTGCGGGAAATCCAGTTCATAAGCATCGGACAAAGCCACGGGGTTCTCTCCGCGGCGCCCATCGAGGGTTTCAAGCATGACGGTGAATGTGGCGATCAACGGATTCGGACGCATCGGGCGCAATATTTTGCGCGCTATCGTCGAATCGGGACGTCGGGACATTTGCGTTGTCGCGATCAACGATCTCGGGCCGGTCGAAACCAATGCGCATCTCTTGCGTTTCGATTCAATTCACGGCCGTTTTCCGGGCGAGGTGAAGGTGCGGGGCGACACGATCGACGTTGGCGACGGGCCGATCAAGGTGACGGCGCTGCGCGATCCGACCGAGTTGCCGCATAAGGAGCTCGCTGTCGACATTGCGCTCGAATGTTCGGGCGTTTTCACCTCGAAGGCAAAAGCTTCGGCACATCTCAAGGCCGGTGCCAAGCGGGTTCTCGTCTCGGCGCCTTCCGAGGACGCCGATCTCACCGTTGTCTACGGCGTCAATCACGACAGGCTCAAGCGCGAACACCTCATCGTCTCGAATGCCTCCTGCACGACCAATTGTCTTGTGCCGGTCGCCAAGGTTCTCAATGACGCGATCGGCATCGAGCGCGGGTTCATGACGACGATCCATTCCTATACCGGCGACCAGCCAACGCTCGACACGCTGCATAAGGACCTTTATCGTGCCCGCGCCGCTGCATTGTCGATGATCCCGACTTCAACTGGTGCCGCCAAGGCGATAGGTCTCGTCCTGCCGGAGCTGAAGGGCAAGCTCGACGGCTCCTCGATCCGGGTGCCGACGCCGAACGTATCGATGATCGATTTCAAATTCGTCGCCAAGCGCGCGACGACCCCGGAAGAGATCAAGGATGTCGTCAAGCGGGCATCGGAACAGCAATTAAAGGGCATTCTCGGCTTCACCGAGAGCCCCAATGTGTCGATCGATTTCAATCACGATCCGCGTTCGTCGATCTTTCATGTCGATCAGACGCGAGTGATCGAAGACACCTTCGTTCGAGTGGTCTCATGGTACGACAACGAGTGGGGTTTCTCGAATCGCATGGCGGATACCGCAGTCGCAATGGGGAAACTTGGATGACGAGAGCCGCGCCAATGGCGCCATTTCCAACCCTCGATGATGCCCAGATTGGCGGCAAACGGGTGTTGGTCCGGGTCGACCTCAACGTGCCCATGGAAGGGGGCAAGGTTCTCGACGGCACGCGCATCGACCGAATCCTTCCCAATCTTCGCGAGATCGCGGCGAAAGGCGCCAAGGTCATCATCCTTTCGCATCTTGGCCGGCCGAAAGGTGGCCGATCCGCAATATTCGCTGCAGCCGGTTGTGCCGGAGCTCGCGGCGCGGCTCGGCAAGCCCGTCGCCTTCGCGACAGATTGCGTCGGCGAGGTCGCCAAGAAAGCCGTCGCGGCGATGCATGACGGCGATTATCTGCTGCTCGAAAATACCCGCTTCCATGCAGGCGAGGAAAAGAACGAAGAGAAATTCGTCGCGGCGCTCGCCGAGCTCGGCGACGTCTATGTCAACGATGCCTTCTCGACCGCGCATCGGGCGCATGCTTCGACGGAAGGGTTGGCGCATAAGCTGCCGTCCTTCGCCGGAAGATCGATGCAGGTTGAGCTCGAGATCTTGACCAATCTCCTCGCCGATCCGGCGCATCCGGTAATGGCTATCGTCGGCGGAGCCAAGGTTTCGACCAAGCTCGAACTCTTGGGCAATCTGATGCGCCGGGTCGACATGCTGGTCATCGGCGGGGGCATGGCGAACACGTTCCTCGCGGCACAGGGCAAGGCGATCGGAAAATCGATCTGCGAAATGGAATTCGCCAACGTCGCGCGTCAGATCGTTGCCGAGGCTGCCGGCGCAAGTTGCGAGGTGGTGCTGCCGGTCGATGTCGTCGTGGCGCGCAAGCTCGCGACTGACGCGGCTGCCCATGTCGTCGATGTCGATCACGTCAGGTCGGAGGACATAATTGTCGATATCGGGCCGAAGTCGGTGCAGCGGGTCGAGGCTTTGCTCGAACGCGCTCATACGCTCGTCTGGAACGGTCCGTTTGGCGCTTTTGAAATTCCTCCCTTCGATGCCGGAACCATCGACATCGCAACCGTTGCCGCACGGCTCACCAAATCCGGGCAGCTCGAATTGATTGCCGGCGGCGGCGATACGATCGCGGCGCTGAACAAGGCCGGCGTGGCGAAGGAATTCACCTATATTTCAACCGCCGGCGGCGCTTTTCTCGAATGGCTGGAAGGCAAAAGCCTGCCTGGCGTCGAGGCCTTGCGAAATAGTCCTCGCCGTCTATGATCGCGGGCCTGCTATGAACGGCATTTATCTAGCAGGATCAAGCCTGTGAACCAAGATCAACTGGCTCGCACCGCACAGGCCCTTGTCGCTGCCGGCAAGGGGATTTTGGCAGCCGACGAAAGTTCGACGACGATCAAAAAGCGCTTCGATGCGATTGGCGTTAAATCCACGCCGGAGGCACGCCGTGACTATCGCGAGCTTCTGTTTCGTTCGAACGCTGCGATGCAGAAGCATATTTCCGGCGTCATCCTCTTTGACGAGACCATCCGTCAACAGGCGGCAGACGGAACTTCGCTCGTTGGATTGATTGAGCAGTCCGGCGCGATCCCCGGCATCAAGGTCGACAGCGGCGCCAAGCCTTTGCCCGGATTTCCCGGCGAGACGATCACCGAAGGCCTCGACGGCCTCGCCGGCCGCCTGAGGGAATATCATGCGCTGGGCGCACGCTTTGCGAAATGGCGCGCCGTGATCGACATCGGTGCGGGGATTTCGACGCGCGCCGCGATTGCGGCAAACGCACTGGCGCTCGCCCGTTATGCGGCGCATTGCCAAGCAGCCGATATCGTCCCGATCGTCGAGCCGGAAGTGCTGATGGACGGCGACCATTCGATCGAGCGCTGCTACGAGGTCACGGAATGGGTGCTCAGAACTGTTTTCTCTGAGCTTTATGAGATGCGAGTGATGCTCGAGGGCATCGTGCTGAAGCCCAATATGGTCATTCCCGGCCTGAAGGCGCCGAAACAGGCCAGCCCCGACGAAGTCGCAGCGCTGACTTTGCATTTGTTTAAAAGCTGCGTGCCGGTCGCGGTTCCGGGAATAGCTTTTCTCTCGGGCGGCCAGTCCGATGTTACGGCGACGGCCAATCTTGACGCGATCAATCGCCTGAGTCCTTTGCCTTGGGCCGTCACTTTCTCTTATGGCCGTGCCTTGCAGGCGGCCCCGCAAAAGGCCTGGGCAGGCAAGCCCGGCAATGTCGCCGCCGCCCAGGCGGCCTTCACGCACAGGGCACGGATGAATGGATTCGCTGCCTTGGGGCAATGGTCGGAGACTCTCGAGAAGGCCGCGGCCTGAAACGGCGCCTTGCCGGCGTCATCGCGCTTTCGCCCCAATTTGGTCCGACCTCAGGCCGCTGTGACCATGTCCGCCGCGCGCCTCTATCTGATCACGCCGCCGATCACCGACGCCGCGAGTTTCGTCGCGCCCTTCGAGGCGGCGCTTGGCGCCTCCGACATCGCTTGCGTGCTTTTGCGGGCGGCCGAGCCAGCAATCGTCCGTCATCTCGCTCCCCTTGCGCAACGGCGCGGCATCGCCTGCCTCGTCTCCGATCCGCAGCTCGCGGCTGAGACCGATTGCGACGGCGTGCATGTCAATGGCGCGGGACCGGCGTTGGAGGCTGCGCTCGCCATCATGAAGCCGCAGAGGATTGTTGGTGTCGGCGATCTCAAAACGCGCGACGATGCCATGCGCGCCGGCGAAGCGGGCGTCGATTATTTGATGTTTGGCGCCCCGGGAGAGCAACGCGATTTTGCCGAGATCCGCGAACGGATCGCTTGGTGGGCAGAGATCTTCAATCTGCCTTGCGTCGCTTATGCGAAAGCGCTGGAGGAAGTTGCTGATTTCGCCCGCGCCGGCGCCGATTTCGTCGCCCTCAGCGGCGCCGTGTGGGATGATCCGCGCGGGCCCGCCGCGGCGCTCGAAGCCGCGGGGCACGAGCTTGCCGCAGCGCGCGAGCCGGCTGCATGAAACGCCTCGCGATCCTTGCTTTTTTCCTTTGCCTCGCTTGCGGCGGCGCGCCGGTCATGGCCGTGGAGCCCGCCGCGCCAGCCGCGGCGAATCCCGCCGCTTCGCAGCCCGCGCCTGCACCGGCACCGCCGCAAACAGAAACGCCGGATCTCGCCTATGGCGCGTATCAGCGCGGCTATTATCTCACGGCTCTGCAGGAGGCGATGAAGCGGCTCAACGCCAATCCCAATGATGCCGTGGCAATGACTCTCATCGGCGAACTCTATCACCAAGGACTGGGCGTTAAATTGGATTACGCCGAGGCGGCGCACTGGTATTCGCTGGCCGCCGCTCGCGGCAATCGGGAGGCAATCTTCGCCCTCGCTCTTGCCAAGTTGACGGGTCAGGGCGTGCCCGTCGATCGTGCCGGCGCGGCCGCGCTCTTCACAAAGGCGGCGGCCATGAACCATTCCGGCGCGCTCTACAATCTCGGCGTGCTCGCGGTGGAGAATAACGGCATCATCGAGGATTTTACCAAAGCCGCCAAATTTTTCGAGCGCGCGGCGGAGCTTGGCTATCCCGATGCCGGCTATGCGCTGGCACTCTGTTACCGCAATGGCAAGGGTGTCCCGCAGGACAATAAGCTTGCCGCTCAATGGATGGCGCGCGCCGCTGCCGAGGACGATGTTCCGGCCGAAGTCGAATATGCCATCATGCTATTCAACGGGATCGGTGTCGATAAGGATGAGACTGCGGCGGCGAAGCTTTTTCTGAAGGCCGCCATGCGGCAGAATGCGGTGGCGCAGGACCGGATCGCGCGCCTCTATGCGACCGGGCGCGGAATTCGCAAGGATCTGGTCGAAGCGATGAAATGGTATCTCATCTCGCGCGCCGGCGGAGAGAAAGACGACTGGCTGGACAGTGTCTTGGGCACGCTCACGCCGGAACAGAAGGTCGCCGTGGAGACGGAAGTGCGCGAGTATACGGGGGCCTTGAGCCTGCGATGATTCTCAGCGCGCACGGGGATGAGCGCCGCGGTAGGCTTCGATAAGCCTCGCGCTGTCGATGGCCGTATAGATCTGCGTCGTCGACAGCGAGGCATGGCCCAAGAGCTCCTGGATCGTTCGCAGATCACCGCCGCGCCCGAGAAGATGCGTCGCAAAGGAATGGCGCAGAGCATGCGGCGTGGCCGTCTGCGGCAGGCCGAGAGCCCCCCGCAGGCGCTCGACCGCAAGCTGGATCACGCGTGCCGACAACGGGCCGCCCTTGGCTCCGACAAACAGCGGCCCCTTCGGGGGCAAGGGATAGGGACAGAGGTCGAGATAGGTCGCAATCGCCTTTTGCGCCGGGGCGATAACCGGCACGCTGCGACTTTTGCCGCCCTTGCCGATGATCGTCACATGATCGAGGTTGCCGAGCGGCGCGTCCTTGCGCGCAATCGAGAGAGCCTCTGAAATGCGCAGGCCCGCGCCATAGAGGAGTCCCAGGACCGCGGCGTCGCGGGCGAGGATCCAATCCGGCCGCGAATTATCGGCCCGAGACTCGGCATCGACGACGGCGCAGGCCGCCTCTGCCGTCAGTGCCTTCGGCAGGCGGCGGGCGAGTTTCGGGCTGCGCAGGGTGGTGAAAACCGCAAGCTTCGCAAAGCCGCTTCGCTCGATGTGGCGGGCGAAGGAGCGAAGGCCGGAGAGCTGGCGCAACAGCGAGCGGCTGCCGGCGCCCTCTTTGCGCCGCTGGGCGAGAAATCCGCGCAGATCCGCCGGCGCAATTTTTCCGATGAGAGCAAGGCTCGGCTTTTGCCCGAAATGCGTCGAAAGAAAGTGAAAGAACTGGCTGATATCGCGCCGATAGGCGGCAAGCGTGTGGGCCGAGACGCGCCGCTCGCCGGAAAGATGCGAAAGCCAATCTTGAACCGCAGCGGCGAGTTCGGCGTCGGCCGGGCCGAAGGCAAGATTCTTGTCCGGAGGTTCGAATGAGGGGGCTCGATGCATGAGCGAGCTATGCCGCCATAGGCTGAAGGAAGTGTTGCTGGACCGGGCTTGCGGCGCAGCCGGCCGAGTCCCTCGACCCGGCTAGCCCGTCTTTCCGACGCCGTCCAGAACCTCTTTGGTGGCCTTGGCGAGCAATTCATCCATTTCGCGGCGAATCTGGTGATCGGACAGCGCGACGCCGGCGGCATCGAAATCGGCGCGGATCTTACCGAAGACCGCCTCCTCGCCTTTGCCCTGAAGCTGGGTGGCGACGAGAGCGCTTGCATAATCCTCGGCCGTCTTGCCTTGCTTACCCAATTTTTCCGCCGCCCAAAGCCCCAGCCACTTGTTGCGCCGGACATCGGCCTTGAACTTCAGCTCTTCGTCATGCGCGAGCTTGGCCTCATAGGCCTGTTCTCGCTCGTCGAAAGTCGTCATCGGAGCCTCGCATTCTTTGGAAAATGTGCCTGACCCTTAGCTCGGAATGAGGATCTTGGCCATGCGCCAGCCACGCGCCGGTCAGGAAGAAAAAACGCCTATGCGGCGGCGCCTCTCCAGCCTAGGAGAGGCGGGGGCGACGAAAAGCATAGCTTAAGCTAGGGCCCGCAATCGGCCGAGCCACGCTTGCGATGGCCCTCGCTAAGCTTTTGCCCGGGCGAAGGATTTTTGACGTCCCCGGCGGAGCTTCTCGTCGCTTTGCGTTCCGCCCACCGCGCGGTGATGCTTGTATCCACGGCCGGAAAAAGCTAGGTACCTTATTGGACCCGCGGCGCCGAAGTGCCCCAATCCATACCCGTAAAGGCCTCGCGCATTGCTCTCCTAAGACGCGGCCTCGGGACCTCTCACCAGGAGCCGGGCCGACCCCATGGACCCTATTAAGCCACGGTTAATCCCCATGAACAACCGCCGCCGACGCATCTACGAAGGCAAGGCAAAGGTCCTTTATGAAGGACCCGAACCCGGCACGCTCATCCAGCATTTCAAGGATGACGCCACCGCGTTCAACGCCAAGAAACACGAGGTGATCGACGGCAAGGGCGTGCTCAACAACAGGATCTCCGAATTTATCTTTCAGAATCTGAATGATATCGGGGTTCCGACGCATTTCATCCGGCGTCTCAATATGCGCGAACAACTGATTCGCGAGGTCGAGATCGTGCCGCTCGAGGTCGTCGTGCGCAATGTCGCGGCGGGGTCGCTTTCGACCCGGCTCGGCCTCGAGGAAGGCACGCAGCTGCCGCGCTCAATCATCGAATTCTACTACAAGAACGATGAATTGAACGATCCGATGGTGTCGGAAGAACACGTCACCGCCTTCGGCTGGGCCAATCCGCAGGAAATCGACGACATCATGGCGCTGGCCATCCGCGTCAACGACTTCCTGACCGGCCTGTTCCTCGGCGTCGGCATCCGTCTCGTCGATTTCAAGATGGAATGCGGCAGGCTTTGGGAAGGCGACAATATGCGCATCGTCGTTGCCGACGAGATCTCGCCGGATTCCTGCCGGCTCTGGGACATCAAGTCGAGCGACAAGCTCGACAAGGACCGGTTTCGCCGCGACATGGGCGGCCTCGTCGAGGCTTACACGGAAGTGGCGCGCCGCCTCGGCATCCTGCAAGAGAACGAGCAGCCTCACACGATCGGGCCCAAGCTCGTCCGGTCCTGAGCCGAGCATGCGCACGATCACCGACCCCGTCGCTCGCGACGGGGTTTTGTTTTTGGGGAGCCGCTCCGATATATTGGCGAGCGCGGAATATCGGGATTTCGATCGGGAACAATGAAGGCGAGTATCGTCGTTACCTTGAAGAACGGACTGCTCGATCCGCAAGGCAAGGCGATCGAAGGCGCTCTGAAATCGCTCGATCTCGCCGGGATCGCGAGCGTGCGCCAGGGCAAGATCTTCGAAGTCGAGCTTGCAACCGAGGATCGCGCCAAGGCGCAGGATCTTCTCAAAGCGGCCTGCGAGAAACTGCTCGCCAACACGATCGTCGAGAATTACCGGATCGAATTTCCATGATCCTTCTCCGCTCGCGGAGGAAGGAGACGAGGCTGAGGACGCGACTTTGCGCGCCGCTATCATTCTCTTCCCCGGTTCCAATCGCGAAGGCGACGTTTTTCGTGCGCTCGCGCAGGTGAGCGGACGAAAGCCTGCTGTCGTCTGGCATGCCGAGCAGGACCTGCCGCAGGGCACCGTTCTCGTCGTGCTGCCGGGCGGCTTTTCCTACGGCGACTATCTGCGCTGCGGGGCCATTGCGGCGCGCTCTCCCATCATGGACGCGGTGCGCGCGCATGCGGCAAGCGGCGGCCGCGTCATCGGCATCTGCAATGGTTTTCAGATCCTCTGCGAAAGCGGCCTTCTGCCCGGCGTCCTGATGCGCAACAGCAATTTGCGCTTTGCCTGCCACATGCAGCATTTGCGGGTCGAGCGTGACGACACCGCGTTCACTGGGCAATACCGCAGGCATCAGGTGATCAAGGTCGCGATCGCGCATGGCGAAGGCAATTATACCGCGGATGCCGAGACGATCGCGCGGCTCGAAGGCGAGGGCCGCGTCGCCTTCCGCTATTGCGACGAAGCCGGCACGCTCGGCGGTGCAGCCAATCCAAACGGATCGGTCAACGACATCGCCGGCATCTATTCGGAGAAGCTCAACGTTCTCGGCCTCATGCCGCATCCCGAAAACCTCGTCGATTCATTGGTCGGCGGCACCGACGGGCGTGCTATGTTCGAGAGCTTGGCGGCAAGTTGACTTTCGGTTCCCGGTTTTGAATTTCCGTTCACGACACGAATCCGCGAGGGGTCGACATAAGAAGGTGGCGATGCCTTAGACTGATAGAGATGTGAAAGGGAGGAATCGAGATGCGGAAACCCAACGCTCTGCCCGGATTGATCTTCGTCGTCATCTTCGGCATTGGCTTGGCCTTCGCCTATTTGAGCTTTGCGTTCGTTGGCTACGAAGAAAGTGTTCTAATCGCCTTCGGTTCGGCGGTCATTGCCTGGATTGTCTCATACTCCGTCAAAGTTGCGAATCAGTGGGAACGGGTCGTCGTTCTGCGGCTCGGCCGCTTCCGCGCCCTTGAGGGTCCCGGCTTGTTTTTCATCATTCCGATCATCGAGACCGTTGCCTATTGGATCGATACCCGCGTTATTACGAGCGCGTTCAAGGCCGAAAAACTCTTACGAAGGATACGGTGCCGGTAGATGTCGATGCGGTTTTGTTCTGGAAGGTCATCGATCCGAAGAAGGCGGCGCTCGATGTCGCCGACTATGTCAGCGCCATCAATTGGGCGGCACAGACCGCGCTTCGCGATGTCATCGGCAAGACCATGCTTTCCGACATGCTCGAAGGCCGGGAAAAAATCAGCAGCGACCTGCAGAAGATTATCGACGAACGGACCGAACCCTGGGGCATCAACGTCATCTCGGTGGAGGTCAAGGACGTGCTGATCCCTTCCGCCTTGGAGGACGCGATGTCGATGCAGGCGCAGGCGGAGCGCGAACGCCAGGCGCGCGTCATCCTCGGCGATTCGGAGCGGCAAGTGGCGGAGAAGTTCGCCGAGGCGGCGAAGACCTATACCAATGATCCGGTCGCCTTTCATTTGCGGGCGATGAACATGCTCTATGAAGGCTTGAAGAGTGACAAGGCGACCATCGTTATCGTGCCGAGCACGGCGGTCGAATCGATGCAGCTTGGCGGCTTGGCGGGACTCACGGCATTGACCACGACCTTGGGCCAGGAGCGCGCCCCGGGCGCTGCGTCCGGTCCCTGGTCTGGCTCGGTTCCAGGCAAAACATAGTTGAACCGCGTGGCGTCCCGGCGCAGGCTCTCATTGGCCTCGCATCTCTCCATCGGCATTCTCCTCTGTTTAGCCCTCTTTGGCGCAATGCCTTGGGGCGAACCATTCGCCGCCGCTGAGAACGCAGCTCAGCCGGCAAGCAGCTTCGGCGAAGAGATCGCCTTCCGCAATTTTCTCGAAACGTTATGGCCGCAGGCGCAGGCACGCGGCGTCAGCCGCGCGACGTTCGATCGAGCCTTCGCAGGGCTGACCGAGGATCTTTCGGTTCCGGCAGCCATCGGCAAGCAACCTGAATTCGAGCGGCTTCTGTCGGCCTATTTCACGGAGGCGGTCTCAACCAAGCGCATCGCGCGCGGCCAGGCGCTCGCGCAGCAATATCGAAGCGAGCTCGCCCATATCGAGCGCCGCTATGGAGTCCCACGCGCGATCCTGCTCGCGGCCTGGGGAATGGAAAGCGATTTCGGCCGCGTACGCGGCGACAAGGACGTCATCCGTTCGCTGGCAACGCTCGCCTTTCGCCGAAAAGACCGCGATCTCTTCGTCGAAGAGCTTCTGAATGCGCTCGTCGTTCTTCAGAAAGGCGCCATTCCGCGCGACAAGATGCGGGGTTCGTGGGCGGGCGCCATGGGCGATCCGCAATTCTTGCCTTCGGTCTTTCTCGAATATGCCGTGAGTTACAGCGGCGAGGGTTTCGCCGACATTTGGGAGAATCCCGCGGACATTCTCGCCTCGATCGGCAATTATCTTCACGCCTCCGGCTGGAACCGCGCTTTGCCTTGGGGGCTCGAGGTCACCCTGCCGGCGAATTTTGCCTTCGCGACGTTGCACGCGGATTTTCAAGCCTTCGCCGCGGTAGGCGTCAAAGCAGCGAACGGATCGGCCCTGCCGACCGAGGGCGAAGCAACCTTGTTTCTGCCGGCGGGCGCGGGCGGCCCGGCTTTTCTCCTCAGCGACAATTATTGGGTTCTGAAGACCTATAATAATTCCGATTCCTACGCCTTGTCGCTCGCCTGCCTCGGCGACCGGATCGTCGGGCGCACAGGCCTGCACCGAACCTGGCCGAAGAATCAAAAGCTTTGGAGCAGCAGCGACAAGATCGAGATCCAAAAGCTTCTGACGCGCCTCAAGCTCTATAAGGGTACGCTCGACGGAAAATTCGGCCAGGCTTCGCGTGACGCGATCCACGCCTTTCAAATCGAAGCGCATGATGCCCCCGCCGACGGCATCGGCCGCGCCGACCTTCTTGCCTTGTTGCGGACAAAGGCGACTGGCGAAAGATGAGGGGAGGGTGCAAGCTCGGCGTCGGCTTCTTTGCGGCCTTCTCAAAGAAAGGCGAAGCGCTGTGCAGTTTGTCGGTTTTCGAATATCGTCTTGGCGTCGAGCAATGAACACCTCTTGGCCGCTTCGAAGATCGCTGACCTTGAAACTCGGTTTGTCGTTTTCCCGAAGAGGATTTTCGATGCGGACTCTCAAGTCTGCCTTTGCGATTTTTCTCCTCGGGTCTTGCGCTTGGACCGCAATTCCGGCGGCGAGCCATGCCCAATCGACCGAATGTCCTGTAGTTGGCATAAGCTCTGACGAGGCGCCCCCGCCAATCCCGGACTATGACCAGCCGCCAACTCCCGGTCCGGGTTTCATATGGATACCGGGATATTGGCAGTGGAATAACGTCGAATATTATTGGGTGCCAGGTACTTGGATGGTGCCACCAACTCCGGGGTCACTCTGGACGCCGGGATATTGGGAATTCCGCGATGGCGCTTACGTGTTCAATCACGGTTATTGGGGCCCGCATGTCGGATTCTACGGCGGCATCGACTATGGCTACGGATATAACGGAAGCGGATTTGAAGGCGGCAAAATAAAAAGGCCGGCAACCAATCGCGCCAGCTTCAACGGAGGTCCGCAAGGAATTGCTGCAAAGCCGACATCCGAGGACGAGGCGGCGGCAACAGAGCCACATTTTGCGCCCACGCGACTTCAAACGGAGCTCATGCGAGAGGCCAGCAAAATGGATTCTCTCTTCGAGTCGACCAACCATGGAAAGCCCGGGATCGCCGCGACGTCTCGCCCGGGCGATTTCGGAGGCCCTGGCGTGGTGGCCGCAAGAAACGCCGGCACGATGCCAGTGCCGGTGGGCGGCGCCGTTTCACCGGAGGTCAACGAGACCGAGCCCGGTTTGGCCAATCAACCCGCTGCAAACCCCGAGGCAACGACATCAGGCACCGGCGTCTTCGGAGGGCTGGGCCCGGTGCCGGCGGGAAGCGGTGCAACAACGACGCCGGTGACCGGGGTTTCACCGAAGGTCAAGGGGACCAAGCCCAATTTGGCAAAGCCGTCGAAACCGAAAGAGAAGACGGCGGCACCGGTTGAGAAAAAGAAGCTTGAAGCAAAGCCTCCCGTTGAAAAACCGGTCGTGCAAAAGAAGAAGCCGCCCGTCGAGAAGCCGCCGATAAAACCTGCGGTCGTCGAGAAGCCCAAGCCTGCACATGAAGAAAAGCCGCATCCCAAGCCTGCCAACGAATCTCAAACAAAGCCGCCGCTTACGACGCCGATGAGTGGAGTTTCGCCGAAGATCAAAGAGGCCAAGCCCAATTTGGCAAAGCCGTCGAAACCGAAAGAGAAGACGGCGGCACCGGTTGAGAAAAAGAAGCTTGAAGCAAAGCCTCCCGTTGAAAAACCGGTCGTGCAAAAGAAGAAGCCGCCCGTCGAGAAGCCGCCGATAAAACCTGCGGTCGTCGAGAAGCCCAAGCCTGCGCACGTCGAGAAGCAGCACCTAGGTCCGAAGCCCGAATCGCAAACAAAGCCCCCGATCACGACGCCGATGAGCGGGGTTTCGCCGAAGGCCAAGGAGGCCAAGCCCAATTTGGCGAAGCCGCCAAAACCGAAAGAGAAGACGGCGCCCCCGGTCGAGAAAAAGAAGCTCGAAGCGAAGGCGCCCGTCGGGAAGCCCAAGCCCGTGCATGAAGAAAAGCCGGCGATCAAGCCGGAGGTCGTCAAAAAGCCCAAGCCGACGCCGGTCACGGGGGTGTCGCCGAAGATCAAAGAGGCCAAGCCCAATTTGGCGAAGCCGCCGAAACCGAAAGAGAAGGCGGCGGCACCGCTTGAGAAAAAGAAGCTCGAAGCGAAGCCGGCCGCCAAGAAGCCCGTCGTCGTGCAAAAGAAAAAACCGCCCATCGAGAAGCCGGCGGTCAAACCGGTAGTTGTCGAAACGCCCAAGCCTGCGCATGAGGCAAAGCCGCATCCAAGTCTCAAACCTGCCAACGCATCTCAGGCAAAGCCGCCGCTTATGATGCCGGCGAACGGCACCGTTTCGCCCAAGGTGAAGGAAGCCAAGCCGAGTTTGGTAAAGCCATCCTCCGCAAAACCGAAAGAGAAGACGCCGACGACCAACGTGAAAAAGAAGAAGCCCGAGAAGAAAACCCCCGCCGAGAAGCCTGTCGATTTGCATGACGACTGACCACGCGCCGCCCTTTGCCGAATTCGAAATCGGAGCGCGTCACCGTCCTTGACGGCCCCTGCCGCCGGGGCCTATGAACGAACGCACCTAGGGGATCCCCGGCAGGGGGCTGAGAGGCTGGCAACGCTTGAGCGGCCCAGCGACCCTTCGAACCTGATCCAGTTCGCACTGGCGTAGGGATGGTCCGGCCTGAGCCTTCTGCTCCGCCTCCGTTTCTTGTCTCAAGCCAGCCACGAACGCATCGAACGGGAGAGCGCATGCATATCCGCGTCATCGGCGCTGGCGTTGTCGGCCTCACCGTCGCGCATGAATTCGCACTCGCCGGCCAATCGGTCGAAATCATCGAGCGCGCCGCGGGCCCCGGCCTCGGCTGTTCGTTTCTCGCAGGCGGCATGCTCGCTCCTTGGTGCGAAGAAGAAGGCGCCGAGCCACTCGTTCTCGAATGGGGGCGCGAGGGCATAGACTATTGGACGAAGGTCGTGCCCGCTGCGGAGGTCAAAGGCACGCTCGTGCTCGCGCCCGCGCGTGATCGGCCCGACCTCATTCGATTTTCGCGCATGACGTCCGGCTTCGAATGGCTGGATGCAGCCGGCCTTGCCGATCGCGAGCCGGATCTTGCCGGCCGTTTCGATCGGGCGCTTTTCTTTCCGCGCGAGGCGCATCTCGATCCCCGCCGCGCGACGTCCATGCTCGCCGCGCGGCTCGGAGAATTCGAGAATGTGAGCTTTCGTTTCAATACCGCCGCCGAAGGCGTGAGCGAACCGGCGGATTGGATTCTTGATTGCCGCGGATTTGCGGCGCGTGATGCGCTGCCCGATCTGCGTGGCGTGAAGGGCGAGATGCTTGTGCTCAAAACAAAAGAGATTTCGCTCGAGCGTCCGTTGCGGCTGCTGCATCCGCGTCATCCCGTTTATGTCGTGCCGCGCGGCGACGGGCGCTTCATGGTCGGCGCGACCTTGATCGAAAACGAGGATGCGCGCGTCACGGCGCGCTCCGTGCTCGAATTGTTGAGCGCGGCCTATGCGCTTCACCCCGCTTTCGGCGAGGCCGAGATCGTCGAGACCGGCGCGGATTTGCGGCCGGCCTTCCCCAACAATCTACCGCGCATTCGCCGTGAGGGCCGGATCGTTCACGTGAACGGTCTCTATCGACACGGGTTTCTGCTGACGCCGGCGCTGGCGCGCCGCGCTGTCGCCGTGGTCTTGAACGATGCCTGTTTTGCGGAGGTCATGGATGAACATCGAAGTGAACGGCAGAGAGCTTGAGGTCAATGCCGCGACGCTCGCTGCTTTGCTCAAGGAACTGGGCTATGAGGACGGCGTGGTCGCGACCGCGGTGAACCGGGCTTTCGTGCGCGCCGTCGATCGGCAGTTGACGAAGCTCGAAGCCGGCGACGCGGTCGAAATCTTGGTGCCGCGGCAAGGTGGCTGAACCAGGGCCAATGGAAATCGCGATGCGCAACCAACCGCTCACGCTCTATGGTACGAGGCTTTCGTCGCGCCTCCTCGTCGGCACGGCGCAATATCCCTCGCCGGCCGTTCTCGCGGCCGCGATCAAAGCCTCGGGCACCGAGGCGGTCACGGTCTCGCTGCGGCGCGAGGGCGCCGGCGGCCGCGCGGGCGAGAGCTTTTGGTCCTTGATCCGCGAGCTCGGCGTGAAAGTTCTGCCCAACACCGCCGGTTGCCGCAGCGTGAAGGAGGCGGTGACCACCGCGCAGATGGCGCACGAGGTCTTCGCGACATCCTGGATCAAGCTCGAGGTCATCGGCGATGACGATCTGTTGCAGCCCGACGTCTTCGGTCTCGTCGAAGCCACCGGCATTCTCGCCCGCGACGGCTTCCAGGTCTTTCCCTACACGACGGAAGACCTCGTCGTGGCGGAAAAGCTTCTTGGCGCCGGTTGCGAGGTGCTGATGCCTTGGGGGGCGCCGATCGGCTCCGGACGCGGGCTCAACAACATGTTCGGTCTTGAGGCGCTGCGCAAACATTTCCCGGCGGTTCCGCTCATCATCGATGCGGGGATCGGCACGCCGGCGCATGCGGCGGCGGCAATGGAGCTCGGCTACGACGGCGTGCTGCTGAATACTGCGATCGCCAAGGCGGGCGATCCCGTCGGCATGGCGAAAGCCTTCGCACTCGCCGTCGAGGCCGGACGCCTGGCCTATTGCGCCGACCCGATCCCGCCGCGCGACATGGCGGAGCCTTCGACGCCGCAGCTCGGCCGCGCCTTTGCCGAGCTTCCGCGTCGTGCTTGATCCTTTCTATCCGATCGTGGACAGCGCGGACTGGATTGCGCGCCTGCTGCCGTGCGGCGTGAGATTCGTGCAATTGCGCATCAAGGATCGGCCGCATGCGGCGGTTCGCGATGAGATCGCAGCTGCCAAGGCGCTCTGCCACAATGCAGGGGCAACGCTCGTCGTCAACGATTATTGGGACGTAGCGATCGACCTGAACTGTCGCTTCGTCCACCTCGGCCAGGGCGATCTCGAGACTGCGGATCTCGCCGCGATCCGTCGCGCCGGCATCAGGTTCGGTCTTTCGACACATGATGAAGCCGAGCTTACCCGCGCTCTTGCTGCAGCGCCCGATTATGTCGCCCTCGGCCCGATCTATCCCACGATCCTGAAGAAGATGACTTTCGCGCCGCAAGGCCTTGCCCGTATCGGCGCGTGGAAAAAGAAGATCGGAGCAATTCCGCTCGTCGCGATCGGCGGCATTACTTTGGAACGCGCCAAGGGCGTGTTCGAAGCCGGCGCCGACATCGTCTCGGTGGTCACCGATGTCACGCTCGCCGCCGATTCCGAGGCGCGCGCGCGCGATTGGGTCGAGGCGACGCGCGGCCGGGCGCCAGGTTCGCCTGTCAGGCGAGAGCCGGCTCAGATGTAACGCGCCGCTCCCATGCAGACGATGGTTACGGCCAGCAGGATCGCGGCAATTCCCTGCGCCGTGGCGATTCGGGCGCGTGCGTCGGCTTGGGACGGCTGGCCGTTCCGCAACTCCCGCGTCGCCCGAGCGCCGATAGCGCCCTGGACTCCGGCTGCCGCTATGGCGCAGAGGCCGCCCAGCCCGAGAATCATCCCAGTTTTGCCTTGAGGATTAAGCGCGTTCCAGAGATAGAGCCCGGCAACGACCGCAATAGCCGCGGCGATCATCTGCAGACGAAAAAGCCGCTCGCCGCCGGTCCCGCCTGTGGCTGCAAGGGTGAAGGTTGTTCCCGCCCAAAAGACCGCGGCGAGCAGGTGCAGCGACAGTGCTATGACGAATATGGCTTGCATGGCTTCCTCCCGAAAAGCGTGCGGCTATTCTGTGCCGGATTGCGGACTTGGCGTGGCAGGCGCCGCGCCCCCCTCTTCTTTTTCCTCGAAGCGCCTGAAGCCCCAGGCAATCTGCGCCGTCCGGTCGGTGCGGGAATAGACGACGATCTGCTCGCAGGGATGCGGGCCGTCGGCGGCCGCGAAGAAGATACTCTCTTCGATTTCGATGTGACTGTCGTGCGCAGTGAACACCCAGCGGCTGTCGTCCGGCAGTTCGAGCAGCACAGCGCGGCCTTCGAGCACGCTTTGCAGGCGCACGTTCGGATAAATGTGGAAGCGCAGCGCATAGGGATAGGCCTTGCGATGCCTGGCCGACGTGGGTTTCAGCCGGTCTTCGCCTTCGAGCCGAGTCCCGTCAGTGCTGAGCATCAGCCGGCGCTCATGGATCAGCCCAAAGCGCGTGCGGTAGCCGTCGTGCGAAAGCAGCAGGCGGATTTTCATCGGCAGGCTTTGCCGCTCGACCTTGACTTGGCGTGGGCCGGAGAGAATTTCGTCGCTGAGCCATTTTTCGAGTCCCTGCCGGCCGGCTATACGACAGGACGACGTGTCGTCGACGACGAGCGTCGAATGCGCTGCGGTCATGCGGGCCGCGCCGCGCGCGCCGTTGCGGTTGGCATCGGGAGCGCCGCAATTGACGACGAGTCTCTGCGCTCCGACAGAAAATTCAAAGGAGAGGCAGCCGCAATGTGCCAGCGTCGAATATTCGGCGGGCGGCGGCCGCCCGGCGTCGACGACGAGCAAACTGGCGCCGGCTTCGACGCGCTGGTAGCCTGAATGCGGCGCATTGATCAATGCTTTCGCGCGCGGATCATCATAAGCGAGAACGGTCGCAAGGGTGTCGGGCTCGGTCACGCCCATGCCGTTGAAAAGGGCGAGCGTGCCGTCGCCATGCCGGAGCATGCGCAGCATGGGCAGCATGCGGTCGATGGCGTTAAGCAATTGCGGCGGTGGGGGAACGGCACGCGCCGCATAGGCCTGGCGCAATGGAAGGAGATCCAGCAAGAGGCGGATCAGAGCATCGGGGTTGCGGCTGATGTGACCGCCGTCCGGCAAGATCCGGCGCGCGAGCTCCTCGGCGAAGCGCCGTGTGCTGCGGCGTTGAAAACTGCCGTTGACCTGCATGCAGAGTCCGAGCTCGGCGAGCGCGATTGCCACGAAAAGGCGCGCCTCGCCGCGGACGAGCTTGGCCGCAACCTGACGCTCGAGAAAGAGCTGTGCGCGCGCCAGAGCACGCATGAAGCGGCGATAAAAACCACGATCGGCGCCCTCGAGGATGAGCGGCGATTGCGCCAGAAAGGAAAGCGTCCGGCGAACGACGACGCGCAGCTCCCAGGCCGCACTGCCATTCGGTTTTTCGGCGCAAGATAGAAAATCATCGACGAGGGCGCGTGCATTGGCGCGCGCAAGCGCCGTGTCCGCCGCACGCAAATGACGCAGCCAGCCGAAACCGTTCAGCGCCCGCGCCCAGCCGGGCGATGGCGCTTCGATCTCGAAAGGCGAGCGCCCATGCAGATTGACGACCTTGCCGGCGAAAGCGAAATAGCCGGAATAGATTTCGCTGGCGATCGTCAAGTCGGTCGTGCGTATGTCCTGCGGCGCGATCAGGAGCCGTTCTGGCGGACGCATGCGGGCCGCCGCCAAAGCAAAGGACGGCAAGGTCAAAAGACGACGCAAAAGGCGGCCGATGCGCGCGGCGATGCGCCCGACACTGTGCAGCTCGTCTCTCATCTTGGTCGGATTCAGGTCATGACCTCCCAAGCCGCTTGCTCGAATCGTTCGAACTTTGGCTTATTTCCGGCCGAAGGCAATGTCATCGGCCTTGCTTATCCCTGCGCACGAGCTTTGCTGCGAAAAATCCGTCGAGCCCCGCCCGGCGCGAGTCTTCCGTTGGGAGATGCGAAGGCAGCGTGCGCAATTCGCCGTTTTCGTTCACCAATTCGCGCAATCCGCCGACGTCATCGGCCTTTACCGGCGATCGCATGATGTCGGGATTGCGGCGCAGCAGAGCCTGGATTTGCTGTTCGCCTTCCTCCGGTTCGATCGAGCAGACGCAATAGATGATCGCACCGCCGGGCTTGACGAGTTCGAAGGCCTTGTCGAGCATGCGCGCTTGAAGCGCGGCGAGCTTTCCAATGTCGCTCGCTTTCTTCGTCCAGGCGATGTCGGGATGTCGGCGTATCGTGCCTGTTCCCGAACATGGTGCGTCGAGCAGTACGGCATCGAAAACCAATCCGTTGAGCGCCAGGATGTCGGCGACGACAACTTCGGCTTCGAGCCGCAACCTTTCGAAATTGGCCGCCAGCAACTTGAGCCGCTCCGCCGATCGGTCAACCGCAATGACGCGCGCGCCGCGTGCCGCGAGTTGCGCCGCCTTGCCGCCCGGCGCCGAGCAGAGATCGCCGATCTTCATTCCCGGCGTAACATCGAGAAGCGCGGCCGGCAGCGCCGCGGCCGCGTCCTGCACCCACCATGCGCCCTCGGCATACCCCGGCAGTTCAGCAATTGGCCGATGGGTCGAAAGCCGCAGGGAGCCGGTCGGCAACAAGCTCGCGCCGAGCCTTTCGGCCCAAAGCGCGGGATCGGATTTGACACTGATGTCGAGCGTGGGCTCGAGCCGATTGGCGGCGGCGATGGCGTGTGCCGTCGCCTCGCCGTAAGTCTTGCGCCAGCGGGAGGCAAGCCAAGCCGGCGTGTCCTGATCGAGCGGGGCGCTGTCGGCGAGGACGGTCTCGCGGCTGCGGATGAGATTGCGTAACACGCCGTTAACCAAGGAAGCATAAGGAGCAGTTTTCTGATCGAGGCGGATCATGCGCACGGCAAGATCAACGGCGGCGTGGTCCGGCACATCGAGAAACAGGATCTGCGCGGCCGCGATCGTCAGGCAGAATTCGATCTGTGTCGCAGCGGTGCGCGGCAAACCGTTTTCGAGAAGCGCCGCTAACGCCTGCCGGATCGTTCCAAGCCGGCGCAGCGCCACGGTGACGATCGAGCGGGTGAGCGCGATGTCGCGCGGCGCAAGTCCGGCCAGTCGCGACAGACCGGCGCCCGCCGCGAAGAGTTCGTCGAGCGTATGGCCCCCCACGGTAATGTCGCGCAAGATCAACGCCGCGGCAACGCGAGCCGAAAGGCCGGGAACCGCCATCAACCCTTCTTTTGCAGGTCGCGCGGCGGGGCGCGGCGGCCTTACCATGGGAAGGCTCCGCGGCAAGCCGGGGTGCTCTTCCTGTCGAGACATCGCGACAAAGCGGATGGTCTCGCGTGATTCGAATTCGACTCTAGCATCGACATGGTTCTCGACAGGAATCCGCTGCGTGAATGGAGAGCTTCGTCATGCTTCCGCCGCTTTGGCACGTTTATGACGAGCGCATAGGCATGGCATAAGAGACTTCAAAATGAAACTCATGGATCAGACGCACCGCAGCGAGACGGAAACTTCGCAGCGGCAGAACTTGAACCCCGCGGCGCAACGCGCGCTTGCTGAAGCGCAAGAGCGCCGTCACCGCGCGGCTCAATCCGCGGCCGATCGCCCGCTTGAGGTCGGCGGCCGCAAAGGTCCCGATCCGGTGCGCTATGGCGATTGGGAAGTGAAGGGCATCGCCAGCGATTTTTAACCTCGGCTGCGCGTTCAGCTCGACAGACCTGCAAGCAGCGTCGGAAAGTCGAGCGGCCTGAAGCCATAGTGCCTCAGCCACCGAATGTCGGCGTCGAAGAAGGCACGCAGATCCGGCATCCCGTATTTCAGCATAGCGATCCGATCGATGCCGATGCCCCAAGCGAATCCTTGGTAGACGTCGGGGTCGAGCCCGCAATTCCTCAGCACGTTGGGGTGCACCATGCCGCAGCCGAGGATCTCCAGCCAATCCTCGCCTTCGCCGAAACGGATCTCGCCGGCCTTGCGCGAACATTGAATATCGACCTCCATCGACGGCTCGGTGAACGGAAAATAGCTTGGGCGAAAGCGCATCCTTACTTCTGCGACTTCGAAGAAGGCCTTGCAGAATTCGCTGAGGATCCATTTCAAATGGCCGAGATGCGCCTGCTTGTCGACGACGAGTCCTTCGACCTGGTGGAACATCGGCGTATGAGTTGATCCGAGTCGCAGCGATAGGCGCGGCCGGGACAGATGACCCGGATCGGCGGCCTTTGGCTCAGCATCGTGCGCACCTGAACGGGGCTCGTATGGGTGCGCAGCAGCTTGCGCTCCCCACTCGCATCCGGGTTCAGGAAGAAGGTATCGTGCATGTCGCGGGCAGGATGGTCGGGCGGAAAGTTGAGCTTGCCGAAATTGTAGTCGTCGGTCTCAATGTCCGGGCCCTCGGCGATCGAAAAGCCGAGATCGGCGAAGATCGCCGCCAACTCATCGGTGACTTGCGAGATCGGGTGGATGCGACCGACGTCGAGCGGGCTCGTGCGCGCCGGCAGCGTGACGTCGATCCTTTCCGTGGAGAGACGATGCGCGAGCGCCGCATCCTTCAGTACGGCGCGGCGCTCAGCGAACGCCGCTGTGACCTTGTCCTTCAGCGCGTTGATCACGGCGCCTTGCGCCTTGCGCTCCTCGGGCGACATCTTGCCAAGGCTCGCCAAAAGCGCCGAGATCGCGCCCTTCTTGCCAAGCGCCCCGACGCGCGCCGTTTCAAGCGCCGCCTCATCGGCGGCGGATTTGATTGCGGCAAGCGTATCTTTTTCGAGGCGGGTCAGATCGGTCATGTGGGCCGTGAATACGCGGTTCGGCGTGCTTTTGCCATGCGTGGCGGCCGATGTCCAGGAAGCCCGGGCTGCGCATGCTGGAGCCCAACAAGGCTCTTGCCATCTCACCTCCAAGCGCCAACTATGCCGTCATGAGCAAAGCCTTCACCAAGGAAACCGAGACTGAGAGCGATCTCGAGGACGAGATCCCGGAAGTCTACGCAGGCGTTACGAACTACATCACGCCGCAAGGCCTGGAGCGGCTGCGTGAGGAGTTTCGTCACTTGCAGCAGGACGAACGCCCGAAGATCGTCGAGACCGTCACATGGGCCGCCGGTAACGGAGATCGCTCCGAGAACGGCGATTATATCTATGGCAAGCGGCGACTGCGCGAGATCGATCGCCGCATGCGCTTTTTGATGAAGCGCATCGAAATCGCCGAGGTCGTCGATCCGGGCAAACAGAAGAACAAGGATCGCGTCTTTTTCGGCGCAACCGTCACTTACCTCAATGCCGAGGGCGATTCGAAGACGGTGCGGATCGTCGGAATCGACGAGGCACGTTCGGAGCTTGGCGAGATCAGCTGGATCTCGCCGGTCGCCAAGGCTCTTCTCAAGGCCGAGGAAGGCGATGTCGTAGACGTGCGCACGCCGAAAGGCGTCGAGCGGCTGGAAGTCGCGAAGATCGAATATTGAAACATCTTGTGGTGCGCGATTTTCGCCGCACGTGAAATGGCCGGGAAATTTCCCCGGCCAAGATTTGCGCTTGGGAATCCGGCTGCCGTGGTGGCCCTCTTACTTGTGGCCCTTGCCGCCCTTCGGGCCGCCTTTCGGACCGCCCATGTGGCTGCCCCCCATATGGCCGCCATGACCGGGGCCGGGGCCGCCGCGACGCCAACCATGCCAGCCCTCGCCGCCGCCCCAGCCGTAGCCGGGCTGATTGTAATAGGCGCCGCACCAGTACCAGCCTGGACCATTCCAACCGTCCGGATACCAGCAATAATTATGGCCACCCCAGAAATAAGCGCCGGCAATGGCTCCGGCGGTTATGGCGGCCGCAGCACCAAGAACATCGAGCCCGTTTTGGGCTTCAGTGGGCGTGGTGAGAGCCAATGCACCCGCAACAAAAGTGCTCCCGATCACAAGAGAAAGATTGAATCGACGCATATTTCCTCCCGGCAAATTTATAAAGCCGCGGGCAATCGAACCATGCTGGGGTAATCGCGTCAATCGATAGCGGCCGACGCCGCGCGTCAGCCCAAATTCAGTTCTTTGAAAAAATCATTGCCTTTGTCGTCGATGACGATGAAGGCGGGAAAATCCTTCACCTCGATCTTGAAGATCGCCTCCATCCCGAGTTCGGGATAGGCGATGACTTCGCTGCGGGTGATGCAGTCTTGCGCGAGGCGCGCCGCAGCGCCGCCGATGGAACCCAGATAAAATCCATGGTTCTTGGCGCAGGCTTCGCGCACATGCGGCGAACGATTGCCTTTGGCAAGCATCACGAGCGAGCCGCCGGCGGCCTGGAACTCATCGACATAAGAATCCATGCGGCCGGCCGTCGTCGGGCCGAACGAGCCCGAGACACGCCCCTCAGGCGTCTTCGCGGGGCCGGCGTAATAGATTGGATGATCCTTGAAATAATCGGGCATGGGCTCGCCGCGCTCAAGCAATTCGCGAATCTTGGCGTGCGCGAGATCGCGCGCGACAATCAGCGGGCCGCTGAGCGAGAGCCGAGTCTTGATCGGATATTGCGACAGCGTGGCGAGAATCTCGGACATGGGCTTCGAAAGATCGATGTTCACCGCGGCTTCGCCTTGTGCGGCCTCGCCGACCGGCGGCAGATATTTTGCCGGATCCTGCTCAAGCTCTTCGAGAAAGACGCCGTCTTTGGTGATCTTGCCGAGCGCTTGGCGATCGGCCGAACAGGAGACACCGAGCCCGATCGGCAACGATGCGCCATGTCGCGGCAGTCTGATGATACGCACGTCGTGACAGAAATATTTGCCGCCGAATTGCGCGCCAACTCCAAGGTTCTGCGTCAGCTTGTGGATCTCGGCCTCGAGCTCGAGATCGCGGAACGCGTGTGCATCGTCGCCGCCCTTCGTCGGCAGATTGTCGTAAAAGCGGGTCGAGGCGAGCTTGACGGTTTTCAACGTCAGTTCGGCGGATGTGCCTCCGATGACGATGACGAGATGATAGGGCGGGCAGGCGGCGGTGCCGAGTGTCAGGATCTTCTCTTCGAGAAACGCAACGAGCTTGTCATGCGTGAGCAGGGAAGGCGTGCCCTGGTAAAGGAAGGTCTTGTTGGCCGAGCCGCCGCCTTTGGCCATGAACAGAAATTTGTAGGTATCTTCGCCTTCGCTATAGATCTCGATCTGCGCCGGCAGATTGGTTTTGGTGTTGCGCTCTTCGAACATGGAAAGAGCCGCGAGTTGCGAATAACGCAGGTTCTTCTTTTCATAGGCGTTCCAGATGCCTTCGGCCAAGGCCGCTTCGTCGCCGCCTTCTGTAAAAACGCGCCGCCCCTTCTTCGCCACGACGATCGCCGTACCTGTGTCCTGGCACATCGGCAGCACGCCGCCCGCGGCGATATTGGCGTTCTTCAAGAGGTCATAGGCGACGAACTTGTCGTTCTCCGTCGCCTCGGGATCCTTGAAAATGGCGGCGAGCTGGGAGAGATGGGCGGGGCGCAGCAAGTGGTTGATATCGATGAACGCCGCTTCGGCAAGAAGCTTGAGCGCTTCCGGCTCGACGACAAGCATGTCGCGCGCGCCGAATTTCTCGATGCGCACGCCCTTGTCGGTAAGCTTGCGATAGGGCGTCGTGTCTACTCCGACGGGGAAGAGTGGAGAATAATGAAACGTCATGGTCGAGGATGCCTATCGGTGCCTCTCCCTCTCCCCGCTGGCAGGGAGAGGGAGAGAAACTATGCGCGCCAAACGTTTGCGCCAAGTTTTAGGAGGCAAATGCGAAGACCCGCCGCGCGATGCCGAGTTGTTCCTTCACGTCCGCCGCCGTGAGGCCCTCGCGACGCAAGGCCCGCAACGACTTGGCGCGCAGACTCTTCGATAATTTCCGGCCGGCGGCGTCGCGCAACAGCTCATGGTGATGATAGGCGGGGGCAGGCAGATCGAGCAGGATCTGCAACAGCCGGTGAAGGCTCGTCGCCATGAACAGGTCCTCGCCACGCACCACGTCGGTGATGCCTTGAAAGGCGTCGTCGACGACCACGGCAATGTGATAGCTCGCCGGAATGTCCTTGCGGGCGAGCACGGCATCGCCCCAGATGTGCGGGTCGCCGATCACGTCGCGCCGTTCGGCGCCGCCGCGATATTCGCGCCAAGCGATCTTTTGCCTCGTCTGGGCCAAAGCCGCAGCCATATCGAGGCGAAGCGCAGCCGGCTGCCCGGCGGCAAGCCGGGCGCGGCGTTCCGCCGGCGTAAGATGTTTGCAGGTGCCTGGATAAAGTGGAGAACCATCGGGATCGCGCGGCCAGTCCGGGCGCTCGGCCACGGCGCTCATCACGTCGGCGCGCGAACAGAAGCACGGATAGACAAGCCCGCGCTGTTCGAGGCTCGCCAGCGCCTCGGCGTAGGCGTCGAAGTGCTCGGACTGCCGGCGTACCCGCTCCTCCCAGGAAAGACCGAGCCAAGCGAGATCCTCATAGATCGCCTGCTCGAATTCCAGGCGGCACCGCTCGACGTCTATGTCCTCCATCCGAAGCAGCAGGCTGCCGCTCGTTGAGACAGCCATCTCATGATTGATGAGCGCCGAGAAGGCATGGCCGAGATGCAGGTATCCGTTCGGCGACGGCGCGAAGCGGAACACGTGCGGAATATAGGACCTTGTCATCAGCCTGAACCACCGGTCGGATGCGCATGAGAACGAAGCAATTACGGGGACTTTTCGCGCTCTCCGAACATTCCGGATCAATAAGTTAAAGTACCGATTGCAATCAAGTCCATTTCCTAAATAGATCGATCGGACGGTTTAGCCGGAGCGCTTCGTTAATTTGCTTTGCAATGGGCGTGCCGTCAGCCGGGAGCCCGAGGCGGCCGATGACATCGTCGTAAATCGCTCACGAATTTTTCCGCCGCCCGGCTGTTTGGGGTTGACCCTCGACCAGGCCTAGTCCCGCTCTCGCAACGTCAAACTCGCGGGGGCAAGGCTGTTGCAGGCGATGAGCTCTTGCCGGCTTGACCTTGGAACCAAAACAGGATTCCTCGGCCGCTAAGTCCAACGCAGGGATTTTCGAATGGTTTCGCGACTCGACGGGCCGCGCCTCGTGCCGAAAGGCCGCGCGCCGCAACAGCTCGTCGTCTTTCTCCACGGCTATGGCGCCGACGGCAATGATTTGATCGCCATCGGCCAGCAATGGCAGTCCTTGCTGCCGCATGCCGTCTTCGTCGCGCCGCATGCGCCACAGCCTTGTGCTCAGGCGCCGGTCGGCCGGCAATGGTTTGCCTTGGACTTGCGCGAACCTGCGGAACTCTGGCGCGGCGTCAATGGCGTGGCGCCGCTGCTCGATGCTTTCCTCGATGCGGAACTGGCGCGCTACCGGCTTGGCCAGGACAGGCTTGCCATCGTCGGCTTCAGCCAGGGCACGATGATGGCGCTGCACGTTGGCTTGCGGCGCCAGCGGGTCGCCGCCGTCCTTGGCTATTCCGGCGTGCTCGTCGGTCCCGAACATTTGGCCGAGACGAACAAAGCGCGAGGCTCGAGCCCGCCGGTTCTTCTCGTGCATGGGGATCAGGACGATCTCATTCCCGCCGAAGCTTTGTTCGTCTCGGCCGAAGAACTGGCCAAGGCCGGCGTTCCTTGCCAATGGCATCTTTCGCTTGGCATCGGCCACGGCATCGACGGCGGCGGCCTGATGCACGGCGGCATGTTTCTCGCGCAGTGCTTTCGCGTGAAGCTGCCGGCGGGTTTTGCGAGAAATGGCTAAAGCCGATTGACGGCACCGATCCTCAACTCGGCGCGATGCCGGCCGGGCGCGCGCCCAGCACCGGCTGCAAGTGCTGCAGGGCTTGAACGCGCCGCACGCCGACCGGCCGATAGAGTTGTTTCATCGCTTCGACGATGAGCACGCCGGCGCCGGGCAGGGCGAGCTTTGCCCCAACGCGTTCGAAGAGCGCGGCGGAACGCAAGAAGATCTGCCCTTCGAAGGGCGGGACATAGAGCGCTTCGGTCCAATGCGTCGGCGAGAACAGAGCGTCGCGCATGAGATCGCGCATTTGACTCAGCGAATAGGGCTGGCCGTTGCCGAAGGGCGTCGTGTCGAGCCGCGCCCAGAGCCCGGCGCGGCGCGGCGCCACCGCAATCATGCGGCCGCCCGGCGTCAGAATGCGCCAGATCTCGGCCAGAAGCTCGCGCGGATGTTCGGCGATCTCGAGCGCATGGACGACGATCACCCGGTCGATGCAGGAATCCGGCAGCGGCATCATCGTGGGTTCGGCGAGCGCCGAAGCGGAAAGGCCCGAGGCCGGCCAGTTCACGACGCCTTGCGTTGCCGGCATGAAGGCGAGCACCCGCAAAGCCTCGCCGCGGAACCGGTCTAGATAGGGCGTCGCATAGCCGATCCCCATGACCGACTGGCCGACGCAATTGTCGAATCGCGCGCGGATCACTTCGCCGACGAATCGCTCGGCGACTTTGCCCAAAGGCGAGCCGTAGAAACTGCGAAGATCGACGATATCGAGCGCCATTCGCGGCCCCTTAGTACGTCCAGCGCGGATTAGCCGCCGAGCTTGGCCTTGACCTTGGCGCTTGCCTTGCCGACATCCATGCGGCCGGCATATTTGGCCTTGAGCGCGCCGACCACCTTGCCCATATCCTTGATCGATGTGGCGCCTGTCTCGGCAATGGCCGCAGCGACCGCCGCTTCGACCTCGGCCTCGCTCAAAGGCTGTGGCAGGAAGCTTTGGATGATGGCGATTTCCTCGCGTTCCTGGGTGGCGAGTTCGTTGCGCCCAGCTTTCTCGTAGATCTCGGCCGATTCCTGCCGGCTTTTGATGAGCTTCTGGAAAAGGCTCAGGATCTCGTCATCGGAGACAGTCTTGCCTTGGCCGCGCGCCTCGATATCGCGATCCTTCAGCGCGGCGTTGACCATGCGGATCGTATCGACGCGGCGCTTTTCGCCCGCCTTCATCGCTGTCTTCAGTTCGCTCATCAACCGTTCGCGCATGCCGTCTCCTGAAACCTAACTTGCTTGCGCGATATGATAACATATCGCATCTTCGCGCCGCCAATCTTGGTAAACACTGCGAGAAAGGGTCGTAGTGACGCATGCGGCAGGAACAACAGGGCTGGACAAGGCCGGTTGCGACCGCGCTTCTCGTTCTCGCCGACGGCACCGTGCTCGAAGGCTTCGGACTCGGCGCGACCGGCGAGGCGGTCGGCGAAGTCTGTTTCAACACGGCGATGACCGGCTATCAGGAAATCCTCACCGATCCTTCCTACGCCGGGCAGATCGTCACCTTCACCTTCCCGCATATCGGCAATGTGGGAACGAACGAAGAGGACATCGAGAGCGCCAATCTTGCCGCCGCCGCCGGCGCCTGCGGGGTGGTGGTGCATGCGCCGATCACCGATCCTTCGAACCACCGCGCCACGCGCCATCTCGACCAATGGCTGAAGGCGCGCGGCATCATCGGGCTCTGCGGCATCGATACGCGCGCGCTGACCAGCTATATCCGCGAGAAGGGCATGCCCAACGCGGTGATCGCGCATGCGCCGGACGGCAAGTTCGATCGTCGCCGCCTTGCAAGGCAAAGCCGCGGAATGGCCGGGCCTCGTCGGCATGGACCTTGTGCCGGACGTCACCATCGGCGCAGCGCTCGACCTGGGACGAGACGAGCTGGGACCTGGAGCAAGGCTACGGCCGCGCAGAGCGCGCCGAAATATCATGTCGTCGCCATCGACTACGGCATCAAGCGCAACATTCTCCGCCTGCTCGCCGACGCCGGCTGCGCGGTGACTGTCGTGCCGGCGACCGCGGCGGCCGAAGAGATCGTCGCGCTGAAGCCCGACGGAATCTTTCTCTCCAACGGGCCCGGCGATCCGGCCGCGACCGGCGTCTATGCCGTGCCGGTCATCAAGAATCTGATCGACCGGCGAATCCCGACATTCGGGATCTGTCTCGGCCATCAGATGCTGGCGCTGGCGATCGGCGCCAAGACGCAGAAGATGCACCAGGGCCATCATGGCGCCAATCATCCGGTGAAGGATTTCACCACCGACAAGGTCGAGATCGTGTCGATGAACCACGGCTTCTCGGTCGATCGCGACACGCTGCCGGCTTTGCGCGAGGAGACGCATGTCTCGCTCTTCGACGGCTCGAACTGCGGCATCGCGCTGACGGACCGTCCGGCGTTTTCGGTGCAGCATCACCCCGAGGCCTCGCCCGGCCCGCGCGACAGCCATTATCTGTTCCGCCGATTCGTGGAGATGATGGAGAAGGCGCGGGGGTGACCGCGTGACGCAACGCGCCAGAGCGCCGCATTCCCTTCGATTTTTCATCGACACGGTCCGGCGTCGATAATATCTGCTCGCCACATCTCTAGAGCGACGGTTGGAAGACTTAGCTAAGAATCCGCAGTTTTTCGCATTGCTGGCCGGCAGCCATTCTCGCCTGGTCGGCGCGCCGCTGCTTCCCAACAACATACACACGGACGATCCCGCCAACTGGCTCTATGAGGTGGCGTCTTTTTGCGTTCTGGCACACGACACCGATCCCGATCCCCATTTCATCTATGCAAATAAAGCAGCACAGGCGTGTTTCGGATACAGCTGGACTGAGCTGGCTTCGCTTCCGTCTCGACTTTCGGCCGAGACAGCCGATCGAGAAAAACGTCAGCAGCTGATGGACCGCGTGCGCGAACAAGGATTTGCGATCGGCTACACCGGGCTGCGAATTTCGAAAACTGGCCGGCGCTTCTGGATCGAGGACGCGACGCTGTGGCAGCTCCTGGACGAGGAAGGTGTCGTCCACGGTATGGCGGCAGCTTTTGCAAAGTGGCGCGACGCATGACGCTGCCGGCACGCACAGGTCCCCGGAAATTCGCGGAGTTGCCCGAAATACGATGGCCAGTCTCCTCGTTAGGGCGCAAGAGATGTTCGCGTTTCAATCAAGCTGTCTCAAACTGATCTGAGGGATCCCCCATGCCAGACGGAATTTGCTTTTTGAAGGAAAGCGGCACCGGAAAGGACATTGCAGTCAACGCGCAGCTTGTCCGTCTCGTGATGGAAATCGACAAGGAGAGAGTTACTATCGTTTTCGACAATGATCTGCAAATTAAGGTCGATGGCACTGTGGCTTCGGTTGCCGATGCTCTGCGAAGATCGAAGTGGTAATGGCCAGGTAGCGCTCGCCAACAGCCTCGCGGAGACGACGGAGAGGCAAGGGCGAAGAAATATTTTGAGGCATAATTCGACGCCGGAACGATCTTAGTATAAAGCTTTGGTGCAAGCTGGAGTTGACCATGGTCTCGCACATACGATCCATCGCCTGCGGCGCTATCGTGTTCCTGGTTCTGCCCGCATTGCGGACCGACGTATTCGCAGCCGACGCGGCTAAGGGCGAGATCATAGCGAAACGTTGGTGCGCTACCTGCCATTTGGTCTCGGCCGACCAGATTGCGGCCAATTCGGACGTGCCGAGCTTCGCTTCGATCGCGCATAAGACCAAACTGACCTCGGAAACGCTCAGGGTCTTTCTCAGTTCGCCGCATCCCAAAATGCCGGACATGAGTTTGACGCGCAGCGAGATCGCGGATATCGTGGCCTATATCAGGAGCCTCGACCGCTGAGCCAAATTGCGGCGGCATCGCGCCAAGCGGCGTCAGGTCGAGCGCCGCTGTCGCGTTGTGCAGGTAATTCACGAATTTGGGAACGGCGCGGAAAGGGAATGACTGGCAAGTCCGAGCCGGTCTATCATGGATCATGAAAGTGGAACGGCCAGCACCCCCAAATTCGAACGAGACAGCATGGGGAACGAAGACGACATAAAGCTTGCGATAGAGAACACGAATCTTCGCCTTCTTTTGGAGCGAGCTTTAAGCGAGGTGTCGCAGCATGAGACCGCAGATAAGCTGCAGCGGATTATCTTGGAGGAATTGCATCATCGCGTGAAGAACATGCTTGCCACCGTGCAGGCGATTACATTGCAGAGCATTCGATCAGCGGACAGTTTAGAACACGCGCGGCATGCGGTGGAGAACCGCCTGCTTGCCCTTGGCAGGGTGCATGATTTGCTGTTGCGCACCAACTGGAGTGGTACACGGCTGCCGGAGTTGCTAAAAGTGGCCACCGAACCTTTTGCGGCTTCGCGCAACGGCCGGTTCCTCATTCAGACCGCAGATATAGAAGTCGACGCAGGGGCGGCGCTTCCTCTGGCCATGACCCTGAACGAACTTTGCACGAATGCGGTGAAATATGGTGCGCTGTCGGCGCCCGAAGGACACGTCAGCATTATCACGGAGGTTGACGACGCAGAAAATAAGCTTCGTCTCAGGTGGGCCGAACAAGGCGGTCCGGCCGTTCGAGAGCCCACCCGTCGCAGTTTCGGAACGCGCCTGATCGAGATGAGCTTCGCCAGTCAGCTTAACAGCGATACGCGGTTGAAGTTTGCGCCCGGTGGGGTCGTCTGCGAGATCCATGTTCCCTTGGCCGTTTTGCGGCCCCAAATTTCGAACTGAGACACTGCTGTTCTCTCTCTTCCTTGACGGGGCGGCGCTGGACGCCCTATAAACCAGCATTCTCGCAAGAGATCGATTGCTCTAACTGCCCGGCCCAGGAGGTCGGAGGTTAACGCCCGGCAGCGCGTCGCGCCCCCGGGCGCGATTTGTGTTGCTCCTTCTCCCGCTTGCGGGAGAGGGGTTGTGGCACCGCCGACGCATAAAAGTCTAAGATGCAGCGTTTGCTTGGGGCGTCTCCCAAGTTGAAGGAAAAAGGCGATGTTCGAAGGGCTTTCGGAAAAGCTCTCAAACATATTGGACGGCCTCACCCGTCGCGGCACGCTCTCCGAGGAGGACGTCGCCGTCGCGTTGCGCGAAGTGCGCCGGGCTTTGCTCGAAGCCGATGTCGCGCTCGATGTGGCGCGCTCCTTCGTGGACAAAGTGCGGGCTCGTGCCGTCGGTGCCAATGTCGTCAAATCGGTGACGCCCGGCCAGATGGTCGTCAAGATCGTCAACGACGTGCTGATCGAAACGCTCGGCTCCGATGCGCAGCCGATCGATTTCGACGCGCCTGCGCCTGTGGCGATCATGATGGTCGGTCTCCAGGGTGCGGGTAAGACAACGACCACCGCCAAGATTGCCAAGCGTCTCGCCGAGCGCCTGAAGCGCAAGGTGCTCATGGCCTCGCTCGACGTGAAGCGTCCGGCGGCGCAGGAACAGCTCGCGGTGCTGGGCCGCCAGGTTGGCGTCGAGACGCTGCCGGTCATCGCCGGCCAGACGCCGGTGCAGATCGCGCGGCGCGCCGAAGAAGCGGCGCGGTTGCAAGGCTATGACGTCGTGCTGCTCGACACCGCGGGGCGCACGCATATCGACGAAGCCTTGATGGCCGAGATGGTCGAGATCAAGCGCGCCGCCGGCCCACACGAAATCCTGCTTGTCGCCGATAGCCTCACTGGCCAGGACGCGGTCAATCTTGCGAAAAATTTCGACGATCGCGTCGGCATCACCGGCATCGTGCTGACCCGCGTCGAGGGCGACGGACGCGGCGGGGCGGCGCTCTCGATGCGCGCCGTCACCGGCAAGCCGATCAAGCTTCTCGGCGTCGGCGAGAAGATGGACGCGCTCGAAGATTTCCATCCCGACCGCATCGCCAACCGCATTCTCGGCATGGGCGACATCGTCTCGCTCGTGGAGAAGGCGGCGCAGACGATCGACGCGCAGAAGGCGCAGAAGATCGCCGAGAAGATGCGCAAGGGAAAGTTCGACTTGGAGGATCTCGCCGATCAGCTCGCGCAAGTCGAAAAGATCGGCGGCCTCGGCGGGGTCATGGGCATGCTGCCGGGCATCGCCAAGATGAAGGACCAGATCGCCTCGGCGAACCTCGACGACCGCGTCGTGAAGCGCCAGCGCGCCATCATCCTCTCGATGACTCCGGTCGAGCGGCGTAATCCCGATATTCTCAAGGCTTCGCGCAAGAAGCGCATCGCGGCGGGCTCCGGCACCAGGGTCGAGGACGTGAACCGGCTCTTGAAGCAGCACCGGCAAATGGCCGATATGATGAAACAATTGGGCAGCGCCAAGCGTGGTCCTTTGAGCCAAATGGCCTCGGCCTTTGGGCTCGGCGGCGGCATGCCGGTGCCAAGCCCGGAAGAGCTCGCGGCTCTGCAAAAGCAAATGGGGCAGGGCGCCGGCGCGCCGTCGCAGCTGCCGGAAATGCCAACCGGGCTTTTCGGCAACGCGCCGAAATTGCCCGGCGGTCTGCCTGGGCTCGGCGGCGGCAAATTGCCGGGCCTTGGCGGCGGCTTCAATCCATTCGAGAAGAAGAAATGAAGCGACTCTTAGGAAAGGAAGAAAGAATGTCGCTGAAAATTCGCCTGTCACGCGGCGGCGCCAAGAAGCGGCCGTTCTATCGCGTCGTCGTCGCCGATTCGCATGCGCCGCGCGATGGACGCTTCATCGAGAAGATCGGCATTTTCGATCCGCTCAAGGCAAAAGACGCGGCCGATCGTCTCGTGCTCGATTTAGAAAAGGCGAAGGCCTGGATGGCCAAGGGCGCGCAGCCGACGGATCGCGTGGCGCGGCTGCTCGATTCGCTCGGCGCGTTGAAGCGCGAGCCGCACAACAATCCGCAGAAGGCGCAGCCGAAGAAGAAGGCGCAGGAGCGCGCCGCAGCCGCCGCAAAAGCGGCGGAAGCGCCTGCCGAAGCCGCGCCCGCGGCCTGAGCCATGCCGGAATCCGGCGCCATGCACTCTCCGTCAGCGGCATCCGCCGATGAAAGACGCGTGCTCGTCGGCCGGATCGGCGCGGCGCATGGGGTCAAAGGCGAGGTGCGGCTCATGTCATTCACGCAGGATCCGAAGGCCATCGGCGCCTATGGGCCGCTGAGCGATGCGCACGGCACCGTGCAATTCGAGATCGCCGCGCTGCGACCTCTGAAAGACAATCTCTTCGTTGCGCGCCTTGCCGGCATCGCGACGCGCGAGGCCGCCGAAGCGCTGACCAATGTGGACCTCTATATTGGCCGCGATGCTTTGGCACCGACGGCAGAGGATGAATTCTATCGCGCCGATCTCATTGGGCTTGCGGCCAGGACCGCGACCGGTGAGCACCTCGGACGCGTCGTCCAAGTGCTCAATTTCGGCGGCGGCGATATTTTGGAGATCGCGCCTGAGGCTGGCGGCGAAAGCCTGCTCGTTCCATTCACCAAAGCAGCCGTGCCGACCGTCGATATTGCAGGTGGCGGGATCGTCATCGCGCCGCTGGCAGAGATCGAAGTGGGCGAGCCAAATGTTGCGCCGGAGGCTGCGCCGCAAGGAGCGCGGGTCTCGTCCCGCTAAGCGCCATGTGGCGGGCGACCATCTTCACGCTTTTTCCCGACATGTTTCCGGGCCCGCTCGGAACCTCGCTCGCAGGCGATGCATTGCGCGCGCGGTCTCTGGACTCTCGAGATGATCGACATTCGCGCCAACGGCCTCGGCCGGCATCGCAGCGTCGATGACACGCCGGCCGGCGGCGGCGCCGGGATGGTGATGCGCGCCGACGTTCTGGCCGCAAGCCTCGATGCGGGCCTCGCGCCGGGCGATGCGCGCCCGCGCTTTCTCGTGAGCCCGCGCGGCCGGCCGCTCACCCAAGAACGCGTGCGCGAACTCAGCCTCGGCGACGGCGCCGTTCTCATCTGCGGCCGTTTCGAAGGCGTGGACGAGCGGGTGATCGAAGCGCGCGGCCTCGAGGAAATCTCGATCGGCGATTATGTGCTCTCCGGCGGCGAACTCGCCGCGATGGTGCTGATCGACGCCGTCATCCGCTTGCTGCCCGGCGTGATGGGCAAGGAAGCCTCCGGCACTGAGGAGAGCTTCGAGGGGGGGCTGCTCGAATATCCGCACTATACGAAGCCGCGCGAATTCGAAGGCCGCGCGATTCCCGAAGTTCTGCTCTCCGGCGATCATGCCAAGATCGCCGCTTGGCGCAAGGAGCAGGCGCTGGCGCTGACGAAGGCGCGGCGGCCGGATTTGTTGGGGGATAGGGGAAAGAAGAAGAATTGAGGAGCGTTTCATCCCCCGTTTGCGGAAGAGGATGCGGCGTTGGCCACTTCCCCGGACAAGCCCGCGAAGCGGGCGCAGATCCGGGGTCCATAGGCAACTTTGATTTGCCAGCGCTTGTAGCTTCTGGATCCCGGCTCGTCGCTTCGCTCCGGCCGGGAAAGCTTTCGCATGACACCTTCTCCCGCAGGCGAGAAGAAGGATCACTCTCCGATAAGATGCAGCACGACCTCGCGCCGATGCGCCGCGCTGCGATGTTCGAAGAGATAGATGCCCTGCCAAGTGCCAAGCTGCAGGCGCCCCGATTCGATCGGAATTGAAAGCTGCGTCTGCGTCAGCGCCGAACGGATATGGGCTGGCATATCGTCCGGTCCTTCGGTCTCGTGAATGTAGCGCCCGCGGCCCTCGGGCACGAGCCTTTCGAAAAAAGTCTCGAGATCCTTGCGCACATCGGGATCGGCGTTCTCCTGGATCAGGAGCGACGCCGACGTATGCCGGCAAAATAAAGTGAGGAGCCCGATCGCGATGGCCTGAGCGGCGAGCCATTTTTGGATCGGTTCGGTGATCTCGACGAGCCCTTTGCCTTCGGTCGCGACGATGAGGCGATGCAGCGCCTGGCGCATCAATCGTCTTCGCCGAATTTCTCGGCGACGAGGGCGGCGATGGCATCGAGCACTTCGGCGGCGGCAGGCCCTTTCGCGGTTACCGTGATCGTCGAGCCGACGCCTGCGCCGAGCGTCAATATGCCCATGATCGACGTGCCGCCGACAGTCTCGCCGCAGCGGCTCACCGTCACGTCGGCGTCAAAGCCTTCGATACATTGGACGAGCTTCGCCGTGGCGCGGGCATGCAAGCCTCTGCGGTTCAGAATCTCGAGCTCGCGCACGAACGCGCTTTCCGGCGGCGGACCCGCGGTCGGACAATCTTCGGCTTCGGAAATTGGGGCAGCGCCTTTGTTCATTTGCCCCCGAGTACGCGACTGGCGACGTAGATATATTTGCGGCCGGCATCTTGCGCCTGCAAGACAGCCTGTTCGAGGCTCGTCGCCTCGCGAATTGAGACGAGCTTGATGAGCATCGGCAAATTGATTCCGGCAACGACTTCGATATGACCGCCGTTCATTACCGAGATCGCCAGATTGGACGGCGTGCCTCCGAACATGTCGGTCAGCACCACGACGCCATCTCCACAATCGACGCTCTTGACCGCCGCGAGAATCTCTTTGCGGCGCTGCTCCATATCGTCCTCGGGACCGACCGATACGGTCGCGATCTGCTTTTGCGGTCCGACGACATGTTCCAGCGCCGCGCGGAACTCCTTCGCCAGATCGCCGTGGGTCACAAGGACCATTCCAATCATCGAAGGCACCGGTTCATTCGGCAACTCCGTGGCAATCGGCGTTGACGCACATCACATTCGCGCCATTACGGCGCTGCCGTCGGCGACGGCGCCGGCCCCAAATTTCCCGCATATGTGTGAAAAATCCGATTGCGGACGCAAAACCGGGGTCCGTTTTGGCTTGAGGCCCTGAGGGGCGGCCATTTTGTGCATTGCGGCGAAATGCGCAAGCGAAATAACTATAGTGTGCGTCAGATTGTCGCAGACTGCTGGAGGTTGGCCAAGACGAGGAGGGCCGAGTCGTAGGCGGCTGCATCCTTGAGCAAAGACACCAAGGGAAGAAAGACGCCACACAAGGTGACGCCGTCCTGGGCCTCCTCCGGAAAGCGCGTCGCCTCCGCAGGGGCCAGAATATCGACGACCAAGCGGACCACAGCCGCGGGCTCGTAAGCGCATGTGAAGGATGCCCTGGCCGCGCCGCTCCACCATGCCGCCGACCAGCGGATGGCCTCGCGCGATGAGACGGCCGCCGCGGCGGCGAAGCTCGATACGGTCGTCACCGACGAGCCGTGCGAACCGGCCGGCGCGCTCGGCCGCGGCGATCAAGCCCAGAGCCAAGCTGCTCTTGCCGGCACCGGATATCCCGCGAATGATGATTCCCGACTCGCCGACGATGACGGCGCTCGCATGGATCGTGACGGGGCCGCCTTCGTCCGCCGGCTGGTGAACCGCGCTCACTTTACCGCCCGCAGCCAGACGACGAAACGGGCGCCGAGCACCTCGGGCGGGGCGCCGCCCTTCGAAGGCGCCAGCCGATTCATCGCGCGGACACGTCCGCCATGCGCCTCGATGATCTGCCGGGAGATCGACAAGCCGAGACCGGAATTCTGCCCGAAGCCTTGGCACGGCCGGTCGGTATAAAATCGCTCGAAGATGCGTTCGAAAGCATCGGCGGGTATGCCCGGCCCGTCGTCGTCGACGACGATCTCGAATCCGTCGCCCGGGAGGCCGTTCTCGAATCCGCCTCGGGCCGGGCGTAAGGAAACACGCACGCAGCCGGCGGGTTTGGAGAAGGACTTGGCGTTGTCGATCAGGTTGTTGAAAACCTGGCCGAGGCGCGAGTCATGACCCATGACTTTGAAGCCCTTCTTGCGGCCGTCTTCATTCTGCCAATTCGGCGCAATGTCGAGCGTGACGCGGATACTGTCCTGCTCGACGTGGTTGGCCAACGTGACGACAGTGCCGAGAATGCGGGCGAGATCGACCGGCGCCACATCGGCGCGCGCCAGCTCGGCATCGAGGCGCGAGGCATCGGAAATGTCGCTGATGAGCCGGTCGAGCCTGCGCACGTCATGCTTGATGATCGCCATCAGCCTCTGCTGCGAGTCCTCGGAGCGGGCGATGGGCAGGGTTTCGACCGCGCTGCGTAAAGAGGTCAGCGGATTCTTCAATTCATGCGCGACGTCGGCGGCGAAGCTTTCGATCGCCTCGATGCGGTTGTAGAGCGCGCGCGTCATGTCGCGCAACGCGCCGGAGAGATGGCCGATCTCGTCGGCGCGATAGGTGAAATCGGGAATCTCCTGGCGCGATTTGATGCCGCGACGCACCCGTTCCGCCGCTTCGGCCAGGCGGTGCATCGGGTCGGCGATCGTGCCGGCGAGGAAGAACGACAGAAGAAGCATGACCGCCGCCGAGACGAGGAAGATGCGGATGATGGCCCAGCGCTCGGAGGCGATGATCTTGTCGATGTCGCCGCCTTGGGTCGAGAGCAGCAGGGCGCCGCGCACGGTGCGCATCAGCAGGATCGGCACCGCCACGGACACGATCGTCTCGCCCTTGGCATTGACGCGCACGACGGATTGCGCGCTCCCGTCCAGCGCCCGACCGACTTCCGGATAGGCTCGGCCATTGGCGCCGCCGATGTCTTCGTAGAGCGGCAGATCGGTGCGGCCGAAACGGCCTTTCACCGCATTCCAGGTGCGCTCGATCAGGGAGGGTAAATCCTCGCCCGGCGTCGCCGGAAGATCATGATGCAGGATGTCGGCGCGGTCGGTCAGCGAGCGCGAATTCGAGCAGCAGATAGCCGTCGCGGTCATAGATCCGGGCGCGCGTGCGCGTCGGCGAAACGAGACGGCGCAGCACGGGGCCGATGCGTTCGGGATTGATCGAGAACTCGAGCGAAGGCCGGCTCTCGTCCGATGGGCCATAGCTTTCGCCCGGCACGAGCTGGAGAAGCTTCTCGGGATCGAGCGTGATCGAATCGGTGTCGACGGTGGCCGAAGCCGCGATCGCGGCGGCAATGATCTCGCCTTGGGTCTGCAGGCTTTGGACCCGCGCGTCGATCAAGCCTTCGCGAAACTGATTGAGATAGAGGAAGCCGACGAGCAGCGCGACGAGACCGCCAAGGTTGAGGACGACGATACGGCGGGTGAGCGACGACGAGAAGCGCTTGGCCACCGCCCGTTCGATCGCCCGTAAACTTTGCAACGAGAACCAGCCGAGCGCGCGCCTGATGCCCCGCGTCCCGTGCGATGCCTCGATTGCCCGATCGAATTCGGTGTCGTTCCGCGCTTCGACGCTCATTCAGCCTCACGTCGCCATGCTTTGGTTGGAATGGGCAAAGCCATTCAGCTTGGTCGGCCGAGCTTGCCCTCATTATTCCTTGAAGCGATAGCCAACGCCATAGAGGGTTTCGATCATTTCGAATTCGTCATCGACGGCTTTGAATTTCTTGCGCAAGCGCTTGATGTGGCTGTCAATGGTCCGGTCGTCCACATAAACCTGATCGTCATAGGCGGCATCCATCAGGGCATTGCGGCTTTTGACCACGCCGGGCCGCGTGGCGAGCGCCTGAAGGATCAGGAATTCGGTGACGGTCAGCGTCACCGCTTCGTTCTTCCAGGTGCATGTGTGCCGCTCGGGGTCCATTTTCAAAAGCCCGCGTTCGAGGATTTTGGCCTCGGATTCCTTTTGCGCCGCCGCTTCTTTCGGATTGGCGCGCCGCAGGATGGCCCTGACCCTCTCGACCAGAAGCCGCTGCGAAAAAGGTTTGCGGATGAAATCGTCGGCGCCCATCTTAAGGCCGAACAATTCGTCGATCTCCTCGTCCTTGGAGGTGAGGAAAATAACCGGCAGGTCGGATTTCTGCCGCAGCCGCCGCAGCAATTCCATTCCGTCCATGCGCGGCATCTTGATGTCGAAAATGGCGAGATCGGGAGGATTGGTCTTCAATCCGTCGAGGGCGGTGGACCCGTCCGTATAGGTCTGTACCCGATAGCCCTCCCCTTCGAGGGCGATGGAAACCGAGGTGAGGATGTTGCGGTCGTCATCGACCAGGGCGATCGTCGGCATCAAGACTCCTAACGTTTGAAGGTGCGCCCCTTCCGTTAAGAGGCTTCCCGGGGTGTCCGCAGCGGTGCGATCGTCAGCACATGAATTGCGCCGTGCATCCAGGACCGGCTGGTACGCATGGCGAGCGAGCGAAGCTGTTAGAGCTTGAGGGCTGAAATGTGTTCAGACCCCGACTTTTTCGTAACCTATACCATTATAACTAGAAGGGAATTTACCCTTGGGCGCCGATAACTGGAAGCGAATCGCTCCCCATGGCGCTTCAATTTTGCCGCGCGGGCTGAAAAACGCTTCTGCATTATGGGAATAAGGATGCCTGATGAGCGCATTTGGAGACGATTTTCCGAGCGAGGCCACGAAATTCGATCCTGTTGCCGAAGCCAAGCTCCTGCTGCGCACCACGCGCTCCGCGGCTCTCGCCACGCTTGTCCCCAATTCTGGCCAACCTTTCGTAACACTCGTAAACGTCGCAAGCGCGCCTGACGGCAGCCCGATCCTGCTGCTTTCCGAGCTCGCCGCGCATCGCCGCCATCTCGCCGCCGATCCGCGGCTTTCGCTGCTTTTCTACGCGCCGGGGCGCGGCGATCCTCTGGCGCATCGGCGTCTCACGATTCTCGGGCGGGCGCAGCGTGTGGACGAGGCGGATCGCCGCACCGCTTTGCGCGCGCGTTTCCTCGCCCGGCATCCGAAGTCCGCGCTCTATGCGGATTTTCCCGACTTTTCTTTCTTTCACGTCGAGATGGAGGGCGGGCATTTGAACGGGGGCTTCGCCCGCGCGGCTTCGCTCGCCGCCGATCAAATGCGCACGCTCATCGATGGCGCCGCGCAAGTGATCGCGGCCGAGCCCGAAGCGATCGCCCATATCAATGCCGATCACCCGGAGGTTCCAGCACTTCTGGCTTCGGCCTTCGGCGCACCGGCCAATTGGGATCGCGGCGCCGGTGCCGGACCGTGGCGGGCGATCGGCCTCGACCCCGAAGGCATCGATCTCGGCAATGACGCATTGATCGTGCGCGTTTCATTCCCGCGCCGGGTTTTGACGCCGGCTGAATTGCGGCAGACGCTGGTCGATCTCGCCGCGGCGGCACGGGGCGCGCAATGAGCGCGCCTAAGATGTAGCGCCGGCCCTAATCGTTCGATAATATCGATCAGTTCGTCAGATATAATGAATTGGATCGATCGAATGCTGTCTGCGAGTTTGGGCTCTTCCCTGTCGAGGAGCCAAGCCGTGAAGGCCATCGCGAGAGATCTGCCGGCGCTCGTGCCGAGCTCGCACGAATCCGAGCCAAGTCACCATGCGCGCCCAATAAGGGCTGGGCCGCTGGCGATCATTCCGGGCCTTCTGCTAACCTTCACGATTGCCACGGCGGCGTTCGGGTTGCACGAATTGCCGGGCCTTTCGAATTTCAGTCCGATGATTTTAGCGATCGTCATCGGTATCGCCTTTCACAATCTTGTCGGCACCCCGCGTTCGGCCAAGCCGGGCGTCACCTTTTCGCTGCGCCGCGTGCTGCGGTTTGCGATCATCCTTCTCGGTCTGCAATTGACAGCCGCGCAGGTGCGCGAAGTCGGCGCGACGGGAATTGGCGTGATCGCGCTCACGCTCGTTGCCACGTTGCTTTTCACCAAATGGCTCGGGGAGAGACTCGGCGTCGAACGCAAGCTCGCCGAATTGATCGCAGCGGGGACTTCGATTTGCGGCGCCTCGGCGGTCATCGCGACCAACACGGTGACCAACGCTCCGGACGAGGACGTCGCCTATGCCGTCGCCTGCGTCACAGTGTTCGGCTCGATCGCAATGTTCCTCTATCCGCTGCTGCCGGGCCTGCTGCATCTTTCGGCCCATGCCTATGGACTCTGGGCCGGCGCCTCAATTCACGAGATCGCCCAGGTGGTCGCGGCAGCCTTCCAGGACGGCAAGAGCGCCGGCGATTTCGGTACCATCGCCAAGCTTTCTCGCGTCATGATGCTCGCACCCTTCATTATCGCCCTGGGCACGATTGCGCGCGCGCAAGCCCGCACACCGGGCCACGTCAGGGCTCGGGCGCCGATGCCGTGGTTCGTGCTGGGCTTCGTTGCTCTTGTCGGGATCAACAGCCTCATCGTCGTGCCGCCCTACGCGAAAGAAGTGATCGTCGTCGCGACGGCTGTCTTGTTGTCGGCAGCGCTGGCGGCGATGGGGCTCGAAACCGACATTCGCAAGCTCCGGGCGAAAGGATTGCGTCCTCTCCTTCTTGGCTTCGCCGCCTTTCTGTTCATCGCGGGATTTAGTCTCATGCTGGTCAAGATGACGACGTGACGAGACGGCGATGACGCTGGAACAGCTTCGCATCTTCGTAGCTGTGGCGGAGCGCGAGCATGTAACGCAGGCCGCGCGCGATCTTAATCTCACGCAGTCGGCGGTCAGCGCGGCAATCACCGCGCTTGAGACGCGCTATGCAAGCAAGCTGTTCGACCGGATCGGACGGCGGATTGCGCTCACACATGCCGGCTCCCTGTTTCTCATCGAGGCTCGCGCCGTCTTGGCCAGAGCCGCGGCGGCCGAAGCAGTTCTCACCGACCTTGCCGGGCTTAAGCGCGGCACGCTCGCCATCGTGGCGAGCCAGACGATCGCCAATTATTGGCTCCCGCCGCTGGCGCAGAAATATCGTGAGGCCTATCCCGGGGTCGAGCTCCGTCTTAAGATTGCCACCACGCCCCAGGCCGCCGACATGGTCCGGGAAGGCGCCGCCGATCTCGGTCTTGTCGAAGGTCTTGTCGACGATCCGGCGCTCGAAGTCGCGCCCATCGCCGAAGACGAGTTGGTCCTGGTCGCTTCCAATGAGCTGAAACGCGGACCCTTGTCGCCAGGGCAGCTCAAAGATCTACGTTGGATCTTTCGGGAGCAAGGCTCCGCGACGCGGGCCATTTTCGAGGGCGTGCTCGCGGGGTTTGCGATAACGCCGTCCGACCTCGACATTGTGCTTGAACTGCCCTCCAACGAGGCGGTGCGCACGGCGGTCGAACACGGCGCAGGCACGGCGGTGCTCTCGCGTCTGGTCGTTGCCGACGCGCTCGATGCGGGATCGCTGATCAGCCTCGATATATCGTTGCCAAAACGGCAGTTCTTCTCGCTGAGGCATAAGGAGCGCTATGCCACGCGCGCCGAGCGCGCGTTTTGTCAGATGATCGAGGAATCGAAAGTCGCGCGCTAGTGCCGCGCTTTTTCGATCTGCGGAAGGATCGTGTCGCGCAGCGCGTCTTCTGTGATCGGTCCGACGAACTTGAATGCGATCGTCCCGTCGCCCTTGATGATGAAGGTCTCGGGCACGCCATAGACGCCGAGATCGATGCCTGTGCGTCCGCTCTGATCGACGCCGATCCGCGCAAAAGGATCGCCATCCTGGCCGAGGAACCGGCGGATGTTTTCTGGCGAGTCCTTGTAGGCGATGCCGAAAAGCCGCACGCCTTCTTCGGCGAGGTTATCGTCCTGCGCCAGCGCGAAGAGCAGGGGGTGTTCTAGATGGCAGGGCGCGCACCAGGAGGCGAAGACATTGAGGACGCTCACGCCGCCTTGCCGCAGGTCCTGATCCGAAAGACCGGGCCGCTCGGCGAGGCCCGTGACCGGCGGCAGATTGAAATGCGGGACTTGCCGACCGATGAGCGCGGACGGAAGACGCGAGACGTCGCCGGCAAAAAGGCGCAGGAAAAACAGCAGCGCCAAAGCGGCGAAAAAGATCAAGGGCAGAAAAACGAGCCACGAGCGGCGGGTCTTCGATTCCGCCGCCGCTGCGTCTGCCGGCGCTTTCGCTAGGCTTTCGCTCATCCCAGTCCCAGCCGGCTCAGTGGTCTCGTTCATCGATTGCGCGGCCGGTGCGGGCTGCGAATTTCTCAAGACTCTTCCTGAGACTTGCGTAATCGGCGATCGTTGCCACGATCATGCCGCCGATCACCACCAGGGCGACGATATAGGCGGCAATGACGAAGCTGGAATTGGGGTCGCTCATTGTGCTGGCTCGGCAAAGATTGCGGAAACGCGCGCCTCGCCGTCCCCGGCGCTTGCGGCCAGCATCGAGAGACGCCGGATGCGCCGGCGCAAAATTTCGTTACGGATCGCCATCATGTGCAGGGTGAAGAAAAGGCCGGTAAAGGCCAGCGCCATAACGATGAGAGGCCAAAGCATGGAAAACGCGATCGTCGGGCCGCCCATGCGGAAGACGGAGGATGATTGGTGCAAAGTGTTCCACCAATCGACGGAAAACTTGATGATCGGAATATTGACGGCGCCGACGAGCGTGAAGATCGCGACGAGCCGCGCGGCTTTGCCCGGGTCCTCGATCACCTGCCAGAGCGCGATGATGCCGAGATAGATCAGAAACAGCACGAGCACCGACGTCAACCGCGCATCCCACACCCACCATGTGCCCCATTCCGGCTTGCCCCAAAGCGAGCCGGTCGCGAGACAGAGGAAGGTAAATCCCGCACCGAGCGGCGCCGCCGCCTTTTGCGCCGCATCGGCGAGCGGATGGCGCCAGACGAGCGTGCCGATCGCCGCCGAACTCATGACCAGATAGACGAACATCGCCATCCAGGCCGAAGGCACGTGAAGATACATGATCCGGACCGTCTCGCCCTGCTGATAGTCGGGCGGTGCGGTGAAGGCCCCGTAAAGCCCGATCGCCAGCAGGACCGCGGTCACCGCCGCGGTCACAGGCAGAGCGAGGCGCACGAGGCGCAGGAATTCGGCCGGATTGGCGTAGTTTGGCATCGTTCTCATCTAGGCGCCTTGTCGATCCAAGGCAAATTCTGGGTTTCTTAGTTTCTGGCTGAACCGAAGCTTCAGGCCGGGGATCCAAGGCCTTCGCATTCTCCACCAGGGCAATGTCTTATCAGTATGCCCCAGTTGGGTTTTTCAAAATCTAACCTCATTCCGCGCTCTGCCGCAGCGCAGAAGCTGCTGCGAAGGGCGCCAGCGCGAGGGCCGCCAACGTCAGGCCGCAGAGAACCAGGAACGGTGTCGCAAAGGCGATCGTGCCGCTTGTCGCGGCGACCCCGAAGATCAGGATCGGGATCGAGAGCGGCAGGATCAGAATTGCGAGCAGCAGACCGCCGCGGCGCAGGCTGACGGTCAAAGCCGCGCCAATTGCGCCGATCAGGGTGAAGGCCGGCGTGCCGACGGCCAGCGAAGCGACGACCGCCGCGAGCGCCCGCGCGTCCAGCCCAAGCATTAGGCCGAAGACGGGGCTTGCCACGACGAGCGGCAGCCCGGTCAGGAGCCAATGCGCCAGGCACTTGACCAGAACGACGAGTTCGAGCGGGGTGTCGCTCATCAGGATGAGGTCGAGCGAACCGTCCTCCGCTTCGGCCTGGAACAGGCGGTCGAGGCCAAGCAAAGTCGCAAGCAGCGCCGAGATCCAGAGGGTGGCCGGCCCGATCCTCGCAAGCAAAACCTGATCCGGGCCGACTGCGAAAGGCGTGATGACCACGAGACAGAGAAAGAAGATGACGCCCATGCTCGCGGCGCCGCCGATCCGCCGGCCAATCGCAAGGTCGCGGCGCAGAAGCGCGCCGAGCGCGGAAGAGCCGCTCTGTTTCATGTCGCCTCTCGGGGCACGCGGCCGAGCGCGAGTTCGGCTTTGGCGATCGCCAAGGGCGCATGAGTTGCGACGATGAGGATGCCGCCCTGCGCCACATGCGCCGCCATGATCTCCGTGACGACATCCTGCGAAGCAAGATCGAGCGCCGTCAGAGGTTCGTCGAGCAGCCAGATCGGGCGAAAGACCGCGACGAGCTTTGCGAGCGCGGCGCGCCGCTTCTGCCCGGCCGAAAGATAGGCGACCGGCAGGTCGGCGACGGAGCCAAGGCCGAGGCGCGCCAGAGCCGCTTCCACCGCCGCTGCGGCCCGGCCGCGCGGAGCCTGTGGCGAGCAAAGCGGCGAGGAAGGCGAGGTTCTCGAAAGCGGTGAGGCTCGGTTTCAGGGCGTCGGCGTGGCCGACATAATGGCAGAGTTCGGCGCGGCGCGCGTCGGAAGCGGGCGTAACCTCGATCTGCCCCGCGGCGAGCGGCAAAAGCCCAGCGATGGCCCTAAGCAGCGTCGATTTCCCGGCCCCGTTCGGGCCGGTGACGCGCAAAGCCTCGCCGGCATTCAGCCGGAAGCCGAGGTCGGCGAAAATTCGGCGGCCGCCGCGTTCGACGCTGAGAGCCGAAGCCTCGATATTCATGCTTGAAAAAATCGCGTTTCCTGTGGAGCTGTTGCGACCTTCGGCCATGTAGCGGCCAGATTAGAACATATCTATAAGGTCTCACTTGCGCTTTTCCCACCTCAGGACGCGGGACGTACACCGATGACTTCGCTCGACTCCTTCAAATCCCGCAAGAAACTTAACGTCGGCGGCAAGACCTATGATTACTTCTCGCTTAAAGCGGCGGAGAAGAATGGGCTTGCCGGGATTTCGCGTCTGCCGTCCTCGATGAAGGTACTGCTCGAGAATTTGCTGCGATTCGAAGACGGCAGGTCGGTGACGCGCGAAGATATTCTCGCGGTGGCCGAGTGGCTCGACAACAAAGGCAAGGTCGAGCGCGAGATCGCGTTCCGCCCCGCGCGCGTTTTGATGCAGGATTTCACCGGCGTTCCCGCGGTGGTCGATCTCGCCGCGATGCGCGACGCGATGACGAAGCTCGGCGGAGATCCGCAGAAGATCAATCCGCTCGTGCCGGTCGATCTCGTCATCGACCATTCGGTGATCGTCGATGCCTATGGCACTCCGAAGGCGTTCAAGACCAACGTCGATCTCGAATATGACCGCAACGGCGAGCGCTACCGGTTCTTGAAATGGGGGCAGGGCTCATTCGCCAATTTCCGCGTCGTGCCGCCCGGCACCGGCATCTGCCATCAGGTCAATCTCGAATATCTCGCCCAGACGGTTTGGAAGCGGAAGGAAAAATACAAGCCCGCACGCGGCAAAGAAGTGACTGTCGAGCTCGCCTATCCGGATTCGCTCGTCGGAACGGATTCGCATACGACCATGGTCAACGGTCTCTCGGTGCTCGGTTGGGGCGTCGGCGGCATCGAGGCCGAGGCCTGCATGCTCGGCCAGCCGCTCTCCATGCTTCTGCCGGAGGTCGTTGGCTTCAAACTAACCGGCGAGCTGAAAGAGGGCGTCACCGCGACGGACCTCGTTCTGACCGTCACGCAAATGCTGCGCAAGCAGGGCGTCGTCGGCAAATTCGTCGAGTTCTACGGCCCCGGCCTCGCGCATCTCTCGCTCGCCGATCGCGCCACCATCGCCAATATGGCGCCCGAATATGGCGCGACCTGCGGCTTCTTCCCCGTCGACACCGAAACGCTCGCCTATCTTTCGACCTCGGCGCGCGCCCCGGCGCGGATCGCGCTCGTCGAGAAATATGCCAAGGCGCAGGACATGTTCCGCACCGCGGCGACGCCGGACCCCGTCTTCACGGAAACTCTCGCGCTCGATCTCGCGGAGGTGGTTCCTTCGATGGCCGGTCCGAAGCGGCCGGAAGGGCGGATTGCGCTCGAATCTGTCGCATCGGGATTCAAGACGGCGCTTGCTTCCGAATATAAGAAAACCACTGACACCGCGAAGCGCCATCCCGTGCATGGCAGGAACTACGATCTCGGCCACGGCGACGTGGTCATCGCGGCGATCACCTCATGTACGAATACGTCCAATCCGGACGTGTTGATCGGCGCCGGGCTACTGGCCCGCAACGCCATTGCCAAAGGATTGTCCGTCAAACCTTGGGTGAAGACTTCGCTCGCGCCCGGAAGCCAGGTGGTGGCCGAATATCTCGACAATTCCGGGCTGCAGAAGGATCTCGACAAGCTCGGCTTCAACCTCGTCGGCTTCGGCTGCACGACCTGCATCGGCAATTCAGGCCCGCTGCATCCGGAGATCTCGGACGCGATCAACGAGCATGGGATCGTCGCCGCGGCGGTTCTCTCCGGCAACCGCAATTTCGAGGGCCGTGTCAGTCCCGACGTGCAGGCCAATTATCTGGCTTCGCCGCCGCTTGTCGTCGCGCATGCGCTGGCAGGGACAGTTACCAAGGATCTGACGCACGAACCCCTTGGCCAAGGCAAGGACGGCGAACCCGTCTATCTGCGCGATATCTGGCCGAGCGCCAAGGAGATCAACAGCTTCGTTTCGAAGTTCGTGACGAAGAAGATTTTCAAGAGCCGCTACGCTGATGTGTTCGAGGGCGACGCGCATTGGCGCAAGGTTAAAGTGCCGTCGGGCGAGACCTATCATTGGGACATGGGCTCGACCTATGTGCAGAACCCGCCTTATTTCGATGGGCTGAAGATCACGCCGGAGCCCGTCAACGACATCGTCGACGCGCGTGTCCTGGCTATCTTCGGCGACAAGATCACCACCGACCATATTTCGCCGGCGGGCTCGATCAAGGCCGCTTCGCCGGCCGGCCAGTTCCTGCTCGAGCGACAGGTTTCGCATGCCAATTTCAACCAATACGGCACGCGCCGCGGCAATCATGAGATCATGATGCGCGGCACCTTCGCCAATATTCGCATCAAGAATTTCATCCTCACCCGGATGGACGGAATGGTGCCCGAGGGCGGCATGACGAAACATTGGCCGGACGGCGCCGAGATGCCAATCTATGATGCGGCGATGAAATACAAGGAAGAGGGCGTGCCGCTCGTCGTTTTCGCCGGCGCCGAATATGGCAATGGCTCATCGCGCGACTGGGCGGCGAAAGGCACGAAGCTCTTGGGCGTTCGCGCGGTGATCGCCGAATCCTTCGAGCGCATCCATCGCTCGAACCTCGTCGGCATGGGCGTCCTGCCGCTGACCTTCGAGCCCAGCACGAGTTGGAAGTCGCTCAAGCTGAAGGGCGACGAAAAGGTCACGATCCACGGACTCGGTAAGGAATTGAAGCCGCGCCAGATGATGGAAGCCACCATCACCTATGACGATGGCCGCGTGAAGAAAGTCCCGCTCCATTGCCGGATCGCGACGGAGGACGAGCTCGAATATTTCAACAACGGCGGTATTCTGTCCTACGTGCTGAGACAGCTCGCGGCGGCGTAATCTCCCCCTCTCCCCGCAAGCGGGGAGATGGTTAGGGTGAGGGGGCCGGGCGATTGGCCGCAATCTCCTAGGAAGCCACTCACCCAGCCCCTCACCCTCGCTTCGCTCGACCTCTCCCCGCTTGCGGGGAGAGGTAGCGTAGCCGATAAGGAACCCTGAATGCCCACCTACAAACTCTTCGTCCTTCCCGGAGACGGCATCGGCCCCGAGGTGATGGCCGAAGTCGAGAAGATCGCGGCCTTCTTCACCAAGGAAGGCGTGGCTCGTTTCGAGATCGAACGTGGCCTCGTCGGCGGCGCCGCCTATGATGCGAACGGCACGGCAATCAGCGAAGCCGATATGGCGCGCGCCGCGGCGGCCGATGCCATTCTCCTCGCCGCCGTCGGCGGGCCCAAGTGGGACGGCGTTCCCTATGACGTGCGGCCGGAAGCCGGGCTTCTGCGGCTGCGCAAGGATTTCAACCTTTTCGCCAATCTGCGCCCTGCGATCTGCTATCCGGCGCTCGCCGATGCTTCATCGCTGAAGCGCGAGCTCGTCGATGGGCTCGATCTCATGATCGTGCGCGAATTGACCGGCGGGGTTTATTTCGGCGAGCCGAAAGAGATCGTCGATCTCGGCAAAGGGCAGAAGCGCGCCATCGACACGCAGGTCTACGAGACTTACGAAATCGAGCGGATCGGACGCATCGCCTTCGAGTTGGCGCGTAAGCGGCGCAACAAAGTGACATCTTCGGAAAAGCACAATGTGATGAAATCCGGCGTGCTTTGGCGCGAGGTGATCATCGATCTGCACAAGCGCGAATTTCCCGACGTCGGGCTCGAACATATGCTCGCCGACGCGCTCAGCATGCAGCTCGTTCGAAGGCCGAAGCAGTTCGACGTGATCGTTACCGACAATCTCTTTGGCGACATGCTGTCGGATGTCGCGGCCATGCTGACGGGTTCGCTCGGTATGTTGCCGTCCGCCTCGCTCGGCGAAGTGGATGCGAAGACCGGCCGCCGCAAGGCGCTCTACGAGCCCGTGCATGGTTCGGCGCCCGACATCGCCGGCAAGGGGCTCGCCAATCCGATTGCCATGATCGGTTCGTTCGGCATGGCGCTGTGCTATTCTTTCGGGCTCTCTGATCTCGCCGACCGCATCGAGGCGGCGATTGCGGGCGTGCTCGCCAAGGGGCTGCGCACCGCCGACATCAAGGGCGACGCGGCGAAGTCGGTCTCCACGTCCGAGATGGGCGATGCGATCTTGGGGGAACTGCAAGAGTGATCCTTCTCCCGTAAACGGGGGAAGGGCGCGCCTAAGACGACAGCAGCGGGCCCCAGGCCGGATCGGAGGCGTAGGACGGCGTCGGGACGGGAAATTCGGCGCGGCCGAACACGTCGATCATGAAAATATGCGGCCCGGAGTCGCCGCCGGGATCGCGGAAGAACATCAGAAAGAGCCCGTTCGGCGCCCAGGTCGGACCTTCGTTGTGGAAGCCTTCGGTCAGGATGCGCTCGCCCGATCCGTCCGGTTTCATCACGCCGATGGCAAACGTGCTGGCGCCCTGCTTGGTGAATGCGATGTAGTCGCCCTTCGGCGACCAGACCGGCGTCGAATAGCGCCCGTCGCCAAACGAAATTCGCTGCGCATCGCCGCCGGCGGCGGGCATGACATAGATTTGCTGGCTGCCGCCGCGGTCCGAGTCGAAGGTGATCTGCGAGCCGTCCGGCGAGAAGGAGGGCGAGGTGTCGATGGCGGCAGAATTCGACAGCCGCGTCGTCGCCCGCGAGTGAATGTCCATCTCGTAAAGGTTGGATGAATTGCCTTGCTGCAGCGACATCACGATTTTCTGTCCGTCGGGCGAGAAACGCGGCGCAAAGGTCATGCCGGGGAAATTGCCGACGACCTCGCGCTGCCCCGTCGCGATGTTGAGAAGCAGAACCTTGGGATCCGAGTCGGCCGGGAAGGCCATATAGGTCACGTCTTGCGAGGAGGGCGAAAAGCGCGGCGTCACGACGAGATCGTCGCCGCTGGTGAGATAGCGCACGTTGGCGCCGTCCTGGTCCATGATTGCCAGCCGCTTGCGGCGCAGCTGCGGGCTCCCGGTCTCGTCGACGAAGACGACGCGTGTGTCGAAAAATCCCTTCTCGCCGGTGATCCGCGTGAAGATCGCGTCGGAAATGATATGGGCGACGCGTCGCGAATTGTTCGGATCCGTCACATATTGCTGACCGGCAACCTGCGCGCCGGTGCTGACATCCCAAAGCCTGAATTGGGTTTGTAGCCGGCCGTCGCCTCCGGGCGCGCTGCGGCCGGTGACCACGAACTGCGCATTGACCGTCTTCCAGGACTCCATCTGCGGCGACTGATCCGGATTGGTCACGTGCTCCGGGAAGGTGTTCGCATCGACCGGCGCCAGAAACACCGAGCGGCTGAAATTGTTGGTGATGATGCCGGTAATGTCGGCGCCGGAATCGCCGGCAAATTGCGTGACTGCAACCGACACGGGCTTGAACTGCGAGCCGGGCGTCACGTTGAAATACTGATCCTGCTGCGCCAAGGCGAACCGCGAAGTCGCGAGGCTCGATGCCGCTGCGAGAATGAGCCCCGAAGCCGATCGCCGGGTTATGGATGGAAGCATGATGGTTTCAGTCCGCTTGGTTCGAGATGGGCTCGGATCGGATCGTGCGATTACGCGCGGAAGACGAAGCCGGCGTCGGGAGGAGGCGTCTCTGGGCTACGTGTCTTCGTCGATGAACCGGACGGTTCGATCTCTCCATTCCTCGTAATAAGGCTTGAATATGTCAGGAACCGGAAGCGGATCGCAGGTGCGCACCGCCCGCATGGCACTGTCCGCAAGGGGTTGCCAAGCAGGATCATCCGGCGGATTGAGCAAGGTGGGGTCGCCGGCAAGCGAGCCGTCGAGGTTCAAAGGCACCCGCACCATCGGCACATATTTCGGGCCGGGCGGCAAGGTAATCGGCTGAGTCCAGCAGCCTTGCCACCTGTCATGGAACCAGCCCTGCATCTGCGCCATCAGCGAAGGGGACATTTTTTCAGCGCTCGCGGTCGGCGAGCCGAGCGAGGCTAGCTGTTGGAGCTCCTTGCCGGTCGCGGCCCTGCGCTGCGGCGCCTCCCGGCTGAGCAGCCGCGCTATGTCGTCGGCGCTGAACTTGCGCGGCGGATCTTTGCTGTCGTCGCCCGATTTCGGCTTATCCTGGGCGAGCAGCTTGGCAATCTGGTCGAGCTTGAAGTTCGGCTGCTTGGCTTCTTCCTTCTTGGGCGTGGGTTTTGGCGGCTGGCTCTTGGGGGTGGACTGGATCGGCTCGGCGTCCTGGGAAGTGTCGGCGACCGGCGGAACTGGCGCCGGTTTCGCGGGGGGTGGGGGCGTGGTCGCGGCTTGAATCGGCGGCTTCGGCGGTTGGATTTTGTCGGCCTCCCCCGGATCGGAGATCCGCTTCAGTGGCGGAGGCGGAGTCGGCACGTCGCGCTTGGCTTCGGCGATCGGCGGCTTCGGCTTCTCTTCGATAATGTCGGCGATCTTGTCGGCCCTCTGCTTCGGCTGCACTTGCTTAGCCGTCTTGTCGCCGTGCATGATCTGGTTGAAATCCTGCATGCTCACCATCTCGATCGGGATCGTCTCCGGCGCGTCATCGAACTTGGGCGTGCGGGAAAATGATACGAGAGCCAGCACGAGCAGGGCCGCGTGCGCGGCGCTCGAAGCGATGTACCCAGGCTTTCCCGATGCGTCCATCGAGGCTCAATTCTTGCTGGGCTCGGTGACGAGAGCGACCCTCTTGTAGCCGGCGGTGGTAATGATCGACATGACTTCGGCGATCTTGCCATAGTTCACGTCGTTGGCGCCGCGCACATAGATGCGCTGATCGAAGCCTTCGTGCGCAGCATCCTTCAGCTTGTCGGCGAGTTGATCGACGCCAACCGGCTCATCCATGAGATAGACGGCGCCCTTGTCGTCGATGGCGATGGACAGAGGCTTCTGGTCGATATTGAGCGCCGAAGCCTTGGTATGGGGCAGGTCGATTGGAACGCCGGTGGCAAGCAGAGGCGCCGCGACCATGAAGATGATCAGAAGCACGAGCATCACGTCGATGAACGGCGTCATGTTGATCTCGCACATGGCCTTATAGCGAGGCACGCCGCGGCGATGGCGGCCGCCGGCGCGCGTTTGCGCTGTGCTCATGCCCATAAGATCGTTCTCCTAATCAAATCCGAGCCCTCTCCTCTTGGAAGCAGGATATCGCGCCGCCTCAGGCCGCCCGATCGCGCGTACCGTGCTGATCGATCTGCCGCGACAGGATCGAGGAAAATTCATCGGCAAATCCTTCGAGTTGGGCTTGTTTCTTCGCCACGTCCCCCTGCAGCTTGTTGTAGGCGATGAGCGCGGGAATCGCCGCGAAAAGGCCGAGCGCCGTCGCAAACAGCGCCTCGGCAATGCCGGGCGCCACGACGGCGAGCGAGGTGTTCTTCGAAGCGGCGATCGAGCGGAACGAGGTCATGATGCCCCAGACCGTGCCGAACAGGCCGATGAAAGGCCCGGCGGAGGCGACGGTTGCGAGCACCAAAAGGTGCGATTCGAGCTTTTCGACCTCGCGGGCAATCGTCACGTCGAGAACTTTCTCGATCCGCGTCTGCAGGCCCATGAAAGACCCCGTCGCGGTCTGCACCGAACGTTTCCATTCATGCATCGCCGCGACAAAAAGGCTCGCCATGCCGGTGGTTGGCCGCGACGAGAGGGTCGCATAGAGCTCTTCGAGCGAATTGCCGGACCAGAAGGCCTGCTCGAACCGATCCATGGCCTTCTGTACCTTCGAAAACAGCATCACCTTGTTGATGATGATCGCCCAGCACCAAATCGACGCCCCGAGCAGGCCGATCATGACCAGCTTGACGACAATATGCGCCGACAGGAACATGCTCCAAAGCGTGACCTCCGCGGCCGGGGCGGCCATTGCGGAAGCAGCTACGTCGGCAGGATTCATGTCATTCGTCCTCGCAAAACGGCGGTGATAGGTTCAAGGCGAACTCCGGCGCCGACGCCACGAAACGCCGGGTCCGGCGATCAATCAGCCATTAACCCTCGCCGGGTCCGGAATAGCAATTTCAGGCGAATCGCAAAATCGCAAGATCGGACCGATGATTAGCCTCTCCTCACCTGCAATTCGGTCATTTCTTGGGCTTTCCCAGACGCCCTGTCGCTAAAAGGCCGCCCGCCAAGTTGAGCCATCTTCAAGCTTAACATGGGGTTACGAAATCTAGGGCGGCCGCTATTCCCGATGCAAGCTCGATGCGGGTCGGCCGAGCATTTGCTCTCCGCAAATTTGCAATTCCCGAGCCGCCCACGACCTCCGCCGGGCTGAGGTCGGCGCAAATGCCGCGGCCAGCCGCGCCCGGCTTGCGATCTGCTGCGATTGTCTCAAAGCTCGTCGCCCGCGCCCGCCTGTTCGAGCTTGGCCCGGAGCGCCAAAGGCAGCCGCCGCGCCCGGCCATCGGCGACCGCGGCGACGCGGACGAGCGCTTCAGCTATGAGCTCCTCGCCGCGCAGGATCCTTTGCGCCATTTCGAGCGAGGCGCCGCCGATCCTGGCGATCGCCGTCTCGACGTGAAGCTCGTCGTCCATCCGCGCCGGCTTGACATAGTCGATGCTCATTTTGCGCACGACGAAGTTGAGCCTGCCTTCGGCGAAAAGCGCCGACTGGTTGATGCCTCGGGCGCGCAGAAATTCGGTGCGGCCGCGCTCGAAAAAGCGCAGGTAAGCGACATGCTGGGCGAAGCCGGAGAAATCCGTGTCCTCATAATAGACCCGAATGGAGTGGCGCTGCGCCGGGGTATTGGTCATGCTTGCGTGAGTGCAATGAACTTCTTGCGGCGATCGTCATAGCCGAAGAGTTCGGTGGCGAGGAACTCGTCGAGTTGTAGATTGGGGAGATCCGCATTTCCATCGCGGGGCGCCGCGAAAACCCCGTATCTGTAAAATTCCATTCGCTGCTCGCCTCGTCGCCTTTCGTCGCGCGCCCGGGGCGATGGGCCCCTACGCAGGCGGGAGACATTGAGATAGCTCAAGGCAGACATTGATCTAAAGCTCAAAAGCTCAAATTGCAAAAGTGCTCCGCCCCGATGGGAGTTAACGTGTAAAACCCCTTCCACCTCCCACTGGAAGAGACATGAATCAATCGTCGTCTCTCGCGCCCGATTCAGGCGTCCCGCAACCTGCGGGACGCTCGGCCAAGGGCGCGCCTGAGCAAACTGGCCCGGAAATATCGGATCTCGCCGTCGTTCCGCTTCCCGACCTCTTTCAACAGCTGCATTCCACCGACAGGGGTCTCGGCGCAGCCGACGCCGCTGCTATCCTTAAGACCGTTGGGCCGAACCGGATCGCATCGGCCAAACGAAAGCATCTACTCTCCGCCTTTATCGACAGGTTCAGCAATCCGCTGGTCTTGATTCTGCTCTTCGCGGCGGCGGTATCGGCGTTCACTGGAGACGTTGCGAGCTTCGTCATCATCGCCGCCATCGTGCTCATGTCCGTGATCCTCGACGTGACACAGGAGCGCCAGGCCCAAAACGCTGCCGAGCGTCTGCGCGAGCAAGTCTCGCTCTCGGCCACGGCGCTTCGCGACGGAAAGCCGGTCGACGTTCCTGCGGCAGAGATCGTGCCGGGCGATGTCGTTCTACTCGCTGCCGGCGATCTCGTGCCCGCCGATTCCCGATTGACCGAAGCGCGCGACCTTTATGTCGATGAAGCGCTTCTCACCGGTGAGGCCTATCCAGCCGAAAAGAACGCAGAGCCGGCAATCGGCGCGGCCGCGCGCGAGACCGCGTTCCCACCCAATCTTGTGTTCATGGGAAGTTCGGTCGTCAGCGGAACCGCCAAAGCACTGGTCCTGGCGACCGGGTCCAGAGCCCAGCTCGGCTCGATCGCCAGCGCGCTCCAGAAGCCGCCGCCGCCCACGGCCTTTGCGATCGGCATCCAAAAATTCGGGACGATGATCGTCCAAGCCACGATCTTTCTTGTCTTGTTCGTGGTCCTCGTCAACCTCCTGTTCCATCGACCGCTGCTCGAATCCTTCCTGTTCGCGCTGGCGCTCGCCGTCGGACTGACACCCGAACTTCTGCCGATGATCGTATCGGTCACCCTTGCGCATGGCGCGATGCGCCTGTCGCGCAAGCAGGTGATCGTCAAGCGTCAGTCCGCCATCGATGATCTCGGCAGCATGGATGTGCTGTGCAGCGACAAGACCGGAACGCTGACCGAAGCCCACATCAAACTGATCCGGGAAGTGGATCTCGGCGGGCAAGAGAGCGGCACGGTGATGCAGATGGCGCAGCTCAATGCCGCGTTCGGGACGGGCCTCAAGAGTCCCCTGGACGAAGCGATCCTCGCAGCAGGCAAGATCGACCTCACAGCTTGGCGCAAAATCGATGAAGTGCCGTTCGATTTCGAACGGCGCCGGGTTTCGATCCTCGTCGAAGGCGGAGGCCGACGTCTCATCATCGTGAAGGGCGCGCCGGAAGACATCCTCGGCCACGCAGGCCGTTACGAGCAGCAGGGCACACCGCCGCGCCGGCTCGACGCACCGGCGCGTAAAACCGCCGAGGCGACGTTCAACGGCCTCGGCGCCGAGGGCTACCGCGTCCTGGGAGTCGCGTGGCGGGAGGTCGAAACGGACCGCCAGCACGCCAATGTCGCTGACGAGGCAGACCTGACCTTCGCCGGATTCCTCGCCTTCCTCGATCCGCCGAAGGCGGGGGCGCGCGAAGCGCTGAGCGCCCTCGCCAACCTGGGCATTACCTTGAAAGTGGTGACTGGCGACAATGGGCAGGTCACTCGGCATGTCTGCAACGAGCTCGGTCTGAAGGTTGCCGGAACGCTGACGGGTCCGGAGGTCGCGGCCCTGACCGACGAGGCGCTATTAGCCAGGGTCGACGACACGACCCTGTTCTGCCGGGTCACGCCGCCCGAGAAGTCACGCATCATCAGGGCCTTGCGGCGCAAGGGCCATGTTGTCGGCTATCTCGGCGACGGAATCAATGATGCGCCGTCGCTGCATGCGGCGGATGTCGGCTTCTCCGTGGACACAGCCGTCGACGTCGCCAGGGAGGCGGCCGCCATGATCCTTCTGCGCAAGGATCTCGGCGTGCTAGCGGATGGCGTGCGTGAAGGTCGCCAGACCTTCGTCAACATCCTCAAATATATGATGATGGGAACGAGCTCGAATTTCGGCAATATGTTTTCCATGGCGGCCGGCGTTCTGTTTCTGCCCTTCCTGCCGATGCTGCCGACCCAGATCCTTCTGAACAACCTGCTCTATGACCTGTCGGAGATGGCGATCCCGCTGGACTGGGTGAGCAACGCGATGGTGGCAAAGCCGCGCCGCTGGGACCTCGACGTCGTGCGCAAGTTCATGTTCGTGTTCGGACCGCTCAGCTCGATCTTCGACTTCGTCACTTTCGGCCTGCTGCTTCGAGTCTTCCATGCGAGCGAGAAGCTGTTTCATACTGGGTGGTTTGTCGAGTCGCTCTCGACGCAAGTCCTGGTGATCTTCATCATCCGTACGGCTTATCCCCTGCGGGATCGGCCGCATCCGGCGCTTGTGGCAAGTACGCTCGTCGCCTTCGTAATGGCTTTGGCGCTTCCCTATTCGCCGCTGGCGCCGTGGCTCGGCTTCGTGCCTTTGCCCGCCGCCCTCATGGGCGCGCTCGCGCTCGTGACCATCGCCTATCTCCTGCTTGTCTATGTCGTGAAACGCTGGTTCTTCAAGCGCTATCAGCTGGACTAGGCAGCCGGTTTTTGCGCTCGGCGCCCACGGGTGATAAAGCTAAGGACCGGTTTGAGGGATTCGGACGGTGCGGAACGATGTATAGCCGCGTCACTCAAGACATCCAGATCACGGTCATGCCCGAATTCGTGCCGGAACGTTCCGATGCCGACGAGGCGACCTATTTCTGGGCTTACACGGTCGAGATCGCAAATTGCGGTGCGCTCACCGTCCAATTGACCGCGCGGCATTGGAAGATCACCGACGCTAACGGCAGGCTGGAGGAGGTGAGGGGCCCGGGCGTCGTCGGCGAACAGCCGGTGCTGAAGCCCGGCGAGCGTTTTCGCTACACATCCGGTTGTCCGCTCACGACACCTTCCGGAATCATGACCGGCAGCTATCGGATGGTGAGCGAAAAGGGCGACGTGTTCGAAGCAGAAATTCCGGTCTTTTCGCTCAACTCGCCCTATGTTGCGCGAGTCCTGAACTAGTGGGTTGAAACGCAGTGGAACACAGGCTTTCGGAGACGCTCGCCATCTTGCAGCAGCTCGTCCGCTTTGACACCGAGAGCGCAAAGTCCAATCTCGCATTGACGGCCGATATCGAAGCCTATCTTGCGGGCCACGGCGTCGATTATGTGAAGGTGCCGAATGCGGAGGGCGACAAGGCGACGCTCTTTGCGACGATCGGCCCGAAGATCGACGGCGGTGTCTTGCTTTCAGGCCATACCGATGTCGTGCCGGTCGAAGGTCAGGCCTGGAGCAGCGATCCTTTCACCTTGCGGGCCGCGAACGGGCGCGTCTATGGGCGCGGCACTTGCGACATGAAAGGGTTCGATGCGCTCTGTCTCGCCATGATCCCGGAATTCCAGCGGGCAAAGCTCAGGCGGCCGATTCACATCATGCTGAGCTACGACGAGGAGATCGGCTGTAGCGGCGGGCTCGATACGATCGCCCGCTTCGGCCGCGATCTGCCGCGCCCCGGCACGGCTATCGTCGGCGAGCCGACAATGATGCAGGTCGCGGACGCGCACAAAAGCATCGCCACCTATGTGACGAACGTGCATGGCAAAGAAGCTCATTCCGCCAAGCCCGATCTCGGCGCCAGCGCCGTCGAGGCTGCCTGTGCGCTGGTCACCGAACTCTATCGCTTCGCAGAAAGCCTCAAGATGAGGACGGACCCGCGGTTCGATCCGCCCTTTTCGACGATCCATGTCGGGATCATCCGCGGCGGCACGGCGCGCAACATTCTCGCCAAGGATTGCGTCTTCCATTGGGAATTCCGCGGGCTGCCCGGCGTGCCGCAAAACACCGCGCGCGCCCATATCGACGCCTATGCGGCGGGCATGAAGAGACCGAACTTGCGGATCGAAACGCAAACCGAAACCGAGGTTCCGGGTCTTGCCCCCGTGCCGGGTTCGGCCGCCGAAGCATTGGCCTTGAGGATCGCTCAAGCGGACAATGCGATCACCGTGTCCTACGCGAGCGAAGCGGGGCAATTCCAGGCGGCGAAGATCCCGGCGGTGGTCTGCGGCCCAGGCTCAATCGCACAGGCGCACCAGCCGGATGAATATATCGAGGTCGCGCAACTCGAAGAGGGCATCGGCTTCATGCGCCGGCTGGCAGCGGAATTAGGTCACTAGGTTAACTTATACTGCCCGCCTTGTACTTTCTTTTGTTGGTTTGTTTCTCAGTGCGTCTATCTCCTTCTGGAACTCAGCTTTCCTGGATTCCAACGCGTTGCTCAATTCACGGTCGCATGCCTTCAGAAAACGAAAACCAAATGAAGTCAACGCATATGCACACACATACCATTGAAATTCGCCTATCTTGCTGCTAAGTCCGTTCACCAGATGTAATATTCCGAGGCTTACGAAATTCGACGCGATGTCTTCGTCGTTACTCGTCCACTCGTCAGGAACCTCTTCCCAATCGTTGACGGCAACATAAGTACAAATCGTTCCCGGATATTCTAAACCCTCAACGATTGCGCGGAGCGCTTCCTCGTCGGTTTGTTTCAACTCCAATAGGCAATTCACTTCAAACGAAGGATCCATATTGCTGAAGGTAAGCGGCACGTCTTCGATAAAATGCAGAGGCCATTTGCCGCGCGGCCGTTTTACGATCCGGTCGAGCAGCGCGACTTCGCCAGGTCCGATCTCCGCAAGCACAGCTGAAAACCAAATCATGCTTGGATCGTATCCGGTGGCGGCGCTCACCAGCAGGTCTGCCCATCTTTTGCAAAGCTCGCTCTCTTCATCTTCTAAGGAAGCTCGTTCAAGAAATGGGACAAGAAATTTGGTTGGGACTGGTTCCGTTTTCCAATTTTCGCGGACCAGCTGCTCCTTGGCCTGCTGCGCGATTTTCGTAAGGACTGATTCCTGCTGAATACGCAGAAGGTCGCGCTTGTGCCTGAGCTGATCGCCCCGCAAGCCGGCCCATTCTGTAATCGGTGAAATCAAGGTAAGCCAAGCACCAACTTTCGCTCGCGTCACATCCGGCGGAATTACCTCGGTTATCCTCTTCGAGTGCTGGTAGCTCGCCGTCGCGCTTGCTTCTAGTTTGGCTATCGCGTTCACTTCGGGGGCCTTTGGTCCGTTTTTCGTGGGCATTGTCGCACCATTCTTGCGTGCTGAGTTGGGGGCCGCTTCGCGCCAGGGAATTACGTACGCGCTGAGTCCAATGCCCCTCTTTACACCCTTTTCGCGATAAACGTCATGCGCGCCTGATTATGGCCGATGTTGCGCTCGACGCGGCGCGCTTCGAAACCGCGGGTCGAAAGCAGCCGCTGCATCTCGGGAATGGCGAAAGTCGTCAGCCCGATCTTGCCGCGCGTCCGGCGATATCGCTTGAAGAAAGTCGCGGCGAGCCCGCGCAGCGCCGCGAACAGAAATCCGCCGCGATAGGCAAACTCGACGAGCGCCCAGGAATCGGTCAGCGCGTCGACGTTTGGCGGAATGATATCGGCAACCACGAGACGGCCGCCGAGCTTCAATTTTGCCGCCGCGAAGACGATGAGGGCGCCACATTCCTCACGGCTCAAATATTGAAGCACCGAATTGCAGATCATCATGTCGAGGCTCGAGTCCGGCAAGGCCTCGAGCCCCTCCCGGTCGAGCACGACGATCTTCGCATTGGCCTTGTGGCGTTGGCGCAGCGACGCCTCGATCTTGGGGATCGGATCGTAAAGATAGAGACGGCCGCATTTGCTGGCGAGGAAATCCGCGGCAAGCGCTTCGCCGCAGCCGTAATCGAGAACGTGGGCCTCGGGCGAGGGGATGAGCGGGCCGATCTCCTTGCCGATATCGGCGTAATACAAGGCGCGATGCCGGCTGTTCACGTAAAGCACGTGGTCGCCGTTCCAGAAATCGCGCCAGGACATTGAATCGCGCCAGTTCATGCATCACGCAAGGGCGCGCTCATCGCGCGCCGGGACAGGTCAGACACTCTATCGTCACATGGCTCAAGCCGGGCAAGTCGGCGAGTTTCGCTTTTTGCTCTTCCGGCGAGCGCGGATGATCGCTGACGATCGAGATGACCGCCGCCCGATGGCCCGGACCAAGCCGCCACAGGTGAAGATCCGACACGAAGTCGCCCTCCGTCTCGAGCCGCGCCTTGATCGCCTCGCATAGGCGGTCGTCCGGCGTCACATCGAGAAGCACCCCGCCCGAGTCGCGCAAAAGACCATAGGCCCAACTCAAAATCACGCAACACCCGGCAAGACCGACCAGCGGATCCATCCAGACGAGGCCGAAATTGCGGGCCAGGAACAGGCCGCCGACGGCAAGCAGCGAGGTTGCCGCGTCGGCCAGAACATGAATATAGGCCGCCCGCAGATTGTGATCCGTCTCCGAATGCGCGTGGTCATGGTCGTGATGATGTCTATGATCGTGACGATGTGCATGATCGTCTCGCAGCAGCCAAGCGCTTGCGAGATTGACGCAGAGGCCCAAACCGGCGATCGCTAAAGCTTCGTCATAGACGATCGCGTGCGGATGGATCAGGCGGCTGATCAATTCATAGGCGATCAGCAGCGCGACCATGGCAAGCGCCAGTCCGCTTGCGAAGGCGGCGAGATCTCCGAACTTTCCGGTACCGAAGGCAAAGCGCGGATCGTCTGCGTGGCGGCGCGCATAAACATAGGCGAGCGCCGCCACCCCCAGCGCCGCCGCATGCGTGGACATGTGAAAGCCGTCGGCGATCAGCGCCATCGAGCCGAACACGGCGCCGCCGACGATCTCGGCGACCATCATTGCCGCCGTCAGGCCGACGACGATCAGCGTCCGGCGTTCGTTTGCGGCGTGATGCCGGCCCAGAAACACATGCGAATGGGTGAACCCATCAAGCGAATGGTCGTGCATAAGCGTGCGATCCCGCAAGAGGAGGGACGATGGCCGGTTCGGGTTCGACGTTTTGCTTGGTCGCGCTGAGGCTTACGGCCCTCATTTGAGGAAAACATATATATCGACGGCCAGATTTGGATCCTCCGAACTCGTCAATTCGGTCAAATATTCCTCAATGAAGAAATCGCCCGCCTCGAGGCCCTTTTCGTCGAGATAGGCGGTGATGAGATCGTAGGTCGAATCGATGTCGTCATAAGGGCCGCGATGCTGAAATTTGATCGCCTTGCCGGAAGGGGAGGATCCGAGCTTGACGTCGGGCGACAATTCATCCTCGCCCTTGGGCTTTTCGGCGAGCGGCACCATGGCCTCATAGGAAAAGCCACTGTCGCCGGTCTGGGTGAAGACGGTAAACGGCGAGCCGGCAGGCTTGAGCCCGGCCTTATCCATCGCAGCTTTGATCTTGGCGAGCGAAGCCTTGATCGAGGCGAAACCCTCGTCCCATTTGGCCTGGGCCGTGACGATCGCTGTCGGCCGCGACGGCACGTCCATGGTCACGGTCGTGGCCTCGCTCGGGACACCGGGCGTGCCCTGCTCGGGCTCCCCGGCGTTTGGGACGATCATCGGGGGAACGGGGGCTGCCGGAGCTGCCGGAGCAGGGGTCGCGGCCGAAGGCGCGGCCGGCGTCGCCGGGGCGGGGCTTGCCGGCGTCGCCGGCCCCATAGATCCGGCTGGTGCCGCGGGCTGGTCCTCTGCCCATGCCGATTGGGCGAGAGAAAGGCCGAGAACAAAAGTCAAGCTCAAGCTGACTGCAAAAGCCCGTCTCGTGCGTTTCATGAGGCTTTCCTCCCCTGTCGCAGCCTGCAGTCTTGGCCTATTTCGGCACGCCCCCGCCAAATCGGACCTTATTGGGCCAGCAAATTCTTAGCCATGGCTATGGCTTTTTCCTATATGAAGCTCGAACCTGAGATGAACGGGCATGAAGCATCCTCTTGCGCAGCGACCGATCGTCAAGATGAACGGCCTCGGCAACGAGATCCTGGTCCTCGATCTGCGCGGCACGTCATGTGAGCTGACTGCGGCGATGGTGAAGGCGATTGGGCGGGGTGACCGCCTTGCCTTCGATCAGCTGATGGTGCTGCGCGATCCGCGCTCGCCCGAAACCGAAGCTTACGTGCAAATCTACAATAGCGACGGCACCGAAGCCGGCGCCTGCGGCAATGGCATGCGCTGCGTCGCCTGGAGCCTGCTGCGCGATACGAAGCGCGAAGCGCTGAAGATCGAAATCTCGGCGGGCGTCCTCGAATGCCTGCGGCAGGGCGAATGGAGTTTTTCGGTCGATATGGGCAAGCCGCGCTTCTTTTGGCGCAACATTCCGCTTGCCAAGCCAGTTGAAGACACGGGCGCCATCGAGTTGAACTTGAACGAGACGCCGGCCTTCGCGTCGGCGATCAATATGGGCAACCCGCACGCCGTCTTCTTCGTCGACGATCTCGAGGCCTATGACCTCGCCGCCATTGGTCCAAGGCTCGAACATCATCCGCTCTTTCCCCAGCGCGCCAATATATCGCTCGCTCATATTGAAAGCCGCGATCATATCCGGGTGAAGGTCTGGGAGCGCGGCGCCGGGTTGACCCGAGCCTGCGGCTCGGCCGCCTGTGCCGTTCTCGTCGCCGCCGCCCGCAAGAACCTTGCGGCGCGCATGGCCAAAGTGAGCCTGCCCGGCGGCGATCTCGAAGTTACGTGGCGCGAAGACGCGCATGTCGTCTTGAGCGGCCCGGTCGAATATGAATTCGAGACGGTGCTCGACCCGCTCCTCTTCGAGGGTCAAGCCGCGTGAACGAGACCGCGCATCCGCAGGTCGAAATCGTCAACTTCGGCTGCCGTCTCAATCTCGTCGAAGGCGAGGCCATGCGCCGCGCGGCTCTCGCCGCGGGACGCGACAATCTCGTCATCGTCAACACCTGTGCGGTGACGGCCGAAGCCGCCCGCCAGGCGCGCCAGGCAATCCGAAGGCTGAAGCGCGAGGCGCCGCAGCGGGAGATCATCGTCACGGGCTGCGCCGCGCAGATCGATCCACATGCCTTTGCCGCCATGCCCGAAGTCGCCAAAGTCCTAGGCAATCGCGAGAAGCTGGAGTTGCGCGCCTTTGATGATCGATCCGGAGTGCGCGTCAACGTCGGCGATATTTTTGCGCATGCGCCGGCGCCGCCGTCGGTCGAAAGCATTGAAGGCCATACGCGCGCGTTCCTTGCGGTGCAGAACGGCTGCGATCACCGCTGCACTTTTTGCATCATCCCCTACGGGCGCGGTGCCTCGCGCTCGATGCCGGAAGAGAGCGTGCTCGCGGCCGTCAGAACCTGCCTCGACAAGGGCGTGAAAGAAATCGTGCTGACTGGCGTCGATCTCACCGCCTATGGCAAAGATCTTGGCGCGCCGGGTCTCGGGCGGCTCGTGAAAGCGATCTTGCGGGCCGCGCCGTCGCTGGCGCGGCTGCGGCTCTCCTCGATCGATTGCATCGAGGCGGACAGCGATCTCTTCGATGCGATGGCGAACGAGGCGCGGCTGATGCCGCATCTGCATCTCTCGCTTCAGTCGGGCGATGACATGATCCTGAAGCGGATGAAGCGGCGGCATAGTCACGCCGACGCGATGCGCTTTTGCACGGAGATCAGGCGGGCGCGGCCCGATATCGTCTTCGGGGCCGATCTCATCGCCGGTTTTCCGACCGAGAGCGACGCGATGTTCGAGAACACTTTGGCGCTCGTCGAAGAGTGCGGGCTGACGCACCTTCACATCTTCCCGTTTTCAGCGCGGTCCGGCACGCCGGCTGCGATGATGCCGCAGATTGAGGCCGACGTCATCGCAGCCCGCGCCAAGCGGCTGCGTCAGGCGGGCGATGCGGCGCTCGCCCGCCATCTTTCCACGCAAGTCGGAAAACAGCTCACGCTGCTCACCGAACGCGGCGGCGTGGCGCGGGCCGAGGATTTTAGCAAGGTGCGTGTGGGTGATGTTCCAGCCGGGCGGATGATCGGGGCGGAGATCGTTGGACAGGACGGGAAGATGCTGCTCGCGAATTCCCTAGCGGCCGGCTGACTGGCTCAGAATTGGCTTTGTGGCTGGCGGCTTTGTAGCCGTTGCTGCGCAATACGGGAATTGACGTCGGTGATGCTTGGCTGCCTTGAGTTTGGCACAATGGCCAGCGATTGCTGCTCAGCTTCGCCTCAAAGGCTGAGCTTTTTGCCAACGCGTGTCATTCCCTCGGGGGAGGGTCAAAATGTCAAAACTTAGCCAGCTGGCACTCGCCGTAACGTTCGTTACCGTACTGGCCCCTGCAGCCTATGCCGATGATCTGCGCTGCAATGCTCCGCCCTACGGCGCCACGATGACCGAATTCAAAGCATTCGTGAGAGACTACGGCAATATCATCGTTCCAACCCACATGCTTGCGGCAGTGTGTAATGCAAAGTATGGCGCTGCGTCGCGCGGGGCACTGTATAATCTAGGTCTTACCGACGAAGAAATTGACGCGAAGGACACGGTCGTCCTTGCTTTTGATATGATCGTCGCGAAGACGCGTTTGGCAGATGCGCTAAAGTAACATGCCGTAAGGCGCTCCTCGGAAGGCGCCGGACAGAGGCAATCCCGCGCACGGATCGCCGGGACAATCCCCGGGTCACGTCCGGGGCGGCGATGACGCGGGACAGGAAGTCGTGCTAGAGCCGGCTTTCCTTCGTCCGGAACCGCCATGCCCGACAAGCTCCGCCCCATCGCCCGCGCTCTGATCTCCGTCTCCAACAAGGCCAAACTCGTCGAATTCGCCCGCGAGCTCGCCGCCCGCGGCATCGAGATCATCTCGACCGGGGGGACGCATAAGGCGCTGGCCGCCGCGGGCATCGCCGCCAAAGATGTCTCCGATATCACCGGCTTTCCCGAAATGATGGACGGACGCGTAAAGACCTTGCACCCGAGTGTTCACGGCGGACTGCTCGCCGTGCGCGAGGATCCGGAGCACGAGGCGGCGATGCTCGCGCATGGAATCGCGCCGATCGATTTGCTCGTCGTCAATCTCTATCCGTTCGAGGCCACGGTTGCTGAAGGCGCGGGTTTCGCAGACTGCATCGAGAATATCGATGTCGGCGGCCCGGCAATGATCCGCGCCGCCGCCAAGAATTTTGACAGCGTGACCGTCATCGTCGATGTCGAAGATTATGATCTTCTCCTCGCCGAACTGGCCGAGCATCATGGAACGACGCGGCTCGCCTTTCGCCGCGAGCTCGCGCAAAAAGCCTTCGCGCGGACGGCGGCTTATGACGCGGGCATTTCCAACTGGCTTGCGGCCGAGATCGGCGAAGCGGCTCCTGCTTACCGCAGTTTTTCCGGCCGCAGGATCGAGACCTTGCGCTATGGCGAGAATCCGCATCAGAGCGCGGCTTTTTATCGGATGCCGCAGCGCGCGCCGAGCATTGCCGGCGCCCGGCAGCTGCGGGGAAAGCAGCTCTCATACAACAATGTCGGCGACGCCGATGCCGCGCTTGACTTGGTCGCCGAATTCGATCCCGCAAAATATGCCGCCGTCGCGATCATCAAACATGCCAACCCATGCGGCGTCGCTCAGTCGGATAGCCTCAGCGAGGCCTATCGCTTGGCCTTGCGCTGCGATCCGGTCTCGGCCTATGGCGGCATCGTCGCCGTCAACCGCCGGCTCGATGCGGAGACCGCGCAGGAGCTGGCGAAGATTTTCATCGAAGTGATCATCGCACCCGAGGCCGACGAGGAGGCAATTGCGATTCTCGCGGGAAAGCAGAACCTTCGGCTTCTCGTGACGGGTAGCCTGCCTGACCCGCGCCGCGCCGATCTCACCTTCAGATCCGTCAGCGGCGGCTTTCTCGTGCAGAGCCGCGACAATGCCGTCGTCGACGACATGGACTTGCGTGTCGTCACACAACGCGCGCCGAGCGAGGCCGAGCTGGATGATCTCACGTTCGCCTTCCGCGTAGCAAAATACGTGAAGTCGAACGCAATCGTCTATGCCAAAGGCTGCGCCACGGTGGGCATTGGCGCCGGCCAGATGAGCCGCGTCGATTCTTCGCGCATCGCCGCGCAAAAGGCTGCAGAAGCGGCGCGCGCCGCGGGGCTTGCCGAGAGTCTCGCGAAGGGTGCGGTGGTCGCCTCCGATGCGTTCTTTCCCTTCGCCGATGGGCTGATGGCCGCGGCGCAAGCGGGCGCGACCGCCGTGATCCAGCCGGGAGGCTCGCTGCGCGACGAAGAGGTCGTCAAGGCGGCCGACGATGCCGGCCTTGCCATGGTCTTCACCGGCGTGCGGCATTTCCGGCATTAAAGAAGGGTCCCCTCGCCCGTGAGCGACAGCGAATGGGGAGAGGGAACGCTATCCCTTTCGTCCCATCGCCATGAACTTGTCGGCGCGGGCTTCGCGAATGGCCTCGGGCGAAAGATTGCCGAGGCCTTCGAGCGCCGAGGCGATCGCGTCTCCCGTGGCGGCAATCGCCGCGGTCGGATCGCGATGTGCGCCGCCCGCGGGCTCTTGGATGATCGCGTCGATCAAGCCGAACCTCAAAAGATCCTGCGCCGTGATCCGCATGCTTGTTGCGGCTTCCTGCGCCTTGGTCGTGTCGCGCCAGAGGATCGAGGCCGAAGCCTCGGGCGACGCGACCGTGTAGATCGCATGTTCCAGCATCAGGACGCGGTTGCAGGCGGCAATCGCAATCGCGCCACCCGAGCCGCCTTCGCCAATGATCACCGCCACATTCGCGACGCCGAGCGACAGGGATTTCTCGGTCGAGCGGGCGATCGCCTCAGCCTGGCCGCGCTCCTCTGCATCGACACCGGGAAAAGCTCCGGCGGTATCGACCAGCGAGATGACCGGCAGCGAAAAACGGTCGGCAAGCTCCATCAGCCGTGCCGCCTTGCGATAGCCTTCCGGGCGCGCCATGCCGAAATTATGCTTGAGGCGCGTGTCGGTATCGGCGCCTTTCTCCTGGCCGATGATGCAGATCGGGCTGCCCCGAAACCGCGCGAAGCCGCCGACGATGGCGGCGTCATCGCCGAATGACCGGTCGCCGGAGAGCGGAGTGAAATCGCTTAGCAGGCCGGCGATGAAGTCATTGCAATGCGGACGTTGCGGATGCCTTGCGACCAGCGTCTTCTGCCAGGGCGTGAGGTTGGCATAGAGATCGGCGAGCGCTCTCTGCGACCTGATCTCGAGACGCGTCAGCTCCTCGCCGACCGTGGCGTCGCCGTCCTTCCAGGACGCGCGCAATTCCTCGATTTTAGTTTCGAGATCGGCGACTGGTTTTTCAAAATCGAGATAGCTGCGCATGAAGGCAAGGGCGCTCGGAGAAGGCCGGGAAACTCCTCCATTTCGAATGGTTAAGTCAAGGATTACCAGTCAGGCAGGCCCCGGCGGGAGAGCTCGCGCCAAAATGGTTGACGAAGGATCAATCGAAGAGGCTTGAGACGCTCTCTTCCTTCGCGGTCCGCGCGATCGCTTCGCCAATCAAGGGCGCGATCGGAATGACGCGGACATTGTCGCGCCTTGAGGACGGCTTCGGTCGGAGCGATCGTGTCGGTGACCACGAGTTCCTTCAAGTGCGAGCCGGCAATGCGCGCAATCGCGCCGCCGGAGAGGACGCCGTGGGTAATATAGCCGTGGACGTCGCTGGCGCCGTCGCGCAGAAGCGCATCGGCGGCATTGCACAATGTGCCGCCCGAATTGATGATGTCGTCGACGAGGATGCAGGTCTTGCCGGTGACGTCGCCGATGACATTCATCACCTCCGACTCGCCGGCGCGCTCGCGCCGCTTGTCGACGATGGCGAGCGGCGCGTCGATGCGCTTGGCAAGCGCGCGCGCCCGCACGACGCCGCCGACGTCGGGCGAGACGACCATGAGGTTCTCGAGGTCCGTCCGCTCCTTGATGTCGCGCACCATGACCGGCGCAGCGAAGAGATTGTCGGTCGGAATATCAAAGAAGCCCTGGATTTGGCCGGCATGAAGATCGACCGTCAGCACCCGGTCGGCTCCCGCTCGCGTGATCATGTTGGCGACGAGCTTTGCCGAGATCGGCGTGCGCGGGCCCGGTTTGCGGTCCTGCCGCGCATAGCCGAAATAGGGGATCACTGCGGTGATGCGCCGTCGCCGATGCGCGCCTGAGCGCATCGATCATGATCAGCATCTCCATGAGATGGTCATTGGCCGGGAAGGAGGTCGATTGGATGACGAATGTATCCTGGCCGCGCACGTTCTCCTGGATCTCGACGAAGATCTCCATGTCGGCGAAGCGGCGAACCTGGCACTTGGTCAGCGGCACGCCGATATAGGCGGCGATCTCCGCCGTCAGAGCGTGGTTGGAATTGCCGGCCAGGATCTTCATTGAAATCGATGTGCGATCACGGCGCGACTTATGCCGCTTGCCGCCGCGACCGACAACCGCGGCGCCGCGCTCACTGCACGCGCGACCACAATTGGCTGCCGCAGGGGCCGCCGCCTGGAGCGCAGCCTTCGATCTTGAGGGCCGCGGCGCCCACCAAGGATATTTTGGTCGCATAATATTGCCCATCATCGGCATTATAGCTCGTGTCCCGACCAAAGATTTTGGCCCGCCGGGCGCATGTTGATCAGAACTTCAAGGCCGAGCACCGACCTGCCGCGTTATGGCGGATCGGGATTGCGCATGTCTTTGCCGGCCGGCGAGATCGTCGATGCGACATTGCCGCATAGCGCGCCGCCGCAATGATGGACACGGATCGTGGCGGTGCCATCCGCAACTCGCCATTCTCCGATCGGATCGGCCAGAGCGGCCGTCGAAGCAATGAGCAAGGCAGGCAAGAGACAGGCGGGCCGGTCAACCGAAATTTCATCTGCGTTTCTCTTTAGTCTATGGCAGTTATACGCGGCCTCCGCGAAGGCGGAGGCCGGAATTGCAAACGCTGGTCCGAGGACATCGGGGGACGAAGACGCTAGCGCAGCGGGCCAGTCCGACACCGCTGGGCGGCGGTGGAGCGACGGCCGGTGCCGCGCGCCGGGGGTGTGGCAACGACGGCGGTTTGGCCGTCTTCTGCGGCGACATTGTGCCCTTCGGAAGGCGCGCCGTTGGCGGCCAGAAGAGCTTCCGGTGTGTTGTCATGACGGCGGCAAGATCGTCGGCGCTCTTGGCCGCCACAGCGGCGAGAGCCTGAATCATCGACAACGCGACCAAGGGTCGGCGGCCTGGCCTTTGATGAGCACCTCGTCCTCGACCCTCTGGGTGCGCTCCTTCTTCGAATCGAATATATCGAGGACAAAAGCGACCGCGGTCGCGTCTCCCTCGGGACGCGCGCTCAGATAGCCGCGGACGAGATAATTGGCCTCTTCCGGGATCGGCGAAAGTTGATCTCGCCGCGTTTGGCAGCATCGGCGAAAATCGCCGTGAAACGGTCGTTGAGCGTCCTGCGGGGCGCCGCTGAAAGCTCGCCACCGCCACCGTCGCCCCGCGGGGCTGACCCCCGTGCGGCGCGCTATGTTCGTCGCAGGCGGCGCGGAAGGATCGGGCGCCTGCACGACATTGTCCACACAACCGGAGAGGAGGCCGAAACAGGCCAAGACGAAGGTGGCCCTGGGCAGCCTATGGATCATATCCTGCCGCGCGACGCTTCGAAGCCGGCCGCTTGTCGCGAGGCCCTTGCTCAGGAAAACCCCAGCGGGTCGCCACTTACGGACTTTCCGGACGGGCGCCAGCGCGTCAAAGCTTCGATCCATATCGCCTCGATGATGGTCCGCAGGCCTGGCCCGCGGCAGCCAAGAACTAACCCGATTTCGCACCCGAGGTCCAGAGAGGCGACAACGGAACGGCACATGGCCGGTTGCGCCGGGCCGCATAAACTTCCACCGGCTCTTCTCCTCGCCTTGGTAGACGCTTAAATCGAAAGGTAATGACGAAACCTCGCGAAAAACTCGCAACAGGTAAGAAAAGGCCGCTGCGCTTCACTTCCGCCTCGCGAAGAGGCTGGCGCAAGCCATCTGCGGCGACGGTCGCGAATGCGCCGAAGGCCGGCGCAGCGATCGAGATGGACGAGACGCCGCCGGCGTCATTGGCGGCGCGGCGTCGAGGTGATCAAGGCCCATTGGAAACATGCGCCGATGGGTCCCGGCGTCTATCGGATGATCGCCGCCAACGGCGAAGTGCTTTACGTCGGTAAAGCCAAGAGCGTGCGCAAGCGCATTGCGAGTTATTTGCGCCTGGGCGGGCACACGAGCCGCATCGCCAGGATGATTTCGCTCACCGCCTCGATGGTCTTTGTCTCGACCGAGACGGAGACCGAGGCGCTGCTGCTCGAGACGAATTTCATCAAGCAGATGAAGCCGCGCTTCAACGTCCTGATGCGCGACGACAAATCGTTTCCCTATATTTTCCTCGGCCGCGATCATCCGTTTCCGCAGATTGCCAAGCATCGCGGCGCGCGCGATCGCAAGGGCGATTATTTCGGACCCTTTGCCAGCGTCTGGGCGGTCAACCGCACCTTGAACGCGCTGGAGCGCGCCTTTCTCCTGCGCTCGTGTTCCGACAGCTATTTCGCCAACCGCACGCGGCCTTGCCTGCTCTATCAGATCAAGCGCTGCTCGGCGCCCTGCACGGGCGAGATCAGCGCCGAGGATTATGCCGAGCTTTTGCGCGAGGCGCGCGATTTCCTCTCCGGCAAAAGCCATGGCGTGCGCGATCTCCTCGCGCAGGAGATGAGCGAAGCGGCGGATACGCTCGACTACGAGAGCGCCGCGCGGCTGCGCGACCGCATTGCCGCGCTCTCGGCGATCCAGGGCGCGCAGGGCATCAATCCCAAAACGGTCGAAGAGGCGGACGTCTTTGCGATCGCCGAGGAGGCCGGGCAATTCTGCGTCGAGGTCTTCTTCTTCCGCACCTATCAGAACTGGGGCAACCGCGCCTATTTTCCGCGCGCCGACAAGAGCCTTGCGCCAGGCGAAGTCCTCGGCGCCTTTCTCGCCCAGTTCTATGCGGAGCGGCCCGCGCCGCGCCTCATCCTGCTTTCGCACGAGATCGAGGACCGCGAGGTGCTGGAGCGTGCGCTTTGCGAGCGCATGGACCATCGCATCGAGATCGCCGTGCCTCAACGCGGCGAGAAGAAGGACCTCGTCGAACATGCCGCGCAGAATGGGCGCGAAACTCTGGCGCGCAAACTCTCCGAAGGCGCGAGCCAGGAGAAACTTCTCGCCGCGCTCGCTTCCGCTTTCGGCCTCGACAAGGTGCCGTGCCGCATCGAAGTCTTCGACAATTCCCACATCATGGGGACAAATGCCGTCGGCGCGATGATCGTCGCCGGTCCTGCCGGATTCATGAAGGCGCATTACCGCAGCTTCAACATCAAGGACGAGGATCTCACGCCGGGCGACGATACCGGCATGATGCGCGAGGTCCTGCGCCGCCGTTTCAAGCGGCTGATCAAGGAAGAGGACCAAGGAAAGGAAGACGCGGACGCCTTCCCGCAGAGGCCCGATCTCATTCTCATCGACGGCGGGCAAGGCCAATTCGACGCCGCCGGGGAAGTGCTCGCCGAACTCGGCATCGACGACATTCCTATCGTGGCGATCGCCAAGGGGCCGGATCGCGACGCCGGCCGCGAGACCTTCTTCGTCGCCGGCAGGGAGCCGTTCCGGCTCTCGCCGCGCGATCCTGCGCTTTATTTCGTCGAAAGGCTGCGCGACGAGGCGCATCGTTTCGCCATCGGCACGCATCGGGCGCGGCGCAAGAAGGACTTCACGCGAAGTCCGCTCGACGAGATTGCCGGCATCGGGCCGGCGCGCAAGCGGGCGCTCTTGAACGCCTTCGGTACCGCCAAGGCAATTTCCCGCGCCGGCCTCGCCGATCTCGAAAAGGTGGCGGGGATCAACGCCGCGACCGCCAAGTTGGTCTATGACTTCTTCCACGGCGAGGGCGGCTGATGTTCGTGTCCCCTTTCGGTCAGTACTTCGATGACACGGCAAGCAGCGACCTTGCCATGCGCGCACCCTTCAACCATGCGCTCAAGCTCCCCCTTGAGCGCGGTCAGCCGCGCGATCTTATCGTCGACCTCGGCGAGCCGGGCGCGGGCGATGCGGTCGGCCTCGCCGCAGGATTGTTCCGGTTTTTCCTGCAGCGCGAGCAGGGTGCGGACGGCGCCGAGCTCGAATCCCAATTCGCGTGCGTGGCGGATGAAGGCGAGCCGCGCCGCGTCGCGGGCAGCGTAAAGCCGCCGGTCGCTCTCAGTGCGCGAGGGGGCCGGCAAGAGGCCGATCTGCTCGTAATAGCGGATCGTCGGGATTTTCACGCCCGTTTCCCGCGCCAAGACGCCGATCGGTACGTCGCTTTTCATTCTGCTTGATCCTCTAGTCGCTAGAGAATGTAGGATCATCGAAGCAGCGTGAAAAGAGGCAATGCTGATGGCGCATTCTTACCCTAGTCATCTGCCTGCGGATGCTGTGGCAATCCGCAATTCGACGGGCTCGACCCGACCTACAAGCGGATCCTATGGGCGGTGATCGCTCTCAACGCGGCGATGTTCGTCGTCGAAATGACAGCCGGCGCCCTTGCAAGGTCCCAGGCGCTGCAGGCCGATGCGCTCGACTTTCTCGCCGACACGGTGACTTACTGCCTGAGTTTGGCGGTCATCGGCGCGTCTTTGCGGACGCGCTCGGTTGCGGCTCTTGGCAAGGGCGCGAGCCTTTCGTTGATCAGCCTCTGGGTTCTTGGCTCGACGATTTACCGCGTCTTCTTTCTCGCCCTGCCGCGGGCTGAAATAATGGGCGTGGTTGCCGTGCTCGCGCTCGTTGCCAATGCCGCGAGCGTGCTTCTGCTCATGCGTTATAAGGATGGCGACGCGAATATTCGCTCGGTCTGGCTGTGCTCGCGCAATGATGCCATCGGCAATGTCGTCGTGATGGTCGCGGCGCTTGGCGTGTGGGGGAGCCGCACGCCTTGGCCAGACCTCGCGGTCGCAGCCTTCATGGCCTCGCTGTTCTTCAGTTCGTCGGCGCAGATCCTGCGTCAGGCTTGGCACGAATATCGATCCGGCGACGCCGGCGCGGTTGACATGGCGGACCATCGGCAAGGCCGCCATGCTCCGGATGCGGCCGCCCGCCGTCATTAAGTCTCAGGCCCCGATCTATTGACCTTTTTGCCTTGGGCATGTTCCTAGGGCGCATGCTGCTTTCGACGATCCCCAGCGGCTCCGACCGGCGTCTCAGCCTGCCCAATCTCCTGACTTATGGGCGGGTGATCGCCGTGCCGCTGGTCGTCGCCTGCCTCTTTTGGCCGGCAGTCTTTGCCATGCGCTGGCTTGCGCTCGGCATTTTCATCGTCGCCGGGATCAGCGATTTCCTCGACGGCTACCTGGCGCGGGCCTGGTCGCAGCAAACTTCGCTTGGGCGCCTGCTCGATCCGATCGCCGACAAGCTGCTCGTCTCGGCCGTGCTTCTGATGCTGGCTGCCGACCGGACGATTTCAAGCTTCGCGCTCTGGGCGGCGATCATCATATTATGCCGCGAGATCCTCGTCTCGGGGCTGCGGGAATATCTGGCCGAACTCAAGGTTTCCGTGCCGGTGAGCAAAGTGGCCAAGTGGAAGACGTTTCTCCAGCTCGTCGCGCTCGGGTTCCTGATCGCGGGGCCGGCCGGCGAACAGTTTCTTCCGGCAACCACGAAGATCGGATTGACGCTTCTGTGGGTCGCAGCCTTGCTGACGCTTTACACCGGTTGGGATTATTTGCGGGCGGGGCTCGCGCACGTCGCGGAAGAGAAGGACTCGTGAAAGCGCTCTATTTCGCCTGGGTGCGCGAACGCGTAGGCCTCGCCGAAGAAGAGATTTCGCCGCCCGCATCCGTGACCAATGTCGCCGAGCTCATCGCCTGGCTGAAGCGGCGCGGTGAGAATTATGCCGCAGCCTTTGCCAATGAGCGCACAATCCGCGCCGCACTCGACCGCCGCCATGTCAAACCGGATCAGCCGATCGCAGCGGCCAAGGAGATCGCCTTCTTTCCGCCGATGACTGGAGGCTAAAGAATGCTGAAGATCCTGCGGCTGCAAAAAGAGCCTTTCGAGGCCGCGGTCGAGATCGCTCCGCTCACGGCGGGGCGTCGCGATATCGGCGCGCTCGTCACCTTCACCGGCCTTTGCCGCGACGAAGCAGGTTCGCTCGCGGCGCTCGAAATCGAACATTATCCGGGCATGGCGGAAGACGAGATCGGCCGCGTCATGACCGAGGCATGCCGGCGATGGCCGCTCGAAGGCGTGCTCGTCATCCACCGGCACGGCTTGGTCCACCCGGGCGAGCCCATCGTCCTTGTCGCCACGACCAGCCAGCATCGCGGCGAGGCTTTCGCGGCGGCCGAGTTCCTGATGGATTACATGAAGACGCAAGCGCCGTTCTGGAAGAGACAGCGCCCGCGCGACGGCCAAATCGGGGATTGGGTCGCGGCCAAGGACGACGACGATGTGGCCGCGCAGAGGTGGCGCTCAAAGTAGTCCCTTCTCCCGCGTGCGGAAGAAGGGCTCGTGTTCACTGCCCCGCGGCGAGATCGGTCGGCGCTTTGATGTCGTTATAGTCGTAGCGCAGCGCCAGATGCTGATGCCGGATCGAGCCATCGGCCTGCGGCAGCCCCGTCATGTCGGTCTCGGTGCGGACGAGAACGCCCAGATCCGGCGCGACCCAAACTTTCGTGGTCACGACGGCCTTGTCGTTCTTGCTGCTTCCGGTATAGACCGCGAGGCTTTTGCCATCCGCGGTTTCGTCGCCGAGGCGCTGGCAATCGGTGAAATTGTCGGCGGTATGGCGCACGCGCTCTTTCAGGTCGTCGAGCGAAGCGTGCACATTCTGCCATTTGCCGGACGGAAGCCGCACGAAAATATCCGTGCCGGTGAAAATCGTCTCGGTGGGCAGCGACTTCGTCATGTTGGCGTCGCCCGCACCCGCGTTTCCGCCCGATATGTCGAAGCTGATCGTGCCAATGCTGTGATAGGGCGTCTGCGTATTGGTGATCATGGCGCCGGCCAAGCCTTTGCAGGCGGCATCGTCAGCGCTGGCGGGCGTGCAGAATATCCCGAGACCCAGAAAACCAAGGGTCCCGCTGAAGAGAACGAGGCCCGACCAAGATGAGCTACGCATGATGCACTCCCAATGTCTTCTTCTGTGGTGCGGGCGGTCGGAATCGAACCGACACTCTGTCGCCAGAACCGGATTTTGAGTCCGGCGCGTCTACCAGTTCCGCCACGCCCGCAGTGCCGGCCCTTCGGCCGATCGAAGCGGTTGACCTATAAGATTGCGGCAGCACCCGCAACCCCGCTGGGGGCGCGGCCACTGCGGCCGGTCGGCGGGTGGATCCGAGCTTGGGGCCAGATGAAAAAATCTCGAAGAAGCCGGTGCGATCGTGGCAATCGCGCCCTAGGTGAGAAGTGGTTGCGGCGCGAATTGATCAGACGAAGCGCGTTTTGAAAGGCAGAAGACCATGAGGGGATTTCTGATTGCTTTGGCGGCAACGGCCGCCTTCGCAACTGCGAACGCAAAGGCGGCGACATCGGCACCCATGCAACAAACGGCTGCCGACACGCCTGCTGCGAGCCCTGACGCCAGCCCGACAGGCGACTATCGCAAGACTTGGAAAGTCGGCCCAAACAGCTACGGCTTCGAGGGCGTTTCCGGCGGCTGCCATTACAGCGGCAGCGTCAGCCCCTCCGGCTATCATCTCGATCGCTCTTGCTGAGACGAGGCTGGCGCGCGGGCCTAGCGCCAATCGCGGATGTCGACGAAATGGCCGGCGACCGCGGCGGCGGCCGCCATGGCCGGCGAGACGAGATGGGTGCGGCCCTTATAGCCTTGGCGGCCCTCGAAATTGCGGTTCGAGGTCGAGGCGCAGCGCTCTCCGGGGGAGAGCTTGTCGGGATTCATGGCAAGGCACATCGAGCAGCCGGGTTCGCGCCATTCGAAGCCCGCTGCTTTGAAGATTTTGTCGAGACCTTCGGCTTCCGCCTGCTCCTTGACGAGGCCGGAGCCCGGCACCACCATCGCATTGACGCGGTCCGCGACCTTTTTGCCGCCCACCATCCTGGCCGCGATCCGCAGATCCTCGATCCGGCCATTGGTGCAGGAACCGATGAAGACCCGGTCGATCGCGATGTCGGTGATCTTCTCGCCGCCGGACAATCCCATATAGTCGAGCGCGCGGATGATCGAAGCGCGCTTGGCTTCGCTCGGCGCCATCTCCGGACGCGGCACTGTGCCCGTTATCGCAATCACGTCTTCGGGGCTCGTTCCCCAGGTGACGAGCGGCGGCAGATTGGCGGCGTCGAGCCGGATTTCCTTGTCGAATTCGACGCCGTCTTCCGAGTGCAGCGTGTCCCAATGGCGGCGCGCCGCGTCCCAGGCCGCGCCCTTCGGCGCGCGCGGCCGCCCGGCCAAAAACGCGTAGGTCTTCTCGTCCGGCGCGATCAGACCGGCGCGCGCACCAGCCTCGATCGACATGTTGCAGACCGTCATCCGGCCTTCCATCGAAAGGCCGCGGATCGCTTCGCCGGCATATTCGATGACGTGCCCGGTGCCGCCGGCCGTGCCGATTTCGCCGATGATCGCCAGCACGATGTCCTTGGCATAGACGTCTTCGCCCGGCCGGCCATCGACGACGATCCGCATGTTCTTCGCCTTCGCCTGGATCAACGTCTGGGTTGCGAGCACATGCTCGACCTCGGAGGTGCCGATGCCGTGGGCGAGCGCGCCGAAGGCGCCATGCGTGGAGGTGTGGCTGTCGCCGCAGACGATGGTCGTGCCGGGCAGAGTGAAACCCTGTTCGGGGCCGATGATGTGGACGATTCCCTGGCGGCGGTCGGCGGCATGGAAATAATCGATGCCGAAATCGCGCGCATTCGTGGCGAGCTGCTCGACCTGGGTGCGGCTTTCCGGATCGCTGATCCCTTGCGAACGATCCGTGGTCGGCACATTGTGATCGACGACGGCCAGCGTCTTCTCCGGCGCGCGGACCTTGCGGCCGGCCACGCGCAGGCCTTCGAAAGCCTGCGGGCTCGTCACCTCGTGGACCAGATGCCGGTCGATGTAGATGAGGCAGGTGCCGTCATCCTGACGATCGACCACGTGGTCATCGAAGATCTTGTCGTAGAGCGTGCGAAGCTTGGCCATGAGAGGATTGGGCTCTTAAAGAGACTTGATGAGTTTACCTGTAACCAAAATATGGGGAAAGTCCCCAACAAAGCCATAGCTTCCGATATAAGGCGCGGATTGTCCTTTGGGATCAACGGAGAAGAGCATGCGTCCGCCCGTCGCGCCCTATCTGACCGTGTCGCCGGCCATGGCCGCCATCGCCTTCTACACCGCCGTGTTCGATGCCAAGCAACAGGCTTTGATGCCGGCTCTCGACGGAATGCGCATCATGCATTGCGAGCTCTTGATCAATGGCGGTTCGCTGATGCTCTCGGATGCTTTTCCCGAATTCGGCAATACGCGGATTCCGATCCCTGGCGAGCCGGTGACGGTCTCGGTCAGCCTCGAATTCGCTGAGGCCAAGCAGGTCGATGCGATATTCGCGCGCGCCCTCGGCCTCGGCAGCAAGGGCGAGACGAACCCCACCAACTCGTTCTGGGGCACAAGGCTCGCGACGTTTCGCGATCCCTTCGGGCATCGCTGGATCTTGAACGCGCCGCTGAGCTGAAGCCTGCCGCTACTTGGCCTTCTTGGCGGGTTTCGCTTCGCTCTTCGCCGGCTTTGTTTCTTTCGCAGCCTTGGTTTCGCCCTTGGCAGGCTTGGCCTCTTTGGCGGGCTTGGTTTCGGCCTTGGCCGGCTTGGCTTCCTTTGAAGCAGGCTTGGCTTTGGCCTTGACCGGCTCTGCCTTGGTAACAGCAGGCTGCGTTTGCGGCTCTGGCGTCTCGGCCGTTGCGACCGCCGCCCTCGGCGCGTGCGTTTCCATCTTCTCGGCGATCCGCGCCGACTTGCCGCGCCGGTCGCGCAGATAATAGAGCTTGGCCCGACGGACCTTGCCGCGGCGGACGACCTTGATCGAATCGATCATCGGCGAATAGATCGGAAAGACGCGCTCGACGCCTTCGCCATAGGAAATCTTGCGCACCGTGAAACTCTCGTTCAGGCCGCCACCGCTGCGGGCGATGCAGACGCCCTCATAGGCCTGGACGCGGATGCGCTCGCCTTCCTTCACCTTGACGTTGACGATGACGGTATCGCCTGGTTGAAATTCGGGGATGGGCCGCTGGGCCGCGAGCTTGGCGGCTTGCACGCGCTCCAGCTCTTCGATGATGTCCATTTTGGAATTCCTGCCGTTTCGCCTTGGTTTTAAGCCGTGGCGAGCGTTTCGGGACGCTGTTTTAATTGAAGCGGCGCTCATACACGACAGGCGCGGGCTTGTCGAGATCGAGGCGTTGATCTTGCGGCGTTTGTCTGAGAAAACCGCCGCATGACTTGCGTGATTCCTCAAGAAGGGGGTTTTTGAGGACATGGCGGATGCCTGCACACAGGGCCTCGACACCGGATTTGTTGCGCTGGGCTATGCCAAAGTCGGATTTCTCGGCGTCGTCCAAGGCATTACCGAACTTCTGCCGATCTCCTCGACCGCGCATATGCGGGTCGTGCCGGCCTTGCTCGGATGGCAGGATCCAGGCTCGGCCTTTTCCGCGGCGATGCAAGTGGCGGCGCTGGCCGCCGTCGTCGGTTATTTCTGGGCGGATGTGGAAGCTCTCCTCTTCGGCTCGATTGCAGCAATCTGGCGGCGCGATTTCCATGACTGGCATTTGCGCTTCACCATCTGGATCCTGCTTGCGACCCTGCCGATCATCATCGCCGGCGCTCTGCTCGCGCCGCTGCTCAACACCTGCAATTCGCCGCTTCGCACGCTGAGCGTGGTCGGCGTTTCCTGCATCGTCATGGCGGCGCTCCTGGCGCTTGCCGAAATCTATTCGCGCCACAAGCGCACCTTCGATCATATCAACTTGATGGATGCGCTCATTGTCGGTTTCGCCCAGGCGGGGGCTTTGATTCCGGGCGTTTCGCGTTCCGGCGCCACGTTGACGGCGGCGTTGTTTCGCGACCTCACGCGGCCCGAGGCGGCGCGATTCTCTTTCCTGCTCGGAATTCCGGCGATCGCCGCGGCCGGCTTCAAGGAGCTCTATGAGCTGCACAAGGCCCATCTCAGCGGGCACGGCTGGTCCGTTCTCGCCTTCGGCCTCATTATCGCTTCGCTCTCCGCCTTCGTCGCGATATGGGGACTGATGCGCATCCTCGAGCGGTTTTCGGCGTGGCCCTTCGTCGTCTATCGCTTTCTGCTCGGCGTATTTCTGCTCGTCGGCATTTTCGCCAATTGGTTTCCAAACTGACAGCCGATCGAGCGGGCGAGGTAGGTCATGCAAAGCCAAGCCCGTTTTCTGCCCGCCGGGGAGGCGGCGCTCGTCGTCGAGTTCGGCGCCAGCATCGATCCGGCACTGAACGAAAAAGTTCGCGCCCTCGACCGCGCCCTAGCGACACGTCCCATCGAAGGCATCGTCGAGACGGTGCCGACCTATCGTTCGCTGATGATCCATTTCGATCCGCGGCTCTTGTCGAGCGCGGCTCTTGTCGAGCGCCTGCGTGACGTTCAACCGGAGACGGAGAGTGAAACACTAAAGGCCCGCCGTTGGCTGATCCCCGTCTGCTATGAAACGCCCTATGCCGAGGATCTCGCCGAAGTTTCCGCAAGCCTCGGGCTCGCGCCCGAACGGGTAGCGGCGCTGCATGCCGGCTCGAGCTACCGCGTCTATATGTACGGCTTTGCGCCAGGCTATGTGTTTCTCGGCGGTCTGCCCGCGGAACTTACGATCTCGCGGCGGCCGGCGCCGCGCCCGCCGATACCGCCCGGCGCCTTGCTGATCGCTGGCGGCCAGGCGCTCATTGCCAGCATGCCTATGCCGACCGGATGGTACGATATCGGGCGGACGCCGGCCGTGCTCTTCGATCCGCACCGCAGCCCACCCGTTCTTGTCGAGATCGGCGACGAGATCGCATTCGAGCCGATCGATGCCGCGACCTTCGCGGCCTTGCAGCTTTCGGCGGCCGAAGGGCTGCGGGTCGCGCGGGCGGTGTGACATGCCCGGTGCTCTGCGGATCTTGCGGGCCGGTATCGGTGCCACCGTCCAGGATGGCGGGCGCTATCATTATCGGCGCTATGGCGTGACCCCGGCGGGGCCGATGGATTGGGCGGCCTTCCGGACCGCCAGTCTCGCGGCGGGCAACGACCCGGATCGGGCAGCGGCGGTCGAAATCGGCCCCGGTGGGCTCGAAATCCTCTGCGAAACCACGGGCCCAGTCGGCGTGGCCTTTTGCGGCGGCGGCTTTTCCTGGCGCCGCCAGGGACAGGAGTTCGGACCGGCGGGGCGGCTCGTCCTGCGCGCCGGCGAAAAATTGGAGGCGCGGCCGGTCGCCGGCGTCTTCGCCTATCTCGCTGTCACCGGCGGCCTCAATACGCCCGTCGAACTTGGCAGCCGCGCCACCCATACGCGCTCGCACATGGGCGGCATCGAAGGCCGTATGCTGCGCGACGGCGATGTTCTGCCGCTTCTGGCGGAGCTGGCACCGCCCGGCGAGGCGCGGATCGCCGCGCCCTGGCTCAACCGCGATCCGGCGCCCTTGCGGGTCGTGCTTGGGCCGCAAAACGATTATTTCAGCGCCGCGGCGCTCGAAACTTTCTTCAACGCGGAATTTCGCGTAACGGGCGCCGCCGACCGGATGGCCTATCGGCTCGAGGGGCCGGAGATTGTGCATGATCGCGGCTTCAACATCGTCTCCGACGGCATAGCGCTCGGCGCCATCCAGATTGCGGGGGATAAGAAGCCGCTCGTACTCATGGCCGACCATCCGCCAACCGGTGGTTATCCCAAGCTCGGTCATGTGGCCCGCGCCGACATAGGCCGGCTGGCGCAGCTGCGGCGGGGAGAGGTTTGCCGCTTCGCGCGCGTGAGCGTTGAGGAAGCGCGCGCGGCGCTTCTTTCGCTCGAAGGCGAGATTGACGCGGCGCGCCACCAATCGGAATCGGTCTAAAAGATCATGCAATAACAATGAGCCAGGAGGATCGATCGCGGCAACGGTGCGCGACCCTGAACCTGTGCGCGCCGCGCCCGGCTGGCGTTGACACTGCTTTTCGGCCGGGGCTAGATGCGCGCCGTTTCCTTGCAATCAATTGATACACATTGTGATTTGATTGCGGCGCTCAGTCTAACCTATTGACTTTCAGCAACTTAGTGACGACGGGGGCTCTCCGCGCAATGTTCCAAGCAAGTCCCAGTGGCCAGATGACTTTGGTGACGCCACTCGAAAGGGCTTGGCATTTTCGCGAGCTGATTCGGGCCGTCGTCCGGCGTGAGTTGGCGGCGAGGTTTCGTGGGTCGGTGCTCGGTTGGCTCTGGGCGATTTTCGGCCCGCTTCTGATGCTCACCGTCTATACGTTTATTTTTTCCACCGCCATTGGTCTTCGATCCAGCGCCGCTTCGCATGGGGTCGTAAATTATTCTCTGGTCATTTTCGTGGGGCTCATCGTTTTCAATCTTTTCGCCGAGGTTGCCTATCGCGCACCGGCGCTTTTGCATGAGAATGCGAATTTCATCAAAAAGTCGATCTTCCCCAGCGAGACGCTGGCCTGGACGGCGACGATCCGCGCCCTCGTCTATGCGGGAATCAGTTTCGCCGTCATGATCTTTTTCGAGCTGATCTTGACCCATTCGCTGCCGCCAACATTCCTGCTCCTGCCTTTTGTGGTCGTTCCGTTTTTTCTGTTTCTGCTCGGCGTCAGCTGGTTCTTGATGGCGCTCGGCTCGTTCACCCGAGATGTCACCCATCTGATGGCCTCGATCGTCCCCGTTCTCATGTTCGCGACGCCCATTTTCTATTCGGTCGACGACGCGCCGAAAAACCTGCAAATTGTGCTTCGCTGCAATATCATCGGCGATTATGTCGAGATGGTGCGCGATCTCGTGCTGTTCAACCGCTTGCCAGAGTCTCCTCCTCTACATAGGAACCGTCCTTGTCTCGCTCGTCATCTTCCGCGCCAGCTATCGTTTCTTCATGCGATACAAGAGCGTTTTCGTCGACGTCATCTGACGTAGCGATTCGCTGTCAGGGTCTCGGCAAGGCGTTCCAGCTCTACATGCACAGGAACGATCAGCTGATGCAGACGCTGTTCGGCCGCTGGAAGCAGTTTTTTCATCCGCATTGGGTCTTGCGGGACATCAGCTTCGAGGTTAAGCGCGGCGAGTGCTGGGGGATCATCGGCCGCAACGGCACCGGCAAGACCACGCTGCTCCAGTTGATCTGCGGCATCAGCCAACCGAGCTACGGCGAGGTGGAGGTCTTCGGCCGCGTCGCGCCGATCCTTGCGCTCGGCGCCGGGTTCGACCTCGAACTGACCGGGCGGGAAAATGCGATGATCGGCGGCGCCATTCTCGGCCTGCGCCGGGCCGAAGTTCTGGCACGTCTCGACTCGATCGCGGCCTTCGCCGACATTGGCGAGTTCTTCACGCAGCCTCTGAAGATGTATTCGAGCGGCATGACCGCGCGGCTCGCCTTTGCGGTTTGCGCCCACGCCGACGCCGATATTTTGATCGTCGACGAGGCGCTCGCCGTCGGCGATGCGACCTTTGCGCAAAAGTGCGACGATTTCATCAGGAGTTTTGCCGAGCGCGGGACTATTCTCGTCGTCTCGCATTCTCTGGAGACTCTCGAACAACTTTGCGATCACGTCATTTGGATCGAGGATGGACGAGTCGCGGCGTGTGGCCGGCCGGCTGAGGTCACGACCGCCTATCGTCGCACCTTCAACATCACGAAGATGATTTCGCCGGCGCGCGCAATCGGCTAAGGGCCTACGTCCGCGCGGCAGGATCTGCTCATCTTTTCCAGGTCAGCACGGACGAGACAGCATAGTTCCACACTGCGCCGACGAGGCCCCCGGTGATCCCGGCGATCCACCACGGGCGATTTGTCGCGAAGATATGGGCAGCGACGCCGACGTTGGCCATCGCGCCGAACGCGCAGACGGCATAAAATGAAATCAGACCTTGCAGGATGCGCCAACCCCTGAGCCGCATATCTTGGTAGGTGAAGGTGTTGTTGAGAAAGAAATTCGCGGTCATCGCCACGAAGCCTGCCGCCGCCTGCGACCATATAAAGGCCATTCCGGCAATTGTGAGCAGGAACCATAAGACGGAGAGATGAATCACCAGTCCGATGCAGCCGATGAACGCAAAAAGCGTGAACCGGATGGGAACGACATGGCCGAACAGCTTGTCCGCGATCAGAACGACGAATTCCCATGCAGCGAGCGTATTGAACTTGCTCTCGCCAAAATGGCGTTCACGAAATTCGTAGGGCAGTTCCTTGATCCGCAATGGCCGTGGCGAAGAGGCGATCAGGTCGAGCAGGATCTTAAATCCCTGTCCCGACAAACGCCGCGCGGCGGCATCGAATACGGGACGCGGAAGCATGAAAAAGCCGCTCATGGGATCAGTGATGTCCGCTTTGCATATCATGCGGCTCAACCATGTGGCCAATCCGCTGATCCTTACGCGCTTTTGGTCCCAGTTGCCGATACTGCCGCCAGCAACATGGCGGCTGCCGACGGCGATGTCGTAGGATTCTCCTCGCAGGGCCTCGAGCATCTCGAGCAAGATCGCCTCGTCATGTTGGAGATCGGCGTCGATGACGGCGACGTAGGGTGCAGCGGATGCCAGGATGCCTTCAATGCAGGCCGTGGCCAGACCGCGCCGCCCAATTCGTTGGATGCAACGCAAGCGTGAATCGACCTGGGCCAAGCTACGAACATATTCCGCGGTCCCGTCTGGGGAATCGTCGTCGACGAAAATCACTTCCCAGGCGACGCCTTCGAGCGCGGCCCTCAGCCTATCGACGAGCGGCGCGATATTATCGCGCTCGTTCAGTGTCGGCACGACAACGGTCAGTTCCGGCCCCGCGGAGAACGAAGACGCGTATGACGCCTGTTCGACATGCGCCGGCGCCGCTTGCGTCATGGATGTCTTGGCGTCCACCCTTGTCAGACCTCCTCGAGTTTCATCCCTATCCGCCACGGCCAACGGGCCTCATGGGGACCGGGGATGAGCGATAATCGATAGATTATCCCGCGACTTATTGGAAGCCTCATCGCGTTGTGCGATGGCTTGCACGAACCGCTGGTCCGTGAGAGACGTTCGGCGAGAAATCCGCGGAGGGCAAATGGCAGATCGGGAAGCGGAGGCCGAATTCGGCTCGTGCAGCACGCGCGTTCCGCCACACCATCGCCGCGACGGGCGGAATTTGCCCGACGAAGGACATTGGATTTCACGAATTTCAATATCTTGCGATCGATCTTGGGCAATTCCGATCGACGCGATCAAGGTCGTCGCTCTGCTCGTCAGGCGTTTCATCTCCGACGAATGCGCTGACCGGCCCGCCGAGGTTGGAGTTTAAATGAAGAAGACATTGCAATTGCTTGAGCGACACCTCGGCGCGTTCTTCTTATTATATAGTTTGTTGCTTCTCGGGCTTGCTATCTATAGTCCGATCGTTGGCGATTATTGTTCATACCTGCAACAATGGCACAACGTCTATCGTGGATTTGATCCATGGGCGAACAACGCGAATCCCCGAGAGATTGTGCATATTCCGGGGTTCAGTTTCTGCGGTCATTATTTTTATCTGGCACGTAACGCTTACGGCCCGCTGTTCAACGTCTACGGTCTGACCTCAATTATTTATCCTACGATTCCCCGTGCTATAGGAGCCATTCTATTTCTTATAATCACGTGGAAAATCATTAAGGAGATCCGCGCTCGCGAGACCCTTGATTGGAGGGTGCGGTTTTGGCTCTACATCGGGATATTCGGAAATTTCTTTTCCTTCGTCCTCGTCGGGATCAGCGGAGGAAATGATGTCTATCTCGCATTTCTTATTTGCGCGGCAATTATTGCTCTCAACCGCGGAAATCCGGGCCTCGCAGGGATGGCCATCGGCCTCGGCGCTTTGATCAAATTCTATCCGCTCTACCTAGTCCCATTCATGGCGCTCGATCGCCGCCGTCTCAATATAAAATTCGCAACAGTCGCTATCGGCACGTTCATTGTCGGAGCGATCTTGGCATATGCCGAATGGGGCAACGCCATTTTCGAACCCTTGTTTTTGAATCTCGACAGAGAAGCGACGCGCTCATCGATCATGTATATTTTGCTGAGTGGCGTCCAATCGTTGTTTCATATATCCATCCCGGTTTCGTGGGTCGTCATCGGCTTGGCGCCCTTGGCGATCGCAGCGCTGATTTGTCAGTATGTGCTGCGCTTGTCGAATTTGACCGGATTTATGGTTGGTTACATTCTGGTACTTACGTTCAATCAGGTCGGCTACGTCGTCTATTATTTCCCGTTGATGATCGCGATCTATTTATATTATTTGTACGATGAGCCATCATATCAAATCAGCCGGGCGTTGCTCATCCTATTCGCCGCAATTTTATTTCAGGCGATATTCTCTATCTTCGGAACCACAGGCTCAATTTATCGGATCGAATTCTTGTATAACTGGGCCAGAGTTCCAGCGAGCGTCGTCGTTACGATGATTAATCTGTATGTGCTCGTGGAGCTCATCCGACAGAAACAAGATTCCACCCGGCAATATATTGCGAAATTATCCGGTTGATGCGCCACGCGCGCGGCCCGTTTCGACCGGCCGCGCGACGGCGAAATTGGCCTGTTGCCAGCCGAGAAGAATGAAGGCGGCAATGAATTCCACGGCAATCGCCAAGCCGACCAGAAAGATCAATTGCGGATCGCGGCGAACCAGGCTCTCGGCGCTGATCAAAATAGCGATATGCACCACCGGCACGATGATCAACGCCGCAATGGTCGTCGCATTGCGTCCCGTTGCGCTCGCCAAAGTGAGCACCACGCCCATCGCCAAAAGTGCATGCGCCAATGAGAGGATTGGAATGCCAAATCTCTTTGCCGCCTCGCTCATCCACTCGACGGCGAGGGCGGGCAGCGCACCAGGCCCCGGCTCGGCTCGCAGGAATCCTTGCAAGGGCAGCTCGGATGCCTCTCTCCTTCGATTACGGTTCGGCATCCCATTGGTGCCCTGCATGTCGAGCTGAATGATATATTGGTCGAAATCCGCAGTGCGCATCTGGGTCGAGCCGATCGGCCGGCTCTGAAACGAGCCGTGGCTCATCACCAACAGGACGCCGTACTCGTTGCGACGGAATTCGGTTTCCTGCGCGGTGATGATTTCCTCTTCGTTCTTTTCGACGTTGAACTGGTGAATGAACATGCCGCTGACCACGTCGGGCGATCGCCAGCGTTGGAAATAGAGCGTGCGCGTACCGTTATCGAACGTGTAGAACTGCGCCGGCTCGAGCAGGCGATGATTGAGCGAATTGCGGATCACGTAGATCACATCGTGCATCTGCCCCACGTAGGCGGGCGCGACGAAGCAGGAAATCCAGTAGCCGAAGCCGACGGCGACGGCGGCGACGATCGCCGCCGGCAGGCAAATCGACAGAACCGAAAGCCGCAGCGAATAGAGAACGGCGATCATGCCGTCCGCCGCCATGCGGGAGAACTCCAGAGCCACGGCAATCCCGACCGCCATGGGCAGGGCGATATAGACCACCGTCGGCAGGGTGCCGAACAGGGCGGGCAGAAGAAGGCCGCTGCGTAGAGCCGCCGGCGGCAGGTAGTGGAACAGCGAGGTCATCACCACGGGCGCGCATAGGCCCGTTTCGAGCAATAGCACGACAAGGAAGATCCGCTTTGCGAGGTAGAAATAGAGGAGCCGAGGGATCATCATCTGGAGCGTGACCGTTTTCCCCATCGACCATTCATCGACGCCTGTGGCACGTCAGTCTCGCCAGAACAAAGACTTGGGGCAACCTCGACGATCCCGGCATTCGCGTTTTGAACAGGCCTGTTGGACAATTTCTCGACCCGGTCGGCGAAGATGGATATGCTGCTGAGGGCTGAGACGTCCAACCGACCTCCCGCTCACGTTGTTTTGCTGATTAGGCTGGATGGCGCAATCGTCATATCCGTTTAGCTTATAGCGAGCGCGAGATTTGGATCAAGCGGGGCATGGTTTGGTCGTAGGGCCGAAGGGCGGCGAAATGGGGGCTAATTTCAACCGCATCCTGTCGGGCGAAGGCAGATTTGCTGCGAGAGTGAGTGATGCCGCTCGATCGGCCGATGCGATGGGTTTTCGGCTCAGTCTCGAATGGCGGCGCGCTTCAAAATTCTGTAAGACAAAATTGACCGGTGGCCGGTTCTATCGGGAGGGTTGAGCTGTGAACATTTCGGGCCCAGCAGATGGCTTTTCGACCAGAGCCGCAATGTTGGACCAGGCCTTTCGTCTGCCTTTGGTCAGCGTCATTATCGTGAATTACAACTACGGCCGCTTCGTCGAACAGGCGGTGGACAGCGTCTTCCAGCAGACCTATCCAAATGTCGAATGCGTCGTCGTCGACAATGCGTCGACCGATGAAACCCCCGGCGTCCTAGCCGCAATCAGCGAGCGCTATCGGCGGGCGATTGTCATCCGGCGCGCCACCAACGACGGCCAGTCGGCGGCTTCGCTCGACGGTTTGGCAGCGGCGTCCGGAGCTTATGTGATTTTCATGGACGCGGACGACGTCCTGCTCGCGCACGCCGTCGAAGCGCACATCTTCGTCCATCTTTCGATGCGCATCCACGTCGGCTTTACCTCGGGCGACATGCTGCAGGCAGTTGGCGATCAAATTGTCTTGGGCACCGGCCAGGAGCTCAATCGTTACGTGCGCAGCGGCCGTGGGCTGCGGCCCGACGTTTTTCGGCCTTATCGCCATCATCTCGATGTTTCCTGGCCTTCCAAATCAGTCCGATCGCTGGCCAAGAAGATCCACTATGTGGCGCCGCTATCGAACAGATGGATATGGTCGCCGACCTCGGGGATCTGCTACCGTCGCGACGCGCTGTGCCTCTTTTCGGACAATCCTGAGCTCGTCCACCTGCGGACCGGGACCGATTTGTATTTCGCTTGTGCGATCAACGCGCTTTGCGGCAGCGCGATCATCGATGATCCAGTCTTCATCTATCGCCTTCACGGAGGGAACGTATTCTCGAGGCAACCGCAGTTGAACAACTGCATCGGATTCGACATGAGCAAGGTGGGTGACAACAATCACAAGAGCTATCTTCTGGCGGTTGATCACTTCGTCGCGCAAGCCGAACGCTTCAGCGGGAAAGGCTGGTACCGGTTTTATTATGCGGCTCTTCTTATCCGCGTTGACTGCAAGGACGGGGACCAGCGGCTGCCGCGCTGGCAGCGACGCTCGCGCGTCGCCAGGCGATTGGCCGAGTCCCACAAAAGCGTCGCAGCCGCGCTCGGCCCAGCGCTGACCGTGCTGCTGATGCTCTGGTTTCGCGTTCCGATCGGCATCATCGTAAGTGCCGTGCGCAGGCGTATAGGCGTAAACTGGCAACAATGGTCCTGATGAGTGATCGCAGTGCGAACTTTCTCGCGCATGAGTTAGCTTCCGCCGACCGGGTTGCCGCGGCACCTACCGCCGCTCCCTTGCGGGGGAAAAAAGTTCTCCTTATTCACCCGGCCTGGCATTCCTGCGGCAGCCATAAGGTCTTTGCCGCGCAGGCCAAGGCCTATCGGGCGCTCGGTGCCGAACTTGTGTCTTTGGCAGTTGCCGATTTCCCCGGCCACGTCGAGGGATCATCGGCACATTCCGCCTATCTCGCCGCCACGCAGGATCTTCAAGCCGACAGGCGCTATTTTGCCGGCATGCCGCATCGCGCGGTTCTCGCGCCATCCTTCCTCCGCGCCTTCAAGGATTGGATGCACGGCAATCAAGCCGCAATCCTGGTCGAAATAGCGCGGCGTGCCCCGTTGCCGCCCGAGCTCGCGGGCCTGGCCAAGATCGATCTCATCCACTGCAACCATTTCTTCTGCATGCAGGCGGCGCTGAAATTGCGCGGTGATCGGGATTGCCCCATCCTGCTCGACACGCATGATTTGCAGGCGCGCCAATATGTCTTGCGCCAACCCAGTTCTTGGAGGCTTCCGCCTGCCGCAAGCTACGAGTCCATGCTTGCCCTCGAACTCGCCAACATGGCCGCGGCCGAAGTCCTGATCCATCTGAATGCGCAGGAGGCGGCAAGCTTCGAACGGCTCATGCCGGACAAGCGGCATGTCCTGATCTTTCCCGCCGTCGAACCCGTCTCGATCGGCCGCGGAGGATCGGATATCCTCATCGTGGCGAGTGCGAATTACCCCAATTTTTTGGGTGTCGCCTGGTTCTTGACCGAAGTCCTGCCGCGGGTCCTGGATGCCCCGATCAAGATTATCGGCAACATCGATCAGGAATTTCGCCGGCGCGACCCAAAGCTCTTTCGCCGACATGCCGCCTTGTTCACGGGCTACAACGGAGACCTGAACAAGGCCTATGGGGATGCTGCGGCCGTTCTGCTTCCGGTCACCGACGGCTTTGGCATATCGATCAAGGCAATCGAGGCATTTTCCAGCGGCGCCCCCTTGATCGCCACGGAGCTTGCTTTTCGCGGCATGGGGATAGATCCGGCGAAGTTGGCCAATGTTACGCCCGCGTCCGATCCGCCAGCGTTTGCGGCCGCAATTCGTCGGGTGAGGGAGGCAAACCGGCCGCCCGCAGGTCATCGGACGAAAAGCGACACGCGCCAGCTCTATGATAGGATGTTCAGTGCCACTGCTTATCAGAACGCGCTGGCCGCGCTCGTCCAGCCGCTTCTTGAGACGGAACCAGGCAGATGAAGTCCGCCAACGGACTCATGCGATCGAGACAGGCGATGTCGGAAAATGAACTTGCCATGCGGCTTCGCGCGTCCCTGGTGGACTTCGTCGATCGTCTGATTCCAAAGCGCCTTCTGCGGCTTTTGGTCCATCCCAAGTTCCAGGCGTTCGTCGGTGCAGAGCGAATTGAGTCGGTTGGCGCCTGGGTCGACAACACGTTCATGCTGAAACGCCGCCAAAAGCGGTGTCGCGAGCAGCACGTCGAGGAGAGCACGCAAGACTATCTGAAGTCGCATTTCTGCGGCAATCCGTTTCGGCAGCTCGAGACCACGCCGACTGGCCTGGCCTATGTCTGCTGCCCAATCTGGCTTCCAACGCCGATCGGCAAGCTCGATACGGAGCCGGAGCAGCTTTGGGGCGGCGATGCGGCCAAACGTATCCGCGAGTCGATCATCGACGGGTCTTTCAGCTACTGCAGTCATCTGCATTGCCCCGCCATAGCGGGCCGTACTCTGCCGTCACGCGATTCGCCCGAGTCTCAGCAGATCATCAAGCAATACCGGACGAGTCCGACGCGGTTGCCCGAGCATCTCGTCCTGTCGCACGACAAGTCCTGCAACCTGTCCTGCCCGTCCTGCCGGAGCAGCATTTACATCGCCAATTCGCGCAAGCAGGAACAGCTGGACAGCCTCACCGAGCGCACTTTGCTGCCGCTCATGCGCGAAGCCAAATCGGTGATGATCACGGGATCCGGCGATCCCTTCGGCAGCAAGCATTTCCGCAATCTGATCAAGCGCTTGAACGGCGGCGATTTTCCTCGACTAAAGATGGAGCTGATCACCAACGGCCAGCTTTCGGATCAGAGAGCCTGGAGCGAATTGAATCTGCGTGGCCGGGTACGCTACGTCCAAATTTCGATCGACGCGACAAAGGCTTCGACCTATGCCTTCGCGCGCCGCGGCGGCGACTTCGGACGCTTGCTCAAGAATCTCGCATTTCTTCGTGACCTCCGGCAATCCGGCGAGATCGAGGCCCTCGAATTTTCGATGGTCGTGCAGAGCAGGAATTTTCTCGAAATGCCTGCCTTCGTGAAGCTCGGCGAAGAATTCGCGGCCGACACGATTATCTTCAATATGATCCGCCAGCGCGACATTTTCAGCCGGGAGGAATATGTCGAGGCCTTTATCGGTAGCCCCGATCATCCCGAATACGCGTCGTTTCTCCAAACCTTGAAGGCGCCGGAACTCGCGCAGCCCAATGTGCAGATCGGCAACGTGCTGGAATATGTGAAACGCGCGCAGGCCGGCGTCGCCGCGGTCTGAAGGCGGAAGCCGGTCTATCGCATCAAAAGATCGAAGCGATGCTCAGGCGAAGCTGCGCTCATTCTTCATGCGGGCTGCGGCCTGGCGCGCATATTGGTGCCAAATCCCGTCGAAGATCCGCCCCCGGGGCAGGCCGATGAGGCCCGGCCAATGGCTGAAATAAATCCGTCTGCCGGCAGTATCGAGCGGCCCGTCCGGCGTGAAGATGACCTTTTCGGCCTTGTAGTAGCTTTCGCCGGAAGCCCCCGGTACGCAATCGGGCAGGATGCCGACATTTAGTCCGCGCCGATGCACGACGAAATTCGTGAGCGGCTGGGCGAAAAGGCCGCCGCGCTGGCGTACCGCGTGGAAGATCCTCACGTCCTTGGCGATCACGTCATAGAAATCCTGCAGCGACAGGACGTTGCGCGAGGTCACGAAGAAGCCGTCGTTGAACCACAAGGCGCTGCGCAAAAAATCGTAGTCCTTGTGTTTCGAATTGTAGATGTAGTCGGAACAATGACAGGCGACCAAGAAGTCCGTTTCCCCGGCGCCGACATGACCAAGGACGTCGCTGAAATCCCGCAGCATGAGCGTGTCGACATCGAGGTAGATGACCTCATCCAGCGGCAATGCGAGCGCAAGGAGCTTGCGCAGCCGGCGGCGATTGCCCGGATTGAACGGATAGAGTCGCTTGGCGAGCGCGTCGAGTTCCGCGCTGTCGAGCGAGACGATCTCGGCGCCGAAAACTTCGGCGGCCTTGCGGGTGCGCGCCATGTTGTCGTCGTAAGGGATAAGATAGAGCGGAATTGCTGCGCTCGTCGCGAGGTAGCTTTCCAAGAAAGGCAACAGCCAATCGATAACGCGATCATTGGCTATGATCGCTATTCCGTATTTCTTCGAAACTGGTGCGGTTTCCAGCATGAAACTCACGTTTGATGTTTTCGGTCCGTCCCGCTCGATGATGCTCAGGCCTTCGGCCGCCAGTCAGCAGAGTTTCGCTCGCCGATCAAGTTCGCGAGATCATACGCGGCAATATGGCGCCGAATGGCGCCGATGAACAGAAATGGGGCGATTGCAAGCGCAAAATTATCCATGAATTCATAAAGCTAGAGCCGCCGGCGCGAGCGGCCAAGCGATGCTTGTAGCGAGCGGTTTCCCGCGGATCAAGGCAAAAATGCGCGAGTTCTCCGGCGCGACAGGGAGGTCAGCTTGCGGCCTGGAAGCGCGTCTGCGGATGCCCGACGAAATTATAGGCGCCGATATGCGTGAGCTTGCCCTCGGTATCGAGCCAGATCTTGCCGCCGAGGTCGCGCCATTTCTGGCAGAAGCCGAAATCTTCGCTGACATAAGTCCTGGTTTCGCGATCGATCAAACATTCGAACAGCGCGTAGCTTTCGCCGCCCTTGGCATTGCTGTAGGCATGCGCGCCCGCGTAACGCGCCTCCGGATAGGCCTCGATCATTCGCTCGATGACCTGGCGCTTGAGCATCAGGAATCCACCGCCGCAATAGAAGCCGGTGGCGAAGCGGCCTTCGCGCTGAAGCCCGTTGCCGGTGCACAAAGTGCCGACATAAAGCAGCGGGGCGCTCTCGCAACTCTCTCCACCCGTGAGCCGTTTGATCGATGCCGCGCTCCAGTCGATCACTTTCAACGGATAGACGCCGGCGACGAAGTCCTGATCGAAAGCGAGCATCTCGTGAACTTGGCGTGGATCGAACGAGATATCGGCGTCGATGAACATGAGGTGGGTTGCGGGCGTCGAGAGAAATTGCGCCACCAGCGTGTTGCGGCTGCGCGTGATGAGCGAATCGTGACCGAGCATGGCGAGCATGGCGTCGAAACCGGCCTGTCCCGCATAGTTGATGAGGCTGACGACCGATTGCATATAGTGCTGCGAAACGAGACCGCCGAAACAGGGCGTCGCGATGAAGAGCAGCGGCCTTCCTATGCTTTGCGTCATGGAAATCCCCGGAGAGCGGCATCGGAAGAACCGCGAGAATCGCAGTGTGATCCGGCGAGGGCCTCCAGGCAATGCGGCAACGGCCTGACTGCATCGGTCAGGACAGTTTCGGGTCAGCTTCGGGCCGGGCAGCGATCGAACCGCAGACGATATCAGCCGGCGATGCGCAATCCGGGTGCGGTCGTATCGCGGCGCCGCAGTTCTGCCTCGCGACGCACGATATAGTCGCGGGTTAGAGGCAGCGTATCGACTTTCCTGGTGAGCTGAATCTGGAACACCACCTGGCCGAGGAATCTGAACCCGCACTCGGCGCCGGCCAGATAATATTCCCACATCCGGCAGAACCGTTCGTCATAGAGCGCGGCGGCCTCGGCGCGGCGTGCGAGGAAACGTTCGCGCCAGAGCCTCAGCGTTTCGGCGTAATGGAGCCGCAAAATCTCGATGTCCGAAACAAAGAGCCCGGCCCTTTCGATCGACGGTATGATCTCCGAGAGCGACGGAATATAGCCGCCGGGGAAAATATATTTGGAGACCCAGGGATCCGGCGGCTGTGGCGTGTGTTCCACGCCGATCGTGTGGATCAGCGCGATGCCGTCGGCATCGAGCAACTTCGCAACCTGACGGAAGAACGTGTCATAATAGCTCCGGCCAACATGTTCGAACATGCCGACCGACACGATTCGGTCGAACCTTTCGTCGATCTCGCGATAATCCTGAAGACGAAAATCGATCAGGCTCGCCTGCGATGTTTCGGCCGCCCGCTGCCGCGCCAGAGCGAGTTGCTCGCGCGACAGAGTGATGCCCGTCACCTTGGCGCCGCAGAAGCGGGCGAGATAAAGCCCCATGCCTCCCCAGCCGCAACCGATATCAAGCACGCGATCGCCCGGCTCGATCGACAATTTGGCCGCGATATGCCGCCGCTTGGCCAGTTGCGCCTCATCGAGGCTGGCGGAGGGATGTTCGAAATAGGCGCAAGAATATTGCCGGTCGCTGTCGAGGAAGAGCTCGTAGAGCCGGGCGTCGAGATCGTAATGATGCGCGACGTTGCGCCGGGCGCGCACGAGATTGTTGCGGCCACGCAGTCTGCTTAAGGCAGAGCGAAGCCGCTCGATGATGCGAAGCCAGAGGAATTGATCAAACCGCGGCACGTTGCGGGCGGCGATGGCGAGCACATCATAGATCGTGCCGCGCTCGACCTTCATCCGTCCGTCCATGTAGAGCTCACCGAAGCGCAAGCCAGGATTGCGTATCAATGCCCATTGCGCCGCTTGGTCCAAGAAGCGGATGCCGACCTCTTCGCCAGACCCGTCGCCGATGTGGAACTTTCTGCCTGAGGCGGTCTCGATCTCGATCGCCCCGGATGTGATCAGCCCGGAAAGAAAGCTGCGAAAGATCTTGTCCATCTCTCTACCTCGACGGCATCCAGGATAGCGCCACTTTGGTCAAAGTGGAATCCGCTTTTCATCGCAACGAGTTTACTATTCCCGGCAGCAGAGCATGAACCTTGATCTGCGTCATCGCGGGTCCCCGATCACGCTTGCCTTACCCAGAGGAACCTTCGGCGCTCCTGCGACTTCCGGCCGGTCAGGAACCACGATTCCTGACCGCTGCGGCGGCGTTTGGGTTCGTTGTCGACAGCCAATTCAAAACCGGAGACGAGAGCGATGCAACATTCTCATATTCTGCGTGCCACGGCTTGCGCGGCCTGCCTCCTCATGGGCGGCGCAGCTTTCGCCCAAGGGGCCGGCGGCGTTCAAGCCGCGAATAGGGGCGGGTTCACGCCTGTAGTCATGCAAGGCCAGGGCATGGGAAGGTCCGGCAACATTCGAGGTCACGCCTTCAATTCCGGCCGGATGAACGCCGGCGTCGGCGTCCGTGGCTTCAACAGCGCCGGCAATTGGCATGGCCGGGGCTGGCATGGCTACGGCGCGGGCTATGGCGTCTGGGGCCCCGGCTACGCCTATGGCTATCCCTCTGATTATGGCTACGATTACGACAAATCGGGCTATGCCTATGACAACGGGCCGTATGTCTATGCTCAGGGCAAGTCCGGCGCCTATTGCCAAACGCCGGAGATGAGTTGCGCGCTCGACCACCCGAGTGTCGCCGGGGCGCCCTGTCAGTGCCGCAGCGGGATTGACCAGGAACCTGGGACCGCCCAGTAGCTTGCTTGCCACGGGGATTCGTCCGCGCCGCGCGATGCTCACGCCGACGGAGAGCGGGACCGGAAATCGTTCCCGCTCTCGATTGGTCCTTGCCTCTCTGCGCGCGTCAGACGCCGAAATAATCCCGATACCAGGCGACGAACGCGGGCACGCCTTCGCGCACTGAGGTCGCGGGACGGTAGCCGGTCAAAGCAAACAAGAGATCGGTATTGGCGAAGGTCACCGGCACGTCGCCCTTTTGCATCGGCATGTTGTTGCGGCGCGCCTTGCGTCCGAGGGCGGCTTCTATGGCGGCGACGAAATCTTCGAGGTCGGTCGGCCTTCCCGCTCCGATATTGACGACGCGCCAAGGCGCTTGCGGCGACAGGCTGTCGCCGACAATCGGCGCCTGCGGCCGCTCATGCGGCCTCAGCGGGGTGATCGGCATCAATCTCACCATGGCCTCGACGAGATCGTCGATGAAGGTGAAATCGCGGCGCATCTTGCCGTAATTGTAAATGTCGATCGGCTGATCACTGAGGATCGCGGCGACGAATTTGAAGAGCGCCATGTCGGGCCGGCCCCAAGGCCCATAGACGGTAAAGAAGCGCAGCATCGTTGCCGGGATGGCGAAGAGATGGCTGTAGGCATGCGCCATTTCCTCGGTCGATTTCTTCGTTGCCGCATAAAGACTGAGCGGATGGTCGGCGCGCTCCGTTTCGAAAAACGGCACCTGTGCATTGGCGCCGTAGACGGAAGAGGTTGAGGCGAGAAGCGCATGCTGGGGCGGCTTCTGCCGCATCACCTCGAGCAGGTTGTAAGTGCCGATGAGATTGGCGTCGATATAGGCGCGCGGATTTTCGAGGCTGTAGCGCACGCCGGCCTGAGCGGCGAAATGATAGACAACGTCGAACCCGTCGCCGTAGACTTTTTGCAGAGCGTCAAAATCCTCGAGGAGAAAGCGATGCGAGCGAAATCCGACGTGCTGTTCGAGCCTCGCGTGGCGCGCCGCTTTCAGCGATGGATCGTAATAGGGCGTGAAACCGTCGACGCCGACCACCTCGTCGCCGCTTTCCAGCAATCGGCGTGCGAGATGAAAACCAATGAAGCCGGCCGAACCGGTGACGAGGACGCGCATCCAGAACGAGCTCCAGAAAAGCTTGAGGACATGCCAGACGCCAAGCCTATGCCGCAGAATTGATGTGGCGCAAAGTCGAACCCATGGTGGTATTCTAAAGGATGATCCGCCCGCAGGTCATGCAAGTCATGTTCATGGTTGGAGAAATAGCATGCAACGCGTCGTTAAAGCTTCGGCCGCCCTTGTCTTTGCTTTAGGGGTCTTTGCTGCACCTGCGGCTTTCGCTTTTGGCGGCCATGGTGGCGGTGGTTGGCATGGGGGCGGCGGCTGGCATGGCGGGGGCTGGCGCGGCGGCGGCTTTTACGGTGGCTGGGGTTGGGGCGGATGGGGTTGGGGTTACCCCTATTATGGCTACGGCTATGACTATGGGTATCCCTATGATTACGGATATGGCTATCCCTACGGCTATCCACCGCCGGCGCCGGCGCCCAGCCTCAGCCCCTATTGCGCGACGCAGACGCGTGTTTGCCTGCTGCGCCACGCGCATAGTGTGGGGTCAGCCTGCTCGTGCAAGGGCGCGCATGGCGAGATTTCGGCAATCCCACCACAATGAGGCGGCGGAGCCTTCGCCTTAAGCCAGCCTTAACACGATTGTCCCAACCTGAGACCATCTGCCACTTGCGAGTACTTCTAAATTGGGCAAAAAGCCTTTGAGGGAGAACGCGGGCGAGACTGGTTTTCGGCCGGGCATGCGCTAGTTTAAAATGTCTCTAGGGCATTATCCGAGGCGAATCGGTTCACCGCCGGAAAGGCGCCGCTGCCGCATCGAGGACCGGGTCGTCATGGATTATCGAAGACATTTCGAAGATGCTCTGAGCCGCTTGCAGTCCGAGCGGCGCTACCGCGTCTTCGTCGATATCGAACGCGACCCTGCGCGCTTTCCTTATGCAAAGCGGCATCTTCCGAGCGGCGCGATCGAAGACGTGGTCGTCTGGTGCTCGAACGACTACCTCGGCATGGCCCTCAATCCCGAGGTCATCGCGGCAATGCAGGAGGCCGCGTCTCGGCACGGCGTCGGGGCCGGCGGCACGCGCAACATCGCCGGCAACAATCATCCGCTCGTCGCGCTCGAAGCCGAGCTCGCCGATCTGCACGGCAAGCAAGGCGCTCTCGTCTTCACCTCCGGCTGGATTTCCAATCTCGCCGGGATCGCAACGATCGGATCGCTCCTGCCAGATTGTTTGATCCTGTCGGATGCCTTCAACCACAATTCGATGATCGAGGGCATTAAACGCTCCGGCGCAAGAAAGCAGATCTTCCGTCATAACGATCTCGTTCATCTGGAGGAATTGTTGAAGGCGGCGGACCGTGATCAGCCCAAGCTCATCGTCTTCGAGAGTCTCTATTCCATGCATGGCGACATCGCGCCGATTGGCAAGATCGCCGATCTCGCCGAGCGCTACAATGCCATGACCTATCTCGACGAAGTTCACGCGGTCGGGCTCTACGGCCCGCGCGGCGGCGGCATTGCCGAACGCGACGGGGTCATGGAACGGATCGACGTGATCGAAGGAACTTTGGCAAAGGGCTTCGGCGCGCTCGGCGGCTATATCGCGGCGGATTCGGCGATCGTCGATGCGGTGCGTTCCTACGCGGCCTCGTTCATTTTCACGACGGCCCTGCCGCCGGCAATCGCCGCCGCGGCCAAAACCGCCGTCCGCCTGCTGAAGGATCGCGAGGATTTGCGCGCGCTGCACCAGCGCCAGGCCTTGCTCACCAAACACGCGCTCTCGGCCGCCGGTCTGCCGGTGATGCAGAACCCCTCGCATATCGTGCCGGTGCTCGTCGGCGATGCCGAACGCTGCAAGATGGCAACCGACATGCTGCTCGATCGCCACGGCATCTATATCCAGCCGATCAATTATCCGACGGTCGAGCGCGGCGCCGAGCGGCTGCGCATCACCCCGACGCCGCTGCACACCGACGCCCACATCGCCCATCTCGTCGAGGCGCTCGTCGATGTCTGGAAGAGCCTGAGACTGCCGCTCGACCAGACCTCGAATGTCCTCACTTTCCGCCGCGACAAAGAGGACGCGCACTGCACTTTCCCCGAGTTCAAGAAGGCGGCGGAATAGGCACGCCCGGGCATCGCAGGCGCCCGAAATTCTCACCCTTTGCTGGGTCCTGCAGTCGGGCGGAGCTTCGCCCCTTGTTCTGCCTCAAACGCGACATATTTCCACATGCGCGGTGGTTTATTGCGCTGCATAAAAATTGTGCTAACTTCCGCGTTTGAAAGGTGAACTGCTCCATGTCGAACCTTGAGCCGATCTCGACGCCGCCCACGGCGCAGATCCGTCCGCTTCTGGAGAAATATGGCCTGCGCGCGACGCGGCAGCGTCTCGGCTTGGCCAAGCTCCTGTTCAGCAAGGGCGACCGGCACATCACGGCTGACGTGCTCGCGGCCGAGGCGCATGGGGCGCGCATCTTCGCCTCGCTCGCCACCATCTATAACGTGCTCAATCTCTTTGCCGATGTCGGGCTGGTCCGCAGCTTCACCGTCGAGGGCGGCAAGACGATCTTCGACACCAACACGACCGACCATTGCCATTTCTATTTCGAAGACTCCGGCGCGATCACCGATATCGTGACCAAGGGCGGCAAATTCGCCGATCATTTCGAGCCGCCGGAAGGCTATGAGATCGCCAAGGTTGATGTCGTCGTGCGCCTGCAGCGCAAAAAGGACGACAAGGCGGCGGACGCTCCCAAAGCCTCATAAGCTCGGCACCTGCCTATTCATCTGCCGCACGCTTCCTTCCGCCGCATCGCCCGCCCCAGCAGCAGCGCCGCTTTGGCGTTAAGCGCTTTCACTTCACCGCCGAATCCGAACCAGCGGCGCGGATTCTTTCGCTCGGTTTCCAAGAGATGTTCGGCGACGGCGATGAGCGTCGCTGGCCCGGCCGCGGCGAGACCCGGATAGAGAATCTCTAGCGCCATCGGGCGTCCCGCATAGTCCCGCGCCCGGCATTTCACCATATGGGCGGCAGTGCGGCGGGCCTGGGCGGCCAGGGCATCGGCCGCATTCTGCGGCGGTTCGAAAGGCTGAGCCATGCGGCATCTCCGAAGGTTCGGGAATGCCGATGATATAGGGTAATATTACCTATATAAAGGTAATATTACCCTACATGGCTCAGTCTCTTGGCTGACTGATCCGGTGCCATTGGTCGGCGCGAACGACCGCCTGGATGGCGGCGGCCCAGGCGATCTCGACCCCACGAATGGGCGCGGCATTGTGGCTTTCGAGATCATAAGTGCCGGCGGTGGCGCCGCGCCGCACGCGTTTCAGATAGCGCCGGCCGTCGCGGGTACGCACCGCGGCCTCGCGCCCGACCACGGCTTCGACGTCCTCGCTGTGCCGCCGGCAGACGATCACGTCGCCCGAATCATAGCGCGGCCACATGCTCTCGCCTTCGACCTCGAAGGCGATCGAATCTTCGGGGATGGAGAAGGGGACCGAGATCTCGAACAGGCCGTCGGCCGGAATTTGCTCGAATTCCGGAAGGATCTCAGCGCCGGCGCCGATCCGGCCGACGACCTTGACGAGATTGCCGGTGGTGGGATCGCCCATGCCTTCGAGCAGCCAAGCAGCCGTCGTTTTCAGCACCGGAGCGAGCGCGACCAAGGTTTCGGTCGTAATCCCGCGCCGGTCGCCGTTCTTCACCGCGCGTCGCAGATTGCGGATCGCATCCGGCTTTTTTGCCGCAAGCGAAGCGGCATGCGCCGAAAGGCCGAGGGCGCGAAGCCGGCTTTCCACGCGGGCGAGGACATCTTCCAATTCCATAGCGGTATTTTGACCGATTCCTAGCTCGGTGCATCAAGTAATTTTACCGTTGACACTATCGGTAGTATTACCTGATAACTTTCGTCTGTTTTTCAGGGGAGGACAGAATGTCGAGAGCCAAATCGCCTTGGACGACCGAGCGCGTCGCGCGGCTTGGCTTTCTGGTCGGGCAGGGATTTGCCGCCAAGCGCATCGCCGAGGACCCGATGATCGCTTCGACCCCGAACAACGTGCACCGTCAGGCGCAGCGCTTCGGTCTGGCCTTCCGCGAATCGAAGCCGGCTTTTCCGCGCCTGCCGCCCGAGGCCGCTGCCCGTTTCGACCAAGCCGCCGAAAAGCGCGGCATGACGCGCGAAGCGATGATCCGCATGTTGCTCATCATCGCCGGCGGCGAGCCCAATCTCCTCGACAATATTCTCGATGACGGAGCGTGAGCGCGTGGAAGACCCCATCAAGATCAACGCGCTCGAGCGCCCCTATGACGAAGCGCGTGAGAAAATCCCGCCGCGCTGGGAGGCGGAGCATGTCGGCCGGCGCCTGGTGAAAGCTTTCGTCACGCTCGATCGCCTGCCGCGCCTGCGTGGGCCGCGCGAACCCGGCGGACATTGGCCGCAGCATTCGGTCGAATGGGCCGACAGATTGGCGCGGGCCGAGCTCTCCGATGCCGAGCGGCGCACGCGCGAGGCGGCGCAGAATTTTACCATTTTGCGCCCGACCGGGGCCGACATCGCGCAGATGGAGGCGGCCTTCGATTGGCTGCGCGAATTGCGCGGCGTCGATTCGGGGATGGCGCTCGTGACGAGCCTCTGGGCTTTGTACACGGCAAGGCGCCGATCGGTGCGCAAACTCTGCGCGCAGAAACATTGGTCGCCCTACACATTCTATCGTAAGCGCGGCAAGGCGCTGACTTACCTCGCCGACGCGTTGAATGCGCGCAATGTGGCGGTGTTCTGAGGTAGTACCTCCTTCTCCCGCTTGCGGGAGAAGGTGTCATGCAGAGCATGACGGATGAGGGACGGCGCCTCTTTCTCAATCTTAGTCGCGAGCTCTACCGCCGCCTCGCGTTCCATCCTCATCGAAGCGCTTGCAGGATCCCTCATCCGCCCCGCTCCGCGGGGCACCTTCTCCCGCAAGCGGGAGAAGGAGGATTGCTGCACTCTTGCGGTTCCGACTCTTTTCAGGTGATCATGTCCTATGATCCAGCGGCGCACCGATCGACAGCTCGCAATTGCGCGCGGTCTCAGGCGAGAAATGACGGGTCGCCGAAACGATTCTCTGGCGGAGTTTGCGGAAGCGCGGCATGGGCGCGAAATTCCGCCGTCAGGTTCCGATCGGCCGCTATTTTGCAGACTTCGTTTGTGTCTCCGCAAAGCTCATTATCGAGCTAGATGGTCCGCCACATAATAGTGCAGCTCAGCATGTTCACGATCTCAATCGCGATAACTGGCTTCGTGCGCACGGCTGGCGAATTTTGCGTATGCCGAACGAACTTGTGATCAGCGAATCTCCGGCGCTCTACGCTCAAATTGAGGAAGCGTTTTCCACTACGGAGAGCCGCGATGGCTGACGCGCGTCTCTTCCCGCTTGCGGGAGAAGGTATCATGCGGAGCAGGACGGATAAGGGGCAGTGCCGCTTTCTCGATCTTGGTCGCGAGCTCTACCGCCGTTTCACGTTCCATTCTTATCGAAGCACTTGCACGATCCCTCATCCGCCCCGCTTCGCGGGGCCCCTTTTCCCGCAAGCGGGAGAAGGAAATGTGCGAATCCTCAAAATCGCCGCGCGCCGCCCGATTGACACTGCGATCATTTGCGACGCATAACACGCGCATCGACAGCGCCGGATCTGGCTTGCTGCGCTGCCTTCGAAAGGCCATCGCAATCGCGGTGGCCTTTTCATTGGCCGCACGAAACTTTGCGGCATTCGCCGCAAGGAAATTCGCATGGTGTCGTTCAGCCCGGGGCAGGAGCGCGCGCGTCGCCTCCTCGAAGGGCCGCAGCGCTACACCTGTCTTGCCGGCGGCACACGGTCGGGCAAGACATTTCTCGATCATCCGCGCCATCGTCGCGCGGGCTCTCAAAGCGCCCGAAGTGCGCCATGCGATCCTGCGCTTTCATGCCAATGCGGCGCGCGCCTCGATCTCGCTCGACACATTGCCCAATGTGATGCGGCTCTGCTTTCCGCGCATCAAATTGAAGGAACACCGGCAGGACGGATTCTTCGAACTGCCGAACGGCGCGCGGATCTGGGTCGGCGGCCTCGACGACAAGGAGCGCGTCGAAAAAATCCTCGGCCTCGAATATGTGAGCGTCTTCCTGAACGAGGCCTCGCAGATTCCTTATGCTTCGGCGCTCGTCGCCTTCACCCGACTCGCGCAGACGATCGAGGACGTCGCGCAGCGCGCCTACGTCGATCTGAACCCGGTCGCCAAATCGCATTGGACCAATCTTCTCTTCGGCGAGAAGCGCGATCCGATCTCGATGCAGCCGTTGGCGGACCCCGAAAATTATTCGCGCGCGTTCGTCAATCCGCGCGACAATGCGCAAAACCTTGCGCCGGAGTTCCTGGAAAGCCTCACCCATCTGCCGGAGCGGCAACGCAAGCGCTTTTATGAAGGCCTTTACGTCGACGAGCTCGACGGCGCGCTCTGGACCTATGAGGCGATCGAGGCGGCGCGCTGCAAGCCTGACGACATTCCCGAGGCCGAGCGCGCCGCGGTGGTCGTCGCGCTCGATCCATCAGGCGCCGCGGGGCGCGACGATCTCGGCGCCGACGAGATCGGCATCGTCGTCGCCGCACGGAGCACGAATGGGGATTGCTATATCCTCGCGGATCGTTCTTGCCGTGAGGCTCCCTCCATTTGGGGGCGCCGCGCGGTTGTCGCCTATCACGAGTTTCGCGCCGACTGCATCGTCGCCGAATCGAATTTTGGCGGCGAGATGGTGCGCGCCACGATCCAAGCCGCCGATCCCAACGTACCGGTGCATCTCGTCACCGCGAGCCGCGGCAAAGCGATACGTGCCGAGCCTATTTCGGTGCGCTACGCGCAGAAGCAAGTGCACCACGCGGGCCGCTTCGCCAAGCTCGAAGATCAGCTCTGCGCCTTCACGCCCGCGGGCTATGGCGGAACCGGCAGCCCCGATCATGCCGATGCGGCGATCTGGGCGCTCACTTATCTCTTCGACATGGGCGGCGGCGCGGGGATCATCGAATTCTATCGCCGCGAAGTGGACGCGCGAAAATAACGCGGCCTCAACGCTAGCCGTGGTAGCCGAGCGTGAGAATCTGGTAGGTCGTGCCGGCCGGGTGCTTGACCCAGATGTTCGGCCGCACGAAGGGCCAATCGGCTGCCGTCTCGCCGCCCTTCACGGGGATGGCGCTGATTGATTATCGTCCGTATAGCCATAGATCGTGATCCCGCTCGTGTCCGGGTCGACCGTGACATCGACCGAGATGCCCTTGATGCGAATGCCGGGCGGCACTTTCAAGGTGAGCTTGTCTTGCGCGGGGATCGACGAATCGAGTTCTTGCGCGCTGATCGGCTTTGCATCTTCCGCGGCCAAGGCCGGCGGCAAAAGGATCGCGGCAAGTGCCGCGAGGATTGGCAAATGGCGGTATCGGCATTGACGCGCCCCTTTTCGGTGCGCGCAATAACTGCGATGCGCGGCAAACTGTCAAGCGCCAGCTTTCTGCGCGAGCGCGGCTATGTCGTCCAATAGAGCAGGAAGGCCATAAACAGAGGCACCGCGCAGGCGGCAATCCTCATGAAGAAGACGAATTTGCGATAGGTCCGCACATGCGCGGCTTCCTCGGGCGGCAGCGTTGCCTCAGCTTCATAGGCCGCTGCCGATTCGGTGAATGCTAATGCCATGATCGAGGCTCCGAACGATTGCTTTCGATCCGGCAACGGGCAGCGGACGCCGCTGGTTCCGCATGCGGCCAAGTGATCTTCCTCGGTTTCAAACGCAGCGCAGCGGCTACTTCAGGGGACATCGATGACCGAACGCGGTGAAGGCCAGCGCAGCTGGCCGCTGAGCCCCGTATGAGCTGAACGTCAGCTACGGACAGCCGGGCGCCGCGGGGCAGGGCGCGGATTGGTTCGGACCGCTGACGCCCGATCACGCCGTTGGCGCCGCCCGAAGTCGCAGGCCGCCAATGGGATTATCCGTCCGGCTATAATCTCTCGACTCTGCCGCGCGTCTACGAGCCCGTCTCGTTCCAGACCTTGCGCGGTCTCGCCGAAGGCTATGATCTGCTGCGGCTCGTCATCGAGACGCGCAAGGATCAGGTGGCGCGGCTCACCTGGACGATCTCGGCACGCGACAAAAAGTCGAGCGACCCGCGCGCGGCTGCGCTCACCGCCTTCTTCGCGCGGCCGGACGGCATGCATACGTTCGGCGATTGGCTGCGGCTGCTGCTCGAAGAGCTTTTCGTCATCGATGCGCCGGCGCTCTATATGAGCCGCGACCGCGGCGGGCGTCTGACCGCGCTTCTGCCGATCGACGGCGCGACCATCAAGCCAGTCATCGACGATTGGGGCCGCACGCCGCAGCCGACGATCGAGGACGGCGCGCTGGTCTATCCCGTCGCCTATCAGCAGATCCTGAAAGGCTATCCGGCCGTCGATTATTCGGTGCGCGATCTGATCTATCGGCCGCGCAACATCAGGGTCAATCGCGCCTATGGGTTCAGCCCGGTCGAGCAGGTCATCACGACGTCAACATCACGACCGTCAACATCGCGCTGCGCCGGCAGATGTACCTGCTCGACTATTTCACGCAAGGCAATATTCCGGATTCTCTGATCGGCGTGCCGGAGAGCTGGACGCCGGACCAGATCGCTTCCTATCAGAAATATTGGGACGCCTATTTCGACGGCGAGCTCGGTCGGCGCCGGCGCGCCAAGTTCGTGCCGGGCGGCGTCGCCAAGACGTTCATCCAGACCAAGGAGCCGGACCTCAAAGGGCCGTTCGATGAATGGCTGGCGCGCATCGTCTGCTTTGCCTTTTCGATCTCGCCGCAGGCGCTGACGCAGCAGATGAATCGCGCTACGGCGGAGACGCAGAAGGACCTCGCCGAAGAGGAGGGCTTGGCGCCCATTCTCGCCTGGGTGAAAGACCTGATCGACCAGGTCATTGCGCAGGAATTTAACGCGCCCGATCTCGAATTCGCCTTCAGCGCCGAGGCGTCGGTCGATCCGCAGCAGCAAGAAGTGATCCTTTCAAGCTACACGTCGAAAGGGATCCTGACGATCAACGAAGCGCGCGCCGCACTCGGACGTGACCCGCTCGCCGAGCCTGCGGCCAACAAGCCGATGGCGCTGACCGGTGCGGGCTATGTGCCGTTGGGGGAGACGGCACAAGCCGCGGGCAAGGCCGCCCATCGCGTCGCAAAGTTCAACCCGCATCATGACGAACGCGGGCGGTTCGCGACGGCGGAGGGCGCCGGTGCTGCTGCGGGGCATTCGTCAAAGGAGCGCCATATCGCAACTACACAAGACAAAACGCCGGTTAATTTTACGCCGCGTCCGGCATTGCCCGACAATCAAATTCAACAGGCGCTTATTTCGTGTGATGATCTATGGGATTCCGATTGGGCGATATGCCATTCTGTGCTTTTCGCAGATGATCCAAACTATTATAAACAATGCATGATAGGGCTCAGTAGAAGATATGACGAATGCATTGCTGGCTTGCCACTTTCGCCTTTGCTGCCTTATTGAAGGAACGCCATGATCGATATTCGCCGACTTCTCTCCGGGCTCACGCAAGCCATCGGCCGTGCCGATTTTCCTAATGCGACGACCCTCGCAACCACGCTCGATCTAGATACGTCGCAGGCGAGAATTATGACGACCAAAAAAAGGAATTTGGCCATCAACGGCGCACGCTTAAATAGCAGCGGGGTAGGGATCAACATAGCATGCGGGATTACCCCGCAGCGCGAAATCTGGCTCCTTATGGAGAATTCTTCGACGCCCTATCGAGACGTGAAAGACGAAATATTCGGCGCCGATCAACGTATCATACCCTCGAAACGCGGGGCCGGTTTCGGGGTTCTTTTCGAGATCGATGGCCTGACCTGCGGCTACACCGCCTCCGCGCCGGACTCGGATGTGGATGCGCTCTTTTGCGAGGAGTTCCCGAATCCGGCACCTGCCAGTTTAGCATGAGTGGGAGTCGGCCATTCAAAAATGTCAAAGTTTGCTGGCGCTTCACGAATTTCATCCGGATCGCGCGCTGCTTGGCGGTCACACGGATGTTGAAGATTGCGCAAAAGGTTTCGTCAGTGGAAGATGCGGAGGCAATCCGGTTGGATGGTGTCAAAATGATCAATTTTGATCAATTTAAGATTCTTGTGTGTAGCGGGAATTGGGCCGGCGTCTATGCAATGCTAGAGGAAGCTCGTAGTCGCGCTGTCACCGATGACGACGTTTCGGATGAAGTTTACTGGCGCGCGGTCGCTCTTACTAGGCAAGGGCGTTATGAGGAGGCGCTGCAGCACTTGCGTGCTAACGCAAATCTCTTCAACAGCCAATGTCTCGCTCAAAAAGAACTGGCCTCTATCCTTGTCAAGCTCGGACGGAATGAAGAAGCCCTGGAGGAATTGAGCAAAGCGCCAATCGAAGAAGAGATGAAGCCATTCCGTGCATTGGCGCTCGATACCAAGTTTCTCTACTTCTATCTTTTGGCGAAAAAAGGCAATCAGTCAATCAAGGCCCGGCTGTCCGAAATTCCTGATGACTATCGCCACTTCACGCTCGACCGCAAATTTCTGACGAAGCCGGACATCGTCGCGCTGCTTGAGCACGCATAGAATCCGCCCGATCTCGAATTTTCTTTCAGCGCCGAGGCGTCGGGTCGATCCGCAGCAGCAAGAAGCGATCCTCTCAACTCCCGTTGGCACTTTCACAATCGAAGCCAAAGGTCATCTTGCGTGCCCTGATACTTACCCAGTTCCTCGATTTTAGACGACGCAGGAAAATCTTCATGCCTCAAAGTTCAGGAAGTCACTGGGGGAGAAGGGACAAGCGTAGACGGCGCTCCACCGGATCAGATCGCCTCCTGTGATCCGTTTACAGTCTGAAGAAGATCATGATCGATATTCGTCGACTTCTCTCCGGCCTCACGCAGGCTATTTCCAGCGCCGACTTTCCGAGTGCGACGACCCTCGCGACCGCGCTTGATCTGGATTTGTCGGGCGCAAGAGTTGTGCAGACGAAATCGAAACTTATGGCCATTCACGACGCACGTTTGAATGGCAGTGGCGTCGAGATCAGCATAGCGTGCGGGATTACCCCGCAGCGCGAAATCTGGCTCCTCATGGAGAATTCTTCGACGCCGTATCAAGACGTGAAAGACGAAATATTCGGTGCCGATCAACAAGTCATACCTTCGAAACGCGGCGCGGGCTTCGGGGTCCTTTTCGAGATTGATGGCCTAACCTGCGGTTATACCGCGTCCTCGCCGGACTCGGATGTGGATGCTCTCTTCTGCGAAGAGCCGAAACCGGCGTCGGCGGGCATCGACCAAAAATTGGCTCGATGAGATTCCTCACCACTAGCACCACGTCACGATGGACGGAAATTTGTGACAACGCCCGATGTCGTAACTCTGCTGAATTGATGCTATCCTAGCCTGGATCGCGGCGTTTCAGGCTCCGGACCATGACCCATCGGCTCGTCTTTCCCGCTTGGATTTCGTCGCCAATCGGCGCATCGCTTCTGCTCCTCGCGCTCATCGCCCCCGCATTCGCGGCGGAAAAGCCGCCGCTGACGCCCGATCAGCCCGCCCCGTTCGTCACGCAATCGCGGGTTTCGGCAACCATCGAGTTCGGCCTGCCAGCGCTCGCCGCGGATATCGAACGCGACATTCCGCGAAGGCTCGCCACCATCGTCGAGCGGATCAATTGCGTGCACCGCCGCGTCCTCGGCTTCCGGGTCAACGCCAATTGCGACATCTGGGGCTACGTCGAGCGCACCGGCCCCGTCTCGCTTTACGGGCGCGGCGACCGCGTGATCGGCGCGGTACCGATTTATGGTGCGGCGGAAGGGCAGGGCGCCAACAGGTTCACCCGTCGCATCCACGGCGAAACCGAAGCGAGCGCAACCGTCGAGGCCGAAGCGCGACCGGAACTCAAGCGCGATTGGTCGCTTGAACTCAACTTCAGCGATGGGTTTCACTGGAGCGAGGCGCCTTATCTCCACGTGCTTGGGCGCGACATTGCGCTCGCCAAATATGTCGAGCCGCACATTCGCGCGAAATTGGCGCGCGTTCGGGCACGGGCGCTCGCAGCAGCCCGTGCGCTCAATCTGCACGACAAGGCGGCGACCGCCTGGCAGCACGTCTTCGAGCCGATCAAGCTCGCAGACGATCCGGAAATCTGGCTGCAGGTGACGCCGCAGAGCGCCGCCTTCGCCGGTATTCGCGCCAATCGGAAAATTCTCGAAGGCTCGCTCGAACTTTCTGGCAATGCAGAAACCTTCGTCGGGAAGGCGCCGCCGGCCGCAACGCCGACGCCGCTTGCGCCGCTTGGCACCAATGTTGCCGCGCCCGGCACGTTCGACATCATCCTGCCGGTCCATATCGGCTACGACGCCATTCGCCAGAAAGTCCTCGACGTGATCGCCGCCGCGCCGAAGGGCGAGACGACGATCCGCGACGTCGAGATCTATCCTTCCTCGGGCAAGATCATCGTCGGCCTGCGCGTCGCCAAAACCTCGGACACGGATGCCAACGCCGGCGAATGGGTCTATTTCTCCGCCACGCCGCAGGTCGAGCCCGACGGGCAGACGTTGAAGCTTCCCGATCTCGCCGCGGTGAGCGAGGCCGCGAGCAATATCGGCGCCGAGCTCGGCAACACGCAGTTTGTCGATCTGATCAAGCAGCAGGTGAGCGTCAATTATCAAGCCGCCTACCAGCGCCTGATCGATACCGCGAACCAGAGACTGACGCGGCCTTTGAAGAGCGGCTTTCGCATGGAAGGCCATCTCAATTCGGCAAAGCTCGACAAGATTCTGCTGCTGCCCGACGGAATCGCCATCGCATTGCGCGCCAGCGGCGATCTGAAGATCGTCTATGGGCTCTGATCCCATGCGCGGCGCGACGTTCCTTCGTCTTTCGCGCGGCCTCGTGTGCGCCTCGCTTCTCGCCGCCAGCGCCTTGCCGGCGCTCGCGCAGTCCTTCTACGAAGCCCCGCAATCCGAGGTCGCGGGCAAGCCCGGCACGCTCGTCCGGGAGCAGGCGATGCCCGGCGCGCCGCTCGATGCCGCCGCCTATCGCGTGCTCTACCGTTCGACGAGTTTCGACGGCAAGCCGATCCTCGTCTCCGGCGTCATCGTCGTGCCGCCAGGCGCGCCGCCGCCGGGCGGGCGGCCGATCGTCGCCTGGGCGCATCCGACCTCAGGCATCGTGCCGCGCTGCGCGCCGTCGCTTGCAATCTTCATCTTTCAGCAGATCCAGGGCCTGCGGCCTCTGGTCGAGCACGGCTATGTCGTCGCTGCCACCGATTATCCAGGCCTCGGCACGCCGGGGCCGCATCCCTATCTCGTCGGCGTCAGCGAAGCGCGCGCGGTCATCGATTCGGTGCGCGTCGCGCGCGACATGCCGGGCGCGGGCGGCGGCTCGCGTTTCATCGTCTGGGGCCATTCGCAAGGTGGACAGGCGGCGCTGTTCACCGGCATCATCGCCAAGGACTACGCGCCGGAGTTAACACTCATGGGAGTTGCCGCCGCGGCGCCAGCGACCGAGCTCGCGGCGCTGATGGACGACGATCTCGGCACGTCCGGCGGAAACAACATCACCGCCATGACGCTCTGGTCTTGGCAGCGGGTGTTTAACGCGCCGATGGAAAAGGTCGTCGATCCGCGCGCCCTGCCGGCGGTCAATCGCCTGGCGGAGGAATGCGTCGAAGGGCCTTTCGATCTTTTTGTCCGGGGCCGTAGCTCGCGCCCGCTCGAACAATATTTTCTGAAGGTCGATCATCCGGCCGACGTCGAGCCCTGGCATACGCTGCTCAAGAAGAACACACCCGGCGCGCTGCCGCCTGACATTCCGGTCTTTCTCGCGCAAGGCACGATCGATCCCATTATCCGGCCCGAGGTTACGCAGCATTATGCGGCGGCGCTTTGCAAAGCGGGCAGCAAGGTCAAAGCGCTCGAGCTTCCGAATGTCGGCCATGGCTGGGCCGGCCGCGCCGCTGCGCCTTATGCCGTCGATTGGATTACGGCGCGCTTTGCCGGGGAGCCGGCACCGGACGACTGCGGGAAATAGAGGAGCTTGTAGCTCCTGGGATTGGATGGAGTTAGCTCGGCCGCGAGCAAGTCCTTTTTGTTCTTCTTTGCACGGGGTATTCATGCACTTAGCATAATAGTGTCAATCTTGACAGTAAAATCAAGCGTGCTTAACTGGGATTCTTCTCTTCTTGTTGTCTGGAAAAAAGACGGCCATTCCCCGCACTTTACCGTTTCCACTCAATACCTTTTTATGAACGTAAACCTTGCCCATAGTATATTCAAGAGTGTCGTGAACAATTCTATTTTCAAGATAAAGTACTGAAGAGATAAATATTGCCCTTACGCTGTCATTGTCGAAGCTTATATCTTTTTCATATTCCTCAAAACTCAAGATAATTTTTGTATGTAACTTATTTATTTCTCGCTTGACTAAAGGATTGTCAAACGCGAGCGGCAAAACTCTATGGGCAAATGCGTTTCGAATTCTTCGGATACAATTTAAATCGCCCCGTTCATCGTCGCTGATAAGGCCCAGTGCCCATGCCAACTCTATCTTGGCAGAAAATGTCGAAAGCGGTGAGCGGGGTTCAAAAAATAGATCGGCCTCCTGCTTTTCATCAAGTTCAATCATATGCTTCTTCAAAAAGATGGCGACGCATTGCTCAACATACGTGCCGGATACGAGGGCGCAGGCTCTGTCGCTGCCTTTGAGAATCTCATCTAGCATCCCGAAAAAGTCGCCCTGATCGGCTAACTCACGAGTGAGATGATATAGGCTTGTCTTTGTCCGCCCCTTCGAAGTCAAGTAATGCCTCCAAATCGTGCGTCGTCGCGACGACGCGATCCCGCGAGCGTGCTTAGAAAAAGCGGAAGAGTTGAGTCAGAAAAATAAGTCGAGCCAAGTCGAAGGCGCCTTGGAGCTTGGAGACCGACAGACCATTATACGCATTCAGTCGCTGTCATCTTCGCCTCCGCCGCGCCTCGCGCCGGCGGTTTTTGTTTGCCCGCTTCCATGACACCCGTTCCGAACCAAGGAGCATCCATGTCCCTCAACCTGTTCATCCCGATCACCAAGGTCGATGCAGCGCGGCGGCTCGTCTATGGCATCGCCACTGCCGAATGCGAGGACCGCGCCGGCGAGATTTGCGATTACGCAACGACGAAGCCGCTCTACGAAAAATGGTCGCGCGAGATCGCGCGTTCGACGCGCGGCAAGTCGCGCGGCAATCTGCGCGCCATGCATGGCGCGGTCGCCGCCGGCAAAGTCACCGCGCTCACCTTCAACGACGCGAGGAAGCAGATCGAGATCTGCGCCAAAGTCGTGGACGACGCCGAATGGATCAAGGTGAAAGAAGGCGTCTATACCGGCTTCTCGCAAGGCGGCACTTATGCCAAGCGTTGGAGCGACGATAAGGGCCGCACGCATTATACCGCCGAGCCCAGCGAGATTTCGCTCGTCGATCTGCCCTGCCTGCCTGAGGCGCATTTCGAGATGATCAAAGCCGACGGCTCGCGCATCATGCGCAAGTTCCGCAAGGGCCTCGAAGGCGTCGTGCGGCTGTCCGCGATCCTTGCGCAGCTCGAACATCTGCAAAACGCGAGCACGCTCGAATCGAAGTCCGATCTGCCGGCGCAATTGCAGGCGCTCATCGCGCAGGCCGCCGATGTTCTGCGCGCTATGATCGCCGCGCAGGCGGAGCCCGAGGACGATGAGGATAGCTCGGCGGACGATGAGGAATCGGACGACGACGAGGACGGCGAGGAGGAGAGCGACGCCGCTTCCGAAAAGCGCCTGCCGGCGAGATTCCGCAAAACCGGCGCGCGCAACAGCGCCGCCGACCAGGACCGCATTCTTTCCGACCGAGGCGCTTTCCTACAACGGGACCGCGATCCTCATCGACTACCAGATCTCGCTCGGCGCGGGGGCGGCGCTCGATTCCTACGCGTTCGAGATCTATGGCCGCTTCTACGGCAGCGGGTTCAACGGCCAGGATGCCGATCCGGCGCTCGTCATCCAGGATTTTCTCACCAACGCGCAATATGGCGTCGGCTTTCCGGCGGCCAGCATCGACGCCGCGACGCTGCTCGGATCGAGCGGGGATTCATCCTACCAGAGCTATTGCAAGGCGGTCGGCCTCGCGTTCTCGCCGGCGCTCACCGATCAAGAAGCGGCGAACTCGGTCCTTGCAAGATGGCTGCAGATCACCAACACGGCGGCCGTATGGTCGAGCGAAGTCTTGAAATTCGTTCCTTACGGCAATTCCGCCGCGACCGGCCCGCTCTATGAAGGGGGCTTGGTCTCTTACAACGTGTCAGGCCTCGACACTTATTATTCATATGAGAGCACGCCGCAGGTCGAAGTCGGCACTTGCAGTTTCACGCCCGACGTGACGCCGATCTACAATCTCACGGACGACGACTACGTCTACGACGGCAATCAGGATCCGGTGAAGGTCGAACGCACTGATCCCTATGCCGCCTACAATATGCAGATCTTGGAGATCTATCAGCGCACCAATTATTACGATGCGACGCCGATCACGGTCTGGGATCAAAACGCCATCGAGCTCTATGGGCTGCGCATCGCTTCGACGGTGACCGCGCATGAGATCTGCGATCCGGCCATCGCGCAGACCTCCGCCCAGCTCATTCTTCAACGCGGCCTCTACATTCGCAACCATTATCAGTTCAAGCTCTCCTGGGAATATTGCCTGCTCGAGCCCATGGACCTCGTCACGCTCACCGACGCCAATCTCGGTTTGAGCAATGTCGCGGTCAGGATCACCGAGATCGAGGAAGACGCGGACGGCATTCTGGCCTTCACGGCGGAAGAATTTCCCGGCGGTGTCGCCAGCGCGGTCGCCTATCCAGTTCAATCTCAATCGTCGTCGGGCATCGCAACCAATGTCGCGCCGGGCCCCGTCAACGCGCCGCTGATCTTTGAGCCACCGTCGACGCTCACCGACAGCACGGCGCAGATTTGGGCGGCCGTTTCCGGCGGCATACCGTCGGCTTATAAGCTCGCCGAGGACGGTTCGACCGGCCTTCATGAATGCGCGATATCGATGTCCTCACAGCCCGCCGGGACATCGATCACTTTCGCGGTGAACGTCCAAGCGGCAGGCCGGTCGGCCTGCGTGCTCGAGATCTCAAATGGGAGCGCCAGCGTTTCATGCGTCTTCGATCTTTCGGCCGTCACTGCGGCGCCGGGATCGGGCGTTACGGCGTCTTCGATCATCGCGCTTGGCGGCGGCTGGTATACGCTCTCTCTAAGTTGCGTCATGGCGACGACCGGAACGCCGCTTTTGACCATCGGTTTGGAAAATCCGGCCGGCACGCCGAGCTACGCCGGCACAAGCGGCGACGGCATCTATTTCTGGGACCCGACTTTTGCCGCCGCCAACGAAGTGCCCGGCACGCTGCCGGCCTTCACATCGATGGTCGGCGCTTCGGTCTCCCTGGCTTCGATCGATACGCCCGCAGGAATCGCCGGAACGGCGAATCCGAATTGGGGAGGCGCCAACATCTGGGCCTCGCTTGACAACGTCACCTATACGCAAGTGGGCCAGATCGATTCCCCAGCGAAACAGGGCGTCTTGACCGCGCCGCTCGCATCGCCCGCCGGCGCGAACCCCGACACGCTGCACACATTGTCGGTCAGTTTGGCGCAGAGCAATGGCGCCCTGGCGAGCACATCGGCGGCGGGCGCGCAAAACGCCACGACCTTGTCGCGCGTCGATACCGAGTTCCTCTCGTTCGAGACGGCAACGCTCGACGGCCCGAACGCCTACAACCTGACGACCTTGTACCGTGGGCTCGATGATTCGTTGCCGCAACCGCATTCGATCGGCGCGCCGTTCACGCTGCTCGACGACGCGATCTTCAAATATGATTTGCCGGATTCCTACATCGGACAGGTCCTCTATTTGAAGTTCCAGAGCTTCAACGTCTTTGGCGGCGGTGCCCAGGATCTTTCGACCTGCGCCGTTTACGCCTACACGCCGGTCGGCTCGGGGGCTTTCGGGCCGGTCGCCGAAGCGCTCGCCGTCGGCACGAATCTCGACTATCGGCTCGCTAGCGAATCCGTATCCGAATCCGACGACTTCGGCTTGTCGAGCGATCCTTATGCCGCACTCATTGATCTCGGGACGGTCTCAACATGAGCGTGCAAGTCAAGCGTCGCCGCGACACAGCGGCCAATCTCGCTTCGTTCACCGGCGCTCAAGCCGAGCTGCTGGTGGATACGACGAACAATCGCGTTCAGGTCCATGATGGCGCCACGCCCGGCGGCTGGCCGGCGGCGAAGCTTGCAGAGGTCATCACCAACGCCCGCACTGCGGTCTCGGACGCAAATTACGCGGCCGTTTCGACCGACAGGACGATCGCCTATACCGCGATCACCGCGGCGCGCGCGGTGAATTTGCCGGCCGCGGCAGGCTATCCAACGGGTACGGCTCTCACCGTCTTCGACGAATCCGGCTCATGCTCGGCGACCAATACGATCACCCTCGCACGCGCCGGGAGCGACACGATCGACGGGGCGACAAGCGCCGCGATTGCGGCCGCCCACGGCTATCTGTCTCTGCAAAGCAACGGCTCGGACAAATGGACGATCGTCGATCGCGATTCGAGCAATCTGCCTGGTGTTGGCATCGGCACGCCGCTCGATCCCAACAATGCCTTGTCAGTCTATGGAACGAGCGCGCTCTTTAGCGGCGGCGGCAATTTCAACGTCACGGTGAACAAGGCGACGGCAACGGACACCGCCTCCTTCATCTTCGAGGACAATTTTTCCGGTCGTGGTCAGATCGGGCTCTGCGGCGACGACAATTTTCACTTCAAAGCTTCGATCGACGGAAGCACTTGGAACGACGCCATTCGGATCGATGCCGCAACTGGCGCGGTTAGTTTTGGCAACGCCCGCACGGCTGTCAGCGATGCAGCCTATACCGCGCTCGCGACGGACCGCAGTATTGCCTATGTCGCGCTCTCGTCCGCGCGCGTCGTAACCTTGCCGGCAGCCGCCGGCTTTCCAACCGGAACGCCGCTTGTCGTTTTCGATGAGTCCGGTTCATGCTCCGCGACGAATACGATTACGCTTTTATGCGCCGGAACGGATATGCTCGATGGCGCGACGAGCGCGGTCATCTCTTCGCCCTATGGTTACCTCGCGCTGCAGAGCAACGGCGCGAACAAATGGACGATCGTCGATCAGGCGGCGTCCGCGGCGGTCGCAGGTGTGTCTTCGATCAATGCGCTCAGCGGCGCGCTCTCGATCAGCGCCGGACTGGGCCTCGCCGTCAGCGCCTCCGGCGCCGCGCTGACGGTTGCCAACTCATCCCTACCAGGCGGTCTCATCAACAAGTTTCGCAACGCCGCGATGGACGTTTGGCAGCGCGGGACATCGCTCACGGCGACGACATCGGGCACTTACACGGCCGACGGTTGGATCGTGCTTCCAGCCGGAGCCAGCGTCGCAGCGGCGCAGGCCGGCGGCCGTTTGCTGACCAAATGCAGCTTGCAGGTGACAGGCGCTTCCTCAGTCACGGACGTAATCGTCAAGCAGCGGATCGAGAGCTTTATCGCGGCGGGTTTTTGCAGCCAGACGGTAACGGTGCAGGCGCAGATCTATAACAACACAGGCTACGCGATCACGCCGCTGCTTACCGTCAAGCACGCCGGCTCGCAGGACGTCTGGTCGAGTCCGACAACGGATGTGAGCGCGGTCTCCTTGCAGTCCTGCGCCAACGGCGCCTGGACGCAGGTCGCCTACACGTTCTCGGCGAGCGCCTCGTCCTACGACGGTCTCGAAATCGGCTTCGACTTCGGCAACAATTTCGGCGCGAACACGAAATCGATCCAGATCACCGAACTCGACATCCGCGTCACGCCGGGCGCCACGACCGGGCTCAACGCAGCGCCTCCGCCGCCGGAGTTGCGGCCGATTTTTACGGAGCTGGCATTCTGTCAGCGGTATTATCAAACCAGCTACAATAATGGCGTTGCGCCTGGAACTGCGACTCCGGCTGGAATGTGGGGATTCTACTCCTCCGGCGCCGGCGCCGGCGTTGCTCTTTCTTTCAGAGACTCCCATGCAAGCGCCTCCAAGCATGATTTTCTATGATGGCGCAAGGAATTCAGGCAAATGCGGATATTACACGAGCGGTAGTTATACGAACAATTATACAACGGTGACCGCAGTTACGACCGGAACCAACGGCGTCACATTCTCGCTGGGAACATCAGGTTTGTGTCTCGTCCATTATGCTGCCAGCGCGGAACTTTAAGGCGCTGTCGCCCTAAATCCCGCCCAGCGTTGTCCTCCCGAACCGGCGTTTTGGTTGGCCGACCGACACGGAGCCCCGGTGCACCGGGTCGCGCCGACGGTGGCCGCCGGCTTCAAGCTCGTCGTGTGACTGCCTCCTAACCCACAGCAGGTGAATGATGTTTCCGACACGCCTCTACGGCGCGTTTCCGCGCGTCTTCATGACAGGGCTGTTGCTCTTCGCGATCCTCGTTCTGGCTTTCTCGGTGCATGCCGAGGTACGCGGCCTCATCCATCATGCGCGGTTCGGGCAGCATCATCGCGCCGTTCGACACGAGCGCCGAATTCCTGTGCGCCGCGCGGCCGAACCGGCGATGCCACTGCCGGCGCCGGAGATCATTGTCTTCGGCCGCACTGTCTCAATCGGATCTGCATCGGCCACGGAGGAAGAACCGAAGCAAGCGCCGGCTCTCTTCCAATTCTCTTTAGGCCTGCCGTTGGGTGATGTCGGCTTTTCGCTCGCTGCCGGCCCGGAACCCACAAAGAGCCGTGTCGCCGAGATCGTGCGGGCAAGGGCCGAGGCGCTCGGTGTTCCGGTCGCACTCGCGTTGGCAATCACGCGCTACGAATCCGGCGGGCGCTGCCATATGCGGGGCCAGGCAGGCGAGCGCGGCGCGATGCAGGTCCTGCCGCAAACGGCGCGCTCGGTCGGCGTCACGGGAAATCTCTATGACTGCGCGACCGGAATCGAGGCCGGATTGCGCTATTTGAGGCTTGCTGTCTGGATGCATGCAAAGGCCGGCTGGTGTGCCGTAGCGAGTGCCTACAATTCCGGCACTTGGCATAGTTCACGCTGCACACACTATGGCCGGGCTATCGCCATCGCGGCGGGAATGCCATGAGCTTCCTCGCCGAGCCAAAAAGCTACACGCCCGACGAATTCGCAATTTTCGTCGACAAGCTTGAATGGAACGGTTGGCAGCCTAAGTTCGTTACGCTCCACAATACGGGAATTCCAACGCTCGCCGAGTGGCTCAATTCGGGCCATGCGGCACAAACAGCGCATTGATGCCCAAAAGCATTATGAGCGTGACATACTGCACTGGCATTCCGGCGTTCACCTGTTCGTGGCACACGAACTTGATTTGGAATTTCTGCGACCTGACGCAGGAGGGAGTTTCCGTCTCGTGTTGGAATCATCTCACCCTTGGTATCGAGATGATTGGCGACTACGCTACGGAAAGGTTTGATGCCGGTCCCGGAGCGCAGGTTCGCGACAATGCGGTTGCCGCGATGGCGATCCTGCATCGCAAGCTCGGATGGCGGCCGGATCGATATCAGTTGGGTGTGTGTGGGCTGCATTTCCATAAAGAATGCAGCCGGGATCATCACGATTGTCCGGGGAGAAACGTGGCCAAGGCCGATGTCGTCGCACGCGTTCTGGCGAAGATGGATGCGCTCTGACGCATTCAACCTTCGTCCGGGGCGAATGACCACGAAGCGGAGACATAACTCATGCGCCTGATAACAATAATAACCGGCACTTGCGGCGAGCGGCATTACCGTACGCCGCACACGCCGAAGACTTCACCTGCAAGGGGCAGGGCAAATGCATCTGCACGGAGACGATCGCTCCGGCCTCCGTCCTCGGATACCTCGCGACCGACGACCATCAAAGCGTCAACGTCAACATCGTCTGCATCAATCAGGATACGATGCAGGTCTCCTATTATCAGGTTCGCAAGGAAAACGGGCTTGGGGCTTCCTACGGTTCGGTGCCCGTCCCTCACAATTGACGTCGCATTGCCTATAATATTCGAGGGCGCGGCGCTCGCCTGAACGCGACCCCCGAGCCTTCGCCGCGCTGGGCTGCGCCTCGGCGCGCTTGAAGCAGCATCTCCAAATCCGCGCCCGGCGGTTCCGGGCCCTTCGAAAAGGACGATCTCTATGCGCGCGCGCATTCCTTTTGCGGCGGCGATGACGCTTGTCTCGCTTTCAGCATTCGCCGCTGACGGCGGCCGGTCGGCGTGCCGATCGGCGCTTTGCCACCCAGGTTCTCTCACTCGTTGAGCCCTTGGTTCTGTCCCTTCTTGGCGCCATGCTCGCCTGGCTCATGGCCAGGCTCGGTCCCGATGTGGCAAAATCGCTTCACGCCGCGCATGTCGATCAAGCGATCTCCCGCGCCATCGACGCCGGTTTCGCGCTCGTCGAGGGCGCCGAGAAGGGCAAGGTTCTCGAAGTCCCCGTCGCCAACAGGGTGATCCGCAAGGCGGCGCAATATCTCGTCGACTCGGCGCCGGGTCTCTTCAAGGAACTCGGCGAAAACCTCGGGCCGATGCTCGTCGCGCGACTCTCCGCGGCCGGTGCGCTGCCGGCAAGCGCCAGCGCCGCAAACCTCGATCTCGACCCTTACGTAGAGACGAAAGAAAGGCAGGGGCGCCATCATGAGCTTTGATCTTTCGACCCTCGAAGCCGATGCCGCGAAAATCGGGCGGCGCTCAAATATGCGCAGCAAATCGATTTCGCCGCAGGCCGCTGAAGCCTTCGAGACGGCCAATCTCTCAGGCGAGATCGCGACGATCGACGACGTGATGCGAGTAATCGGCGTCTTCGTGCCGGCCGTGGCGATCGCGGCCAATGATCTCGCAGCGGCGGTCGCGGGCTTCGATCTTCTGCTGCAATTCGCCAACAGCAAGAGTCGCGCAATCGACGCTCGATACTCGAAGCAGACGATCGAAGAGCGGTTCGAGAAGCCATTCGAAGCGAGCGAGCGACAGGGCGCCGCGCACGAGGCTCATACGCTCCACAACTACCCCGAAAGGACAAACGATGAAACACCGCTCCTTGCGGGCGCGATGGCGCTCGCGTTCTCGCTCGGCGGCTGCGCCGAATTCGACAAGGCCATCAACAACGCGGTCGCCTCGATCGACGCGCCAAAAACGCAACAGGCGCTCGCTCGCTCAAGTCCGGCGCCACAGCCCTTACCTGCGCCGTCGCCGACGTCAGCGCGATCGCGAGCGAGGTCGAGACCGGCGTCGGCGCCGGACAGTCGATCATCGGCACGGACGGCAAAGTCTATGTCGCATCGGCGGCGGTCTGCGCTGCGCTTGGCGGCACAGCTCGGGCCGGCGGCGGTCGATTCCATGATCGCCGCCGTTCTCTCGATCTGCCTGCAGGCCGATCCGGCGCAATGCGCGGACGCAGCAATTCCGCATCGAGACGGAGGCCTGTCATCTTCGCCCCTACCGGGCCGAAGCCCGGTCGAGGCGAATGGCGCGCCGTCATCGTCCGGGTGAAATGCGTTGGACACCCGCCGCAAAGGCGTCCGCATTCATGAAGGCGAAATAGCGCGGCGCGGCGGCCCTCGACTTTGCGCCCGAGCCCGCGGCGGAAGGGCGAATGGATGCTCGACGGAATTTGGATCACGCTCATTGCCGGCCTCTTCGGCACTTTGATCGGCTCGATCGCGACGATCATCGCCGCCATGATCAGCCGCCAGCCGACGCTTGCCGCAGTCGTCGACGCCCGAATCGCGGTGCTGATGGAGATCTATGAAAGAACCATCGACGAATTGCGCGCCGAGATCGTCAGGCTCGAAGAAAAGATCGATGTCTACGAAAGAACCATCCGCGAATCTTCGCGATCACATCGTCAGCTTGAGGCGAAAATCGACGTGTTCAAAGCCGATCTCAACGAGGCCCGCGCGACATCCGCTTTGGAGCCGCGACCCGCGAGTTAGCTTCTTCGGTTTTGTCAAATCCTCCCGCGCCCCCGTCCGAACCCCGGACGGGGGCCTTTTTGATTCCGCCAAGGGTTTGCCGGACAGACGGCGCAACGCACGAGGCCTTGCGTCTTAAAGACGCATTCGCGCTTGCGATTTAAGTCGATTTCGCATTAGACCTATGTGAAACGCATACCGTCGGCTGCGACGGAGAGAGACCATGAGCCATGATCTATGATTATTCCGCGACAAGCTTGAACGGCGAAGAAAAATCGCTCGGCGGTTTTCGCGGCAAGGTTTTGCTCATCGTCAATACGGCAAGCAAATGCGGCTTCACGCCGCAATACGCCGAGCTCGAAGCACTCTACCGCAAACACGCTGAGGCGGGCTTCGCAGTTCTCGGCTTTCCCTGCAATCAGTTCGGAGGCCAGGAGCCGGGCGATGCGGCCGAAATCGGCGCAGTTCTGTTCGCGGACTTATGACGTAACCTTTCCGATGTTCGACAAGGTCGAGGTCAACGGTCCCAAGGCGCATCCCTTGTTCCAGTTTCTCAAGAGCGAGCAGAAGGGTGTCGCCGGGACGCAGCAGATCAAGTGGAATTTCACCAAGTTCCTCGTCGATCGAGAGGGACACGTGACGGCGCGTTTCGCGCCGACGACCAAGCCTTCCGAGATCGATCCGGAGATCTTGCGCCTGCTTTAAGGCTGTGCGGGAAAGTCGTTGCGCGCCCGTTGCTTGTGCGCTCCAGCGTGGCTAAAGGAGGCGATCCCTCGCGGAAAGGAAACGATGATGCCGGCTAAGGCTCGACAGGCGGAGCCAAAGGATTTCGACAAGGCATTCGAAGCTCTTCTTGCGACAAAGCGCGAGGGGGCCGAAGACGTCGATCAGGCGGTTCAAAAGATCATCGCCGATGTCGTCGCGCGCGGCGATGCGGCGCTCGTCGATTATTCGCTCAAATTCGATCGCGTCGATCTTGCCGCGCTGGGTCTGTCAGTTTCGGCGAAGGACATCGCCGCAGGCAAAGTCGACCGCGGCGCCGGAAGCGCTTGCGGCGCTGAGTTTGGCGCATGAGCGCATCACGGCCTTCCACGAAAAGCAGCGGCCGCAGGGCCTCATGTTCACCGATCCGCTCGGCGTCGAGCTCGGCTGGCGCTGGCAGCCGGTCGAAGCCGCCGGCCTCTACGTGCCGGGCGGCACGGCGAGCTATCCCTCTTCGGTGCTCATGAACGCGATCCCGGCCAAGGTGGCAGGGGTGTCCCGCCTGGTCATGGTGGTCCCGGCCCCGGATGGGCATATCGATCCGCTCGTTCTGGCAGCGGCCGAGCTTGCCGGCGATCGATGAGGTCTACCGCGTCGGCGGGGCGCAGGCGATCGCGGCGCTGGCCTATGGAACGGCGAGCATCAAGCCGGTTGCCAAGATCGTCGGTCCCGGCAACGCCTATGTGGCGGCGGCCAAGCGCCGGGTGTTCGGAATCGTAGGGATCGACATGATCGCCGGGCCGTCGGAGGTTCTGATCATCGCCGATGCGACCGGCAATCCGGAGTGGATCGCCGCCGATCTTCTGGCGCAGGCCGAACACGACCCCGCCGCGCAATCGATCCTGATTACCGACAGCGCCGAACTCGCGGCTGCTGTCGAAACCGCGGTCGAGCGGCAATTGCTTCCCTGCCGCGCAGAGACATCGCCGGCGCGAGCTGGCGCGATTTCGGCGCGATCATTCTCGTCGCGGCGATTTCCGAGGCGATCCCGCTCGCCGATCGGCATCGCGCCCGAACATCTCGAAATCATGACGCGAGACGCCGAGGACTTCTCCCGCCAGATCCGCAATGCCGGCGCGATTTTCATCGGCGCCTACACGCCCGAGGCGATCGGCGATTATGTCGGCGGCTCGAATCACGTTCTGCCGACGGCGCGCTCGGCGCGGTTTTCCTCCGGCCTCAGCGTTCTCGACTTCATGAAGCGGACCTCGATCTTGAAATGCTCCGCCGCCAGCCTCGCCGCGCTCGGGCCGCCTGCGGTCACGCTCGGCAAGGCCGAAGGGCTCGACGCTCATGCGCGGTCGGTCGCCTTGCGCCTCGGTCAAACATGAACGCCAGCGAGCCAAGCCGGCGCAATCGTCTCGTTTCGGTGGTTCTCGACGAGGCTTCGATCGGCCGTGGCACGTCCGACCAAGAGCACGAACGCCAGATTGCGATCTACGACCTGATCGAGGAAAATGATTTCGGCCTGCCGGACCAGGATGCCGGACCCTATGGGCTGAAAATCTCGCTCCACGAGGCCAAACTCGCCCTTGAGATTTGCAACGAAGCGGGCGAGAGCATCTGCGTCCATGTTCTGTCGCTGACGCCGTTCCGCAGCCTGCTCAAAGATTATTTTCTGATCTGCGAAAGCTATTATGACGCGATCCGCTCGGCATCGCGCGCGCAGATCGAGGCCATAGACCTGGGGCGCCGGGCTCTCCACGACGAGGCGGCCGGTTTGCTCCAAGAGCGGCTGAAAGGGAAAGTGGTCTGCGATATCGATACCGCGCGGCGGATATTCACCCTTGTCATGGCTCTGCATTGGAAGGGCTGAAGGGGGTTGCCCGGTCGGTTGCCTGGAATACCGGTCGAAATGGGTTATCGGTTTGAACGAATATGCCGTTCAGGCCGACCAATCGAAGGAGATTCGGCCCCAATGCTGGGGCTTGCGGGGTTCGGTGGGATCGGCTTCGGATGCTCGGCCGCTCCGCGATCGAACTGTTGCGAACGGTCTAAGGTCGGTTACAATTCGCCGGGCTTCCCAGGGTGGAAATCGATCTTATATCGCCTTTGTCGCAAGCGTTCCGATCGAACCGCGACAAGATTGAATGAGGGCCGGCTCGCGCAAGTCTACGCTGGAGCGCGAGGACAACCAGGAGGGGCGAGACATTCATGCCGGTTCAATCATTGAAATATGGGCCGCATGCGCTCGCTGCGGCGATTTTGGCGGCCTCTCGCTTTATGCGGTCGATGCTCGCGCCGAACGGGCCCTTTCGCATCCTGGCCGGATACTGGAGCGGGCGAGCGGCACCATCTCGATGAAGAGTGGCTCGCGTGAGAGAATTCGCTGCCGTGCGACCTATGCCGTCGCGTCCGGGCGGGGCAGCTCTCAACGAAAGCCTACTCTGCGCGAGCGACAGCTATAAGTTTAACGTCCAGAGCGACGTGAGCGAGGAACGGCGGGGCGATCTCCGGCGGCTGGACCGAGACGACACGTAACGCTACCGGAAACGTGACCGGCCAGCGTCGACGGGCCGGTGATCGAAGAGCTGGTCACCGGCGTCGGCTTTACCGCCGGGCATCTCGATTGTCACGCGTGACGGGAAAGCAAGCCGTGGCGATCGCGCCGATCGGCGGCACCGATGTCGTCGGCGTGAGGGTCGTTCTTCACAGGGCAGTAACCGCTGCAGGCGCGTCAAGACATAAATCGACCTCAGCTCCATCGTGTGCCGCTGCGCCAGCGCAGCAGAAACATGATCGTCGGCCGCAGGATGAAGAGATCGGCGATGAGCGCGGTCAGCATGGCGAAGGAACTGAGCCAGCCGAAGAGCCGCAGCGACGGCAGATCGCGAAAAGACCGTCATCGCAAGGCCGCAGGCCAGCACGACCGAGGTGAGAATCAGCGCCGGCCCGACCAGAATGGTCGCGCGCTCGACGCCGATCGCCGGATCTTGCCCGGGCTTGTCCTCGAGCCGCAGGCGATTGAGGAAATGGATCGTCGCGCTCAGGCCAAGGCCGAAGGACACCGTCAAGGCCACGACGCTGGCGAATTGCAGGCCTTGACCGAGAAGCCAAAGCACGGCGCCGGCGACGAAGACCGGGAAAATCGCCGGCATGATCGCCGCCAACATCACCGCGATCGATCGGAAGGCGGCGCCGATGAAGGCCGCGACGAAGATGATCTCGATCGTCAGGCCACGATTCAACTTCTCGATCATGTCGGGCACTGTTATGCGCCGCGATGACGGAGAGGCCGGTGACGGCGATCTCATAGCCCGGATGTTGCGCGCGCACCTTGATCCAAATTTCGGTCGAGCGAATTGATGATCGGTAGCAGCTGGCTTGAATCGACATCGGGGACGCGGCCTTCGACGACGACGGCATCCTGGTTTGCCGAGATGAACCGGCGGACCAGATATTTCGGGCAGCATATTGACATATTGCTTCAGCGTGGCGACGTCCGACTTGCCGACCTTCTCGGCGAGCCAGCGGCGCAGCGTTTCGAGCGACCACGACATTGCCGACGCCGGGCTGTTTCTCGATCGACCGAATGGACCGCGGCGATCGTGGCCAGCGTTTCCGGCGAATAGAGCGACTCGCCCTTCGGGAATTCGATCAGGACATCGATCGGCTGGGCGCCGGTGAGCTTGGTATCGAGCTCGTGGTCAGCCTGGACCGCCTTCTCGTGGTCCGGCACCTGATCGGCGAGATGATAGCGCGGCTGAAGATTGGCATAGATAAGGCCAAGCCCAACGACCACGATGAGGCCGAACAGGCTGTAAAGCCCGGGCCGACTCACCATGCGACGCGCGATCCAGCCGCAAAATTGGCGCAGCGCATCGACCGCCATGTCGGCACCCTTGATGCGGGCGACGAAGGCCGCCTCCCGGCGCAGCAGAAAGAGCCCGAGAAGCGGAATGACGGTCAGCACCGACACGAGCGCGATGACGGTCGAAATGAAGCCCGCCTCGCCGAAACTGCGGATCAGGTCGGAATCGGAGAAGGTGAGGGCAACGAAAGAGAGGCCCGCAGTCGCATGCGTCAGCACGCAGGCGGGGCCGACCACGTGGATCGCCGCGCGCAACGCGTCGGCCTTGCTCTCGCCGGCGAGAATTCGGTCGCGCGTCGCAAAGGTCAGCTGCATGCTGTCTGAGAAACTGATCACCATGATGAGCGGCGTCATCACGTTCGAGAAACGTATTGAGCCGGAAATCGAGCCAGCCGAGAGCGCCGAGCGCCAGCAGGATCGCAAGCAGCGGCGGCGCAGCCGCGATGATCATGAAAGATATGCGGCGGAAGAATAGGATGGCGATCAGGCAGCCGCCGAGAAAGCCTAGAGCATTGTAGATGATCCGGTCGCGCTCGACCGCATTGCGGATCTCGAGCTGCATGACAGGCACGCCGGAAAGTTCGGCGGAAAGGCCGGAGCCCGCGAGGTCCTGGGCCATCGTGCTGCGGATCTCGCTGACGACCGGACCAAGCTTGTTGCTCTCCACCACGTCGGGATCGAGGGCGAGTACGACCAATGCGAGGTGGCCGTCCTCCGAAAGCAGCTTGCCACGAATGATCTCGTTGCTCGTCACCTTTTTGATGAGCGCGTCGTAGGCTGCGCCGGTTGGCAGGTCCTCGGGGAAAAGCGGTTCAGGAAGATGCCCGCCTTCGGGCGGCTGGCGCGCCGAAAACAGCGAGATGATTCCGCGCGTGCCGTCGATCAGCTGCAGGTCGGTGACGAGATCGCGTAGCTTGCTCGAGCGAATCGCGCTGCAGCAGGGTCGGGCCTTCGATAACGACGAGGACATCGAACTCGCTCGAAGGGAAGCGCTTCGTCACGTCCTCGTATTGCTTGAATTCGGGCGTGTTGGAGCGAAACAATTGGCTGAGCGAATCGTCGACCTGGATCCGCTCGATTCCGAACCCCGCGAGGATCGCAGCGACCACGAGCACGACCGCGACCACATAGGGGAAGCGCAAGGACACGAGCCCCATGCGCTCGATGCCGTACGCCAAGGGGTGGAGCTTGCGTTCCGGCCTCGCCGAAGGCGTCGGGGGTTGTTTCGGAGGCTTCTCGTCCAGGTCCTCGGTCGGCAGAATCTCTCTCCAAAAAGCTCCGGCGGGCGAATCCATTGTAGAGTGGCCGGCTGGCTCTGGCCAGATCCCCGCCGGCGGTTAGATCGCCGCGGGACGCCGGCTCGAGCGTGCCGGGAGCACGGCATTGGGCGGCGCTCCGCCTCGCAATGGTCTTGCTTGGTCGCGCCAAAGGCTTAAATATGAACGGAAAGCGTGGAGAACTGAAGTTTCTGATGATAAGCAATGACATTCGTTGATGCTTTGGAAGTTCCCGGCCGCAAGACCGGGCAGATCAAGTTGCATGGGCTCGCGGCATTCGAGGGCATGCGCAAGGCGGGCCGGCTAACCGCCGAAGTGCTCGATGTTCTGGTCGAGCACGTGCGGCCCGGCGTGACGACCGAGTTCCTCGACAATCTCGTCTTCGATTTTGCCATCTCGCATGGCGCCTTTCCCGCGCCGCTCGACTATCGCGGCTATCGCAAGTCGATCTGCACCTCGATCAATCACGTCGTTTGCCACGGCATCCCCGAACGCAAGCCGCTGCGTGAGGGCGATATCGTCAATATCGACGTCACTTTGATTCTCGACGGTTGGCACGGCAATTCGAGCCGGATGTATCTTATTGGCGACGTGTCGCGGCGGGCGCAGCGACTGGTCGAGGTGACTTACGAGGCTCTCATGCGCGGCATTGCCGCCGTCAAGCCCGGTGCGACCACGGGCGACATCGGCGCGGCGATCCAGGACTATGCAGAATCCGAGCGCTGCTCCGTGGTGCGCGACTTTTGCGGCCACGGCGTCGGCCGCCTGTTCCACGACGAGCCCAATATCCTCCACTATGGCCGGCGCGGCGAGGGCATCGCCTTGAAGCCGGGCATGTTTTTCACGATCGAGCCGATGATCAATCTGGGCCGGCCGCATGTGAAGATTCTCTCCGACGGCTGGACCGCCGTCACCCGCGACCGCTCGATGTCGGCGCAATTCGAGCATACGATCGGCGTCACCGAGACGGGCTATGAAATCTTCACCCTTTCGCCGAAAGGGCTGCACTGCCCGCCCTATGATCTGGCGACCTCTAAATGACGCGGTCGACGGTCCCTCGCTCAGAGACCGCTCCGCATTATCTCGGACATCGTGAAAGACTGCGCGAGCGTTTTCTCAGGGCGGGCGGCGGCGCGCTCGCCGACTATGAATTGCTCGAACTCGTCCTCTTTCGCGCCATTTCGAGGCGCGACGTGAAGCCGCTCGCCAAGGCGCTGCTGGCGCGTTTCGGGTCTTTCGCCGAGGTCGTCGCCGCAAGACCCGAGCGGCTGAAGGAGATCGAAGGATTGAGCGAGGCCGCGATCGTCGAATTGAAGATCGTCGCCGAGACCGCCAAACGCTTCGCCAAGGTGAAATTGGAGAAGCGCCCGAGCATGGAGAGTTTCTCGGCGGTGCTCGATTATTGCCGCACCGCAATGGCCTTTCTCGATCGCGAGGAATTCCGTATTTTGTTTCTCGACAAGAAAAACGGCTTGATCGCTGACGAGGTGCAAAGCACCGGTACGGTCGATCATGCGCCGGTCTATCCGCGCGAAATCATGCGCCGCGCGCTGGAGTTGAACGCCACCGCGCTCATTCTTGTGCACAATCACCCCTCGGGCGAACCGTCCCCATCCGCGGCCGATATCCATCTCACCAATCAGATCGTTGCGCTGGGCAAGTCGCTCAATGTCGCCGTCCACGACCATCTGATCATAGGGCGCGGAGGATTTGCGAGTTTCAAAGGCCTGCAGCTGATTTGAGAGGGCATATCCTGGGGCGTGCAGAATATTTTTTATACTCGGAAAAATTGTTGAAAATTGTGTGAATTAAACGGGCGCTATCCTTTAAGGCGGCGCGTGATTTCCAACACTAAGTTAACGCAACCCTGTTAGGTTCCGGCGCTCGCATGGTTCGCAAACCCCGGCGATTCGAGGATCGGCAGTGTCATGTGAATGGGCGATGTTCGGCCAGGGGGGCGCAAGTGCATCGCGGCAGCGGGGTACGCGAATCATGCAATTTTATGATTTCCTGTATTTGAGCTCCCGAGGCGGCTGAAGTCGAAGGGCGGCCGTCTCCATTTGCCTTCCGTGGTGGTTTGGGTCGCCGCCTATATGCATCTCCACCCTCTTGATCCTGGTCCTCGGCATTCGGCTCGGGTTTATGGCCGCGCAACACGCGGCCGGATTCTTTTCCTTCGCGTTCGCAGCGCTCGTATTCACGGATCGCGTGAACATCGTGTTGCTGGTTTTTGCGATGCTGTTTCGCTTCGCCATGGCCGCGCAGGCCTATCGGATCGTAAGCCGGTTGACGGAAAGCGAGGCGAAGGCCAAGCAGGTTGCCGGCCATGACGTGCTCTCCGGACTTCCCAATCGCTTTTTGTTCAACGAACTCGTCGACGCAGAGGCTGCGCGCTGCCGGCGCAAGAATTGTCAATTCGCGCTGTTCTATCTCGATCTCGACCATTTCAAGCAAACCAACGACACCTTCGGCCATGACGTCGGCGACCGCACGATCGTTGCAGTGACCGAGCGGCTCGGCAAAGTACTGCGCAGCGGCGATCATTTCGCCAGGCTCGGCGGCGACGAATTCGCAGTTCTCCAGGCCGATGTGACGGATCCGCGCGATTGCGCCAGGCTCGCTCATCGCATGCTCGACGCGATGAGCACGCCTTTCGACATCGCCGGACAGCAGGTGTTCATGGGCACCTCGATCGGCATAGCCCTTTGCCCGCAGGACGCCGGCGAGGGGCAAGATCTGATGCGGCATGCCGATCTTGCGCTCTATCGTGCCAAGCAGGGCGGCCGCAACCGCTACGCCTTTTTCGAAGCCAAGATGGGCGAGGAGCTACGGCTGCGGCAAAATGCCGAAGACGAGCTGCGCGCCGCGATCGAAAACAACGAGCTTGTCATGCTCTATCAGCCGATCATGTCGGCATCTGGCGAAAAGATCGTCAGCGTCGAAGGTTTGGTGCGCTGGCAGCACAAGACACATGGATTGCTTTCCGCCGAAAAATTTGTCGGCGTGGCCGAAGATCGCGGCCTCATCGTGCCCCTCGGCGAGTGGGTCTTGCGCCGCGCCTGCCGCGATTTAAAGCGGTGGCCGGGCCTGCGCGTTGCGGTCAACGTGTCGCCGATCCAATTTCGCCAGAAGGATTTCGTCGCTACCGTCGAGAAAACCCTCTCTGAGACCGGCATCGACCCGCACGCGGATCGAACTCGAACTGACCGAAGGCGTCATCATTTCCGACGCCGATCTGGCCGGAGCGCTCGATGATCGACCTGCGCGCGCTCGGCATCACCATGGCGCTTGACGATTTTGGCAGCGGCTATTCGAGCCTGATCTATCTGCGCCGCTTCGCTTTCGACAAGATCAAGATCGATCGTTCGTTTCTGGAATTGATGGAGATGACCGGCGAGAGCGCGATCATCGTGGAATCTGATCGTCGCGCTCGGCCGCTCGCTCGGGTTGACCGTCACCGCCGAAGGAATAGAAACAGTGGAACAGGCGTGTTTTCTCGAAAAGCTCGGCTGTCACGAACTGCAAGGCTTCCTCTTTTCGGAACCGCTCACGCCCGACGAATTGGATGCAAAATTGGCCGAGCACAGCGACCTTGCGCCGGCGCGCGGCTCCGCCCGCTCTGTCGCCTAGCGGATTTCGCCGCCCTCGGGCCCGGCGCTCAGCTGCCTTCAATGAAGTTTGAACTCGGCGTCGAAGGTTTTGATCTCGGCCGGCTTGATGAGCCGCGCATGACCGATGCGGACGCTGTGCAGAGGACCGTCGAGCTTCTCCCGCCAGAATGCCAGGAACTTCATCAGAGTCGGAAAGTCGGGGGCGATGTCGTAGTCCTGCCAGACATAAGTTTGCAGGAAAGTCGGATGATCGGGCATGCGGTAAAGGATTTCCGCCGTGGTCAGGCCGTAGCCGGCGAGTTGCTTCACGAAATCGCGTGAAGGTTCGAGCATGTTTCTGACGTTCATCCGCGACCTCCAACCCGGCGTGCGGGATCGACCTGACGGCCGGCCCTCAGCCGGCCCCCCGGCGAATCTCAATTGCAAACCGTTAAAGTTAACAATATCTTACCGCCTCTCGTCCAGATCAGCTCTCGACCTTGAAATAGGCGACGGGTTCCCCTCTTCGGGGGCTCAACGGCCTCCCGAACTCAGCCGATCGAGATCTTCCCGCGTGTCGATATCGACAGTCACTGCGGCATCTTCGACCGGCACTTTTTCATCGAACCATCTTTGTGCCGCCGAAGCGTCCAAAAGCAAACCAGCGGCCCCGAGGGGCCGCTGGTTCTCAGGATCAAATCGCTGAAACGACCTCAGTGATGGCCGCCGTGGCCTCCGTGGCCGCCGTGGAATCCACCGCGGCCGCCGCCATGGAATCCCCCACGGCCGCCGCCATGGAATCCTCCACGGCCGGCATGCCAGCCGTGCCAGCCATAACCGCCGCCCCAGCCAAAGCCCCTGCGCCAGGCATAGCCGCACCAGTACCAGCCCGGCCCATGCCAGCCGACGGGATACCAGCAGTAGTTCTGGCCGCCGAAGAAGAACTGCGTCTTCTCGATATTGTTAAGGTTGATCGCCGAATGGCCGACCGCCGTTTGGTCGGCGATCGGCGCCGCTTGCGCGGTGGCGACGAGTGAACTTGCGGCCAGTGCGGCAGCCGCGACAGTCGAAAGAATAATGCGCACCTTGATCTCCTCTCTCATGGAAGCCGCGCCCGAGGCAGTCGCCAGAGGGCTCTGTTTTTGCGTGTGCTTTCTTCGTTGCGAGTTTTGCGATCCGGGCCTATGCAACAAAGCAATCACAGACAGTCGTTGCTAGATTTGGTTTCATGAATGGCTGATGAAGCAAATATCGTCGTCGCGGATCTCGGGCCCTTTGCGCTATCACATTCGGATGATCTGGAATTCCGCTGTGCTTAAATGGTTCCTAGATTAATAGATGTTCAGGATTGCTTTGATGGACTGGCACAATTGCTTCGGCGCTTGCAAAGCTGAACCGCCTTCGAACGAGTGGCGTCGATGAACTTTCTTTCAATCTACCGGCATGGCTTTGCCCGCGTCGCAGCTTGTACGCCCCGCTGCCGCCTTGCCGATCCCTTGGCCAATGCCGAGACGATCTTGACTATGCTTTCAGCCTTGCATGAGAAGTCGGTGGCGCTCGCGGTCTTTCCGGAACTCGCGATCTCGGGCTATGCGATCGACGATCTTCTCCTGCAGGGCGCCGTCCATGACGGTGTCATCCGCGCAATCGATCGGCTGATTGGCGCCTCGGAGGCTTTGATGCCTCTCATCCTCGTCGGTGCGCCGCTGCGCCACGCCGGGCGGCTTTACAATTGCGCGCTTGCCATCCATCGCGGCCGGCTGCTCGGCGTCGTCCCGAAGGTGCATTTGCCCAATTACCGCGAGTTCTACGAGCGCCGTCATTTTGCCTCCGGCGACGACGACGCAAGGCCAAGAGATCGCAATCGGTTCGCATCAAGGCGCCGTTCGGTCCGGACTTGCTGTTTTCCGCCGAAGACATCGACGGGCTCGTCGTTCATGCCGAGATCTGCGAGGATCTTTGGGTGCCGATCCCGGCGAGCTCGAAGGCAGCACTCGCCGGCGGGACCGTGCTTGCCAATCTTTCGGCAAGCAACATCACGATCGGCAAGGCCGACACGCGTCGGCTGCTCTGCCAATCGCAATCGGCCCGTTGCCTTGCCGCCTATCTCTATTCCGCCGCCGGCCAGGGCGAATCGACAACGGATCTCGCCTGGGACGGCCAGACGATGATCGTCGAGAATGGCGTGATCCTCGCCGAAATCGCCACGCTTTTCGGAAGGCGGCCAATATGCGATCGCCGATATCGATCTCGATCTCTTGGTCGCAGGAGCGGCTGCGCCAAGGCACGTTCGACGACAATCGCCGCGCCAATGCCGTGAGCGAAGAGACTTTCCGGCGGATCTCGTTTCGCGTCGCACCGCCGGCTCGACGATATCGGCCTTGAACGCGTCGTCGAGCGTTTCCCCTTCGTGCCTTCAAACCGCGAGAGGTTGGCGCAGGATTGCTACGAAGCCTACAATATCCAAGTCACCGGCGCTCGAACAGCGTCTCGCGGCGACCGGAATTTCAAAGCTCGTCATCGGCATATCCGGCGGGCTCGATTCGACCCACGCCTTGATCGTCGCCGCCAAGGCCATGGATCGTCTCGGCAAGCCGCGGAGCAATATTCTGGCCTTCACCATGCCGGGCTTCGCGACCAGCGATGCGACCAAGGCCAATGCTTTCGCTTTGATGAAAGCGCTCGGCGTGACCGCGCAGGAACTCGACATCAAGCCGGCGGCGCGGCAGATGCTCGCCGACCTCGGACATCCCTTCGCCAAGGGCGAGAGCCTGTTCGACGTCACTTTCGAAAACGTGCAGGCGGGACTGCGTACGGATTACTTGTTCCGGCTTGCCAATATGAACGGCGGCGATGGTCGTCGGAACCGGCGATCTGTCGGAATTGGCGCTCGGCTGGTGCACCTATGGCGTCGGCGATCAAATGTCCCATTACGCCGTCAACTCGGGCGTGCCGAAAACTCTGATCCAGCATTTGATTCGCTGGTGCATCGCGAGCCACCAATTCGCGCCGGAGGTGCTCGCGACGCTCTCCGCCATCCTGGCAACCGAGATTTCGCCCGAACTCGTTCCGGCCGGCGCCGACGGCGTGGCGCAGAGCACCGAGGCGGTGATCGGCCCCTATGAGCTTCAGGATTTCAATCTCTTCTATTTTTTGCGACACGGCTTTCGCCCGGCGAAGATCGCCTTTCTCGCGCACGCGGCCTGGGGCGACGCGAGCAAGGGAGAATGGCCGCAGGATTTCCCCAAAGACCGCCGCCACGCTTACGATTTGCAAGACATCCGCCATTGGCTCGAAGTCTTTATCCGGCGCTTCTTTGGCATGAGCCAATTCAAGCGATCGGCCTTGCCGAACGGGCCGAAGGTCGTTGCCGGCGGCTCCCTCTCACCGCGCAGCGACTGGCGCGCACCCTCCGACGGCAACGCGCAGGCTTGGCTCGACGACCTCTCGGAAAATGTGCCGACGACTTCTTCCTGCGTTCCGGCTAAGAATATCTAAGTTATTGATTTACCGACTAATAATTTGCCTGATGAAGCCTCGGATCCGACGCCTTCCGTCGCGCATCGAGCCCTGCATGAGGTTCTCGCGCAATGCAATGCCGGGCTTGCATCGCGTGATTGCGTGCAGAGCCGTGAGTTGCGTCGCATGTTGTCGTGATTTGAATTGTATTTATTCGCTCGCGTCTCTTGCGGCATGAAATGAGCGGACTAGTGTAGCAATCTGGATGCAAGCTGGAATAAGATCGCGCCAAGATGCTTTGCTGCAAAGGTACGACATGGCCGAGATGATTGTTGCGGGCGAGCCATTCAACGTCATCGTCGAAGGTGATGCGAATGCTCCAGTGGTCGTCCTGTCGCATGCGCTCGGCACGAATTTGCATATGTTCGACAAACAGGTGCCGGCGCTGAGACGACATTTCCGCGTCGTGCGTTACGACTTGCGCGGGGAGGGCGGCAGCGTGGTGAGCCGTGGGCCCTATTCGATCAGCCAGCTCGGTCATGACGCACTCGCGATTCTCGATGCTTTGAACCTCGAAAAGGTCCATTGGATCGGCCATTCCGAAGGCGGCATGGTCGGACTATGGCTGCTGACCAGGGCAGCGGACCGGATCGATCGCGCCATTCTCGCCAATACGGCGGCGCAGATCGGCGGTGCCGAAGTCTGGAACGAGAGAATCAGGACGGTGCACGAAAAGGGCCTCGCGGGCTTGGCTCCTTCGGTGCTCGAGAGTTGGTTCACGCGGCAATTCCGCGAACATCATCCGGAAGAAGTCCGCCATTTCGAAGAAGTCTTGCTCGCGACGAAGCCCGAAGGCTACGTTGCACATTGCGCGGCGATCCGCGATGCGGATTTGCGCATTGGACTGCACGCGATCGCGCAGCCGGTGCGGATCATCGTCGGCCGCCACGATCCGGTGACGCCGCCAGGGGTCGGCGCTTTGATCGCGAGCTCGATACCGGGCGCCAAGCTTGTGACGCTCGAAGCCGCGCATCTGTCGCCTGTCGAGGCGGCCGATGCGTTTAACCGTGTGGCAGTCGAATTTCTGACTGGGGAAGCGGAGAAGACCATGCAAACGCAACAGACAAGAATTGAAGACGACGAAGACGAGAAGTGACGGCACCCGAGCCGCCGCACCAAGAAGCGCCCAAGATACGGCCGCAGCGCCCGCCGCAACCGCCGCGTCCGGCGCCGACGCCCTCCTGGTTGCATGAGCGTGAGCACAGCGCGCCCGTGCCTCAGCCGGCACCGGCCGCACCTTCGGTATTCAAGCCGCTGGCCGAACCGAAGCCGGCGCCTGCGCCGACACCTGCGCCGGCGCCGCCGCGCAAGCGCGCGGCGAAAAAGGCCGCCGTTAAAAAGCGGGCGCGGAAGGCCGCGGCGCGCAAAGCCGTCGCCAAGAAGCCGGCGCGCAAGGCAGCCGCCAAGAAATCAACGGCGAAGAAAACGGCGCGGCGAGGGGCAGCCCGGAAAGCCGTCAGAAAGACAGCCCGCAAGGCCGCGACGAAGAAAACCGCGAGACGCAAATCGGCAGCGAAAAAGCCGGCGAAGAAATCGGCGCGCCGGACGGCGCGGCGTTCGACCCGCCGCGGACGCTGAAGCGCGCTCTCGGCTCGCGAAAGGCAATATCGCGCGAGACGGCTTCTCTCGCACGCTTCAGCAGATCTCCCCGAAAATGTTGCAATCTTTTCGGGGAGACGCTGGCGCGCGGCGGCTCTGAATGAAACCAATATCTGAGCCTGCGCAGCAAGATCGCAAGAGGATCGCGCGTCCAGGCCTGGGTCACGAAGTCCACGTGCGGGACGTCGCCGACCGCGAGAAAGCTGACGCCGCCCGGCCGAAGCCTGCGTGGGAGACCTCTCGTAAAGCTCACGTTGTTCTTGCTAAGCTCTTGTTGCAGCGTTGTGTTTTCCGCAGCGCTCGAAAGCGAATAGGCGCTGAAGAAAAAGCTCTGCGGCTTTCGCTTGGCGATCCAATCGGCGAACGTGTCGATCTCGCCATAGAGCGCATCGAGGAGAATGACGCCCGCCAGCCTGTCGTCCGCGCCGCCGACCGAGAGGGCAGCGGAAGCCGGCATATAGCCGCCGCTATAGGCGACGATGACGACTGGCATGCGGTAAAAAATGCTCCGTGTCCTGCGCTGGCCGTAGAGCTTCGCCAAATTGTCCGCCGCCTCATCGAGGAACTGCGCGAAAACATGCGGCTCCCAAAATCGCCCGGCGCTCGAGTTCGAGCGCATCGACGGCGAATTGGGGCGCTACCAGCACCGCGTTCAGGTGCGACTCTGCGAGCTGCTGCGGCACTCTCTGGCGGGCGGCGACATCGCGGGCGAGCAGGGTCTTGTTGCCGTGGAAGAAGACGATCAGAAACGCCGGCCGGCGCGGATCGAAATGCGGCGGGATCGCAAGCAGCACGCGCTTGTCGCTATAGGTCTCGTCTTCCCAATAGATGCCGCCGCGCGGTGAAGTATGGCCCCGCCGCGTCCCATCGGTCGTGTCGAGGAAAGGCTTGCCTTCGCTCGGCACCAGGCCGTCGTAAGGGAAGGGCGTTGTCGTGAAAGTCACGAGACGCATGCGGGCGCCGGCCGCAAGCGAGCTGCATGTCGCTGCGATCAGTCCCAAGGCGAACGCGCCGGCGATCGCCGGCAGGCGCGCGCCCCATCTTGGGGCGTGGTCAGGGTCGCGAGCTCGCTTCATTCCAGGCGCTCTTTCCCGCTTTCGGCAAGACGACGCCGAAGAAGGCAGGGATAGCGATGAGATAGGCCGCCCCGCTCAGGTAAAGCACGGCGGAGAGGCCGAAGGAGGTGGCGACGAGCGGCACGAGCGCGGCGCCCATCACCGAGAAACAGCCGTTGATGCCCCAAGCCCAAAGAAACATGTGATCCTTCTCCAGCCGGGCAAGAGTGCCCATGGCGGTCGGCATCGGGAAGCCCATGAGAAAGGCTGGTGGAAAGATCAGCAGGAAGCAGAAGAACAGCCGCAGTCCGTAAGGGAACGTGCCGATCCAATCGAGCGGCGCATGGATGAAGAGGCCGTAGACGATGAGCAGGGCGCCGATGCCGGCGAGCACCCTGGGCAAGGTGGCGGGCGCGCTGGGAAGGAAACGTTCGCTCACGAGGCTGCCAAGGCCCGAGGCAACCAACATGCCGGTGATCAATATGGCGGCCGAGACCGTCGCATTGCTCAAGGCCTGCACGAACTCGGCAATGAGCCCGACTTCGACCATGATATAGCCGGCCCCGAGGCAGGCGAAATAAAGGATGGTGCGCAACTTGCCGGGCGTTGCCGAAAAGACCGTGCGCCAGCCGAAGATGACGGGCAGCGCGATCAGCGTCGAGGCGCAGAGTGAGGCGACCCCGAGCGTCGCCCAGAGCAGCAGATAGCCCCATTCGTCCTGCACGAGTTCGAGCCGATCGAGGATACGCGGCAGGTCGAGCGGTTTGATGTAGGCGGCGAAATAGGGCCGGTCATTGGTGAGCGGGCGGGCGTCGAAGACGTAGCGCTTGGCGATGTCGTCGAAATTGCCGGCCATGAGGGAATGCCAGGCAAGCTCACCCATGGTAGTGGCGGGAACGACCGAATCCGTCTCGGGCGGCCCCGTATCGCCGCCAGCGCCACCGCCGCCATCGGGCGCAACGAGATCATCGCCGGGCGGCTTGCTGGCATCGAAGAAGATCTGATTGCGAAAGCCGGCAAGGACTTTGTCGGTCTGTCTCTCGTCGTAGACGAAGCCTGGATAATAGATGGCGTCAAACGACATCGCCCTGGTGTGCTTTTGCAAAAGCGCGATCTCGGCGTCGTTGAACCCGCCTCTCTTGTAGAGGACCGTCGTGGTCGAGAGATAGCAGGAGGCGGCGAAGAATTCCCGTGCCACGTCGGCGTCGCCGTTGGTCCGCGCCGCATCGACCATCGTCGCATAGAGCTTGAGCACGGATTTCGGCGGTTCTTCCTTGTTCCACAGCGTCACGGCGAGAACGCCGCCGGGCTTCAGCGCCCGCATGTAGGTCTGCATGGCCTCGCGCGTATAGGCGAATTTCTCGACGATAGCGAAGCCGCCGGGGTTCGAGAGCCCGGTCGAATCAGCAAGGCTCAGATCGATGACATCATAGCGCTCGGGCGCATGCGCCAGATAAAGCCGCCCCTCGTAGCCGACCACCCTCACGCGGGGATCGTGCAGGATATCGCCGGTGAAGCGGCGCAGCGCGTCGTCACGTTGGAACGCATCGAGCACCGCCGGATTGCTTTCGGCCACCGTCACATGCTTCGATTTGGTGAGCGCGACGGCCGTCGAAAGACCGCCGCCGAACTGCACAACGAACGTGTCGGCGTCGGGCTTTACGAGATAGGGATAGATCATCGGCAGATAGAAGTAATAATCCGTCTCTTCTGCCGGCAGCGTGCGGATGATGCCTTCGGGCCCGTCTCCGTCGATATACATTCCCTCGTAAGCGTTGACAGGGAAGGTCTTCAGGTTGAAGGCGGCATTGTCGGAAAGGCCAGGGGCGAAATGCAGATAGGAGCTCGCGTAGATTTCGAGATAGCCGAAGGGCGAGTTCTTCGCATAGACGCGCTGCGCATCGGGAAATTTTCGCGCGTAGGCGACGCCCTTGTAGTCGGAAACGGCGAGTTTCGTGAGGCCGAGTTGAGGGGCGAGCCACAGATGCGCGCCGAATGTGGCGATGGCCACGGCAACGAGCGCGACGAGCGTCCGGCGGCCTTCGACGGCGATAAGCCAGCACGCAGCTGCCAGGAACCAGAGGATGAGCGGGGCGAGGATCAGATCCTCCGGCGCGAAAACATACATGGCGAGCAGCACGACGAGCCCGCAAAGGCCGGAGCCCAAGAGATCGGCGAAATAGACCCGGTTGAACCGTGTTCTTGACAGCAAGAACACGCTGCCGAGAAAAGCGGCGCCGGCAAGGAACGGCGTGAAATAGAGGAGGAAGTTGGCGAGCAGCCGCCATTTCTGGTTTGGGTCGGAGACCAGAAAGATGGCGTTGAAGGGAACTTGCTGGGCCAGAAGATTGGCAGCTACCGCCAGCGGCCCGAAGCTCAAGAGCGCGGCGCCGCAGACGAAGCGCCAATGGCGCGCGAACCAATCCTTCGCGATGCACATGATCGTGCTCATCAGGCCGAAGCCGAGCATCGCGAGACTGACGACCAGCGATCCGAAATGCGCCCAGCTGCCGATCGAAAAGATCCGCATGATGGCGATCTGAAGTGCGATGACGGCGCCCGCTTCCAGGCCGACGGCGAAATAGACAAGCGGATCGGAGATCGTCCGCCCATCGGTTCGCTTCGGCAGGATGGCGAGATTCATCGACAGACGAGGTGATGGAGAAAAGCGCGCAATCGCGTCATCCGGTCACTTGTTGTGCGTGCCAACGATCTTGTCCCCCTCAAGCTTGGTGAAGGGCACGAAGGGGACGATCCGGCCGTTATAAATGTCGGAGCGCGCGACATTGATCGAGCCGTCTGCCTCCTGAGCTTTGATCACCTTCAAAATATGCTGGGCGCCCGGCGGTCCGACCGGGATGATCATGATCCCGTTCGGCTTCAACTGTTGCAGCAAAGGCGGCGGGATATGATCGATGCCGCAGGTCACGATGATCTTGTCGAAGGGTGCGGCCTCTTCCCAGCCGTAATAGCCGTCGGCATTCTTGGTCGAGATCGATTTGAACTCGTTGTAGCCGCGCTTGATGAGACCGTCGTAGACGCCGCGTGTGCGCTCGGCGAGCGGCTTGATGATCTCGATCGTCCACACTTTGTCGGTGAGATTGGAGAGATAGGCCGACTGATAGCCTGAACCGGTGCCGATCTCCAGCACCTTCTCGCCTTTCTTCACGTCGATCGAACTGGTCATGCGGCCGACTACATGCGGGCCCGAAATTGTGACCCCGAAGCCAATGTCGAGGAAGGTATTGTCATAGGCGCGGTCGAGATTCCGCTTCAGGCAGAATTCCTCGCGCGGAGTCAAAAGAAAGGCGCGCTTGTTTTGTTCATTCCAAAGATCCCGGTTGGCGACGAGGATCCGGAACCTGTCGAATCTTTCGCCGAGATATTTGGGGTCTTCGCCGCGCGTCGTAACGCCCCATTTGATGAAGGCGTCGCGCGAATCCGTCGGCGGGGAAAGGTCCCAGGAATAGGGTTGCGGCACGTCAGCGAGAGCGGCGCCGAAAACGGCCGTCTCAAACAATGCTCCGGCCGAGCTGATGAGAAAGGTGCGACGCTTCATGGGTTCTCCGAGCCGCAATGGCGACGAACTTCGGCCTTTCGAAGGCGTCGTGCGGCGAAATTAACCTGAACGGCCCAAGCCCGCCAGCGGGCTGGCCGCACCGTGGTAACCAGATTTCGTCAAATTGCGAAACGTCATCTTTATTTATGGCATGAACCATCGGCCGTGTTCTGAAAGAGGCCCTTCGTGAAGATCGCCCTAGCCATCGCGACGACCGACCGGCCGAAAGTGGTCGGGGAGACGCTGCGTCGTCTCGCCCGACAAACTCGGCCGCCGGATCGCATTCTCGTGGTCGGCGCTGCCGCAAGCGACTTTCCCACCGACCGCCTGCCCGGGGTGACCTATGTCACTTCTACCAAGGGTCTGACCCGGCAGCGCAATCGCGCGCTCGACCTGCTGCAGAGCGATTTTGATCTGATCACCTTCATCGACGACGATTTCATTCCGACCCGAGATTTCTTCGCCGGGATCGAACGGCTGATGAGCGAACATCCGGAGGTGCTCGCCGCATCCGGACATATCGCCGCCGACGGCATTCTCACCGCCGGGCTCACTTTTGCCGAGGCGGACCGCCTCATCGCGGCCTATGAGGCAAAGGGGCCTGGCGAGCTTCGGCTCGTCGACGACACCGGCACACATGGCGCCAATATGGTGCTGCGCATGTCGGCGCTGCCGCAAGCGCGATTCGACGAGAATTTGCCGCTCTACAGCTGGCTCGAAAACTTGGATTTCACGGCGCATTTCGCCAAGGTTGGACGCGTGGTGCGCACCAATTATTTCGGCGGCGTGCATCTCGGAGTGAAATCCGGACGCACGTCGGGGATCAAGCTCGGCTATTCGCAGATTGCCAATCCCATCTACCTCGTCGCCAAAGGCACAATGCGCAAGGGCCCGGCGGCGAAGATGGCGATCAAGAATTTCATCGCCAATCTCGTCAAGTCGCCGGCCCCGGAGGCCTATATCGACCGGCGCGGGCGGCTCAAGGGAAATTTCTTGGCGCTCATCGACGTTCTGCGCGGCGTCAATCATCCGACCCGCATTCTCGAACTCTAGCTGGCGGGCCCGCCCAAATCATTGCGGCGCGAATCGCGCCATGATCGGGCGCAATCTCGCGATCAAAATCTCTCGCAGGTTGGCGACGTCGAAAAAGACGACGAACAATCCGTAGATTATGGCGCCGGCCAGCGCCTGCTCGATCAGCGTGATAAGGCCGGGATCGTGCTCGCGCAGCGGCAAGAGCGCAGCGGCCATCGCCGCCGTTCCCAGTGCGGCCAGCACGATGTCACGCAGCCGAGGCCACTGCGGTTTCGACAAAGTCGCGACGAAAATAAGCGCGACGAGCGCGGCCACATAGGCGCCGGTCTGCGCTACGGCGAGGCTCGAAGCATCGGCGCTCCTTGGCAAAACAAAGAGCAAGAGCGAGTTGACCAGGCAGGCGAACACGGCCGCGCCGACCAAGGGCGCCGTCCGCTTGGCAATCTGGAAGATCGGGTTGATGGCGAATTGAATGAGGGCGGAGGAGAACAGGCCGGCCATCATCAATGTCAGCAAACGGCCGAACGGGCCGCGATAGGCGGCGGGCACGATCACCTGCTGGAGCGAGGGAAGGATCAACCAGATTCCGGTACAGGCCGGCAGGACGATAGCGAAGACAATCGCCATGTTGCGCGCCACCTGGACGCTGGCCTGGGTCGCTCCGTCGCGTTCATGCGTGGCGACGGCAATCTGAAAGAGCACGACGTCGAGCGTGGAGCCGATCGCCTGCACGGCCTTGTTGCCGATGTCGTAAGCGAGCGAAAATTGCCCCGTTTCCGAAAACCCATAAAGCACTGCGATGATCGAGCGGTTGGCAAGCGGGATCGCGAGATACAGCAGGTTGGCGGCGACGATCGGCAGGCTGTAGCGCAGGATCGCCTTGACGATGGCGAAGTTGGCGTGACGCGGCGCGGTGCCCTCGTCGTGCAGCGAGGCGCGCGCCGTGATGATCGAGCCGGAAAGGCTGATGATGCTGCCGACCAAGGCCATTTTGGCCGAGCCAAACCAGAATGCCCCGCCGCCGGTAAGCACAAGGGCAAAGATATTCTTGACGATGATGAGCCGCGTATAGAGTTCGATCGTGGAAGCGTGCCCGCACCAACGCGGTGTTGTAATCGAACATGCCGTTGGAGACAGCCGCAACGAGGGCGAGCGCGATCAGTCCATTAGACAAAGCGAACTTGACGCCGGAGAAGAGCAGCAGACAGGCGGCGACCGTCATGCTGAAGGTGATGACGATGAAGGCGAGATCGAGGGTAGCGCGCAGCGCCGGAGCTTCGCTTCGCACCCGTTCCGAATAGAAGCGCGTGGCGCCGAGGCGCAGCCAGTCGAAGAACGCCCCCTGCACGGCTATCGCTACGGCGAAGGCCAGGGCGAAGCGGCCATATTCCGCCGGCCCGAGGAATTTCGCGACCAAAAGTCCGATCGCGAAATTACAGATAATGTTGACAAAATAGGCGGCGAGCACCCTCATGCGGGCGGCTCATCGCATATGCCAATCCCTGCGGCCATGGCCTTGAAGCGCAACGCGGCGTAGATCTGGGCGGGGCTGAACATGGGTCTTCATAAACTATGTCCCATAAAAATGTCTTGACGGGATTTGCGACGCGTTTCCGGGCGGGGCCTCGAGTTTCCGCGATCCTGGAATGGTTTTTCCGCTAAGCCGATGTCGATTTCCTCATTGGCACGGCCTGTTCTAGAAGGTGACCATGGCAAGCGATGTAACGCTTTCGGCCGCCGCTGCGGCGGGACTTCTGTCTTTCTTGAGCCCTTGCGTTCTGCCGCTCGTGCCGCCCTACCTCACCTTCATCGCCGGCACGACGATCGAAGACGTCGCCTATGAACGGGTCGGGCGGGCGCGGCGCGACGTCTTTCTCGCCGCCATCCTCTTCGTTCTCGGCTTTTCGACTGTTTTTGTAGCGCTTGGGGCGACGGCCTCCGTTTTCGGCCAGGTGCTGCGCGCGCATATCGCGATGCTGTCGCTGGTCGCCGGCCTGGCGATCATTCTGATGGGCCTGCATTTCCTTGGCCTGTTTCGGCTCGGCTGGCTTTATCGCGAAAAGCGCGTCGAAGTGGCAAAGCCGCTCGGCCTCTGGGGCGCCTATGTCATGGGGCTCGCCTTCGCTTTCGGGTGGACGCCCTGCATCGGGCCGATTCTTGCCGCCATTCTCGCCATCGCGGCTTCGGAGCAAACGGCTCTGCGCGGCGCCGGCCTGCTCGCCGTCTATTCGCTCGGGCTTGGCGTTCCCTTTCTTATCGCTGCCGCGGCCTTCGAACCCTTCATCGGCTTTTTGAAAAGGTTCCGCGCCCATTTCGGCATCGTCGAACGCATCGTCGGCGTCCTGCTGATTGCGACCGGCATAGGTTTCCTGACCGGCGCCATGCAGAATTTCTCCTTTTGGATTCTTCAAGCCTTCCCGGGCCTCGCCAACATCGGCTGAACGTCCCGCTATGGCTTGAGCCTGTCGTAGTCCATCGTCCCGTCCGAGCCCTTCTTCCAGACGAAGATGACGTAATCGGGCTCGGTAATGTCGCCCTTGGCGTCATAGGAGATGGTGCCGAGAACCGTTTTGAACTTGATGCCGGAATGCATGACCTTCGCCAAAGCGGCGGGATCAAGCGAATCTGCGGCCTCGGCCGCCTGCTCCAGGGCCTCAATGGCCGCATAGGCATAGAGCGTATAGGCCTCCGGATCGATGCCTCTGCCCTTGAATCTCTTCACCGCCGCTGTCGCTTCTGGCCGGCGGCGCGGATCGGGCGGAAAAGTCATAAGCGTTCCCTCGACCGCGTCTCCGCCGGCTGCCGAGAAATCGTCCGATGCTATGCCGTCGCCGGCGATCAGTTGGGTGTTCACGCTTTGCGCGCGCATTTGCCGGACGATGATGCCGGCTTCGGTTCCAAGCCCGCCCCAATAGAGGAAATCGGCGCCCGCCGCTTTGATCCTGGCGACGATGGCGGAATAGTCCTTTTCTCCTTTGTCGACGCCGTCATAGAGCACGTCCTTGATTTCGAGGTCGAGAAGCACGCTGCGCGTCTTATCGGCAAGGCCTTTGCCGTAGGTCGTGTTGTCGTAAAGGATGGCGATCTTCTTGCCGCTCTGCGCCGCCAGGAACTTCGCCGCGACCTGCGCCTGCTGGTCGTCCCGGCCGCAGGTGCGGAAGACGAAATCGAGACCACGCTCAGTGACCTGTGGATTGGTCGAAGCGGGGGTGATGTCGAGGACGGCGTTATCCGAATAGATTTCGGAGGCAGGCAGGGTCACGGTTGAATTGAAGTGGCCGACGACGAAGCTCACCTTGTCGGCGACGAGTTTGTTGGCAACCGCAACGCCTTTTTTCGGATCGCTGCCGTCGTCGCCGACACTGAGGACCAAGTGTTTGCCGAGAATGCCGCCTTTCGCATTGATGTCGAGGATCGCCTGTTCGACGCCGCTGCGAAGCTCGGCGCCGAAGACCGCATCGGGCCCGCTGATCGGGGCGCCAAGGCCAATTCTTACCTCCGCCGCCGCCGACGAGGCGAGCAGGGCAGAAAGGAGGAACGTGGTCAGGCAGAGCTTCATCTTGGTCCTTGCCGCAACATTCGGCAGGGCGGACCAATAATGAGCACGGGCGGCGAAAGCAAAAGATGAAATCGAAGGCAGCACGTCGGCCGTCTGAGCCGGCCTTTGTTTATCGGTTCTGCCTTGCTATCTAATCCAGGAGCAAGCCCCTCTTCTCAAACGACCGGGTTGAGGCTCCTGGAAACGTGAAATTGGCCGAAAATCGCACCGAAATGGCTGTAGGCGCGGCGCCTGTCGATCAGGCGCGATTTCGCGAGGCGATGAGCCGCGTCGGCGCGGCGGTTCATATCGTGACGACGGACGGGCCGGCGGGGCTTGGCGGCATTACGGCGAGCGCCGTGACCTCGATCACGCTCTCTCCGCCCATGATGTTGTTCTGCATCAAGAGGGCCTCGCGTTGCGCCGCAAAGGTCATCGAAAACGGGGTTTTTTGCGTAAATACGCTGGCCCGCGCCGATCAGCAGCTCTCCGACGTTTTCGCTGGCCGCACCGGCCAAAAGCTAGAAGAGCGATTTGCCTCGACCGAGTGGACGGTGTTGACAACCGGCGCGCCGGTGCTCGGCTCGGCGCTCGTTGCCTTCGACTGCCGCCTCGTCGAAGCCAAGGAGGTAGGCACGCATCTGATGATGATCGGCACCGTGGAGGCGGTCGAGATCGCCCCTAAGGCCGAGGCTTTGATGTACGCGCATCGCGAATATTGGAGGCTTTAGGCGGTCCGAATAGGGCCAGCTATTCCCAAGAGAAGAGCTCTCGCGCCGCCGAAAAAACCTTCAACGGAGTGCGAAGACGCCCGCTGCGCCGCCGCGACAGGAAACGGGGCCGCCGTTTGGGGAGGGCCGTGCTCCGTCGGCGTGGCTGCACTAGGCTATCGCGCATGACCTCCGGCGCGGGCTCGGAAAAGAAACGCGCCCAGCTTCGCCAGATCTCCGGAAAGGCATCCGCCCGCTGATCCAAAGTGACGGACAAATCGGGATCTCTGTGGGCGAGGACAATCCGGCAGAAAGGCCGGTTCCCGTCCTGACAAGTCGAAAGAATGGCGCGATAGGCCTCGATCGGAATTGAGAGACGCATTTTTACGCCGGAGACCGCGCGCTCGATCCGCACCCCGCGCGGCGTGAGCCAGACGGCTCGAACACCGCCGTCAGCACGCGGATCGGACGCCGAGTAGGTCAGGAACTCGTCGCAATTGCGCTCCCGCATGATCGCACCTCTCTGCCGTCGCGCGGAGTTATCGTCTTCGGGCAAGGCGCGGCGGCTTGGAGAGTTTTGCCGCAGGGGTGCTTCGTGAACCTTGGAATTCATGGTAAATGAATGAAATAGAACGGGTATTCTGTTCCATGCCTGCCCCAGGCTGAATTGAAACGCAAAAATTTTATCAATGCGGCGCACGTCTTCTGCCCGCGCGACCGAGCCCAAAATCGGATTTTCGCTGAATTAATCATTGCCCGATAGGATGCCCGTCGCGGCGCGGATCGGCGCGCCGGCCCGGCAAATTTCGATGTCTCGAGAGATCACTCACGGCTGCCGCTTTGAGCTGCGCGGACCTCGCGTCAAGGTCGCTGGAAAATCGGGCCGTCGTTTCATATATCGAGGTCGGCGGCCCGTTCGCCCTGAAAGCGCGAATTCGCGACGCAGGCAGGTCACCCAAGCACGTTTCAAAAAAGGCGGCGTCGACATCTTCGCCCGAATGCGGCGTGATGTCTCGACCGCCTGCATTTCGGACAAACCTCGGCTGAAATGCTGTAGAGTCGCATGCGAATCGGAGATTGATCAGGCATGAATGCGCCGCTCTTCAAAAATCACTCCAAGGACGAGGCTGATTCCGGCTCGGCCGCGATAGGTTGGCGCAATCTCGATTGGGAAAGCCAGTCGCACGAAGATGCGGTGGTGGGGGCGCTCGTCGAGGCAACGAGGGCGGCGGGGGAATTGGCGCTCAATTTCTTCCATCCGGGCGAGAAGACCAGCGCGGCGGTGACCAAAAAGACCGGCGGTTCGCCCGTGACCGAGGCCGATCACGCCGTCAATCGCTTTCTTGAGCAAAGGCTGCGCGACATTCTGCCCGAGGCCGGTTGGCTTTCCGAGGAATCGGAGGATACGCCGGACCGGCTCGACCAAGATCTCGTCCTCATCGTCGATCCGATCGACGGGACCCGCAGCTTTGTCGCGGGCGAGCGGGGCTGGGCGATCGCCGTCGGCGTCGTCTACCGGCACCGCCCCGTCGTCGGCATCGTCCATGCGCCGGCACTGGGGGAGACCTATGTGGCGGTCAGGAACGCCGGTGCCCGCCTGAATGGTCGCGAAATTCGCGTCAATGGCCGCACGCGGCTCGACGCCACGGCGCTGGTCGGAGGTCCTCTTGCCATCGCCCAGGAATTGCGCGACGCCGGGCTCAAATTCGATCTCTTGCCGAAAATTCCGTCGCTCGCGCTGCGCATTACCAAGGTCGCGGCCGGCGTGCTCGATGCCGGCCTTGTGTCGGCCAATGCGCATGATTGGGACATCGCCGCCGCTGACCTCGTTGTCGACGAAGCGGGTGGTCGGCTTGCAAGCCTCTTCGGCCGCCAGCTCCTTTACAATCGCCCCGGGACCCGGCACAGCGAGTTGGTTGCGGCGTCGGTACCGATCCTTGCCGAAATCACCGCGGCGGCCGTCCGCAACGCCAAGTAGCTTGGTTCTTTTGCCCAATTCTTGCTAGAGCATGCAAGCGAGCGCAGGCAAGCGCCATAGCCTCTGCCGAGCGAGGGCTGCATTCGGCTCCACGAGCCCGCGCAAGAAGCGCCTCTTGCGCAGGGAGCAGCGGCGCGACGCGCTTCACCGAGCAATTGAAAGCCGAGTTTGTCCGCATGCAGAATGACGGCCGCAAACAGCTCCTTCATCTTGTCTTCGGAGGCGAACTCGTCGATCTCGAGGGGACCGAGTTCCGCGATCTCGACAACATCGACATCGTCGGTGTGTTTCCGGATTACGCCTCGGCCCATCAAGCCTGGAAGGCCAAGGCGCTGGCGACCGTAGACAATGCCCATATGCGCTATTTTGTGGCGCACCTCCACCGCCTGCTCGATCCGACCGAGCCGAGCAAGTAAAGCGCCCATTCGTCCGTTCCGGCGGATTCACCCTCCTTGAGGAGGCTGAGGCGGTCTCTGGTCATTAAACCGTCGCTTTCGCACTGCAGGGATGACGTGATCGCCCTTGTCCCGAACAATGAGCAGTCTCCGAGATTTGCTGTAGCCATTTTATCGACCTGCGCGATTTCAAACAGCGAAGCTACAGAGCACTTGCCTTAACGTTCAAGTCTGGGCGATCTTGTTGCGCGTATGTCCTCCTTGGTCAAAAGTCCGCCAATACTATCTCTCTACCAAGCGCTCAGCGCGTCTTTCGCGCCGCTGAGCCCAGTGGTGCTTTATTGCCGGCGCAAATGGCGGCGCGAGGAATTCGACCGAACCGGCGAGAGGTTCGGGCGGCCGAGCTTGGAACGGCCGGAGGGGCCGCTCGCCTGGCTGCACGGCGCAAGCGTCGGGGAAAGCCTATCGCTGCTGCCACTGATCGAAAAGCTTGCCGGCCGAGGGTTGAACATCCTGCTTTCAACCGGAACCACGAGCGCCGCCGAGGTGATCGTGCCGCGACTACCGGCCGGCGCCTTGCATCAATTCTTGCCTCTCGATGTGCCGCAATTTCTGGCTCGGTTCCTGGATCATTGGCGGCCGGATCTCGCGCTCGTGGCCGAGTTCGAGATCTGGCCCAATCTTTTTCTCGCAGTTCGTCGCCGTGAAATTCCCCTGATCCTGGTCAACGCGCGGATCTCGCAAGTCTCATTTCAGCGCTGGCGCTGGATTCCCGTTTTCATCGAGTCCTTGCTGGAGGGGGTGGACCTCTGCCTGGCGCAGAGCGACGCCGACGCCGAGCGTTTCGCCAAGCTCGGGATCCGGCGCGTCAAAGTCGTCGGCAATCTCAAATATGACGTCGTGGCGCCGCCCGCCAATGGCAAAGGGCTCGCCTCGCTTGCGGCGCGGATCGGCGCGCGTCCCGTTTGGGTCGCCGCTTCGACGCATCGGGGCGAGGAGGAGATCGCGCTGGAGGTGCACCGGGCCTTGGCGCCGCGGTTTCCGCGGCTTTTGACGATCATCGTCCCGCGCCGCGCGCGGCGTGGCGAGGACATCGCCGCGCTCGCCAACGCGCAAGGATTGGCGGCGCTGCGGCGCTCCTGCGAGGCATCGGATGATCCTTTGCCGGAGATCTATATCGCCGACACGATGGGCGAGATGGGGCTTTTCTATCGGCTCGCGAGCATTGCATTCCTTGGCAAGTCCATGATCCGGCCGGGCGGCGGCCAGAATCCGATCGAAGCCGCCAAGCTCGGAAGCGCCATCCTTCACGGGCCCCATGTCGCGAGCTTCGCCGAGATCTATCGCGCTTTGGACCAGGCGCATGGTGCCGCGACTATTGCCGATGCCGACACGCTCGCCCGCGTCATCGGGCTGCTCCTGCATGATGCCGGCAAGCTGCGGAAGATGGCGCGCACCGCGGGCGAGACTGTGAAAAGCCTTGGTGGCGCCTCCGCCGCGATCATGGCCGCGATCGAGCCGCATGTCGCACAATTGATGGTCGAAACCCGCCGATGGGAGGCCTAGCCTATCTGGCGCGAAGCGAGCACCATCGGTTGCATGAAAATGCGTGCCCCTTCCTTCTGGCGGCTGAGCCACGATCCCGCTGCATCGGCGCTTGAGCTTCTTGCGCCTAAGCTTCTGGCGCCACTCAGCTACCCCTATGCGAAGATCGCCGGCCGGCGGATGCTGCGGGGAGGCCTTCGTCTGCCCGTCCCGGTGCTTTGCGTGGGCAATTTTGTCGTCGGCGGCGCCGGCAAGACCCCGGCGGTGATCGCCCTGGCCAGGCGCTTCGCCGGCAGCGCCGAGCGGGTTTTCTTCCTGTCACGCGGCTATCGTTCCGCGGCCGAACGCGGACCGCCGCTTCGTGTCGATCCGCTTCGGCATAGCGCGGGCGAGGTCGGCGACGAGGCTCTGCTGCTCGCCCGGGTCGCCCCAACCATCGTCTCAGCCGATCGCGTGGCGGCCGGGCGGCTCGCGGTCGAGCAAGGGGCGAGCCTCCTCATCCTCGATGACGGGCTACAAAATCCGGCGCTCGAGAAAGACATGCGCCTGGCCGTCGTCGATGCGGCGACGGGCGTCGGCAACGGGCTCTGCCTGCCGTCCGGTCCCTTGCGGGCGCCGCTTTCGACACAGATCGATTTTGCGACCGCGGTGACGATCGTCGGCGCTGGACCTGCGGGCGAAGAGATCGCCGAGCGGGCGCGGGCCGCGGGTAAGCCGGTCCTGAGCGCAAAACTCGTCGCCGATGAAGCCATGGCGGCCAAGCTTAAAGGCCGGCGCGTCTACGCTTTTGCCGGGCTGGCGCGCCCGGAGAAATTTTTCGCCACTCTGTCCGATCTCGGAGCCGAGATCGTCGCGACCGAGAGTTTTCCCGACCATCATCCCTATACGCGGGGCGAAATCGCGCGCCTCCGGCGTGCCGCGCGGCAGGCGAACGCCCAGCTGGTGACGACGGAGAAGGATTTTGTCAGATTGGCGGGGTCGGGCGACCGCATCGATCCGAGCCTCCCGCCGCCGATCGCCCTGCCGGTCGAGATGCGGTTTTCCAATGCCGGACTTTTGGACGGGCTCTTGGCCGCAGCTCTCCGCCGCGCAGCTTTATCTGAGCAGTAAGGCCACGCCGCGTGCCAGCGGGTGCGTCATTTGCCGAGCTTGACGCCCATGCGCTGCAGCTTGGCTTCATGATTGGCATAGGCTTCCTGCAAATCGACGTTCCAATAGCGCAAATCTTCGATCGGGATCGGGATGCCGGTCACCGCACAGCGCACGAAAGTGCCAGGCCGCAGAACCCGGATCTCTCCATCGAGATATTCGACTTCGGCCTCTCCGGCGGCTAAGGGGCGACGTTCGTAGCGGTTCATGTGAGCTTCAGAGGGTGAAAGGACGGAAGATAACGTAGCCGGGCCGGATTTGCCATAAGGCATTCCTGGAACTTGTGGAGCACGGAGAATATGGCTTAACGGCCAATATAGAGACGGGCCGCCAGAATTTCCGGCAGGCCGGCGGCGCTGATCTTTTCCGCCGCCGCCCCGATGTCGTAGGCCACGCGCCGGAAGGTCAGCAACGCCCGCTTGTCGTCGTAGAGCGCATAGGCTGCGGCGGGGATTTCGTCGCGCGGCTGCCCCACGGAACCCAGGACCGCGAGCCATTTGACCTCCCGCGCGAGCACGATGGGCTCTCCGGGCTCCGGGATGCGGCGGATCGGCAGGCCGCGATCCGCCGCATGATAGAGCTGCGGGCGATGCACATGGCCGCAAATCGTGATCCGCTTTTGCGTCGCGCGCATCGAGCGCTCGGCGTCGAACGGATGCGCAATATAGCCCCAATGCTCCGGACGGGACGCTTCGGCATGGACGAACAAGGTCTCGCCCACTTCCGCCGTGAGCGGCAGGTTGGCGAGAAAATCCTTTTGCACTGCGTTCAGGCGTCCGCGCGTCCAGTCGCGCGCCTCGCGCGCATAGGAGTTCATGGAGTCCCGCCTCTCATTGATTGCCGCGTCGTGATTGCCCTTGATGACGATGGCGCCTTCGCCGCTCATTTGCGTCACGAGATCGACCACATAGGCGGGGTCGGCGCCATAGCCGACGAGATCGCCGAGAAAGACGAAGCGCTCGGCGCCTCGCGCCCGAGCATCGGCGATGCAAGCGTCAAGTGCTTCGCGATTGGAATGGACGTCCGCGAAAATGGCAAAAAGCGTCAAAACAGCGAGCCTTGCGCGTTTTTCTTCTTGACCCCGGCGAACTTTGTCTCGCGCGACGGTTTGTCCGTGGCGAGGGCCGTGCGATGGCCGTCGGCGAATTCGATGTCGAGCCGCGCATTGGACTCGACTTCTGCCGCGAGCCGCAGCGGCCGACCTTCGGCGTCGCGCACCAGCGTGAATCCGCGGGCGAGAACCTGCCGGTAGCCGAGCGAATCGAGAAGCTTTTCTCGGGCGGTGAGCGCCGCGCGGCGGCGTTCGAGGCCCGTATGAACAAGGTTCAGCATGCGTCGGTTGAGCCTCACGATTGTCTGTCGGCCGGCCGCGACCCGCTCGGTTTCGAGCCGGGCGCGGGCGGCGAGCGCGCCGCGCAATCTGCGGCTCGCATGGAAAACCTCTTGCCGACGGCGATCCTTGGCTACGGTCAGACCATGGCGAAGACGATGATCGAGCGCCTCGAGCCTCTGGATGGCGCGGGCCATTTTTGCCTGCGGCGCTTGGTTGGCCAGCCTATGGACGAACTGCCCTAAGGCAATGCGCCGCCGGTCGAGCGCGGTTACGACAAAATTTGAAAGTCGGGCGCCGGCGCGGTCGCATCTTTGCCGTGGCAGAGCGAAAATCTCTTCGGCGCGCGGCAGGGCGCGCACCAATGCGCGCCATTCCGCCCGCCGCTGAACGATCGTGCGCACCGCCGCTCCGCTATGTCGGCGGCCGAGATCGACGAGCGTGGCTGCGAGTTCAATTTTCACTGGGACGGATTTTTCCGCCGCCCCGGTCGGCGTCGGGGCACGCAGATCTGCGACAAAGTCGAGGAGCGTCCAGTCCGTCTCGTGGCCGATCGCCGAGATGAGCGGGATTTGGCTTGCGGCCGCGGCGCGCACCACGATTTCGTCGTTGAAGCCCCAGAGGTCTTCGAGCGAGCCGCCGCCGCGCGCCACGATGATCACGTCGGGACGTCTTGGCGCGCCGTCAATGGATAGACCATTGAAACCGTCGATTGCGGCGGCGATGTCTTGCGCGCATGTCTCACCTTGGACGCGCACCGGCCAGACCAGGACATGGCGTGGGAAGCGCTCGCCGATCCGATGTAGAATGTCGCGAATGACGGAACCGGTCGGGGACGTGACGACGCCGATAACGTTGGGCAGAAAGGGCAGCGGCTGCTTGCGCGCCTCGTCGAACAGACCTTCGGCGGCAAGCTTGCGGCGGCGCTCTTCCAGCAGCGCCATGAGCGCGCCGATACCGGCGGGCTCCAGGCTCTCGATGACGATCTGATAGGCCGATTTGCCGGGAAAGGTCGTAACCTTACCCGTGGCGATGACTTCAAGTCCCTCCTCGGGCTTGGTCTTCAATCTCAGAAAGGTGCTCTTCCAGATGACCGCATCGATCCGGGCGTTCTGGTCCTTCAGGCAGAAATAGGCGTGGCCCGAGGAATGCGGGCCGCGATAATTGGAGATCTCGCCGCGCAGGCGGACCAGGCCGAACGTCTCTTCGATCGTTCGTTTTAAGGCGCCGGCAAGCTCGCTGACCGTAAACTCGGGCGCGTTAGTAATGGGCTCTGGCATAACGCTAAAATGGCGGATATGGCCGCCAGATGGAAGACCTATGCCGAAATCGCCGCCAGGCGCCGGTTAACGATAAGAATCGTTGCCCGCGGCGCGGGAATCCCCAAGCTGAGAGCGCCGGACCGCCGCTCGACGAGAGAAAATGACGCCCGAGCACGTCACGCACTATAAGAGCGTCCTCATTTTTCTCGTCACGGCCGGCGTCGTGGCGCCGCTTTTCCGTCGTCTGAAACTCAGCCCCGTTCTCGGCTTTCTCATCGCCGGCTTTTGCCTCGGTCCCTATGGGCTCGGGCATTTCGCGCAAGGCGCTCTGATTCCGTCCTGGGAGCCCGGCTGGGTTGCAGGCGCCGTCTCCGATGTGACCTTCGACAATGTCGCAGAGATCGCGCCGCTCGCCGAATTCGGCGTCGTCTTCCTGCTGTTCATGATCGGCCTCGAATTAAGCTGGGAGCGGCTGGTGCGCCTGCGCGCACTCGTCTTCGGTTTCGGGGCTTTGCAAGTCTTCGGCTGCGGCGCGGCACTGGCTGTAATCGCGCTCGCGCTGAAACAGACGCCGGCCGCCGCCGTCATCCTTGGATTTGCGCTGTCACTTTCTTCGACGGCGATCGTCATTCCGGTTCTCGCCGACCGCAAGCGGCTTGCCACGGCCGCGGGCCGCACGATCTTCTCCGTGCTGCTGTTCCAGGATCTGATGGTCGCGCCGCTGTTGTTCCTGGTCGCGGCGCTGGGCTCGCTGCGCGGCGGCGCCGGCGCGCTCCTGCTCTATAGCGTGCTGCCGGCCTTGATCGGCCTGGCGCTCGTCCTGCTCGCCGGACGGCTTGTCTTGCGGCCGCTGTTTCACCTCGTCGCGGCGGCGGGTTCAACCGAGTTCTTCATGGCCGCCTGCCTGCTTGTTATCATGGCCACCGGCTTTGTGACGGCGATGAGCGGACTTTCGATGGGTCTCGGCGCCTTCATCGCAGGCTTGCTCCTTGCCGAGACGGAATACCGGAGGCAGATCGAGGTGACGATCGATCCGTTCCGTGGCCTGCTGCTCGGTCTGTTCTTCGTCTCGGTCGGCGCGAACCTCGATCTCGAACTCATCTTCTCCGCGCCGCTGCGCACGCTCGGGCTCGCGGCGGCGATCATCGCCGTCAAATCCGCGATCACCTATGGCGCGGGGCGCGTGCTGCGCCTCGGCAGCGCGGTTGCGGCTGAGGCGGCGCTGATGCTGGGGCCTGGCGGCGAGTTCGCGTTCGTGATGATCGCAGCGGCGATCGCCGCCAAAGCTCTGCCCGCGGAGGCTGGCGCCGACGCCATGGTCGGCGTGACGCTTTCGATGTTCGCTATCCCCGCGCTCGGCGTTCTGGTGAGCCGCTGGCCGCGCCCGGCGCCGGATGCGGAGATTGCAAAACTCCCGGAAGAGGAGGCGGGCGCAAGCAAGGCGATTGTCGTTGGCTTCGGCCGCGTCGGCCAGCTCGTGGGGGACATGCTGAAGGCGCATCATATCGGCTTCCTCGTCGTCGAGACGAATGCGGGGCTCGTCCGGCGCTTTCGCCGCCAAGGCGTCGACATTTTTTGGGGCGACGCAGGACGCCCCGAATTCTTGAAACGCTGTGGGATCCATCGCGCCCGCGCCCTTGTCGTGACGATCGATGCACCCGAAGCTTCGGAGGAGATCGTCGCCGCCGCGCGGGCGCTCAATTGCGAGCTTACGATCGTCGCCCGCGCCCGCGACGCGGAGCATGCGAAACTGCTCTACACGTTGGGCGTCACCGATGCCGTGCCGGAGACGGTCGAGGCGAGCCTGCAACTCTCGGAAGCCGTGCTCGTCGACCTCGGCATTCCGATGGGGCACGTGATTGCCTCGATCCACGCCAAGCGCGACGAATTTCGCAAGATGCTGCAGCCGAAGGGCGAGGCGGCCGGAAAAGGCACAGCCAATTCGCGCCGTCGTCGATGAGGAGGTCCCCCGCGGCCGCCAAGTTCGACCGGGGCAGGCGGCGAATCGCTGCCAAGGTCCTCGTCTTCGCGTAATGTTTGGTGCAGGGTCAAAGCGGGAAAAGGGAGACCACCATGAAGCGGCGGGATTTCCTTGTCGGCGCGTCGGCCGTGGTTGCGGCAGCGCTGCCGCAGGCCGCATCGGCGCAGTCAAACGCCGGTGAGGGGGACAAATATCCTGTCGGCGATTTCATCTTGCGGCGTGCGGGCGGCATCCTGCGTGTCTCGCATCGGCAAAAGCCCGAGAGGGTTCTTTGGGAGAGCGCGCCCGACGGCAATTTCCTCGCCGCCGAGAAGGCGGTGGCGAATGTCCGCGAATTCGGAACGCCGGAGGGCTCGTTCCAAATCAGCGACAGGGTTTCGGAGCGTTACGAACGCGCGAGCATCGAGGCAATCGATCTCGCGCAAAACCGCGCGACCGTATCGGGCCGGCTTACGGGGGCGGCAGGGGAGGTCGGCTACACGCTGAGCTTCGAGGCGATCTCATCGACGCACCTGCGGTTCGAAATCAAAACCGAGCCTGCGGCAGGCATCAACCGGATCGAGTTGCGAACGGAGTCGGCGCCCGATGAAGGCTCCTTTGGCTTCGGCGAGCAGCTCACGTATTTCAATCAGAAAGGCAATGTCCTGCCGATTCTGGTGCAGGAACATGGTGTCGGCCGCGGCAGACCGGTGCTTACGCAGGCTGTCGACATTCTCGCGTCCGGGGGCGCCGGCAATCCTTATGTGACGGAGGCGCCAGCACCGCATTTCATTTCAAGCAGGCTGCGGTCGCTGTTCCTCGAAAACACGGAATATAGTGTGTTTGACATGCGCGCGGCGAACCATACCGAAATCAAGGTCTGGTCCGGCGTGATGACCGGGCGGATTCTCTATGGCGAGACGCCGCTCGATCTGATCGAAGCCTATACGGAATATGCCGGCCGCATGCGTGTTCTGCCGGACTGGGTGCACAATGGCGCGATCGTCGCGCTACAGGGCGGCACGAAACTCGCGCGCCCACAATTCGAGGAATTGTTGAAAGCCGGGATCCCGCTTGCCGGCTTGTGGATCCAAGACTGGATGGGCATCCGCATCACCACCGCCGGCGTGCAGCTTTGGTGGGATTGGCGGCTCGATAAATCCTACTATCCGGACTGGCGTCAACTCGTCGCCGATATCGAAAAACAGGGCGGCCGCATGATGATCTACATCAATCCGTTCCTGACCAATACCAAAGGACACGACGAACTCTTCAACGAGGCCGCGGCAAAGGGCTATCTCGTGAAGACGGCGAGCGGCGAACCCTTTCTTAACAAGAATACGACTTTCTACGCCGGGCTAATCGATCTCGCCAATCCCGAGACGCGCACCTGGATCAAGGGAATCATCAAGGACGTGTTGATCGGCAAGGCCGGCGCCTCCGGGTGGATGGCCGATTTCGGCGAAGCTTTGCCGTTCAACGGCAAGCTTTATGGCGATGCGGATCCGGCGGTCTGGCATAACCGCTTCCCGGAAGAATGGGCGAAGGTGAACCGCGAAGCCATCGAAGAAGCCGGGCGCGGCGACGATATCGTCTTCTTCAGCCGCTCCGGCTTCACGCAGAGCCCGACATATTCGACTTTGTTCTGGCTCGGCGACCAGATGGAGACCTGGGACGCGTACGACGGGATCAAGACGGCGGTGGTCGGCCTTCTGTCGGGCGGTGTGTCGGGTTTCAGCCTGTTGCATAGCGACACGGGCGGCTATGTCTCGCTCAGCCTGAAGGTCGCGGGCCACAAAATTCCAGTCATCGCGCGCACGAACGAACTGCTGCAGCGCTGGATGGAGCTTGCCGCTTTCACGGCGGTTTTCAGGACCCACCAGGGGCTCGATCCTGCAATCGAGGCGCAGTTCGAACTCGACGCCCGAGAACATGGCGCATTTCGCGCGCTTCGCTAAAGTCTACAAAGGGCTTGCGTCCTATCGCAAAGGTCTCGTCGCCGAAGCTGCGGGGCGGGGCTATCCGGTGGCGCGGCATCTCTTCCTGCATTATCCGGACGATCCCAATACCTATGCGCTGCGCTATCAATTCCTGCTCGGTCCCGATCTTCTTGTTGCGCCGGTGCTGGACAAGGGCGCCGACACGGTGGATGTCTATTTTCCCGCCGGAAGCGCCTGGGTCGATCTGTGGACCGGCGCTGATGCCGGGAGCGTCGGCGATTGGAGCACGATGCCGGCGCCGCTTGGCAAGCCCGCCGTCTTCCTGCGCAAGGGCGCGGCGTCGGCCGACCAGATCCTCTCAGGATTGAAATCGGTCGGCGTGCTCACATGATGGCCAGAGCGTCGCGCCCAACGCGACCGCCACCAGCATGCCGGCGGTCTGCGCAAGGATGAAGGCCGGAACTCCGGAGGGCGCAATTCCAGCAAATGTGTTCGACAACGAGCGCGCAATTGTTACCGCAGGATTGGCGAAAGAGGTCGAGGCGGTGAACCAATAGGCGCCCGCGATATAGAGGCCAACGGCATAGGGCGTTGCGGCCGGCGTGCGCGCGATGCAGCCGAAAATGGTCAAAAGCAGTCCGAAAGTCGCGACGGATTCCGAAAACCATTGTGCGGGACCGGTGCGCAACGTGGTCGAAATCTGCCAGAGCGGCTGCCCGAACATGAGATGTGCGGCCCATGTGCCGAGCACAGCGCCGACGAGCTGCGCGCCGATATAGGCAAAGCAATCCGGCCAGGGCAGGGCGCGCTGTAATGCGAAAGCAAGACTGACTGCCGGATTGAGATGCGCTCCGGAAATTGGCCCGAAGATTAGAATGAGCACGATCAGGATTGCGCCCGTTGCGAGCGTGTTGGCGAGCAGCGCCAAGCCGGCATTTCCGCCGGCGAGCTTCACTCCCATGATGCCGGAGCCAACGACTGCCGCAAGCAAAAAGGCCGTTCCAAGTCCTTCAGCGAGCAGCCGACGCGCGAGCTTTTCGCTCACGTCTTTTTCGCCGTGCGCGTCGCGCCCTCGAGATGGCCGATGTCACGCAGCCGCTCAGCCAGCGACAGTTTGTCGATGGCTGAGAGCGGCAGCGCGAGAAACACGCTGATTCGATTACGCATGAACTTGAACGCCTGCACAAAAGCGCGTTCCTTGTCGATGTCGCTGCCTTCAACGGCTGCCGGATCTTCAATGCCCCAATGCGCCGTCATCGGCTGGCCCGGCCATGTTGGGCAGGTTTCGCCTGCGGCGTTGTCGCAGACGGTGAACACAAAATCCATGATGGGCGCGCCGGGCTCGGCGAACTCATCCCAATTTTTCGAGCGAAGGCCGTCGATCGGATAGCCGTAGGATTCAAGCACCCTGAGCGCGAGGGGATTTATCGTGCCTTTCGGGCGGCTGCCGGCGGAATAGGCGTTGAAGCGTCCCACTCCATCCTTCCGCAGAATGCTTTCGCCGATGATGGAACGCGCCGAGTTTCCCGTGCACAAAAACAGCACATTGAATATCCGCTCAGTCATGAGCCGAGACTTTCGGCGGGCAGCAAGGCATCAGATCCTTGATGACCGGCGCGCAGAGATCGGACCGCCCGCCGCAACAATCCTTGAGCAGGAACAGAACCAGTTCACGCAGGCGTGCAAGATCGGCGCGGTAGACGATCGAGCGGCTTTGCCGTTCGCCATCGATCAGGCCGGCACGCGACAGAACCGCAAGATGCGCGGACATTGTATTTTGCGGCACCGCCATCAAGCGGGCGAGTTCGCCGGCCGGGATACCCTCCGGCTCGCGGGCAACCAGCCGGCGGAAGGTTTCGAAGCGGGTTGGCTGCGCAAGCGCTGCGAACGCGGTTATGGCGTCAATTGAATCCATAAATCCAGAATAATAGATATATTGTGGTCAGTCAAACGAAACGGGCCGACGGGAAGCGTGTTTCGCACTGCGGCGAATTGCGCGGGGCGTTCTCCAAAAGTCGCCGGCTTTCCTGCTAAAGTCCGGTAGGCCTTGCAACCTGCGTCGCAATTCGACCCAAGGGCCAAGATGAATGCTCCCCATACAAGGCTGATGCCCGTACCCCCGAGGTTCGTCCACGGGCTCAGCGAGATGGCTCGGCATTACGACGTGATCCTCTGCGACGTGTGGGGGGTCGTGCACAACGGCGTGACCCATTACAGCAACGCCACCGATGCGCTCAGCCGGTTTCGTGACAAGGGCGGCACGGTCATCCTCATCACCAATGCGCCGCGCCCACAGGCGCGCGTAACGGCCTTTCTCGATGGCCTCGGCGTGCCGCATTGCGCCTATGACGGCGTCGTTACCGCCGGCGACGTGACAGTTTCGTTAATTCTCGAGCGTGGCGATCTGCCGCTCGCCCATATCGGCCCCGCGCAGGACGTCTCGCTCTTTGCCGAAGCCGAGCGTTTGGCGGGCAAGCCGTTGCGCCTCGTGCCTCTCGAAGAGGCCGCCTATGTGGTGGCTATCGGGCTCAATGACGCCGAGAAGGAGGCGCCGGCCGATTACGCGCCAAAGCTTCGCTTCATGCGCGCCCGCGACATGGAGTTCATTTGCGCCAACCCCGACATTGTCGTCGAACTCGGCGAGAGGCTCGTCTATTGCGCCGGCGCCTTGGCCGAGGCCTATACGGACATGGGCGGGAAAGTAACTCAGGCGGGCAAGCCCTTCGCGGCGATCTATGAGCGAGCCTTGGCGCTCGCGGCAGAGCTGCGCGGCGACAAGCTGGACCGTTCGCGCATCTTGGCGATTGGCGATTCGGCGCAGACCGATATCAAGGGCGCGCAAGACCGAGGGCTTGCCACGCTCTTCGTCACCAGCGGAATCCATCGCGCGGAATTGCACCCGGAGGGCGCCGCTCTCGACGCAGCCGCCTTTCGGCAATTCGTCGAGGGAACGGGCGTGGCGCCGACGGCGGCGATCTTCGAGCTTGTCTGGTGATCGGCGCCTCAGGCGGCGACGGGAGCAAACACCGCGTCGATCTTCGCCTTCAAGGTCACGGCGTTGAAAGGCTTAACGATATAATGATTGACGCCGGCTTTACGGGCGGCCACGACGTTGTCGGTCTTGGATTCGGCCGTGATCATGATGAAGGGAATATCGGACCGGTCCTTCAATTCGCGCACCTTCTGCAAGAGCTGGAATCCGGTCATGGGCTCCATGTTCCAGTCGGAAATGATGAGCCCGTAGCGGCGCTGCTCGATCTTGGCCAGCGCCTCGGCGCCGTTCGAGGCTTCATCCACGTTCTCGAAACCGATTTGCTTCAGGAGGTTACGGATGATTCGGACCATCGTCTGGTAATCGTCGACGACGAGAATTGGTAGAGAGGGATCGACAATCATTTACGTCTCCGAACCGTAGCTGGCTGGCAGGCGAGCCAATGTGCCGGATCGCGCCGCCGATGCCTGATGCAACGTCGTCATTCCGTCCAGGGATTAAACGTAGCCACGCTTGCTATTCAGTTAATATGAGCAGCGAGAAGCCGGGGTATCTCGTTGACGGCGCGAATCGGTTGGTCTCGTTCCGTTCACATCGACGCGATCCGTCGGCGCTGCTTGACGGAGCCCGGGCGGCGCGGCAGGTTCACGCCCGTTCCGGCTCTCTGGCTCCTATATCCCATCTCCAGAGGCCCTCTTGATAAAATCCCCGCCGGCAAGAGATTTTGTCCTTGTTGTCGATCCGCAATCTCCACCGCCGGGGCTCGAAGGCGCCGTGGTGGCGATCGGCAATTTCGATGGCGTGCATCGCGGCCATGTCGCGGTCCTGAGGCGCGCGCTCGCCGTCGCGGCGGGGCTCGGCCGCACTTGTGCGGTGCTGACCTTTGAACCGCACCCGAGCGACTATTTTTTTGGCTCCGATACGATCTTTCGCCTGACGCCGTGCGAGACCAAGGCGGCGGCGCTGGCGCGGCTCGGCACTGAGGCGATGATCGTGCTGACCTTTGATGCGGCGCTAGCCGCGCTCTCGCCCGAGGATTTCATCCGCGATATCCTGGTTCGGCGGCTCGGCGCGGGAGGTGTCGTCGTCGGCTACGACTTCCACTTCGGCAAGGGCCGTTCAGGCACGCCGGCCTCTCTCGTCGAGGCAGGCAGGCGTTATGGCTTCGCGGTCGAGGTTGTCGAGCAGATCGATGCCGATTCGAGCGGTTCGATCGAGCCGGCATCGTCCACCGCGACAAGGACCGCGCTCGAATTAGGCGACGTCGAACGCGCGCGGCGTCTGCTGGGTCATCCCTATTTCGTCATCGGCGAGGTCATTCACGGCGAAAAGCGCGGTCAAACGCTCGGCTTTCCGACGGCGAACCTGCGGCTGCATCACAGCGTTCGCCTGCGCCACGGAATTTATGCGGTCGAGGTCGCCATCGGCGATCGGCAATATGGCGGCGTCGCAAGCTTCGGCACGCGCCCCACCTTCGATAATGGCGCGCCGCTGCTCGAGGTCTTCGTCTTCGATTTTTCCGACAATCTTTACGGAAAGACGATCGAAGTCGCGTTCATCGGGTTCATTCGTGACGAGAAGAAATTCGCTTCGAGCGATGAATTGATGGCTGAGATGAAGCACGACGAGGCGAAAGCTCGAGAAATGCTGAAAGCCTAAGGCAGCGTCGTTTTCGGCGGCAGAACCAAGCGGCCCGTCAAACAATCCGCCGCTTCGACAATTTCCTGGCCAATGTGCGGCGGTGCATGCCGAGTCGACGCGCCGCCTCCGAAATGTTGAATTCCGTATCCGCGAGCGTCTCGTGGATGCGCTCCCATTCCAGCGTCTTGATCGAGCTCGTGCGTGGACTCAAGGCAATGCTGCTGTCGCCCGCCTCGCGTCCGAATGCTGCCTCGATGTCGTCGGCGTTGGAGGGCTTGGCCAGATAATGGCAAGCTCCGAGCTTGATCGCCTCCACCGCAGTTGCGATGCTGGCGAAACCCGTCAGCACCACGATCTTGGTCGCGGAATTGTGCCGGTGCAGGATCCTGACGCATTCGAGCCCTGAGGGCCCGATGAGCTTGAGATCGACGATGGCGAAGTCCGGTGACATCGTTTCAAGCGTCGCCGCGAGAGCGCCGACGCGTTCGCAGACTGCAACATCGTAGCCGCGGCGCTCGAATGAACGGCGCAGCGCATAGGCAAACGTTGGATCGTCGTCCACGACCAGAAGTGACGGCCTATCCAATTGCATTGCGCTTCTCATCCACGATCGAAAGTGCGCCAATCGGAAGGCAGAGTTCAACGGACGCGCCGCCTTCGCGATGGTTCTGCGGCACGATCGTGCCGCCGAGCTTGCGAAGCACGTTGACGACAAGGAAGAGACCGAGGCCGCTGCCGGAGCGTTTCTTGGTCGATTGATAGGGCTTGCCGAAATTCGCCAGGATCTCGGGGCTGAATCCGGGTCCCTTGTCGCGCACGTTCACGACGAGAGTGTCGTCTTGCCTCGAGGCCTCGATGTTGATCCAATTGGGAGAAGCCTCGAGCGCGTTGTCGAACACGTTCATTAGAACCTGCCGCAGAACCGTATCCGACACGATGCCCGTATCAGCCTCGATCTTGTGGGCATAGTCGAGGTGTATCGGCGCTCTCGTTTCCTGCCAGTCGGCAACGACATCATCGAGAAATTCGACGAGCGTCGTCCGCTCGGCCCGCTCGCCGCGCGCCTCTCCTGCCGCGAGCAGGATGCGCGACAGGGTCTCCTTACAGCGGCCGAGCGCCGCACGCATTTCGGCTATGTCGTTGCTGAGCTCCGAATCCGATGAGAGCGCTGGTATCCGGCTCCAGTCATTGACGATGACCGCAAGGATCGACAGCGGCGTGCCAAGCTCGTGCGCGGCGCCGGAGGCAAGCAGGCCCATCCTGACGATATGCTCCTCTTCCACGGATTGTTGGCGCAACTCGGACAACCGTCGGTCCCGCTCGCGCATATTTCGCGTGATGCGCGTCACGAACAGAACCAGCAGAATCGCCGCGAGCAGAAAGCAAAGGAAGGTGCCAAGGATGCGCGGATCGAGGAGGCCCGGCCGTCCATGATCGACGCCCTGCTCATAGGAGATGAGGCCGATATCGCGGTAAGACGTGGTGAGAAAGAGAAAGCAGACGGTGGTTGCGGCGATCAGCGTCCAGGTCCACAAGGGCCGGAGCAGGACGGCGCCCAGAATCACCTGCAGCAGGAAGAGCGAAACGAAAGGGTTGGTTGCGCCGCCGCTCAGATAAAGCTGGAGAGTGAGCGCCGCGACGTCAAGCAGCAGTTCGAGAAAGAGTTCGGTATGGGTAATGACCGCCGGGCTACGACATCGATACAAACTCGCGAAGTTAAGCGCGATCAAAAACAGGATCACGCATCCCATCGACAAGAGCGGGAGCTTGATGCCGAGTCCATATTGAACGACGAGAATCGTGACAATCTGGCCGCCCACGGCCAGCCATCGCAACATGATAAGGAGAACGAGGTTTCTCTTATCTGTCGTTTCCTGGATCGAAGTCGCTTCCATTCCTTGCCTGAGCAGCAATCCGTAAGCCTGCAACCGGCTCAGGATCGTGCGATACCGAACCTGCAGCGGGCTCAATTCCGATACGAGATGATTCTGGCCCGGCACTCTGTCCCCCGATGCGAAGCCGACGTTGCATTCAGACCGCTCATCCCGTGGGCATCATCCCCGGCATCATGTTGACGTCGAGGTGGTACATCACCCACAGCGACCCGACGAGGAGGATTGCCACGATCAGCAATGTAAATACGAAGGCGGCCATATTCCAGGTTTGGGTCGACGCGGAATCCATGTGCAGGAAATAGACCAGATGCACCAGGATCTGCGTCACGCCGAGCGCAATGCAGATCGGTATAATTGTCGCGGCCGGCGCGGCGCCTGACATGACCAGGGCAAAGGGAATAAACGTTAACACCACCGACAGGAGAAAGCCGGTGACATAGGATCGCACGCTGCCATGCGCGGCGCCATCGCCGGCCGGGCCATGCGCCGTCGTCGGAATGAGAGGGTTGCGGGGCTCGTGCATCACGCCACTCCCATCAGGTAAACGACCGTGAAGACGCCGATCCAAACAATGTCGAGGAAGTGCCAGAAGAGGCTGAGGCACATCAACCGCGTGCGATTGGCTTCGTCGAGCCCGCCGCGCATCACATGCGCCATCAGGACAGCCATCCAGATGATGCCCGAGGTCACGTGCAGACCGTGCGTGCCGACGAGCGTGAAGAAGGCGGAGAGGAAGCCGGAGCGGTCGGGACCGGCGCCGTCGCCGATAAGCTTAACGAACTCGTGCACCTCCATGCCGACAAAGGCGAGACCGAGGAGCAAGGTGAGGCCAAGCCAGCGCAGAACCCAGGCTTGCCTCCCTTGGTCCGCCGCGATCATCGCCATGCCATAGGTGAAGCTCGAAACCAGGAGACATGCGGTTTCAACCGCAACATAGGGAAGGCTGAAAATCTCGCGGCCGCTCGGTCCGCCGGCCGTCGCGTTACGCAGCACCGCAAAGCTCGCGAACAGCGACGCGAACAGGATGCAGTCGCTCATCAGATAGATCCAGAACCCCAGCGTCGTTATGGCGCCCGAGTCCTGATGCTCCTCTTCCGCCTCGAAGACTTCGGGGAGAAGCGGCGCGGTGGCGACGGTCAGAGGTCGAGTTTGGATGTTCATGTCAGGCCTGAGATGCTAGGTGATCGAAGTACGTACCTTCCGCGTGCGCCACTTCGTCGGACGAGACGTAGTAGTCGCGGTCTTCGTTGAAGGAATGGGTGATCGCGACCGCAAGCGCCGCGACGAAGGCAGCGATCGCCAGCCACCAGATGTGCCAGATGAGGGCGAATCCCAAAGCCGCGGCAAAGGCGCTGATGATGATGCCCGTGCCGGTGTTTCGCGGCATGTGAATCGGGCGGTAGGCTGCGAAGGGGCGATGCGGCACGCCCTTCTGTTTCATCTCCCAGTAAGCGTCCCGACCCGTGACGACCGGCGTCCTGGCGAAATTGTAAGCCGGCGGCGGTGAGGCCACTGCCCATTCCAATGTCCGGCCGTTCCAGGGATCGCCGGTCGCGTCGCGCAGCGCCACGCGGTTGCGGATGCTCACGGCGATCTGCGCGAGCTGAGCGGTGATGCCGCACATGATGATGCAGGCGCCGACCATCGCCACGACCAGATAGACGTGCCAGACGGGATTATCGACGTGGTCGAGGCGCCGCGTCATGCCCATGAGGCCCAGCACGTAGAGCGGCATGAAGGCCAGGTAGAAACCAATAAGCCAACACCAGAACGCGATCTTGCCGAGCCGCTCGTCGAGGGTGAAACCGAAAGCCTTCGGAAACCAGTAGGTGAAACCCGCCATGCAGCCGAACACGACGCCGCCGATGATGACGTTGTGGAAATGCGCGATCAGGAAGAGGCTGTTGTGGAGCACGAAGTCGGCCGGCGGCACCGCCATCAGCACGCCGGTCATGCCGCCGATGGTGAAGGTGATCATGAAGCCGAGCGTCCACAGCACCGGGGTCGTGAAGCGCACGCGGCCCCGGTACATCGTGAACAGCCAGTTGAAGATCTTCGCACCCGTTGGAACCGAGATGATCATCGTCGTGATGCCGAAGAAGGCGTTCACGTCCGCGCCCGATCCCATGGTGAAGAAATGATGCAGCCAGACGACGAAGGAAAGAACGGTGATGCAGATGGTCGCGTAGACCATCGAGGTGTAACCGAAGAGGGTTTTGCCCGAGAAGGTCGAAATGACCTCGGAAAATATGCCGAAGCAGGGCAGGATCAGGATGTAGACTTCGGGATGTCCCCACGCCCAGATGAGGTTCACGTACATCATCGGATTGCCGCCGGCATCGTTGGTGAAGAAATGCATGCCGAGATAGCGGTCGAGTGCGAGCATCGCCAGTGTCGCGGTCAGGATCGGGAAAGCGGCGACGATCAGCATGTTGGTGCAGAGCGCGGTCCAGGTGAAGATCGGCATGCGCATGAGCGTCATGCCGGGCGCCCGCATCTTCAGGATCGTGGTGATCATGTTGACGCCGGAGAGCAGCGTGCCGATGCCGGCGATCTGCAGGGCCCAGATGTAATAATCGACACCGACGCCAGGACTATAGGCGAGCTCCGAGAGCGGCGGATAGGCGAGCCATCCCGTGCGCGCGAACTCGCCGAGCCCCAGCGAGACGTTTACGAGCATCGCGCCCGCGGCAGTCAGCCAGAAGCTGAGATTGTTGAGATAAGGAAAGGCCACGTCGCGTGCGCCGATCTGCAGCGGCATGGCGATGTTCATCAATCCCACGATGAAGGGCATCGCCATGAAGAAGATCATGATGACGCCGTGGGCGGTGAAGACCTGGTCGAAATGCTCCGGCGGCAGATATCCGGTGCCACCGGTCGAAGCCAGCGCTTGTTGCGTGCGCATCATCAGTGCGTCGGAGAAGCCGCGCAGCAGCATCACCATCGCCAGGACGATATACATAATGCCGATCTTCTTGTGATCGACCGAGGTCAGCCATTCGGACCAGAGCTCGCGCCAGAAGCCGAAATAGGTGATCAACGCTGCGACGGCGAGGCCGCAGAGGATCATAAATCCCACCGCCCCCATGATGATCGGCTGATGCAGGGGAAGCGCATCGGGCGTGAGCTTGCCCATCATGTCGCCCATCATCGCAGGATCCTCGTTTCGGAAGCGGCGCAGAGCCCGACGTTGCCGAACGTCTCCTTCGCCATGGCGAGCTTCATAAGGTCATCCACGCAGGTCGAACCGTCGGAGCATTTGTTCAGCGCGTCGTGATAGAGCATGGGTTCGACATTGCCGTAATAGGAGACGTGCACATGCTCGCTCGGCAGAGCGAGCTGGCGGTAAGCTGCCATCGTCAGATCTTGATCGGAGCTGCGGACGCCAGAGACCCATTTGTCGAAGTCAGCGCGCGTCATGACGCGCGTGGCAAACGTCATGTCGGAGAAACCGTCGCCGCTGAAGTTCGCCGAGATTCCCGTGTATGTGCCGGGATCGCTGGCAAGCAGGCTGAGTTTCAATTCCATGCCCGGCATCGTGTAGATCTGGCTGCCGAGCTCGGGAATGAAGAAGGAGTCCATCACTGAACTCGACGTGAGCCGGAAGCGCACCGGCGTGTCGACCGGAAAGGCGAGTTCGTTCACGCTGGCGATGTTCAAAGCCGGATAGATGAACAGCCATTTCCAGTCGAGCGAGACGACCTCGACATCGATGGGCTTGGCTGCCGCGACGATCTGCCGATAGGGATCGAGCTTGTAAGTCGAGGTCCAGGTCACATAGCCGAGAGTCGCAACGATCAGGCATGGCACGACCCAGACGACCGCCTCGATGGCATTCGAATGCGCCCAATCGGGCGTAAAGGCGGCGTTCCGATTGGAGGCGCGATAGCGCCAAGCAAAGGCCAGCGTCATCCCGATCACGGGTACGACCACAATCAGCATGAGACAGGTCGCCAGGATGATGATCGACTTTTCCTGCGCGCCGATCGGGCCTTCCGGCTGAAGCAGCGCGAGCTGGCAACCCCCGAGCAGGGGCGTCGTCGCGAGCAATGCCGCAACCGCAGCAAAGCGTCGAAGTTTGCGCCAAGCGCAGCGATAATTCGGCGCTTTTTCGATGGAACTGTCGGGTTCGGTTGGCATCATCAGGTGGCAATGCTGGCGGCGGGCGAGGCGCCGAACGTGGAAGAGGAGCGGGCCGGATCCCGCCGAATTTCCACGCCTTTCGGGTCCCGTCGGCGGGAGCCGAACGGTCGATTTATGGGGCGAGTCGGGCGTGGGGGGATTGGACAAACGGTCCAAGCGGCGCTTCGCCGCGATGCAGCAAAACGGCTGCGACAATTGGTTGCGCGCAACGTCCGTCCCCGCTGGGAAGCGGCGATGCGGCGCCCGTTATCGCCTGCGGCCTATGGCCACGGCAAAGGCGCACCTGCGCGAAGATGAAGCATGTAGAGCGCCGGCCTGACGGCTGTCGCTCACGCGATTCTAACGAATCGCTCAGCCGCCATTGAGCGGAATCGGCTCCAAAATAATCTGGCCGATGCCGCGTTGGGTCAGCGCCGCTTCGAGCTTGGGTCCTGGGGAGTTGCCTCCCGTGAACAGCGCGCAATGCGGTTCCGGCACGACCGCGCCTTCCGATTTGGTCGCGCCGAATTCCTGGCAAAGCACGTGATCGACGCGCCTTGCTATGGCTTCCGCCGGATCGACCCAGGTCACGGGCCATGGGGCGAGCCGCGCGAACTCGGAAAGAAGCAGCGGATAATGCGTGCAGGCGAGCACGATACAATCGGTTCGCGTTTCGCCTTTGCCGACGAAGCAGGCGGCGATCTCGGCCAGAATATCTTCGTCTGCCAGGCGTTCTCCATTCATGAAAGCCTCGGCCAGCGCGGCGAGCCGGTTCGAGCCCACGAGCGTGACCTCGCAATGAGCCGCATAGGTGCGCACGAGATCGCGCGTGTAATCGCGCGCCACGGTTCCGGGCGTGGCCAGAACCGAGATCATCTTCGAGCGCGAACGCTCCGCCGCCGGCTTCACGGCGGGGACTGTGCCGACAAAGGGAATCTGCGGATAGGCGGCGCGCAAATGCGGCAGGACGAGAGTCGAGGCTGTGTTGCAAGCGATCACGATCGCATCCGGAGCGACCCGCGCGATGAGCCGGGCCATGACTTTTCCGACGCGCGCGACCAGCGCCGCCTCGCTCAACCGTCCATAGGGAAAGCCCGCGTCATCGGCCACATAAATACATTGCGCGTCGGGACGCAGCCGCATCACCTCGGCCAACACGGTCAGGCCGCCGAGACCGGAATCGAAGACGAGGACTTTGGGCGCACGAGGCATGAGACTTAAGCGGTTGCGCGGGGACAAAACAAAGCTTTAGCCCCTTCCGGCGCCAAGATCGACCGGGCGGCGGCCTGCTCCAACGTTGCCCGCCGCGAGAGCAGCGGAAAAGCCGGAATCTACGGAAAATCCTCGTCGTTTGAGGCTTTTTTGCTTGGCGCGCGTTGGGGTTCCTGAATGGGACGACACGATGCGCGATAAGGAAAAGCCGGCCGGTGGTGCCGTCGAGACGCGCGTACCCGCCCGCCTTGATCGGCTGCCTTTCGGCGCTTTCCACCTGCGAATCATCATTGCTCTCGGTATCACGTGGGTGCTCGACGGGCTCGAAGTGACGCTCGCCGGCTCGCTTGCCGGTGCTCTGGTTGCAAGCCCGCGCCTTCACTTCACGGATTGGGACGTAGGGCTCGCCGCGAGCTTCTATCTTGCCGGGGCCGTGGTTGGGGCGCTCTTCTTCGGCTGGGCGACCGACCGCTTCGGGCGCAAAAAGCTCTTCTTCATCACGCTTGGCCTCTATACGGCGGCGACGGCGGCGACGGCCTTCAGCTTCGACCTTATAAGCTTCTGCCTGTTTCGCTTCCTGACCGGGGCCGGCATTGGTGGCGAATACAGCGCGATCAATTCGACGATCCAGGAATTCATGCCCGCGCGCCTACGCGGCCGCATCGACCTTGCGATCAACGGCTCGTTCTGGATCGGCGCGGCACTCGGCGCCGGCGCCTCTATCCTGGTTCTCAACCCCGCGCGCTTCGCCCCCGACATCGGCTGGCGCCTCGCCTTTTTCATTGGCGCGCTCCTCGGCCTCATCATTCTCGCGCTGCGCAGGGTCATTCCGGAAAGCCCGCGCTGGCTCGTCATCCACGGCAAGGAGAAAGAGGCCGAAAAGATCGTGGGAGCTATCGAGGCGGAATTTTTACACCGCAACGTCGTGCTTTCGAAGCCCAAGGATCTGCCGCCGCTGCAAATCAAGGCGAGCAGCCACACGCCACTCACCGAAGTCTTCAAAACAATGTTCGGGACCTATCGGTCGCGAACATTCGTCGGCCTTATTCTGATGGCCGCTCAGTGCTTCTTCTATAATGCGATCTTCTTCACCTATGCGCTGGTGCTCACGACATTCTATGGCGTGCCGCATCAGCAGGTCGGCTGGTATGTCTTTCCTTTCGCGCTCGGCAATGTCCTGGGGCCGCTGATGCTTGGGCCGCTCTTCGACAAGATCGGGCGCAAGCCGATGATCGCCGCGACTTATGGCATGGCTGGAATGCTGCTCACGATCTCGGGCATTTTGTTCGCGAACGGAATCCTCGATGCGAAGGAGCAGACGATTGCCTGGATGATCGTCTTCTTTTTCGCCTCGGCGGCGGCAAGCTCCGCCTATCTGACGGTCAGCGAAGTCTTTCCCGTCGAAATTCGGGCGCTGGCCATCGCCGCCTTCTATGCCTTTGGAACCGCCCTCGGCGGCGTTGCGGCGCCAAGTCTTTTCAGTGTGCTGATTGCGACAGAAAAGCGCGGCATGGTGCTCGTCGGCTACCTGCTCGGCGCGATCCTGATGCTCATCGCGGCCATTGTCGAAGCCAGGTTCGGTGTTGCTGCGGAAGGCAAGTCGCTGGAATCCGTCGCTCAGCCCTTGTCGTCGGAGACCGGTTGAGCGCGCGCCGCGCCGCGCTTGCGGACAGGGCGGCGCTTGCTGACCTCCGCGCGGGGACCTTCAACGAGGCGTACGACCATGCCGCGCAGGCTTCGCACGTCCTGTTCGGTCAGCTGCATGCGGTGGAAGATGTTGCGCAAATTCTGCTGCATCACCGGCTTCTTTGCCAGCGGCCGGAAGAACCCGACGCGCTCCAGTTCGGCTTCGAGATAGGCGAAGAAGGAAAGGATCATTTCGCGCGGCGCCGGCGGCGAGCGTTCCGGCGGCGCGAAGGGCGGCGCGTCGCCGGTCGACGCCCGCATCCATTCATAGCCGACGAGCAACACGGCTTGGGCGAGGTTCAGCGAAGCATAGGCGGGATTGACTGGGAAGGTGATGATCCTCTCGGCGATTGCCACCTCATCGTTGTCGAGCCCGGTACGCTCGGGGCCGAAGAGCAGGCCATATTTTTCGCCAGTGCCGATCCGCGCGGCGATCTCCGGCATGGCTTCGGCCGGCGTCAGGACTGGTTTCAATTGACCGCGCTCCCGCGCCGTCGTCGCCAAGACGCCGTTCAAATCAGCGACGGCGGCTTCGACGCTGTCAAAGAGCTTCGCCTTTTCGAGAAGATGCACGGCGCCCGCCGCCGCCGCATAGGCGCCTTTCTTCAGCGCGCCCGTGCGCGGCCAGCCCTCGCGCGGATTGACGAGCCGGAGGTCTGAGAGGCCGAAATTCGCCATGGCGCGCGCACACATGCCAATATTCACCGCAAGCTGCGGGCGCACGAGGATGATGGCCGGCCCGCCTTCGAGGCTTCTCTTGGTGTGATTCGTGCCGGCGCCGGTCATGTTTCATCCAAGTTCCCGCGCACCCGGCCGAAATGGCGCGCAAGGAAGAATCCACAGAATACCACGCCGACGCTGGCGGCGATCCAACCAAAGGCCGCCTCTGGGCCTTGCGGCGCGAACGCGTGGAGTAGGACGAAGCCCACTGCGAAATTCGCGAATCCCCAAAGGACATTGACCGGCGGCGAGGATTCACCGACGCCGGGCGGCGAAGCAAACGGGCTCTGAAATTTCTCGCCGCTGATCCCCTGGACGAAATGCGGGACGCCATTGGCAAGCAGCAACCCGCTGACGAATTGAGCCAAGTAGACATACCAAGCCATCGCGAATTCTCCTCCCACGAGTTCCAACGCAATTTGCGGCCGCAGCGATCAGATTGAGGCCGGTCCTCCGCGCTCTTGCGTTCAACTTATATCATTGTACCCGCCGCGCCGGGCCTTCCGCCTCGTCCGCGAGCGCCGCGGCGGCTTCCGCCAGGATCGCCTCGCGCGCCTCGCCATAGACCGGTTCGCGGCCGATTTCGAGCAGAACCGGGACTGCGAGCGGCGAGACGCGCTCGAGCGCCTTGTGAATGATCCGGCCCTTGATGCGCGCCAACATGACGGCAAGGCGCGGCAGATCGAGCAGGCCCATCGCCGCGTCGGCCCGCGTCGCGCGCAAGAGGATGTGGTCCGGCTCGTGCCGCCGCAACACGTCGTAGATGAGATCGGTCGAGATCGTGATCTGCCGGCCGGTCTTCTCGCGCCCGGGAAAGTTTCGCTCGATCAAGCCGGCGATGATTGCGCAATTGCGGAAGCTGCGTTTCATCAAAGAGGATTCCTGCAACCAGGCTTCGAGATCGTCCCCCAGCATGTCTTCGGAGAAGAGCGCATCGAGCTTGAGACGGCGGCGCTCGATCGCAGCACCTATATCGGCCGCGCCCCAGACGCCCAGCGCATAATCATTGGCGACGAAGCCGAGCGGTTTGAGGCCGGCGCGTTCCATCCGCCGCGTCAGCAGCATGCCGAGCGTCTGATGTGCGAGCCTTCCTTCGAACGGATAGGCGACGAGGTGAAACGTGTTGCCGCGCGGAAAAGTCTCGACGAGAAGATGACCCGGCGGGGGCAGGGCAGAGCGGCGCATCTGCAAAGCGAGCCATTCGGCGACCGGCGTGGGGAGATCCCGCCATTGCTTCGGATGCGCGACGAGTTCGCGCACGCGCGCCGCAAGATGCGTCGAGAGTGGAAACTTGCCGCCGTCATAGGAGGGAATCTTCGGCGCATCCGCGGTGACGCGTGACACAAGTGCCTCGTTGTCGACAATGCCGCGCAGCGCCAGAATTTCGCCCGCGAACAGGAATGTGTCGTTCGGCGCCAAGGTTTCCAAGAAATATTCCTCGATATGGCCGAGCATCCGGCCGCCGCGCCGTAAGGGACCCGTATAGGTTTCGCCCGTCTCCGCCGCTTTGCCGCGCACGAGCCGGACTTTCAGCATGTCGGATTCGACGATCGTGCCGACGTTCATGCGATAGATCTGTGCGACATGACCATTGGCGATGCGCCAGCTTCCGTCCTTCTGTTGCTTGATCTTGGCGAAACGCTCGTAGGAGGTGAGCGCATAGCCGCCGTTGGCGACAAACGCGAGCGCGGCATCGAAGTCGGCGCGTTCGAGAGCGTGATAAGGTTCGGCCGAGACGATCTCGCGGAAAAGCTCGTCCGCGACGAAAGGCGCGGCGCAGGCCATGCCGAGAATATGCTGGCAGAGAACGTCGAGCGCGCCGCTGCGCGCGGGCGCAGTATCCTGCGTCCCGGCATAAACGGCATCGACCGCGGCGCGGCATTCGAGCACTTCGAATCGGTTCGAGGGCACGAGGATCGCCCGCGACGGTTCATCGAGGCGATGGTTGGAACGGCCGATCCGCTGCATCAGCCGGCTCGCGCCCTTCGGCGCGCCGAGATTGATGACGAGATCGACGTCGCCCCAATCGACGCCAAGGTCGAGCGTCGAGGTGCAAACGATCGCCCGCAATTTGCCTTGCGCCATGGCCGCCTCGACGCGGCGGCGCTGGCCGACATCGAGCGAACCGTGATGAAGCGCGATCGGCAATCGGTCTTCGTTGAGCCGCCACAGTTCCTGGAAGGCGAATTCTGCCAGCGCCCGCGTGTTGACGAAGACGAGGCTCATATGCGCGGCTTTGATGAGCCCATAGACCTCGGCGAGCGCATGCCGGGTCATGTGCCCGGCCCAGGGCAATTCCTGCGTCGTGTCGAGAATGGAAAGGTCGGGCGGTGCGCCGGCTGGCGCGGTCACGAGCGCGGCCATGCCCGGACGCCCCACCAGCCAGCGGCGCAATTCGTCCGGGTCGCGTACCGTCGCCGAAAGGCCGGTTGCTCGCATCTGCGGCGCGATCGTCCGCAGGCGCGCGAGGCCGAGGCTCAGAAGATCGCCGCGTTTCGAGGCGACGATGGCATGCAATTCGTCGATCACGACGCGCTGCAAATCGGCGAAGAGATGGCGCGCATCGGCGCTGGCGAGAAGAAGCGCGAGTTGTTCCGGTGTCGTCAGCAAAATCTGCGGCGGGTCGCGGCGCTGGCGCTGGCGTTTGCTGGGAGACGTGTCTCCGGTTCGCGTCTCGACGCGGAGTTTTAGACCGATCTCGGCGATGGGCGTCTCGAGATTACGCGCGACATCCGTGGCGAGCGCCTTCAAAGGCGAGATATAGAGCGTGTGCAGGCCGCTTGGCGCTTCGCGCCGATCGAGATCGACGAGCGTCGGCAGAAATCCGGCGAGCGTCTTGCCGGCGCCGGTCGGTGCGATGAGGAGGACGTTTTCGCCCGCCTTGGCGCTCTGGAGCAAAGCGAGCTGATGGGCGCGCGGCGTCCAACCGCGCGCCGCAAACCAGTCTGCGAAACGCGGTGGGAGAAGAGAGTCGCTATCTGTCGGTTGAGGCCGCACAATATCGATTAGATATGTCTGCTTGTGCGAGATTAACATGCGGCCCGCACACTTTGTCTCTCCGGAGGGAAGTTCGCGCGTTAGCGGCTGCCTTGGCTCTCTTCCGCGGCGAGGTCCTTGCGGCTGACCTTGCCGACCGCGGTCTTCGGCAGCAACTCGCGAATCTCGACGGCCTTCGGCATCTCGATGCGCGAGACATAGGTTTTCAGAAAACGCAGCAGCTCCGCCGAGGTCGCGTGGGCGCCGGGCCGCAGCGTGACGAAGGCCTTCGGAGCTTGGCCGCGATAGGCATCCGGAATGCCGATCACCGCGGCTTCGGCGACGCCTGGATGTTGATGCAGCGCTTCCTCGATGACGCGCGGATAGACGTTGAACCCGCCGCAGAGGATGACATCCTTGATGCGGTCCACGAGGTAAAGATAGCCGGCTTCGTCGATAAGACCAACGTCGCCGGTTCGCAGCGCGCCGTCGACGAAGACGGCCTCTGTCTCCTTCGCGTTATGCCAATAGCCGGCCATGATCTGCGGCCCGCGCAGGCAGATTTCGCCCTTTTCGCCGACGGGAAGAATTTTCGTCGGATCATCGAGCGAGCGGATCTCTACGATCGTTTCCAGGAGGGGAAATCCGACCGACGTGTTCTTATATTCGGCGTCGAGCGGATTGGCGCTGACGACCGGCGAGGCTTCGGTCAGGCCATAGCCTTCGACAAGCTTACAGCCGGAGAGGGATTCGAAGCGCATACGCACCTCCAGCGGCAGGGGTGCGCCGCCCGAGATGCAGTAGTTGATCGAGGAGAGATCATATTTGCCGTCGCCCACGCGCGCCGCCAGGGCCGCAAAAAGACTCGGCACGCCCGGCAACAGAGTCGGCCGCTTTTTGGTGATGACGGAGAGGACCTGATGCACATCGAAGGTGGGGAGCAGGACAATCTCCGTCCCAAGCGAGATGCAGAAATTCATCCCCGCCGTCATGCCGAAAACGTGGAACAACGGCAAGATAAGAAGCGCGCGCTCGCGGCCGGGCACCAGGATCGGCACGCGCTCGCTGATCTGCGCGACATTCACCGCGAGATTCGCGTGGGTCAGCATGGCGCCTTTGGGAATGCCGGTGGTGCCGCCCGTATATTGCAGCACGGCGAGGTCAATGTGAGGATCGATGACGACCGGCTGCATCCGCGCTCGCGCGCCGGTCAACTCAGAGAAGCGAATGTTGCGGGGATCGTCCGGAATTTTGGCAAGTTCGGCCGACTTGAAGAGAGCGAACAAAGCGCCTTTGATGAGCGGCAGGCCGCCGCGCATCGAGCACACGACGATGCGTTCGAGGCAGGTCTTATCCAGCATCGCGGCGATCTTTGGGTAGATCTTCTTGACGTCGAGCGTCACCATGATTGTGGTGCCGGAGTCCTCGATCTGCTGGGCGATTTCGCGCTCGACATAGAGCGGGTTGAAGTTGACGACGATGCCGCCGGCTTTGAGGATGGCGTAATAGGCGATGACGAAATAGGGCGTATTGGGCAGGCAGAGCCCGACGCGCGTGCCTTGCGTGACCCCGAGCTTCTGCAGGCCCAGCGCGGCGCGATCGACGCGCCGCCCAAGTTCCGCATAGGTCAATCTTCGGCCGAAGAAGTCGATTGCCGGACGATCGCCGAAGCGCGCTACCGCCTGTTCGAGCAGGCGCGGCAAGGAGGTCGGGGCGAGCGCAGAGGGCGCATCAGGCTTTGCAACCATGCATCCAGTCTAAAGCAGGATCGCTTTAGGCGGAATTGATCCCGCCGCGGATTCGCATGCAAATCCATGTTGCGGATGCGAACAACACCACTCAAGCAGCGTGCGAGGTCGGCTCCTGGGTCAGGACGGCATAGAGTGCCGCCGGGTCGCGGGTTGTGCGCAGCTTGGCGGCAATTGCCGGATCGCGCAGCACGCGTGCGATCCGCGCCAACGCCTTCAGGTGGTCGGCGCCCGCTGAATTCGGGCGCGACGAGCATAAAGACCAAATCGACCGGAGCTGCGTCGGTCGCGGCGTAATCGATCGGCTTTTCGAGCCGCGCAAAGACCCCGAAGAGCGTCTTGCATTTGGCAAGCTTGGTATGAGGCAGCGCGACGCCGTTGCCGGTGCCGGTCGATCCCAACCGCTCGCGCTGCAGCAGCGCATCGAAAATCTCGCGCGGCCCAAGGCCGGAGATGCGCGCCGCCCGCTCGCTCAATTCCTGCAACACCTGCTTTTTGGAATTGGCTTTGAGCGAAGGGACGATGGCCTCGGGGCCAATGAGATCGGTAAGCCGCATGTTTGGAAGAACGTCCAATTTGCGAACGCTCGATGGATAAGCCATGTCTTATGCCGCGAAAATGAAGGAATGAGATTTTGTAGCTCGGCGTTTTGGCAGGGTCAGAGGGCCGAGTGTCTGGAACAACGATCTTTCAAGCGGTCTTTACACCGGCGCAAACAATTCTCGATCCGGTTGGCAGCTTTGTCGAAGCTCAGGTAAGCGTCCAGCGCCGCGGCATCGGCCTGCAAGGTCAGTCCGGAGTCGAGGTGCAAGGTGCAATCCGTTCGAAAGCCCGCGCCTTCCCGTTCGATTGTGACGTGGCCGGCGGTGGGCTCCGCGGAAAATTTCAAAACAACCTGATCGAGACGTGTGCCGACATAGGTGCGTAAGGATTCGCCAATATCGAGGTTCTTTCCGGAGACGCGCAATGTCATGGCTCTCTCCCAGTCCACTGACGCCGCCCCCCGACGGTTCCGCCCCTTGCAAGCGGTTGCTTCACGGTTAGGAGCGTCGCGCCGCGAAGTCAATGGGGAGGGCTGTAAAGCTAGAGCCCGCTTGCGTGCATGCCATCCGACAAGTCGAGCAGGTACGGCCTGTTTCTCCTCTTTGCGGAAAAATTAAAGAGGAAAATGTCATGTGTTTTTTGCACGTCATAATTGGGAGCGGCGCATCAATGCAGAGCTTTCAACCGCCGGCGTTCCACGGATGAGGGGATCCGCAGGCTCTCCCGATATTTGGCGACGGTGCGTCGGGCGATATCGACGTTCGAGGATTTCAGCCGCTCGACGATCGCATCGTCCGAAAGAATATCATCGGCGCTTTCGCGATCGATCATTTGCTTGATGCGGAAACGCACGGCTTCGGCCGAATGGGGGCCGCCGCCGTTGTGCGAAGCGATCGAAGCGGTGAAGAAATATTTGAGTTCAAAGAGTCCGCGCGGCGTAGCGATATATTTGTTTGAGGTGACCCTGGAGACGGTCAATTCATGCATGCCGATCGCGTCGGCGATGGTCTTCAAGTTGAGCGGCTTCAGATATTCGACGCCGCGCTCGAAGAAGGCATCCTGTTGGCGCACGATTTCGCTCGCCACCTTGAGAATCGTTCGCGCCCGCTGCTCGAGGCTCTTGGTCAGCCAATTGGCGCTCTGCAGACAATTGGACAGGAAAGACTTGTCGACGTCATTGGCCTTGGCCCGCGTCACCCGCGTCGCATAGACTTGGTTGACGAGCAGGCGCGGCAGAACTTCCCCATTCAGCTCGACATGCCAGGAACTGTCGGGAAGGGGATAGACGGTCACATCAGCGACGACCGGCTGCAATGCGGTCCCGCCGAAGGCGCGACCGGGTTTGGGATCAAGCTGGCGAATTTCAGCGATCATGTCGGTCACATCATCGGTTCCGACGTTACAAAGCTTGCGCAATTTTGCGTAGTCACGTTTGGCGACGAGATCGAGATGCGCGACCAGCATCTGCATGGCGGGATCGAAACGGTCCTTCTCACGCAATTGAATGGCGATACATTCGGCGAGGTTGCGTGCGCCGACGCCCGAAGGATCGAAGCTCTGTATGAGAGCGAGAACCTTTTCGGTTCTTTCGACTGCCGCGCCGAGCCGGCTTGCGACTTCGGCAGTCGTATCGGTGAAATAGCCGGCCTCGTCGATTGAATCGATCAGGCTTTGTCCGATCAGCCGGTCGACGGGATCGGCCGTCGCCAACCGCAATTGCGCAGCGAGATGATCCCTGAGGCTCACCTCGGCGGCTATATAGGCTTCGAGATTGGCCTGATCTGCGTCGAGGGAAGGGCCGGGCGAGCCCGACCACGAGCTTGCGGAAAGGCCCGCGCCTTCGGCGAACTCCTGGCGTTCGCCCGGGGTGGGCGGCCGGTCATCGTCAAAAGCATTCGACAATTCGGTGCCGAGGCTGGCTTCGAGCCCCTTCGACTCGGTGGCGAAACTTTCCGAACTCCATTCTGCTTCGCCTGCCTCGTTAAAATCGGCCTCTGGCAGGCTTGCGTCGATTTCCGCCCCGTTGGCCTCCTGCACGAGCACCGGCTCGTCGCGATCCGGCAGTTCTTCGGCCCGTTCGAGAAGTGGGTTACGCTCAAGCTCTTCCTCAACGAAGGCGGCAAGTTCGATATTTGAAAATTGGAGAAGTTTGATCGCCTGCAGAAGCTGCGGCGTCATAACCAGGGACTGGCCCTGGCGCATTATGAGCTTGGTAGTGAGCGCCATTACGCTGCTTACAACCCACACTGCGGCCTTGCGGCCCGTTTCTTGCTTGCAATGCCTTTTATAGCATGGGTGATGCCCTTGTCCCGCCCTTTTGTGCAGAAACCAGCTAATTTTTTCGGGGGAAGAGGAAATTTTGGGGCTTCCGAGGCTCAGCGACAGTCCGGCTCCCCGACATCATAGTCAACTGCCATGAGATAGAGGCCGGCAGCCGGCGCAACTACCCCGCAGCGGGCGCGGTCGCGTGCTTCGAGGGCGGCAGCGAGTTCGGCGCGAGTCCATTTGCCGGCCCCGACATGCTCCAGAGAGCCGACCATGGAACGCACCTGATGGTGCAGAAACGAACGGGCGCTGGCACGGATCTCGATCGTGTCGCCCGCCCTGATCACGTCGAGCCGATCAAGCGTGCGAACAGGGCAGGCGGCCTGGCACTCGGCATCGCGAAATGTCGAAAAATCATGTTGGCCAACAAGGATCTGCGCGGCATCGTGCATGGCGCCGGCATCGAGCCGGCGCTTGACGAGCCAGGCGCGCCCGGCCTCGATCGTCAAGGGCGCGCGCCGGTTGATGATCCGGTAGAGATAATGACGCCGCAGAGCCGAGAATCGCGCGTCGAAACCATCGGCGACCAATTCGGCATTCAGAATGGCCACGCGACCCGGCCGCAAATGGGCGTTCAGCGCGTCGCGCAAGACATCCGGGCGCCAATCGCGGTCAAGATCGGCATGGGCGACTTGCCCAAGCGCGTGAACCCCCGCATCGGTGCGGCCGGCGCCGCGGATCGCGATTTCGGCGCCGCAGAGCGAAGTGAGCGCGGCTTCGATTGCTTCCTGGATCGAGGGTCCGTTCGCTTGCCGCTGCCAGCCGACGAAGCCGGTTCCGTCATATTCAATGGTCAGCTTGTAGCGCGGCATCAGCCTGCCGCATCGAACATGGTGCCAGCCCGGATGCGGGCGCCGCGCAGAAACTCTGCGGCCGACATCGGCGCTCTGCCGGCGCGCTGGACTTCGAGCAGCTGAAGCGCCCCGATGCCGCAGGCAATGGTCAGCTGCTCGTCGAGCACAAGGCCCGGCGCGCCACGACCTGGTACGGGCCGACCGCGCAGAATTTTTACGCGTTCCATGCCTCTGCCGAGATCGGCCTCGAACACGGCGCCGGGATGCGGCGAAAGTCCGCGCACGAGATCATGAAGCGCACTCGCGCTTTTCGACCAATCGATGCGCGCCTCTGTCTTGGTGATCTTGGGGGCATAGGTTGCGCCCTCTTCGGCTTGGGGGCTGAACGCAAGGCGATCCTCAGCCAAGGCTGCAAGCGCACGGGCAATAAGACCGGCACCCAGCCGCGAAAGCCGCCCCCTTAATTCGCCGGCGGTCTCATCCGGCCCGATCTCGGTCCGCTCCGCGAGCGCCACCGGGCCGGTGTCGAGGCCTTCCTCCATGCGCATCACCACGATGCCCGTCTCGCGATCGCCTGCCATAATCGCTCGCTCAACCGGCGCCGCGCCGCGCCAGCGCGGCAGAAGCGAGGCGTGAAGGTTGATGCAGCCTCGTGCCGGGGCGTCAAGAATGACTTTTGGGAGAATGAGGCCATAGGCGACGACGACTGCCGCATCAGCGCGATGCGCGGCGAAGGTCGAGGCGGCGGTCTCCGATTTCAGGCTTTGCGGTGTGAGCACCGGCAGGCCCATGCCCGTCGCGGCGACGGCAACGGGCGAAGGCACGGTTTCAAGTCCACGTCGGCCACCGGGTTTCGGTGCCCTCGTGTAGACGGCCGCGACCTCGTGGCCTTGTTTGGCAATTTCGACGAGGCTCGGCACCGCGAACTCGGGCGTGCCCATGAAGACGATGCGCAGGGGACCCGTCCTTTAGGCTCGGGGGCAGGCGAAAATCAGGCGCGCTCGGCTTCGGCTTCATGCTTGCCGGGCTTGCGCTCCTCGGTGTCGCGTTTGGCCGCTTTGCTGAACTTCTTCAAGATCCGCGCGCGCTTCAGGCGCGAAATATGGTCGATGAACAAAACGCCGTTCAAATGATCGATCTCATGTTGCAGGCAACGCGCCAGGATGCCGTCCGCTTCGATCTCCTGGCGCTTGCCCTGGCGATCGAGAAAGCCGACACGGACGCGCAATGGGCGCACCACTTCCTCGAAAAACTCGGGGATCGACAGACAGCCCTCTTCGCGCGTCGCAGTCTCGTCGGAAGCCCAGAGGATCTCGGGATTGGCGAAGACCATGGGATTGGGGCTCGCCGTCTCGTCCTCGCGCTTGGCGACGTCGAGGACCATGACGCGCTTCGGGATGGCGACCTGGGTTGCCGCGAGGCCTATGCCCGGCGCCGCGTACATGGTCTCGAGCAGGTCATCCATGAGGGCGCGAACCTCGTCGTCGACGCGGGCGACGGGTTCGGCGCGCTGGCGGAGCCGCTTGTCGGGCAAAGTAATGATGGATCTCTGGGCCATGGCGTTCGTCGTAGATGATAGGTCTATGACATAGGCATGGAGGCGCACGAGGTCAATTTCCCCGCGCGACGCTCTGCCTGTCAGGCGGCGCGGACCATTCGCAGGAAGTCCTCCACCTGCTTGGAGAGGACCTCGGATTGGCGGGTGAGATCGGTCGCCGACTTCAGCAGCTCCTTGGCAGAGGCGCTGGAATTTCCGGCGGCCTCCGTCACCCCGACGATATTCGAAGTCACCTCATAGGTTCCGCGCGAGGCCTCCTGAACCCGACGGGCGATTTCCTGGGTCACTGCGTCCTGCTCCGCCACGGCGGTTTCGGCAGCGATCGCGATCGCGCTCACTTGCTGCGTCGATTTGGCGACCGAGGTTATGAAGGATGCCACATGTTGCGTGGCAGCTTGGATCCCGTCGACATAGGCGCCAATTTCCGAGGCGGCTTTGGACGTGGCATGGGCGAGGCCCTTCACCTCTTGGGCGACGACGGCGAAGCCACGGCCCGCATCGCCGGCGCGCGCCGCCTCGATCGTCGCATTGAGCGCCAGCATGTTGGTCTGTCCCGCGACATTGCTGATGAGATCAATGATCCCGCCAATTCGATCGGCGGCTTCCGTCAGGCTGCTGACCGCCGCTTGAGTCCGATCGGCTTCGCCCGCAGCGCGGCCGGCGATCTGATTCGAACTCGTGGACCTGGGCGCTGATTTCACCGATTGCATGCGAGAGATGGTCGGTCGCGAGGGCGACGGCCTGGACGTTCGCCGCGGCTTCCTTTGAGGCCGTTGCTGCGGCCATGGATTGGAGATTGGTCAATTCGGCCGAATGGGTCAGAGCATCGGCGGTGTTGCGCAAGCGCTCGGCGGCGGCGGCAACGCCCCCCGCTATCCAGCCCACCGCGGTTTCGAAAAATTCGGCCAGGTGGCTCAACGTGCGTTGCCGCTCGGCCAGAGTTGAGTGCATGTAGACGTCGACGACATAGGCCATGTCGAGCATGGAAACGCGCATATAGGCGGCCTGCAGCTTGGCGCGCCGCTGTCTCTCCGAAAAACCGAACCCCGTCGGCGGCAGACGAAGCGCTATTCCTTCGACCACGCGGGAAATGACAAAGTTGTAGCCGCTGGTGCTCCAGCGCGGCTCGAAGTGGAGACGCCCGCGCATGTTGTGAAGTGCCTCGAGCGACTTTTCGTAGGTTGCATCGAAACGCCCCTCCATCATGACGTGCCAATGACGTTGGTTGTGTTCCCTCGAATAGGCAACATTTTCATCATTTTGGTAAGGAGACGAGCCACCGGCGAAGGGCCTGAAATGAACGTAGAACTCTTCGAGCGCGGCGGCGAATTCTTGGAACAAGAAGCTCTTGTGCGCCTTCAGAACCGCGATCGTTTCTGCATCGACTTCATAGAATCGGCGCAGGTCGGCGGGGTTGATCTTGGAGACCATGGGGGGTGACCAATGGATTATGGTCCAGCATAAGTCGGCTTTGGTTAGCGACGCGTAACGACTGCACAATTCCTGGGCTTTCGGGGCGCATTCACCTTCAAATTCGCCTTCAAAACTGGACGCGAGGCATACCCCACATGCTCGCGGCACGCCTTGGCGCCTGACAGGCGCAAATCTTCGTTCCGCCTTCGTTCCAAATCGCCCTCGAATCGGTTACAAGGGGCGATGGACCAACCTCTGTTCTTCGTGGCCGGCACGCCGGTGAACCTTCCCGAGCTTTCGCTTGGGGTTGGCTCGATTCTCCTTTTGATTGTCTCAGTTGTCGCCACCATCGTGGCGGCAAGGGCGCGCCGCGCGGCAGCCGCAGCAACGGCGCAACGCCAACACGACTTGCATGAACACATCGCGGAGCTAGCGCGCTCCAACGCGGAACTCACCGGCCGCATCCGCAGCATGGGTGAACTTCTCGGTGCCCGGCAGGTTGACCTCGCCCGTCTGGTCGCGGAACGGCTCGATGCGGTCGGCGCGCGCGTCGGCCGCGGCCTCGAAGACCAAACCCGTGCCGCCGGCGAAAGCCTCGGCAAGCTCAACGAAAGGTTGGCGGTGATCGACGCGGCGCAGGCGCGCCTGACCGGCCTAACCGAAGAAGTGATCGGCCTTAAAGACATCCTCGCCAACAAGCAAGCGCGTGGCGCCTTCGGCCAAGGCCGCATGGAAGCGATCATTCGCGACGCGCTGCCAACCACGGCCTATGTCTTTCAGCATACGTTGTCGAATCGCTGCCGCCCCGACTGCGCGATCCGACTTCCGGGCGATGACCGGCTGATGGTCGTCGATGCGAAGTTCCCGCTCGAAGCTTTCGTCGCGCTGCGGGACGCGGCGGGTGAAGAGGCGCAAAAGCAGGCGCAAGCGCGGGTGCGCGCCGACGTGGGCAAACATATCCGCGATATGGAAGAGCGCTATTTCGTGGCGGGAGAGACGCAGGACATCGCGATCCTCTTCGTGCCATCGGAATCGCTCTACGCCGATCTTGCGGAGCACTTCGAGGACGTTATCCAAAGGGCCCATAAGGGCCGCATTCTCATCGTCTCGCCGTCGCTTCTCGTCATGGCCGTGCAGGTCATGCAGGCGATCGTGCGTGATGCGCGCGTACGCGAACAGGCGCACGAGATCCAGGTCGAGGTGCGCCGGCTCGTCGAGGACGTCGTGCGGTTGCGCGACCGCGTCGGCAAGCTCGCGGTCCATTTTGGCCAGGCGCAAGAGGATTTGGCGACGATCACCATCTCGGCCGATAAGATCGCCAAACGCGGCGATCGCATCGAGAACATGGACTTCGCGGGAACCGAGGGCGGGGCGCAGGATGATCTTTTGGAGCTTGCCAAAGCCGCAGAATGAGCGGCATCGGCACAAGCCACGGATTTTGGGCCAGCTTCAGCCCAAGCAATGAGACCGCCAGGTTGCTTATCGAGGCGGCAGGATTCGCTTTTTTTGCTCAATTTCTGGGCTGCCGCAGGGGCCATCGCCAGAATTGTTCCCGGGCTGAGGCGAAAACGCCTTGTCAAACAAACAATTGCAGTTCTTACGCGCGCTTGGCACGCGGCTTGATATTTGGCCTTGAGCACGGCCGACGGGAGGGCCTGCGTGAGGCGGCGATCCCTGCCACCCGATCTGCAATTCTATCCGCACCGGAAGGGTTGGATGCGATTTGAGTTCGCTCTTCTCACTTCTAGCAAACCGGATCTTTTGTTTTTCATATGAGTCGAGGGCGAGACATGAAGACTGCCGATGAAGTGCTGAAGGCAATCAAGGACAAGGACGTGAAGTATGTCGACTGTCGGTTCACCGACCCGCGCGGCAAGTGGCAGCATGTGACATTCGACGTTGCGATCATCGATGCGGACACGTTTTCGGAGGGGCTGATGTTCGACGGCTCGTCGATTGCCGGGTGGAAGGCGATCAACGAGTTGGACATGTGTTTGATGCCGGATCCGACGAGCGCGGTGCTCGATCCGTTCTTTGCGGCGGCGACGCTGTCGATCGTCTGCGACGTTCTCGAGCCTTTGACGGGCGAGCCCTACAACCGCGATCCGCGCGGCATTGCCAAGCGGGCCGAGGCCTATATGGCTTCGACCGGGGTTGGGGACGCGGTCTATTTCGGCCCGGAGGCCGAGTTCTTCGTCTTCGACGACGTGCGTTTTGCCACCGAGCCCTACAACACCGGCTTCGTGGTCGATTCGATCGAGTTTCCGTCGAATACGGACACGACCTACGAGGGCGGCAATCTCGGCCACAGGATCCGCACAAAGGCTGGCTATTTCCCGGTGCCGCCGCAGGACTCGGCGCAGGACATGCGCAGCGAGATGCTGGCCGCGATGGCGGCGATGGGCGCCGGAACCGAAAAGCACCACCACGAAGTGGCCGCGGCCCAACACGAGCTGGGCCTCAAGTTCGGGCCGCTCACCAAGATCGCCGACCATCTGCAGATCTACAAATATTGCATTCATCAGGTGGCGCAGAGCTACGGCAAGACGGCAACCTTCATGCCCAAGCCCATCTATGGCGACAACGGCTCGGGCATGCATGTGCACCAATCGATCTGGAAGGGCGGCAAGCCGCTGTTTGCCGGCAACAAATATTCGGATCTCTCCGACGAATGCCTGTTCTACATCGGCGGGATCATCCGGCATGCGCGCACGCTCAACGCCTTCACCAATCCCTCGACCAATTCCTACAAGCGCCTGGTGCCGGGGTTTGAGGCGCCGGTTCTGCTCGCTTATTCGGCGCGCAACCGCTCCGCCTCCTGCCGCATCCCCTATACGTCGAACCCGAAGGCCAAGCGCATCGAGGTGCGCTTCCCCGATCCCGCCGCCAATCCCTATCTCGCTTTCTCGGCGATGCTGATGGCGGGCCTCGACGGGATCATGAACAAGATCGATCCGGGCAGCGCCATGGACAAGGATCTTTACGATCTGCCGCCGAAGGAATTGAAGAAGATCCCGACGGTGTGCGGCTCGCTGCGCGAGGCTTTGACCAATCTCGACAAGGACCGCACCTTCCTCAAGGCCGGCGGGGTGTTCGACGACGATTTCATCGACAGCTATATCGACCTCAAAATGGCCGAAGTCCTGCGCTTCGAAATGACCCCACACCCGGTCGAATACGATATGTATTACTCCGTCTAAAGGCGAAACAGCCGTTTCTCTCCTCCTCCCAAACTAGCGCTCCCGAAAGGGAGCGCTTTTTTCTGGCTGATATCTGTTCAGCAATGCGCTTGGCCGCGCGCCAGCACACGGGCAGTTTCGATTGAAGCCAGGGCCAATACATCAAAGCGCTCCTGGCGCGGAGCTTTGAGACTTCGAAATGTCATGCAATCGCGCGTTGACAAAAACTTGAAACACGAAGATGGGAAATCCGCTACAATCGTGGCGGAATGGGCAACGCGGGCCGTTGTCGATCAAGGTCCCGATCAGCTTCTGGGATCACGTGGCCGAAGCCTTAGGGCCACGAGGGGTCGAAGACCGCGGATGGAGCGAAGGCTCATGGCGTTCGACTTCGTTTTTGGGTCGGCCGTATTGATCGGCTATTTTTCCTATCTCGTCTATGCGTTGGTCCGTGGCCTCTTGCGTCATGACCTGACCTTCCGGCGCACTCGCTAAAAGGGGCGCCCGCCGAGCCGGCGTTGCTGAGTGCCTATCGGGACCGGCGGCCCGCCGCGCACGCGCTTCATAAACTCTTATGTGACTTCAAACGCGCGGGCAGAGCGCAACGCGATCGGGCTTTCGGAATGCTTCATCCGTCTTTCAGAATCACGCGGCACGTCTCCAGAGCAACTTGCGTTTGGATTGCCCCATCATTGCGAGCGCAGCCAAGCAATCCAGGAGAGCTCTGGATTGTTTCGTTGCCCCGTTGGGGCTCCTCGCAGTGACGGCGCATCGATTGGAAACTGCGGGTCCGGCGGCCATCCGCCAGTCCCTCAACGAAAAACGCCGGCCTGAAGGCCGGCGTTTGTTTTGGATTGTGACCGGTTCAGAACTTCAAGATGACGTCGCCGCCGATCGTGACCTGGTCGCTCTTGGTGCCGGTAATTCCCTGCACATCGAAGGGCGTCGTGCCATTGAGCGAGGTGTCGTAGCGAACCTCAGGCCGGAAGATCACACCCTTTAGATAGGGGATGCTCGAGGGGATGGTCGGCGTAATGTTCAAGCCACCCGTGATTTCGAAATAGGTCGTTGGAGGCCCAAAGATGGCGGAACTCAGGTAGCCATGTTCGCCGTTAGCGAAATCGAAGTTGCCGGGAAAGGCGGCGACGATTGCGCCCGTATCGTCGCGAAGGACCTCGGCGCGGCCGTTGATCTTCAACCAATCGACGGGTGTCTGGTAGGAGGCGTAACCCGCGGCACCGTAGGTTTCGTCGCCAAGGCCATCGTCCCGGGTGTAGTTGCCATCGAGGGTGAGGGTTAGTTTGTCAGTCGCAGTCCAGGTCACCACGACGTCGTTGGCATAGCGCAGCGCGCTGTCGCCGCCGCACCCGCATCCTGGATAAATAAAGGGCACTTGACCTGTCCCCTCCGGTTCGACGCCGCCGACGAAGACTGGATCTTCCGGCCCTATATGCGTGGTGGCCAGAACGGTGAAGGCGCCGCCGGGGCCTATCTTGTTCAGCCCAAAGCCGCCTTCGAAGGCCGGCAGCCTATTGTTGTCGCCGTAAGGGAAGCCCACGCTGGTGTTCTCGCCGCTCACAATCGACCCATAGAGGTCGAGGGTGGGATTGATGTGCGCGATCGCCAACACGCCGGTGTCTTGGAAGGGCTCGGTGTAATTGAAGATGTAGGAATGCGAGTAGAACAGGTTGAGATCGGATTCGATGAGCTCGGCGCCTTCCAGCGTCGGCCACTGGCCGGCTTTGAAGTCGATGCCACCGCTGAAGAGCCACGGCGTATGCGCCTGGACATAAGCCTCGACGACGGAGACCTGATAGAGGCTGTTGATGCAATACTCGCACTCGCCGAGGTAATGCACGTAGCGGGAGTCCGAGCCGTACATGAGCTGGAACGCAAAACCGACATCATAGTCGGGTTTCGACAAATCAATCGGCCGTTGAACGGTCAACAGGCCCTGGTTGAACATCGGTTCGTTCGACCTGTCGGTGAACAGATGGCCCCAGTTCAGGTTGCTCGACGGGCTGTCGGGATTTCCCGTGATGCCGGCGTCAAGCTCGCCGTTGATCGTAACCGCTGACCACCAGCTCGGCGGCGGGGCCGGCGGACCTTTGGTTGTTGGTAAATCGGCCGCAGCAGCGTACCCGCCGGTTACCAGGCCGGCGCAGAACGCAAGTGCAGTGAGAGATCCGCGCAAAAAGGTCATGTTTTGCCCCCAATCGAAACCCTACGCTTTGTGACAAAAGAACATATCACCGGGAAGCATTCAATCGAGCTTCGCTGTTTCCACTTGCTTTTCAGGAATGCGGTGCTTTCTTGCAACGCTTCGTCGCATCTTGCGCCAAGTTGCCTGAGCAAATGGCAGATTTTGGCCAGTTCTTGACCGCAAAAGGGCAAGCGGCGATCATCCGGCTTCGCTGACGGAACAGTGCGGCCAGCCAATTCGGGCCCTTGCCGCTCAAACACTTGGCCGATTGCTCTGGTCGAAGGGGAAAGCCTTTTGGGTCGACCGGCGCGAGAATAATATTCATTGGAAATAGATCTCATAAATTGCCCCAAGGGCAGGCGGGCCAATATACGACCGCGAGCCGGGCACCACGGAGGGAAGCAAATGCAACTCACCCGCTATACAGACTATTCTCTGCGCGTCCTGATCTATCTGGGCCTGCAAACGGAGCGTCTGAGCTCAATTCGCGAGATCGCCGACCTCTACGGCATATCGGAGAGCCATCTGATGAAAGTGGTTCAGGCGCTTGGCCAGTCCGGCTATGTGGCGACGCTGAGGGGCCGGGGCGGCGGCCTCAGGCTTGCGAAATCGCCAAATGAAATCAACTTGGGTGACGTCGTGCGCAATACCGAAGATGACGTGGCTTTGGTCGAATGTTTTGCCGAAGATGGGGCGTGCCGGATCGCCGGCCCATGCCGGCTTCGTCACGTGCTGAAGGACGCGCTCAATGCCTTTTTCGCGGTTCTCGATCGCTATACTTTGGCTGATCTTCTGCAGCCCAATCGTAACATGTTGAAGGAAAGTCTTGGCCTGGCGGCCGTTTGAGCCTCAGACCATTCCGCGGAAAGTTCTCGTCAGGGGCGAAGCGCCGCGACGATGGCATCAAGCCCATCGGTGAGCGCGGCGGGTCCCGGCTGCAAAATCAGGGGCGATTTGATCTCGACGATCCGATCGTCGCGAACCGCCGGGATCAGCTCGAAGCCCGGCCGGTGCCGGATCGTGTCTGTGACGACCTTCTTACCGCACCATGACGCGAGGATGACGTCCGGCGCCGCATCGATGACGGCTTGCGGTGCGACGATTCGATCCTTGGCTGATTTTTCCTTGCGTAGATGCGGAAAGATGTCCTCCCCGCCAGCGATTTCAATCAGTTCCGAAACCCAACCAATGCCGGTGATGAGCGGAGAGTCCCATTCCTCAAAATAAACTTTAGGTCGCGCGAGCCCGCGCGCTGCCGCTGCGACCTCGTCGAGGTGCCGCGCGAGAGAATCGGCGAGCGCCGACGCCTTCTCCGGCTCGCCTACGAGCGCGCCGAGCGTGCGGATCATCGCCAGAATGCCGGCAACGTCGCGCTGGTTGAACACATGAACAGCGACGCCGGCGCGGGTCAGGTCCGCGGCAATTGCCGCCTGAAGATCGGAAAAGCAGAGGACGAGATCAGGTTCGAGCGCGAGAATCTTTGGAATATCCGCCGAGATGAAGGCGGAGACGCGCGGCTTCTCCTGCCGCACGCGGGGCGGGCGCACCGCATAGCCCGAGACGCCAACAATGCGGTCTTCTTCGCCGATGAGGTAAAGCGTCTCGACCGTTTCTTCGGTGAGGCAAACGATGCGGCTAGGTGGGAAATGTGGCATAGCCGCCTTCATCGATACGTGCCGCCAAGCGCGCTCGCCCGTTCAGTCGCAAACTCGAACGCGCCCGACGAAAAACCCATAGCCGCCCCAAATCTGCCGCGCCTCATACCAGCAGCGCTGCCCATAAGGGCCGCGCGTCGAGACCCGCGCATAATAGGACACGGGAGGCGATGGCGGCGGCGCAGGCCCGGAGGCCAACGTGCTTCCATCAAGGATGCCAAGCGCGACGGCGGGCGTGAATCCGGCACTAAGAACATCATCGCCGGCCTCGGCGGAGGCAGAGAGGACGAAAACAAGGACACCTGCCAGCGCCAAGCTCGATCCGAATCTGGCTGCGACTTCGGCGCTCGTTGGCATTACGCGCTCTCCTTCGCCCGCACCGCGCGTTTGCGCTCGTTCGGGTCGAGAACACTCTTGCGCAAGCGGATCGATTTCGGCGTCACTTCGACGAGCTCGTCGTCTTCGATATAGGCGAGCGCCTTTTCCAGCGTCATCTGGATCGGCGGCGTCAGCCGCACGGCCTCGTCCTTGGAATGGGTCCGGATATTGGTGAGCTGCTTGCCCTTCAGCACGTTGATTTCGAGATCGTTGTCGCGCGTATGCTCGCCGACGATCATGCCGCGATAGACCTTGGCGCCGGGCTCGATCATCATCGGGCCGCGATCCTCCAATTTCCACATCGCATAGGCGACCGACTCGCCCTGATCGTTGGAGACGAGGACGCCGTTGCGGCGACCGGTGATTTCGCCTTTGAACGGCGCATAGGCATGGAACAGCCGGTTCATGATCGCCGTGCCGCGCGTATCGGTCAGCAGTTCGCCTTGGTAGCCGATGAGGCCGCGGGTCGGCGCATGGAAGACGAGACGCAGGCGACCGCCGCCGGAAGGGCGCATCTCGACCATTTCGGCCTTGCGTTCCGCCATTTTGTTGACGACGACGCCCGAGTGCTCCTCGTCGACATCGATCACCACTTCCTCGATCGGCTCGAGGAGCTGGCCCGTCGCGGGGTCCTTCTGCAAAACGACTTTCGGCCGCGACACGCCGACTTCGAAGCCTTCGCGGCGCATGGTCTCGATCAGGATCGCGAGTTGCAACTCGCCGCGCCCCGAAACGACGAAGGAATCGGATTCGCCGGAATCCTCGACTTTGAGCGCGACGTTTCCTTCGGCCTCCTTGTAGAGGCGGTCGCGGATGACGCGGCTCGTGACCTTGTCGCCTTCTGTGCCGGCGAGCGGCGAATCGTTGACGAGGAAGGTCATGGACAGAGTAGGGGGGTCGATCGGTTGTGCCTGCAGCGGCTCAGTCACCTCGAGTGCTGCGAGCGTGTCGGCGACGTTGAATTTTTCGAGACCTGCAATGGCGACGATGTCGCCGGCTTCCGCCACATCGATCGGCGTGCGTTCGATGCCGCGAAAGGCCAGGATCTTCGAGACGCGGCCTTGCTCGACGACCGCGCCGGTGCGATCGAGCACTTTCACCGCCTGGTTCGGCTTGATGCTGCCCGCAAAAATGCGGCCCGTGATGAGCCGGCCGAGATAGGGATTGGCCTCGAGCAGAGTACCGAGCATGCGGAACCCGCCCGCTTCGATTTTCGGCGCCGGCACGTGCCGCAGCACGAGATCGAATAGCGGCGCCATTCCGTCCTTCGGACCATCCGGGCTCTCGGCCATCCAGCCTTGTTTGGCGGAGCCATAGAGGATCGGGAAATCGAGCTGCTCATCGGTTGCATCGAGCGCCGCGAAAAGATCGAAGACCTCGTTGACGACCTCTGTTGCGCGCGCATCCGGCCGGTCGATCTTGTTGATCGCGACGATCGGCTTCAACCCCATTTTCAGGGCCTTGCCGACGACGAATTTGGTCTGCGGCATCGGGCCTTCGGAGGCATCGACGAGGACGATGGCGCCGTCGACCATGGAGAGGATGCGCTCGACTTCGCCGCCGAAATCGGCGTGGCCCGGCGTATCGACGATATTGACGCGCGCGTCTTTCCAGGCGACCGAGGTCACCTTGGCCATGATCGTGATGCCGCGCTCTTTTTCGAGGTCGTTCGAATCCATGACGCGCTCGGCGACGCGCTGGTTCTCGCGGAAGGCGCCGGATTGCTGCAGCAGGCGGTCGACGAGCGTGGTCTTGCCGTGGTCGACATGAGCGATGATGGCGATGTTGCGCAAATTCATGAAATTTCGGGTCCGGTGTCGGCTGGCGGCTATTCTCAGACGATCAGCAAAGATCATCCGACAAAGCGGCCGCGATGCGGCGTTGCCGTAAACGATGTCGAATCAGCAGGGATCGAGGCCCCGGCGTCCGGGGCGCCTCACGCCCTATATGGGCTCTTTTCTCGCAATTGCAGCGTCCCCTTACACGAATCGGGGCGATTTGGGAACCGCGTCCCTGGTAGCGGTCGCTGGGGATTGGCCCTAGAGTAAGAACATGGCGCAGCGTTGAATGCGCTTGCGTGATCTAAGGCTGATGCAGGACACCCAGAGAACCCAAATTCCTAATCCGGCCGGCCTGCCGCCGCGGTTCAGGACCATCATTTTCGCCCGAATCCTGCGCCATGACCCGGAACTGGGCATGACGACGCTCTTCTTCGCGGACGGCGAATTGCGCGTGCCCGAGATCGGTCATCCGGTCGATTCGGCCGTGAAGGTCAGGATCGAGGCGCGGGATGTCTCAGTGGCACTCTCGCGGCCGATGGATGTTTCGATCACCAACCGCCTGCCGGGCGAAATTGCCGAACTGGAATTTTTGACCACGCCCTATGTGCGCGCCACGTTCGATCTCGGCAAAACGCGCCTTCACGCGCTCATCACCCGCGAATCGGTCGAACGGCTCGCGCTCGTTCCGGGTCTCAAGGCTTGGGCGATGATCAAGGCGGCGGCGATCTCCGACCTCAGCCAAGATCGCGCGCCGCAGCCGCGGCCTTGGCCTTCGGATCGAACGACCAGTCGAGAGAAGCCGTAAGCTCCTCGAGAGATTTTTTCGCCGCGGTTCCGGCATGCCTCTCGATGGAGCGATAGAGCGCCACGAGCCTTTCGCCGAAAGGCGTGATCTCAGCGCCCCCGCCGCGCCGCCCTGGAAAGGTCGCAACGACGGGGCTTTCGAAGGTGCGGTTGAGCGCATCGACGCAGAGCCAGCATTTGCGATAGGAGAGTCCGAGCGCGCGGCTCGCGCCAATGATTGAACGCTCTGCGCGAATAGCCTCGATGAGCGCGAGGTCCTGCGGCCCGAACGTGCCGCCGTTCGGCAGCATGATCTCGATTGCAACGTGCGGTGCCTGGGATTTCATCGTCATTGCCATCGAGTCATGCCCGCCGAGAGCCGAGCCTGCGACCGCAGCGAGGCCATGGGCCGGAGAGAAGCTATATCAGAAAATATATGTCACGGCAGCCGCGCGATCGTTGCACCCGCGGATTTTGGTGAAATTTGCGCGGCTGGTTCGTATACGCACGAACTTTCTGCCGTCTCATTCGTTGTCTTGAGCAGACGGAAATTATGGCCGTCGAAGCCCTTCATCCAAACCGTGTGAACCTTTCCCGTTCGCAGGCCGACTCATCTTCGTGGATGAGAGAGGTCCCCCATGGCAATCGAAGCTTTATATCCGAGCCGGTGCCAATCCCAGCGGCACAATCCGCTCTTTGCACGCGAGCGCCGGCGCAAGCGACTGGCGTCGCTGCTGGCCCTTGGATTCGGCCTTTTCTGCTTCGTCGGAATGCGAATTCCCCCGGGGCCCCCGCCGGCGAGCGCCGCCGGCCTGCATCGCGTCACGCGGGTCCTGCCCGCGGCCCCGAAGCGCAAAGTGAGAATCATTCAGATCTATAAAATTCCCTCGCCGCTGGAGCTCGGCCAAGGCCGAGCGCTCGTGCTTCCGGAGCTTTATGCCGATGTGATATGCAAGCGGAATCAGCGCGGAAGACAGATTTCTTATGGATGCGATTGAAGAGCTTTTCCAAGCTGCCGCAGTGGCGCGGCAGAATGCCTATGCGCCCTATTCGCGTTTTACGGTCGGGGCTGCAATTCGCAGCGCCTCGGGCGCCGTCTATGCCAGTGCGAATGTCGAGAACGCGGCCTATCCCGTCGGCACCTGCGCCGAAGCCGGAGCGATTGCCGCGATGATTGCGGCCGGCGAGCAAAAGATCGCCGAAATCCTCATCATTGCCGAGAGCGCCGAGTCTTTGATGCCTTGCGGCGCCTGTCGGCAGAGAATTTCCGAATTCGCGATGCAGGATACGAAGCTCCATAGCGCCGGCCCGGCGGGCGTGCGCGAAACCATAACGTTCCGCGCGTTGTTTCCGCGCGCCTTCGGGCCAAGCAGCCTCAAGTAGCCGCATCCGGTTTTCCAATCGGAGAACGTATTCGGCCTACGGCCGCTTGATCGCCGTAATATCCCCGCCGCGTTTTTGCCGGATGCGGTCGCGGACTTCGGCCAGGGGCTCGGAGGCCACCAGCATGTGATGCGCATTGGCATGAAGGAGCCGGTGCGCATCGCGCATGATCCCGACATGGCCCCTGAAAAAAATGAGATCGCCGCGTCTCAACTGTTCAAGCCCTTCGCGGATGGCAAGCTCCGCGCCGAGCGCGCCTTCTTGCAGATCGGTGTCGCGCGGCGCCGTAACGCCCGCCTCGAAGAGCGCAATCTGCACTAGGCCGGAACAATCGATTCCAAGGCTCGACTTGCCCCCCCAAAGATAAGGTGCGCCGAGAAATCCTTCGGCCACTGTGGTGAAATCATTCACTTTTTCTCTGAGCGGCCGCAGGTGCGCGGCGAACACAAATCCGCCTCCCGCGAGCCCGCCGAACCCGCCTTCCGCATCCTCCAGCTTCACGGCAGCGCCGAGCGGCAATGCGGCGAGGACCGGCGCTTTGATGTCCGCAGCTGGATAGACGAAGCTGCGGTTGACGCAGATGCGATGTGTCGCGTTCGCCGCACCCTCGGCGAGGGCTTCGCGCGCGAGATAGCCGACATAGCCGTCGCGTGCGAGCTGTACCCAGGCCCAACTTTCGCGGTCGTCGTAAAGCGTCACGTCTTCGCCAAAGAGCGCTTGAGTATCGATCGGAGCGGAAGGCGAAGGCGCGCGCCGCAGATCGGCGAGGCCGATGCGCACATGCATAGGGCGCCCTGCGACATAACGATCGGCCTCGACCTCCCCGCGAAGATGCGCGGCCGCGAGATCGGGGCGCGCCGGCGTCAGCCGGGGATCGCGTTTCATTGGACCATGTCCGCGGATCGGGCGGCGACATCGGCGTGCGCCGCGCCCTTGCCGTAACGGCCTTCGATCAGATCGAAGAGCAGCCGCGCCACCTGGATCTCGCCGCCTTCGGGGCGCGCGGGTTTCGCCGTCGGCGTCCAGGCGTAAATGTCGAAATGCGCCCAAGCCTTCGCCTTTTCGACGAAGCGGCGCAGGAAGAGCGCGGCGGTGATCGAGCCGGCGAAGGGGCCTGAGGAAATATTGGAAAGATCGGTGATCTTTCCATCGAGCAGCTTGTCGTAGGGGTCCCACAGCGGCAGGCGCCAGACCGGATCATAAGCCTGCGCCGCGTGGCGCGCGATCTCCGCGGCGAGCACGTCGTCCATTGTATAGAACGGCGGCAGATCGGGACCGAGCGCGACGCGCGCCGCCCCGGTCAATGTGGCAAAATCGATGAGAAGGTCGGGCGCCTCTTCATCGCCGAGCGCCAAGGCATCGGCGAGGATCAGGCGGCCTTCCGCGTCGGTGTTGCCGACTTCGACGCTGAGACCCTTGCGGCTCGGATAGACGTCGCCGGGCCGCATGGCCTTGCTTGAGATTGCGTTCTCGACAATCGGCAGGATCACCCGCAGGCAGATCGGCAGGCGCGCGTCCATGACCATTTGGCCGAGCGCCAAGGCCGTCGCCGCGCCGCCCATATCCTTTTTCATGAGCAGCATGGCGCTTTCAGGCTTGATGTCGAGGCCACCGGTGTCGAATGAGACGCCCTTGCCGACCAGCGTGACTTTCGGCGCATGCGATTCTCCCCAGGAGAAATCGACGAGTCGCGGCGCCTTGTCCGCGGCGCGCCCGACCGCGTGGATCAGCGGAAAATTGGCCTCGATCAGGGCGTCGCCGCGGATGACGGAAGTTTTCGCCTTATATTGCGTCGCGACCGCCACGGCCGCCGCTTCGAGTGCATCGGGGTCGAGATCATTGGCGGGCGTATTGATGAGATCGCGTCCGAGCGCGACGGCGGCGGCGATGCGGATGATGCGCGCAATATCGACGCCCTCAGGAGGAGAGAGCCGCGGCAGCCCGGTCTTTTCTTTTTTGTAACGAACGAAACGATAGGAGGCGAGCGCCCATGCCAGTGCCGCCAATCCCGGCTCGTGCGGTTCATTGGCGAAGCGATAAACGCCAGGCGGCACCGCCGCCACAAGCCGGCCGGGCAGAAATGGATCGCGGCTTCGCGCCTCCTGCGGTTCGAGCCCGCAGAGCACGCCGCTGAGGCGGCCTTCCGCTGAAGGCAGGATGAGAATGCGCCCGGCGAGCGGCTCGAATTTGCACGCGCGCGCGAATGCGGCAGAAGCCTCCGGCAGACCAGTCTCGATTTTAGGCCAAGTGTGCGTGGTGACAAAGAAGACCGGCACCGCATCGGATGGCGGCGGACCGAGATGAAACGGCATTTGCGAACTCCCGCGTCTCTGTCTTAACCGTTTCTTAGGGTTAACTTTTTATTACTGACAAGCGGCACATAAGAGAGGCCGATCGATGCTTATTCCACACCCCAGAGGGCAAATGACGTTGCGCGCGAAGGCCGCTTGGCCGGCCGTTGCAGCCGCGGGTTTTCTTCTCGCGCTCCTTCTCGCCGGATGCCAGGGGCTTGGAAGCGGCGGTCTTATTGGCTCGGTCGGCCAGGATGGAGTCTTGCCTGGATCCTTGCCGGAGTTGGAGCGTTATGCCGACGACCTCGGGCGTAAGTACGACACCGACCCGGACAATAAACGGATCGCCTTGGCTTATGCGAGCGCGCTTCGCGCCCTGACGCGTTACGAGCAGGCGGTTGCCGTAACACAGAAGCTCGCGGCCAAATATCCGAAGGACATGGACGTGCTCGGCGCCTACGGCAAGGCTTTGGCCGATGACGGTCGGCTGCGCGAAGCAGCGACGGTTCTGCCCGAGGCCCATACGCCCGAGCAGCCGAATTGGTCGATCCTCTCGGCGCAGGGAGCGGTCGCCGATCAGCTCGGCGATCATGATCAGGCCCAGGCTTATTACACGGCCGCCTTGAAGATTGTGCCAAATCAGCCGCAGGTTCTCTCCAATCTGGGGCTTTCCTACGCGCTTTCGAAACAATTGCCTCTGGCCGAATCCACCTTGCAACAGGCAGCCGCGCAGCCGGGGGCCGATGTGCGGGTGCGGCAAAATCTCGCTTTGGTGCTGGCGCTCGAAGGCAAATTCGACGCGGCTCAGAGCGTCGCGCAGCAGGACCTCTCGCCCGTCGACGCCGCCGAGAACGTCGCCGCGATTCGGCAAATGATCGCGCAGGCGGATCCCTGGGACGAGATCCGTAAGCTCGATGCCACGAAAACCGCCGCCAGACATCCGCAAAATCATGAGCGCGACGCCAAGAAGCCCGACATCGCACCGGTCATCGCGAAGACCCAGCTCGGAGCCGCCGATCCGGAGTGACCGACAGGCCGAGGCGGAAGGCGCCTTCCGCGGATGCGCCGTCAGTGGCCAGCGACCGCCGTGACCTGGATGATCGCCGGCGTGATGATCACCGCAAAAAGCACCGGCAGGAAGAACAGGATCATCGGCACGGTGAGCTTGGGCGGCAATGCGGCCGCCTTCTTCTCGGCCTCGTTCATGCGCCGGATGCGGCTTTCCTGCGAGACGACGCGCAGCGCTTGGCCGAGCGGCGTCCCGTAACGTTCAGCCTGGTTGAGCACGGTGACGATCTGCTTCAGCGAATCGACGCCGGTTCTCATCCCGAGATTTTCGAAAGCCATCCTTCGGTCGGGAAGGTAGGAAAGCTCCGCCGTGGTAAGCGCAAGCTCCTCGGCGAGCGGGATCGATTGCGCGCCGACCTCCTGCGCGACTTTGCGAAATGCGGGTTCGATCGACATCCCCAATTCGACGCAGATGAGCAGAAGATCCAAAGCGTCGGGGATCGCTCGAGACATCGATTTCTGCCGCTTGGCGATCTGATTCTTAAGATAAAGCTCCGGCGCTTTGATGCCGAGATAGGCGGCGGCGATCGCGACGCCGAACTTGACGGACAACGGCCAGTCAAAGTTGGTCAGAAAGAAAACGTAGATCAGCGCGAGAAAGAACAGGGTGATCGGGGTGACCAGACGGAAAAAGAGAAATCCGACTTCCGCCTGCGCCCCGCGAAAACCGGCCATCGTCATCTGCTTCTTCGCCTCGTCGGTGCCGAGCCATTGCGAGAGATTGAACCTTTCGACGATCTCCTTCATATAGGCCTTGGGCTCCCGGCGCAGGCTGACTTTTTTGCTGTCGTGAAGCCGCTCCCGCTCGCGGGCACGAATGCGCTCACGTTCGCTCGCCACGCTCTTCATGCGGCGCGCGAGCGTGTCGGTTTGGAGCAAAGGCATGGCCAAGGTGAGAATCGTCGCCACCGTCGCGATCGCCACAAGCGTGCTCAATATGACCTGCCGATTCCAAAGAGCGTAGAGAAGATCCGTCATCAAGGTCGCCTGTGTTCCCTGCCGTCGTTCGCCGCAGAGTTTCTAGAAGTCGAAGGTAATCATCTTCTTCATGATGAACGTGCCGAGCGCCATCCATAGGAGGCTGATGCCCATCACGATCTGCCCAGTCTCATTCGTCCAAAGCAGTTCGATATATTTCGGGCTTGTCAGATAGACCAATCCGCCGACCACGAAAGGCAGAGAGCCGATGATCATGGCGGAGGCGCGCGCCTCCGATGAAAAAGCCTTGATCTTGCCTTCCATCTTCTTGCGCTCGCGGAGCACCGTGGACAGGTTCGAGAGCGCCTCGGAAAGGCTGCCGCCGGCTTTCTGCTGAATGGCAATGACGATCGAGAAGAAGCTCGCTTCCGAGGTCGGCACGCGGGCGACGAGGCGATCGACGGCTTCGGGGACCGACAATCCCATCGCCTGCGCCTCGATAATCTGGCGGAATTCGCCTCGCACCGGCTCGGCCACCTCGGTTGCGATAATGCGCAGGCAGTCGCCGAGCGGCAATCCCGCCTTCACGCCGCGCACGATGATATCGATCGCGTCGGGAAAGAGATCGGCGAATTTTTTCAGACGCCGCTTGACCAGAAATTTGAGCGTCCAGAGCGGCAGCCCCACGCCGCCGACCAAAACAAGGGCGAGCGCGATATAAGGATTGCCTTCGAGAAAGAATGCCGCGGCGCCGAGTGCTAATCCCGTCCCCGCAGCGACGATCAGGAACCGCCGCCGCGACCAGTTCAAGCCGGCCCGGGTGAGCATATTGTCGATAGTGACTCGGTTGCGCGAATTGCGGGTCTCGATCTCTTTCAGGCTGTCGGTGATCTGTTTGCGGCGCAAGGCGGCGTCGGCTTGCTTGTCGATTACTTTCCCCGTCGGGCCGGCGGTCAACGCCGCCCGACGCTTCTCGGCGTTCCGCTCGCCGCTGAGGAGAGGATAGACAAAAACGAACCCGAGGCCGCCCACCGTGATGGCCGCCAATAGAGCCGCTATCAAGACATGAATGTCCATGCTCACTCCCTGGCCGTCGCGCGCGATGACGGCCTCATGTCTCGCTTCTCACCTCGCCGGCATCGAGAGCTTTTGCGAGCCGTTCTTCTTCGCCAAAATAGCGCGCCCTCTCCCAGAACCGCGGCCTGCCTACGCCGGTTGAGCGATGCTTGCCCTTGATGCGGCCGGAGGCGTCCTCGCCGGAGATGTCGTAGACCATGAGATCCTGGGTCGTGATGACCTCGCCTTCGAGACCCATCGTCTCGGTGATCTGGGTAACGCGGCGCGAGCCGTCACGCAGGCGCGCCGTCTGTATGATGACGTCGATCGAGGAGACGAGCATCTCGCGGATGGTCCTTATCGGCAGCGAGAAACCACCCATGGTGATCATCAACTCGAGGCGGCTCAGAGCCTCGCGCGGCGAATTGGCGTGCACCGTGCCCATCGATCCGTCGTGGCCGGTATTCATCGCCTGCAGAAGATCAAAGGCTTCGGGTCCGCGAACCTCGCCGACGATGATGCGCTCAGGCCGCATGCGCAGGCAGTTGCGCACCAAGTCGCGCATTGTCACGGCGCCGGTGCCTTCGAGATTAGGCGGGCGTGTCTCGAGCCGCACGACATGCGGCTGCTGCAATTGGAGTTCGGCCGCGTCCTCGCAGGTGATGACGCGTTCGGTCGCATCGATAAATTGGGTCAGGCAATTGAGCAGCGTCGTTTTGCCCGAGCCGGTGCCGCCCGAGATGAGGACGTTGCAACGGACCCGCCCGATAATCTTGAGGATCTCGCCGCCTTCCGGCGAGACGCAGCCGAACCTGATCAGCTGGTCGAGCGTCAATTTGTCCTTGCGGAACTTGCGGACCGTAAGAACGGGCCCGTCGATCGCCAGCGGCGGCGCAATGACGTTGATGCGGGAACCGTCGGCGAGGCGCGCGTCGCAAATCGGCGAGGCTTCATCGACGCGCCGCCCGACCTGGCTCACCATGCGCTGACAGATGTTCATCAGCTGAGCATTGTCGCGAAAGCGAATGTTGGTCAGCTGAAGCTTGCCGGATACTTCGATATAGGTCTGCGTCGCTCCATTGACCATGATGTCGGCGATTTCGTCGCGTGCGAGCAGTGGCTCGAGCGGGCCATATCCGAGCACGTCGTTGCAGATGTCCTCGAGCAGATCTTCCTGCTCGGAAATGGACATAACGATGTTCTTGATCGCGATGATCTCATTGACGATGTCGCGGATTTCCTCGCGCGCGCTTTCGGCGTCGAGACGCGCCAACTGCGACAGATCGATCGCCTCGATCAGCGCGCCGAAGATCATGCTCTTGGTGACGTAATATTCGTCGGAACGGGGAGCCTCGGGGGCCGCGAGGACGCTCGGCTCGAGGATCGTCGGCGCGGCTTTTCTGGCTTGGTCGGTGACCCCGCGAAAGGCCGGAACCAAGACCGGCGCCGATCGCGCCGGCGCGCCCTCGGCAGGACTCGTGCGTTTACCGAACATGCCTGCTCCTTTTCGGGCGGAAATCCAAACCGCGGGCCCGCAGTTCAAAATCCAGCAATTTCACCCGCTTCCACGGAGTCCTAGGTCCACTGGGGCGCGTTTGAACGGGCCGAGCAGCCCGGGTCCCTCAAAGCTCGCTCCGACCCGCTCGGAAACAGGAAATCGCGGAAGAATTTAAAAAAGACCTACTACGACCTTGCAGAGGGCGACCAAATTCACGTCCGCCTCGGCTGCCGCTCTAGGACGCCTTGCTGAATCCCAGCAGCTTGAGAGGGTCGAGGAGGTTTTTCTTGACCTTCCGGATCTCGAAACGGCCTGTCACAATTCTTGCGAGTTCTGAAATCGTCTCATTGGCCTTGCTTGCCGGTTCGACCTCCGCGATCATCTGGCCGTTGTTGGCCGCGGTCCCGAAAAGCTTCGGGTCGAAGCTGATGACGCCGGCCGGCTCGAGGTCGACGGCCTTGGCAAAATCGGCGATCGCGATTTCCGGCCGCTTGGGGATCCCGACGAGATTGAAGACCAGATTGGGCTTGGAATCGTTCGGCCGCGCCGCGCGAACCGTGTCGAGCAGGCTTTTGGCGTTGCGCAGATTGGCGAGATCGGGGGCCACGACCAAGACGATTTCGTCGGCGCCGATCAGCATACGGCGCGCCCAAGCCGTCCACATATGCGGCACGTCGAGAACGACGCAAGGCGTCGAAGCCCGCAAGATGTCGACGATCGCATCGAAAGCGGTCTCGGGAAAATCATAGATCCGGTCGAGCGTCGCCGGCGCGGCGAGAATTCCCATTTTGTCGCCACAACGCGACAGCAGCCGGTCGACGAGATTGGAATCGACCCGATCCGGCGCAAAGACCGCCTCGGCTATGCCTTGCGGCGGATCCTGGTTGAAATCGAGCCCCGCCGTTCCGAAACCAAGATCCAGATCGACGAGCACCGCCTGGATGTCGAGGTCGCGGGGAATCGACCAGGCGACATTATGCGCCAGCGTCGAGGCGCCGACGCCGCCCTTGGCGCCGACGAAGGCGACAATCTTACCGACCGGCTCGGCTCCGGCGCTCGCGTAGAGATGCGAAACGGTTCGGATGAAGTCGATCACCTTGAACGGCACGACCAGATATTCGCTGACCCCGCGCGCCATCAGCTCGCGATAGAGCACGATGTCGTTCATTCGTCCCGCCACGATCACCTTGGTGCCGGGATCGCAGAATTCGGCGAGCGCGTGCAGATATCCGAAAAGGTCTTCGCGGGTCGCCGCCGTTTCCAGAAAGACCACGTTCGGCGTGGCCGCGGATCGGTAGGCCTCGATCGCCGCCGGCGCGCCGCCCATATGCACTTTGACATGCGCCTTTTCCATGCGCCGGTCGGAAATAGCCTCTTGAATGATTTGCGCGACCTCGGCCGTCTCGCAGAACGCCTGCATCGAGATGCGCGGGAGCGGAGCAATCTGCTCAGGCGTCATATCAACATAGCTGCTCATCACTGCGATCCGACCGAACTGATGGACGTATTCTTCGTCTTCCAATCCGTCGACGGATCGGTTCCTTTGCGCATCTGCGAAATTGCCCAGCTTCGCATCTGCGTATCGGCGGGGTCTTCGGCGCGCGGACCGACGAGGTCGCGCGGATCCGCAACTTGTTCGGCCAGCATGCTTTGATAGGAACAGCCGTAATTCCAGTAGGGCTTGTTCTCCCAGCCCTGGACCGTGCTGCCGGAGGCAAGATCGCTCGGCCATTGTCCGCAGGGATCGGCGACCTTGGCCTTGAGCCCGACGAAACTCAGCCGGATCGGAGAGGCGAGATCGGGATTGATCACCGGATAGCCGGTGATTTCGACCGGCGCCGCCGCGCCGCCTTGGGCAAGGGCCCGCCGAATTGCCGCGATTGCCTCGCGCGGCAGCGCGCCATGGCCCTCCGCGGGAACGATGACGTTGATAGGACCCTGTCCGGTGTTGCGATATAGCGTGCCGAATTCAACGACCTGCGCAGCGGTGCGGCTGTCGAGACCGACCCCATCCGGCGCCGGGAAAATATCGAGCCGGCGCGCCTGCTCGGCGAGAACGATCGGGTGGCGATTGCGGTAGTCGTCCATAGGGATGGACGATGTCGACATCCGGTCGGCGCATCCGCAGAGCGTCATGCAGATGCCGAGCGGCAGGAAAAGAGCTGTCGCCGCGGCGGGTTTGGGCTCTCATTTCTGGCGAGGTCGGCATGAAGGTCCCATCTCTAAAGGCTTGCGCTGCATTGCCGGCGTTCGAGCTTCAGTCCAGGATGAAGCCGACACGCCCCTTGAAATTCTTGACGGCTTCGGGGTTGTTGGGAGAGGCATAGAGACGGTTGATGCGGCCAAGCAGCCAGGCTTGCGGATCGCTTGAATCGGCAAACCCGTCGTCGGGTTTTGGAAGATCGCTAACGGTCGTCGCCCGAACGAGGTAGGGGGTGACGACGATCATCAATTCGGTTTCTTCCTTTTGGTAATCGCGGGAACGGAACAGAGCGCCGAGGATCGGCAAGTTCATCAATCCAGGAAAGCCGTTGATGACCTGCTGGGTGGTGGTTTCCAGAAGACCGGCCGAGGCGATCGAACCGCCGGAGGGAATTTCGACCGTCGTCTCATTCTTGCGGGTGCGCAGACCGGGAACGACCACGCCTTGAATGATGACGGAGGTCTGATAGTCGAGCTCGGTGACTTCGGTTGCGAGATGCAGCAGGATGCGGCCTTCCGACAAAACGATGGGCGAAAAGTTCAGCGTGATCCCGTAGGGTTGGTACGTTGCGCCGCCGGGGCTGCAGTTGGTGACCGTGCCGTTGGTCGCGCAAACCGGAGCGCTGGGAATGGGGACTTCGCCGCCGACCGTGAATTTCGCACTCTCGCCCGAGACTGCCGAGACCGTCGGCTCGGCGAGAACATGCGAGACGCCATAACGCTCAAAGGCCTGCAGCGTCGCGCTCACAGTGTTGGAGGGATTGCTGAGGGTTAATCCCGACGTCTGGCCGCTTCCCGAGGTGGCGATCGTGCCGTTGATCCCAAAGGGATTATATTGGGTGAACGGGCCCCAGGTGCTCGACGTGAGGCCGAGCTGCTTGGCGACGTCGCGGCGGATTTCGGCGACGCTCACTTTGAGCATCACCTGATCGCGGCCGCGAATTATCAGCGAATTGACGACAAGGTCTTCCGGGCTGGCGGTTGCAGTTCCGAGGTTCTTGACGAAGCCCTTGGGCAATGTCGGCGGCGCGCTGCGCTTCTTCCGGTGAATCGACCTCGCCGCTCAAAATGATCGTGTCGTTGACCGTCCGGGTGACGATGTCCGACGTGGGAAGCGCGGCTTTCAGGATCTCTTCGAGTTCGCCGACGTCGCGGCCGATGCTGATTTCGAGCGCCGCGATTTGGCGACCTTGTGCATCCAGGGCAAATACGGTGGTTTGGCCGTTGTCGATGCCGATGATGTAGAGTTTGCGGGCCGAGCGCACGACCGCATTGGCGACTTTGGGATTGCCAACGAAGATCTCGGCCGCATCCTGGGGCAGATCGACGATGATCGATTTGCCGACGCCCATCGAGATCTGCCGCGTGATCGCGGAATTGTCGCTGTTTTCGATCACTGGCCGCGACTGGGCCCAGATGTCTTGCATGGGCGCCGCGACGACAAGGCTCGCCGCCAATCCGCAAAGGAATGTCGAGACGCGGCATTTCATGCGGGGATTTCCTTGAGCGGGCTTAGTCACGTGGAAGCATCCGGGGTCAATGGGCTCGCGCCTCGACCGGGACGCCGAAGCGCACGATCGTCATGTCGCCCGATTTCGGAAGAGGTTCATCATCGTTCGTGGTCGCGCTCGTATCGGCCATGCTGCGCAGGCTGAGCGACAATTGGCCAACTCTCTGCGCGAGAACGATTTTCTCGACCTGGCGCGGGGTCAGCTCCAAGGTCGCATTGGATCCCGCAACAACCCGTTGGTCGCCCTGCTGCTGAATGTTCTGACCGATTGCCAGAACCCGCACATTGCGCAGAATTGTCTCGCTTACCATGCCGTCGCCGCCGGCGCGGGCAGCCTCCGGATCTTTGAAAGTATGGATCACATCGACGCGGTCATTCGGCAGAATGAAGCCGCCCGCGGTCGTTGCGCCTTGCGAATCGATGCTGATCGCCACGGCGCGGGTTCCGGCCGGCAGGATCGCCGCCATGAAGCTTGAGCTGCCGGGCTGGATCAGGCGGTCGGCATAGAGGGGCTCGCCCGGGCCGATCGGGTCGCGCGTCAAAGAACCTTTGAGGTTCGCGATCGCGTTGGGCATGGCGGCCCTGAGGATCACGCCCGGCGGCACGCTGGCCTTGGGCCATCGCTGCCAGCGCATGTCGTCCGGCTCGATCACGCTGCCGAACTTGATTTCCTTGGCTGCGACGAGGATCTCGTCCATCGGCAGGCTGGGGGCCGAGACGAACTGCGTTATGGGGGCCGAGGGTTTGGACCCGGCGACCATCACGGCCGCTCCGACACCCGCGGCAAGGGCAGTGGCGAGGATCAGGATGCGAGCTGGTTTCATGCGTAACCCATTTGACGCGCGTCACAGTGGGACGCGTTCCGATACGACCATGCAAACGTCAAATTAAGGTTAACCAAGTCTATCCAATTGCGTTCAACGGCGCCGTCGACGCGCTCGGCACCGCGGCTCAATAGCCTGCCGCCGAAAGCCAAATTCGCGTTTCCGGGTAGAGGATGAGCCCCGCCACTGCGAGCGCTATTCCATAAGGCACGCCGTTCTGCCGATCATGAAGCCGCGCGATCCATTGCTGATTAATGAGAAAGGCCGGCAAGGGCCAGCGCCGCGCCATGAAAATGAGCAAGGTGAGGGCGCCGCCGATCAACGCCGCGCAAAGACCGTAATCGGCAACGTGGTCGAAGCCGAGCCACAGCGCCGTCGCTGATGCGAGCTTGGCGTCGCCTCCGCCAATCCAGCCGCGGCTGAAGAAGAAGAAGGTCAAGAGAAGGACAAACAGGCCGCAGGCCGCGATGCAAGCCGATCTCCTTCGGCGGCACGCCGAGCGCCGCCGCCAGAATGAAGAAGGCCGCGGCAAGCGCGATCGATATGCGATTGGAGATCGTCATCGTAAACAGGTCGGAAAAGGCGGCGAAGACCATGAGCGCCGGAAATAGGACTAGTGTCGCGGCCACGAGCATGAGGACGTTCCAGGTGATTTGCCGGCGAGCGGCGATCGCGGCAGCGAGGCTAACCGCCAGCAATTTACCAAGTCTTAATAGGTTCAGCGCAGCACGCGGCAATTGAGGCCGCTTTCCCTTCGGGCGGGCTTAATCAATCGCGATTAGACTGCATGCCCGATGAAATTCTCCGACACCCTGTCATTGTTGACGAAGCGATCCTTCGATCTGGAGAGCGCTCTGCCGAAACTTTTGCAGGACTGGCGTTTCGCGGCCTTCATCGTCGCGGCGGCGGCTATCCAGCAAGCCTTTGGGCACCTGAACGGCGATGATTCCTGGTTCCTGACCTTCGCCGAGAAATATCGCGATGGGTTCGTCCCCTACGTCGATATTTCCGACCCAAACCCGCCGGCGGCCTTTCTTGCTTATCTGCCGGCCGTCGTTCTTGGTCGGGCTTTCGCCCTTTCGCCCGAATTCGTTCTGGTGGTCTTCACCTTTTTCGGTGCGGGTGCTTCGATCCTGCTAACCGGCGCGATTCTTCGCAGGGCGGATCTGCTGAAGCCCAATGAGACATGGCGCGCGTTGGCGATTGCCGCCTATGTTCTTCTGTTCGTTCCGGCCTTCTGTTTTGCCGAACGCGAACATATCGCCCTCATGGCCATGTTGCCTGCGGTCGCGGTCGGCGCCGCGCGGATCTCGGGAGGCAGCGTTTCGCGCGCGGATGCTTTGCTGGCCGGATTGGGGTGCGGTCTCGCTTGCGCCTTCAAACCTTATTTTCTGCTGCCGGCCGCTTGCGTTCTGCTCTGCGGCGCCGTTCTCAGACGCAAGCCAAGCCTCCTGCTGGCGCCCGAAATATTCGCTGCCGCCGCCGTTGTTCTCATCTATGTCTGGGTCATCTTTGCATTCTTCCCGGCCTATGTGAGCACGGGATTGCCGCTCATCATCGATGTCTACGCGCCGCTGCGCGACAGGCTGACACATATCGTCGCGTCTCCGCTGTTTCTTGCCAACCTCGTTCTGCTGGTCGCGCTTTTCTTCGTCGCACGCTTTCGCCGAAGCGAACCCCGCGCGCTCGTTCTGGCGGCGGCTTCGGCAGGGTTCCTGCTGATCTTTCTCCTCCAGGGCAAGGGCTGGATGAATCATGCCTACCCGGGCATTGCGCTCGCGCTTTTGGCCTCGGCTTCGTTTCTTTCGGCGTCGGCAGAGGCGGGCGAAAGCCGCCTGCGACGATCCTTCGCGCTCTTCGTCTTCATTCCGGCGTTCTGCCTCGCGCCATTTCTCTTCGGGACAATGAAGGATTTCGGCAACGGCGAGGAATATCCCGGCCTCGCGGATGCGGTCCGACGGGTTGCGCCCGCGCATCCCAAAATCGCCGCCCTGGCCGAGCAGCTGGATGTCGGCCATCCGCTGGTGCGCCGGCTTGGCGGCATCTGGGTGGGGCGGCAGAATTGCCTCTGGGTGAGCTGGGGCGTCAGATATCTGCTCGGGCAGGGACTGACGCCGCCCGGCGAACGGGCGCGGCTGCTGGAACTTATGCGCGAGGACGAAGCGATGTTTGCCAGCGACGTCGATCTCGGCAAACCCGACATTCTGCTCGTCGAGAGCAACGAGGTCTTATCCTGGGCGCTTTCGCAACCGGCGCTCGCAGCCGCCTTACGGAACTATGAGCAGGTCGCAAACGTCGGCGAGGTCGGCATTTGGCGCCGTCGTCAAACCGACGCGACGATCATCGAAATGCCGCAGAGCGCCGCGGACCTACCGCGCCGAGATCAACTCAGGTTTGTCGCAACCGCGTTGAACTTGGTCGAAAGGCCGGTGCCGACCAAGGTGAGCGCGCCAATGATCACGACGGCGATCAGGCCGGCGATGAGTCCATATTCAATGGCTGTTGCGCCTGACCGATCCGCCGCGAAGCGGGTAACGAGTTTCTTCATGACGAGCTCCTTGCTGTTGCGTTGCTTTGGACGTTGCGTTCCCAGCGTCCATCCTTCTGCTGGTGCCGCAACGGAATATCATCCATTCGCTGCGCTCAGGTTAAGCCCGAAAGTAGACTTCGTGCGAACTACGTTGAGGACTTCTTAAGTGAAAGAACAACTCTTCTTTTTACACTTTGCCGCACGCATCATTTTCCGAAGGACGAAGAGGCCCGTGCATCGCGCAGAGCTTCGCGTTCATCCGAAACCATGTGATCGACAAAAAGCAGCAGCCCGTGGAACGATTTTGCGTTCCACGGGCTGCTGACAGAATTCTTGAACTCTTACGAAGCCGAAATCAGCTCAAATTCGCGGCGATTGCGTTGAACTTGGCCGAGATCCTCGTGCCGAGCGTGCTGACGGCGCTGATGATCACGACGGCGATCAGGCCGGCGATCAGACCGTATTCAATGGCGGTGGCGCCCGACTGATCGGCGGCGAACCGCGCGAAAAGCTTCTTCATGGGTTTAAACTCCTCGTTCTCCGACTTTCCACAAATTCCAGTCCAAGTCTCGCTGGCTGTTCGCTGGAACCTCGGGGAGGGTAGGATTTACTCATTGCGATCACGTTAATCCGGCTAGGGACTTAGAACGCCAATTATTCTTGTCCCTCGAAAGTTTTCGTGAGGTTCCATCTGCGGAACATGTCGATCTCAGGCGCGTCGGGACTGGCGCGGCTTGGTCGGCGTAAGCACATGATCCAGTTGAGATTCGAGGCACGCTTTGGGATTAGCTGAGGGCGCCGTCGAGGTGCGCAAACGCATGCCAATGGAGACCTTCGGCCCTCCTTTTCGAGCGACATATCTTTCAACAATAATTCACCATTCGGAAGTCAAATGATTTCGGCATTTGTACCGTGTAACGAAGGGTAGACCATGAGTTTGCTGTCGTACGTCGTCCGGTTCTTTCGGCGTGGCGTGGAACCAGGATTGATTGTTTGTGCGTTGTTTGCGCCGGCCGCTTCGGCCCTTTCAGCGGACACGCTGGTCGTCACCGTCGATCAGGCCCGCGTCGTGAAAGTGCCTGCCGCCGCCCGGACCTTGGTGATCGGCAATCCGATGATCGCCGACGTCACTTTGCTGAAGCAGGGCGGCACGATGGTCGTTACCGGCAAAGGCTTCGGCGAGACCAATCTCATTGCCCTCGACTTCGGACGGCAATCCGGTGGCGGAATTGATGGTTCAGGTGGTCGGCGGCGGGAATGCGCTTGTGGTCCAGCGCGGCATGGACCGGGAATCTTATACATGCGCGCCGCGTTGCCAGCCGACCGCGCGGCTCGGCGATGATCCCAAGTTTTACGGCGATGTCACGGCCCAGATTCAGGCGCACAACGCGGAGGCGATGGGGCACTAGATCGTCTGATTATAGGCGCCGACTTCCGGATGTTCGCGAAGGACGGCATCGACGGCGGCAAACATCTCGCGCATGCGCGCTTCCGAGACCGGGCTCTCGACGACGACCACGAGTTCCGGCTTGTTCGATGAGGCGCGGACAAGGCCCCAGGTTCCGTCCTTCGTCGTCACCCGCACGCCGTTCACCGTGACGAGATCGCGAATAGGCTGGCCGGTCAGCAACTCGCCTTTCTCATTCATGGATTTGAACCTGGCGAGCACCTTTTGGACGACCTCATATTTGCTTTCGTCGGCGCAATGCGGCGCCATGGTCGGCGAACCCCAGGTCTTCGGCAGATCCGCATAGAGATCGGCCATCGACTTATCCGGATTGCGGTCGAGCATGTCGACGATATGGATGCCGGTCAAAAGTCCGTCGTCATATCCCCGCCCGATCGGCGCGTTGAAAAAGAAATGGCCGGATTTCTCGAAACCGGCGAGGGCCTTCAATTCGGTCACCCGGCGCTTGATGTAGGAGTGGCCGGTCTTCCAATAATCCGCTTTCACGCCGTTCGCCAAAAGCATGGGATCGGTGAGGAAAAGCCCGGTTGACTTGACGTCGACGACGAAGGTTGAGCCGGGGTAGAGTTTCGACAAATCCCGCGCCAGCATGACGCCGATCTTGTCGGCAAAAATCTCCTCGCCGCGGTTGTCGACAACGCCGCAGCGGTCGCCGTCGCCGTCAAAGCCGAGCCCGACATCGGCGCCGGTTTCGCGGACCTTGGCGGCCATCGCATGCAGCATTTTCATGTCTTCGGGATTGGGATTGTAATGCGGGAAGGTGAAGTCGAGCTCGGTATCGAGGGGCACGACCTCGCAGCCGAGCGCGGCCAGCACTTTCGGGGCGAACGCGCCCGCCGTGCCGTTGCCGCAGGCGCAGACGACTTTAAGCTTGCGGCTGATCTTCTTGCGATGGGTGAGATCGTCAATGTAACGGGCAGCAAAATTCTCGACAAAGCGATAGCTGCCGCCCTCGGCGTAGCGATAATTTCCCGAGAGCACGATCTCCTTAAGCCGGTTCATTTCGTCAGGACCGAAAGTGACCGGCCGCTGCGATCCCATCTTCACCCCGGTCCAGCCATTGTCGTTATGTGAGGCCGTCACCATGGCGACACCCGGGACGTCGAGATCGAACTGGGCGAAATAAGCCATCGGCGACAAGGCGAGGCCGATGTCATGGACCTTGATGCCCGCCGCGACGAGGCCGGTTGTCAGAGCATATTTGATCGAGGCGGAGTAGCTGCGGAAATCATGCCCGGTGACGATCTCGGGCTTGACGCCAAACTCGTGGAGAAGCGTGCCAAGGCCGAGCCCCAGTGCGGTCACGCCCATCAGGTTGATCTCTTTCTCGAAGAGCCAACGCGCGTCATATTCGCGAAAGCCGGTCGGCTTCACCATCGGCTGCTGTTCGTAGGCCAGTGTGTTGAGGCTGAGCGCGGGCTGCGGCTTGGGGAACATGATAGTCCTTGAGAGAAGAGGCGCGCGGATTCGAGACGAATGTAAATAGCGTCCAGGTGCCAAAGAGCCAGCCAGGCTGACGGCGCGTTTGCGCCCGCTCCCCTAGGCCGCCTGCGATCCGAGGCCGGGATGGACCTTGAACGAAGCTTCCGTCTTGCGGGTGATTTCCTCGAGGCTGACGCCATTGGCGAGCTCGACGAGCGTCATCCCGGCGCCGCCCGCCTTGTCGATCGTGAGGACGCCGAGATCGGTGATCACCATATCGACGACGCCAGATCCGGTGAGCGGCAAAGTGCAACGGTGCAGCAGCTTCGGTTGGTCCTTGGCGGTATGTTCCATGACGACCACGACGCGTTTGACACCGGCGACGAGGTCCATAGCCCCGCCCATGCCTTTCACCATCTTGCCCGGAATCATCCAATTGGCGAGATCGCCGTTTTCCGACACTTCCATGGCGCCGAGAATGGCGAGATCGATATGGCCGCCGCGGATCATGCCGAAACTGTCGGCCGAGGAGAAATAGCTCGTCGTCGGAAGCTGCGTGATCGTCTGTTTGCCGGCATTGATGAGATCGGCGTCTTCCTCGCCTTCGAGAGGGAAAGGGCCCATGCCAAGCATGCCGTTCTCGCTTTGCAGCTGCACGTGCATTCCGGGCGGAATGTAATTCGAGACCAGCGTCGGAATGCCGATGCCGAGGTTGACGTAATAGCCATCGCGCAATTCTTTTGATGCGCGCTCGGCCATCTGCTCCCTTGTCCACGCCATGAGTTACTCCCTCAAGCGGCGACGCGCGGGCGCGTCGTGCGCTTTTCGATCGGCTTTGCAGGATTGGGCGCATGCACGATACGTTGGACGAAAATGCCCGGCGTATGGACCGCATCCGCGTCGATCTCTCCAGGTTCGACGAGATGCTCGACCTCGGCGATCGTCAATTTGGCGGCGGTCGCCATCATCGGATTGAAGTTGCGCGCCGTCTTGCGATAGACGAGATTGCCCTCGAAGTCGCCCTTATGGGCATGAACGAGCGCAACGTCGGCGAAGAGCCCACGCTCCATCACAAAGGTCTCACCGTCGAATTCGCGCAATTCCTTGCCCTCTGCGATGATCGTGCCAACTCCGGTCCTGGTGAAGAAGGCGGGAATGCCGGCGCCGCCGGCGCGGATGCGTTCGGCGAGCGTGCCTTGCGGATTGAATTCAAGCTCGAGCTCACCGGATAGAAATTGCTCGGCGAAAAGTTTGTTCTCGCCGACGTAGGATGAAATCATCTTCTTGACCTGTCGCGTCTCGAGCAAAATGCCGAGGCCGACGCCGTCGACGCCGGCATTGTTCGAGATGACGGTCAAGTCCTTGGCGCCGAAGTCGCGCACCGCTTCGATCAGGCTCATCGGGACGCCGCAGAGGCCGAAGCCGCCGGACATGAGCGTCATCCCGTCCTTGAGTACGTCCGCAAGAGCCGATCGCGCGTCCGGATAAAGCTTATTCATGGGCGGTGCCGCCTCGCAAAAATCGAGCCTTCCTAGGCCGCTCCCCGCGGCAATGCAAGAAGTTCGCCGCCCGTTTCGGCGCTCGGCAATCAGGCCCGGACCGCCACAAGAAAAAGGCGCGGAAAAGGCAACAGCACCCGTCCGTCGGCAAGCGCGGGATAGGCTGAGCCGATCCGCTCCGTGTAGGCGGCGAGAAAGTCTTGGCGTTCGGCCTCGTCGAGCAAGGCGAGGTGAGGGCGAAGCCCGGTCCCCATCATCCATTCGACGATGGCCGCCGCGTCGGCCAGCACGTGCTGATAGATCGTGTGCCAGATGTCGATCTGCCGGCAGAGCGGGCGCAGCGCGTCGTAATAGATCGCCGGCGGGGCCACAATCTCGCGCGTTCCCTCCGTGCCCGCGAGCTTTCCGGCCCAAGGTCCGTCTGCGGCGATTTCGCGAATGAGGACTTGCGTCGGCTCAGCGAGATTGTCGGGGATCTGCATGGCAAGAACGCCGCCGGAGGGCAGCGCCTCGACAAGCGCGCGCAGAACGGAAAGATGGTCCGGCACCCATTGGAAGACCGCATTGGCAAAGATGAGGTCCGGCCGCCGCTTCGGCCGCCACGTGCCGAGGTCGGCGCGCTCGAATGACACGCGCGGCAAGACCTGGCGCGCCCGTTCCAGCATCTCGGCGGAGGAATCGACGCCGATGATCTCTGCTTGCGGAAAACGCGCGGCGAGAAGTTGCGTCGAATTGCCGGGACCGCAGCCAAGATCGAAGACGAGGCTCGCTTCCGCGATTGGCACGTGCGCCAGGAGATCGCGGGCAGGGCGGGTACGCTCGTCCACATATTTCAGATAAAGCTTCGCATCCCAGTTCGACACTTTATTCTCCAGTGTTTCACGGACGGTCGGCTCGGATTATTGCGGCAGATCATTTCGGCCGCGTGATTAAGCCGACAAGGAGCGTTCATAAAGCAGTCCTGCGGCCTGCTCCTTCTGCCCCTTGCGCAAGGCGCGGCGAGCCACGATCTGCATCATAGGCAAGTGCCTTCGACAGGCGATGCAAGGCTCTGACATGGCTGAACGTCACCAGCACCATCACAATCACGAGGTCGAGACAATCGGCCTTGCGTCATCAAAGTCGCGCGATCCGGTTTGTGGGATGACGGTTGACCCCGCGACCGCGAAATATCATGCGGAGCATGACGGCGCCGCATACCATTTCTGCAGCGCCGGATGTCAGGCGAAATTTGTGGCTGAGCCCGCCAAATATCTGACGCCGCGCGAGCCTGCGCCTAAGCCAGCAACCTCGGGCCTTGTCTATACCTGCCCGATGCATCCGCAGATCCGGCAGATAGGCCCGGGAAACTGTCCGATCTGCGGCATGGCGCTGGAGCCGTCGAGCGCCGGCCACGAGACCGGTCCAAGTCCGGAACTCATCGACATGACGCGGCGGCTTCTGGATCGGTGCAGCGCTTGCCGTGCCGCTCGTCATCCTGGAAATGGGAGCGCATGTTCTCGGGTTGGACCGCTACGTCTCGCCGCGACTTTCGGTGTGGATCCAGTTCGTGCTCGCCACGCCGGTCGTGCTGTGGGCGGGATTGCCGTTCTTCGCGCGCGGCTGGGCGTCGCGTGCGCAACCGCTCGCTCAACATGTTCAGCCTCATCGCGCTCGGCGTCGGCGCCGCCTATCTCTACAGCCTGGCGGCAACCTTTGCGCCGGGGCTGTTTCCGCAGACGCTCCGCCAGGATGGCGTTGTTGCCGGTCTATTACGAGGCCGCCGCCGTCATCACCGTGCTCGTGCTCCTCGGGCAGGTCCTCGAATTGCGCGCGCGGGAAAGAACCGGCAGCGCCATTCGCGCTCTGTTGAACCTCGCGCCGAAGACGGCGCGGCGCATTCGCGCCGACGGCAAGCGATGAAGAAGTTGCCGCTGGAGCAGGTGCAGATCGGCGATCGGCTGCGAGTCCGTCCGGGCGACAGCGTGCCGGTCGATGGCATCGTGCTCGAAGGCAAGAGCGCCGTCGATGAATCCATGGTCACGGGCGAATCGATGCCGGTCGAGAAAGAAGCAGGCGCCAAGCTGATCGGCGGGACGATCAACGGCACCGGCAGCCTCGTCATGCGCGCCGAAAAGGTCGGCGCCGACACGATGCTGGCGCGCATCGTCCATATGGTCGGCGAGGCGCAGCGCAGCCGCGCACCGATCCAGCGGCTCGCCGATGTCGTCTCCGCCTGGTTCGTCCCGGCGGTGATCCTCGTCGCGGTCGTCGCTTTCATCGCCTGGATGATCTGCGGGCCGCCCCCGCCTTCGCCTATGCGCTGGTCGCCGCCGTCTCCGTGCGTCATCATCGCCTGCCCCTGTGCGCTGGGCTTGGCGACGCCGATGTCGATCATGGTCGGCGTCGGCAAGGGCGCGACGGCCGGCGTCCTCATCAAGAATGCCGAAGCGCTGGAGCGCTTCGAAAAGGTCGACACGCTGGTCGTCGACAAGACCGGGACCTTGACCGAAGGCAAGCCGCGCGTCGTCGCCATTGTTCCAGCCGAAGGCTTCGACGAAACCATGGTCTTGTCGCTGGCCGCCAGTCTCGAACGGTCGAGCGAGCATCCGCTGGCGGCGGCGATCCTCGCTACAGCGCATGAACGCGGCGTAGCGCTGCAGGAGGTCGCCGACTTCGCCTCGGTGACCGGCAAGGGCGTCACCGGCGCGATCGGCGGCCGAAAGGTGGCGGTGGGCAATGCCAAGCTCTTGAAGGACCTCGGCATCGCTAGCGCCGGGCTCGACGCGCAAGCCGATGAGCTGCGGCGCGACGGTGCAACCGTCATGTTCGTTGCGGTTGACGGCCGGCTCGCCGGCATCGATCGCGGTCGCCGATCCGATCAAGGCGACAACGCCCGGCGGCGCTCGCCAGCTTGCGGGCCGACGGAATTCGCATCGTCATGCTGACCGGCGACAATCGCGCGACGGCCGAGGCGGTCGCAGCCAAGCTCGGCATCACCGAGGTCGAGGCCGAAGTTCTGCCCGAGCAGAAGAATGCGATCGTGCGGCGCTTGAGAAGCGAAGGCCGTGTCGTCGCCATGGCAGGCGACGGCGTCAACGATGCTCCGGCGCTGGCCGAGGCCGATGTCGGCGTGGCGATGGGCACAGGCACGGACGTCGCCATGCAGAGCGCCGGCGTCACGCTGGTCAAGGGCGATCTCGCCGGCATCGCGCGCGCACGGGCGCTCAGCCGCGCGACGATGCGCAACATTCGGCAGAATCTGGTACTCGCCTTCGTCTACAACGTGCTCGGGATTCCGCTCGCGGCGGGCGTGCTCTATCCGGCCTTCGGATTGTTGCTGAGCCCGGTCGTGGCGGCGGCCGCGATGAGCTTCAGCTCGGTCTCCGTGATCGCCAATTCGCTGCGCTTGCGCTTCATACGCTTGTAAGAATGGCCTTCGCGGCATAGGCGCGAGCACGCGCCGCGTTTCATCCGGGGATAATTTCCGCCTCGGCCTTCTCGCGCAGGACCGAGCGCACGGGCACGTCGAGTTCCCAGCACACGCCGTCCGGCGCGAAGATGGACTTCGAGTGCCCGCCGAGCGCTTGGCCGGCGATACGGTCCATGACCATCCGGCCGAAGCCATTGTGAGCGGGCAGAATGACGGGTGGTCCGCTCCGCTCCTTCCAGCGCATCTGCATGCGGCGCTCATTGCCTTCAGCGGTCACGATCGTCCAGGAGACAGTGACCGTCCCGCCTTCCACCGAAAGCGCGCCGAATTTCGCCGCGTTGGTCGAGAGTTCGTGCAGCGCGATGCCGATGTTCTGCGCCGCCTCCGGTCGCAGGATGAGATCCGTGCCTTCGAGATGAATGCGCGTGTCGAAGAGATCGTCGTAGTGCTGCAATTGCGAGCGGATCAATTGGATCAGCGATGCGCCGGCCCAATCGTCGCTCAAAAGAAGGTCGTGGGAGCCCGCAAGACCATTGAGCCTTTCGCTGAACCGCGCGACGAACTCTTCTGGAGTCGTGTGAAGCATGAGCGATTGCCGCGCCATCGCCTGAATGACGGCGAGCAGGTTCTTGGAGCGATGCGTCAGTTCTCGCATCAAGAAACGGACGTGTTCCTCGCGCTGCTTCTGGGCCGTGACGTTGCGAATAATGAACGAGGCGCCGAACAGACTGCCGTCGGCGCGGCGCATCGGCGCGCCGCGGATCCAAACGTCGATCGATTGCCCGTTCTTGTGAAGACGCTGCGTCTGGTATTCGACCGCCTCGCCTTCCAACAGCGTTCGCAACTCCTTTTCGCGGTCTTCGACGAGATCGGGCGGAACGAAGAAGTCTCCCTTGCGCCCGAGTACCTCATTGGCCGCAAAGCCGAACAATTGTTCCGCACCGTAATTCCAAGTACGAATCCTATCGGTGAAATCGATGCTGACGATCGCATCGATCGAGGACGCGACGATCGCCGCCAGCTGCGCGTTGCGCAACTCGGCATGTTTGCGTTCCGTGATATCGGAACAGAGGCACAAGATTCGTTCGACCCGTCCCGACGCGCCCTCGATGAAACTGCCGCGCGCATTGACCCAAACGATGGTCTCATCCGCCCGTCTGATGCGGAAATCATGCTCGAACTGGCCGCCGTCGCGCGGCAGACGCCGATAATCCGCCAAGAGACTTGCCTTGTCGTCCTCATGTACGAGCTTCAAGATCGCGTCGAACTTCAATCCTTTTTCCGCGGCGTCGGGCGAAAGCTGGAACATTTGGGCAAATTGTTCGGACCAGGAAACCCGTCCGCTCACGAGGTCGTAATCGACAACTGCAAGACCGCCGGCCTCTTCAATGAGGCGCAATCTCGCCTCGGTGTCGCGAAGCAGCGATTTTGTCTGATTGAGGCGCAGCAGCGCGCCGACGAGCGTGATGAACTCCGACGCCTGGATAGGCTCGAGAAGAAACCCGTCCGTCGCCGCGTGGACCGCCGGCGCGATGTCCTCCTTTGTCCGAGCGATGCACAGGATGGAGGTCGACGGGTTCCGCTCCTTGATCGCCGTGCAGAAGGTCGGGGTTGCACCGTCGAGAGCGTCGAGAATGACAAGATCGAAGCGCTCAAAGTCCCGAAGAGCGGCGCTTTCTGGTTCGGCCGCACTTGCGTTCAAACCCGCCTCTTCCAGCAGTCGCAGTTTCGCGTTGCGGGAAGCGGGGTCGCGATCAACGAGCAGGAGCTTGGCAATATTGTCCATTTACGCAACCCGACCGACCGCGCACGTTTGTCCGTTCAACATATATCTATACCCTGGATCGGCGCACAGGTTCCATGGGTTGCGGCCGAATTGCGGAGTTTCAATACCTTAGCTGGACTGCCAAGATAGCGCTGGGCTTTCTAAGTTTTGCGGGTTCGCCGTTCATGCCGTTCGGCCGATCGCTCGCTTAATGCGCGAAGTAAGTCGTTTATCCGATTGTTGCCGTGGCGACGCCATTCAATGGATTGGCCTCGTCCCAGCCATAGGAGACAGAGGCGAAGCGCAGGCTGAGCGCATCGATCAACAGCAGGCGACCCACGAGGCTTTCGCCGAAGCCGGTGATCTCGCGTATTACTTCGAGCGCCATGAGGGCACCGAGAACTCCCGCCAAGGCGCCGAGCACGCCGGCCTCGGCACAACTGGGAACAGCACCGGGCGGCGGCGGTTCGGGAAAGAGGCAGCGATAGGTCGGATTGGGCTTGCCCGAGGCCGATTTTTCGAAGGGTCGCAGCGTTGTGAGCGACCCATCGAAGGCGCCGATCGCGGCGCTCACCAGTGGCCGCCGTTCGTAAAAACAGGCATCGGACACAGCATAACGTGTGGGAAAATTATCTGAACCATCGGCTACGACATCCCAGCCCGCGACGATGCGTCGAGCGTTCTCGGCGGTCACGCGCGAGCGGAGGGGCGTGATCTTCACATGCGGATTGAGCCGCGCGACCGCCTCGGCGGCGCAATCGACCTTCGGCCGGCCGATATCCGCTGTCGCGAACAGGACCTGCCTTTGCAGATTGGAGAGCGTTACGCAATCGTCGTCGACGATGCCCAATTCGCCGATGCCGCCTGCGGCGAGATATTGAACGAGCGGCGCGCCAAGACCTCCGGCGCCGATCGCCAGGACCCGTGCGGCCTTCAACTTCTGCTGGCCAGGACCGCCAATGTCTCTCAGCACGAGATGGCGCGCGTAGCGCTCGACTTCCTCAGGTGAAAACATGGCGTTCATCTAATACTTTGGGGACAGAAAATCGACCCCAGGATGCGCCTGCACCGTCAGACCCATTGCAAGAGGCGCATTGCGCATCAAGGGTCTGAGGCCCAGAATTCATGCGATGCCTGCATTTGAGGGAGCCGTCATTCATGAAATTCGTCGTCGTTATGGGCTTCGTGATCGCGCTCGTTCTGGCCTGCGCGCCGGACCTCGATCTTTCAGCATCCCGCGTCTTCTATGCGGGCGACGGCCATTTTGTCGGCAAAGTGCCTGCCGGCTTCATCGCCCGCGACATTGCGCGATTGACGCCCTTTTTTCTGCTCGGCGGCTTGATGCTTCTTCACCTCGCTCGCCGGCTCGGCTGGCTTGCCGCGCATCATGCACCGGATGGGCGCAGCCTCGCATTCTTGGCTCTGTCGCTGGCGCTCGGGCCCGGGCTCATTGTCGATGGCGTATTCAAAGATCATGTCCATCGGCCGCGACCGGTCGAGGTTCGCCAATTCGCCGGCAAGCTCGATTTTCAACCCTATTATTGGATCGCGGGGCCTTGTCCGAGCAATTGTTCGTTTCCCTCGGGCGATGCGGCCGCTGGATTTTGGCTCGTGGCCCCGGCGAGTTCGCGCCCATGCCGGTGCGGGCGTTGCTCACCGGGGCAGCGCTTCTGTTTGGCGCCGCGACGGGGCTTCTGCGCATGAGCTTAGGTAAGCATTTTCTCTCGGACGTGGTGTGGAGCGGCCTGATCACGCTTGCCCTCATCGCCGGCTTGCGGCGGCTGTTGCGGCCGGCGCCTGAGCCGAAACGCGCAAGCAAAACCGATTTGGCCGCGCCCAACGCAAGCGAAACATCTATCGCGCCAATTCCCTGAGGCCTTGCCGGATCAGCGCCGCCGCTTCGGCGTCTTCGCCAAGCGCCGCGCGTGAGCTTGCGACGGCGCCCGCGGCTTGCGGTCGGCTATAGCCAAGCCCGACGAGCGCAGCAATCGCATCCGTGACTGCCGGCCTGTCTTCCACCTGCTGGATGCTTGGCGCAAATGTGCCGATCGCGCCGGCCTTGTCCTTAAGTTCGGCGACCAGCCTTGCGGCAAGCCGTGGGCCGACACCCGGCGCGCGCGAGATCGCAATTTTGTCTTGCCGCGCGATTGCGGTTGCGAGTTCGTTGATGTCGAACACGCCGAGGATGGCCAAGGCCACTTTTGCGCCGACGCCTTGCACCGTCTGCAGGAGCCGAAACCAATCGCGTTCCGCATCGCTCAAGAAACCGAAGAGGCGGATCGAATCCTCGCGCACCTGCGTTTCTATGGCGAGCGAAACGATGTCGCCGGATCGCGGCAATGCTTGCAACGTGCGGGGCGAACCATGCACGACATAGCCGACGCCGTGAACGTCGAGGATGACGAAATCCTCGCCGATCGAATCGACGGTGCCTTTGAGCTTTCCGATCATGCGCTATGCGCCGCCTTCACCTTGCAGAAGCGCGCATGGGTGATCGCCACGGCGAGCGCGTCCGCGGCGTCAGCCGAAAGCCCCTGCGGCGCGTGACATTTTGGAAGCAGCACTTTCACCATCATCGCGATCTGCGCCTTCTCGGCATGGCCGGTGCCCGTCACCGTCTTCTTGATGAGGTTGGCGGCATATTCGGCGATCGGCAAGCCGGCGAGCGCCGGAACGACGAGCGCAATGCCTCGCGCCTGGCCAAGCTTCAGCGCCGATTGCGGATCGCGGTTGACGAATGTCTCTTCGACAGCGGCTTCGTCAGGCGCAAATTCGGCAATGATTCGGGCGAGGCCATGATGCAGTTCGCACAGACGTTCGCCAAGCGCGGTCTTGCCGTTTGAGCGTACCGCGCCGCTCGCGACATAGGCAAGGTGCGAGCCGGTGAGATCGATGATCCCCCAGCCGAGATTGCGCAAGCCGGGATCGATGCCGATGATGCGAATCGCGGCAGTTTCCATGCCCCGGCTTTATCTCTTTCCGCGGCATTTGCCCACGCCACGGGCCCTTGCGGCGGCAGGGCAGGGCGAAGCGCGGCAGGGCCGCGCTCCTAATTTTCCGTGAGCAGGCGCTTCAAAAGATCGATCTCTTCGGAGAGTCTCCCATCCGTGCCGGCAAGCGCTTCGATCTTGCGGACCGCGTGCAACACGGTCGTATGATCTCTGCCGCCAAAACGCCGGCCGATCTCCGGCAGGGAGCGCGGCGTCAGCGTCTTTGCCAGATACATGGCGATCTGGCGCGGCCGCACCACGTTGGCGGTTCGGCGCGCCGACAGGATGTCGGCTTTGGTGACGTTGTAGTGGCTCGCGACGAGCTTCTGAATGTCCTCGATCTTGACCCGTTTAGGCTCGCGCGTGCGGATGAGATCGCGGATCGCCGCTTCCGCCGTCTCGACGCTGAGCGGCAGGCCGGTGAGGCAGGCGTGCGCGACGAGGCGATTGACGGCACCGTCGAGATCGCGGCCATTGGTCTGGATGGCATTCGCAACATAAGCGAGCACCGCCTGTGACATTTCGAAATTCGGATGCAGAAGCTTCGCCGCCGCAACCCGGGCTTCGAGCAGCTTGATCCTGAGATTTTCGTCCAGCGCGCCCATCTCGACGCAGAGACCGCCGGCAAAGCGCGACCGGACGCGCTCGTCGAGACTCTCAAGCTCTCCCGGCGGCCGGTCGGCGGCGATGACGATCTGCCGCCGCGCGTCGATCAGTGCATTGAGCGTATGGCAAAACTCCTGCTGAATCGATTTGCCTTGCAGGAATTGCACGTCGTCGATGATCAAAATGTCGATCCCGCGCAGCTTTTCCTTGAAGGCGATCGCCGTCTCCGCCTTCAATGCGCAGACGAAGCCATGCATGAATTTCTCCGCCGTGAGATAGATCACGCGGCGTTTGGCCGCCGTCGCCGCATGCGCGATAGCCTGAAGAAGATGCGTTTTGCCGAGTCCAACCGAGGCGTGGATATAAAGCGGGTTGAAGCGCAGCGCCTCGCCCTGCTGCGCGAAGGCAACCTCCTGAGCCGAGGCATAGGCGAGCTGGTTCGATCGTCCCACGAGGAAAGTCGAGAAGTTCAATCTCCTGTCGAGTGGAGAGCCGGCCAGGACCTCGCCGTCGGAATCGCGCATGCTCGTCCGTGCCTTGCCATTGGCTTGCGGGGCTGAAAATCGCTGCGGGTCGGGCGACGCCTTCGGTGCGACGCGGGTATCGAAACTGGCGGCGAATTCCGGCACGCGCTCTTGCTCCGCGGGACGCAGGTTCATGGGGCGCGACGATGAACGCACGCCGATGATGATCTGCTTCACGTTGCTGAATTCGCCTGCAACCGCTGCGAATATTCGCTCGGAGTAATGCATCTGAATCCAATTCTTGAGGAACTTGGTAGGGACCGACAGGTGAGCAACATCATCGGCGATGCTCTCCAGTTCCAAACGGGCGAACCAGGAGGTGAAGACGGCCTCTCCGAGTTCGGCTCGCAAGCGGCGGCAGATCGCCACCCAAGATTCCTCCTTGCGTGTGTCGCGCGGCGCGGAGTCGTCACTGGAATTGCGGGATTCGTTCCGACGTGGGTTCAACATCGATCTTCTTCTTGCAATAGAGGACCTGCCAGCGCGAAGATGCGCCGGTCGATGCAATGGACGGACTGAGATTACGAAGAAGGGCAAGCGGCTTTGACGAGCGGTCTCACGCTCGCGCCCGAAACCTGCGGGGCAGGCCATCGAGCGGCGAACCGGTCAGGATCCACTCCGCCGGAGCGCCCTAACGCATTACGCGCTGTCGGTATCGCGAGAAGAAGCGATGGAAGAGGCAAACGCCTCGAACAAAGGAATCCAAAGAGCTTGGTCGAGCAATAACGGACTTATTCATGGTCAAACGCCCCCCTCCTCGAAATCGCAATTTCAAGGTTTCAATTCGCCGATCCAAACGGAGAACTAGCGCGACGGACGTTAAACTCTACCCCCTCCGACCGCATCGAACGCTCTGGGCAAAAAACCCTCCACGTCTCTCCTCGCAACAGTCCGCGCTGCGCGTGTCGGCGCATCGAGACTATCGGTACTCAGGAGGAAACACGCTCGAGGCTGGCTCGAAGCCTTCGCGCAACCGGTACGTCCGACCCGCTCAAGAACTCTAGCATAGAACCCCGACCCCGCAACAAGCTTGTGTCACGAAAATTATAACATGACGAAACTTTGCTGCCGCGGAAATCTCGAAAGAGCGCGCCGCGCATTGGTAAACATCTGATTCAGCGCAAATCTGCGAACGCCCCACCGATCATACGCGCAGATCTGCAACGGTCGGATGCTAAATCAACCTATCGGTCGCGCGGGCATGAAAGAGACCATCTGGCGAGCGCGTTTTTCGCCGGAAAAAGTGCTTTGCCTTTAAATCTTTGAAATCGCATGGAAGTTGAATGCGCGCCACTCTTGGCGATCTGCACGCGGGGTCTCACGATCGAGTCCAAGCTTACGTTACGCATCCGTGGGATACGAGAAAATCTGACATCATGATGTTATGTTTCTGTCTTCGCCTCTGTTTTCCTCGAAATCACCGCGCTGGGAGCAGGTGGCCGCGGCTGGCGTCTGCCTGTCACGGGCGTTTGATCTACTCTTTAAGCAAAATTTCGAGAGCTTCGAGCCGGTCGGCCTCGCGCGCGGGCTTATCCCAGCGAATTCGATTGATCCGTGGGAAGCGCATGGCGACACCTGACTTGTGCCGGCTCGAACGGTTCACCCCGTCGAAGGCGATCTCGAGGACGAGACCCTTCTCTTTTTCATGCGTAATTTCACGTACGGGTCCAAAGTGATCGCTTGTATTATTACGCACATAGCGGTCAAGCTCTTTGAGTTCCGCGTCGGTGAAACCGAAATAGGCTTTGCCGACCGCAACGAGCTCATCGCCCGTGCCCGTGTCATTCCACACGCCGAAAGTATAGTCGGAATAGAACGATGACCGCTTTCCATGCCCACGTTGCGCGTACATGAGCACCGCATCGACAGTGAAGGGATCACGTTTCCATTTGTACCAAAGGCCTTTCGGGCGCCCAGGCACGTAGATTAAATCGGCGCGCTTCAACATCACCCCTTCGATCGCCGCCGCGTCGGCGCCTGCGCCTGCAGCGGCCGGATCGCGCCGAGCTGCGGCCAATTGATCCCACGACTTAAAATCGATCCGCGGCGAAAGATCGAGCCTGGCGCTGTGGGCGCAGGCGACAAAAGTTTCGAGCCTGCGGCGTCTTTCGAGAAAGGGCAGGGCGCGCAGGTCCTCGCCTTCGAAGGAAAGGAGATCATAGGCGCGGATGTGGGCAGGGTAATCGGCCAGCAGCGTCGCCGACACACGCTTACGGTTCAGTCTCTGCTGCAGCACGCCGAAGGATTGAACGAGGCCTTCGCGCAGGATCAGGAGTTCGCCATCGAGCGAGAATGCGCGGTAGGGAAGCTCCAGGAATTTATCGACGAGATCGGGGAAGGCGGAAGAAATATCCTCTCCGGTCCGGGAAAACAGCCGGACGATTTTGCTTCCCGCAGCGCTTTGTCCGACGGCTGCCTGGACTCGAATGCCATCCCATTTCCATTCCGCGCAAAACTCCGCCGGTACGAGATTGGCAAGCTCCTCTTCAGTCACGGCATGGGCGAGCATGGCCGGACAGAAAGGCGCAGGATCGTCGATCGCCGGGCGCGGTTCGCGTCCTTCGAGCCAGGCGAAAAGATCAAGATAAGGCGGTTTAAGTCCGTGCCAGATGTCTTCGACGTCATTGGCGTTCTTGCCGCCGAGTTCGGCGACGGCCTGTTTGGCAAGCCGCGCCGATGCGCCGATGCGCATCGATCCGGTGATGAGCTTCAAAAGCGCCCAACGGCCGGTTTCATCGAGACCATCAAGAAGGTCCGCCAGCACGCGCGGTAAATCGATCTTGCCGGTCTCGCTGAGCGCGCGCACGACTTCCGTCAAGGGTGGCGGTTGTGCCGCGCATGCTGGTGAGGTGCTCGCCGGCCAGAGCAGGGCTGCCGTCTCCGACAAATCGCCAACGAAATCATAGGAGAGATCGAACAATACCGGATCGACGCGGGCGCCGATCAGCGCCTTGATCAGGCCGGGCTTGGCATAGCGGAAGGAGAGCGCGCCGGTCAGCGCCGCAAGCGCGTAGCCGCGGTCGGGATCCGGCACGCTGCGGAAATAATCGGTCATGAGCCTGAGCTTGGCGAGCCGTGACGGCTCATGCTGGAGCCGGTCGAGAAGCAGAGCGAAACGGTTCACGCCTCAGCCTCTGTCGGCGCCTCGTCGTCGCCGTAGCCAGTGAGGTGAAGAGGCTCCGCGGCGATCCCGCGCTTCGTGAAACAATGAACGAGCGCGTCGGCCTCGCCATGCGTGACGAGAAGCTTTGAGCAGCCGGTCTCGGCGATGGTGGCGCAAAGCCCATCCCAATCGGCGTGATCGGAAATGACGAGTGGCAATTCGATCCCGCTTTGCCGCGCTCTGGCGCGCACCCGCATCCAGCCGGAGGCGAAGGCGGTGACGGGCTCGGCGAATTTGCGGCTCCAAAGATCGGTCAGAGCAGACGGCGGGCAAAGAACGATTTCGCCGGCAAGATTGGCCGAACCTGAAACTTTATGCAGCTCGCCAAGCGCGATCCCCCGGCTCGCATAATAATCGGTGAGTTTTTCAAGCGCGCCGTGGATGAAGATCGGCCGTTCGTAGCCTGCCTGGCGCAACATTGCTATCAGGCGTTGTGCCTTGCCCAAAGTGTAAGCGCCGATAAGATGGGTGCGATCCGGAAAGAGGCGCAGCGAGGTTATGAGCTTGTCGATTTCGCCCACGGCATTCGAATGGCGGAAGACGGGCAAGCCGAATGTCGCTTCGCTGACGAAAATATCGCAAGCGAGCGGCTCGAAGGGAGCGCAGGTCGGGTCAACCTCGCGCTTGTAATCGCCGGAGATCACCGCGCGCGTCGTGGCATTGCGGACGAGGATCTGAGCCGAGCCCAGCACATGCCCGGCAGGATGGAAGCTCACATCGACGTCGCCGGTGTGCAGGGTTTCGCCATAACCGATCGCTTGCGCCTCCCCGGCGAAATCCGCGCCGTAGCGGATCGCCATAATGGCGAGCGTGTCGCGCGTGGCGAGAACCTTGCCATGGCCGGAGCGTGCGTGGTCGGCGTGCGCGTGAGTGATCAAGGCCCGCGGCACGGGACGTATCGGATCGATGTAAAAATCACCCGCCGCGCAATAAAGGCCGGCAGGCCTGAACGCGAGAACATCGGCGGCTTGCATGAAGAAAAAATAGGTGCCCGGCGGCGCTATTGCGAGGACCATCCATCGATGCCGATGTCGTCTAGGCGGGCGCCATCAAATAGTGCGAGCGCCCGGTGCCCGAATCCGGCGCCGGGCGCGCTCGTCTGCGATTCAAACGGCGTAGGGAAACCCCGCGCCGATTACCAAGAGTAGGGATAACCATAGCCGCAGGCATAATTATAATTATAGCCGTAGTAGCGGCAAGGATATCCATAGCCATAGGCATAATAAGGATAGGCGCCGAGCGCCAAGCCGCCGAGGATACCGGGGCCCCAGCCCCAGCCATAGCCCCGGCCCCAACCGCCGTGCCATCCACCACCACGCCATCCGCCGCCGTGCCAACCGCCGCCGCCGGCGAAGCCGTGGCCGAAACCGCCGCCAAAGCCGCGGGCGTCAGCTGCGGTCGTGGTCACGAGCAGGGTGGAGCCCAAGGCGGCAGCAACCAGAGCGCCAGCGATGACCTTCTTTGAGACTTGCGACATTGCTTGCTCCTTTTCATTCCGGGCTGGCGGGTTCCGCCAGATCCAGTCTCGGAATGCTCGGATGATCCGGTGGTTCCAAAATGCGGTGGGTCTCAAAAAGACTCTGAACTTTAGAGCAAAGCCCGTGGCGCAAGCGGGCGCCGCGTCATTCCGGCAAGCAGCGTCGAAGATGAATGCTGAAAGCGCGCGCAACGAGGGGGGCCGCGCGATCAGACTAAAAAGAGGCGGCGGCAAAAAGCCGCCACCTCGCAAAACCTGAGAATATTTCAGCCAGGCTCAGTAGGGGTAATAACCGGCGCATCCGTAGCGGTAATAACCGGAACGATAATAGCACGGGTATCCGTAGCCGTAGGGATAGCCATAGCCATAGGGATATCCATAGCCGTAGTAGTAGGGGGCGGCCAATGCGGCGCCGAGGCCCAAGCCCGCGAGGCCCCAACCCCAACCACCATAGCCATAGCCTCGACCCCAACCACCGCGGCCCCAGCCGCCGCCGTGCCAGCCCCCGCCATGCCAGCCGCCGCCGCCGCCCCAGCGGGCATCTGCGGGGGTGGATGTCGCGGCGAGGGCACCGCCCAGAGTCGCGGTGACCGCCGCGACGACAATTGCCTTTTTCAATAGCGTTGACATGGACTTTGCTCCTTCTCCCCCCGAAGGCCTTTCGCCGCTGGAATCTATGACGCCGACCGGCCCCTGTCCTCTTCTTAGTCGTATCTGGTTACTTGTGTCTGGAACTTGGCCGCGGCAAGCAGCGCTTGGCAGCATAATGAATCTTTTACGTATGGATCGCTCCGAGAGCGTTCAGCCCTTAACGGATCATTCGAAGGCGTTTCGACCCATTTTTCGTTCTCCAGGCGACCTTATCGCCGGCCGGCGCTTCAATTTTATGTGTAAGCCATGCGGGAGCCTGCCGGTTCCGCGCTGCCAGCGAGATTCACTGTCTCGCAGCTTAGGCGCCGGCGGTTCACGGCTCCTTCGGCGAATGTCCGATGGCCAGCGTCTCACGCGTGGTCGAAGCGAGGCGCTCCTGAATCGAACCCGCGGAGACTCGCAAGCAGCCAAGGCAGGATGATTTCGATCCGCACGCTGTCCGCCATCACGTCGATCCGCGCCTTGACCTCTTGCGCCAGCGCGATGACGCTGACGTCGGCGCTGTCGCCGGCCCAAGTCACTTCGGAATGGGCGAGCTTGTCGACATAGGCGGATTTGAAATAGTCGATCTCCGCGGCGATCCGACGGTGCGCTTCAGCCGCCGAGAGATGATGCGGGACCGTGACCACGATCGATTTTGCCATGATGTGCTCGTTCAGGCGCGCGCCGTCTGGCCGAAGAGAATTTTCCGCGCCTCTTCGTCCAAGACTGGCGGCGGGCTGGGGTTGACCTCCTTGGCCTTGGCATAGGCTGCTATCGTTGCAGGGCGCGCCGCAATCATCTCGAACCAGCGTTTCAGATGCGGGAAATCATCGAGGTTTTGACCATGGCTCGCATAAGGCACGATCCAAGGATAGCACGCCATGTCGGCAATCGAATAATCGCCGGCGAGATAGGGCCGGTCGGCGAGGCGCTTGTCGAGCACGCCGTAAAGCCGGTTCGTCTCTTTCTCGTAGCGCTCGATAGCATAGGTCAATTTTTCCTTCGCATAGGCGCGGAAATGAAAGTTCTGGCCGGCCATGGGGCCGAGCCCGCCAACCTGCCAGAAGAGCCATTCGAGCGTCTCGACGCGCCTTCGCAGATCCTGCGATAGGAACTTGCCCGTCTTCTCGGCAAGATAAAGCAGGATGGCGCCGGACTCGAAGACGGAGATCGCCGCGCCACCGCCCTTCGGGGCGCGGTCGATGATCGCTGGGATGCGGTTATTGGGCGAGATCGCAAGGAATTCGGACGTGAACTGCTGTCCCCGGCCGATGTTGACCGGAAAGATCTTATAAGGAACGCCCGCCTCTTCGAGGAAAAGCGTGATCTTGTGTCCGTTCGGCGTCGTCCAATAGTAAAGCTCGATCATTCCTGTCTCCATAAAGTCTGCGCGCTTCCTTCTCCCGCTTGCGGGAGAAGGTGCCCTGCGGAGCAGGGCGGATGAGGGGTGGTGCCGCTCGCGCGATCCCTCACCCGGCCGGCTCCGCCGGCCACCCTCTCCCGCAAGCGGGAGAGGGGTCGCGCGGTAGATAATACCCGCCCCGCCGCTTTCATCCGCGGCCTTCGCCCGCATCCCAGAGCGCGGCGAGCCCTTCGCGATAGGTGGGGAAGGCGAGTTTGACGCCGAGCTTCTCTTTCAGCTTGCGGTTCGAGGCGCGCTTATTCTCCTCGTAGAAACTGCGCGCCAGTGGCGACAGCTCCGCCGTCTCGAAAGCCTGTTCGGGCGGCGGCGGAAGCCCCATGAGCTTCGCCGCATAGGCAATGACGTCTTGCGGCGGCGCCGGCTCGTCGTCGGCGACGTTCCAGATATCGCCGCCCTCATAGGCAATGGCCGCGGCGATCGCGGCGCTGATGTCGGCCACATGGATGCGGTTGAAGACCTGATCGGCTTTGACAATGCGCCGCGCGGTGCCCTCCTTGAGATTGACGAGCGCGTTGCGCGCGGGGCCATAGATGCCGGCAAGCCGCAGGATGTGGATCGTCTTGCGCCCGTCCTTCGCCAAGGCGAGCCAGGCCTTCTCGGCCCGCAGCCGGGCGACCGAGCGATCGTGTTTCGGCGCTGGGATGCGCGTTTCATCCACCCATTCGCCGCCACGGTCGCCATAGACGCCGATCGTCGAGAGATAGATGATTGTGAGCGGTCGCGTGAGCCTTGCGAGCTGCCGCCCGAACTTGGCCAGCACCGGATCGGTGGACACGTCCGGCGGAATCGAGACGAGCAGAACGTCGGCTTCGGCCAGCGCTTCGCTGATCCCGGGATCGGCGCGCTCGCTTTCGAAGACGAAAGGCTTGATGCGCGCGTCGGCAAGACATTCTGCGGCATAATAGCTGCGCACGGTTCCGGCGACCCCGTCGAATTTGGCGCCGTAGCGGGCGATAAAATCCTGCGCCGAATAGCCCAATCCGAAAGCGAAGAGGTTCACGCGCGCGCCTCCTCGACAATTGCGCGCGCCTCGCCGAGCGCGGCACGCCATTCGGCGCGAACGGCGGCGTCGGTCTCGATGGGCAGCAGCCGCGCCGCATGTTCAGCGACGCATGCCGGCGCGAGCCGGCGGAGCGCCCAGACCGCCATGGCGCGCACGAGAGGCGAAGCATCATCGAGCCGCGCCTCGACAAGCGGCACGAGCGCGCTCTCGCCCGAATTGCCCGCGGCGATGAGCAGATTGCGCAGGAAGCGCGCGAAGCCGATGCGCTTCACAGGACTGCCGGAGAAGAGCGAGCGAAAGCTTGCATCGTCGAGCGCCAGCCAATCCGCGATCTTCGGCGCAAGCAGATCGGCGCGCGCTTGTAATTTCGCTTCATGCGCGCTCTCGGCAAATTTATTCCACGGACAGACGGCGAGACAATCGTCGCAGCCGAAGACGCGATTGCCGATCGCCGCGCGGAACTCGGCCGGAATATGCCCCTTGTGCTCGATCGTAAGATAAGAGATGCAGCGGCGCGCATCGAGCAGATAGGGTTGCGGGAACGCCTTCGTCGGGCAGACATCGAGACAGGCGCGGCAGGAGCCGCAATGGTCGTCTTCCGGCGCGTCCGGAGCAATCGCAAGATTGGTGAAGAGCGAACCGAGAAAGAGCCAGGAGCCCGCCTCGCGCGAGACGAGATTGGTGTGCTTGCCTTGCCAGCCGAGGCCGGCCGCTTCGGCCAGCGGTTTTTCCATCACCGGCGCGGTATCGACGAAGACCTTGAGATCGACGCCCGCGGCCTGCGCCGCCAGCCATGAGGCGAGAAGCTTCAGCCGGCCTTTGATGAGATCATGATAGTCGCGATGCCGCGCATAGACGGAGACATTGGCGCGATCGCGCGCGCCGAGAAGCGCGAGCGGATCGCCTTCCGGAGCGTAATTCATGCCGAGCAGAATGATGCTTTCAACCTCGGGCCAGAGTGCGCGCGGCGCGCCACGCCGCTCGCGCGTCTGCGCCATATAGGCCATATCGCCGGCATAGCCGGCCTTAAGCCAGGCTTCGAGCCGTCCGCCCGCCTCAGGCACGGCATCGGGCGCGGCCACCCGGCAGAGGCCGAAGCCGAGTTCGGCGGCCTTCGCGGCGAGCGTGGCCTTGAAGCCGGGCGCTAAAAATCGAGGTCCGCGTAGACCGGCGCCGGCGTCAGGCCCGGCACCCGGTCGGCGAGAAGCGCGCGAAAGCTCTTGCGCGATTTCACCCGCGCATACCAGAGCTTGGCCGTTTCGTCCTCGTCCCATGGCACGTCGCCCAGAAAATCCACCACCGAAACATGCGCCGCCGCGGCGAGATCGGCATAGCTTAGCTTATCGCCCGCGAGCCAATTCCGCTGCGAAGTCAGATAGCCGATATAGCGCAGATGATAGCGGATATTGGCGCGGGCCGCGCGCACCGCCTCCATGTCGGGGGCGCCGCCGCCCGTGGTCATGAATCGCTTGAAGACCTTTTCGGTGACGAGCCACAGCGAGACTTCGCCGTAGAATTTTTGGCAAAACCACGCGACGAGCCGGCGGACCTCGACGCGGGAGGCGGGGTCGGGCGGCAAAAGCCGGTCGCCGCCCAGCGCCAAGCCGCTCGTCTCGTCGAGATATTCGGCAATCACCGGCGCGCCCGGCACCACGACTCCGCTGCCGTCGACGAGAACCGGTGTCTCGCCGGCCGGATCGAGCTCGAGGAATTCGCGCCGCCGCTCGAAAGCTCTTACCTCGATCAGCTCCGGCTCAATGCCGTATTCGGCGAGCGCGAGGCGGATGAAGCGCGACTGCGGGCAGAGGGGATGATGGTAAAGCTGGACCATTCAGCATCGGGAGAGAGGAGTGGCCGCCCGGTATAGGCCGGGCGGGCAAGGGCGGCAAGGCTGCCGCAGCGACAGTTGACAAGGAAACCATCTTCGATTAGTTTCCTTGGAAACTATAGGCGGCCCGGGAGGTATCGTGTCGAGGAAATCCACGCCCGTCAGCGCGCTTGACGCTCATCTCGGCTATTGGCTCCGCTTCGTGTCGAACCAGGTCTCGCATGCTTTCGCGCGGAAGCTCGAAGCGCATGACGTGACCGTGGCCGAATGGGTGGTGCTGCGCGAATTGTTCGATGCGCAGGCGACGGTGCCGAGCGGGCTCGCCGAACAACTCGGCATGACGCGCGGCGCGGTCTCGAAACTCGCCGACCGGCTCGAAGCCAAGGCGCTCATCACCCGCGTGGCGGACGATGCGGACCGGCGCTTTCAGACGCTGGCGCTGACCGCGCAAGGCCGCGCGCTCGTTCCGGTTCTCGCGCAGCTCGCCGACGCCAATGATGCGGAATTTTTCGGCCATCTCGATCGGCCGACGCGCGCGGCGATCGAGACGGCGATGCGCGACATCGCGCGCCGCCACGACATGCGCGCTGTTCCCGTGACGTGACGATCACCAAAGGAGAGAGCCATGGACGCGACAAAAGTCATGCATGAGGTGACCAAGGCCTCGGACGAGGAGCGCATCACCTTTGGCGAAGTGGTGAAGGCGCTGATCGAGGCCGGCGTCGAGCGCTATCATGCCGATCTCGTCACGGCGACCCGGATCTTTTATATGCCGGACGGACGTTTCGAGACGGTCGGCGCGCATAAAGTCGAGGCGGCGGCGCAAGAGTTCTCGGCAAAGGGCGTCGAGGCGGCGATCCGCGCGATCCAGGCGCAAAAGATCAAATATCGCGAATTCTGCGCGCTGATCGTGCGCGCCGGCTGCGTCGGCTACATCGTGTCTCTCGCCGGCCGCCGCGCCGTCTATTACGGGCGCACCGGCGATATGCACGTCGAATGGTTTCCTGGGGCGAGGTGAGGGGGTGGGCGGGGCGAGGGATTGGTCTGGCCGGCCGGATCGAGCTCGAGGAATTCGCGCCGCCGCTCGAACGGCTTTTCCTCGATCAGCTCCGGCTCAATGCCATATTCGGCGAGCGCGAGGCGGATGAATTGCAGCGGCGGGCGGAGGGAATGGTGGTAAAGTTGGACTGTCCAGGATTGAGGCGAGTGGCCGATGGGTATGAGGCGGGGAGCGATTGGGCCAAGTTTTTGAAACTGGTCAGAACGCCACGAACGTGCGCCGGTACCTCAGAAAAAAGCTTGCTCAATCAGAAGACAGTAGCTTTTGTTCTCTTTTTGTTCTGGGATGTTTCCATGGCGGCAACGACCCAAATTGAATGGACGGACGCAACCTGGAATCCTACCAGCGGTTGCTCGAAGGTCACGCGCGGCTGCGACTTCTGCTACGCTGAGCGCTTTTCAGAGCGATTTCGCGGCGTTGCAGGACATGTTTTCGAAAATGGTTTTGATCTCACGCTCAGGCCGGAACGCCTGACGCAGCCCCTAAATTGGCGGCAGCCTCGGCGCATCTTCGTTAACTCCATGAGCGACCTCTTTCACAAAGACGTGCCTAGATCCTTCGTCGATTCCGTTTTCGATGCTATGGAGGCTGCTGACTGGCACACATTTCAAGTGCTAACGAAGCGCAGCTCTCTGATGGTCCGGTATCTTCGGTGCCGGTACGGCAACGGTGTTGCACCCGCGCACATTTGGCTAGGTGTGTCTGTCGAAGACGCGAAGAACGCAGTGCGACTGAATCATCTTCGCTCCGCGCGGGCTTCAGTGAAGTTCGTTTCGTTCGAACCGCTGCTGGCGTCCGTAGGCCGGGTCGACCTCACCGGAATCGACTGGGTCATTGTCGGCGGTGAGAGCGGCCCTCGCGCCCGACCTATGGCCGAGGAATGGGCAATCGAAATCCGCGACCAATGCCGGGCCGCCAAAGTTGCGTTCTTCTTCAAGCAATGGGGTGGGATCCGGCCTAAGTCCGGCGGGCGTCTACTATGCGGGCGCGAATGGAACAATTATCCGCAAAGCCGAAAGCCCAAACCCGTGGTTGAGCGGCAAACAGGATTTGATTCACGCGAGCTTCAATCCTTCGACTAGAAGCTGACCTTCGACTAGAAGCTGAACGATTCTTAGTAGGCAGCGTCCCATGCAGCCGAAGACAACGATCTGGGACCTGGAGCCGCATACTGCGGCAAAGCACGAAATTCTCCGCCGATACGTTCAAGCCTGGGCGCCAATTTTAAGTCAGGGAAATTTCCCCCACCTCGTTTTCGTCGACGGCTTTGCTGGGCCTGGCCCTATTCCAAAGGTGAGGAAGGCTCTCCCGTCATCGCCATTAAAGCCGTGATCGAACAGCCGCGGCGGATCACAGCTAAGGTCGATTTTCATTTTATTGAACTCGACGAACGGCGATCAGATCATCTCGCCGGCGAGATAGGAGCGCTAAAGCTTCCTCCAAACATCACCGCAGAAATTCATGGCGGGCACAGCTTTCAGGATGCCTTCCCCAAGATTTGGAGAAGCCTACGCTCCGACGCCGGGCCGTTCGCGACCGCCGACATTTGTCTTTATCGATCCCTTTGGCTTCAAAATCCTGTTTTCGTATGTAGCAGAGGTACTGCGCGCGCAAAGCTGCGAAGTTCTAATTACCTTCATGTTTGAGGAGATCAATCGCTTCCTTTCACAAGGTCAACAGCCGGACAACTTCGATGATCTCTTTGGCTGTCAAGATTGGCGCCAAGGAATCAACATCGCGTCACCCAGAGAGCGCGTGAAGTTCCTTCATGACCTTTATCAGCGCCAGCTCACGCAAGCGGCGGGCGCTAAATTCGTGCGGTCATTCGCGATGCGGAACGAGCGCAATACCTTGGACTATTTCCTGTTCTTCGCCACTAATAATGAGCTCGGCTTGAGGAAGATGAAGGAAGCCATGTGGCGTGTCGACAATAGCGGGACCTACACCTTTTCCGATGCGACGGACCCGAATCAGTCCGTGCTCTTCTCTGCCAAGCCTGATCGCCAGCTGCTCACGCAGCTCATCGTCGACAAATTCGCGGGCCTTGAAACAACGCCGGGCGAAATCGAGCGTTTCGTTGTTCGTCAAACACCCTTTCGCGAGACGCATTACAAGAAGGTGCTTCAAGCGTTGGAGGAAGCCGATAAGATCGTCCCCATCAATCCTCCGGCGAGGCGGCGACGCGCCACATACGCCGACATAGACATGAGGTTGTCTTTCAAACCAAAGCAAGGTTCGTAGTCGGCATGCCCCAGCCTCAGCACGCTGCGCGTCATTGAGCCAGCGGGCCAGCGGCCTTTTTCCAGGCGTCCATGCCGCCCTGGATGTGGCAGGCCGAGGATAGGCCCGCGTCCTGCGCCGCCTGCACCGCCATGGCCGAGCGTTCGCCGAAGGCGCAGTAGAACAGCAGCCGCTTGCTCGTCGATTTCGCCAGCTCGTGCAGAATGCCGCCGGCGCGGATGTTTTCCTGCAGGCTTGAATAGGGCACCGGCACGGAGCCCGGGATGGTGCCGTTGCGTTTGCGCTCGGAGGGCTCGCGCAGATCGATCAGCGCGACATCAAGCTTGCCCATGAGCCCCAGCGCCTCATCTGCGCTGATCGCCCAGCCGCGGCGCGCGATCTCTTCCTGATGCAGCCCGACTTTCATGTTGGCCGGCACGGCCACGTCCATCATCTTCGGGTTGGGGAGATGGAGGTTGTTCATCAGCGCCACATATTCCTCCGCCGACTTCACTTGCAGGCGCGGGTTAAAGGCCTTTTCCTCTGCGATGGTCGAGACGGTATCGCCTTTATAGTCGTGCGCGGGATAGACCAGCGTCGCGTCCGGCAGCCTCAAGAGCCGCCCGAAGATCGACTCGTACTCCGCCCTTGGATCGCCATTCTGGAAATCGGTCCGGCCGGTGCCGCGAATGAGCAGCGTGTCGCCGGTGAAGACCCGGTCCGGCATGATGAAGCTGTAAGAATCGTCGGTGTGGCCGGGCGTATAGATCACGTCGAGCGCGAGCCCTTCGATCGTAAGCTTTTCGCCGTCGGCAAGCCGCATCGACACGACATCGGCCTTTGTCTGCTCGCCCATCACGGTAATGCAATGGGTCTTGTCGCGCAGCGCGCCAAGGCCGGTGATGTGGTCCGCGTGCATGTGCGTGTCGACCGCTTTGACGAGCTGCAGATCGAGTTCTCGCACAAGCTGCAGGTAGCGATCGACCTTTTCCAGCACGGGATCGATGATCAGCGCCTCGCCGCCGCCGCGGCTCGCGAGCAGATAGGAATAGGTGCCGGAGTTCTGATCGAAGAGTTGGCGGAAGATCATAGGCGTCTCCCGGGTGCGCTACGGGACGCAAACCTGCATCTTTGCGCGGCGCTTAGCAATGCGATTCATCGGCACAGGGTCTCGCGCTCGGCCCAGATGCTCCTTCCGCCAATTGAGACGAGAGCCTGTAACGCCGCGGCGGCGGCGGGCGAATAGTGGAGAGCGCCAACGGATTCCGAGTGAGACAATCCTATGACGAACAGCAAAACATCGACCAAAGCTGCGAGCGACACATCGGCCAAAGCGGCGCCCGTTTTCGATCGCGATAAGTTCGGCCAGATCGTGCTCGTGCTGCAAGGCGGCGGCGCGCTCGGCGCCTATCAAGCCGGCGTCTACCAGGCGCTGCATGAATCCGGCATCGAGCCGGATTGGGTCATCGGCACTTCGATCGGCGCCATCAACGCCAGCCTCATCGCCGGAAATCCGCCCGAGAGGCGCTTGCAGCGCCTGCGCGAATTCTGGCTTCGCGTCACGTACACGCCGATCGCGCAGCTCTTCGGCGCCGCCCCGTTCGTGGGGCCTTTGGCGGCCAACGCATGGACAATTTCGGGCGGCGTGCATCGGATTCTTCGAGCCCAACTTCTTCGCCTTCGCCGGCATGAACGTGCCGCTCGGGGCGGAAGACGCCGGCTATTATTCCACGCGCCCGTTGGAGGCGACGCTCGGCGAGCTGACCGACGAAAAGCTCCTCAACGCCGGCCGCCCGCGCCTGACGGTCGGCGCAGCCAATATACGCACCGCCGAGATGCATTATTTCGACAGCCGCGACATGTCCCTGACCGTCAAGCACGTCATGGCCTCGGGCGCGCTCCCGCCGGCCTTCCCGGCGGTTCGCATCGGAGAGGATCTGCATTGGGACGGCGGCATTCTTTCGAACACGCCGATCGAAGCCATTTTCGAAGACGGCGCGCGGCATAGCGGCGTCGTCTTCGCCGTGCATATGTGGAGCCCGAACGGGCCGGAACCCGACAGCGTCGTGAAGGTCCTGGCGCGGCAGAAGGACGTTCAATATTCGAGCCGCATGAAGACCGAACTCACGCGGCAGAAACGGCTCCATAAATTGCGGCATGTGATCAACCGCCTGGTGGCCAAGCTTCCCGCAAATGTGCGCGACACGCCGGAGGTTCGCGAGCTTGCCGACTATGGCTGCATCACGCGGATGCATGTCGTGCGCCTCGTGGCTCCGCCGCTGGCGGGCGAGGATCATGCGAAGGACATCGATTTCAGCCCTGGCGGCATTCGCCAACGTTGGGACGCGGGCTACGCGGATACGATGCGCGTGCTCAAGGAGGCGCCGTGGACGCATGAATTCGATCCGCTCGAAGGCCTCATTCTGCACGAGGCCGAGGCCGGGCGCATGATGCACGAGGGCTAAGGGGAGGGAAGGGGACAAGTTCTGTGAACATTGAACCTTTTTGCGCGCTAATTCGCAAACAACGCTCTGCCCCAGCGCGCGCGAATCCCCGCTAGGAAATTTCGCGCATCCTGAGACAAAAGAATATGAAATGCGTTCACGCGATCTTCCTGCGCCAAAGGCACAAGATAAGGCCTCAGCGCCGCAAGCCCTCGATCGGTCAACGTCCCGCCATTGTAAGCAATCTGCACACGTTCAATCCACGCGCAGAGTTCTTCCCTCCCGGCGGAACTGATGAGCGCTGGAAAATGCTCCTGGTCGATCCCCACGTAGGAAAGCGGAGCATTGGGCACGATCTGATTTCGGATGATCCAGACCTTACGCCCTTGTAGATAGCCGTAGCTTGGATCCGACGGAGCGTTCCATTGGGCTTCGTCGAGAATTGCCCGGATCTCCACCGGCAAAAGCCAAAGACCTGAGCCACTCTGCGTTTCTGGAAGGCTAGGGTGGTCCGACAACTTTGCAGTTTGGCTGCCTTCGCCCTGAAGCAGCCAGCCCTCCTGCAACGAAACGATCGCCACCACTTCAGAAAGAAGTTCCCGCGCGGTGCTTGCTTGAAGAACCTTCGCGCCAGTGTAAAAGAACACACCAGCCGTTATTGCACTGCCGACTATGGCACCGATCAGAGAGGCGAGGATAAATCTCCAACCCGTCATTTGAATCTGTCGTGCCAGCCGAAACGAATTCGTCTCAATAACATTCTCGAAAGGCCGTTGCAAAGACCCCGTAAGCAAACCGGATGACTTCCGAATGAGACTTGAGCAAGGTCAATCCGACGCCGGCAAAGGGATCTAGGGTTTTTCCTCAATACCTGCGAAGCGCCAGCCGGCAACGGGCGACCGCAGGGTCGTCGCTGATCATGATCCGGATATAGGCGATAGCGCGCGCGGCCTCGGAATGGCTTAGGGTCAAGGGAAGCCCGGCGCGGTCGGCTACTTCCCTGCAGCCCTCGGGGATGCGCACGCGCTCCTCGTCGGCGTGCAAGGGCGGAGCGAGCAGCGCCACAGCTATCACCGCGAATACGGCAGGCATCCCGAGGTATTTAACCGACATTGCCCAGATGGCTTGATTGGCGAGCGCAAAGTTGCTCCTTTTCGGTTATGTCGGCAAGGCGGAGCTGCAGATACGATGTCAATGGGAAAAATTGCTGCTGCGAGGAGGCCGTTGCGAAGAAGCCAATTTGCGCTTCGGCTCGCGTCGATCGTCACGAAACATTGAACGCGGAAAGGGGCCTGTGCGTCGCAGGCGGCAATGAAGCGCCGGCAGATGCCCCGCCCAAGGAGGCTGAGATGCCCGACAATGGAATGCGAACGGGGAAGGCGCCTCTCGTACCTGTTGCGCTGATCCTGTTCGCCGGATTGATGCTTTCCGCCTGCGTGCAATCCAAGACGCCATTGCTGGTTCGATCGAAACCGCTGCTCGGAGCGCAATTCCAACTGAATCTCTATCAAGATTTCATCGATGGAAAGGCGCTCTCCGTGACAAGGTCGGTCTTCCGCTGGAACAAAACCCACTATTCGCTTGTCGGCGGCGATTTCTCGGGCGTGGAATACTTCGTGATTCAACCTTTCGAGGACAACAGTTTCCTCATCGAAGCGAACGAAAGCGACAAAGTGTATTTACTGGCCCGCAGGGTGGCCAATGGGACTTATCGCATCCGGCCCATCGCGCAGAATGACGTCGATGAAACGACGCGCAACCGGACGTGCGTGACGAGAAATCAGATCATCTGCGTGGTTCAGACACGTGCGCAGCTTGACACTTTTGTCCACGCGGCGGCCGACAAGCCGGCCGGCGATATCGTGGGGGTGATTTCGACTACGGCGAAATGAAGCGAGGAGCGACGTCAGCCCTTCAGCTTGGCCCGTCGCTCGCGGGCGATGCGGGCGAACGTGGCGAGTTGCTTCTTTTGTGCGTCATCGAGGCTGTTGAGCAGCGGTTCCTCCGCGTCGGCCAGCTGTTTTAGCGCCGCGCTGGCGGCGCCCAGATCGTCGGCACGCTGGCGCAGGAGCTTGATGGGGTCCGCCGATTTTTGTTCCTGGAACCGCTCGACGCGCAGCTTCGCGAGGTTGCGCAGGGCGGCTTCATAGGCCGGCCAGTTCTTTCCTGATCGGCGGTCAGTTTCAAACTCGCCTTGAGCGATGCGATGCGCGCATCCACAACTGCGGCGCGGTCTTGCAGCGGCAACTGGCGGGTGCTGGAAGCAGCAGGGCTCTGTTGCGCATAAGCGACGCACGAGCCCGCAAGCATCAAGGCCGTCGTTCCAGCAAGCAACATCTTCCACCTCATGGGTGACTTCCAAACCTTGCTCATAATTTCTTCCTCCAACATGGGAGCTCCCTGAGCGGGCGACACGGCTATTGTAAAGCCTCGCTCGACGACCTCCAGCGAACACACGATCAAGCTTTAGGTTGTCGATCTTCGCGCGGTTGGCTTACCAGCAGCCAACGATGGGCACCGGTATCGGAACGCAGCCGCCAAACCCGTAGCCGGGACCGTAGTAGCCGCCATATCCGCCGCCGTATCCGCCGCCATAACCGCGGCCTCCACGACCGCGACCGCCGGCGAAGTGGCCACCGTGGCCGCCGCCTGCATGGCCTCCGTGGCCTCCACTGCCTCTTGCGAAAGCATCGTTCGCAGCGAACGCGCCGCTCAACATTAGGACAACGCCGATGGCGACAGTTATCTTGCGGAGCATATCCATGTCTCCCGAAATATGATCACGTGGTCAGTAAAAGTGACCTTGGACTTAGGCACATTGATTTGGGTCAATTATTTTCAAACGGAAGTTGGCGGTGTGTTCGTACCGATGTCATGTCTCGTCATCGGCAACGCCAATGTGTTCGATGTAGGAATCGAAGTGCTGCTCCCCGGCCCGAGCGGTCGAAGAGGAACAGTTTGCCTTGGAACGTTGAATCGCGCTGATGCAATGAGCGGCCGCTCTGCATTTCACACGCGCGGCACGACATTCACCTGCACGTCGATATCCTGCTCGCTCGATCCCGATATGATGCCGGCGACGGGCGAGATATCGGCGTAGTCGCGCCCTTGCGCGAGCACGACATGGTCGTTGCCAACAAGCAACGCATTGGTCGGATCGAGCCCGATCCAGCCGGCGCTTCCGCACCAGAGCGAAACCCAGGCATGCATGGCATCCCCCCCTTCGAGGTCCGGCACGCCACCCAACGGATCGTGCGGATATAGCCCGACACATAGGCGGCCGGCAGGCCGAGCCCGCGCAGCCCGGCGATCATGATATGGGCGAAGTCCTGGCAGACGCCGGAGCGCTGTTCGAAAGCCTGCGAGAGCGGCGTCGAGACCACGGTCGAGGTCGGATCATAGGTGAAATCGCGACGCATCGTCTTGGTGAAATCGACCGCGGCTTCGAGCACCGGCCGGCCGGGCCGGAAGAATTTATGCGCATAGTCCCGCGCGGGCGGAAAGCGCGGCACGAAACGGCTCGGATGAAGGAAATGCGCCGGCGATCGTCGGTCGAGCGAATTTATGGCGTAGGCTTCCTCGCGCACCTCTTCCCAGGCCTGCGTCGATGACGGATCGGGCGCGGGATCGCGCGCAACTTCGACGCTCGACGACGCATCGACTGTCAGGCGTCGATGCGTCGTGTCGATCGTCATCGAGGTCACGCGATTGCCGAAGAAGCAGAAGCGCTCGTGCATTTCCTTCGGCGCGGGATCGATGCGCAAGTCCGTCGCCAACACGCGTTGGCCGGGGCCGTCCTGCGGTAGCAGACGCAGCGCGCAATAGCTGAACGTGACGCGCGAACCATATTCGTAGATCGTCACGTGATGGATGTCGTAGATCACGCTAAGCCGCTCGCGGTGTCGGCGCGGGCCACATTCGGCCCCTGCAGGAAATACCGCGCTGCAATCGCATCGGCGAGCGAGAGCAGCCCCTGTTCGAAAGCGAGAACGCGCAGTGTCGAGCGCCGCCGCAGTCGAGGCAGCGATCCCGGCCGAAAGCTGACGATCACCGGCGCGGCGTCTAGCATGCCGTCGTCGGAGAGCGTCGGCAAGTTCGGCGATGTGTTGCTCGAGCTGTCGACCTGGAAGGCGACAAAGCGCCGATTATAGGGATCGAGCAGCGCATGTCGCGCACCAGACCGAGCGCCACGCCCATCATGTAGCGCCAACGATAGGTGATCGGCGAGTCGATCAGGTCGAGCAAATGTCGAGCTCTTCGGCGGCCGCGTCGGCATGGGCAAATGCCGGGCGAAGCGGCAGTATTGATCCCGCGTCGATGCGCCGCTCG
>CAVXBI010000005.1:0-104152 GCA_963759985.1 uncultured Alphaproteobacteria bacterium
GGAACTCATCCGATTCCAAAGCTTGTACAGGTTCGCGGCGAGCTTCGTCTCGAACCGCTCGATCGTCTCCGCGTCGATCCCTGCGGCTCCCTGATTGGCTTTCACATGCAACCAGGCTTCCCAGATCAGCGTCTTGGGGATGTCGTACGATTTGCAGGTCATGCGGGATTCCTCCCGGTCGCCCGGTTGATCTCCCATGCCCGCCAGAGACGCCGTCCCTTCGCTCCCCCGCCATTACGGCGGTCTCAACGCTACTACGGACGGCTCCGTCCCTTGACGGCGCTTCGCTACTTTCGGCCTCGCTTTTCAGGCTTGGGCCTTTCGCTTGACATCGCCGCCGAAGGTTCCCGCAGTTCAACGCAAGAGCCTGAAACAGGATCGCGCCGCCTCTATGCCGGACGCCGTCTGGCCCGTCAGCAGGCATCGTCCAGACTGATCCCGGCGCAACATAACTCACCGGTTTCGACGTCATCTGAGCACTTTCGACACTTGTATGGCGGTTCACGGGTGTTCGCCTTCCTGTCTCCTACCTGACGCCTTTGAAGCGCCTTTTCCGTAACGCTCACGACCCTGGCTTTTGACCAGCGCCGCTTACGGTGGTTTGCGACCCGCTCCTGCAAGCCGATCGCGGGGGACCTACCCCCATCTCTCACGCCGCTTGCTGCGGCACACTGATGTCGGCCGCCCAGACGTGGTTCGCCCGCTCGATCGTCACATCGCGCAGGAGATAGGGATAAATCCGGTGGCCGGGCGCGGGCTTGCTCGTTCTCGGCTTCGGCCCGAGCGCGGCGATGCCCATCAGGCGCATCAGCCGCTGCACGCGCTTGCGGTTCACGGACACGCCCTCGGCGCGCAGCATCGCCGTCATCCGGCGCGAGCCGAGAAAGGGCCAGGCGGTGAACAGTTCGTCGATCCGGCGCATCAGCGCGGCGTCGTTGTCGTTGGCCGGCTTGCGCGCCCGGTAGACGCCCGAACGCGCCACGCTCAGAAGCGCGCATTGCCGCCGAACCGACAGCGCCTTGTCCGCGCGGTCGAGCATCGCTCTGCGGTCCGGCGCGCTCATCTTCCGGACCTCCTGGCTAAAAAATCCCGCTCGACCGTGAGCTGCCCGATCTTGGCGTGCAGCCGCTCGATCTCCCGCTCATGCGCCGTCTCCGCGTCCCGACCGACGCCAGGGTCGAAGGCGCGCGCCGCCTGATCCTGAAGCTGCTTCTTCCAGGCGTAAATCTGGTTGGGATGGACCTCGTAGCGCTGCGCAAGGTCGGCAACCGTCGCCTGCTCCCGCAGCGCCTCCAGCGCGATCTTCGCCTTCAACCCCGCGTCAATCCGCCGTCTCGTCTTCTTCGTCATCGTTCGCTCCGTCTATCAAACGAAGCGGCCGGCCTCCAACTTAACCCCTGGTCCCAAAAACCGGGTCCACTTCCAGGTAGTCCGCAACTCCACGACTGACTTGCGGACGCTGTCGAGTTCCCCAGCAGAAGGATTTAGAGCGTCTGTCATCTTCGGAACACCGAGCGATGAGCGGGTAAATATGATAAGCCATCGGTGCGCAGAGTTCATCCTGCGAAGCGCCGCTTCGGCCTCTCTCAAAAGCCTCTAATTTTGAAACGCTGTCGCGTGTTTCAGAATTCTTGATTGCTGCACTGTGACAATGGCCGTCTTGCGCAGGAATGGTCGCGTTAGTTGAAGGCCGGCGCAACGCATTCATCGATCTGCTGATTAACATAATTCAAGTACGCATGGATCATACTTTGACTGACGCTTTTGAGTTTTCTCCAACCCACACGATTTCACCATTATCCCTTTTCGAATTCGAAAACAAATAATCATAGTTTTCGCCAAACAATATATAACCGGATGCACTGGAAAACGGTTGCGCTAACTTGGTGCAAGCGGTTGACTTTGTATTCGTTCCTATATTTTTTCCGTTAATATCAATTATCCACGTCCACACAGCTGTACACTTATATATTTCGGACGTTGTCTCGTTGAAAAAATATACTTCAGACGCGCAGCTCTCACTATATCTTGACGAGCTTATGGTAGTATCGAGACATGTCGCAATTCTGCCGACTTGCGTCCCTGTCGAAGAAGAACGTGAAAATATCTGCATCGGCTTCATGACATACTATCACCATCAGGAGGGCTAAGATAACGAGGGATTTATGCACTCCGCTCAATGGATTTCTTCTCGCGTAGCGTCAATTGCCCGTTTTCAGTCCGACACCCTATCGAAAATCAAGGGCATTCCCGACACTATGCGGCTTGCCTGCATGGCTTCAAGGCGTATTGCTGCACCATTGGGGGAAGCCGCGCAATGTTTTTGCGGCCGGGCGGTCTCGCTGCGCGCCAAAATTCGCGTCGCACGCCGCACGCGGGGCGGTGTCGCCGGGACAACTTCCAGTGTCTCTCAAAACTCCCTCATCTTCGCCCTTAAAAACCGAAGCGCGGAATTCTTGATTTGTGCAACGCTGTGTGGACAGGAGGGGAGACTATGGAAGAGCGGCTTTTCAGACTCTACTATGGGTCCGCCATCATGGGCATAGGCTTTAACAAGCTGCTCGACGGTCATATGCCGGGCTAGTATGAGATTACCGATAAGGCTAAGTGTTGAAGATCAGTTAGAAGTCGCCGCTTGGCTCTGGAATACCTGCACGGATGAGGAAAAGGCACAGGTGCGCGAGCGGTTCCCGCACATAGCAACTAAGCCAGTCTAATTTTAGGGACTTTTGCGAGGACGAAATTTGTCGCTTCTTCAATACTATATTTTGCCGTATCAATCTCCAGGTGATCCCGGTTCCATGGCTGATATTCGAGCCCGATCATGTCCTCCCATTTCGGGTGATTAAGCCCCCGAACGTCGCTAATCCTATTCATAGCGCTGCCGATGCTTCAGCAGGTCTGAACATGTCGTCTCAACTTCGATGACTTGAGCCTCGGCTTGTTCGCCTGCAACTCGCCATTCGTCTCGCGTCGAACAGTGGGGATTCACAGATTCTCCGATGACGTTGAAACCAAGGTGCAAGGTCTGCTCCGCTAAAGCGTAGGCGACATTATAACTTGCCTCCCATGCGTACTCGACGCCAGAGTGGCGAATCGCCTGATTTATCACATCTCCCCGTAGCCAAAAGGCTCCGGTCTTTCTCACCAGTTCGCGTGCGATTGAGGATTTTCCAGTACCCGAACGACCAGAAAAAACGATCAGAATAGCCATTCTCTTCCTGACAATGTTCGAGACAAGTTTCAAAACCTCATCTCATTGCTTACCGCACAGAATATTGAGCAAATAGGCGCCGCTACCCTCTGGAGGCGTATATTCCCACTCGCTCGGTTTGTTGTCGTCACCGTCTCCACGTTGGGAGTGTATGAAGGTGCTTAACCTTCGGATCATTCGTTCAGTGCAATTGAGTTCGTAGAAAAACTGGGCCTTTGATGGAAGGCTAGCAAGATCCGCCGTTTCCTCGTATCGTATGATTGCGAGTGACTGATCGAAGTCGATGTTTTCAACTAATGCGATTGGCGGGACATATACTGCCCGCACTTTGTTGGCCACATTTTTTATAATTCTTTGGCCAAGCTCACTGTCAAGTCCCACGCCATCTAGGTCTTGTTGAAGAAGGCATTTTGTCCAAACTTTCACATGCTGCTCTGGCGTGCGGACTATTCCAGTTGCGTCATATAAGCAGATGTTAGGGCCTTCGAAAGACGGAAAGCCGTAGACTTTCCAATCGGCATTCGCCGCAAGCGCAAAGGAACTACAAAGCAATTCGAATAAGCAAAAAACGATAATACGCACAGCTCTCAGCACCTTTTGCTTGCGATTAATAACAGGGCCTAGGGATCATTGACATGCAGTGAAGGACAGCCCGTTCTTTGTTCGACGCGCCGCAGGCCGTCGATAATCTCACGGGACGTTCTTCCTCCCGACCCTTTCAGGATGGCCGGAGAACCCGGCGCGGTCAAACCCCGCCGGAACAGCACCGCGTAGCGGCGCGCAGGCACAGCCGACCCGATCCCCGCCGTGTTGCCGCCGCTCGGATAGACCCTTAACGGCTGTTTCCCGCGAGCCGACCTTATCAGGTCCAACATCCGTTTCTCAAAAGTCCCCAAATTTCGAGCAAAAGTCGCTTCGTCATAATTCTTGATTTTTGCACCCGCTCGAAACTATCAACCGACTGTCGGAGCAAACATTCTCGAGATACCGGCGCGAAAATCCGGTTGACATCAAGTGCTTGCTTTGTGGTCGCCTTACCCGATATGTGCAATGTGCCAATTATTAATTCCAATATCAACACATGCATTGATATCTGGAATAATTTTCGGAGCGACAGTGCATGGAATACTAAATTCTGAAATCGATCCATCGGCAGCAATATGTTTTTTTGCTTCACTTAGGATTATATCTATTATATTCGACAGTTGTTGATATGCATTGTCGGGCGGCAGCCATGATTTATTATTTATATGGTCATCAATGTATTCTGCCGTTAGCATTTTTACCTCCTATTGATCGGGCGTTGCGCTTGCCGGATTACTTAGCGCCCACGCAACAGCTTGAGCAGGAGCAGAACCCAGGGCTGTTTAGTTCTCAATGGAGGCGCGGCAGTTGGAGGATGAGGTTGAGATCGAGGGCGGCGCGCCAGCGAGCGTTTCGGATGTTCGAGCCGCCAGCGGCGCGGATCAGATTGTAAGCGAAGGATCGTAGGCGAGCGGCGATGTCGGGGTTCTTGCGGATGCGGGAAGCGTCCTCGGCGAAGGCGGTGTCGCGCACGTAGTGGCTGCCGTTCTCGATCCGCCAATGGGCGCGGATCCACTCGTTCCAGCGCTGCGGCATTTGGTTTGAAGCCGAGGAAATCCAGAAGACGACCTCGGTCGTTTGCGCGCAAAGTCCAGTCGCCGGGGCGCGCTTGCAGACCGTTCGCTCCAACCGAAGCACGGTCTTAATCAGCTTTTCCCAAGGCGTATCGCGAAACCAGGCCTTGGCGGGAAACACCGTCAATTCGCGGGTCTCCCAGCGATTGCGGCCCGTGGTCTCGGTCTTGGCGGACCCGCTCGGCTTGCGGCCCGCTACGCCCAGTTCAAGCCGGCGGCGCAAGCTGGGTTGGTTATCCTTGACCTGGGTCAGCAGGTGATTGCCCGAGGCGATCACGCGCTCGAACGATTTTTTTGGGCGTGTTCGGCGTCGAGCGTGAACACACAACCCTTCAGGCCGAGGGCCTCGATCAGCTCTGGCGCGGCCGGAATCTCGTTGCTCTTCTCCGCGACCATCAGATGGCCGAGCACGATTTGATCGGCTTGCCGCAGCGCCGACATCATGTGCGCCGCCTTGCGGTCGCTGAAGGCGTCGAAACTGCCGCGCAGCGTCTTGCCGTCGACGGCGATCGCCGGCAAACTGTCCGAAGGGGTCGGCGCCGAAATCGAGGACGCGTGCTGTCGGAACGCGGCCTCCAACGCCGCGGGATTGACGCCCTGAATGATCAACCGCAAGCCCGTATAGGAGGGCGAATAGGGCAGCCGCAAGCCGAACGCTCCGTTCAGGCGTTGCAAATGAACGCGAATGAATTCATGCATTTGCCGGTAGGAGTTGGCGCCGGCTACCATTCCCAAGATCGAGTAGAGCACCACCGTCGCCAAATCGAACCGCTTGCCTTCCGCGCGACGATGGTCAGGGATCGAGCGCAAAATCTCCAATAGCGACGCCGGCATGCGACAACCTCCGATTCGGGTTGTCGCGTATAGATTCAGACATTTCCGCCCGCGGGAATCCCAAATCGCCCGTCACAGATCGGAGAACTGAACGGCCCTGGAGCAAACCCCCACCATCGTTGCAGATAGCGCAAGTGCTCGCACAGTCGGGCGCATGTTCGCAATAATTGAAAGCCTTAAGCGCTTTCATATGAATCCGCGCCGTCTTGCTGATTGGCGCGAGTTGATAGCCGTCCGGATAAGGCTTGGCCGGCGTCGATTGCGCCACAGCAGCGCTCGCGAACGCGCAAACGGCAAAGAGACTAAAGCGGCTTTCCAGAACATCGCTTTTCCCTGAGTTATTAATACGACACTGGTTTTTTGGCCTAGTGAAAGCGTTTTCGCAAGGCCAACGCCATCGGGCCGCCAGCCTGTCCCCTCTGCCTCCCCAGCTCCAAGGTTGCAGCCACTCATTTCCGCTGCGATCTCTTAAAAGTCCCCGACATTCGGGCGAAATACGCTGTTCCTAATATCTTGACTTCTGCACCGCTCGAAACTCGCGGTTCCGCGACCTTTTTGAGAGAGGTTGCGCAACCCGCCGCTTATCAACACTCACAGACCTTGCAAGTGAGCGGGCACAGGCTCGCCGCGAAGCTGAAGCCAAAACGCTACCAGAGCGCCGAATAGATTAGCGTTCCGCGAGGTCTCTTCTCGAAGAAGCTGCTCCGTCCATGTGATCTGTCCAGCGCGGGTCTTCTTGTGTAGCTCCGTCCGAGAGTTGCCGCCGCCAGACACCTTAACGGGGTCATCGGAGGAAGCACCTATCCTTAGTGTTATTGGGTCTGAAGTTGAAATGGCGTTGAGTGGGAAATCTGATTACGAGATTCGGCAGCCTGACTCACCCGCTTCTTCAGCTCATTCCAGCGAGCGATAGTCTGCGCGTCAGCGTCGGACAGCGCCGCTGTGACTGCTTCGAGCTTAGCCCGCTTAATGCAGCGCTTTGACGAGTTCGCGCACGGCTGCGCTGAGTTCAGGGTGATTTTTTTGAATTTCGCCTACGTTTGGCCGCGGCTCGTCGGCTCCAGCTTGGAGCCGGAGTTTGGGGGATGAGGGTTTGCGGGTTGAAGGGACGTCGGTGAATGTTTGGGGCCTCATGCCCCGTCTGTCATGTGACGAGGCGCGGTATGCGTCCCAGAGCGAAGCGCAGGATATCCTGAGCGGGGCATGAGGTCGGCAAGTGCACCCGGATCATGGTCTTCATCTCGACGACGCGGGCGGCGATCTTGATGAGGCGGAGGCGCAACGTATCAAACTGGGCGACGCGCCACATCGAACGCTTTGGCATCGACACGCGAAGTCCCCACATCAGCCAGTACGCGCCCGCATGCAGGAACAACCGAAACTGGTTGGCTGTCGCCTTGGAGCAGGACGTGCGATCCGCCGCCAGATGGGTCTTCCAGGACTTGATATGGTTTTCGGCCTGGCCGCGCCGGCAATAGACATCCTCGTAGAGCCGGCGAGCGTTGCGTTTGCTCAGATTGGTGACGACGAAGCGGGTGTCCGGTCCTTCCGCGCCCGCTTCGACGCGGGCGATGATCCGCTCGACCCGGCTCCAGCTTTGCGCGCCATCGAAAAATTCCTTGAAACGACGAAGCTTACCGTCCCGCGGCGCGGCCTCGAATCTCGCCTTCGTGCTGGCTTCGAGACCTTCGACATGGCGGCGCAATGTCGTGGTTGGCGCGATGCCGAGGATGTAGTCGAGGCCGCTCGCGCGACACCAATCGAGAACCTCGGGGCCGCAATAATGGCTGTCGGCCCGCAGCAGGATCTCCGTGTTAGGCCAGTGAGCGCGGATCGCGCGCAACAGGCGCCTCAGGAAGGGCTTGATCTCCTTGCCGCTCGGCCGCTTGGCGGGGCGAAGCACGGCGGTGATGAAGCGGCCCTCGCCGTCGAACACGACGATCGGCTGAAATCCGTATTCGTCGTAGTGGGCGTTGAACAGCCGCAACTGCTGACCACCGTGGGTCGCATCGAACGTGTCGTCGATGTCCAGCGTGATCCGTTTGGGAACCGTGGCGAAGGACTCGCAATACAGATCGACCATCGCCTGCCCATCCGCAGCAGGGCGCGAACGTCCGGCAGATTCTCCAACCGCGATATTGTCGACTGCGAGCACAACTCCCGATCGATGGGCGAAAGATCGAGCGCCATCTTGAACATCGGATCGCGGCGCAGCGAATTGGCGTCGTTGCCGTCCTCGTAGCCGGCGCTGATCATCAACAGTCGAAAACGGATGACGTCCGCCAAGCTGTGCGTGATCTGATCGACCGCGCGAGGATCGATCATGCAGGCGGCGAGCCGATCGGCGACCCGAAGCCGCTGTTCGACTTCGCGCAACGCCAGAACGCCGCCATCCGACGACAGCAGGCCGCCGTCGAATTTGACCACGACCGGCTTGCCGGAAGCGGATGACAGACCGGGCAGCGGCAGCATAGAATTGTTCATGGCGGATGCGGCTCGATCGAAATCGCGCGAATCGGATTCGACAACCAGAACTCTACGCAAAATCAACCGTTTAAGCCACATTCGCCAACCTGCCGCGCATAATGCGGGCTAGCTTCAAGACCTCGAACGACCGCGAACACGCGCATGGCTTTCTCCGGCGCACCTCCAACGGCAGCTGCGAATAGGTTTTCAAGGTGATCTTCGCTTTTTTGGTATTCAATGATGCACTCTCCGGCCTTGGCAAAGAACATAGTCCGTTGCCTCAGAAACTCGGTGACTCCGGTATCCTGCTCACTGCTGACTTCGTTGGTCACGGTTCGATCCCACAAATCTCCTGAGACACCTTTACCCCGTTTTTGCCGTTTCTCTCAAAAGTCCCCGATTTTCGTGCAAAGGGCGCTTCCATCCGCGTGGTAGGCGCTTTCGCATTCGCGCGCCGCTCTCTCGAAACTCCCTGCTTTTCGGGCAATACTCGCTTGACGTCAAAGTGCACGTCGGGACAAAGATGAAGGATGCGCGGCTGGGGAAGCCAGCTCGCATGGCCAACCTTTGCGGGGGGATGAAACATTCCCACATGTAAGCACCGGTTAGGCGAGACGGCCGCTCCGCCGAAGATTTTGATCTTAGTTAACGGGGTATCCAATGTTTAAGAAAGTTACCGATAGCGTCCTCGGCACAGCAAATGGATGGGTCAAAACTGCAGCGAACGCCTATTTCGATTTCATATTCGGCGTGTATGAGGAAATTGCGACGGACATCTTTGGTAATGATCACTCTGTTACTGGAACTATGAAGACGGCCCATGCTGATACTAAGGAGGCAGCTGCTAAAGTGTGTGACGGAGCTTTTTACGCTCTCAAAGAGATTACACCAGTGGCGATAGACGTGGTGGTAAATCACGCAATTGGATCAGTTTTGAACGGCAGCGGGGCCGACGTTGCTGGAGCTGACGACAATACGGTGCCGCCTTTGACCGAGCATACGCACCAGTATGTGATAGGCGAGCCCCGGTATGGCAAAGGGGAGCCCCGTTTCAAGTAAGGCTCGTCCGTAGCGTAACACAGGGGCGCTCGGGCCTTCTGGCATTTCGATGCGCGCTTCGCGGCGGGCACAATCGCGCGTCTCGGCGGGCATCGATCCCGCCTCTCAAAACCTCCCGCTTTTTCGAGCGAAAACCGTCGTTCCAAATGTGTTGAATTATGCACAGGCAAAGCGCCTCAATTCCAAAAGAGCGAAACAAGCTGCAAGACGCCAGAGATTATTAGACAACCAAATCCAGCGCTCAGAAGCCATAGTTTATTCGCGTTCTCAACGTGTTTGGTCGAGTTCGCAAAATGAACGATGTCACGGCTTCCCGATAAAATCTGAGCAATGTTGGCCTCATGAGCCTGTGCCACGAGGGCAAGGGCCTTTAGTATCCCCGCCACTCGAATTGCGAGAATAATTGAACCGAGCAGGCTGAATGTGGTGGCAGCAATCTTCAAGGCTTCGAGGCTGATCATATCTGCTCACCATCGCTGAGATGCCCCACGGTCTAGGAGCCGCGCTTTTAAGGAATGGACACGATGGCAAAATTACCAACAGCCGATGAAAAAGCGCGTATGGCATTGGAAGCCTATCGGAGCATAAATGGTCGCCCCGGCGACGTTGTGGCGAGACGGCACTTTACCGCAGTTGCACTCGAAAAGCGCTGGCGAAATGACGAAGTCGCCGAGGGAATCAAAGAGGGGTATGATCGAGGGTGGTTTGAAGACGGGCCGAACGGCTCTGTCAGGCTGACTGAGGCCGGCTTTGCCGAATTATAATGGAGAGCGAAGCCTTGTGATCTGCGGGCGGCTACCGGCGTCTTGTGCCGGATTTGTAACCTTGTTGGCGGGCAGGGGGTTCTCCCTCGTCACGCCGCTCTTGTTGTTCTGAACGGCGATCGGGCTTCTCACGCGGGCCGGAACCGACCTCGCGCAAGACGATACGGCCGTCGAGCGGATAGGCTTGCAGGGCAATCGCCCACGGCGCGACCTGTCCCTAAACGTACGCAACCAATCGCCTCTGCGCGCAGGTGTCGCCATCGATATAGCGCTCCGTCGTTTCGATCGAACGATGCCCCGCGAGCAGCTGCACGTCACGCAGGCTGCAACCGGAGCGGTGGATGTTGCGGGCGGCGATCGTGATGAAGCTGCGCCGTCCGGAATGCGACGAGCAGCCCTCGTAGCCGAGCTCCTGGAAGAGCGCCACGAACCAATTCACGATGCTGTTCGCCTTCAAGTGCGAGCCGCGATAGGAGCGGATCACCGGCCCGATCGGCTCCGTGGTGTGCGCCAGCCGCTCCAGCGCGCGCCGCAGGTCGGGATGCATGGGAATCCGCCGTCCGCCGCGCTTCTTCGCGATGACGTCGCGGACATGGATCGTGCCGGACACGCGACCCTGCGCGTCGAGCACCATGGACCAATCGAGGCCGGCGATCTCGCAGGCCCGCAGGCCGGCTTTGATCGAGAGCAGGATCATCGCGCGGTCGCGGGCGGGGAACGAGGAACGTGAGACGCGGCGCAGCATGCGCTTCAGCATGGGGGGCGTGACGACTTTGGCTTGTTTGCCGGGCATGGGAATAGTCTCCTGAGGTTGATGGGCGTGATGGAGCGAGCGCCGTCGATGGCGCGGCGGCGCGGCAGTTGCGGTGCGTGTTGGGAGGGTTCTCCCGCTCGCGGGAAGCTCGCTGGGCGCTCAGTATTCGTCGGCGCGCATGATCGTCAGGACGCGCGTGGTGACGGCGGGATCGGCGGGATCGGGCGAGCCGAATCTCGGTGGCGCGGTCGTAGTAGTCGATCTTCCAGAAGCAGCGGACGCCGCCTTCGTCGATCGCGCCGAAGTCGTGTTCGCCGTGGGGATCGTTGTCGTCGGTGAAGGCGTCGAAGGCGCGAACCTTCGCCAGCAGCGAGCGACGTTGATCGAGCCGGCATGGCTTCGACGCCGGCGGTGATCATGACCATGCCGCCGACGAAGGTGCGGCGGAAGGCGTCGTTGAGGGCGCGGATGCGTTCGGCGGTGGACACGGTTGTGCTGGTCATGGCTTTGGTCTCTTGAGGTTGGGGGTTGGGATGGCGCGCGCCGGTTCATGGGCATGCGCGGAATGAAGAGGGGCGACCCGAAGGCCGCCCCATTGAGTTTGCGAGGACGCTGTTCTGCGCGTCACTTGCCCGAGACGCGGAACTCGGGATGCGGAACGGCGATGTTCTGGGGCCGGCTCTTGAACGCCGGATAGTCCGGACTACTCGAACCACTCGAGGGTGAACTCGCCGTGGTCGATCCGCTTGACGGTGGCGAGCCAGAAGCCCTCGAACTCGCGCTTCTCGTTCCAATAGGCGGCCAGCACCCTCGCGCCGACCCGAAGAGTCTCTCGAGCGGTCGCGCTGTCCGGCTTGTCGATCGCCGGCGCAGCCGGGGTTGCACGAGCGGGTCCCGGCGAGATCGGACCCGCAGCGCCGATGTTCGTGTTTTGTTCTGACGCGGGTTTGGTCGTCGCGCTGCGGCGTTCTCCGGCTTGGACGGGTCGGGGCGCCCGCTCCCTTGCGGACATGCTCCTCGATCCGCCGATAGACTTCCGCGGAGACTGAGCCGACGATCATGCGGCCGCTGCCCTTGAGGACGCCCTCATGGGCCCCGGCGGCGAGGGCCCTCTCCGCATCGGTCTGCAGTTCGATCACGGAGAACTTCAGCGCCTCCGCGGCGGCCTTGACGGCCTCCTTGTCTTCGGCCCGGAACCACGAGGCCTGGGTCAACGCGGGGCCGCTGGGCGTGCCGTAGACGAGGATGGCGGGCAGGGGGTTTGGTTTTGGTTGGGTTGCATTAGTCATTGATAAGAAGCTCCTTGAATCAGAAGGGACCCCGAATGGGGTCCCCGTGTTGAACGCGAACGACACGCGAACGCGATCACGATGGTGGTGTGGGAATGGGTGACGCGTGACGCGCACACGAATTCCCACAATATCATTATGTCACAATTATACTGATGTGTCAAGTGAATATTTCGGCGGACTGAAATAAATCCAATATATGTCTGTTAATGCGCTTGGTTTCGCCGGCCAGCCTGCGTGGCCCGGAACAGCGAACCGAGCTCGCCTTTGGCCACGAGCGCATGAAGAAGATCAGGAAAGGACGCGCAGGCGGAACCGTTACGGTCGAGGCGTTGACGGAATTTCCCGGCGAATCGCGCGGGACGTGGTCAAGCATTAGGGACGCGGCCGCGCGGCGCGGATTTTCCCGCGACACAATTTTGAATGGAGCGCCGCATTATTGTAAGCTAAGTTGTCAGTTATCTCCGGAAGAGCCATATGAAGCCATTGATAGAATGACGATATCACCAGCATACAAAATTTCGACAAGAAGAACGGCCTGATCGCCGACGAGGTCAGCAGGCGCGGCACCGTCGACCATACCCCGGTCTATCCGCGCGAGGTGGTGCAAGCGCGCGCTCGAACTGTCCGCGACCGCGATCGTCCTCGTCCACAACCATCCCACTCAACCCATTTCGATCACGGTCGATCACGCTCCTTCCTCATTGAATCACTTGAATTTTCTGGCTTGTCGTAGAGCCGGACGTTATGGCATATTGGGGTCGGTTTTGAGGGGGATCAGTCGCCCTTTTGACCCCAGTCGCCGACCCCTACTACCCGTCTGGCGACCCCACTTGAGAACCGATGGGAGAGCCCAGTGCCAAGCCTTACCGATGGAGAGATACGCCGCGCTCTGAAACAGGTGGAGCAGACCGGCAAGCAGCTAAGCCTGATCGATGGCGAGGGGCACGGCACCGGCCGTCTGGTCCTGGTCATGAAGCCGATGCCCACTCGCGTCACGGCGGACTGGATGGCGCAGCAGTGGCGAGATCAGAAGCGCCTCAAAAAGAAGCTCGGCTCGTATCCGTCGATGTCGCTCAGCAAGGCGCGCGAAATTTTCAGCCGCGATTTCGCCGACATGATTCAGAAGGGTCGGAGCATCAAGATCGCCGGCGACACCCGCCCCGGCACCGTGGCCGATCTTTTCGAGGCCTACGTCGCCCACCTAAAGGCGTCGGGTAAGTCGTCCTGGAAGGAAGCGGAGAAAGGCTTCAACAAGATCGCCGATACGCTCGGGCGCAATAGGCCCGCTCGGGACATCGAGCCCGACGAAATCACGGATCTCATTCGGCCAATCTATGACCGCGGCAAGCGCTCGATGGCGGATCACGTCCGCAGCTACATCCGATCCGCGTATAGCTGGGGCCTCAAATCGGAGCACGACTATCGTAGCGCGTCGCAGCGACGCTTCCGCCTCGCCTACAATCCCGCAGCCGGCATCCCCACGGAACCCAAGAAAGTCGGCACTCGCTGGCTTGATGAAGAAGAGTTCCTGCGCCTGTATCGCTGGCTGGAATGTCCGGACGCGCCGGTTCACCCGCCCTACACGCGGGCCGTCCGCATTCTCATGCTCACGGGGCAGCGCGTCGAGGAGATCGCCCGCCTGCATGTCGATCAGTGGGACGCGAAGGAACGGATCATCGACTGGTCGAAGACCAAGAACGGCAAGCCGCACGCCATTCCCGTCCCAGAAGTCGCGGCGGAGCTGATCGAGTCCATCAAGCCCAACGCGCACGGCTGGTTTTTCCCCTCCGCGACCGACCCGACCAAACCCGTCAGCCACGGCACGCTTTACTCGTTCATGTGGCGTCAGCGCGAGCGCGAGGTGATCCCGGTCGTGACCAACCGCGATCTGCGCAGGACCTGGAAAACGCTTGCTGGACAGGCCGGCCTGTCGAAGGAAATTCGCGACCGGCTGCAAAACCACACGCTTCAGGACGTCAGCTCGAAGAGCTACGATCGCTGGAACTACATGCCGGAGAAACGGGCCGCGATGAAGAAGTGGGATGCTTTCGTCCAGGCCATGCTGAACAAGAAGCGTCCCAAGGCGGCCAAAGCAAAGCACGCGCCGATCACCCATAGCGCCGCTGAAGAAGCGGCTCAGCAAGCGGCCTGACATTGACCAGCAGACGTTCCCGGCAAGCGCCCGCGAAGAAAGGCGATCCCCGTCGGCCGAAAACGGTCGCCGACGCTCCCTCTCCGGACGCTCAGGGTTACGTCACCCTGGTCGCCGAGCTCAAGCAACGCATCACCGACGCTCGGCTTCGCGCGGCCCTTTCGGTCAACCGTGAGCTCGTGCTTCTCTACTGGGGGATTGGCAGAGACATACTTTCCCGTCAGGAAAGCGAGGGCTGGGGCGCCAAGGTCATCGACCGGCTTGCGGTCGACCTCGGGCGCGCCTTCCCAGAGATGACCGGCCTATCCGCCCGAAACCTCAAATATATGCGTGCCTTCGCGGAGGCGTGGCCCGATCTGGAATTTGTGCAACAGGTTGTTGCACTATTGCCCTGGGGCCATAACGTCCGCCTGCTTGACGCCGTAAAGGCGGCGTCGGAGCGAACCTGGTACGCGCGTCAAGCCATCGAAAACGGGTGGAGCCGCAACGTCCTCGTTCATCAGATCGAGAGCGGCCTGTTCACTCGCCAAGGCGGCGCCCTCACGAATTTCACCCGGACGCTCCCTGCGGCACAGTCCGAACTCGCTCAGCAAATTCTCAAAGATCCCTACAACTTCGATTTCTTGTCGCTCGGACCCGAGATGCTGGAACGGGATCTTGAGCGGGGTTTAATCGAGCACCTGCGCGCGCTGATCCTCGAACTCGGCAAAGGGTTCGCATTTGTCGGAACCCAATATCATCTCGAAGTCGCGGGTCAGGACTACTACCTCGATCTTCTCTTCTATCACCTACGGCTGCGCTGCTTCGTCGTGATCGAACTCAAGATCGAGGACTTCAAGCCCGAATTCGCTGGGAAGATGAATTTCTATCTCTCGGCCGTCGACGACCAGCTACGGCACAAGGATGATCAGCCGACCATCGGAATCATCCTCTGCAAGGGCCGCAACGAGGTGGTGGTCGAATACTCGCTCCGCGACACCGCCAAACCGATGGGTGTCGCCCAATACAAGGTCTCACCCTCGCTCCCGTCTCGACTCCAGCGGGAACTTCCGACGATCGAGGAGCTCGGACGGGAGTTTCCGTTGATGTCCGTGGTCAAGCTGCGTATCGAGATCGAACGTGCGCTTCGAGACTACGCTGCCGCAAACGGCTTTGCACCGACACGCCCAACCGGGATCGGCCACATGTTGCAAGATCTCCAGCAGCGCGGCCTCGCGCCACCGAGCGCCAGTGCCTTCGTCGAGGCGCTACGCGTTATGAACGAAGCATCTCATGGCGTCGAAGTCGACCCGGACGCGGCCGAACATGCCGTCGCCGTCGGCACAGCGTTTCTGGCGGAGTTAAATGATCAGAGCCGCGATGTTTGATCCGAGAGCGCTCGCCGATCCCGTTTTATTGGCCTGATCAAACCGCGGCTCCGCTGTTAGACCCTTGGGCGACCAGGAGATACATCGGCGGGATGCTTGAGTTCGGCGAAGCCCGCATCGATATGATAAACGTGATGCGCCGTAATCGCCATTGAGCCCGAAGCTTTCGGCGAAATATCGCTAAACCATCATCTATGCTATGTTTGGGATCCAACAAAACTGGAGGCTGCGGAGGCGAACACCCATGGCGACTATTACGCTTTCCGCCACACCTAAAGGCAATGGCTATCAGGCGACCGTAACTCTTCCAGACGGCGTCTCGATGAGTTCCGCCGAAACCTATCCAACTATCGCCGAGGCTATGACCGCAGCCGCGAGAAAGTTGCTCGATATGCCCAAACGCCTCGAAGCGCTTGATAGATCAGAACCGCCCGTCCCATTTGAGGTCATGGAACAAAACGAGCCAACGAAGCAGTGACCGCGCGCCGCTCTCCCGTTCGATACGAGGCTAGATATCCATCCCCCGCAATCGAAGCGCATTGCTGATCACACTCACTGAAGACAAGGCCATGGCCGCCGCAGCAAGCATGGGCGACAAGAGCACGCCAAACACCGGATATAGTGCGCCCGCTGCAACCGGGACACCCACCACATTGTAGACGAAAGCGAAGACGAGATTTTGCCGGATGTTGGCCATCGTCGCCCGGGACAGCCGTCGAGCGCGTACAATTCCGTTGAGGTCTCCTTTCAGCAGCGTGATGCCTGCACTCTCGATCGCGACATCCGTTCCCGTCCCCATCGCGATGCCCACATCCGCAGCCGCGAGCGCCGGCGCATCATTGACCCCATCGCCGGCCATCGCGACGATACGCCCTTCGCGCCTTAGCCGCTCGACAACGGTGCGCTTACCGTCGGGCAGCACACCAGCCTCCACGTCGGCGATACCAAGGCTCCGAGCGACAGCTTCAGCGGTCGTTCGATTGTCACCTGTTAGCATGACGACCCGAATTCCCTCCTGACGTAGCGCCTTCATTGCCCCGCGCGTCGTCACCTTCACGCGATCGGCGATGGCAATCACGCCGACCACGCGGCCATCGATTGCGACGAAGATCGCCGTCGCACCATCACCGCGCAGATCGTTGGCCGTCGTAACCAACGATCCCACATCGATACCTTCTGCCTTGAGGAAATCGCCGTTTCCAAGAACCAGCCTCTTACCGTCAACGGTGCCGCGCGCACCTTGGCCAGTCGGCGAATTAAACTCGGACACATGAGGTATGAGAAGCTTGCGTACTTGCGCCGCCGCAACAATCGCCTGCGCCAACGGATGCTCTGAGGCTTGCTCGACACCAGCGGCGAGCCGGAGCACATCCGTTTCATCGAATCCTTTCACCACAATAATCTTCGCAACCGATGGTCTACCCTCGGTGAGCGTTCCCGTTTTATCGACGATCAGAGTATCGACCTTTTCCATTCGCTCCAGGGCCTCCGCGTTCTTGACGAGGACACCGAGTTGAGCCCCTCTGCCAACGCCCACCATGATCGACATCGGAGTCGCAAGGCCGAGCGCACACGGACACGCTACAATGAGAACCGCGACTCCCACGATAAGCCCATAGGCAAAGCGAGGTTCTGGCCCGAAGATCGACCAGACTGCGAAGGCAATAAGTGCAACTGCAATCACAGTCGGTACGAACCAACTCGACACCCGATCCGCAAGGCGCTGGACTGGAGCGCGAGAGCGCTGCGCCTCGCCGACCATCTCGACGATACGCGCGAGCATGGTGTCACGGCCAACCTTCTCGGCGCGAATGACCAAGCTCCCGGATTGATTGAGCGTTCCGCCGATCACCGTTTCGCCGATTGATTTTTCGACTGGCATGGATTCGCCCGTGACCAGCGACTTATCAAGCGACGACCTGCCGTCTTCCACGGTGCCATCGACCGGCACCTTTTCGCCCGGACGCACGCGCAAATGGTCGCCAACACTGACCTCGTCGAGCCGTACGTCCTCTTCGCGACCGTCTGTCAGAATCCGCCGTGCAATCTTGGGCATGAGGTTAAGCAAGGCCCTGATGGCTCCAGAAGTCCGTTCCCGCGCGCGCAGCTCCAGCACCTGTCCGAGCAGCACCAGGACGACAATGACCGCTGCCGGCTCGAAATACACAGCAACCGTACCGTCCGGCGATCGGAATGCAGTTGGGAAGAGGCCAGGAATGATGGTCGCTATGATGCTGTAGCCCCATGCAACACCGGTGCCCATCGCGATCAGCGTGAACATGTTCAGCTCGCGCGATCGGAGTGATGCCCAGCCCCGGACAAAAAAGGGCCAGCCAGCCCACAGGACCACGGGTGTCGCCAACGCCAGTTGAAGCCAGGTTGAGAGGACGAGTGAAACGACACTGGAGACCGAGGGATACAAATCTCCTCCCATCGCCAGAAGGAAGATCGGCAACGTGAGGCCCAGCCCTACCCAGAAGCGTCGCGTCATACCCAGCAGCTCGGCGCTGGGTACGTCGTCCGCGCCGACCAGCATTGGCTCCAGCGTCATCCCGCAGATCGGACATGCACCTGGTCCAGGCTGCCGAATTTGCGGGTGCATCGGACAGGTAAAGATCGCACCATCAGGAACCGGATCAACAGCTCCCTGTACCGGCAACTCACCGTGCCCGCCTGTCATCTGCGCCGCCGACGTGTTCAGGCTCATGCAACGTCACCCACAAATCGAATCCTCATCAAGTGACCGCCGCCAGATTGATCTTCAGGTTGCTTTGTACACAACCGCGGGCAAATTGGGCTTGACCGGGATCAAGGCGGCCGAGTGCCGCGACAGCAATAAACTTGTGTGGTTGCAACATGGAGTGTGCCATGGACATCAAAGTCGCCGAAGCTCTTTGGGCTTCCAGCATGCTGCCTGAAGGAATTGTCGAACGATGGCTTGTCTCTGACGGCGCCATCGTGCGTTCCGGCGATCCCCTGGTGGAGGTCAGGATCGAAGATGCGCTCCACGAAATTACGGCGCCCATACAAGGGCGTCTGACAATCCGTGCAATAGTCAACGGTGTCATCGAGCCGGGTTCCGTACTCGGGCAAGTCGAACCTTCACCAGCTATTGCCGCGTAAGTTTGGGTTGCGCGAGATCAATGTGCCGTCCTGCCCGACCTGAGATCATTTACGGGCGCAGTTTCGCGCTATCACAGGAGGAATGATCATGGCCAATGATTTCAGCGCTTCGCGCAGATATCGAAGCGGAACTCGAGTTCGAACCCAGTGTCGATGCCGCGAACATCGGTGTCGCCGTCAAGGATGGCGTTGCCACCCTAACCGGATACGTCACTTCCTACGCCCAAAAGCTGGCGGCCGAACGGGCAGCGGGGCATGTCAAGAGTTTGCGCGCCGTCGCCGAAGAGATCGAGGTCCGTCTCCCATTCGAGGTGAAGCAAGACGATGCGGAGATCGGCAAACGCGCCGCGAATGTCCTTGCCTGGACGGTTTATCTTCCCGCCAACGCTGTCCACGTCAAAGTCGAGAAGGGCTGGGTGACGCTGACGGGCGAGGTCGACTGGCAATACCAGAAAGCGGCGGCGGAAAGCGCCATCCGCAAGCTTAGCGGCGTGGTCGGCGTCAGCGACTTGATCAAGATCCGGCCGCATGTGACACCAGGCGACGTTCGGGAGCGCATCTCGCAGGCCTATCGGCGGAACGCCGAACTCGAATCTTCAGGAATCAAATTTCGGTCGACGGCGGCAAAGTTACCCTCTCCGGAAAGGTGAAGGCGTGGAACGAACGCCGCACCGCCGAGAATGCGGCCTGGGCGATTCCGAGCGTCACGGAAGTGATCGACAATTTGGTCGTGTCCTGAGGACTTCAGGAGGAGGAGCCGCTTATGCTCCTCCTCCCGTCATTTTCGGCGTTCTGCGGTACAAAAGCGAGCGGATCTCATCCATCTGTATCCGTCGCGAGCGGCAGCTTAAAGTGGAACGTGGCGCCAGTTGGGGAGGCGTCCTCGTACCAGAGTTCCCCGCCATGAGCATTGATAATCGCCCGGCAGATCGAAAGCCCCACTCCCATCCCGTCAAGCTTGGTGGTAACGAATGGTTGAAACAGGCGGGCTAAGATCTCTGGCGAAATGCCGGATCCGCTGTCGGAGACGCTAACTCTGATATAGTCTCCGTCCCGTGCCGTGGAAACGCGAAGTTCGCGGGATGGCGTTTCCGCCATCGCCTCGACCGCGTTGCGCATCAGGTTGAAAATCACCTGCTGAATTTGCACTCGATCAACCAGGACAGTCCCGTCCTCGGCAAGCTGAAAATCAACCACGACGTTGGCCTGTCTCGCGGCAATAAGGGCGAGCTCGCTCGCATCCATGATCGCTGCGGCAATCGGAACGTACTGCCGTTCCGCTTCGCCCTGCGATACAAAGGATCGAAGATGACTGATGATTTTAGCCGCACGCTTGGCTTGCTCGTTGGCTCTTTCCATCGCACTAGCGAGAACCGACAGATCGCTTTTCTCCTCAGTTACGCAAAAGTCGACGAGCGGAGGTCAGATAGCTGACAATCGCTGTCAACGGCTGATTCAACTCGTGCGCCAGAACAATGGCCATTTGACCCATGGCGCTCCACCGCGCGAGATGGATCACTTCCCGTTCAAGCTCCAGGCGACCAATCTCCGAACGACGAAGAGCCGCCGCTTCCGCCGTCGGCGCGTGAGCAGGGCGCACGATTCTCAGCAGTCCGACGATCTCCTCAGGTCCGTCCCGCACCGGTGAGAGAGTGATCAGGGTGGCAACAACGGTTCCATTCTTGCACATCATCTCGGCTTCGAAAGAGGGGATGCGCTCGCCCCTCTTCACTCGCTCTACCAGAGGTGGCGCATCTGGCGAAGCCGGGAATGACGGAAAGGATCGAGGCTGATCGGCCGACGACCTCTTCCGCAGTATAACCAAAGAGCCTCTCCGCGCCGCCATTCCAGGTCGTAATATCTCCACCGAGCGTCTCGCCGATGATCGCGTCCTGGGTGTCCGGCATGAGGGACGCAGCCGCCACCCAGGGATCGACGATGTTTGGCATGCTACATTTGACCCCTTTTGCGCTTGCGCCAGATCAAGGCGGACGCGCTCGCCTTCACCCAGACTATCGGCTTGGTGCCTTGGCTCGCCCTGACGAAAGTCAGTATGCCGGGACCGGGTCGTCAGCCTTCGCGGATGGACGGGTTGGATGTTTGTCGAGTATACTCCGTGGTGAAATACACTTCAAGACGGTGCTCTCTCCCGTATGGACATACGGGAGGTTTTCGCTCGAAACCTGCGGCTGACCCGACGCGAGAAGGGCTTCTCTCAGGAGTCGCTGGCCTTGGAGGCCGACGTCGACCGGACTTACATCAGCGCTCTCGAGCGCGGGGTGTATGCGGCCTCAATCGATATGGTCGACAAGTTGGCCGTTGTCCTAGGTGTCGACGCGTCCGCCTTGCTTCAGCGGCCGCCGCGTCCAAGCCGGAATAAGTGATGACCTCGAAAATTCCAGAGGCGGCAAATCGCCCAGGCCTTGCCTGTCACCGCAGGACGCCCCGAAAGGCACATCCACTCCTTTTGCGTCTGCCGTCACTACTTAGGACGAGCCGATGCGCCGCGTGAGCAATCAGGGACAGCCGGAAATCCGCATACGCGCGATACGCGGCTGGCCCCCCAAGCACGGCGACGAAGCGCCACATCTCGAGTTAAGCGCGTCGCAAAAGGCCGATTTGGCACGTCTGGCGGAAGTTATCGAATACAAGACAGCAGGTTCGAAAATCTTTTCCCAGGGCGACGAGGCGGCATTTACTTATCTTTTGGTCGATGGCCTAACGCGCATATGTCATACTCTTCATAATGGCGATCGTCAGATTCTGGCGTTTCATTGGCCAGGCGATGTCTTTGGACTCGCAGAGCACGGTAAATATCTCAATTCCGCAGAAACGATTACCGGCGCGACCGTAAACCGGTTCCCAGTAAGGAAATTAGAGGCATTTCTACTCCAAAATCCTTTGATCCAGGAAGGCTTTCTCGTCAAAGCCATGCATGACTTGCGCCGCTCACAACGGCAACTACTCGTGATGGGCCGGTACGATATTCCACATCGGCTAGCGGCCTTCATGCTGGATTGCTCGGCCCATGACCGCTACTTCGATCGAACGTCCAACGTACTAACGCTCCCCATGAGCCGTTACGACATCGCTGACTATCTCGGAACCTCCGCCGAGACAGTTACGCGCGCGCTTGGTCGGTTGGAACGCGAAGGCGTACTTCGCCGTCTCACGGCAAGGACACTCGAACTAAAGCTTGCCGACCTGGCAGCGACAGTAGCATTGGCCTGAACCCGCTCCAGAATGAGCCGTAGCCACGGGGCGCTGATCTAATCAGCACCTTCGAGATTCTGTCTTCAGACCTAGATCTCCTGGTGTCCCAGTGCTTCATCGCAGGAAATCCTGCGGCTCGATCGAACTCGCTTGCACAACACGCCGGGTGCCGACGGATATCCATCGAGCCGCAATCCGCAACCTACGCCTTTGTGACAGGGATCTTTCTGGTAGATTTTTTGGCGGTCTCCGTCTTGGGAAGGATGATCTCCAATACCCCGTTCTTGAACGTCGCACCGACCTTCTCGGCATCTACCCCGTCGGGAAGACGGAAGGATTGTTGAAAGGACCCATACCGACGCCCGACGGCATGATATTGTTCTTTGGCCTCCTTGGATTCTTGCTTCTTCTCACCCCGAATGGAAATCGCGTCGTTTGCGACGCTCACATCCAGGTCCTTCTCCTCACACCCGGGCAGTTCGATCGTGATGCGGTAGGCGGTGTCGGTCTCCGACAAATCGCTGGCGCCCCAGTTATCACCAAACCACTCGCGCATCGGGCGATCAAAGGCCTGTTGAACAAATCCCCTGCCCAGATGCGGCCACGAGAAGCCAAAATCGTCGAAAACGCGATCAATTTGGCTTCGTAGCGCAACAAAGGGATCGAGGCTTCGGTTGCGACGCGGCGCGAGCTCGTTTGTCTGCTGGCCGAACGCCCGGCAAATTGGATGTCGCAGATGGCGTCTTGTCTGACATGGTAAGCTCTCCTTCGGTACATTGATCGGACTTGAGCACGAAGCTCGACGAAATGGTGCCGCCGCCAGACTTCGCAGGCCATGATCTGAATCAAATGGCTCACACGCCCCTTGCGAGCTTTGCCGATCTAAAGCGCGCCGACCACCAGCCGAAAACAAGCCTCTTCGGCCTCAATTTTCAGGGTTGATTCAGCGCAAGGCGCGACTGTTGCCCGCATTGTCTATTCATCATCGGCGTATCTGCGGCAACGCGTCTGGCGTCGGCATTTTGGCGATCGGCTACGGCCGCTTAGGGGAAACTTATGCAACTTCAACAACCAGCAGCCCAAGTGCCGATCGCCGTCGTTGGAGGCATTGGCGGTTTCATTCCGCAAGCGAGCTACCGTATGCCTGGATGGATCGCTGACGCTCTTATGCTCGCCGCCGATGCCATCATCATTGCGAACAGCGCCGATGACATTCTCTTTTTCAATCATGCCTCCGAAGAAATGTTCGGCTACCGCTCTGCTGAGCTTGCCGACAGAGACCTTCAGGTGCTCGTCCCCGGCTGGAGGGAAATGTTTGCCGCGAGCCGTTTCCGTCATCCAATCGGCAACGCGACGGGGTTCACCGCCGATGTCATCGCCTGTCGACGCGACGGTAGTCGGTTCACCGCCGAGCTATCCGTCGCCACAGCCAATTCGCGCGGAGCACAACTCGATATTCTGATCTTGCGAGATCCATCGAAGCGGATACGCGGGGAACGCGCCGTGCAGCACAAACACATTTCCGCAGCCAATGCCGACACTTTGTTGTTGCAGGAGCTTCGGCATCGCATGAAAAACACTTTTCAAGTGCTTTTGTCGATGATTCATCTCCAAAAGGCGCGCCCACTCGGATTGGAAGCGCTCGCCGAATTGCAAGACATGGAAAACCGTGTCCACGCTCTCAATGGCGTAGATGGAGAACTCGCGTTCGCCGGCGAAAATCAGCCGATCGCATTAAGCGCCTATGTGCGACACTTAGCTGACGGCCTGGCCGCCGTGTTCTGCAGCGTATCCACGCCCGTCGCTTTCCGCCTCATGCTCGACGATATCGACGTGCCGGCGAAGACCGCGGCCTATCTTGGTCTCCTCATCAACGAGGCCGTCACCAACAGTTTCAAGCATGCCGTGCCGAAAGGCGCGACGGAGATCGCTCTGACGATTGTCAGTCAAGATGGCGATATTCTCCTGACCATCAGCGATAATGGACCTGGCGCTGATCCCACGGACGAAGCCCACGTCGGAGGAACCGGACTGATGCGCGCGCTCACGCGGCAGCTTGGCGCTACGCTCGAATGTGGCCAACTGCGGCCCGGAATGCAGTACGTGGTCCGCCTGCCGGCTCCCCACCCATAATATCCGCGCCGACCTCGCGCCACGGCTTCCGCGACGTCGGCGCCGCGGCAGTGGCACGGCGTACGCGAGATCACTGAAGGCGGAGAAAATATGGACAAGCGTTCTCCTATCATGTCAGCGAGTCATTTTCGGTTGGACGCCTCTAAACCTCCAGCCGTTACCGCCAGCAAGGCCGGCGACGCAGTCGAAATGGCCACGCAACCTCTTGACGCGCTCCTACGCCAATTGGAGTCGGCCGAGAGTGGATTGAGCGGTGCAGCCGCCGCTGCCAAACTGGAAAGCGTCGGACCGAACCGCATCGACACCGCCGTCCCGAAACGCCTGTTGTCAGCCGTCGTCGCACGCTTTCGCAATCCGCTTATTTTGGTCCTTCTAGGCGCCGCTGCCATATCAGCTTTCACTGGGGACGTTACGAGCTTCGTCATTATAACCGTTATCGTTGCGATGTCGGTCGTGCTCGACGTTGTCCAAGAACACCGCGCAGAAAACGCCGCGGAGCATCTGCGAGATCAGGTCTCGTTATCTGCAAAGGTTCTACGTGAGGGACACCCAATGGACGTCCCGGCGACAGAAATCGTCCCGGGCGACGTCATTTTACTCGCGGCAGGGGATCTTGTGCCCGCCGATTGCCGCTTGATCGAAACCCGAGATCTTTATGCCAACGAAGCTCTCCTCACCGGCGAGCCGTATCCCGCTGAGAAAGAGGCGCTCTCGCCAATCCCTGACCAGCGCGATGCGGCGTTGCCATGCAATCTCGTCTTCATGGGGAGCTCAATCGTCAGCGGCACAGCAAAAGCGCTTGTCGTCGCGACTGGGCGCAAAGCTCAACTCGGATCGATCGCCCATTCTCTTCAGACGGTGCCGCCGCCGACCGCCTTCGCCATCGGCATTCGTGACTTCGGAATGATGATCCTGCGCTTGACGGTACTGCTTGTTCTTTTCGCACTCCTGGTCAATCTCCTGTTTCACCGTCCGGTGCTCGAATCCTTCTTGTTCGCGTTAGCGCTCGCCGTCGGCCTGACACCCGAGCTTTTGCCCATGGTTGTCTCGGTAACGCTCGCGCATGGTGCGCTCCGGCTGTCGCGAAAGAACGTGATCGTAAAGCGCTTATCCGCAATCCACGATCTCGGCGGCATGGATGTCCTGTGCAGCGACAAGACGGGGACATTGACGGAAGCCCACATCGAACTGGTTCGGGAAGTCGATTTAACAGGCCAGGAAAGTACCCAAGCTCTGCGAATGGCGCAGATCAACGCCGGATTTGAAACTGGACTAGAGAGTCCGCTGGATGACGCGATCCTCGCCACTCCCAAGAGGGATCTTACCGCTTGGCGGAAGATCGACGAAGTGCCATTCGATTTCGAACGTCGCAGGGTATTCAATCCTCGTGGAGGGCGACGGAAAGCGGCTGCTCGTCGTTAAAGGCGCGCCGGAAGATGTCCTGCGTCTCTCGGCCTCTTACGAGCACCAGGCCCAGCCGGCGAATCCGCTCGACGAAGCAGCGCGGAAGATTGCCGAAGGGACGTTCGATGCCCTCGGCGCCGACGGCTACCGGGTCCTAGGCGTCGCCTGGAAAGAAGTGGAATTAGACCGTGAGCATGCCAATGTGGCCGATGAGACCGGCTTGATCTTCTCGGGCTTTCTCGCCTTTCTAGATCCGCCGAAGACCGGTGCTCACAACGCTCTGAGCGAGCTGGCCAAGCTTGGTGTCGTCGTCAAGGTCGTGACCGGTGACAACGAGCAAGTCACGAAACACGTCTGCCGCGAACTCGGCCTCGACATCGGTAACACTCTGACCGGCCCGGAACTCGAGTCTCTGAGTGATGAGGCATTGGCGGCCAGACTCGATGCCACGACAATATTTTGTCGTGTAACCCCTGCACAGAAATCCCGTGTCATCAGAGCTTTGCGACGCAAGGGGCACGTCGTGGGCTACCTCGGCGATGGAATCAACGACGCGCCCTCGCTTCACGCGGCCGATATCGGCTTCTCGGTGGATACGGCAGTCGATGTCGCCAAGGAAGCCGCTTGACATGATTTTTTTGCGGAAGGATCTCGAGGTACTAGCCGAAGGCGTGCGCGAAGGCCGACGCACCTTCGCCAACATCCTCAAATATATAATGATGGGTACCAGCTCTAATTTCGGCAACATGTTTTCTATGGCAGGCGGAGTGCTACTTTTGCCATTCCTTCCGATGCTCCCCATTCAAATCCTGTTGAACAACCTGCTATACGACCTGTCGGAGACGGCGATCCCTCTCGATCGCGTCGACGACGCGATGGTAGCACACCCACGCCGTTGGGATCTCACAATCGTACGCAAATTTATGTTCGTCCTCGGACCCCTGAGCTCCGTCTTTGACTTCATCGTTTTTGGTCTGCTGCTGAAAGTCTTTCGCGTCAACGAGGCGCTTTTCCATACCGGTTGGTTCGTCGAGTTTCTTGCCACGCAGGTCCTCGTGATCTTCATCATCCGGACCAAAAATCCCTTTCGCAACCATCCACATCCGCTACTCATTGCGAGCTCTCTTTCCGCGTTCGCCGCGGCGGTGGCGCTTCCGTATTCTCCGCTCGCGCCGTGGTTCGGCTTCGTGCCCATGCCCGCCGAAATCCTCATGAGTCTGCGGCGGTCGCCGCTGCCTACCTCGGCGTGGTTTATCTTGTGAACCGTTGGTTCTTAACACGCTATCAAGTGGGCTAAGCAGCTGCGTCCGGGCCCGTGGCCTGAACATACCCTTCGGTCGATTGGTCGGTCCCGTGGGCGGAGCGTCAGTCGAGCGATTTGCGAAACCGCAAGACGCTGATCGTTAACATACCCACCCCAAGCAGGCCCATCGCCGCGAGTTGTGGCCAAAGAATCTCGATTCCGACGCCCTTGAGAAACACCGCGCGAATGACGACCAAAAAATAGCGGAGCGGGTTGATGAGAGTAAACCATTGCAGGACTTTCGGCATGGCCGCGATGGGGAAGGCAAATCCCGAAAGGATAAACAGAGGATTGATCAAAAAGAAGTTCAGCGCGAACGCCTGTTGCTGCGTCCGTGAAAGCGTCGACAGGAGTAGGCCGAGCCCGAGTGCCGCCAACAAGAAGAGGCAGGCCCCGAGAAGCATAACCCACGGGCTTCCGACGAAGGGCACGTTGAACCACAGCACCCCGATCGCCGCCACCAGAATGATATCTCCAAGGCCGATAAGGAAAAATGGTACGGTCTTGCCGAGGATGAATTCGACGGGCCGAATGGGGCTTACCATCACTTGCTCCAACGTACCCATCTCGCGCTCACGCACGATCGCGAAAGCCGTGAGGCTGACCACCTGCATCAAAGTCAGCGTTCCGATGACACCGGGGATGAAGAACCACCGGTCCTCCAGTCCTTCGTTGAACCATGGTCGCTCCTGCAGTGACACCACGACCGTGGCAGGGGCTGCATCTCCATGCGCCGGCCAGGCCTTCGTCATTTCCTCCGTCTGGAATTGGGCGACAATCTGCGCGATATAGCCTGACGCGATCAATGCCGTGTTGGAATTTGTCCCGTCGACAACGACTTCGAGGGGCGCCGTTTGACCATTGTTCAGATACTGAGCGAAGCCCGCATGGATCAGAATCGCGACGGTTGCTCGCCCGGTATCGATGTCGCGTGTGATCTGGTCCTGTCCGTCGGCCACATCAACAATGTCGAACCGACCGGTCGCAATGAAATGAGAGATCAGGCTTCGGCTCGCCTGGCTTCGGTCGAGATCGAGCACGGCCGTCGCCACATGATTGACGGTGAAGGTCGCGGCATACCCATAAATGATCACCTGAAGAATGAGCGGAACAACCAGACGAAACATCGCCCATCGGTCTCGTCGGAGTTCGAGAAATTCCTTCATCAGCATGACGTGCAGGCGTTCGAACATGGCCTAGTCCAATCGCTTGCGAAACGCGCGGGCGGCGAGATAGATAATCACGACCGCATACAACGATAGCGCCAGAACCGGGCCGGCAAGATCTGTGATCGGGCTACCCTTGAGGAAGATCGCGCGCAGGATACTCACATAATAGCGGGCGTAGACGACAAAGGTCACCGCTTGGATCGACGCCGGCATCTGATCGATCGGGAAGGTGTATCCCGATAGCATGGTGGTCGGCAGCATCGTCAACATGAGCGCGATCTGGCTGGCGCCGAGCTGACTCCGAATGTGGACCGATATGAGGTATCCGATTCCGAGAATGACAATGGCGAATAACGCTGTCGTGACGAGCAGGGTTGTAACACTGCCGCGAAACGGTACTTGGAACCAGAAGGCTGCCACGAGGAGACAAAATCCGGCATCGAGCAGCGCAATCACGAAATATGGCAGGAGCTTGCCCAGCATTACCTCTAGCGCAGTCACAGGCGTCGAGATCAACTGCTCCATGGTGCCCCGCTCCCACTCCCGCGAAACCGTGAGCGACGTCAGTTGAGCACCGACCAGGGCGAGGATGACGGCGACCACGCCAGGAATGATGAAATTGCGACTGTCGAGACCTTCGTTGAACCACACGCGTGGCCGCAAATCGACCTGGCCTACCGCGCTAGGCCGCGAACCATGCGCCCCCGCCCAGCGAGTTTCCAGGTCAGCCGTGCTCTCGGCGATCACGCCCTGCGCATAGCCAATGGCGATGTTCGTGGTGTTGGCGTCCGTGCCGTCGAATACCGTCTGGATATTGGCCTTCCCGGTGACATTCAGCACGCGTGAGAAGTCAACCGGGATAGTGACCGCTCCAATGCACGTGCTGCGATCCATCGCATCGCGAACGTCCCGATCGCTTCCCAGCGTATGCTCACTCGCGAACCATCCAGAGGCAACAAGACGGTTTACGAGTTCGCGGCTCGACTGACTCTTCTCCTGATCGTAGATGCAGAGTGGAACGCGCTTGATATCGAGACTGACGCCGTAGCCGAGGAGAACCATCTGCATCAGGGGCATCAGCAACGCGATCGCGAGACTGCGGGGATCGCGCCAGACCTGCAGCGTTTCCTTGAACGCCATCGCGAGCAGCCGCCGCGGGCTCATGTGTGGGCCCGGCCGCTTTGTCCCCGGGAGACGAGCTGGACAAATACGTCCTCAAGGCTCGGCGGGATCGGATGAGGCGCGCCCGCGGTGATTCCGCGTTGTTGGAGAAGAGACGTCAGGTTGGCGGCGTCGGTTGCGCCCTGATGCAGCAAGACATGCAGCTTGTCGCCGAAGATGGCCACATCGATGACATCCGGCGCGCCTCGAAGTGCCGTCAAACCAGCTCCGAGCGCGCCACAGTCGAGTTCGTAAAGATCGCCACCCAGCGCGCGACGCCGCAACTCGCCGGGGCTGCCAATCGCCACCAATTTTCCCGCATCGATCAGCGCGATCCGGCTGCAATATTCGGCTTCGTCCATGTAGTGGGTCGAGACCAGGATCGTGACCCCATCCGCCGCCATGTTGTGGATCAAATCCCAAAAAAGCCGCCGCGCTTCCGGCTCGACGCCGGATGTCGGCTCGTCGAGAAAGAGCACCGGCGGGCGATGCAGAATGGCGCAACCCAGCGCCAGGCGCTGCTTCCAGCCGCCCGCCAAAGTCCGGACAAGCGTGTCCTCCCGTCCTTCCAGCGCGGCCATCGCGATCGCCTCTTTCATGCGGGCGGCCAAGTCGCGTCGCGGCACATGATAGAAACCCGCGAAAAAGCGAAGATTCTCCTGCACGGTCAGGTCGCCATAGAGCGAGAATTTCTGCGACATGTAGCCGATGTGTTCGCGTACAGCCTCGGGCTCGCCGTCCGACATCGAATCCGGCGACCGAGGCCGATCCGGCGCTCGGGCGTAACAGACCGCAGAGCATGCGAATGGTCGTCGATTTGCCCGCGCCATTGGGCCCGATGAACCCGACCACCTCGCCTTTGGCGATCGCCAGGTCCAGATGATCGACGGCAATAAATGTGCCGAATTGTTTGGTCAGGCCCCGCGCCATGACCGTCGGTTCCACAGGCAATGCCGCCGGATCGGTCATGACGCGCCTCCCGTCCCGAGGAGCGCCACGAAAACATCCTCGATCGCCGGCTCGATCCGCGTGATTTCCGAAGGAACGATATTGTGCTCGGCCAATCTCGCCCGCAATTCGGGCGAGCGCCGGTCCGCATCGTCAACACGCACATTGACCCGATCGCCCATCAATAGCAGCCCGAGCACGCCCGGTGCCCCGGTCAGGGCCGTGCGTATGTTGCGCGGGTTATCGCCGGCGATCGCAAGAAGGGCTCCAGGCATGGCTTGCTTCAGCCGTGCCGGCGTATCGCAATGGCGTATCTCTCCCGCACTCACAGCGCGAGGCGGGAGCACCGTTCCGCCTCGTCCATATAAGCGGTCGACAGCAGGATGGTGACCCCGCTTTCACGCAGATCATAGAGGATGGCCCAGAAGTCGCGGCGCGAGACCGGATCAACGCCGGTCGTGGGCTCGTCGAGAAGCAATACCTGGGGCGTATGGATCAGCGCGCAGACGAGACCAAGCTTCTGTTTCATGCCGCCGGAAAGCTGCCCAGCGAGGCGGCGCTGAAATGGCCCGAGCCCGGCCGCCGCCATCAACTCGCCGCTGCGCGTGCGGCGAACGGCACGCGGCACTGCGAACAGCTCGGCATAGAAATAGACGTTCTCCGCAACTGTCATGTCCTCATACAGACCGAAGCGCTGCGGCATGTAGCTCAGCCGCGACTTCGCTTTCTCAGGTTCCGTGACGACATCGATGCCCTCGATGCGGATGGCGCCTGACTGAGGTTGCAACACGCCGGCGAGCATTCGCATGATCGTGGTTTTGCCCGCGCCGTCCGGACCGACGAGACCGAAGATCTCGCCGCGCGTCACGCTGAAGCTCACCCCCTGCACGGCCGCCACCGCCCCGAAGTGGCGGACGAGGCCTTGGGCCGAGACGGCAACCTCGTTCGACAGCTCGGTCATTTTCCCGGAGCCAATAACGGAATCGTCGCATCCGCCGGCATTCCGGGCAGAAGCTCATGGGTTGGGTTGGCGACATCGATCCGGATCCGATAAACGAGCGTCACACGCTCGGCGTGCGTTTCCACCGTCTTCGGCGTGAACTCCGCTTGCGGAGAAATAAAGCTGATGTGTCCGTGATAGATTTTAGCCGGGTAGGTATCCGTTGTGACGTCGACCGCTTCGCCAAGGCGGACTTTGCCAATATCGGGCTCGTTCACGTAGGCGCGCAACCAGATGTGATCGAGGTCATCAAGCGTGAAGATCGCGACCCCCGGTCCGCCAACTGGCCCAATTCCGCTTCGCGTACAGAAATAACACCGGTGAACGGTGCCCGCAGAACTGCATAGGCGAGCGTAATCTCATCGAGCTTCAGCTTCGCCGAGGTGGCGTCGACATTTCTCTGTGCGAGGTCGATATTTGCCTGCGCCACCTTCACCATGGCTTGGTCACGTGCGAGCGCGGCGGCGGACTGCTGCGCGGCCGTTTGAGCCAGATCGCGCGACTGAATCGACACGGCATTCTTAAGTGCCAGCTCCTGGGCGCGCGCGTAATCCCGCTGTTTCTCGGAAAGATCAAATTGATCGCTGGCGACATTGTTCTGGGCGGCAACCAAGTTGCTCTCATTCACGGCAACTTGGGCAGTCGCGACCTGCAGATTGGTGCGATCGATCTCTACCTGCTGCTGGTAAGGACGGTCATCGATACGAGCGAGTACCGTTCCCGATTGAACGACAGCGCCTTCGTCAAACGGCAATTCGATGATCGGCGCTTGGACCTGCGTGAAGCTCAAGACGCTTTCGTGCGCTTCGATATTGCCGGAGACCATGATCTGATCCGTCGCGGCAGGTGGCCCAAGCACCGCCTGCAACGCCGCGGGCCACCGCCAGAACGCATAAGCGCAGGCTGCGATGACGATAATGAGAGCGCCAAGCGCAACGATCCGCCACCGGGGCATCAGTGCCATTCGGCACCCGCGAAGACAGGGCCATCCTGCTGGAATGGCGCTTTATTCCGGCCGAATTCGAGCCATGATGCGCCGCCCGGTTGGGCAATCCCCGGCCCCCTCGGCGCGCGCCGCGCATGTACATCGGCTATATTGGCGACATGAATCGACATCAGCAGCACACCTCCGGAATTTGATTATCCGGGAGCGCCCAGCGACGCCTTGACCTGCCTCAACACGTCTCGGCCGTCTTCGCGCCATGCATGGCCAATATGATGACAATGACCGCACAGTTCGCGTCGGCAGCACGCCGGAAACGGACCAATCAAATGGAACAACCCGCGCGGATCACCAGGTCCGGCCGGTCAGGCTTCTCCCGTTCCACGTTCCACTCAAAATCACCCAGATCTGAAGGACGCGTTGATCCGATGAACCAAACCGCGGGAGCAGACCAGGCCGACGTTTTTGCTTTCCTTCAGGATCCGCGGACACATGGTTTGCGCGAAGCCGTCACGCGCATCGATACTCATGGCGCTGCCGTGTTTCTTGCCGGCCCAGATGTCTACAAGGTCAAACGCGCGGTCCACTTTCCCTTCATGGACTTCTCGACACTTGAAAAACGCCATGCCGCCTGCGAAGCCGAGATCGTCGTCAATCGGACCAACGCGCCGGGCCTGTACCTCGGCGTCGTCCCCATCACGCTCGACGACGCGGGCTTCCGTCTTGACGGAAAGGGTCCGGTCGTCGAATGGGCCGTCCATCTCCGTCGCTTCGATGAAGGCGCGACCCTCGACCGCCTGGCGGACAAGGCCCCTCTCGGGAGTGACCTTACCGATAAACTCGCGCGAGCAGTTCTAGCGGCACATCAAGCTGCTCCACGTCGCGACGGCGATACCGCGACACGCGTTCTACGGCGGTTGCTCACCGAAACAGTCGATGAACTCGCCCAGGCCAGCGATGCCTTCCCTCGCGACGCGGTGTCAGCCTTCGGTTCCGAGCTGACAAGAGCCTTCGACCGGGCCGAGCCGCTGCTACTTCGACGCGCCGCGCAAGGCCAGGTACGGCGTTGTCACGGCGATCTGCATCTCGGCAACCTCGTGCTGATCGATGGCGCCCCGGTCCTGTTTGACGCCATCGAATTCGACGACGCGATCGCAACCTCCGACATTCTCTACGATCTTGCCTTCCTCATCATGGACCTCTGCGAGCGCGGCCGGCGAGCGGACGCCAATCACCTGCTTAATCGCTATGTTTCGCTCTCGGCTGACGAAGCGCTCCAAATCGAGGGTTTGGCGGCTCTGCCACTCTTCCTGAGCCTGCGCGCAGCCATCCGGGCCAAAGTCATCGTCGCTCGCCTACGACAGAGTCCCAAACAACCATCGTCAGTCCATGACGAGGCGATTGCGTATTTTCGCGCCGCGGCGTCCTTCCTCATGCCCGTCGCCCCGTTTCTTGTAGGGATTGGGGGGCTATCCGGAACCGGGAAGACGTCCCTCGCCAAGGAACTGGCACCAGAACATCGGCGCCGCTCCCGGAGCACTTCACCTGCGCAGTGACGTCGAGCGGAAACGTCTCTTCGGCGTTGCCGAGACAGCACGGCTTTCTCTCGAAAGCTATCGTCCAGAAATTTCTGCAAAGGTGTATGCGCGGCTGAACGAGCTTGCGATAGTCGGACTTGAGGCCGGCCGGGTCGTCATCCTCGACGCCACCCTTCAGCAGCCGTCCGAGCGCGACGCGATCGCGCGAGGTGGCAGCGAAGGTAAAAGTACCTTTTGCCGGGATTTGGCTCGACGGCCCAGTCGACCTTCTCATGCGGCGCGTTGCAGACCGGGTCGGCGATGCCTCCGACGCAACCCCGGCGATCGTCATGGATCAGGCGCGGGAGCAGGTCGGCGTCGTTACGTGGAACCGGCTTGACGCAAGCCTGACCCTCGCGGCACTGAAGCGCGCAGCACTTTCGTTGATGCCCGGCAAGGGTCCACCTGCTTCAGTGCGAGGACCCCTTTCTGAATTGATGTGTGATACCGAGGACCGGTCGCCGCCAGAGAGCGCGCCGAAACGCTGACGACGGTCAAGGAACCAGAACAGCCGCACCCTCAAATCTTCCGGCACGGAGATCGGCCAACGCTTCGTTCGCTTGATCCAAGCGGTAGGGGTTGGTCCTGGTCACGATCCCGATTTCCGGCGCGAGGCGCAGAAATTCGATCCCGTCCTGGCGTGTCAGATTGGCCACCGAAACCAGCTGCCGTTCCTCCCACAGCAGGCCATAGGGAAAACTCGGAATGTCGCTCATGTGGATGCCGGCGCAAACCACTCGTCCGCCCTTGCGAACTGCTTTCAGCGCCAGCGGAACGAGATCGCCGACGGTCGCATAGATGATCGCCGCATCGAGCGGCTCGGGCGGCAATTCGTCGGAACCACCGGCCCAGACTGCGCCGAGTTGCCGGGCGAACGCTTGTCCGACCGCATCTCCCGGACGCGTAAAGGCGAAAACCGAGCGTCCCTGCCATTTCGCGACTTGGGCGACGATGTGGGCGGCGGCGCCAAACCCATAAAGTCCGAGCTTCTTGCCTTCACCCGCGATCACCAGCGACCGCCAACCAATCAGGCCCGCACATAGCAGCGGTGCAAGTCGCAACGTCGGTTCCAGACTTCGCCGAGCGGGAACGCATAGCGGGCGTCGGCAATCGTTGCGGTCGCGAAGCCGCCGTCGCGGGTATATCCGGTGAAGAGCGGCCGATCGCACAGATTCTCATGACCGCCCACGCAATAGGGACATATCCCGCAGGTATGGCCGAGCCAGGGAATGCCGACCCGTTCGCCGATATGCAAATCTTCGACGCCGGGACCGATCGCATCGATTCTCCCGACGATCTCGTGGCCCGGAATGATCGGCGTGTGCGGATCGGATAGCTCCCCGTCGACCACATGCAGATCCGTCCGGCAGACGCCGCAAGCAGCGATTGCCACCCGGATCTCACCTGGACCCGGCTGCCTGTCGGGAAGCTGGGTCCATTCGAGCGGGGTCCGCAGTGACTTCAGCACCATGGCGTGCACAACGGTCTCCCGAATTTATCGCGAACTCAGTGCGACACGAAGGAGCATCGGCCTGCCCGTAGCAAGAGGTCTTTGGTAACACCCCCAAGCGCCCATTCGCGTAACCGGCTGTGCCCATAGGCTCCCGCGACGATGATATCGGCGGCCTGATCGCTTGCGATTCCATCAAGACGCGCCGCATCGTCTCCCGTCGAGAGCGATGCAACGGCCTCCGCCGTGATCCCGTCCCGCTTCAGCCAGTTCACGACGTCTCCGAGATGGGCATGCGCCGCAGCCATCCCTTCTTCGGACGCTATCTCGCAGACCGCCACATGGGCCGCTTTCTTCAGCAGAGGCAGCGCATCGAGCACAGCCCGGCGGCTTTCGCGCGTGTCCTTCCAGCCGATCAGAACGCGCTCGAACCCGACCTTCTCCGCAGCCGCTGGGACGATCAGCACCGGGCGCCCAAGCTGCATGACCAAATCGCCGATGTCGACATGACGCGACGAGTCGAAAATCGACCCATTGTGGTCGACGCCCGTGACGATGAGATCCGCACATCGCGCCTGGTCAGCCAGATAATCCGCGAGCGACGTGAATGTCACCGTCGAGCGCCATTCGAGGCTTCCGCCGTGGTGACTTCTGCAGGGCACCGCGGAACTCCGTCTCGGCGTCCTTAATCTCCTTTTCCAGCTCCTCACGATCCTGCTCGATAAGATCGCCTGAAACATAACCGTCGCCATAGATAATCTGGAGGGGCTGACAGGCGGCGATACCCATCACGTCCGCACTGAGCCGCATCGCCAAATCGGCGGCAGCCTGCAGCAGCCTTGTGTTCGCGTGCCCCAGCTCCAGATGCACCATCAACGTCGTCATGGCTCTGTCCTCTCATTTTTCTGTCGGTTCCAAAGATTACAGCCACAATCATTCGACCGACTTGATTCGCCTCAACCTGACGATGCGTTAGCCAATCAGGTCCTTTCTTATTCCAGAGTATTTTGGCGACGACCGCAGACCCCAGCCAATCCCAATAAGCGCTGAGCCTCCAACAACCAGATCGATGCCGACAATCACTCCCACGGCCAGCAGACTGGCGACCGGACTCAGGAAAAGTATCAATACCGCTAGCAGCCAATCCACGATCCCAGAGACAATCAGCCAACCCCATGACGGCTGGCCGGAACGGCGCAAATCGAACGCGATCATCAGAGAGCTTATGCCGTCAAAAAAGAGCCAGGCTGCGATAACGAAGACAAGGGCCATTGCCCCAGCGAAGGGATGAAACGCCATCACCAATCCCGCAACGATGGCCAAGACGCCCGAGAAGACGGACCACCAGAAATGCGTATAACCGCTGCCGGCGAAAGCTCCGGCCAAACCCGCGATGCCGCTTGCGATAAGGATCCAGCCGAACAGCACGGCCGTCGCAACTCCTGCGAAAGCCGGAAAGCAGAGCGCGGCCAACCCAAAAACGACGAGCAGGATTCCTTCAAAGATAGCGAAGGCCGATGCAGATCTTGGAATTCCGCTTCCACTAGCCGGAGACATCATTGTTTTCATCGACCGCTCCGTTGTTCGCCTTGGCGCAATTTTGCCCACAGGTGAAAGACTAAAGCTGCTGCCGAGCGTGCGGTTTGATCAGGCTCAACCCGAGCAAAAGGTTCTTCCGCTACCTTGATGCCAGCGTCCGCCGAAGCGCGCAGACCACGCAGGCAGTCACGATCGGACAGTTCATGGATCCCACAACATCGATCGGCAGGGTGATATCGGTTCGAGGCGCCGTCGTCGATGTGGGCTTCGACGGCCAAACTCTGCCACCCATCAACACAGCATTGATCGTGCAATGGGACCGGCCGGAGCCACTGGTGCTCGAAGTTCACAGCCACGTGGACCCAGCAACCGTGCGCGGCATTGCGCTTCAGGCAACGGCCGGCCTTGCGCGCAGCACCAAGGTCGAGGCGACGGGCGCTCCTATATCTGTTCCGGTTGGGAACGCCGTTCTGGGCCGCCTTCTGGACGTCGTGGGCACCGTGCGGGATCGCGGAACTGCTCTTCCCGCCGATACGCCCCGACGCGGCATCCACAATCCGCCCCCAACGCTCGAGGAAGAAACCTCGACGACGGCGATCTTCGAGACCGGTATCAAGGTGATCGATCTCCTCGCGCCGCTCGCCCAGGGCGGCAAAGCCGCGATGTTCGGTGGCGCCGGCGTCGGCAAGACCGTGCTGGTGATGGAACTGATCCATGCCATGGTCGAAAAATACCAGGGCATCTCGGTCTTCGCCGGCGTTGGCGAACGATCCCGGGAAGGTCATGAGCTGCTGACCGACATGCAAGGCTCGGGTGTCCTGGCCCGCACCGTGCTCGTCTACGGTCAGATGAACGAGCCGCCGGGCGCGCGATGGCGGGTCCCGCTGACGGCACTGACGATCGCCGAATATTTCCGCGACCAGAAGCACCAGAATGTGCTCCTGCTGATGGACAATGTCTTTCGTTTCGTCCAGGCCGGCAGCGAGGTGTCGAGCCTGCTGGGGCGGCTGCCGTCCCGCGTGGGCTATCAGCCGACACTGGCGACGGAGGTGGCGTCGCTCGAAGAACGCATCGCCTCAGTCGCCGGCGCGGCCGTCACCGCCATCCAGGCCGTCTATGTCCCGGCCGACGACTTCACCGATCCGGCGGTGACGGCCATCTCCAGCCACATGGACAGTTTGATCATGCTGTCGCGCTCGTTGGCGGCCGAAGGTTTCTATCCCGCCGTTGATCCGCTCGCTTCGTCGTCCGTACTGCTGGATCCGCTCGTGGTGGGAGAGGACCATTACCGCATCGCCGAGCGGGCCCGCGAGGCGCTGGCCCGCTTCAAGGACCTTCAGGACATCATCGCGCTTCTCGGCGTCGAGGAACTCGGCGCAGCCGACCGCCTGATCGTCAAGCGCGCCCGCCGGCTTCAACGGTTCCTGAGTCAGCCCTTCGTCGTGACCGAGGCATTCACCGGGACGCCCGGCCGCAGTGTCCCGCGCACAGAAACTTTGGCCGGCTGTCGCGCCATTCTCGACGGCGAGACCGACGACTGGGCGGAGAGCTCGCTCTACATGGTCGGAAACCTCGACGACGCGCGCCGGAAGGAAGCCGCCGCCGCCAAAGCGAGCCCGGCCTCATGAAGCTGCGTATCATCACGCCCCTGGACGTGGTCGTCGACGAGGACGGTGTCATGGCGCTGCGCGCCGAGGACGCCAGCGGCGGCTTCGGCATCCTGCCGCGCCACGCCGATTTCCTCACCAGCCTAACGATCTCGGTCGTCGGTTGGAAAAGCGCAGACGCCACACGGCATTTCTGCGCCGTGCGCCGTGGCGTCCTCTCGGTGACCGGCGGGACGGACATTTCCATCGCCACACGCGAGGCGGTCATTGGCGACGATCTTGCGACCCTCGACCAGACGGTCCTCGCCCGCTTCCGCACCGATCTCGAGACGGAGCGGACAGAGCATGTCGAAAGCACCCGCCTGCAGTTAAACGCCATCCGTCAGATCATGCGCCACCTTCGCCCGGACGGCCGCACCGGATCGGGAAACTTCGCATGACCAGCGCCGGAGAACGAACCTGGCGAGCAGGATCCGCTGGTAAAGGGCATCCGGTTGCGCGGCGAGCGTCACCGACGATGGCTGCGCGAGGGCGATCCGTCGGTCGCGCGGCGCCTGGCGCAGATCGGCGTCCTCGGATGGATCATCGTCACGCCGATGCTGATCGGCATTTTCGTCGGCCGCTGGCTCGATCGAACCTTCAATTCCGGCCTGTTCTGTACTGCGCCACTCTTGATGCTCGGGCTTGGCGCTCGGCTGCTGGTCCGCCTGGAAATGGATGAAAAGCGCATGACTGTCCTTTCGTTCAATCTACTGCCGCCCTGGATGATGGCCATCAGCGTGGGGGCCCATCTCCTTGCTGGGTTTGCACTAGGGCTTCTCTACTTCCGGGGCCTTTGGTGGAATGCGCAGCAGCTCGCGGTGGGCGGTCACCTGATTACGACGACTGCTCTCTGGTTCGGCCGCTTCGCCGTCCTTGCTGGCCTCCTGGCCTTGACGAGCTCGGAAGGCGCACTGCCGCTGCTTGCAACCGCGCTTGGGGTTCTGATCGCCCGCCCGCTCGTCATGCGCCGCGTGCGGGAGGCGACGCTATGACATCGCCACTCTCCAGCATCGCTCTCTTTCACGTCGGGCCAATACCGATTACCGAAGGCGTCGTCGCCACATGGGGGATCATGCTGGTGCTCGTTCTGGGCGCCGTGGCCCTGTCCCGCCGGCTTTCGCTCGTTCCCTCAAAGACGCAGGCGTTCTTCGAACTGATTGTGGACACGGTCGACGGACAGATCCGCGACACGATGCGAGCCGAGCCTGGCCCCTATCGTGCCTTCATCGGCACGCTGTTCGTCTTCATCTTCGTCGCCAACTGGTCCTCGCTCGTCCCAGGCGTCGAGCCGCCGACCGCGCATATCGAAACCGATGCCGCGCTCGCGCTCCTCGTTTTTGCCGCCATCATCTGGTTCGGCATTCGTGCCGGTGGCGTGCGCGGCTATCTCGGCACCTTCGCCTCGCCAAATCCGATCATGATCCCGCTCAATTTCATCGAAAGCCTGACGCGCACCTTCTCGTTGCTCGTGCGCCTGTTTGGCAACGTGATGAGCGGCGTGTTCGTGGTCGGCATCGTCCTGTCGCTTGCGGGCCTGCTCGTCCCGATTCCCCTGATGGCGCTCGATCTGCTGACAGGCGCCGTCCAGGCTTACATCTTCGCCGTGCTCGCAATGGTTTTCATCGCGGGCGCGGTCAGCGAAGAAACGTCTCCCCCCTCCAGCGAAAGGAACCCGCCATGAACTGGCTAGCTCTCGTCAGCATCGCATCGGCCGCCATTGCGGTCTCGTTCGGAGCGATTGGCCCCGCCCTTGCGGAGGGACGCGCCGTGGCTGCCGCGATGGACGCCATCGCGCGGCAGCCGGAAGCGGCAAATACCATCTCGCGAACACTCTTTGTGGGTCTCGCCATGATCGAGACCATGGCGATCTACTGCCTGGTCATCGCGTTGCTGCTGCTGTTCGCCAACCCGTTGTTGAAATGACCCCCATCGGATTTTCGTCATGACGATCGATTGGTGGACGCTCGGCCTCCAAGCTATCAATGTCCTCGTCCTTGTCTGGCTGCTCGGACACTTCTTCTGGCGTCCGGTCGCCGCAATGATCGAACAGCGGCGCATCACGGCACAGAAGGCGCTGGCCGACGCGGAGGCGAAACGTACTGAAGCGGCTGCCGCGCTCGCCGACATCGAGCGCACGCGGGCCGGCTTCGCCCAGGAGCGCGACGCCATCCTCAAGGCGGCTCAGGAAACAGCCGAGCAGGCGCACGCCGCTCGGCTCCAGGAGGCTGCAAAGGAAGCAGCGTCGATCGAGGCTGCAGCGACAGCCGCCATTGCCCGCGACAAGGATGCCGCCGAAAAGGCATGGGCGGATCGCGCGAGCCAGCTCGCTCTCGACATCGCCCGGCAACTCGCCGCCCGCCTCGACGGTCCTGCGGTGCAGAGCACATTCCTCGATTGGCTGCTGAAAGAAATCCGCGGTTTGCCTCCTGCGGCGCGGCAGGCGGTCGCCTCAAGCGGTGCAACACTCGAAGCGATCAGCGCCGCCGTTCTCCAACCCGCCGATCAACAGCGCTACAGCAAGCTCATCACGGAGGCTTTCGGAGCCGACCTGCCAGTCGCGTTCAAAGTCGATCCGCAGCTCATCGCCGGCTTCGAACTGCATGGGCCGCATCTGGTCATCGCCAACAGTTGGCGCGCCGATCTCACCCAAATCCTGGCGGATATTGCCCATGACCGAACCTGACCGCCGCGCCGACGCCTGGCTCGAACAGGCCCGCTCAAAGGTGGTTGCTGCGAAGCTTGGCCCTCGCGCCGAACAGATCGGGCGCGTCGAAGATGTCGGCGACGGCATCGCGCTCGTCTCCGGCCTGCCGGACGTGCGGCTCGACGAACTGCTGCGATTTGACAAGGGTCAGTTCGGTTTCGCCCAGGTGCTGGAAAGCGATCGGGTCGGCTGCGTTCTGCTGGACGATGCCGATGCGATCGAGGCCGGCGATACCGTGCGTGGGACCGGAGACGTAGTGCGTGTGCCGGTCGGAACCGGCCTGCTCGGGCGCGTCGTCGATCCACTCGGTCGACCGCTCGACGGTAAGGGACCCATCGCGACCGATGCGCGCGAGCCGATCGAGCGCCCGGCCCCGGCGATCATCGACCGCGATCTCGTCACCCAGCCGGTGCAGACCGGCTTGGTCGTGGTCGACACGTTGTTCGCTCTCGGGCGAGGCCAACGCGAACTCATCATCGGCGACCGCGCCATCGGCAAGACCACGGTCGCCATCGACACCATCATCAATCAGAAGAGCAGCGACATCATTTGCGTCTATGTCGCCGTGGGACAGAAAACGTCGAGTGTCCGACGCGCTATCGAGGCGATTCACGCCGGCGGCGCGCCCGAGCGCTGCATCATCGTGGCGGCGGGATCGGCGAGTTCTCCGGGTTTGCAATGGATCGCGCCCTTCGCCGGATTCACGATGGCGGAATACTTCCGCGATCGCGGTCAGCATGCGCTGATCGTGATCGACGACCTCAGCAAACATGCCGCGACCCATCGCGAAATCGCGCTGTTGACGCGCCAGTCGCCTGGTCGTGAAGCTTATCCTGGCGATGTCTTCTATGTGCATGCCCGCCTGCTGGAGCGCGCGGCGAAGCTCTCGAAAGAGAAGGGCGGCGGATCACTGACGGCGTTGCCGATCGCCGAGACCGATGCCGGCAACCTGAGCGCCTATATCCCGACCAATCTGATCTCGATCACCGATGGTCAGATCGTGCTCGATTCCAAATTGTTTTATGAGGGGCAGAAGCCGGCGGTGGACGTTGGCGTCAGCGTCAGTCGCGTCGGAGGGAAGACTCAGGCGCGTGCCTTGCGCGACGCGGCCGAAACCGTGCGGCTCGATTATGCCCAGTTCCTCGAGCTGGAAATGTTCACCCGTTTCGGCGGCATGCCGGACACGCGCGTGCGCCAGCAACTCACGCGAGGAGCGCGGATTCGCGCAATCCTCAATCAGCCGCAGCATGCGCCCCTGCGGCTAGCGGATGAGGTCGCGCTTGTCCTCGCGGTGCAATCGGGTCTCTTGGATCGAGCTGTCCCTTCCGGCCATTCTCGATGTTCGACATGGTCTGCGCGATGCGCTCGATCGCGGTGCGCCGGATGTCGTCCGCCATATCCAGGAGACCGGAACCCTGGACGAGACGAACAAAAAGACACTACGGAACGTGCTGGAACAGTACGTCCGGATCCTTACTCCTGACGCTCCAACGCCAGACAACGTCGCCGCGTCGTGACCGAACGCCTCTCCGATATCACTGCGCGGATCGATGGGATCCGACAACTCGGTGCCGTGGTCAACGCCATGCGCGGCATCGCCGCCGCCCGCGCGCAACAGGCGCGCACCCAGCTCGCGGCTGTCGACGGCTATGCCTTGACCATCGCGGCCGCCATTGCACAAGCCGTTTCCCTTCTTCCTTTGGAGCAGCAGGATGGCCGGCGCAGATCGACGCGCCCAGCGCTCGTACTCTTCTGCGCCGAACAGGGGTTTGCCGGCGCCTTCAGCGAACGGGTCCTCGACGCGGCAAGCGCCGATCTCTCCACCTCGGAGCTCTTCCTCGTCGGCACGCGGGGCGCGACGACGGCGGCGGAACGCAATGTCGATGCCATCTGGAAGAGCGCCATGCCTTCACACTCGCTCGGAATCCCCAAGCTTGCCGACCGCATGGCTGAAGCCCTCTATGCCCGAATTGCCACCGGCGAGATTGACGCGCTGGATGCGATCTTCAGTCACTGGCAACCGGGCCATGGCATTCGTATCGAACGCCGCCGACTGTTTCCGCTCGACATGACGGCGTTTCCCCGGCCAACCAACAGCGATATCCCGCTTCTTGACCTGCCGCCCGCCACCCTTTTGACCGACCTCACCGCAGATTACATGCACGCCCAGCTCTGCAACGCGGCGCTCCATGCCTTTGCAGCCGAAAATGAAGCACGGATGGAAGCCATGGCCTCGGCCCGCCACCAGATCGAGCGCCAGCTATCGTCACTACAGGCGACACAGCGGACCGTGCGCCAAGAGGAAATCACGGCCGAGATTATCGAACTCGCCGCCGGGGAAACAGCGAGCCGCCCGGCGGGTCGCTAATCTCAGATGCCTTCACCGAGCGGCCATTGCACCATCGCTCGATTAAATTGCGCTTTTGGCAAGCTGCGGCCTCGATAGCATTCACTCAGCTCGGAAAATCAACAGCGAGCGCCAGACGCACAAGGTCGGCAAAAGAAGCTGCACCGGTTTTCTTCATGATCAGCGCCCGGTGACTTTCGACGGTGCGTTGATTGATATTCAAACGAGCTGCGATCTCTTTGTTCGCATGACCGGCGACGACAAGTCTCATGATCTCGCGCTGACGATCTGTGAGGCCGGCTACGCGCTTTGCCTGAACCGCATGCCACGAAGCGCGCTCCACCGCACTCTCCGACTGCCGAATAACACGCTCGAGAGTCGCAAGAAGTTCCTCCGGTGAGACCGGCTTTTCGATCAAATCGGCCGCTCCGGCTTTCATCGCATGAACGGCGGTCGCCGCATCGCCGTGGGCCGTAATCATGATCGCTGGAAGTCGATCACCGTCATCGCGAAGACGGTCGAGCAATGCCAGCCCGCTCATGCCCGGCATCTTCGCGTCAACGACGAGGCAGCCCTTTCGGCCTGGATGGTAAGCCTTAAGGAACGCATCGGCGCTCTCATAAGCTTCGACCGTCCCGCCCTCAATCTCGATCAGCTCTTTTAATGTCTCACGAGTGCCGTAGTCATCATCGACCACGAAGATTGTGACGCCGGACGCGCCATCAACGGATCCAACATCGCCGTGACGGGCCGCCCATCGATCGCCGGCCCGACGAGAAGACGTTGTATAACGCCTAACAGTTCATCGGCATTCACGGGCTTGACGAGCCGTGGATGACCATGCCGCGCGATCTCGTTTATCGCCGCTTTCGACACGTCGCCCGTCAGAATCACAGCGCGAATGTCCGCACCATAGGTGCCGCGTAAGTTCGCAATCATCTCGAGACCGTTCATTCCTCCTGGCAGGCTGTAATCTCCCAGTACAATGTCGGGTCGGCTTTCTGCGCCGATCAGCGTCAACGCCTGCGCGGCATCAGCCGCCGACATCGTACGATGGCCCTCAGCACTCAGAAGGATCTCAAGCATTTCCCGTACCGACGGATCGTCCTCAACAATCAGAATGGTCCCCTGACGACGCTCTTCAGCCGACGGAGCAACGCTCTCGAACTGCCGCCTAATTCCGCCTATCCGTCTTCCAACGGAAACCTCCACGGAAAATACCGACCCCTTGCCCACGCGTGAGCGAACGTCAATCCGATGATCCAATAGATTACCTAGTCGTTCTACAATCGCGAGACCAAGACCTAAACCCGGGGTCAGCGCAGGCGAGCCGACCTGAACGCGATGAAACTCCTCAAAGATGGCTTCCAGCTCTGCCTCTGGAATGCCGCTGCCAGTATCCCAAACCTCTATTCGCAATTTCCCGTTGCGGCGTCTGCAGCCAAGTAGGATCTTGCCTTTGCTGGTGTATTGAAAGGCGTTTGACGAGCAAATTTCGGATAATTTGTTCAAGCAGACGCGGATCGCTGCGTACAAACAATCCGCAGGAAACGACACGCCAATTTAGACCCCTGGCCTGAGCGTGGAGACCGAACTCGCTTTTCAGCCTCTCCAAAATCTCGCCGATCGGAAAATGCACGATCTCGGGATGTATCGTGCCGCTCTCGAGTTGATTGATATCGAGGATGGAGTTCAGCAGACCTGATATTGCCTGCACAGTCTCACCAAATCGTGCGACCAATTTCTGCGCTTCTGGGTCGATCACTTTCCTCGCCAGGATAGCCTTTCAAGAGCCGCAACGTCTGAAGCGGTTGACGCAGAGTCGTGACTGGCTGCGGCCAGAAATCGGGATTTTCCAAGATTGGCTTGTTCAGCTGCAGCCTTCGCGGCCTCCAGATCGCGCTCGGCTTTCTTGCGCTCCGTCACATCCTCAACCGCGACCAGGATGTTCCCCTGCATCCCGACTGCGCCTCTGATTTCACGGACCGTCAATACCAGAATACGCTCGTTGATTGGGGGCAGCTCAATTTCAAACGGCGCATTATCCAGGATGCTGGTCGCGTTCTGGATTTCCTCCATCACACTTCGGAGAGCGGAAACATCAAGATGACGGGCTTCGGTGTCGCCGAGCGGCCGCCCAGACCGTGTTTTCGGCTCTGCTCCGAAGAAGCGATAGAAGGCGCTGTTCGCTGAGATGATGCGCATCTTCGCGTCAAGGACAACTAACGGGCTCTGACGGTGTCGATAATTCCCTCGGCATAACCCCGGGCCGCCTGAATCTCCCTTTCAAACGCCTTGATTTCGGAGATATTCGTGAAAGTGATGACCACACCTTCAATCCGATCATCGTGCGTGCGATACGGCAGTATGCGACGCATGTACCAGGCACCATCGTCAGCCTGAATTTCGCGCCGAATCGCCGATAAGTCGGCAAGCACGGCGCCCGCATCTTTAAGAAGGTCGTTGTCCGCGAACCTCGCGCGAGATCCGCCAGCGGCCGTCCGATATCCGAAAGGATGATGTTGAAAAGTGGCTTCGACGAAGGCGTAAAAAAGCGGATCTTGAACTCCGATCGAGGAATAATGTCGCCACGTCGGAGCTGTTCATAATGTTTTGAAGATCGTCGAGCGCCTTCAGCTTCTGGTCTATATTTTCCTGAAGCTGCCCATTGAGGGTGGTGAGTTCCTCGTTGAGAGATTGAAGCTCTTCCTTCGAGGTCTCAAGTTCCTCATTCGTCGACTGGAACTCCTCAATGACGGACATGGCCTCCTCATTGGTCGTCGCCAACTCTTCCCTGGAGGCATCGAGTTCCTGGATTGTGCTCTCGAGTTCTTTGCGCGTGGAGGCAAGATCGAGCTCGAGCTCTATGCTATGTCGACCTCCCGCGGCAGAGCTATCTGCTGAATTCCTCCCGCGGCGGCCTCTGACTTCCTCGGAGAAGCTAACGAGGAAGTAGGCCTCACCCTCTTCACGAACGGGATGCACGGAAATTGTGACCGATGCAAACCTCCTCCCGCGCTTGACTTGAACCCCCCGGATAGTGGCAGGCGCGTGTCCCTGGCTGGCGTCTCGAATCGCCTTCCTCAGTTCGGGTCCCATTCCTTCCCGCAACATCGTGAACAAGTCCCGGCCCGCTTCGCCAGCCGCAACCCGAAGATAGTCATCAATTGGTCCGAAAAAGTAGAGGGGTTCGTATTTCCCGCTAATCAGAACGGAGGCGGGCGCGAAAGTCTCAAGCAACACGCGCTGAGCGACATCCGCGAGGCCAGACGGTTTTGGTTGCACCGGCCGAGCCGAACGAGGCCAAAGCGCCTGCACGCGTTCGGCGATGCCGACTGGAAAGTCGACGTCCTGTGGTCGGCTGCGGCCCACGCGTTGATAAAGGCGTTGCGTTGCCGAAAGCGGCTCAAAGCGGTCTGTGAATTTCCCGACAGTTTCCGAGGTCCCAAGGAACAGTGCAGCGTTCTCGCGCAGCGCAAAATGAAACAGCGCGAGCACCTTCTGTTGCATTTCGGGCCGCAGATAGATCAACACGTTCCGGCATGAGATAAGGTCAAGGCGCGAAAATGGGGCGTCGCTCAGCATATCGTGGGCGGTAAACAATACCGGGTCGCGCAACTTGCTAGTTACGCGGTAGCCATGAGTTTCTTTGTTGAAAAATCGTTCGAGGCGCTCTGCTGACACCTCTGACTCAATCGATATTGGGTACAGGCCGTTGCGCGCAAATGCTACAGTAGCTTCGTCAGGGTCTGAAGCAAAAATCTGAAGCGAAAGGTCTCGCCGCGCACGTGCGATCTCTTCCAAGAACAACAGCGCGATCGAATAAGCTTCTTCACCCGTACTGCAGCCTGGCACCCAAACTCGAATGGCGTCACCATTTGCCTTGTCCGCAACAAGAGGGTGAATCACCTTCTCGTTCAATAGCGCAAAGGCTTTTGGATCTCGAAAGAAGCTCGTAACGTGGATCAGCAAATCTCTCGCCAACGCTTCAATCTCAGCGCGATCCTCACTGATTAGCTTTTTGTAAGCGTCGAGATCGTCGAGTCCGCGCATTGCCATCCGCCGATGAATGCGACGCAACAAGGTCCCGGCCCTGTAGAATCCGAATTTGCGCCGTGTCGTTCGGCTCAGAAGCTCTATAATCTCTGTAAGTTCTTTCTCCTCTTGATCACGTGCCGAAGGACTCCGTACTCGTACGCTCGCATAGTCATGTCCCGTATAACGAAGCAGAGCTTCGGGAATTTTGTCGACGGGGAGGATCAAATCCACCGCGCCCGTCATGATCGCGCTGAGCGGCATTCCGTCGTAAGCCGCGTCCTTGGGGTCTTGCGCGATTACGAGACCCCCATTTTCCTTCACGGCCTTCAACCCGACGCTGCCGTCGGCGCCAGTGCCCGTGAGGATTACTGAAATGGCATGCTCGCCAAATGCCACCGCAAGTGAACTCAAAAAGAAGTCCAGCGGAAGACGCGGGCCGGGCCGGATCGGGCGCGGATGCAGATGCAGGGCGCCATCCTGGATCGAGAGATATTCTCTCGGCGGAATGACGTACACCTGATCGGGTTGGAGCGGCATACCGTCAGTCGCCTGGACGACTGACATCGACGTATGGCGGCTAAGCAGCTCCGCCATGACGCTTTCATGGCTCGGATCGAGATGCTGGATCAGAACCAGGGCCATCCCCGGCGCTGCGGGCAGACCTTTGACCAATTTCGCGAAAGCATCCAGCCCGCCGGCCGACGCTCCGACACCGACCACCGGAAAGCGGACAGACCTGGGCGCGTCGGAGGAGGCGGTCGGGCCAGAATGATCGTCAAGGACCCCCCGCTTCTTTGGGGTAGTCCTCGGCGACACGCGCTCCGTGTCTGATCGCGCGGGCGGATGCTGCCGTTTCTTCGTCACCGTGTTCGTCTTTCGTTCATATCGGAAGGCCGCGGGGAACCGCATCCAAGCGTTCTTACCATGTGCATATGTTCATATAAATCCTCGGGTTAGAGGGCCATCATTGTCATCGCGCCAAGCAAAGGCTTGTTGCGAAGGGAGCTTTCCGCTGCACACACCATGCTCCCAGAAACCGCCCGCTTTCGAAAGCGCGGTGAGCACGCCGGACTGCGCCGCCGTCTGATCCGCGAGATACGCCCGTATTTTCCGAGTCTCGCGAGTCTGCGGATGCCGGGAGTAACGTCGTTCAGGCCATGCGGAGACCATCCCCCATTTGAGACGGTCCCCCTGCGGTCCGCAGCACAGCGGAGGGACGATGGCTATGACACCTTCTTGCACGTTCATCGTTCGCGGAAACATCGAACGGTATCGCCGCCTCATCGCCGAGGAGCGTGACGACAAGAAGCGAAAGACGATTGTTCAGCTGCTCGCCGAAGCCGAAGGCGAACTGCGAGTGCTGCAAGACCGCCAACATGCGAAAGACAGCGACGGTAGGGAGCATGCCCCAGCCAACAGCAGTCTGGATAACGATCGCCGCTAGAAATTACGCTTCGAGGTGCTCGCCCCCGTCGACGGGAATGACCGTTCCCGTGATCCGTCGGGCGCCGTCACTCACCAAAAACGCGGCCAGATTCCCAACGTCCTCGATGTCCACCAGGTGATGCTCCGGGGCGCGGGCTGCTGCCGTCTCCAGCAGCTCGTCGAACTGGTCGATGCCACTCGCCGCGCGGGTTCGGATGGGGCCCGGCGATATCGCATGTGCGCGAATTCCCTTGGGGCCGAGTTCCGCAGCGACATAGCGCATGCTGCTTTCCAGCGCCGCTTTGACAGGCCCCATGAGATTATAGTGCTCTACAACACGCTCCGAACCGTAAAATGTCACGGCAAGCAGGCAACCGCCGTCAGACATCAATGGCTCCGCCAGGTGCGCCATCCGAATGAACGAATGGCAGGAAACATTCATTGCCACATCGAAACCGACGGCCGAACAATCGACGACGCGGCCGTGCAGATCATCGCGTGGGGCAAAGGCGATCGAATGCAGCAGAAAATCCAAACCGCCCCACGCCTCTTTGATCCGTTCGAACACTTCTTCTAACTGCCCCGGAACCTGGACATCGCAGGGTAGCACGAGTTCGCACCCTAGCTTGCCTGTTACGGCACGGACGAACGGCTCCGCCTTGGCGTTCAGGAAGGTCGCGGCAAGGCGCGCGCCGGCCCCCGCGAATGCCTCGGCGCAGCCGGCAGCGATGCTGTGTTCGTTCGCGATTCCGATCACGAGGCCGCGCTTTCCGCGCAGATCGATCAGGCCCTTGGCCCCCGGAAGCGGTGTGGTGTCCGACATCGTGCAACTTTCCTCAACATGATATTCTGTGCCCATGCTGACCGCCGCCGACGCTGCGGCGGTCCGTCGATATCGGCAGCCTCAACCCAATGCGGCTCTTCCGGTGACGTCCAAGGTGTGACGGACGATCATGGCCTCTTCGTCGGTCGGAATGACGCGGACGGCGACGCCGCTATCGGACGTGCTGATCAGCGCGGCGTTGCGCCGGTTCGCTTCCCCGTCGAGGGCGACCGCCAGCCAGCCGAGCCGCACGCAGACCTTTTCGCGAATTTCGGGCGCGTGCTCCCCGATCCCGGCGGTGAACACAAGACCGTCCAGCCCTCCAAGCGAGCTTGTCAGGGCGCCTATCTCCCGCGCAATGCGATAGACGAACAGCTCGACCGCTTCTTTCGCGTGCGGATCGTCGCTGGCGAGAAGCGTCCGCATGTCGCTGGCAAGGCCGCCCGAAATGCCGAGCAGACCCGATTGCTCGTACAGCAAGGTTTCGACCTGCTTTGCGCTCAGGCCGCGCTCCTGTTCCAGGTAGAGGATGACTCCGGGGTCCAGACTGCCGGACCGCGTCCCCATCACCAGCCCGTCCAGCGCCGTGAACCCCATCGTCGTATCGACACTTTGGCCGTCCAGCATCGCGCACAGGCTCGCGCCATTGCCGAGATGGGCCGCGATGACGCGGCCCTTGGCCAGTTTCGGGGCGATCTCGCACAAGCGGCCGGCAATGTATTCGTAGGAAAGCCCATGGAAGCCGTAACGGCGAACGCCGGCCTGCTCGTATTCCCGTGGCAGCGCGAAACGCGTCGCGACCTTAGGCATCGTGTGGTGAAACGCCGTATCGAAACAGGCGACCTGGAGAAGATTCGGACGTGCCGCGGCGATGGCGCGGATCGGCGCGATGTTATGCGGTTCATGCAGGGGCGCGAGCGGCGTGAGACGATCGAGGGCGTCGAGCAGCGCCGCCGTCGCGCGTTCCGGCCGGTAATGATCCGGTCCACCATGGACGACGCGATGCCCGACGGCGATCAGCCTGTCGGCGCCGAGATGGCCCTCTGCCCAGCCGATCACGGCCTCCAGCAAGGATGGAAACGCCTGGTGAGAGTCAGGCCAGCGCTGTTCCGCCAGGATGGCACCGGACAGATCGCGCACGACGAAATGCGGCGCCGAACCGATCCCCTCCACCTCGCCGTGCGACGCCAGTTTCGGGGCGCGCGATGCAGTTCCATCGACTTCGAAAAGCGAAAATTTGATGCTCGACGAACCCGCGTTGAGCGTGAGAACCGCGTCCACCACTTAACCCTCTACAATCGGTTTCGGCAATGCCGCTTGGCGGCGCGCGATCAGCACGGCCACGGCGCAGGAGGCCATGCGGGTGCGCTCGGCGTCGGCGCGGCTGGTCAGGATGATCGGCACGCGCGCGCCAAGCACGACGCCGGCGGCATCGGCGCCAGCCAGGAAGGTGAGCTGCTTCGCCAGGATATTTCCGGCCTCCAGATCGGGGACCACGAGGATGTCGGCGTGGCCCGCCACCTTGGAGACGATTCCCTTCTCGGCCGCCGCCGCCGGACTGACGGCGTTGTCGAAGGCCAAAGGACCGTCGACCAGGCCGCCGGTGATCTGTCCGCGGTCGGCCATCTTGCACAGCGCCGCGGCGTCGAGGGTCGAGCGCAGCTTCGGATTGACGGTCTCGACCGCCGATAGCAGCGCCACTCGCGGCGCTTCGATCCCCATCACATGCGCCAGATCGATCGCGTTCTGCACGATGTCGCGCTTCTGTTCGAGGTCGGGGGCGATGTTCACCGCCGCGTCGGTCACCAGCAACGGACGCGGATAGCTTGGCACGTCCATCAGATAGACATGGCTGAGCCATCGGCCGGTGCGCAGGCCACTGTCCGGCAGTAGCACCGCGTGAAGCAGCTCGTCGGTGTGCAGCGAGCCCTTCATCAGCAGCGCGGCCTCGCCGCGTTTGACCAGCGCCACAGCCTCGGCCGCCGCCGCTTCGCTGTGCGGGACATCAACCAGCCGATATCCCGCAATATCGACCTTCGCCGCCTCCGCCGCCTTGAGGATCTTCGCTTTCGGTCCGACTAGGATCGGCGTGATGAGTCCGGCCAGAGCCGCCTCGACGGCCGCGCCCAGCGCATTGGCGTCGCAAGGGTGGGCGACGGCAGTGGCCAACGGTTCGCGCCCGGCCGTGGCGGCCAGCAGAGCCCGGAACCGCGCGTGACGACTGAGCTGCACCTCCGGCAACTCTATGCGCGGCCGGCGGATCTTTTCGGTCGGGGCGCGGACATAGGCCGTACCGCTGATCACCAATTCGCCGTTTTGGTTGGTGCATCGGCAGTCGAGCGTCACATCCGCCTTCTCAGGATGCTTTTCCGTCACCGTCAGGGTCGCGGTGATCCGGTCGCCGATACTGACGGGATGAAGGAAGCGCAGGTCCTGACCGAGATAGATCGTGCCGGGCCCGGGCAATTCTGTGCCCAGGACCGCCGAAATCAACCCGGCCTCCAGCATGCCTTGCGCGATAATCTTATGAAACATGTCCGCATCGGCATAGGCGGGATCCATATGGGCCGGATTGACGTCGCCCGAGATGACGGCGAAGAGCTCGATGTCCTGCTGCGACACTGTGCGGGACAGGCTTGCGCTGTCGCCGACCGCAATCTCATCGAACGTCCGGTTCTCGATCATCCGATCGGACGCGGCCGGCTTGACGCTCTGCATGGTGGTCTTCCTTTGACTCAGGTCTCACGCACATAGCTGCCCGGCGCATCGGCGAGCGCGGGGTAGCCCCTGCCAGGAGCAGCCAAAGGCGGCGGCGCTGTCGGCTCACCGGAACGGGCGTTCAGCCATGCGACCCAGTCCACCCACCAAGAGCCTTCATGCTCGGTAGCGGCAGCCATCCAATCCTCCGGCGCGATGAACTCCCCCTGCGCCCGCCGATGCTCGATACGGTAATGCCGGCGCGGATGTCCGGGTTCACTGACGATTCCGGCATTGTGGCCGCCGGACGTCAGCACGAAGGTGATGTCTCCTTCATTCAGGAGATGGATCTTGTAGACCGAATGCCACGGCGCGACATGGTCCGTCTCCGTGCTAACGGCGAAGATCGGTTCGCGCATAGCTGAAATGGCGATTGGGCGGCCTTCAACGCGAAAGCGACCTTCCGCGAGATCGTTGTGCAGGAACATCTTGTGCAAATACTCCGAATGCATCCGGTAGGGCATCCGAGTGGCGTCCGCGTTCCAGGCCATCAGATCATTCGGCTGGTCCCGCTCGCCGAGAAGATAGGTTTTGATCACACGCGACCAGACAAGATCGTTGGACCGCAGCATCTGGAAAGCACCGGCCATCTGGCTACTGTCGAGATAGCCTTGCCGCCACATCACGTCGTCAAGCAGCGCCAATTGGCTTTCGTCGGTGAAGAGCTGGAGTTCGCCCGCCTCGGTGAAATCCGTCTGGGCGGCCAGCATCGTCACCGTCGCCAGCCTCTCATCGCCGTCGCGTCCCATCGCAGCCGCGGCAATGGAAAGCAACGTGCCGCCCAGGCAATAGCCGCAGGCGTGGATCTTCGCCTCGCCGCAGATGTCGCCGATCGCCTCCAGCGCCGCCATCACGCCGAGCCGACGATAGTCGTCAAACCCCACATTCCGCATGTCGGCGGTCGGATTGCGCCAGGAGATGCAGAAGACCGTAAAGCCTTGCGAGACGAGATAACGGATCAGCGAATTGTTCGGTGACAGATCGAGAATGTAGTATTTCATGATCCAGGCGGGGATGATCAGAATGGGCTCCGGCCGGACCTGGTCCGTCGTCGGCGCATATTGGATCAGTTCGATCAACTCGTTGCGCAACACCACCTTGCCCGGCGTGACCGCAACGTCCCTTCCTACCACGAATTCGTTCGTCGCATCCATCGGCTGCCCGTTCGCAACCTGCCTCAAATCGGCGAGATAGTTCTGGAATCCTTTGACGAAATTCCAGCCGGATTCTTTCGCGGTCGCCGCCAGGACTTCGGGATTGGTCAGCGCTGAGTTGATGGTGAGAAGACATCGAGGATCTGCCGCGCCCCGAAAGACACCACATCGCCGTGTGATTTCGCCACCCCTGCCGGTCCGACCGTCGCATCCCGCCACCATTCCTCGGCGAGCAGAAACGCCTGACTGAGCGACATTGAATGGCGCGTGCGACCATGCAGGATCTGAAAATCGCCGATCTCCACGGGCAGGCGTCGTCCAATGCGCGGGCGACAATAGCCGCGCCCATTGCCGCCCCACACCTTGCGCCAGTTCGAACTGGCGGCCCGGCGCATTCGCCAAATGAAGCGCCCAATCGAGATAGGCGAGCGTCAGTGAAACCGGAGACAACGATCCGGTGAAGCGGGCTTCACGGGCATGCAAAAGTCGGTCGAGGGGATCGGACTTTGTTCGCGCGTCCGCCTGCACAATCGATGCGACCGGCGGCCCCGCCTCTGGGGCACCCTCTGAGGCGTGTTCAGGCGGCTGCGCATGCCGCTCTTTCGTCTCAACCGGCGCACCTCCGCTCTCCGCGCTTGTCTTTGCCTCCGCAATCGATTGGCGCATTCGCGAGAGCCTGGTCGACAACCGCCGGACGAGACATTTCTGGTCCGGCTTCGACAGCCATTTCGTTGGCCGGTGTGGCTGAGCGCGACACCTCAACATCTGGTGGCTCTGGCATCTTCGCGTCCGACAGCGAGCGCTTCGGCTCGCTGTCGGACGATCCAGCGGCTGATGTACGTTTCTTTGCGGGAGGTAAGGTCGCCATCAGACACTCCTGGAAGAGGTTGGCTCTTGCAAGCCGAGCAGGGACCGCACGACGAGGTACGGGGCTGCATTCCTCAAAACCATACGTTTAGGCGCGCTCTACCGGTTTGATCACGATCAATCCGACAAGCGCCGCGATAGCAGTCCGTTCGACTTGAGCGAGATCAAACCGAACCTCCCAAAAGCTATGCAGACTGGTTTGAGCCGACAGCACTCGGGAGAGCGTCTCCCGCTACGCGCGGCAATTTGATTCCTGAGGAGGGAACCATGGCCAACTCCGCCCAGCAGACCAAAGAGCAGCGAGACACAAACGATGTTCCCGCCCAATCTCGTGGAGGCGCAGGAACGCAACACTGCCCTCATTACCCGCGCCAACGAGGTGATGGTGAACACGGCGCGAGCCGTCTGGGAAAGCGAGATGGAGCTCTTCCGCCTCGAATCCGAACAGGTCGCCAAGACGCTCGTACCGCTCAAGCTCGGCGACGATCCGGCCGCAACGGTCTCTGCTTATTGCGAACAATGGCAGGAGGGCTCGGAAAAGCTGCTCAACCATATGCGCACCGTCAACGACCTTGTCCGCAAGTGTGGCTGGGATCTGTTCCATATCTACCAGGAGAGCTTGCGTGAGGCCGCCAAGCCTTTCCAGCCGCGCGCGCGTTGACGGCAAGGATGGGTTTCCGCGCCGCTTAAGTCCCGCGACACCGCGACCGCATCCCGACACGGGTCGACGCACATACGAGAAGAGCTCGCAATCTCGCCGAGTGCGTTTCGCAATTATAGATGAGGCAGATCATGACAAGAACGGCGTTGATTACTGGCGGCGTCAGCGGCATCGGCGCGGCTACCGCGAAACTGTTGAAGAGCTCCGGCTATACTGTCGTGGCGAACTATTTCGGCAACGACGCCGAAGCCGCAAATTTCCATCGCGACACCGGCATCCCGATCCGCAATTGGAACGTGGCGGACTTTGACGCTACCCAAACCAACATCGCGGCCATCGCCAAGGAGTTCGGACCAATCGACATTCTGATCAATGACGCCGGTATCACCCGCGACAGTACACTGCACAAGATGACGGCCGAGCAATGGCGCAGCGTCATCGATGTCGATCTTGGAGGATGCTTCAACACCTGTCGCGCAGTCATCGAGAGCATGCGCGAGCGCCGCTTCGGCCGGATCGTCAACATCAGTTCCGTGAACGGCCTCTCAGGCCAGTTCGGGCAAACCAACTATTCGGCCGCCAAGGCCGGCATTATCGGCTTCACCAAGGCCCTCGCGCTGGAAGGCGCTTCGCGCGGAATTACGGTCAACGCGATCGCACCTGGTTACACCGATACCGGCATGGTGCAGGCGGTGCCCGCCAAGGTTCTCGAGGGCATCGTCGCCGCCGTTCCCATCGGCCGGCTCGCGCACCCCGAAGAAATCGCACGCGGTATTCTGTTCCTGGTGGCCGAGGACGCCGGCTTCATCACCGGAGCGACGCTGTCCATCAATGGCGGGAAATACTTGGCCTGAACTATACACATTGAATGGTCGGGTCACCGACGTATCGCCGAAGCCCAGCCGCTCTACGAGCGCCAGGCTCCGCACACGCCCTTAATGTCTCCCTGATCCACCATGCCCTCCAGTTTACAAGTCAATTCCGAGCATGAGCTCCGCCAACCCGCCCCCGATCGTTCAGACCGACTTCCTCCTCGTCGGCGGTGGCATCGCCGCGGTGACGGCCGCGCAAACCTTACGGGACGAGGGCGCCGAAGGCTCGATTCTGCTCCTGTGCGCGGAAGCGCAGTACCCTTATAATCGTCCGCCACTGACCAAGGAGATCGCGACCAGTAAAGGTCAGTCCGAACAGCATCTGCTTGCAACGCCCGAATATTATCGCGAGAACAAGATCGATGTCCGGCTCGGCAGCGCCGCGCGCACGATCGATCCTTCCAGTCATACGGTCATCGATCAAACCGGCGGCGCCTATCGATACGGCAAGCTTCTGATCGCGACCGGCGCGGTCCCCTGCCAGCTTCCCATCCCCGGCGCAGATCTCGACGGTGTATTCACATTCCGATGTGCCGCAGACGCGACGGCCTTGAAGCGATGGATTTCGAGGAATCCGGGGCCCGTCGCAATTATCGGCACGAGTTTCATCGCCATGGAGCTCGCGACATCTCTCAATCGTATGGGACTGAAAGTTACTCTGATTGATCACGCAGAAGCGGCTTTCCCAAAGATCCACTCCCCGACACTATCCGCCTACTTTCTCGAACGATGTGAAAACTACGGCATCAAGATTCTTCTTGGAGAGACTGTCGCCCAATTTTGTGGAAGCGGCCAGGTGTCCGGCATCCAAACCGTCACCGGTCAAACGCTCTCCTGCGAGACCATCATCCTCGCTATCGGCGCGACGCCGCAGACCGATTTCCTCGAACATTCCGGGATCAAGATCGACGCAGGCGTGCTTGTCGATGAATTCCTGCAGACCAATGCTCCAGACATCTTCGCCGCAGGCGATGTCGCCGCCTATCTCGATCGCTACGGAAAACGCCAGCGGGCGGAGCATTGGGAAAACGCTCGCCGTCAGGGACGCACCGCCGCAAAGAACATGCTCGATCAGCGGGTCCCCTACGGCGACGTTCCGCATTATTTCTGCGACTTTCTTGATCTAAGCTTTACTTTTCTTGGCACAAGCGAGGAAGCAGATGTCCGCATTGGGCGCGGCACGCTCCAAACCAAATCCTTTGCCGAGTTCTACATTCGGAACGACCGCATTATCGGGTTTTTCTCCACCGGCCGCCCTCCGGATGAGACCCGAATCGCAGAGACGCTGATCCGTGACCGGGTGGATATCCATGCCGCGGTCGCCCAACTTGCCGATCCCGCGGCCAGTATCGAGTTCTTGGCGCGGGAGACGGTCCTGATCCTGCAGGGCGGCGGAGCGCTAGGCGCTTTCGAGTGCGGGGTCGTCCGCGCCATGGACGAAGCCAAGATCGCGCCCAGGATCGTCAGCGGCGTATCCGTCGGAGCCGTCAACGGCGCGATCATCGCGGGCAATCCCGACAGTCCGGCTGCCGCTCTCGAAGCCTTCTGGAACGACATCAGCGTCTATGCTCCCGAAGCCGCCCCTGCCTCGGTGGCCAACGTCTTCGCAGTTGGATCGGCCATGACATGGGGTATTCCCGGCTTCTTCACACCGCGATGGCTCGCCCCCGGCATTGATGGCGAATGGTGGCCGTACCAGTGGACGAGCCTCTACGACGCGAGCCCCATCAAGGCGCTATTACGCAAATATGTGGATTTCACGAAGCTGTCCCAGAGTCCGGTCCGGCTCATCGTGGCAGCCGTCGACGTCGATCTCGGAGAACTTGTCTTCTTCGACAGCCGCATCGACGAACTCACGCCGGACCACATCCTTGCAAGTTGCAGTCTTCCCCCGATCTTTCCGTGGACGACGATCGACGGGCGCCACTATTGGGATGGCGGCATCATCAGCAACTCCCCGCTCGAGCATGTGCTCAGGCAATGTGGCGCCGACAACAAGCAAGTCCTCATCGTCGATCTGTTTCCAGGAAAACGACCCCTGCCGTCAAATCTTGCTGAAGTGCTGACCCGCCGTGACGAGATCACCTATGGCGAGCGTATCCGCAATGACGGACATATCCGCGAACTGGTCCATGATTTTCAGGCGCTGGTCGCCGAGATTTTGGTGGAGGTCGATCCCGACGCCGCCGCGCGTCTACGCCAAAGACCGAGGTATGTTCATCTGATGGGCCGGGAGGGCACGACAACGATCACCCGAATCGTTCGCAACGGCTCCGATCAGGAACCCCCGGCGACGGACTACGATTTTTCCATGCAAACGGTCAATCGTCACAAGAAGGAAGGTTATCTTACCGCTCAGCGACTTCTCGCGTCCTTGGTCCGGGCCGAAACATCGGCCCTCACGACGCCGCTGCCTGGGGCGATCCCGGGCTAGGTCCCCGCGAAGCGGCAAACTCGATCCGGCAATGCCGTTCCGGCGCATGCCGTAGAGCCAATCGACGCCCCACACCCGGAAATACGACGATGCCCTTGATTCGGATCAAGGCCGCCACGGCCGCCGGGCGCAAGAATTTCAATTCTAACAATTGCTCGGCATCGAGCCGCGATCGATCTCGATAACGATCGCTCGACACTCGGCAACCGGGAAGGAAGCAAGCGGATGGGACGAATTGCTCTTGTGACGGGTGGCACGCGCGGGATCGGTGCGGCGATCTCGCGAGACCTTGCCGAAGCCGGATATTCCGTGGCCGCGAGCTATGTCGGAAACGACGAGGTGGCCGCAGCGTTCGCGCGCGACACGGGCATCCGCGTGTTCCGCTGGAACGTCGCCGACTATGACGCTTCCCAAGCCGGAGCTCGCAAGGTCGCGGATGACCTGGGCGCGCCGGTGGAGGTGCTCGTCAACAATGCCGGCGTCACGCAAGACGCCATGCTGCACAAGATGACGTTTGCGCAATGGCGCGACGTCATCGCCTGCGACCTTACCTCCTGCTTCAACATGTGCCGCGCGGTCATCGGCGCCATGCGCGACCGCAACTTCGGGCGGATCGTCAACGTCTCGTCGATCAACGGTCAAAAGGGCCAGTTGGGCCAGGCAAACTACGCCGCGGCCAAGGCCGGAATGCTCGGCTTCACCAAGGCGCTCGCGTTGGAAGGCGCGCCCAAGGGAATCACGGTCAATGCCATTGCCCCAGGCTATGTCGAGACGGACATGGTCGCTGCGGTGCCGCCTGAAACGCTCGCCAAGATCCAGGCGGCGATCCCCATCGGCCGGCTGGGCCAGCCGGCGGAGATCGCAAGGATCGTCCGCTTCCTGGTCAGCGATGCGGCTGCCTTCATCACCGGCGCCACGGTCACCGCCAATGGCGGGCAGTACATGACATGAAGCCCACACCAAAAGGATTTCCCACATGACTCAAACCAACGTCATTCTCTGCGCGGCGACGCGCACGGCCATCGGCGCCTATGGCGGCGCGCTCAAGGATATTCCCGCGCCGCAGCTCGGGACGACGGCCATCAAGGAGGTTCTGACGCGCGCCAAGGTGACCGGCGAGACCATCGACAGCGTGGTGATGGGTCATGTGGTGCAAGCCGGGGCAAAGATGAACCCTGCGCGCCAGGCGGCGATCGGCGCGGGCGTTCCAGCCAGCGTCCCGGCGCTCACCGTCAATCGCGTTTGCGGCTCCGGCGCCCAGGCCATCGCCACGGCGGCCCAGGAGGTGATGCTGGGCCTTTCCAACGCGGCCATCGCCGGCGGCATGGAGAACATGGACCAGTGCCCCTACCTGGTCGGCCACGGCCGCTGGGGTTACCGCATGGGCGATGCCCAAATGTTCGACAGCATGCTCCGCGACGGACTGAACGACGCATTCTGCGACCAGCATTCCGGCTGGGTGACCGAGGACCTCGTGCAGAAACTCCAGATCTCCCGCGAGACGCAGGACGCCTGGGCGCTCCGCTCCCAGCAGCGCTTCAGCGCCGCCCAGGCTGCCGGCAAGTTCGACGCCGAAATCGCGCCGGTGGCGCTACAGTCCCGCAAAGGTCCTGTCACCTTCGCCAAAGACGAGCAAAATCGCCCCGACACCACGGCGCAGGCGCTCGCCCATCTAAAACCAGCCTTCCGCAAGGACGGGACGATCACGGCCGGCAACGCGCCAGGCCTCAACAGCGGCGGCGCCGCCATGATCGTCGCCAGCGAGGACTGGGCGACAAAACACGGCGTCGAGCCGATGGGCCGGCTGGTCGCGTTCGGCGTGGGCGCAGTCGAACCCGGGCTCTTCGGACTGGGTCCCGTTCCCGCCGTACGCCAGGCGCTGGAGCGAGCCAATTGGAAAGTCTCCGACCTTGAGCGGGTCGAGATCAACGAAGCCTTCGCGGCGATCGCGATCGCCGTCACCCGTGAACTCGGTTTGCCTGAAGAGATCGTCAACGTCGAAGGTGGTGCCGTCGCTCATGGACATCCGATCGGTGCGACGGGCGCTGTTCTGACCACCCGGTTGCTCCATTCCATGCGCCGCGACGGCGTCCACCGCGGATTGGTCACCCTGTGCATCGGCGGAGGGCAAGGCATCGCCTTGTTGCTTGAGACCAACCGATAAATCCGCGAGACCCACCCCGCCTTGCAAGGGATAACAACAATGACAGTGGACCCCGATCCGATTGCCGTCAGCTTGCGACGGATGAACGCGTTGTTGGCATGGTGGGGTGTGCCCAGGATTTGCGGCATGGATGGCGCCGACCGAGAAATTCGGCGCTTCCAAAGTTTCGCAGCAGACTTGCAAACGCTCTACGGGAACGCGGCCGGGCTGCAAGTCAGCACTCTTCTCGCTACCAACGAGGAGATCGCTCATGCGCTGTGCCAGCTCCTGCAGCAGCGCAGGCCACAGGATCTTCTGGCCGCGGAATCCAAGCTGGTGGTGTCGGTCCTAGAGGCAGCAGCTCTGCATGCCAAAACTTGGGTCGACGTCAGTCGGCAAGTGAATGCCCGGTGGGGCGCCTTCACGACAGAAGAAAAAACAGCTTCGGACGCCCGCAACAATGGCGCGCCACGCTCCGGGACATTCTTTTCTCCCTCGTAGGAAGCCTCCGGCGGTTGTTCCAGATCAAATGCCCCTGAGATCTCCTGCATTACCGTGTAGCCAACGGCTCAGTTGAACGCCATGTCGTAACGGCATCGGTTGCCGAAGGACAATTGATACTGCTTGAGGGGGCACGTGATGCATCTCGATGCACTTTTTCTCTCCCGGCTCCAATTCGTCTGGGTCATCGCCTTCCATATCCTGCTCCCGGCATTCACCGTTGGTCTCGCGTCCTTTGTAGCTTTCATGGAGGGACTGCATTTCATTACCAAGCGCGAGATCTATTTTCGGATCTCGGCCTTCTGGATAAAGGTCTTTTCCGTCGCCTTCGGCATGGGAGTCGTCTCCGGCATCGTCATGCCATTCCAGTTTGGAACGAACTGGAGCCGCTTCTCGCTCGCGACCGCCAACGTCCTGTCACCGCTTCTCGGTTATGAAGGTCTGACGGCCTTCTTCCTCGAAGCGACGTTCCTCGGCATCCTATTGTTCGGCCGGCGTCTTGTCCCGCGATGGGTACATTTCATCGCAGCACTTATGGTCGCTTTCAGCACACTGTTTTCGTCCTTTTGGATACTGTCGGTGAATAGCTGGATGCAGACGCCGGCCGGCTATTCCTTCGTCGACGGCCGCTTCTACCCGAAGGATTGGTGGCAGATCATCTTCAACCCCTCCTTCCCGTATCGCCTCGCCCATACCGTCTGCGGCTTCTATGTGACGACTGCCTTCGTCGTTCTCGGCGTCGCGGCCTACTTGATCAGGGGGCGCAAGTTCGTCGAGGAAGGCCGCGTGATTCTATCGACGACCTTGTGGCTGTTGCTCATCCTAGTGCCGCTGCAAATCTTCCTGGGTGATCTGCACGGCCTCAACACGCTTGAGTATCAGCCAGCCAAACTGGCCGCCATCGAGGCGCGTTGGGCAACAGAATCGCGCGTGCCGCTGACGCTCTTCGCCATTCCTGACGACGCGCATGAGACCAACCGTTGGGAAGTCAATGTGCCGGTACTCGGCAGTTTGATCCTGACGCATGACGCAAACGGTACGATCCGCGGACTAAAGGATTGGCCAGCCGACCAGCGACCGCCTGTTGGGCCGCCCTTTTTCGCGTTCCGCATCATGGTCGGAATCGGGCTCCTCATGCTCGCCCTCGTGCTGATCGGCAACCTGCTGCGCATTAGAGGGCGGCTCCTCGAGAGCCGGACGTTCCTCAAGGCCTGCGAGATCGCGGCGCCGGCCGGCTTTGTCGCTGTGCTCGCCGGCTGGGTCGTGACCGAGGTCGGGCGGCAGCCATGGACGGTCTACGGCCTGATGCGAACCAGCGACTCGGTCTCGCCGTCACTCACCGGCATCGACGTGCTGCTGTCCTTCATCGGATATATCGTCGTCTACCTGATCATCTTCCCCGCCGGCCTCATCATCATGGCGCGCATCGTCCGCCGCGGTCCCGATGCGACTGCCCCGGACGCCCCGGTAGAGAGCGGCCGCCCCGACATGCCCATGCGGGCCTTGCCGGCCGAGCGCCCGGAAGGAGGTGTATCATGAGCGCGTTCACGCTCGACCTGGTCCCGATCTGGACGGTGATCCTCGGGGTCGGGGTTTTCCTCTACGTCCTGCTCGACGGCTTCGATCTCGGCGTCGGCATCCTCTACGGCTTCGTCGGCGATACGCCTTCGCGAAACCTGGTCATGAACACGGTCGCCCCGGTCTGGGATGGTAATGAAACCTGGCTGATCCTCGGTGGCGTCGGACTGATGGCAGCGTTCCCACTTGCTTTCGCCATCATCATCCCGGCGGTCTACTTCCCGGTCGGTTTGATGCTGCTTGCACTCATCTTCCGTGGCGTGGCCTTTGAGTTCCGGTACCGGGATTCCGATCGGCGCGGATTCTGGGATCACGCTTTTTGCTACGGTTCGATACTCGCCACCTTCACCCAAGGCATCGTGCTCGGCGCCTTTATTCAGGGCTTCAAGACCGACGGGCAAGCTTTCACCGGAAGTTCCTTCGATTGCTTCACACCGTTTTCAATCCTGACCGGGATTGCGCTGCTGTTCGGCTACGCGTTGCTCGGCGCCGGATGGCTGATCCAGAAGACGGAAGGCGAGCTCCAGGCCCAGATGCGCCGACGCGGGCAATGGTGCCTGATCGGCGTGCTCGTTGGAATTGCTATCGTCAGCCTCTGGACCCCACTGATGGATCGCGATATCGCCGCGCGCTGGTTCAGCACGCCCGACATCTTCTGGTTCGCGCCGGTGCCGATCCTCACCGCGCTGGTGGCGTTCTGGGAATGGCGCGCGCTCAGGGGGGAGAAGGAGACCACGCCCTTCTTGGCCGCCGTCCTGCTGTTCCTGCTATCCTACGCCGGAATCGCAATCAGCCTGTGGCCCATGATCGTGCCCCATCACCTTACGCTATGGCAGGCCGCGTCTTCTCAAAGCACCCAAGGCTTCCTGCTCATCGGAACGCTTGTCCTTCTTCCGGTCATCCTACTCTACACGGCTTGGTCTTATTGGGTGTTTCGGGGCAAGGTCCGCGGCGACATCGGCTATCATTGAATGTCGCGTTCCTTCGGCCGTCGCCATTTCTTGAAGAACTTCGACCATGGCCGCGCGGCCGACACGGCGTGCCGAACCGCCGCGCCTATGCCCGCAACCCAATGTCCGCTACATCTTGATTCCTCGGTTGGCGATGTGCCCGGACCCTGCGCGCAGCGAACCTCGAGTTCTCTGACAAGGGCATCCATGACGTCTGTCACTCAATTCGTGAGCACGAACCAGTGCGCCGATCCGCGATAACGCCGGCGCCGCTCCCGGACAAGCAGGACGCCGAAGAAGCCCCGAAGCCAAGCATCTTTCGGTTTCTCAAGATTTTAGGGCCGGGCCTGATCACAGGAGCGGCCGATGATGATCCATCCGGGATCGCGACCTATTCGCAGACGGGCGCGCAATTCGGGTTCGGTCAGCTCTGGACGGCACTCTATCAGATCCCGCTGTTGCTCGCGGTGCAAGAGTGCTGCGGCCGCATCGGCTCGGTCACGGGCAAGGGTCTCGCCGGCGTGATCAAGGAGCACTACTCTCGCTCGATCCTGATATGCGTCGTGCTTCTCGTCGTCGTGGCCAATACGATCAACATCGGCGCCGACATAGGCGCGGTGGCGGCTGCCGCCCAACTCGTCATCAATGCACCCCTTTGGCTATTCGCGCTGCTCACGACAGTTTTGGTGGTAAGTCTTGAGGTCCTCGTCAGCTATCAGACCTACGCCAAAGTTCTAAAATGGCTTGCTCTGGCGCTGTTATCATACCCGGCCACGACCTTTATGATCGCCGAGCCCTGGGGAAAAATTCTCTACGCCACGGTGGTTCCTCACATCGAACTCACCTTCAGTTTCCTCTTCATCATCACCGGCGTGTTCGGCACATCGATCTCGCCCTACATGTTCTTTTGGCAGGCTTCCGAGGAGGTTGAAGAGGAGATCGCGATGGGACTCTCGCCTGGCGACGGAATCCGACCCGCGCTCCCGCTGAATTTCATCCGCAACATGCGCATCGACACGACCGTGGGCATGGTCTCAGCCGAACTCGTCCAATGGTTCATCATCATCACGACCGGATCGGTCCTGTTCAGTCATGGCATCACCACCATCAACACGGCCGCAGACGCGGCCAAAGCGCTGGAACCGCTGGTCCGATCCTTTCCCAATTCCGGCCAAGTCGCTCGCGACCTGTTCGCGGTCGGCGTCATCGGTCTCGGCCTGCTTGGCATTCCCGTGCTCGCCGGCTCTGCCGCTTATGCGCTCGCCGAAGCGTTCTCTTGGAAAGAGGGCTTGGGCCGCAAGTTCGCTGAGGCCCGCGGCTTCTACGGCGTCATCATCGTCTCGACCGGCATCGGACTGCTGTTGAATTTCGTCGGGATCGACCCGATCAAGGCTTTGGTGTTCACGGCCGTCTTCAACGGCATTGCGGCTGTGCCGCTCCTCTACCTGATCGCGCGGATCAATGCGAATGCCAGTATTCTCGGGACCTTTCGCGGAGGCCCGATGTCCAGATTCTTCGTCTGGCTAACTTTCGGCGTCATGGCGCTTTCAGCAGTCGCACTCTTCTATACGCTGGCGGTCCCAGGATGATCGTGCCGGCTCCCACATGTCGATGAAGCGCGATACGAGCCGTCCCATGTCAATGCGAGATCAGCACCGGCGTTGAAGCATTGAAAAGAGCCGATGGCGTTGTTCCGCCGAACAGGAATTCAATCCATACCGGATGGCCAAAGGCGCCCATGATCAGAAGATCGAAATGCCCCTGCTTGAGACGATCCACCAAGGCGCCGGCGGTCGAACCGCTGGGGCGAAGATGGACCTCGTCTTCGACACCAATCTGGTGGCGGCGCAGATGATCAAAAAGCGGCTCCAGAACGCCACCAGCTTCGCCGTCAATCATCGCCACCTCGACGGTCGCCTTAGCCTCCCGCAGCAGCGGCAGGGCATCATGAAGAGCGCGAACCGCCTCCCGACTTCCATCCCAGGCGACTAATGCGCGCTGCAGCCGTCCGACCCCGATCGCTGCGGGCACGACGAGAACAGGCCTGCCGCAATCGACCGCGACCGCTTCGGCGAGTGACAACGGGTGACGTTCGACCGCACCCTCCCACTCGTATTGACCGAGAACAACGAGATCCGCCCATCGCGCCAGTTTGCAGATCGCGACCGACATCGCGCCCTCCATCGCTCGCCACAGCGTCGGCGTCGAGCGCGTCGAGGCTACAGCTTTGAACAGCCGTTCCGAAGCCTGAGCATCGAACACTGCATGATGTTCAAGTGCCGTGACAACCTGGTCGACCATGCTCGGTTTGTAGTAAGGCGGTACGTCCACGGGTGCCGTTACATGCACGCCCGTCAGCCGCGCTTGATGTCGTTCGGCCAGATCGAAAGCGTAGGCAATGCGCCGTTTCCCCGCTTCCGTTCCATCCACATGCACCAATACGTCTTGGATCATCATCGCTCCCAGATCACTGTCTCTATCGATACTTCGCCCTGGGCTTTGCTTGCGTAGACCAATTCCGCCGGTGCGGGCTGTGCCGTGTCACGCGATCCACCGAATACGGGCAGGATTACGCGGAACTACAGGCATGATCATGCTCGGGTGCCCGACGATAATCGGTGCGACGGGGTAGAAATCTTCGGGAACGTCGATCGCGCGTTTGCCTTCTTCCGTTTCCAACCAGCGTTGGGCGAACCCGATCCAACAGGATCCAAGGCCCTGCGCATACGCTGCCAGCATTAGGTTCTCGGCAGCCAGAGACGCATTCTCGGTCGCCCAATCGCCGGACTTTGCAGAAATGACGATCAGCACCGGCGCGTGATAGAAGACGTGAAAGTCCGGATCGTCGAGATTCTCGTGAAGCCGGCGCGGAAATTCACTGCTCGCCATAGCCTTCGCCATATGGGCTTTGGCTGCCGCGGAAATCCGGTCGAGCAGCATCGTATCCTGCACAATAGCGAAATCCCACGGCTGTTCATTGACGGCGCTTGGCGCATGGATAGCGGCGTCAACGAGCTTTTCGATGAGTTCTTTGCTCACGGGCTCACGCGTGAAACCGCGTGTTGCCCGGCGTCCATAAATGGCCTCTGTCAGTTCCATGGCGACACCTTATGTCCGACCTGAACTTCCATACTTCCAAGTTGCCGCCGTCAAAGCCTTGATCTGGCGCAAATAGAACGTGACCCGCGCACGTCTTCACGCTACCGCACAGCCAAAGCCACCCAACTCCGCTTGCCGACCGTTAGGTCGCGTGCGGCCAGCGCCAGTTATGCACTTCCGGCATATCGGCGCCATGCTCGACAATGTAGCGCTCGTGATCGATCAGCTTGTCGCGGATTGCCTGCTTTGCGTAAACCGCAGCCGGCCCCAGCGTCGGCACAAAATCGATCACGTCTCCGACGAGGTGAAAGCGATCGAGCCGGTTGCGCACGACCATATCGAAGGGTGTGGTGGTCGTACCTTCCTCCTCAAAGCCCCGCACGTGAATATTATCATGATTGGTGCGCTTGTATGTCAGCCGGTGGATCAACGTGGGATAGCCATGAAATGCGAATATCACCGGCTTGTCTTTCGTAAATAGCGCATCGAAATCGTTGTCGGTCAGACCGTGCGGATGCTGCGTCTTCGGTTGTAAGGTCATCAAATCGACGACATTGACGACGCGAACCTTCAGGTCGGGAAAGTGCTGACGCAGGAGATCGACCGCGGCCATCGTCTCCAATGTTGGCACGTCGCCGGCGCAGGCCATCACCACGTCCGGCTCGCCGCCCCGATCGTTGCTCGCCCATTCCCAGATGCCGATTCCCTGCGTGCAATGCTTGATTGCCGTATTCATGTCTAGCCACTGCGGCTGCGGTTGCTTGCCGGCGATGATGACGTTGATCCGATCCCAACTCCGCAGGCAATGGTCGGTGACGAACAGAAGCGTGTTCACGTCCGGCGGAAAATAGACCCGGACGGTGTCCGCCTTCTTGTTCACAACGTGGTCGACGAAGCCCGGGATCCTGGTGGCTGAATCCATTGTGATCCTGCCGCCAGACATGGGAAGTCAGAAGATAGTTCAAAGATGCGATCGGACGGCGCCATTCGACCTCGCGCGCGGTCTTCAGCCATTTGGCGTGCTGGTTGAACATCGAATCGACAATGTGGATGAACGCTTCGTAGCAGTTGAAGAGCCCATGCCGGCCGGTGAGCAGGTAGCCTTCGAGCCAGCCCTGACAAGTATGTTCGCTCAGGATCTCCATCACCCGGCCATCCGGGCTCAAATGCTCGTCGTCGTCCGCAAGCGTCGCCGCATCCCAGGCGCGGCCGGTCGCCTCGAACAGGTCTTGCAGTCGGTTCGACGCGGTCTCGTCAGGGCCGAATACTCGGAAATTCCGCGTCGCCGCGTTCCGGCGCATCACTTCGCGCAGAAACGCGCCCATCACTTTGGTCGCTTCACCGTCAACACCGCCCGGATGGACGACCGCCACCGCGAGATCCTCGAATCGCGGCAAGCGCAGCGGCCGCATCAGCGCGCCGCCATTGGCATGCGGATTGGCGCTCATCCGGCGGTCGCTCACCGGCGCCAACGCCGCGATCTCGGGGCGCAGCCGGCCGGTTTCGTCGAACAGTTCTTGCGGTCGATAGCTCCGCATCCAGTCGTCGAGAAGCTGGAGATGCTCCGGCTTGTCCATCGTGAATGGCACCTGATGGGAGCGCCACGAACCTTCTGCCTTGAGACCGTCGACCAACTTCGGGCCAGTCCAGCCCTTCAGGCTGCGCAAAACGATCATCGGCCAAATGGGCCGCTCCGTTAGGGTGCCACTGCGCGCCGCCGATTGGATCGACCGGATCTTGTCAAAGGCGGTATCCAAGGCCACGGCCATTTTCTGATGCATGACCTCCGGCTCGTCTCCTTCGACGAAGATCGGCGCGTAGCCATAGCCTTCCAAGAGTTTGCCGAGCTCTTCCGAACCGATCCGCGCCAGCACTGTCGGATTGGCGATCTTGTAGCCGTTGAGATGCAGAATCGGGAGAACGGCTCCGTCCGCGACGGGATTAAGGAACTTGTTGCCATGCCAGGAAGTCGCAAGCGGACCGGTCTCGGCCTCGCCATCGCCGACGACGCAGGCCACGATCAAGTCGGGATTGTCAAATACCGCGCCATAAGCGTGGGACAGCGAATAGCCGAGCTCCCCGCCTTCATGAATCGATCCTGGCGTCTGGGGGGCGGCATGGCTCGGGATTCCGCCAGGGAAGGAGAATTGGCGGAACAGCCGGCACATCCCAGCCTCGTCCTGCGAGACATCCGGATAGAGCTCGCTATAAGTGCCTTCGAGCCAAGTGTTGGCGACCACGCCCGGTGCGCCATGGCCAGGTCCGGCGATGAACAGGACGTTGAGATCCCGCGCCTTGATGATGCGGTTGAGATGGACATAGATGAAATTGAGGCCCGGCGTCGTTCCCCAATGACCGAGGAGACGTGGCTTGACGTGCTCGATCTTCAATGGCTCGCGCAGCAGTGGATTGGCAAGCAAATATACTTGGCCGACAGACAGATAATTGGCGGCGCGCCACCAAGCGTCCAGCATGCATAGCTGTTCCGACTAAGCCGCTCGGTTAGTGTACTCGCCTCGCCTTCCGTGACCACGCCTGCCATTTTGCCACTCCTCCACAAACTACAATTGAAGCCACGGCGCTGTCGCACCGTCGCTTCTCGAGATTATCAACGAAAGAGCGGCGACATGAAGATAAGCTTGATGAAGCGATTGGCTCCCGGTCTATCAAATGAAACAGGGATAGCGCGCGGCCTGAGGGTGGCGTGCCCTCATACGAGACCACGCCACCGACCGATGCCATCCCTTACGCGTTCAGCGCCCGCAATCCGGCGGGGTTCCTGAAGCGGATCTGACGCGCCGTCGACAGTTCGATCATGGCGTCCCGCTCCAATTGGGAGAGGGTGCGCGACACGGTTTCGATGGTCAGGCCCAAATAGTCCGCGATGTCCTGCCGTGTCATCGCCAGAGCGATTGTCCCGCTGCGCGGCGTGTGGTCTGCCCATTCCATCAAGAAGGCCACGACTTTCTCGACAGCGCTTTTGCGGCCCAGCAGCAGCGAGTGGTCCTGCGCCCGCGCCATGTTGTGCATGGCATATGAGAACAGTTGCCGCGACAGCGCTTCATTGCTCGCCGCCAGCCGCTCGACGCCGCGCCGCCGATAGGAAATCACCGTGCACTCGGACACCGCCTCGGCCGACAACCGGTGTTCCTCGCCCGGTTCGAAGCCGAAGATGTCGCCTTCGACATGAAAGGCATCGATCTGCCGCCGTCCGTCGCTGAGAAATTTGCAGGTCCGAACGACACCCGACACGATCTTGAAGAAGGTCTCCGCTTCATCGCCTTCGCCATAGATTTCGCGATCCTGCGCAAAATGCAGGACCGACCCCGTCGTCGAGAGTGTCCGCTCCCAGCCGGCTTGGAAATCGCTCTCGTTGCCGCGATGACCGTGCAATAACGGCCGGTGCGACTGCGGAGACTTGACTGCGCGAAACGGCGAGGGATGTAGACATGAGAAACTCCTTCAGTCATGGGGCGACCTCCTGTCTACTGATCGGGGTCGCGACGCAGTATTGTGTTATGTTCTAAGGGATTCTACGTAGCGTCGCCGCCGCAGCCGTAGCGCGGGACGACTCGCAAGCCGACCGGACCTTCGAGTTCAGGATATCGCTGATGCTTTCGATAAGCGTGCTGTCGAGCAGCGGCTTCTCGACGACATGCCGGACGCCGGCAATGGCGGCACGGCGGCGGACCGCCGGCCGTGGCATTGCCAGTAATCAGGATGACCGGCACGCGAGAATCGCGCGCCTTCAATGCGCTCAGCACCGCGAAACCATCCATGCCGGGCATGTGGTAATCAAGAACAAGACAATCGGCGCGCATCAAGTGTGGATGGGCCAGAGCAGATCAGCCCCGCCGGCACAGACATGCACCTCCAGCCCCTCCAGCTCGAGAGCGAATTTGAGCGATTCGCGAACGGCCAGATCATCATCGACAACGAGGACGAGATGCGAACCTGCGCTCATGGAATTGGGGCTCCGCCGGCTCTTTTCGAGCCGCCTCTCAGATTGCGTAAGCGGCAATCCTAGACGCCAATCGACCCCAAGAACCTTGATATGGCGCAATCCTCCCACTCACCGTCCTGTCGACAGCAGGTCGGCGACAAGCGCCATTCGGACGAGGTCGGAGAGACTGCCGGCCCCCATCTTGGTCATGACATTCGCGCGATGGACCTCGACGGTCCGTGCGCTGAGTTTCAGATCGTAGGCGATCGTCTTGTTCGGATGGCCTGCGAGCAGTCCCTGAAGGACCTCGTTCTCTCGTGGCGACAATGACGCCAGACGGGCCCGTGTTTGTGCGGCTTCCAGTTCTCTCTCCCCGGTCCTGTCATAGCGTTCGATCGCCTTCTGAATGGCAGACGAGCAGGACATCGTCGTCGAACGGCTTCTCGATGAAATCGATCGCACCGGCTTTCATGGCCTCGACTGCCAATCGCACGTCGCCATGACCGGTAATGACGATCACCGGCAGATTTACGGCTTGCTCATTCAGGCGGCGCTGTAGTTCCAGCCCGTCAATGCCAGGCATGCGGACATCGGTTACGACGCAGCCCGGCTGCACACCGGGAAGCGCTTCCAGAAAAGCGACCGCGGATTCGTAGGCCCGCACAGCAAGGCCCGCAGTCGTCAGCGAAAACGCCAGCGATTGGCGCACACCGTCATCATCGTCGATCAGATGAATCACAGCGCTAGTCGTCATTTTCCAGCGCCTCCTCGCTGACCGTCGTCCTGAGCGTCAGGCGAAAGATCGTCCCGCCCACCGGGTTGGGTTCGACCCACAGACGGCCTCCATGGCCTTCGACGATCGTGCGCGAAATCGACAGCCCGACGCCCATGCCCTGCCGCTTGGTCGTCACGAATGGCTGAAACAGCTGGGCGGCGATCTCCTCCGCGATACCCGGTCCGGTATCGGCGACACTCACTTCGACGGTATTCTCGTCAACATGCCGGCTCGCCACGACCAATTCCCGTGTAGGAGATTCCTGCATCGCTTCGACGGCATTGCGGATCAAATTGAGCAATACTTGCTGAATCTGGATTTTGTCGGCAAAAACAAACTCAGCCCGCGGGTCCAGCGCGTACGAAACCCGCACGCCGCGTTTCTTTGAAACCGACCAACGCGAGCGCGCTGGCTTCCTCGATCAGTTTCGCCACGTTCTCGAGCTGGCGCTCACTCTCGCCCCGCGCCACGAAATCGCGCAGATGTCGAATGATCTGCCCGGCGCGCAGTGCCTGCTCGGTCGCCTTCTCCATGGCTTCGCGCGCCATCCGCACGGCCTCTGGTTGATCGCCGGCGAGGAGTCGCCGCGCCGCCCTTCAAATAGTTCGCGACCGCGGAGAGCGGCTGGTTGAGCTCATGGGCCAACGTCGAAGCCATCTCGCCCAAGGCTGTGAATCGAGACATGTGAATGAGTTCGCCCTGCAGGTCTTGCAGGCGCTTTTGCGACGCTTCCCGCTCGCTCAGATCGCGTACGAAACCGGTGAAGGCACGTCGCTGTCCCGAGCGGACTTCTCCCACTGACAGCTCCATCGGGAAGGTCGAGCCGTCCTTGCGCTGCCCCACCACGAGCCGACCGATGCCGATGATGCGACGCTCGCCAGTGGTCAGATAGCGCTTCAGATAGGTGTCGTGCTGCTCGCGATAGGGCGATGGCATCAACATGCTCACATTCTGGCCGATCACCTCGTCGGCACGATAGCCGAATTGGCGCTCGGCGGTGGCGCTGAACGACTCCATGATCCCCTGCGGATCGATAATGATCATTGCGTCCGGCACAGTATCGAGCACGGATTGCAAATGCGCTTCGCGCTCCGCCAGAGCCGTCTGCGCGCGCTTGCCGAGGTGATGTCGCGCGCGACCTTCGACGCGCCGATCATGCGTCCGTCATGATCCCACAAGGGCGAGACCGTGAGTGATACATCAATGATATCGCCGTTCTTGCATCGGCGGCGGGTCTCGAAATGTTCGACCCGCTCGCCGCGCCTCAGACGATCCAGGATACTTGCGCCTTCATCCTCCTGGCCCGGCGGCAGCAGCAGAGAAACCGGTTTGCCGATCATCTCCTCCGCCGAGTATCCGAAAATGGTCTCCGCGCCGGCATTCCAGTCGGTTACAATGCCTTCGAGCGTCTTGGCCACAATCGCGTCCTCAGAAGAGGCGACGATCGCCGCCAGCCGGCTATTGGCTTCCTCCGCGGCCTTCCGACGCGCGATGTCGATCACGATGCCCCGCGCCTCAACCGACCCACCCTGAATGCCGTGAGCGCGCCCGCGCATTCGTAGCCAACGACCGAGCTCTCCAACTGCAGAGGTGCGGAAATCGAGATCAAACGCCTCGCCCCGATCAACGCTCGCGCGCATCGACCGGTCGACAATCAGGCGTGATCGTCCGGATGAACTCGCGCCAGGAACGCCGAATAGGTCGCCGCGACTCTCGGTAAGGCCGATCAGCCTCTGCGCCGCATCCGACAGATGCAGCCTGCCGGTCGCAACATCCCAACGCCACGCCCCGACCTCTGCCGCCTCCATGGCGAGCCTGAAATCGTGGTCGTCGTCATCGCCAGCGGTGCCGCTATCGCCCGAGTGTTTCGGCCATCAACCTTCCCGATCAGCGGCTTATCGATCCTGAATTCCACCATACAGCCGTCCCCGAATATCCGCATCTCCAAGGACGTCTCACCACAGCCAGGAGCTTGGCTTGCCATACCTGTTCTAGGCCATGAACGGTCGTCGATCCTAAGCCACTGAAATCGCCAGGGTGCGGCAGTTTACTGCGCATACCGCCGGCAGCCTTGATTCAGGTCAAGGCGGAGCGCCGCGCCACGGCCTCTTCTTGTTTCCGCACCGACCAGGATGAAGCGCGACCGCGATCAGATCGCATGATGGGAGATTACGATGAAAGCATTTGTGTATCGCGGACCCGGGCTGAAAGCGCTCGAAGACCGTCCCGAAGCCGCGAGATCCAGGCTCCCGGCGATGCCATCGTGAAGATGGTCAAGACAACGATTTGCGGCACCGACCTGCACATTCTGAAGGGCGACGTGGCGACATGCGCGCCAGGCCGTATTCTCGGCCACGAAGGTGTCGGCATTGTCGACAGCGTCGGTGCCGGCGTCACCGCCTTCAAGCCGGGCGATCACGTTCTCATCTCGTGCATCTCGGCGTGCGGCAAGTGCGATTATTGCCGGCGCGGGATGTATTCGCATTGCACAACGGGCGGCTGGATTCTCGGCAATGAGATCGACGGCACCCAGGCTGAATACGTCCGAACACCCCATGCCGACACCAGCCTCTACCCCATTCCAGCCGGCGCCGACGAAGAAGCACTGGTGATGCTGAGTGACATTCTGCCGACCGGCTTCGAATGCGGCGTCCTCAACGGCAAGGTTACGCCCGGCTCGACGGTCGCGATCGTCGGCGCGGGACCGATCGGTCTTGCCGCGCTTCTGACGGCCCAGTTCTACTCGCCCGCCGAAATCATCATGATTGATCTTGACGACAATCGCCTCGGGCTCGCGCGCCAATTCGGTGCCACGCAAACCATCAACAGCGCGGACGGAAAAGCGGCCGAGACGGTGAAAACGCTCACGGGCGGCCGCGGCGTCGATACCGCCATCGAAGCCGTCGGTGTGCCTGCGACCTTCCTGCTCTGCCAGGATCTCGTCGGGCCGGGAGGTATCATCGCCAATATCGGCGTGCATGGGCAAAAGGTCGATCTTCACCTTGAGCGGCTGTGGTCGCAGAACATCGCCATCACGACTCGGTTGGTCGACACATCGACCACGCCGATGCTGCTAAAGACCGTGCAATCCAAGAAAATCGATCCAACTCGTCTGATCACTCATCACTTCAAGCTGGACCAGATACTCGATGCCTACGACACCTTCGGCCGTGCTGCCGAGACGCGGGCGCTGAAGGTCATCATCGCCGCCTAGAGGTTTGATCGCCTTTGCCGCCAGGAAGGAGCCGATGGTCCGCACCATTTTGCACCTGAATTCGCCAAGTCGCGCCGCCTCCCGAAGCGCGACCAAGGCCTACCTTGTAGGTGGTGGAATTGCCTCAATGGCGGCCGCAGCCTTCATGATTCGCGATGGCGACCTCCTCGGCCACAACATCACCATCCTTGAGGAACTGGACAGACTTGGCGGCAGTCTTGATGGTGCCGGCTCGCCCCAAGACGGCTACGTGCTGCGGGGTGGGCGGATGATAGAGCGCCAATATCTCTGCACCTTCGACCTGTTTTCCTCCATCCCCAACCTTGACAGCACCAAGACCGTTACGCAGGAAATCTTCGACTGGAACGAAACGATAAGAACCTCTTCCAAGTCACGGCTGGTCCGCGGCGGTCAAAGGCAGACTGCACCTGCCTTCGGCCTCAGCGAACGGCACATTCTGTCGATCGAACGGCTTGCTCTCGAACCCGAAGCCTTGCTCGGCAAAACCAGTATCGCCGACCAGTTCGAGCCAAGCTTCTTCCAGACCGATTTCTGGTTCATGTGGTGCACCACCTTCGCCTTCCAGCCCTGGCACAGCGCGGTCGAGTTCAAGCGTTATCTCGTGCGCTTTGCCCATATGGTGCCGGGCTTCAATCGCCTCGAAGGCATCATGCGGACGGTCTACAATCAGTATGATTCACTCGTGCGCCCATTGCACAAATGGCTCGAACAGCGCGGCGTACATTTCCAATTGAATGCGCGCGTCGTTGACCTCGGGCTCCGCGAGGAGGGCGGCGCGACAATTGTCGACCGTATCGACTACGTGCGCGGCGGGCATCTTGCCGAGATTTTTGTCAGTCCCGACGATTGCGTTCTTGTCACGCTCGGGTCGATGACGGAAGCGTCCAGCCTCGGAACGATGAACTCCGCTCCCACGCTCAAGAGCAAGGCTGATGGGGGCGCGTGGACACTGTGGGAGAAGATCGCCGCAGGGCGTCCGCAATTCGGGCGGCCTTCGGCTTTCGCAGACCATGTCGATGAATCCAAGTGGTTGTCGTTCACGACCACCTTGCGCGACCCCGCCCTTCTGCGCCTTTTGCTTGACCTGACCGGTAACGTGCCCGGTGAGGGCGGCCTGATCACATTTCCCGAATTCAAGCTGGCTTGTGTCGATCGTTATCCCACACCAGCCGCATTTCATTGACCAGCCCGACATCCGTCAGCGTGTTCTGGGGCTATGGCCTCTCTGTCGATCAACCAGGTGACTTCATAAAGAAGCCGATGTCCGCATGCTCTGGCCGCGAGATCATGGAGGAATTGCTCGGTCATCTGCGAACCGGCCCCGAAGCCGCGAAGATATTGCGAATCCTCCGTCTGTATCCCGTGCATGATGCCTTTCATCACCAGCCAGTTCCTCCGCCGCGCGCAAGGCGATCGACCTGAGGTGCTTCCGAAGGGTTCGCGAAATCTCGCGTTCATCGGTCAATTTTGCGAGCTGCCCGAGGATGTCGTCTTCACGGTCGAATACTCGGTTCGTTCAGCCCAGGCGGCGGTCTATGCGCCTGCTTCGCATGAACCGCGAGCCTCCCGTCCGTGTACCATGGCATGTTCGACCCGCGCGTGCTTTTGAAGGCGTTTATGGCCCTTCATGATTTCCGCTCATGATTGAGCCTCTTTCCTCCCGTCACCTTCCGTCGATATTCTCATCTTTCGTCCGATACACTTCGGCACCACCCGATGATGTTTTGCAATGATGCCGCTACATCCAACATGGAATGACATCGCACTCCGCCTCGTTCTCACGATGCTTGCTGGTGCGATCATTGGCTTTAATCGCGGCGCGCGCGGCCACGCTGCGGGTCTTCGAACGACGATTTTGGTCGGCCTTGCCGCCTCCGTCGCGATGATCCAAGCGAATATTCTTCTTAGCGTCGGTGGCAAGGCTCCCGATTCCTTTGGCGTTATGGATTTGATGCGCCTACCGCTTGGCATACTTACCGGAGTCGGCTTCATCGGCGGTGGCGCCATTTTGAAGCGGGGTGACCTGGTCACTGGCGTAACTACTGCCGCGACGTTGTGGATGATGACAGCCATCGGCCTCTGCTTGGGAGGCGGGCAATTGGGCCTTGGCATTGCCGCGACCGTGCTAGGCGTAATCACGCTGTGGGCGCTCAGCTGGCTGACCGGAGAATTCCGCGCGAACAGCGCGCCATGCTCGTTATCGAGTGTGAGCAGAGTTCCGCGACGGGGTCCGATCTAGCCGACCTCGTGGCGCCACTGGGCTATCGCGCCCAGTTCCATCGCCAAAGCCGCAGCACCGTCCCTGGCCGCGCAGAACTTTGGTACGAAGTCCTGTGGAGACGACCTGAAATCGTAGGCCCTCCGCTGGACCTCCTGAAGGCCGTCGACCAGAGGTACGCCGTCATATCCTTCGAACTCACCTCAGAAGCCCGCCATTGAAGTGACGGCGGCAAGCACGCCACCACGGCCGCTCGCACAGCCGCCCGCCCACCACCTCGCTGAACCAGGACGTCTTACCCATGCTGTCGAACAAATTCGGCGAAGCGGGGCAAAACTTCTCGACGCCAGACGCTTCCATAGAACAATCCCAGATGACCAACATTCGGGCACAGAAAGCTCGCTCGGCGCCCGGCAGGAATTCCGGTGCAGAGATCATGGGCTACCCGCGTCTGCCCAAGGCCCGAAATGTCGTCCAACTCACCTTCAATCGTAAAAAGAGCAGTATCGAGGATGTTCTCCGGCGCGATCCTCGTCCCGCGCCATGCCAGCTGGCCGGTCGCCAGCGCGGAATTGTGGAACACCTGAGCGACCGTATCGACGTAAAATTCGGCCGGCACATCACCAACAGAAAAGAACGAGTTGAGGAAAGGATGCTGAATTGGGTCGGCGCCGTCATCGCGCAGCACCTTCCCAAAAAGCTCGCCACCGCTCCAAAAGTTACGTAAAAAATAAGTCCACAGCATCATCACTTCGGTGTTGGCCGAATACACGCGACGCCCACGTCCAATCCGATAGTCCGGAACCGTGGTGACAACGAAATTCCGATACCATTCGAGAGGCCAGCGTCGCGTCAAGGTATCCATTCGCGTCGGATTAATCCGCGTGTCGAGCTTGCCGCCGATCAGGGTGAGGCTGAACGGCCGAACAGAGTCGCCTGCAACAAGCGCGGTTGCCGCAAGAGCGGGTAACGCAGATTGGCACAGCCCAATGACATGGAGCCGCCCTTCAATACTGTTCAATGCGTCGATGACATAGCCAATATTGTCTTCGAGACCAAAAGGGCCTTCGTCTACCGGCACATCACCTGCATCCTTCCACGTGAGACAATAGACATCGTGCCCGGGGAGAATTCCCATGATCATATCATGCAGCATGCCTGATCGCATGCCCGACAGTGGCGATACTATGAGAACACGGGGCCTCGGTCTGTTGCCCTCTAGGTCGAAATGCAGCAGCCGTCCGAACGGCCGATCGACAACAACCTCCTCCCGTATCCGCAGCAGCCCTCCACCGCTTGAAAGCTCGTCAAGGCCTATTACGGTCTTCTCGGCGCTCCCCGGGCGAGATGACGCCGGGCCACCTTTGTCGTGCTGCAAGACAGGCACACCTTGACGCCGATCAGACACCTCAACGCGAACACCGTGTGCGATCGATGACATAGAAGCTATTTAACCTCCGCCAGGATGTTTGAATCAGAGGCATCCTCTTCTTCTTGCCACTTACCCGGTTTAAGGAAGTTTCGGCCGCTGCCAATCAGCGGCATTGATTTGGCTCAACCTTCGTCTCCAAAGGCTCCCTTCTGGGACCGGCATTTATCGGAGTGAGCGCTGCGGTTAGACAGCTACGCATCGCGCAGTCCTAATTCGCCGGACGATCCGCGGCGCAACCTACGAACGCGTACATCGCCGCGGGACGGTCCTCCCAGGCGACAGCCTTGGTTTTGATAAATATCAAACAGCCGGGCGTTTTAAGACTTAAGGTTGCATCTGTAGTTCAGCCGCCGGACACTATGACTTTCTCAATCCGAAGCATGTCAATTGCGAGTGCAGTTCTGACGGCCGCTTGCGCAACGCAGCCAATCCCGGCCACCCGTGACGCTCCGGGGTTCCTGTTAGGTCTTTTTCATGGCGCGATCGCGATTTTCGCTCTTGTGGGCAGTCTCTTCATGCACATCCGCGTCTACGCCTTTCCGAACGACGGATTCTGGTATGACTTCGGTTTTGTTACGGGGCTTTGCGGTTTTGTCCTGATCGTCATTCTCAGCAGCATGGCGCGCATCGGGGGAATACTCACCGAGATTTCTTGATCCCGGCACCGGCCGCACGCGACCAGCACTTGATCTCTCTCAACCCACCGGGCTTTCTCGCTCGTACTGTTTCGTCGGAGAAACGCGACCTAGAGGAGGAAGCGGTGCAGAAAGCGATAGAAATTGCCGTAAACTCCTTGGAGTCTCCGGCGCTTGAGGTGGTCGCCCTGCAAAAGCGTGTTCTAAAGCTTCGATGGCTCGGATCGGAGGAAGAAGCTGACCGCCTCGCTGCTGAATTGAAGCAGATCGCTCCCACCTCGACCTTGGTAGACATCGCCGACACGGACTGACATCAGCGGGACGTTGCGAGGCTCATTCGAATCCGGCGTTTGTTCAAACAGCATTCGCCCCATCCGGGCTAACCCGAAATGTATCCCAGAAGGGACAGCCCACTTACCTTCGAAAATCTAGGCCGAGCGCAGTTTGACATCACGCAAAGACGCTCACCGAACCATCTTTCATTCTGCTACGGTCACGCAAAATGCAACGGATAGAGGCTTCGCATGTCACATTTTCACGCCGCCGTGTGGATCGATCACCGTCTCGCGCATATCTACAAACTCGGTTTCGATGACGTGACCACAAAAACTGTCAGAAACCCCGATACTGGCCGCATCCACCACAAGGCTGGTTCAATCGGCGCCGGTCACAGCCACAACAACCAACCCTATTTCGAGGCCCTTGGCGCGGAACTTGCCGATGCCAAGGCCATCTTGATTATGGGCCCGGCTCAAGCGAAAGACGAATTCAAGAACTTTCTGGAGAGTCATCTCACCCAGATCAATGCACGGGTTGTTGGCGTCGAGACGTTGGACCGAGAAACAGACAAAGAAGTCGTCGCGTTCGCGCGGAAGTTTTTTGCGCACTCCGACCGCATGACACCACAGCGCAATTGAAGGTGGCGCAATCTCCATCGCGTTCGTGAGAGACCCGCCGCTTCAGTAGTGGCCGACTGACACGCTTCCCGAGGGGATCTCGTCGTCCACATTTTCCCTTTCCGCCGCCTCGGTCTCGCCGAAGGCTTTCGGCCACAGAAGCAGAGCTGCGACACCGTACCTTCTCCGGATAACATCCCTCCCGGAGAGGCTTGCCGAAAATGCTGGAAAGCGATCATCCCCGTCTTCGACCGCTTGATCTCGCTCAATTCCCAGTCGGTGTGCCGGCGCTACCGTTGCATTGAGGTCATCGTCTCGCCGCTCAGTCGAGCATCGCCAGATTGAATGATCTAACAGCGCGAAGGAGTTCACTCCATGCTTAAGATCATCGAAGTGCTCGCAGAATCCCCAAAGAGTTGGGAAGACGCGGCTCAGCAGGCAGTCGCGACGGCCAACAAGTCAGTTCGCAATGTGAAATCTCTCTACATCGAAAACATGCAAGCGACCGTAGACAACGGAAAAATTACCAATTATCGGATCAATGCGAAGCTCTCATTCGTTCTGGAATGATCCGACGCGGCGCTGTTCTATTGCGGGCTCCGACACCCGAATTTCATGTTGACGTCCGATGGCGCGCCGGAAGAGGTGCGTGGGATTGGCTGACCGCAAATTGATCTCGCGACATCTTGCTCGGGTGCGCCGCAATAGACTGCACACACGATGAGATCCAACGTTAGGGAGATCGCGGATGCCATATGCTTCGGTGGCGGATCTACCCGAGTCGATCCGCGCGCGCCTCCCGCCACATGCGCTCGAAATCTTCCGCAGCGTCTTCAACAACGCTTGGGAAACCTATGCGGACCGGACCACAGCCCAACGTGAAGAGGTCGCCCACCGCGTCGCGTGGGCCGCTGTCAAACGCCAGTACCGTAAACAAGGCGACGATTGGATCGCGCGCTAAACATTTGCGAGGAAGCGCTCACCCTTGCCAAGAAGCACACCGCGTGCGCCGGCGACACCCAGCTCGAGGCTTTCCGCGATGCGCCGCGCGAGCATTACGAAATGCGCCGCCGCTTTCGGCGGGCAGAACTCGTGCGCGGTCGCTTCAAATAGCATCAGCCAGCGATCGAAGTGCCTGGCATCGATCGGCAGCGGCAGGTGCTTAGCCATGGGCTGGCCGTGATAGCGACCGCTCATCAAGGCAACCGAGGACCAGAAGGCGCACATCCGTTCCAGGTGTGGCTCCCAATCTTCGATCTTCGCGGCGAAAATCAGCCCGAGCACATCGTCATCGCGGATCCGCGCATAGAAGGCACGGACGAGCCGATCGATCATCGCATCGTCAATGCCTGTGTTGGACTGAATTTGCGCCGTAATCGCGGCCCGGCGCGCCGCCGCCGACTGCCCATCCTCGCTCATGGCGGCGCACCACCAGATCCCGGCGCCGGCAGTTCCGCCGCGACGAGGCCAATGTTGCCTTCGTGCGAGGCAAGCATCCCTGCGAGATCGGCATGAAGCGCATCATCACGAATGGTAGGCAGCAGCGTCTTGAGCTTGCGCACCACCCAGCCCTGACCGCGATTGAGGAAGGCGAGTCGCGCCGCAAGATCAGGAATTGCCATCGCCTTGTCATAGAAGGCGCCCGTCTTCACCGATGGCGCGCCCTGAAGCTGATGGATCGCTTGGGTGAGCACGCCGCACCAGCGCGCCTCGTCGCGGTGAATGGCCATAACCAACGGCTCGAGATCGCCGTCTGTGATGCTCTTCGCGGTCGCGAGCGTCACGCGCGCCCCGGCGCGCTCCGCTTCGAGCAATTCATTGAGCGCAGATAGAAGCTCCTCTCGACTCGCAAACCCCATATAACGATCGTCCATCTCATGGGCGAGACAGGCCGGCGACGCCAGTTTGGCGGGTTCGCTTGGCGGCGTCGTGTTCGCATCGACGAGACGCGCGGCTTCGATGACGATGGCCCGCACGCGGTCCGCCGCGCCGACGATGTTCGTGATCCGACCGACGCCCGTGCCGGCATAGAGCGCCATCGCCTCGAACGCGCCGCTCATGGTGCGTAGCGGCGACTCCGTGCTGAACAAATAGATCGGCCGACCCGCCTCGTCGCCGATGACGGTCCGGACTTCAGTGAACGGATCGCCGCGTTCACCGCGGATCACACTGTTGGCGAGCACGCGCGTCTTGGCGCCGCGCGGCCAGTTGATGTGGAAGGCGTCGGTCAACACCGTGTCCCCTTCTTTGGCGTCGACCAAACGCTGCTTGTGGTAGTCATGGGCATAGGACTCCGGCGTGGCGACCAGCGCCGTGCCGAATACCGCACCCTGCGCGCCGAGCGACAGCACGGTCGCCAGATCGGCGCCGTCGGCAAGGCCGCCAGCCGCGAGGACCGGAAGCGCTGTTTCAGCGACGATCTCGGGAAGGAGATCATGCAGCGGCCGATCGCCTCGCACGTGGCCGCCCGCCTCAACACCCTGGGCGATGATGATCTGCGCGCCGGCCTGCTCGACCGCCTGCGCCTCGGCGCGTGAGCCAACTTGGCAGGCGACAATGATCCTGGCTGCGCGCAGGCGCGCCACCAGCTTAAGAGACACGTCCCAAAAGAGGCCGACCACGGGCACGCCGAGGTCGATGCACGCAGAGACCTGGGCTTCGAGAAGCCCTCCGTCGGTCGCGGCAGGAATAAGATTGACGCCGAAGCGGTCGATTCTCCGCCCGCGCAGCGCCGCCACTTCCGATTGAATCAGATCCACCGGCTCCCGCACCATGCCGAGGAAAGCAAAACCGCCCGCTTCTGTGACGGCCGTAACAAGTTCGGACCGGGCTACGCCGCCCATACCGGCGAGCACGACCGGATAAGTGCAACCCAAAAGATCGCAGACAGGTCTATGCAGTTTTATGCCCATGGCCGCCCTCCAGATGGTCACGCAAATAGGCTTCTAGCACGAGCGCATGATTATGCCTGATGTCATGGGCGGCGTAGAGCAACGTCAGAAGCGTGCGCCCCTTATGTTTGACCTCGAGCGTGGTCGAGGAAGATTGTCAGAAGAAGAGACGAATCCTCGATCGCCCTGACCGAATGCGGCGCGCCACCCTCGAGATAGACCCACTCGTTGGCCTTCAAGACGATGGGCGCCGGGTCCACACCGAGCTCGACATGCCCTTCGAGGCAGTGCAGCGTGATCTCGCCGGAGACCTTGTGTTGCGGGATTTCTACGCCCGCATGGACAATCAGGCGAATAGCCTCGAAATGGTCGGCTTTGATGATGGCCGCGGTGCTGACGTCCCTAAGACCAGAGCCAAGTGGCCCGAGGTCGACGATTTCACCGGGTTTTGCGTGATGCAACGCCATAAGCCTTGGTCCTCATAATCATTTCCTCATCCATGATCATTCCGCCGCTTGGGGGCCGGCCGGCAGCGGCCTGCGGAAGATCAGCCTATCGACTGCCCGCGGATAAAGCGGCCGCAGTTTGACGATGAAATCCCAGGCCATCAGCAGCGCGCCGAGTGCGAACACCACGTCGCCAGGCAGCCGCATCCATTGCCAGAACAGCGTCGTGTCGTAGAACGCGCTGCTACGAGCATAAGCAAGGCCATGTTCGTAGACCGCATCAAGCTGCGGCCAACCGATGGGAAAGAAATTGAGCAGAATCCACAGCACCAGTCCGCCATTGTAGAGCCAGAAGGCCCACAGCCCGAGCTTCTCGCTGAAGGCGGGCCGCTCCGCGTGGATATAGCGCAGGCAGAAATAGATCAGTCCGATCGCCAGTTCGCCGAAGGCACCGAACAGCGCGGTGTGCGCATGATTGAGCGTGAGAAATGTCCCGTGCTCGTAGTAATTGACGAGCGGCGCGTTGAGCGTGCCACCACCGAACACGCCGGCGCCAACGAAATTCCAAAAGGCCGCGCCGATGACGTAGGTGTAGGCGAGCCGGTACTTGAACTCCTGATGCGCCTTGATCAGACGGTAATTGTTGATCGCCTCGATGATCAAGAGCACCAGCGGCAACACTTCGATGAACGAAAACATGCTGCCCATCGGCACCCACATGCTGGGACCGCCCGCCCAATAAAGGTGATGGCCGGTGCCGATGACGCCGCCAAGGAAGATCAGGATGATCTCGAAATAGGTCGCCCGCTCGGCCAGCTTGCGCGACACCAGCCCGACCGCCATCAGAGAGATAGGCGCTCATGGTCGCGGCGAAGAACTCGAACGATTGCTCGACCCAAAGATGGACGACCCACCAGCGCCAGAAGTCGGTCAGGGTGAAGGACTTCTCGATCCCGGTAAGCGGGATCATGCCGAACACGTAGAGGACGGCGATGTTGATCGTGGAGGCCCAGATCAGGTGCTCCATTCGGATGCGGCCGGCCAAAACTGCCCCGCCGCCTTCCACCACAGAGCCGTCGTCGGCCACAGCGCCCGCATCACCAGGAGGCTCCACAGCGCCAGCCCGATAAAGAAGCCGATCTGCCAGAAACGGCCAAGCTGGATATAGGACAGACCCTGATTGCCGAACCAGAACCAGCCTTGGTCGATGATCCCCATGATCCCGAGATAGTTGCCGATCAAGCGCGCCCGCGACGATCAGGAGCGTCACCCAGAACAAGAGATCAACCAGGAAGTGCTGGCCCTTGGCTTCCTGTCCGCCGGCGATGGCCGGGGCGAGAAACAGCGCCGCGCCGATCCAGGACAGGCCGATCCAGACGATCGGCGCCTGGATGTGGACGTCGCGCAGGAAGTTGAAGGGCAGGAAATCGTTGATCGCGATCCCGTAGAAGCTCGTGCGATCATAATAGGAATGCGCCATGATGGTGCCGGCCGCGATCTGCACCAGAAGCAAAGCTGCGACCACGAGAAAATACTTGCCGATCCGCCGCTGGCTCGCCGTCAGCGGCCGGAAGGTCGCCAGTACGGGGTCCATCGGCGCGTCGTCGGGATTGTTCAGGAAGAACTCGTAGATGAACAACACGACGCCGAAGGCGAAGAAGGTGAAGCAGAAGCTGATCCAGGTCCAACGGAAGGTGTTGGTGGTGGGGGTGTTGCCGACCAGCGGCTCAAAGGGCCAGTTCTCGGTCCAGGACCATGTCACGCCCGGCCGCCGCGCAACCGTCGTGAGCGCGGAGAACACCAGAAAATCCGCGGTCTGCTTGGCGAGCTGCGGGGAAAGGCTGTAGGCCGGCGTCCAGCCCGCAGCCGGATCGGCGACGTTGAGCGACTTGGCGAGGTCGTCACGCACACTAACGATGGCGGCCCCAACCGCAGACGGCAGCACGACCTCCGGCTTCGTCAGATCGATGCTCTGCAGATCGCGCTGCATGACCGCGGTCGCTGCGGCCTGCTGGTCCGCGGTGAGCGCTGCGAATACCTTCCCGGTCGTCGCCAGGGCGACATTGTTCTGCGTCTCCGTGCCCAACCGCACCAGAGTCGAGGCGGTGTAATCCTCGCCATAGTAGGAGCCCATGCCGTAGAGGCTGCCATAGTCCATCAGGTCGGCTTTCTGGAAACCGCCCTTGCCCGCTACGATGTCGTCGTCAGTCATGAGCACCGCACCGTCGGTGCCCACGAAGCGGGCGGGCTGCGGTGGTGCCAAGCGGTACGTCGCCGTCGTCGCCCAGGCGAGCAGCGCGAAGGTGACAATGGCGACGACCAGCAGCACCCATTTGAGCACATTGCTGACGGGATCTTCGATCGGCGGATCGATGCGTTCGGCGGCCAGCGTCATTCGTTTCATCTCCCGTTCAGCGTGCGCTTCGGTCTGCTTCTCAAACCTGTTTGGTCGGACGTATCCGTTGGCTGCGTTCGCGCCTCAAAAGATTGACCATCCTGGCTCCCCGCGACCGCGCCGAGAATCGTCACCACGCTGAGTGCCAGCAGCACCCAATGCGCCCGATGCAGCCAGGCGAAGGCGATCGCCGGACGCGCCGTCTGCCCACTGGCGGAAATGGCGGTGCAGGATGAAGGGCTCGGCGATGAACAGAACAAAAGCGAACAGCAGCCACACGCAGACCATCGCGTGCATCCACCAGAAGCTGGCGGCCCGGAACCGATCCCAAAGATCGAGCCGCCAAATCATGTAGAAGCCGGTCAGCCCGACCAGGATGATGGCGGTCCGCGCCTGCCAGGCGAAGCGGTGCTCGATCGCCTGAAAGGCCTGGCAGTTTTCTGGCCCAGATCGCCGCGCCGCACCGCCGGCAGCACCACCGTCGTCGCCATCGAGACGCCGCCGATCCAGATCACCACGGCCAGCACATGCAGAGCGCGGGCGGCAATGACGTCATCCAAGGATTCCTCCCGCAGACCGGACGCTGAAACACGCCGCTTTAGGACCGCATAAAACGAGAACCCATGGCTTCGACCCCACGACGATCCATCAACATTACGGCAGCGACGGATCAGCCCGTTTGCGCTCGCGCAAATCGCCTCCCGTTCTTCGGCGAAGGCGGGTAAGGTGCTTTCGTGATGATCGAACGCGCAGCTCGCCCCGCAATCCCTTGCCGCGATGGAGCTTTTTCGCGGCCTCCCGGCTTCCGCCCTGGAAACTGTCGCCGTCTGCGCGCGCGATGCGGCGCCTGCCCAAGGACCTCCGCATCTTCAGCCAGGGCGACGAGGGCGTGCGGGCCCATGCCGTGATCGAGGGCGGCGTGCGCATCGCGCAATCCGGCAGCGACGGCGCCCAGGTCATCATCCGCTTCATCGGACCGGGCGAGATGTTCGGGACCGTTGCACTGTTCACCGACGGCCGCTATCCCGCCGACGCGATCACGCTTGCCGAAACCGCTGGAGGCGAGCTGGAGCGAGGCCGAACTGCTCGACCTGATCCACCGCCATCCGCAGATCGGCATCAACGTCATCCGCATCATCGGCAAGCGTCTGCAGGAGGTGCAGGAACGGGTGCGCGAGCTTGCCACCCAGCGCGCCGAACGCCGCGTCGCCCATGCCGTGCTGCGGCTCGCCCGCCAGGCCGGGCACAGCACAATTGACGGAACGGCGATCGAGTTCCCGCTGCGGCGCAAGGACGTGGCCGACATCGCCGGAACGACGCTCCACACCGCCAGCCGGATCCTCACCGCCTGGGAGAAGGCGGGACTCCTCACGACGCACAATCAGCGCCTGACGCATCCGCCATCCCTCCGAAATCTTGCGGATCGCGGAGGATGCAGGCGACTGACATCACCGCATCCGAACTTGGTTTGCGCTGGCGCAAACGTCGGGGTCGCGCTCTTGCCTTAGCCTCAATTCACGGAAGCCCAAAGTCGCCGTGGTGTCGGGCGACGGTCTAGACCGAGACGGGAAAACCGCCGATAAGGGATGCGCTTGTGATCGTATCGGCGCCAGAGGATGATCAGACTGCCGCACTCTGGTCCTTGGCGTTCCGGCCCTTTTTCCTGGCGGCGAGCATTTGGGCGGCCTTAGCGCTGCTGCTTTGGACCGGCCTTTTCCTGACTGGCGTCACGTTACCCAGTCGTTTTGATCCGCTCACCTGGCACATCCACGCCATGCTGTTCGGCTTCGTGCCCGCGGCGATTGCGGGCTTCATGCTGACGGCGATTCCCAACTGGACAGGCCGCAAGCCGATCCGCGGGGAGAGCCTGATCGGACTTGTCGTGCTCTGGGTGCTCGGCCGCTTCGCTTGCCTCTTCTCGGCCTTCCTACCCTTCTGGCTGGCGGCTGCCGTCGATCTCGCGTTTCCACGACCCTGTGCGCTGTCGCCGCGCGTGAGATCGTCGCTGCACGCAACTGGCGCAATCTCATGATGCCGATCCCGATCGGCATTCTAGGGATAGCCGACCTTCTGGTGTATCTTCAACTGGCGGGGTTCGATGTGCCGGCCGGCCTTGGATGGCGTCTCGCAATCGCGGCGGTCATCGCGCTGATCTCGGCGATCGGCGGCCGCATCATTCCCACCTTCACGCGCAATTGGCTGTTGAAGCAAGGCGCAACCGCGCTTCCGGGTGCTTATGGCCTGATCGACCGGACGGCGCTTGCAATGCTCCATGCTGGCCTTCTCGGCTGGGTCGTCTTTCCCACTTCACGATTGGTCGGCGCACTCTTGCTTCTCGCCGCTGCGTCCAACCTCTGGCGCCTTGCGCGCTGGCGCGGGAGGGCGACTCTACGCGAACCGCTTCTGGCGATTTTGCATCTAGCGTATGCCTGGGTCGTGATCGGCGCGGCGCTGCTTGGCGGAAGCCTGCTGACCGCCGCCATACCGGAACCCGTTGCAATTCACGCTCTCACTGCCGGCGCCATCGGTACCATGGTGCTCGCCGTGATGACACGAGTGGCGCGAGGGCATACCGGCCGCCCGCTCGAAGCTGATCACGTCACGAATGTGATTTTTCTCATGATCACTGCTGCAGCGGCGGCTCGCGTGTCGGCGGGATTCGTGTCCGCGGGTTCCACTACGCTCCTTTCTGTCTCGGCGGTGCTATGGATAGCGTGTTTCGCGCTCTTCGCCATCGCCTACCGGTCAATGCTGCTGTTGCCGCGCGTCGAGGCGCACTGACTGCTGATCATAATGTCCGTCATCCCGCGCAATACACTCTGCTCAAGTCATTGATGGGGCGGATTTAGAGGCCTAGATGTTGTGTCCGAAAACGGCGACTGAATATCGGCGAGAGCTTGTCACCGGAAAACATTGAGAAATGCGGACGTCAACAAACCCCTTATCGCCAGAACGGCTTGGCGTCTCGCCACCGATCGCAAGATCTAAGAGCATTCGCCAACAAGTCTCGCTCGTCCCGCTCCCTCGCTCTGATCATACGGCCTGCAAGAAATGCCAGTTCTACCCTATCGCCTGCCGCCGCCAGCGCGGTCGCCCGGGCCGCTGTCATATCATTCAGCCCGCCCAGAGCATCTTGCAGTTCCGTCAACGACGCGATGAATTTCGAACGGCGCGCCTTCATATGTTTTCCAAACGTCTCGTCAAAGAATTCTCCGGCATAGCGCAACTTTTTTGCCTTTATGCGAGCACGGTGTCTGGCCACCGGATCGAGTGTCCCCAACCGCCTTGTTGCCTTACGAAGCTGATGACTTAGTCGTTCTAACGCCTCGCCGGCGAGCACGCGCGCGTCACCATCCCGCAACTTCACAACGCCGGTATTTTCGCTGCGACGCCAACGCCCTGTTTCTACCCATTCGGCGCAGGTCAATAAGAGCACCGCGAAGCGTTTCAACTCCACCGCCTCAATCGCTCGGCCGTAGCGTTCTGTCCGAACGGCATAGAGCCGTTCTCCAAAAAGACTTTGCAACGGCTCGACCTCGTTATCTGCCTTGGCCGAACCCGCCGCGCCTTCGATGAAAACATCGATATCTCTGGCAGGATCCAGCTCACTGCCGATCCATCTCATCTCGGCGTTCATCTGGTCTAACGCCTTGCCGGGAAGGATAGCCTTAAACGTCGTAAAAGCCGCTCGGAGCCGGCGCAACCCGACGCGTAGTTGATGAACAACTTCCGGCTCTCTGCTCTCGCGCAACAAATTGGCATTGGCACACACTTGGGTCAGGCAGTTCCTTGCGACTTGCTGGAACGCTTCCCCACCCGTCATGTGGGCGCGAATGTGGATAGGCTCAGCCTTCCGCGCAACGAGCCCTTGTCCGGCAAGCAGCCGGTAGCCGCGTTCGGCCTTACTCTCGAAGGAGAGCAGCAGAATCGTGTCCTTCATCAGACCACGAGCGACCAGAAAAAGACCGCTCGCACTTCCTCCTTTCAGCTCCAATTCGAGCTCGTCGATCGGGTCGCGAAGGTCTTTTGCGGTGATCTCTCCATGATCGAGGCTGATTTCAACCCGATCCTCTCCCCTTTTCAGTGTCCGACTGGTGCGTTGGACGATGGTCGTAAAAACCGGAACCAGCACAGCGCCATGCTTCTGCAAAATATGTTCCGCTGGTGTACCGACCAAGCCGGCGGCGCTAGGCTGGTCCCCGGCGACGCTGGTCTCCCATTCGCCGCGATCGAGAAGCGCAACCCCTGCCTCGCGCTTTACTGTCTGGATGAAAGCGCCGCGCTTACAGCGAACACGAAGGCTGACGCCTTTCCTGCGCAGATCCCAGTGGGACGTATCGAAATAGACGGAGCGCAACTCTTCTTGTGTGGTCCCGCGCGCGCAAATCGGATTTCCTGCGATTACGGCCAAGCTCTTTACCGAGAAAAGGAATTTCAGCTCCACCTCGGCAGGAGATGAGGACGCAACCACTCGCGACCGTCGCATGACCTAGATGCCGTAACAAACTGCAAACCGCCTCTGACTCGCAATGCGCACGACCACGTCGCGAACATATTTGGAGACGACGCGGCGAAAAACGCCAGAAGCAGCGTCAAACACTGTATCCACTCGATCCACCTTTTATCACGAATATTTATAGTCGGCTTGTGAACGCCTCGCGCCTTGATCGGTATCAAACCGCTCGCGCGCAACCCATCCAGCACTTCGTCCAGCTATGCGCTTCTACGCTTTGCCCAAGCCTATTCGGCCGAATTGAGGCGGATCAAAGCCAATAAGCTTCAACGGCCGGACACTGCAATTCTTGAAATGGAGGCGCGTCGTAAATCATTTGATCGTCGTTGCCCATCCTTGAAGCATGGCCACGGATCAGGGCGCATGACCTTGCAAGACCTGCCGCTATCGAAAGTTTACCAGCTGCTGGAACCAGGGCCGGTTGCGCTGCTCACGACCGCGCAAAACGGCCGCGCCAACGTCATGACAATGTCTTGGCATATGATGGTCGATTTCAAGCCTGCGCTGGTCGCATGTGTCGTCAGTGAACGCGACCACAGTTTCACCGCCCTCCGCGCCACGAAAGAATGCGTAATCGCCATTCCCGCAGCAAGCCTCGCGCCCAGAGTCGTCAAGATCGGCAATTGCTCTGGCCGCGACGTCGACAAATTTGCCGCTTTCGGTCTGACCACCGCAACCGCCAAGCATGTAAAGCCGCCATTGCTGGTGGACTGTTTTGCCAACCTGGAGTGCAGGGTGGCCGACACCCGGCTGGTCAACAAATTCGATCTCTTCGTCCTCGAGGTCCTTACCGCCTGGACCGATCCAGCCCAGCCGAACCCAAAAACCATTCATCATCACGGTTACGGAAAATTCGTTATCGATGGCGAGACGATCGAGTTGCCGTCAAAGATGCCGTGACCCGCCGGGATTCCTGACTGCGCTACGCTGCCCCCCGCGGGTGTCGCGAGGAACGGGTAGTCGGTATAGCCTTCCGGACCGCCGCCGAAAAATGTCGCCGAATCTGGGGAAGTGAGCTCGGCGCCGACGCGCAACCGTTCGACGAGATCGGGATTGGAAATGTAGAGACGGCCAAACGCCACCATATCCGCCAGATTTTGACGGCGTGCTTGCAACGCCAAGTCCAAGTCATAGCCGTTGTTTGCGATGTAAAGTCCCTCGAAACTTCTCCGCAAGACCTGAAAGTCGAACCCACCCGCTGGCTCGCGGGGTCCTTGGGTTGAGCCTTCGATGACGTGAATATAGGCGGGATTGAAGGCATTCAGTTGCTGCACCGCATAGCCGTAGGTCGCTTTCGGATTACTGTCCGCGCCGCTGTCATTCGCCGGGCTCACCGGCGAAAGCCGAATGCCAACCCGGTTGCCTCCGCATACCCCAACGACCGCCTCCGTCACCTCGAGGAGGAACCGTGCCCTGTTCTCATGCGATCCGCCGTATCCATCTGTTCGCTTGTTGGTGCTGTCGCGCAGGAATTGCTCGATCAGATAGCCGTTAGCCGCATGTATTTCGACACCATCAAAACCGGCGACCAAAGCGTTCTGCGCGGCTTGGCGGTACTGTTCGACGATGCCGGAAATTTCATTCGTTTCGATTGCCTGTGGTGTGACGCAAGGCTGGAAACCTGTCTCGGTATAAGCCGTTCCCGCGGGCCGGATCGCCGATGGCGCAACGGGTAGCGCACCCCCGGGCTGGAGGGACGGATGCGAAATCCGACCGACATGCCAAAGCTGAACGAAAATCCGGCCCCCTTTGGCGTGAACCTCCTCCGTCACGGTTTGCCATCCGGCAATCTGCGCCGCGGTGTAGAGTCCGGGCGTCAAGGCGTAGCCACGTCCCTGGACGGAGATGTTGGTGCCCTCGGAAATGATCAACCCAGCTGACGACCGTTGGCCGTAATATTTCGCCATAAGCGGGCGGGGAACCCCGTCGACGCTCGCGCGACTGCGCGTCAAGGGAGCCATGACGATGCGGTTTGCCAAGCGGTACGGGCCAAGCACCATGGACTGAAATAAGTCCGAGCCTGCCTGCGCCACCGGCGTCAAATTCGACATAAGATGTCTCCTCTTCGCGAAGTCAGACAAAATGACCGGAGGCGCCATATCTATACTGTGCCGCCGATCGCACCTTGCGGTGGATCAAGACGGGCGCGGCCCCGATGCAGGACCGCTGAGCGAGTGTGAAGGCGCACGGTGATCTATTTCGACGCGTTGCCCGGACGCGCTCGACAGCCCGTGAGAGCGAGCTGCGTCGCTTCGATTTGCAAAACGACGAGCGAGTTGATCCAAAACAAACCGCGGTACCCCGCTTTCACTAAACATGCAGGTCGATACCGGGTGCTCGCCCGGCTTGAGCTATTGCGTAATGACGACAAGCTAAAGAGGGGCACACAAGCCATGGTGACCGAGACAGACAAGACGCAAGCCACCCATTCCACCACGAGCGCCGGCGCACCGGCGGCAAGCGACCGCAATTCACTGACAATCGGCCCCAACGGGCCGATCCTTCTCCACGACGTCCATTTCCTTGAGCAGATGGCGCACTTCAATCGTGAGAAGGTTCCTGAGCGCCAGCCTCACGCCAAGGGCGCCGGCGCGTTCGGCGTGTTCGAGACCACCGAAGATGTCTCCGCATTCACAAAAGCGTCGCTCTTTCGAAAGGGCGCTGCCACCGAGATGCTAGCGCGCTTCTCGACCGTAGCTGGCGAGTCCGGTAGTCCGGACACATGGCGGGATGTGCGTGGCTTCTCGCTGAAGTTCTACACAGACGACGGCAACTACGATCTCGTCGGCAACAACACGCCGGTCTTCTTTGTTCGGGATCCGATGAAGTTCCCACATTTCATCCGCAGTCAGAAGCGGCTCCCGGATTCTGGTCTGCGCGACAATCACATGCAGTGGGATTTCTGGACCAACAATCCCGAAACCGCCCATCAGGTCACCTATCTCATGGGCGACCGTGGGCTTCCGCGCACATGGCGGCAGATGAATGGCTATGGATCCCACACCTATATGTGGATCAATGCACGCGGCGAGAAATTCTGGATCAAATATCACTTTCATACCAATCAAGGCATGGCGTTCTTCACCAATGCCGAGGCCGCAAAGATCGCGGGCAACGATGCCGACTTCCATCGTCGCGACCTGTTCGAGGCGATCGCGCGTGGCGAATACCCGAAGTGGACGCTCTCCGTTCAGGTGATGCCGTACGCGAACGCCAAGACCTATCGGATCAACCCCTTCGATCTAACCAAGACCTGGCCGCACACGGACTATCCTCTGATCAGGGTTGGCGTCATGACGCTCAACCGCAATCCGGAGAACTTCTTCGCGCAGATCGAGCAGGCGGCCTTCTCGCCGGGCAATACTGTTCCCGGCATAGGCCTGTCGCCCGACAAGATGCTGCTTGGACGCGCGTTCGCCTACAATGACGCGCAACGCAACCGTATCGGCGTCAATTTTCACCAATTGCCCGTCAACCAGCCAAAGATCCCGGTGAACACCTATATGTTCGACGGTCACATGGCCTACCACCACAGCGGCGCCGCGCCGGTCTACGTCCCAAACAGCGGCGGCAGGCCTTGGGCGGACGAGACCGGTCCAGCCGCCGACGGCTGGGAGGCCGACGGAGACATGGTCCGCAGTGCGTATACGCTCCGCGCTGAGGACAACGACTTCGCCCAGCCCGGCGTACTCGTGCGCGATGTTTTCGACGACCCGCAACGCGACCGGCTTGTCGATCAGGTCGCTGGTAGCCTGCTTAGTGGTGTTCGCTCGCCGGTCCTGGAGCACGCGATCGCCTATTGGAAGAATATCGATGCCGAGCTGGGACAACGCATCGAGGATAAGGTGAAAGCAGGCGGCGCTTCCAAACCGGCCGAGGGCATGGGCGAAGGCTGAAGCCGATTTGCGGACCGCGGATTTATTCATCCAAATGATGGCGCGTTTGAAGTCGGCATTCCGTTCGGATGTCCAGACCCAAGCTCGTATAGCGCAGCATTCCAGCCATCGTTCGCAAGCGGCGCCCTGAAGGAGATCTTGGCGTCTCCCTGCGGGACCGGGCTGTCGGCTACGCGGAAGCCCCAAGGTCTTCCCCCTTCGGGCTTCCATCCCGTGACGCGGCGAAGCTTCTCGAATGGACGAGCCGCTGCGGGCAACCAGAGTGAGAGTGCGGACCAGGTTTCCGTGACGGGTTAAGGGCTGGAGGAGAGGCCTCCGGCGCCCGTCGCGGAGATCCGCGATGTCCAGACACACCGCTCGTGCCCGTTCCGGCTCTGACCGGACGAGCCTCTATGACGAAATCACCACCAAGATCATCAGCGAACTGGAGGCCGGCCGTGTGCCCTGGGTCCAACCCTGGGGTACGGCGGCGGCGAAGGCGCCGCTCGCCATGCCGAAGAACGCCGCCACCGGGCGGCAGCTACTCCGGCATCAATGTGCTGATCCTCTGGGGGTCGGTGATCGAGCATGGTTTCCCGGTCCAGGGCTGGGTTACCTTCCGCCAAGCCCTGTCGCTCGGCGGCAATGTCCGCAAAGGCGAGCACGGCACCACCGTCGTCTATGCCGACCGCTTCGTGCCGGACGATGAGAAGAAGCGGGCGCAGGAGACGGGCGAAGAAGCCCAAGCCATTCCATTCCTGAAGCGCTTCACCGTCTTCAACCTGGCACAATGCGAAGGTCTGCCCGAAGCTCTCGCCGTCGCGGCGCCGCCGCCGCGAGCCCGGGCTGATCGAGCCCACGGTCGAGGCGCTGATCAAAGCGACGGCGATCGACTTCCGCATCGGCGGTGGCCGCGCCTTCTACGCGCCCGCCGGGGACTATGTGCAGGTCCCACCTCCGCAGGCCTATTTCGAGCCGATCAATTGGCACCGCACGGCGTCTGCACGAGCTCGGGCACGCAAGCGGCCATATTTCGCGGCTCAATCGCGATCTGTCCGGTTCGTTCGGCTCGAAGAAGTATGCCTTCGAAGAGCTCGTGGCCGAGATGAACGCAGCGTTTTGCTGCGCCTCCCTCGGCATTGTGCCCACGGTCCGGCACGCCGACTATATCGGTTCCTGGCTGGAGGTGCTGCGCGAAGACAATCGGGCGATCGTGCGCGCCGCCTCGCAAGCCAGCAAAGCCGCCGACTTCCTGCTCGGCTTCCTCCCCGAGAAGCAGCGGGCCAACATCGAATCCTCTGGCGAACGGAGGGCGGCATGATCCTCCTGACCCCAGACCTGCGCGAGCGTCTGCTCGCCAATAGCGGTCGCAGCGGCCTCGACCACGTACCCGTTGTGAAGTTCTTCAATCCGCTGGGCATCGGCACCTGGCTCGCCACCGAACTCGACGCAGATGGCGATACGCTGTTCGGTCTCGCCGATCTCGGCGATCCCGAATTGGGATCGTTCAGCCTCGCGGAGATGGTGTCGCTGCGCCTGCCGTTTGGCATGGGCATCGAACGCGACATTCTATTCGAGGGCCTGTTTCCGCTCTCGGTCTATGCCGAGGCGGCGCGACAGGCCGGCCGCATCGTGTGCAGCGAACGCCTCTTACGCGCGGCCGCGGCCGCATTGAGGGGAGAGCGATGATGCGCTTTCGCCGCTGGCCACGGCCGACACCGTTCGAGGACACCGCGCGCAAGCGCGCGGCCCTCATTCGCAAGCAGCGCCTCGAACGCGAAGCGCTGCCCCTCTTTTCCGACCAGATCGCCGTCCAGCAGCCAATGTCGATGAGGTCATGCACGACCGCAGCAGCGACTGGATGGATGCACAGCGCGATCGTCGCAAAGAACGGGCCGCCCGCTGGCGCGATGCGCGCCGGCGCCTGTTCGCGTTGAACAGCGCGCTTCGCGTGACGATTCGCGCCCTCTGGCGGACCTGTCCTTATCCTGCTGACCCGTCGTATTTCGCCGATCTTCTGCAGCAGATCGCGGTCGGCCGCCTGGATCCCGAGCAGCCGCCGTGGATCTTCCACCAGGAAATCCGCGCGCGGACCACGCCGAATCCGGGGTGCTTCGACGAGGCATTTCGCAAAATCGGCGCGCGCAAGGTCGGCGGTGGCCCCAAGACAACGGCTGCAGATGAGTTCCTGTTCTGCGGCAATCTTGGGTCGGGCATGCTGTTCCTGCGCTCGCGGGTTCGTCTCATCGATCCCAACGAAAGCTTCTATACGTGCTCCAACCATCGCTTGCGCGATTCACAAGTGGGTCGGGCGGGCCATTGGGTCGAGATCGAGGTTCGCGGCGAATGCTCCGATGACGATCTCGCACTCATCGAGAGGTTGGCCCGTGAGGCTGACCAGCGACCGATCATCGTGCGTCGTGCGCATTTCAGATAACTCAGACGCCGGTCGAAGATGAGGCGCTGACAACTCCCAAGAAAATCAACTCACGCAGTGGCTAACGAAGACGGTTCGCAACGACGACAATTACAATATCATCCGCGTCCTGCTTGTGTCCGCGCGGAGCAAGAACCTCGCTTGCGCGAAGGATCCTATGAATGCGGGCAGAGGGCGTCCAGTCTTTTATGGCGCGCCGCCTCAAGCTGTCCGGCACTTGACACCAACGCGTATTCATGCCGGTCGGGCGAAACGTTGTTCTGCGGCACTGAAGATAACTCGACCGTGGCGCAGATCGTCGATTCGCTTTATTTCGACCACAAAGGATTGCGTGGGGGATTTCATCGGTGCCCTCCCGTCGTGCTGAGGAAATCGCATAGTGGCCGCTGGATTGCGACCAGGAATTGATCTGCCTCAACCATCCTGCAGGCGCGCGGATTTTAGGGGCCGGCCGTAAACGCAGGACAGGCCTAGATCTTGGCCGAGCCTTAAACGGATGCGATGCGGCGGCGTCCTAGAGGGAGAGGGCTGCGCCGGTCTTCGCGACGGGTTGAAAGCTGAGAGAGAGGCTCTCGGCGCCCGTCGTGGAGACTATCCCGATGGCCAGTGCCGTTCAGAAGATCACCCTGTCGTCCTCGCGCGACATTCCCCTCAACAAGCTCATCCTCTCCCAGTCAAATGTCCGGCGCGTGAAGGCCGGCGTCTCGATCGAGGACCTTGCCGCCGACATCGCCCGCCGCGGTTGCCTGCTCCAGAGCCTCAACGTCCGGCCGGTTCTTGACGCCGATGGCGCTGAGACCGGCATGTTCGAAGTGCCCGCTGGGGGCCGGCGCTTCCGGGCTTTGCAGCTCCTGGTCAAACAGAAGCGCCTCACCAAGACCGCGCCGGTCCCTTGCGTGGTACGCGATCCCTCGACCGAGATTCTCGCCGAGGACGACTCGCTTGCCGAGAACGTTCAGCGTGCCCCGCTACACCCGCTCGATCAGTTCCGCGCCTTCCAGTCCCTGCGCGAGAAGGGCCTGTCCGATGAAGAGATCGCCGCTGCGTATTTCGTTAGCGTGAACGTCGTCAAGCAGCGCCTGCGGCTCGCCGCCGTCTCGGAGAAGCTGCTCGACATCTACGCTGAGGACGGCATGTCACTCGAGCAGCTCATGGCATTCACCGTGACGACCGACCACGCCCGCCAGGAGCAGGTCTGGGACGCGCTTCAGCGCTCCTACAGCCAAGAGCCGTATCAGATCCGCCGCATGCTGACGGAGAAAACCGTTCGTGCATCCGACAAGCGCGTGCTGTTCGTCGGTATCGACGTCTACGAGAGCGCGGGTGGCGTCGTCATGCGCGATCTCTTCCAGCAGGACGACGGCGGCTGGCTGGAGAACATCGGCCTTCTTGAGACCTTGGTCACCGAGAAGCTGAAAACCGAAGCCGAGACCATCGCGGCCGAAGGCTGGAAGTGGATCGAGGTCGCGGTCGAGTTTCCTTACGGCCACGACCACGGCTTGCGTGGGCTCGATGGCGTGCCGGCCGATCTCACCGAGGAGGAGCGGGCCACGCGCGAAGTGCTGCGTACCGAGTTCGACCAGCTCGAGGCGCAGTATCAGGACGCGGACGAACTGCCCGACGAGGTCGACCAGCGGCTCGGTGAAATCGAGACCGCGCTCGAGGCTTTCGAGGCCCGGCCGCGCATCTTCGATCCGACCGACATCGCCCGCGCCGGCGTCTTCATCAGCATCGGCCACGACGGTCAGCTCCTGGTCGATCGCGGCTATGTCCGCCCCGAGGACGAGGCGCCCGTCATAGAGCCCGATCAGGAGAGCGATGACGAAGGCTCTTCCGCCACGCAGACCGGGACCGACACGGGCACGCCGGCGGTTCAGCGCGCCGTCATCACCATCGGCGGCCAAGCCGAGCCGGAGGAGGACGACGACGATGCCGTCAAGCCCTTGCCTGACCGGCTCATGAGCGAACTGACCGCCTATCGCACGCTGGCGCTGCGGGACGCCGTGGCGAACAATCCGCATGTCGCGATGACGGCGCTGCTTGCACAAGCTCTGCCTCGACACCTTCCAGCACACCGCGGCGGGCAATTGCCTCGAAGCGTCGGTGCGGCAGGTGTTCTTCTCGGTCCAGGCCGCCGACCTGAAGGACAGCCCGTCCGCCAAGGCGGTCGCCGAACGGCATGAAGCCTGGAAGGCCGACATGCCGAAGGACGAGGCCGCGCTTTGGGATTGGCTCGCCACGCTGGATGACGCCAGCCGGGCCGCGCTGCTGGCGCATTGCGTCTCCTTCGGCGTCAACGCCCTCTATGAGAAGGGCGATCGCTACGGCGGTCCTGGCGTCTCCGTTCACGGCGTCCAGCGCCGTCTCGTGCAGGCCGACCGGCTCGCGCGCGCCGTCGGGCTCGACATGGTGGAAGCCGGCTGGCGGCCGACGGTCGACAACTATCTCGGCCGCGTCACCAAGCCCCGCATCCTCGAAGCGGTGCGCGAGGCGAAGGGCGAGCAGTCGGCGCAGCTCATCGACCACCTGAAGAAGGCGGACATGGCGAAGGAGGCCGAACGGCTGCTCGACGGCACCGGCTGGCTGCCCGAGCCGCTGCGGACTCCGGAGGCGACGGGCGCCGGCGCGACCGATGCCGACGCCGCCGGTGACGAGGAAGCGCTGCCTGCCTTCCTCGCCGACGACGAGGACAGCGCCGGCGAGGACGAGACCGACGAGCCGGCCGTGATCGCCGCCGAGTGACGACCAGCGAGCGGGGCGGCGTCGAGCCGTCCCGCTCATCCTCTCCATCCAACCCACTCCGCCCGGCCATCGCGCCGGGCGATTTCGTTTCAGGAGACCGTCATGACCGACACATCCGACACTACCCTGGACGCCGGCTGCGCCGCTTTCCGATTGGGAGATGAAGCGCGCCGCCCAGGCCAGCTCGAGGCCGAGCTTTTCAACCCTCAACAAGGCCGCCCTGCTCGACGCGCTGGCGCTCGCCGGCGTCACGCGCGTCGTCGTCAGCTTCGACGGCTACGGCGACATTCGGCCAGATCGAGAACGTCGAGGTCAAGGCCGGCGACGATGTCGCCGCCATGCCCGCAGGCACGATCGAAATCGCCGAGGCCGTCTGGGACCAGCCGGAACCCAAGCCGCATCGGCCGTCAGCATCGCCGCCGCCATCGAAAGCCTCGCCTACGACGTTCTCGCAAGAGACCCATTGCGGGTGGGAAAACAACGACGGCGCCTATGGCGATTTCATCTTCGATGTCGCCGAAGCGGATGATCACGCTCGACTACAACGAGCGCTACACCGCGTCCGAAAATTACACCCACACCTTCTGAGGAGGCGGCGATGGGACATTGTTATCACCACGCGCTCTCTTCGGTGAGGAAATGGGGCGGCGTCGCGGAAGACTATCTGCCGCTGCACCAATGGTTCGACGAGTCGAAGGCGATCACCGCCGACTTTCGCCACCGAGCGCTTCGGCATCACGCCGAGGGCATCTTCATGCTGGAGCGCTTCTTCGGCGCGACGATCACGATCTCGACGGGTCGCGATCGTGCCGGTGCGGCTGATCGGCGAACAGCATGTCGTCGAGGATCTCGGCTTCATCCCGAGCTTCGCCGACTGGGTGCGTTGCATCCGGCCCGAGCCCTGGATGGGCCGCGCGCAGCCGATCCACAAGCTGGTCGATCCGTTCGCAGCCGTCAGCTCGACTACGGGAGGCCTGAGATGTACGGCACCTATCTCCGCCTCGACATCACCGTCCATGACGGATGGCGCACCGTCATCCGCGCCGCGGCCCGGAAGCTGAAGTCGCAGGCCCGCCGCGATCCGGCGCTCAGCGTCGAGCGTCATCGCTTCTATCGCCAGATGCTCGCGCATCACGACCAAGCGCAGGAAATCGTCCGAACCTGGCGACTCTGACGCGGCATCGCTCAACTCGTCCCATCCATCCGAAGCCCGGCCCTGCCGGGCTTTCGCATTTCTGGAGATCATCATGACCACGTTCACCATCGAATCCACCTACCGCATTCCGATCTATCGCCAGCGCAGCTATGAAGCCGAAACGCTGGCCGCAAGCCTGCCGCCTCGCCATCGAAGACGACAACTGGGAGGAGCAGAAGGAGGACTACGAATCCGCCGGCGAAACCTACGTGACCGGCGCCTGGCCGGGCGACGTCCCGCCTACGCGTCACCGGCGCTTCCGATCCCATCGCATTTCGGCGAGGCCCTTCAGCGCAAGGCCGAGCATTTCGAAGTTCTGCTCGGACTGCTCAAGGTCTTCGCGCTCCCGACCGATGGCGGTCCGACCGACGAACCGTTCTGGCGCCAACGCGCCCACGTCGCCATCGCGAAGGCTGAGGCGATCCTCGCGGGCGCGCGCGATCCAGACGACGAAGGAGGCGCGTCATGACTGAATATGTCGTCAAAATTGCCTTCTGGCTTCGCGCCTTCGACAGCGTGACCATCGAAGCGCCGTCCGACGCGGAAGCGATCGAGAAGGCAAAGATAGCCGCGACCGCCGCGATGGAATCGACGGCCTTCCCAGAACACATCGACACCGACGAGCGACGGGAAGGCGTCATCGCCTTCATCGACCGGATCGCGCCGGACGGCCATGAGCCTGTCATCGAGGATGTCGAGTTCGACGACGACCGCATCCACGGTCCGCCCGCTGCCTGACCCCAACCACATCCGAACCCACCCGAAGCCCGGTCCCCGCCGGGCTTTCGCATTTTAAGGAGACTGACATGGCCGACTATTTCACCAACTTCTCGTGCCTGCTCGACGTCGGCACGCCCGAGAACGCTGTGCGCGCCCTCGACCTCTACGACAACACGCCCGAGGACGAAGATGGCCTTCGCTTCTCGGACGGCTTCGATCTTTCAATCCAGAGCGAAGGCGGATCAGAGCTTTGGATTCACGACGACTGCTCGGGAGACCCAGAGCGGGTGATCGCGTTTGTCCTGCTCTGCGCGGAGGAACTAGACCTCAAAGGCCTTTGGGGCTTTGAGTACGCCAACACCTGCTCGAAGCCGCGCCTGGACGCCTTCGGCGGTGGTGCGCATGTCATCGACCTCGGCGCGCGCAAAAGCGTCGGCTGGACCAGCACCAACGAATGGCTCGCCATCGCGCTCGACGGAGGCGACCCCGATGCCTGAGATCATCGAGACCGCCGTCTATCGCCTCGACGAACTCTCCGACGCGGCCAAGGAGAAGGCCCTTGTCTGGTATCGCCAAACCGGCTTCGACCACGACTGGTTCGAGTTCGTCTACGATGACTTCGAGCGCATCTGCGCGATCGTCGGCGTCGACCTGAAAACCGTGGCCGTTCGCCTTTACGGCGGCGGCACACGAGGCAAGCCGTGCATCTGGTTTTCGGGCTTCTGGAGCCAAGGGGACGGGGCCTGTTTCGAAGGGCGCTACAGCCACGCGAAGGACGGCCCTCGGAAAATCCGCGACCACGCGCCGATGGATGGCGAGCTTCACCGCATCGCCGATGCGCTGCAGGCGATCCAGCGCCGGAACTTCTATCAGCTCCACGCCACCGTGACCCACCGCGATCGCTACTACCACGAATACTGCATGGCGATCTCGGTCGAGCGCGACAGCCCGACCCACCAGGACATGACGGACGACGCCGAGGAGACCGTCATCGAGGCGCTGCGCGATCTCGCGCGCTGGCTCTATCGCCAGCTTGAACGCGAATATGACTATCTGACCTCGGACGACGTCGTCAACGAGGCCATCACCGCCAACGCATATACCTTCACCGCCGCTGGCCGCCGTTTCGGCTGACGGCGAGCACTCGCTTCGAACCCTGCGACGCCCCTGCCGACCTCGGGCTTGTCTTGCCTGGACGACGCGCGACGCCGGTCAACGGGCAGGCCGTTTCCGCGCAAGGCGCGTGACCGTCGCCGCTTCACGCCGTCCCTGGCCGAAACCGCCCAACGGATCGGAGGCGGCGCAGATGTGCAAGGTTCTCAATAAGCGAGTGACTGGCGTACCAGCCAACGCCGTCTATATCGGCCGCGGCAGCAAATGGGGCAATCCGTTCCGGATCGGCCCTGACGGCGATCGGGCCGCCGTCATCGCGAAGCATGAACGCTGGCTGGCGGATCAGCACAATCTGCTGCGCGCGCTCGATGAGCTGCGCAGCCGCGACCTCGTCTGCTTCTGCGCGCCGCTTCCCTGCCACGGCGATCTCCTGCGTCGGTTGGCGAACGCGACCCGCGACGAGCGGATCGCGTGGTGGCGCGCCGTGAAGGCGGCGGCGTGATGAGAGGGAGAGGGCGGCCGGGACGGGTTTGAGCCGGTGCGGTCCGAGAGAGAGCGCCGGCCGGCTCGCCCGTTCCCGCTCTCCCGAGGCTCCCTTCATGAACGACCTTTCTCCGATCGCGGCCGACCAGGCCACGCAGCCGTCGCCTGTCCATCGTCCCGACGCACCCGGCGCGATCATCGCCGCCGCCCAGCGGCTCCTCCCACATCTCGAGCGCGGCCAGCGCGTCGACGCCGCGATCCTGCGCGCCGCCATGGAAGCGGCTTTCGGCGCCTCCGACGCCTCGGGCGCCTGGGACTGGAAGACGGCCTATGACGCCTGCGAGGCCGGGACCGTCCTCTTCCTCCGCAAATACGGAAAGGCACTGTTCCGCAAAGCCAACTCTCCGGCTTCCCGGCTTTCCGCCTTGACCAAGATCGCCGGCCTTTTCCCCACCCACACCCGCCGCTCCGCCGAGAGCGAGGCGTTCCAGCAGTTCTCCACGCCGACGCCGCTCGGCTTCGCGGCTCTGACCGCAGCCGCCATCGGGCCTGCGGACCGCGTGCTGGAGCCTTCGGCCGGAACCGGCCTCCTCGCCATCCTGGCCGAGATCGCCGGCGGCGCGCTCATGCTGAACGAGCTGGCCGAGACCCGGTCGGCGCTGCTCGCCTCCCTCTTTCCGGCCGTCTCCGTCACGCGCTTCGATGCTGCGCAGATCGACGATCACCTCGATCCGCGCCACGTGCCGACCGTCGTGCTGATGAACCCGCCCTTCTCGGCGATGGCGAACGTCACCGGCCGCATGGCCGACACCGCCTACCGCCACATCGCCTCGGCGCTCGCGCGCCTGGCCGACGGCGGGCGACTGGTGACGATCACCGGCGCGAATTTCGGCCCCGAGACACCGGCCTGGCGCGACGCCTTCACCCGCCTGCAGGAGCGCGGCCGCGTCTTATTCACAGCGGCGATCGACGGCGCGATCTACGCCAAGCACGGTACGACGATCGAGACACGACTGACCGTGATCGACCGGGAGCCCGCGCCCGATGTGGCACAATTTCCGCGGTCCGCCGGCGTCGCTCCTGACGTGGCGACGCTGCTCGGCTGGATCGCGGAGCACGTCCCGCCGCGTCGCCCGATCGCGGCGACGCTCCCCGCGCCGGGCGGGAGCACCGCGGACCGTTCGCGGCTACCTCGCGCGCATGGCCTCGCGGCAGCCCGCGCCCGGTGATCGCTGAACCTAAAGGTGTCGAACTCGCCTACAAGACGGTCGAATGGACACCGCCGAAGGCGCGCGACTAACCGATGCGCTTTATGAAGAATACGTATTGCAGTCGATCCGTATTCCCGGCTCTCAGGCGCATCCGACCAAGCTGGTTCAGTCAGCGGCGATGGCCTCGGTCGCGCCACCAAGGCCTTCCTATCGGCCGCACCTCCCGGGCAAATCTCGTCACGGATGGCCTGCTGTCGGACGCCCAACTCGAAAGCGTGATCTACGCCGGCGAGGCGCATGGCGATTTCCTCGCTGGCTCATGGATCGTGGACGACACCTTCGACCTCGTCACCGCCGCGCCGTGACGATGCCGAGAACGCTGTCCGCTTTCGTCGCGGCTGGTTCCTCGGCGATGGCACCGGCGCCGGCAAGGGCCGCCAGGTCGCTGGCATCCTGCTCGACAACTGGCTGG